>CP063163.1:545000-3122500 GCA_014960805.1 Cytobacillus suaedae | reverse complement strand
ATTTTAAATATTTATGCACATGTTTTTACTTAGGGGCATAGTTTAAAGGTAGAACTGAGGTCTCCAAAACCTCCAGTGTGGGTTCGATTCCTACTGCCCCTGCCAAGTTTTTTGTAATATTTAGTAGGTTAGGACCATAAGATAGACTGTAACTAATGGCGGCATAGCCAAGTGGTAAGGCAGAGGTCTGCAAAACCTTTATCCCCGGTTCAAATCCGGGTGTCGCCTCCAATTTTGATTTCATGCGGGTGTAGTTTAATGGTAAAACCTCAGCCTTCCAAGCTGATGTCGTGAGTTCGATTCTCATCACCCGCTTTTAAAACACATAAGATTTACCAAAGAAGGGAGTAATATACCCTTCTTTTTTTGATATAGAAATTTACTTCTGCGAACTAATGTGTTAAGATATTAATATAAATTAAATAAGGGGGCGATCTAGAATGGTACAACATACTGAATTAAATAGTCTTCTAACACCTTTTGGGGAATGGTTATTATCGAATGGCAAGTCTGAGAGCACTGTTAAAACATATAATGGTGCGATGGTGAAATTTTTTGACTGGATGTTAGAGTGTGACAAGGATATAACCAATCTATCCAAAGAGGATGTTCAAGACTATATGCAGTATCTTGAATCATTAGATAGAAGCCCTGCAACGATTGAAAAAGCATTCTCAACAATAAGTGTTTATGCAAAATATTTAAATAGATATGAAATTATTAGAGACGTTAGCCGCGTTGAAAAGGAAAAAGATGATTCTACTCCGGAAATTTTGGAATTGAGTGAGAGAAAAGCTCTTTTAAAGGAAGTAGAACTTGACGGTGATTTACGTAATATAGCCATTGTATACACTTTGTTGCATACTGGTATTAGAATTTCTGAACTGTGTGCATTAGATCGTTCAGATATACAAGTTGACTCGGTTAGCGGTAAGGGAAAACTGTTAATTCGTAATTCTTCTGGGGAGGTAAAAAGAACGATACCTTTATCAAAAGACTTACAACATCATTTAGTGAAATATATTGAAAGTATTGAAACATCTCAAGATGCATTGTTTATATCAAGTGTAAATAAACGTATTTCAACTAGAGGTGTACAGTATATGTTGAAAAACTATAATGTAAACCCACACAAATTACGTCATACATTTTGCTTTGACTTAGTACAAAATGGGGTTGATTTAGCAACAGTAGCTGAATTGGCCGGACATTCTGATGTTAATGTTACGAAACGTTATGTTAACCCTTCTGTATTAGATACTGAAAGTGCTATCGATAAGACATTTTCGTAATTATTATAGGATACACTAGGCTGCTTTGTCTTAAGATAGGTTAGACGAATTATCGTTTAACCTATTTTTTATACAAAAAAATAGCCTATCTATTAAAGGTAGGCTATATTCTTCCTAACTATTTTTCGTTTTAATTTTACCAGACCATGTTTTGAAACCACCTTTAAGTTGGTTAAGGTCCTGGTAGCCTTTTCTTTTTAACATTTGAGCTGCTCTACCTGTTCTCATTCCATTTTGACAGTACAAGTAAACAGGCTTGTCCGGGCGTATTTCTTTAAGGCGCATTTTTAATTGTGATAATGGAATATTACGAGCACCTAAAATGTGGCCATTTTCGAATTCATTTTGTTCTCGAACATCTATTAACTGTGCTTTACGGTAGCCAGCACGGAATTCTTCTTCAGTTAACGTTTTTAGAATTTTTCTTTGATACAAAAACATGATGATAGCGTAAGTTATAAATGCTCCTAATGCTCCAAGTGTAATATAAATCATTTCCACAAAATCGACTCCTTCTTTTTTCCTCTTCTCATCGACATACTCTATTATATAAGTGATAACATGAATAATCAAAGGAATTCTGTTGTTTTTACTTTGAATCGAGTGTTTATTTTGTTAGACTAAAAAAGCAAATTGAAATTGGTGTTAAAGAGGGATGAAAAATGACTGTAGAAACATGGAGATTCATTGATTCAGGCGACTGTTCTCCTGAATTTAATATGGCATTAGATGAAGCCTTGCTTGATTGGCATAGTGAACATAAAATTCCACCAACAATTCGTTTTTACGGTTGGAATCCACCTACATTATCGATAGGTTATTTTCAGAAGGTAGATAAGGAAATAGACTTAGATGCTGTTAAGAAATATGGTTTAGGATTCGTACGACGACCTACGGGTGGTAGAGGTGTTTTACATGATCAGGAACTTACATATAGTGTGATTGTTTCAGAAGATCACCCTGAAATGCCTCACACTGTTACTGAGGCTTATAGAGTGATTTCTGAAGGTGTTTTACAAGGGTTTCGATTGTTAGGGCTGGATGCTTATTTTGCGGTACCTAAAACGGAGGAAGAAAAAGCAGGTCTAAAAGATCCGAGGTCTGCTGTATGCTTTGATGCACCATCTTGGTATGAGTTAGTAGTAGAAGGACGAAAAGTAGCAGGAAGTGCTCAGACACGTCAAAAAGGTGTTATTCTTCAACATGGCTCTATCTTACTAGATATAGATGAGGACAAGCTCTTTGATGTCTTTAAGTATCCGAATGATCGTGTAAAAGAAAGGCTGCAACGTAATTTTAAAAATAAAGCTGTGGCCATTAATGCACTCAGAGGAGAGCCAGTTACGATTGATGAGGCAAAGAATGCTTTTAAGGAAGGTTTTGAAAAGGGTCTTAATATTAAACTTGAGGCTTATACTCTTTCTAAAGAAGAAATACTATATGTAGAAGAGATTGTAAAGAAGAGATATGCAAATCCTGATTGGAATTTTAAAAGATAAAACACAAGCGACTTTTTTTAGTCGCTTTTTTTTATGGATTTTTTAAAAGTCTTTATTTATATGGGCTCGTTTTAGAGGAGCATTTTGCAACCGACAAATTATTTCAAATTTGGTCATTAATCGAGATTAATCTAAGTTTATCTCTTTTTATCTTCCGTTTTTAAACTATTTAAAGTTTGACAAAAAAAGTTATAGTTGACCAAAAATCAATATGTAGTATTGTCGAAAAATAATTATATACTATATATAGATTTTTATGTTGATTTGCGATGGAGAGATATGTTAAGTTATGGTTATTGCTAAATAAGACAACACACGAGAGTTAAAGAGAAGTTATATCTCTCGTATGGGACAAGCTATAAACTGAGTGACAAGGGAGATGTGAGAATGGCTGTTGTGCTAGAAAAAAAGAATATGGTGAATGTAGAAAGGCTTAATCAAGATATTAGGCTTTTTCCTCAAGTTCACCCAATAACAGAAGATATGGTACTTACTCATAAAGGAGTATCACGTCTTGTCATGCTTGATCGTTATACTTTCAAGGATACCGAAAAAATTACATTAACAGCTGGTGACTTTGTTGTATTAACGATTAAAGAAGACCCTAAGTTCCCTGCACGTGGTCTTGGATATATCGTGGATATTGATTGGGAGCAGAAAGCTGCTAGAGTACTAGTTGAAGAGGAATACCGTGGTGTACTAGATAGCCCGGAGGAAGTTGAAACGGGTATTATTAAGAGATCTCTTGACGTAATTGAAAAGCCTTTAGAAATCTACTACGAGCAAATTGCTAAGCGAAACGCAACAGGTCTTGCATCAGTAGAAAAAACTGAAGAAAAGCGACAAGAATGGTTTGAGAAGTTCTATGCAGAGCTTGTGAACTTAAATTTTATCCCAGCTGGCCGTGTATTATATGGAGCAGGTGCTGGAACAGAAGTTACATTCTTTAATTGTTATGTAATGCCATATGTTCAAGATTCTCGTGAAGGCATATCAGAGCATAGAAAACAAGTTATGGAGATTATGAGCCGTGGTGGCGGAGTAGGAACAAATGGTTCCACGCTAAGACCACGAAATGCCTTGGCTCGTGGAGTAAATGGTAAATCATCTGGTTCTGTTTCTTGGTTAGATGATATTGCGAAGCTTACTCATTTAGTTGAGCAGGGGGGGTCGCGCCGCGGTGCCCAAATGATCATGCTTGCGGACTGGCATCCAGACATTATTGAATTCATCATTTCAAAAATGCAAAATCCTAGAATCTTAAGATACTTAATCGAAAACACAAACGATGAGGCGATAAAGAAGTACGCTCAAGATAAATTAAAATTCACTCCACTATCTGAACAAGAAAAAGATATGTACCAAGGTATAGTTAACTACAAATCAATTCCGGGTCAAGGTGGATTCAGTGAAAAAACGATTAAGGAAGCGGAATTGAAGCTTATAACAGGTGGAAATTACACAGTTCACAATTCTGAGTTCCTAACTGGTGCTAACATCTCTATTTGTTTAACAAAAGAGTTCATGCAAGCTGTTGAAGAAGATGCTTATTATGAGCTTCGCTTCCCTGATGTTGAAAGCTACGATCAAGCTGAAATGAAAACGTATAATGAAGAATGGCATAAAGTTGGAGACGTAAGAGAATGGGAGAAACTAGGACACAAAGTACGAGTGTACCGTAAAATCAAAGCGAAAGAGCTTTGGAACCTAGTCAACATTTGTGCTACGTATTCAGCAGAACCAGGAATTTTCTTCATTGATAATGCGAATGAAATGACAAATGCGAAAGCTTATGGGCAACAAGTTGTTGCGACAAATCCGTGTGGGGAACAACCACTTGCGCCATATTCAGTATGTAACCTAGCAGCAGTTAACCTTGCTGAAATGGCTGATAAAGAAACAAAAACGGTTAACTTTGAAAAACTTAAGAAGACTGTTGAAGTAGGAGTTAGAATGCAGGATAACGTTATCGATGCTACTCCATACTTCCTAGAACCAAATAAAAAACAAGCATTAAGCGAACGACGTGTTGGTCTTGGTGTAATGGGATTACACGACCTACTTATCTATTGTGAAACTGAGTATGGTTCAGAAGAAGGCAATAAGCTTGTAGATGAGGTGTTCGAGACGATCGCAACAACAGCTTACCGTGCTTCAATTGAACTTGCAAAAGAAAAGGGAAGCTTCCCATTCTTAGAAGGTGAAAATGAAGAAGGCACAAATCGTTTAAGAAGTGCATTTACTCAAACTGGCTTCATGGAAAAAATGCCAGAAGACATAAAGAATGGTATTAAAGAATACGGTATTCGTAATTCACACCTTTTAACTGTAGCTCCTACAGGAAGCACTGGGACAATGGTTGGAGTATCCACAGGCTTAGAACCTTACTTCTCCTTCTCTTATTTCAGAAGTGGACGTCTTGGTAAGTTTATTGAAGTAAAAGCAGATATTGTTCAAGAGTATTTAGATAATAATCCTGACGCAGACCCAAATAATCTTCCTAAATGGTTTGTATCTGCAATGGAGCTTGCACCAGAGGCACACGCTGACGTTCAATGTGTAATCCAACGTTGGATCGATAGTTCAATCAGTAAAACAGTTAACGCTCCTAGGGGCTACACAGTTGAGCAGGTTGAAGGAGTGTATGAGCGTTTATACAAAGGTGGAGCAAAAGGTGGAACTGTCTATGTAGACGGTAGCCGTGACTCACAAGTATTAACACTTAAAGCCGAAGAAAACACATTTGAAGATGAAGTTGTTACAGAGACTACTGAAAAGAAAAAGAGTCATGTTGTATTAGTAGATACAATTAATGCACTACGTTCTACAGACGTTACTATCGGTTCAGAAGTTGGAAATACATGTCCAGTTTGTCGTCAAGGTACGGTTGAAGACCTTGGAGGCTGCAATACGTGTACTGGATGTGGCGCACAACTTAAATGTGGATTATAAAAAAGCGAAAAGACCCGAATTGGGTCTTTTTTGCTGTAGATATTAAAATTGGACTCGACAATCAACCTTATTAGAATCGGCTGAACCTGTTAAAATGAAGTTTTTCGGTCTACCAAAACAATTGATCGGTCAACTATCAAATGGAATCGGTCAAGCTAAAATCTTATCGGTCAAATCAAGCTAGATATCGGTCAAAAATTGTCCTACCAATCAATACTCAATTTCCTCAAAATCCTTCGGCTCCGGAGTTGGCTGCATATTTCGTAATTCCTTATCCTTCGCAATCTCATCGTTAATTTCTTGATATGCCTTAACCTTTCCAACTTTTCTCTCAAACGCTTTCCTTCATTAGAGTTCATTATTTAACACCCCTCCTATTAACTTTTGTTTAACCTTATATATCCAAAATTAAGACCTTTCTTTAATGGAAACCATTGGCGTCTTTTAACCTACCTTATCCGGTCATACTAACCTTAAAAGAGGTGAAACCATGGAACCATTTATTCCACAGCTCGTTTACATAGAGCCAAAGGCCCTTGACTATCCACTAGGGGTCGAGTTAAAAGAGAAATTTGAAAAGATGGGGATTGAAATTAGGGAAACCACATCGCACAATCAAGTCCGTGATTTACCAGGTGACAACGAAAACCAAAAATACAGAATTGCCAAGTCTACACTCGTGGTTGGTATTCGAAGAACATTAAAGTTTGATACATCAAAACCTTCAGCTGAGTACGCCATTCCATTGGCAACAGGCTGTATGGGTCACTGTCACTATTGTTATTTACAAACGACTCTTGGTAGTAAACCTTACATTCGGACTTATGTGAATCTTGAAGATATTTTTGAACAAGCAACAAAGTATATAAAAGAAAGAGAACCAGAAATCACGCGGTTTGAAGCGGCTTGTACTTCGGATATTGTAGGACTAGATCACTTAACCCATTCACTTAAAAAGACCATTGAGTTCATAGGTAATACTGATTTAGGAAGACTTCGATTTGTAACGAAATATCACCATGTAGACCACCTTTTAGATGCGAAGCATAATGGAAATACTAGGTTTCGCTTTAGTGTAAATTCACGCTATGTAATAAAGAATTTCGAACCCGGGACTTCTTCTTTTGAGGAAAGGCTTGAGGCGGCACGTAAGGTGGCAAATGCAAATTATCCTTTAGGCTTTATCGTTGCACCTATTTATATGCATGATGACTGGCAAGAGGGTTATTTTGAACTTTTTGAAAGATTGCATGCGTCACTTCAAGGGATCGATCTTTCAAACTTATCTTTTGAACTCATCCAACACCGTTTTACAAAGCCTGCAAAGAAAGTTATTCAGCAAAGATATCCTAAGACTAAGCTTGAAATGAATGAAGAAGATCGAAAGTATAAATGGGGCCGCTATGGAATCGGGAAATATGTCTATAAAACAGAAGCCGCAGAAGACCTGGAAACAACAATTAGACGCTACATTCATGAATTTTTCCCAGGTGCTGAAATTCAATATTTCACGTAAGTTGTAGTAAACGTTTCCTTAATTGCTTGTCAGCCTATAGGTTCTATTGTAAACTTTTAATACAAGAAGCTTTCCGGCTAAGTTATGGAGGAGACAAAATGCCAACACCAAGTATGGAAGATTACATTGAACAAATATATATGTTAATTGAAGATAAAGGCTACGCAAGAGTTTCCGATATTGCTGAAGCTCTGTCAGTCCATCCCTCCTCAGTAACGAAAATGGTTCAGAAACTGGATAAAGATGAATATTTAATATATGAAAAATATAGAGGCCTAGTTTTAACTCCAAAGGGTAAAAAGATTGGTAAGAGATTGGTTTTTAGACACGATTTATTAGAACAATTTATGAAAATAATTGGTGTTGAGGATGATAAAATCTACAATGATGTAGAAGGAATTGAACATCATTTAAGTTGGAATGCGATTGATCGAATTGGCGATTTAGTTCAGTTTTTTGAAGAAGATAATTCAAGAATTACCGAATTACGTGATGTCCAAAGACGAAATGAAGAATAGTGTTCAGGGTTAAGCCTGTTAACACTATTCTTTTTTTTGGTCTAATTCACCTCTGGTTTTGATACATATATATCAAAAGTAAGAGGGGGATTTCTTATTGAATATTGATGGCGTATTTTCTGGAGGTGGAATAAAAGGATTTGCGTTAATTGGTGCGTTTAAAGCGATCGAGGAAAAGGGGTATAAGTTTAAGCGCTTAGCAGGTACAAGTGCTGGCTCGTTACTAGCTGCATTTATTGCAGCGGGTTATACAAGTTCAGAAATTATTGAATTAATGGATGAGATAAATATGAAACAATTTTTGGATAAAAGAAAAACGTTTATCCCCTTTCCCTTTTCTAATTGGCTACTATTGTATTGGAAGCTAGGGCTTTATAAAGGCCAGGTATTAGAAACATGGATTGAAGAGAAGCTTGAGAAAAAAGGAGTTAAAACATTTGCTGATCTACCACATCAATCCCTTCGGCTAGTTGCTTCAGATCTTACGAACGGTAAAATCCTTGTTCTACCTGATGGCTTGAAACAGTACGGTATTGACCCAAGCACCTTTTCAGTTGCTAAAGCTGTGCGAATGAGTTGTAGTTTACCCTATTTTTTTGACCCAATAAAATTAAACATAAAAGAAAGTAAAAGCATAATTGTAGATGGAGCGGTCTTAAGTAATTTTCCAATATGGCTTTTTGAAGAAGAAAAGAAAGCTAGACCATTACTAGGAATAAAATTGAGTACTAGCTATACAGAAAAACCTGCAAACCAAATAAATAACGCTATCCAGCTATTTACGGCATTATTTGAAACAATGAAAGACGCCCATGACGCACGGTACGTATCTAGAAGACATGAAAAAAACATCATCTTCATCCCTTTAGAAGGAAACCTTACAACAGAATTTGACCTTACGGAAGAGCAAAAACAATCAATTATTGAAATCGGAGAACAAAGAGCGATAGACTTCTTGAAAAAATGGACATATTAAAATAACAAAAAAAAGAAGAAACAAGTTTTCTAAAAGAAAGCTCGATTCTTCTTTTTCCCTTTTTTTCCTTCAATCACTGTAAGGTGAGTTGGTGTTGACTTCTTCTTTGGTGTGGTTGGTTGATTAGGCTTTTTTATACTGGTTATGTTTGCTTTTTTGTTAATTGAACCAAGTACATTACTTTTTTTACTTCCTTGATCGTTAAAGCGCTTTGCGGATTGTTTGGCTGCTCTTAAATATGCAGAGTGTTCTTTTCCACCAATTCGCCGTCTAACAAACCATCTATAAATAAGGAAGATTACAACACCAAAAAAAGCATAAATAGCTATTTGTTTTAATAGTTGCCCTGGCTCAAAAATGAGTGTAGTTAAAAGGCCAAATACACTCAGACCAATGAGTACAAGAACAAAAATATTACGGCGACGATTCAAGAGAAACACCTCCTAACAGCTCTTTTTTTTAGTTTATTAAGTAAGACAACTTTAGTTGACGATTATTAGTAAAAAATTTCATTCTTTTTTATTATAACTTACTTTCTATTTTACAGGAAAAAAGATGAAACAACTAGTGAGATCTATGTGTAAATAGTATAACCATGATTTTCCTATTATAGACATAAATGATTCTACTTCATATTACATCTAACACCTGGACATACTAGCAAATGGAGGTGCTTTAGAAATGGTAGAAGCAAAGAAAAAAGATCCGGCTCTTGAGCAAAACAAAAAAGAAGAACCAATGTCAATTATGGCAAAAGTAATGGTTATCGGTTTGTGTGGAGGAATCTTTTGGAGTCTTTTAGGTTATCTTCTCTATATTTTTAAGTTCACAAAGATAAGTCCGAATCTAGTCCTTCAACCATGGGCAATCGGTGATTGGAAAAACGGCCTTTATGGACAGTTTATGGGTGTTTTTATCATTGGTTTATTATCAGTAGGAGTTGCTCTTTTATATTATGCTGTTTTAAGAAGGTTTGAAAAAATTTGGGTAAGTATGTTATTTGGCTTAGCATTATGGGGATTAGTGTTCTTTTTGTTAAATCCTATTTTTCCAGATCTAAAAAGTGTATGGGAGCTTGGCAGAAACACGAATATTACAACGGTGTGCCTGTACCTTTTATATGGCGTTTTTGTAGGTTACTCGATTTCCTTTGAGGTAAACGATATACAAAAACAAGGACAGGCTGTAACGTCAAATAGCTAGGTATAATAGGTGTTTTATGTTAGAATGTTCTTTGACTGAACATTCTTTTTTTAGCAAGGAGTTTAAAATAATGAAGCGCATACTTCTAATTAATGGTCCTAATTTAAATCGTCTAGGAAAACGTGAACCACATATTTATGGTCATGTAACACTGGATGATTTAGAAAAGGATATAAAGCTTTTTGCCAGTCAGATTGGAATTGACTTAGTCTGTGTTCAATCAAACCATGAAGGAGTCATTATTGACAAACTTCATGAGGCTGGTGATACATATGATGGGGTTATTATTAACCCAGGCGCTTTTACACATTATAGCTATGCAATTCGTGATGCGATTGCTAGTATTACAATTCCGACAATTGAAGTTCATATTTCAAACGTGCATGCCCGGGAAGAGTTTCGACATACCTCGGTTATTGCACCAGTCACGGTTGGCCAAATTGTAGGGTTAGGACTATATGGTTATAATGTTGCGATTTTAGCAATGCTCGAAAAATTAGGGGGGAAAGTGGATTATGTTAAAATTAGAGAAACTACGTGAAGGCTTTAAAAATTATGGTGTAGACGGATTACTTATTACAAACGCTTACAACAGACGTTATATGACAGAATTTACAGGTACCGCTGGTGTAGCACTCGTATCTGAAACGAAGGCTGTTTTTATCACGGATTTCAGATATGTAGAACAAGCGAATAAACAAATTCAGCATTTTGAAATTGTACAGCACAAGGGTCCTATCATTGAAGAGGTTGCCAAACAAGCTGCTGAAATGGGAATTAAAAAGCTTGGTTTCGAACAAGATGACCTAACATTTGCTACATATAAAGCGTATGAAAAGGAAGTAAACGCAGAATTTATTCCTGTTTCTGGTGCAATTGAAAAGTTGCGCTTGATTAAGTCTGAATCAGAGATTAAGATATTAAAGGAAGCAGCAGAGATTGCAGATGCGGCTTATTCTCACATTCTTAAATTTATTCGAGCAGGAATCACTGAGCTAGATGTATCAAATGAGCTTGAATTCTTCATGAGAAAAAATGGAGCGATTTCTTCATCTTTTGATATTATTGTTGCTTCAGGCTATCGTTCTGCATTACCACACGGTGTTGCTAGTGACAAAATCATTGAAAAAGGTGATTTTGTAACCTTAGACTTTGGTGCGTATTACAAAGGTTATTGTTCAGATATTACGAGAACACTAGCTGTAGGAGAACCAAGTGAAGAGCTTAAGAAAATCTACAATATTGTCTTAGAAGCTCAACTACGTGGTATGGCTGGTATTAAGCCAGGAATAACTGGTAAAGAAGCAGATGCCTTAACTCGTGATTACATCACAGAGCATGGGTATGGGGAATATTTTGGACATTCAACTGGTCATGGTTTAGGAATGGAAGTGCATGAGCAGCCTTCACTTTCTGTGAAAGCAGATTCTGCAGTATTAGAGCCAGGAATGGTTGTAACAGTTGAACCTGGGATTTATGTTGCTGGTCTTGGTGGCGTAAGAATTGAAGATGATACTGTTATTACATTAAATGGCAATGAATCGCTTACCTATTCTACAAAAGAATTAATTATTTTATAAAATGAATTAAGAAATAGATTTTCTTGGATTCATAATCATTAGGAGGATTTTTTGCATGATTTCAGTAAATGACTTTCGTACGGGTTTAACAATTGAAGTGGACGGTGGAATCTGGAGAGTAATGGATTTCCAACACGTAAAACCTGGTAAAGGTGCAGCATTCGTGCGTTCTAAGTTACGTAACTTAAGAACAGGTTCTGTACAAGAGAAAACGTTCCGTGCTGGTGAAAAAGTAGCAAAAGCTCAAATCGAAAACCGTAAAATGCAGTACTTATATGCAAATGGTGATCAACACGTATTCATGGATACAGATACATATGATCAAATTGAATTACCAGCAAATCAAATCGAGTATGAGTTGAAGTTTTTAAAAGAAAACATGGAAGTATATATTATGACATTCGGAATTGAAACTCTTGGAGTTGAACTTCCGAACACAGTTGAATTAAAAGTTGCTGAAACTGAACCAGGAATCAAAGGTGATACAGCTTCTGGCGGTTCAAAACCTGCAATCATGGAAACTGGCCTAACTGTAAACGTGCCATTCTTCATTAACGAAGGTGACGTACTAATTGTCAACACAACAGACAGCTCTTACGTGTCACGTGCTTAATTAAATAATTTGACTAAGAACCTATCCTTTTGGATGGGTTCTTTTAATTTTTAGGTGTAAAATATCACTTTGATAATAGATTGTAAAAGTACATGGTGTGTTATTCGCTAGAATCCACTCGCTTTCCGCGGCGAATCATGAAAAAGCCCAACCGCCGGCTTTTTTAAATTCGGATTCCCATCGGGCGGTCCGGGAGCCTCCTCGTCGCTTCGCTCCTGCGGGGTCTCCCATTGTTGTGCTACTCCCGCAGGAGTCTCGTGGATTCTAGCGAATAACACCAATTTGATTTGAATAAGGGATACTTAATAACCAAAAGGGTTTTAGATGAATTCTACTTAAATGTTTTAATATCAGTTCTTTACCAATAGATAGTTACTTCTTTATAAAAATTGCAAGAGTGCATTGGAGCGGAAGGCACTTGACTCCTGCGGGAAGTGAGGAAAAGTCGAGACCCCGCAGGCGTAACGCCGAGGAGGCTCGACTTCCTCCCCGCGGAAAGCAAGTGCCTGCAGCGCAAAGGAACGGACCATGTACAGTTAAATAAAAATATAGATTACCTCTTTTGGACCTACCCCACCAGTAGGTCTTTTTTTATCGTCAAAATTTTTTCGTCTTAAATCCCCCATTCCCGCATAGGTTGTACAAAACGAAAAATTTGATGGATAAGTGCTTGTTCAAACTTAATTTGAACAACCTCTTAAAGAAAGTGGAGGACTTTATGAAAAGGTGGCTATCGTTAGTTGAAACGAGTGTGTTATCAATGGCTGGTCTCAGGATACTGTCAGGAACGCTTGAGATTACAGCTGCAATTTTAATGTTAATTTTTAATGACCCCAAAAAGGCACTAGCAATTAATGCACTTCTTGCCATTGTGGGGCCAGTCATCTTGGTAACAACGATGACTATAGGCTTATTATCTGTTGCCGATGATCTTTCTTTTTCAAAACTTTTCTTTGTCGGACTAGGAGTGGCTCTCATTCTATTTGGAATCTATAAATAAGTGAAACTAGCTCCCTAAGGTTAAGAAAGTGTAATAATGTGGCCAAGCCTGCATAAATTGAAGTAACAATAGGATTTTTTAAAGGAGTGGAATCAATGGAAGAAGTCCTAAATGTGTTGCCAAAATCAATTTCGTCCCAGCTCTTATCTTACTCTCCTTCCGAACAGGAAAGAATTGAAGAGGTACGCGTTAGGGTTTCGAGACCACTAGAAGTCATTATTAGTGGTAACCCCCATTTTCATGAGTATATCATCACACCTGAAGATGGAATGCAGCTTCTAAATAAGCTTAGCCACTATTCAATTTATACTCTCGAAGAAGAATTAAAGCGTGGTTATGTCACCATTCAAGGTGGCCATCGGGTTGGACTAGCAGGGAAGGTAATTACAGAAAATGCACAGGTAAAAGTAATCCGTGATGTGACCTCCTTTAATATACGAATTGCGAAACAAAAAATTGGGATTGCAAGCTCGCTCCTCCCCTATTTATACAAAGAAGATTGGAAAAACACGATGATCATCGGACCACCTCAGACTGGTAAGACAACATTGCTTCGTGATATTGCCCGAGCAATAAGTTGTGGTGAACCACAATTTGGTATCGGCTCAAAAAAAGTGGGAATCGTCGATGAACGATCAGAGATTGCAGGTTGTGTGAAGGGAATTCCACAGCACCAATTGGGTAATCGAATTGATGTACTCGATGCATGTCCAAAAGCTGAGGGAATGATGATGATGATTCGTTCTATGAGTCCAGAGGTCATCGTTGTGGATGAAATAGGACGAGTTGAAGATAGTGAGGCCATATTAGAAGCGGTAAATGCAGGGGTTCGAATGGTTGTAACAGTCCATGGGCAACAATTAAGTGATCTTTACAAACGACCATCTCTAAGACCCCTATTAGAAATTGGTGTATTCGAGCGGTTCATTGAATTAACACGATCACAAGGACCTGGAACTGTTAAGAGTATTTTAAACAAAGAGGGTCATATCTTGAATGAAGTGAGAGTGACGTAGAATGAAATTACTCGGTGCAATCATTATTTTAGTTTGTGCTACTTGGACAGGGTTTGAAGCAGCACGTCATTTAAGTGAAAGACCACGCCAGCTAAGGCAACTAAAGGCTGCACTTCAAGCTTTAGAAGCAGAAATTATGTATGGACATGTTCCTTTACATGAAGCAGCTATTCATCTAGCTAAACAAATGCCTAAACCACTAACTTGGTTCTTTGAAGGGTTTGCCAAAAAATTAATTGATGGTGAGACAAGTGTGAAGCAGGCGTGGGATAAAAGCTTGGAGGAAGTTTGGAAATTCACTGCTTTGAAGCAAGGTGAACAAGAGGTACTAAAACAGTTTGGTGAAACACTTGGTCAACATGATCGAAGTGCACAACAAAAGCACATTATTCTAGCTCTTACTCATCTAGAGCGAGAAGAAAGTGAAGCTAGAGAAAAGCAGGCACGTTACGAAAAAATGGTTAAGAGTTTGGGGTTTTTAACTGGGCTTTTACTAGTGATTTTATTGATGTAGGTATTAGGGGGAGAAGAGCAAATGGGAGTCGATGTAAATATCATTTTTCAGATAGCGGGTGTTGGAATTGTAGTTGCATTTCTCCACACAATTTTAGATCAGATGGGAAAGAAAGAGTATGCTCAATGGGTTACTCTACTGGGCTTTATATATATTCTCTTCATGGTAGCAACAATTGTTGATGATTTATTTAAAAAGATAAAAGCTGTGTTTCTCTTTCAGGGATAAAGGGGGGCTCTGTCATTGAAATTCTTCAAATCGTAGGACTAGGATTAATAGCAACCTTCCTAGCATTAATCGTTAAAGAACAAAAGCCCACTTTTGCTTTTATGCTCGTTGTTTTTGTTGGCTGTGTCATTTTTTTATTTTTAATTGATCAGGTTTACGAGATTATCAGAATGTTAGAAAAAATAGCCTTAAACGCTAATGTCAACATGGTATATGTTGAGACAATTTTAAAAATCATTGGTATTGCTTACATCGCTGAGTTTGGAGCGCAAATTACAAAAGATGCGGGACAAGGAGCAATCGCTTCTAAAATTGAATTAGGTGGAAAAATACTAATTCTAGCAATGGCAATACCAATTCTTACTGTCATCATCGAAACAATCATTGGTCTAATACCTAGATAAAACGATGTAGGCACCACTGCTTCTTTAAAATCTGGGGGTGATACGTTGAAGCGAGCTCTTACAGTAATTCTACCTTTGTTATTATTCGTACTATTTTTTATACCAGACAATGTACAAGCTTCTCCCCCACAGCAGGATCTAGTAGATAAACAATTAGAAAAGCTTGGAATTGAAGAAATTAAACTTTATTGGGAAGAAATCACCACCGTATATGGAGGGTTCTTGCCTGAGAGTCAAAAAGGAAGCTTAGTTGACTTCATAAGTGGTGAAAAGAAATTTTCCATTAAGGAATGGCTAATCGGTTTTCTTAAATATCTATTCTATGAATTGTTAGCGAATGGAAAGCTTTTAAGTACATTGATCATGCTTACCATTTTCAGTATGTTTCTACAAACATTACAAAATTCATTTGAAAAAAGTACAGTAAGCAAAGTGGCTTATGCATTAGTGTACATGGTGTTAATAATCATCGCATTAAATAGTTTTAGAGTCGCGATTTCTTATGCTGAAGAAGCCATCTCAACCATGACTAATTTCATTCTCGCTTTAGTGCCGCTATTGCTAGCGTTAATGGCATCCTCTGGTGGACTTATATCAGCAGCCTTTTTTCACCCAATTATCATTTTCTTAATGAATACAAGTGGTTTATTAATTCAATATGTCGTGTTACCTCTTCTCTTTTTATCAGCATTACTAAGTATTGTGAGTACATTGAGTGATCATTATAAGGTAACCCAGCTCGCACAGTTAATACGAAATATAAGCATAGGTTTGTTAGGAACCTTTTTAACAATTTTCTTAGGGGTTATTTCAGTACAAGGGGCATCTGCTGCTGTTTCAGATGGAATTACCATCCGAACAGCAAAGTTCATTACTGGAAATTTTGTCCCTGTCATTGGACGAATGTTTACAGATGCGACTGACACCATTATTAGCGCGTCGGTACTCTTAAAAAATACAGTAGGTATTGTGGGAGTTGCCATTTTATTATTACTAGCTGCATTCCCAGCTATAAAGATCTTGTCTCTAGCCTTAATATATAAGATTGCTGCAGCTTTGTTACAGCCCTTAGGTGGAGGTCCGGTAATTGCGTGCCTAGATATTATAAGTAAAAGTGTCATTTATATATTTGCTGCACTTGCAATTGTATCTCTTATGTTTTTCTTAAGTATGACAGTAATTATTGCTGCAGGAAATCTAACAATGATGGTCAGGTAGTAAAGGAGGTGGAAGAGTGGAATTTTTAGCAAATTGGATTACAAATATTATTCTATTTATCTTACTAGCAACTATCGTTGAAATGCTTTTACCAAATTCCAGTATGCAAAAATATGTAAAGATGGTAGTTGGTTTATTACTTATTGTTATTATCTTAACACCACTTTTCCAGCTTTTGACTCAAGATTTCGAACAAACCTTCGCTAGTTTAAGGGTTTCGCCACAAAATGAAGAAAAAAATATAGAAAATTTAATAGAAATTAAGAAAAAAGAAATACAAGCCTCAAACCGTGCATATATTTTAGAAGAAATGGCTGTCCAAATGAAAACTGAAGTGGAAGAGGAGATGGTGCAGGAATATGGTTTGACTGTTGAAAAGGTACTTCTTTTTCCAAAAGAAGAAAGCACAGAGATTGCCTCACCCGATGATTTAAGCTCAATCGAGGTAATTCTCTCAAAGCAAGACAAAGATCCAAATGCGGTTGCGGTTGTAAAGCCAGTTATTATTGACACCTCCAAACAGACACAAATTGAAACCAATCAACCAATTGTAAACGAAATTGCTAGCTTTCTAGCGAGTTTTTGGGGATCTAGTCCAGAACAAATAGTCGTATCTGTGGAAGGGGGGAAGAAATAGCAAATGGGGAAGGAACAAGGATTTTTAGAATCAATTAAAAAGATGTTTAATCAATCCAAAGAAGATCAGTCCGATCCTCCAACAAAAAAACCACCTAAGTATCATTATTTACTACTCGTTTTAGCGCTAGGTATAGGGTTTATGCTAGTTAGTAATTTATTGAACAGCAATAATCAATCTCAAACTTCTATGCCAGTATCAAAACAAGAAAGTGTTGATGAGCCAACATTTGGACAAAAGAAAGAGGCAGAACAAGCAGCTATTTCTGAATATGAGGTTCGCTATGAGAACCAGCTAAAGGAAGCATTGGAAACAATTGTAGGTGTAGATGATGTATCAGTGGTCGTTAATGTCGACGCCACAGAAACGAAGGTTTTACAAACCAATACAGTTACCAACAGCCAGTCGACGGATGAAACCGATCGAGAGGGTGGAAAACGTAAGGTAGAGGATTCGTCAAAGGATGAGCAAGTTGTCATTATTAGGCAAGGTGAAGAAGAAACACCAATTGTCATTAAAATTGAAAAGCCAGCCATTAGGGGTGTACTTGTTGTCGCCAAAGGGGTTGACAACATTCAAATAAAAAAAATGGTGGTAGAGGCTGTTACAAGAGCACTAGATGTACCTAGTCATAGAGTAGCAGTTTTACCTAAAAAGTCTAAGGGGGAATCATAAATGTTATTAAAAAAGCAAACAGTTTGGTTATTAACAATGTTAAGTTTAGTGGTGGTATTATCAGTCTATTACATTACGTCTCCAGAAGGAACAACAGAGAATTTTGCATTTGAACAAGAAGGTGTGAATGAAACTGCAGAAAATACAGATGTAACTACAACGGCTGAAGGCGAAGAAGAAGGAATGGAAGTAACGATCGAAGAAACTGAAGATGGAACTGCTATTTCAACAATTTCTAGTGATGAGTTATTTGCACAACTTCGTATGGAAATTGAGGACAAGAGAGCTGAGCTTAGAGAACAACTAACAGCTGTTGTAGCTTCAAGTGAAGTATCTGCTGAAGAGAAAAACATGGCTATGGAAAAAATGCAAGAGTTAACAGAAATCGCAATTAAAGAATCAACGATTGAAACACTTATTAAGAGCAAAGGTTATGCAGATGCTCTAGTAAGAGCTGACGGTGGTAAAGTAAGAATCACAGTTAAGGCGAAAGAGCATAACAATGCAGCTGCGAACGATATTTTATTACTAGTTGCTAGTGAGCTAGGTTCGCTACAAGATGTAGCTGTAACTTTCGAGCCTGCTGAATAATAGAACGTAAAAAAACCGGCAAACATAATTGCCGGTTTTTTCGTTAATCCTTGTACAACTGTAATAATTGTTGAACTGATTTATCTGTCTTAGAAGCAGACTCTGATAAATCATAATGTTGTTTTGTCTGCTCTGTAATGGTTGATGCTATTTCTTCTAGGGTAGCATTTGCCTGTTGAATAATACTACTAAATTCGTTTACTGCTATACCAATAGAATTTGTTGTTTTTTCGATGGAGCTACTTAGCCCATCAAAACCAAGGATATCGTCTTTTAATTCATCGATGGAACAACTAATTTGTGAGAATGCCAAATCTGTTTGTTTTACTAAATCTAAATTATCCTTCATATTCTTAGAGGTCATTTCCATATTTTCTTGGGTTTCCTTTGTTTCAGAAATAACATTCGATAAATTATCTGAGATTTGGGTTGCTGTTTTTGCAGTCAACTCTGCAAGTTTACGAACCTCACTAGCAACAACCGCAAATCCTTTTCCACTTTCGCCCGCACGTGCTGCTTCAATTGAAGCGTTTAAAGCTAGTAGATTTGTTTGTGAAGCAATCTCTTGAATGGAAACTGTAAAATGCGATGTTTCTTGGATTTTAGTTGCTAGACTCCCAATTTTGCGATTCATTTCTAGTAATAAAGCATTAAATGTAGTAATTGCATCTAGTAAGCTTTTTGTAACTTTTGCTCCGTCCGAAGATACATTTGATGTATACTCGGCTTTGTTTTTTAGTTCAGATGCAGAGGTCACCATTCGTACTACTAATTGGTTAGCATGCTCTAGTGAGTTCGTAATATCATAAATTGTACTTGCTTGATTTTGTACGCCTGACGCGATTTCAGAAATGGCGGTGTCCATTCTCTCAGATGCAAGGTAACTTTCCTTACTTTGATTACTTACTTGTTTAATGGTGGTAGAGATAATTGCAGTGTGATCCTCTAATTGCTTTCTTCTTTCTAAGTCATTAACAAGCATTTCCTCTGTCTTTGACTGAGCTAATAAGATGTTTTTAGACAACTGGTCAGCCATTTTTAATTGGAAAGATAGTAAAATGGTTACTAGTAAAAAGAGGAGATAGATGGTTCCGTAATTTTTTGTTTCTAATACTAGTTCCGTATGATGTAAATAGGTAAAAACAGTTAATATAATTAATCCTAGTCCTGCCCCAAGAAATAAAGTTGAGCGTTTCATGTAGATAGCAGACGTAGCTAAAATAAAATACACGAGAAAATAAGCTGTAGGTGAGATACTACTTTGCATAATTGTAAATATAACAGTTGCTACAAACAAAATGGCGATGTACGGGATGGCTGTGATAAAACGATTTGTATAATGCAAAAAAGCAACAATTGAAACCCCGATAAACCCTCCGATAATAATAGATAATATGAGAGCAAGTTCTTTTCCTAATGCAATATCAACAATGGCAGCTAGAATAACAGATACGAAGGTTGCTTTAACAACTAGGCCATTCTTACGGATTAAATCCTCTTTTTTCATTTTTTCTAGCGAAAACATGAAACACTCCTCCAACTATTTACAAATTAATATTGATGAATATTTCGACTAATTTGTAAACAATCCTTCTTTTTTTTACAAAAAATGTAGAAAATTGATTGTGATAGGAAAGCGTTTCCAATTAACTATAATATTTTTTACACAAATTCAGGTAGACTACCATCTTCCTATTGAATTCATTGAATATAGTATCGTATCATATTAGTATGTGGTACTAATACTAACATTTAATTTTAAAATATGGTATTCTTAAAGTAAGAAGGATCGATATAGAACTAAGGAGTGTAATGGATGCTTAAAATTCAAGAAATACGCGAACTAATTAAACTTGTAGACCAATCTTCTATTGATGAGTTTACTTTTGAACATGATGGTTCAAAAATTAAAATGAAAAAACATAATGATAATAATGGGTCAGTAGTGAAACATGTTACCCAAGAAGTACCACAGGTTCAAGCAGCTGTTCAAGAAACTGTTCACCAAGCACCTACTGCGGTGGCTGCCCCTGCAGCTCAAGCAGAGGCTCCAAAAGCAGTTGAAGCAGCATCAACGGAAAACTTACATAAAATAACTTCACCAATGGTAGGAACTTTTTATGCAGCTCCATCACCTGATGCAGAAAACTATGTTAAAGTCGGAGATCGAGTAAATACAAATAATGTTGTTTGTATTGTTGAAGCTATGAAACTCTTCAATGAAATTGAAGCGGAAGTTAATGGTGAGATTGTTGAAATCTTAGTGAAAAACGGACAATTAGTAGAGTACGGACAACCACTATTCCTAGTTAAACCTGAATAAAGGGAGACTGCTATGATAAAAAAATTGTTAATTGCAAACAGAGGAGAAATTGCCGTTAGAATTATTCGAGCGTGCAAAGAATTAGGTATAGAAACAGTTGCTGTTTTTTCTGAAGCAGACCGTGAAGCCCTTCATGTTCAACTTGCAGATGAAGCCTATTGTATCGGGCCGACTGCCTCAAAGGATAGCTATTTAAATGTTACGAATATCATCAGTGTTGCAAAGCTTACAGAAAGTGAAGCCATCCATCCTGGCTATGGCTTTTTGGCTGAAAATGCAGACTTTGCGGAGCTTTGTCGTGAATGTAATATTACATTTGTTGGTCCTAGTCCTGAAGCTATTTCAAAAATGGGAACAAAAGACGTTGCTCGTGAAACGATGAAACAAGCGGGTGTACCGATTGTTCCAGGTTCACAGGGGATTATTAAGGATACAGATGAAGCAATTGCATTAGCGAACGAGATGGGTTACCCTGTCATCATCAAGGCTACAGCAGGTGGTGGTGGAAAAGGGATCCGCGTTGCTAAAACAGAGGAAGAGCTAGTTAAAGGAATCAATATCACTCAACAAGAAGCAGCAACTGCATTTGGAAATCCAGGTGTATATATTGAAAAGTACATCCAGGATTTTCGTCATGTTGAAATACAAGTATTAGCAGATAATTTCGGAAATGTGATACACTTAGGTGAGCGTGATTGCTCAATTCAACGTAGATTACAAAAGTTGGTTGAGGAAACTCCATCTCCTGCTCTTGATTCTGAAACAAGAGAAAAAATGGGAGAAGCTGCTGTTAAAGCGGCGGCAGCAGTTAATTATTCTGGTGCTGGAACAGTAGAATTTATTTACGATCACAATGCAAATAAATTCTACTTCATGGAGATGAATACTCGTATTCAAGTAGAACATCCTGTAACAGAGATGGTTACGGGCGTTGACCTAATTAAAGAACAAATTAAAGTGGCATCTAATGAAAAGTTATCGATTAAGCAAGAAGATGTAACCTTTACTGGTTGGTCGATTGAGTGTAGGATAAATGCTGAAAATCCTGAAAAGAATTTCATGCCCTCACCTGGCAAGATTGAGATGTATTTGGCTCCTGGTGGACTAGGCGTACGTGTTGATTCTGCAGTTTATCCAGGCTATGTGATTCCACCATTTTATGATTCTATGGTTGCAAAGTTAATTACATATGGAGCGACTAGAGAAGAAGCCATTGCTAGAATGAAACGTGCCTTAAGTGAATTTGTGATTGAAGGTCCAGGTGTTCACACCACAATTCCATTCCACTTAAAGCTTTTAAATCATGAAAAGTTTGTAGATGGTCACTTTAATACAAAGTTTCTTGAATTATATGAGGTAATGAAGTCATAAACTATTACTGGAGGTGCTAGTTATGTCAGAGAATAACGTGTTAGAAATGAACCAAGGTAACAATAGCTTAGGTAAAGTTGAAATCGCACCAGAAGTGATTGAAGTTATCGCAGGAATTGCAGCTTCTGAAGTAGATGGCGTAGCGCAGATGAGAGGAAATTTTGCTTCTGGCGTAGCCGAAAGACTTGGTAAGAAGAATCACGGTAAAGGTGTAAAAGTAGAGTTAACAGATAACGGTATTACAATTGATGTTTTCTGTGCGATGAAATTTGGAATCTCGATTCCTAACGTTGCTCAAAAGGTTCAAGATAATATTCGTCAAGCACTGTTAAATATGACGGCACTAGAGATTGATGAAGTTAATATTCATGTTGTTGGAGTATTGTTTGAAAACCAAAAGCAAGAGCAGCAATTCGAACAAGAAATGTAAACAAAATACATTAACCTATGGGGGTCTACGCATTTTGCGTTGACCCCTATTTTATTATAAAAGAAAAATATGCTATTATCTAAAGTGGAATAGTCGACAAACTTCGTACGCAAAGGAGAAAAGAGTAAATGAAACGACGTACAGCAAGAGAAAGAGCATTACAAGCTCTGTTTCAAATAGATTTAAGTGATAATGACCCAAGAGAAGTTATAAGAAATGTGTTAATGGAAGGGGAGGAAAGCGATCCTTTTCTAGAACAGCTTGTTTTAGGGGTAGTTGAAAACAAAGAAGAGATAGATACCATACTACGTGCTAACTTGGAGAAGTGGACACTAGAGCGAGTAGCTAATGTAGATCGTTCATTACTCCGTATGGCCATTTTTGAAATGAAACACATCGAAGAAATACCAGTAAACGTGAGCATGGACGAAGCAATTGAATTAGCAAAAACATTTGGGGATGACAGCTCAAGCCGTTTTATTAACAGTATTTTATCAAAGGTAAAAGAATCTTTATAAGTACTCTTTTGTATGGTTTGTTGTTTAAATTTCAGCACTAAGTTGATTGGAGGAGAAGCCTCTCCTGCTCAGAAGTTGAGGAAAGGTAGACCCCGCAGACCGAAGGGTGAGGAGTGGGTTTTTTCACGGCAGTGAAAATAACCTTCCTTTTCCTCCCTGATGGGAATTTGCCCTTGAAAAAGCCGGCAGTTGGGCTTTTTCATAATTCCCCGTGGAAAGCAAGTGCCTGGACCGGAAATCAACGGACCTTATTAAGAGTGCAAAACATTCTAACAATGTAAAAGAGTTTATGTAGTCTAGTTTCATCTGTCTTTGTAAGTTTTTAATAAAATATATAATACATATAGGGAGAGATTCGGATGACAGCTCAAATTATTAGTGGTAAAGAGGTTGCAGCAGAAATAAGAGGTAGAATTTCAGAAGACGTACTTCGTTTAAAAGAAACAGGAATCATACCAGGATTAACTGTAATTTTAGTAGGAGATAATCCTGCATCTAGATCATATGTAACAGCAAAGCATAAAGCTTGCAATGAAACAGGAATTCATTCTACATTACTTGAGTTTCCTGAAACCATTACTGAAGCGAATTTACTAAATGAAATAACAAAGCTGAACAATGATCCAGAAGTGCACGGTATTCTTGTGCAATTACCTTTACCAAAACATATTAATGAATTGGCTGTTATTGAACATATTTCACCAAATAAAGATGTAGATGGGTTTCATCCAATAAATGTAGGCAGAATGATGACAGGACAAGATGCATTTCTTCCTTGTACACCTTTTGGGATTGTAGAAATGGTAAAATCAAAACAATTACCGATTGCGGGAAAACATGTGGTTGTAATTGGTAGAAGTAATATAGTTGGTAAGCCTGTAGGGCAACTTTTCTTAAAAGAAAATGCAACAGTTACTTATTGTCACTCTAGAACTACGAATCTTAAAGAAATCACGAAACAAGCGGATATTCTTATTGTAGCAGTAGGTAAAGCCCACTTTATCGATGGGGAATACATAAAAGAAGGTGCAGTGGTTATTGATGTAGGCGTTAATCGTCTAGATACAGGAAAACTTGTTGGAGATGTGTTGTTTGAAGATGCAAGTAATGTTGCCGGGTACATTACACCTGTCCCAGGTGGGGTAGGTCCAATGACAATTACCATGCTACTTTACAATACAATTTTATCGGCAAAAACAAGTTCAGAGCAAATGAGTAATATCTAGGCTCTCAAGGGGTTTTTTTATGAGTGAAGTTAGGTACCTTACCGTTACAGCTTTAACAAAATATATAAAGCGTAAATTTGATGTTGATCCACATCTTCAGGATGTATTAGTGAAGGGAGAAATCTCGAACTTTAAGGCCCACAGCCGTGGGCATATGTATTTTACGATAAAGGATCAAAATGCTAGAATTCAAGCAGTCATGTTTTCTGGCCAAAACCGTAACATGAAATTCGTACCTGAAGATGGCATGAAAGTGCTAGTTAGGGGAGAAATTTCTGTTTTTGAAAGTAATGGAAATTATCAAATTTATGTAAAAGAGATGCAGCCTGATGGAATTGGTAATCTATACTTAGCCTTTGAGCAGCTGAAAAAACAGCTAGAACAAGAAGGCCTATTTAATTTGGACAATAAAAAGCCAATTCCAAAGTTTCCAACACATATAGGAGTTATTACTTCTCCAACAGGTGCAGCCATACGGGATATTCTAACGACGATAAAGAGGCGTTATCCAATTGGGAAAGTTATTATCCTACCTGCCTTAGTTCAAGGACAAAATGCACCCTCTTCTATAGCAAATGCCATTTCTACAGCCAATAACTTAGGTTACTTAGATGTATTAATTGTTGGTAGGGGTGGAGGATCTATAGAGGAACTGTGGGCATTTAATGAAGAAGTCGTTGCCAGGGAAATTTTCAAATCTAAAGTTCCAGTAATATCAGCAGTTGGACATGAAACGGATTTTACAATAGCAGATTTTGTGGCAGATTTACGTGCACCAACCCCAACTGCAGCTGCTGAGCTTGCAGTACCAAATATGGCAGATTTAGCCGATAGGCTTTTATCAAGGAAAACACGTCTAATTAGAGCACTTAAGTCGACGATTGGCTATGAACAAGAACGATTTAATAAATTACAAAATTCATACGCCTTTAGGCATCCTAAAAACCTTTATGTACAAAAGGAGCAACAGCTAGATCGCTTATATGAACGATTAGAAAGAGCGGGAACAAGGAACTTAGAAAGACAACAGGAGAAATTTGACCGTTTATCAGTTCGGCTTAAACATAATCACCCTGAGGAACAAATTAAAAAGGCAAATGAACGTTTCCAGCAAGTTAAGAAAATACTTCAAAAAGATATGAAACAAATTGTAAACCATAAGCAATTTATGTTTGCTTCCACCCTTTCTAAATTAGAGGCATTAAGTCCTTTGAAGATAATGGATCGAGGCTACAGTCTGGTGTATGATCAGCAGGAAACACTGGTTAAAAGTGTGAAGGGTGTAAAGGCTGGGGAGTCTTTAAGCGTACGTCTACAGGATGGTAAAATTGATTGCAAAGTTGTTGGTGTAGAGGAGAGGACATTACATGACTGAAGAAAAACAAATGACATTTGAAGATGCCATGGAAAAGTTAGAAGAAATTGTAGAACGATTAGAAGAAGGCGATGTTCCTCTTGAAAAAGCGATTAGTTACTTTCAAGAAGGAATGAAATTATCAAAGCTGTGTCATGATAAGCTTCAAAACGTAGAGAAACAAATGGATCAGATTTTACGCGAAGATGGAAAGTTAGAGCCCTTCACTATTCAGGGGGATGAATAGAGTGACTCAAACAGATTTTGAAATGTTCCTTTCTCAAAATAAAGAGATGATTGAAGAGAGTCTTCCCTCTATGATTGAACGCCTACATTCTCCCGAAATATTAAAAGAAGCGATGATGTATTCGCTAAAAGCTGGTGGTAAAAGAATAAGACCACTATTACTATTTGCAACTCTTGATAGTTTCGGTAACCGTTTTGAAATGGGCTTACCTGTTGCCTGTGCAATTGAAATGATTCATACCTATTCTCTCATCCATGATGATTTACCGAGTATGGATGATGATGATTTAAGAAGAGGAAAGCCTACAAATCATAAGGTATTTGGCGAAGCAAATGCAATACTTGCAGGAGATGGGCTACTTACATACAGTTTTCAATTAATATCAGATATGAATCATTCTGAGGTTACACCGCAAATGAAGCTTGAGCTTATTACAAACCTAGCAAAGGCTGCAGGACCTGAAGGAATGGTAGGCGGTCAAATCGCTGACATGGAGGGTGAAGGGAAGAACTTAAGCTTAGAAGAGCTAGAGTACATCCATATCCATAAGACAGGAAAAATGTTAGCGTTTAGTGTAATTGCAGGTGCCATCCTTTCAAGGGCAAGTGACGACCAAATTCAAAAATTGGAAAAGTTTGCTCATCACATTGGATTAGCTTTTCAAATTAGAGATGACATTCTTGATATTGAAGGTACTGAGGAAGCAATTGGGAAACGGGTTGGCAGTGATCAGCTTAATGAGAAAAGTACCTATCCATCTTTACTGTCAATGGATGGTGCGAAGGATAAGCTAACATTTCATATTGATGAAGCCAAAAACATATTACATGACTTTGGGTTAGAAAATACAGATAAACTCTTAAAGATTTGTGATTTGATTGCATCACGTAATCATTAAGGATTAAATTGAGGCAAGAAAATGTTTATGGTATACTCATAGTGGTAAATTCTATTAGTATACGGCAACTGGAGTCTTTATTTAACTACTGAAAACAGATTGATGTCAATATACTTAGAATTGCCGTTATCACGCATGTGTTAACGGCTATTTTTACAATTAGATAAAGTTATATTAAAATGAACTAAAAATCGATTCAATTTTTTGGAAAATAACAATGAATTTAAATGAAAGTGAGTGGTCTATTTGGATCTTTCATCAATAAAAAGCCCTCAATTCTTAAAAAATATGAACAATGAGCAGCTAGAAAAGCTTAGCTCTGAGATCCGTCAATTTTTAATTGAGAAGCTTTCAGCTACTGGAGGGCATATAGGTCCTAACCTTGGTGTAGTTGAATTAACAATTGCACTACATAAGGAGTTTGAGAGTCCAAAAGACAAGTTCCTTTGGGATGTTGGTCATCAATCTTATGTTCATAAGATTCTTACAGGCAGAGCCTGTGATTTTGATACATTAAGACAATATAAAGGATTATGCGGTTTTCCAAAGCTCATTGAAAGCGAGCATGATGTTTGGGAGACCGGCCATAGTTCTACTTCTTTATCTGCGGCAATGGGAATGGCTGTTGCAAGAGACCTGAAGAAATCGAAAGAATTTGTTATCCCGATTATCGGTGATGGTGCATTAACTGGTGGAATGGCGTTAGAAGCATTAAATCATATCGGACATGAAAAGAAAGATATGATTGTTATCCTAAATGATAATGAAATGTCAATCGCTCCGAATGTTGGTGCTCTCCATTCAGTATTAGGACGTTTACGTACTGCAGGGAAATACCATTGGGTTAAAGATGAACTTGAGATGCTACTTAAAAAAATTCCAGCGGTTGGTGGAAAACTTGCAACAACAGCCGAGCGTGTTAAGGATAGCCTGAAGTATTTATTAGTTTCAGGTGTATTCTTTGAAGAACTGGGCTTTACTTACTTAGGACCAGTTGATGGACATAACTTTGAAGAATTATTTAGTAACCTTCAATACGCTAAAAAGACAAAAGGTCCTGTCCTATTACATGTTATAACAAAAAAGGGTAAAGGGTATCACCCTGCTGAATCCGATACTATTGGAACTTGGCACGGTACAGGTCCTTATAAAATTGAAACAGGTGACTTTGTTAAATCCTCTACTACAGCCCCAGCATGGAGTGCTTTAGTTAGTGAAACCGTCAGAAAGGTAGCTAGAGAGGACGATCGAGTAGTTGCTGTAACTCCTGCAATGCCTGTTGGTTCAAAGCTCGAAAAATTTGCACAGGAATTCCCAGATCGAATGTTTGATGTAGGGATTGCCGAACAACATGCCACAACAATGGCTGCTGGACTAGCAACTCAAAATATGAAACCTTTTTTAGCCATTTATTCGACATTCTTACAACGTGCATACGACCAAGTTGTTCACGATATCTGTAGGCAAAACCTGAATGTGTTTATCGGAATTGACCGTTCAGGCCTGGTAGGTGCAGATGGTGAAACCCACCAAGGTGTTTTTGATATTGCATTTATGCGTCATATTCCTAATATGGTTCTTATGATGCCGAAGGACGAAAATGAAGGTCAACATTTAGTATATACAGCACTAAAGTATGATGATGGTCCAATTGCAATGCGGTATGCAAGAGGCAATGGCTTAGGTGTTAAAATGGATGATGAGCTTAAAACAATTCCAATCGGCTCTTGGGAAGTCTTAAAAGAGGGTGAAGATGCAATTATTCTTACCTTTGGTACAACCATTCCGATGGCATTAGAGGCGGCTGAGCAGCTCGAAAAGGATGATTTTTCGGTAAAAGTGATTAATGCAAGATTTATTAAACCGATGGATGAGACAATGCTTCATGAGATATTTGCTCAGAACATTCCAGTGTTAACGATTGAAGAAGCGATATTACAAGGCGGATTTGGTAGTGCGGTATTAGAATTTGCCCATGATCACCACTATCAGTCAGTAATTGATAGAATGGGCATTCCAGATAAATTTATTGAACATGGCAGTGTGAATGCTCTGTTAGAAGAAATCGGATTAACGACACAAGAGGTTATTAATCGAATCCGTAAAATAACACCTATAAAACAAAAGAGGGCTTGAAAATAGAATGGGTACTAAAAAAGAACGACTTGATGTCCTACTGGTTGAGCGTGGATTAATTGAAACACGTGAAAAAGCAAAACGTACCATCATGGCAGGGCTTGTCTATTCAAATGAGGTTAGGTTAGATAAGCCAGGAGAAAAAGTAGAAATAGATATCCAGCTTACAGTAAAAGGAAATGTAATTCCTTATGTAAGTAGAGGTGGTTTAAAGTTAGAGAAGGCCTTAAAGGAGTTTTCTCTAGACATTTCAGATAAAATCCTACTGGATATTGGATCATCTACTGGTGGATTTACTGATTGTGCTCTTCAGAACGGTGCGTTAATGTCTTATGCCGTAGATGTAGGCTATAATCAGTTGGCATGGAAGCTTCGTCAGGATGAACGTGTGGTTGTAATGGAAAGGACAAACTTCCGTTATGTTACACCTGCTGACTTAAGTAAAGGAATGCCACAATTTGCTTCAATTGATGTATCCTTTATTTCCTTGAAGCTAATTCTACCGGTATTAAAAACACTATTAGTGGCTAACAGTGATGTTGTTGCTCTTGTAAAACCACAATTTGAGGCAGGAAGAGAGCAAGTAGGGAAAAAGGGAATCGTACGTGAAGCAAAAGTTCATGAACAAGTCCTTTCAAAAATTATCGAATTCTCAATTGGACTGGGCTATGATTGTAAAGATGCTTCGTTCTCACCAATCACTGGTGGCGATGGTAACATTGAATTCCTTCTACATTTACATTGGACTGGAGACAAGGCAACTGGAGAAAATCAACTAAAAAAATCCGTTGAAACAATCGTTGCTGAAGCTCATTCAACATTAAAAGCAAATAAAGAAACAACAGGAGAGTAACGTTTATCGTTATTCTCTTTTTTTGTAATAAAATAGACAACACACTTCGACAAAAAATAGTAAAAAATACCGAAAAAAATGTACTTTTTTTCAAATTTCATATAACATAACAGGTATAAACATACAATACTTTTGACCAGTAGAGAGGTGAAAAAGATGAATAAAGGACAAAGACATATAAGGATTAGAGAAATCATAGCAAACAATGATATCGAAACACAGGACGAACTAGTAGATATCTTAAAAAATGGGGGCTTTAATGTAACCCAAGCAACTGTCTCAAGAGATATAAAGGAACTTCACCTTGTTAAAATACCTATGATGGACGGAAGATACAAGTATAGCCTACCAGCAGACCAACGTTTTAATCCATTACAGAAGCTTAAAAGGTCACTTATGGATGCATTCATTAGAATTGACAGCGCTGGCCATATGTTAGTAATGAAAACAATGCCTGGTAATGCAAATGCGATTGGAGCATTAATTGATAATCTTGACTGGGATGACATTTTAGGAACCATTTGTGGAGATGATACAATCCTAATTATCTGTAGAACACCAGAAGATACTGAAATTATTTCAAAACGCTTCTTAGACATGCTCTAAACGTTTTACAAAATAAAGTCTAAGGTGAGATTATATGTTAGCTGAATTATCAATAAAAAATTTCGCAATTATAGAATCCCTCTCTATTTCATTTGAAAAAGGCTTAACAGTGTTAACGGGGGAAACAGGTGCTGGTAAGTCGATTATCATTGATGCCATTCACCTACTTGTTGGTGGTCGTGGATCTGCTGAATTTGTAAGGTACGGTGAAAACAAAGCAGAGATTGAAGGGCTTTTTTTATTAGAAGATGTTCATCCATGTTATGAAAAGGTTAAAGAATTTGGAATTGATGCCGCAGAAGGTATGGTTGTTTTACGAAGAGATATTTTAAGTAGCGGGAAAAGTGTTTGTAGAATTAACGGCAAGTTAGTAACAATTTCCATTCTTCGTGAAGTTGGCAGAACACTAATGGATATTCACGGTCAGCATGAACACCAAGAGCTCATGAATTCGGACCTGCATCTTACTTTGCTTGACCAGTACGGTGGAGAAGTTATTGATGATGCCTTAAAAGAGTATAGAGACATTTATAAGCAATATATAGAACTTAAACGGAAGCTTAAAGAATTAAGCGAGAATGAGCAGGAAATGGCTCATCGCTTAGATCTTCTACTGTTTCAGCATAAAGAAATAGAGAAAGCGAATTTAGTAATCGATGAAGATATTCAACTTCTTCAAGAGAGGAAGAATATCTCTAATTTTGAGTCTATTTTTGAGGGACTTAATAAAAGCTATGAGGCTTTAAGCGGAGATCAAAAAGGAATAGACTGGTTGGGCCATGCTATGGGCCACACAGAGGATATTTCTGAAATAAATGATTCGCTAAAAGAAATACATGAAACAATTTCCAATAGTTATTACCAACTTGAAGAAACGTTATATAAAATCCGTCAACAGTTAGATGTTTTAGAATTTGATCCAAATAAATTAGATTTAATTGAAAGTAGATTGAATGAAATTGGACATTTAAAGAAAAAATATGGACAGACGGTTGGAGATATTTTAGAATATGCTGCTAAGATAGAAGAAGAAATCGAGAAAATCCAAAATAGGGATCATCACGTTGATAAAATTAAGAAAGATATAACCTCCGTGACAGATGATTTGAGTCTTGAAGCTAAAAATCTAACATCTATTCGTAAAAAGTTTGCAGCTGAATTAATGGAGGGTATTCATCGTGAACTTCGTGAACTATACATGGAAAAAACAGTATTTGATATCTACTTCAAACAGGTAAAAGGTTCCTATGAGGACCCAGTCTTAGGTGGAGAACATGTAAAGTACACCTTGAATGGGAATGATGAGATAGAATTTTATATCTCAACAAACCCTGGAGAACCAATGAAGCCTTTAGCGAAGGTTGCGTCCGGTGGAGAACTATCAAGAATTATGCTTGCAATGAAGAGTATATTTTCTAAGCATCAAGGTATCACTTCAATTATTTTTGATGAGGTTGATACAGGTGTAAGTGGAAGGGTTGCACAAGCAATCGCTGAGAAGATACACCGTGTCTCTATTGATTCACAGGTATTATGTATCTCACATCTTCCACAGGTTGCAGCAATGGCTGATACCCACCTATTTATTGCAAAACAGTCAGAAGATGGCAGAACAACAACCTCTGTTACCCCATTAAATGAGGAAGAAAAAATTAGAGAAATTGGCCGAATGATTTCAGGGGTGGAAATTACAGATTTAACAAAGGAACATGCCAAGGAACTCCTTGGTTTTGCAACGAAAATAAAACAAAATTGAAATGCTATCCAAAAAGGGTAGCTTTTTTTAACCTCATTTGGGTTATAATTGTTCCGTTCTAGGGTCAAATTAAAGAATGTAGCCAAAGAAATTTTGGTGTGGGATTTAGGAGCGAGGAGAGTGAAGTGGATTGAATAGAGACAGAATGAGAAAACTTATAGGTACATTTCTCCTTGTTTCACTAGTCGCTTTAGGATTTTGCACGCCCTTGAAAGAATATATAGCTATACCAAAGGAATTAACGGTTTTTGAAGGGCAGAATAGCAAATTCGATCTTTCAGTACCAGTAGCAGCCACATTAAACAGCGATAGCGATTCGATTACACTAAACAAGGAATCAGATTCACTTACGCTAAATACGCATGATAGTGGAAGAGGCCAAATGCTTTTGGAATTAGCAGGGCTTCCCATTAAAAAAGTTGATGTTAATGTATTATCCGATTTTAAGGTTATCCCAGGTGGCCAATCAATCGGAGTAAAACTGAATACGGTCGGTGTCCTTGTGGTTGGACATCACCAGATCGAAACGCAAGATGGTAAAAAATCTCCTGGAGAAATTGCAGGTATTCAAGTAGGAGACATTATTACAGAAATAAACGGTACAAAAATTGAAAAAATGAGTGATGTTACACCGTTCGTACAAGATGCAGGTAAAACAGGTAATCCCCTAAATTTAGTCATTTCTAGAGAAAATGAAAAATTCGAAACCAAATTAGTACCTCTTAAAGACAAGAATGACCATGCCTATCGGATCGGCTTATATATTCGAGACTCAGCCGCTGGAATAGGAACAATGACATTTTACCACCCAGAATCAAAAAAATATGGAGCATTAGGACATGTAATTTCTGATATGGACACAAAAAAACCAATTGTTGTCCAGGACGGCCAAATTGTTCGTTCAACGGTTACATCTATTCAAAAAGGAAGTAATGGAGATCCTGGAGAGAAGCTAGCACGCTTTTCAGGTGGAAAAGATGTAATTGGTACAATCACACGCAATAGTCCATTCGGAATTTTTGGTGTACTTTCGAAGGACATTAAAAATGGAGTTATGGACAAGCCAATGCCAATCGCTTTATCGCATCAAATTAAAGAAGGTCCTGCGAAGATTTTAACAGTGGTTGATAACGATAAGGTTGAAGAATTTGACATTGAAGTAATGAGTACTGTACCACAAAAATTCCCTGCCACTAAAGGGATGGTTATCAAAATCACAGACGAAAAACTCCTTTCGAAAACAGGAGGGATTGTCCAAGGGATGAGTGGAAGTCCAATCATTCAAGATGGAAAAGTTATCGGGGCAGTCACCCATGTTTTCGTTAATGATCCAACCTCAGGTTATGGTGTTCATATTGAATGGATGTTGAATGAAGCTGGTATCAATATTTATGAAAAGGATGAAGAAAAAGCGAGCTAATTATGCTCGCTTTTTCTTTGTGATTATGGTAAAAATATAGTAAGTAAAGATTATTCGACAAAATCACAAAAACCTAATTGTCAAATGACGTATTTAGTCGAAAAACAGAGGAAATAGGAGAATAAAATAGATTTTCTAGATTTTTTACTAATTTTTTAAAAAAATAGAGGATTTTATATTGCATTGTCGAATTCTTCCTTTAGAATAAGTATATATAACACAAAATATTTCGGACTTAGGAATCGAGGAGGAAGAATTGTGAAAAAAATTAAGGTGTGTGTGGTTGATGATAACCGCGAGCTTGTAGGTTTATTAGAGGAGTATATTTCTAGCCAAGACGATATGGAAGTTCTTGGTGTTGCATATAATGGTCAAGAATGTTTAAATATCCTAAATGATAATGACCCAGATGTTCTGGTTCTTGATATAATCATGCCTCATTTAGACGGATTAGCAGTACTAGAGAAATTACGTGACATTAAAAAGGATAAACAGCCTAATGTCATTATGCTGACTGCTTTTGGTCAAGAAGATGTTACTAAGAAAGCAGTTGATTTAGGTGCATCTTACTTCATTCTAAAACCATTTGATATGGAAAACCTAGCTAGTCATATTCGACAAGTAAGTGGAAATGCTGCTCCAATTGTTAGACGTTCAGGTTCAACATACAGAACCTCTTCTCTTCAGTCTTCAATTGAATCTAAGCCAAGAAACTTAGATGCAAACATTACGAGCATTATTCATGAAATAGGAGTACCAGCACATATTAAAGGTTATCTATACTTACGTGAAGCGATCTCAATGGTCTATAATGATATAGAACTATTAGGTTCGATTACTAAAGTCCTTTACCCTGATATTGCAAAGAAATATAACACAACAGCTAGCCGTGTTGAACGTGCAATTCGTCATGCGATTGAAGTAGCATGGAGTCGTGGTAATATCGATTCAATTTCTTCTTTATTCGGTTACACAGTGAGCATGTCAAAGGCAAAGCCAACGAATAGTGAATTTATCGCAATGGTGGCTGATAAGCTTCGTTTAGAGCATAAGGCTTCTTGAGAGGGTAAGGACTAGTAGACTTTCTTAGAAATTATAAATAGTTATATTTAAAGCCCAATAAATCAATTAAGATTTAATGGGCTTTTTTCTTTTATTCATTGCTTTTTGAAGCCTCATCTTTTTTATCAAGCTCCATCATTTTTTGAATAAGAATATGCTGTGGCATGTGCATGATTTGTTCGAGTGGAACATTTAAAGCCTTAGCTAATCTCTGAGCTGTTTCTGCGGATATTTGTAATGGTCGCATTTTGTTACCCTCCTACATTTACTATGTAGTAAGTATATCAAAAAAACGGAGGTTATACTTATGACAAACATATTTGCCCATAGAGGTGCTTCAATTACACATCCAGAGAATACAATGGAAGCTTTCAAGGAGGCTCAAAGCGTAGGAGCAGATGGGATAGAGTTGGATGTGCAATTAAGTAAAGACGGTGTCGTTGTTGTCATTCATGATGAAACAGTAAACAGGACAACAAATGGAAAAGGATGGGTCAGAGAATATACGTATAAGCAATTACAAAAATTTGATGCAAGCTATAAATTCTCCAAAAAGCTAGGTGTTTGTAAAATTCCCTCATTAGAAGAGGTTTTTAGCTGGGCAACTGGAAATGATATGATTCTTAATGTTGAATTGAAAAATGGTTTAGTGGAGTATGAAGACATTGAGGAAAAGGTTTTAGAACTAATTAATAAATATGACTTATCTAGTCGTGTCATCGTCTCTTCTTTTAATCATTACAGTATGGTTAAATTTCATCAGCTTGCTCCGGAGATAGAAACAGCACTTATTTATATGGAAGGGATATATAAACCTTGGGAGTACGCGGCTACAATAGGAGCGAAAGCGATTCATCCATATCATCCTGTTGTAAAAGAAGAAACCGTAAAATCGTCCCATGACCTTGGTATTGCGGTAAGGCCTTTTACTATAAATAAAATTGAATTGATGAAAAAATTGGCAAGCTATAAATGCGATGGAATTATTACAGATGATCCAAAGAAAGCTATATCTGTCCTTAGATAAATTATATTGAGTGTTAAGGTTATTCGCTAGATCCACGAGACTCCTGCGGGAGTAGCACGTCAACGGGAGACCCCACAGGCGCAGAGCGCCGAGGAGGTTCCCGGACTGCCCGAAGAGGAATCGCACTTTGAAATTGCTGTTTAGCTTTTTCAATATTCCTCCCGCGGAGTGGATTCTATCGAATCCCCCCATAACCAATAGAAGCCACTATTCAAAAGAAAAAAGCAAAGTGCAGGTGCACTTTGCTTTATTTTTTTTGAAAACGAGTTTGTACTTTGTTTCGCTTCCGATCTCTGTAGAAGATAAATCCTGCGACAAAGCCTAGGCCGATTAAAAACAGCAATAAACCAATTAAGAATTGTAGCCATAAATAAGGTATTGGCGGATTAATAATTCCAAAAAAAACGTCTCGCATATATTTTATGCCTAATGCTGCAAGCGCTCCAGGTATTAGAACAATGATTAAAGCAAGTATACGTTGCATACTAAACAACCTTTCAAAAATGACTTCCTTTACAAATCATAATCGAATAAAACTATTTGTCAAGACAAGAGAAAAACGGTATGATAAGGGTGTTGCAATTTTTTGCATGAGCAATACAAGAATGTGTGTAATATTTTGCAAATTTCTTTATTTTCCGATAGTTAAGTGAGGTGTTTTCATGCAGAAAGTTTTGATTGTAGGTGCCGGTAAAGGTGGTAGTGCTTTATTAACCATCCTTCATGAAACGGAAATGATGGAAGTGGTGGCAATGGTTGATATTAACCAGGATGCACCAGGAATTGTCCTTGCAAAAAAGCTTGGTGTCTTAACAGGTCAGAATTGGCGTGATTATATCTCAAGCAACATTGATATCATTGTAGATACGACAGGTGACGAAAAGGTATTTAATGAAATTAGATCAAAACGAAGTAAACGAACAGTCATTATTCCTGGTTCAGTTGCTCATATTACAGCAAGGTTAATGGAAGAAAAAGAAGCCCTAATCACGAACTTTAAAGAAGAAACCTATAAGCATGACCTTATCTTCAATTCGACTCATGATGGAATGATCGTAATCGATGAAAAAGGTTTTATCATATTATTTAACCGTAGTGCCGAAAGAATGACTGAATTAAATAAAGTGGACGCACTTGGGAAACATATTTATGATGTCATTTCAGCAAGTAAACTACCTCGAGTCTTACATACAAGGGAAACGGAATTGAATCAGGAAATGATTCTTGAGAATGGACGTAAGGTCATTTCGACCAGAATCCCTATGGTAAATGAAAATGGACTACTCATGGGTGCTTTTGCAGTATTCAAGGATATTACAGAGGTTGTTAATTTAGCAGAAGAAATAACAAACCTTAAAGAAATTCAAACTATGCTTGAAGCAATTATTCAATCCTCAGATGAGGCAATAACGGTCGTCGATGAGGAAGGGCGAGGTATATTAATTAATCCAGCCTATACTAGAATTACTGGTTTAGAACAAGATGAAGTCATTGGTAAACCTGCGAACACCGATATTTCTGAAGGTGAAAGTATGCATATGCAAGTCCTTCAAACGCGAAGGCCAGTCCGTGGGGTTAGAATGAAGGTTGGTCCCAGTAAAAAAGATGTAATTGTAAATGTAGCCCCTATTATAGTGGACAGCAAGCTTAAGGGAAGCGTCGGTGTAATCCATGATATGTCAGAGATTCAGTCGCTTACCAATGAGTTAAATAGGGCTAGACAAATTATTAGAACACTTGAAGCAAAGTACTCGTTTGATGATATAATCGGCGCATCTGAAGAAATGCAATTTGCAATAGAGCAAGCAAAGCTAGGAGCAAAAACGCCAGCTACAGTTCTTCTCAGGGGAGAATCAGGTACAGGCAAAGAGTTATTTGCTCATGCTATTCATAATGCGAGTGATCGAAAGTACAACAAATTTGTACGAGTGAATTGTGCTGCTTTATCTGAATCGTTATTAGAAAGTGAATTGTTTGGATATGAGGAAGGTGCATTCTCGGGAGCTAAACGTGGTGGGAAGCGTGGACTCTTTGAAGAGGCGCATAATGGCAGTATTTTTCTAGATGAAATTGGTGAATTATCTGCTAATACACAAGCAAAATTGCTTCGTGTTTTGCAAGAACATGAGATTACAAGGGTTGGTGGTACTAAAACAATCTCGATAAATGTTCGCGTAATTGCTGCTACAAATGTAAATCTAGAAAAAGGAATTGGAAAGGGTACTTTCCGTGAAGACTTATACTATAGGTTAAATCGTATGCCAATCCACATTCCTCCTTTAAGAATGAGAAAGGATGAAATTCCAGCCTTATCTATGCATCTAATCCATAAGATTAATCAGGACTATGGTAGAAATGTTGAAGGGCTAACAGAGGATGCGGTCAACTATTTAAAGTCCTACAATTGGCCTGGAAATGTACGAGAGCTTGAAAATGTTTTAGGACGAGCTATTATTTTCATGGCATTTCACGAGACTTATATCCAAGCAAAGCACATTCAGTCACTTCAAAACAATGAAGCAGCAGAAGAAAACGAAAAGATCGAGATCTCAATAAAAGAACAAACATTATCGTCATTGGTAGAAGATTACGAAGGGCGAGTCATTACTGAAATTTTACATAGATACGATGGCAATAAAACGAAAGCGGCAAAAGTACTCGGTATCTCGCTAAGGAGCTTATATTATAAGCTTGAAAAATACAACATTGCAAATAATAGCATGCAATAATTTGCACGATTGCAAAAAACTGCAAAACTATGTAAAGAAAAATAAAGCGTTTTCAATAGTTTTGAGTTGGCACACTTCTTGCATTATGTATTATTGGATGCCGCAAGAAATATCTAGAAAGGGTTGAACCACTAAATGGAATTAGACATATTGTTTGAAAAAGCAACCCAATTTACTGGTAAGACAGTTGCGGTTGCTGCGGCAGAGGATTCTGAAGTTATAGAAGCAGTAACTGAAGCAGTGGATAGGAATCTAGCTAGCTTTTTGCTTTATGGAGATATTGAAAAAATTACTAGGCTTATTAAGGAAAGGAATCCTGAATATTTAAATTCAGACAAGATAAGAATTGTACATTCCATTTCCGATACAAAATCTGCTGAACTAGCTGTGAGGGCTGTTCATACAAAAGATGCAGATGTATTAATGAAAGGTCACATTTCAACTGCTACCATTTTAAAAGCAGTTCTTAATAAAGAGTATGGATTACGAACTGGTAGCGTTTTATCTCATACAGCGGTATTTGAAGTTGCGGGCTACGATCGATTCATCATTGTTACCGATGCTGCAATGAACATCGAGCCAGATTTAAACCAAAAAGTTCAGATTGTAGATAATGCAGTTAAAATTGCTCGTTCAATAGGAATTGAAAGACCAAAAGTAGCTCCTATTGCAGCGGTTGAGGTTGTAAATCCAATGATGCAGGCTACGTTAGATGCTGCTGCATTAACACAGATGAATAAAAGAGGACAAATTAAGAATTGTGATATTGATGGTCCACTCGCGCTTGATAATGCAGTCTCTGTATTGGCAGCAAAACATAAAGGGATACAATCTGAAGTTGCTGGAAATGCAGATATTCTATTAGTTCCAACCATTGATGTTGGAAATGCACTATATAAATCATTAATCTATTTTGCAAATGCAAAGGTTGGGGCGGTAATAGCTGGAGCAAAAGCTCCAATTGTGTTAACCTCCAGAGCCGATTCTGCGGAAAGTAAACTATATTCATTAGCTCTAGCAGTTTGTTCTGCTTAAAACTATATAAATTTTTATCTTAGGGGGATTTTACAATGGAAATTTTCAAGTATATGGAGAAATATGATTACGAGCAATTAGTATTTTGTCAAGATAAGCAATCAGGATTAAAGGCTATCATAGCTATCCATGATACAACCCTTGGTCCAGCACTAGGTGGAACACGTATGTGGACATATGAGTCAGAGTCGGCAGCGATTGAAGATGCACTTCGTCTTGCAAAAGGTATGACATATAAAAATGCAGCAGCTGGTTTAAATCTTGGTGGTGGAAAAACAGTTATCATTGGAGATCCACGTAAAGATAAAAATGAAGAGTTATTCCGTGCGTTTGGTCGTTATATTCAAGGGCTAAATGGTCGTTATATCACTGCTGAGGACGTAGGAACAACTGTTGCAGACATGGACTTAATTCATGAAGAAACTGATTATGTAACTGGTATTTCTCCAGCATTCGGTTCATCAGGAAATCCTTCACCTGTTACTGCTTATGGTGTTTACCGTGGTATGAAAGCTGCTGCGAAAGAAGCGTTTGGTTCCGATTCACTTGAAGGTAAAGTTATTGCAATACAAGGTGTAGGGAATGTTGCTTATAACCTATGTAAGCATCTCCATGAAGAAGGTGCTCAGTTAATCGTTACTGATATTAATAAAGAAGCAGTTCAGCGCGCTGTTGAGGAATTTGGTGCAAAAGCAGTTGATCCAAGTGAAATCTACAGTGTCGACTGTGACATCTATGCACCATGTGCATTAGGTGCAACTATTAATGATGATACAATTCCATTAATTAAAGCAAAAGTAATTGCTGGTGCAGCTAATAACCAATTAAAAGAAACACGTCATGGAGATATTATTCATGAAATGGGAATCGTTTATGCTCCTGATTATGTTATCAATGCTGGTGGAGTTATCAACGTAGCAGACGAGTTATATGGTTATAATCGTGAGCGAGCAATGAAAAAAGTAGAAACAATTTATAACAATATTGAAAAGGTTATTGATATTGCAAAACGTGATGGTATCCCAACTTACCTAGCAGCAGACAGACTAGCTGAAGAACGTATTGAGAGAATGAGAAATTCTCGTAGCCAATTCTTACAGAACGGGCACAGTATTATTAGCCGTCGATAATTAAGGTGGTGGTAAAGAGACTATCTTCTCTTTACCACTATTACAAATTAGTGGTGTTAAAGTAATACACATTACTTAACATTTTGGAGGTTTCAACGTTGCAGGAAAAAGAATATCGAATTCTCGTAATCAACCCAGGATCAACATCAACGAAAATTGGCGTGTTTGATAATGAGCGCTCAGTATTTGAGAAGACGATTCGTCATGAAAGTGAAGTTATTAATTCATATGCAAATATTATTGATCAATATGAATTTAGAAAAAATACGATATTAGAAGCCCTAGATAGCGAAGGCATTAACATCTCGAAACTAAATGCAGTGTGTGGAAGAGGTGGGCTTTTACGTCCTATCGAAGGTGGTACGTATAAGGTTAATAATGAAATGCTTCATGATCTTAAAATAGGATACTCCGGTCAACATGCATCAAATTTAGGTGGAATTCTAGCGTATGAGATTGCTTCAAACTTAAATATCCCTTCATTTATTGTAGACCCGGTAGTAGTAGATGAACTAGCCCCAATTGCTCGTATCTCCGGATTTTCTCTGATTGAAAGAAAAAGTATTTTTCACGCATTGAATCAAAAAGCGGTTGCTAGAAGAGTATCAAAAGAACTTGGCAAAAAGTATACAGAACTAAATTTGATTGTTACCCATATGGGTGGCGGAATCACCGTTGGTGTTCATAAGCAAGGAAGAGTAATTGAAGTGAATAACGGTTTACATGGTGATGGGCCGTTTAGTCCGGAGCGTGCTGGAACTGTACCAGCAGGTGATTTAGTAGCTTTATGTTACTCAGGTCATTATTACCGAGAAGAAATAATGAAAAAACTTGTAGGTCAAGGTGGTCTGGTAGGTTATCTTGGCACGAATGATGCAGTACAAGTGGAGCAAATGATAAAAGCTGGTGATGAAAAAGCCAAGATTGTTTACAATGCAATGGCTTACCAGGTTGCCAAAGAAATTGGTGCAGCAAGTACTGTATTAGCTGGAAAGGTTGATGCAATTATTCTTACTGGTGGCCTTGCTTATGGGAAGGAATTTGTTAAGGAAATTGCTGATCAAGTAAATTGGATTGCTGATGTCATTGTTGAACCAGGTGAAAACGAACTTCAAGCTCTAACGGAAGGAGCCCTACGTGTCCTTAGAGGTGAAGAGGATGCAAAGGATTATCCAGGGGAAGTAAAACAAACAAAAGTGACACAGTAAAAATAGACAGGAGATGTAACGAACATGGCAACGGAATATGATTTAGTTATTCTAGGTGGAGGAACTGGCGGTTATGTTGCTGCAATTCGTGCCTCACAGCTTGGATTGAAGGTAGCAGTTGTTGAAAAAGGAAAGCTTGGAGGTACATGTCTTCACGCTGGATGTATTCCGAGTAAAGCGTTACTAAGAAGTGCAGAGGTATATGCAACTACGAAAAAGAGTGAAGAATTCGGCGTGTTAACTAGTGATGTAACTTTAGATTTTTCAAAGGTTCAAGCACGAAAAGAAAAAATCACTGATCAGCTTTATAAGGGTGTTCAGCACTTAATGAAGCAAGGGAAAATTAGTGTGTATGAAGGGTTAGGGCGTATTTTAGGGCCTTCTATTTTCTCTCCTATGCCAGGAACAATTTCGGTTGAAATGAATAATGGCGAAGAAAACGAAATGTTAATTCCTAAGAATGTCATAATTGCAACTGGTTCTAGACCGCGTACATTACCTGGTCTTGAAGCTGATAGTGAGTATGTAATGACTTCTGACGAAGCACTAGCTATGAAAGAATTACCTAAATCAATCATTATTGTTGGTGGAGGAGTAATTGGGATTGAATGGGCTTCGATGCTTGTCGATTTTGGTTTAGAGGTAACTGTATTAGAATACGCTGACCGAATTCTTCCGACTGAAGATAAAGAGGTATCAAAAGAACTTCAGCGTCTGATGAAGAAAAAGGGTGTAAAAATTGTTACTGGTGCGAAAGTGCTTCCTGAAACACTTGAAAAAGGAGAAGGGGTAACAATTAAAGCTGAACATAAAGGTGAGCAAAAGACATTTACTGCTGAGAAACTGCTTGTTTCAGTAGGGCGTCAAGCGAATGTTGAAGGAATAGGACTAGAAAATACGGAGATTCAACTTGATAGAGGAAATATTGTAACAAATGAATTTTATCAAACGAAAGAATCCCATATTTATGCTATAGGAGATGTTATTGGCGGCTTGCAATTAGCTCATGTTGCTTCTCATGAAGGGATTGTAGCAGTTGAACATATTGCTAATGAAAACCCAATGCCTATCGATTATACTCTTATTTCTAAGTGTGTATATAGTAGCCCAGAGGTTGCAAGTGTTGGATATACTGAAGATGAAGCAAAAGAAAAAGGCTTCAATGTAAAAACAGGTAAGTTTTCATTTAGAGCCATTGGGAAAGCACTTGTTTACGGTGAAGCAGATGGATTTGTAAAACTTGTGGTTGATGAAGACACGGATGATCTATTAGGAGTTCATATGATTGGCCCACATGTTACAGATATGATTTCAGAGGCAGGGTTAGCAAGAGTACTTGATGCAACTCCTTGGGAGATTTCACACACCATTCACCCCCACCCAACATTATCTGAGGCAATTGGTGAAGCGGCGTTAGCTGTTTATGGCAAGGCAATCCATTCATAAAGGAAAGAATTTAAGCTTTTATATAGGAGGTTATTTATTATGACAGAAAATCGTCATCAAGCATTAGGTTTAACTGATGAGAATGTTCTTGAAATGTATGAAACTATGCTACTATCACGTAGAATTGATGAGCGTATGTGGCTATTAAACCGTGCGGGTAAAATTCCATTTGTTATCTCATGTCAAGGTCAAGAGGCAGCTCAAGTTGGAGCAGCTTTTGCATTAGACCGTGAAAAAGATTATGTTCTTCCGTATTACCGTGATATGGGAGTTGTATTAACGTTTGGAATGACTGCTAGAGAACTTATGCTTTCTGGCTTTGCTAAAGCAGAAGATCCAAACTCTGGTGGACGTCAAATGCCTGGACACTTTGGTCAAAAGAAAAACAGAATCGTTACAGGTTCATCACCGGTTACAACTCAAGTTCCACACGCTGTAGGTATTGCCTTAGCAGGGAAGATGGAAAATAAAGATTTAGTAACCTTCGTTACATTTGGGGAAGGTTCTTCTAACCAAGGTGACTTCCATGAAGGTGCTAACTTTGCTGGGGTACATAAGTTACCGGTTATCTTCATGTGTGAAAATAATAAATATGCAATCTCAGTTCCTATTGAAAAACAATTAGCATGTGAAAACGTATCAGATCGTGCAATTGGATATGGAATGCCTGGATATACAGTAGATGGGAATGACCCATTAGAAGTTTATAAAGTTGTTAAAGAAGCTGCAGAGCGTGGACGTCGTGGCGAAGGCCCAACACTTGTTGAGACAATCTCATATCGATTAACACCTCACTCCAGTGATGACGACGATCGTAGCTATCGTGAACAAGACGAGGTTGCGGAAGCAAAGAAAAAAGACCCAATCATTCTTTTTGCAGCGTACTTAAAAGAAGTTGGCGTATTAACAGAAGAAATTGAAACAACAATGAACGACCGTATTATGAAGCTTGTAAACGAAGCAACTGATTATGCTGAAAATGCTCCATATGCGGAACCAGAATCTGCTCTTAAGCATGTTTATGCTGAGTAAAGTAAGGGGGAAAATTTGATGCCTGTTATTTCATATATTGATGCAGTTACAATGGCAATGCGTGAAGAAATGGAAAGAGACCCTAAGGTGTTCGTATTAGGTGAAGACGTTGGAAGAAAAGGTGGCGTATTTAAAGCGACACAAGGACTTTATGAACAATTTGGTGAAGACCGCGTATTAGACACTCCATTAGCAGAATCAGCAATTGCTGGTGTTGGAATTGGAGCAGCGATGTACGGTATGAGACCTATTGCAGAAATGCAATTTGCTGATTTTATCATGCCAGCAGTTAACCAAATTATTTCAGAAGCTTCAAGAATTAGATACCGTTCAAACAATGATTGGAGTTGTCCAATTACAATCCGTGCTCCTTATGGCGGTGGTGTACACGGTGCATTATATCACTCACAATCAGTTGAAGCAGTATTCGCAAATCAACCAGGTTTAAAAATCGTTATGCCTTCAACACCTTATGATGTGAAAGGCTTGCTAAAAGCAGCGATTCGTGACGAAGATCCAGTACTATTCTTTGAACATAAACGAGCATACCGTTTAATTAAAGGTGAAGTACCTACAGATGACTATGTGTTACCAATTGGAAAAGCTGATGTAAAACGTGAAGGTGAAGATATTACTGTAATTACATATGGTTTATGTGTTCATTTCGCATTACAAGCTGCGGAAAGATTAGCGAAAGACGGAATCTCAGCACATATTCTTGACCTACGTACAATCTATCCTTTAGACAAAGAAGCTATCATCGAAGCTGCTTCTAAGACAGGAAAGGTACTTCTTGTGACTGAGGATAATAAAGAGGGTAGCATCATGGGTGAGGTTTCAGCAATCATAGCTGAGAACTGCTTATTTGAATTAGATGCACCAATCAAGCGTTTAGCTGGTCCAGATGTACCAGCAATGCCTTATGCTCCAACAATGGAAAAATTCTTCATGGTGAATCCTGATAAAGTAGAAAAAGCAATGCGTGAGCTTGCAGAATTTTAATGAAATAGAGACTGACCTACAGTCGTCAGTCTCTAAACGTTTTCTTTAAGGTGCTTTTTGGAAATAGGTACCTACATAGAACGAGGAGGTAAAAACCGTGTCAGTTGAAAAAATTACAATGCCTCAGTTAGGTGAGAGTGTAACTGAAGGAACAATTAGCAAATGGTTAGTATCTGTTGGCGACAAAGTAAATAAATATGACCCTCTAGCTGAGGTCATGACCGATAAAGTTAATGCTGAGGTACCTTCATCATTCACAGGAACAATTAAAGAACTAATTGCTGAAGAAGGCGAAACACTAGCAGTTGGTGAAGTTATTTTAATGATTGAGGTTGAAGGTGGGGAAATTGCACCAGTTTCTAAAGAAGAAACTGCAAAAGTGGAGACTGCAGAAACGACTACTGTTGCCCAAACAGATGATACAGATAAACCTAACAAACGCCGTTATTCTCCAGCAGTTTTAAGACTTTCTCAGGAACATAATATTAACCTAGAAGCAGTTAATGGCACAGGTGCTGGTGGACGTATTACTCGTAAAGATTTATTACAGATTATCGAGTCTGGTAATATCCCTACTGAAAGTACGAAGGAAGAACCTGTGGCAAAAGCTGCTCCTTCACCAGTACAAGTAGAAGAAACAACAGCAATTAGTCAGGCTGCACCTAAACAAGCAGCTACACCGGCACCTGCTATTCCAGTTCATGCTGGTGATATTGAAATTCCAGTAACAGGCATCCGTAAAGCAATCGCAACAAACATGCTTCGTAGTAAGCATGAAGCACCACATGCTTGGACAATGATTGAAGTGGATGCAACGAACCTGGTTGACTACCGTAATTCAATTAAAACTGAATTCAAACAAAAAGAAGGCTTTAACATTACGTTCTTTGCTTTCTTCGTAAAAGCTGTAGCACAAGCTCTTAAAGAATTCCCGCAAATCAACTCTATGTGGGCTGGGGATAAAATTATCCAGAAAAAAGATATTAATATCTCAATTGCAGTTGCGACTGATGACGCATTATTTGTACCGGTAATCAAGCATGCTGATGAAAAAACAATCAAAGGTATTGCCCGAGAAATTACAGATTTAGCTACCAAAGTCCGTACAGGTAAGTTGAAATCTGATGAAATGCAGGGTGGTACATTTACTGTGAATAACACAGGCTCATTTGGTTCAGTTCAATCGATGGGTATTATTAATTACCCACAAGCTGCCATTCTTCAGGTTGAATCGATTGTAAAACGCCCAGTAGTTATGAACAATGGAATGATCGCCGTTCGCGACATGGTTAATCTTTGTATGTCATTAGATCACCGTGTGTTAGATGGACTAATTTGTGGTCAATTCTTAGCACGAGTGAAAGAAATCATTGAAAAAACATCAAAAGAAAATACATCTGTATACTAAAAAAAAGATACATTAGGTTCATAGCCTGATGTATCTTTTTTAGGTTATTGGTGAAAGAATGACTTTGTGACATTGATGAGTGAATTGGAGCGGAAGGCATTTGACTCCTGCGGGAAGTAGAGGAAAGGTCGAGACCCCACAGACGGAACGTCGAGGAGGCTCGACTTCCTCCCCGCGGAAAGCAAATGCCTGCAGCGCAAAGGAACGGCCAAGGTTCATATTGTACAACACAGTTTTTAACACTGAACAATCCCTCTTTTGCTCTCCTGTTGACAGATTTCATCCAGTTCTTCTATTAAGTCATGTATTGATAGGATCTCATACACAACAATGGTTTCTGGTGAGAAATGATGGTGATACTTTTTAGTTGTTTCTTTATTTTGCTTGTCCTTCCATTCCAAGAATTGCTGGTTAACCTGGTCGACAAGAATAAGGTGATCATCCGATATATTATGCGTTGAATCACTTAAGATAGCTGAAATGGACTCAATTAGTTCTATAACCTTTTGTTTTTCAGCCTCATTCCACCTTAAATCTGCAAACTTAGTATAAGAAAGGTTTTTCAAGTGGTAAACCATTTGTTGAAGAACATATAGCTTTTTTAGCTCATAGTGATATTCGCGAATTTGTTTCTTTGTATGCCGATGGTATTTCCATTCTTCTCGTATATATTCGGTAAGCTTAGTTGTCGTTTCTAACTTTCGCGACAAGTGCTCTAGCTGCTTAACGGTATCCCGGTTATAGTTTTTTTCTCCTTCAATATTAGCTTTTAAAGGGCCATTCAAAATAACCGAGCATTTTTGGAGTAATCCTGATAGGTTTGTTGTAATTGACTTCGAATAGTTAGGTGGTAATATAACCAAATTTACAACGGTTGAGACAATTAATCCAATAGTTGTTGTACCAAGTCTTGAAACAAAGGCCAATAAATGATGGTCCCCAGTGGTCGGAATCATCATAACTGCCGTTAGGGTTGCAACAAGAATTCCGTCAAACAGCTTTAATTTATAGCAGGTTGCAATTGTTAACACAGCAGATAGTGCATATACAGTTGCTCCGTGTCCCAAATAATGAGTAAGTGTCATTGAAAAGGCTGCACCAATTGCAGCTGCAGGCAATCTAATGATTCCTTTTTTCATTGAGTCTGATGCAGTGGGTTCTATCGTGACGATTGCTGTAATGACTGCAAAGATAGCAGGAAGGTTTAAGTATAAACAAATCCACGCAGTAATAAATACAGCAACCCCTGTTTTAATCGTTCTTCCACCAAAAAGATTAAAGATTTTATTCATATCAACATTCCTTATATAAACAGTTAGGCTACACACCTATAGTATACAATTATGGGATAAAATGCTAATAGAGTTAAATACGGAATTTTTAAACAACCCATCATCAAATGCTAGTTTAAAAATGATATACTAGTATTATTAAAGTATAACCAACTATTTTGTAAGCGATTACGATTAAAGGAGGCAGTCATTTGGAAAGCATTGAATCTTTGAAAAATCAGAAGTTTCCAGCTGCAGACAGTAAGGTTTGGAAAGAAGAGGCCGAAAAATCCTTAAAAGGAAAACCTTTAGAAAAACTTTTAACGAATACATATGAAGGTATCACTTTAAAGCCTTTATACACAAGTGAAGATACAAAAAATCTTGACCACATAAACGAGTTTCCTGGGTTTACGTCCTATAAGCGTGGGATTAAACCATTAGGAAATGCTGTGAAATCCTGGGAAGTTAGTCAAGAACTTAAGGTATCCAGTCTAGACGAAGCCAATCGTATTATAAAACATGATATTGAGCGTGGACTAACCATGCTGAACTTAGTGATAGATAATGTAGATTCTCCAATTAATACACTTGATGATGTAAGGGTGTTACTTGATGGCATTGATTTAGAGAAGTTACCTCTTTTTGTTGATGCAGGTGCTCTTTCTTTCCCATTTGTTTCATTAGTAGCCACATACAGTAATGAAACTCAGGTTCCTCTCAAGAATCTAAGCGGAACAATTGGAATGGATCCTATCGGAACCCTAGTGAAGGATGGAACACTTACAATCTCTTTAGAAAAACTATATGACTTAATGTCTAGTACCGTAAAATGGTCGAATGTTCATACTCCACAGCTTCGAACTGTTCTTGTAAATGGACACCCGTATCATAATGGTGGTGCCAATGCGGTTCAAGAGCTGGCGTACACAATTGCTACGGCAGTTGAGTATATCCAAGAAGGGCTTGCTCGAGGACTATCTATTAATGACATTGCTAAATCAATGACATTTTCCTATTCTGTAGGATCTAATATGTTCATGGAAATTTCGAAGCTAAGAGCTGCAAGAATGTTATGGACAAGAATTATTGAAGTCTATGGTGGAGACAAAGTGGCGGGGCAAATGTACATTCATGCACGAACTTCTGCTTATACGAAAACAGTCTATGATCCTTATGTTAATATGCTACGATCAACCACTGAGGCATTTGCTGCGGTAATTGGTGGAGTAAATAGTTTGCATGTTTCTACTTTTGATGAACCTTCTAAAGAGGCAGATTACTTTTCACGAAGAATTGCTCGTAATACTCAGCTAATTCTTAAAGAAGAAGCACATTTGAATAAAGTGGTTGATCCAGCTGGTGGGTCTTGGTATGTTGAGTCATTAACCAATGACTTAGCTGAAAATGCCTGGGCATTGTTCCAACAAGTAGAGGAACAAGGTGGAATACTTAAAGCGCTACAAACTGGATTTATTCAAGAAAGTATCAAAACGGTAGCAGGCAAAAGAGTAGAGAATGTAAAATTACGTAAAGAAAAAATCGTAGGGACAAATTTCTATGCCAACCTTTCGGAAAAAGAGCTGAAAGGTACTGATTTAGAAGGAACTACAAGTAAGGTTATCACAGAAGTGGAATTAGCTGGTGTAGCACTCGGTGATTACATTGACCGTATTAAGGAAAGTAAAGAAGCACTACTTACCAGCACCATGGATTTAGTAACTCAAGGAGTTGCTCTGCAAGAATTAGTTAGACAATTTGAGTCTACTAACAATAACAATATACAAGTTGAACCTATTCATTCTCATAGATTAGCAGAGCCTTTTGAAGAATTACGAAATGCAGCTAGTAGGCATAAAGAGGCTACAGGTAGCTTTCCTAGGATAGGTCTTCTAAACTTAGGAACTCTACCCATGCATAAGCCTAGAACTGATTTTATTACTGGTTTTTTTGAAGCGGGTGGTTTTGAGGTGCTTAAAAACGAAGGTTATACATCTTTAGAAGCTGCTGTTAAAGGGTACCAAGAGATGGACTTATCCACTGTTGTTGTATGTGGAACGGATGAACTATATAAAGAGTTTGTTAAGCCGCTGTCAAATCAAATTAAAACACTCAGTCCGAATGCGAAAATTTATGTTGCAGGCATGCAGGATAAAGAAACTGAGGCGTCCTTTTTACATGCAGGCATTTCTGGGTTTATTCATATGAAATCAAACTGTTATGAAGTATTGAAAAAATTACAGCTAGAAATGGGGGTAGCAGTAGATGAGTAAGAGACCCGATTTCTCTTCAGTAAAATGGTATAACCAGAATCAACAAGTAAGTGTAGAAGACTGGAAGAAAAAAGTGGAGGGAGAAATCAATCAAACCTTCGAAGACCTTCTGTTTGAAACGAATGAACAAATTGCTCTTAAGCCGTTATACACAAATGAAGATACGAAGGATTTTGAACATCTTGATTACATGCAGCCAGGTTTACCTCCTTATTTAAGAGGACCTTACCCAACAATGTATGTTAATAGACCTTGGACTGTAAGGCAATATGCTGGATTCTCGACCGCTGAAGAAAGTAATGCCTTTTATAGACGTAATTTAGCAATGGGACAGAAAGGATTGTCTGTAGCCTTTGATTTAGCCACTCACCGTGGTTATGATTCTGACCATCCGAGAGTAGTCGGTGATGTAGGTAAAGCGGGTGTGGCTATAGATTCCATTCTAGATATGAAGGTACTGTTTGATGAAATACCACTCGATCAAATGTCTGTTTCAATGACAATGAACGGTGCTGTATTACCAATCATGGCATTTTACATTGTTACTGCTGAGGAACAAGGGGTTACCCAAGAAAAACTTACTGGAACGATCCAAAATGATATTTTAAAAGAGTACATGGTTCGGAATACGTACATCTATCCACCAGAAACGTCTATGAAAATTATCGCTGATATTTTTGAATACACTTCAAAAAACATGCCGAAGTTTAATAGTATAAGTATTTCAGGATATCATATGCAGGAAGCAGGTGCACCTGCAGATTTAGAGCTTGCCTATACGTTAGCAGATGGTCTTGAATATGTAAGAACCGGTATTGCTGCAGGGATAGACATTGACTCTTTTGCGCCACGCCTATCCTTCTTTTGGGCAATTGGTATGAATTATTTCATGGAAGTTGCAAAGATGAGAGCAGCCAGGTTAATTTGGGCGAAAATGATGAAGCAGTTTAATCCAAAGAACCCAAAATCTTTGGCACTTCGAACACACTCTCAAACATCTGGATGGAGTTTAACAGAACAGGACCCATATAATAACGTTACTCGAACATGTATTGAGGCATTGGCAGCTTCGTTAGGACATACACAATCCTTACATACAAATGCGCTAGATGAAGCGATTGCGTTACCAACAGATTTTTCTGCTCGAATTGCCCGAAATACGCAGTTATATTTACAAGACGAGACTGGCATAACAAATGTTATTGACCCTTGGGGTGGTTCATATTATGTCGAGACATTAACAAACGAACTAGTTGAACGTGCATGGAAGCATATTGAAGAAATCGAAGGACTTGGAGGGATGGCCAAGGCTATTGAAACAGGTCTACCAAAAATGAGAATTGAAGAAGCATCCGCACGACGTCAAGCAAAAATAGATTCAGGAAAAGAGTCGATTATTGGTGTAAATAAATATCGACTTGAGAAAGAAGACCCACTTGATATTTTAGATATCGATAATACAGCTGTACGATTAAAACAAATTGAGAATCTTGAGAAATTACGATCGGAAAGAGACGAAGAAAAAGTTCAAGAAACACTTAATGCTTTAACAGAAGCAACAGAGATAGGAAAGGGTAATCTGTTAGAGCTTGCGGTTAATGCTGCTCGTGCTAGGGCAAGTTTAGGTGAAATATCTGATGCGATTGAGAAAGTAGCTAAACGCCACAAGGCTGTTATTCGCTCTATTTCTGGTGTGTATAGCGCAGAATTCTCCAATGAAGATGAAATAGTAAAAGTGAAAGCAATGGCTGACGAATTTTTAGAATTAGAAGGGCGTCGCCCAAGAATCATGATTGCTAAAATGGGTCAAGACGGACATGACCGTGGAGCGAAGGTAATAGCAACTGCGTTCGCTGATTTAGGCTTTGATGTAGATATTGGACCATTATTCCAAACACCTGAAGAAACGGCTCTACAAGCGGTGGAAAATGATGTTCATGTTGTGGGGATGAGCTCCTTAGCTGCAGGGCATAAAACGTTGTTACCACAATTAATTGAAGAGCTAAAAAGACTAGGAAGAGAAGACATTATTGTAGTAGTAGGAGGAGTCATTCCTGCTCAAGACTATCATTATTTACGTGAGCAAGGTGCTGCTGCCATTTTTGGACCAGGAACAGTCATTCCAGTAGCCGCTCAGAAGGTTATCGAAGAAATATATCATCGCCTTGGCTATGAGGAAGTGGAATTAGATGACGAATGATCGTAATCGACCGGAATGGGTCCCAAAGGACAAACTGGATGATCTTTCGTTTACCACAAATGTAATGAAGGGGATTGAAAGGGGAAGTAATGACGCGGTGTCTCCTCGTTCCCGCAAGTTTATAAAGAAACATGATCGAACCGTCGACGAATATGTTTCAGGTGTGTTAAAAAATGATAGAACGATTTTGGCCCAGGCCATTACACTAGTGGAGAGCAATGCTACAAAGCATTTAGAAAAAGCCCAAGAAGTAATAAACGAGCTTCTTCCTCATGTCGGGAAGTCAATTCGAATTGGAATTACAGGTGTTCCAGGTGCAGGTAAAAGTACTTTTATTGAGGCCTTTGGGAAATACTTATGTGCAAAGGGTCATAGAGTTGCTGTTTTGGCGGTTGATCCTAGTAGTAGTGTAACTGGTGGCAGTATTTTGGGGGATAAAACCCGAATGGAAGAGCTTTCTAGAGATCGAAGGGCCTTTGTACGTCCTTCTCCCTCTGGAGGCACCTTAGGTGGCGTGAATCGAAAGACAAGAGAAACCATCCTCCTTTGTGAAGCAGCAGGCTATGATGTCATTTTGGTAGAAACAATTGGCGTAGGGCAAAGTGAAGTTGTTGTACGAAGCATGGTTGATTTTTTTCTTTTATTGGTCCTTACAGGTGCAGGTGATGAGCTTCAAGGAATGAAAAAAGGGGTTATGGAGCTAGCTGATGCACTTCTTATTAACAAGGCAGATGGTGATAATAAAGCAAAGGCTATAGCAACACAAGCAGAGTATAATCGAATACTTCATTACTTAAGGCCAGCTACGGAAGGGTGGCTTACGAAAGCTTATACTGCATCAGCACTATATGGAGAAGGTATTGATCATTTGTGGAATACGATTCTACAATTTGAGTCTGAAACTAAGAATAGTGGAACTTTTGAAAAAAGGCGCCAAAGCCAGTTAAGAGAATGGATCGATGCAATGATTAAAGATCACTTAATATCTAGTTTTTTCTCAGATCCAACCATTAAGGCAAAGCTACCAAGCCTAGAGCAAGATGTGTTGTTAGGTAACCAAACCGTAACCAAAGGTGTTAAAGAGATATTAGATTTCTATGAAAGAAAAACAAAGTAACTTTTCCTAGAGAGTAAAATTTGTCACACGCGAAAGATTATTGTTATGATAGTGTAGTATCGGATTTTTAAATAAGGAGAGATTGTATAGATGAGTATGGACTTTAATCTTTTTATGAATGATATCGTCGTACAAGCACGTAAAGAAATCGTAGCTGCAGGATATGATGAATTAAAAACTCCAGAAGAAGTGGATGAAGTATTTAACCGTAAAGGGACAACACTTGTTATGGTAAACTCGGTATGTGGGTGTGCAGGAGGGATTGCTCGTCCAGCTGCAGCACATTCGGTTCATTATGATAAGCGCCCTGATCAATTAGTGACAGTTTTTGCTGGCCAAGACAAAGCGGCTACTGAAAAAGCAAGAACTTATTTTGAAGGGTATCCACCATCATCGCCATCATTTGCCCTACTAAAAGATGGTAAAATCCTAACAATGATTGAGCGTCATGAAATTGAAGGACACGAGCCGATGGCTGTTATCAATAAGTTACAAGATGCTTTTGCAAAATATTGTGAAGAAGTGTAAGAAGCCAAATCAAATGGCTTCTTTTTTACTGCTATGAAATAATTCAGTGCTATGTGAAAATAATAGAAGGGGCTAGGAAGGTCAATAAAGGCAATCTAACTTAATATTGGCTAGGAGAAAATACAAATGTTTAGAATAGGATATAGAACGATTAAAACGGCTATAGGTGCATCAACTGCCATATTTATTGCTCAGTTACTACAGTTAGAAAATTTTGCGTCAGCGGGAATTCTAACGATTCTTTGTATTCAGGTCACTAAGAAAAAATCGCTTAGAAGCTCTTGGGAACGCTTTTTGGCTTGTACACTCGCAATTGTTTTTTCATTTATCTTTTTTGAAACATTAGGGTACAACGCACTCTCAATAGGTGTTTTGTTATTGTTTTTCATCCCAACACTAGTCATGCTAAAAGCTAATGAAGGAATTGTAACGAGCGCGGTCATTTTATTTCATTTTTTTAGTGCTGGAGCGGTTACTATAGATTTAATCCTAAATGAATTAGGATTGATAAGTATTGGAATAGGTGTTGCACTACTTGTCAACATGTATATGCCAAGTGTTGAGAAGGAGCTTCAAAGGTATCAAGCTGAAGTTGAGGAAAAGTTTGCTATCATTTTTCATGAAATGATTCAGTATCTTCGTTTACAGGATTATAGTTGGGACGGAAAAGAGCTTACAGAAACAGAAGAATTATTAGCAAGTGCAAAATCTCTGGCCTTTAGAGATGTTGAAAACCATTTTTTGCGAAATGAGAACCAATATTATAATTATTTTAAAATGAGAGAAAAACAATTTGAAAGTATTTCTCGAATGCTACCTATTTTAACAATCATTACGCATTCAGTGGAACAAGGTAGGATGATTGCAGATTTTATAGAAGAGGTTTCTGAAGCCATTCATCCTGGTAATACCGTTGTTAGGTTTCTTGGGAAATTAGAAGAAATGAAGAAAGAATTTATCTTAATGGAACTACCAGAAACAAGAGAAGAATTTGAAGCTAGAGCAGCTCTGTTAGTGTTACTTAAGGAATTTGAACAATATTTACTCATTAAGCTTGAATGGGGAAAATGATGAGTAGTGATCGTATTTTTGGAAGAAACTAAAAGCATCTGTTAAATAAAGGGTGAGTATCTAATATGAAACTTATTTTTTCACTAGTCATAGCAGTTACCCTGTCCCCTATTTGGCCATTAGGACAAAATCCTCTTATTGGAGACCCTTATATTATCATCAACAAACACACTAATGAGTTAGCATATGTTAATTATGGTGCGATTCAAGAGGTGTACCCCATTGCCACTGGTGTCACTGCTGACATGACTCCCGAAGGTGAATACACGATTACAGTAAAAGCAAAGGACCCATATTACAGAAGAAAAGACATCATTGGTGGTTCTAAGAACAATCCACTAGGTACAAGGTGGTTGGGCTTTGATGCCAGGGAAACAGACGGAAGGATATACGGAATACATGGTACAAACAATGAGGAATCGATTGGAAAGTATGTGTCCAATGGATGTGTCCGGATGCATAACAAGAATGTTGAAAATCTATTTAATAAAGTCCCAGTAGGAACAAAAGTTTATATTTACTCAAAGGATATAAGTTTTGAACAAGTAGCAAAAATTAAGAGGGCAATACCTTAAATAGAAAAGGGTGATTCTTATATTAAGAATCACCCTTTCTCACGTATTGACTATAGCCACATACTAGCTCCAGCTAATAATGTTGTAATCACCATCGTACCAATCATCAAATATACTACTACTTTTTGAGTTTTACGAGTCATAGTATCCCCCTCAAAACATATTTATACCTTTTATTTTACCCCGAATATGATATGTGGACAAGTTGAAAATACTTCTACATTTCAAGTTGGATTTTGCTGAAAATAGACAAATTTGTGTAAGTTCATGCTAAAATAGAGAATATGTTTTAATGAATCCGTTTACATCTATGAGCGAGCGCTCGGTTGGGAGGGAGCATTGTTTATGATAAAAAAAATAGACCATATAGGAATTGCTGTTTCAAGTATTGAAGAACAATTACCATTCTATATTGAAACACTGAAGCTTACTTTAGAAGGTATAGAGACAGTTGAATCCCAAAAAGTAAAAGTTGCATTTATAAAAATTGGTGAATCAAAAATAGAGTTACTAGAACCAATTAGCGAGGAGAGTCCAATCGCTAGTTTTATTCAAAAACGCGGAGAAGGAATTCATCATATTGCATTAAGTGTTGACTCGATTGAAGAAAGAATCCAGCAAATGAAAGCTGAAGGCATCCGAATGATAAATGAAACTTCGAAACCAGGAGCCGGTGGTGCACAAATTGCTTTTATGCACCCAAAATCCACAGGTAATGTACTTTATGAGCTTTGTGAAAAGAAGCTGAAGGAGGAGAAATAGAAATGATAGACATCTATGAAAAGATAAATGAACTTTATGATCGTCGTAGAGAGGTAGAGTTGGGTGGCGGAGATGAGAGAATTGAAAAACAGCATGAAAAAGGAAAGCTAACTGCACGTGAACGAATTGAATTACTAGTAGATGAAGGGACATTTGTTGAACTTAATCCTTTTATAGAGCATCGTAGCCGTGATTTTGGTCTAGAGGGTAAAAAAGGTCCTGGAGATGGTGTTGTAACAGGCTATGGAAAAGTTAATGGACGTCCGATTTATTTATTCTCGCAGGATTTTACTGTGTTTGGTGGAGCATTAGGAGAAATGCATGCTAAGAAAATAGCAAATGTTATGGACCTTGCTGCAAAAAATGGGGCACCTTTCGTTGGGTTAAATGATTCTGGTGGGGCAAGAATTCAAGAAGGTGTTGTGTCATTAGATGGGTATGGCCATATATTCTACAGAAATGCTATCTATTCTGGGGTTATCCCACAAATCTCTGTTATTATGGGGCCTTGTGCTGGTGGAGCGGTTTATTCTCCTGCCATCACTGACTTTGTGTTCATGGTTGAAAAAACTAGCCAAATGTTTATCACAGGACCAAAGGTAATTGAAACAGTTACTGGTGAAAAAATTAGCTCTGAGGATTTAGGAGGAGCAAAAGTACATAATACAATCAGTGGTAATGCACATTTTTCTGGGCAAACAGAAGAAGAGGTTATTGCTGAGGTTAGAAAGCTTCTAAGTTATTTACCGCAAAACAATGAAGAAAAGCCGCCACGTATCGATACAGATGGTGATGACGATTATCGTCCAGATTTAACAGACGCCATTCCTTTTGATGCACTTCGTCCTTATGATGTTAGAAAGGTAATTGAGCAGGTTGTTGACGAGAAAAGCTTTATGGAAATTCATAAAGACTTTGCAAAAAATATCGTCGTTGGGATGGCTAGAATTAAAGGAGAAGTAGTAGGATTAGTATGTAATCAGCCTAAGGTGCTAGCGGGTGGACTTGATATTGATTCTTCAGATAAGGCCGCAAGATTTATTCGATTCTGTGACTCCTTTAATATTCCGATTATTACATTTGAAGATGTAACTGGATTCTTCCCAGGAGTAAAACAGGAGCATGGTGGAATTATACGACATGGAGCAAAAATCTTATATGCTTATTCAGAAGCTATTGTTCCCAAATTGACTGTTATTCTTAGAAAGGCATACGGTGGGGCTTATGTTGCGCTTAATAGTAAATCAATCGGTGCTGATTTAGTATTTGCTTGGCCAAATGCTGAGATTGCAGTTATGGGTCCACAAGGAGCAGCGAACATTATTTTTGCACGTGAAATTGCAGAAAGTAGTGATCCAGAAGCAACACGTGCTCAAAAAATTGAGGAATACCGTGAGAAGTTTGCGAATCCATATGTTGCAGCAAGCCAAGGGATGGTAGATGACGTAATTGATCCAAGAGAAACGCGAATTAAAATTGTTCAGGCATTAGAGATGCTACGAAATAAAAAAGAAGATAGACCTAAAAAGAAACATGGAAACATTCCTTTATAAAGCGAGATTACAATAAGGGTAATTAGTGGAGTGAGCTTTTTAGATGTGGTAGTCTTGTAGTAGAATTTTATTCGAACTACATAGTATTCAACTGGAGGTATAAGTCATATGGTTAACCAAGATCGTCTTATTGAAGAATTTTTAGAACTAGTAAAAGTAGATTCTGAAACAAAATATGAAGCTCAAATTGCAAAAGTATTAAAAGAGAAATTCTCAGCACTTGGCGTTGAAGTATTTGAGGATGACACAACTTCAGTAACAGGACATGGTGCTGGAAATCTAATTTGTACGTTAAATGGGGTAAAAGATGGTGTAGATCCTATCTATTTTACTTCTCATATGGATACAGTTGTCCCTGGTAAAGGAATTAAACCATCGATTCAAGATGGTTATATTGTTACAGATGGAACGACAATTTTAGGTGCAGATGACAAAGCAGGATTAGCTGCAATGTTAGAAGCAATCAAGGTATTAAAGGAAAAAAATATTTCGCATGGTACCATTCAATTCATTATTACAGTTGGGGAAGAATCTGGCCTAGTAGGTGCTAAAGCTCTTGATTCAGCACTTTTAAAGGCTAAATTCGGTTATGCTCTTGATAGTGATGGAAAAGTTGGAAATATCATCGTTGCTGCACCAACACAAGCGAAGGTAAAGGCAACCATTCATGGAAAAACAGCTCATGCAGGGGTTTCTCCAGAAAAAGGTGTATCCGCTATTACGATCGCAGCAAAGGCAATTTCCAGAATGCCTTTAGGTAGAATTGATGAGGAAACAACAGCTAATATTGGACGCTTTGAAGGTGGTACTCAAACGAATATCGTTTGTGACAGAGTTGATATTTTAGCAGAAGCAAGATCTTTGGTTGGAGAGAAAATGGAGGCACAAGTGGCCAAAATGAAAGAAGCGTTTGAAACGGTTGCTTCTGAAATGGGTGGACGTGCTGATGTTGAAATTACGGTAATGTATCCAGGATTTAAGTATGCCGATGGTGACCATGTCGTTGAAGTGGCTAAGCGTGCCGCTGCAAAAATCGGAAGACCTTCTGAACTGCAACAAAGTGGTGGAGGTAGTGATGCGAACGTGATTGCCGGTCATGGAATTCCAACCGTTAATCTAGCAATCGGCTATGAAGAAATTCATACAACGAATGAAAGAATGCCCATTGAGGAATTAGTGAAAACAACGGAATTAGTTGTTGCGATTATTGAAGAGGTTGCAAAATAGAAATGTTATTGGAAACTACTTTACTAGAAGGTAGTTTCCTTTTTTATTTTTTTATTTATACTTTTCGTCTATTATAGTAGAATAAAATTACTAGTAAAAAGGTCATGTATACATAAAAAGCACTTAAAAAGAGGTGGATTAGATGGATGAGCGTAAGGTCGTAGTATTCCAAGTTGGCAATGAAGAGTATGGTATTCCAGTTCAAAATGTTATTTCAATCGAAAGGCTTCAAGCTTCTACATTGATTCCCCAAATGCCTGCTTATATGAAAGGTGTTGTAACAATTAGGGAAGAATTGATTCCGGTTATTGATACAGGAATTATTCTATATGAAAAAGCTACCCCTGAATCTGAAAAAACAAGAATGATTGTTACAAAAACTGAGGATCTCTCAGTTGGTTTAATCGTTGATGATGCGAAGGAAATTATTGATATTCCTGAGGAAAGAATAAAGCAACTTAATCTATTAGCTTATCAAAAAACAACCTACTTTCTAGGTGTTGCTAATTTAGATAACCGTTTACTAACTCTCTTAGACCCAAACAATCTATTTGAAAGCTTAGAGGGTATTAAACAAGTTAAAGATCATATGAGTAGCTTAGTGTAACTTTTTGAAACAGACGTGAGCAGATAGCGTCTGTTTTTTCTTTTTATGATAAAATTTAAGTACAATCATTATAGGTAGGTTGATACTACATGAAGCAAATGTATCCAAAGAACGGTAGAGTGATACTGCATGTTGATATGAATAGTTTTTATGCTTCGGTTGAGATGGCCTATGATCCTGAGCTCAGGGGGAAGCCGCTTGCAATTGCTGGAAACGTTGAAGAACGGAGAGGCATTATTATAACTTGCAGTTACGAAGCAAGAGCGTTTGGTGTGAAAACAACTATGCCTCTATGGGAAGCAAAACGCTTATGTCCACAGTTACTAATTAAAAAGCCGAATCTTGAAAGGTATAGAAAGGCTTCATTAGCGATGTTTGAAGTACTACGGACCTATACAGATTTAGTAGAACCTGTTTCTGTTGATGAGGGATATCTAGATATCACTGATTGCTATGAAAAAGGAAGCCCTATCGAAATTGCCAAGCAAATACAAGAAACGCTTCAAAAGGAATTATTACTTCCATGTAGTATTGGAATAGCGCCAAATAAGTTTTTAGCAAAAATGGCTTCAGATATGAAGAAGCCATTAGGGATAACGATTTTACGCAAACGAGATGTAAAAGATAAACTGTGGCCTTTACCTGTATATGAAATGCATGGTGTAGGTAAGAAGACAGCAGAAAAATTAGCGACGATTAATATCCATACAATTGAGGATTTGGCTAAGGGAAATGATATACAGCTAAAGCAACTCCTCGGAATTAATGGGGAGAGAGTAAAGCAACGGGCAAACGGGATTGACCAACGTCCGGTTGACCCAGATGCAATTTCGGATTTTAAAAGTATTGGAAATTCAACAACACTGCCTCGCGATTCAACAGATCCTCATGAAATCATGGAAGTGATTAAAAAACTGTCTGAATCTGTTGGTGCTAGAATTAGAAAAAAAGACATGCTTACAAATAATGTTCAGTTGATGATACGGTATCAAGATCGTTCAACGATCACACGAAGTAAAAAGTTAGAAAACCCGATTAACTCCGATGATGCGATCTTTGCAGCTGCGGCTAGATTGCTAAGACTTCATTGGAATGAAGAACCTGTTCGTCTTCTTGGTGTTACTGCACAGGAGTTAGTTGAAAAAGGAGAAGCGGTTAAGCAACTTGACTTATTTTCCTATGAAACAGATGCGAAACAAGAGCCATTGCTAAATGTAGTAGAGCATTTGAAGAAGAAGTTTGGGCAGAATATTGTAAGTCATGGAATTAAAAACAAAAAGGCCACTTCTTATAGGGATAACGACCATGGAACAAGTTTTGAAAAGGACTTTTTGGCGGATATTAATAAAAAAGATAATTAAATTGTGTTATTTTAGTTAAAAGTCTTTAATCTCCTAAAGGAACTTGATAAAATGATTTATTGTATGTTATTTTCAGGTAGGAAAATTAAATAGTTACATGAAGGGACGTTAATTGAATGGCAAAACAACAAATTGGTGTAGTCGGACTAGCTGTAATGGGAAAAAACCTTGCGTTAAATATTGAAAGCAGAGGCTATTCCGTATCTGTTTACAATCGATCGGCGGACAAAACAGAAGAAATGTTAAAAGAGTCACAAGGGAAAAATGTAGTTGGTACATATAGTGTTGAAGAATTTGTTAATTCGTTAGAAACACCAAGAAAAATTTTGTTAATGGTTAAAGCAGGGAAACCTACTGATGCAACGATTGAACAGCTTAAACCATACTTATCTAAAGGTGATATTTTAATTGATGGTGGTAACACCTTATTTGTAGATACACAAAGAAGAAACAAAGAATTAAGTGAAGAAGGTTTCCATTTTATCGGTACTGGGGTTTCAGGTGGAGAGGAAGGCGCGTTAAAAGGACCTTCTATTATGCCTGGAGGTCAAAAAGAAGCTTATGAGCTAGTAGAGCCGATTTTAAAGGCTATCTCTGCTAAAGTAGATGGCGATCCTTGTTGTACATATATTGGTCCGGACGGTGCTGGACATTATGTGAAAATGGTACATAATGGTATTGAGTATGGTGATATGCAATTAATTTGTGAATCTTACTTCCTTATGAAACATGCATTAGGTTTAGAGGCACAAGATCTTCACGAGATTTTTGCAGAATGGAATAAAGGTGAACTTGATAGCTATTTAATTGAAATTACAGCAGATATTTTCACAAAAATGGATGAAGAAACAGGTAAGCCGCTAGTTGATCTAATTTTGGATACTGCCGGTCAAAAAGGTACTGGAAAATGGACAAGCCAAAATGCGTTAGATCTTGGCGTATCGTTACCAATTATCACTGAATCAGTATTCGCACGTTTTATCTCTGCTTTAAAGGAAGAGCGTATTAATGCAAGTAAAGTATTAAGTGGACCTGAGAAAGTTGCTTATACTGGAGATAAGAAAGAGTTTATTGAAGCTGTTCGTAAGGCATTATATATGAGTAAAATTTGTTCATATGCTCAAGGGTTTGCTCAAATGAGAGCAGCATCTGATGAGTATGATTGGAACTTACAATATGGAGATATTGCAATGATCTTTAGAGGAGGATGTATTATCCGTGCAGCCTTCCTTCAAAAAATTAAAGAAGCATATGATCGCGATGCAAATTTACCTAACTTGTTATTGGATGCTTATTTTAAAGAAATCGTTGAGAGTTACCAAGGAGCACTACGTGAGGTTATTGGACATGCGATAACTAGAGGTATTCCGGTTCCAGCTTTCTCTAGTGCATTAGCCTATTATGATAGCTACCGCACAGAGTCATTACCTGCAAACCTATTACAGGCTCAACGTGACTACTTTGGTGCTCATACGTATCAAAGAATTGATAAAGAAGGTATCTTCCATACGGAATGGATGTCAAAATAATCACACAAAAGCGCAAGCGCCTTGTTCAGCCCCGACAAGCAAATGTTCTGTGACATAAAAAGTCTGCACTTCGACTTTTTATAGCGCAGGTTATTTGACCTCGAGGGGCTAGGCGCTGGAGCTGGACGTAGTACCCTTTGAGGCTTACCTACCCACTGAGTTACTTTTATAATTTTCTAGACCAGCACAAAATAAAAAACCCCAATTTGGGGTTTTTATTTTAGGCCGTCAAATAATAGAATCCTTGCAGGTGATGCATCTATTCCTGACAGCTTGAGTGGGGCAGCTACCATGAAATAGTTCCCTTGGTCTACTTCTTTTAAGCGTAGTCCTTCAATAATAATTACGTTGTTTGTAAATAAGGTTTTGTGAGTTGGGTGACCTTCCTGACTACGTTCAATTCCAAGGGCGTCAGTGCCCACTCCGCGAATCTTGCGTTCACTTAGGTAGGTAGCGCCATCCTCAGCTAGAAAAATAAAATCAAAGTTAAACTCCTCGTCAAAAGAGTTCTTTGTTTTAAAGAGAAGAAAATCATCTTCCTCAATAGAGAATTTTTCTAAATCAGTTTTTGTAATTCGATCCGTAACGTCAGTTAGATCAAGAACTTTACATTGCCCAACAAGCTTCTCAATTGGGATCGTCTCAAATGTTTCTCCGTTTGTTATCATGTGAAGTGGTGCATCCACATGAGTTCCGCCATGTACATCTAATTCTAGCCTTGTCTCTGTAACATATCCATTCGTAACGGTACTAATTTTAGGCTGTTTTTCAGGTTTATTTTTATAAACAGGCATTCCTTCATAAATAGGTGAAGTTACATCAAAAATTTTCATCGAAACAATCCTTTCTATTTTTCAAAATCAGACACTGGCCACCAAATGAAACCGTCTCTTGCTAATAATTGATCAGCTTCCTTTGGTCCCATTGAACCTGATTCGTAATTTGGGAATTGTGTAGCCATTTGGCTCTCCCACACATTAGAAATTGGATCAACAAAACTCCACGATAATGCTACCTCATCCCAATGAGTAAAGTTCGTCGCATCGCCCTTCATACAGTCATAAATGAGCTTTTCATATGCCTCAGGTGTATTAATTCCATCTATAATGTTATTACGAAAGTCCAATTTTACTGGTGTTGTTTGCATATGTTGTCCAGACTTTTTGGCATTAAGATGTAGTGTTATACCTTCTTCTGGCTGAATGTTGATAACTAATAAGTTAGGAGTTTGTTCTTGCTCACCTTTTCCATAATAAAGATTCATAGGGATATCTTTAAATTGAACAACAATTTTCGTTGATTTTGCAGTCATTCGTTTACCAGTACGAATGTAAAATGGTACACCTGCCCAACGGAAGTTATCGATTAAGAGCTTTCCGGCAACATAAGTCTCAGTATTAGAATTGTCATCTACATTGTTATCATCACGATAGGATTCAACTTCTACGCAATTTTGCATCCCTTTTCCATATTGACCACGAACAAAGTAATGTTGGACCTCTTCTTCCTCAATAGGTCTTAGGGCTCTGAGCACCTTAATTTTTTCACTACGAATTTCTTCTGTTGTTAATTTAATCGGAGGTTCCATTGCAAGTAGTGCTACCATTTGCATCATATGGTTTTGGACCATATCACGAAGAGCACCGGATGTTTCATAATATCTTCCACGGTCCTCAACTCCAAGTGTTTCACTAGAAGTGACTTGAATATTGGCTATGTATCTGTTGTTCCAAAGTGGTTCAAATATAGCGTTTGCAAATCGGATTACCTCGATATTTTGGACCATTTCTTTTCCGAGGTAATGGTCAATTCGGTAGATTTGTTCCTCTTTAAAGGCTTTTCGTATTTGTTCATTTAATTGCTTAGCTGAAGGTAGATTATGTCCAAATGGCTTTTCAATCACTAAACGACTAAATCCGCTTGTTGCCGTTAATCCTTCTTTTTTAAGGTTTTCAGCAATTGTTCCAAAAAATTCAGGTGCCATTGCTAAATAGAAGATTCTGTTTCCTTCTGTTTTGTATTGTTCATCAAGTTGTTCAAGTAAGCCTTTTAGTTCTAGATATGATGATGGATTGGTTACATCAAAAGACTGGTAGTGAAAATGCTCTGAAAACGCATTTACTTGTTCAGAATTCACCTGTTTATTCGAAATAGATTCTTTTACACTACTTCGAAACTCATCTACGCCCAAGTTTCGTCTTGCAACCCCAACTACTGCAAAGTCCTCGGATAGATTCCCTTTCCGATAGAGATTGAAAATGGAAGGGAATAGCTTACGTTTTGCTAAATCACCGGTTGCACCGAAAATAACAACAATCGTTTTTGGTTGTTCAATTCTATTCACGTAAAGAACCTCACTTTTAGTATCTTCATTAATATGCCTGCTCAAATACTTAATTTTAGATGTTTTACTGTATTAAATCAATCCTTCGGGGACAAGGTTACTCAATTATTTTTTTAAAGAAAGGAATAGCTTGAGTCATCGTTTCTACAACAATGTCTGCGGACTCATCCGTACTTATATGGTGTGGATCTATTAGAATCGTTGAGCATCCTAGCTTTTGTGCAGGTAAAATCTCATTTATCCAGTTGTCACCAACACTTAGAATCACGTTATATTTTACATTAAAAGTAAGTGCAATCTCTTCGAATCGTTTTGAAGTGAGTGTTGGCTTTTTACCATTAAATATTTTTTTATGAAAGACAGTTTGTAAATCTAGCTTAGTTAGAATCACTTCACTATCTGGTTCTGGGCTGTTCGTTAATAGGACCAATTTTACTCCATGTTCTCTTAGATCCTGGAGCATTTCTTTAAAGTCTGTTATTTGATTCATTTTAAATTCTGGCGTCATCATAAACTCTCTTGTCTCTAAGAATGATTGATGTCCACTTTCACCGCTTAAGCCATGATGAAACGCTACGCAGGCAGGTACCCACCAAAGGTCGCCGATACTTAACATGGATTCTAAGTCTATTGTAATTTGTTCAGGATACAAGTGATGTACTTCTTCCTGTGTTAGAGCCGTTCCATCCCATTTAAAAGCTTCCTTTACCATTCCATCCTGTTGTACTAACACTAAATCTTTTGCTACATCATATACTCTTCCAATTCGTAAGGTATGCTCACCTTGCTCGGCAAGCTTGTATTCTTTCCAGAATATTTCTTGCTTTTCTAGGGGGAGCTTGTCCCTTAATCTTTCTGCGTAAAAATTAAAGTGATGTATATCTTCATATAATGTTCCATCTAGGTCAAATACAATCACCTTTGGTAGCAATTTCATGTTCATATGCTCCTTTTATTAAAATATCATTATTTTCTAAGTATAAACATATCCACACAATCTTTACTACTCTTCTGATATCAATAAATGAATTTGAAATTTTCTTAAAAAAGCGATGCACTTCGTTTATAATAAGAATAGTTAACATCTAGACACTGTTAAACTGATTTCAACTGAAATCAGCATAGTGCTAAATTCAATAATAAGCAATAATGAAGCTAATACTTAAAGGAGTTTACAAATGTGGCATAAACAAGTTGTTGAAAATAAACTATTAAATTTTCTAGCATTTTTTGCATGGATCCTCTTAGGGGCGAGTTTGTATACAGAGTCTATTTTGCTTTTCGTTTTTGCTTGTTTTTTTATTGTGTTTGATTTTGCTAGTAAGTTATATATGAGGTATGTCGCAAATGAGTTAGTAATGGACCTTGAAAAGCAGCGGTTAAAGTTGTTCGCAGGGGAAGACGGTAATTTGAAATTGCGATTTATTCATTATGGACGTTTGCCTATTATTAATGCTCAATTGCGGATAACAATAGATAATATTGTTAGTACTGAGAATTACCATTCATCTGTCATAAAAAACCAACTTGAGATTAGTATTCCGATTTCTGTGTCGGGTAGAGAAGAACTAGAAATACATATCCCACTCATCGCTGAAATGAGGGGAGTGGCTCGTATTCGGAAAATGAACTTGATGATTCATCATCCTTTTGGATTTGGCTTTGCACTATTAGAAAACAAAGTTGGGATCAATCATGAAATCATTATCTATCCAAATCTTTTACCGGTTATAGGGTTTAATCAAATGGTACCTAAGGAAAGTGGGACTCATTTTAATCGAAGTTCTCTTTTTGTAAATCAATCTTCAACCATTGGTACAAGAGATTATCTTCAGACTGACCCTTTCAATCGACTACATTGGAAGGCGACTGCTAGAACTTCTAAGTTACAAACAAAGATACTAGAACCAACCTCACAAAATGCCTTAACATTGGTTATTAATCTAAAAGAAGACAATGGAGTAATTGGAAATCTCGAAGAAGTGTTAAGTCATGTAGCCTACATTGCTCATGTTGTAACAAAGCAAAATCGAGAGTTTCAGATTTATATAAATACTAGACCATCGTCGAAGACCCCAATTTACCATCTTCCATTGGGAAGTGGGAAAGAGCAGTTAGCAAAAGCACTAGAAATGCTAGCTAGAGTGAATAAACTATCTGTGTTAGTCCCTTTTGATCGCATGCTAAGATACATAGAAAAGCATTATAAACTAACTCCTTTCACAATAACTTGTGGACCAGTTACAGAGAGTGTAGAAAGCATATACAGCAGATTCTCAAGAAAAGGAATTGAAAACTATACGCTAAGTATACAAGATGAGAAGGGCTACATTGTGAAATTGCTTCCTTCCCACACAAAGGAAAAAGAGAGGGAGGTGGTAAAATGAATAAGCGGGATTCATTTTTAAGAATATATCATTATACAATGGAAACATACTTGCTCTATATTTTTCTATTTGTTTTTACTATATTTTCAAATACAATACAACCAATTGTTCCTTTTCTAGTACTGTTAGGTATTGGTGGATGCCTGGTTTTTTTCATCTTTTTAAAGTTAAAGGCACAGTCAAACTTAACCTTTCTAATCTCAGCCATAATTATAATTCTTATAGGATATATCCTTAAGATCCCTTTTGGACCGCTATTATTTATGGCTGGTTTTATGCTTTGGCGTATTCCAACTCTCGTAAATGAAGCAGATCGTCAGAATGAGGCGAAGGTAATAGGTGTTGTTTTCTGTTTAGGTGTCGTATTGTATATTATGGCTTCTCTAACAGAATACCCACATAAAAACCTAATCCTTATTCTAGTAGCTTTTCATTTTATGCTATTAATCGTTGGTCGCTTTATGAAGACATTGCTAGTTTCTTCTTTTTCCAATGAGGACACAAGAAAAAAACAAACAACTTGGCTAGTAAAAATGCTGGGTATAGCGTTAGGTGGTATTGCCATACTAACTGTTGCGTTACCTGGGATTAAATGGTCATTCTTTTTTCTTTTAAAATCAATTTTTATTCTGTTAAGTATTCCATTCATGCCTTTACTCTATTGGCTATTAAGTCTTGAATTCTTTCAAGATGCTTATAATAAAGTTAATCAGACTCCTGTGGGGGAAGAAGATCCTGTCCTACAGGAATTAATGGAGGACCTCGGAAACCGAGAGCCACTTGATTTGTCAACTTTGTGGGCATTCATAACAGTAACGATTGCAGCCATTGCATTTTATTTAATTTGGAAAAAGTACAGAAATCTTGTGAAACGCGAAAACCCTGGAGATGAATCATTAATCATTCGAACTACAGTGACCGATTTGATGAAGCCTGGACAATCTAATTTTAAAAGAAAGCAGAAGCCACCTAAGGATCTGGTTAGAAAACTTTTTTATGAACTAGAAAAAGTAGGAGCAAAGAAAAAAAAGGGTAGGGAAAATTCTGAAACAGTAGAGCAATGGTTTGACCGCGTACATCTTAATGAATATACGGAAGTAATAAAAGACTACGAAAAAGTACGCTATGCTGAAGCATCCTTAAGTAAGGAAGAACAAGACAGATATACTCAGCTCATAACGGAACTAAAACATAGGATGATTGAAATGGATAATAAGCAGGAGGATGTTTAAGTGGAAATCGTGTTTTTAGGAACAGGTGCTGGTGTTCCTGCAAAAGAGCGGAATGTTACGGCTATTGCTTTACAATTAGTAGAAGAACGAGGGGCGACTTGGTTGTTTGATTGTGGTGAAGCGACACAACACCAAATACTACACACGTCCATTCGACCAAGAAGAATCGAGAAAATATTTATCACTCATTTACATGGAGATCATATTTTTGGTTTACCTGGGTTACTAGGAAGTCGTTCATTTCAAGGAGGAGACTCTCTGTTAACCATATACGGGCCAAAAGGAATTAAGGAGTTTATCGATGTCTCTTTGCGGGTTAGTTCTACGCACCTGAGATATCCAGTAGAGGTTGTTGAGGTTGAGGAAGGGCTAATCTTTGAGGATGAACAATTTAGTGTTATTGCTGGAAAATTGGAGCATGGCATAACCTCATACGGGTATCGTATCGTTGAAAAGGATCTGCCTGGAACTTTACTTGTGGATAAGTTGAAGGCCGAAAATGTATCTCCTGGCCCAATTTTTCAAAGGCTCAAGGCAGGAGAAACCGTTGAGCTTGAAGATGGTAGAATCTTAGATGGTAAAGAATTTGTAGGTCCTCCGCAAAAAGGAAGAATTATTACGATTCTAGGTGATACGAGAGAATGTAAGAATAGCATTACTTTGTCTGAAGATGCAGATTTATTAGTCCATGAAGCAACCTTTAGTGGAGAGGAAATAGAGTTAGCGCATGATTATTTTCATTCTACAACAAAGCAAGCAGCTACAATCGCTTCTAAGGCAAGGGTTAAGAGCCTTATCATGACGCACATTAGCTCTAGGTATCAAAAGGAATCTAGTAGCCAGCTACTAATCGAAGCAAAGGCTATCTTTGAAAATTCATATCTTGCCCAAGATTTTATGAGGTATAGTTTGCCTAGAGTGTAATGGGGGAGTTAAAGATGGAAAAAACACTTTATTTTATAAGACATTGTTCTGCAGAAGGACAGCCATTTGAAGCAAAGTTAACTGAAGAAGGAAGAGAGCAAGCGCAACAATTAGAACGATTTTTCGCCGATAAACCAATTGATTTTATTATTTCAAGTCCTTATGTTCGTGCAGTGCAATCAATTGAGCTGTTGGCCTCTTCAAGACAACTTAACATTGAAACGGATGAGAGGCTTGGAGAGCGGGTTTTATGTTCAGGTGTATTAGAAGATTGGCTTGAGAAATTGAGACTGAGTTTTGAGGATTTAGATTTATTTTGTGAAGGTGGAGAATCCTCAAACCAGGCGATAAACCGCTCAACAGAAGTAATTGATGAATTACTAATGAGTGACAAAGATAATATTATTGTTGTTAGTCACGGGAACTTGACGACATTAATGCTAAAAACATTTGATAACCGGTTTGGGTTTGAAGAATGGAAGTCAATGAGTAATCCAGATGTTTATAAGGTAGTGATTCAGGGTAAAGATACTACAGTAAAACGCATTTGGACCTAAGGGGCGGTATCTTGGAAATTATAGCAACACAACCATACATAAAGGTAACTAGAGAGATTGAATTCAATCAACAATGCTTTAGGGAAGAAGAGCAGAAGCTTGTATTATATGAAAATGTAGTAGTAAGTAGTTCACACACTTTTACTCTGCCAGACGTATTTGATGTCTCATATAAGAAACTTTCTGAGCATGATGGCTTCTTATATCTACACACGAATCAAGGTTTATTTTCTTTTTATACAAAAAAAGATCCTTCTTCTTTTATCAAAGAATATAAAAAACTAAAATAATAGAAACTTAGGGGATGATCTCATGAACGATGTTCTAAATACAATTCTTAATCATCGGTCGATTCGCAAATTTGAAGACCGCCCTCTTTCAAATGATCAAATCAAGCAAATTGTTGAGTGTGCACAAGCAGCTTCAACCTCTAGCTTCATTCAAGCCTATTCAATTATTGGTGTAAAAAGTAGTGAAAAGAAACAAAAACTAGCTGAGCTTTCTGGAAACCAATCTTATGTAGCGGAAAGCGGTCACTTCTTTGTTTTTTGTGCAGATCTGCATCGTCATGAGGTTATTGCTAAGATGGAGAATAAAGAATTAGCTAAATCATTGGGGAGTACAGAGAAATTTATGGTTACCTTAATTGATGCTGCACTAGCATCTCAAAATGCAGTATTGGCTGCTGAATCCATGGGACTAGGAGCTTGTTACATCGGTGGTCTTAGAAATAATCTTGAAGAAGTAAGTTCTTTACTGAACACACCGAGCTACGTTATTCCACTGTTTGGAATAGCTGTTGGATATCCAGCTGGGCAACATGATCAAAAACCAAGACTACCCTTTGAACATATATATCATGAAGACACTTATCAACAGGATTCAAATACATACGTACAGCAATTAGAAGAGTATAATGAAGTGATTTCGGCCTATTATACTGAAAGAACAAACGGCAAACGTGCAGACACATGGACTGCTCAAATGGCTAAAATGTTAAGTAATCCTTCCCGTTTGTATATGAAGGACTTCGTAAATAGCAAAGGTTTTTTGAAAGATTAGTTAAGAATTATTATATACAGCATCATATGAATTTTCACCAGCATGTACAGATAGTAGTGTATTAGCATAACCTACGAGACGATTAACGACTTCTTCAGATATTGCATAAACCAGTTGATGTAACTCTGGGTTGTGAAGCTCTAAGGCATCATAAATAATTGTTGTATTAATATAAATGTCTTTATTCCCATAGAGGTTATAATGTACAATCGCTTTTCCAGCAGCACCGCCTGTCCTAGGGTCGATATAGGAAGGAAGGAATATGTACCATTCTTCAGCAGAAGCCGAACGGAAGTTTTTTGTAAAAGTCATGCCATTGATTTCGGATTGAATTCTTTCTTTTACTTCTTCACTCATAGCATTGACTAAATTCTCAGTCATAAGAAAGTCACCTCTATTTCCAATTTGATGTTAGTTTCCCAAGAAATATATTCGATTATGCTATCAGATTTAGTAGGAGATAACTGATTGAATAGCAAAATTAATATGAATCAGTAACAAAGGGTGAAGAGAGTATGGAGAAAATGCAGTTTTTATATCAACTAAAGCTAATACCTCCTTTATTAGACGAAGCAAACTGGACGGAGAAAGAGAATGAAATAGTAAATCGTCATTTTGCTTCATTGCAATCACATCAACGAGAAGGAAAGTTAATCTTAGCAGGTAGAACATTGACGATGGATTCTGAGGGGTTTGGGATTGTTATTCTTGAAGTAGACTCAGAGGATGAAGCGAAGCAACTAATGGACAATGACCCTGCTGTAAGAGAAGGGATTATGACAGCAAAACTGTTTCCATATAGAGTGGCTTTACAAAGATAGTAAAAGCTTCAAAGGGTATGAATCCTTTGAAGCTTTTTTAAGGCTGTGTGTTGATTGCTTAATTATAAATGGGAGGCAAAACCGCGAGACTCCTGCGGGAGTAGCGCGTCAAAGGGAGACCCCACAGGCGCATAGCGCCGAGGAGGCTCCCGGACCGCCCGCGGAAAGCGACCGGTTTTGCCGACCATTTATCACCCATAACTCTTAGCAGGACTTTGATAACAATTTACCATCCTCTATCATATTGTTTTGGACTTTCAATTTCTACTCCTAGTTGCTTTGCAGCGGTTCTTGGCCAGTATGGGTCACGTAGTAGTTCTCTAGCGACGAATATCAAGTCAGCTCGATTGTTACGGAGAATTTCTTCAGCTTGATTCCCCGTTGTAATTAAGCCTACAGCCCCAGTATCGAAACCAGCACCGTGTTTAATTGTTTCAGAGAACCCTACTTGATAGCCTGGGAAAACAGGGATAGCTGCTGGAACCACTGCACCTGAACTAACATCAATAAGATCAACACCTTGTGCTTTCATGCGCTTCGAATATTCTACATAATCTTCAGGTGATAAACCATTCGGGTCATAATCATTTGCAGAAACACGTACAAATAATGGACCATCCCAAACCTCTTTTACAGCATCAATTACTTCACTTAAAAAGCGATATCTATTATCAAAATTACCACCGTATTCATCTTCACGTTTATTAGCAAGTGGTGAAAGAAACTCGTTGATTAAATATCCATGTGCCCCATGAAGTTCGATAATATCAAATCCTGCTTCCTTCGCACGTCTTGCACCCTCACGGAAAGCTACAACTGTTTCTTTCACTTCTTCAGTTGTCATCTCTTTTGGCGTTTTCATTCTTTCATTGAATGCAATAGCCGATGGTGCGACAATTTCTCCAGCTACCATTGCTTTACGACCAGCATGTGCAATTTGAATTGATGTTTTCGACCCAGCTTCTTTAATCATATCCACTAATTTTTTTAGACCTGGTACATGGTCATCACTCCAAATACCAAGGTCTTGCGGAGAAATTCTACCTTGTGGAGTGACTGATGTTGCTTCGACCATGATTAATCCTACCTGACCAACAGCACGACTTACATAGTGAGTTAAATGCCAATTTTCTACTTGCCCATCCTCATTATGAGAAGAATACATACACATTGGGGACATAACAATTCGATTTTTTAATGTGACGTTTTTTATTGTATAAGGTGAAAATAATGCAGTTTCCATATTTTTAAAACCTCCTATGTACTATTTCGCTTATCTAAATAAGTATATCATTCGTACGTTTCATTCGTCATAACTTATGCTTATTGACGTTTACGTAATTCTTTTAGGCTATATTTTGTTCCTCGCCAAACAATACCCCCACGCTTAAACGTTAAAAAGCTAGCTCTTAAAATAGAGTAAATAAAAAGCAGGGCCGTTAATGGAAAAACAATAAAATGAATTAGTGAAAAAGACGTCATTCTCTTTGTTACAAGCCAATACAAAAGGAATATAAGTGAAATAGTAATAATGCTTAATACTAGTTGTAATACATTGGTGGTAAACAGGGTCAAGAAAGGTAACACATGAGAAAGAAAGGTACCTATTACTGCGACAAAAATCATAGATACTCGATAATGTAGACCGGCAAATGTGTTTTTCTCAAGACCAATAAGAGCATCCTTAAGAGTCTCATACCATGTAACTTTTACATAGGAGATACCTGTTACTACACGCTGCCTTAAACCATATGATTTAATCTGATAACCTAGCTGTAAATCATCATCAGGTCTCATTGCAATTTCTTGGTGTGTGCCAATTGTTTCATAAGCCTCCCGAGAAATAAGGTTGAAAGCCCCAATGCCCATTCCAATTTTAGAGTGATCCACATTTGCACGCCATGGTCGCTTAAAAAATGAAAAGCCAAACAAGAAAAATGCGATAAATGCTTGAAGCCAAAATCCTTTTGCGTATAAGTTTGGTGAAATTGTTATATGGTCAACACCTTGTTTTTCAATAAAATGAACGGCTTTGCTTACCGTTTCAGGCTGGAAAATAACATCAGCATCAGTAAATAGTAGATACTTTCCTTTTGAACATAAATACCCTTGATAAAGTGCATGGTTTTTGCCTAGCCATCCAGAGGGGAGTTCTTCTATATGGATAACCTTTAATCTATTGTTTTCCTTTTGGAGATTATCTAAAAGTGGACCCGTACGATCTGTTGAACGGTCGTTTATAACAATCCATTCAATGGACGAGTATTTTTGCTTGAATAAAGACCTAAGACTTTCTACTATTGCAGCTTCTTCGTTACGAGCAGCGACAATAATCGAAACTAAAGGGCCATCGTCTATTTTGGGCTCTACTTCCTCTAATCGATGTATAATTCGATAACCAATGGAAGCCTCGATAAGGAGCACAGTCCAAAATAAAATATTTAAAATAAGTAAAGTTGTAATCATGTTTAACCTTCCTTCTGAGTTTCCGATGTCTATCGTAATCCAAATCATATCATAGTGGCTAGTATTATTACTTTTCCAACGTATTGCAAAAAGTATGTTTAGTTTATCGACCTAAAAGAGTGGTGAAGTCCGGAAACATAGGTCGATAAAATGATTTATCGACCTAATAAAGTGGAGAGGTCTGGAAACGTAGGCCGATAAAATGATTTATCGACTCAAAAAAGTGGAGAGGTCTGGAAAAATTGCCGATAAAATGATTTATTGATCAAAATAGAAAAAGGTAGTTAAACCATAACTACCTTTACTTAGACTATAGCGATGAACCTAGCTCTGTCGACCTTGCCGTTGCACGTTTAATACAAGAAACCATTGCATCCTGGTAGTTAAATTCCTCAAGTACTTTTATACCAGCTTCGGTTGTACCACCTGGGCTGGTGACCTCTTTTCGTAAAGTAGAAGGCTGTTTACTTGAGGATTTAAGCATTTCTGCTGCTCCGATAATGGTCTGCAAAATTAAGTCTTTCGCAACTGCCTGATCTAAACCAACCTCAGAGGCGGCCCTTTCCATTGCCTCGACAAGATAGTAGACATAAGCAGGACCACTCCCAGATAATCCTGTTACGGCATGCAAATCTTGTTCTTCAACAGTCGTAACAATTCCAACTGTTTCAAAAAGTGTTTTCGCAATTTCTAGATGTTCGTCTTCAGCAAATTCTCCTTTTGAAAGAGCTGTTGCGGACTTACCTATGGTTGCTGAAGTATTTGGCATGGCACGAATAACAGCTACATTTTTTCCAATAAGCGAGGTGATTTTATTTGTTGAGATCCCTGCTAATACTGAAATAACTAAGTGATTCTCATTAATATATTGTGCAATTCTTTTTACTCCATCTGTAACGTCCTTAGGTTTAATGGCTAGAATAATAATTGTTGCTTGTTCAATTAACCCCTTCATATCATAGGTTGTACATACGTTGTAACGTTCATTTAAAAACATAAGTCTTTCTTGGTCGGAGTGATTAGTAACAGTGATTTGCCCCGGTGCAAAAAGTCCCTCCTGTAACATGCCTGACATAAGTGCCTCAGTCATTGAACCAGCACCGACAAACGAAATTCGTTGTTTGTAATTCACTTTACATCCCTCCAAATTTTAAATTTAAAAATAAAAAAGACCTGCTCATCCTAATAAAAGGACGGAACAGATCTTATTTTCCGCGGTACCACCTTAGTTGATATTTAATTAAATTCAAATACCCTCTTTATCTACCCGTATCGTGGGGGACGGTTAGGTTTTCCTAACAGCTCCTAGGTAGGTTCAACTAAGTAGTGGGCCATGAAATCTTTCAGCCGGTGGATTTCACTCTCTTCTCGCCATACTTAATTTACTAATCCTGTTCTTCGCGCAATCAATATAATTTGTTAGTCATTATGCAACGGTACAGCCCTTTGTGTCAAGTGTGATTTTTAAAAGAAAAAATAGTCTGTGAGATAAGTTATTTGAATATAATGACAAAATAAGTAATAAACGGTAAACTAATATTTAGTTATTAATTTAAATAGGATTATAATATTTCTTACTAGATTGTTTTTTATACAAATATAATATGAGGGAGATATATATGGACCAACAAATTGATACAAAAGAGGTCATTAAATTTACGGTTCCTACCCCATTTCCAGTTGGCGACGTAAATCTTTATTTGATTAAAGGAGATGTGCTTACTCTTGTTGATGCTGGTGTGAAGACAGAGGAAGCTTGGAACAGCTTTCAGGAACAACTAGAGGCTATTGGACTTAAGACAACAGATATTGAACAAGTTTTACTTACTCACCATCATCCAGACCATGTTGGTATGCTCGATTTTTTTCCAGCTGACCTTCCTGTAATCGGTCATCCGCTTAATGACTCCTGGATTAGTAAAGACCCTGAATTTTTTGAAAGACATACAGCATTTTTTACTGACTTATTTACAAAGTCTGGTATTGATCCAGTATTTTTGAATCTATTAAGAAAAGCAGAAAGTCCACTCCGTTTCTCGTGTCACCGTTCACTTACTAGTACTGTTACTGAGGGAGATAGAATAGCAGGCCTACCAGATTGGCGTGTTATTTATACTCCTGGCCATGCTAGGAGCCATATCGTACTATATCGTGAAAGTGATGGTCTTGTTATCGGTGGAGATGCTATTTTAGCTCACATTTCACCTAATCCACTACTAGAACCACCTCAGCACAATGAGATTGAAAGGGCAAAGCCGCAGGTTCAGTATAATAAAACGCTAAAGAAACTATTAGATTACGATATTTCACGCATTTTTACAGGACATGGCGACGATATTACTGATTTACATTCGTTAATTCACAAGAGACTACGAAGACAAGAGGAACGGGCATTCAGTGTTCTTGAAATGCTGCGGGTAAAACCAATGACTGCATTTGAAACCTGTCAGCAATTATTTCCCTCGGTTTACAAAAAAGAACTCATGCTTACTATGTCTGAAACGATTGGACAACTTGACTTCCTTGAAGAATTAGGTGAAATTGTAATTGATAAGACAAAAGAGTATTTCGTATACCATGCAAAGTCTTAATTTCTTTGAGGTGATTTAATGGGTCGATTAAACGGTAAAATCGTTGTCATAACAGGGGCTTCTTCCGGAATTGGTGAAGGGATTGCATACTTAGCTGCTGAGCAAGGTGCTACCCCTATTCTTTTAGCACGGAGTTATAAAGCATTAGAAGAAATTGCTTCTATTATTAAGCAGCGTTATAACGTTCCTTGTGCGTATTATGAGCTTGATGTTAGTAATACAGTTGCTATTAAAACAGTATTTAATCAAATTCTTCTTGACCATAAGAAAGTAGATGTTCTAGTCAACAATGCAGGGTTTGGTATTTTTGAAAATGTTATTGATACTGACCTTACGAAAATTGAATCGATGTTTGATGTGAATGTACTTGGGCTTGTTGCTTGCACCAAGATGGTACTACCACATATGATTGAGAGAAGTACAGGTCATATTATTAACATTGCATCCCAGGCAGGAAAAATTTCTACACCAAAGTCCAGCGTCTATTCTGCCACTAAACATGCTGTGCTTGGCTTCACAAATGGTCTGAGACTTGAACTTGCAAACTCGAATGTTTTTGTAACTGCTGTCAATCCAGGTCCAATTAAAACTAGATTCTTTGAAATTGCAGATGAAACAGGAAAGTATGTTAAAAACGTTGAAAAGTTCATGCTCGACCCCGACTTTGTCGCGCGCAAAGTAGTTAATACAATGCTTGTTCCAAAACGAGAACTTAACCTTCCGGGCTGGATGAACATGGGAAGTATTCTCTATCAGTTATTCCCAACGATGTTTGAGAGAATTGGGAAAAAAGCTATCTTTAAGAAGTAGTTTTAGAACTGGCTGGGTTTAAGTGGACTCAGGCTCCGTTATTTATTAAAAATGGCTACTTTTTGGGGTGAAATCGGACTCAGATTCCGCTATTTGGGCTAAAAGGCTTAAAATACATAGAGTCTCAAGTGAATAACGGAATTTGAGTCCTCGAACCCATTGAAAAAGACCATATTGTCTTAATTAACGGAATCTGAGTCCGCATATGGAGCGGATTCATTCGAATCCTTATCAAAGGTCACCAATTAGGTGGCTTTTTTTTACTGAAAAATTTTTAAAACAACTAAAACCTTTTTACTTGTTATATAGTCTAATTGACGACAGAAGGAAATACGACTTGCGAACCAACCAAGGGAGAGGATCATAAAATGTGCGCTCAAGTACTAATTAAGAGGGCGAAACAAGGAGATGAACATGCCTTTTATTCTCTTATTTCAGCCCATAAAGAGCAGTTATATAGAATTGCATATTCCTATTTGAAAAGTGAACAAGATTCATTAGAAGCCATTCAAGAAGTTACATTTCGAGCTTATAAAGCTTTGCCGAAGCTTAAAGATGACAGTTTTTTCTCAACCTGGCTTATTCGAATCATGATTAACTACTGTAATGACCAGATTCGAAAAAAGAAGCGGGAAACGCTTACTTCCGTAGAGCTTGAAGTTCCTTATGTGGAAAACACAGAGCGCTTTGAACTAGAAGAAGCGATTGAGTCCCTAGATGAGAAATCCAAAGAAGTGATTACCCTTAAATATTTTCAGGATTTAAAGGTAAAAGACATTGCAGAAATTCTCGATTGTCCAGAGGGAACGGTAAAAACCTGGCTGAGTAAGGCCTTGAAAAAACTTCGTGATCAAATTGAATCCAAAGGTGGGATGAAGCATGTTTGAAAAAGAAGAAAAGCAATTACAGAATCTAAAGCAACACTATGATGATATACCAATCCCAGCATCAATTGATGAGCATATTTTAAAAGGAATTCATCGAGCGAAAAAGAAGAAGCGTTTCTCTAGTGTGAAATGGGGAAGCTTAGCTGCTAGCTTGTTTATTGTTTTGATACTGACATCGCTTCGTGTTTCACCTACATTTGCTGGCTACATTAGTAACATTCCTGGGCTTGAGAAAATTGTAGAATTAGTTCGATTTGATAAGGGACTTATGTCAGCAATTGAAAATGACTTTTATCAGGAGATTAATGTTTCACAAGAGCACGAGGGAATTAACTTAACTATCAATGGAGCTATAGTTGATGAACAAAAGATGGTGCTATTTTATACTGTAGAAAGTAATCGAAATATCAAATCTCTTTCCCCTGATAAAATCAAACTGCAAGATGAAAATGGAAAGGTTATTGAAAAAATAGGTGTTTCATATGGTGCTATCCAAGATATTCGTAAAGGTGAGCCGGCCTCTGATACACTAGATTTCCATTTCGAAGAAAGTTTTCCCGATTCTTTCATTCTTTCAGTAAAGCTGGCTGGTCTTGGTCTTGATTCTACATGGGAAATTCCGTTTACAATTGACCAAACAAAGTACCAGGGTATGAAGGATGAGATTATTCTAAACGAAACAGTCTCAATTGAAAATCAAAAGATTACTTTCGAAAAGGTGACAATTCTACCAACTAGAGTTGCAGTTCATCTAAAATACGATGAAGCAAATACAAAACAAATCTTTGCACTAGAAGACCTTCGTCTTGTAGATGAAAATGGTGAGCGTTGGGATGGTATTTCTAATGGGGTGTCGGCATCACTTCCGAGTGAAAATGAGAGAATCATTTACCTTCAAAGTAATTATTTCAAAAAACCTAAAGAGCTTTATCTTGAATTTAGTTCAGTTCGAGCACTTGATAAAGATGAGCTTGAGGTAGTGGTTGATACAGCTACGAATGGGCTGTTAAAGTCACCTAAAGATGGTATGTTGTCTTCAGTAGAAAAACGTGGGCATGACCTCGCATTTCTACTTAATTCATCACACCCGTCTGATGAAAACTTTAATTATGGCTTGCTTTCACAAGAATACAAAGATCAAGAAGGTAACGTATACAGAAGTACTAGTTCATTTAGTTCAGATAGTCCAGATGGTAAACAAATAGGTTTGGTTTTGGAGAATTTAGACTTCATAAATCCGCTCACCTTTACAATTGTTGACTATCCATCACGCATTACAGAATCTGTTCGTATTAAAATCAAATAACAAAAAAGCTCTCCTATCAGCCTAGGAGAGCTTTTTACTTACTCAAATATTCATAAACAACATCATTAATTAAATCATGCAAATCCGCATTTTTATCTTCTTCGATTGCCTTCGAGATTTTATCGTAAAGATCATCATATTCCCTCGAAGATAGAGGAATCGAGTCTAAATCATGATTGTACTGATAAAAACAGTTCCGAATCATTTTATGTATCAGTTTTTTATCCATTTTACACCTCTGCCTTCACGCATGTTCACTTATCTTACCATATTTACGATAAAAATGTGTCTTAAATTCCCATTGAAAACGAACGTATATTCCCTTATGATATAGAATATAATATGAGAACATACATTCTTGTTTTGAGGGAGGGTGAAGAATGGTCGATTACAGTCAAATGCCAAAGAATAAAATATTATGTGTTGATATGAAGAGCTTTTATGCAAGCTGTGCAGCCGTGCTGTTAGGGCTTGACCCATTAGAGTGTTACCTTGCTGTTGTCGGTGATACAGAACGACAAGGGAGTATTGTTCTAGCGGCATCACCTCGGATGAAGCAAGAATTTGGAATTAAAACTGGTTCTCGGCTTTTCGAAATCCCGAAGGATCCACGAATTCGAATTGTTAATCCAAAGATGGCTACGTACCTTAGAATTTCCACGGAAATTACAAGATTGTTTAACCGCTATGTACCAAAGGATGCAATCCACACCTACAGTGTCGATGAAAGCTTTATCAAAGTGGACGGAGTCGAGAAGCTATGGGGAGATGCAACAACCATTGCTGAAAAAATCAAAGCTGATATTGCTCACGAATACCACCTGCCCTGTGCGATTGGGATTGGTCCCAATATGCTTATGGCAAAGCTTTGCCTCGACTTAGAAGCAAAGAAAAAAGGAGTTGCCGAATGGACCTATGAGGATATTGAGCAAAAGCTTTGGCCACTTTCGCCACTAAGCAAAATGTGGGGGATTGGCAGTAGGGTTGAGAAAACTTTAAATCGAATGGGCATTTTTACAGTCGGTCAGCTTGCGAATTATCCGTTGGAACTACTAGAAAAAAAGTTCGGAGTCATGGGAAATCAGCTATACTATCATGCTTGGGGAATCGACCTTTCAGAGCTAGGAGCGCCAATTGTGAAAGGGCAAATTAGCTTTGGGAAAAGTCAAATTTTGTTAAGGGATTATCCAGATCCAAAAGAAGTAAAGCATGTTCTGCTCGAAATATGCGAGGATGTTGCGAAAAGGGCCAGGTCGCATAAAAAGGTAGGAAGGACCATTAGCTTAGGTATTGGGTACAGCAAGGATGAATTTGGAGGGGGCTTTCATCGCTCAAAAACCATTGATACTCCGACTAACCTGACAATGGAAATTTACAAGGTTTGTGTAGAGCTCTTTGATAAGCATTATACACAAAAAACAGTCCGTCAGATTTCCGTTTCCATTTCTAATTTAGAAGATGATTACGAAATGCAGCTTGATTTATTTTATACAAATCGTGTAAAGCAGCGTGAGGTTGGTTATGTGATGGACTCCATTCGGAATAAATATGGCTCAGATGCGATTTTACGGGCTGTTTCCTATACGAAAGCGGGAACTGCAAGACATCGTAGCAAGCTTGTTGGTGGACATAAGGCTAACTAGGGTAGTTTGAAAGGAAGTGAAAGCTTGAAATGATTAGAGATCGTGGAACCATTAAATGGACAGCAATGATGCTTCCGGAGCACGTTAAAATGCTAAGAGATTGGACCGAAGAAGACACACATATGGTAAAACCAGAGCTCGATGAACAACGGCTAGAAGAAATGAATGATGTGCTTTTTCTCGCTCTAGAAGAGGGGAGTGAGTTACTTATCACGTATTATGAGCACAAACAACATCGACTACTAATCGGTCATGTTCATCATTATGATCAAGTCACACGGAAGCTTCATATTGTTGATAAGTTCGGTACGCCTCACTATATTACAATTGAGGAAGTCATTGACGCTAGAAGGCAGTAAAGAAAAACATCCAACCAATGAGGCTGGATGTTTTTTCATGTGGTTTAGGAAATTATAAAGTCTAACATTGTGTATAAGACCATAAATTTTACTACGTCCAGCTACAGCGCCTAGCCCCTCGAGGTCAAATAACCTGTGCCATAAAAGATCGAAGTGCGGACTTTTTATATCACAGAACATTTGCTTGTCGGGGCTGACCAAGGCGCTTGCGCTTTTGCATTTTATTCTCCTGCACGAACAACAGATTCGAATTTTCCTTTATGACTTGCATCACAAAATGGCATTTTTGAGGAAAGCCCACATCTACAGAGTGAAAAGGCTTGTTTTGTTTCAATAACGTTTCCTTCTCCGTCAACTAATTCAACATCCCCAGTAACACGAAGAGACCCATTATCGTTTACTTTAATTTGTACCTTTGACATAATATACCTCCTTCTCTATTCATACATTTGATAATACTCATTCTTTAGAAAAAACTCAAATAAACTTTCGAGAGTTGGCGCAATTATTCCTACAATATGAATAAAATCATAAAATATGCTAAACTAATAAGTATTCGTACTTTTAATAAAAGGGGATTTATTTGTGAAATTAACATTTACAGAAAAGGCAATTGAGAAGCTAGAAAGTAAACTAGCGAGTTCAAATAAATGGTTAAAATTAAAATATGATACTGAGGGCTGTGGTTGTGTAGTAAGTGGTGTGGCAGCACTATGGCATGTAGAAAAGCAGGAAGATGATGATTTAGTGCTAGAGACAAACTACCGGCCTGTTTTGGTTGAAAAAACAAAGCTTGTCTTTTTTGACGATGAGATGAAGGTAGATATCGTAGAGTCTGCTAATTGTTTTATGTTAAAGAGTGCAAACCAGATTTTTAACCCACGAATGATGTTTGTTGAAAAGAGTGAAGAAAAATGAAAAACAAGCTAACGACCATAAAAAATATAGCAGAAAACAAAACATGGGTTACCTTCCTAAATGAAAATCATCCCTACAGTCTACTACATTGGTCTGTTGCAGGAGTGAATCAAGAACAGAAAAATGTCTGGCTCTTACAGGATGAGGTTACCTTTGAAGTACAAGAGTTTGATACGATAAGTCTGGCTATTTCCTGGATTGGTGAAAATATGAAAGAAATTACAGATGTATTAGGATAACAACGAAAAAAGGATGCAAATGCATCCTTTTTCTATGCTCTTATTTCCTCGAAAAATTCATCTACAATCTGCTCGTATTGTTCTTGGTTGTCACCAAGGGAATAGGCATGAGCACCTTTTTCAGCGATAAATAGCTTCTTACTTCCTTCTTTCATTTTATAAAGCTGCTTTGTCATTTCAGGAAGGATATAATCATCCTTCGCACTGTGGATAAATAGAATTGGATTTTTGATATTTTTAATAACAGATAAAGGCGAAACATCCTTAAACGAATAGCCGTCACGAAGCTTTAAAAAAAGATTTGCAATTGGCATTATAGCAATTGCGGGAATGTTAAATTCTATTTTTAGACGATACCTAAGTTGAGCCTCAAAATCAGAAAAAGGGCAATCAGCTATATACAAATCCGCTCCATCTTCAATCATACCCGCATACAGAAGAGTTGTGACAGCTCCCATTGATTCACCGTGAATGCCTAAAGTAATGCCTGTACCATAACGATTTTTTACCCAATCTACAACGGCTTTAAGGTCATATTTTTCATAGTGACCATAGCTAGTTGTTTTACCTCCAGTTTCACCATGACGTCGTTGATCGTAAACAATAACATTCCAACCACGTTTACGGAACATTTTCATGTACTTAAGGGAGTTTACTTTGTTCATCGTCACGCCATGAGAAATGATTATGAATTTATTCTCACTCCAGCCTTTTAGCAACCATCCAGAAATGGTGTACCCATAAGGAGAGGGGATTTTGATAACCTCTTTATCAAGTTGCTCAAATTCTTCCTCAGTAAACCGACCTTCAGATAGTTCTCGCTTGTAAATATCAGCATCAGTTTTCTTCTTGATGAACATAACCATATTCGTAAAAAAGACACCAACTGCAATTATATATCCAATAACAATTCCAAGAGTAATTAATACCTTCTTCATAAATAGGCCTCCACAATAAATCTACACATCTATTTTATCACTAGAATTGAAAATCCGTAACCTTTAAACAGGTTACGGATTTTGTTGAATTCGTTATTGCTTTGAATTTTGGCGATTTGTAGGGTGGATTGCTTTTTCCATCTCTTCAGCAGCCATCATATTGTTGGTTGTATCCGAATTCGGCTTCCCTTTTTGAGGTTCATTCTTTTTTGCCAATGCTAACACTCCAATCATAAAATGATGGAATTAGTTTATGGAAAGGGATATCTGTCTATTCAAGAAGAGCAAAATTAATTTGCGTGTAAACGATAATACTTGCTCTCAATAGGTCTAGATAAATGTGGCTCAATAACAGCAATAGCATCAACAACTTTATTTAAATCTACTCCTGTTTCAATCCCCATTTGGTGAAGCATGAACACTACATCCTCCGTTGCTACATTTCCTGTAGCGCCAGGTGCAAATGGACATCCTCCTAGTCCACCAGCAGAAGTATCAAAGCGAGTGATGCCTGCCTGCAGAGCGGAGAATACATTGGCTATAGCCATTCCACGGGTATCATGAAAATGAGCAGTTAAAAGAGTTTCCGGTAAAGCCCCTTTAAGCTTAGTGAATAAAGAAAAAACCTCATGTGGATTTGCCATTCCATTTGTATCTGCAACACTCAGCTCATCTACACCTAAAGAAGCAAACTGCTGACAAAGACGAACGACATCTTCTTCATTCATCTTCCCATCATAAGGGCAATAAAATGAGGTGGAAATGCAAGCACGAACAAAATAACCTTTCTCTTTTAGTTCACCAATTATAGGAGAAAGCTCCTCCATGCTTTCGGATGTTGATTTATTAATATTTTTTTTATTAAAGGTTTCACTCACACCAACGAAAACTGCGACCGCTTTGCAATCTGTTTCATAAAGGCGATCAATTCCTTTTCGATTCGGTGCCAGCACAAAATTACGTGTTTCATCGAGGCAGTTTGTGATGACATCATTGGCATCGGCCATTTGTGGCACCCATTTCGGTGATACAAAGGATGTAAGCTCCATCTCTTTAATACCAGCTTCTTTTAACTTATGTATAAACGCAATTTTTTCCTCAGTAGGAAGTAGGTTTTTTTCATTTTGTAACCCATCCCTTGGTCCAACCTCAATAATGGAAACACTGTTTGGCATGTTCATTAAAATCCCCCTCGTCAGCATAATAAATTCACTATATACTATTCTAGTAGAAATCTTTTGAAAATTGCAAGAGCCATAGAAATCTTGCGAAATTTAGAGGGATTTTGCAACGAAACTAGAAATATATATGTATATTGGCAATATTATTTGCAGATTTTTTGCTGAAAAGAAGAGACAAGGGGATGATACTATGAGTACGAATGAAGTAGTAATTGTAAGCGCTGTCCGAACAGCTATTGGTAGTTTTGGAGGAACATTACAAAATGTATCAGCAACAGAATTAGGAGCAATCGCAATCAAGGGAGCTTTAGAAAAAGCTGGGCTTGAGGCAAGTCAAATAGATGAAGTCATTATGGGGAATGTATTACAGGCTGGTTTAGGTCAAAATCCAGCTCGCCAAGCAGCAATCAAAGCTGGTTTACTAAATGAAACACCATCAATGACAATAAATAAGGTTTGCGGATCAGGGCTAAAAGCTGTTCATCTAGCTACACAAGCAATCTTAGCTGGAGATGCTGAAGTCGTAGTAGCGGGTGGAATGGAAAACATGAGTCAAGCACCTTACCTATTAAAAAATGCAAGAAACGGCTACAAGATGGGAGACCAAAAGGTAGTAGATAGCATGATTTCAGATGGCTTATGGTGTGCATTTAATGACTACCACATGGGAATCACTGCTGAAAACTTATGTGATAAGTATGAACTAACAAGAGAAGAACAAGATGAATTTGCAGCGGCTAGCCAACAAAAAGCAGTTGCAGCAATTGAAGCAGGCAAATTCAAGGATGAAATTGTACCTGTAGAAATTCCACAGCGCAAAAAAGAAAGCATTATTTTTGATACAGACGAGTTTCCTCGTGCAGGCACAACAGCTGAAAAGCTAGGTGGCCTTCGTCCCGCATTTAAAAAGGACGGATCAGTAACAGCAGGGAATGCTTCTGGAATCAATGACGGTGCAGCTGCAGTTATTGTGATGAGCAGAAAAAGAGCAGATGAACTTGGCATTAAGCCTTTAGTAACAATCAAAGCAAATGGAAACGCTGGTGTAGACCCAAGCATCATGGGAATTGGGCCAGTAACTGCAGTTAAGAAAGCACTTGAGAAAGCAAGCCTTCAATTAAGTGATATCAACCTTGTGGAAGCAAATGAAGCCTTTGCAGCACAATCACTAGCAGTTGACCGTGAACTACAATTTAACAAAGAAAACCTAAACGTCAACGGTGGCGCAATTGCACTAGGACACCCAATCGGAGCAAGCGGTACAAGAATCTTAGTAACATTAATCCATGAAATGAAACGTAGAAATGACAAATACGGCCTAGCAACCCTATGCATCGGCGGCGGTCAAGGCGTAGCTACTATTGTAGAAAACGTAGAATAGTAAATTTAAGCTCTTTAAAAGGTTATTGTTTTGAATATAATTGAAGAGTGTATTGGAGCGGAAGGCACTTGACTCCTGCGGGAGATGAGGGAAGTTCGAGACCCCACAGGTGCGAAGCACCGAGGAGGCTCGAATCCCTCCCCGCGGAAAGCAAGTGCCTGCAGCGAAAAGGAACGGTCGAGGTTCAAAGAGAATTAACATTTTTTAAAAAGTCAAATTAAGAGAAAAATGAGGTGTAGAAATGAAACCGATTTATTCTTCATTTAGTGAAGCAGTAAAAGATATAAATGACGGAGCCACCCTTATGGTGGGCGGCTTTGGCTTATGTGGAATCCCAGAAAATCTACTACTAGCATTAGTAGATAAAGGAGTAAAAGACCTTACAGTAATTTCAAATAACTGTGGAGTTGACGACTGGGGCCTTGGTCTACTTTTACGAAACAAACAAATTAAGAAAATGATAGGCTCCTATGTTGGAGAAAACAAAGAGTTCGAACGCCAAGTGTTATCTGGAGAAATTGAAGTAGAACTCGTACCACAAGGAACACTAGCAGAAAAAATTCGTGCAGGCGGAGCAGGAATCCCTGCATTCTATACTCCTGCAGGTGTTGGTACTCCCATCGCAGAAGGAAAAGAAATAAGAGTATTTAACGGCAAAGAATACTTACTAGAAGAAGCATACCAAGCAGACTTCAGCCTTGTACGTGCTGAAAAAGCTGACAAAATGGGGAATCTAATCTATAACAAAACAGCCCGCAATTTCAATCCAATGATTGCAGCTGCTGGTACGGTAACGATTGCAGAAGTAGAAGAACTATACGAAATCGGCGAATTAGATCCAAATATGGTACATACGCCAAGCATTTATGTTCAAGGGTTAATTGTAGGAGCGCAAGAGAAGCGTATTGAGCGCCTAACTGTAAAGAAATAATTTGAAAGGAGAGTAGAGAAGATGACGAATACACGTGAAAAAATTGCCATTCGTGCAGAAAAAGAAATTGAGAGCGGCTTCTACGTAAACTTAGGTATTGGAATACCAACACTAGTTGCTAATTATATCTCCGATAATAAACAAGTCGTTTTACAATCGGAAAATGGACTGCTAGGTATTGGACCTTATCCAACAGAAGATAGCGTTGACCCCGATTTAATTAATGCTGGTAAGGAAACGGTAACGGCAATTCCAGGTGCTGCGTATTTTGACAGTGCAGAGTCATTTGGGATGATTCGTGGCGGTCATGTAAATATTGCTATTTTAGGTGGTATGGAAGTATCTGAGAACGGTGACCTGGCAAACTGGATGATTCCTGGTAAAATGATTAAGGGAATGGGCGGAGCGATGGACCTTGTTCATGGAGCTCAAAGAATTATTGTCATAATGGACCATGTGAATAAAGCAGGCGAATCGAAGATATTAAAGGAGTGCACACTTCCTCTAACTGGAAAAGGTGTAGTTAATCGTATTATTACAGATCGTGCTGTCCTTGATGTCACCGAAAATGGTCTAAAGTTGGTTGAAGTTGCAAAAGGCTTTACCGTTGAGGATATTATTGCTTCCACAGAGCCAGAGCTTATCATTGATGATAATGTAAAATTAGAAGCTTTTTAAAAAGGTAGCGGGTAGCCAATGGCTGCTCGTTTTTTTTACGAACATAGAAAAAATATGCTATAATTTTTTAGAAAAATGGTAGTGGAGGATTAAACATGGCAAAGAAAAAACAGAAACAGCAACGTCAAGCAGCTCCGAAAAAAAACGATGACAAAATAAGTTTAGGTGACTTTTTAAATAAAGATATCGTAGCAAAACTAAAAGAAACGCAAAAAGAGTTAAAGGAAGTTGAACAACGAAAAGCAGAAGAAGAGTTAGAGAGACAGAAAGAAGAACGTCGTTTACGTGAAAAAAACAAGTCATTCGAAGAGCTATTGAATGATAGTAATTTAAAATGGAACGACTATAAATAGGTTGTAATCTATGAGAAAAGTAGAAGTTACAAGCTATAATCCAACTTGGACTAAAAGCTACCAAAGTGAAGCCAAAAGAATTCAAACGATATTTTCACCAATTCTAGTAAATATCTACCATATTGGAAGTACCTCTATTCCAGGGTTAAGTGCCAAACCAGTTATCGATATTTTAGTAGAAGTATCTTCGTTAGAAAAGGTAGACGATTTTAATCAGGATATGGAAAAACTAGACTATGAGGCAAGAGGAGAAAACGGGATTCCAAAGCGGAGGTATTTTCAAAAAGGTGGAGATAACCGAACTCATCATGTTCATATTTTTGAAAAAGGAAACACTGAGATTGAACGACATGTCACATTTCGGGATTATTTAAGAAACCACCCTCAAGAAGCTGACCAATATGGGGCATTAAAAGAGGAACTTGCTGAAAAATTTCCGTACGATATAGAAAAATATATATTAGGTAAAGATTCTCTTGTAAAAGAACTCGATGAAAAAGCAAAACAGTGGCGTCAAAATCGTTGACGACACTGTTTTTTTTTAACTGATATGAATTAAATCCTGTGCTGCTCATACAAGCTAGCTTTTGTTAATTCACGAAGTATCCTCATTTGCTCATCTGTTAATGGTATAGAAGTTACAGCCTTAACATTTTCTACAAGTTGTTCTAATTTACTCGCTCCTGCTACAACAGAGGCAACAATCGAATCATAGAGACAGAACTGTAACGCAATTTCAGTGAGTGATCTCTCACTACCTAGCTCCTGTTTGAGGGAATTTCTCAGTGAAGATAATTCCTCGAAAGAATAATCTAGATACCCATTCTCTTTTATCTTCGAATTAATAAATTCAAGAGGTTTATCGGTTAATACCCCTTTAGCAACGGGGCCCCTGCATACTACACTAATATTATGTTCCCTTAATAAAGGAAAGACCTCTTCGGGACGTCGATCTACTATACTGTATTGCATCATAACACTTACAATAGATGAACGTTCTACGTATTCTTTAATCACATTTGGACGGATGGAAGATATACCATAGTACCTAATGAGTCCTTCTTTCTTTAAATCTTCAAAAGCCTCAATTGTCTCATCTATGTTATCTTCTAGTGTTCCACCGTGTAATTGATACAAGTCTATATAATCAGTTTGTAATCTGTGCAATGAATCTTTTACAGCAGATTTAATATAGTCTTTTGATGGATCCCATGACCATCCTTCTTTGTCAGAATTCCATCGGTTTCCTACTTTAGTAGCCAGAATAATATCTTTACGTTTACTTTTAATGGCACGTCCAATAAATTCTTCATTAACTCCGAAATTATAAAGGTCAGCTGTATCAAGATAATTAATACCTGAATCTATTGCTTTATGTATTATATCTGTAGCTTGCCTTTCATCTCTACCAAGTGACATGCAGCCTAATCCTAGCTCACTAACAATAAGATCAGAGTTTCCAATTTGCCTAGTCTTCATTTTTTAACCACTCCTTGTCGCAATTGTAAGTGAGACAAGATATAAATTCAAATTATGAGTTTGATCAAATCTTACTTGTCCTTTGGCTTTTGTTGATGATGTAGAGACATTTCTCCTGACTGAATCCATTCCTGTACCGTATCAAACTGTCTACTATATTCTTTTAATTTAGCACGAATCTCCCACGACTTACCAACCAAGGTAACTCCATTGTGTGTAACATATATTTTCACCCAGGATCCTCCCCATATTGCAAGTGTTTTTAAATGATATGGTAGAATGTATGTGGCAATAATAATGATTAGAACGAGGAGATGATTAAAATGGACCACTTAACAGAAAAGACCTTATCTAAAGAGATTCTATACGAAGGAAAGGTTATAGACCTTCATATTGAAGATGTTGAATTACCTAATGGAAAAACAAGTAAACGTGAAATAATAAAGCACCCTGGTGCAGTTGCTATTCTTGCAATAACAGATGAAAATAAAATAGTAATGGTTCAACAATATCGCAAGGCGCTGGAGCGCGTCATCGTTGAAATTCCAGCTGGTAAGTTAGAACCTGGTGAAAAGCCAGAAATAACGGCTTTAAGAGAGTTAGAAGAAGAAACAGGTTATGAATGCAAAACATTAAGTCACTTAATTTCCTTTTATACTTCTCCTGGATTTGCTGATGAGATCATACACTTGTATATTGCTGGTGGTCTAACGAAAAAAAAGCAATCAGCTGATTTAGATGAAGACGAGTTTTTAGATGTTTTAGAAGTAACACTAGAGGACGCAGAAAAGCTTATCGAAGCGAGAAAGATATATGATGCAAAAACGGCATATGCTGTACAATTTCTACAATTGCAAAAAGCACTAGGAGAATAAGATGCAAAATTATTATGTAGATCTACATATTCACATAGGTAGAACAGCGACTGGAAAGCCCGTTAAAATTACGGGAGCGAAATCATTAACGATTGAAAATATATTAGTTGAAGCAACTGAGGTCAAGGGAATGGATATGATAGGAGTGATTGACTGTCATGTACCTGAAGTTCTTGATGAACTTTCGGTCCTTATAGATAAAGGTGAAGTTTTTGAATGGGATGAAGGTGGACTAAGATTTCAAGATGTAACGCTAATTTTAGGAGCAGAAATTGAAATCTATGATGAGAATTGCAAAGGACCAATCCATGTATTAGCTTTTATACCTACGATTGAAAAAATGCGTGAGTTTTCAGTATGGCTATCTGAAAGACAAAAAAATATCACATTGAGCTCTCAGCGTATCTATGAAACCGGATTAAACCTACAACGAAGGGTTAAAGAATTAGGTGGTCTTTTTATTCCAGCACATGTTTTTACCCCACACAAGAGCCTGTACGGAAAAGGTGTAAATCAAACGTTAACGGAAGTCTTTGACCCTACTATGATTGATGGAATAGAGTTAGGGCTAAGCTCAAATACGGAGATGGCAGATCAAATTTCAGAATTACATTCTTACACGTTCATCTCCAATTCTGATGCTCACTCACTTCCAAAGATAGCCAGAGAATATCAGATCATTGCAATGGAGACTCCAACGTTTGCTGAGCTTAAAAAGGCGTTGCATAAAGAGGAAGGAAGAGGACTCATTGCAAATTACGGGCTAGATCCAATACTAGGGAAATATCATCGTACAACTTGTGAAAAGTGCTTTCATTTAATGGATGATTATCTGATCGAAACATGCCCTAATTGTAGCCATAAAGGTATTATAAAAGGGGTTTATGATCGTCTCCAAGAACTAAAGGACTCAGAAGATAAAAACACGAATAGACCACCTTATATCCATCAGGTACCATTGGAATTCATACCAGGTTTAGGTTCGAAGACTCTACATAAGCTTAGGGACTATTTTAAAACAGAAATGGCAATCATTCATGAGGCACCAGAAGATGCACTGTTATCTGTAGTTAAAAAGCCAATTGCTGATACCATTTTAAAAGCAAGAAGTGGACAGCTTTCAATACATGCTGGTGGTGGAGGCAAGTACGGTAAAGTAAAATCCCTTGAGTAATCAGCTCAAGGGATTTTTTTTTGGCTCTTTTCGTAAAGTTTGTTGTTTCAACTGTTTTCTAAACAAGAGTGTATTGGAGCGGAAGGCATTTGACTCCTGCGGGAAGTGAGGGATATCCCGCGAGACCCCACAGGCGCATGTCGCCGAGGAGGCTCGCGTCCCTCCCGCGGAAAGCAAATGCCTGCAGCGCAGAGGAACGGTCAATGTTTAACTTGAAAACAACATTCTTTGAGAAATGAGCCTTTTTATTTTATTTTAGAAAACACACAAGTATCTCTTAATGTGCCATCAACTGCAAGGTCTTCATTTCTAATGATTCCTTCAAGTGCATACCCAGCACGTTCAGCCACGTTCCTACTATTTATATTAAGAGAGTCACAACGAATTTCTACTCTTTTAGCATGAAGCTCTTCAAAGGCAAAGGTTGTTAACCCAACTACGGTTTCAGTAATATACCCCTGTTTTGAATATCGAGAATCAATCCAATAGCCAATTTCAAATTTAGGGATTTCCCATTCAATCCGATGAAGGCCAGTAGAACCAATGAACTGACCAGTTTCCTTATGAAAAATAAGAAGGCGTAGGTCCTTCCGTAATAAAAAGTTAGCATGAGCCTCACGAATATTTGCTTCTGTTTCGTCAAGTTTAGGTTCTTTTTGAGCAAAGGGCATCCATGGCTGTAACTCGTTCATTGAAGCTCTAATCGCTTCATTTACTGCCTTTCCATCACCTGGTAAAGGCATGCGGATTAAAAGTCTATTCGTTGTAAATTCTGTAGGGAAATCTAGTAATATTGGATTCACACTATCACCACTCTTCAAGTTTTTTGGAATTATAGCATGTATTTGGAAAAGTTGTAAGTAGTTTTTAAGATTTATCAAATTAACCTGTCATACATAAATTGATTAATTCATAGAATCAAGTAAGAGAATGATAGGAGGAGACATAATGAAAAAGCAGCAGCCACTTAAAGCAGCAATAATCACACATATTCGAGAACATTCCTCGATTTATATATTTATTACGGTCTTATTTCTAATGGGTGTAATTTTTGGCGCTATTGTTGTTAATAGTTTAAACTTTAGTCAAAAACAGGATCTTTACTATTATTTAAGTCGTTTTTTTGGACAAGTATCAGAGGGGAGTTTTGCTAATAGTACGGATATGTTTAAGCAAAGCTTTCTTCATAATATAAAATATGTGGGGCTTATGTGGATTCTTGGTATCTCTATTATAGGATTGCCAGTCATTCTTGTATTGTTATTTCTTAAGGGAGTCGTTGTTGGATTTACAGTAGGTTTTCTTGTAAACCAAATGGGCTTTGATGGATTTATATTGTCTTTTGTTTCGGTTCTTCCTCAGAATCTATTAATTATTCCTGCTTTTATCGTTATTGGGACGGTAGCAGTTGCCTTCTCTTTAAAGATGATACGTCAACAGTTTATGAAGAGGGCAAATGAGCCTATCTTTCCTTTACTAACACGTTATGCAATGTTAATGGTCGGTGTAGCATTTGTATTAATGACTGCCTCTGCATTTGAGGCATTTGCTTCACCAACTTTAATGAAAGGTGTTATTGATATGATTAATAATCAATAATAACTATTTAAAAAGAAACAGTATTTTTCTTACATTATAATTAATTTTATTTGGACAGTTCCTTTTCTTCTGTTATAATAAATAACGTAATGGCGAGGGAGGAATAGGTACATGGAACAAAGAATCGATAGAATAAAAAAGCAGTTGCACTCTTCTAGCTATAAGCTTACACCTCAACGTGAGGCGACTGTTCGAGTACTTCTTGAACATGAAGAGGATCATTTGAGTGCAGAAGATGTTTACCTCCTCGTTAAAGAAAAGTCGCCAGAGATCGGATTAGCAACTGTTTATAGAACGCTTGAGTTATTAACCGAATTGAAAATTGTTGATAAAATAAATTTTGGTGATGGTGTTTCACGCTATGACTTACGCCAAGAAGGTGCAGCACACTTCCATCATCATCTCGTTTGCATCGAATGCGGAGCAGTTGATGAAATCCAAGATGATCTTTTAGAGGATGTTGAAGCAATCGTAGAAAGAGACTGGAACTTTAAAATTAAGGATCACCGTCTAACTTTCCACGGCATTTGCCACCGTTGTCACGATAAGGTAGAAAGTGAAGAAGAGAATAAAGATGATCAGTAAAAACCTTTTCAAATTAGAAAAGGTTTTTTTTTTTTAGACGTATAAAACTCGTCCCATTTGGCATATCTTCTAATATAGATTATGTTTGGCTTTATGGAGGCGACTATGAGAAAAACAGTACGGATGATGTTTGAAACGACTAAAGTTTTTATCCTGTTTACGGGCTGCACGATTTTGTTTTATTATGGTATTATGTGGATTAATGAGGAGTATTCAAACTACCATCGTTATGACGAACCAAAAGGTTCAGCTGTGAAAGTGGCATCAATGATAGAGGAAGAAGATAGTTCGTGGTTAAATCGATTACTATTTTTTTATCACTTTGGGGAGTAATGTCTTTTGAAAGCTCATATAAACAAATTTATTCAATACCTAGTCGATGATAGAAGACTAGCAGAAAACACGGTAATCTCTTATAAAAGAGATTTATCTAAATATGTAGACTACCTTATAAAAAATGAAGAAATTGAATTCATTGATAAAGTAAGTAGAATTCAAATTCTTCACTTTTTACAATATCTTAAAGACACAGGGAGTTCAGCAAAAACGATAGCACGACACATAGCGTCCATTCGTTCATTTCACCAATATTTATTACGTAATCGGATAACAACTGATGACCCAACTGTCCAAATCGAAACACCTAAAATGGAAAGGAATTTACCGAAAGTTCTTTCTTTATTAGAGGTAGAATCCTTACTAGATGCACCGGATACAAGTTCCCCATTGGGGTTACGAGATAAAGCAATTCTTGAAATGCTATATGCTACTGGTATCCGTGTGAGTGAGTTAACCAATTTAAACATCGAGGATGTACATTTAGAAATGGGGTTCATTCGGTGTACTGGTAAAGGCAATAAGGAACGAATTGTACCACTTGGAAAAGTTGCGAAAGAAGCAATCTATAATTATATAGAGAGAGGTAGATCAGAACTTTTAAAAAATGATGATAGTTCGCAGGCCCTTTTTCTAAACCATAGAGGACAACGATTAACACGTCAAGGGTTCTGGAAGAATCTCAGGCAGATTGCCAGTAGTGCAAATGTTAAGAACGAGCTAACCCCACATACTCTTAGACATTCTTTTGCTACACATTTGCTAGAAAATGGTGCAGATTTACGAGCTGTTCAGGAAATGTTGGGGCATGCTGATATATCTACGACCCAAATCTATACTAGAGTAACGAAAACTAGGTTAAAAGATGTATACAATACATACCATCCAAGAGCATAAAAAATATATTACTAGAGTAAAATGATGCTGAATTTTCATAAATTCAGCATTTTTTATGCAATAAAGAGGTATTTATCTTGCCTTACATAGCCCGCACATCTTATACTCAAGATGTCAGACTTCCGACAAGTGAAATCTATACATAAGTGGTTAAGTTGAACATCGAAAGGGAATATATAATTAATAAGATTAATTAGGGGGTTTAGTATGTCTTCTTATACATATAAACGTGTTTTCCTAGTCGTTATGGATTCAGTAGGAATCGGTGAAGCACCAGATGCTCAAAAGTTTGGTGATGTTGGTTCCAATACACTAGGTCATATTGCAGAGAAAATGAATGGCTTGAAAATGCCGAATATGGAAAAACTTGGACTAGGTAACATTGGTGAGATTAAAGGAATAGAAAAACAGCAACAACCACTCGCCTTCTATACGAAGATGGAGGAAGCTTCAAATGGAAAAGATACAATGACAGGACATTGGGAACTTATGGGCCTAAATATAGAGACTCCGTTTCGTGTGTTTCCTGAAGGCTTTCCAAAAGAACTTATTGACGAAATTGAAAGTAAGACTGGACGTAAAGTAATTGGAAATAAGCCTGCTTCAGGCACTGAAATCCTAGATGAATTAGGGGCAGAGCATATGGAATCAGGTGCTTTAATTGTTTACACGTCAGCTGATTCGGTCTTACAAATTGCAGCACACGAAGAGGTAGTCCCATTAGAAGAACTGTATCAAATATGTGAGATTGCAAGAGAACTAACTCTTGATGAGAAGTATATGGTAGGGCGCATTATTGCTCGTCCATTTATAGGGCATCCTGGGGAATTCCAAAGAACAGCAAACCGACACGATTATGCATTAAAGCCGTTTGATAGAACAGTGATGAATGAGTTAAAAGACTCCGGTTATGATGTTATTTCAATAGGGAAAATTGAAGATATCTTTGATGGAGAGGGAATAACTAAAGCGTTAAGAACAAAATCAAATATGGATGGGATGGATAAACTAATTGACTCCTTAAAGATGAACTTTACAGGACTTAGTTTTTTAAATCTTGTTGATTTTGATGCTTTATATGGGCACCGTAGAGATCCTTTAGGGTACGGTAAAGCACTAGAGGAATATGATGCGAGGTTACCAGAAGTGTTTGAATTATTAACAAATGATGATCTTCTTATTATTACAGCTGATCATGGAAACGATCCTACACATGAGGGGACGGACCATACACGTGAGTTTGTTCCGCTTCTTGTTTATAGTCCTAGAATGGCACAGGGAAAAGAGATTCCTTCAAGAAAAACATTCGCAGACGTAGGTGCATCAATTGCTGATAATTTTAATGTGAAGGCTCCAAAGCATGGAGTGAGCTTCATGACAGATTTAAACAGGGGGTAAGGTAAAGTGGATAAAAGTATAATTCAAAAATCATCACAATTTTTACAATCAAAATTTCAACAAACGCCTGAAATAGGATTGATTCTTGGATCAGGGCTTGGGGTTTTAGCGGATGAAATCGAGAACCCTACTAAAATTCCTTATAATGAAATTCCAGAATTTCCGGTCTCTACAGTGGAAGGACATGCAGGCCAATTAGTCTTTGGTACTTTACAAGGGAAAACCGTTGTGGCAATGCAAGGACGTTTTCATTATTACGAAGGCTATTCGATGGATAAGGTAACATTTCCAATTAGGGTAATGAAGGAATTGGGTGTTAACACTTTAATCGTTACAAATGCTGCTGGAGGAATCAACGAATCATTCGAGCCAGGTGACTTAATGGTAATCACAGATCATATTAATAATACGGGACAAAATCCACTAATTGGACCTAATGATGGGGATTTAGGAGTACGTTTTCCTGATATGTCGGAAGCATATTCAAAAGACCTGCGTCAGTTGGCGAAAAAGGTAGCATCAGATTTACAAATCAACTTGAAAGAGGGAGTATATATAGGGAATACCGGTCCAACCTATGAAACTCCATCAGAAATTAGAATGCTTCGAACAATGGGTGGAGATGCAGTAGGAATGTCTACGGTTCCGGAGGTTATTGTGGCTCGCCATGCAAGACTTAATGTTCTTGGCATTTCCTGCATCTCAAATATGGCCGCAGGAATACTTGATCAACCATTAACTCATGATGAAGTAATTGAAACAACGGAAAAAGCGAAAGCAAACTTCTTGGCTTTTGTAAAACAAATTATTAATGAGCTTTAAACTAATTGAGGTGACAGATAAATGAGAATGGTTGATTTGATAGAAAAAAAGCGTGATGGCCATCCGATAACAAAGGAAGAAATATCATTTATTATAAATGAATATACAAATGGTAACATTCCTGACTATCAGATGAGTGCTTTTACAATGGCAGTCTATTTTCAAGGAATGACAGAGCAAGAAAGGGCAGATTTGACCCTTGCAATGGTCCATTCAGGAGATACAATTGATTTATCAAAAATTGAAGGAATCAAGGTAGATAAGCACAGTACAGGAGGAGTTGGAGATACTACCACTCTTGTTCTTGCCCCGCTTGTAGCTGCTGTTGGTGTACCTGTAGCAAAAATGTCTGGTCGTGGCTTAGGGCATACAGGAGGAACAATTGATAAACTTGAGGCAGTAGCTGGTTTTCATGTTGAAATTGATAATGAGGAATTTATCCGATTAGTCAATAAGAACAAAGTAGCTGTTATTGGCCAAAGTGGAAATTTAACACCAGCTGACAAGAAGTTATATGCACTTAGGGATGTTACTGCAACAGTAAATAGTATCCCGTTAATTGCTAGCTCAATCATGAGCAAAAAGATTGCTGCTGGTGCAGATGCAATCGTATTAGATGTAAAAACAGGTGCAGGTGCCTTCATGAAGGATCTGGATGAGGCAAGAGAATTAGCAAAAGCGATGGTTGATATCGGCAACAATGTAGGACGACAAACGATGGCAGTAATTTCAGACATGAGTCAGCCACTTGGTTTTGCAGTCGGTAACTCACTTGAAGTAAAAGAGGCTATAGATACCTTAAGAGGAAATGGCCCATCTGACCTAGAAGAGCTATGTCTCACACTTGGTAGTCATATGGTTGTACTGGCGAAAAAAGCAACATCCACAGAGGAAGCTAGGGGAATGCTTAAAGAAGCAATATCTTCAGGAAAAGCATTAGATACATTAAAACTATTCCTAAGCGCTCAAGGCGGAGATGCATCTGTAGTGGATGACCCAACCAAGCTTCCACAAGCCAAATACATAGTTGAGCTTGAAGCACAAGAGGCGGGTTATGTATCCGAGATCATTGCTGATTCAATCGGAACAGCGGCTATGTTACTTGGAGCAGGAAGAGCAACAAAAGAATCAATAATTGACTTGGCAGTTGGCTTAGAACTCAGAAAAAAAATTGGGGATGAAGTAGCTAAAGGCGAATCCCTCGTAACAATTCATAGTAACTTTAAAGACGTCCAAGAGGTAAAAGATAAGCTTTATGCAAGCATCAAAATATCCTCAAATAAAGTAGAAGTTCCACCTTTAGTTTATGACAGAATTTTAGAATAGACTTTATTAAGAGTTGGTTATTCGCGCTTAATCCACGACACTCCTGCGGGAGTAGCACGTCAACGGGAGACCCCACAGGCGCAGAGCGCCGAGGAGCAGGTTTTTTCACGATAGTGAAAATAACCTTCCTCTCCGCGGAACGATTGGATTCTAGCGAATAACTCCCTAAGTATTTTCACAAACTGAATTATTTTCATAAAGAAGCTGAGTACTCTCGGCTTCTTTTTTTTTCGTATTTTGTATAATTTTGATTTTGTTGGAAAAAATGGGATTGTATAAAGATTGGAGGGTTTGGAGATGAAACGTCTACTAACAAGTTTGTTATTCATTTCGTTAATCGTTTATAGCAGTACCCCATTCGCTTTTGCTGAAGAAAATACGTCTGTTGACCTAGCACCACAAGCAAAATCGGCTATTTTGATTGAACGTGATACTGGTGCAATCCTCTATGATAAAAATAGCCATGAAAAGCTTCCTCCTGCAAGTATGACAAAAATCATGACCATGGTATTGATTATGGAGGCTATTGATAAAGGCAATCTTACTTGGGAGGAAAAGATACGAACAAGTGAGCATGCTGCATCAATGGGAGGCTCGCAGATTTTCCTAGAAGCTGGAGAAGAAATGACTACAGAGGAAATGATGAAAGGTATCGCAATTGCTTCCGGTAATGATGCATCTGTTGCAATGGCCGAAAGACTAGCTGGCTCTGAAGAGGCATTCGTCGAAATGATGAATAAAAAGGTAGAAGAGCTTGGGTTGAAAAATACAGTTTTCAAAAACCCGACAGGCTTACCAGCCGAAGGTCATTACAGTACAGCACATGACATGGCAATGATGGCAAAGGAATTACTAAAATACGAAGGCATTACAAAGTTCACTGGTAAATATGAAGATTACTTAAGAAATGATACTGATAAAAAGTTTTGGCTTGTTAATACGAATCGATTGGTTAAGTTTTATCCTGGAGTAGATGGCGTAAAAACAGGATTTACAAGTGAAGCAAAATATTGCTTAACAGCTACTGCTGAGAAGAACAATATGAGATTAATAAGTGTAGTGTTTGGTGCGCCAACACCTAAGGATCGAAATGCCCAAATTACAAAGATGCTAGATTATGGATTCAGTCAATATAAAACTCATCCAATGTATGAGCGTAATCAGGTAGTGTCAGATACGAAGGTTAGCAAAGGTAGTAAGAAGAAAATTAATTTAGTAACTTCTGAGCAAATCTCAGTTTTAACCAAGAAAGGTGAAAACATAGATGATGTTGTTCAAGAGGTTGTTGTGGATGAAAAAATAAATGCACCTATCAAAAAAGGTGACAAGCTTGGAACACTAGTGCTAAAGAAAAACGATAAGGTGATAAGTGAAAGTCCTCTTATTGCTGAAGAAGACATCGATAGTGCTAGCTGGTGGAAATTATTTAAGCGAACTGTTGGAGCATTCACAAAATCGGAGTAAATATTCCATCTTTTTTTGACGAAATGACACTAGTTTTGTCAAGAGGAAGGAAACTAGCAATTCAATAGCGAAATGACTCACTATACGAAAACAAGGAGGCTATGTACAGTGAGTCTAGCAATTGAACTAGAAGTTAAAAACAACGTTTTGTGCATTCGACTTGCAGGTGAACTTGATCACCATACAGCAGAGGAATTGCGTCAACAAGTTACAAGTAAGCTTGAGGAAAACAAAATTAATCATATTATCCTTAACCTTGAGAAATTATCATTTATGGATAGCTCAGGTCTTGGTGTGATTCTTGGGAGATATAAACAAATTAAGAATAACGGTGGGGAAATGGTAGTGTGTTCAATTTCTCCTGCGGTTAAACGTTTATTTGATATGTCTGGCTTATTTAAAATTATTCGATTAGAGCAGGATGAAGTTTTTGCGCTGCAAACATTGGGGGTGGCATAACATGAGAAATGAGATGCAACTTCAGTTTTCGGCTTTAAGTCAAAACGAGTCTTTTGCTCGTGTAACTGTTGCAGCGTTTATTGCACAACTTGACCCTACAATGGATGAACTAACTGAGATTAAAACAGTTGTATCAGAAGCTGTAACCAATGCCATTATTCATGGGTACGACAATGATCCCAATGGAATTGTTTATATTCACTCTATAATTGAGGATGGCACTATTTACCTAACGATAAGAGATGAAGGTATTGGTATTGATGATGTGGAAGAAGCTAGACAACCATTGTTCACGACTAAACCAGAGTTAGAACGATCAGGAATGGGCTTCACAATTATGGAAAACTTTATGGACGAAGTTGAGATCTTAACTTCAAAATCTGGTACTACTATACGTTTAGTAAAGCATTTACTCAATAGTAAATTGTTATGCAATTAAGGGAGACTTGCTTATGGATGTGGAGGTCAAGAACGAGAAGAGTCAGACGTACTTAAAAGATAATGAAGTAAAAGAGTTAATAAAGCGTAGTCAAGCGGGCGAACAGGATGCTAGAGATCTGATTGTCCAAAAAAATATGAGACTGGTCTGGTCTGTTGTACAACGGTTTTTAAATAGGGGATATGAACCGGATGATTTATTTCAAATCGGAAGTATTGGATTATTAAAATCTGTAGATAAGTTTGATTTATCTTATGATGTAAAATTTTCTACCTATGCCGTTCCAATGATTATTGGCGAAATACAAAGATTTATTCGTGATGATGGTACTGTTAAAGTGAGTCGATCTCTAAAGGAAACGGGGAATAAAATTCGTAAAGCTAAGGATGATTTGTCTAAGCGATATGGACGAGTTCCTACAGTTGCAGAAATTGCAGTTTATCTAGAGATTACTCCTGAGGACGTGGTGCTTGCACAAGAGGCAAGTCGTACACCTTCTTCCATTCACGAAACTGTTTATGAAAATGACGGTGACCCAATCACTTTGCTTGATCAGATTGCTGATAATAGTGAAAATAAATGGTTTGATAAAATTGCGTTAAAAGAAGCAATACGAGAGTTGGACGAAAGAGAACGATTGATTGTCTTTCTCAGATATTATAAAGATCAAACTCAATCAGAGGTAGCCTCTAGATTAGGGATATCTCAGGTCCAAGTTTCAAGGTTAGAAAAGAAAATACTGCAGCAAATGAAGGATCGAATGGGCGACTAGCCCGTTCGATTTTTTTTTTGGTTAGGAAATTATAAAAGGTACCTTGTGGATAACTATGACTTATGTCTTACTGCGTCCAGCTCCAGCGCCTAGCCCCTCGAGTCAAATGTTCTGTGCCATAAAAAGTCAAAGTGCAGACTTTTTATGGCACAGAACATTTGCTTGTCGGGGCTGATCAAGGCGCTTGCGCTTTTGTTATGTTCCATTTTTTTGCAGGTAGAGGTAATTAATGGAGGTTACAGTTCCTTTGTATTTAAAAATTAACAACAACCATACTAACTTATACAAGGAAATCAATGTGTAGGATGTGATTGTGATGGAAAATACGATGTATTTACGACTTTATAATCGTATTAAAGTACGTCCAAATGAAACCATCGTAATTAGCGATATTGCACAGATTGTTGCACATCCAAAGTTTAAAAAAGATGTGGAAAAACTGATTATTCATAAGATATCGTTAAAGGATAAAAACTATGTGGTTATTGATATTACTAAGGTATTAGAACAAATTCGTAGCACCTTTCCAAATCTTGAAATTCAACCACTTGGTCCATCTCAATCATTAGTTGAAATTATTATTGAAAGAAAGGCGATTACTCCAGTCTTTTTTATTGCAATATGGTTATTGTTATTTTTCGGTGCAGCCTTGACCATTCTAAACTTTCATGAGGATGTAAGTATGCAGGAGGTACATCAGCGAATTTATAAGATTATTACTGGAAAAGAAGAATACAAACCTTTGCTACTGCAAATACCTTATTCCATCGGCCTGGGTCTTGGAATGATATTGTTTTTTAACCATATTTTTAGGAAACGAATTAATGAAGAGCCTAGTCCACTTGAAGTTGAAATGTTCAACTATCAACAAGCATTAGATCAATACATGATAATGACTGAAAATAAGAAAGCTAATGGAAGAACAAATGATAGTTAAAATCCTTCTTATCATTTTTATCGGATTTGCAGGTGGATTAGCAGTTGGAGCAGGTTTTGTTGCTTTCCTTGCTGTGTTAGGAATAATACCAAGAGTGACTCAGTTATCAAAAACAGCAAGATTTATCCATTTGTATGAGTGGGGTGTTATTTTAGGGGCATTTGCAGGTGGTTGGGCTAGCCTTAGAGATACGATGCTGTACGTCTCGAAATTTTTATTAATTCCTATTGGTCTAGCCTGTGGAGTGTTTGTTGGAATGTTGGCTGCAGCCTTAACCGAGGTGCTGAACGTATTACCAATTTTAGCAAAAAGAATAGGCCTAGATAAAAAAATTGTGATCCTAGTAATGGCAATTGTATTTGGAAAGATAGCAGGATCATTGTTCCACTGGATTTATTATGTCGATCTATAAAGCTTGGATAGAAGGGCAGGAACAGTCATATGGGAAAAATGAAGGAGAATTATAAAAATAGTATTAAGACGTATCAGCCTAAGCCTCCCTATTTGCTTAACTGTTTAAAGGCTTTTGTCATTGGTGGGTTGATTTGTACATTTGGAGAGCTTATTCAAAATTTCTATATAAATGTATTTGACTTCTCTGAAAAGTCAGCTGGTAATCCTACAATTGCCACATTAATTTTAATTGCTTCTATTTTAACGGGACTTGGTGTCTATGATAAAATCGGGCAATTTGCAGGCGCTGGAACAGCCGTTCCGGTCACAGGTTTCGCAAACTCAATGACGAGTGCGGCACTAGAACATAAAAGTGAAGGAATTGTGCTCGGTGTAGCGACCAACATGTTCAAACTTGCTGGAAGTGTCATTGTTTTTGGAGTAGTAGGAGCCTATATCGTAGGTATTATTAGATACCTATTTACGGTCACATTATCTTAGGAGGATGTGAAATTATGAGACTTGTTGGTAAACAATCTTGGGTATATGAAAATGAACTTTATATAAATTCTTGTGGAACGTCAGTAGGTCCTAAAGAAGCAGCGGGGCCGTTAGGGAATGTATTTGATGTTAGACATGATGACTTGCATTGTGGCGAAGATAATTGGGAAATGGCAGAAAGGAGATTGATGGAACAATCAATTGATACCTGCTTAAAGAAAGTAAATCTCACACATCAAGACATTGATTTACTTTTAGCGGGAGATCTTCTGAATCAAAATGTTACATCAAACTATGTTGCAAGGCACTTACAAATCCCATTTTTATGTATGTTTGGAGCATGTTCTACTTCTATGGAGACACTTGCAATCGGTTCAGCACTTGTGGATGGGGGATTTGCTAATAAGTTAGTAGCTGCTACAAGTAGTCATAATGCAACGGCAGAAAGACAATTTAGATATCCTACTGAATACGGCGGACAAAAGCCAAGCTCAGCAACTTTTACAGTTACCGGTGCTGGTGCTGCGCTTGTAAGTAAAGAAAAAGGACCTATAAAAATCACATCAGCGACCATTGGGAAGGTAAATGATCTTGGAATAACAAACCCATTTGATATGGGATCAGCAATGGCACCTGCTGCTGCAGATACGATTGCTCAACACTTTAAAGATTTAAATAGAACTCCTGAAGATTTTGACTTAATTGTTACGGGTGATTTATCAAGTGTGGGTAGCCCAATTGTTAAAGAATTATTAAAAGAAGAAGGATATGACTTAGGAACAAAGCATAATGACTGTGGACTGATGATTTATACACAGGGCCAAGGCGTTTTTGCCGGAGGAAGTGGTTGTGGTTGTTCAGCTGTTGTAACTTACGGTCATCTCGTAAAACAAATGATTCTTGGAAATTTAAATCGAGTCTTTGTTGTGGCAACTGGCGCACTTCTAAGCCCTACTATGATACAACAAAAAGAATCTATACCAGCCATTGCTCATGGTGTTGTATTGGAGCGAGCTGAAGGGGGAGAGGAATAGTGGACTATTTATTTGCCTTTTTAGTTGGTGGTGGAATATGTGTTATCGGACAATTACTATTTGACGTAGCAAAACTAACCCCCGCACATGTAATGAGTATATTCGTTGTTCTAGGTGCAATATTAGATGGCTTTGATTTATATGATAATTTAATTGAATTTGCAGGCGCAGGTGCATCTGTACCCATTACAAGCTTCGGCCATTCGCTCTTACATGGTGCAATGCAACAGGCGGAACAGCATGGATTTATTGGGATAGGGATGGGTATTTTTGAACTCACCTCTGCCGGTATATCCTCCGCCATCTTATTTTCATTCATTATTGCACTGATTTTTAAACCGAAAGGATAATTACAATGACAACCAGGAGAAGAAAGGTTATTTTAGTAACCGATGGAGATGAATATGCTTTAAAAACAATTCAGTACGTGGCCAAGGAAGTTAACGGAAGATGTATTTCAAAATCATACGGAAACCCTACCACTTTATCTGGACCTGATATTGTTAAGCTAATCTTTGAAGCTCCATATGATCCTGTATTTGTAATGTTTGATGATAGCGGCTTTCTTGGTGAGGGTGCTGGTGAAAAAGCAATGAAATATGTAGCTACACATGAGGGTATAGATGTAATTGGAGTTATAGCAGTTGCATCTAAAACGCATCAGTCAGAATGGACAAGGGTAGATGTGAGCATTGATCGGTTCGGAGAATTGACCCATTATGGTGTGGATAAAAGCGGACTTGCCGAATTGGATGTAGGAAGGATTAATGGGGATACTGTCTACATTTTAGATGAATTAAATATACCTTTAATTGTTGGCTTGGGTGATATTGGTAAAATGGCAGGAAAGGATCATATTCAGGTGGGAGCTCCTATCACCAAAAAGGCTGTTGAGCTTATCCTTGAAAGGAGTGGGTTTTATGACGAAAACAAAAAATAAGACACCTATTTCGGTGGAGGTACAAGAGAACAATGCCTATTTCAAAGAGCATATAGGTCTGGGCACTGGTAGCTTTGATATCGGTGTTCGAAAGATAAAAGTAGTGAATAAAGAAGTAAATGTCTATTTTTTAAATGGATTATGTGATACTGCCTATATCATCCAACTTCTAAAGGAGCTAATAAATGCGGAACCTAAGGAGAAAGAACCTCTACCTCATGTGCTGCAACTCATAGAAGGTAAATTAGCACACCAGCAAGTATCCAGAGTGAAAAATTTAGATGAAACGGTGGATAAGGTTCTCTCAGGTCTTATCGTGTTTCTAATTGAAGGGGAAGATACGGGGGTTGCTGTTGATGTTAGAAGTTATCCTGGTAGGCAGCCTCAAGAGCCTGATACTGAAAAAGTAGTTCGAGGAGCAAGGGACGGTTACACTGAGAATATAATTGTAAATACGGCTTTAACAAGAAGAAGGATTCGTGATGAAAGGCTCAGAAATGAAATCCTTCAAGTAGGTGAAAGGTCAAAAACAGATGTATGTATTTCCTATATCAAAGATGTGGCAGATCCTGGGCTAGTAGAGGTTTTGAAAAAGGAACTTCAAGCAATTAAGATTGATGGACTAACGATGGCTGATAAAACAATTGAAGAGTTTATAGTAAAGCAAAGCTTTAATCCTTATCCATTGGTGAGATATACTGAGCGACCGGATGTTGCAGCAAACCATCTATTAGAAGGACATGTAGTGATAATGGTAGATACGTCCCCAAGTGTTATCATCACCCCTACAACTTTTTTCCATCATGTTCAGCATGCTGAGGAATACCGACAAGCACCTGCAGTTGGTACCTTTTTAAGGTGGGTTCGATTTATTGGAATAATGGCATCCATATTTTTGTTGCCTTTATGGTTTTTATTTGTAAAAGAGCCTTCTTTATTACCTGAAGCACTAAGCTTTATAGGGCCAAATGAAGAATCGAGTATACCTGTTATTGTACAAATTTTCCTTGCGGATATAGGTATTGAGTTTTTAAGGATGGCAGCTATCCATACACCAACTCCTCTATCAACCGCGATGGGCTTAATTGCTGCTGCGTTAATTGGTCAAATTGCAATTGATGTTGGTTTATTTGTTCCAGAAGTAATCTTGTATGTTTCAATTGCGGCTATTGGCTCCTTTGCAACACCAAGTTACGAGTTAAGTGTGGCTAATAAAATCGTTAGGTTGGTACTACTAGTGTTTGTAGCCATCTTTAAGACGCCTGGGTTTATCATAGCTTCAACGGCGTATTTATTATTCTTAGCAAGTATACGTTCTCTAAATACTCCATACCTGTGGCCATTTATCCCATTTAATGCAAGTGCATTATGGCAAATCATTGTAAGAACCAGTGTACCAGGTGCAAGATTAAGACCAAGTATTGTTCACCCTCAAAACCAGCACAAACAACCAAAATAACAAAGGTTGTTGCAACAAAATGTATGTTATGATAATGTAATTTAATAAAGTAAAGTGCAAACGTAAATGAACATAAAAATAGATCATTTTTGGACAGTAATATCCGCTTAGGCTATTTCTGTCTTTTTTCTAATTATAATTACCATGCATACGGAATGAGGGGAAGTAAGTGTATTTACACGGGACAAGTAAGGTTAATGAAAATGGACATTTAGAAATAGGCGGAGTAGATGCGGTTTCACTAGCTAAGAAATATGGAACTCCTCTTTATGTATATGATATCGCCCTTATCAGAGAAAGGGCTAGAAGTTTCAGAGATACCTTTGAAAAGCTTGGTATTAAGGCTCAGGTTGCCTATGCCAGCAAAGCCTTTTCAACCGTTGCGATGGTTCAATTAGTCGAGGAAGAAGGTCTTTCATTGGATGTGGTATCGGGAGGGGAATTATACACTGCTTTATCAGCAGGGTTTCCAGCAGAACGTATTCACTTCCATGGTAATAATAAAAGTCATGAAGAATTAGAAATGGCAATTAAAAATAATATTGGCTGTGTTGTAGTAGATAATTTCTATGAGTTATCTTTACTTGAGCAAGTATGTTTAGAGAACCAAGTTAAAGTTCCGATTCTCCTTAGAGTGACACCAGGAGTTGAGGCTCATACACATGATTACATTACAACTGGGCAGGAAGATTCAAAGTTTGGATTTGATCTTCAAAATGGCCAAGCTGATACTGCTATCGAACAAGCTCTATCATCTACTGCTTTTAATGTTCTTGGAATCCATTCACATATAGGTTCACAAATCTTTGAAACAACAGGGTTTGTTTTAGCTGCAGAAAAAATGTTTAAGAAAATGAAAGAATGGAAGGATAAGTTTGGTTTTATCCCAACAGTCCTAAATCTTGGTGGCGGATTTGGAATTAGGTACACTCATGAAGATGACCCGATTCCATTATCTCAATATGTTGAAGCAATAATTGATGAGGTTAAGAAACATTCAAAAGAGTTAGACATGGATATTCCTGAAATCTGGATTGAGCCTGGTCGTTCAATTGTAGGAGATGCAGGGACAACTCTTTACTCAATTGGCTCAAATAAAGAAGTTCCTAATATCCGAAAGTACCTTTCAGTTGATGGTGGTATGACTGATAATATTCGACCAGCTTTATATCAAGCAAAATATGAAGCGGTTCTAGCAAACAGAGTAAATGATGGCAATGAAGAAACAGTATCTATCGCAGGGAAATGCTGTGAATCTGGAGATATGCTAATCTGGGATTTAGAATTACCAAAAGCTACCTCAGACGATATTTTAGCCGTTTTCTGTACAGGCGCATACGGATACTCAATGTCAAACAACTACAACAGAATCCCTAGACCCCCAGTCGTATTTGTCGAAAACGGAGAAGACAACCTAGTAGTCAAACGAGAAAGCTTCGAAGACATCGTCCGACTAGATATGCCTTTAAAAGCTAAAGTGAAAAAATAGAGAATATAAAAAAAGGAAGAATCTAATATAAACAGATTCTTCCTTTTTAATTTTCTGCTTTTGGGTGCTCTTTACTTTTTTCTATAAAAAGAGTGGATTGGAACGAAAGGCACTTGACTCCTGCGGGAAATGAGGGAAGTGCGAGACCCCACAGGCGTAGAGCGCCGAGGAGGCTCGCATCCCTCCCCGCGGAAAGCAAGTGCCTGTAGTGAAAAGGAACGGACCATGTTCAATTTGAATATTAATATTTGAAAAAAGTCTCTTAATTTGTAGCTTCCGAACTAAAAATAGCTTTAATTGCATCAATCAAACTTACCAAAAACTCTTGTAGCTTTGTTAAAAAGGTTTGGCCTTCCTCAGATTCAAGAAATTTTGTAATTTTCTCTTTCGCCAAATGCAACTGCTCATTTACTTGATTCCAATCAATATTAAGCTCTTTCATTTTATTAAAAAGTGAAATCAGACTAGTAATCTCTGCTTCTGTTAGAGTAATACCTAATTCATTAGCAGCTGCTTCAATAATTGCACGAAGCTCTTCATCTGTTTTTGGTGCATGTTGTGCAATTTGATCTTTAATTTTTGCCATTAGCGCGGCAGCTTCATCAGCTCCGATTGACTTACCAAGCTCAACGGTTTTAACCATTTCTTCATTTGCAATCTGCTTAACGTCCTCAGAAATAACCTGGTCAGATGAAATTTCATAGGCTTTAATAATTCCAGTTAGAGCTGCAGTACCTGACACTGGTATAGGTGCTGTAATATAAATGGAGGCATCCTTAACACCAGCTGTAATAAGAGCATTTGTAAACATATCATCTGTAATAGATGTAATATTATTAGTTTCTATCTCAAGACCAGAACCTGGAGCGCCAATCGTAATGGCCGAAGAAGATAAAGCACGCGTTCCAATAGTAGCCTTTGGGATATATTGACCTAAGTATTTGTGTTCCTCTTCATTTGTAACTACAACAATTTGTGCATTCTCCGGGACTTTCATTTCCTCTAGCAGCTTTTGTTTCTCATTCTCCTTCAAATCCTCTCCAAGTGTTACGATCACATCGCCTTCGGCAGCATCTGCCAAGCCTAGAGAAGGAAAGATAAGAGAGAATAGTAGAAGAAATGAGAGTAAGCGTTTCTTGTTTAGCATAATTTGTTTCCTCCTTATAATTCCACGGACTTTTCAACTTTTATTTTGCTAGAATTACCCTTCATTAGGAAGGTGGAAAAGTCCCATTATTCATTATACAACTAATTCTTTCAACAATGACAACTTGTATACGTTATGATAAAAAATTTTATCACCCCCATTTAGAAATTGGATTATTATTTTTTTATATAGTAGAATTAACTCGTTCAGTATTAATGACGAAAAAACAAGCATGGAGGTTTCAAATGAAAAAAGCTAGCATTGAATTTGAAAATGGGGAAAAAATTGTTATCGAATTATTCCCAAATGAAGCACCAGGAACAGTAGAAAACTTTGAAAAGCTTGCAAAAGATGGCTTTTATGATGGACTTAATTTCCATCGTGTTATTCAAGGTTTCGTAGCTCAAGGTGGATGCCCAACTAGTACTGGTACAGGCGGACCAGGGTATACTATCAAATGTGAAACAGCAGGAAATCCTCACAAACATGTGGCTGGTTCTTTATCTATGGCACATGCTGGTAAAGATACTGGTGGAAGCCAATTCTTTATCGTTCATGAACCACAACCACATTTAAACGGTGTACATACAGTGTTTGGACAAGTAATTGAAGGTATGGATACGGTTCTTCGCATTCGCCAAGGCGATGTAATGAAGGAAGTAAAGGTTTGGGAAGAATAATACGATTGAAAGCTTAACAAACACCTTGTTTGTTAAGCTTTTTTTAGTATAATTTAGCATGAGGTGAAGTTTGTGAATAAGAACAACTGGATTTTACTTGGGGTTTTAGGTGTAATTAGTCTGGCGTGGGGCATAATTTATTGGATTTTTCTAGCACCAAATGTCTAAAATCGACAGGATAAAAATTGTTGTGGTATAATAACAAAAAACTTAATATGTTTCCTTCGGGGTAGGTGAAATTCCTAACCGGCGGTGTTGTAAAGATTACTTTACTAAGCCCGTGACCCATTCTTGTTTTTGTGTCAAGAATGGCTGATTTGGTGAAAATCCAAAGCCGACAGTAAAGTCTGGATGGGAGAAGGATGTATTACAGGTATGCAATGCGAAATTTAGTAGCAAATACTGTTTATTTGTTATGCGGAATTTTAGCAACATTTGTCTGTACATATCATTTTTAAAACGTACCCCTAGGAGAAGAAATCTCCTGGGTTTTTTTACTTTTAAAATGCCTTTTCAAAAAAGTAAGGGTGTAACCTCGAATGTTAATTGTTTTAAACATATGAAAGAGGTGATTGGAATGCTAGATATAGATTATATGGATCTTGCTATAAATGTGGCCCGTGCAGGGGTAGGTCAAACCTCTCCTAATCCTGTTGTTGGTGCCGTGGTCGTTAATGAAAATCGTGTGGTAGGTATTGGAGCCCATTTAAAAGCAGGTGAACCCCATGCAGAGGTTCATGCCATTAGAATGGCAGGAGAGAAAGCGGTTAATTCAACGATATACGTTACTCTTGAACCATGTAGTCATCATGGGAAAACTCCTCCGTGTGCTGAGTTATTAATAAATAGTAAAGTGAAGCGGGTTGTTATTGCAACTACTGACCCTAATCCTCTTGTGGCAGGAAAGGGAATTAAGCTACTTAGAGACGCCGGCATTAGTGTAGAAGTTGGGGTTCGTAAGGAAGAGGCAGATGCTCTCAATAAAGTTTTTTATCATACGATGAGTTCAAAACTTCCCTTTGTTACTCTAAAAGCAGCGATTAGCCTAGACGGAAAAATTGCTACATCTACAGGGGAAAGTAAGTGGATAACAGGAGAATCTGCAAGATTAGATGTACATAAATTAAGACACCAGCATGATGCAATATTAGTTGGGGTTGGTACAGTGATTGCAGATAATCCTAGCTTAACAACACGTCTTCCTAATGGTGGGAAAAATCCAATTCGAGTTATTTTAGATACCTATCTGAGGACACCAATAGATGCGCAAATCGTAACAGATGGTGAGGCTGAAACAATCATCATTGTAAGCAATCAGGTTGAAGATAAAAAGAAAGATCTGTATCAAGCTAAAGGGGTTAAAATCCTCTCTCTTGAAACAAAAAATATAGTGATTCACGATGTTCTTACTTTGTTAAGTACACTTGGTATTACTTCAGTTTTTGTTGAAGGTGGGGCCCAGGTGAATGGTAGTTTTGTAAAAGAAAAAGCCGTAAATCAAGTTATTACCTATATTGCCCCAAAAATAATTGGTGGTAGTAATGCGCCAAGCTCAATAGGTGGAACCGGTTTTGAAAAAATGTCAGAAGTACTACAGTTAACGATTGAATCAGTCGAACAACTTGGCGAAGATATTAAAGTAATAGCTGTTCCAAAGGAGCAAATATAGTATGTTTACTGGAATTATAGAAGAAATAGGTAAGGTAAAAAACATATCATCAACTGGTGAAGCGATTGTCATGAAAATCGGAGCTACCAAAATTTTACGTGATGTAAACCTAGGTGACAGTATTTCAGTTAATGGTGTCTGTCTAACTGTAACGTCATTTGGTTCATCAGAATTTACAGTTGATATTATGCCTGAAACAGTTAGAGCTTCATCGCTTAAGTCTTTACAACGTAACTCCAAAGTTAACCTAGAAAGAGCAATGAGTGCAAATGGACGGTTTGGAGGGCACTTTGTTTCAGGGCATGTTGATGGCATTGGTACAATAGTAAAAAAGGAACCTCAAGCAAATGCAGTTTACTATGAAATTGAAGTAGCTGATGACCTTCGAAGGTATTTATTATTTAAAGGCTCAGTAGCTGTAGATGGTACAAGTTTAACAATCTTTGGTTTAACCAAGAATACCTTTACGATTTCGCTTATACCACACACGATGTCGGAGACTGTCTTAGGCTCTAAGGGTGTAGGAGAAATTGTTAATATTGAATGCGACATGCTAGGAAAATACTTAGAACAATTTGTACAGCGCGCAACAACACCAAACAACCAAAGAAATTCATCATTAACTGCGAGTTTCTTAGAAGAGCATGGATACAAATAAGAGAGGATGAGCATAATGTTTGATCCAATTGAGGAAGCCATATATGAATTAATGCAGGGGAATGTTGTCATCGTTTGTGATGATGAGGACCGGGAGAATGAAGGTGACTTTGTTTCGATCGTTGAAAAAACAACGCCAGAGACGATAAACTTTATGATAAAGCACGGAAGAGGGTTGGTTTGTACACCAATTACAGAGGAATTGGCTAAAAAGCTAGACCTTAATCCAATGGTAAGTCATAATACGGACCCACATGGTACTGCTTTCACAGTTAGTATAGATTACAAATCGACAACAACAGGCATTAGTGCTCATGAACGTGCAACGACGATTCAACAATTAATTAATCCTAATACAAAAGCAGTTGATTTTAAGAGACCAGGACATATCTTTCCTCTTATTGCTAAACCTGGTGGAGTCTTAAGAAGGGCAGGACATACGGAAGCAGCAGTGGATCTTGCGCGACTATGTGGAGCAGAGCCTGCTGGTGTGATATGTGAAATCATTAATGAAGATGGATCGATGGCTAGAGTACCTGATCTTCGAAAAATAGCAGATGAATTTAATTTAAAGATGATTACGATAAAAGATTTAATAAGCTATCGAAATCGCAAAGAAAAGCTTGTGAAAAGAGAAGTGGAAATCCAACTGCCAACAGAGTTCGGTGAATTTAAAGCAGTAGGTTATTCAAATGTAATTGATGGTAAAGAACATGTTGCCCTAGTAAAGGGAGAATTGGACACTGAGAATCCAATTCTAGTTAGAGTTCATTCTGAATGTCTAACTGGAGATGTATTTGGTTCTAATCGTTGTGATTGTGGGCCCCAATTACACGCTGCGTTGTCTCAAATTGAAAAAGAGGGAACTGGAATTTTACTGTATATGCGCCAGGAAGGCCGCGGTATAGGCTTACTTAATAAGATGAAGGCCTATAAACTACAAGAAGAAGGCTATGATACAGTTGAAGCTAACGAGAAGCTTGGGTTTGCTCCTGATTTAAGGGACTACGGAATTGGTGCGCAAATCTTAAAAGACTTAGGTGTTACGAAAATGAAGCTTCTTACCAATAACCCAAGAAAGATTACTGGATTAAAAGGGTATGAGTTAGAAGTGGTGGACAGAGTCTCTTTACAAATGGAAGCTAAAGAAGAAAATGAAAACTATCTAAAAACAAAACATTCAAAATTAGGTCATATGTTTCATTTTTAAAATACGGATTGGATAATTAGGAGGAAATAGAATGGGAAATTTATTTGAAGGTAATTTAGTTGGTACTGGTTTAAAAGTTGGAATTGTAGTTGCTCGTTTTAATGAATTCATTACAAGCAAATTATTAGATGGGGCACTTGATGCGTTAAAGAGGCATGGAGTTCAAGAGGGAGACATTGATGTTGCTTGGGTACCAGGAGCATTTGAAATCCCATTAATCGCTAAAAAAATGGCAATGACTGATAAATATGATGCAGTTATTACGTTAGGTACAGTGATTCGTGGAGCAACAACACATTATGATTACGTTTGTAATGAGGTTGCAAAGGGTGTATCAGCAACAATGCTTTCAACTGGAAAACCTGTAATCTTTGGTGTTCTAACTACTGAAACGATTGAGCAAGCAATTGAACGTGCTGGAACAAAAGCTGGGAATAAGGGATGGGAAGTGGCTGTTTCTGCTATTGAGATGGCTAATCTGTCTAGATCCCTTACAAACTAAATTTAGAAACTGCATATTCTATGTTTAAAATCTATAGGGAAATGGTTATAATGGGATTTTAGAAGTGTCTATGTTAATAATGACGAATGTCTATAGAAAAATACATGAGAACATGGTAATCTATATAAAAATAAAGTCTTTGCTGAATAATGACTAATATATTCTAGAAAGTTTTTTCGATAATGAGGGATAAATATGTTAATTCGTTATAAAAAGAATTATGAAAAGATTGCGATGGGTCTTCTTTCGTTTATGCCAACTGAAAAAGATTTGAAAAAGTTGCAGCAAACAATGAAGGAATATGAGACAGAAGATTCAAAACAACTGTTTCTGTGGAAGGAAGAAGATATCACAGGAATTATCGGAATAACAATTCTTGAAAATGGTGATGCCATCATTCAGCATATCAGTGTAAATCCATCACACAGACATCAAGGAATTGGCAAAATGATGGTGAAGGCGATTAAGGACTCGTTACCAGGTAAAGTTGTAACATCCAATGAACATACGGCTTCCTTTTTAGAGAAGTGTGAAGTAGAAGGTTGCTAAAAAATATAAGATAACTGAAATGGGACTGTCCAAAAAGTTGATGACTTTTTGGGCAGTCCCTTTCCTTTTAGGTAAAATATAATTAACTTTATATTAGATTGTAATAGTGATAAATGTCCGTTGATTTCCGGTCCAGGCACTTGCTTTCCCCGGGGAATTATGAAAAAGCCAAACTACCGGCTTTTTCAAGGGCGAATTCCCATCGGGGAGGAAGTCGAGCCTCCTCGGCGTTCTGCGCCTGTGGGGTCTCGACCTTTCCTCAATTCCCGCAGGAGTCCAGTGCCTTCCCCTCCAATAAACTCATAACTTTACATTAGATAACAAAAAAGGAAGTGCAGAAAGACATTCCATCTTTCCACACTTCCTATATTATTTGGCTTATAAGTTGTTTTTCCTTAACGCCTTTTGTCTATCTCGTTCTTCTATCACATCGCTGCGATCCCTAAGTTTATGCTTGTTAATAATGTAGTCATCTATGGAAGTGTTGAGAATTCCCCATTTTAGTCCTTGCTTCTCACAGTTTTGGATGCAATCTTCCAAGAGGTTGTCATCAGTTATTGGTAAATTGAAAGAAGTGTATGGTTTCTTAAGTTTAATTTCATTTAGACGTTCTTCGAGCAGAGTAATTAATTTTGGGTAATCTATACCTAGCTGTAAAATCGTTTTCTCTTCAGACTTAATGATGGATAATGAATTGTTGATCATACGATAGGCTCCGGAAAAGTTGGCTCGTCTTTGATGGTATAAACCTACTGCCAACTGGATTAAACCAACCCAATATTGTTTACGTTCAGACGGAACATCCTCTTTCCAATACTCCTCTAAAACCTCATGACACTCAAAATAGTCTCGGTCTCCATGGAAATGAAAGAGAAATTGGCGATATGCTTCTGGGTACATAAAAACTCTCCTTTTCATTATGTAACTTTATTTTATCATATTTTCGTAATTAACCGTTGGGCTGTATGTCCTTTACTATGTTTTAAAACAAAAAGTGCCCAACTGGTCGTTGGACACTTGCTATTTATTTATCTCGGTTTAGTACCAAGATGCACCTACAATAATTAATAAGATGAATAATACTACGATTAACGCGAAACCGCCGCCAAATTTATATCCAGTGTCTCCCATGTTGAAGTCCTCCTTTAAAAACTTTTGTATTACACTGTTATATTATGTACTTAGTAGCTAGGTGTGTGGGCGAGTGTCCCGGTACAAAACAAAAAACCTAGATTCACCTTTTCGAAAGCCAAAAAAATACTATTGGACAAGCTATTAATATGTTCTATACTTAGTAAGTATAGTGTATTTTTATTTATCATTAAGAGTTATTAGTTTGGTGGGGTTATGTGTGCAATACAGTGTGAAAATAGATGCTTTTGAAGGGCCTTTGGACCTTTTATTACACTTAATAAATCGTTTAGAGATTGATATATACGATATACCTGTAGCAAAAATTACTGAACAATATATGTTTTACATACAGGCTATGAAAGAACTAAAGCTTGATGTAGCAAGTGAATATTTAGTAATGGCAGCTACGCTACTTGCGTTAAAAAGCAAGATGCTTTTGCCTAAACACGAAGAGGAATTAATAGATGATGAACTCGAGCTACAATTAGAGGAAGATCCAAGAGAAGAACTTATGAGGCGACTAATTGAATATCGTAAGTATAAAGAAGCAGCCCATGACCTTAAAGCATTAGAGGAAGAGAGAGGTCAGGTATTTACTAAAGCTCCAAGTGATTTAAGTGAATTTACAGTCGAAGTAAAAGTGGAAAGTCATCCTCTAGATGTAAGCTTGTACGATATGTTAGGTGCTTATCAAAAACTGTTACGAAGAAAGAAACTTCAAAAACCACTCCACACTAAAATTGCCCGCCAGGATATTTCTATTGAAAGAAGAATGGATGAGATATTAGAGGAGTTAAGAGCAATTTCAGGTAGGATTAGCTTTAGTGATCTGTTCCCTTATCATGATAAAGAGCATACAGTGGTAACATTTTTGGCTATTCTTGAACTTATGAAAAAGGATGTAATAAAGATTGAACAAGAAAATAACTTTGCAGATATTATGATCTCAGGTAAGGAAGGAAGATGATTGCTGATGGTTGTTCAGTGGAAAGCGATCGTTGAGGGTTTATTGTTTGCTGCAGGTGATGAAGGTCTTACTCTAAAACAACTTGCAACAGTAATTGACGTTGAAGAGTCAATTATTCAGGATATTGTTAGTGAATTAAAGCTTGATTATGAAAACACAGAGAGAGGAATTTGCTTAGTAGAAGTAGCTAATACCTTTCAGTTAACAACTAAAAAAGAGCATGCTGTTTACTTGAAAAAACTTGTAGAATCTCCTACCTCTACTACACTTTCACAGGCAGCCCTCGAGACGTTAGCGATAATCGCCTATCGTCAACCGATTACAAGAGCAGAAATTGAAGAAATCAGGGGAGTTAAGACAGAACGCCCTCTACATACACTAACAGCCAAAGCGTTAGTAAAAGAGGTTGGACGGGCAGAAGGGACTGGAAGAGCGATCCTTTATGGTACAACTAAAGAATTTCTTGAGTATTTTGGATTAAAAACGATTCAAGAATTACCTCCATTGCCTGATAAAGTGGATGAAGATTCAGGTCAAGATGAAGCAGATTTGTTTTTTGGGAAATTTCAGGATACATTAGAAGGCATTAATTAGTATAACAAGAATTTAATGGATATGTTAAGATAGACTTAGGTGAGGAAAATTCTCATAGAAGTAGATCAGATAAACTTAGGCTACTAGAGGTGGAAGAATGTTAATCAAACAATGCAAAGGATACGAGTTAGAGAAGGCACAATCCAATACATCTGAAGATTTTTTTAATCGCTCAGAAGTAACGTTTTCTGTAAATGGGGAAGAACGAACATTTCACTTATTGTATATTCGTTATTTTGATGAAGTTTTTTCACAGTTTACTCCCTATGAAAGTGATCCAGTCTTTACAGTAGGTTCCACGAATATTGAATTTAAAGACATCGTTGGATTAGTATGTTTATTAAAAAATCCTGGTTTTCAAAATCGAAAAAGAGTCTATATTAATACTCAAAAAGAGTTTGAAGAATATTTTAAAGATATCCAGTTTGATAAACTGCCAGAAATTTTTGAGAGTATCATGAAATCAGGAAGTTATGAATTGAAGTCTCCATTAAGTTTTATTGTACAAACCCAGTAATCAGGATAAGTTTTAAATAACCAATTAGGTGATGGGGGAGATCTAGATGGGAAATTCAATGGTTAAGACTCAGACTGAGCAGGTAAAAGAATTCTTAAAATCAACTGTTACTACCGTTAATAATTATCTAAATGAAACGACCCTTTCTTCATTACAGGCAGAAACAGTTGTAGATGAAGAGTATTATAGAACCTTATTATCTACAGTTAGAAGATTATCAGTTTATTGTGAAGAAGGACTTGATGCTTGTAATGTAGTCTTATCTACTGAACCTTTTAGAAAAGGTGCGGCGGAACAGACTCTTTATAAAATTTATCACCAATGCATAGAAGAATTCTTCGCTCCTAAGTCTGATATTTGGTATGAAGATAGCCGGGCAGCATATACAGGTAAAAACGCAATTACCTATAGAAATACAATGCCACCATCAATCCAGCACTTAATTGCTTCTTTAGAAGGTGGGTTCCAAACGATAAGAGAAGAATTAGAATTCTACGAAACAGACTATCGTACTAAAATGATACAATCGAAATAACGAAAAAGAACGTAAGAAGTATCTACAATACTTTTTACGTTCTTTTTTTAGTTAGGACTTAGTTCGAGGTTGAGTTGGGTCACAATCTGGAGGGGTCACTTCTCTTGTCGTTTCTGCAAGCTTGTGAAGATAGTAGCATTCTTCACGTGCCATATGGTCTGCCATTAAAGGCTCTAGAATTCCAAGTGACTCCTTATTAAGTTCCATCTCTTCAAGTTCTCTTAAGAAGCTTTTAAATATCTTCATTTCTAGTTCAACTTGATTGTTGAATCGTGACAGCGCAGGAAATTGAAACTGTTGTGTACGTAAGTATCCTACCAGTTCAACTGCCTTCAAGTAAAAATTTTCCCATTTCTTAGTAAACTCATGACCTTTTTCACGCAGTTCCTTTTCTACCCTATCCAAATTATCATGTATGGCACCCGCATGACCTGCGGCATCAAGCAACCACAGTAAATGATGGTGTAGAGCGTGAGATGGTGGTACCTGCTTCCCTTCTTCTAAAAAGTTTACCACCCTTAACCACTCATCCAGCTCGTTAACCATATGATTAATAAAGGATGGAGGCAACATAATTTTAATTTTACCCACGAGGTGTGCTTCAAGTAGGTCCAATTTATACACTCGAAATTGTTCGCTATTCATTTTAGCTTCTTTAATCGTCTGATAAAGTTCATTACCACCTAGTGGTTGCCTTGCCTTTGCGAGGAGACTATCAAAATTTTCCTTGAAATGTTTCGCTATTTCAATTCGCTTCGTTTCACTTGGTGCTAACGAATCATGAATGAATCGACTATGGTCCCCTAATATCTGCAGCCAAAATCTTAATTCGAAAAGAGCCTCTTCTCGGTATGCTTGATTCATCATAAACCTCCTTATGTATAGGTCGTATAAAGATACTATATGATTTTTCTATACGAAGAATGTTCATTTGGATTAAAATACCAGATCACCACATTTTAGGGTCAAATCCTCACCTTCCCAGGGCAAATGCATATGATAATGTCGATTATGTGTAAGGAGGAACAAGATGACTGAAACCATTTATTTTAATTATGTTCAAGATGTTATCCAATGGGGAGAGAGTATCCTTAAATTTATTGAGGATCAGCGTGGAGAAGAAAAAAGTTATGATGAAATTAGAGAAAAGCTTAAAGGGTTACTTAGTGAATTAGAAATTATTGATGTAAGCAATCATCTTTCAAAGGAATTTATTGAACAACTCCAGGTGGAAGTAGATAAGGTGTTTTCAGAGATAAACGGAACAACGGATGCAACTACTACTAATGATGAACGTTCATTATCAGGAAGAGTTGAAATTGGAGGCCACAGACTGCCACCTTTACCTTATAACTATGATGCATTAGAACCTTATATTGCTGAAGAAATCATGAAACTGCATCATCAAAAGCATCATCAAAGCTACGTTGATGGCTTAAATAAGGCAGAAAAAATGATGGCCAATGCAAGAAAAACGGGTGATTTTGATTTAATTAAACATTGGGAAAGAGAAGCTGCCTTCCATGGTTCGGGTCACTATCTTCACACTATATTCTGGAATATCATGAAACCAGATGGTGGAGGACAACCAAGTGGAGCATTATTAAAGCAAATTACGATGGATTTTGGTAGTTTTGCAAACTTTAAAAAGCATTTTACAGAGGCTGCTAACAAGGTAGAAGGTGTGGGGTGGGCAATTTTAGTATGGGCTCCACGAGCACACCGCCTGGAAATCTTGCAATCTGAAAGACATCAACTCATGACTCAATGGGATACAATTCCTTTATTAGTACTAGATGTTTGGGAACATGCTTACTATTTACAATATAAGAATAATCGAAAAGAGTATGTAGATAACTGGTGGAACGTTGTGAATTGGAACGAGGTAGAAAAACGTTTCAATGCTGCCTCTAACCTACGATGGCAACCGTATTAAATTTAACCCAGCTGCTTGGTAGTCAATCATTTATATTAATGATTGTCACTGAGTGGCTTTTTTATTTGCATTTGAAAATCTACTTTTTGATTCATATTACACTATATCCTGCATAAACTTGTACAAACAATACTTAGAGGACGGGGATAAAATGACACTACCTACTCGGAGCCTAATCATGGTAACGATCATAATGATTATGTTATCATTTTTGCCCCAAAAGATGAGTGCGTTTGGTGATGTAAGTGCAAGAAGTGCAATTCTGATAGAACAAGAGTCTGGAAGGATACTATATTCAAAAGATATTCATACTGAACGTAGAATCGCAAGTATAACTAAAATCATGACAGCTATTTTGGCTGTCGAATCAGGAAAGATGAATGAGCTTGTGAAGGTTAGTGATAAGGCAGTTCGAACCGAGGGTTCATCTTTATATTTACAACCAAATGAAAAGATTAAACTGGAAAACTTGGTATATGGGCTTATGTTAAGGTCAGGAAATGATGCTGCAGTAGCCATTGCAGAACATATTGGGGGAAGTTTAGAGGGCTTTGCTTTTCTAATGAACCAAAAGGCTGCTGAAATCGGAATGGTCAATACAGCGTTTGCAAATCCTCATGGACTTGATGATCACGAAAATCACTATTCAACAGCTTATGATATGGCGTTACTAACTAGATATGCAATGAATAATGAAGAATTCAAGAAAGTCTTTGGTACAAAAGTGTATCGTGCTCCTAATCCTAATGAAAAATGGGACAGGATATGGAAAAACAAAAATAAATTACTCACAGGGCTTTATTCATTTAGTACAGGTGGGAAAACAGGCTATACAAAGCTAGCCAACAGAACACTTGTCTCGACAGCATCAAAAGATGGACTAGATTTAATTGCTGTTACTATTGATGCTTCAGATGACTGGAATGATCATATCCATTTATTTAACACAGGCTTTAAGAACTACAAATTAGTAAAGTTAGTTAAAAATGGTCCAATTAAGAGCATAAATGATCCCTTTTATAAGGACAAAGTGAAAGTGAACAGAGATTTTTCTTACCCATTAACACTCTCAGAAAAAAGACAAGTTAAACTTTCTCTAACTCTAGTTGATTCAAAGAAAAAGGGGTGGGAGGATGAAAATGAGGTTCCTAGTATTGTTGGTAAAATGATTATAAAAATGGGGAATGAGCACATTGGTGAGTTACCATTGTACTTTGAAAAAGAAGTGGAGAATGATAAATCGTTTTGGTCAATTATTAAAAATCTATTCTTAATTATGTTAGGTGTCGAAAATTATGGTTAATATTATTTGGGTCGCAATGACAATAGTTGGAATTATTTTTGCGTTAATCAATGGGACAATTGAAGAGGTTAATAAAGCTGTATTTAAGGGTGCCGAAGATGGAGTAACAATTAGTATAGGTCTTATTAGTATTTTAGTTTTTTGGTTAGGATTAATGAAAATTGCGCAAGTCTCTGGTTTATTAGAGAAACTCTCGAAACTGTTTCGTCCATTTGTAAGAAGATTATTTCCTGAGGTTCCAGTGGATCACCCTGCGATGGGTTATATGTTATCAAACATGATTGCAAACATGTTTGGTTTAGGGAATGCAGCAACACCAATGGGGATAAAGGCAATGGAACAGTTAAAGGAATTAAATGGAGGAAGTTCAGAGGCTAGTCGTTCAATGATCACTTTTTTAGCGATTAATACTTCAAGCTTAACTTTAATCCCAACAACTGTAATTGCAATACGTATGACATACGATTCTGCCAATCCAACAGAAATCGTTGGAACAACACTAATTGCTACCTTGTGTTCAACAATCGGAGCAATCATCATAGACCGCTTCTTTTATTATAGGAGAACCAGAAAAGGAGGTAAAAAGAAATGAGTGTTATTAGTTCTATCTCCCTTTGGTTAATTCCTATAATCATCGGCTTTATCCTAATTTATGGGACAATTAAGAAAGTGCCTACATATGAAACCTTTGTAGAAGGGGGAAAAGAAGGAATCAAAATTGCATTTTCGATTATCCCTTTTTTAGTAGGTATGTTAGTTGCTATTTCAATCTTTCGTGCCTCAGGGGCATTAGAGTTTTTTGTTGGTCTAATTAGACCTGTTTTAGAAGCAATTGGAGTACCTGCTGAAATCGTTCCTTTAGCAATCATTCGTCCAATTTCAGGAACTGCCGCACTAGGAATGACATCAGATATCATTGCTACATACGGTCCAGACTCCTTCATAGGCCGCTTAGCATCAACCCTACAAGGAAGCACCGATACCACATTCTACGTATTAACCGTTTACTTCGGAGCAGTAGGCATAAAGAAAATGGGAGACGCCCTAAAAGTCGGACTATGGGCAGACCTACTAGGAATCATCGCAGCAGTTACAGTAGTTACTCTAATGTTCGGATAACGAAAATCACTTGGACTCACTGTCTAAGTGATTTTTTTTATTTCTTATTTTTCCACGCCAAGTTTGGACTTATTTAAAGCGCTAAGTGGATTGGAGCGGAAGGCACTTGACTCCTGCGGGAAGTGAGGGACATCCGGCGAGACCCCACAGGTGCATGGCACCGAGGAGGCTAGCATCCCTCCCCGCGGAAAGCAAGTGTCTGCAGCGTAAAGGAACGGTCAGGGTTCAAAGTTAAAAATATGTTTTCATATAAAATCATCATCATAATTTGTAGAATACTTGAGAAAAATGATGTAAAGAAGTAAGATGTTTAAAGAGGTGAACGTGATGGAAAGATTACAGAAAGTTATTGCCCACGCGGGCGTAGCTTCGAGACGAAAAGCAGAGGAATTAATCCTTGATGGAAGAGTAACTGTAAATGGTAAAGTTGTGAAAGAACTAGGCATTAAGGTAGGACCTAGTGATAAAGTAGAAGTAAATGGTGTACCTCTAGACAAAGAAGAGCCAGTATACCATCTCTTATATAAACCCCGTGGAGTTATATCGAGTGTTTCTGATGATAAAGGTAGAAAAGTTGTTACTGACTTTTTCCCCCATATTACACAAAGAATATACCCAATTGGTAGATTAGATTATGATACATCTGGTCTCTTATTGGTTACAAATGACGGTGAATTTGCAAACCTACTAATGCATCCAAAACATGAAGTGGATAAACTTTATGTAGCAAAGGTAAAAGGAATTCCTTCAAAGGAAAAATTACGTTTATTAGAAAAGGGAATTCAGTTAGAGGACGGAAAAACAGCCCCTGCAAAGGTTAAGATGTTATCTGCAGATAAGAAAAAACAAACTGCAATTGTAGAAATAACGATTCATGAAGGAAGAAACAGACAGGTACGTAGAATGTTTGATGCAATTGGTCATGAAGTATTAAAGCTTAAGCGTGAGAAATATGGATTTTTAACTTTGTCCGGACTTAGTACAGGTGATTCAAGAGAACTTTCACCTCATGAAGTAAAACAACTACGCGCAATGGTAACGACAAAAGGACATAGGCTAATCTAATTTATTTTGTCAAGAAGAAGAAATCACCAATTGGTTGATTTCTTCAAGTGTTTTTAAGAGTAGCTTTCTTTTTTTGTCACATAACCTTCATATTATTGAGAATGTACTAATGTTGAAAAATGATATAATTTAAGGTGAGTTTCTATGCACCTATGCTTTAAAATCTTAGATAGGAAAATGTCTGGTAGGGAGTTATATTATCATGAAGAAGAATCGGTTGGTTATTCGTACAATTATTCTATTATTACTTGCATCGGCACTTGTCTATACTCTATATAGTAATTTCTTTGTGAGTAAGGCAAAAGTTAATGTTGGAGATATGGCACCTGATTTTGTTCTTGCTGATTTGAATGGTGAGAAACACCGTTTATCAGATTATCGTGGACAAGGTGTTTTCTTGAATTTCTGGGGTACTTGGTGTAAACCTTGTGAAAAGGAAATGCCCTATATGGAGAACCAATATAATGTTTACAAAGATCAGGGCGTACAGATCATAGCTGTTAATGTAGGTGAACCATTATTAAGCGTGAGTAAATTTGTTGATAAGTATGGATTAACATTTCCGGTAGTGATTGATAAAGGAGATCAGGTGTTAAATGCATATGGTATTGATCCATTACCAACAACACTACTAATTGACAAAGATGGAAGAGTTGTAGAAATTATTACAGGTAGTCTGACTGAAAGAATGGTTATGGATAAAATGGAGCTTATTAAGCCATAGTTAGGGAGTTTTATCATGGAACTTGAACAAGTAAAGTGTGAATGTGGACATGTTAATCCACATGGAACTGTCTTATGTGAATCATGTGGTAAACCTTTAATCGAAGATACTAGTCAAAAACTTTTAGATATGAGATACGAAGGAAGTGCAAGGCGCTCTCAAACGTACAATAAAACAGTAATCGATCAAATATGGAATTTTTTCTCATCTGTTAAGGTAGGAGTCTGGTTAATCGTTGTAACCTTAGTTGCATCCGCACTAGGAACAATATATCCACAAGAAATGTATATACCACCTACAGTTACACCTGCTGAATATTATGAGGATCAATATGGATTTACTGGAGCATTGTATTATCAGCTTGGTTTTCATAATTTATATGGATCCTGGTGGTATATGATTCTTATTGCTTCAATTGGTATCTCGCTGGTGATATGTAGTTTGGACCGCGTTGTCCCTTTATACCGTGCTTTAAAAAAGCAAGGAGTAACACGTAATGAAGGTTTTTTACGACGTCAACGTTTATTTAGTAGCACTAAAGTAGATAATTATGAGGAAATCTATGATACTATAAAAACAAATCTTCAAAAGAAACGTTACCATGTACGTGAAGAAAATGGAAATATCCTTGCAGAAAAAGGTCGATTTTCTAGATGGGGTCCATATGTGAACCATGTTGGACTCATTATTTTTCTTATAGGGGCTATGCTTCGCTTTTTCCCTGGTATGTACACGGATGAAGTAATGTGGATACGTGAAGGAGAAACAAAAAGCATTCCTGGAACCAATGGACAATACTTCTTAAAAAATGAAGAGTTTATTAAGGAAGTTTATGAAGAAGGTAAGGAAGATGAAGTCTTTGATGAGGCTATAAACCGTGCAGGAAGTGGCATGGTTGTGAAGAATTACCAAACGAATGTAACTCTCTATGAACGTGACGAAAATGCAATACCTGGTGAAGAGGCAGAACTAATTAAGGTGAAAGATCATGATATCAAGGTGAATTTTCCTTTAAAACATGATCACTATGCACTTTATCAAGTAGATTATAAACTTGATGAACTAAGTACTATGTCTTTTGATTTAGTTAATAAAGCAAGTACAGAATCAATGGGAACGATCAAGGTTAACCTTCGTGACCCACAATTGAAATATAATCTGCAAAATGACTACTCCGTTGAGATTGTAAGTTACTTTCCAGATTTTTATTTTGACAATGATGGAAATCCTGCATCAAAGTCGAAGATACCAAACAATCCGGCATTTGTATTTAAACTGTACAGCCCTGAAAAGCCGGAAGGTGAAATTAACTTTATAGCCATCCAACAAAATCTTGAACCTTTTGGAGATAATGCTTACAAAATGTCTTTCTCTGGAATTGAAACGAAGGATGTTTCTGCTTTAATCGTAAGACGTGATTTTACACTGTGGTTTTTAGGATTAGGTGGTATAATCTTTATGATTGGTGTTGTCCAAGGAATGTACTGGGTGCATCGTAGAGTATGGATTCAAAATGTTAATGGTGAAATCATTGTTGCTGGTCATACGAATAAAAATTGGTTCGGTTTAAAAAATGAGATCAATTCTATTGTAAATGATACTAATTTAAACCCACCTATTGACCAGACACAAGAAGAAGAAAAAGTCACAAAAGGGAGTGAAAAATAGGTGGCTGAACTTAGTGGGAATTTTTTATACGTAGCTTTTTTTCTTTATTTATTCGCTACATTTGTATTTGCTGGTTCAATTCGTGATAAAAATAGTAAAGCAAATGTAAAAAAATGGGCAAATGTAGGATTAGGACTTACAATTATTGGGTTTCTTTTCCAAACAGCTTACTTTATAACTAGATGGGTTGCAGGTGGACATGCTCCTGTTAGTAATCTCTTTGAATTTACAACATTCTTTGGCATGATGTTAGTGTTTGCATTTATTATTATTTACTTCATCTATAAATCAAGTGCTCTTGGAGTATTTACTTTACCAGTTGCAGTTCTTTTAATAGCATATGCGAGTATGTTTCCGAGAGAAATTTCTCCACTAATCCCAGCTTTACAGAGTGATTGGCTTGCTATTCACGTTTCAACTGCCGCAGCAGGACAGGCAATCCTAGCAATCAGCTTTGTTGCGGGTGTCCTTTACTTAGTAAAAGCTGTTGACCAAACGGTTAAAAGTAAGAAAACATTCTGGCTTGAATCAATTATGTACACCCTAGTAGTAACTGTTGGCTTCATTATAGTCTCATCTACTTTTAGTGGCATGGGCTACGAATCTACATTTAAATGGGTTGATAAAAATGAAGTAGAATCAGAAATGGTATATCATCTCCCGGCATTAGTAGGGCCAAATGAAGGTGAACTTCTTACTGAGAATAAAATGGAGCCTTTTATTGAATTACCTGCAATTATTAGTGCACGTAAGTTAAATACTGTAATTTGGTCATTTTTAGTTGGTACAATTTTATACGGATTATTAAGATTAGTATTACGTAAGAGAATTGCAGCTGCAATTCAACCATTCGTAAAAAATATTAACTTAGACCTTGTCGATGAAATTGGTTATCGTTCAGTTACAATAGGCTTCCCGGTCTTTACTTTAGGAGCTTTGATTTTCGCTATGATTTGGGCGCAAATTGCCTGGACGAGATTCTGGGGTTGGGATCCTAAAGAAGTGTGGGCGCTTATCACGTTTTTATTCTACGCTGCTTACTTACATTTGCGCCTCTCAAAAGGCTGGCATGGTGAAAAATCAGCATGGTTAGCCGTTATTGGCTTTGCAATTATTATGTTTAATCTAATTTTTGTTAATTTGGTAATCGCTGGTCTTCACTCTTACGCATAATGCTGCACAAAAATACATTAGACCTTCCCGGAATGGAGAAGGTCTTTTTAATACAAGAATGTGATAAATGTTACAGAAGGTTCCCTTAAATAAGGTTACTATAGTGTTAATGAAGGTAAATTACTTTTAAAGATAGATAGTGAAGGAGTTGTGTTGGTAATGGAAAATGAAGCAAGAATTTTAGTTGTTGATGATGAGGAAAGAATTCGACGCTTATTAAAAATGTACTTAGAACGCGAAAACTATTTAATTGAAGAGGCTGAAAACGGCGATCAGGCCTTAGAAAAAGCCATACAGACAGATTATGACTTGATCCTCCTAGATATCATGATGCCTGGAAAAGATGGTATTGAGGTTTGTCGTGAATTACGTGAAAAAAAAGCTACTCCAATTATTATGCTTACAGCAAAAGGCGAAGAGGTTAATCGTGTACAAGGATTTGAAGTAGGGACAGATGACTATATCGTTAAGCCATTTAGTCCACGTGAAGTAGTACTTCGAGTAAAAGCACTTTTAAGACGTTCTTCTTCTACATCGTACTTACAAACGGAAACAACTACGAAGGATGTAATTGTATTTCCACATTTAACGATAGATAATGATGCACACCGAGTAACTGCTGATGGCAGAGAGGTTGGTTTAACTCCAAAAGAGTACGAATTACTTTATTTCTTAGCAAAGGCTCCGGATAAGGTATTTGATAGAGAGCAACTGCTAAAGGAAGTATGGCACTATGAATTTTTCGGTGACCTGCGTACAGTTGACACACATGTAAAACGACTTAGAGAAAAGCTAAATAAGGTATCTACAGAAGCTGCTAAAATGATTGTGACCGTCTGGGGTGTAGGTTACAAGTTTGAGGTAGTTAATGGATGATGTTCTGGCGAAGTGTAGTAGGTAAACTCTGGATTACCATTTTATTACTCGTTTCATTTGTATTATTTACATTAACTATTCTGTTACTAGAGTTCTTTGAGAATTACCACGTGCGAGAGGCTGAGCAAGGCTTAACCCAAATCGCTTCAAAGATTGCTTTTATCATGGAGTCACATGATGATAAAGAACTTGCAAGGGAAATTTCTTGGGAGTTAATAGATGATAATACAAATGTGATTATAATTGAAGATGAAGACACACATTGGTATTCCCCGGGTGATGAGGGAAGCAAAAGGTTGACTTACGAATTTATACAAAATCATCCTGAGTTATTTAAAGCTATTACGGATGATAAGACAGTTTCCCAACGAATGGGTTTAAATGGGAGCAATATTACAAATGGTAATTCTGAAGAGATGTTCATTATCGGGACGCCCTTACATGTGGATAACAATAAACAAGGCGCTGTATTTTTATATCAATCCTTAAACGAAGTAAGGGAAACAACGAAGCAAACTACCAGATTTATTTTACTTGCCGCAGGTATCGCTATTGTGCTAACAACAATTTTTGCATTTTTCTTGTCCACTCGAATTACAGCTCCACTACGAAAAATGCGACAAGCAGCTTTTGAAGTGGCAAGAGGGAAGTTTGATACAAAAGTTCCGATGGTAACTCATGATGAAATAGGAGAATTGGCTGTTGCTTTTAACCAGATGGCAAAACAACTTAAATTTAATTTAAATGCACTTAACCAAGAAAAAGAGCAGTTATCAAGTGTATTAAGTAGTATGGCAGATGGAGTTATTACCTTGAGTAGGGATGGCACTGTCTTAGTAACTAATCCACCTGCAGAGAGGTTTTTACAGGCTTGGTATTATCAGCAAGGTATGCAAAGTAAAGATGGAGAAGAATTGCCTTCTGAAATGAATGAATTATTTCAAAATGTTGTTTCATTTGAAAAAGAACAAATTGTTGAAATAAGCATGCAAGGAAGAAGTTGGGTTATTTTAATGAGCCCTTTATATAATCAAACATACATCCGCGGAGCAGTAGCGGTTATTAGGGACATGACAGAAGAAAGAAGGTTAGACAAGTTAAGAGAAGATTTTATTGCAAATGTTTCTCATGAACTTAGAACACCAATTTCTATGCTTCAAGGGTATAGTGAAGCAATTATTGATAATATCGCCAGTACAGAAGAAGAAAAACGAGAAATAGCTAAGGTAATTTATGATGAGTCTCTTCGTATGGGAAGGTTGGTCAATGACTTATTGGACCTTGCACGGATGCAAGCAAGTCATATTACTCTTAATATAGAAGAAGTAGAAATTAGTGATTTAGTAAATAGGATAATAAGAAAGTTCCAAGGACCTGCAAAGGAAAGGAATATTAAGTTATCTTTAGTAAAAGATGATTCACTTGGCACTTTTCAGTTAGATCCAGATCGAATTGAACAAGTATTAACAAACCTCATTGATAACGCACTTCGACATACGGAGAGCGAGGGGAATGTAACCTTACAGGTTGACCTCCAGGAAGGTGGTTTACTGATTGATGTTAAGGATTCAGGTTCGGGAATACCTGAAGAAGATTTACCTTTTGTATTTGAACGCTTTTATAAAGCTGACAAAGCTAGAACGAGGGGAAGATCAGGTACTGGTTTAGGATTGGCGATTGTTAAAAATATCATTGACGCACACCAAGGACACATTTCCGTCCATAGCAAAATAAACGAAGGTACGACATTTACTTTCTTTATCCCTCGAAAAATAGAGTAATTTGAGGAGTAATGACGTAAAATCTTGTTCCATGAGAAACATTTTAAAGCAATAAACGATGAATCCATCCAGGTAGGATGGATTCTTTATTTTTATATTCTCTTTTCTCTGCTATTACGATATGGTAAATTAATAGAATAGTAAGTAAGAAGAAAAAAGTTTTATGTGGTTGTTGATAACTACAACTACTTAAAAAATCCACAAAAGAAATTGTAACTTTTAAATACATTGTAACGACTAATTTATTGAACGGGAGGATAAGTATGGACGCCGTGTTTCAAGAGCTCTATGAAAAATATCATCACGATGTCTTTTCATTTTTGTTCTATATGGTTAAAAACCGTGAGCAAGCTGAGGACCTCGTTCAAGAAGTATATATAAGAGTGCTGAAATCCTATGATAGGTTTGAAGGGAAAAGTAGTGAAAAAACGTGGTTGTTTTCTATAGCTAGGCATGTTGCGATTGATTCCTTTAGAAAGCAGAAGGGTTGGAAACAAAGAATTTTAGACTCTTTTGACTGGAATAAGCAGCAGGTCATAGATTATGCACCTTTACCAGAGGAAATAGCATTACAAAATGAACAGATTCAAACAATGTATCGATGCTTGGATAAATGTACAGTTGACCAACGCCTTGTTTTGGTTCTTCGTTATATTCAATCCTTATCAATCTCAGAAACAGCAGAAAGCTTAGGCTGGACTGAAAGTAAGGTAAAAACGACCCAGCATCGAGCTTTAAAGATATTAAAAGGATATATGGAAGAACTTGTGATAAAGGAGGAGATCGTTGATGAAAAAGTCCGAGTGGAACGATGAGCAGCTAGAACATTTGTTAACACAGATGCCAATTGTTAGAGACAATCGTGACCCACGTGAAATTTATCAAAGCATTTCCTCTAAGGTAAAGAGAAAGAAAAAGAATACGTGGATCATTCCTTCCCTGGCTACGGCCGCAGCATTAGCATTAATTATTATAATTGGACCGTCATTCTTGAACCCTTCTTTTGATTCTTCACAGGGTGGAGGTAACAAAGAAAGTAGTTCAGAAGATATAAACATGACGATGGTCACTGAATCTCCAAAAGAAGAAGGAGCACCAGAGATGACCGCGATTACTGGTGACGACAGTGAAAGTCGGAAAATGACTAATACATCTCTTGAGGAACCAACCAGCTATGTTATACGAGAGTATATGGATAAAAAGTTGTTTACGTTTGGAGTCCCAGATCCTATGGCCCACACAGTAATTCCAGTAAGTGTTCTCGTGGACTGGTCTGACCAAAGTCATATTGATTTATTACCAGATGTCATTCAAAAAGTGAATGATAAACTGATAAGTGCTGAATATAATACACAGTTCCCTTTGGCACAGTATACATTTACTGAAAAGCAAAATGAGGATGGTACTAAAAATATCATTTTAGATTTTGGTCAAGAAGGTAGGAATCCTGAGTCTTTTGCCTCAGCTGAATCAATGGAATTCTGGGGTGCAGTAAAAGAAACGTTCCGTTGGTTTGATGATAACTATAATGAAATTGAGTTCCATCAAAATGGTAAGCAGGGAGTAATGATTGGTCAGTCTGGAATTGTAGAGACTTCCTATAAGTTAGAAAAAGCAGGAAAACGGGCGTATTTTATGTATGTTCCCTTTGAAAATGGACGTAAATTCTTGGTTCCAAATGAAGTGACAGGTAAATCAACTACTTTTTCAGATGCATTGGAAGCAATGAGAAATAATTTAGAGATTGGCTCATTTGTCCTTCAACCAACCATTAACGAAAATGTTAATTTTGAAATTGATGAAACCAATAGTAGCAATGTGACAATTACGTTTACAGATGATACTAGTTTAGAGGACAATGACATTAACTTAATGATGATAGAAGCCATCATGATTACTGCAAAAGAGTTCGGTTATCAAACAGTTTCATTTGAAAATGCTACTTTAGACCGGATTGGTTCTTGGGACCTAACTGGGGTTGAGAATACCGTTCCTGTTGCACCCAATCCAATAACACTTAATTAAAAGAAAGGCTCATGCCTTTCTTTTTTTTGCATTAATTAGCTAATTGGGCAATTTATCAGAGCCTTGATATGTGTTTGTAGCGTTGTAATTTTGATTGATAAAAAGTTTTACATAATTTAATAAAACTTTTCAAATAATGTTAAGGTGCTTATTGCACTTGGGTAAAAAAGGTATCTACAATTAAGGGGTGTTTAGGTACTTGTTCTATTTCTAGACAGGCAGACATAGGATACATATAGAATTTTGTATCAACACTAAGGAGGAACAACAATGCAAGATCTAATAAGACGTCTAGCTGTAGTAGTTATTATGGGAATTTGCATAGGGCTATTATTTATCGGAGGTCGAACAATTAGCGCGCATACAATCTCTTATGAAGATAAAGCAGAAAATTGGGTATGGCCAGTTGCAGGTGAAATAACTGATTACTATGGTACAAGAGCAGGAAAGCATAAAGGAATTGATATAGCAGCACCAACTGGAGCAGATACATATTCTGTTGATGAAGGCATTGTAAAAAAATCGTATTATTCATATACATATGGTCACGTAGTTTTTATTGCTCATCCGAGTGGTTTTGAGACAGTCTATGCTCACCTTAGTAAGCGGGATGTTAAAGAAGGTGACTATGTAAAAAGAGGCGAAAAGATTGGTGAAATAGGTAGTACAGGCAGGTCTACAGGGGCGCATCTCCATTTCGAGGTGCATTTTGGTGAGTGGAATTACAAGAAAAATAATTCTATTGATCCTTTAATGGTTTTAAATGTAGATGAAATGCTTGTATCAAATGATTCAACGGTATCAGAAGAAGATACAACAAATGCCGCTACTTACTCTTTAGGTTCGGTTTATGAAGAGGAATTATTTGATGGTTGGAATTTATTAGAATATGAGGCAGGTCAGTTGCTTTCAAGTTCAATGGTCGTCGCAAGCTTATCTGAGAAAAAAGAATATAACTCGAATGGTAAAAAAATTATTGTTAAGCCTAATGAAACATTATGGGATATTTCACAGGAATACCTCGTTTCGATTGATTCTATTATGAAATGGAATAATTTAAATAGTGATTTATTAATGATAGGTCAAGAATTGATATTACATCCAACGATGGATGAAGTATATGTTGTGAAATCGGGAGATACATTACCGGAGATAGCAGCTAAAACGGGTACGACTGTTGAAAAAATTAAAGAAGTGAATAACCTTACACGAAATATCGTTCATCCAAATCAAATATTGATCATAAATAGTAAGTAACAGTGAATTGAATGAAACTCTTTCAGCTTATTGTAATTGTAATAGCCAACTATATAATTAAGTAAAAAGTATTTGCTTAAAATGGGAGAGGAGATTACAAGTATGCTGACGGATTATCATAACCACTTAGAGCGGGGCACGTTATCATTAGATTACCTTACTCAATTTACGAATACAGCTGCTGAAAAAGGAATTAATCATTTTGGTATCTCTGAACATGCGTATCACTTTTATCAAACGAAAGATATTTTAAGTAATCCCTGGATAGAAGATAGACGGATATACGATATGAAGGATTATGTCCAGCTGTTTTATGATGCCTGGAATCAAAACATTGATGTGAAGATGTCGATAGAAATGGATTATACTCCTGGGAAGCACGAGGAAATGAGTAAGTTCATAAAAACATATCAATTTGACTATGTCATCGGATCAATTCATTGGATAGACAATTTTGGTATTGATCTAGCCGAGTTTAGAACTGAATGGGAAAAACGTGACCTTTATACAATCTATCGCAGATATTATGACCAAGTAGAAACACTTGCACAATCAAACCTCTTTGATATCGTTGGACATCTTGACCTGGTTAAAATATTTAATTACGTCCCAAAAGACGAAGAGTTTTTACTTGAGCAATACAATCGTGCTACCACTGCTCTGGCTAATTCCAAAACGTGTGTAGAGATTAGTACAGCCGGTCTACGAAAGCAAACTAAAAGTTTATATCCTGATAAAAAATTATTAGAGATGTGCTATACCAAAGGGATTCCAATTGTCTTTTCATCTGACGCGCACGTCCCCGAGCATGTAGGAGCAGATTATGACCAAGCCATTCAACTAGCAAGACAAGTAGGGTATACAACAATTATGACCTTTTCAAAAGGTGAACGTAAAGAAGTTAAATTCTAAAAATAGAATGGGAGAAAAAGAAATAATAGTCATGTTTTATTTCCCCTTCGTTGTATTCCAGTCACAGAGTTGATTGGAGGGGAAGGCACTTGACTCCTGCGGGACGTAGAGGAAAGGTCGAGACCCCACAGAAGGAACGTCGAGGAGTGGGTTTTTTCACGGCAGTGAAAATAACCTTCCTTTTCCTCCCGATGGGAATTTGTCCTTGAAAAAGCTGGTAGTTGGGATTTTTTAATAATTTCCGCGGAAAGCAAGTGCCTGGACCGGAAATCAACGGACTATAGTATGATTACAATCTAAATACAATCTGTAAGAAATCAAATATAGAATATGGCTGCCTTCAAAGTCTAACACTTTAGCTTTGCAGACAGCCTATTATGAGTTTCTTAGTTATAAATCAATCTTTCTAACTGAAACAATATCCTGCGATTTCTGAAGGGTTTTAACTGTATCATCTTGTAGTGGGGTATCAAATGATAAAATCATTATTGCCTCACCGCCTATCTCTTTGCGTCCAACCTGCATGGTAGCGATGTTTACCTCAATATCTCCTAATAGCTTTCCTACTCTACCAATAACCCCAGGTCGATCTGTGTGCTGAATACATAGCAGATGTCCACTTGGATTAAAGTCAATTTTAAACTCATTTAACATTACAATTCGCATCCCGTAGTCCGCAACATAAATTCCTTGGATTGTAAAGGAACTCTTTTCACCAATAACTTTAACTGTAATTGAGTTTGAAAAACTTGAAGTACTTGAAGAATAGGACTCTCCAAAAGTAATTCCTCTTTCTTTAGCAATAAGAGCTGCGTTTACTTCGTTCACTGTTGATGCAACTCTTGACTTTAGAAACCCTGACAACAAACTTTTAGAGATAAAGCTGGTTTCTAATTCAGTAACAAGTCCTGCATAAGTAATGTTGACCTCACTTACTGCTTCCTTCATGCATTGCGACAATAGTAAACCCATTTTATTAGCTAGATCATAATAAGGTTGAATCTTTTCGAAAACTTCTTTAGATAAGGTAGGAAGGTTTATTGAGGAAGTGACTGGCTTACCTTCAAAGAAATGTACAATTTCTTTTGCAACTTGCGCAGCAACATTTAGTTGTGCTTCCTTTGTTGATGCACCGAGATGAGGTGTAACAATCACTTGTTCAAATTCTAGTAGTCTATTGTCTAGAGGAGGTTCAACTTCAAACACATCAAGCGCAGCTCCTGCAACATGCCCATTTTCTAGATAAGAAACTAGTGCTTGTTCGTCGATGATTCCACCTCTTGCACAATTAATAACATATACCCCTTTTTTTGTTTTAGCTAGGTTATCATAGCTTAGTAAACCTTTCGTCTCTTTGGTTAGTGGAGTATGGACAGTAATAATATCTGAAAAAATTAATACATCATCCAATGAGGTAGAAATTACTCCTAAATCTTCAGCTTTTGATTGAGTAAGGAATGGGTCATACACATGAACAGTCATAGAAAATGCTCTAGCTCTCTTAGCAATTTCAGTTCCGATTCTACCTAAACCAATGATACCAAGGCACTTTCCTGCCAATTCAGTTCCTACAAAAGAGGTACGGTTCCATTCTCTAGATTTCACAGATATATGAGCTTGAGGGATGTGTCGAACAAGTGAGGTCATCATTGCAAATGTATGTTCAGCTGTAGATAGAGTATTGCCGTCAGGGGCATTTATGACAACTACCCCTCTTTTTGTCGCAGCCGTGACATCTATATTGTCAACACCTACACCTGCTCTAGCAATAATTTTTAGGTTCTTCATTTTAGAAAGGAGATCTTCCGTAACGGTAGTTGCACTTCTAACTAAGAGGGCATCAAACTCGTGTAATTTTCCCTCTACCTCAGAAACCTTATGCTGAACAACTCGAATAGAGTCTTTACCAATTAAAGGAGCTAACCCTTCTTCGCTTATTGAATCAGCTACTAAGACTTGAAACATATTTACCAACCTCCTTCTAGAATGTTAACGCAATATTCGGATAATTTATCATATAACATAGTGCCTGTCAATTAGAACTTAGCCTTTTTTGTTTATATATGTAAATAACAAAACCCCCTGAAAAATCCAGAGGGTTAAATTACAGAGTACTATTCGAATTTAAGTGCGTCTCCGTCAAATGGCTCGTCAGCAACTTTAATTGAGTCTGTAGGACAGCCTTCGAAAGCATCCATCATATCTTCTACAAGTACATCAGGAATCTCAACAATACCAGCGTTATCGTCAAGAGTTACGAATGCGATTCCATCATCATCGTAATCATAAATATCAGGTGCTGCTGCACCACATGCTCCACATGCGATACAAGTTTCTTTGTCAACAATAGTGTACTTTGCCATGAGTAAAAACCTCCCGAAAATTAACAATACATAATAAATAAATATTGTACTATATAAGTTCCGCATCCTAACAAATAGAACTTACTATTAGGTGGAAACGTATCCTCAACACTTATTGTAATCGTGTTTTCAAAACTTTTCAATAGAAAAGTCAATGAGAATGCTTATCACAAAAGGAATTCCTTAGTTTCCACTTATTATATTTCACATTTTTTTTAATTCTAAACCTACCGAATTAAGACTATAATTTGATACAATAAGTGCAAGTATGATTTTTTTCGACAATAGCAGTATGTATTCTGTCGAGTTAAGCTGGGTGAAGAGATGAGATTAAATGATCGGTCGTACATTATTTTATTTTCCTTATTAAAATTTAATGGGGAAAGAAGTATCTATGGTATTTATCATTTACTAACAGGGAAAAAATCGTCCCAGACGATCTTTGATTCGAACCTTTTTAATGTTTCACACCTTTTCTCTCTGTTCCCAACCCTTACTAGAGATGAACTAGAAGAAGTTATTAAACTTTTACAACAACATAAATTAATTACTTATGTGAATGAAAATAAGTTTTTAATTACAGAAGAGGGAAAGAATTACCTTGTTGAATATGAGAGTACATTTCCGTTACCAGCGAATCTTCATGGATGGAAATATTATCAAAGAGGATTGGTGTTTTGGGAACGTTTATCTTTACTTATCCAAGTACTTTCTAATCTAATCCACCGCGAAACACAGTATACCACAATAAATCAAGATTCTGCTGTATTGCATTTCGTAAAGAATTATATTTTAAGGTCTGGGTTAAAGCGGGATGAGTTGGCCGAAAAGATTCACACAGAGGTAAGTGACATATTGTCTTTTACTTCTAACAATGAAGCACTTTTATTTGTGAATCGACTAACAGGTTATGGGCGAATTGGTTATACATTTGAACAACTTTCTCACATAAACAAAATAGAAGTAACTAGAGTATATTTATTATTCCATAATGTATTGCATACGTTCCTAATGAAAATTGAATCTGATTCAGGTAGTTATCCGTACTTATATAATTTAGCAAATGATTTGTTTGATCAATTGAATTTGACAGTTTCATCTTCTGAAACCTTAAAATATTTAAAAGCGGGAAAGACGATTAAAGAAATTGCCCATATTCGGGGAATAAAAGAAAATACAGTTGAAGACCATTTAGTTGAGATTGCACAAAGTGTGGATAATTTCTCAATATCTAGATTTGTTTCAACAGAAATCGAACAAGAGATACGTGCTCTTCAGGAGACCTTTCAAACCAATAAAATAAAGCCTATAAAGGAAAAGCTTGGTGATCATGTGTCTTATTTTCAAATCAGACTCGTGTTAGCTAAAAGTGGTGGACGTAATGGAACTACTTGAAAAGGTATTAAAAAGAAAATTTAATTACAGTTCTTTTAGGTTTGGTCAGAGGGAGATTATTCAAGATGTACTAGAAGGACACGATGTTTTAGCTATGCTTCCAACTGGGGGCGGTAAATCAATTTGTTATCAACTTCCTAGTTATATCATGGGAGGGACAACCTTAATCATTTCACCATTATTATCCCTAATGGAAGATCAGGTTCAACAGCTAAAGAAAAATGGAGAAAAAGATGTTATTGCTTTAAATAGTTTCCTGACATTTTATGAAAAACAGAGCGCTGTCAAAGACCTTCGCAAATATCGTTTTATTTTTACATCACCTGAGATGTTACAGTCACCTTTGGTAATCACAGCTCTTAAGAGGTGTAGGATATCCTTATTTGTTGTTGACGAAGCTCATTGTATTTCACAATGGGGACATGATTTCAGGCCAGATTACTCTAAACTGGGAGATATCAAGCGTACTTTAGGTAATCCTCCTTGTTTAGCTTTAACCGCTACAGCAACGGATCAAGTTATTGAAGATATCTCATCCATGTTACTGTTAACTAAAGAAAAAAGACACATCCATTCAGTTGATCGTAAAAATATAGCAATTGTGGTGAAGAAAACTCATTCTTTAGATGATAAAATTTTGACCTTACTTGATAGAGTTCAGAAACTTCAGGGACCTGGAATTATATATTTCTCAAGTAGACTTTGGGCCGAGAATATTGCGAATTACTTGTTGGAAAAAGGGATAAAGAATGTTGCTTATTACCATGGAGGAATGGAGCAAGAGCAGCGCATGCTAATTCAACAACAGTTTCTTAGTAATCAGCTTGAAGTAATCTGTTGTACTAGTGCATTTGGAATGGGAATAAACAAACCGAATATACGTTACGTCATACACTTTCATCTACCTTCGCAACTTGAATCTTATATACAAGAGATAGGGCGTGCTGGGAGAGATGGAAATTCAAGTATCGCTATTCTATTGTATAGTCCAAATGATGAAGAAATCCCTGAGCAACTTATTCAGTATGAACTCCCTTCAACTCAATCAATACGTACAATTCTAAGCTGTTTAAATGAAATGCTAAAAAATAATAGAAATTTACACATTACGAAAGATATTGAAGAAGATATAATTAATAAAGCAGATGTAAACGAGAACTATTGGAGATTTATTAAACATCAATTGAAGGAATTTAACATTCTCGATGACCAATTCAATACGGAGGAAATTGCAGTTGAAGAGGTCACCAATAAAATTTCCCGGATTATTACACAAAGAAATGACCTTAAGAGTGAAAAATTAATTTTCATGAAAAAATTGGTGTTTTCTAATTTATGTAGAAGGGAACATATTCTAAGATACTTTGGAGAAGAGCCTTTAGATAAACCATTAATTTGTTGTGATATATGTTCGGAAGACTTTCGGACATTTGAAACGCAAAATAAACAAAGTCTAAATAAAACCATTACGGATTGGAGAGAAGAGCTTGGTCGCATTCTCTTAAAAGGTGAGTGAAGGAATTGCAAAATAAACAAGCTGAGATTGTTAAAGGATTGAATGACAGACAAATTTTATTTCACCTTTATGCAACTCAAGGACTACTAATCATCATTTCCATAATATTAGGCTTTTTTTTATTTCCTGATTTTTCTTCGTTTTTTAGCCTATGGACTTTGGATATAAGGGAAATCTTAATTTATGGGGGAGGAAGTGCACTTGTTGTTATCCTCATAGACCTAGCGATGATGAGATATGTTCCTAAACGTTATTATGACGATGGTGGCATTAATGAGTTAGTTTTTAAAAAAAGAAATATTCCTCATATTTTCTGGTTATGTTTACTCATAGCTTTTACTGAGGAGTTACTGTTTCGTGGCCTCATTCAATCACATTTTGGGATTGTAATAGCCAGTATTGTTTTTGCAGTTTTACATGTACGTTATTTATACAAATGGGTTTTGTTCTTGGCAGTCATTATTCTTAGTTTCTTACTTGGGTACTTATATCTTATAACCGAAAATCTATATGTAACATTTTTTGCCCACTTTTTAATAGATCTTGTGTTTGCAATAAAAATTAGAATCGACTATGTTCATTCATTAAAAGGATAGAGGTGATTATCTTGGATAAAGATACAACTCATGATCAGGCAGAGAAACTAAGACAGACTGTAAGAAGTTCATCAGAGAAACTTCCACCTAGAAGTAAAATTCATAAAGATAAGAAAAAAAAGACAAAAATTCGATTTAAGTATCCAGTTGTTCGTCTTTTAGCTTTGTTTTTTGTCCTTATACCAATATTTATATTAAGCTATACTTTTCATTTTAAAGAAGAACTAAAGACGATTGTTCCTAAAGTTTCAACAGAGAATTACGATACCATTGATTTTGCAAAGCCTGATGAAGATGAAAGAGTATCAGAAGAGAGTGAAAATCTCACTGAGGATGTTGTTAACGAACCAGAGAAGGTAGAGGAACCGAGTCGAAGTGATACAGAAGAAAAAGAAATAGCAGTTGACACAGAAAGTAAAAATGAAGAAGAACAACCAATAACTAATGTGTCAGATAACAGTCCTAAACAAACAGAACCGAAAGATTCCACCAAGCAAGAATACAAGGTAATTACACATAAAGTTACAGCAGAAGAAACGCTATTTAGTATTTCGATAAAATATTATAAAAGCAGAGCAGGCGAAGAAATCATTCGTGAGTGGAATAACCTAGAACAAACCAAAATATTCGAAGGTCAAATCTTAGAAATTCCGTTAGAGCAGGATAAAGAATAGGAAAAGTAAAGTAGCCTCCGGTTAGGCTACTTTATTTTATATTTCCGTTAAAAGAACTTTTTCTTATCACGTTCATCCTTTAATATCTCAACTGCCTCTCTAAATCGCTGTGAATGAACAATTTCACGCTCCCTTAAAAATCTAAGACCATCATTTAAATCAGGATCATCACTTACATTAATAATCCATTGATAAGTAGCACGAGCCTTTTCTTCAGCTGCGATGTCTTCATATAAATCGGCAATCGGGTCACCCTTAGCTTGAATATATTCTGTTGTAAAAGGATTGCCGGCAGCATTATGGTAAAATAAGGCAGAGTCATGGTTCACATAATGTGGAGCTAATCCAGCTGCCTTCATTTGCTCTGGTGTAGCATCTTTGGTAAGTTTATAAATCATTGTTGCAATCATTTCTAAATGAGCAAGTTCCTCCGTACCAATATCGTTTAACAGTCCAATTACTTTACCAGGTATAGTATAACGTTGATTTAAATACCTTAAAGCTGCAGCTAACTCTCCATCTGCACCACCATATTGTTCAATTAAGTATTTAGCCAGAGTAGGATTACATGTACTTACTTTTACTGGATACTGAAGCTTCTTTTCATAAACCCACATTTGAATTCATTCCTCCCCCTATTTTTTATATGGTCTTTCGTGTCCTTCTTCTAAACCTGCCATGGCCAAGGAACATCGTCCCAATCCCATGGATAATTTGAGTAACTATGCCCATATTGAAGTAATGGACCGTACTGGGCTTCGTACTGTTTAGCAAGCTTCTTTCTTTGAAGGGCAAAATTATTAAATTGTTGAATTGCTTGGTAATCAGTTGGATGAGTATCTAGATACAATGTAAGCTCAACAAGGACGAAATCGACAGCTTGTAATTCTTCCAATAATGCATAATACTCAGGCGGTAACTGTTTCATTGTTCACCCTCCCTTTTAGCAGTTTCATAAGGGTTGTAGTAAGGGTCATAGAAAACAGGCCATAAAGTTCCTGCGCATAATGCCTCTTTAGGTGAGAACTGTTGTAGATTCGGTGGTTGAAATCCTATATAAAGATGCGGAGGAGTAGAATATGTTTTTACTGGAATCGGTGGACACGGATCAAATGGGCTTGCATAGGGGTAGTATTTTTTAGTGAATTTTGTCATCGCTGATGTAAACCTCCTTGATGTGAAATATACCTAATGACCAAAAAACAATACGTCAGTTTATAATTATGAGATAAATTGAAAAAAATTCCTTTTGTCAGTAAGTTGTTACCAAAAATTAGGAGTAAATATTCTTGGGATAAATGTAACAGTGGAATGTATTTTTGCAATTCTCATAAGGGTATAATAAGGAGGTTTTTTCGATGCTATTTAAATTGTTATGTGGTGTAATTGGTTTTTTTAGTGGTTTCTTTTTTATAAGGCTAATTGAAATAGAAGAACCTTTTAATCTTTCAGAACTGTTAATAGGATTTATATTAAATCCATTTCAATTTTTTGCAGCGATGATTTGTTTATTAATTGCATTTATTTCGAATGCGATTCTTCTGAAGGATGCCATTATACAAACCCTTCTTATTGTAAAAAAACAATCCTATTCATTCAAAAATGTAGCTTTGGGATATTCAGTAATCTTAATTTTTATTTTATTATTTCAAATCGGATTCTGGCATACACTTGTACTTTCGTTCTTTACAGTAATATATGGTATTATATCAATAGACTTTAAGAAAAACGTTGTATATGAGCATCAAGGCTAGGAGGTTCTATGTTATTTATATATATAATTTTAATAGTAATGTTTTTTCTTCTCCTATATATGTGGATAGAAGCAAATAAAAATATAGTTAAAGAGCAAGTTCTACTGTTTAACGATTTTCCTCAAGATCTTGAAAAACTTACGATTTTTTTTATTTCAGATATTCACAGAAGAAAAGTATCAGAAAAGCTTATAAATAAAGTCGTAGGAAAAGCAGATATTGTTATTATTGGAGGGGACCTTGCGGAAAAAGGTGTTTCATTTGAAAGAATAAGTGAAAACATTGATTCCTTAAAAGCAATAGGTCCAACCTATTTTGTATGGGGAAACAATGATTATGAAACTGACTTCCATCGACTTGATTCACTTTTGTTAGAAAAAGGAGTAAAAATATTAGATAATACTGCCGTAAACTTTGAATCTAGAAGTGGTGAAAAAATATCCTTACTTGGTGTAGATGATATGAGCGAGGAACGGGATCGCCTTGAATTGGCCCTATTAGATGCCGGTGATAGTTCCTTTAAAATTCTTGCCTGCCATAATCCTCGAATTGTAAAAAAGATTAAAAAGGATTACAATATACAACTTGTGCTTACTGGGCATACTCATGGAGGACAAATACGTATCTTGAATTTTGGTTACTATGAGAAAGGTAAACTGAGCGATAACGGTGTATATAAATTACTAATTAGTAATGGATATGGTACGACAGGCGTTCCGTTAAGGTTAGGGGCGGAGCCTGAGACTCATTTAATGACATTGAAAAGAAGTTGATATTGCACATAGACCACAGGTTCCTAGAAAAATTACATAGTTAACTAACCATAAAATCCCGGTTTTAAATCAGTATGAACCATATTTAGATACTTTCATAAACTAATTGTAGAAAAAGGTGTTGTGACGGTTGGGAGGGGTTTTATGCGACTTGAACGCTTGAATAACGATAAAATCAAAATTTTCCTTACGTTTGATGATTTAGTGGATCGCGGTTTATCTAAAGAAGATTTATGGCATGATTCCTTAAAGGTTCATCAACTATTTCGGGATATGATTGAGGAAGCTAGCGATGAATTAGGCTTCGTAGCAAATGGTCCAATAGCAGTCGAAGTGTACTCATTGCAAGCCCAAGGAATGGTTGTTATTGTGACCAGAGATGTTGAGGATATAGAGGATATTGATGATGAGGACTTTGTTGATGATTATATTGAAATGCAGGTTACTCTTGATGAAAGTGATGATATCTTTTACGAATTTCAAACATTCGAAGATGTTATCCAACTTTCAACTAGGCTGATTTCAAAAAATATAACAACTGGAACATTATATTCATATAACAATCGATTTTACCTACTCTTCGAAGACGAAGAAACTATCCAAACAGAAGACTTCATATCAATACTAGCCGAATTCGGAAACCCATCTACAATTACCACCTATAGAGTAGAAGAGTATGGAAAAAAGTTAATGAAAGAAGAAACAATCAAAAAAATATACAATATATTTATTGATAAAACCAAAAACCTCTAGAATTCTAGAGGTTTTTATCTTTAGCTTATTGTAATTAATCTTGAGTTGAAAACTACATATGTTTAACAGTGGATTGGAGCGAAAGGCACTTGACTCCTGCGGGAGTAGAGGGAAGTGCGAGACCCCACAGGCGCTTGCGCCGAGGAGGCTCGCATCCCTCCCCGCGGAAAGCAAGTGCCTGTAGCGCAAAGGAACGGCCAAGGTTCAAAAGGACAATCAATAAATTTTGAGAAACGAGCCTATGCCTTAATTGTAAAAGGATAGTTGTAACCGGTTACAAAAATAAGCTTAAAATTTTTGAAATCTATTTAATTTGTCTTGCAAGTTTCTAAGGAAGGTGTATACTATGTCATGAAAGGTAGACAATAATAAATAGTAAACTCACTAACTTTTTTGTAAAGAATTAATATAGATGTATATTTAATAAGGGGAATAATCATTCCTAGGATAACCATTAACAAATAAAATACTGTTGTTAATGCGTTTTACTATGCCTATTTACTTAGTCCAACTATAAGTGAAGTATTATTTCTGTTTTGTCTCCTTATACTACTTAAACAAACAGTGAAAATCTTTTGGGAGGTTTACAAATGGTAGCCGAAAAGAATACCGAAACTACACAAAACAACCACGATAAACTTGATGTCCTAAAATCTACACAAACTGTTATACATAAGGCACTAGAAAAGTTAGGGTATCCTGAAGAAGTGTATGAATTACTAAAAGAACCTATTCGAATGATGACAGTAAAAATTCCAGTTCGAATGGATGATGGATCAGTAAAGATATTTACTGGCTACCGTGCACAACATAACGATGCTGTAGGACCTACAAAGGGTGGAATAAGGTTTCATCCAGGAGTTACTGAAAAAGAAGTGAAAGCATTATCCATTTGGATGAGTTTAAAATGTGGAATCGTAGACTTACCGTATGGCGGTGGTAAAGGCGGAATCGTGTGCGACCCACGTGATATGTCATTCCGAGAGCTTGAGAGATTAAGCCGTGGATATGTACGAGCAATTAGTCAGATCGTTGGACCAACAAAGGATATCCCAGCACCAGATGTATTTACAAATTCTCAAATTATGGCATGGATGATGGATGAATATAGCCGTATTGATGAATTTAACTCACCTGGTTTTATCACTGGAAAACCTTTGGTTCTAGGAGGTTCTCATGGACGGGAATCTGCTACTGCAAAAGGAGTTACGATTTGCATTCGTGAAGCTGCAAAGAAAATTGGAATTGAATTAGAGGGTGCAAGAGTAGTTGTTCAAGGTTTTGGTAACGCAGGAAGCTTCCTGGCAAAGTTCATGCATGATGCAGGAGCGAAAGTAATTGGTATTTCAGATGCTTACGGTGGATTACATGACGAAAATGGTTTAGACATTGATTACTTATTAGATCGCCGCGATAGCTTTGGAACTGTGACTAAGCTATTTAACAATACAATTACGAACAAAGAGCTGCTTGAATTAGATTGCGATATTTTAGTGCCGGCAGCTATTGAAAATCAAATTACTGAAGAAAACGCACATAATATTCGTGCAAGTATTGTTGTTGAGGCTGCGAATGGTCCAACAACATTAGAGGCAACTGAAATTTTAACTGAACGTGGTATTCTATTAGTTCCAGATGTGCTAGCAAGTGCTGGTGGGGTTACGGTTTCTTACTTCGAGTGGGTTCAAAATAATCAAGGTTATTATTGGAGTGAAGAAGAAGTAGAAGAGAAACTTGAGAAAGTTATGGTCCGTTCCTTCAATAACATTTATGATACTTCACGTAATCGTAGAGTAAACATGCGCTTAGCTGCATACATGGTTGGTGTGAGAAAAATGGCTGAAGCATCTCGCTTCAGAGGCTGGATTTAATTTTAAAAGCAAACATTTGCATATTGACTATAAATCTCCTATCATTTTTAGATAGGAGATTTTTTATTTTTATGTGAACTGTATCTAACATACAGTGCATTAGGAAGAACGTAGGGAGTGTTGATGGTGCAAAAAGAAGAAATCATTATTGTGGGTGGCGGGCCATGTGGTCTCTCAGCTGCGATTGCATTAAAAGAAAAAGGATTTAATCCATTAATCATAGAAAAAGGGAATATTGTGAATGCAATCTACCATTATCCTACTCACCAAACTTTTTTTAGTTCTAGTGAAAAATTAGAAATAGGTGGAGTTCCATTTATAACAGAAGCTCGGAAGCCTGTTAGAAACCAAGCGCTGGCGTACTATCGTGAAGTTGCCAAGCGGCAGAAATTGCGTGTTAATACGTTCGAATGTGTAGAATGGGTGAAACAAGGTGAAAATGATCATTTTACAATTAAAACGTCAAAAGGGATTTATGAAGCGAAATATACGATCATTGCCACTGGTTATTACGATAACCCTAATTATCTAAATATTAAAGGTGAGGATTTAGATAAAGTTTCTCATTATTTTAAGGAAGCTCATCCGTTTTTTGATAAAGATGTAGCTGTTATTGGCGGTAAAAACTCGAGTGTCGATGCAGCTCTAGAACTAGTCAAGGTGGATGCAAGAGTAACAGTTTTATATCGTGGTACCGAATATTCACCTAGCATAAAACCGTGGATTCTTCCCGAATTTGAAGCACTCGTCCGAAACCAAACAATTACAATGGAATTTGAGTCTACTGTAAAAGAAATCACACAAGATTTCATTGTTTACATTAAAAATGGGAAAGAAGTAGAAATTAAAAATGATTATGTTTTTGCGATGACAGGCTATCATCCAGATCACAGTTTTCTAAGTAAAATGGGGATAAAAATTGATGAGGCTTCAGGTCGACCTGCTTTTGACTCAGAAACGATGGAAACCAATGTAAATGGTGTTTATATAGCGGGGGTAATTGCTGCAGGAAATAATGCGAATGAGATATTTATCGAAAATGGAAGGTTCCATGGAGATCAAATCGCTGAATCTATTTTCCAGAAATCAAAAAGCTAAAGAGCTCAATACTCTTTAGCTTTTCTATTATAAACTACCTTAAGAATAGTTCTTGAAGTCGGGTAGAGTTATTTGTTGTTTCAAGTGTGATAAGTAGCTTAATCCTAGCTTTTTGTCCATTAAGTCCATTTGATAAAATAGCGCCCATTTCTTTTAATTGCTTACCTCCACCTTTATATCCATAGGTGTCAGAAACAAAGCCATTAAAACAGCGGGATACAAGTACAACGGGAATCCCTCTTTTAATTAGTGATTCTATGCCAGTTACCATTTTCGGTGGTAGATTACCTTGTCCCAAGGCTTCAATTACCAAACCATCAAAGCTAACGGTTTCCATCGCTTTAAAAATAAGATCATCCATTCCCGCATAAGCTTTTAAGAGTAATACATTCTTATCGATGGTTTGAATGTCATAGGTTTCTCTTAGTAATGGAGTGTGATGAAAAGAAACTCCACGTTTTGTGACAATTCCTAGAGGTCCATATTGAGGACTTTGGAAGGTTGCAATATTGCTTGTATGAGTTTTAGTAACATTTTTTGCAGTGTGGATTTCATCATTTAGTACAACAAGTACACCTTTACCAATTGCTGCTTCACTTGCAGCGACCCGAACAGCTGAAATTAAATTATAAGGTCCATCTGATCCTAATTCATTACTTGATCTCATGGCACCCGTAACCACAATTGGGATATTAGTTTGGACTGTTAAATCTAAAAAGTAGGCTGTTTCCTCGAGTGTATCTGTACCGTGTGTAATAACGACACCTTCAATATCATCTTCCTGCACTTTTTTTTCAATTATATCCTTTAGAATTAACATTTCTGTAGGTGTAATGTGCGGAGAAGGTAGCTGAAAAACTTCTTCTACATAAATAGTAGCTATTTTGGAAAGCTCTGAAGTAGTGGAATGAAGAGGATTTTCTTTATCTGGTGCTACTGCCCCTGTTTCTTTATCTTCCCTCATTGCAATGGTTCCACCTGTATGTAGTATTAGTATTTTTTTCATAGTATAACTCCTTCAAAATTATCCGTTATTTCGTTCCCAATTTAACAATATCATGATACGATAAAAAAAAATAGAATGAAATGAGGACTAGGTATGTTGGGGGTCATTTCAGCCGGTATTGCACCTGGTTTAGCCCTATTAAGTTATTTCTACCTTAAAGATAAATATGATTCAGAGCCTATTTCAATGGTTTTTAGGCTATTTGTATTTGGTGCAGTGCTTGTTTTTCCAATAATGTTTATTCAATATGTAATACAAGTAGAAAATGTGTTTCAATCAGAATTACTTAGAGCATTTATATCAATTAGTTTGTTAGAGGAATTTTTTAAGTGGTTCGTTCTTTTTTATACGGTTTATAAGCACGCTGATTTCGATGAGCACTACGATGGTATTGTATACGGATCTTCTATCTCCTTAGGTTTTGCGACAATAGAAAACATATTATATCTAGTAGCTAATGGTGTGGAGTTTGCAATTGGCAGAGCACTTTTACCAGTGTCTAGTCATGCTTTGTTTGGTGTTATTATGGGGTATTATTTAGGTAAAGCAAAGCTTTCACAAGGTAACGCTAAGGCTGAAAAAAAATGGATAGGTATTGCACTTTTAATCCCTTTTATCTTACATGGCTTTTATGATTATATTATCTTATCAACACAAATGTGGATTTACTTAATGCTTCCATTCATGATTTTTTTATGGTGGTTTGGCTTAAGAAAAGTAAAGTTAGCAAAACAATAATATACCTTACTTTAACAGACCTGAAATTACTCGTTTCAGGTCTTTTTTTTGTACATAAAAAAATTGAATTTGCTTGAATCTGAATAAAATACAGTTCTCTACAGAAAATACTTGTAACTATATATAAAAAATGGTTAAGGAGGTAAAAAAGTAATGAACACAAAATTGTTCAGATTGTTTTTAGTAGTACCTATACTTATCGCAACTACCTTTTTTGGAAGTATAAATGAGCATCAAGTAGATGCTTTCTCAGATCAGGTTATCCAAAGAGGAGCCACAGGTGAGGATGTAATTGAACTTCAATCAAGGCTCCAGTATAACGGATATTACCATGGCACAATTGATGGTGTATATGGGTGGAGCACCTATTGGGCAGTAAGAAATTTTCAAAAAGCATTCGGTTTAACGGAAGTAGATGGGCTAGTTGGACAAAAGACAAAAGAAATGCTAACAAGAGCAACTAAGTTCAATAAAGCTTTTGTTTATGACAACCTAAAAAAAGGGAATCGCTTCACACATTATGGTGGAGTAGCCTGGAACATTCAAACTGCACCATCTAAAGCTACTATTGAGAAAGCTAGAAAAAGCTCTGAACAAATTAGAATGAAGCAAGAAAAACAATATAAAGCACAAGGAATGGGAAATCCACAACAGATAAAACAACCACAGCAGAACCAACAGCAACAAGGTCAGGCAGCCCAACCACAGGAAAATCAACAACAGCAAGGTCAAGCAGCCCAACCACAGGAAAATCAACAACAGCAAGGTCAAGCGGCTCAGCCACAGCAAAATCAACAACAGCAAGGTCAAGCGGCTCAGCCACAGCAAAATCAACAACAGCAAGATCAAGCGGCTCAGCCACAGCAAAATCAGCAACAGCAAGGTCAAGCAGCACAGCCACAACAAAATCAGGACCAAGCTGGTGGAGAACCAGCAGCTCAAGAGGAAGAGCAACAAGCTGAAGAGCAACAAGGAGCTACAGCAGCCAATATGCCAGGAGGCTTTTCACAAAATGATATTCAGTTGATGGCAAATGCAGTTTATGGTGAAGCACGCGGAGAACCTTATATTGGTCAGGTAGCAGTTGCTGCGGTTATTTTAAATAGAATTAATAGCCCAACTTTTCCTGATACTGTCTCAGGGGTAATATTCGAGCCCCTTGCATTTACAGCGGTTGCAGATGGGCAAATTTGGTTAACACCGAATGAGAAGGCTAAAAAAGCGGTCATTGATGCTATAAATGGGTATGACCCAACGGGCGAGGCTATCTATTATTTTAATCCAGATACGGCGACTAGTAAGTGGATTTGGGGCCGTCCACAAATAAAGAGAATTGGTAAGCACATTTTCTGTAAATAGAAAGGTGAGTGACTATGTTACGAGGTATTTTAATTACAGTATTAACCATTACGGTTATCGGAACCTCATACTGGGGTTACAAGGAACATCAGGAGAAAAATGCAGTTTTAATTCAAGCGGAAAATAATTACCAAAGAGCATTTCATGATCTAACCTATCAAGTAGATTTGCTTAATGATAAAATCGGTGCAGCACTTGCTATGAGTTCGCGTGATTCTTTGTCACCGACTCTTGCAGAAGTATGGAGAATAACATCAGAAGCACACACGGATGTTAGTCAATTACCTCTGACTTTGCTCCCTTTTAATAAAACGGAAGAATTTCTAGCAAACGTTGGTGAGTTTAGTTACCGTGCAGCTGTACGAAATTTGGATAAGGAACCATTAACACAAAAAGAATATGACACTTTACATCAATTATATGAAAATTCTGCTGATATTCAAAAAGAACTAAGAAAAGTTCAACATTTAGTTATTGATAATAACCTTCGTTGGATGGACGTAGAGCTTGCATTAGCTTCTGGAGAAAAACAAGCTGATAATACAATTATTGATGGATTTGAAACTGTAGAAAAGAATGTTGCAGCATATTCGGAATCTGAGTTTGGAGAAACAATGGCCACTATGCAAAAAGGAAATGGTGGCGGTGAGTTTGAAAATCTAAGCGGAGAAGAAATAAGTGAAAAGGAAGCAAAAAAAATCGCTAGAGAATTTTTAGGCATTAAAGAAGATGTCAAGATTTCTGTAGCTGAAAACGGTGAGGGTGCGAGTAATGGGTTCTATAGTTTAACAATCCATGACCCTAAAGCAGAAAATGAAACCTTTATGGACATTACGAAAAAAGGTGGATATCCAATTTGGGTACTACAAAACCGTGAAGTAAAAGACCAAAAGGTAAGCTTAAATGAAGCATCCAATATTGCAGAGAAGTTTTTAAAAGATCACAATTTTGACGACCAAGTTTTGTTCGAAAGTGCCCAGTATGATAACGAAGCTGCTTTTACATTTGTTGCAAAAGTTGACGGTGTAAGAGTATACCCGGACTCGATAAATATGAAGATTGCACTCGATGACGGTAGAATTGTTGGGTTTTCGGCAAGAGATTATCTAGTTGCTCATAAGGAAAGAGAAATACCTGAACCATCTATTTCTATAGATGAGGCAAAAAAGAAGATGAATAAAAATGTTACAGTAATGGAGGAACATGAGGCATTAATTATAAATGATATCGGAAAAGAAGTATTGTGCTATGAGTTCTTAGGCACAATTGATAATGATACGTACCGAATCTTTATAAATGCTGAAAATGGTGTAGAAGAAAAAGTAGAGAAATTAAAAAACGCAGAACCGCTTTATCGTCAATTATAAGAACCATTATTAATCAAAGGGAAAGCTTAATAAAGCTTTCCCTTTTTTTTAATCCATGATTTAATAATAGTACAGGCTATGAAAATAATGTAAATTGATAAGAAACTATCTAGGGTTTACTTTTATTAATTCTATTAATAGATATTTAGGATGAAGAGAGTGGTTCGCATTGTTAAATATAGGAGAAACAGTCACCCTTGAACCAATAAACAATGTTGATGGTGAAAAATATAGATGTAGGGTAGTTGAAAAAAAGGGAGAAAAACTTTACATTGACTATCCCATTAATGAACAAACAGGTAGAACAGTATTTTTAATTGATGGAACTCAATTAAGGGCTTCATTTGTTGGAAAGGACAACACTGTTTATTTGTTCGAAACAGTAGTAGTAGGAAGGTATAAGCAGACAATCCCAATGATTATTCTTACTTACCCTGGGAAAGATGGATTGGTCCGTATACAAAGGAGACAATATGTTCGAATTGACACTGCAATTGATGTAGCAGTTCATCCTACCAACAAAGAGTTTAATCCATTTGTAACGGTTACAAGTGATATTAGTGCAGGTGGTGCACTTTTAATCTTACCAAATAACTCTAGAGTCAAGCCAGGCTTACATATTCATACTTGGTTTGTTCTACCTTTACTCTCAGGTGAGTATGGTTATCTAAAACTCACTAGTAAAGTGATAAGAATAGTCCCTGGAGAGAATGGTGAACGTGATAAAGCTTCTCTTGAATTGATTGAAGTAAAAGAAAACGAACGACAACTTTTAATAAAGTTCTGCTTTGAACGCCAATTACTATCTAGAAAGAAAGGGCTTCCTAGCTCATAGTATAGATTTTATAATATTTTACATACTAGTACTAAAAACTAGTAGGAGCTATGTAAAATGAAAAGATTTGAAGGTATTCTATTTAAGTTAGCAGTGATCCAATTCATCTTCTTAATTATTGCTCAATTGTTATTACTCCAAAGTGGTCTAACTCCTTATATATCGAAAATACAGGATTATGAGGGTGTTAATGGGGATAAGTATACTAAAACAATTGAAACAATGATTTTAGAAGGTGATTAAAAATTCTAAACTTAGTATTCATAGTAGTCTTATCAACTAGGAGGTTGTAGTTTTCAACATGAAAAAAAGTATATCTATTGCGATTGATGGACCAGCAGCAGCTGGGAAAAGTACAGTAGCCAAAATAATTGCAGAAAAACTATCATACATATATATAGATACTGGAGCAATGTATAGGGCATTAACCTTTATCGCCAAAAAAAATAACAATGACCTTAATGATGAGGAACAATTAATGACTACCTTGAATTATACGCTTATTCAACTAAAGCCTAGTGAAAAAGGTCAATTAGTTTTTCTAAATGGAGAAGAGGTTACTGAAACAATTCGCTCATCTGAAGTTACAAATTCGGTTTCTATTGTTGCAAAGCATCGTAAAGTACGAGAAGAAATGGTAAGACGTCAGCAGAAATTAGCTGAAAATGGCGGAGTCGTTATGGATGGGAGAGATATTGGAACACATGTATTACCTGATGCAGAGGTAAAAGTGTTCTTATTAGCTTCCGCCCTCCAACGTGCAAAACGCCGTCATGAAGAGAATCTTTCTAAGGGTTACGAATCAAATTTGGATGTTCTTATGAAAGAAATTGAAACACGAGATAAACTTGATTCTGAAAGAGAAGTTGCTCCACTTCGTAAGGCTGAGGATGCTGTTGTTATTGATACAACATCCTTATCAATCAATGAGGTTGTCGACAGAATCATGGATTTGGTTGTAGAAAGGAATTGATTGAAATTTGAACCTTTATTCTTTCGCAAAAGGATTAGCTTCTATCGTATTCAATCCCCTGTACAGAGTTGAAGTAGTAGGGGTAGAAAAAATCCCTAATAGTGGGTCAGTTTTAATATGCTCTAATCATATTAATAACTTTGATCCAATTATAGTTGGGATTTCTACACCAAGACCCATTCATTTTATGGCAAAAGAAGAGCTTTTTCGAGTACCAGTACTTGGTCAACTAGTACCCAAGTTAAATGCCTTCCCAGTAAAAAGAGGTATGAGTGACCGTGAGGCCCTTCGAAAGGGACTAAAAGTACTTAAAGAGGATAGTGTACTAGGATTGTTTCCTGAAGGAACAAGAAGCAAAGACGGCAAATTAGGGAAGGGGCTAGCTGGAGCTGGTTTCTTTGCAACACGTTCTGAAGCATCTGTTGTCCCATGTGCAATTATTGGCCCTTATAAAGTATTTGGTAAATTAAAGGTAGTATTCGGTGAGCCTATTGATATGAATCGGTTAAGAGAGCAAAAGGCTTCAGCCGAAGAAACGACTGAAGAAATTATGAATTCAATAAGGGAGCTTTTAGAAAAATCCTAATTGAGTGTACTAATAACTTGACAAAAAGATATATTTATTAGAAGTTAGATAATAGAGGTTTATTAATCTTTCTTAGGATACATATATTTTTTTTATTTTTTTCTAAGTGTAAAGCTGTAGGGATATAAGGAGGTAATTGGAATGGTCGAGGACATGAATCAAGTAGAAGTAAGAGATTTAGAGGTTGGAGAAGTAATAACAGGTAAAGTTTCAAAAGTAGAAGAAAAGCAAGTACTTGTAGATGTAAGTGGTAGTAAATTGGATGGAATCATTCCAATTAGTGAACTTTCAAGTCTACATGTTGAAAAGGCTAGTGATGTTGTTTCAGAAGGTGAAGAATTAGAGTTAAAAGTTATCAAGGTTGAAGAGGATGCGCTTATCTTGTCTAAAAGAGCCGCTCAAGCTGATAAGGCCTGGGAGGTATTAGAGCATAAATTCAACTCAGGTGAAATATTTGACACTGATGTTAAGGATGTTGTAAAAGGTGGCTTAGTTGTAGATCTTGGTGTAAGAGGATTTATTCCCGCATCTCTAGTTGAGGCACACTTTGTTGAGGATTTCTCAGACTACAAAGGGAAATCACTAGCAGTTAAGATTGTTGAGCTAGACCGTGAGAAAAATCGAGTTATTCTATCCCACCGAGCGGTCGTTGAACAGAACCAAGCAACAAAGAAGCAAGAACTTTTTGATGCAATAAAAGTAGGATCGGTAATTGAAGGTACAGTTCAGCGTTTAACAGATTTTGGAGCGTTTGTAGATATTGGAGGAATTGACGGATTAGTTCACATTTCTCAACTTTCTCATAATCACATCGATAAGCCTTCCGATGTTGTGCAAGAGGGAGAAAAGGTTAATGTAAAAGTGTTATCAATTGATCGTGACAATGAAAGAATCTCATTGTCTATTAAAGAAACATTACCTGGACCATGGGAAAATATTTCTGAGAAAATTTCGCGTGGAGATGTTATTGAAGGGGTTGTAAGACGCCTTGTTCAATTTGGAGCATTTGTTGAGGTTTTACCTGGTGTCGAAGGTCTGGTTCATATCTCTCAAATCTCTCATAAACACATCGGAAGTCCAGGAGAGGTTTTAAAAGTAGGTCAGAAAGTAAATGTAAAAGTTCTTGAAGTTAATGATGGCGACCAACGTCGTATCTCTCTAAGCATTAAAGAACTTGAAGAAGACACTTCAAATGCAGATTATACTGAATACCAACAACAGCAAGAAGAAACATCAGGCTTTCAGCTTGGTGAGCTGATTGGTGATAAGTTAAATAAATTAAACGACTTAAAATAATGGTGATAAATTGTGAGCAGAGCAAAGCGCAAACTAGAACATATACAACATGCAATATCAACAGGGCAGGATAAGACTCATGGTTTGGATGATATAACCTTTGTTCACCAAAGCTTACCAAATACCTCTGTAAACGAGATTAATTTACAGACTAGTATAGGCGAACTTTCTATAAGTTCGCCTATTTTTATCAATGCTATGACTGGCGGCGGTGGAGAACAAACAAGAAAAGTAAATAGATTGTTAAGTGAAGTGGCCAAGGAATGTGGATTAGGAATGGCAGTTGGATCACAAATGTCTGCTATTAAGGATCCTAGTGAAAGGTTTACTTATGAGGTTGTCAGAGAAGTGAATCCAACAGGTGTGCTTTTTGCAAACCTTGGTAGTGAAGCAACAGTCGATGATGCATTATCTGCAATCGATATGATTGAGGCGAACGGAATTCAAATTCACTTGAACGTTATTCAAGAACTAGCGATGCCTGAAGGGGAACGAAATTTTTCAGGAGCCTTAAGAAGGATTGAAAAAATAGTGAACTCAGTTCAAATCCCGGTAATTGTTAAAGAAGTAGGGTTTGGATTAAGTAAAGAAACTGCTTACCAGTTAGAAAATATTGGTGTCTCCATTCTAGATATAGGTGGTTTTGGAGGAACAAATTTTGCACGTATTGAAAATAACAGAACTAACCGTAGACTGGACTTTTTTGATGAATGGGGAATCCCGACGGCTGCATCAATAGCCGAAGTGTCAAATCTGACAAAACCTATGCCTATCATTAGTTCTGGAGGACTTCAGAATGCATTAGATATTGCAAAATCCATTGCTTTAGGAGCCTCTGCAGCTGCGTTTGCAGGACTTTTCTTAAAAATCCTTCTACAAGAAGGACAAGAAAAACTAATAGAGCAGATTGATCAAATGAAAGCAGATTTGAAATATATCATGACTGCCTTAGGTACGAAAACAATAAGTGAACTACAGAAATCTCCTGTTATTATTAAGGGAGAAACATTCCATTGGCTTAATCAAAGAGGAATTGACACAACAAAATATAGTCATAGACGATAAAACGCCCTTATTGGGCGTTTTTTTTATCCTATAATTAATTAATGTTCGTTGCGCTCTCTAGATTCTTCTGGGCTTTCTAGCCTTGTAGACCCAGGATAATCAATGGATTGGTCGCGATCAGACTCAACTCTCTTACTCTCTTTTAACTTTTTCTCTTGACGGTCTTTACCCACTTCATCCACACTCCTTTCTTATTCCCGTAGTATTAGAAGTCTTACTCATTTTTATACAACTTTTAGGGTTAATATCATTGCAAACGAGTCATAATGAGAGTGTAGGAGGGTGGAAATGGAAGGTACCTTTTTTTATTGAATTGCTTGGTTTTTTTGGATAATTACAACTTTTTTCATGAATAAAAGTAAAGAAAGATTTCTATATACAGTTATCATTCTACTTTTAATTATCTTCTCCAACAAAGTAATTGCTATAGATATATTTAAAATTAATGCCTCACTAGGAATTACTCTACTAAGTTGTTATGTCATTCTAGCAATGTTTTTAGAAAAAAATAATTATAAAAAGGTTGCATATTTACTTGTTTGTACGCTAACGATAACTACTGCCTATGTTAGTTTCCATTTATTTGAACTGTTTGATCCAATTTGGGTCGTGTTTAATCGCATAATTATGCTCGTTTTTTGTTTAGTGTATCTCACAATCTTATTGGTAAAAGAACGAAAAAAAAGAATACTCTGTTTAATGATTGGGGCTTGTCAGGGCGAATTACTTTATGCGTTCATTTTAAAAAATTTCCCTTTTGATTACGAAATCGGTGCTCTTTCCTTTTTTGATGTAATGGCAATAAGTGTGTTTACCTTATTTGTTTGGAGTGCTCTAGAACATTCAGTCAATTACTTTGATACATATTTTGAAAAAACAACAAAGGAGAAACACGGATAATATGAATGAATACACATATCCAATTTTGTTAGGTGTGTTTTTTGGAGTTATATCAAGGGTTTACATGCTCAAAACAGATTACAGACAATACCCAACATATCTACATGGAAAAATAATTCATGTGGCACTTGGCTTTATAGCTGCAGGCTTAGGAACAGTAGCTGTTCCAGCAATAATGGAACAAGAGTTTACCGCTATTACTTTTTTAACCATTGCGGCATCGCAATTTAGAGATGTCCGTAATATGGAGCGAAATACACTGACGGAACTAGATCAATATGAACTAGTTACTCGGGGTAAAACGTATATTGAAGGAATTGCGATTGCGTTTGAAAGTAGAAATTATTTAGTTATACTATCCTCGTTTTTTACAACACTTGCTTACTTGGCTTTAAATGTATGGGCTGGTATTATTGTTGGCATTCTAACGATTTTCGTTTCAAAAAAACTTATGTCTGGAAGTAGATTGAAAGAGATAGTGGATATCGAATTTGTACAACCGCGATTTGATGGGCCAGGACTTTATGTTGACAATATTTACATAATGAACATTGGGATTCCAGCAAGACAAGAAGAAGTTTTAAGATATGGCATGGGATTTATCTTAAAGCCAAAAAACTTTAATGCTCGGTCTACAATAGCAAACCTTGGTCAACGACAAGCAATTCTACATGATATCTCAACGGCACTAGGGGTTTATCGAGATTCAGGTACACCTGCACTAGTCCCACTTGCTAAGAGAGATTTAGATGATGGTCGTGTTGGTGTTTTTGTTTTACCACAAGAGAAAGACATTGAGAAAGCAATTGCAATTATAGGACAGGTACCTACCCTTGAAAATGCAATTCGGATGCCAACGGAGTCCAAGGCTAATAAGAAAGGGCGAAGATTGGAATGAATTTAGAGAAATATATCTTGGCTGCAGTAACAACAAATCCTAATAAAGTTAAAGGTGGACCAGCTATTTTTACTTGTGACTCAAAAGAAGAGATGGAGTTTATTGCTGCTAATTTAGAAGCAATTTTAGATGGTATAGCACATGGCTTAGGGGATGACCTTTATGTCATTGTCAAGCATTAAATTATGTTATCATTGTTGAATGTTTACATTTTTGATAGAATAAAACAGTTAGACCCTTCTTCGATTCGGAAGGGTTTCTTTACTAGGAACTTATAATATATAGGTGAAACCTTATAATAAAGTGAACCAACATACATACGAGTTACTTATTATTCATTAAATGTTTAGGAACAATATTTAAAAAGTACTTTTATTAGAATCGAATAAATAGGTTGTCTAATTAATATATAGTGAAGGAAGGGTGTTGTAGATGCCGAAACCTGTTGTTGCGATTGTTGGAAGGCCAAATGTGGGTAAATCAACGATATTTAATAGGATTGTTGGAGAAAGAATTTCAATTGTAGAAGATATACCCGGGGTAACGAGAGATAGAATCTATAGTTCAGCTGAATGGTTAAGTAAAGAGTTTAACATTATTGATACAGGCGGAATTGAGATCGGAGATGCGCCATTTCTTGCCCAAATTAGACATCAGGCAGAAATCGCCATTGATGAAGCTGATGTTATCGTATTTATTGCTAATGGGCGTGAAGGTGTAACAAGTGCAGATGAAGAAGTGGCAAAAATTCTTTATCGCTCTGAGAAACCTGTTGTTCTAGGTATAAATAAAGTGGACAATCCTGAAATGAGAGATCAAATCTATGATTTCTATGCCCTTGGATTTGGTGAACCATACCCAATTTCTGGCTCTCACGGTTTAGGGCTTGGAGATTTATTGGATGCTGTAATAGCAAACTTTCCTACAAATCAACCAGAAGAATATGATGATGAAATCATAAAATTTAGCTTGATTGGGCGCCCTAATGTTGGAAAATCCTCATTAGTCAATGCTTTGCTTGGTGAGGAACGGGTAATTGTAAGTGATATTGCCGGTACAACCCGTGATGCCATTGATACGAAATATAAATTCGATGGCCGAGAATATGTCATTATTGATACAGCTGGAATGAGAAAAAAAGGAAAAGTGTATGAAACAACAGAAAAATACAGTGTATTAAGAGCCTTGAGGGCGATTGAGCGCTCTGATGTCGTTTTGGTTGTTCTGAATGCAGAAGAAGGAATTATTGAACAAGACAAGAAAATTGCTGGATATGCACATGAAGCAGGCAGAGCGGTTGTTATTGTGGTAAATAAATGGGATGCAATTGAGAAAGATGAAAAAACAATGAAGGAATTTGAAGAAAAAATAAAAGCGCATTTCTTATTCTTAGATTATGCTCCGGTTGTTTTCTTATCTGCCTTAACCAAAAAACGTACACATACATTAATCCCGATGATTGACTTAGCGAGTGAAAATCATGCAATGCGTGTTCCAACGAATGTTCTTAATGATGTAATCATGGATGCTGTTGCTATGAATCCTGCACCTGCTGATAAGGGAGTTAGATTAAAAATCTACTATGTTACACAAGTTGCTGTTAAGCCACCAACATTCGTGGTGTTTGTTAACGAACCAGAACTTATGCATTTTTCTTACGAAAGATTTTTAGAAAACAGGCTGCGCGAGGCTTTTGGATTCGAAGGTACTCCAATTAAGTTGATAGCGAGAGCGCGAAAATAGACAAGCCTGATCTATCTATGGATTTAAGCTTTAGGTTTGCTTAAGTTTAGCAATAAATAAGGGGTGAGTCGTTATGGGGAAAATTACAGTAGTAGGAGCCGGAAGTTGGGGTACTGCTTTATCAATGGTACTTGCTGACAATGGTCATGAGGTAAGACTCTGGGGGCATAAAAAAGATCAAATCAATGAAGTGAATCTAAAACATACAAATGAAAAGTATCTTCCTGGTATTAAGCTTCCCACTTCAATTAAGGGGCATTATTTGTTAGAGGAAGCTCTCATTGGAATTGATACGATTGTTCTTGCTGTGCCAACCAAAGCAATTAGGGAAGTGTTAAAGAATATTTGTTTAGTTATTAACACTCCTCTTACAGTTGTTCACGTTAGTAAAGGGATCGAGCCGGATACCTTTATGAGAGTATCCGAAATCATTGAGGATGAGATGCCTGAACGGTTATTAAAAAATGTAGTTGTGTTATCAGGCCCAAGTCATGCAGAGGAAGTTAGTTTAAGACATCCAACCACAGTTACGGTTTCCTCAAAAGATATAAAGTCGGCTGAATTTGTACAAGATTTATTTATTAATCAGCATTTTCGTGTATACACAAATCCGGATATCGTTGGGGTAGAAATTGGTGGTGCCTTAAAAAACATTATTGCATTAGCCGCAGGTATTACAGATGGCCTTGGCTATGGTGACAATGCGAAAGCAGCATTAATAACAAGAGGGCTAGCAGAAATTGCAAGGTTAGGGACGGCAATGGGAGCAAATCCATTAACTTTTTCTGGACTGACAGGTATTGGCGATCTTATTGTTACATGTACGAGTGTGCATTCTCGAAATTGGCGTGCAGGAAATATGCTAGGTAAAGGTCAAAATTTAGATCAAGTACTTGAAAACATGGGTATGGTTGTGGAGGGTGTTCGCACAACCAAGGCTGCATATCAACTTGCCAATAAAATGAATGTGAAAATGCCTATTACCTTTGCGTTGTATGATGTACTATTCAATAATAAAAACGCTAAAGATGCTGTTGACAGTTTAATGGCCCGTGGAAAAACCCATGAGATGGAAGATCTCTCTAATGTATTAGGTGAACGTGCTTGATCCATGAATTTATTTACTTAAATAACAAAATCCAGTTCACAGGATTACGTGAAAACGCATAATATATGATGAGTGTTGGGGATAGGGGGGTTAAAATTAAGCAGTTAGTATGTCTAAAACATGAACATAATGCAATATCAAATGTTTTAGAAGTTAGTACATGAAATTTATTTACCAAAACTAACGAAATATAAATTGACGCTTAAAAGATAGGCATTAGACGATACAATATGTACGGAAAATGCATAATATGAATAGAATACTTTCAACCGTTTTACGTTTAAGTTGTTCGGATAACTTTACGTAGAACTCGATTTAGTATTACAACCTATTAACAGAGTTAACCTCTTGTTAAAGGAAGTAAACTTCTGAGTATGAACTATCGGTATGGTATTTAGTTATAAAGCTGGAGTAAAGTGCCCCTCTTTACTTCAGCTTTTTTTTATCTGTTTCACAGTAAATCTAAATTGTAGGGACATTTGCATTATGAAAACATTGTGAACAAAGCCTTTTTTAATATTTTATGGTATAATATTTGTCGTTCGAGCTTTTTTATAAAGTTAAAGAATCGTTAACATGGACAAGTTTTGTTGGGATAAAAAGGAGCTGTTAGAATGACACCTGGTTTAATAAAAATGTGGTTTGCTCTTGCTGCAATGGGATTTATGTTTATCGCAGTTATCGCTATTTATTTTAGTAGATTTAAATTAAAGGGTTTCTTTAAAGCAATCGTATCAATAATTGCCTATTTTTTTATGGTTATTGCTGGAATAATCATTTTCTTCGTGGTGTTTAGTGGCCCAGTTAACGGTTAACATACTAATAAGGATGGATAAAAAATGAATGTTACCAAAAAGTATGGTACTGTTTTATTGCTATTAGTTATAGTCACATTACTTTCTGGGTGTTTATATCCAGAAGAAAGATTAAAGCAAAATCAAGTACCTTATCAAGATCAATTGCAAGCAGTCCAAACGGCTGTAAATCAATTTAAGGAAGACAGTGGGGGGCTCTTGCCTATAAAAACGAGAGAGATGGATACACCTATCTATCAAAAGTACCCAGTTGATTTTAATAAATTAATACCAAAATACATGCAGGATGCTCCGGGTACTTCCTTTGAAAATGGTGGCGTGTATTTATATGTTTTAGTAGATGTAGAAACGGAGCCGAAGGTGAAATTGATTGACCTTAAGCTTACAGAAACTATTCGTGAACTACATTTTAGACTAGACAATTATAGAAGAATCAATGGGTATCCTCCGTTTAAAGAGGTTTTAGGTACTAATGTATTTTCATTAGATTATGAAAAGCTAGGGTATAAAGAGGAGCCTTATGTTGTTAGTCCTTTTACTGGGAACAATCTTACATTCGTCATAAATCAAGACATCGATATTTTCGTAGATTATCGACCAGATCTGTATCTAGCATTACAAAAAGAGGATCATTCCTACCAAGCTGGTGATGATATTAGAGACCTACTAGTAGAGAATTCGATGTTTGTACCTGCTCATTCATTGCCTTATACAATTGACCCAGAAAAAAAAGAACCAATTTTTTTAGATAAATAAGTCATGAACCCTTCTTTAGAGAATAGACTCTAACAGAAGGGTTTTTTATTGTTTATATGAGTTCTACTAGGGATAAAAAAAGTTTTTAGGATTAGTCATAATTAAGTAGGACAACATCATACATATATAATGTCCTATATTACTTATTCGGATAGAATTATCCCAAGAACTCTAAGATCGGGAGGGGATCACTTGGAAAAGGTAGATGTTTTTAAAGATATCGCTGAACGTACTGGAGGCGATATATATTTCGGAGTAGTTGGTGCAGTTAGAACAGGTAAATCTACTTTCATTAAGAAATTTATGGAATTAGTAGTCTTACCGAATATCGGTAATGAAGCAGATAAAGCTCGCGCTCAGGATGAATTACCACAAAGCGCAGCGGGCAGAACAATCATGACGACAGAACCGAAATTTGTACCAAATCAAGCTGTTTCAGTACATGTTGAAGATGGACTCGATGTAAATATTCGCCTAGTTGATTGTGTTGGTTATACAGTTCCTGGTGCAAAGGGTTATGAGGATGAAAATGGTCCAAGAATGATTAACACACCTTGGTATGAGGAGCCAATTCCTTTCCATGAAGCAGCAGAAATCGGAACAAGAAAAGTAATTCAGGAACATTCAACAATTGGTGTTGTCATTGCAACTGATGGTTCAATTGGAGACATCCCACGCAAAGACTACATTGAAGCTGAAGAAAGAGTGATCGAAGAACTTAAAGAAGTTGGTAAACCATTTATTATGGTTATCAACACAGTTCATCCACATCACCCTGATACAGAAGCTCTGCGTCAACAACTAAATGAGAAGTACGACATTCCAGTGCTTGCCATGAGTGTTGAGAGTATGAGAGAAACAGATGTATACAATGTATTAAGAGAGGCCCTATATGAGTTCCCAGTACTAGAAGTGAATGTGAACCTTCCTAGCTGGGTAATGGTATTACGTGAAGAGCACTGGTTACGTGAGAGCTACCAGGAAGCTGTGAAAGATACAGTTAAGGATATAAAACGTTTAAGGGATGTAGACCGAGTTGTAGGACACTTTAGTGAATATGACTTTATCGACCAAGCTAGTTTGGCAGGTATCGAGATGGGGCAAGGTATTGCTGAAATTGACCTTTATGCTCCAGATGACTTATACGACCAAATCTTAAAAGAAGTGGTTGGAGTTGAGATTAGAGGAAAAGATCATTTACTACAATTAATGCAGGATTTTGCATATGCGAAGGCAGAGTATGACCAGGTGGCTGATGCGTTAAGAATGGTTAAGCAAACCGGTTATGGAATTGCGGCACCTGCGTTATCTGATATGAGTCTAGATGAGCCAGAGATTATTCGTCAAGGATCTCGCTTTGGTGTTAGACTAAAAGCAGTTGCACCTTCAATTCACATGATTAAAGTAGATGTTGAATCAGAGTTTGCACCTATCATTGGTACAGAGAAGCAAAGTGAAGAGTTAGTGAGATATCTAATGCAAGACTTTGAGGATGATCCACTATCCATCTGGAATTCAGATATCTTTGGTAGATCACTAAGTTCAATTGTACGAGAAGGAATTCAAGCTAAGTTATCATTAATGCCTGAAAACGCTCGTTACAAACTAAAAGAAACGTTAGAACGTATCATAAACGAAGGCTCAGGCGGCTTAATTGCTATCATCCTATAAGAGCTTCAATCCGAAATGGACTCCATTAAACTGGGGTCCTTTTTTGTGTATCTATGTTATATAGATGTTATTCGCTAAAATCCACTCGCTTTCCGCGGGGCAGTTTGTGAGCCTCCTCGTTCGTTCCTCACTGCGGGGTCTCACGTCACAGCACTTCCCGCAGGAGTCTCGTGGATTTCAGCGAATAACTGCACACTGAACATAGGTAAAACAATAATGGGTAAAAGTTTTAAAGCGTTGCAGACAATGCTGATTGAAGAGTACTATTCTTAGCTTTTAAACCCACAGTTTAATTTAATGAAATTATTGAGAACTCTAGCATTGTTGATTGTAGCTAAAGGTGCGAGACTCCTGCGGGAGAAGTGCGTCAAAGTGAGACCCCGCAGGCGCAAAGCGACGAGGAGGTAGGTTTTTTCACTCCAGTGAAAATAACCTTCCGCTACAATCAACAGATACTATTAATAAACCAAATGTATAAAAATGGTGAAATATCCCTCAAAAGTAAAGATTTCTGTTGAAAATTCTTGAAATTTGTCAGAATATCGTATAATATAAGGCTTGTTACGGGATTAGTAATTTTATACATGTATAGAATTACAGAAAACTGTGAAGTAATGAATATAGGAATAAGGTTTGAGTCCTTTATACTAGTGATTCTAACTATGAATTATAAATTTTTGGGAGGAGGTGAATGGCATGAACAAGACTGAACTAATTAATGCAGTAGCTGAAGCTAGTGAACTTTCAAAAAAGGATGCTACTAAAGCTGTTGATGCTGTTTTTGATTCAATTCAAGAGGCACTTAAAAATGGTGATAAAGTACAATTGATCGGTTTTGGTAATTTCGAGGTTCGTGAACGTGCTGCTCGTAAAGGACGTAACCCACAAACTGGTGAAGAAATCGAAATTGCTGCAAGCAAAGTTCCAGCATTTAAACCGGGTAAAGCACTTAAAGACGCAGTAAAATAATATACATAGTTTTTACCCTGAATAGAGGAGGATCGTTTTAAACGGTCCTCCTTTTTGCTTTTAATCCAACGTTTGTGCTACTATCTGAATACATAATAAAATGAAAAATAATAGTAATGGGGAATTTTTTTACTAGGGAGGCCTAATAAATGGCAGAGATTAATCACTCCAAAATTGAAGAAGCTGTAAAAATGATAATAGAGGCAATAGGTGATGACCCAGGTCGTGAAGGTCTATTAGATACTCCTAAACGTGTTGCAAAAATGTATGCTGAGGTTTTTTCTGGGATAAATCAAGATCCTAAAGAACATTTTCAAACCATTTTTGGTGAAGATCACGAAGAGTTGGTACTAGTTAAGGATATTCAGTTTTATTCTATGTGTGAACATCATCTAGTGCCGTTTTATGGAGCAGCACATGTTGCATATATACCTAGAGGCGGAAGGGTTACTGGGCTAAGTAAGCTTGCTAGAGCAGTTGAGGCTGTAGCCAAAAGACCACAACTTCAAGAAAGAATCACTTCAACCATTGCAGATTCCATTGTTGAATCATTAGACCCTCATGGGGTAATGGTGATTGTAGAAGCTGAACATATGTGTATGACTATGAGAGGTGTTAAAAAGCCTGGTGCGAAAACAGTCACTTCAGCCGTTCGAGGAATCTTTCAAAAGGATACAGCAGCTCGTGCTGAGGTTTTATCATTTATAAAGGCCAAATAAGATTATAAAAACTAAAGAAAAAGGAGAAACATAGTAATGGGTACTAATAATACGAATAGTGAATTTATCGTTATTAAAGCAGCTGAAGATGGAGTAAACGTTATTGGTCTGACTCGTGGAACAGATACGCGTTTTCACCACTCGGAAAAATTGGATAAAGGTGAAGTATTAATTGCTCAATTTACCGAAAATACAGCAGCAATCAAAATAAGAGGAAGAGCATTAATCCAAACCAGTCATGGAGAAATTGAATCAGAACCCAAAAAATAGCAGGTACCCCCTGCTTTTTAAAATGTCTTTTTGTAAGGCTCTTTTCGTAATGTTTGTTTCTTTAAATGTAATAAAACCAGAGTGAATTGGAGCGGAGGGCACTTGACTCCTGCTCAGAAGTAGAGGAAAGGTCGAGACCCCACAGGCGCATGCGCCGAGAGGCTTGACTTCCTCCTTTCGGAAAGCTAGTGCCTGCAGCGCAAAGGAATGGTCATGGTCCAATGTGAAAACAACAACCTTTTAGAAAGAGCCTTTTGTTAAAAGGTTAAAATGTATAAATAGATTGAATGTTTGAAATAAAGCTATATGGAACACAAATTTTGATAACTTATGTTATAATATTGGTTGTCTAAAAATTATTGATAATGAACATACAAATAATGATTAAATTGGGGAAACAAGGGTGATTTTATTGCAAGACTTCGAAGTGAAAATTGCTGAATTAAAGGAGCTAATTCAAACTAGAATTAGTTACCCTTTTATTAATAAATATATAGAAACGCCTATAATTGACGAGGACAGGCTAATCCTTTTATATTTAATCTTCAATGACCTACAATTATCTAGTAGAGAAGTCGAAAGATATACGATTACCTCCATGCTTGTTCAAATGGCCCTTGATACCCATGAAACAGTTTCAAATTCAGTTCCTCAAGAAAAATCAGATCGATTAACATCCCGTCAACTTACAGTTTTAGCGGGTGATTATTACAGCAGCTTATATTATTATCTACTAGCCGATATTGATGATATAAACTTTATACGAATACTCGCGGAGGCTATTAAGGATATTAATGAAAACAAGATTATTTTCTATCAAAGGGATGCAAAGCAATTTGAAACGTTTATCCATACAGTTGAACTTATTGAGAGTTCAGTTTTCCGTAAGATAACAGGTTTTTTTCAGCTCGCTTCATGGAACGAATTAACCTCTAAGGTGTTACTATTAAAGAGATTGCTACTTGAAAGAGAGAAGCTTGTAACAGATGACAGTTCCCTATTCATAGATATGATGAGAAAACTCTTTAATACACAAGAGTCCAATCTACTTCATATGATGGACTCCTACATTATTGATACAGAAAAAGCCATTAAAACTAGTTTAGTTACTAATTTTAGTACGGATTCTGTCTTAGTACAAAGAGTAAATGCACTATTACATTCAACTAATAGCAGGTAGATATATTGATTGTGGAAGAAGGTTATAAAATGAAGCAATCCAAAGAAGAACGGGTACACCATGTTTTTGAAAAAATATACAAAAACTATGACCAGATGAACTCTGTGATAAGTTTTCAACAGCACAAGGCTTGGAGAAAAGATACCATGAAGCGTATGAATGTCGCAAAAGGCTCAAAAGCCCTTGATGTTTGCTGCGGTACAGCTGATTGGACCATTGCACTAGCAGATGCTGTAGGGCCTAGTGGTGAAGTTGTCGGTTTAGATTTCAGTAAAAATATGCTTAAAATCGGTCAAGAAAAGATTGAGAGCCTAAATCTTAACCAGGTAGAGTTAATACATGGGAATGCAATGGAGCTCCCATTTGAAGATAATACATTTGACTTCGTAACCATTGGTTTTGGATTACGTAATGTTCCTGACTATATGCAGGTTTTAAAAGAGATGAGACGTGTTGTTAAACCAGGGGGCAAAGTTGTCTGTTTAGAAACCTCACAACCAACGCTAATTGGTTTTAAACAACTCTACTACTTCTATTTCCGTTATGTTATGCCTGTTTTTGGAAAGTTGTTTGCTAAAAGCTATAATGAGTATTCTTGGTTACAGGAATCAGCTAAGGATTTCCCAGGGATGAATGAATTGGCAAGGATGTTTGAAGATGCTGGCTTAAAAAATGTGAAGGTTAAACCTTACACAGGTGGTGTTGCAGCAATGCACATGGGTATTAAAGAAAAGTAAACCTAAGTATAGAAGAGGTGACTCTCCTATTTTTAAAATTATGTCTTTATTAAGTTAAGGTGAAACTCATGAAATTAAAGATGATGTATTCTTTTTTGAATACGGACTTGAATTTAATTGAAAAAGAGCTGGAAGAAACGATACAGGCTGAACAACCACTACTTAGACAAGCAGGCTTGCATTTATTACAAGCTGGAGGAAAACGCATTCGTCCAGTCTTTGTTTTACTTGCTGGGAAATTTGGCGATTACAATATCGACAAAATTAAACATGTTGCTGTCGCATTAGAACTCATTCATATGGCATCATTGGTTCATGATGATGTAATTGATGATGCAGGTATGAGAAGGGGAAAGCCAACGATAAAAGCAAAGTGGGATAATAAAATTGCCGTATATACAGGTGATTATATACTTGCTCGATCTCTGGAACTAATGGCAAAGGTTGATCAAATTGAGGCTCACAAAATTCTATCGTATTCCCTGGTAGAACTAAATATTGGGGAAATTGAACAAATTAGGGACAAATATAATTTTGACCAAAATGTTCGTACATACTTGCGTAGAATAAAACGGAAAACAGCCTTATTGATTGCTGTTAGCTGTCAACTAGGTGCAGTTGCATCTGATGTACCCGCATCCATACATAGGAAGTTATATCTTTTTGGGTATTATGTCGGCATGGCCTTTCAAATTACCGACGATATATTAGACTTCACAGCGACAGATGAGCAACTTGGTAAACCGGCTGGGAGTGACCTATTACAGGGGAATATTACTTTACCCGTTCTATTCGCTTTGCAAGATCCTGTATTAAATAGTCAAATTAATAAAATTTCTGAAACGACTACCTATGAGGAAATACAACCTCTTATCCGTGCAATTAAGCAATCAAGTGCAATTGATTACTCTACCGACATAAGTAATAGATACTTGGAGAAGGCTTACAAAATACTTAAAGAACTACCACAAAATAGAGCAAGAAATACGCTTTATAACATTGCGAAATTTATCGGTAAACGAAAATTTTAACATTATTGGTAGATAAAGTTGATTACCAAACAAAATAATGATACTATTTTGTTTGGTTGGTTAATTTACAATCTATACATATTTGATAGAGGTGGAAGTTATGGAAAAAACATTCTTAATGGTAAAACCTGACGGAGTTCAACGTCAATTAATTGGAGAAATCGTTTCTCGTTTTGAAAGAAAGGGCTTTCAATTAGTAGGAGCTAAGTTAATGCAAATCACTCCTGAGCTTGCAGAGGAACATTATGGTGAGCACAAAGAGCGTCCATTCTTTGGAGCACTAACTAGCTTTATTACTTCTGGTCCTGTATTTGCAATGGTTTGGCAAGGTGAAAATGTAATTGCTACTGCTCGTCAAATGATGGGAGCAACTAACCCTAAAGATGCAGCTCCTGGAACAATCCGTGGAGATTTCGGTTTAACAATTGATAAAAACGTAATTCATGGTTCAGATGCTCCTGCAAGTGCTGAGCGTGAAATCGGTTTATTCTTCCAAGAAAACGAGTTAGTAGAATATACTCGCCAAATCAACGAGTGGATTTACTAATAAATTCGTATACCAGGTACTAGAAAGAACGTTTGAGATTCCTCTCAAACGTTTTTCTTTTTTTAGCATCATTTTTTACGACAAATATCGATAAATTCCTCCTCTTTTCTACCAACATGAGCTATACTAAGTTTAATATTGTCTATTTTAATATGATATTACGTTGTAAGAGGAGCTATAGTAATGTCTCATGATTATGAAGAGTTTATTTTGAAGATGAAGCGTAAATCAGGTATAGATCTTTCCCTATACAAAGAAGCCCAAATGAAAAGAAGACTAACTTCTTTGTATGAGAAGAAGGGTTACACAAGCTTCAAAGACTACTATCAGGCAATGTCTAATGAACAAGCATTATTCCAGGAATTTTTAGATAGAATGACGATTAATGTGTCTGAATTTTATCGAAATAGTAAAAGGTGGGAAGTCTTAGAGCAGAAAATACTTCCTAAGCTTTTAGATAAAAACCAACGTTTAAAAATTTGGAGTGCTGCATGCTCTACAGGTGAAGAGCCATATACACTTGCTATGATTTTATCTAATTTCTTACCACTACAAAGCATCTCTATTTTAGCAACAGACATTGATGAAAATGTAATTGCTAGAGCAAAGTTAGGTATATACCCAGAAAGATCTCTTCAGGAAGTACCTGAGAATATAAAGCGAAAATATTTTACGGCAGATGGTGACTTTTATAAGGTTAGCGAGGATATTAAAAAGGCTGTAACCTTTAAAAAACATAATCTCCTTGCAGAGCCCTTTGATACACAGTTTGACTTAATTGTGTGTCGAAATGTTTTAATTTATTTTACTGAAGAAGCAAAAAATCTATTATACAAAAAATTTAGTGATGCTCTTAAGACGGATGGAATCTTCTTTGTAGGAAGCACAGAACAAATATTCAACCCAAGCAATTATAATTTTGATACTGAGGATACATTTTTTTACCGTAAGAAATAATATACTTATGAAGGATTCATCTTAGATGGATTCTTTTTTGTTATTTCTAAAAAAAACATTTTCTTTAACTTTATATAGGTACAGAGTGGATTGTAGCGGAAGGCACTTGACTCCTGCGGGAAGTAGAGGAAATGTCGAGACCCCGCAGACGGAACGTCGAGGAGGCTTGACTTCCTCCCCGCGGAAAGCAAGTGCCTGCAGCGGAAAGGAACGGTCCTATTATTTTCACATACACCATTTTTTTGTAGAAAGGACCTAACAAATAATTAATTTTTCTTACTAATCCATAGTTGATATGATATATTAGTACATAATCGCTTTAAAGAGCTGAAGGGGGAATGTAGATGAGATACTTAACAGCAGGAGAATCCCATGGACCTCAGTTAACAACAATCATAGAAGGGGTACCAGCGGGTCTACCAATAACTGCAGAAGATATAAATGAGGACCTTGCAAGAAGGCAAAAAGGACATGGTCGAGGCCGCAGAATGTTAATTGAAAAAGACCAAGTTCAAATCTTAAGTGGAGTAAGACATGGAAAATCATTAGGTTCACCAATTACATTAGTGGTTGAAAACCGTGATTGGAAACACTGGACAAACATAATGGGGATTGAACCACTCGAAGAAAATCAGGATGATGAAGTTAAGCGTAAAATTACTAGGCCCCGTCCTGGACATGCAGATTTAAATGGAGCTCTAAAATACGGGCACCGAGATATGCGCAATGTCTTAGAGCGCTCTTCGGCGAGAGAAACAACGGTTAGAGTAGCTGCAGGAGCTGTTGCTAAAAAGATACTATCCCAACTGGGAATTAAAGTAGCTGGTCATGTTTTAGAAATTGGTGGGGTGAGAGCAAACCCTCCTGTTTATGAATCAATAGAAGAATTACAAACTATAACTGAGCAATCATCGGTTCGCTGCTTCGATCGAAACAAAGAACAAGAGATGATGGATGCAATAGATAAAGCGAAGGAAAATGGCGATTCAATTGGAGGAATTGTCGAAGTGATTGTAGAAGGAGTTCCTGCTGGAGTAGGGAGCTATGTTCATTATGACCGAAAGTTAGATGCGAAAATTGCATCAGCAATCATTAGTATTAATGCATTTAAGGGTGTCGAATTCGGTATTGGATTTGAGGCTGCAAGGAAACCTGGTAGTGAAGTTCACGATGAGATTCTCTGGGATAAGGAGAACGGGTATACGAGAAGAACGAATAATTTAGGTGGCTTTGAGGGTGGAATGACTACGGGAATGCCAATCGTGGTGAGGGGAGTTATGAAGCCAATACCTACCTTATACAAACCTTTACAAAGTGTTGATATTGAAACAAAAGAACCATTTCAAGCAAGTATTGAAAGATCCGATAGCTGTGCAGTTCCTGCTGCTAGTGTAGTTGCCGAAGCAGTTGTTGCCTGGGAAATTGCATCCGCTATAGTAAGCCAATTTGGACAGGATCAAATGAATCTTATTTTAGAAAATGTAGAGAAAATGAAGGACTATTCTAGGAGCTTCTAATGGATACGTTAACAATTAAAACCAATTCAAAAACATATCCTCTCTACATTGGAAGTAGTATTCTGCATGAACTCCCTGTGATATTAAAAAACATAAAGTTGCCCATCACGAAGATTTTAATTATTTCTGATGTTCAAGTGGCTCCTTTATATATGGATAGTGTTACAACTAAGATAAAGTCTGAATATCCTATTATTGAGTTTGTAATACCAAGTGGGGAAGCTTCTAAAAATATTGATTGGTATTATGAGTGTCAGACCTGTGCACTTTCAAATGGACTAGACCGTTCATCACTAATAATAGCATTAGGTGGCGGAGTTGTTGGGGATCTTGCAGGATTTGTAGCAGCTACTTTTCAAAGAGGAATTCCATTTATCCAGATTCCTACAACGCTATTAGCGCATGATAGTGCTGTAGGTGGAAAGGTAGCTATTAATCATCCTTTAGGTAAAAATATGATAGGTGCATTTCACCAACCAGAGGCCGTTATTTTTAATATTGATTTCATAAATACTCTACCTAAGAAGGAACTCTTATCTGGTTTCGCTGAGGTTATAAAGGAAGCAATCATTTGGGATAAAAACTTTTATAACTGGTTGAGAAATAATATTACAACATTATCTGATTTAAAAGATGAAAAACTTCAATATGCCATCCAACAAGGAATATCTATTAAATCTCAAATTGTAGCAATGGATGAGAAGGAAAATGATATTCGAGCCATTTTAAATTTTGGGCATACGCTTGGGCACGCTATTGAGGCGGAGCTTGGATATGGAGAAATTACCCACGGAGAGGCAGTCTTAATCGGGATGTTATTTGCTATCAAAGTGAGTGAGGAATCTTATCAAATACAGTTAAATTATGAAGAATTTAAACAATGGTTTTCGAACTTTGGTTACCGCACAGACCTTCCTGCCACTTTAGATAAATCACGATTAGTACATAGAATGAAAAAAGATAAAAAAAACAATGCAGGTACGATTCGAATGGTTTTACTAAAGGAAGTTGGTAAGGTTAAGGTACAGGAAGTTAAGGATGATTTACTATATAAACTACTAAACTAAACAATTGGAGAATGGGGGAAGGCCAATGGTCCGTGGGATAAGAGGTGCAATAACCGTTGAGGAAAATGAAGCAAACCTAATTATTTCTTCAACAGAACAGTTGCTTCGTGAAATGATCGAAACAAATAAGGTTGAAGCAAGGGATGTTGCTCAAGTTATTATATCTGTGACCGAAGATATTAATGATGCTTTCCCCGCTGCAGCACTTAGGCGTCTTGAGGGATGGAACTATGTACCGGTAATGTGTACAAAGGAAATACCAGTACCTAATTCCCTTTCAAAATGTATTAGAGTAATGATGACGGTGAACACCAATACCAACCAAGAGGATATTTGTCATATATATCTAAAAAATGCAATACAGTTGAGACCTGATTTAACCAGGAAAAACAGTTAGTAAGAATATTTCGTATTGACAAAGAAGTTAAAAGTATACTAACATTAATTAATAGTTTAGAAAGTTAGCTTAGAGATTAGTTGAGATGAAAGTAAAAGTAGTAGTAAATAGCTTAGGGTAGCTGAGAGTGAGAGAGTTTAGCTGAGGTTAGTTGAGTAAATATGTCTAATTATAACCATCCTACCCAAAGACTCTTTATTTGTCTTTGGGTTTTTTACGGTCTTTTTCTAAAGATTGTATGGTTATTCACCTCCTAAATCCTCATTCTCCATAAAACGGTAATGTAGTAGTTTATCTACTACAAGACAGACCTATGGAGGAGTGAGACCATGTCAAAGAAAAACGAAGAGTTTTCCTCATTTTTATCGGATTGTCAAAGATACAAAACAATTCCGATCATTAAAAAAATAGTTGGCGATACGCTAACACCCATTCAACTATTCCAAAATCTAGAAAAAGAAGCCTCTTTTTTGTTAGAAAGTAAAGATCAACATTCAGAATGGTCTAGGTATTCTTTCGTTGGCCTTGATCCGTTTTTATTTATCGATGAGATAAATGGAGAATTTATGATTAAGGGTAAAAATCAACTTACTCTTGTTAAATCACCAACGTTAAAAGGTGCGTTTTCATGGATTAAAAATTATTTAGTAAGTAAAGAATTATCAATCCCTGTACCATTTACTGGAGGTGCAGTAGGGTATATTGGGTATGATGCTGTATCTACAATTGAGAAAGTACCTGAAAACGATAATAACGATTTGAAAATGAAACGGTATCACTTCTTTTTTTGTGAGACAATACTCGCATTTGACCATGATACGAAAGAGCTTACAATCATTCATTATATCCGTCTTAATGGCGATGAGGACGACCGATGTAAAGCTGCCTTATATGAACAAGGGATTGCAAAGATGAATTTTTACGTAGCTAAAATACTGCAAAATAATAAACATGATATGCTACAACCGCCTCCCAACTTTAAGGATGTAAGCTTTGAAAATATTAAAACAAATTATGAGAAAGAACGATTTTTACAAGATGTAAATAAAATCAAGGATTATATTGCAGCGGGTGATGTATTTCAAGCAGTGTTATCCCAGAGGTTCGAAATTCCTATTAAAGTAAGTGGGTTTCAACTGTATAGAGTGCTAAGAATGGTAAACCCTTCACCTTACCTTTTTTATATAAAGAGTGAAGATGTAGAAATTGTTGGTAGCTCTCCAGAGAGATTAATTAAGATACAAAATGGAGATTTGGAAATACATCCGATTGCAGGAACAAGAAGAAGAGGAAGAACTCCTGAAGAAGATGAGGCACTAGCAGTTGAATTACTCCAGGATGAGAAAGAAAAAGCTGAGCACTATATGCTAGTTGATTTAGCAAGAAATGATATAGGGCGGGTTTCCAAGTATGGAACAGTGCAAACCCCGGTACTTATGGAGTTAGGTCGGTTTTCACATGTTATGCATTTAATCTCGAAAGTCACTGGCATTCTTTCTGAAGAAATTGAACCTATTGATGCTTTACTTGCTGCTTTTCCAGCGGGAACGGTTTCTGGAGCTCCTAAAATTCGTGCGATGCAAATTTTGTCTGAACTAGAACCCACCGCCAGAAATTTATATGCCGGAACAATTGCTTATGTAGGGTTTGATGGGAATATCGATTCTTGTATTACAATTCGTACGATTCTCTTGAAGGAAGGTGTTGGCTATATTCAAGCTGGTGCTGGCATTGTAGCTGACTCAATTCCTGAAAATGAATGGAAAGAAACCTTAAATAAAGCAAGTGCACTCATTAAAACAATTGAAATTGCGCATGAGATGTTTGCGAGCCAGGAGGAATCGTATGTTTAAACAACTTTTAAATAAATGCATAAATGGTGAAATATTAACGATAGATGAAGCGAAATCTTTAATGAATGAGATTATGTCTGGCAGAGCAACGGCCAGCCAAATTGCAAGTCTCCTATCCATTTTACGCTTTAGGGGAGAAACGATTGATGAAATGACAGGTTTTGCGAGTGCGATGCGTGACCATATGATGGTTTTAGAATATGAAGATCCAAATATTATAGACACTTGTGGTACTGGAGGAGACGGGGTATCAACATTTAACATTTCCACAGCTACTGCCATAACTGTTTCCGCACTTGGGGTTAAAGTCGCTAAGCATGGAAATCGTGCAGTGTCATCGAAAAGCGGGAGTGCTGATGTACTTGAGCATTTAGGGGTTGATATCCAGTCATCAAAAGAGGAAGCAAAGCTAGCTTTAAAAGAGAGAGGTATGAGTTTTCTATTTGCACCGTACTATCATTCTGCAATGAAAAATGCTGTAACACCTCGGGCTGAAATAGGGTTTAGAACAGTATTCAATTTGTTAGGTCCTTTAGCCAATCCGGCACGTTGTAAAAAACAGGTAATTGGTGTTTATTCATTTAAATACGCCGAGAAAATGGCTCATACACTTAACAACTTGGGTTCAGAGCATGTATTGCTAGTAACAGGCAGAGATGGCCTTGATGAATGTAGTATTAGTTCTGAGACCGACGTTGTTGAATTAAAAAACGGACAGATTAAGAAGTATGTTCTTACACCGGAAGAAGTTGGTTTAGAACGCGGAAGCCTAAAAAATATACAAGTAAATACTGTGTCAGAAAGTGCTAGGTTGATAGAACAAGTGTTATCTGGGAAAGGGAATCAAGATGCGTTAAATATTGTTTCCTTTAACGCTGGTGCTGCCCTTTATGTCGCTGGGAAGGTACCTTCAATCAATGATGGAGTCAGTCTTGCAAAAGAGTCCTTATTAAGCGGTAAGGTGAAAAATCATTTTAATTCCTTAAGAAGTGTAAAGGAGACATTCCATGCTCACTAAAATCATTGAAACTAAATATGAAGAAGTCAAGAAAATCATCCTGCCAGAGTGCGATGTTTTCGAGCGAAAGTCCTTATATGAAGCACTTCAAAATCCCTATAGAGAGATTGGGTTAATTGCTGAAGTTAAGAAGGCCTCACCTTCAAAGGGAGTTATAAGGCAGGAATTTCACCCGACACAAATTGCTTTAGACTATTTGAATGTTCACGTAGACGCATTGTCTGTTTTAACGGATGAACTATACTTTCAAGGTTCGAGTCAATACTTAAGAGAAATAAAAAAGTTAGTTGATGTTCCTGTCTTAAGGAAAGACTTTATAGTCGACTCCTTGCAAATAGAGCAAAGTGTCAGAATAGGAGCAGATGCAATCCTCTTAATTGGAGAAGTGTTGGAACCGGCCCAATTACATGAATTTTATACCGAGGCCTATGAGAAAGGCTTAGAATGCCTAGTGGAAGTACATTCTTATGAAATATTAGAGAAAATACTAAAGGTATTTGAACCTAAAATACTAGGGGTAAACAACCGTAATCTTAAGACATTTTCTACCTCCATTTTACAGACAAAAGAGTTGTCAGATCATATCCCACCGGGGAGCCTACTCGTAAGTGAGAGTGGAATTCATAGTCACCAAGACCTTTTAGATGTTAAAAACTATGGGGCAAAAGCAGTGCTCGTTGGTGAAGCCTTTATGAAAGTAGAAAAACCCGGGGATGGTGTAAGGGAATTATTTGGAGAGAAAAGCAATGTTGAAAGTTAAGCTTAAATATTGTGGCAATAAATCACTAAATGATTTACAAGTATCTTGTAATAGTAATGCAGATTATATTGGTGTTATTTTTGCAGATAGCAAAAGAAAAGTTCATGCAGAAGATTTGTCTCGGTGGTTAGAACAAGTAGATCTTCAAACAAAAGAGTTGGTAGGGGTATTTGTTAATGAATCAGTAGATGAAATAGCAAATGTTGTTTCAAAGGTACCCTTATCTATCATTCAATGTCATGGTACTGAAAGTCCGGAACAACTTATTGAAATTAAATCGATTATAAATTTACCAATATGGAAAGCTATCCATCATTCAGATGATGCACTGCAGGTTATGGGTAATTTACGAGGAATTGTTGATGGATTCGTCATAGATAGTAAAGTAAAAGGAATGTGGGGCGGAACAGGTATTACTTTTGATTGGAATAGAGTAGGAGATTACATTGCCGAAGCCGAATCACAAGGAGTTCCTTGTTTTATCGCAGGTGGAATTATACCTGAGAACATTACGACATTATTACAATTTCATCCTAAAGGGATTGATCTTTCTAGTGGGATAGAGGTTGATGGAATTAAAAATAAACGATTAATTAGGGAATTAGAAGAAAGGTTGGGATTATATGAAACAAGTTCCAGATCATAGAGGAAGGTTTGGGGATTTTGGAGGAAAGTTTGTTCCAGAAACATTAATGCAACCTTTAGAAGAGATTGAACAAGCATTAAATGAAGCATTAAAGGATCCTTCATTTTCAATAGATTATCACGCAATTTTGAAAGAATATTCAGGGAGGCCAACAGCATTAACCTTTGCGGAAAACATCAGCAAGAAAATAGGTGGTGCGAAAATTTACCTGAAGCGTGAGGATTTGAATCATACTGGTGCACATAAAATCAATAATGCCATTGGCCAGGCACTTTTAGCAAAAAGGATGGGTAAGAGTAAAATAATTGCTGAGACTGGGGCAGGTCAGCATGGCGTAGCTGCCGCAACGGTTGCTGCACGATTTGGGTTGGAATGTAAGGTCTTTATGGGAGAAGAAGATATAAAAAGGCAACAATTAAATGTTTTTCGTATGGAACTATTAGGAGCAACGGTTGAACCAGTTACTAGTGGAAGTAAAACATTAAAGGATGCTACAAATGAGGCTATTCGATATTGGGTCCAGCATTGTCATGATCATTTTTATATGATTGGTTCCGTAGTTGGCCCCCATCCATATCCGAAAATGGTTCGTGATTTTCAACGGATTATAGGTGATGAGGCTAAAAGACAATTTCTTGCTAGGGAAGGGAATCTACCTACTTCAGTCATTGCTTGTGTAGGGGGAGGAAGTAATGCAATTGGTATGTTTTACCCTTTCATACAGGACGATGTGAAGCTAATCGGTGTTGAAGCTGCAGGAAAAGGAGTTTCAACAAACCAACATGCAGCAACCATTACGAAAGGAACAAAAGGAATCATCCATGGGTCTTTAACTTATTTATTACAGGATGAGAATGGTCAAATCATTGAGCCATACTCCATTTCAGCGGGGCTAGATTATCCAGGGGTAGGACCAGAACATTCTTATTTGGCGAGTATAGGAAGGGTACAGTATCAAAGTATTACAGATAAAGAGGCTTTGGACGCTCTCCAATTACTGGCGAGAGAAGAGGGAATCATTCCTGCAATTGAATCTGCACATGCTTTGGCAAAGGCCTTTCAATTAGCTAAGGAAATGGACGCAAAAGAGACGATACTTGTTTGCCTTTCGGGTAGAGGGGACAAAGATGTTTATTCATTAGTTGAACATTTGAAAGGAGGAGAAGGAATTGAGTCTAACCTATTATCAGAAACAATCCATGCATAAAAATTTGTTTATACCATTCATTGTAGCCGGTGACCCTTCTCCAGATGCAACAATAGACCTTGCTTTAGCATTGCAAGAAGTTGGGGCAGATGTTATTGAAATAGGTATACCTTATTCTGACCCACTTGCTGACGGACCTGTTATTCAAAGAGCAGCAGCGAGATCATTGAAGAACGGCACTACTTTAAAGAGTTCTCTTGAATTAATCGGAAAAATGAGAAAAAAAGGTTTGAAAATTCCCGTTGTAGTCTTTACGTATTTTAATCCTGTGCTACAATTAGGAGAAGAATCCTTTTTCGCTTTAGCGCGAGAAAATGAAGTAGATGGTTTATTAATTCCAGACCTCCCATTTGAAGAAAGTGAAGACCTTCGCCTAGCGTGCAGGGAGAACGGAATTGAATTTATATCAATGATTGCACCAACTTCGACTAGCCGTATTGAGAAGATTGCAAAAAGCGCGCAGGGTTTCCTTTATTGTGTTTCTTCTCTTGGTGTGACCGGAGTAAGAGATAGTTTAAATACGGAAGTATATTCCTTCTTAAATCAGGTTAAAAGGTTTAGTAAAGTACCTGTAGTGGTTGGTTTTGGGATTTCAACTGATTCCCAAGTTAAAGCCTTACAAGACCATTGTGAAGGAATCGTTATTGGTAGTGCAATTGTGAACAAAATTGAAATGCTCGAAAATAGATTACTACATGAAGACACAAGAAAAGAGGCCCTTGAGGAGTTCAGTAGTTATATCGGCTCGATCATTTCACCTATTACTCGTTTAGGGGTGTAACTTCAAAGATGAAAGTAAAAAATCAGTTATTACAATTAAAGCCTTACCAGCCTGGGAAATCAGTTGATGCAGTTAAAAAGGAATACGGTTTAGAAAAAATCACCAAACTTGCATCAAATGAGAACCCTTTTGGAACCTCTGAGAAAGCAAAAATGGCTATATTTAATTGCGTTGATTCACTAGGATCTTATCCAGATGGATACTCTACAAACGTTAGAGAAAAAGTGGCACAACATTTAGGTGTTGATGGATCACAGCTTATCTTTGGTAATGGTTCAGATGAAGTTATTCAAATCATTTGTCGTTCGTACTTAGCTGCTGGAAAAAATACAGTTACAGCTTGGCCGACATTTCCACAGTATCGTCATAACGCAATTATCGAAGGGGCTGAGGTTCGTGAGGTACCATTGCTAAATGGTAAACATGACTTAGAAGGTATGCTTGCCATAGTAGATAATGACACAAGTGTTGTATGGGTATGTAATCCTAACAATCCTTCTGGAACTTATGTTGACAATCAAGAACTTATCTCATTTTTAAATAGAGTACCTAGTCATGTATTAGTTGTAGTAGATGAGGCTTACTTTGAATATGCAACAGCAGAGGACTATCCACAAACGGTAAAGCTTTTAGATAATTATCCGAACCTAATTATATTAAGAACCTTCTCCAAGGCTTATGGATTAGCGGCATTAAGAATTGGCTATGGTATTGGTAGCAGTCAACTAATAAGAGAAATAGAACCCGCACGAGAGCCCTTTAATAATAATAAATTAGCACAAGTTGCAGCGGCTGCCGCAATGGAAGATCAAGAATTTATTCTAGACTGCAAACGTAAAAACAAAGAGGGCTTAGAACAATATTACGCATTTTGCTCAAAGCATAAACTTTCCTTTTATAAATCAGAAGGCAACTTTATATTAATTGATTTTAATAGGCAAGGCGATGAAGTATTTCAGTACTTATTAGAAAGAGGCTATATTGTTAGGTCAGGGAATGCTTTAGGCTTTCCAACAGCAATTAGAATTACGATAGGTACTCAAGAACAAAATGATGGAATAATTAGTACATTAACAGAGATGCTTGAAGAAAATAATGTAGTTTGTTAATTTTATCTTAAAGAGACGAGACTCTTTCTATTTATATAAGGGAACTCGTCTTTTTCTAAATCCTAGGGGTGATACATATGCAAATAAAGCAGTTACATACAAAAGTAAACAAGCTTTCTGGGTCAATAACAATACCTGGAGATAAATCAATTTCACATCGAGCAGTTATGTTTGGATCAATTGCACATGGTAAAACAACAGTCTTAAATTTTTTAGAAGGTGAAGATTGTTTGAGTACAATCGATTGTTTTCGAAAAATGGGAGTCGATATCTCAAAGGAATCTGATTCTGTTGTAGTAAATGGACGTGGGTTTGAGAAACTTCAAGAACCAACTGATATTTTAAACGTAGGTAATTCAGGTACAACTACTAGACTTCTTCTAGGAATGTTAGCGGGAACCCCCTTCCATAGTTGTCTTATTGGAGATGAATCGATTGCGAAGAGGCCGATGAAGAGAGTTACAAATCCACTGCGCGAGATGGGTGCTTTTATAGATGGACGTGAGGATGGAAATTATACCCCAATTTCTATTCGTGGAGGAACGTTAAAGCCTATTCAATACAACTCTCCGGTTGCAAGTGCTCAGGTAAAGTCTGCTATTCTTTTGGCAGGGTTACAATGTGAAGGGACAACTTCCGTCACCGAACCACACAAAAGCAGAGACCATACAGAAAGAATGCTTCGAGCTTTTGGTGGGGAAATTGAGGAAAATGGATTGACATGCTCTATAACTGGAGGGCAACAGCTTCGTGCGATTGACATACATGTACCAGGCGATATTTCTTCTGCAGCCTTCTTTCTAGTGGCTGGAGCAATTGTACCTAACAGCTCAATAACCTTACATAGAGTTGGCCTAAACCCAACGAGAACAGGTATTATTGATGTTTTAAAAGAGATGGGAGCAGACCTAACCATTGAAAATGAAAAAATTGAACATTATGAACCAGTCGGAGATATTACGATAAAAACCTCATCCTTAACAGGGATTGAAATTTCTGGTGATATTATTCCGAGGTTAATAGATGAAATACCTATTATCGCACTACTTGCTACACAAGCATCAGGGGATACGATAATTAAAGATGCTAGCGAGTTAAAGGTAAAGGAAACAAACCGAATTGATACAGTTGTATCTGAACTAACCAAATTAGGAGCTTCAATCGAATCCACTGAAGATGGAATGATTATTCATGGTCAACAAGGGAGTTTAGTGGGAACGACAGTCGATAGCTACGGAGACCACCGAATTGGTATGATGCTAGCAATCGCTGCATGCATTGCCGAAGGACAAATGACCCTAAAAGACCCCGACGCAATTGCAGTATCCTACCCGATGTTTTTCGATCACTTAAATTCATTAATAGGTTAAATTGGAAGGGCCGTTCTAAAAGTACGGTCTTTTTTTCTAGGCTCTTTTCTTTTAAAGTGTTGATTACTATATAATTTAACTAGAGTGGATTGGAGCGGAAGGCACTTGACTCCTGCGGGAAGTAGAGGAAAGGTCGAGACCCCGCAAACGGAACGTTGAGGAGGCTCGACTTCCTCCCCGATGGGAATCCGTTCATGAAAAAGCCGGCAGTTTGGCTTTTTCATGATTCCCCGCGGAAAGCAAGTGCCTGCAGCGTAAAGAAACGGTCTAGTTCATAGTGAAACTTTCAACGATTCTACTCATAGAACCTATTTCTCTGTCATAGCTTGTCTTAAGGAGATTATTTGACCTTAGTAAGAGCCAAGATGGGGGAGGAACTATGGCATATATTATTGACCGGGCAAATGTGCTAAAGGAGAATGGAATTGTTACATGTTCAATACTTGTCAAGGACGAACGTATTGACTACATACAATCGAATCTAGATAGACTAACTTATACTAGGATGGATGCAACAAACTATTTAATGACACCTGGACATGTAATGGTTGACTATTCCCTTTGCGAAGCTAACAAGCCCTTTACCCAATTTAAGCAAGAAATGATCGATCAATATTTATCAAAAGGCTGTACAACACTTTTATCAGTCTGCAATGTTAAACATGAGCGTGACCTCTCAAAGAACCTAGAAGCGGCGAAACATCGTTTATTAAACAGTCCCATTGACTACTATATGGGTATAAAAATTCCTCTAAAAATTCTTACCCCTTCTTTAATTAGAACCTGTAGAAGAAAAGGTATTTCACTAGTTGTTGTAGAAATAGAAGATGAAGATATTTTTCAAGTTCCGTGGGGTTGGATTAGAGATGCTCTCTATTCATATGCCGTTCCAATTGTACCGAAATGGATTCAAACTGAAAAATCCACTTTTAGGAGAGATCGCCATATAAAAGAATGGAAAGAAGTCACAGAAGATAACAATATCCCAACTTTATTGAACATTCCAGAAGATAATCAGCCTTTATCCTTAAATGCTTTAAGGAAAATAGGCATTTATCCAGTAAAAGGTGATATAAGAATAGGCGGGGAACTTGACTATAATTTTTATAAAATAGAGCAGTTAGGCTCATCAGTTGAAGAAATGCCCCTACTAGATTATCATAATCATAACCCAATAATAACAATGCATAAGGGTGAATTTTTAAAGGTCGATAATCGTCTAATATATAGACCAGGCTTTGGGAATGGATGTAAAGTAAAATTACCTGGACATTTTGCATCTTCCTTTTAAGCAACTAAAGGAGACTAGTAAATGAATAACTTAGATGTAGCAATTGATTTAGTAGATAATGGTGAAATTGAAAAAGGACTTGAAAGCCTCGATGAGATTCTAAAAAGTTGTGATGATCAAGAAAAATATATAATTGCAGAACATTTCTATAGATGGGGTTTTCTTGAAAGAGCAAAAAAAGTTGTAGAAATTCTTCATGAATTCTACCCAAGTGAAAGTGATTTAACTCTACTTTTAGCAGATATCCTAATTGATTTGGACGAGGAAGAAGATGCAATTGAAGCTTTAAACTTAATAACTGAAGATGATCCTTCCTACGTTCAAGCACTGTTACTCTTAGGAGATCTGTATCAAATGCAAGGGTTATTTGAGGTTTGTGAACAAAAGTTACTGCTTGCTAAGAAAAAGCTTCCAAATGAACCAATCATTGACTTTGCGTTGGCTGAGTTTTATTTAAGTCAAGGGGATTATAAGAAGAGTAGTATCTTATACAAAGAGGTGGTTAAAGAGCAGGAGATTATTGGAGGTGTAAATGTTAACAGCCGGATTGCTGAAAGCTTAAGTGCTGCTGGGGAGTTTGAAGAGGCTCTACCATTTTATCGTCTAGCAGTAAGTGATAAACCTGACATTGACACATTGTTTCGTTATGGTTTCACTGCCTATCAGGCAGCTCAGTATAAGACGGCAATCGAGGCTTTCCTTCAACTTAAAGAAATGGACCCAGAATATACATCCCTGTACTTATATTTAAGTAAAGCTTATGAACAAGAGGGGATGCTTGAAGAAAGTTATAGAATGTCAATGGACGGCTTGAAGATGGATGACTTTAATAAGGAACTTCATCTATATGCTGCTAAAATATCCATGAAAATTGGTAAATCAGCAGAAGTTGAAAAGCATTTGAGGGAAGCAATTGCATTAGACCCTGGATATTTTGAAGCAATTCATATGTTAACAAAGTTCTTATTCAATGAAGAACGATACGAAGAAGTATTGGAGTGTATTGAGTTGGTTTCATCTTACGGGGAGTATGATCCTCAGTTTGATTGGGATTTGGCCCATGCAAAAAACAAATTAGAACAATTTTCTGACGCATTAAATCATTATCGTCATGCATATACTTCTTTTAAGGATGATGTAGAGTTTCTAGAGGAGTATGGATATTTTCTACTTGAGGAAGGAAAACGTGAGGATTCTATTCAATTATTTAAACGTTTGATGGCACTCGACCCAACAAGGGTAGATATTGAGGAAATGTTACTTGGTTTAGAATGAAATAAGAACGGTATTGCTTTGCAGAGTAGTAAAAAATAGAATCACAGAGGAGGGAAGCATAGCGATGACTACCCCTGTATCTGTCAACGAGAAGAAAGATTTTATTCGCTGGTTTCTGAATAACTATCAATTAAAAAGAAGAGAATGTGTTTGGATTTTAAACTACTTAATGAGTCATGATCAGTTAATGAAAAATGTACATTTTGTTGAACAGGCACAATATTGTCCAAGAGGGATCATCATGTCCACGCATTGTGTGGATGATGTGCCATTCCGATTCTACAAGGAAAATGTAATGACCACTGACGCAGAGAAATCCTTCCATGATATTCGTTTGAATCGTGATGAAGAAATCTACATCCAATTAAATTTTCGTTCTTCCTTTCATTCGCCGCAATATGTAGCGGTGCTAGAAGAAAATCCATACATGCCAAAACATCTCCAAGTCAACGAAAAGGATGAAATGATTGCAGAAAGATTCCTTGAATTATCCATACAAACATTTCAGAAACAAAAGTTACTAAAACTAATTGATGAAGCATTAGATAAGCAAAATATTGCCGAGTTTAACAGGTTAACAGACCAACTGAAAAAATACACAACATGATATCAAAAAAGTCAACCGCTAATATTCTCTTAAGTGGTTGACTTTTTTGCTGTAATCTAACGGATATGGTATCTTTTAAATGGGATTATCAACAGAAAGAGGCGAAAAGAATGAAGTGGGTTACGAGAGATATGGATTTATATTTGCAAGCCAAGGAATATGTAGATACTGCTGTTATACCCTTAGTTCCTGCAACGTGGGATCATGATGTGAAGACAACAGTTGCCATGGGAGAGTTCATTACGATCCTCACAAACGAGATGGAAAGACAATTTAAAGGAAGAATAATTCTTTTTCCACCTTTTACATATACCGCCCGCGAAAGTGTAGAGTCTCGAATTGAGAGGTTAACTACTTGGACTTCGGAGTTATCAGAGAAAGGGATGAAATACTTCTTTTTTGTCTCGTCTGATAGTGTATGGAAACAATCCGAGGAAAAATTGGAAACTGGTTCCTTAATCTGGTTACCTAGTTTACCGCTTGAATATGTTGAAGAAAAATATAAACAAGCTATGCTTCAAGACCAGATGAAACAATTAATTACTATATTTATGTCAATCTGGCAAAAAAGTTAGGACTTCCTAAAATATGTGGTGATTTAGATAGGATAAATAATTTATTTTTAATCCTCATAGACACATAGTTGCCATGTTTTACGAGAATGATAATATTGACCTTAATTAAATATTGATATATCATGAGTATGTCCTAGTTTTATATGTGTTAATTAATGTCCGGATGGACTTAGCTTTGTATAGAGGGGGGAAAATTATGAGCGAGAAAAAACACCGTGTATCAAGACGTCAATTCCTTAACTATACCCTTACTGGTGTAGGTGGATTTATGGCTGCTGGAATGCTAATGCCTATGGTTCGTTTTGCAGTGGATCCAGTATTAAGACCTGCAGCTGAGCAGGACCTTGTACAAGTAGTGAGTGTTGATGAAATCACAACTGAACCACAACGTTTCGACTTTAAAATTGATCAAATTGATGCTTGGTATGAATCAGTAGAACCAAGATCTGCATGGGTGTTTAAAGATGAAAGTGGTAACATAGTTGCACTGTCACCTGTCTGTAAACACTTAGGTTGTGTTGTTGACTGGAATACTGATCCAGCAAACCAAAATATGTTCTTCTGTCCGTGTCACTATGGTTTATATGAGAAAGATGGAACGAATGTACCTGGAACACCACCTATTGCACCTTTAGACGTGTTTGTACACGAAGTAAAGGATGGCTATTTATACTTAGGAAAAGCGAAACCACGAGGAGGGGCGTAATCGATGCTTAATAAGATATATGACTGGGTTGATGAGCGTTTAGATATTACTCCTATGTGGCGTGATATTGCTGATCATGAAGTTCCGGAACACGTTAACCCTGCACATCATTTCTCTGCGTTCGTTTATTGTTTTGGCGGATTAACTTTCTTTGTTACCGTTATTCAAATTTTATCTGGGATGTTCCTAACAATGTATTATGTACCAGATATTAAGAATGCTTGGGAATCTGTTTACTATCTACAAAATGAAGTGGCATTTGGTCAAATTGTCCGCGGAATGCACCACTGGGGAGCAAGTTTGGTAATCGTAATGATGTTCCTACATACTCTTCGTGTTTTCTTCCAAGGCGCATACAAAAAGCCACGTGAATTAAACTGGGTAGTTGGGGTATTAATTTTCTTTGTTATGTTAGGATTAGGATTTACAGGATATCTATTACCTTGGGATATGAAGGCTTTATTTGCAACAAAAGTAGGATTACAGATTGCAGAGGCTACTCCATTAATAGGTACTCAAATTAAAACGTTACTAGCTGGACATCCTGAAATTGTTGGTGCACAAACACTAACAAGATTCTTTGCGATTCATGTATTCTTCTTACCAGCAGCCTTATTTGGTTTAATGGCGGCTCACTTTGTTATGATTCGTAAACAAGGTATCTCTGGTCCACTATAAGACTTATTGAATATTAAAAGATAAATAAAATGATAAACCTTTGAAAAGGAGGGAGACCGAATATGCATCGTGGAAAAGGTATGAAATTTGTTGGGGATTCACGTGTTCCTGCAACTCGTAAGCCTAACATTCCAAAAGATTATTCAGAGTATCCTGGGAAGACAGAAGCGTTCTGGCCTAACTTCTTACTGAAGGAATGGATGGTAGGAGCAGTTTTCTTAATTGGGTTTCTATGTTTAACAGTAGCCCATCAACCTCCATTAGAGCGTGTTGCTGATCCGACTGATACTGCTTATATACCACTTCCTGACTGGTATTTCTTATTCTTATATCAATTACTAAAATACACATATGCTGCTGGTCCTTATACAGTAGTAGGTGCATTAATCATGCCAGGTCTTGCGTTCGGAGCACTTTTACTTGCACCGTTTCTTGACCGCGGCCCAGAACGTAAACCTTCAAAACGTCCTATCGCGACAGGCTTAATGCTTCTAGGAGTTGCTGCAACGATTTTCTTAACATGGGAATCAGTTGTACAGCACGATTGGGAAGCGGATGCTAAACAAGGTAAGATTGTTGAAGAAGTTGCATTTGATGCGGAAGCAGAAGGCTACAAAATCCTTCAAGCAAATACTTGTTTAACCTGTCATGGTGAAAACTTAACAGGTAATGGGGCACTTGCTCCACCTTTAGTTAACTTAAATTTAACTAAGGAAGAGATTATGAACATTGCTGTTAATGGTACAGAAAGCGGAAAAATGCCTGCTGGTCTATACACTGGAACTGATGAAGAGCTTGAAAAACTTGCAGATTTCCTAGTTGAATTAGGTACAGGTGCTGAATAATACAAACTAAAAAAGCTGACAATTGTCAGCTTTTTTAGTTTGTTAAATATTCTTCTTTCTTGACATCAGGGCGAAGTTTTAGTACACCTTATATAGTTACTAGATGAAGAATGGAGACTCCTTATGAAATCAATAATCTATTTGTTAGGTCAAAGGTGGGTATTGTTAACCCTTCTTATTATCAATATCGCTGGAACTATTTATGGTTATATTTGGTATGAGAGTCAATTAGCAATTACTCCCTCAAAATTCTTAGTGTTTGTTCCTGATAGTCCAACCGCAAGTTTGTTTTTTGTCTTTGTATTAATTGCCTTTTTATTAAAGAAAAATTGGCCGTTAATAGAAGCTCTCGCCATTGTTACACTGTTTAAATATGGGATTTGGGCTGTTGTTATGAACTTGTTGGTTTTGGCAGTAACGGGCGAATTAGGGATAGCTGGTTATATGTTAGTATTCTCTCATTTTGCGATGGCAGTTCAGGGATTGTTATATGCACCTTACTATCGAATAAAACCAATTCATCTTATAATAGCTGCTGTTTGGACTTTACATAATGATGTAATCGATTATGTGTTTTTTATGATGCCGCAATATAGAGTATTAAACGAATACATACCGCAAATCGGATATTTTACATTTTGGCTTAGTATCACTGCCCTTTTCCTAACTTATTTCTTCTGTATCCGTAAAAACAGATTACAATTAGATTTGCCACATAATTTTAGGTGATTATTTAATTTCTTGGTATACTCTTGTCCACCTTCTCATACATTTTATTAGAAGTTTGAGGAGGGACAAGTATGAAGCTTAGAATCTTATCTGTACTTTTTATTTTTATTTTACTACTACCTAATGTGACTAATGCTGAATCCACAGATAACTGGGCGAAGTTAGATGAATTATCTGGGCAAGCCCTTTTAATGGTAAAACAAGAACGATATGAGGAAGCGAAGCAGCTATTACAACAGTTTTCAAATGACTTTTTACTCAATTTTCGAAATGGAACCTTTTCCATGGATGAGTTGCGAGTTATTACAGTTACTCATAATAGCGCGTTAGAAGCTGTTACCTCAACTTCAAATAATTATGAAGAAAGATTAACGAAAGTTACTCAATTTAGACTTGTAGTTGATGCGATTAGCTCTGAACATCAACCTCTATGGACTGAGATGGAAGACTCTATTATGACTACTTTTAGCGTGATGAAGCAGCATGTTTTAGAAGATGGAGACAATCAATCTTATCAACATCAATTGAATATTTTCTTGAAAAAGTTTGATATCATTCATCCAAGTATACAAGTGGATTTACCTTCAAGCCAAATTCAGAAAATGGATTCTCATATTCATTTTTTAGATAGTTATCGAAACGAAGGGTTAAAAAAGTCAACTAGAATTCAACAAATGGAACAAATGGAACTGGATCTTAAGGAATTATTTGATAAGATGACAGAGGATGAAGCTGATCCTTCTCTAATTTGGGTTATGATTTCAACAGGAAGTATAATCATTCTTACATTATCTTACGTAGGTTGGAGAAAATACAAAGGGGATAAGCAAAAAAAGCTACCCAAAAGGGACACTGAGGAGTAATGTCGTTAAATTGACATTATTCTTTGTCTTTAATAAGATTAACAATAATTCAGATAGTAAAAGAATAGGGGCTATGTGAAATGTTTTTAATTTATTTTGCAATTATCATTATTGTACCTCTGTGGGCCCAGATGAAAGTTAAGAGTACATATAAAAAGTACTCACAGGTTCCATCTTCTTCTGGAATGACAGGAGCTCAAGTAGCAAGAAAAATCTTAGATGATAATGGTTTATATAATGTAGCAGTTGAAGAAACACCAGGTTTCCTCTCAGACCATTATGACCCACGTAGTAAAGTAGTTCGTCTATCTTCGGGAAATTTTCATGGAGATTCAATTGCAGGAGCAGCGGTTGCTGCCCACGAGGTAGGTCATGCTATGCAGGATCAAGAAGAATATGCTTTTTTACGCTTTAGACATGCATTAGTTCCAGTAGCAAGCTTTGGTTCAAACATTTCGTGGATTTTAATTATAGTTGGAATGTTAGCAGGTCTAGCCGATTTATTGTTATTTGGGATAATATTTATGGCTGCCGCAGTCTTATTCCAGGTTGTAACGCTTCCTGTTGAGTTCAATGCTTCTAATCGAGCTATGGAGCAGATTGTTTCAGCAGGGGTTATCAGGAATGATGAAGAGCGTGAAACGAGAAAGGTGTTAAATGCTGCTGCTATGACTTATGTCGCCGCTGCTGCAGTAGCTGTTCTTGAGTTACTGAGACTAGTTTTACTTTATACTGGAATGACCCGAGAAGAATGATGTTAGGTTAATAAAGAAGAGGGTATCCCATAGTGACTAGTGGGATACCCTCTTTTTCATCTTTCAATTGGTTTTTTATTTTCATCAAGTGTAAAGCCTTCCCCAAGCACATCACGTACATCACTAACTGCGACAAAAGCGTGAGGGTCTATCGAATTAATTACATTCTTTAAGCGAACAATTTCATTCCTACCTACAACACAGTATAAGATATCTCGTTCTTGCTTTGAAAATGAACCTTGTCCTTTTAATACCGTTACTCCACGTTCCATTTCACTCATGATTCTAGATGCGATTTCTTCATTTTTATCGGATATAATCGTGGCTCCTTTAGCCGAATAGGCTCCTTCTTGCATGAAGTCAATTACCCTTGCTCCCACAAAAACAGCAACCAATGTATACATTGCCTCACGATAAGTTAAGTATGTAATAAGGGATAAAGTAATAACACATGCATCGAAAAGAAACATTGTTTTTCCCATACTCCAGCCCACGTATTTATGTACAAGCCTTGCAATAATATCAACTCCACCAGTCGTTCCACCATACCTAAAAATGATACCTAATCCTACTCCGATAAAAATTCCAGCAAATAGAGCAGCTAAGGTAAGGTCATCGTGTAACGGCATCTGAATTTGATATCTTTGAAATATCCAAAGGAATACGGATAGACCAACTGTACCTAAAATCGTATAAAGGAAAGAGGTCCTTCCTAGTAACTTCCACCCAATAAAGAAAAGTGGAATGTTAAGCACAAGGTTACTAATTGCAGGATCAAAATTCCAAACGAAATAAAGGAGTAGTGTAATCCCTGTAAAACCGCCTTCTGCTAAATTGTTCTGCATGTTAAAATGAACAAGACCAAATGCAAAAATAATGGTACCTAAAATAATAAAGATAATATTTTTTAATCTTAGACCTAACAGTTTAATCACCCCTAAAAACAAATGATAGCTATCTTATTATAGTCAACCTAATTAAAACTAGCAATTCATGTGAAAAATTATCCCTTACCTGGATTCATTGTATTAAGTCTTGTTAGTGCAATTAACGAGACCGAATACTTGGCTCGATCGAATCGTTGTGAAGTTGCAAGGTGAAACGAGTCCTTAAGTCAAAAGTCCGGATATTTGAAGCACCCAGAATATTTGCTTGTCTTGGCAGGGCAAGTCACTTCTCCATCTCCGCATTTCAAAATATTTGTCAAATTGTTGCGATTTAGCTAACATAGAGTAAGAATATGTAAAGTAGGGTGAGAAAGATGTCTACAAAGTTAACAATGAAGGAAATGCAAGATGAAGTCGATGCATATATTAGTCAATTTAAAGAAGGATACTTTAGTCCTCTGGCTCTATTAGCTAGAATGACTGAGGAGTTAGGTGAATTGGCTCGTGAAGTAAACCACTACTACGGTGAAAAACCAAAGAAGTCAACAGAAAAGGAACGTACAATTGAGGAAGAGATGGGAGATGTGTTGTTTGTCCTCATTTGCTTTGCGAACTCATTAAATATAGATCTTGAAGAAGCCCACAAAATTGTCATGCAAAAGTTTAATACAAGAGATAAAGATCGTTGGACAAAAAAGGATATAGAGTAAAATATAATAGGAGTGTACATATATGAATGAAATCAAAATTGTAGTTGCAGGTCCAAGAGGAAGAATGGGAAAAGAAGCATTGCAATTAGTAAAAGATACTGAACATTTCACACTAGTTGGTGCAATTGATCATAAGTTCGGTGGAAAAAAAATATCTGAAATTGAAGGGCTTCCTAATCTCGATGCACCAATTTATACAGATATAGAAGCCTGTTTTAGTGAATTAAGGCCTGATGTGTTAATTGATTTAACAACACCTGAAGTTGGGAGAGTACATACTGAAATTGCACTTCAATATGGTGTAAGACCTGTAGTAGGAACGACTGGTTTTTCAAAAGAGGATTTAGAAAATCTATCAAAACTAGCTGAGGCAAAAGGGATTGGAGCAATTATCGCACCTAATTTCGCAATTGGAGCAATTCTTATGATGAAATTTAGCCAAATGGCTGCAAAATACTTTCAAGATATTGAAATTATTGAATTGCATCATGACAAAAAGCTAGATGCACCTTCAGGAACTGCTGCTAAGACTGCGGAATTAATCTCAACTGTAAGAGAGGCAAAGAAGCAAGGACACCCTGATGAAAAAGAAATAATGCAGGGTGCTAGAGGTGCGACCTACGATGGTATTCATATCCATAGTGTTCGCTTACCAGGATTAATAGCACATCAAGAGGTCCTGTTTGGAGGTAATGGCCAAATGCTTTCAATTCGTCATGACTCTTTCAACCGTGAATCTTTCATGTCAGGAGTAAAGCTAGCAGTCGAAACAATTATGAAAATTGATTTATTAGTATACGGATTAGAGAATATCATTGAGTAGGGGGATTTCGATTGAATATTGCACTTATTGCCCATGATAATAAAAAGCCAGAGTTAATAGAGTTTGTTACTGCGTATAAAGATATTTTAGGTAAAGAGCAAAATGAATTATATGCTACAGGAACAACCGGTTTAAGGCTTTCTGAAGCAACTGGCTTGAACATTCATCGTTTCCAATCTGGTCCTCTTGGAGGAGACCAAGAAATTGGAGCAATGATTGCTAAAAATCAAATGGATATCGTTATATTTTTCCGAGATCCACTAACTGCTCAACCACACGAGCCTGATGTAACGGCTTTAGTAAGACTATGTGACGTTTATGCAATCCCCTTAGCAACAAATATGGGTACGGCAGAAATACTTATTCACGGTTTAGAGCGAGGAGATTTAAGCTGGAGGAAAGTAGTAAAGGAAACAACTGGTGTAAAAGATGAGTAACATTACTTTAGATATCCTAGCATTTGGTGCTCACCCTGATGATGTTGAAATTGGAATGGGTGGGACTCTTGCTAAGTATGCAAGAGAAGGTAAACGGGTGGGGATTTGTGATTTAACGCTTGCTGAGTTGTCTTCGAACGGTAATGTTGACACACGTACTCATGAAGCCGACCAAGCCTCTAAACTACTTGGTTTGGAAGTAAGAGAAAATTTACATTTACCTGACCGTGGACTAGTAATAACTGAATCATACATAAAGAAAATAGTAACCATTATTCGAAAGTATAAACCGAAGTTGATTTTTACCCCCTACTATGAAGACCGTCATCCTGACCATGGAAACTGTTCAAGATTAATAGAAGAAGCAGCTTTTTCAGCAGGTATTCGTAAATATGTAGATAACGAGGGATTGGGGCCCCATAAAACTGAATCAATTTATTTCTATATGATAAATGGTTTTCATAGACCGAGCTTTGTTGTAGATATTTCAGAAGTAATAGACATTAAGCTACAGTCTCTTCGTTCGTATGAAAGTCAATTTTCAAAGCTAAGCAATACGATTGATACGCCACTTGTTAATGGTTATATAGAAACCGTAGAAGCTAGAGAAAGATTATTTGGAAAAGAGGTTGGCGTAGAATATGCAGAAGGTTTCATTACAAAGAAACCAATACTTCTTTCCAAGGATCTAATAGGAGAATAGAGGATGAAACTAAAAATAGGGATTACTTGTTATCCTTCCGTAGGTGGGTCAGGTGTAATTGCAACAGAATTAGGTAAGCTTTTAGCTGAAAAGGGACACGAAATACATTTTATTGCTTCTAGTATGCCCTTCCGATTGAATAAGGTTTACTGTAATATTTATTATCACGAAGTTGAGGTTAATCAATATTCTGTGTTTAAATACCCTCCTTATGACCTAGCACTGGCTAGTAAAATGGCAGAGGTGGCAAAACGTGAAAAACTTGATATACTGCACGTACATTATGCAATACCACATGCAGTTTGTGCTTATCTTGCAAAAGAAATGGTAGGGGAAGATTTAAAAATCGTTACCACACTTCATGGTACCGATATAACAGTTCTTGGATATGATCCTTCACTTACGAATTTAATAAAATTTGGGATAGAGAAATCTGATGTGGTAACAGCTGTATCTAATTCACTTGTTGCTCAAACAAATGATCTTATTGAACCTAACAAGGAAATAGAGACCATTTATAATTTTATAGATGAAAGAATCTACTGTAAAAAAAATACCCTTCATTTAAAAGAGGAATATGGAATTAAACCAGAAGAAAAAGTCATCATTCATGTTTCAAATTTCCGTCAAGTGAAGCGAGTTCCTGATGTGATTAAAGCATTTCAATTAATTCAAGAGAAAGTTCCTTCTAAACTGCTGCTAGTAGGTGATGGACCGGAACTTACAGTCGTTTGTCGTTTAGTTGAGCAGCTTGGCTTGACAGACAAAGTTCTCTTTTTAGGAAAACAAGAAAATGTTGAGGACTTATACTCTATTAGTGATTTAAAACTATTATTATCAGAAAAAGAAAGCTTTGGATTGGTGTTACTTGAGGCTATGGCTTGCGGAGTCCCTTGTATTGGTTCAAGTATCGGTGGCATACCCGAAGTTATATCAAATAATGAGAATGGTTATTTATGTGAGCTAGGGGATATTTCAGCAGTTGCTTCTAAAGCCATTTCTGTATTAAGTGATTCCAAACTTCATGCCTGGATGTCAACAAATGCTAGAAATACTGTAATAGAAAAGTTTAATTCAACCAAGATTGTTAATGAGTATGAGAAATTATATTTTGATATTGTAGGACAAAACAAGTAAGGGGCTATATATGAAAGAACCTTTTGTAAAGCCGTTAGCAATCGTCCAAACCTTATTGTCAAACGGGCATGAGGCTTATTTTGTTGGTGGTTCGGTGCGTGACTTATTACTCCAACGAGATATTGGTGATATTGATATCGCTACGTCAGCACGTCCTAATGAAGTTCAGAATCTATTTAGTAAAACAATTAATGTAGGTGCTGTTCATGGAACAATTATTGTTGTTCATGACGGCACCCCTTTTGAGGTTACCACATTCAGAAGTGAAGAGAACTACAAGGATTTTAGAAGGCCAGACCAGGTAACTTTTATCCTTTCATTAGAGGAAGATTTAAAACGTCGTGATTTTACAATGAATGCAATTGCAATGTCTGTGGAAGGGAATCTTATTGACCCTTTCAATGGGAAGGATGCAATAGAGCGTAAGTTAATTCAAACGGTGGGCAATCCGTATGAACGGTTTAAAGAAGACGCCCTTAGAATGTTTAGGGCAGTTCGGTTCGTAAGTCAGCTAGGTTTTTTAATCGTAGAGGAAACAAAAGCTGCCATTAAGGAGTATTCTTATCTACTTGAAAAAGTTTCAGTAGAAAGAATAACCGTTGAGTTTGAAAAACTTATGTTGGGAAGCTATTCAAAACAAGCCCTGGTACTATTAATAGAAACCGATATATATAAGTTCTTACCAGGTCTACAAGATAAACGGGACAAGCTTACTAACTCAGGAAGTTATAACTGGAACCTTTTATACGAAAAATCCGAATATTGGACATTACTACTCTGTGTATTAGAGATAGGAGATAGCAACACTTTTTTAAAGAGTTGGAAATTGCCAAATAAACTAATAAACCAGGTCAATTATAATCTTAACGGTATCGTAAAGGTTAAAGCCAATGGTTGGTCTACTTTACTTCTATACGCTTTAGGTATCGAAAGTTCAGTTCAGATACAAAGAGTAATCTCTATCTTATCTAAAGAGGAGCCAGAGGCTAAAATTAAAGAACTAGAAGAAATATACGAGAATTTGCCTATAAAACAAAGAAGTGAATTAGTAATTAACGGAGTGGACCTTTTAGCATGGTCAGAAAATAAACCTGGGCCTTGGGTCGCAAGAGTCATTGAAGAAGTTGAAGAAGCAGTCATATTAAGTAGGGTTGAAAATGACAAAGAAGGTATAAAGGAGTGGCTTTTGCATTGCAATCTACTATGAGAAAACAATTATTAGAAATTTTCTCCGAAGCTAACGGAGGTTTTGTCTCTGGTCAGAAGATAAGTGAGGAATTAGGATGCTCTAGGACAGCCATCTGGAAGCATATTGAGGATTTACGTAAAGAAGGATATGAACTAGAGGCAGTTCGGAAACTAGGTTATCGAATTGTACAAAAGCCAGATAAAATCAGTGGGAATGAGATACAATTGGGCCTAAAGACGAAGACTCTAGGCCGACATGTTCACTTTGAGGAATCAGTAACCTCTACTCAAAAGATTGCACACCGTCTTGCTTACGAAGGGACACCAGAGGGAACAATAGTAGTTGCGGAAGAACAACAAGCCGGGAGAGGTAGACTAGACAGATTGTGGTTTTCTCCAAAATACACAGGTATATGGATGAGTATTATCCTTAGACCTTCCATCCCACCTTCTCAAGCTCCTCAGCTAACCCTATTGGCAGCTGTTGCGGTTGTACAGGGAATTCAAGAAGTAACGGGGTTAGAACCAGATATAAAATGGCCCAATGATATCCTAATTGGTGGAAAGAAAGTAGTTGGGATTTTAACAGAGTTACAGGCAGAAGCAGATCGAGTAAATTCTGTCATCATTGGGATAGGAATAAATGTTAACCAAACAACAGGTCAGTTCCCTGAAGAACTAACATCTTTAGCTACCTCTCTTTCTATCCAACTCGGAGAAAAAGTTGATAGGGCATTACTAATCCAAAGTATTTTAGCAAAACTTGAAGATCTATATCACAATTATTTAAAAAATGGTTTTAAAGTGGTTAAGCTACTCTGGGAAAGCTACGCAATAAGTATAGGCAAGCAAATTATCGCAAGAACCCTAAACGGCTCAATCGAAGGCCGTGCAATCGGCATCACAGACGACGGTGTCCTACGTCTAGAGGGAATGGATGGTACAATCCATCTAATCCACTCTGCTGATATCGAACTAAAACAGTAAATTTTTTAGAATAAAACGACTTTTTGAAGGTTTTTACTATATAAAGTGTGCATTTTTTAGACATAACAAGAGTGTATTGGAGCGGAAGGCACTTGACTCCTGCGGGAGATGAGGGAAGTTCGAGACCCCACAGGTGCGAAGCACCGAGGAGGCTCGAATCCCTCCCCGATGGGAATTTGCCCCTTGAAAAAGCCGGCATTTGGGCTTTTTCATAATTCCCCGCGGAAAGCAAGTGCCTGCAGCGCAAAGGAACGGTCTAGGTTCAGAGTCAAAAACAATAACTTTTTTATAAGTAGCAAACAAAAATAAATCAAAATTGTAGAAAAATTTCAACATTTACTGATATAATTCAATTGATATGGGTAGTATCCAAGGAACTACACCATAAAAGTAGTACCTTTGTTTTACAGTAAGTTAACTTAACATTGTCTGCCTTGATCCAAGCGTTGGACTGGGACAGAGGGATGAACTCAGCCGAATCATTTAGTGTGATCCTTCTTTCTCGTTGAAAGAGGGTTATTTTTATGGAATCACACAAAAACGGTTTTTCATTTCCTCTAACTTCAAAAAGAGGAGGAAGAAAAATGAAACAAACAACAGATTTTCTAAAAATGAAACAGAGTAATGAGCCCATCACGATGCTTACCGCATACGACTATCCATCGGCTAAGCATGCAGAGCAAGCTGGTGTAGATATGATCCTTGTTGGCGATTCTTTAGGCATGGTTGTTCTAGGGTATGACTCCACCATCCCAGTAACTGTTGATGACATGATTCACCATACAAAAGCAGTTAAAAGGGGTGCTAAAGATACTTTTATCGTAACGGATATGCCCTTTATGTCTTACCATGTTTCAATAGCTGAGACAATGAAAAATGCAGCAAGAATTGTGCAAGAATCTGGAGCTCATGCGTTAAAAATAGAAGGTGCAAAAGATGTCCTAACCGTTATTCGCTTACTAACAGATGCCGGTATCCCAGTAGTTGCTCATTTGGGGCTTACACCGCAATCGGTAGGTGTCTTGGGTGGATATAAAGTTCAAGGGAAAGATGCTGAAAGTGCTAGGCAATTACTAGCTGATGCAAAGAAGTGTGAAGAAGCAGGTGCAATTGCACTTGTGTTGGAATGTGTTCCAAAACAACTAGCAGAGGAAGTTACGGGTGCATTGTCGATTCCGACTATTGGAATTGGGGCTGGAGATAAGACAGATGGTCAAGTACTTGTATACCATGACGTCATTTCCTACGGAGTGGATCGAGTTCCTAAATTTGTTAAACAATTCACAGACATTAATCAAGATATAAAAATTGGGTTAACAAACTATGTAAACGAAGTTAAAGCAAAACAATTTCCTGAAGAAAAACATATGTTTACAATGAAAGAAGATCAGCTAGAAGCGTTATACGGAGGAAAAGGGAAATGATTGTAGTAGAATCCATAAAAGAGATTCAAGAGAAAGTCTCTGAATTTCGACTTCAAGGAAAATCCATTGGATTTGTTCCTACAATGGGTTACCTTCATGAAGGACATCTATCTTTAATGGAACAAGCTAGAAAAGAAAACGACATTGTTGTGCTTAGTATTTTTGTGAATCCGCTTCAGTTTGGTCCTAATGAGGACTTTGATAGCTATCCTCGAAACATTGATCGAGATGAAGAGTTAGCTAGGAACGCAGGGGTTGATTTATTATTTTATCCAACTACGAATGAAATGTATCCACATAAGAAAATATCTGTGTCTGTTAAAGTGAATGAGCGTGTAGACGTTTTATGTGGTAAACAACGAAGTGGTCATTTTGATGGAGTCGCTACCGTTGTTACAAAACTTTTCAATATCGTTTTACCGCATAAAGTCTATTTTGGAATGAAGGATGCCCAACAAGTTGCAGTAATTGATGGACTTATCCAAGACCTAAATATACCAGTTGAATTAGTTCCATTAGAGACCATACGTGAAGAGGATGGGTTGGCAAAAAGCTCTCGCAATGTATACCTAACCGAACAAGAGCGCAAAGAGGCAGCTAAGTTGTATGAAGGGTTGAATCTGGCAAAGGAAGCCATAAGAAATGGAGTAGTGGACCCTGAGAAGGTGAAAAAACTAGTGGTGGAACATATTACTAGTGAAACTTCGGGGAAAATTGATTATGTTGAAATATACTCCTATCCTGAGTTGGAGACAATTTCTGTCGTTTCTGGAAAGGTAATAATTGCACTAGCTGTGAAGTTTACAAAAGCTCGACTTATTGATAATATAACATTTGTTGTGTAAGTTAAAAATAATAAATTATAGAATTTAACATATAGAAAAAATGGTTAGGGTAGAGGGGGAAATGTCGTGTTTAGAACGATGATGAATGCTAAAATTCATAGAGCACGAGTGACTGAAGCTAATTTAGATTATGTTGGAAGTATTACAATAGATGAAGATATCCTTGATGCAGTTGGTTTGGTTGCAAATGAAAAGGTTCAAATTGTAAATAATAATAATGGGGCACGCTTTGAAACATATATTATTCCAGGTCCAAGAGGTACTGGTGTATTCTGTTTAAATGGTGCAGCAGCTCGACTTGTTCAAACAGGTGATGTAATTATTGTTATTTCTTACGTATTTGTTTCAGAAGATAAAATACAATCTCACGTTCCGAAGGTTGCCATCATGGACGAAAACAATCAAATTAAAGAATTAATTGGCCAAGAGCCAGCTTCTACTGTATTATAATATAAACATAACCCCCATTATGGGGGTTTTTTCTTTAGTATAGGAAGTATATTTTCTATAATTGAAAAGACTACTATATGAGTACTAATTGTGGGTGACGGAACACTTTAATACCCACATGATGCTGAGGTGTTTTTTTATGAATCAACGATACGTAGTTGTTGATCTGGAGACAACAGGAAACTCCCCCAAAAAAGGAGATAAAATTATACAGTTTGCGGCAGTCGTAATAGAGGATGGAGAAATTATCGAACGTTTTGCAAGTTTTATCAATCCAGGCAGAGAGATTCCTCCTTTTATAGAGCAGTTTACAGGCATATCAAATGAGGTTGTTCATAATGCTCCAAACTTTCAATTAATTGCACCCGAAATTGAGTCACTATTAGAAGGGGCTTACTTTGTGGCTCATAATGTGCCATTTGACCTAACCTTCCTTCAGGAAGAACTTATCAATAGTGGGTGCAAACCTTTTGAGGGTCCGACACTAGATACAGTAGAATTGGCTAGAATTATGATCCCTTCAACTGATAGCTATAAACTTGGGCAACTTGCAGAAAATTTCTCGTTAGCTCATGATAATCCCCATCAGGCTGATAGTGATGCAGAAGTAACTGCGGAAATATTATTAAAAATATTAGTAAAACTACGAGAGTTACCTCTTGTAACCTGTACTCGATTACTGCAATACGCCCCTTTATTAAAAAGTGATCTACATAAAATATTATCGCAAATCATAGAGGAAAAGGAAAAATTGTCTCATAGAGATTCTGAAAGCTACGATGTGTATCGGGGGATTGCTTTAAAGAAAAAAGACAAAATTATTCTTGACCGATCAATCTGTGAGGTTAATTATGATTCAATAAAAAAGGATTTATTTAGTAATGAAGGACATCTCTCTAATCATATTCAGCAGTATGAAGAAAGAGAAGGTCAATTAATAATGATGGACACTATAATGCAGGCCTTTCTGGAGCAAAAACATTCCATTGTTGAAGCTGGAACAGGGATTGGAAAGACATTTGCATATTTATTGCCAGCGATCCTATTTGCGAAACAGACTGGTCGAACCATCATTATTAGTACAAAAACAATTCAACTTCAACAGCAACTAATAGACCACGAAATCCCTATTCTTTTAAACACGATACCATTCCCATTTCAGGCTACCGTACTAAAAGGACGAGGTCACTATCTCTGTTTAAGGAGATTTGAACAGGTATTATATGAGCAGGAATCAAACTACGATATGATTTTAGCAAAGGCTCAGATACTTGTTTGGCTAACAGAGACGGAAACTGGTGATGTTGATGAATTGAATCTGCCTTCAGGTGGGAAGCTTTTATGGAACCGAATAAAAAGTGAAAAAAATAGTAATTTAGGGAAAGAATGTCCATGGAGATCTCGCTGTTTTTATAGAAGAGCAAAGAGGCAAGCACAACAATCCGAAATCATTATTACAAATCACTCACTTCTTTTTGCTGACTTACTTTCAGAAGGAGATATTCTACCTGGTTATGAAGAAGTAATTATTGATGAGGCACATCATTTAGAATCAATCGCAAGCAGCCATTTAGGTGTTAAATTAGATTATCTAGAGGTTACAAATTTGTTCTCCAGACTTGGTTCTAGTGATTCAAAAGATTTAGTAGGGAATGTGATAAAAATTTTCAGAGGTATTGGACTAGACATAGATGGTACCTTTCCGCTAATTGAATCATTAAACAAGGATATCAAACAGCAATTGGATGATCTATTTACTGAAATTAGAACCTTTGCACTAGAGCATCATAAACAAGTGCAAACATCTATAAATCGAGTAAATATACCTTTAGATGAATCTGTTCAAAAGGATCAATCCTGGGGGAAGATTGTAGAATTAATGTTACATTTATCAACGAAGATGGATGCTTTATGTACGGTAGTCAATAACCAATATGACTCGTTTAAGTCATTGCAAAAATTAGTGACACCAATGCAAAAAGGAACAATTTATGACTATTTTTCTGTTGTCGAATCAATAAAATCAATTAATGAAAAACTAACCTTATTATTGTTAGTTAACCAAAATAATATGGTTTCATGGGTTGAGGCAGATACAAAAGGGGCTAAAAATGCCGCTTATCTATTCAGTCAGCCAATTAATATATCTGAAGAACTGAAAGCTACATTTTTCTCTAGAAAGAAATCAGTTATCTTAACCTCTGCTACATTGTCAATTAAAGGCTCATTTGAGTTTATGATAGAACGTTTAGGATTATCGGATTACAAGCCCAATACAGTTACGATTCCATCTCCTTTTAATTATAAAGAGCAGGCAGCTGTGCTTATTCCGAATGACCTTCCTGAAATTAATGAAGTATCAGAAGATGAATACGTTCACGCTATTTCTATTCACATTGCTGAGATTGCTTTAAAAACAAACGGTAGAATGTTAATTTTATTTACTTCCTATGACATGCTAAAGAAAACACATTCCACGTTAAAAGAACTAGCTTTCTTAGACGATTTTGTCATAATTGGCCAAGGTGTTAGTAGTGGAAGTCGCTCAAAACTCACTAAGAATTTTCAGGCTTTTGAAAAGTCTATTCTTTTGGGAACAAACAGTTTTTGGGAAGGTGTTGACATCCCAGGAGAGGATCTAACTGCACTTGTTATTGTTAGGCTCCCATTCAGCCCTCCTAATGATCCAATATATGCTACACATGCAAAGCGTATAAAGGAGAGTGGCGGCAATCCATTCAAACAATTGGCTTTACCTGAGGCGATATTGCGCTTCAAGCAAGGATTTGGCCGGTTGGTACGTTCTAAGCAAGACCATGGAGTTGTTTTCATATTTGATCGAAGAATTACTACAACTTCATATGGAAACCAATTTATTAAGGCGCTTCCTGAGGTGTCAGTTATTGAAAATTCATTATCAAACTTGTTAGAAACAATAGATAAATGGATATGATGATTAGGTAACCCTAAAGGGGTAATAGGATAATTTCTAGTCAATAACACAGGCTAAATCTAGCGACTATTGGAGGGATAACTGTGAGGATTTTGGTGTTATTGGTCCTATTTCAGTCTCTGTTTCTTTCTGTTTTTTCAGGTTCTGAAATACCTACTGAAATTGAGAAGGTTGATCTGAAGCTTTCAAATAAGGAACTTGCAATCACGTTTTTAAACTTATCAAGTGGTGAAGCAACACTTATTCAACATGGTAATGGCGAAAATGTGCTTATTAACACTGGAGGGCCAGAGACACAAGCGGAATTAGAAAATCTCCTGAAAATGTACAATGTATCTTTAGTAAAATCAATTATTATCACAAAGGAAGATCCTGAATACCAATCTAACCTAGAATGGTTAACGAAAAGATATCCAACTAGTAAAGTTGTGATTGGAGAGCAATTTTCCACACCGGCCTTTTTATCAAAAGAGAGAATTATTAAGCTGAAAAAGGATGATTCTCATGCTATTGTCCCTTTGCTAAAGGCTAAAGTGGTACATGAGGGTTTAAGTACAGATGGGCTCCAAAGCTATGATCTTTTTTTAGAAATGGGAAGACACTACCTGCTATATATGTCTACAGCGAATATTAATACTGAACTGTCTTTACTTACAAATGAGGAGTTATCAAAGGTTAACATTCTTAAGATCCCAAACTTTGCACAAAATGACGGATCTTCCCAAGATTTTATTGAACATATTGATCCTCAGGTGGCCATTATCTTTACAAAAAAAAATCTAAATCCAAGCCCAGATGTTATGGAAAGATTAAAGGAAACTTGGATTGACACTTATATGACAAAACAATTTGGTAATATAACAATAAAAGCTAACCGGAATGAATATGAGGTAATCACAATTTCAATTGAAAGTTCCCAAGAAGTAAAATAATCCAAAAAAAAGCTGCCACGAGAAGTGGCAGTTTATTAACGGTGTGGGATAGGAGTTATTTTTTAACTAAATTATTATCGTAAAGGTTAAATCACCTGTTATAATGGTAAAGGATACAACTTCGTAATGTTGTTGTAGTTATATTGTTACCTAAGATAAAAAGCATATGAGTAACAAAATTTGTGATTAGTACCTTTAGGAGGATGAATAATGGAAAGTAAAATTGAAATACTCTCAACCGTAAAAGTCCAGAACTCTCCAGACCTTTATAAAATTGTGGACAGCCTAAATAGAACACTTAAAACGAAAGATCTGATGTTTGGACTTGCGTTAGATACAAAAGATCAAAATCAAGCCATTTTTACAATTTATCGTACATGATGTGATCTGATGAAAAAGTGGATTTTTCTTTCTATATTGATTTTAGTAATTGGATTTTGGCAAGCCTTTAGTGTTTACATTACAGCAATGGAGCCGAAACATGAAAAAGAGCAACAAGCAATTGAAGTTGCAAGAGCCCAAGCCAACATACATACCATTAATGAAGTAACGACATATTATGGAACAAAGCCATATCAGGTAGTTCAAGGGACGTCAGACGAAAATATACAATTGATCGTTTGGATTGAAGAGGAATCTGGCGAGGTTATAACTAAAAGACAAGATGAGGGTTTACGTAAAGAAGATGTAGTCAATCGGTTAGTGAATGAAAGAAATCCAAAAGAGATTCGTTCTGTAAAGCTTGGGATGGAGAAAAATATTCCTCTTTGGGAAGTTATTTACCTTAACGAAAATAACCGATTAACGTATTACTATAGTGATTTTGAAACTGGAGATTTACTGAAAAGGACCACTCCATAAACATACACAGGGGGAACGATAATGAAATTAGCTAAAAGGGTATCGACACTTACTCCTTCTTCTACACTAGAGATTACAGCAAAAGCAAAAGAATTAAAAGAAGCTGGGCATGATGTAATTGGACTTGGAGCAGGTGAACCTGATTTCAATACACCACAACATATTATTGAAGCTGCAACTGATGCAATGAACAAAGGATTTACAAAATATACACCAACAGGTGGTTTACCAGCACTTAAAAAATCCATCATTGATAAATTTAAAAAAGATCAAAATCTAAGCTACAATCCAAATGAAATAATTGTTTGTTCAGGGGCAAAGCATGCTCTTTATACATTATTTCAGGTTATTCTAGATGAGGGAGATGAAGTCATCATACCAACTCCCTACTGGGTTAGCTATCCTGAACAAGTGAAACTAGCTGGCGGTCAGCCTGTTTATGTGGACGGCGGAGAAGAAAATGAATTTAAAATTACCCCAGAACAGTTAGCGGGTGCAATTACTGAACGTACTAAGGCAGTCATTATTAACTCTCCAAGTAACCCAACGGGAATGATCTATTCTAAAGAAGAGCTTGAACAAATTGGGAAAGTATGCCTTGAAAACAACATTTTAATTGTGTCAGATGAAATTTATGAAAAACTAACGTACAATCGCAAACACTATTCCATCGCGGAGCTTTCTACAGAATTAAAGGAAGCTACAATCGTCATTAATGGAGTATCAAAATCACATTCTATGACTGGTTGGCGTATTGGGTATGCAGCAGGTAACAAAGAGATAATTAGTGCAATGACCAATTTGGCTAGTCATAGTACGTCAAATCCAACCTCCATTGCGCAATACGGCACGATTGCGGCTTATAATGGTTCACAAGAACCTGTAGAAGAAATGAGAAAGGCATTTGAAGAGCGTTTAGATATCATTCACGCAAAGTTGATTCAGATTCCTGGTTTTACATGTATTAAGCCACAAGGTGCTTTTTATCTATTTGCAAATGCAAAAGAGGCAGCAATAGCAACAGGTTACGAAGGTGTTGATCAATTTGTTGCAGCGTTACTGGAAGAAGAGAAAGTAGCTCTTATTCCTGGTTCTGGTTTCGGTGCACCTGATTATGTTCGCTTATCTTATGCAACGTCATTAGAATTACTTGAAAAAGCAATTGAGCGTATAAATCAATTTGTAAGCAGAAAGATGAATTAAATAAATTGTACTAAAACCCTCTGAATGGAGGGTTTTTTAATTCGATTGAGTACTAGGCGATTGCAGTGAAAAGAGCTCCTACCGCTGCAATCAACGTTGAATTTGAATACTCTTCTTATTGCAAGAAAATCTAACCTCCAATTATTTCATTCTTATCTCGTCCCAGTAGTTCATGTTATACTAGAAAAGAGGTGTATTGAATGAACTATGATAACTTTATTGACTGGTTTCAACAAGGAAGTGTAGCAATACCTAAACTATTACTACAAAATTATAAAAATTTAAACTTAGATGAAGAAGAGTTTATGGTCGTTTTACATGTTTTAAATTTTATTGAAAGTGGAAACACCTTTCCTACTCCAACCGAACTCTCAAGCAATATGACCCTTTCTACAACAAGGTGTACAGAAATTTTAAGACACCTTCTACAAAAAGGCTATCTAGCGATTGAAGAAGACTACCATGAAAAATCCATTATTGTTGAAAAGTATTCTTTAAAACCTCTTTGGGTTAAACTTTTTCACTATTTAATGTCAGAGACAATAGAACAGGAAAAAACAGTGGTACAAAAAGAGGAACAAAGTCTTTATACAATCTTTGAACAAGAGTTTGGACGACCATTATCTCCGTTTGAGTGTGAGTCTCTATCTATGTGGATTGACCAGGATCATCATGATCCTATTATTATAAAAGCTGCATTAAGAGAAGCAGTTATGTCAGGTAAATTAAATTTCCGTTATATCGATCGTATTTTATTTGAATGGAAAAAGAATGGTATTCAAACAATTGAACAAGCCCAAGCACATTCCAAAAAGTTTCGCCAACATAGCCAAAAACAAAAGCAAGTAGACCAAAATAATACAAAGGAATACGAAAGAACAATTCCATTTTACAATTGGCTTGAAAGCTAAGAGAGAATTTCTTTCTTTAGCTTTTTTTAAATTCATACGACAGGAGAAACTGATATGTTAACTAAATCACAAATAAGGCATTGTTTAGATACGATGGGAGAAATGTTTCCAGATGCTCATTGTGAGTTAAATCATAGTAACCCTTTCGAATTAGTGATTGCTGTTGCTTTATCTGCGCAATGTACAGATGCACTTGTAAACAAAGTAACCAAATCTCTTTTTGAAAAATATAAAAAACCGGAAGATTATTTAGCGGTATCTTTAGAGGAATTACAACAGGATATACGTTCAATCGGCTTGTTTAGAAACAAGGCTAAAAATATTCGTAAATTATGCGAAATGCTTATTTACGAGTATGGTGGTGTTTTACCTCAGGATCGTGATGAATTAACGAAGTTTCCAGGTGTAGGGAGAAAAACAGCCAATGTAGTTGTATCAGTGGCTTTTGGTATTCCTGCCATCGCAGTGGACACTCACGTAGAGAGAGTTAGCAAACGTTTAGCCATTTGTAGATGGAAAGATTCTGTACTTGAAGTAGAAAAAACATTAATGAAAAAAGTACCTAGTGAGGAGTGGGGAGTAACTCATCATCGGTTAATCTTTTTTGGACGATATCACTGTAAAGCCCAATCTCCACAATGTGAGGTTTGTCCTTTATTAGATGTATGTCGTGAAGGTAAAAAACGAATGAAGGATAAGGTTCGATAAGATGAGGGATAGCGTAGAATTATTGCTTCCTGACTCTTTTGTTCATCCATTATTTTATCCAAAAACAACAACAATCCAATTTAACAAACGAATAAGCTTTGAAGAAGAATTTGAAAAGAATTATTTTGTATTTGATATTGCTGCTACTTTGTTAAGTTTGGACGAGTTCAACGCACCTTGGATTAATACGAAAGAGACTATACCGATCGTTTTTAAAAAGTGGGAGCACCAGAAAAAGGGTATAGGAAGTTCTTTTCAAAACAGAGATCGTGCTTCGGCTAAAATACCAATGATACGTTCACTATCTTATTTTATAAGCTGTTTGAACTGGGTAAATGAGAAACCTGTATGTAGTCTCCAAAATATCAATGAAATGATTGTTCGTTTAAAATATAAGCCGATTAATGTAGCAGAGAGACTATCCTTTATTACCGACAATCCTGACCATTACCATTCCTTTATTCAGCTTTCACAACTATTCGAGGAGTTCGAAAAGCAATTCTATAAAATTGAGAGTTTAAAAAAAGTATCACCAAATCATCCTAATTAAAAATACCCACTCCATCGAACAGGAGTGGGTATTTAGCATTCAGTTTTGCGAAGCGTATTTCAATTGCTCTTGTTTCACCTTTGGATTTAACTTCTCATTAACCTTCTCAAAAGGATATACAAACAGAGCGTAACCTCCAAATGCAACTGTCACCGACAACAGAACTGTTACCTCTAACGTCTTTTCAATGATTTTCATTTTGTCACCCCAATGCACGTTTTTATACCTTCATTAATCATAATGAAATACGTACTTGTACCACAAATAGGGTAAGAGGGCATATCATGGCTTCTGTAAGCGGGAGACTTGCTCAGAGCAGTTCAACAACATTATCTATATAAATCCTCGAGATTATTCCCGTATCCTCTATATACCTCGAAAAATGATAAAATCCGCTTGAATAGTTATTAACAAAAATAAGGAGCTAGAACTTTTTAGCTCCAACTCCTTTTTAAAGGGTATTCTTTTATTTATTCTTCATCGTTTGGATCCCCAGGTGGTTCAACGATATCAGGTGGGTTTACTCCGGGTCCGACACCGTCACCTTCACCTTCACCAGTTCCACTATCACCATCTCCTGGATTTTCCTCTTCATCATCTGGGAAGAGATCTATTTCATCTTCAATTACAGCTGGTATTTCTGTTTCGATGGTAGCTGGTTCACTTCTATTTTCCGGGTTCGCATCACTTACAGCAATAATTTGATACCTATATTTAGCCTCCGGAATTGGATTTGGAATAACTAGGGTTAGTTCTTTTTGTGTTGTTAGAACAGTATATGGACCTTCATCTATCGATTCACTAATTTCAAAGGAAATACCTTCAAGCCCCTCCTCGAGATATGACCATGTCAATGTCAATTCATTGTTCTCTTGATCATAATTAATCGATGGCTCTAATGGAGGTGTTAGTTCCATAAATTTATCGGACACTTCGGTTGGTTCTGTTCCTTTAATAAAGTATTCTGAGACAATCATATCCTCTGGTGTAAACTCACTAGCAAGTTTGGCAGGGTTTGATCCTTTTTCAACAGCCACTTTAACAACACTATTTGGAATAGCATAATCTTGTGTATCCTTGCCTTCAGAAATAGTAGTAATTATGTTTTTAAATAATTTCTTTGCAATTTGCTGTTCATCCTTTGTTCTCATCCATTCCTTATTATCGCGATATCCAGTCCAAATGGCTGCTGTGTAATTTGGCGTGTACCCTACAAACCAAATATCTGGAACCGCACCACTCGGAATGTCATATTTCTTTCTAGTTTCACTGTCAAAGTTAGTGGTACCAGTTTTTCCTGCAATATGAAGGCCTGGAACATTGTAACCTGATGCTGTACCACCAGGGAGCATTACAGATTTTAACATATCAGTTACCATAAATGCAGTTGAATCTTTCATTACAGGATTTGGTTCTGGTGTTAAATCAACTTCTGTCTCATCTGGGTAGATAATTTTTTTAATTGCATAGGGCTTATTATAGACTCCTTTATTTCCAAATGCACTGTATGCACCAGCCATTTGAAGGGGTGATACTCCTTCAGAAATACCTCCAATAGAGTAGGATTCATATACATGATCTTCAAAAGGCATACCTAAATTAACTGCAAAATCTTGAGCTTGTTTTAACCCCACAGCCTGCATTGCTTTAAGAGCAGGAATGTTTCTAGATTTAGCTAGTGCTGTTCGAATAGACATCTGTCCTAAATGTTTATTGTCATAGTTTTTAATAGGTGTACGATTTGGATCAGAATACGTATATGGCTCATCATCAATTTGGTGATAGGTAGACCATTTTAAATGCTCGATTGCTGGCCCATAGTCTATAATAGGCTTTATTGTAGAACCAGGCTGATTTAGCGGATCTATCGCAAAGTTGATTCGTGAGGTTTCCGTTTGATTTCTCCCACCGCCAAGAGCTCTTATTTCACCTGTTTGTGTGTCTATTAAAGCAATCCCTGCTTGAAATTCCTCATTTGGATAGGAGATTGAGTCGTTTTCAGCTAATAATTGATCAATATGTGCTTGTGCATTAGGATCAAAGGTTGTATATATTTCTAATCCTGCAGAATACACATCAATGTCACCAAGCTCTTTAATCTCAATCTTAACTTGATCTAAAAATGTATCAATGGGCTTAGAAACAGGTTTAGAGTCAACAATTGAATCTTGGACCGGAATAGCCTTCGCAGCTTTTGCTTCATCTGCTGTAATGTACCCATGCTGTTCCATTAGGGATAGAACGATGTTTCTTCTTTTTTCTGCTGCTTCTGGATAATTAAATGGATTATAATTATTTGGACTTTGTGGAATTCCTGCAAGCATGGCAGCCTCATGCAATTCAAGTTCACTTAATTCCTTTCCAAAATAGGTTTCAGCAGCCTTAGCAACACCATGAGTGCTTCCACCAAATAAAATCTTATTTAGGTAAATCTCAAGAATCTCTTCTTTTGAATATTTACTTTCTAGCTGGTAGGCCAACCAAGCTTCTTGTGCTTTCCTAGATATCGTTTTCTCAGGCGTTAGAAAATAGTTCTTAACAACCTGTTGTGTTATGGTACTTGCTCCTTGGGAGCCAAAGCCGTCCGTAACGTTTGCAATAACAGCACCTACAAATCGAATAATATCAATTCCGTGATGCTTATAAAACCGGACATCCTCAGTTGCAATAAATGCATTTCTAACTAATTCTGGAATTTCATTGTATGAAACGTGAGTCCTTTTTTCTATACCGAGCTCAGCAATTAGCTCCCCGTTCATATCATAAACCTTAGTTGATAAAGGATCTTTTAAAAGTGATTCATCAAGAGGTGGAGCATCTTTTGCAAGTACAAAGAAGGTTGTTGCCCCTCCAACCATTCCAATTATCCCAATGACTAAAATCGTTAAAATGGCTTTTCGCATAAAGCCTTTAATATTTGATTCAGGCTTCTTCTTATTAGTAGAACTTACACGTTTTCTTTGCTCACGTGTCTTATATTTTTCAGACATAGCATTCACTGCTCCTTAAAAAGGTAATAATAGTTGTAAATCGCTATTTATAAAATCCCTTATAATATGACGAATTTAAAATAGTAAAGTTTCATTTAAAATATATCTTATCAATAACCTTTACATAGTCGATTCTAGGGGCCATTCCTATAGAAATGATATGACCTAGAGCCTCGATTTCATTTTTAGCGATTGATTTGCGCCCACCTTGGAGTTGTCTCTCCCAAAATTGTAGAAGATGGACTGCTTCTAATAAATAGATTTCATCAACAGCTGCAAAACGTAAAATTACAAAACAAATCCCTTGTTGTTCCACGACAGCTCTCATGTGATCAATTTGATGCTGGTGAAAGTTTTGTAATGGCAATGCCGTTTTGTTCCTCGTTTCTTTAGCTTCGAAATCAATATAACGTCCTTTATAAATTCCATTGTAGTCTGTGGTTGAAGCTTGTTTAAAGTAAGCCTCTTTGATTACTGCTGCACTTCTTTTCGGAAAATCAACATTTACAATTTGAATAGGTGTAGGTTTTTTATGTATTACCGCTATTTGCTTTTCTAGGTAATATTTATTTGATTGATTTAAGTCCTCTTCAAGTGTCATCCCACGGTTGCTATAAACTTGTTGTTTAAGATGAGGAGTGGTGCTGATTTTCTTAGGCTGGTACAGCTTGCCATTCGGATAGCGAAAAGTCATATATTATACCTCCCCCAAAAAACCTATACTCTATCATATCAGAAAATAAGAGAAAATAGTTGTATTATTTGGCACAGGACCATTCTACCATTTTTCTAGCTAAAAGAGTTGACTAGTATTTTACTTTAGAAAACGTTGCTTATCTTTTTTAACATTAGGAAAGGATATGGACAAGGGTGGTGAAGTAGATGGCTGGAGGGAAAAGACATATACGTTTCATGAACTCTTATAGTGACTACACAGAAGAAGAGCAAGAGATCATTACAAATATTATAGAAGAAACTGAAAGGCAGAATATTGATAATGTCTCAAGGACAATCAGCTATGCCAATTTTTACGAGAGAAATAAGGAGATTCGTTGGTCATTTCTAGCAAGCATGGTATCTAGAAATGCGGGATGGAATATGACGGATCTAGAGGGCACGTGGTTCCCAAAGGCATTAGACAAGACCACTAGAAATACGTTATTTATGACCTATGAACAAGCTAATTGGCTTATTTTTTCAGATGCCTATCCACAGCTCTTATTATATGAATTATCTAAAAAGCAAAACAAACCGTTATTTTCTCTCTTAAGGGCCTTTTCAGTTTCATCATTTATGGTGAATCACTGGAATGAATATTGGCTGAGTAGAAATGGAGAGAAACTAATTACTGCTCAAATTATTAATGAACAAAATGTAATTCAGGAACCTGTAATAAATCATCCTTTCTACAAAAACAAAGTATTTAAATCCTTTATTTTTAAATTTCAAGATTGGTTACACTTTAGCTCAGTATTATTCCCGACCATCCAAGGGGATTTATATGGATTTTCAGTTCATGATTTTCGTAAGCTTGGGAGTAGGATTAAATTAGGTAAAAAACTCGCTTGGTTACTCTTCCATGAATATTACTATCCTCGTTTTTATTCGTTTTCTAAAAAAACGATTCATACTGGATCGCGGCATGATTATGAGCAATATTTTTCAAAATTAAAACCACGTGATACTCCTTTCCTTAGAACCGTCTATCCAATATTTAAGCATAGAGTTCAATACCAGGATGACTGGTTCTATGGTCAGAAGGAGGTAAGAAAATGGTTTAAACCAGTTACTAAAATTAATACTAAAGAATTGTGCTTAACGGAATGGTATTTGCATAAACAAAAGCAACTTCATGTTGGGATAAGTATTGAGAATTTATTTAAGAAAAAGTAAAAGAGCAAGAATTTCTTGCTCTTGCTCTTTCATCATTCTGAAGGACGATTTGGTCCTTCCAATTTCTTGTCACCATATCCTGGTGCAGTTTCTTCTTTTGGTTTTACTTGTTTATTATTTGAATTTCTCTTTGTTTTTGACATACTTACACCTCCTATAGATATTGTTCACAACACGGAACATTTCATTCCTCAACGATTCGTTTGCTTTGTCGAAATGCGGAAAAACCCACTTTCTTTGACGAAACATAACTAGTTTTGTCAGGTCAGAAGGTGGTCGTCAAGTCTATATCGAATAGCTTGTAAGAAGAGTTATAAAAGGGGGCGTATGAGTTGAGTACATTAATGACTAAAAACGAAGTGATTAATCATTTGGATGAATTATTAAGGGGTTTGGATGAAATTGAAGGTAAGCTTGTTGAAGAAAGAAAAAACCTTTCAGAGGAATACTTTCAAAATAGTACAGCAGAATTTACTAACATCATGACAACCCTATCATCCATTGATGAATGTATCGGTAACTACTCCCTAGAGAAAAATCCAATCAGCTCTGTAAAAAACCATACAATCGGAAAAGGAACTTATTCGTATAGATTGAGTTATTAAAAGCAGTCCTATTTCTCATATAGGTAGAATCTGTTATGATGAAATAGGGTGATGTATATGAATAATAAAGATTTAGTTGCTTTGACTAACCATTTGTTAGAGAAGGCAGAAGAATCAATTCAAAGGTTAGTATCAATTAAAGGCAGAGAAGACTACGAACCTGACTTTTTCGGTGAAGTAAAGCCTTATGCTGATGAAGTGCACGTTACTCTTGATCAGTGGAGAGAGTTGACACTAACTTGGATACAAAAAGAAAAGCCAAAATATTTATATAAATTACAAATCGATACAGCTATTGAAAACATTGAACTACTCATTGTTCAATCATTCTATAAAGACACAAGAGAAAAACGAGCAAAAGAAATGTATCAATCAATTGTCTATACTTTAAAATCAATCCTTGATCAAATACATCAAAAAAACGGTGCTTAAATTTATACTTAACGGGTTCTCTTCTGAAGTGCAAAATAATTAATAACAGTACAAATTAAAAAGCATGGTGATTTGCAATTAAATCATCATGCTTTTTCGCTTCCTAATATTAACCGTTGGGAGAATTAGGTAAGCACACGATTTGATAAATAGACGGAAATATTCCGCTTAAATAGTAAATACCATTTAAAATAGCTTAAATAGACGGAGAATTTCCGCCTATTGACTCGAAAAACTTTAAAATGGGGGATTTTGCTTGGCATAAGCGGAAAAACTCCGCTTATTTAGCCAAAAACGAGCTCCATTCTGAAAATAAGCGGAAAAATTCCGCTTATTTATACTTTTGATAATTATTTAATTAAGGACAAGATTTTTTTCCAAGGGTCCAACTATTTTATGTTTGAAAATATTCCGTTCCTATCAAATTAACAAGCGTTCTAGCATAGAAACTAACAGCATGAGAATGTTCATTTCTACTTTGCTATTTGCTAATTGGTATGCTAATTACATTGTTCATTCCCAGATAAAATTGTCATAAACGGTCTTATACCAATAAAAAACAGCATGCTAAATCATATACGATTTAACATGCTATTTGAGTTTTACTTCACGTTTTGCACTCATAAAGAGAACCGTTAAGTTTTTACTTAGGCACCGTTTATTTTTTATAAGTCGTCTTCTTCTTTAAGATATACTGGTTTGTTTCCATTTTTAGCTACAGGCTCAATTGCGAATTCTACTTTTGTTGTGTCTTTTGTATTTGCTTTAAATCCATGTTTCGGAACTTTGGGTTCATGTCCCTTTTCCTTATGGTTAAAATGTTTACCGCGACCCATAATTAATCAAGCCTCCAAATTAGATTTCTACATTACTTAATATCTCATCTTCTAATGGAGGATATAACATGTTTTAATTGCCAAGTTTTATAATGATTACAATTCAATTAATTCGTCAGTATTCTCAGGGTTAAGTGCTCCATTCATTTCGAGCTCACGAACAAAATTTCGATATTCAATGATTGCGATTTGATTTTTTATATAAAGTTGCTTCGCAAAATCTAATAACTCATTGTTATCTTCTGGCTCATACATTTTCAATTGAATAAACTTCTCTTTAAGTTCGTTTAAACTCATTTTTTTTCCCCCCGATATAAGTCTTATCAAAATCATAGCATGGATAGGCCATTTTTTATGATTTTTGAAAAATTGAAACTTCCGACAATACAAGTCTAGTCCTGTCGAATGGTGGAGGCGTCTTTTAATGAATGTATTAACACTTCGGGGCGTTTTACATAAACTATTGTAACGCAATATGTGAGGGGGGAAAGTTGTGTTTACTCATAGAAAAAACTTACGTAGAAATGGGTTTCCACAAAATTATAATTCAAATGGTTGGCAGCAGTATTATGGTCAACAACCAATGGGACCCAATTATCAACAACCAATGGGGTTCAATTATCAACAAGCAACACAATTTACTATGCCAAATCAAATGAATATCAATGTGCCATACCCTACACCTTATTCAGCACAGCAACCATATCAGAATCCATATCCACTTCAACAAAACCAGTTTGCACAATCATCAAAACCTTCGGGAGTTCAGTCTATTATGGCCCAGTTTAAGAATCAAGATGGATCCTACAATGTTGATAAGATGATGAATACAGCTGGACAAATGATTGGTGCAGTGAATCAGATTGGCTCAATGGTTCAAGGTTTTACAAAGACATTCAAATCTTAGAAACAGTAGAAATAAACAAAAATAGTTGAAACAAGCTCACGAAAACTAATGATATCCCCTATGCTTCTAAATAGTTGCTTGAATACTATATAGGAGAAAGGGAGGTAATAGACATGTTAGATGCAATGTTTAGTCAAATTTCGATTCATTCACAATTGGTCCTAGTCGTACCTGCATTAATTATACTAGGATTTGCCCTCAAACATACTCCAAAGGTTCACGATTGGATGATCATTTGGATATTATTGTTTACAGGTACACTTGCTAGCGTAATTAAGCTAGGTTTTACAGTAAACGGAATTGCGAATGGTATAATTGCTGCTGGTGCAGCGATAACAACACACCAATTTATTAAGCAATCACGTAGATCTCGACGCAAAAAAAAGGACTGATAAAAAGCTACCACTTATCAATTGGTAGCTTTTTTTATGTCTAAAAATTTCTATTGCAAGTTTCTGTCTTGAGGAGTAAACTCCTTCTATAAACTAAATATTTCGGAAGTCGAAAAAGGACGTTGTTCATGAATTATACATCAGAGCATATTAAAAATAATGAAAAACTAAGTATATTAAATGGGGCTTCCTCAATTGTAGCCAATAGCCTTGTAAGTGGATTTATTCCCTTATTTGCAATAGGTGTCCTAGGGGCAACAAATCAACAGGTTGGTCTAATAAGTTCTTTACCATCTTTAATGAGTATGCTAGCAATGATTCCCGCTGCAATGTGGATTAATAGGCTCGAGACAAAGAAAACATTTACGAGCTTATCTATACTTAGTGCCCGTTTCTTTCTATTGTTAATGGTATTTATACCCTTCATAACTATTGTAAATCAGGCATGGATTCTAGTTGTATTAATTGCATTAATGAACCTTCCCAATGCAATTGCTACACTTTCCTGGCAATCCTTTATTGGAGATATTATTCCAGACAAGAGAAGAGGTACTTTTTTTAGTGAAAGGAGTAGAATCTTAACCTTTGTTGGAATGATTGTTACAATTGCTGCAGGTATTGTTATTAGTCGCTTTGATAAATCGGACACAATACCATACCAAATATTGTTTTTAGTTGGATTTATTTTTGGAGTTATTGAGGTCTATTTTTTAATGAAACACTACGAAATAAAAATAGAGAAAGTAAAAGTAAAAGAGAAAAAAGCCTTTTCTACTACTTTAAAGAAGATGATTAGTCATAAGCCTTATAGGAGTTTTGTTTTATGTGCTGTTCTTTTTAATTTTGGATGGCAAATGGCATGGCCTTTATTTACTATTTACCAAATCAATGATGCACAGGCTACGGCAATATGGATTAGTTTATTTACTGTAGTAAATTCCATTTCGCAGATGTTAAGCTATAAATGGTGGGGAAGATCCGCAGATAAGTGGGGGAATTCTGTCATGCTATTTATCGCAGGAATTGGAATGGCAACTGCTCCAATCTTAACCATACTATCAACGAATCTTATCTACTTAACAATGATAAATTTATTTTCAGGTATTTTTGTAGCGGGAACAGTTATGCTTCTTTTTAACCAGCTGTTACATGTATCTCCTGAAAAAGAGCGAACATCATTTTTGGCAACCTATAACATCATTTTAGGAGCTGTAGGTTTCATTGCTCCCCAAATAGGCGTATTCCTACTTGAGCTATATAATATACAAATAGCCATGTCGATATCATCTGGAATTCGATTACTAGGTGGGATAGCATTTTTACTGGTTGTAATCTATATAGAAAGAAAATCGAATAAACAACCATTAAACCAACTACCACTTAATGGATAAGAATGAAGGAATTATTCACAAAGTGACAAGTAAAAAGGATAATTTTTAATCAGATAATTGCTTTTTTAATATAAAGTTGTTAGTTGATTGGAGGGGAAGGCACTTGACTCCTGCGGGAAGTAGAGGAAAGGTCGAGACCCCACAGACGGAACGTCGAGGAGTGGGTTTTTTCACGAAAGTGAAAATAACCTTCCATCCGCGGAAAGCAAGTGCCTGGACCGGAAATCAACGACATTATATGAGTGCAATCCAAAATAATAATTTGTGAGAAATCATCCTAAAAAAGGCTGCCCTTAAAGTCAATTAATATTGACTTATTGGACAACCTTTTCTTCATTTCTGTTGATTTTTCTCTTGAAAGGACTTTGCCAGTAACATTTTAACTTCATTATAACTTAAGCCAGAATTTGCATTTAACCGTTTTACTTCATCTACATTCGTAGTAGAATATTTTTTTATTGAAAATGAGTTATTCACTGCTCACACATCCCTAAAACAACAATTCATATACTTCATTTAATTCTTGCACACGATTATAATCCTGTGCGTCCATTGCATGGTTTATTTCACCAGGTAATACTTGATTTAAAAATTCGATTTCTTGCTCATCAAGGTCCCTCACAAACTCCCCTTCACTTTTATAAGCCTTCTCTTCAAGTTTGTTAGAAATCTGAAGGGAAACTTGATGTTCCTCGGTATAGTTAGATAACGTTTCTCGCAAATAGGCTAGTGTTTGCTCCATAGAATCACCTTATTTCCCATTAAAGTAGTCATTTAAGTCTTTTTTATTAGCCGTTCCATTTTGATAATATGGATTTTCCACAGATGGTTCATCGGGATCTAAATTTGTCTTTAAGACAAGAAATGGTTCACTTGGTGGGTCAGCGATTACTCGATCATTTAACTGTTTAAAATCTGGTAATTCTTTGTTACCCATGTTTTCTCTATCCATGAAAACACCTCCTAGATGTAGGTTGGTACTGATGGAATAAAAGTATGTATTGGACCTTTTGGAAAAAGATGTGTAAGATCAATTTCCTTGTCTTTTTAGGAAACATGGCAATAAAAAAATAGAGAGAAATGAGGCTCAATCAGGAGGTTATTCGACAAGTTGAGGGAGAGCCAAAGAAAGCGAGTCCGAATCAAGAGGCTATTCAGACAGGTTGAGGGAGAACCAAAGAAATTGAGTCCGAATCAAGAGGTTATTTGGACAGGTTGAATGAGAATCCAGAAAAACGAGTCTGAATCAAAAGGTTATTCGGACAGGTTGAGCAAGAACCCACAAAAACGAGTCCGAATCAAGAGGCTATTCGGACAGGTTGAGCGGAAACCCAGGAAAACGAGTCCGAATCAAGAGTTTATTCAGACAGGTTGAGGAAGAACCGAGAAGAACTAGTCCGAATCAAAAGGTTATTCAGACAGGATGAGCGAGAACCAGGAAAACGAGTCTGAATCAAGATGTTATTCAGACAGGTTGAGGGAGAACCAAGGGAAGCGAGTCCGAATCAAGCTGTTATTCAGACAGGTTGAGGGAGAACCCAGAAAAACGAGTCCGAATCAAGATGTTAATCAGACAAGTTGAGGGAGAACCCAGAAAAACGAGTCCGAATCAAGAGTTTATTCAGACAAGTTGAGGGAGAACCCAGAAAAACGAGTCCGAATCAAGAGTTTATTCGGACAGGTTTAGTGAGACCCCAGAAAAACGAGTCCGAATCAAAAGGCTATTCGGACAGGTTGGGCGGGAACCCAGAAAAACGAGTCCGAATCAAGAGCCTATTCGGACAGGTTGGGCGGGAACCCAGAAAAACGAGTCCGAATCAAAAGGTTATTTAGACACGTTGGTCAACACCCCAGGTAACTTGTTGAATCAAATGTTATTCAACAAGTTAAGCGAGAATCCACTTAACCAGCCCGAATCCTGAGCTTGTTTTGGAAAAAATAATCGGTAAGTTCGCCTGTCAATCAATCCTAATTCTTTTTTTTCGTTGCCGTGGAATACGTATTTTTAGTACACCATCTTGATAAGAAGCTTTCACATCTTTTTCATGGACATTATAGGGTAAAGTAACTGTACGAACGGATTGATTTTTTTCGACCTTTTTATAATAGTAGTGTTTCTTTTCGTTTTTTTCTTCAATGACTTCATTATGATTAATGGAAATGGTTAGCTGGTTTCCAATGAATTCAATCCCGATTTGTTCTCTTTTTATCCCTGGAAGATCTGCTGAAATAATTAGTTCTTCGTCGGTTTCGTACATATCTACAGGAATTTGTTGCAAAGGAAACGGTTGTTCAAAAAAGTCATCTATAGTGTCAAGCAATCTTCTAACCGGTTTCTGATGAAAAAAATCATTCATTGATTTCATTAAATCTCCGAATGGCTCTTTATTATATTTTTTTGAATGTTGTCTGTCTTGGTCATCTCTCATTGTAGTAACCTCCTGATGCAAATGGATATAATATAATCTATTCAGGATGGCCCAAAAGGTTATTGAAAATAAAAAAGGAAAGGGAAGTTCGGTAATTTACGAACACCTTTCCTCGTACAATCTTTAAAATAATTCTTCTTCAACTTCTTGAACGTCAAACATAAAGTTTCCATCTTTATCGGTTTCAATAATCTTTTTCTTTTTTAACTTAGTTAAAGTTCTACTAACCGTTTCTCTAGTCGTACCGATCATATTAGCCATATCTTTATTCGTATAATGTGAGGTTAATACCGTTCTACCGTCCATTTGTACCGTTCCATCTGTTTGAGCTAAGCGTAGCAATAACTTAATAATCTGCTCGTAAGTGCTGTTTAGTATTTGCGATTCAAGTCTATTTTGCAAGTCGATTATTTTTTCACCCATAACTTTAAAAAGCTTAATACACACCTGTGGGTGCTGAAGTAATAACTTTTCAAAATGCGCGATGGAGATGACTACTATTCTTGCATCTTCAAGGACATGTGCGAATGCAGGATAATTCCCTTTCCTAAAAAAACCTACATGAGGAAACATGTCTCCTGATTTAAGAATAGAAACAATTTGTTCTTTCCCGTTTAAGTCATTTTTATAAATCTTGATTTTTCCACTATGTATAAAATACACATTTTCTAAAGGGTCATCTTGCATAAAAACATGTATACCTTTAATGAAATGACGATTTTGTGCTATGTTTACAATTTCCGATAACTCATCATTTGATAGTTCTCTAAATAATGGGACTGCACGTAAAACCTCTTCTATTGTGGACCGATCCATACTATCAACTCCATTAACTAATTCTTCCTTAATTGTAACAGATTCTAATTTTGATATGTAATTTTTCTATGACCATAATTAGCCATTTGTTTGTAATGAAAATTGGATTTAGAACAAGACAATTAAGGGTATACTTTAGATACTAAAAAATATTTGTTTATCCCTTTTATCCGAACTCCAACTAAAAGACTCCGTCTAAAACTAACTGAAAGTGGGAAAAAAATGATGGTGCATATTAAAATGAAAGAAATGCCTATGCAGAAGGGTTAAGTCTGTCACCATGAATAAGGATAGGACACTTGAAGCAATTTTATGGAGTATTGCTTTGCCGGGGTTCGGACAAATACTAAATAAGCAAATCATTAAAGGGATTCTTTTTATTACACTCGAATTTCTCGTGAATGTATTCAGTAATTTTAATACCGCAATTATGTTAAGCTTTTTAGGTGATTTTGAGGGAGCAGCGAATGCCATTGATTATCAGTGGTTAATGTTTTATCCTTGTCTATACTTTTTTGCGATGTGGGACGCCCACCGGGGAGCAACTTCTGATAGATCTAAGTATATATTTCTCCCGTACGTATTTTCAGCATACTTTGTTACAGTTGGGTTGATGCTCTCACCAAAGTTAATGATTTTAGGAATGAATATAGGTCCAGTGTTTATGCCAATGTTATTTGTTATTCCGGGTGTGATAATTGGCTTCCTAGTAAAAGCTATTTTAAGTATTTTTTATAGTAAAAAAACTGAATAGAAAAACCTCCTCTTCTGTGGACTTAGTCCACTTTTTTTTATGGAAATAAAATTTAATAAATTTTTAATGTATTTGTAATATTTTTACATGTTCGAAAGTAAAATCAATCATAGAAATCATCTAATGATTTCATATTGAAAGGGGGAGGCAAAATGAGAATTAAGCTTTATTCAGTTCTAGTGTTGTTTTTTGCAGTACTTATTGCACTTTCTGGTTGTTTTGCTGGTAAAGAAGCAAATGAACCAACAAAGCCATCTAACAGTGAAAAACCTGCGGACTCTGAAGAAAAACCTGCAGATGATAGTGCTAGTACAAGTCCAAAAGTTTTAAGACTAAACAATGGGTCAGAACCTGGGTCACTACACCCTGGAATAGCGCAAGGGACTCATGACTCTTGGGTGTTAGAACATGCTTTTGAGGGATTAACTAAGAAATCTCCAGAAGGTGAAATTGTTGAAGGAATGGCTGAGAAATGGGAAACAAATGATAATGGAAAAACGTGGACCTTCTATTTACGTGATGGAATGAAATGGTCTAATGGAGACCCAGTTACAGCTCATGACTTCGAATATGCATGGAAGTATGCTTTGAATCCTAAAACAGCTTCTACATATGCTTACCAGTTGTATTATATAAAAGGTGGGGAAGCATTTAATGCGGCTGAAGAGGGTGCTGACTTACAGGCTCTAGAAGATGCTGTTGGGGTAAAAGCTGTTGATGAAAAGACATTAGAAGTAGAACTAGAAACAGCTACTCCTTATTTCTTGGATTTAACTTCTTTCTATACGTATTATCCAGTGAATAAAGCTGTTCAGGAGGCAAATCCTGACTGGTATAAAGAAGCAGACACTTATGTTTCTAATGGTGCATTCAAATTAACCGAATGGAAGCATAAGGAAAGCATGAAGTTAGAGAAAAATGAACATTATTATGATCATGCTAAGATTAATCTAGATGAGGTTCATTTTGTCATTATTGATGATGAAAATACGGTTTGGCAAATGTATCGTTCAGGTGAAATTGACCTAGTTTATCCATTACCACAGGATGTTCAAGGCCAGTTACTTGCAAATAATGATCCTGAATTTAACCTTGGTCCAGATCTAGCAATCTATTACTATAATATTAACAATAAAGTAAAACCATTTAATAATCCAAAAGTAAGAAAAGCATTAGCGATGGCTATTGATCGTGAAACAATTGTCGAGCACGTAGCGCAAGGTGGCCAAACACCAGCTTATTCTATTGTACCTCCAGGAATTCCAGATGTTTCAGGTGATTTTTATGAGAACTCAGGAAAACTTTTCGAAGCAAACGTTGAAGAAGCTAAGAAACTATTAGCAGAAGGGTTAGCTGAAGAAGGAATGGATTCGCTTCCTCCTTTTACACTAACATACAATACGTTAGAGTCGCATAAGATTATTGCTGAAGCAGTTCAGGAAATGCTTCGTAAAAATTTAGGAGTAGAAATTACTCTAGAAAATGTAGAGTTCCAAGTAAAATTAGATCGTGAAAAAGCTGGGGATTACACAATGTCTCGTGCAGGTTGGATAGGAGACTACGTAGATCCAATGACATTTATGGACCTTTGGGTATCCGATGGACCATATAACGATGCACAATGGAGTAATGCGGAGTACGACAGACTAGTAAATTTAGCTAAGTCATCTCTAGATCAAGCTGAGCGTATGCAAGCAATGCATGAAGCGGAAAAAATCTTAATTGATGAAATGCCTATTATTCCAGTCTACTTCTATACAAAACCATTTACATTAAAACCATATGTAACAGGTATTTATACACCAATTAATAGATACCCTCAATTCCATTACGCGGATATTAAAAACTAATATATAAGAATAATCGAGGTATGCTTTACGGCATACCCCGATTTTTATTAGTTATTTAAACTATCTAGTTGGGGGGAAAAAGAATGTTACTATACACCATTAAGCGACTTGGGTGGGCTGTTCTTACATTGTGGGTCATTATCACAATAACATTTATACTCATGCATAGTATTCCCGGAAATCCATTTGCCCAAGAAGGAACAATGCCAAAAGCAATATATGATAATTTACAGAGTTACTATAATCTGGACAAACCTCTAATTGTACAGTATGGACTTTATTTAAAAGCATTAATTCAATTTGATTTTGGACCTTCATTAAAATCATCTTCAATATCAGTTAATGATTATATTACAAATGGGTTTCCGGTCTCTCTTCATCTAGGTGCTCAAGCTTTACTAATAGCGATTACTTTTGGGTTAATTCTTGGTGTTATCGCTTCTTTATATCGTAATCAAATTCCGGATTATTTATCTATGATACTAGCAATCATTGGGATATCAGTGCCTAGCTTTATTCTTGCAACATTTTTAATGAATTTTCTTGCAGTAGAATTTCAGATTTTTCCGGTTGCTACTTGGAAGTCTTGGTCTCATACAGTTTTGCCGTCCGTTTCTCTAGCTATGATGCCGCTAGCTTACATAGCTAGGCTAATGCGATCTAGTATGTTAGAGGTATTGAGCCAAGATTATATTATAACGGCAAAGGCTAAGGGATTAAAAAGAAATGTCATTATCATTAAGCATGCAATTAGAAATGCGATTCTACCCGTTATAACTGTCCTTGGCATTTTAACAGCGAATCTTGTAACAGGGAGCTTCATAATTGAAAGTATCTTCGGTATACCTGGAATGGGCGAAATGTTTGTAACTGGTATTTCCAACCGCGATTATCCTGTTATTTTAGGGTCCACTGTTTTCTATAGTGCCATTTTGATCTTTTTAATTTTCCTTGTCGATATCGCTTACACATGGATTGATCCAAGAATTAAGGTGACGGGGGAGAGTAAATAATGACAAATAGAAAACTAACAGAGGAAATGTTCTTACCAGCTGACGATAACTTTAAAGAAGCAGAAGTAATTTCCCGACCTAGTCTTACATTTTGGAAAGATACATGGAATAGGTTAAAAGAAAATAAACTGGCAATGTTTGGGTTAGTACTGATTATTTTATTGATTGTTATGGCAATCATTGGACCATATTTAACTGGCTATACGTATTATGAACAAGATTTTACAAAGAAGAATCTACGACCAAATTCTGAGCACTGGTTCGGTACGGATCAATCTGGTAGAGATTTATTCACTAGAGCTTGGTATGGTGCGAGGATATCCTTATTTATTGGTTTAATGGCTGCATTAATTGATTTTGCTGCAGGGGTACTCTATGGTGGTATATCTGGAGTTAAAGGTGGCAAAGTGGATAATGCAATGATGAGAATCGCTGAAATACTATATGCAATTCCATATTTGCTTATGGTCATTTTAATCATGATTGTACTTGAGCGGGGGTTATGGCCTATTATCATCGCGATGACCATCACAGGCTGGATTCCTATGGCACGGCTTGTTAGGGGGCAGGTACTACAGCTAAAAGAGTATGAGTATGTACAGGCTGCTAATGCAATGGGGGCATCAACTTCATGGACACTTAGAAAGCATTTATTGCCAAATACGATGGGGCCAATTCTGGTAAATGTGACACTAACTGTTCCTACTGCTATTTTTGCAGAAGCTACTTTAAGTTTCTTAGGGTTAGGTATACCAGCTCCTGAAGCTAGTTGGGGCACTATGGCTAATGACGCACTTGGAAGTATATTAATTGGGAACTTTTATCAGCTTTTTATTCCAGCCATCCTTATTTCATTAACAATGTTTGCATTTAATGTTTTTGGTGATGGATTGAGAGATGCACTGGACCCTAAATTACGAAAATAAGAAATGCGTTGGAGGTGAGCCGATGGAAAATTTATTAGAGGTGAACGATTTACATGTAACGTTTGATACATATGCAGGTGTTGTGAAAGCTGTGCGTGGCGTATCTTTTCATGTAAAGCCTGGTGAGACGGTTGCAATCGTTGGTGAATCTGGGTGTGGGAAAAGTGTAACGGCTAAATCAATCATGAGGCTTTTACCTGAGCCACAGTCAAAGATTAAGAGTGGGAGTATTCTTTTAAATAATAGTAATTTAGTAGAGAAACGTGAAAAAGAGATGCAAAAAATCCGTGGTAATGAAATTGGCATGATATTTCAGGACCCAATGACATCATTAAATCCTACGAGCAGAGTAGGTGCACAGATTACAGAAGGACTATTAAAGCATCGCAACATTTCAAAAAAAGAAGCCTATCAGATTGCAATAAATATGTTAGAAATGGTTGGTATTCCAAACGCTGAAAAAAGGTTCAATCAATACCCACATGAGTTCTCAGGTGGTATGAGGCAAAGGGTAATGATTGCAATGGCGCTTGTGTGTCACCCAAAATTATTGATAGCTGATGAACCTACAACAGCATTAGACGTTACAATCCAAGCTCAAATATTAAAACTTATGAAAGATCTACAAAAGAAAACCAATACATCTATTATATTAATTACCCATGACCTAGGAGTGGTTGCAGAAATGTGTGATCGAGTGGTGGTCATGTATGCAGGTCAAGTAGTTGAGTCAGGTACAATACACGAAATATTTACTAAACCAAGCCATCCATATACGGAAGGGCTATTAAAATCAATGCCACGTATTGATATGAGTAGGGATGTAAAGCTATCTCCTATCCCGGGAACTCCTCCCGATCTGCTCTCTCCGCCTAAGGGCTGTGCTTTTTATGCACGCTGTGAGAAAGCAATGAGGGTTTGCAAAGAGAATCCACCAGAGTATGAAAAAATTGGAGATTCTGCATATGCTGCATGCTGGTTACACCACCCATTAGCAAAGACTACCCAAACAACTTCCTAGGAGGGATTTATTTGTCAAGTGAGACGGTTTCAGTAGAGAAGCCCTTGGTTCAAATTAAAAAGCTAAAGAAATATTTTAACTCAGGCGGTGTACCCTTAAAGGCTGTAGATAATCTAAGTTTGGATATCCTTCAAGGTGAAACAGTAGGATTAGTTGGAGAAAGTGGATGTGGGAAATCGACTGCTGGAAAGACAATCATCCGTTTATTAGAAGCAACGGAGGGGGAAGTCTATTTTAAAGGGAAAAATATCTTTACACTTTCAATGAAAGAAGTAAAAAAGCTTCGAAAAGAAGTCCAAATTATTTTTCAGGATCCCTATGCCTCATTGAATCCTAGAATGCGGATTGAAGATATTATTGCTGAGCCTCTTGATATTCATGGTATTCTAAGAGGGAAAAAACGCAAGGAACGAGTTATTGAGTTACTGAAGTTGGTTGGATTAAATCCAGAACATGCAAACCGCTATCCGCATGAATTTAGTGGTGGACAGAGACAAAGAATTGGTATAGCAAGGGCATTAGCCTTGAATCCAAAATTTATAGTTTGTGATGAGCCGATATCAGCACTAGATGTATCAATTCAGGCACAGGTCGTAAATCTCTTAAAGGACTTACAACAAAGATTAGGGTTAACCTATTTATTTATTGCACATGACCTTTCAATGGTAAAGTATATCTCTGACCGAGTATTAGTCATGTATTTAGGGAATATGGTTGAGCTTGCAGATAGTGATGACCTTTACCGAGAACCATTACATCCGTATACGAAAGCGTTGTTATCAGCTGTACCTGTACCTGATCCTTCTAAACAATCAGATAGAATCATTTTAGAAGGGGATGTACCTAGCCCAATGAATCCACCAAGTGGCTGTGTTTTTAGGACTCGTTGTCAACATGCAATGGATATTTGTGCGAGAGAAATACCTCAATGGAAAGAAATAAAACCTAGACATTATACGGCATGCCACTTATACAACGAAGAAAAAAATTGACCTGAAGGATAGGTCAATTTTTTTTATTGCTCTTGATGTAGGTTATTTTTACAATAATTGAAAATCATCTTTTCTTCTTCTTCTTCAAACTCAAAATCTAAGTGCTGATTTGTATCTTTTTCTATAAAGCTATATTGTGTAATTTTTTCAATATCGTTATCTACAACAAAGATAAGGCGGATATAAATACCGTTTTCTGAATATAACTCATCATCTTCGGATACCTCAATATTTATCAAAAACTCATATCTATCCCCAGGTAATAAGCCAAACGGATCTTCTAATTTTTCTACTGTGTGGTCGGTAATTATCATTTTGCTTAATTCTTCCTTTCTAATGAAATCTTTTATTATTATATACACACTAGTTGAAAGTTAAAAGGAAAATAAATGATATGTAGGGAGTCATTTGCATCTGCTAATAATATATTGTACTATAATTTTACTGCTGCGTTGTTTGTGTTCAAATGAAGTTTCAACCTTTGAATGTTAAATAGGGAGTTCAACAATGAGGCTTAAAAGCATGCCTCCCCATGCGGCTAGAGGAAGCTTGGAGAGTCTCTGAGAACACCCACTTGGTGGAGTTTCGGTTTTTGAAACTTCATTTCGATACGGCAAATGTGGCAGGGTCAGTCCGAAATGGGCTGGCTTTTTATGTTACCTATTTTATATAACCGCAACGTAAAGAACATCCTATCTATTACAAAGATAGGATGTCCTTATGTAAAAGTTAATAATTATACTACTGCTTTAACTGATTCAATTCAGACATGCATTCTTGTACAAGGGTAACCGCTTGACTCATTGCAGCCCCACCACCAAAGGCAGCAGTTACACCAACTGCTTCAAGAATTTCTTGTTCAGAGCATCCTTGATCCAGGCAGCCTTTAGTATGATAAATAATGCAATATTCATCTTGTGAATAAAGTGCAATTCCAAGTGCAACAAGTTGTTTTTCCTTTTGTGAAAGAGCTCCTTCTTTAAAACACTCTTGAGTAAAGGCATTATATTGGGAAGCAAGTTCAGGCATTTTTTTGGTGAATAATCCTAGCCCCTCCTTATAGTGATGAAGAGCAGCTTCAGTAGAATTTCTAGGTTCAAATTGCATGAAAATTTCAGCTCCATTCAAGAAAAATAAAATATCAAGTGTAGTATGAGCTAAATGTGCCTTGAATAATCATCGTTTAGTTTTCATTTTTCTTCTTTAATTTTTGTCGATCTACTGCAGATGGTGGCTGCTCTAGCCATCCATTATTGATCATAATGTTTGCGCCATCTTCAGCGAACTGCATGATTTCAAGGACGAATCGCGTATAATGAGCTCCTAAATCTCTTCTTGGACTAGATCCTAGACTTGTTCCGTAATGGCTAGTACTGGCTGCGGTCAATGCTGTAGTGTGAAACATAATTAGTTTATCTGAAAAAGTAAATTCAGTTGAATCAGTCGGTAAGGTATTCCATACCATTGGTGTTGGAAGTTCAGATTCACTTAAAACTGACCCAAAAACTTCAATATGTTTAGATGCGATCTTAATTCCTCTTGCAACGAAATCTTTAACTTCCTTTAATTGTGCCACCTGTTGAAACCCAGTTAATAATGATCTACCTAAATCATTTCTTTCGACATTGAAGAAAAGATTCATTACCTCAATAGATGTTAGTGGTCGTCTATCACCAAACCAACCTGATAAAAAAGATTGTTTCGTAACAAACTCTACGTTCTTAGGGATATTAATTTGAGGAGGTCTAATGAATAAGCCCTTTTCTAATAATATCTCTGACGTCATATTATAGATATTGCTAGATTGGGTAATAGCTTTCGTAAAGAAATTACGAACATCCAAACGAGCAGCATTACCTAAGGCTAGACTATAACCATTTCCCCCAATCATCCCCATATTTTTAAGATAATATAGGTAAAATTCATCTGTATATAAACGAGGGGCATTCTTATTAACATCTTGGGGTGCAAATGCGGCAGGGATAGGGAAATTATTCTCCTCAAACAGCTCCGAAAGAAATTGTAGATGTTCTTGTGAAACCCCTAAAGCATAATTTAGAATTTCCTCTACTTTTACATCTTCAACATTGTTTAAGAAGTACTGTAATACATTATTAGCTAAGCTATCATTAAAAAAAGTAGACCACAGATTAGCCATTTCTGAAGTGGAAAACTTAACTTCATGTTCCAAGTACTCATTCTCCTTTCTTTTTAGGTAAAAACCATTTATTAGGTTATACTTCATTATTTGCCAATTGAATAATATTATGTGTATCTGTAAGTTTTGTTATATAGAGTTTCTTGCATGATTGATAAATTCCGCTACTCCAGGTGGTATTGATTGCAAGTCCTTTATAATAAAGCCGATATTACGTTTCTCAATTGGCTCTAATGGTATTAACTTTACTCCTAGTGTTTCTTTTGGGATGGCAAGTTCTGGTAGAATCGTTAAGGCAATCCCTTCTCCTACCATTGCGATAATGGTAGACGTATCTTGTATTTCGTATCTAATTTTAGGTTTTAAATGACTCCGAGCAAATAATTGACTTATAAGGTTGTCACAATCTCCCTTTGGCATGATAAAACAACTCTCAATAATTTGCTCTATCGTTATAGATTCCTCACCTATTAAAGTATGTTCTGGAGGAAGAAGAACCATTAACTGGTCTGTATAAATCGGAATATGCCCCTTCTTCTGTTGATTACCCAAAATAGTAAATCCTAAGTCAATCTCTTCATTTGTAATAAGCTGATTTATGTCTGATGCTGTGCTTTCAAAGATAATAAGATCTATATGAGGAAATTTTTTCCGAAATGATCCAACAATCATAGGTAAAAGTTTAGTTGATACACTCGGGGTAACACCTATTTTTATAGAACCCGCATTAATTCCATTAAATAAATAAGCTTCTTGTTGCATGGTTTTCTCAATCTTTATTATTTCTCTCATATGTTTCAACATTCTTTCTCCGATAATAGTTAGTTTCAGACCAGATCTACTCCGCTCTAATAGATTGACATTTAATTCTTCTTCCAAGCTTTTGACCATTTGAGATACTGCAGACTGGGTATAACCTAATTGTTCGCTAGCTTTAGTAAAACTTTTTAATTCAACAACTTTAATAAAAACCTCAAATTGTAAAAGTGTCATTTAAACTCTCCTTCATTCATAAGTAAAACCTAATGTTATTATAATTTAAATTAATTTTACTAATGTTAAAGCGAAATTTATACTTTAAATATATTTTATAAACGAATTAATTGTAGGAGGTTAAAAAGTGCTAAATAATTGGGAAAAAGTATGCAAGGAATTCATAGAGGCTACTTCATATGGATATGGTGACTTAGAGAAGGGGTGGCATTTAAGGGCAGATATATCTAAAAAGCCGCCAACTTACATGAAATATAATGACGCACTCGTTAAAATTTCTTTAGGAAAGCCTAACTTTAAAGAGGTACCTTCCTTATGGAATGTATTACAAAACAGGAGATCTAAAAGAAACTTTATTGAGAAGCCAATTACGATAGACCAGTTAAATTTACTATTATGGGGAACCCAAGGCATAACAGCTGACTTAGGTGATTATCAAGTTAGAACTTCTCCATCTGCTGGTGCACTTTATCCTATTGAGACATACATGATGATAAACAATGTAGAAGGACTCGAGAAAGGTCTATACCATCTAAATGTAGAGGATTGGGTATTAGAGGGTATCCTATTGGAGGATCTTACAGACTTTGCCTACGAAGTAACAGAAGAGCAGGAAATGACAAAGAAGGCTGCAGTTAATTTTATATGGACTGCTGTAATTGATCGTACCCTTTATAAGTATAAAGAAAGAGCATATCGCTATATTTTTTGGGATGTTGGTCATGTATCTCAAAACTTACATATTGTAGCTGCAGCGTTGGGGCTAGGTTCTTGTACAATGGGACATTGGTATGATAAAGAGTTAAATAGATTCCTAGGTATTGATGGCGAAAAACACCTCCCTGTTTTAATGGCATCAGTCGGTAATGTAGAAGGTAAGGATTGGTTAGAGGATAGAAGACCCCCGAAACTAAAATAGACATAGTTCCTAACCTTAGTAAACCTTTAAGATAGTTGATTAATACGGTGTTCATCATATAGTATTTTAAATGAATAGAAATTGACCAGACTTGAAAGAGAGAAGGTGGGGAGGATTTGCAAAGGATTATTTTATTTGATGGAGAGTGCAACTTTTGTGATCAAAGTGTTCAATTTATAATTAAAAGAGATTCAAAAGGGTATTTTAAATTCACTTCTCTACAAAGTGAGATAGGAATAGAATTATTAAATAAGTTCAATGCCCCAAAAGATATAGATAGTTTTGTTCTAATAGAAGATAACCGCTGTTATTTCAAATCGTCAGCTGCATTACGAGTGTGTAAAAAACTAAGGGGAGCATGGAAGATACTCTATGTATTCTTAGTCTTACCTAAGACCTTTAGAGACTTCTTTTATGAGATCATTGCTAAAAATAGATATAAGTGGTTTGGAAAAAAAGAAAGTTGTCGGATTCCTTCACCTGAAGAAAGAAAACGGTTTTTATAATCTGCCAAAGTCACCAAAGACCTCTATGATATTTGAGGTCTTTTTATTATGAGTTTTTACTAGATAATCTTTGATTTCCAGAAACTTAGGACTTTTACAACGAACGTTCATTCGATACAATAGGAGTAACGAAGAGGTGAAAATGTGATGAAGGTTCGGAAAAATATTCAAGAGGTAATTGATGTTATAAAACAAACACCACAGTTCCAAGAGAATCTTATTCATTGGCATACGATTGAGCCAAAACCCGCCGATACTGTAGAATTACCTGAAACAATTGACGCTAAGCTCAAAGCAGCTTTACATAAAAGAGGAATAAGCGCCCTATATACGCATCAGGAGAGTGCATTTAGGACAGCAAAAGAACAAAAGAGCTTCGTTGCTGTAACACCTACGGCATCGGGGAAAACACTTTGCTATAATTTGCCTGTATTACAAAATATATTGGAAAATAGCCAAAGTAGAGCACTATATTTGTTCCCTACAAAAGCACTCGCACAAGACCAAAAAAGTGAGCTTAATGAAATCATAGAAGAGATGGACGCATCTATTAATAGTTATACCTATGACGGAGACACCGCAGCAAATATCAGGCAGGTAGTAAGAAAAGCGGGACATATTGTTATTACCAATCCAGATATGCTGCATTCAGCGATTTTACCACATCATACTAAATGGGTTTCTTTATTTGAAAATCTTAAATATGTGGTGATTGATGAACTTCATATTTATCGAGGAGTCTTTGGAAGTCATGTAGCCAATGTTATTCGAAGGTTAAAAAGAATTTGCGAATTCTATGGAAGCAAGCCTGTTTTTATGTGTACTTCTGCGACCATTGCTAATCCTAAAGAACTTGCAGAACAATTAACTGGAGAAGAGATGACACTTATTAATAATAATGGTGCGCCTACTGGCAAGAAGCACTTTGTATTTTATAATCCACCAATTGTGAATAAGCCACTTAACATTAGACGTAGTGCTACACTTGAAGTGAGAAACCTTGCTAGTGAGTTTTTAAAGAATAAAATTCAGACAATTGTTTTTGCACGAAGTAGAGTAAGAGTTGAGATTATCCTTACGTATCTACAAGAGCTTGTGAAAAATCAACTTGGGGCAAAGTCAATACGAGGATATAGAGGTGGATATTTACCTAAACAAAGGCGTGAAATTGAGAAGGGCTTGCGGAATGGAGACATTTATGGGGTTGTAAGTACAAATGCTCTTGAATTAGGAGTAGACATAGGTCAATTACAGGTGTGCATTATGACTGGTTATCCTGGAACCATAGCAAGTGCTTGGCAGCAAGCGGGAAGAGCAGGGAGAAGACAAGGAGAAGCTATTATTATAATGGTTGCTAGTTCAAGTCCGTTAGACCAATATATCATCCAACATCCGGACTACTTCTTTAGTAGCAATCCAGAAACTGCCCGAATTAATCCAAATAATTTAGTCATTCTTGTCGATCACCTTAAATGTGCTGCTTATGAACTACCTTTTAAAGAAGGGGATACATTTGGCGGTACTCAGTTAGAAGAACTATTAGAATTTCTAACAGAAGAAAGAGTGCTTCATCAAAATGGGGACAAGTGGTATTGGATGAATGATTCTTTCCCGGCACATAATATCAGCTTGCGTTCTGCTTCACAAGAAAATGTGATTATTATTGATCAATCAAATGTAGCAGCCGTAAAAGTAATTGGAGAAATGGATCGATTTAGTGCAATGACACTCTTACATGATGAGGCTATTTACTTACATCAAGGAGTCCAATATCAAGTGGAGATGCTAGATTGGGAGGAGAAAAAAGCCTTCGTTCGAGAAGTGGACGTTGACTATTTTACGGATGCTAATTTAGCTGTTCAGTTACGAGTGTTAGAAATTGATAAACATCGTACTCAAGACCAACTTGAAATCGGATTTGGAGATGTAAGCGTACAGGCAATGGCCACTATTTTTAAGAAAATTAAGTTTGAAACTCATGAAAATATCGGTTCAGGTCCAATTCATCTTCCAGAAGAGGAACTCCACACCTCTGCTGCTTGGATAAGTCTAAACAAAGAAGACGTTAAACATCTCAGTGAGCAAAGACTAGAGGAGGGTCTAATAGGAATTGCAAATGTACTTCGTCATGTTGCTCCCTTACTAGTTATGTGTGATCCATCAGACTTGCATGTTGTTCCTCAAGTAAAAGCTTTACACAACGAGCAACCGACAATATTTTTGTACGACCGATACCCAGGTGGTGTTGGTTTAAGTGATAAAGTGTTTGAAATAATGGAATCTATCCTTGAAGAAGCAGAGAATATGATTTCTTATTGTTCCTGTGAAGAGGGTTGCCCTTCTTGTATTGGAACCGATGTAGTTAATGAACATGTAAAAGTAGATACTCTTAAGCTGATCGATCGGCTTAGAAACAAATAAAATAGAAGCGGGGGAAGGTCGGTGTCAATTAAAAGTAAGTTAAATCGATTAAAAAATCACATTTCTACTAATCCCCAACCTCGCGAGCAAAATGAATATAATGAGAAAGTGTCATCAAGTATAGATATACCTCATCTCGATAAGTGGGAGGAATATGGAGCAAAGCCATTTTATTTTGATAATTCTTATTGCTTTGTTCGAGAAGTAAGGTACCCACTTGAGACAAAGCATGGAATCTATCAATTTAAAGAATTAAAGAAAGTTGTATCTAAGTGGAATAAGGCAAAAGTGGATCACCCACTATCTAGTAAAAACCATAGAGCGGAAGATTTATTCTTCTTTGATACGGAGACAACGGGTCTAGGTGGTGGAGTAGGAAACACGATCTTTCTACTAGGTCATGCACGTCTAACAGATGATGAGATAATCTTGACTCAACACTTTTTACCAAGCCCAGGTGGAGAAGTGGCACTTTATCAGAGTTTCCTATCATCTGTAGATTACACGACATTAGTCACCTATAACGGCAAATCCTTTGATTGGCCACAACTTAAAACTAGGCATACCTTAATTCGAGATTCACTCCCGAAACTTCCAGAGTTCGGTCATTTTGATTTATATCATGCATCACGTAGATTATGGAAGAATAAACTAGACTCAGTTCGACTGTCAGTTGTTGAAAAGGAAATTCTTAATATCTATAGGGAAAAGGATGTCCCAGGCTACTTAGCTCCGATGATTTATTTCGATTATATTGAGCACAAAAATCCTGAGGGTATATTTGGTGTAATGCATCATAATGAAGTGGATATCTTATCATTAATAACTCTATATATTCACTTATCCAATCTTTTGCTATCATCTGATGACTCTTCATCAGACCAGTTTGAAATCGCTCGTTGGTTTGATACATTAGGAGAAAAAGACGAAGCGAAAAAAGGATACCTACATGCTGCAAGTTTGGAAAACAAAGATTCTTTAAAGGCTAAGTTTGCAATAGCTTTGATGTTAAAGCAAAATAAAAAGTGGAATGAAGCCATTGCAGAATTTCATGAAGTGTATGAAAGAGCAGATGAACACTTAAAGCTTAAAACAGGTATTGAACTATCAAAGCTTTACGAGCATAAAGAAAAGGATTATCCCAAAGCGTTACAGTTTGCATGTGAGGGTTTAGAGATCAGGAATAGCCTCCAAAGTAAGATTGACATAGAAGAACTCGAAAAGCGGATTCTTCGCCTCGAAAAGAAGGAAAAAAGAAGGAATGTTCAGTAAATATTGCCCGGGCAAGCGCAGGATTAGAGTTTTTTCGTCAAGTTTTTGTCAATTTGGTTACATTTCTATTGATTCCTGATATTAACATTGTAGAAAAATGTTGATAGGTGTAAAATGTGGTCTTGTATAGATTCATATTTTACTATATTGGAGAGAGCGAAGTTGTACAAAAAGGTACTTTTTTTATATTTTATCGTATTATTTGCTATCGTTTTAATTCTTTCTGGGATTAAGGATAGTAATTTCACAATATAATAAATCTAGGATATACATTTTTAATTGGGTATTGTAAAATAACCGGGAAAAATAGGTGTTTGTATTAGTACATGTGACTCCTTTTCTTCATAGGCTGATAGTGTAACACAGATGATTGAAAGGAGATTTTAATTATGAATGGTAGACCAAACATGATGGCACCGATTGTATATCCGACGAAATGTAATGTTCAACATTATTGCAATAAGACGATTGTTCCACACATTCATCCTTCTCACACACAACATGTGAATCATCACATGTATGAGCACGTACACTATTATCCACACACTGAGTCTGTTGCAAATGAAGTTTCTCATCAACACTTTAATTGTGGTCCTGGAATGCCAAGACCATTCTTTGGTAGATAATGTATAAAAAGCAACAGGAGCTGAGTTTTTAGTTCCTGTTGCTCTTTTAACTACAGTGAAGGGGTAACATGAAAATTGATTCGTATTGTCGCAGTATCAGGGGACAAGCCGCATGAGCTTGGGATTTTTAAGAATGATCAACCTGAAGTGGAATATATAAAAAAGGCATTAAGAAAACAACTCGAACAATTAGCACAAAATGGATTAGAGTGGGTAATCATTAGTGGCCAACTTGGTACAGAATTATGGGCTGCAGAAATTACATATGAGCTACAAATGGAGTATGAGCAACTGAAAGTTGGAATTTTTACCCCATTCCTTGACCAGGAGGAAAACTGGAAGGAAGATAAGAAAGAGTATTATGAGTATGTACTGTCTCAAGCCGACTATGTTAACAGCATTACAAATAAAAAATATGAAAATCCAAATCAATTCCGTTTGAAAAATCATTTTTTTGTAGATAAAAGTGATGCTCTTTTGCTTTTATACGATGATGAAAACCCAGGTAATCCTCAATATATCCTGCAAGAGGCTAAGAAAAAAGCTGAAAAAATGCCTTACGAAATCATTATGATAAACTCTTATGACTTACAAATGATTGTAGAAGAAGAAATGCTTAAAAGAGATGACTTTTGGACCTAATGAGCCTTAGATAGTAAAAGAAAAATTGACAAGACATAAGTTTTTTGAAAAAATAGAAAGAGAAGATTGGGGAAAGTGTATCGAGGTGAATAGAATGATAACAGACAAAATTAAACTTTCAGTTAAAGATATCTTAGAAAAAGAATTCAAAACAGGCATGAGAGGGTATAAGCAAGAGGAAGTCGACAAGTTTTTGGATCTGATCATTAAAGATTATGAATTTTTCCAGCAGGAGCTTGAAGACCTTCAACAAGAGAATATCCGTTTAAAACGTCAGCTTGAAGATTCTTCATTTAAAAAACAGCCAACACAACCGCAAACCGGAACAACAAATTTTGATATCCTAAAAAGGCTATCGAATCTAGAAAAGCATGTATTCGGGAATAAGTTATTTGATTAATTGTTAAATCTTACAAACGAAATAGTGTTGCGAAGTAAGGTTTTATTTACTATACTTAGTGAGCAGCATTAATAACGTTCGGGTAATCGCTGGAGAATTATATTCTTTAGAGGAAAGTCCATGCTCGCACGGACTGAGATGTCCGTAGTGTTCGTGCCTAGCGAAAAAATAAGCTAGGGTAGTCTGGTTATCTGGGCTAACGGCAGGGAAAAAGCCTAAGTCCTTTCCGGATATGGCTTGAATACCTTGAAAGTGCCACAGTGACGTAGTCTTGTAAGAAATTACAAGGGTGGAACGGGTAAACCCCTCGAGCGAGAAACCCAAATTTGGTAGGGGCACCTTCTCTTAGGAACTCAACAAGGAGAAGGACAGAGTTATTCTGTAGATAGATGATTACCACCTCGTACGAGGCAGTTGCCGTTTGTAGTACTTGGAACAAAACATGGCTTATAGAACGTTATTGATGCGTATAAAACTTTAACGTATAATCTAAGCTCTCCTTTTATAGGAGAGCTTTTATTTTGGGTATACTGATAATAGGAAGCATGAACCTATAGTGTAAAAGTGATTTATAAATACATAAAATTTTGGAATGTTAGGATGAGATAAAAAATGGGCAAAGTTTCATTGATTGCAACAGCAGCAATGGGTATTGAAGCAATTGTTGCAAAGGAAGTACGTGATTTAGGGTATGAATGTACAGTTGATAATGGAAAAGTACTGTTTGAAGCAGATGAAAAAGCAATTTGTAGAAGTAATCTTTGGCTACGAACAGCAGACCGTGTGAAAATTAAAGTAGGAGAGTTTAAGGCAACAACCTTTGACGAGCTTTTTGAAAAAACGAAAGCATTAAACTGGGGAGATTACCTGCCAGAAAATGCTGAGTTCCCTGTAATCGGTAAATCAGTAAAGTCTAAATTGTTTAGTGTGTCAGATTGTCAAAGTATTGTTAAAAAAGCAGTAGTTGAAAACTTAAAAAAACATTACAAAAAGCAAACAGAATGGCTAGAGGAAAATGGTCCTTTTTTCCGTATTGAAGTGGCACTATTAAAGGATATTGCAACCCTAACAATAGATACAAGTGGAACGGGGTTACATAAAAGAGGCTACAGAATAGGGCAAGGTGAAGCACCAATAAAAGAAACTCTTGCAGCTACACTAATCAAACTTACAAACTGGACACCTGATCGACCATTTGTTGATCCGTTTTGTGGTTCAGGAACATTACCTATCGAGGCAGCACTAATCGGACAAAATATTGCTCCAGGCTTTAATAGAAGTTTTGTGTCCGAACAGTGGAGTTGGATTGGGCAAAATACGTGGGATGACGCAAGACAGGAAGTTGAGGATCTTGCAAAATATGACCAACCTATAGATATTGCTGGGCTTGATATTGATCATAGAATGATTCAAATTTCAAAAGAAAATGCAGAGGAAGCAGGATTTGCTGATCTTATTAGTTTTAAACAAATGCAAGTTTCTGATTTTACCACTAAAAAAGAATATGGTGTTATTGTAGGTAATCCACCATACGGAGAACGTATAGGAGAGAAGAAAGCTGTAGAAGCAATGTATAAAGAAATGGGTAAAGCCTTCTCCAATCTTGATACATGGTCTGTATATATGCTTACTTCGAACGAAAGCTTCGAAGAATGCTATGGAAAACCAGCAACCAAAAAAAGAAAACTGTTTAATGGATTTATTAAAACCGACTACTATCAATATTTTGGCCCTAGACCACCGCGCGATTAACAAAAGGATTTATTGGGATAGATATTCTATTGTTTTAACATGAGTGGATTGGAGCGTAAGACACTTGACTCCTGCGGGAATTGATGGAAGTGCGAGACCCCACAGGCAAAGCCGAGGAGGCTCGCAACCATCCCCGCGGAAAGCAAGTGTCTGGAGCGGAAAGAAACGGGCAATGTCCAAAGTGAAAATAGTCCTTTTGAAAAACCTTTGTAAATAGCAAAAATAAAGTGAATAGTAAATGCAAACAAGACATAAAATGTAATTGTTATTTATTATTCAGTTTTACAGGAGTGATCAGGTTGAATACAATGGACTTTTCTAAAATACGTGAAGCATTGGAAACTTCATATAAAGCACTATTGAGTGAGGCAGGTCAAGAGATCAGTGTGATGGATAACATTTCCCAAGCACAAGATGAATATCTTCAAGCTCTTTCACACGCTACCTCAGTTGAAAAAGATTACTTACGTTATACCAAGTAACAAGACCCATTTATTAAAGATTAAATCTTTACTCGCCAAAAATGGCGAGTTTCTTTTTTATTTTCGCAGTTATATTTGACTTACTAATTGTTATGTATGATAATTTTCCTTTAGTCTTTAATCTTCTGGAGGTATAAATCAATGATCCGTGATCGACTGCCCTTTCAAATTACAAAGCAGGATAATTTTTTTGATAAGCTTAATGAATGGATTGGTGATATTTTCTATGACATTCTTCCTGAAAAGGGATTTGAATTAAGGGATGAACAAATATATATGGCATTTCAGCTTGAAAGAGCATTTAAAAATAAATCAATTGTCTTTGCTGAGGCAGGGGTAGGAACAGGAAAAACAATTGTGTATTTACTCTATGCACTTTGCTATGCAAGGTTCACTGGCAAACCTGCCATTATTGCTTGTGCAGATGAGTCATTAATTGAGCAATTGGTAAAACCTGAGGGTGACATTGCAAAAATTTCAACTGCATTAGACTTAAATATAGATGTAAGATTAGCAAAATCTCAAGATCAATATCTATGCCTGCGTAAACTAGATGATGTGATGGTTAAACATGATTCTCCGTTAATACATGATTTATACAGTGAACTACCTGAGTTTGTACATAATCATTCAACACTACAATCTTTTTATCATTATGGTGATAGGAAGAATTACTCAGATATCCCAGATGAAGATTGGGACTTAGTTGCTTGGGATTCCTTTCAAGATTGCTTTTCCTGTGAGAAAAGACATCGATGTGGACAAACATTGTCTAGGGATTACTATCGAAAAGCATCAGACTTAATCATCTGCTCACATGACTTTTATATGGAACACGTATGGACAGCTGAAGCAAGGAAGCGTGAAGGGCAACTCCCTTTACTACCAGAGGGTAGCTGTGTAGTTTTTGACGAAGGACATCTGTTAGAATTTGCTGCACAAAAAGCTTTAACCTATCGAGTGCAAGAAACGACACTTGAAAACCTATTAACTAGACTATTAGAAAATGATATCCGCGAAGAATTTGCTTACTTAATCGAGAGCTCGATTGAACAAAATGAAAGATTCTTTACACTCTTAAAACAGAGTTCAACTAAGGTCCAAGGATCAGATCGAATGGAAATTCAGTTTGATTCAGAGTTAAGAGCTGTTGCAAGTAAAATGTATACTATGCTTTCCAAAATAGGTGATGACCTTGTTTTTGAAAGTGAAACATATACGATTGACCACTATGAATTAAATATCGTTGACGAGCACCTAGATAAAATGGAATTTGCCCTTAAATTGCTATTGGAGAAGTCAGAAGCGATTTTTTGGATTGAAAACACTAGAGAAGGAGATAGTACTTTAGTAATTATGCCTAGAGCGGTAGAGGCTGTTTTAAAAGAAAATGTATTTTCTAAGAAATTGCCATTTATCTTCTCCTCAGCAACTCTTTCGGAGAATCAATCATTTGAATATATTGCATCAAGTTTGGGCGTTACTGATTTTGATTTCTTTTCTGTGGAATCACCATTTAATTATGATGAACAGATGTCAATTTCAGCCCCTGTTTTTAAAACGAGTGACAATTTTTTCCTTGATAAGGTTTCATATACAATTGAACAACTGAAAAAGACAGAAGGCAGGGCACTACTATTATTTAACACGAAAGAAGAATTATTGAAATTTAAGCAAGAGGTCTCAAATACAACAAGTTTCTCTTTCTTATTCGAAGGAGAACAAGAAATAAGCCAGCTTGTGTCTCGTTTCCAAAATAATGAGGAAACTGTACTTTGTGCAGTTCATTTATGGGAAGGGTTAGATATCCCAGGACCATCCTTATCGAATGTCATTATTTGGTCACTACCGTTTCCGCCAAACGATCCTGTTTTCCAAGCAAAGCGTAAATATGTTGAAAATGCCTTTTGGAAGGTTGATGTACCGTATATGATACTACGCTTGAAACAAGGAGTAGGACGGTTAATCAGGGCTCATGAGGACAAAGGGATTATATCGATTTATTTAACTGATCAAACTGATAATGAAGTTATCGAACAAGTTAAACAGGCCTTACCGACAGAAGTAAAGATCTTAATCAACGAATGAATGATGAGTTGAAATAAACTCTAGTAAAAGGGATTTGTAGAAATGATGTTGAATAACTAGAGTGGAATGCTTAGTTTATGGGGGGTTATTTAATGGAGATTCAAAAAATAGAAACGCAATTTCTCGGGTATGTAAGGAAAATGACAAGTTATAATGAAGCAATTGGACTTATGTATTGGGACTTAAGAACAGGTGCTCCGAAAAAAGGTGTTGAACAAAGGTCTGAAGTAATTGGAATGCTTTCTTCAGAGGTTTTTAAAATGTCAACATCTGAAGAAATGGCAGCATATTTAGCTAAGCTATCTTCACCTCAAGTGAAGGAGCAATTATCAGAAATAACTAGTAAAACACTAGATGAATGTCAAAAAGATTATGACCGAAATAAAAAAATACCTGCTGAAGAATTTAAAGAATATGTGATTTTGCAATCTAAAGCAGAATCCGTGTGGGAGCAGGCAAAGCACGAATCAAATTTTTCTTTATTTCAACCTTATCTAGAAAAGCTTGTTGCATTTAAGAAAAAATTTATTGGTTATTGGGGTTATGAAGGCAACAAGTATAATACTTTACTTGATATGTACGAGCCTGGTGTAACTGTAGAGATTCTTGATAAAGTTTTTCTGCAACTACGTGAAAATATCGTTCCGCTTGTAAAAGCAATTTCTGAATCTGAATCAAAACCTAAAAACTCCTTTTTGTATAGTCATTTCCCAAAAGAGAAGCAGCGCGAGTTGAGCTTAGAATTACTTAAAGAAATGGGTTACGATTTTAATGCAGGAAGACTTGATGAAACAGTACATCCTTTTGCAACGGGTCTAAATCCTGGTGATGTAAGGGTAACTACCAATTATGATGAAAACGACTTTAGAACTGCAGTGTTCGGTACAATCCATGAAGGTGGACATGCATTATATGAACAAAATATATCTCAAAGCTTAGTAGGCACACCATTATGTTCGGGAACATCAATGGGAATTCATGAATCACAATCGTTATTTTATGAAAATATCCTAGGAAGAAGCATGGCTTATTGGAAAAGGAACTATGAATTATTAAAAAAGCATGCAAGTGGACAATTTGACACGATTTCAATCGAAGATTTTTATCGTGGTATTAACGAATCAAAACCTTCCTTTATCCGCATTGAGGCAGATGAATTAACTTATCCTCTTCATGTCATGGTTCGTTATGAAATTGAAAAGGGTCTATTCAATGATGAAATTGAAGTTAAAGATCTACCTAAGATCTGGAATGCAAAATATGAGGAATATCTGGGAATTACACCGGAAAATGATGCAAAAGGAGTCTTACAGGATGTTCATTGGGCAGGAGGTAGCTTTGGATATTTCCCATCCTATGCTTTAGGCTATATGTATGCAGCCCAATTAAAACAAGCCATGTTAAAAGACTTACCTAATTATGAGGCATTACTAGAGGAAGGTAATTTACAACCAATTAAAGAGTGGATGACCGAGAAGGTTCATCAGCATGGTAAGCTAAAAAAGCCTCTTGAAATATTGAACGAGGTTACAGGAGAAGGCTTGAATGCCTCACACTTGATAAAGTATTTAGAAGAAAAATACCGTGGCGTTTATCAAATATAAGACCAAAAAAACTCTCCGATGTAGGAGAGTTTTTTTATTACAATAGATTATTAAATCCTTTTGAACCTGGAGGTGCATTTTGAATCATATCTATAAATGGAATTGTGTAAGCGATTAGAATTAGTGCAACTAACACTCCTACCCATACCTTCCAATTTTCTAGAATCATAGGTGTTTTTTCAGCAGTGTCTGCTACTTCACCAATAGGGAATTCAGTTTCACCTCTAGGTGCAAAGAAAGCAAGATTAATAACGATAACTAAAATTAAGATGATACCGATGAAAAGAATTGATCCTCCAATTGCTTGTGCAATTTGATAAGGAATCCATTCAGCTGCTTGTGCTGAATCTCCATATGTTGAGAATGACGAACGTCTTGGTGCTCCAAGTAATCCAGCGAAGTGCATTGCAGTGGACATAAATGCCATACCTACAACCCACACGATAGTTTGTACAATCGCTAATTTATTCATTGCTTTTGTCAGTACACGGCCTGTAATATGTGGAATTAACCAATAAGCAATCCCAAAGAAAGTTAACAATACAGTTGTTGCTACAGTCAAGTGGAAGTGACCAGTTACCCAAATTGTATTATGAACAACTTGGTTCATTTGGTGAGATGCGTTGATGATTCCACCAGCACCTGCTGGAATAAAGATTAACATACCCATAAACGGTGCGAAGAAGCGTGCATCTCCCCAAGGTAATTTCCTAAACCATCCGAACAAGCCTGTTGCGCCTTTAGATCTTCCATACATTTCAAACGTTGCGAACATTGAGAATGCAGTCATTAGTGATGGAATAATTACCATAAATGTTAAAATAACTTGTAAGAACTTCCACGCCGGATCAATACCTGGCTCAGTTAATTGATGGTGAAATCCAACTGGAATTGAGAATAGTAAGAATAAGACAAATGAAAGTCTAGCTAAAGCATCTGAGAATATCTTTGCGCCAATTACTTTAGGAATAACTACATACCAAGCCATATAGGCAGGAAGTAACCAGAAATAAACGAGTGGGTGACCAAAATACCAGAATAATGTTCTACTAATTAAAACATCTATTGTTTCCACAAGTCCTAGTGACCATGGTAGGAATTGAATTAATACAGCTGCAGCAACACCTAATGTCGCAACTAACCAAAGAATCATAGTGATAACTGCCATAAATGCTAGTAATGGTGTAACAGCACCTGGATTTGCTTTCTTCCATTTTCCAAAGTGTGAAAACATTCCAAAACCGCTAATCCAGCTTCCTACAACAACTAGTGTTAATCCGAGGTAAAATGCCGGATGTGCCATTAAAGGTGCGTAGAAAGTATAAAGTACTGAAGCTTTACCTAATAAAATTGTTGTAGCAGTCATAGATGTTCCTATTGTCATAAACCAAAAACCAATCCAACCTGATAAGCGTACCTTATCAGATAATGTGCCAGCCGTCTTACTCAAAGAGGCGAAAAGGAAACCTATTATAAAGAATGTAGTAAGTACTAAACCTAATAATACACCATGAACAGTAAGTAATTGATAATATCCAATACCCGCCGGTAACGTGAATTCTCCTGAGCGGACTAAAGTTTGTAATAAGCCGGCAAATCCGCCTAGAAATAAAGCGATAAATGCGACATAAATATGGGCCATTGCCAGTTTTCCATCGCGTGAATTTACTTTAGATACATTGTTTATCATTGCTCTACCACCTCAATTTTTGCACTCATTAAGTGGTGACCTGCTCCACAATATTCATTACACAAAATTAGGTATTCACCTGTTTTGTCGAACTTTTGAGTGTACGTATTAATATATCCTGGGTGAACCATCATATTGATATTTGTTCCTGCCACTTGAAATCCATGAACTACATCTGTTGTTGTTACATTAATGACTACTTCAGCACCTTTTGGAATCTGAATCTGGTTTGGTGTAAAAGCAAATGCTGAAGTTACAATATTTAATTCATATTTATTTCCTTCGATATGTTTTAATCCTGGATTATCGAATGGTGCTGTTTCATGCACTTTTTCAGGATCAATTGTTACTAGACAGCTCGCAGGCTGGGTACCCATATAAAAAGCACCAACGCCAATGGTTGTTAAAAATACTAAAAGAGTTCCAATACCAAACGTCAACCATATTTTTTCAAATTTATGCATATGCATTTTGTTTTCCTCCCCTTCCAAAACATGAGTAATAAATGGTGATTCCTAGTAAATACCAAATTATAAGTTGTGAACGCGGTCTAAAAATAGGAAGTAAACACCCACCCATGTAACTATTAGGAAAAAACCTAGCAGAAATACTGAAGCTAATGTCCCCTTCAAGGAAGAACTATCTTCCACTTTAATTTTCTTTTCAGTTTCAATTTTCGGCATAGTCATTCAACCTCCTTAAAAAATTATCAATGATTACACTTTCATAATACAAAAAAATGAATGAAAAAATAGGTGCTTTAAAGGATGTCATAAATTGTTCATTCCTTCTATATACACTATTTTAATAGGGGAAAATTGAAATATCAGTGATATATATCACATTGTAATAGGAGGATTTGTGACTATAATGTGACAAGTGAATTCGGGGAAACGTCCAAAACAAAGAAAAGGCTCCTAGTTAAAAAACTAGGAGCCTTTACTCTATATAAAAAAAGATAGGGATACTAATTAGACGAACACGTATAGGTGAAAGTTTCAAACTTAACTACAGAACGATAAGTTTATTTTTTGCTATGTACTATCTTTGATTTTGCTTATTGATAATCTTTGCTTAACGTTTTAACCACAATGTTGCATATATTATAAGAAAGAAAGGTGATAAACTTGATAAAATATTATTGTTCGAATTGTTTAACCTTTATTGAGGCGAATGAGAAAAGTTGTCTCCACTGTGGTCCAGCCGAGGTAAAAGTGATAGAAATAAATGTTCACAATACAAATTCTAATTCAAAAACATAACGTACTCGAATGGGTACGTTTCTTTTTAAGTAATCTTGCTATACTATTCTAGTATATAGAAGGGGGGATACATTTGTATTTTGTCGTTGTCGATATAGGTTGTAGTGATTGCGGAGAAAGCTCAAATTTAGTTGGTATCTTTACTACTGAAGAAATTGCAAGAAGTGCAATGCATAGCTATATGAAGGATAACCATTTAACCATGGATGGTGACCATGAATTATTAATATTTAAGGTTGATGAGTTAAACCGTATACATAATAACAGCTATGATCATCTTTTATACAGTTCGCAGGATAGTTAAGGTTTAGTTCAATTTCTCTAATCACACTTTTATGAACAGCACCATACCTTAATGTAGGCACGTGTTTACAAGGAGGTATATGTTAACTATGGTACAAATCAAAAATTATTATGCTGGTTCTAATTCAAGTCAGGGATTTTATTCTCTCTATGATGAAGCACTAAAGGGCTTAGATAGACTGTATATTTTTAAGGGTGGACCAGGTACTGGGAAGTCAACATTCATGAGAAAAATTGGCCTTTTCCTAATGGATAAAGGGTATAGTCTTGAGTATTTACATTGCTCCTCAGATAATCATTCCATTGATGGCTTGATTGTTCCTTCGTTGAAGCTTGGATTTGTTGATGGGACTGCTCCACATGTTGTGGAACCAAAGTATCCAGGAGTAATTGAAAAGGTCATTGATTTAGGTCAATACCGTAATGATCATCAATTAATAAAAAATAAAAAAGAAATAATTGAGTTAACTGATGATATTTCCGAAAACTTCTCAGCAGCCTATAATGTGTTTGCTGAAGCGAAGAAAATCCATTTAGAAAGAGAAGAAATTTACTTATCAGCGATGGATTTTAAGAAAGCTGATCATGTAACTAATGGGTTAATTGAAGACATCTTTAGCTCACCTTTTCAAGAGGAAAAGAATCCAACTGTGAGAAAAAGATTTTTTGGTGCAGCGACGCCAAAAGGCGCAGTTAATTTTATAGATAATATAACAGAGGACCTTGAAAAGAGATTTATTATTAAAGGTAGACCTGGAAGCGGTAAATCCACATTAATGAAGAAGATTGGTAAATATGCAGAAGACAAAGGATTGTCGGTTGAATACTTCCAGTGTGCATTTGACCCGAATAGTGTAGATATGGTTGTTATACCAAGACTAGGTGTTTCTATTGTAGATGGGACAGCGCCACACGTAGTTGATCCTTTTCGAAATGCAGATGTAGTGGTTGATATGTTTAAACTATGTATGGATACAGACATTGAGGTTCGCTGTGAGAAGGAAATTGGAGAGCTTAATACCAATTATAAAAGTAAGATGACTTTAGGTACGAATTTTTTAAGTGAAGCAAAACGACTTCACGATAAGCTAGAAGATTATTATAAAGAAGCAATGGATTTTACCGCGGTAGATAAAAAAAGAGAAGAAATCATCAAGGAAATATCAAAATTGTAGATAGTAGGAGGCACTTTTAAAGTGCCTCCTTATTTAATGTCTAACATTAGGATGATTTGAAGCTCTTTTTTATCTTCAAACTGTACAGGAACCCTAAATGCCCTGTCAAAGCCATACATCTTTGTTTGGCCAACAATTACAGTTGGAGGAGTAATATCCATGATAATATTTTTTTGGGAAACATGTGTAGAAAGATTACCTGCAATCATGTTCCCTAGTTCTCCAGTAAAGGAATCAAGCATTTCACCCTCTATTGGCATCCCAAACATCATTTCACCGATCCCACTAAATACACTTTGTTCAGCTTCAATGATCAATCGACCTCTTATATCACCAGTCATTCCAATGAGAACTCCAATAGATGACTGAACGACAGGTTCCGTAAACAAACTTGGACTTTCTATATGTAGTGAGGCAGGTATAACTGATTTTACTGCTTCAATGGTGCTGTTGAGAACATTTGTTACATTTGCAGTTAACGTCAAGATGCATCCCCTCCAGAGTAGAAAAACATTTTTTATATATAATAACACATTTCGACAAAAATCTACCTTAAAAATCGAAATTTTATAATAATAACGATTAAGATTTAAAAAACACTCAGCGATCACTGAGTGTTTGTAAAATAGGCCATATGTATCTCATCATCGTATTCCCCATTGAAGTAGACCTGTCTTTTTTGCGTGCCTTCATGTACAAACCCATATTTCTTATAGAGGTTGTATGCAATTTCATTCCTAGCAAATACAGTTAGACAAATTTTCTCAACGTTATTTTTAACAGCCCACTCTTTTGTATACTCCATGATTGCCTTACCGATCCCTTTACCCTGAGCACTTGGTGTAAGCCATGTTCTAAAGAGGGCAACATGTTTCTTCATGTCTATTTCACCTCGTACAAGGCGAGCAATACCCATTACCTCTTTATTTATTTCAACACAAATATACATGTTATTCTTTTCTTTCATCATTTGGATATACGTTAATTCTTCATCTACTGTTCTGGGCTTTTCTTTTTGAATGAGTCCCTCTTTAATAATATCCTTAACCTTTTCAGTTAACTGTGACGCATCCAGTGCAGTGACTGGTCTTATTACAGCATTCATACCGTCTTTTGTAACAAACTCCAAAGTTCCTTCATTTTGTGCTGTTATCACAAGAAATCACCTCTAGCTTAGTATGTACTCATAGTTTGACATTTAATTAGCATGAAACCACTTGGGAATTAACATATTTTAGCTAATGATTCAAAGGACATAATCCCTTATAATAAAAATGCACAGCAACAAAAGCAATAAACTCCTTTAAAACGTTAGCTTTCCTAAGTCCAGATTTAGGAAGGCTTTTTTTTTGTCTTCAAATGTAATTACATAGAACAGGAATTGAATGGAAATCATAACGGTACTAAATTATTTCGAGGTGAAATATGCCGAAGATAATCTCTGTTGGGGAAAGTATTCCACGTTTCGAATTGTCTCAAGATTTAACAGTAGAGTTTGCAAATGAACTATTCAAAGATTCCTTTAAAGATATAAATAGACTTCTTCAAGTATTTGAAAACGGTAAGATCAAAAAACGTAACTTTGTAAATAATCTCTCTTGGTTTGAAGTTGATCACAGTTTTCAAGAAAAGAATGATTCATATATAGACAGTGCTGTAACTCATGGGGTGGAAGCAATTGAGCGGTGTTTAAAAAACGAAGACTTCCTAACTAATTCAATCGATTATACTGAAATAGATGCCCTCTTTTTTGTATCAAGCACGGGAATATCAACCCCAAGTATTGATGCAAGAATTATGAATAAGCTTCCTTTTTCACAGCATTTAAAAAGAATTCCCATCTGGGGATTAGGTTGTGCGGGAGGAGCTGCGGGTTTATCGAGAGCATTTGAGTATTGTAAAGCTTTTCCAAATGCCAAAGTACTTGTGCTTACCATAGAATTATGTAGCTTAACCTTCCAAAGAAATGATTTAACAAAAAGCAACTTGATAGGAACTTCGCTTTTTGCAGATGGTATTGCTTGTGCATGTATTGTCGGGGATACTGTGGACCATAAGCAACTAACAAAATTAGAGAAGGTCCCGTACATACTGGATACTCAATCAACGTTAATGAAAGATTCAGAAGATGTAATGGGGTGGGATGTGAAGAACGAAGGTTTGTATGTTGTATTTTCAAAGGATATTCCTTCAATCATAGAGTCCTGGTTAGCTCCAAACGTATCAACATTTTTATCTGGGCATGAACTTAAAGTTAAGGATATCGATCACTTTGTAGCACATCCTGGAGGTAAAAAAGTTCTAGATGCTTATAAAAATGCATTAGGGATTGATGACGAAATGACAGAAATATCTAATGAGGTACTAAGGGAGTATGGAAATATGTCTTCTGCAACCGTCATGTATGTGTTAAAAAAGTTTATGCTTTCTCAGGGTGTGAAAAAGGGTGGATATGGATTAGCGGCTGCTCTCGGTCCAGGATTTAGCTCTGAGCTATTACTTTTAGACTGGAGGTAAATAGACAATGTTTTTATTGCTTTTTCTTTTTTTGATTTTACAGAGAGTGACTGAACTTTTTATAGCAAAACGGAACGAAACAATGATGAAAAATCGTGGAGCATATGAAGTAGGCAGCGAGCACTATAAGTATATTGTTGCAGTACATGTATTTTTCTTTATTTCCTTGTTTGTTGAATTTCACCTTGGCATAAAGGGTGTGTCACCATTTTGGCCAATATTATTACCACTCTTTATCGGTGCACAGATTATTAGAATTTGGGCTTTGACGTCTCTCGGAGAGTATTGGAATACGAAAATCATTATACTCCCCAATGCAAACATTGTGTCAAAAGGACCCTACAAATACATAAGGCATCCGAATTACTTTATAGTGGGTATGGAGATTTTAACAATACCACTTTTATTCCAATGCTATATCACGGCTATCGTTTTTACTGCGCTAAATATAGCCGTTCTATCTGTTAGAATCCCAGCAGAGGAAAAAGCATTAATGGAGTTAACCACTTATAAGAAGGAATTTACGAACCGAAAGCGCTTTGTCCCAGTTAAGACCTTCCCAGAACCAGAATGAAATGTACCGAAAAATATGAAATATTTAATTGAAAATGATTATCTTTGATGGTAGACTAATGCATAGAGACTAGGTGAAAATAATTATCACTATCAGCTTGTATTAAAAAAAGGTTGGTGACTTTCTATGCTTCTATTGTTTATTATTAGTACAATTCTTGTGTATTCACTTCTTATGGTCTATGTTTTAAGAAGAGTAAGCTTAGGACATGAACAGAAGCCACTAGTTAATCCATCGCAAGTTACTTTAAATAAAACCAAATATACATCTCTTCATGCGACCAGGTAAATTGAACCTGGTTTTTTTATTTGCTTTTTTTAAAATGTCGGTTATGTTTCAAGTGTAATTTAGTCCGTTCCTTTCCGCTGAAGGCACTTGCTTTCAACAGGGAATTTTGAAAAAGCCTAACTGCCGGCTTTTTCAAGGGCGAATTCCCATCGGGGAGTGATGCGAGCCTCCTCGGCTTTGCCTGCGGGGTCTCGCGGGATGTCCCTCACTTCCCGCAGGAGTAAAGTGCATTCCGCTACAATCCACTTGTAGTATAAAATGTTGGATAAGCAACAATATTTATAATGAGAATGTATTTTGTAATTGTTCCCATTGTGGTTATATCTATGTTGAGAGTAATGTTATTCGCTAGAATCCACGAGACTCCTGCGGGAGAAGCACGTCAACGGGAGACCCCGCAGGCGCATAGCGCCGAGGAGGCTCCCGGACTGCCCGCGGAAAGCGAGTGGATTCTAGCGAATAACACCCTTATATATAACAAAACCATCCTTTTATGAACATAGTAATTCAAAAAAGCGTAAGAATAGAGTAAAATACAAATAAGAAAATAGGTTGATATAAGGGGACGTTAAATACAGATGGTACAGACAGAAAATAGTAGTAAATTAACTCAGGAGCAACTGTTAATAAGACTTGTTGAACTCCATAAGCATATGATGAATGAGAAAGATGAAGAAAATGCAGCCAAAGTGTTGCAACTTATTAAAAAACTAAATGACTCTGAATATATGATTGGTTTTTGTGGACATTTTTCTGCCGGAAAATCAAGTATGATTAATGAATTAATTGGTGAAAATTTATTGCCTGCAAGTCCAATCCCAACTAGTGCGAATTTAGTAAAAGTAAAGTCCGGAAAAGAATATGCCCGTGTGTACTATAAACAGGGAGATATAATCGAGTATCCTGCACCATACGATTATGGTGTGATTAAATCATATTGTAAAGATGGTGACACTGTAAATTCAATTGAAATAAGCCATGAAAATAGTAAGTTACCTAAAGGTGTTACAGTAATGGACACTCCGGGAATTGATTCAACTGATGATGCCCATCGAGTATCAACAGAATCTGCGCTGCACCTTGCGGATCTGTTATTTTATGTAATGGATTATAATCATGTCCAGTCTGAACTCAATTTCTTATTTACAAGGGAGCTTACTGAGCGAAACAAAGAGGTCTATTTAGTCATCAATCAAATTGACAAACATAGAGATGTCGAACTTGATTTTTCGTTTTTTAAGCAAGGGGTTAAACAAGCATTTTTAGATTGGAATGTAGAGCCGGAGGATATTTATTATACATCTCTCCGTGACCAGGAAAATGTTAATAACCAATTACCACAACTTAAAAACTTAATTGCGACTAAGCTAAAACAAAAAGAAGAACTGTTACTTTCTAGTATATCTAAATCGGCTAGCCAGTTAATTAAAGAACATCTTTATTTCCTAGAGGATACACAATCTTCAAAAAAAGAAGCTTATCTCTCACAATTGAAAGATCTTAGTGACCAAGAACGAGACCACCTCGAAGATGACCTTAACTTATTGACGGAAAAGCTAGAGCGTGGAAATCAAGCTGTAACCAGAGTGGAAGAAGATTTCCTTTCACAGCTGGACACAATATTAGATAATGCATACTTGATGCCATTTGGAACGAGAGATTTAGCAAAAAGTTATATTGAGTCCTGTCAGAGTGATTTTAAAGTTGGCATGTTTTTCTCAAAAGCAAAAACAGAAAAAGAAAGAAATGACCGTTTAACTCTTTTTTATGAAGACTTCAAAGAGAAGGCTTCCTCACAGTTAGAATGGCATATCAAAGAGTTTGCGACTAAGTTTTTAAAGCAACATGAAATGACTGAATTAATTGGTGATATTCAGCATTTAACCGTTCATTTTGAAAAAGAATTGCTTGCTTCGGTTGTAAAGCCGGGAGCTGGATTGACCGGTGATTATATCTTGACCTATACAGGGGATGTTGCGAACGAAATCAAGAAACGCTATCGCAGTACCGCGATGGAGCTTTTTAGAAAAATATCTAACGAGTTGAAGGAAAGAACAAAGCTAGAAGCGGAAAAGTTACAGGTAGAAATTAATAAGCTACAAGGTTATGTAACTGCCTTTACTAATCTTCAACAATTGAAGACGGAGCTTTTTCAAAAAGAAGAGCAACTCAATGATTTAATTGAAGGTAAATCTCCAGTTGAAAACTCTGATGTTCTAACTTTAGTGGAAAACCTAGTTGCAGAAAAAATTACAATCTCATCAACAGATGAAATTATCCTCTCCAATCAAAAAGACGATAGTCAAAAGGGCGAGTGGAAAGCAGAGAAAGTAGAATCAACACGGAAAATAGATGGCCATGCGAGAGTAATGAATACTGTAAATAACTTACTAGATGCAAAGGATAAAATACAATCGATTACCGGCCTATCTTCAATTGCATCAGACATGGGGGAAAAGGCTAAGAGATTAAAAGATAGACATTTTACAGTTGCGTTATTCGGAGCATTTAGTGCTGGTAAGTCATCTTTTGCCAATGCATTAATGGGAGAATATATCTTACCTGTTTCACCAAATCCAACAACTGCTACCATTAATAAGGTTGTTCCACCAACTGAAGAGAATAAACATGGCACAGTTATTGTGAAAATTAAATCTGAGCAACAGTTGTTACAAGACCTTAAGCATTCGTTGCAGGTTCTAGGAGAAAATGTTACATCGCTTAATGATGCGTTAACTATTATAAAATCCAAACTAAGTAACAAGACAGTTGATGCTAAAGAAAAGCCACACTTGGCATTTTTACAAGCGGTAACAAGAGGCTTCTCCGATTTGTCTAGATATCTTGGTGAAATTGTAACAATTGATGTGGATGGATTCAAAGACTATGTAGCAAATGAAGAAAAAGCATGTTTTGTTGAGTGGATTGAACTATATTATGACTGCGAGCTAACTAGACAAGGAATTACTTTAGTTGATACACCAGGTGCTGATTCCATTAATGCACGTCATACAGGGGTTGCATTTAATTATATAAAAAATGCGGATGCTATTCTTTTTGTAACCTATTATAATCATGCGTTTTCCAAAGCTGACAGAGAGTTTCTAATCCAACTCGGTCGGGTAAAAGATACATTCAGCATGGATAAAATGTTCTTTATCATTAATGCCGCGGATTTAGCAAGTGACCATGAGGAGCTAGAAACCGTTGAAGAATATGTGGGATCTGAACTTGTCAGGTATGGTATACGGAAGCCTCGTCTGTATTCATTATCAAGCCAGTTAGCTTTAAAAGAAAAAACAGGTGAAGTCATACAAGAGATGAATGGGCCGTTACAGTCTTCAGGAATCTCAAGCTTTGAAGATGACTTTAAAGCTTTTATCATGGAAGAACTGACTGAAATGGCGATTATTTCGGCCTATAATGACATTAACCGGGCAAAACAAGTTCTTAAGGAGTATATTTCATCAGCTACTCAAGACCAAGAAGTTAAAGCTGCTAAATTGAATAACGCGGTCCAGTCACAGTTGAATATTCAAAATGTGATTGCAAGTCATGTAGTGGATTTTGAGAAAGATTCTGTCATACAAGAAGTAGAGGAACTAACGTATTATATCAAACAAAGGATTTTCTTACGTTATCCAGACTTCTTTAAAGAATCATTTAACCCTGCTGTAATCAGAGAAGATGCGAAAGATTTGAAAAAAGTCCTCCAAGGCTGTTTAACAGAGTTAATCGAGGCTGTAGGTTTTGACTTAGCACAGGAAATGCGAGCAACTTCTTTACGTGTTGAAAAATATATCTTTAAAGTATTACATGAGGTACAAAGTGCGTTATTAAAGAAAATCCATGAAACAACAAATACAATTCAACTTTCTGAACCAACAGATATAACGTATAGTACCCCTGAATTTGACACTGGATTAAAGGATATTGATATGAATCTGTTTAAAAAGGCTCTGTCAATGTTCAAGAATCCAAAATCATTTTTTGAGAAGAATGACAAGAAAGCAGTTATGGAAGAAATTGAGTTAAAATTACAACAACCTGTTACTGATTTTCTTGAAGAAAACAAACAATCTTTAAATGCCATTTATAAGGAGGACTTCTTAAAAGGTGTTGATGAACTTAAGGCAAGGGTCTTGAAGGAAGTTAACGAATACTTCGATGGTATAAAGCAAGCCTTATCTGAAAATATAAATGTTGAGGAACTTAGAGAGATTGTACTTCTTTTAGAAAGAATGGTTGATGAGGATGAAAAATGAAATCTATTCTAAATAGATTAACGCATATTGAAGGAAGCCATCAGGTTAGAATTATTTATGCCTGTGAGTCTGGGAGCCGTGCTTACGGCTCTGAGACTTCTCATAGTGACCACGATGTGAAATTTATCTATTATAGAGTCTTAAAGTATTACTTGAGGTTAACACCTAAAAGTAATGTTATTGAAGATTTAGGTCACAATTCCCTTGAAATGCATGGCTGGGATCTTTTAAAAGCATTAGATTTATTTCGTAAGTCTAATCCAACATTATACGAAATGTTACATTCTCCTATTGTGTATAGAGAAAATAATGACTTAATAGAGGAACTTAGAGATCTGGCTATAAAGTCGTATTCACTCAAAAGAATGTCGTTTCATTATTTAAACATGGCAAACACAAATGTAAAGAAAATACTGGAAAACAAGTTGCAAGGTACAGCACTCATTAAGACCTTATTTCAAGCTGCTAGAGCCTTTTTAGCTGTTACGTTTATTGTGAAGCAAAAACAATTGCCTCCAATCAAAATGGCAGAATTGATAAGCCCACTACCACTAGATAACCAAAGGTTATTTCTAGAGATATTGGATGCTAAGCGAAACAACAGGTTCCTAACTTCTGCAGTTATTGAAAGTCTTCTTGAATATATGCAAACTGAGCTCGAGGAGCTTCAACACATAATAAAAGATCTACCAGATCAAAAGGTTGATGAGGAACCACTAAACCACATACTGTGGAAGCTGCTTGGAGTGTAAATGACATGGCAAAAAAGAATCGTTACCATGCATGTGCAACATGTGTAAATTTTGTTTCAACTAGAAAAGATAAGAGAATGGTTTATTTTTGTAGTAGACTAGGTTATGAAACAAAAACAGACTATGTCTTTAATTGCTGGGAGCCCAAAGAAAATATTTTAAAATTGATAAAGAAGCAGGGTCTTTAATAAGACTAATTGGAGGAAATTATGACTGGAAATGTACATGAAGCAATATCTAAGCATTCTAAAAATCAACATGAAATCGTGAAACAGTTTTTACAGTTAGAACAAATGCGTGAATTCTACATAGCGGAAGCAGTTACTTTATGTGAAGAGAACAAACCTTTTTCAGTAGACAATATTAATTTGGTAACACGAAAAATAAACGAATTAGCCAAAAAAGGAATTGCGCCAAATCGCAAGCTAGTAACTGAAGATATGGTTCGCGAATTTGTAGAGAGAAAATAAATCAATACAATGGGGGATATCGTTTGAAGCATATCGTTGGTGCAGATTGGCTCATGCCAAAGTTAAATGATTCAGATGTACGTATAATCGATTGTCGATTTCAATTAGGAAACCCTTCTATTGGATTAAATGAATATCTGAAAGAACATATTCAAGGGGCTATTTTCTATGATTTAGAAAAAGATTTATCAGGGCCAGTTATGGAACACGGAGGTAGACATCCATTACCTTCTATTGATGAGTTTGTAGAAAAGCTATCGGCTACTGGAATCAATGAGTCTGTGACAGTTGTTGCTTATGATGATCAAGGTGGTGCTTTTGCCTCTAGACTGTGGTGGTTACTATCCTATCTCGGCCATAGAAAGGTATATATCTTAGATGGGGGTTACTCTAGCTGGAAAGAGAAAGATTACCCAGTGAATAATGACATACCAACGTTTACTAGAAGTAACTTTAGACCAGAAGTCAATGGTAGCATGGTTGTTGATGTGGAAGGTGTTAAAAAAGCAATTGAAACAAAATCGACCATTCTGATTGATTCTCGTGAAAAGAACAGATTTTTAGGAATAGAAGAGCCTATTGATAAAATAGCTGGCCATATCCCTGGTGCAGTGAACTCATTCTGGAAAGATGTGTTGAATGAACAAGGAAAATGGAAAGCTTCTACCGAACAAACAAATCGTTTCTCTTCAATCGCAGGAGTAGATGATGAAGTTATTGTATATTGTGGTTCTGGGATTACCGCTTGTCCGAATATCGTTGCTTTATCAGAAGCAGGCTTTGAAAATGTAAAGCTTTATAGTGGTAGTTGGAGTGACTGGATATCCTATTCGGAGAATCCTATAGAAAAATAATCTCATACATAATTAAATATCCTTCCATTTATACTAATGGATATCTCACTTATATGGGTGGTGTGTTCAATGGCTAAAGAGAAGGGTAAAGATACAAAGAGTAAAAAAGATAATTCTTTAAAAAGAGACTTTGTCTCTTATGCAGAAATAGAAGCAGAAAAAATGAGTAAAGACAAAAAAGAATTTTAGATTTAAAAGCCATTCCTTTCTGGAAGGCTTTTTTTATTGGTTAAATTAGCCAAAAGTAGAAGGAGTATTTTTAAAACGTACTAAGCTTCCTATGGTATAATAGATGATGTTGTATATAAAAAATCTAATAATACGAGGTATTAACATATGAATGAATCGAAAGTACTTTTAATAGATGGAATGGCACTTTTATTTAGATCTTTTTTTGCTACCGCAATGAGTGGCTATTATATGATCAACAGTAAAGGACAACCTACAAATGGTGTTCATGGCTTTGTAAAACACATGCTCACTGCAGTGAATAAGTTTAATCCTTCACACGTTGTTTGCTGCTGGGATATGGGGAGTACAACGTTCCGAACTGAAATGTTCTCTGATTATAAAGGCAACCGAAACGAGGCTCCAATTGAGCTTATACCTCAATTTGAACTTGTTAAAGAGGTAGCTGCTTCCTTTGATATTCCTAATATTGGTTTAAGCGGATATGAGGCTGATGATTGTATCGGAACACTAGCTACTCATTATCGTAAGCATGGTAAAGTATCCATTCTTACTGGAGATCAAGATATTCTTCAGCTTTTGGATGATAATGTTGAAGTGATTTTAATGAAAAAAGGCTTTGGAAATTATGCTGTCTATAACCCAACTGTGTTTTTTGAAGAGAAGGGAATTACACCTTTTCAAATGGTTGATTTAAAAGCCCTAGCTGGCGACAGTAGCGATAATTATCCAGGTGTGCGAGGCATTGGTGAGAAAACGGCGATAAAATTATTACAACAATTCCACACAATTGAAGGAATCTTAGAAAACCTTGAGTCACTAACTAAAGGTCAAAGAGCTAAAATTCAAGAGGATCTAGAGATGCTGCACTTATCAAGAAAGCTAGCTAAGATTCACTGCGAAGTACCAATCTCATGCTCTCTAGAAGAAGCTTGTATTACCATTGACCGTGATAAAGTGTTATCAAAATTTAAAGAACTAGAGTTTAAAGGATTAGATAAGTTAATCGGTTAATCTATTAAATGTTTACGTACCCGAAATAATGCGAAACCGGGAAATGTGGTCACGTAAAACGATTTAAGTGCCAGAAGTAATGCGAAACCGTGAAATAGGGTTACGTAAAACGATTTATGTGCCCGAAATAATGCAAAACCGGGAAATGTGGTCACATAAAGCTTATCAAATAAATCAACACTTCAATAAAACCAACCAGAGGGCCTTTCCCTCTGGTTTTTTAATTAGATCTTTGTATTACTTTTCTTCGCTCTATTTTCTAATTCACTTTTTGGATTTGGAGTGAAATCTGCATCTTGTCCGTGGCCCTGCGGGTTAACCCCTGGTGCTTTAGTACCTCGATTTCTTTGCTTACTCATTCTACTCACCTCCATCTATAGCTTTTCCTAATAAAAGTGGATTATGTTTGCATAGAAACAATGATTATTCTAAAACTAATCTTGAGGTGAATTAACATCATGAATAAAGCAGTCTACACAGCACTTGCATCCATCGGACTAGCCCAGTTTTTAAAAATTCCTATTAAGAAGATGAAAACTGGTAAATGGGATTGGGGTACCTTTGTAGAAACAGGTGGAATGCCCAGTTCTCATTCAGCGGGGGTAGCATCCTTAGCAACATATGTTGCCTTAAAAAGAGGAGTTACCACAATTGATTTTGCTCTGTCTACGGTTTTCGGTCTTATCGTTATGTATGATGCGCAAGGGATTCGTAGACAAACAGGGGAATTAACTCTGAAAGTGAATCAGCTTGATGAAAATATTGAACGATTAAGTGGAGATAAAGATAAACATTATCACGATAAAAAAGAACAGAAGTTAAAAGAAATGCTAGGTCATCAGCCTGAAGAAGTTCTTGGAGGAGCACTATTTGGTTTAGTAACTGGAACAATAGGGTACCTTTTAACTAAAAAATAATAGTTATTTTTCCTCAAATACGCTAAGATAAAATAGAACGATCTATTTTGTAAGGCGGGGAATCAGGTGAATAAATCAGTAAAAACAGTAGAAGATTATCTTTCCTTTTTAGCAGAGAAAGGATTCATTTTTGGGGAAGACGCTCTTGGCTTTATATCATTTGGTCAGCATTATACAGGTGCTTCAGATGAGTTAGTAAATACGGCACTAGAAATAACCTTAAAAGCACAAAAACAATTCGATGGAAGCTTCTATGTTTCTGTTCTAGAAATGTTTAAGGAGCACAATGTTTCGAATAGAAAAGATGCTTACAAGTTAATTGAAGAAAGAAAAATTATATAAATATAATCCAAAAAGCGACCCCAAAGGTCGCTTTTTTTTAATAGGATATATGTTCTGATGGTTGTAGGCTTTTTTTCTTACGACCAGGCAACTCGGCAAATACCATCCCAACAAAGATAAATAAGCAACCCGAAATAGCAATGACTGTTAATCTCTCGTCTGCTAAGTAATAACCGCCAAGTGCTGCAAATACTGGCTCCATCGCAAATATGAGAGCGACACGGGTTGGAGTAGTATATTTTTGAAAATTAGTCTGAAGCAGAAAGGCTAATGCAGTAGCGAAAATAGATGTGATTAACAATGCGATGATTACTTCATTTGAAAGAAGTACATCTTTTGAAAATACTGCATTCCAGTCCTCAAATATAAATGCAAAAATCGAACATAGTATAGCAACGGTTAGAATTTGAGTTACCGTAAGTAATAGTGTTGGAAAAAGTGTTGTGTACTTTCCAGTGAAAATAATATGAAGTGCAAATGCAATTGCACAGAAGAAGACTAAAATATCCCCTTTGTTTACGCTAACAGAGTCTCCGAGCGTTAACATGTATAACCCAGCTGTTGCTACAAGTACACCTAAAATTGAATTCGGCTTTGGTCTTTGCTTCAGTAGAAAGAACGCAAACAATGGGACTAGAACAACGCTTAATCCTGTTATAAATCCAGCTTTCGATGAAGTTGTATATAGTAGCCCGAAGGTTTGCAGGGCATATCCACTAAAAAGCCATAAACCCATTAAGAACCCTGCAGCTAACATTTTTTTATTGATTTGTTTTAGTTGTGGTCGATAGAAAAGAAGTAGCCATAAAAGTAAGATCATTCCAGCTAAAAAGAATCGTGTTGCATTAAATGACATAGGCTCTAATACTCTGATTGCATTTTGTACCAATACAAAGGTAGTTCCCCAGATAAATGCAACAAATAACAAGCTGCTATCGGCAAGTAATGTTTTTTTCATTTATGAATCATTCCTTTGGTGTATTCAATTGTATAGCCTTACGAGCTAACTCATCAGCTACATTATTCTGACTGCTTGGGATCCATTTTATAAAAAATAAATCTAATTGTTTTGATAGAGAAAGGGCTTTTTCCAACAGAGGGGCATATGTTTTATTTTTTACATATTCTTTTTCTATCGCCCGGTCTACTAACTGTGAATCAGTTCGAAAGGATACAGTTTTATATCCTTGTTTTATGCAAATCTCCAGTGCTTTAATTAGGGAATAATACTCAGCTTCATGATTTGACATTGTACCTAAAGGAATGGAATAGCGTTCTACCTGACCATTTCCTTTTATAAATATTCCTGCGCCAGAAGGTCCGGGATTACCAGCACTAGCACCATCTATATATACTTCAATCACAAAATGGCCTCCTTTAAGGTAATACTAACTCATCACCCATCATCAATAATATTTCCAAGGTCAAAAAAGTCTACAAGTAGTTTAACACATTAACTGAATACAGAACAGTTAAACCATTTCACTAATGATACCAAAGCAGTTAGTGTATAATGGATAGAAAAAATGGAAAAATGAAAGTAAGTTTTTTGATTATTTTTCAATAATTCATCTTATTTATTTGAAGGGACGGGGTTATTTGAAACTGTGGATTGAATGGACTTATAAAACACCGAGAAATAAGGTCGTTGTTCTTAATACAGAGTTGATGAAAGCAGAAGAAGCATTACTCATTTCAGATGATTTTGAGAAAACTGGAAGAGTTAAAGAGCTCTTTTTTTATGATGAGCAACATACAAAATGGACCAAAAAAGAAGTTACCAAATTACTTAAAGAGATTGAGACAGAGCCACATGATGTAATTGCTTATTTTGATGGTGGTTTTGATATTGGCACAAACAAGTCTGGTTTAGGAGTAGCCATTTATTATACACAAAATAAGAAAAAGTATAGAGTGAGAGTAAATGAAGCTTTTGATGAATTAGATAATAATAATGAGGCTGAGTATGCCGCTTTTTGGTTTATGCTTCAAAAATTAGAGGAGCTAGGCGTTCATCATCTTCCTGTTACATTCCGTGGTGATTCACATGTTGTATTAAAGCAACTTTCAGGTGAGTGGCCATGTATGGAAGAAAATCTAAACCGTTGGTTAGATCGTATTGAAGAAAAAATTAAGAGCCTTGGTATAATTGCAAATTATGATCCAATTAGTCGGAAGGAAAATAATGAAGCGGATAAGTTAGCAACACAGGCATTACAAGGCGTTATTGTTTCAAGTAATTTTGAATTAGAAGGTAAGTAAATAAGCCCACGCTCATAATCATAAATAAAACAAGAAACAGGAGTGATGAATGTTGAATGAAAAACAAATAAGAATGGAGGTAGGTGAAATCCTCGATACGTATTGTAAAGAATGTTTCCTCCAGGCTTATTTTCGAAAGGAATACGGTAAAAAGAAGGCTCAAACCTTTTGTATTAAGCAATGTACGGTTGGGCAAAAATTAAAAACGTATGGTGACAAATTGTCAAAATAAAAAACCGCCGATTTGGCGGTTTATCTTAATGGCGTGCTTCTTGTAATTGATGTTCACACTGAGATAATGTATTTTGTGATTTTTGTAAAAAATCCCCATCGAGGCCAGTTTGACTTTCCATTGCGCTCTGTAACAGTGCACGTGCATCTTCAACAGCCCTAGCGGCATCTGCTAATATTTCCTCGTCCATACTCATTGTTGCTGAACCAACCATTTTTTGTGCTGCAATAATAGACATCTCTACTTGTGTAAGATCATTGAAGCCTGTTGTAATGTCATCATTATGATTATTCATTTTCATATCCACCTCCTAAAGTATATCGTTAGTCATGCTATATCGAATTATTCACACGTACTAAATGTTGATTAGATGTCATTATTTGTTAACAAAAGAATTAGTATGTCGAAAATTGATGTTCGGTTGTGTCAAATATAAATGGAATTATTTGTTATAATATAGGATATGTAAACTACTTTTTGTCTAAAAAACGGGAAAGACACCTATAACGACACGGTGTTCGGGGGAGGATTGGATGAAGCATAGTCCTTTTAGTTCAGGAGAAATGGATGCTGTAATTGAGAGCCTTACTTCAGGTCAAGGCAGTATACAAACTAAACCAAAAGTAAAAGAAAAATTTCTTGAGATTTCAGCAAAAATAGAAGAAGCAATTGTTCAGGTTGAAGCGATATTTGACTATGTCCGAAATACAAACCATATACCACTACTGGAAATAAAAGAGACGATCATTCCAACCATACAACAAGCAGTAGAAACCCCTCAGTTATTTTATTTGTTTCATGAATTAAGAAAAGCAGATGATTATACATACCGTCATAATATTGGAGTAGGGGTTATTGCAACGTTAATTGGAAGATGGCTAAACTTATCTTCTATTGAGTTAGAAAAAGTTACAATTGCAGCTACGTTACATGATATAGGAAAGACGAAAATACCCTCCTACATCCTAAACAAACCAGGGAAATTGACATCAGAAGAGTATGATATCATTAAAAAACATACGTTATATGGATATGATTTATTAAAAAATACGGTTGGCATTTCGGAGGATATTTCACTTGTTGCCCTACAACACCATGAACGAGAAAATGGTACAGGATATCCATTTGGATTAAGAGGTGAACAAATTTCGCTTATTAGTAAGATCGTTGCAGTAGCTGATGTATTCCACGCAATGAGTTCAAATCGGGTGTATCATGACGCATTACCTTTTTATTCAGTAATAAAACAAATGAATGAAGATGTCTTTGGGAAATTTGACCCTAAGATATTACTCCCGTTTCTCTCAAATGTAATGCAGACACTTGTAGGAAGAAAAGTAGTATTAAACGATGGACGTAATGGAGTCATTTTAATGCTTAATCCTTATAATAGTTTAATGCCACTTGTCAAAGTAGATGGATTAATCATTAATTTGGCTGAAAATAAGCAAATCGAAATTGAACGAATTTTAGCTTAATTAGTTGATCTCTAAGGTTTAAGATTACTACTATTGCAAATCACTCCTGAATATGATGTTAAAAAGCATGTTCTCTTGGAGGGATCTGGATGTATCGGTGTATGTTAAATGATGAAGAAGCAATAATAAGACTTGGGGCAAAGCTAGAGAAGGAAGAAATCGATCGAACCTATTTATATAATAGAGTGATGGAATTCAAGGATGTTCTTGAGAACTTATCTGAGGATACATCGATTGCGATACTTGATCATTCATTGGGTATTGTTGTAGTAGATGTGATTTTAAGTGAAATACCGATAATAACAGTAGAGCATATTATAAAAAAAGAAATGGTATATGATTGATTACTAGTTTTTATACAAACGATTTTAAAGTATAATGAAGAATATAGTAGAGAGGGAGAAATCCTTCTCTTCCTTCATTTTAATGATTAGGTGATTAAAAGATGAAAGTTATAATAGCAGAAAAACCAGACCAAGCTACAAAACTAGCAGCTCCTTTTAAATCAAAGAAGCAACAAGGGTATATTGAGGTTGCGCCGAATGAAATCTTCCCCAATGGTGCCTTTTTTACATGGGCAGTCGGCCACATTTGTGAATTATTGTACCCTGAAGAATACAACCCCTCCTGGAAAAAGTGGTCACTAGGAACACTTCCACTCATCCCTGAAAAATTCCAATATAAGGTCATGAAATCAAAACAAAAGCAATTTAATGTGATAAGACAACTTTTACACAATAACCGAGTGACAGAAATTATCCATGCAGGCGATGCTGGCCGTGAAGGTGAGCTTATTATTCGGACAGTGATTGCTACAGCTGGAATTAAGAAAGAAATGAAACGGTTATGGATCTCATCACTAACAGAAAAAGCAGTCAAAGAGGGCTTCAGTAATCTGTTACCTGAAGGGGAAACTAGAAATCTATATTATGAGGCAAGAGCAAGAGCGTGTGCTGATTGGATTGTTGGTATTAATGCTTCAAGAGTTTACTCTCTCTTATTAAAAGAACAAGGTGTCTCCGATGTGTTTTCTGCAGGTCGTGTGCAAACACCAACGCTTGCTTTGATTGTTAAAAGAGAGCGTGAAATTGCTGAATTTACCTCTGAACCTTTTTGGGAAGTTCTTGCTACTTTTACGATAGACGGAAAAGTATATGAAGGTAAATGGGAAAAGGACAATGAATCTCGTATAAAAGAACAGGCTTTGGCAGAAAGAATTGCGGCATTTTGTAAAGGTAAGCCAGCGAAGGTTTCGGAATTAATAAAGGATAGAAAAGAGTACTCACCGCCATTTCTGTTTAATTTATCCTCCTTGCAGGCTACGGCAAATAAAGCCTTTAAATTTTCACCAAAGAAAACACTTGATATAGCACAGGGTTTATATACGAAAGGGTTTATTTCGTATCCGCGTTCAGACTCGAGCTTTATAACGAAAGGTGAAGCCGAAACAATACCTGAAATTTTTTCGAAGTTAAGTAAACAAGAAGAATATCAACCTTTTCTACCAACTCCTTTGCCTTCAATTATGAACAATAAACGCTATGTAAATGAAAAGAAGGTTACAGACCATTATGCTATTATTCCGACAGAACAGGTACCAAACACCACGAAACTGTCAGGGGATGAACAAAAAATATATGATTTAATTGCTCGTCGTTTAATTGCCGCGCATTACGAAGTAGCGATTTTTGATTATACAACGATAACAACCCTAGTTGATGAGAGGGCAACATTTAAGTCAAAAGGGAAGCAGCTTATACAAGAAGGCTGGAGAAAGGTTATATTTGAAGAAGATTCAAAGAAAGACAATGATGTTATTTTGCCAATCTTAGAGGAGAACGAGGTTGGTATTGTCAAGTCTGTTAAGGTGAAAGAGGGGAAAACTCAACCACCAAAACGCTACACAGAAGGGCAATTAATTACATTGATGAAAACAGCGGGAAAACACCTTGATAATAATGAACTTGAAAAAGTGCTTATGAAAAAGGAAGGCCTAGGAACTGAGGCTACCCGAGCAGGAATTATCACAATGCTTAAGGATCGAAAATACATTGATGTTGTGAAAAACCAAGTTTTTGCTACTGAAAAAGGTATGCTCCTCATCGATGCCATTGGAGAAAAGATACTCGCGTCTCCTGAAATGACTGCAAAGTGGGAGCAGAGATTAAGTGAAATTGGAGAGGGGAAAGCATCAGCTACCACCTTCATGGAGCAAACGAAAAAGCTATCTGAAAAAATTGTAACTGATGCAATTAGTCAGTCAAAGGAATGGAACTTTAATCATATTGAAATAGATAAAATCCCGACGAGAAAGTCTAACTTTACAACTGGGACAGAAGTAGGAAAATGTAAGTTATGTGATGGGAAAGTTGTTGATAAAGGCAGTTTTTATGGGTGTACTAATTATAAGGAAAAGCAATGTAGATTTACATTATCTAAAAAAATATTATCGAAAACGATTACTCCAACTAATATTAAGAAGCTCCTAACTGAAGGAAAAACCAATTCTATAAAAGGATTTAAAAAAGGAGAAAAATCTTTTGATGCTGTATTGGAATGGAGTGAGGCAGAAAAGAAGGTAGTATTTCAATTTGAAAATGGTAAAAATCAGATTCAAACTCAAGAAAAAGAAACAACCACAACGAGTTAAGTTATGTAGCTCGTTGTGGTTGTTTTTTTATTTGTCTTAAAGTAACTGTCTTTTATCTTTGGACATTGACTGATCACGAAGTCGAATCACTGCAGTATTCGGACTAGAGCCAGCACCTACTAGACTACGAAGTCCGTATCACCACGGAATTCGGACAAGGACCAGCACCTACTCGGTCACGAAGTCCGAATAAACCTAGTATTCGGACTAGAGCCAGTACATACACGATCATCAAGTCCGAATGAACCTAGTATTCAGACTAGAGTCAGCACCTTCTTGGTCACGAAGTCCGAATTAACCTAGAATTCGGACTAGAGCCAGCACCTACACGATCATCAAGTCCGAATGAACCTAGTATTCAGACTAGAGTCAGACCTTACTCGATCACGAAGTCCGAATAAACCTAGAATTCGGACTAGAGTCAGCGCCTACTCGGTCACGAAGTCCGAATAAACCTAGTATTCAGACTAGAGCTCAGCATCTACTCTATTACGAAGTCCAAATCACCACGGAATTCGGACTAGAGTAAGCACCTACCCGACCACGAAGTCCGAATCACCACCGAATTCGGACTAGAGTCAGAACCTACTCGCTCACGAAGTCCGAATCATCACGGAATTCGGACTAGAGCTGGCAACATCTAACTCATCAAGTCCGAATCCTTTTAGATAAATCGTGCTTATAAGGAGAGAATCATCATAATTGTTAGCAAATATGCAAATTGTATTAAGTAAATCTGACTATATAGTGAATGATAATGATTGTTTTTGGTTGTTTTTGATAGTTTTTGATTGATTTATGAAAGGGCTTACTGTAGTATGTAATTACAAACAAATAGAGGAAGTGATGTCATTGTTAACACCGGAAAGACATCGGTTGATCCTAGAACTTGTAAACGAGAAATCAATTGTCAAAGTTCAGGAGCTTGTTGAACAAACCAATACCTCAGAATCAACAATTCGTAGGGACTTACAATTACTCGAAGAGCAAAATCTGCTTAAACGAATTCATGGAGGAGCATCATTGCCTCAAGGTAATCGCAATGAACTCGGGATACCTGAGAAATCAACCAAAAACCTTCAAGAGAAAATATCAATTGCTGAGTACGCTTCAAGTCTTGTTAATCAAGGAGAATGTATATACCTTGATGCTGGGACTACAACTTTTCAAATGATTGAATACCTAAAAGAGAAGGATATTGTGGTTGTTACTAATGGACTAACACACATTGATTTATTGCTTGAACACAACATCAACACCTATTTAGTTGGTGGATATATAAAGAGCAAAACTAGAGCTCTCATCGGTAGTGGAGCATTAGCAAGCCTTAAGCAATATTCTTTTGATAAATGCTTTATGGGTGTAAATGGAGTTCACTATCGATATGGGTATACGACTCCAGATCCTGAAGAGGCTTTAATTAAACAAACAGCAATTCAATTATCACGTCAATCTTACTTTTTGGCTGATATATCAAAATTTGGTGAAGTCGCATTTTCAAAAATAGTAGATTTAGATAAAGCACAATTGATAACTACAGAAACAAACGTAGAGGTTTTAGCACCTTATGAATCAAAAACAACAATAAAGGTAGTGGTCACGTGATTTATACTTGTACACTTAATCCTTCCATCGATTTTATTGTTCATATCAATGATTTTAAAATGGGAGATTTAAATAAAATCGACAAAGAAATGAAATTTCCAGGTGGAAAAGGAATAAATGTAGCACGAGTTCTGAAAAGGTTAGGGATTAATAGTAAAGCCTTAGGATTTGTTGGTGGTTTTACGGGTGAATTTATAGAAGATTATTTACACAGTGAAGATATCGACTTTGACTTTATAAAGGTTGATGGTGATTCACGAATCAACATTAAATTAAAAACAGATATTGAAACAGAAATAAATGGTCGAGGTCCCTCGATTTCCTCAGAGCAACTAAGTGAAATGATGGAGAAAATTAAACGTTTGTCTTCTGAAGATGTACTTGTTCTAGCTGGAAGTATTCCTGTTTCTTTACCGGAAGACATTTATGTAAAAATGATCAAGATATGCAGACAAAATGGTGTGAAGGTAGTAATAGATGCTTCAGGAAAGACACTTTTAAAGACTCTTGAATTTAATCCTTTCTTACTAAAGCCTAATCATCATGAACTTGGAGAACTGTTCGATGTTGATTTAAATACACCTGAGGAAGCTGTACCTTATGGAAAGAAATTAGTTGAATTGGGTGCAGAAAATGTCATCGTTTCGTTAGCTGATAAAGGTGCACTATTCATTAATAATGAAATGGTATTACATGCAAATGTCCCTACTGGTAAAGTTGTAAATTCAGTAGGAGCAGGAGATTCTGTTGTGGCAGGTTTTATCGGAACATATATGAAGGACAGTGATGTTAAAGAAGCATTTAAGATAGGCGTTGCCTCAGGTAGTGCAACAGCATTCTCTACAGATTTATGTACGAGGGAAGAAGTATCTAGTTTAAGAAGACAAATTGAAGTGGTTGAAAGGTAAAGGGGTGTACTACGATGAGAATTACAGATTTATTAAAAAAAGATACAATTATTCTTGATCTAAAATCAAGCACCAAAGAAACGGTTATAGATGAATTAGTAAGTAAGCTCGACGATGCAAATAAGTTAGGTAATCGTTCCGACTTCAGAGAAGCTATATTGAAAAGAGAGTCTCAAAGTACTACTGGTATTGGAGAAGGTATAGCGATACCCCATGCGAAGACTAGTGCAGTCAAAACACCTGCAATTGCTTTTGGTCGTTCTAAACAAGGGATTGATTATGAAGCATTAGATGGTCAGCCAAGCTTTTTATTTTTTATGATTGCAGCAAGTGAGGGGGCAAATAACGCCCACTTAGAAACACTATCTAGACTTTCCACTCTATTAATGGATGTAGAATTTAGACAGAAACTATTAAATGCATCATCAGTAGATGAAGTTATTAGTTTAATAGACGAGAAAGAAAATGAAATAAATCAAGTAGATGAAAAGACTGTTATAAAAGAGACAGTGAAATCAGACACTCCATTTGTCTTAGCTGTTACTGGTTGCCCGACGGGTATTGCCCATACGTATATGGCAGCAGATTCACTTAAAGCTAAAGCAAAGGAAATGAATATTTCAATTAAAGTTCAAACAAATGGTTCTAGTGGTATCAAAAATAAACTAACTGCTGAAGAAATTGAAAAGGCCGCGACAATTATTGTAGCTGCCGATACAAAGGTTGACATGGAACCTTTTGTTGGGAAAAAAGTAATTCAAGTACCTGTTGCTCAAGCAATTCGAAAACCAGCTGAACTTTTAGAAAAGGCGGTTAAGCAGGATGCACCTGTTTATCAAAGCACAGCCAAGTCAGAAGATAGTAGCTCAAATGAAGGAAAGAATGAGAGACAAGGTTTTTATAAGCACCTAATGAATGGTGTTTCGAACATGCTACCGTTTGTAGTCGGTGGTGGAATTCTTATTGCATTGTCATTTATTTTTGGTATTAATGCTTCCGATCCAAAAGATCCGTCCTATCACCCCATTGCGGAAGCACTAATGACGATTGGTGGAGGTAATGCATTTGCTCTAATGATTCCGGTATTAGCCGGCTTTATTGCAATGAGTATCGCGGATCGTCCTGGTTTTGCACCTGGTATGGTGGGTGGTTTTATGGCTGCAGCCGGTGGAGCAGGGTTCCTAGGTGGCTTAATAGCAGGTTTCCTAGCAGGGTATATTGTTTTAGGACTCAAAAAATTATTCGCTAGTTTACCTCAGTCTCTAGAGGGTATAAAGCCAGTATTGTTATATCCATTATTCGGTATTTTAATTACAGGTTTAGTTATGATGTTTGTTGTTAACGACCCAGCCAAAGCACTTAATGATGGTATGAGCACATGGTTAGGTGGTATGGGTACTACGAATTTAGTATTACTTGGGGTTATTTTAGGTGGAATGATGGCCGTTGATATGGGAGGACCTATTAATAAGGCTGCATTTACATTTGGTATTGCGATGATTGATGCTGGTAATTTTGCTCCTCATGCAGCAATAATGGCTGGTGGGATGGTACCACCATTAGGACTTGCTCTAGCTACTACGTTCTTTAAGAAAAAGTTTACTAAAGCTGAAAAGGATGCAGGAAAGACTTGTTACATTATGGGAGCATCTTTCATTACTGAAGGCGCAATTCCATTTGCAGCGGCGGATCCAGCTCGTGTTATTCCGTCAGCTATCATTGGTTCGGCGGTAGCTGGTGCCTTAACTATGATATTTGGAATTGGATTACCTGCACCTCATGGTGGGGCATTTGTTATTCCAGTTGTAGATGGAAATCCATTATTATATGTACTAGCTATTGCGATAGGATCGATTATAACAGCATTAATGGTAGGTTTCTTAAAGAAACCGGTAAAATAAAAACGACGGATCAACCACATGGAATGGTTGATCCGTTTTTAAATTTAATCATTTGGATTAGTTTTATCTCTTTGGTCTTTGTTATGTTTATTACCTTTGCTATTATCGCCACTTACAAATTCTTGGCCAAATTCGGCCATTTCATTTCCTCTTTTAGGTGAGTTTTGATTTTTGCTACCTTTGTTAAACTTTTTAGTCATACTTAGTAAACCTCCATAGATAATATAAAAGTAATATTCCTATTCTTACATGCAATTATACGACTGAAAATTGAAATAGGGATTTTGTTCAAGGGATTTTGGATTATTTATAGAACACTATAGTATGAATACATACAAGAGGAAGGAATATATAACCATGGAAAAGAACAATTGGCACAAGCAGGTTGAAAAGCAATGGGACAACAATGCAGATTTCTGGAATCAAAACTCTGAGAATATGTGGGAAAAAGGAAGTCGAAGCACTATTATCCCTTTCTTAAAAGGATATCTGCAGCCAGATATGAACATATTGGATGTAGGCTGTGGAGATGGATATGGATCGTATAAACTGTATCAAGAAGGATTAGAAGTAACTGGTGTCGATATATCGAAGGAAATGATTGAAAAAGCAAAGGCGAGGTTAGAGGATAAGAGGTTAAATTATATACAGGCGGACCTATCAGACTTACCCTTTGATGCCGAAACTTTTTCAGCAGTAATGGCGATTAATTCTCTGGAATGGACAGCAGATCCACTTCAGGCCATAAACGAATGTAAAAGAATTTTGAAACCTAATGGATTCTTATGCGTAGGATTACTAGGGCCAACGGCTGGACCTAGACAAAATGCATACCCAAGATTATATGGAGAAGAAGTCATCTGTAATACAATGATGCCATGGGAATTACAGCAGCTTGTGATGGAAAATGGTTTCGAAGTCATTGATGGCCACGGTGTATATAAAAATGCAGTTGACTCCTCGAAAATCAATCACTTTCCATTAGAATTAAAGCAGGCATTAACTTTTATGTGGGTGTTCATTTTAAAGAAGAAAGGATGAATTAAATGAGTAGATATTCAATTGATGAGTTTATAAAGCAAACAAAACAGCAGGACAAAGGTGAAGGTTTTTTCGAATTAGAAACACCGAGAATGTTAGAGGTAAACCTTTCGGGGCAGGTTTGGGCGAAAATGGGTTCAATGGTCTCCTACCGTGGCCAAATTAAGTTTGAACGGGAAGGAATACTCGAACATGGATTAGGAAAATTGTTTAAGAAAGCACTAACAGGAGAAGGAACTTCACTGATGAAAGCGAACGGTAACGGAAAACTATACTTAGCTGACCAAGGGAAGAAAATCTCAATCTTACACTTAAATAATGATTCGATCTATGTAAATGGCAATGATCTATTAGCCTTTGAAACATCTCTTGATTGGGATATAAAAATGATGAGACGTGTAGCAGGAATGATGGCAGGTGGATTGTTTAATGTAAAACTTGATGGTGCAGGAATGGTAGCCATTACCTCTCATTATGAACCTTTGACTCTTCTAGTAACTCCTGATAATCCAGTTATTACAGACCCGAATGCAACTGTGGCTTGGTCAGGTAGTCTACAACCTGAATTTGTTACAGACATTACGTTAAAAACCTTCTTTGGACGCGGTAGCGGAGAGTCAATCCAAATGAAATTTGCGGGTGAGGGGTTTGTTGTGGTTCAACCGTTTGAGGAGATATATTTAGCACAGCAACAATAGCTAAAATAAGTAGAAACCCTTTAAGCATAAGGGTTTCTATTTTTTTTGGTTATACAACTTAATGATAAATAAAAGATCTATAAATCTAGGCAAACTTTATATCATACTAAAAAAACTGGAAGGGTTTAACCTATACGCATGTTTAATAAGTTTTTTACCAATAAAATGGAATCTATGGTACTATTAGTTTGGGATTTTTTAATCCTATAAGGAGGAACACTATTGAAACGCACTTATCTTTATTTCATCACTACTTTTTTACTACTAACAATCCTATTACCCACTCAATCTTTTGCTCATAATGGTAAAAAAGATGAACTAGGTGGTCATTTCAGATCATCAGACTGTGCTTATCTACTACACTCACCTACTGAACTGGCTAAATCAGCAAAAAATATTAATGAATTTATCGCATTGATTAAAGCAAACAATACAAATGAAAAATGTAAAGCTGTATTATCACCTGACACAGTAGATTTAGAAGGTTATTCTTTTCCTTCATCTAGTACAGAATCAACACCCAAGGAAGCGCCTAAAACTACTACTACTACTACTACTACTACTACTACTACTACTACTACTACTGCACCAAAACCTACTTCTACTTTAGAAATGGGTAAAACGTATACGGCAACTCTAGAGAAATGTACAGACGGTGATACAGCTAACTTTAATATTAACGGTACAATATATAAAACTCGTTTCCTCTATATTGATACACCAGAAAGTACAACTCAGAAAGAACCTTTTGGTAAGGAAGCTAGTGAATATACTTGTAACTTCTTAAAGCAAGGTACAATCACACTAGAAACCGATGGTGGGGACTTATTTGATAAATATGAACGTTTATTAGCTTGGGTATTTGTAGATGGTAAATTACATCAAGAAGAAATCACGAAAGCTGGCTTTGTTGAAGATTTCTATGACTATGGGACTTACAAATATGAGGAACGTGTAATAGCTGCTATGAGTTTTGCCACAACTAACTATACGGGTATGTATGAAATATATAAACCAGTGGCAACAACAACTAAGGATTCAACTTCTGAATCCAAGGCATCAACTGAGGATGATACTAAAGAGGAAGATAAGAAGGATGGAACTGAAGTAGTAAATAAAGATACAACTGAAACAGATAAAAATGATACTTCTACCTCTACGGAAAAAGAATCAACTAACACTGAAACTGCTACAGAAACTAAGGGTACTGAGGAAGTAGTAGCATCTGATGAATTAGTGGAAGAAACTGAAGTAGGTAACGGTTATATCATCACAGGATTAATCGTAGCAATGTTCTTTTTCATGCTTCCAAGAATTAAATTAGGAATGGGAGTTCAACCAGTACTTGCTCATAAATTACGTTTTAAGAAATGGTGGATCAACTTTATACTTTTAGGTTTCTATATTGCATTTTGGTGGCTATTACTGCTTGTAATTGTTATTGAATTGATACACTTAGCTAAATCAAGAAAACAGTCCGTTGCTTAATGGGCTTTTTTTTATTTATTCAGCAACAATAAGATTTAAAAAGATTCTCACTTATTCGGGCAAGAATTCGCCAACAGTAGCTCAACTTGTCCGGATAAGCTATGTATTCGGACAGGAATTTGATAGTGCGAGTTCAACCTGTCCAAATAAGCTTCTGATTCGGACAGGTATCAGTTAGTGTAGCTGAACTTGTCTGAATAAGCGTCAGATTCGGACTGGTATCCGCTAGTGCTAGCTCAGCCTGTCCGAATAAGTATCGGATTCGGACAAGAAAGCATTACCCGCAGCTCAACCTGTCCGAAAAAGGATCGGATTCGGACAAGAAAGCACTACCCACAGCTAAACCTGTCCGAATAAGCATCCGATTCGGACAAGAAAGCACTAACCTCAACTCAACTTGTCCGAATAAGTATCGGCTTCGGACAAGAAAGCACTAACCTCAACTCAACTTGTCCGAATAAGTATCGGATTCGGACAAGAATGCACTAACTTTAACTCAACCTGTCCGAAAAACCTCCGTATTCGGACAAGAATTTACTACCCCCAGCCCTACCTGTCCGAATAAATTCCGCGAATACGTAGTAAAAACCTTTTCATCTTCCTACTCCCAATGATAAGGAGTCTCCTGATAGACATAATAATTCAACCAATTTGAAAATAAAAGGTTTGCATGAGATTTCCATGTATGAAGTGGAGGCAGTGATGGGTCATCATTTTCATAATAATGACGTGGAGTCTCTACTTCTAAATTTAATTCTTTGTCTCTTTTAAATTCCTCTTCAAGTGTGGTGATATCATATTCAGGGTGGCCAGTTAGAAAGATTTGTTTGCCATCTTTTGTGGATACAAGACAGACTCCTGCCTCATCCGATATTGATAACAGGTCAAGTTCAGGATGATTGAGAATATCCTCTTGATGTAAATCGGTAAACCGAGAATGTGGGACATTATAGATATCATCAAAACCCCTGACTAATCTACTGTCTTTCCTCTGGACCGTGTGCGTAAATACTCCAGAGCACTTCTTTGGTAGACTATATTTCCTGATACCATAATGGTGATAGAGTGCAGCTTGTGCGCCCCAGCAAATGTGGAGAGTGGAAGTCACATTTGTTTTTGTCCAATTTAGAATGGACTGTAATTCCTTCCAGTAAGCAACCTCTTCAAATTCCAAATGTTCAATTGGAGCACCTGTAATAATCATGCCGTCAAATTTTTTTTCCTTAATCTCTGAAAAGGTGGTGTAAAATTGCTCTAAGTGATTTCTTGATGTTGTTTTGGGTTCATAAGTTTCAGGACTAATGAGGGTAATATGTACTTGCAACGGGGTATTTCCTAACAAACGGAGGAGTTGTGTTTCCGTTTTTTCTTTATTAGGCATAATATTTAAGATCACAATATTCAATGGTCGAATATCTTGAGTAAAGGCCCTTGTCTCGTCCATAATAAAAATATTTTCTTTCTCCAGCACTTCTTTTGCAGGTAAATTATTTGGAACGGTAATTGGCAATTGAAATCCTCCCCGTATTCATAAATAATATTTCAATTAGTTAGTAGAATATATAAAGTCATTCTATCATTATGTCTAAAAAAATTCAGATATTTTTATGTTAAACATATAGAGGGGATAAACATTAAATGTTACAATACAAGTTGTGAACAATGAAGGCTAAATACATATTATGACTATTAAAGGGGGCTTATGATGAATACTTCAACGAATGTTAAATCGGATATTGAAATAGCTCAGCAAGCAGAAATGAAAGCGATTTCTCAAATTGCCAATGAGTTGGATATAAAGACGGAGGAATTAGAGCCATATGGACACTATAAGGCTAAATTATCTCTAGACATCCTTAATCGTTTAGAAACAAAACAAGACGGTAAAGTTATTTTAGTTACGGCGATAAGTCCTACACCAGCAGGTGAAGGGAAATCAACTGTTACAGTTGGATTAGGCCAGGCTTTTAATAAACTTGGTAAAAAAGCAATTGTTGCAATGCGTGAGCCTTCTCTTGGCCCAACAATGGGAATTAAAGGTGGAGCAACAGGTGGTGGATATTCGCAAGTACTTCCGATGGAAGATATTAACCTCCACTTCACTGGGGATCTACATGCAATCACAACTGCAAATAATGCACTTGCAGCACTTTTAGATAATCATATTCATCAAGGTAATCAATTGAATATTGATGCAAGACGAGTTGTTTGGAAACGCGTAGTTGATTTAAATGATCGTGCGTTACGTAATGTTATTGTAGGCTTAGGCGGTCCAATACAAGGTGTACCTCGTGAAGATGGATTCGATATTACTGTAGCTTCAGAGATAATGGCTATTTTCTGTTTAGCAACAGATGTACAGGATCTAAAGAAAAGAATTGCAAGAATTGTAGTGGCTTATAACTTTGATAAGAAGCCAGTTACTGTTGGAGATCTTGGGGTAGAAGGCGCACTAACCTTATTATTGAAGGAAGCCATTAAACCAAACTTGGTTCAAACGCTTGAACACACTCCAGCTATTATTCATGGCGGTCCTTTTGCAAATATTGCTCATGGTTGTAATAGCGTAATTGCTACAAAAATGGCAGCGAAACTAGGTGAATATGTCATTACTGAAGCCGGCTTTGGAGCGGATTTAGGTGCTGAAAAATTCCTTAACATTAAAGCTAGAACTTCTCAAATCAAACCAGAAGCAGTAGTAATTGTTTCAACTATTCGTGCATTGAAAATGCATGGGGGAGTTCCGAAAAATAATTTAAAAGAGGAAAATGTTGAAGCTCTTAATAAAGGAATGGAAAACTTACAAAAGCATATCGAAACAATTCAAGCTTTTGGATTACCATTCGTAGTTGCAGTTAATCGATTTATTTCTGATACAAATGAAGAAATTGATGCAATCTTTAAATGGTGCGAGAAGAACAATTATCCTGTATCGCTATCTGAAGTGTGGGAAAAGGGTGGCGAAGGTGGAATCGACCTTGCCTCTAAGTTGATTGCAGAAATTGAAAAGGGTGAAAATAACTTCGCTCCTTTATATGAACTATCTGATTCAATTGAAAATAAGATTCGAACCATTGCAACAAAAGTTTATGGAGCAGCGGGTGTAGAATTTTCTACAAAGGCTAAAAACCAAATGGCTGCATTTGAGGGTGAAGGTTGGGGGAATCTGCCAATTTGTATGGCTAAGACACAATACTCATTCTCAGACAATCCTGCACTATTAGGAAGACCTAGAGACTTTACAATAACGATCAGAGAACTTAAACCATCAATTGGAGCTGGATTTATCGTTGCACTTACTGGTGATGTTATGACAATGCCGGGGTTACCAAAACAGCCAGCTGCATTAAATATGGATGTAGATGCAGAAGGAAAAGCGCAAGGCTTATTCTAAAGCCAAATAGATGAGGGTGTAATGATGTTTGACCCAACAGTCTTTGATAATTTAAAAGTGGTTGTTGAAGGGGAAATCTATGATCAAGACCTATCAGGTGCGATTCAAGTTATAGACCGAAAAGATATTGTGGATTTAGCAAAAATGTCAAGGTCCTATGAAATCAGTTTCCGTAGCTCTGAGCATAGTACTTCACTAAAAGGAGCAACACTCAGAATTCATGCAGATTTACTAAGTCTTTCTGGAGAGTTGTTAAATACTCCAAATGCAACACTAGGCTGTACTGTAGAGATTTTGTTTACGATGGAGATGAACGATCCAGATGTTCAATGTAAGCAGATTGAGCAGGAGCTAGTTGGGATATGGGGAACAGAACGCAGTATCAGTCAACAAATCTCCTATGTTTATGGAAAAACTAACCTTTATAAAAATACGATCATGCTCTCTTTTGGTCGTAAGATTAATGAAGACCATATGGATGATTTGGTTGAATTGGTTACCTATATTTTAACAACACTTAATAGCCTTAACAAAATAAGTAAAGTGAAATAACGTTTAAAACACGGTGGGGATTCCCTGCCGTGTTTTTAACTGTTGAATGTTGTTTTTAGAAAGGTTCGGATAATTGTCATAGTTTTCATACAATTAATAGTATTATTAAAGTAGAGTACTAGTAATTAGGAGGGGGATTATGAAACGTGTAGCATGGGTAACAGATAGTTCTGTGTGGCTAGACGAGGCTATCCAAAACCGACCTGATGTGTTTGTTGAACCAATCACAATCTTTTTTGAGGAAGAGGAATATTTAGATGGTGTAACTATTACACCTGAGCAATTTTACAATAAGCTAAGAACCTCTCAATCAGTTCCTAAAACATCTCAACCGCCAGTTGGAAAGTTCGTCCAGCTATATAATCGTTTGCATAAAGACTTTGATCATATTTTCTCAATCCATTTATCTGGTAAACTTAGTGGGACGCTATCGTCCGCTCAGCAGGCTGCTAACCTTGTGGATATTCCAGTCACCGTTATTGACTCTAAGATTTTAACTTACCCGATGGGTGTTTTAATTAGAGAAGGTATTCGACTAATAGAAGGCGGCAAGGATATTAATGAGGTTACAAGTTTCCTTACAGCAATGGCAGATAGAAACGAGACCTATGTATTAATTGGTAGTTTAGAACAATTACATCGAAGCGGCAGAATGAATAGCGCTCAATTTTTTCTAGGAAGTATGCTAAGTATAAAACCTATTATATCAATTACTGATGGTGCGCTATCTGTGGTGGAGAAGGTAAGGTCAGAAAAAAAAGCTACTGCTCGGATAATACAGCTTCTTAAAAATTCATTAAATAATAAGGACATCGATGAAATCTATATTCTATTTGGATTAAACGATGAAAAGGCAAAAGGTTTGAAAGAAGAGATTAAACAATTTTCCAGCAAATTAAAGATTCGAATTTACCCACTAGGTACTGCAATTGGTGTGCACGCTGGAGAAGATACGCTCGGTATTAGTTGGTTTTATAAGTAAACAATATTTTATAAGAAAGGGTGGTTATGTGTTTCAGGAAGTTCAGGCTCTATATCAAACAATGCTGAAGGATTGGGAGATGATGGGTAAAACAGCTGGAGATGAAGGTGCAGATTGGGCAGAAAGGTTTGAGAGAAACTTCTATTTATATATAGATAAACTCAAAGAATGGATAAATTCATTAGAACCACGGCCAAAAACAGTAGAACAAGCAGAAGAAATTCCAGAAATTAAAGAGATGATGGATCAATTACCCGGGCCACTCCATTTAAACTTTGTCACAGAGTTAGAGGAAATCATTGATCATATTGAATCTAAACGATTTGATTAACAGTATTATTTCCTGAGTACATATAACACTTCACTTTGTGAAAGTTGGGATATCCCAATTAATTCATAGCCAATACTAAGATATTGAGCCAATGTTTCAGCACAGTTAGAATGTGTTGGTTCGGTAGGAGCATGGAGACTTTTATCGAGCTGTAAAAACTGGTTTGTATAGGCGTTACATCTAATGAGTATAACGTGCCTACCATGCCAGGCAGTTCCGATTTCACGCCACTTGAATAAATTATGATGATTTAACATAGTTTCACCTCTAGTATGCTAGGTTTCGACCTAGCTTTTTCCTTTTCATAACTAATTGCGATTATTTCATCATATGTTCACCCATGTTTTTGGCAATGGGTGAAGTAAGAAATCCACATTCGCCTATATTCCATGTTAAAATAGAGTAACAACCAAAGAGAGGTCAAATAGATGATGGAAACTAAAGAGATTATACTACGAACTGAGAATTATGTTAGGCAGATATTAGAGGATGATCATAGTGGCCATGATTGGTGGCACATTCTTCGCGTAAGAAACACAGCAATTGAACTTGCTGTTAAAGAAGAGGCAAATCAATTTGTTGTAGAGCTTGCTGCTTTATTACATGATATAGCGGATGATAAGCTTATAAAGGATGAAGAAGAAGGAATTAAGCAAATTGAGAATTGGCTTACCAGTTTAACTGTTTCGATCGAAGATGTTAATCATATTATTAAAATTATTAAAAACATGTCCTTTAAGGGAGGGAACAATGCACCACTTCAAACCATTGAAGGGAAGATTGTTCAGGATTCCGATAGGCTAGATGCATTAGGGGCAATAGGAATTGCAAGAACTTTTGCTTACGCTGGGTCGAGCGGAAGCTTAATCTATGACCCTACTATTGAAGTACGTGAAAGTATGACAAAGGAAGAGTATAGAAATGGGAAGAGTACGGCTATCAACCATTTTTACGAAAAATTACTAAAGTTATCAAAGCTAATGAATACAGAATCAGCTAAACAAATGGCTGAAGCAAGGCATCAATTTATGGAAATGTATTTAGATCAATTTTACAAAGAATGGAATGGAAAGAAATGAAAATGATAACAATTGAGAATCTTTCAAAGAGCTATGCTGAAAAGCAGTTATTTGAAGGGTTATCCTGCAGTATTACGGATAATGAACGAATTGGAGTAATCGGTGTAAATGGTACTGGAAAGTCAACCTTTTTAAAAATCATTGCAGGTATTGAAGAAGCCGATGCGGGAAGTATTTCTAGTTCTAAAGGATTTACAATTAGTTACTTACCTCAGCAACCAGATTTCGTCGAGCAAAAGACAGTTTTAGAGCAAGTGTTTCATGGAGATACTCCATTGATTCGTCTTCTTAAAGAATATGAAGAGGTACTACTACAATTAGAAAAGGATTCATCAAATCCCAAGGTGCAAGAAAATCTTTATCAAGTTCAGCAAAGAATGGATGCCAGCAATGCCTGGGAAGCTAACTCCAATGCTAAAGCGGTCCTTACGAAATTGGGAGTCCATGATTTTGATAGGTTTGTTGGAGAGCTGTCTGGTGGTCAAAAGAAACGGGTAGCCTTAGCCCAATGTTTAATTGAAACACCCGATTTATTAATCTTGGACGAGCCAACCAACCATTTAGATTATGAAACAATTAAGTGGTTAGAAGAGTATTTATCCAGGTACAATGGTGCATTACTCTTAGTTACTCATGACCGTTACTTCTTAGACCGGGTGACAAATCGTATATTAGAGTTGGATGAGGGATCTTTATATAGTTATACAGGAAATTATGGAGCTTTTTTAGAAGCAAAAGCAATACGAGAAGAGCAGGAACTTGCGAGTGAATCGAAAAGACAAAACCTTTATCGAAGAGAATTAGCTTGGATTCGTAGAGGTGCAAAGGCTCGTACTACAAAACAAAAAGCAAGAATACAACGTTTTGAAGACCTAGAAAAAGTAAATGGCCCTGTTGATAAGGAGAAAGTAGATATTTCTATCGGAGGAAGTAGGCTAGGTAAAAAGGTTCTTGAACTAAAAGGTGTATCCAAGAGCTTTGGAGGGCACTACCTACTAAAAGACTTTAGTTTTCTGATAAAACCAGGAGACCGCATTGGGATTGTTGGGAACAATGGTACAGGGAAATCGACTCTTCTAAATATGCTCGCAGGTAGATTAGAAGTTGATTCTGGCGAAGTTGAAGTCGGATCCACTGTCAAAATCGGGTATTATACTCAGGAAAATGAAGATATGAATGATAGTCTCCGAATGATTGAATATATCAAAGAAACGGCTGAAGTGATAAAGACACTTGATGGGAAAATGATTTCAGCTTCTCAAATGCTTGAAAGATTTTTATTCCCAGGACATACACATGGTACCCCAATTCGAAAGCTATCTGGCGGGGAAAAACGCAGACTATATTTATTAAAAGTACTCATGTCTGAGCCTAATGTTTTATTACTAGATGAGCCTACAAATGACTTGGATACACAAACACTAACAGTACTTGAAGATTATATAGAGGACTTTCCGGGTGTTGTGCTCACTGTTTCGCATGATCGATATTTCTTAGATAAAATTACTGAGCAGCTGATTGTTTTAAAAGGGAGTGGGCTGGCTAGCCAATACTATGGCAGTTATACTGACTACCTTGAGCAGGAGAGTCAAACTGTAAAAGAAACTTCTCCTAAAATTACGAATGTTGATAAAGAGGAGCCTGTAAATAGCAGTCCAAAGAAAAGAAAGTTAACGTACATGGAGCAAAAGGAATGGGCAGAAATTGAAGATGAAATTTCTAAATTAGAAGAAAAATGTGAGCAACTTGAAACGAATATTGCCCAAGCAGGTAGTGATTATGGAAAAATCCATACACTAATGACTGAGCAAAAGCAAAAGACAGAAGAACTAGAACGATTAATTGAACGCTGGTCGGAACTCTCTGAAATTGTTGATGGACAATAAAAAACAAGCAGTGATGTTAATGCATCACTGCTTGTTTTTTATTTATGTTGAACGATACGTTTGGCTCCTAAGTAACGTGCTTTCCAGTAGGAATTACTCATATTGCTAATCGTAACTCCTCTAGAGGAACTTGTGTGTATAAATTTTCCGTTTCCTAAATAAATCCCTGCATGGGAAGGGCCTCTTTTATAGGTTTGATAAAATACAAGATCACCCACACTTAATTTATCAACACTTTTACCATAATTCCATATTTCACTCACAGTGCGTGGGATATTAACCCCTTTTAATCCGAATACATATTTTAGAAAGCCACTACAATCAAACCCGCCTGGTTTTGTCCCACCCCAGCGATAGGGTGTACCGATAAAGTTCTTTGCTAAAGTGATCACTCCGGTATCAATGGAAAAATTACGATTGTGTTTTACTTTTGTTGTTGTGATCGTTAGGCCTTTAACATTTTTATTTTGAACTAGATGCTGCAGAGTTTGACCATTTGCCACTCCGTTAGTTTCGAGTTTATTTCGCTTTTGGTAGGCTTCAACTGCGCCTTTCGTGATTTTTCCAAAGATACCGTCTACTTTTCCATTATAGTAACTAAGTTTACTTAGTTTTAATTGTAAAGCTTCAACTTCTGGTCCTCTATCACCCATTGTTAAGGTTTTAGGTGTTAGCTGTTTTGTTGTATTTGAAAGCTTCGATAGTGTATTGGGTCCTGCAACGCCATCGACTTTTAAACTTGTACTCCTTTGAAAACTTCTAACTGCCTCTTGAGTTTTGGGGCCATACACACCATCTATCGTTCCAAAATAATGACTTAGTTTACTAAGTTCTGTTTGTAAAACTCGAACTGAGTATCCTGTATGTCCATATCTCAGTGTTTGGTTTTGAATAGGTTCAGGAGAAGAATATTTTGATGGAAATAGTTCCATCTCCGAAGCCTCTGATACAAGTGGAGTCGCTAGAAAGAACCCAGCAGCAACCGATGTTACTACAATTGCATCACGAGTTGGCTTACTTTTTATCATGATGTATCCTCCTTGAAGTATGGTTGATGATAGTCTTTAAATTCTTATTGTTTATAAATGTGATATATGACAAAATTGTCTAAAAATAGTACGAATTACGCTATTTTAAGACAGGTTCCTAATAGGGGCTTGTCGATATTACCTGTCCAAACCTTACAAAATAAGAGAGAAACTCATATAAGACGTGAAAATGGTAACTAGAAATTCACTATGATAAAATAAACCAATACACAGTGTAGAGCAAACTAAGGGGGTAAATTAGTATGAAAATAAAATCGATTGAACCCACTCCGAGTCCTAATACGATGAAAGTTATCTTAGATCAAGAGTTACCTGCAGGTAAAAGCAATAACTATAAAAAAGAAAATGTTCAGGATGCACCTAAACTAATCCAAGAAATAATGGACATTGATGGAGTAAAAGGTGTTTATCATGTGGCTGATTTTTTAGCACTTGAGCGAAATGCAAAATTTGATTGGAAGGACATTCTTACTGAAGTGCGTAAGACCTTTGGAGAGGATGTTAAAGATGTAAATAACAAAGAAAATGAGAATAATGAAGGTTTTGGCGAGGTCAAGGTTTTCGTGCAGATGATGCAAGGGATACCAATGCAAGTAAAATTAAATGATGGTATCCAAGAAGCTAGATTCGGTTTACCGGACCGCTTTGTTAATGCAATACTTGAAATTCAGAATGAGAATGAGAATGTAGTTAAGGACCGATCATGGAAGGAACAAGGAGTACGTTATGGCTCATTGGATGAAATCGGGAATGAAGTCATTGAAGAGTTGTCTGCAGCCTATACCGATGAACGACTGTCAAGGTTGGTAAAAGCTTCAGCTAGTCAGGATAAAGGGGTACTATCAAAGAAACGTAGTGCTTATAAGGTAACTCTTGATATGCTTGATGATCCAGAATGGACAAAGCGTTATGCTGCTTTGGAGCAAATGGATCCATCAGAGGAAGACCTTCCTGTATTAGAGAAAGCCTTGAAAGATGAGAAAGCATCCATTAGAAGATTAGCCACCGTCTATCTAGGGATGATTGAGGACGAGTCTGTACTTCCATTTCTGTATAAAGCGTTAAAGGACAAGTCAGTTACTGTTAGAAGAACAGCTGGTGATTGTTTATCAGATATAGGAAATCCAGCATCAATAGAGCCAATGATTGAAGCACTTAAGGATCCAAATAAATTAGTTAGATGGAGAGCAGCTATGTTTCTATATGAAGTAGGTAATGAATCAGCATTACCAGCTTTAAAAGAAGCGAAAGAAGACCCAGAGTTTGAAGTAAGTATGCAAATAAATCTTGCCATTGAACGTATTGCGGGTGGTGAAGAAGCAAAAGGATCTGTGTGGAAACAGATGACAGAAAGTCGAAAAGAGTAAATGACAATAAATGATAAAAGGCCTACCAAACTCTTATTGGGAGGCCTTATTTTTAAATTGCAAAGGTTTTAAGTCCTCTGTAATTTTTGAAAAGGTATAATCTTGCTTATTTAATTCGTCTATCATACTGGATAGAATTTCGCTTGTCACTTTTTTATCATGTAGGAGTACTACAGGTGTAATGTTCTTTATAGTTAATGAAGAAACCTGTTCCAGTACATTCGTTTTAACGTAAGACCCATTTGAATTGGACCAATCCTCACTATCCACATTCCAGTCCCACATTAAGTAACCATTCAAACTTAGCAAATCACGATGTTCTTGTTTCATATAAGGATAACTTCCGAAAGGCACTCGAATAAGATTTGAGGGATGATCAATGATGCTAGAAATACTTTCAAAGCATTGATTCATTTCATCTATTGGTGACTCAGGAGTAGCGTAGAACTGGCTAAGATCATGTGTAACCCCGTGACAACCTATAGCATGTCCTTCTTTTTGAATCCTCGTTACTATTGCAGGATATTTATCGATATTATTTTTTAGGAGAAAAAAAGTAGCTCGGATATTTTTCTCAAGCAATATATCTAGAATTTCTTCTGTATATTTAGTAGGACCATCATCGAATGTGAGATAAACCGTTTTCTTATCCTGGGCAAAAAAAGCAGCAGATTGAGCCCCAAGCTCTTTTGTTTCTAACACATAAAGCGGACTCTTAACGACATCATCACTAGATATGGAACGCTTTTCTAAAGCACTTACTAAAAATAAGTCTTGTTTTTGTTTAGAGCTTATACCAACGTATAGGACATTTGTTATGAAAAAAAGCAAAAAAGTTAAAAGAGTTATAGTTGTATATAGGTGAAAGTAACGTATTTTCATAGGAGTATGTAAGGATTTCACCCTTTCCGTCATCATCATTCTTACTATTTCTTCTATTAATATAGTATATTTCTCACTATTTTAATAGATATATTCAAAAATTAGGTATAAAGTAAGACGAATTTCAGGTAATTATGAGGGTGAAATATTGAGGCATTCCTCTAAAAGAGAAGTTGCTAATAAAATATTTACTAGAGTGGATTGGAGCGGAAGGCACTTGACTCCTGCGGGAGATAGAGGAAAGGTCGAGACCCCACAGGCAAAGCCGAGGAGGTAGTTTTTTCACGCTAGTGAAAATAACCCTCGACTTCCTCCCCGATGGGAATTCGCCCTTGAAAAAGCCGGCAGTTGGGCTTTTTTATAATTCCCCGCGGAAAGCAAGTGCCTGCAGCGCAAAGGAACGTTCTAGATTCAAAGTGAATTCAATGTTTGTTATAATACCTGAAGCTTATTTTGTTTTAAAATTTAGGGAATAACACTATATATTTTTTTCAATACTCAATGTTTGATTTTCCGACAGACCTTATAGTATGCTCTAATTGGAATTGAATGCAATGGAGGGAATAAAACCATGTCAATGGCTTACGAAGAATATATGAGACAAATGGTTCTACCAATGAGAAAAGAACTAGTAACCGCTGGATTCAAAGAACTAACTTCAAGCGAAGAAGTAGAAGAGTTTGTTGCATCTGCTAAAGGTACTACATTTGTAGTCATCAATTCAGTATGTGGATGTGCAGCAGGATTAGCACGCCCTGCAGCTACACAAGCTGTCATGCAAAGTGAAAAAAAACCAGATCATCTAGTAACTGTATTTGCAGGTCAAGACAAGGAAGCTACAGCGCAAATGCGTGAGTATTTTACAGGAATTGAACCATCCTCACCTTCAATGGCAGTACTTAAGGGGAAAGAGGTAGTACACTTTATTCCTAGGCACGAAATCGAAGGTAACTCAATGGAAGGCATCATGGAAAACATTATGTCTGCCTTTGAAAAACATTGTTAACAAACGGTGAAACAATTGGATGTCATTGATTGACATCCTTTTTTAAATAAAAAATTTGGTGGTAAGGTGAGAACGTTGATTGTTACTACAGCAGGTAGAACCGACGAAAGGATGATCTCTCTCGCAAAACAAATTGCTGAGGATCTATCTACAACGTATATTGAAAGAAGAAAATCCTCTGTCGAAGAAATTCAGCAAAAATACAACCATGATGTGTTAGTTGTGGGGAAAAATAGGCTAGAGCTACATACACTAAATAAACAAGAGCCCTTTTTCTTTCATCCAAACTCAGCGATGTTTAGAATAAAAAGGCTAATGAATAGAGAAGATGATCCCTTAATTAAAGCAGCAGGTTTAAAAGAGGGTATGAGCTTTCTAGACTGCACACTAGGGCTAGGTTCAGATAGTATAGTAGCAAGCTTTATTGTTGGGAATCAAGGAAAGGCAGTTGGTATCGAAGGGAATGAATTATTATCCTACCTAGTCAAGACTGGATTACATACATGGGATAGTGGGATAGAGAATTTTAACCAAGCGATGCAAAGAGTAAATGTTATTAATAAGGATCATCTGGACTACTTAAAATCCTGCAGTTCAAAAAGCTTTGACATCGTTTATTTTGATCCGATGTTTGAAGAGGCAATCGACGAGTCAAACGGAATAAGTGCTTTGAAAAACATTGCTGTTTATAAGAATATAACTAACGAAGTTATTGAAGAAGCAAGAAGAGTAGCGATTAAAAAGGTTATTCTTAAAGACCATTGGAAAAGTGAGCGTTTTGATAGGTTTGGGTTCTCTGTGTTAAAAAGGAAGACAGCTAAATTTCATTTCGGTGCTCTTCATTTAGAGTGAAGGTAAAAACAATTTCTTCTTCATAATTGGGTCGTACATTGGACAATGTATACTTATGGAGGTGAAGAGGATGGCAAAACATCGAAAAGACCCTTCTAAGACTGGGCTAAGTGCTCCATCTGTAGAAGGACAAGGAACTACAACTAGAGAATATGATAATGTTTCTAAGGATTCGGCTAGACGTAAAACAAAAAGACATTAGTAAAAGAAAAACTCGTAGGGATCAATCTACGAGTTTTTACTTATCCATTATCAGCGAGATTTAGGTATACTAAAAAACCTAAAGTAACAAAGCTTGCTACAACAAAGAACCATTCCATGCCGTCACCTCATTCAATATGTATTTGTTATTTATATCTTACCAAAATGTGAACTAATTATGAACAAAATTATAATGAAATTTATTTTGAAACTTTTTTTCTCTCTCAAACGTACTAATAATAAGTAGTTTAATAGAGTCTAAAAGTTATAATTAATTAGTTAAAAAAGTAAAGAATTGTGGTAAAATTAATATAATCATCAGATACATAGGTACATGTAAGGGGATGAAAATAATGAAAAAGTGGTTACGCAAATCGTTAGTAGTCGGATTTACGATGATGACATTTGGGTTAGTAACTCCACCTGCTGCTTTAACTATGGAGCCTGCAAAACCAAATGCTCCAATTAATCCTGATACTTTCGAGGGACATCAATATCCATCACATAGCGTTTCATTTGAAGAGTATAAAATAGATACGAAGGGTAGTTTTGTGGACCTTGCAATGAACAAAGCAGAAGTACTTGCGTTTGAAAAGTTTGGTTCTAGGATTGGCCCAGTTATTGAAGATGAGTTCAAGAGTATTATTCTCCCTCGTATTGAGGAAGTAATACAGTCTATCTCAGAACAGTATCCAAACGAGGATCTACAAAGATTGGTTATTTCTGAACAAGTAAAGGGCGGAAATACTGAGAAGATCTTTCATATCTTTGATGAAGTGAGCGGTAATGACATTATTCGTTTTCATGTAAGGCGTGATAACCCTCCTCAGAATGGTTTTTGGTTTAACTTTCATTACCATACACACCATGATTCATTCCAGACTCATCACGAGCTCGGAAATATTTTTTGGGCGAAAAATACTCCTCCGAAATGGATGAGTTAGTAACTTAATAAACTTTTAAAAATACAAGGTTAGAGATACCTTGTATTTTTTTTTGTTTATTGACACAAAATAGACACATTTTTTAAAAAACTAGTTGAATATGAGTAACACTTAATATAAGATACTTAGTGTTGCTAAATAATTTGAATTCCAATTTGAAAAATATGAGTTGGAAATTGGGGGAACATACGTGGAATTTTTTGAAGTATTAGGGTTTGCAATCTCTTCTGCAGCAGTTATTGCATTACTAAAAATCATTGCAATTGATATTGTATTATCAGGAGATAACGCAATCGTTATCGCGATGGCAACTAGAAATTTACCAACAGAGCAAAGAAATAAAGCTATCTTTTTTGGTACTGCCTTGGCAGTTATTCTCCGTATTTTCTTTGCTGCTATTATTGTATATTTACTTAAGATTCCTTTTGTTACTTTGATTGGTGGAGCACTTCTATTAATCATTGCCTACAAAGTACTTATACAAGAGGAAGAGCATGGAAATATTCAATCTCATAATGGTTTCTTAAAGGCTACTTGGACAATCGTTATGGCAGATGCAGTAATGAGCTTGGACAATGTAGTTGCAGTTGCAGGCGCAGCACATGGGAACGTATGGATGATTGCACTTGGGGTTGCAATTAGTATTCCTATAATGATATTTGGATCAAAAGCGATTGTAAAAGCAATGGATAAATATAGCTGGATTGCCTACGTTGGTTCAGGTATCTTAACGTGGACTGCTGGGGAAATGATCCTAAAGGAAGAAAGATTATCTTCATACCTACATATTCCTCATGGACCCATTTCATATCTGATATTAGCAGGACTAACTACACTTCTGCTAGGAATCGGTTATATGAGAAATAAAAATATTGAAACAAAAAATAAACTTAAGCAAACAGCTTAAGAAATGAAAGGCAGACACTCGAGGGGTGTCTGTTTTTTTATAGGATAAAAAATAAAGGAAGTGTAATAAATGCAATATCCACATACATCATCTTTTTACTTTTTGTGATATCTTCAAGGAGTTGAATGGTTGCTAAAATTTCACATTGAGATTCAACATTTTTTTTCATTAACCGTCCTCCATTCCTTTATGCATACTATATGCAGAAGAGGATAAAGACGTTAAAAGATGATTTCCTAATCTTATATTTTCTTATTATTCACGTAATTCTATTATTCTGATATAATAATGATACATAAAGTTAATAGAGAAGTAGAGTAGACATCAAGATTTGGGAGCGAACTTCTATGCGGAAATTTATTTTTCTTACAGCTGTATTTCTTTTCCTTTTTTTTGTACCAGGGGTTAAAAAGGATAGTGCTTCGACAAATGGCGTAATATTAAAAGATTTTTCTTCCATTACTTTTTTTATCAATCAGAAACAAATAGATAATTATCACTTACTTGAACATATTGTTGTCTTACCAGAGGATTCCTTTAATCAAACTGAAGCGATAAATATGATTCAACGTATAAATCTAATACATCCATCACTTCTCCAACAATTAATTTCAGAAAATATAACCATTAAACTATTTAATGGCAATCTAACAGATGAACCATCAGCTGCTCATCTAAGAGGAATTACTCCAAGAGGGTATTCAAGTGAAAGGACAACTTGGGACGAAGTGCCAGGCGTAGGTGGAGGTAAAACGGTATTAGCGAAAATTGGTCACAGTGAGAATGGAGATGGACATGGCTCACTAAATCTAGAATTACATGAACTTGCTCATTCTATTGATAGACATGTTCTCAATTTAATTAGAGAGGACACTATTTTTAAAAAGATATGGAAAGAAGAAGCAAGTCAAGTATTTCCGAATCGTGAGTACTTTATCACATATCCTGAAGAATATTTTGCTGAAACCTTTGTCATGTATTACTTTAGCGAAAACACAAGGAATGAATTAAAAGAAAAGGCACCGATGACTTATGAATTATTTAGACACATTGAGCAAAGCAGCTATGATGTTAATGTTTCGACGTATCGATAGATTTTTATATAGATATAATAGTTAGATTTGATATAATTAAACCTATTAGTCTATGTGGAGGTTTTTAAAAAATGAAGAAATATCTAGAATTATGCCAACATGTACTTAATCACGGTGTGTTTAAGGAAGATCGAACAGGTACAGGGACATATAGTACCTTTGGTCATCAATTGCGCTTTAATTTACAAGAGGGCTTCCCATTAGTCACTACTAAAAAATTACACCTTAAATCTATTATTCATGAATTATTGTGGTTTCTAAATGGTGATACGAATATAAAGTATCTTAATGAAAATGGAGTTCGAATATGGAATGAATGGGCTGATGAGAACGGAGACTTAGGACCTGTATATGGTCATCAGTGGCGTTCATGGCCTACCCATGACGGACGGACAATTGATCAAATTACAAACCTAATACATCAAATTAAAACAAATCCAGATTCACGTAGACTGATTGTGAGTGCCTGGAATGTTTCCGATGTTGACAATATGGCATTGCCTCCTTGTCACTGTTTATTTCAGTTTTACGTTGCGAATGGCAAGTTATCATGTCAACTTTATCAAAGGTCAGCAGATTTGTTCCTAGGTGTACCTTTTAATATTGCCTCATATGCTTTATTGACAATGATGATTGCTCATGTTTGTGACTTAGAACCGGGAGAATTCGTTCACACATTTGGTGATGTTCACATTTACTCAAACCATATTGAACAAGTGAAGCTGCAGTTAACGAGAGATCCTTATGAATCTCCGCAAATGCTTATTAACCCAGAAGTTAAGTCTATCTTTGACTTCAAGTTTGAAGATTTTACATTAGTAAATTATGAAGCTCATCCACATATTAAAGGTGAGGTGAGTGTATGATTTCATTATTAGTTGCAATGGACAATAACCGTTTAATTGGAAAAGACAATGATTTGCCCTGGCATTTGCCAGCTGATTTAGCCTATTTTAAACTAGTAACAATGGGGCACTCCATTATTATGGGAAGGAAAACCTTTGATTCGATTGGACGACCTCTACCCGGAAGAGAAAACATCATCATTACTCGAAATAAAGAGTATAAAGCAGACGGATGTAAAGTGATTCACTCAATAGAGGAAGTACTTGAATTGAATCAAAACGATAAAGAGCTATTCATTATTGGTGGGGCAGAGATATTTAAAGAAGTGTTGTCTCATGCAGATCGACTCTACATTACTGAAATTGATGCTGTTTTTGAGGGAGATATCTTTTTCCCAGACTTCCCTTTAAATGAATGGCAAATAATTTCTAGTGAAAAAGGTCCGAAAGATGAAAAAAATCCCTATGACTATCACTTTGTAGTATACGAACGAATCTAAATTAATAAAGCACCTCTTAACAGAAAGAATGAGGAAAGATAATGTTACGAACAATATTTTGGTTTTTATACTTTTTTGGTTTCTTACTATACAGTATTCCAACACTAAACAGACTAAAAAAACTTGATCCAAGTCTCAGTGTCCAAGAACGCGATAGAAAAGTCCATCAACTTCCACAGCATTGGTCTAAAAAGCTAGTGGAGATAACAAAATCACAAGTCAAGGTTAAGGGAACAGAGAATCTCCCCGAGGGGCCAGTGTTATTTGTTAGTAATCATCAAGGGAACTTTGATATCCCTGTCTTATTAGGATATGTGGACAAACCTATGGGCTTTATTTCAAAGATAGAAGTTAAAAAGCTTCCAATCGTCCCAAGGTGGATGGAAGTAATGAACTGTGTTTTTATTAACAGGAAGGATAGAAGACAAGCTATTCTTTCAATCAAAGAGGGGGCCGAGAAGTTAAAAAAAGGTCACTCGCTTGTTATATTTCCAGAGGGCACTAGAAGTAAGGGTGGAGAAGTTGCGGAGTTCAAGGCTGGTAGCTTAAGGCTCGCAACAGATTCAGGTGTACCTATTGTTCCGATTGCAATTAATGGAACGTATAAGATTATGGAGCATGGAGGAGTATTCATGAGACCTGCTAATGTTCAGGTTAACATATTGCCTCCAATCTTTGACACGGAAAATCGGAATGTAAAGGAATTAGCAAAAGAATTACAAAACATAATAGCTACAAACGTATCCCCGTAAGCATGGCCTACGGGGATATTTTTTAACACTTTTGCTCGTTTATACAGTTGGTACATCCGTTACATAGAATAATACACAGAAAAACATCGCTGCACTTCCAGCAAGTACGAACCCGTGCCATATAGCATGGTGATAAGGAATCTTACGCCAAACATAGAAGACTGATCCGACTGTATAGAGTAGCCCACCTGTTAACAAAAGCATAAATCCTTCAGCTGAAAGGGATTGATATAAAGGCTTAATTGCAATGATAATCATCCAGCCCATTAAGATATAAAATACAGTAGATAAAACAATAAATCGTTTTACGAAAAATATCTTTAATATAATACCTACAATGGCGAGTCCCCATATGATACCAAACAAGGTCCACCCAAAAGCCCCGCGTAATGTTACTAGTAAAAATGGCGTATATGTTCCAGCAATCAGTAAATAGATTGCAGAGTGATCTAAAATCTCAAAAACGTATTTTGCTTTTCGATGTGTAAGGCTATGAGTTAAGGTTGAGAATAAATATAGTAGAATCATTGTTGCTCCGAAAATTGAAAAACTGACTACATGCCATGCATCACCATATCTTACTGCAAAAATGATTAGCATTACTAAGGCAGGGATGCTTAATAACACACCTATTCCATGAGTTATTGCATTCGCAATCTCTTCTTTAATGGTATACTCCATATAAAAACCTCCTAAACTTGTATAAATGACTCAAGGGAGTGAAAATAGTCCAATCCGTCTGAGGTAATTTTAGTTCCGGCACGCCCTCTTCCTATTGTTATATAACCATGCTTTTCTAAAAAGTCGAGTCTATGCCTCACTTGCTGTGTGGATAAAGGGTGACTAGTTATGTTACTTTTATCAGCGATAATCCGCCTACTAGAAGGCTCGCCTTTATCGTTGCATTCCATGATGGTTTGTAGAATAAAATAATACTCTTTTTTCTCCATAAGGCTTATGCTTTCATTTGTAGAGATTTTACTCGTTTGAACTTTAATTTTCTTCATTTTAGCTTTTTTATGTTTTTGAATTGGCAGGTCCTGGACTTCGATAGACTTACCGTTAAAAACAGCTAACATATAAGCAATTGTATTTTTTAATTCTCTAACATTACCGTACCAAGGTGCATTCGCTAACTTCTTGTAAACGGCTTTATCCACCTTCACGAATTGTCCGCACTCCCGTATGAAGTGGTCAACGAGAATTGGGATATCCGATTTAATTTCACGTAAACTCGGGATCTCAAGTGAAAGGACATTTAGTCTATAATATAAGTCCTCTCTAAAAGTACCTTCTTCAATCATCGATAAAACATTTTTAGTTGTGGTTGAAATGAACCTGATTGTTCGCTGTTGCTGTACTTCCATGCTTTCTAGAAAGTAAAGAATGTTTTTTTGAATATCTATCGTTAAGTCGCCAATTTCATCTAAGACAATTGTACCTTCTTTAGCTTTTTCAAGTAGGGTGTTTAAATATTGTTTGACTGTCGTATCATCCGCTGTCTCCTGCAAAATACCAAGTGAACTACATGAAACAAAAACAAACGGACCACCTTTTTTTGATGATTCATTATGAATGGCACTTGTAAATAATTCTTTGCCTGTTCCAGTCTCCCCTTGGATTAAGATGGGGTGATCTGTCTGAGCTAATTTTCGAGCGACCACAATTGTTTCAAGAAGTAGTGGGTGCTTACCGATAATATTATTAAAATTGTATTGTGCTGTTTGATTAATCTCGCTCATAGTTACCAACCTTCTTAGTGATAATACTATTATAACACCCAATTACAACTAATTGGAACCAATAAATTTAAACATAAGAAAAAATTCATAAAAATTTTTGTTTTTTTCAAAATATCTTGCCATAACCTACATAAATAGACAGACTTCGATAGCACTTTGGGTTATAATATAGGAAACGGGTGAAAAAGAGGATTGATATTTTGCTATTTAAAAGCCTAGAGTTCAAACATTGTAATGGACAGAAGGTTAAGGTTATGGATATTCCGGTACTAGAAGAAGGCAATACTTATCATTTTATGCTCAGCATACGGCTAGAAAGACTAATTAGACAGATTCATGCTGAAAAAAACCCGAACAAAGTGTATTCATTCAAACACTATTTAAAAAAGGTACTAAAATGGCGGGACTATGAACAACTGTTTGAGACAGGTGTTCTAAAAAACAATGCATAATTTATAGTTATATGGGCCACTCTCAACCAGAGATGGCTCTTTTTTCATTTTTTTCTTGCTTTTTGCTTTTATGTGGTAAAGAATATCGTTATAATACTAGAGAAGATAAGATATAGATAAGGAAGTGACAATCAATGCAAAAGGTTAGAATTGTAACCGATTCCACAATTGATTTATCTAAGGACTTAATTGAAAAGTATAATATTGAAGTTGTTCCTTTGACAATAACTATAGATGGTGAAAGCTATTTAGATCGTATTGATATAACTCCTAGTGAGTTCATTCAAAAAATGAGAAATGCAAAGGAGCTTCCGAAAAGCTCACAACCTGCAGCAGGACAATTTGTAGATGTGTATAACCGATTAGCTAGTGATGGTAGTGAAATTATTTCCATCCATATGACAGGTGGTATGAGTGGTACTGTACAATCTGCTGAAAGCGCTGCAAAAATGGTAGATCACAAAGTCCATGTAGTTGATTCTACTTTTATTTCAAAAGCATTAGGGTTTCAAGTCATTGAAGCGGCTAAATTAGCACAACAAGGCAAATCGGCAGAAGAGATCTTAAGGGTAGTTAAGGACATTAGAGAAAATACATATTTGTATGTGACTGTTGACACTTTGGAAAACCTAGTTAAAGGTGGAAGAATTGGAAAAGGGAAAGCCCTTATTGGATCTCTTCTTAATATTAAACCTATCGCCTCTTTAGATGGTGGCGTTTATACACCTGTAACGAAGGTTCGAAGCCATTCACAAATCATTAGTTTCCTATCAAAACAGTTTGCTGAAGATACTAAAGGCAAAGAAGTAATGGGTGTTGGCATTGTTCATGCAGATAATGTACAAGTTGCCAACAAGCTAAAAGAATCTATTTATTCGATTTGTGGCTTTGAAGGAATTACAGTTGAAGATACAACTCCAGTTATAAGTACTCATACTGGACCTGGTGCAATCGGATTTATGTATTATGCAAAATAAAACGAAAACCCCCACTGTAATAGGTGGGGGTTTTGTATACTCAACCTAAGAACCAGGCTTTGGAGTAGGTGTAGGATTTGCGAATCCTTCTTTATATTTTTCATCGATTAAATCACGAATTTCTCTAACTGATTTACCCTCTTGGTACTCAACCATAGATATAGCTGCAATCTCCAGACATACACCGCATTTCGTACCGTGGTCATCCCAGACGATAGATCCATCAGCATTGTTTTGGTGAACAAAACAATCATAACTATCTTTGTGACCAACCGAATCTCCGCAACCACAATAACACGGAATTTGTTCTAGTAGTTCTTGATGATTTGCTGCAGCAGTATAGATGGTTACTAGTTCCTCGGCTTTATCCTCTAAGAATGATGGGATTTCTGCTGCTGAGCTAGTTTCTTCGCGGATATCTCCCATTTGCATTGGAACCTTTTGATCGTGGTCATTGTGTGATTCCTCTTTATTACTACAAGCTGATAAAAGTAGAACAAAGATTAGTAATATAAAATATCTTTTCGAAAGTCGCATCTATTTCACCTGTCCTATAGTAAAAGTCAAACATAAACTTATAGTAACATAATGCTCAGGTTTGAAATAGACGCTAGAAAAAGTATTAAAAACTACCAATCCTATTGTTCACCTTTTTGACAAAATTATAGTCTACCAGAAAAATAAACCACCTAGAGCTAATCCCGTTACAAAGGCAAGTGGAATTGCGTACGGACGATAACCATATCCTCCATAAAATCCATATCCAAATCCTCCTAGATTTCTCCCTCTTTGCCCTAAGGGCTGGATGTGAACATGACTGCGTGTAACATGAACTATTTTACCAACATGCCTTTTTCCATCACGACATGTAATATTTACAACTTTTCCTTTATAACGACAGCAAGTTTCATAGTAATTAGCAACTGACATTTAATCTTCCTCCTTTCATAGCATTAGTACAATGTATGATGCGTTGACGAGGCATGATTGTACATATGTCATGGGTAGTTAGTCCAAATTAAAATGATAATAGATTTATTAGTAAGAATAGAGGAATTTCAAAGATTTAGTCGAATTAGTAGACATCAATATATGACGGTAGGAGTAAAAGATGATTAATCGTATAAAAAACTTAAGTTTTTTTAAAAAGACAATACTATTTACTTCCTGTATCGTTTTGGTAGTTGGATTAGCAACAGCTGTTATTAGCTACCATATCCAAAACAATGCAATAACCCAGATTTTATCAGACCAAGCTGTAAGTGTAGCTAACCTATGGAAATCGACCCTTCCTCCGAAGGATGTTATAGCTGCCGCAACTACTACCGATCCTAACCATCCTTCGGTATTACACCTAACTTTTTTGATAGATAAAATACATGAAAAGCATTCAGTTTATTCCCATGCCTATATTTTTTCTTCTGAGATTCCCAAGGATCGGAACTTTAAACCGATTGCTATACCTCTTTCTTTACTACAGCAAGGATTTACATACACGGATTACTACGTTTCTGGGGATGAATTTTATAATGCGTTTGTCTATACAGTTAGAAATAAGACTAGTGTGTATACTGATGTATATAGTGATGATTTTGGGACTTGGATTTCTGCTTTTTCACCTATTTTTGATGAAAATGGAAATGTAATCGCTGTATTTGGTGTGGATATCGATGCCAGCATTTTACACAACCTGCAAAATGATTTAATGATTTCTTTATTACTATCTTGTATTTTCCTCTTTACGATTATATTTATCTTACAGGAATGGGGATTACGTAAGGTTTTATCACCATTAAACGGATTGATAAAAGGAATACACCAGGTTAGTCTTGGAAACTTTGGAGTCAGATTAGAACAGACGGATGATTCGGAGCTTGGTGAATTGAGTAAAAAGTTTAATGAAATGACAAAACAGCTAGATGTTTTATTCGAGAGAGTAGCTGTAACCTCTGAGCAGTTTGGGGATAAAACACAACAAGATTCCAACTTGCAGGGTGTTGAAAAGGCTCTTGGTGAAATGGAGAATATCATAAAGCAAAGTAAATTACAGACAGAACTACAAAGAGCTGAAAGAATGAATGCAATTGGCCAGCTAGCTGCTTCAGTTGCCCATGAAATACGGAATCCAATGACAGTTGTAAAAGGATTCTTGCAGATCTTTCACTCGAAAGACGATATGACTAAGGAAGAGAAAGAATATATACAGTTAATGATTGAAGAAATGAACCGTGCAGAGACAATTATAAATGATTATCTTTCATTGGCTAAGCCGGATATTGAATCCGCTACTGTTATGAACTGTACTGAAATTCTTCAAAATGTGACAGAGCTTATTAGTTCCTACGCACTTCTAAATAATAACATCACAGTGAATATGGAATTTGAAGGCACCTATTTTAGTAAAGGAAATACCTCTGAGTTAAAGCAAGTACTATTAAATATTATGAAGAATGCAGTTGAAGCGATGAAGACGGAAGGTGTATTATCTGTTAAAGTTTTTGCAGATGAAGAGTATGTACACTATGAAATTAAAGACACAGGCATTGGAATGACTCCAGAGGAATTAAAACGCTTAGGTACGCCATTTTATTCCTTAAAGGAAAAAGGAACTGGAATAGGGCTAATGGTCTGTTATCAAATCATTGAACGAATGAAGGGGAAAATCCTTGTGGATAGTGAAAAAGGAAAGGGTACTATCTTCACAATAAAAATCCCATTGTATGTCGAATAAGTGAGAATGTCCCATTAAGCCCAAATAAAGAAGTGGTGCAATAAAGCAAATTGCTTTATCGCCACTTCTTTTTTATTTAATGATATGTCGCTTTATAGATACTAAGTTGTAAAGTTGATTGTAAGGGATACACTTGACTCCTGCGGGAGGAGGAAAGGTCGAGACCCCGCAGGCGGAACGCCGAGGAGGTAGTTTTTTCACGTTAGTGAAAATAACCCTCGACTTCCTCCCCGATGGGAATTCGCTCTTGAAAAAGCCAGGAGTTGGACTTTTTCATAATTCCCCGCGGAAAGCAAGTGCCTGGACCGGAAATCAACGGGCAAAATTACGATTACTATCTTATATATAAATTAATGGATTTAGTTTTTAGGCTTTTCTAACTTAATGTCAATCTTTTTCCCAGCAACTGACAAGTATGAGAAAACATCAAGGTCAGACTTTGCCTTTGACATACCTTGTATAAAGTGAGTAACTAAGTCTTTGTAGTCTTCACTTACCCCTTCCTCTTCACAATGGCCATATACATACATCTTTTTCTCATCAAATAAAAAGGCAACATATCCTACAGCCTTATCTTTTAGGTCAACGATATTAAGTACCTGACATTCAGGAGTAACTAATTCTGGTGAGAAAAATATTTGCATTACACTCTCTCCTTTTTTACGTTAATTGTACCTTTTTGAATAAAGAATCGTCTGTTGCTTCACTTGGCTCTTCTTTTTTAACCTTTATCATTAACATGCACAGAAGACCAACAAGTAATGTTAAGCCTGCAGTAATTAAAAACATTCCACTACGGGACCATGTCATGAGTGCTCCGTATAATGGCGGACCGATAGCAACTCCTAGAAAACGAACTGAACCATATAAGGAAGTTACAAACCCTCTACGTTCTGCAGTTACTGATCCTGTAATCAAACTATTAATACATGGAAGGACAAGACCTGTACCTAAACTACTGAGGACAAGTATCGCTATGAACGGTACTAGACTTTCAAAGAAAACCAGGGTTGAGAAAGAAATTGTCATTAAGAGTAATCCAATTACAATCAACTTCTTCATAAGGGGCAGTTTTTTTCCTATTTTGCTACCGGTTATGTATGAAGTTGTTGTCATCACAAGAAGAGGTATTGCAAGTATTAAGCCTTTTAAAACACCATCCGTATTATACGTTGTTTCTAAGACATCAGAGAGATAAAATAATATCCCAAATAAAGTGAATAAGCATGTGGCACCTGCAAGATATGCAGTGAAAAGCCATCGCCCTTCATGCTTAAACACAGTTAAGAGTCCCTTAACATATTTACCCACAGGAGGTGGCTCTTTTTTCTCTTTTTTTTCTTTTACGAAAAAAATAGTAAGTAGGATTGAGATTAAACAAAAAATAGGGAATGCGAAAAACGCAGCATACCAAATGAGTATGGCAAGTAAAGAACCAATAATGGGTGAAACAACTTTACCAAAGCCATTAGAAGCCTCAACGAGACCTAATACCTTACTTTGTTCACCGCCTTTAAATAAATCCCCTGTCAAAGCCATTGCAATCGGTGCTGTTCCGGCTGCACCAATTCCTTGCATGATACGGCCAGCCAAAATCCAAGTATATGAGTTATCAAACCAAGCTGCTGCTGCACCGGCCAATAATCCACCAAGCCCGTAAATGGTTAAAGCAGGAATGATGATCGCTTTTCTTGAAAAACGGTCGGATAAGTATCCGAGGACTGGTATGGAAACAGCTGCTGCAACCGAAAAGGCTGTGATTACTAAGCTAACTTGAAATTGTGTTATGTCCAATTCTTTGGTCATTTGAGGCAGTATTGGTATTAACATGGAGTTCCCGAGTACAAGAATGAGTGGAATGGAGCCGATTGCAACGATGGTCATTCCATTGTTTTTTTTACTGGACAAGTATCAAACAACTCCTTACCTAAGCAGAATATCCAGAACTTAATCAATTCTAGAAGGATACCAGGATGCTGTGCCCCTTATTACTAAGTAACTACTTTTTATATTGTTTGAAAGAAGAAAAACCAATATGCGTACCATATATTTCTTTTTATTTTGTCAACAAGTGAAAATGATTGTACACAATCTAATATGAAGGCTAAAGCCCATTATTTACACCAATTGCCTACTCGTGAATAATATAGCAACTGTAAAGTGAAGGAGGCGTTTATCCCTAATGGATTTTTTATCATTACCTCAAAGAACAACAGGTCAACGTGAATATGGGCTTACATCAATAGCTGACTTTGGTACACCACTTAACCATCTCGAAGGAATTTTAAGGGATTATCACCAGTTTGTTGATATAGCTAAAATAGGCATTGGATCTGCTTATGTTACTCCAAACCTCAGTGAAAAAATCAGTTTATATAGAAAGTATAAGATTAATGTTTATTTTGGTGGAACATTGTTTGAAAAATGTTATTTTCAAGGAAAAGTCACAAACTATATTAACTGGTTAAAAGAACTGGGGATTAACTGGATTGAAGTTTCAAATGGAACGATTGATATTCCTTTAAAAGAAAGATTAAAGGTAATTTCAATGGTAAAAGACGAATTTACAGTATTGGGTGAAGTGGGTTCAAAGGATGCAGAGAATGAAATGCCTCTTGAACAATGGAAAGAAGAACTTCATTTACTTATTGCTGCTGGCTGTAAATACGTGATTACAGAAGGAAGAGATTCTGGAACCTCGGGAATCTATAGCAAAGATGGAGCTATAAAATCAGAATTAATTCGAGAGATGGTTGAGGATCTTGATGTAAATAAACTAATTTTCGAAGCGCCTACACCAAAGAATCAAATGTTTTTTATTAATCAATTTGGTTCAAACGTCAATTTAGGGAATGTGAAGCTAAATGACTTACTGGTTTTGGAATCGCAGAGACGTGGATTAAGAAGTGAAACATTTTTCTTGGAGGAAAAGGAATGCAACTTGCCATTATAAGACACTTGCCTACTGCTTGGAATAAAGCTGGTCTTTTACAGGGGAGTAAAGACATCGAAATAGACGTTGTTTCATTAGAGGATAAAGCAAAAATTAATGAAAATAAAGCCTCTATAATTAATTATCAACCTTATGATTTTATTCTTACTAGCTCATTAATACGGACCAAGCAAACGGCAAAAGTGTATGGTTATTCCAATGTGATTCAAGAGCCCTTACTCAATGAATTAAACTTTGGGGTATATGAAGGGAAAGAAAAGAGCTTACTCATTAAAGAGAATGAAGATCTTTGGGTAAATGCCCCCACGTCCTTGACTTTGGGTGAACCTTTGGTTGCGTTAGAGGAGCGGATAAAACAGTTTGTTACTAAATACAAAGATTGCCCCAAGGTTTTAGCATTTGGCCATGGGTCATGGATTAGAGCAGCAATTTCTATTCAAAAAACAGGATCGATTGCCTTGATGAATAAAGTGGTCGTAAAGAATAATGATTTTATATTGTTAGAATTTGATTGAATTGAGGAAGATCCCAGATAGAGGTGAGAGGATTGTCAACGAAAGTAACGTATCATACCTGGGATGATAACGAGGTTAAACATATAGAGCAAGAATTAAAGGATTATTTTAGTGTAATAAAGTGGGCGTATCAAACATACGGTGAAGATGTTGTATATGCATGTAGTTTCGGTGCAGAAGGAGTAGTTTTAGTTGATCTAATTCACAAGGTTAAAAAGAATGCAAAGATTACGTTTCTAGACACAGATCTTCACTTCAAAGAAACCTACGAACTGATCAATAGGATAAGAGCAAAATATCCAACTTTAAGGATTGAGCTAAAGAAACCAAAGCTAACATTGGATGAGCAAAAAGATAAACATGGTGATGAGTTATGGAAGACGAACCCGAATCTTTGCTGTCAAATCCGAAAGATAGAGCCACTTACTGAAGTTTTATCAGGCGTAACTGCATGGATATCTGGATTACGCAGAGAACAATCTCATACAAGAAGTCATGTAAATTACATTAATAAAGATGAAAAGTTTAAATCTATCAAAATTTGCCCACTTATTCATTGGACTTGGGAAGATGTTTGGAATTACATCAAGCTTAATGACCTTCCTTATAACGAGCTTCATGATCGAAATTATCCTAGTATTGGCTGCTTTCCGTGTACATTTGAGGTAAAAGAAAATGGTGATTTAAGGGCTGGACGCTGGGCGAATTCTACTAAAACTGAGTGTGGTTTACATCAAAACTAAGATTAATAGACATATAGGAGGAAATAGAAGTGACAGTTAGTAAGCCACATGGTGGTAAATTAATCAATTTAGTAAATGAAAAGATGTCGTTGGACAATATTGTTACTGAAATTGAACTAGACAATATGGCTTTAAGTGATCTGGAACTGATCGCAATTGGTGCATACAGTCCGTTAACAGGCTTTCTTGGGAAAAAGGATTATGAAAATGTACTACATCATATGAGACTATCAACAGGCGAACCATGGTCAATTCCGATTACATTACCTGTTAAAGAATCCTTAGCTGAGCAATTAATCAAAGGTGAAAAGGTGAAACTTGTTAAGGATGAAGTAACCTTTGGTGTAATGGAAGTATCAGAAATTTTTTATCCAAATAAAGAGATAGAAGCGTTTAAGGTATATAAGACAAATGACCGTGAACATCCAGGAGTAGCAAAACTTTTTAAACGGCCAAATGTATATATTGCTGGACCAATTACATTAATAAAACGACCAGAGAAGAAAGACTTTACTAATTATTATTTAGATCCTAGTGAGACAAGAGCACTCTTCGAAAGACTCGGTTGGAATACGATTGTTGGTTTTCAAACAAGAAATCCTGTACACCGTGCTCATGAGTATATTCAAAAGACAGCACTTGAAATGGTGGATGGGTTGTTCCTAAATCCTCTAGTTGGGGAAACAAAATCGGATGATATCCCAAGTGATATACGTATGGAAAGCTATAAAGTGCTCCTAGAAAAATATTATCCGAAAAACCGTGTGCTTCTGGCTGTTTTTCCTGCAGCGATGAGATACGCTGGTCCACGTGAGGCAGTCTTTCATGCAATTGTAAGGAAAAATTATGGCTGTACTCATTTTATTGTGGGTCGTGACCATGCAGGTGTTGGCAACTATTATGGCACGTATGACGCTCAGAAGATTTTTAGTCATTTCACAAATGAGGAACTTGGCATTCAAACATTGTTTTTTGAACACAGTTTCTATTGCAAAAAATGTGGTAACATGGCCTCTGAAAAAACATGCCCACATGACAAGGAAAATCATGTGATACTATCTGGAACAAAAGTAAGACAGATGTTAAAAGAAGGTCAAAAACCACCTAAGGAATTTAGTCGTCCTGAAGTTGTTGAAGTGTTAATTAATGGCCTACAAGATACGTTTAGTAAGATTTAAAAAAAGGGTGGTTAGTAAAGTGGGGAAACATCCTTATATTGTTTGGCACAAGTCAGTTATAACAAAAGCAGATCGGCAAGACAAAAACAATCATAAGAGCTGCGTCCTATGGTTTACAGGGCTTTCGGGCTCTGGTAAATCCTCATTAGCCAATGCCTTAGATAAAAAACTACATTCACTAGGTATACAAAGCTATGTGTTAGACGGAGACAATGTCCGTCATGGGTTGAATAAGGGGCTTGGTTTTAGTAAAGAGGATCGGAAAGAAAACATTCGTCGAATTGGTGAGGTATCAAAGCTTTTTGTAGACAGTGGTACGATTGTTTCAACAGCTTTTATTTCTCCTTTTCGTGAAGACCGAAGTTCTGTTAGAGAGCTATTTCCAGAAGGGGAATTTATTGAAATCTACGTTAGATGTCCATTGGAAATATGTGAAGGACGTGACCCAAAAGGACTTTACAAAAAGGCTAGGTCTGGGGAAATCAAGGATTTTACAGGAATCAGTTCGCCTTATGAAGAACCGGAAAATCCAGAAATAATCATTGAAACGAATAATAAATCGCTGACAAAATCAGTTGATAGTATTGTTGATTACCTACAAAAGAATAAAATCATTTAAGGTAAAATAACAAAGACCGTGTAGTAAATATCCACGGTCTTTGTTATTTTTTTCTCCAACCGAATTCAGTTGAATAAGAGTAAGGCATTTTAAAATGATAGATAAAATCAATGATATTGGTTGAGATGGTTTGGCAAAGAATCGCAAATATAACAATCGTCCAGTCAATCACAGTTGCGGTGAGGAGGAAAATAAAAAAATTAATCCATAGCATAACTCTTCCAGGAGAAGTGCCTTTCATTTTAGCAATCATTAATGCTGGAATAACCATTCCACCACTAGAAGCTCCATTGCGTATTAGCAATCCAACCCCGATTCCAAATATAATACCACCACTTAATAAATCAACCCAAAAATAATTCGTAGATAACTCCATATGTTCTGAAGCAAGACTAACTGTTACAGATGTTATGGTAACAGAAAGCATGGTTCGAATGGTCCAAGTATATCCAAAGTACTTTAAGGCTAAAACCAAAAAAGCAAAGTTAACAAACCAGAGAGCTAGTCCTAAAGGAAGTTGTAACCAATGGTTAATTAAAATAGCTAAGCCTGCAGCTCCACCAGAAGGTATATTATGAGGAAAAAGAAATAATGACATCGCTAATCCTTGGAGGATTGCGCCTGAAAATATTAAAGTATAGGTAACTAGTATTCTTTTAGACATAGGTAGGGTCGCCCTTCTCTCTGTTACAGTGGATATTTAGTTTGTTTCTATTAGTCACAAACATAACGAACATGATTCAAACCCCCATAACTATTGGACAACTCATTACTTCTTGTCCATTCTATGATTATAATCCTTAGATTATGATTTGAGAAACTGAAAATGTGTTGTTTATCTTTTTTCTTTCTTCTTGTCTACTTTTTTGATAAAATGCTCATGAACTCAAAAGAGGAAAGGTGAAAAATTGTGAGAAAATACGGGTTATTGATCCTAATAGGACTTTTACTATTTTTAACAGCATGTGGATATGAGATAGAAAATCCTCATAATTGGGAAGTACAGGAATTTGCGTATATAAATCAAGATGGTGAAGAAGTGGCTCTAGAGGACCTTAAAGGGAAGGTGTGGTTAGCGAACTTTATTTTCACAAATTGTGATACAGTTTGCCCACCGATGACTGCTAATATGTCTAAGATTCAAGGTCTATTAAAACAAGAGGGAATAGAAAATGTGGAGATTGTATCCTTTACCGTTGATCCTGAAGTGGATACTCCGGATGCATTAAAGGAGTTTGCTGGGAAATTTGAAGCTGATTTTTCTAATTGGCACTTTCTAACGGGATATTCTCAAGATGAAATTGAAAGTTTCTCAAGAGAAAGTTTTAAGTCATTAGTTCAAAAAATTGAAGGTGAGCCTCAAGTTGGCCATGGGACCTCTTTTTATGTTGTAGATAAAGACGGGATCATTAAACAAAGCTATAGCGGCGTTGATGTTCCTTTTGATCAGATTATTAAAGATGTTAAGTCGTTAAATTAGAATCTAAGTGCAAAAAAAAGGATCTCTTTAGGAGGTCCTTTTTTAGTCTTCTGTTGCTCCATCTTCCACGATTGTGGCTAGTTCTTTCCAGAAGAGATCTTTTGAGTTATAGGTATGACAGTCATCTAACATAATGAAATCTAGTTCCTCGGGTGTTTGTGAATGTTCTTTTTCATCTTTTTTATGATTTGTCATTGAGCATTTCTCTTCCTTTCGGTTTCTTGTAAGATTCGATTTAAGATAACGGATGCAGGTTCATGGTGAAACTCACGGTGATATTGATCCAGAGAAGTACGGTATTGCTCTACCTTTTTCTCTGATTTGTAGGTGGACAGTAAATGTTTTTCGAGATCATCGTATATCTCCCAGTCAGTTAATGGAAAAACAACTCCCAATTTGTTTAGTTCATTAAGATTAATCTCTTCTTGGCCTGGTAGAGCATGATATACGAAAATAGGAACCCTTTTTTGAAGGCATTCACTAATTGTGACACCGCCAGGCTTCGTAATTATAAAATCGGATTGACAATAAATGGTATCCATTTCTTCCCGGGAGCTTATGTAAGGAAGTGGGTGGATGTGCTTATGACCTTGACTTTTTAGCTGGTTATAAAGTTTCGTATTTTTCCCACACAAAATGCTATAGCGTATCTGCCCTGTTGGTTTTAATTTTTTTATAAGTCTGTCAATGACCCCTACACCTAAACTGCCCCCCATAATCGTACACTGAAGCTGTGGTTTAGAGGGAATAGAGCTAGAGTTAGTTTCTTGGAGAATTTTACGATGCAGAGGTATCCCGGTGACATAAATGCGATTTTCAGTAATCCCTCGATTTATTAAGTCGTTTTTCATATTCCGATTAGAAACAAAGTGATAGTCTATATGATTTGTTCCCCAGAAGCTATGAACAAAAAAATCGGTATAAACATTAACAATTGGTACCGAAGTAAATCCTCTTTTTTTTAATAGGTTCAACATATAAGAAGGTAATGCATGTGAGCAAACAACGATATCTGGTTTTGTTTCTAGCATTATTTTTTTAATAAAGCGAATAAATAACAGTTCATAAAGTTTATAATTTTTATTCATGGATGAGCCACTATAAACAGAACTCTTATAAAGCCAACTATAGGTTGAAGGGAAATGGTGAATCCACTTTAAGTATATTCCCGAAACAAGGGCCTCTAAATTTCCATATCCATAATGAAGAACATCAATTTTATCAAAAACCAAACCTGAATGATTGATTTCTAAGTCCTCCCTTAAAGCATCTACCACTTGATGGTGACCGGAAGGTATTTGTAAAAAAGGCAAAAATAAGACCTTTTTCATAAGTAGACTCCTTTGCAATACAATAGTTACCTTAGTTTGAATTGTTCATGAAGGATTTATTCAGAAATAGGCTAAGTTATAGAACAGTATTGATATAATTGTCACGTTGATAGTCCTGTAACGAAAATCAACAACTAGGTTAACCTATCCCAAAAATAAAAACCTTTAATTTCCAATAATATTATTGGTAAGAAAATCAAAAAATTAAGTATAAGTACCCTTCATGCAAAGGAGCTTGATCCTTCAAATGTTGAAGATGAGATTATACTTTTTATCGATATGGTCTATCCTTGACCCAATTTACTACTTATTTACCCGCTTAATTTACTTAGAAGATACAAACAAACAACGAAATATATTCCGTGTAAGACTTACTCGCTATAAAGGAAAAGAAGTAAACCTAAAGGATGGCACTACCATTAAGAAAAATGATCTTTTAATTAAAATTCATTTACATAATGTTCGATTATTGAAAGATATGAATAGTGTGGAAAGTGATACAAAAAGGGGAAGAATCATTTTTAAACATGTCTTAAATGGAATGCCGAGTTTAGCATACCATTTACAATCTCATCCAAGGAGTGACGAAATAAAAGGTATAATTGGTATCACCATGTTGCATAAAGGGTGTAATCGACTTGGATTTGAGACATTTGAAATCAAAAATCCGTTCTATCGGTTTATAAAGCAATTTGTATTTATACCAATGTATTGTTTATCTGTTCCTCATATAAATTCACAAAGCCTAAAAAGACCTCCGAAATATCTTTTTATGTCAAAAGAGGCTCTTCTAAATCAATATAAACGATAACTAACTAGTTATTACCAGTTACACTCCTCCTTTTTTTTACTATAATTGTGAAAGAAGGAGGAGATACTATGTCTTTTTTCTTAATTACAATCTTAACGATTGTATTGGCTTTCGGGATTTACCGAGCGAATAAAAACACCCACAATGTGGTGATGAATAGAATAGATGTTAATGCTTGTCTGAACAAAACCGATAACCCTAATTCCCCTACATTAAATATACTTCATCTATCTGATATCCATTTAGAGAATCTCTCAATTTCACCAGACACTTTATATGAAAAATTACAAAATGAAAAAATTGATTTAATTGCACTTACAGGTGACTTTTTAGATCGTAGACGTAGTATTCCAAAATTAGTTCCTTATCTCCAAGTGCTTAATAAGTTACAGGTCGAGCATGGAATGTATGCTATATTTGGGAATCATGATTATGTTTTAAAGAATGAGAGATTTGAAGAATTGAAGAAAACATTAGAAGATAATGGCTGTATAACGATGCAAAATGAGAATGCTTCGATTCTAATTGATGGCAATAAGCTTAATATTATTGGTATTGATGATTTTAGTACAAAACGTAGTGACATAGAAAAATCGTATGAAAATATTAAGGGTGGATACAATTTAGTGCTAACGCATGACCCTAATATTGTCCTTCATTTGGATAACTACCATTTTGACTATTTATTATCTGGCCATTTTCATGGTGGTCAAATTCATTGGCCGAGGCCATATCATCTTGCAAAGATGGGTAAATTAGCTCGGTTGAATATTATTAAAGGATTTCATGAACGTAACGGGAAGCCGTATTACATTAGTGAAGGTCTTGGGCAAACTGGTGTGAATATCCGTGTGGGCTCATTACCGGAGATTACAATTCATAAAGTAAATATCTTTTGTACTGAACAATTGGTTATTCATACGGAGATGAAAAGGGCACAGTAATGTGTCCTTTTTGACTTTTTAGATAATTGTCCTCATGATTTTACTAAAGTTGAATATGCTATAATACTAAAAAAATCTAAAATCTGATTTAATAGAATTAGTGATTAGTAGGTGATCAAAGTAATGAAGAAACTACTTCTAGTTTTCTGTGTAGTGCTACTAACTTCATGCTCTATGCATAGTCCTGTAAGTACCCAATCTTCACAACGACAACTGGTTTTCGTTCCTTTAAAGCAATCCCTTCCTGAGTCGTTTATACCCAGGGATTATTCCATTGTAGCCTTTGGAGATTCACTAACAGAGGGCTTTGGTGATACGACTAATAACGGTGGATATGTTACCTTGTTAGAGAAGATGCTCCTTGAGAATAAAGGGATAAAAAATATTAATATGAAAAACCTTGGTATTAATGGGAATACAACTGCACATCTTTTGGCAAGACTGGAATTGAATGAAGTACAACAACCATTAAAGAATGCAGATATTGTTATTATCACCGTTGGTGGAAATGACTTAATGATGGTTGCGATGCAGAACTTTTTAACGTTAGATTTTGATGTGTTTCATGATGAGAAAGGGCCATATGAAGAACGCCTGAAAACCATTATTGAAAATATACGTACCATCAATGATGATATTCACATTATGTTGGTTGGCCTCTATAATCCATTTAACGTTTTGTTAGGTGATTTACCTGAAGTTGAAACCGTCATAGAGGAATGGAATGATGGAAGTGAAATCTTGCTTGATAAGTATCCAAACACGACATTTGTAGCAGTAGATGATATCTTTAAAAATAGTGATGTAAATTTATTATATACGGATGATTTTCACCCGAACTCCGAAGGGTATCAACGTATGGCAGATAGAATTTACCAAACGTTTATCGAGAAATTCAGTCATTAAGCAAGGTAAGGGAGTAGATTATGGGAAAGTGGAAGGGATTGTTTTTTGGATTACTGGCGCTAAATGTAGTTATTGTTATTGTAATAGTAACAGCACTCTTTAAAGTACCAACGGAGCAGCATGACAATCCGTTTACTTCTTACGATCAATCAGGTGTAGAGTTAAAAGTGGTTAGTAGTAAAAGCGAATTAACGAAAGTAATTAACAATTATTTACAAAAGGAATCAAAAAATAATCCTCTGGAATATGAGATTATACTTGATGAAAATGTCTTATTACTAGGTTCAATTACAGCTTTTAATCGTAAACTTCACTTAGAAATGAAGTTTAATCCAATCGTTACCCCAGAAGGGGATCTCATTTTGGAACAAGAAACGATATCAATCGGTCAATTGATGTTACCTGTTCCATTTGTCTTAACCTACATTAAGGAAAACTATATCCTGCCAGAATGGGTAGTAATTGATCCAAAAGAAGAATTGATTTATGTCTCTGTAACACAAATGGATATAAAAAGTGATGTTGATGTAAAAGTAAATACGTTTGATTTAAAGGAAGATAACATATCCTTTAAACTTATTGTACCGTTAACTAAATAAACCAAAAAAATCACTTGATGCACAAAATGCACAAGTGATTTTTTTTTAGTTATTTATTTATCTTCATCATAACCTGTACGTGGAATTTCGATATCTTTTCCATTCACGTCATCAATCTTTGCTTCTATTGTACCTTCTGTCCATGTGTCACTCGTTTGTTCATGAGTGATTGCAAGTCCCTTTGCCTCAAGTGAATTACTTTGATAGTCAGCTGGATCAAATGTTTTACCTGCAATTTTTAAGTTTTCATTTTGAGGAATTTCATGATTGTTTTTTGTCAAAATAAAGGCCTCCTACCCATTTATTTCTTATGCATTTCTTAATTTCAACTTTAGTGGGTTGTCGTATGTGAAGAATTTTCTTCCAAAAGAAGTGATTAGGCCAATGATGTTTTCCTTGTCTTTCCAGATTTCACTAAATATGAATGAGTAAAATATTCTGTAACAGCTAGTAGAAAACCAACAATTATTGCACCGAATAGGGTTGCAGATGCTGTAGCAAAAAGATTTGTAACGAAATAAACAATAATGACTGAAGCTACAAAATCCATGAATGTACTAAACCAAACACTACCCTCTTTTAAAAATAAATACTCCATTGTTACCCCTGCTACAGCTAAAATCAATCCGACAATGATAGGCTGGATAAAGTTTGCGTAGTTAAGATTCGCAAGGAATGAAGCTGATAGAGCTACAACTAAAGGACAAATAATGATCTTCATTAATAAACTTGTCATCTTTCTAACCTCCTTATTACTAAAATTTCCAACTTAAATTGAACTTATGTAAAGGAATAATTTGGATTTTTCCTAACTCTCTAGGCATATGCCTTTTCGAAACAGCGTTGGTTTGCATATGGTAGAACTATAGATGAAAAAGGAGGTGGAATGAATGGGTTACGGACACTGTGGCTATGGTTACGGTCCCCAAGTAGCTGGCGCTGGTTATGGTGCTGGACGTGGATTTGCGTTAATCGTAGTATTATTTATTTTATTAATCATTGTAGGTGCAGCTTGGTGCTAAATTGAACGAACTAATCTAGTTTGTTTTATACAGTAAATGTTTTTACTGATATACTCCAAGCGTAGTTATGTATGATGCCTTTCCTCCTTAATTAATAAATAATGGGGCTGTTCCTGTAAGGTTTATGGGAGCAGCCCCATTTAATATGATTTATTGGAAAAATAATAAAAATTAGCTATTTACATCTTTTAGTAATTATACTATAATTTTCTTATATTAAATTCGGAAAGTGGGTGATGTGTTATGAGCAAAAATTTATTAGGAGCTATCGGTAAATTAATTGAATATAACACCACCCATCCTTTTTCTCTGTAGTATCTCTGGGATTTGTGATGGGTTGGATTCAACTCAGATCATAGTTATTAATTCTTTTTAAGAAGAAGACTGTAGATCAGTCTTTTTTATTTTGTCTAATTTTAGTATATCCCTAGGAGGAAAAGGAATTTGAATTTACAAACATTAGGTTGGAATGAGTTTTTTAATAATGAATTTACAAAATATACAGAACAAAACTATTCTGTTGGAAGAATTGCATTAGAGCATAAAAGAATGTATCGAATTTTTACTGAAGAAGGCGATTTACTTGGGGAGGTTTCTGGGAAACTTCGTCACAACTCAATTTCTAGAGAAGATTATCCAGCTGTTGGAGATTGGGTACTTATCTCACCAAGATATGAAGAAGGTAAGGCAACAATTCATGGAATCTTACCTAGGTTCAGTAAGTTCTCAAGGAAGGTTGCTGGGATGACCACTGAAGAACAAATAGTCGCTACGAATGTGAATACATTGTTTCTTGTTAATGCCTTAAACCAGGATTTTAACTTGCGAAGAATCGAGCGATATTTACTTATGGCTTGGGAGAGTGGCGCAAATCCTGTTATCGTTCTTACTAAGAGTGATCTATGCAATGATATTGAAGAGAAACTAAAACAAATTGAAACAGTCGCCCTTGGAGTGCCAGTTCATGCTGTAAGTGTGAAAGATGATAGTGGAATAAACCAATTAGATACCTACCTGGTAGAAGGTCAAACAGTTGCTTTACTTGGATCATCAGGAGCAGGGAAGTCGACATTAACCAATCGATTGATTGGTGTTGAGAAGCAACTTGTAAAAGAAATTCGAGAAGGTGATGATCGTGGAAAGCACACGACAACACATCGTGAACTTATCGTTGTCCCAACTGGTGGAATTATCATTGATACCCCTGGAATGAGGGAGCTCCAATTATGGGATGCTGAAGACAGCTTAAGCCATAGCTTTGAGGATATCGAAACATTAGCTGAAAACTGTTACTATAGAGATTGTACACATGGCAATGAACCTCAATGTGCGATTGTCGAAGCAATTTCAGATGGCAGTCTTGATGAGGAGCGATATAAAAGCTATGTAAAGCTTCAAAAAGAACTTGCCTATCTGGAACGAAAAAACGACAAGAAGGCACAGCTAGATGAACGAAATAAGTGGAAAAAACTAAGCGGTGATCGAACGAGAGTACATCGAAAATAAGTGAAAGTATGAGGCGTGCCAGAAGAGGTCCGCCTCTTTTTTTGTATATCGTTATTAATTGGTGTAAGACTATTGGCAGGAGGGATGCCAAATGACAAAAAAGCCAAAATTTGATTTAAGCTATGAATCAGATGGTCAAATGGGTAAAGATACAAAGGAAAAATCAAAAAACGAAGACAAAAACAAGAATGAAGACATGTTTTTCAATATAACACCAGATAGTGAGTAAGATGAGGGGGAATTGCCCCTCATCTTTATTTAAGGGAAGTAAATTTCTATGCTGTAATTTTTGTATGTTACTTCAAAAAAATTAGGAAAGTCCACTCTTTGTTTGAAATGTAAAAATCCTTTCAATTGAATATAATAAACCGGGTTATCATTTTTCATGAATGACACTCTATTTGGATTAATCTCGATTGTATCAAAGAAAAATCCTAAACGATTTATAAGCATGTCGTCTTCTTTTTCATTTATCACGACCTGCCTAAACGTATAAGCCAATAAAACTTCATAATTTCCAGACTCTATAAACATATCCACCACATCCACAATGATCTATATACTTATGCCGAATGGATTTATTGAATACCTCATCCAGTAAAGTAGATAGAAATTGCGTTGGATTTCCGAAAATCACAGGTGTTACCAAGTTAACATAGCAGCCCTTTTTAGTTTGTTGCACTGCTTTAATTGCTTTTTCAATTAATAGGTTTATATCATTCTCATATTCAGGTTCTTCTAGATTCATTGACCAATCCCTATCCAATTTAATCACCCCGTGAACCATTATAGATAAAAAAGAAGAGGAGTATGGTGAGATAGGTCACTTTCCGCGTTTCTCTGACCATCCACGGAGAGTGAGTGCTTGTTTTCGTTAAAATCAACAGGAGAGTTAAAAAATTCAATCAAAGAGAATGTGTAATCAACACAGATCATTTCTATTATTGCAATTTATTACTTTCAGCACGTTTAATAAATGATCTTTCATCCTCGATTAATCCGCAAACACCACATTGTACCTTTATCGCTGGACCTTTATACGGGACGTGAAAGGGATTAAGCATTTCATTCGAATACTCTTCAAGTAAATCCCCAGTTCTAGGATCCATTTTCACTGGCTTTGCTATTTGTTCAATTAGATTAAAGCGTGAGCGGTTCGTTTTACAGTTTGGGCATAAGTATGGAGCAGCCATAGTATCTTCAACCTCCAGTAGTAGTTTGGTGAGTCATAAACTTCATAAATGAACATATCTATATTCCTATAATATCCAAGCTGAGAAAAATTTTTCATCAAGTGCTTAAAAACGAAATAAAATTAATAGGAAAATGTCATAATAAACCAAACAAAAACTAACTGAGGGATTATAAATGAAGATAAATAACCGTAGATCACCTATTCATGCTTTCTTTAATCGTGTTATTATTGTCTTTTTATTGCTAAGTATTTTATATGGAACCATACAGTTCATTCCTGTTTCCAAGCAATCAAATACGGCCTTCTTAAAAGATGATAGCCAGCCACTGGTCATTGCTCATCGTGGTGGAGCGGGAATAGCACCAGAAAATACGCTCTTAGCATTTCGTTTAGCTGAAAAGCTAGGTGTCGATGCCATTGAACTTGATGTGCGAATGACAAAGGATGAAGAGTTAGTTGTTATTCATGATGAAACAGTAGATCGTACGACCAATGGAACGGGATACGTACAAGACTACACTCTTGAGGAAATCAAAAAATTAGATGCTGGCTATAAACTTAAGAACGACAACGGAGGGTACCCGTTTCGCAACAAAGGTGTAACCATACCTAGTCTCGAAGAAGTGTTTGTACGTAGTAATGGAACCCCACTTGTGATCGAATTAAAGGACCCAACAAAAAAGGTTGAGAAGAAAATAATAAAATTGATAAAAAAATATGATATGAAAAACAAAGTAATTGTTGGTTCATTCAATGATAAAAGTCTGAAAAGATTTGTATCAACTACAAAAGGGAACATTCCTGTGGGAACAGGGGTAGAAACAATACGGCAATTTGTTATTTTACATAAGGTGGGATTAGACCGGCTTGTGAACTTAGAGCGTCATGCTGTTCAAATTCCCATTAGGGTCGGTAAAATCGACCTAGCAACAAAACGCCTAGTGAAAACGATAAAGGAAAGAAATATCGCTATCCACTACTGGACCATAAATGATGAGAAAACGATGAAAAAATTAATCGAATTGAATGTGGATGGTATTATTACCGATTATCCTAATCGATTAATTAACCTCTTAGAAAAACGGAAGGGTGAAATATAAGCAAGTTAATTTGGTGTTTATATCTCCAATGATATAATGGGGAAAAGCAGCTATTTATGAAAGGTTGAGGTAATCATGACACAAAATTTTGAGCTGGCTACATTTGCAGGTGGTTGTTTCTGGTGTATGGTAAAACCATTTGATGAGCAGCCGGGAATCGAGAAGGTTGTTTCAGGATACTCGGGTGGTCAGAAAGAGAATCCTACATACAAAGAGGTATGTTCTGAAACAACAGGTCATTATGAGGTTGTTCAAATTACGTTTAATCCAGAGGTATTTCCTTATAGCAAATTACTAGATGTATTCTGGCAGCAAATAGATCCGACAGATAGCGGAGGACAATTTTATGATAGAGGAGGTTCGTATAAGACAGCAATCTTCTATCATAGTGAGGAACAGAGAAAAATAGCCGAGGAATCAAAGAAAAACCTTGATGAAAGTGGACGATTCTCTAAGCCAATCGTAACTGACATTTTACCAGCAGCGCCTTTTTATCCTGCAGAAGAATATCACCAGGACTATTATAAAAAGAACCCAACACATTATACACGCTACCGTAAAGGTTCAGGGCGTGATGCCTTTATTAAAGATCACTGGAAGAGCACCTTTAATAAAGAAGAACTAAAGGCAAGGCTAACGCCAATGCAATATGAAGTGACGCAAAAAAATGGAACAGAGCCACCATTTAAAAATGAGTTTTGGAATAATACGAGTGAAGGCATTTATGTAGACATTGTCTCTGGTAAACCGTTGTTTAGCTCAAAAGATCAATATGATGCAGGTTGTGGATGGCCAAGTTTCACAAAGCCAATTGACGAATCTGAAATCGTAGAAGAGACTGACATGACGTATGGAATGATTCGTACTGAAGTAAGAAGCCAAACAGCAGACTCTCATTTAGGACATGTTTTTGACGATGGCCCAGGACCTAATGGATTAAGGTATTGCATCAATTCCGCAGCATTACGCTTTATCCGAAAGGAAGACCTAGAAAAAGAGGGATATGGGGAATATAGTAAGTTGTTTAAATAGACGCATAAAAATCACTCCGCCAGATGTTGGTTGGGGTGATTTTTTTGGTGATGTCGGGTGGGGAATGGAGGATATATGAATTGGGGAGTAGGAATAGGTGCTAATTGTTACTATGGATGGAAGATATTTGAATTGGGGAGTGCGAATAGACCTAATCGTTACTCTGGATTGAAGATATTTGAATTGAGGAGTGTGAATACGAGCTAATCGATACTCTAGATGGAAGATATTTGAATTGAGGAGTGCGATTAGGAGTTAATCGTTACTCTGGATGGAAGGAATTTGAATTGGGTAGTGCGAATAGGTGCTAATCGTTATTTCAAATGGAAGATATTTTAAGTAAGAAACGTGAATTGAGCTTAATAGTCCCTCCAAAAGGATATTTAGGTAGAGACACTAAAATCTCTACCCAAAATATCAATCTAAGCAATCGTAGATCTTGTCAAAAACCGAACACCTTCAGGCCCTTCGAGTGAGAACATGCCTCCGCGACCTTTTACAACATCAATAATCAGATTAGTATGTTTCCAGTATTCGTATTGCTTTTTACTCATATAAAACGGGGTATTCCCGATTTCCCCAATAAGAATGTCAGCATCACCTATTAAAAACTCCTCACGCGGAAAGCACATTGGTGAACTGCCATCACAACATCCACCAGATTGGTGAAAAAGAAGAGGGCCGTGTTTAACCTTCAGTTGTTCTATGAGTTTAAGAGCTTCATCGGTTGCAGTTACATTCATTTTAGAAGAATCCTAATTTGTCAGGACTATAGCTAACAAGTAGATTCTTAGTTTGTTGGTAGTGAGAAAGCATCATTTTATGATTTTCTCTACCAATACCTGACATTTTATATCCGCCAAATGCTGCATGGGCAGGATATGCATGGTAGCAATTTGTCCAGACGCGGCCAGCTTCAATATTTCTTCCAAAGCGGTAGGCTTTATTAACATCCCTAGTCCAAACTCCTGCACCAAGGCCATATAAAGTATCATTTGCGATTTGAAGAGCTTCCTCTTCGTCTTTAAATGTAGTTACAGAAACTACTGGACCAAAGATCTCTTCTTGGAAAATTCTCATTTTATTGTGACCCTTAAATACAGTTGGTTTAATATAATAACCATCTTTTAGGTCACCTTCAAGGGTGTTACGGCCACCACCGATTAGACAAGTAGCTCCTTCTTGATTAGCAATATCAAAATAGGACATGATTTTCTCCATTTGCTCATTTGATGCTTGAGCACCAATCATCGTCTCTAAATCTAAAGGATTGCCTTGCTTAATTTGTTCAACACGAGCTAGAGCACGATCCATAAAACGGTCATAGATCGATTCATGAATAAGTGCACGTGAAGGACAAGTACAAACCTCACCTTGATTTAATGCAAACATAACAAAGCCTTCAATAGCTTTATCTAAAAATGCATCGTCTTGAGACATAACATCTTCAAAAAAGATATTTGGTGATTTCCCACCAAGCTCAAGTGTAACAGGAATAAGATTTTGAGAAGCATATTGCATGATTAATCGACCTGTTGTAGTTTCGCCTGTAAAGGCAACTTTTGCTACACGTGTGCTAGATGCTAGTGGCTTTCCAGCTTCTAATCCAAATCCATTAACAATGTTTACAACACCAGGTGGTAGAATGTCTTCAATTAACTCCATCAATACCATGATTGATGCTGGAGTTTGCTCAGCAGGTTTTAACACGACGCAGTTTCCAGCTGCTAGAGCAGGTGCTAATTTCCATACAGCCATCAATATTGGAAAGTTCCAAGGGATGATTTGCCCAACGACACCAAGTGGCTCTTGGAAATGATAGGCTACTGTATCATTGTCAATTTGCGAAAGACTTCCTTCTTGAGAACGGATGCAACCAGCAAAATATCGGAAATGATCGATAGCAAGTGGAAGGTCAGCCGCTAAAGTCTCTCTAACTGGCTTTCCATTATCCCAAGTCTCAGCATTTGCAAGCATCTCTAGATTCTCTTCCATGCGGTTTGCAATTCTATTTAAAATATTTGCTCGTTCAGTTACGGATGTTTTACCCCAAGCATCCTTTGCTGCATGTGCAGCATCTAATGCTCTTTCAATATCCTCATGATTTGATCTAGCAACCTCACAAAATACTTGTCCATCTACAGGACTTACATTTTCAAAATATTGACCACTGAGGGGAGCTACCCACTCACCACCAATAAAGTTCTCATAGCGATTTTTAAACGTAATTTTGGAACCTGTTGTACCTGGCTTACTATAGATCATTTTCTTTCCTCCTATGTTAAAAATGTGAGGTTAATACGGAGTTGTACAAGCTACTGTAAGCGTATTCAAAACACGTTAACAATAGAACTTTTTGAAAGAAATAATTGCTGGATTTATTAGAAAATATTTCTTGAATCAAGCTCAGGATTATTGACTACATTATTCAAAAAATGATATTATTAACGTGACCGTTTTACATATATAAGTGTTTATATGAAGAAAATGTTCGAAGAGTACAATGGATTCATAAGCTTTATGTTATGGGTTAAATGGTCAAATATTTTGGGATACACAGGTATTGTGTGTTAATTTTTAGGAGGCAAAACACATGCAAAATGGTAAAGTAAAATGGTTTAACAGCGAAAAAGGCTTTGGATTCATCGAAGTTCAAGGTGGAGAAGATGTATTCGTACATTTCTCAGCTATCCAAGGTGAAGGTTTCAAAACTTTAGAAGAAGGTCAAGAAGTTTCTTTCGAAATCGTTGAAGGTAACCGTGGACCTCAAGCAGCTAACGTAACAAAATTATAAGCTTGAGTCTTATATATAAAAAAAACAGTTCCGCATTTGGAACTGTTTTTTTAATTACTAGACTCTTGAGCTAGTAAACTCAGCTTTTATTTGAGAAAGTAACTCAGGATTGATGATGACCTCAAACCCTGCTAATGCCATTGCCTTAGCACCTAAAATCATTGCTTCCTTAGCTCTGTCACTCATAGCTGCCTCTCTAAATTCATGAGTATGGCACGCATAAGGTTCTGTACAGATTTGAATATAAGGGTGAATAGAAGGGACAACTTGACTTACATTTCCCATATCAAGTGAGCCAGAACCACCTACTTTTTTGTTAATCTCCTCACTTTTCACTCCTAAAGAAAGAAGTGCATTCGTAAAAGTGGTAGATAATTGTTCGTTAGTTACCATGTTGTCATACGAAAATTCATAAAAAGAGGATTCCACTTTGCTGCCAGTTGCAAGTGCTGCTCCTTCAGCAATCTTTTTTAACTTCTCAACCAGTTCATTCACGTATTCCCTAGAGTTTGCTCTCACATAGAATTGAGCAACTGCATAGTCAGGAACAATATTTGCAGCCTTTCCACCTTCTGGAATAATTCCATGAATTCGAGCATCAGGCGTAATATGCTGTCTTAAGGCATTCATACTATTAAAGACTTGAATAACTGCATCTAGTGCGTTAATTCCTTCATGAGGGCTAGCTGCAGCATGAGCAGCTTTACCGAAAAATTCAAATTGAATCGCGTCCATTGCCAACGATGTACCACTTTTCTCAAAACGATTAAGAGGGTGAACCATCATAGCTACATCGAGCTTATTAAAGATCCCTTGTTCAGCCATCGTTACCTTTCCACCCTTTGTTTCTTCAGCAGGGGTACCATAGACGATAACCTTTCCACCACATTCCTTTAAAACCTTACTTAAACCGATTCCTGCAGCAACTGCCATTGTTCCAATCAAGTTATGTCCACAAGCATGGCCAAGTTCAGGTAATGCATCATATTCTGCCATATATCCAATGGTTGGCCCAGGTAAACCGCTGTCAAATACAGCTTCAAACGCGGTTGGTAAATTAGCTGTTCCTAAGGTAACGACAAAATCATGCTTTTTAAGCTCATTTGAAAGTATTTCCGCTGCTTTGAATTCTTCATGACCAAGCTCAGGATTTTCCCCAATGAACGTGCTAATACGGAAAAAATCTTCTTTATATTTAGTAATTTCATTTTCAATAATTGACTTCATTAGTAAACCTCTCCCTTTATAATAGAAATACATAATAAATTATTTTCACACGAAAAATTGAAACATATGAACATCTAGTAATCTTCCAAACTTTTTACCAACCTGCTTCATAACCCCGATATATTCAAACCCAGCTTGTTTATGAAGATGGATACTCGCTTCATTCCCTTCAGTAATTCGTGAAATGATGGTATGTAAGGGAAGGGTAGCGGCTTGCTCTAGTAAGGCAAGAAGTAGTGCCTTTCCAATTCCTTTACCGTGATATAATTCTAACACATAAAAGGATAATTCTACTGTCCCGTCATATGCAGCACGATCTGACCATCTACTAAGGGAAGCCCACCCAATTACTTTACCGTCCAGTTCCGCAACAATTATAGGGTGAGAAGGACCGTGATCGTTAAACCATGATCTTTGTTTTTCTAGTGATCGGGGGTCAGTATCGAATGTGGCCACAGTTCTTTCTATAGCTTCATTATAAATGAACAGAATCTCTAGTAAATCTGTCTCTACGGCATCCCTAATGCTAATCATTTTTATTTACTCCTTTATACATGTTTATTAACACTTCAAAAAATAACCACAGCATACAACTCATTGCTGTGGTTATTTGATTACTTAAGAATAAAGCTCACGGTATTCTTTATATAACAAGTTCGTTAGTGGTCTATTTGGTGGTAGTGAAATATCATCTATTTTTGAGATTGGTAAAATTTCCGCTGAGGTACTTGTTATGAATGCTTCATCTGCTTCATTTAGAAAATCACGGTCAAACTTTCTCTCTTCAAAAGGAATATTGCAATTTAATGCTAATTGGATAACAGCTGCTCTTGTAATGCCGTGTAAGATATAATTTGTTGCGGGTGTTGTAAGTAGTGTTCCATTTTTAACGATGAATATATTGCTGCTTGAGCCCTCAGTGATATATCCATCTCTTACAAAAATGGCTTCTTCATGACCATTTGTAACGGCCTTTTGTTTAGCAATAACATTTGGTAAAAGATTCAAAGACTTGATATAACAGTTCTTCCAGCGTTCATCTTCCATTGTAGTCACTGTTACACCATCGATACGTTTCTTTTCATCAACTATACGGGCATTTTTGACTGTCATTGACATAACAGAAGGTGTGGTCGGAAAAAGGTGTGCTCTTGGAGCGATTCCTCGCGTAATTTGCATGTAAATTTCAGCTTCTTTTAATCCAGATTTCTCTAAGCCTTCATTAACAATTTCTTGGATTCTTTCCGGTGTGTAGGGTAGCTCTAACATAATTGCTTCCGCACTTTTGACTAATCTATCCAGGTGTTCTTTTAACAGAAAGGGTTTTCCGTTATACACACGTATAACTTCATAAACACCATCCCCAAATTGATGGCCTCTTTCTTGTATAGGTACAACATTTTCATTTATATCCACAAAATGATCTTTATAAAATCCAATCTCCATTAACACAATCTCTCCTTTATAGAAGTTGTTCAATATAATCTCTTAGTGAATAAAGTGTATTTCCATCTCTACCAACTGTAGTATTTGCGCTTAATAAGGAGTTTAAAATAGCTTCTTCTGTTGCTTCTGCAACTGCTATGAAAGACAGATCAATCTCGTCTTCGTGTAGTAGATTCAACGTTTGCAATCCTGACTTGGAGAAGTGGGGAATGGTAGTGGCAGTTGAAAAGCCAATGGCAATATCTCCACTCCCATTACCGATAAAAGAACCCGTTTTACTAAGACCTACACTTGTCCGTTTCAGAATACGCTTTAGTTGGCGATCAGAAACAGGTAAATCTGTTGCGACAACCATAATTATGGATCCTTTATCAGCCTCTTCCTTGCTAGGGATAAGAGGTAAAAGTCTCTTACCTAGAGGAGTACCTAAAAAAGTGAAGTCTGAAAGCTTGCCATAGTTTGTTAAAACTAGCACACCTAACGTGTATGTGTTGCTATTAATTTCAAACGTTCTAGAAGAAGAACCGATTCCTCCCTTTAGACCGAAACATCTCATACCAGCGCCTGCACCGACACTTCCTTCCTCAAACGTTTCAGAAGCATTCTGTAGTGCACTTATTACATGTTCATGTGTAACAGCAAAAGAGCGGATATCATTCAAAAACATATCGTTGCATTCGCAAACGATTGGATTAACCGTACCTGTAATTCTGCCAATCTCTTTATTGGAATCTATCATATACTTTAAAAGAGAATCTGCGCAAGTTCCAATACTCAAAGTGTTTGTTAACAAAATCGGTGTTTCAATTGTTCCTAATTCATCAATTTGAATGGTGCCAATTGTCTTTCCAAAGCCATTGATAACATGTGTTGCACCTATGTATTTTTCTAGGAAGATATTTCCTGCATGTGGTATAATTGCTGTTACTCCGGTTTGGACAGAGCTATTACTAAGGGTTGTATGTCCGACCGTAACACCCTTTACATCTGTAAGTGTATTTTTGAGTCCAGTACTCATCGTTCCGACTTTTAAGCCATAATCTCTAAGTCTCTTTTTAAGATTCATAGTAACCTCCTACTCTACATAATTGTTTATTTTTATATAAGGAAGTGGTTTGGTGGAAGCATTACTTCACGGGATCATATTAGCTTTTGGGCTAATTATACCTCTAGGTGTTCAAAATGTCTTTGTTTTTAATCAAGGAGCTAGTGGGAGGAATTTCTATTATGCATTACCTGCAGTGATTACAGCGGGGGTATGTGATACCATCCTTATTTTACTTGCCGTTGTAGGAGTATCCGTTTTAGTATTAACATTTGCTTGGTTTAAATTTCTTTTATTTACAGTGGGAATAGTCTTCTTACTATATATGGGATATACCATTTGGAATAGCGATCCAAGGCCAAGGGATGATATTCAAGGTTCGCTGTCTGTAAGAAGACAAATTGCTTTTGCAGCATCTGTTTCTCTTTTAAACCCTCATGCCATATTAGATACAATAGGAGTGATTGGAACAAATTCACTTCAATATGAAGATACTGAAAAGGTCATCTTTACAGTTGCTTGCATCACAGTTTCCTGGTTATGGTTTATTGGGTTAGCGGCAGCAGGACGTTATGTAGGTAAAATTGATAAGGATGGCAGTTGGTTGAGAAAAATTAATAAACTTTCAGCAATCATCATTTGGGGTGTCGCACTTTACTTACTTATTCAGTTAATAGGTTCATAACCATATTTTTTTAGAAAAATAGGCATCCGCACATACAGAGTCTCCCATAGGCACATATCTTATTGGTGTACTAAACATTAAAAAAGGGGATGTTTTGATATGCATTACGGATATCATGATTACTGCGGTTATGGATACGGTGGATATGGCTACAATAACAGCTTCGTGTTAATTGTCGTTTTGTTTATTCTTTTAATCATTGTCGGAGCTTCTTATATAGGTTAACTTTTTAAAAAATTTTAAACTCGATAATCTTTATGATTATCGAGTTTTTGTTATGAAATGATTTTTTGTATAAAATTGGATATTAGTAAACTTGTTATAATAATAAGTTGACATATAAAGAGACCTAAACTACCATTAATATGAAAATAATTCCAAAAGGGGTAGGAACAATGAAAATGAATTGGTTAGAAATTGCAGAAAATGTAATTGCAGGAGAAGAGATTTCAGATCAACAAGCATTATCCATTTTGAATTGCCCAGATGAGGAGCTTTTGTTGTTATTACACGGAGCATACCAAATTCGTAAACATTATTATGGTAACAAAGTAAAGTTAAATATGATTATAAACACTAAGTCAGGATTATGTCCTGAGAACTGTGGATATTGTTCACAATCGTCTATTTCAACTGCACCGATTGAAAAATATAGAATGGTAGACAAAGAGAATATTTTAAAAGGGGCGGAACAGGCTTACAACTTAAAAGTTGGTACATATTGTATTGTTGCGAGCGGTAGAGGGCCAAGTGATAAAGAAGTCGATCATGTTGTTTCTGCTGTTGAAGAAATAAAAGAAAAGTATGGGTTGAAGGTTTGTGCCTGTCTTGGGATTCTAAAACCTGAACAAGCCTCTAGATTAAAAGAAGCGGGTGTAGATCGTTATAATCATAATGTAAATACGTCTAAGGAACATCATTCAAATATAACGACATCACATACATATGATGATCGTGTAAACACTGTAAACATTGCAAAAGAAGCTGGAATTTCTCCTTGCTCAGGTGTTATTGTTGGAATGAAGGAAACGAAAGATGATGTTGTGAATATGGCTAGAACTTTGAAGGTACTTGATGCTGATTCAATACCTGTGAATTTCCTTCATGCCATTGATGGAACTTTACTAGAAGGTGTAAATGAACTTGACCCTCGTTATTGTTTGAAGGTACTAGCGTTATTCCGCTTTATCAATCCAACGAAGGAAATTAGAATATCTGGTGGGCGTGAAGTTAATCTTAGAAGCTTACAGCCACTTGGCTTATATGCGGCTAACTCAATTTTTGTGGGTGACTATTTAACTACTTCAGGTCAGGAAAGTACTGCAGATCATAAGATGCTTGAGGATTTAGGATTTGAGATTGATTATGTGACTAGTGATGATAAAGTAGGAGTGTAATTGGAAAAAAAAACGAAGCTGATATGCTTCGTTTTTATTATCTTATTTACTTTGAACCTAGGCCGTTACTTTCCGCTGCAGGCACTTGCTTTCCGCGGGGAGGAAGTCGAGCCTCCTCGACGTTCCGTCTGCGGGGTCTCGACTTTTCCTCTACTTCCCGCAGGAGTCAAGTGCCTTCCGCTCCAATTCACTCTTCAAATATATTAATGTAGAATTCGTTATAGGAATTAGCCTCTTTTTATTTAATACTATACATTTTTTCCCACTCACTTAAATACATAACTCCTAATTCCGGCTTAGATTCTCCCTTTAGTACATGGATGTATTCAAGTGAGTTTCCGTCAGGGTCTGTGAAGTATACAGAAGCGGATGGCATCCAGCAGTGGACTAATGGTTCATTTGGCTCTAGTCCAAAACTGGCTACTGGTTCTATTTGTTTCTCTTTTAGCCAATCAATTGAACCGATTAGTTCTTCATAAGAGATATGAAAGGCAAAGTGTCTTGCTACCCACTGATCTTCAGCTACTTCCCACACACCAAGCATTTGTTTTTTCTCTTCCGATTTCTGAAACCAAAAGAATGCAGCTCTTCTATCTTCTAAAAAATAGGCTAATGGCATTCCAAGTTCTTGATAAAACTTAACAGCTGCCTCTAAGTTTTTTGTAAGGACATGTGTTTCATACAGGTATCCGATCATGCTTATTTCCTCCTAAATTGTGATACTTTTAGTATAGTTTTTGTCATTCTTTTAATCTTCATAGTAGAGTTGTATTTATTTCTATAGATTTAGTCTTAGGATTTCTTTTAAAAACATAGACTTTAGATGTAGAGAGGATTTTTTAGGTATAGTAGAGAATTTAAAGAGTAAATAAAAAAATAGGGAGTAGGGAGTTCTATGAATCTCTTAATTATTGGTGGGACAAAATTTTTAGGCATTCATTTAATAAACGAAGCGATAAGCAGAGGACATGAGGTAACCATTTTTAATCGTGGGACGGTCGAATCTTCACTTTTACCAGATTCGATAGAATATTTGGTAGGTGACAGAGATGGAAATCTATCTGCACTTGAAGGTAGAAAATGGGATGCTGTTATTGATACGTGTGGGTATGTACCGAGAGTTGTTAGAAAGTCTGCTCAATTACTATCTACAGCATGTGATCAATATGCGTTTATATCAAGTATCTCCGTCTATAATGACTTTTCAAAAGAAATTGGTGAAAACTCGGAGGTAGGAACACTTAAGGATGAAAGTGTTGAAGAGGTTACAGGAGAGACCTATGGTCCTCTAAAAGCACTATGTGAAAATGAAGTAAAATCATTCTTCCCAGAGGGTGCACTTATCATTCGTCCAGGATTAATCGTTGGACCAAATGACCCTACAGACCGCTTTACATACTGGCCCGTTAGAGTTGCGAATGGGGGCGATGTTTTAGTTCCAGATTCAGACCATCCAGTTCAATTCATTGACGTGAGGGATTTAGCGGCCTTTACTTTAACTTTGTTGGAAGAGAAAAAAGCAGGAACTTACAATGTGACTGGTCCTAAAGAACAACTTCGTTTCAAGGAATTTTTAGAAGAATGTAAACGTACGACAAAGAGCGACGCTACATTCACTGCAGTTTCTAATGATTTTTTACAGGAGCAAAAGGTTGGCTATTGGATGGAACTTCCGCTATACATTCCTGAATCAGACGAAAATATGAAAAGCTTCTTAACAGCTCCAATCCAAAAAGCGATTAGTGATGGGTTGCAGATTAGGCCATTGTCAGTAACTATAGAGGATACTGTAGCATGGGATCGCACTAGAAACATAAGTGCTGATGATCGGAAAGCTGGACTTCATCCTCAAAAAGAGGCTGAGGTTCTAAAGAAGTGGAATGAAAAAGAGTTAATACTTTAATTAACATAACAAATCACACGTTTCTTTCAACGTGTGATTTTTCTTTGATTTTGAATAGCTAATCAGATTACACATAACCTATACACATGATAAAGATGACAAGGATGTGTAAAAATGGTAAAAACGTTTGATTGTATCATAATAGGTGGAGGATTCGCAGGACTTCAAGCAGCGATTCAGCTTGGTAGGTATAAACACTCTATTTTAGTGATCGATTCAAATCATGGAAGATCTACGATTTGTAAAAGCTATCACAATATTCTTGGTTATCCTGATGGTGTTAGTGGAGAGACTTTAAGGAGCATTGGAAAAGCACAAGCAGAGAGCTATGGGGTAGAGTTTGTGGAAGATGAAGTAACGGATGCAAAGAAGAACACTAATACGTTTTCACTTCATGCTAAATCAGGAGAGATGTATGAGGCAAATAAAATACTATTAGCAACTGGTGTGATGGACAGAATACCTGATATTCCAAATATTATGCCATGTCTAGGACTAACCATTTATGTTTGTCCAGATTGTGATGGGTATGAGGTAAAGGATAAAAAGGTTGTTTTACTAGGAAGTGGGTCAACCGGAGCTAACCTTGCGCTAACACTTTCTTACTGGACAAAACAAATTGTATATATCAATCATGATGGTAGGGACTTAGAAGAAGAACTTAAAACCAACATTCAACAAAAAGGAATTACCTATATAAAACAAGAAATTGAAAGCGTCATAACTGGTGATAAAGCCCATGAGTTTAAAGGTGTTAAGCTCAAAGACGGAACAATAATAGAAGGAGACAGAGGCTTTATCGGCTTTGGAGGCAATAAAGTCAAAACAGACCTTGCAGAAAAATTAGGGGTCGAGCGATTAGAAAACAAACACATTAACGTAAACCCCAGAACAAAGGAAACTAATATAGCCAATGTCTGGGCAGCTGGTGACATCCTGGCTCACTCTGAACAAGTAACCATCGCATTGGGCGACGGCTCCCATGCAGCGATTTGGATACACAAACGTATTATGTCTGAAATTAATTAATAAAGTGTGTATTATTAACCATAGTTCAAAGTACAGTTATTCGCTAGAATCCACGAGACTCCTGCGGGAGTAGCACGTCAACGGGAGACCCCACAGGCGAAGCCGAGGAGGCTCCCGGACTGCCCGCGGAAAGCGAGTGGATTCTAGCGAATAACACCCTTGTATTGTTCCTAGCTTGTATACACCAATTCAGCATAAATAAATACACATCGACCTCGATATTTTTTCATTAAATGAAAGTATCGAGGTTTTTTTACATATGATTAATTATGGGCATAAAAAGTAACTAACTACTTAAAGCCTTGTGATTTGACTGGGGGGAGCGGAATGAATTATTCCCATTTAATCAAACCTGTTTTAGATCAAGACTATCCCGTTGTTAGCTACGGAGATGGTATTTACTTGTACGATACAACCGGTAAAAAGTACATTGATGGGTCATCAGGTGCAATAACTGCGAGTATAGGTCATGGGGTAAAAGAGATTATTGATGTCATGCTGGAACAGGCAAAAAAAGTAAGTTTTGTCTATCGATCTCAATTCACAAGCGAACCTGCAGAACAGCTTGCATCTAAGCTGAGTCAGTTAACACAAGGTGATTTAAATTCAGCATTTTTTGTAAACAGTGGGTCAGAAGCTACTGAAACAGCTATGAAAATAGCCATACAATTTTGGCAGGAACAAGGTATAAAGACAAAAAATAAAATTCTTTCTAGATGGATGAGTTATCATGGCATCACCATTGGTGCACTATCTATGTCAGGTCACACAGCTAGAAGGGCAAGGTTCGTGCCACTTTTAGAGGATTATCCTTCTATTTCAGCTCCATACTGTTACCGGTGTCCGTATGATTCGAGCTACCCCTTTTGTAAACTAAAGTGTGCAACTGAACTCGATCAAGCCATTAAGAGAATTGGTTCTGAACACATTGCAGCATTCATTGCTGAACCAATCGTCGGAGCTGCAGCTGGAGCAATTGTTCCACCAAAGGAGTACTATCAAACGATTCGAGAAATTTGTGATAGAAATAATATCCTATTTATAGCCGATGAGGTAATGACCGGTTTGGGTCGAACAGGTAAGATGTTTGGAATGGAGCATTGGCAGGTGCAGCCAGATATTCTTGCAATTGGGAAGGGTATGAGTGCGGGATATACCCCCATTGGTGCAGCCATAGCAAGTGACAGAGTGATGGCACCGATTTTAAAAGGATCTAAACAAATTATGAGTGGCCATACTTTTAGTGCAAATCCGCAATCAACAGCAGTGGCACTTGCGGTTATTACGTATATTGAAAAAAATAATCTTGTAACAAATGCTGAGGAAATGGGGAACTATTTAGTTACTAAACTGACAGATTTACAAAAGAAATATGCCATTATTGGTGATGTAAGAGGGAAAGGCCTTTTAATAGGCGTTGAATTTGTCTCCGATTTTCTAAATAAGCTGCCATTTAAGCGAGAAGTAGCTTTAACTAACTTGATGCTAGAAAGAGCACAAGCAAATGGATTGCTACTATATCCATCTGCAACAGGGATTGAAGGGGTTGGAGGAGATGCAATTCTTATCGCACCGCCGTTGACCATTAATGAGAAGCAGATTGATGAACTTATTGACATTTTCGAGCAAACTGTGAGTAGCCTGCAGAATGATTTACAAGTTAACGGATTGATCTCGTAGGTATTGGGGGCCGGTTATGGTAGAAAATACATTTAATAAGATTGCTAGCTTAGAAGATGCTTTATCGCATATAAACAATGAAACGACTTTAATGTTCGGAGGTTTCGGAGGGATAGGCTCGCCCCCTTCTTTAATTGCAGGAATACTTGAAAAAGAGGTTTGTAATTTAACGCTAATTGGGAATGACACAGGCTTTCCGGACATAGGAATAGGAAGGTTAGTAAGTCATCATCGTGTGAAAAAGGTCATCGCATCTCATATTGGCTCAAATCCAATAGCTGGACAATTGATGACAGCTGGTCAATTAGAGGTTGAGTTCGTCCCTCAAGGTACATTAGCAGAACGAATTCGTGCAGGTGGAGTAGGATTAGGTGGAATTTTAGTTGATGTCGGAATGGATAATGAAATCGTTTCACAGTCCAAACAGAGAATCGTTATGGATGATAAGGAATATTTAATTGAAAAGCCCTTAACTGCTGATGTGTCTATCATCTTTGCGAAGAAGAGCGATCCTTTTGGGAACCTTATCTATGATAAAAGTGCCCGCAACATGAATCCACTTGTAGCAATGGCTGGGAAATTTACGATTGCCGAAGTAGAAGAAATTGTTCCTCTAGGTGAACTCAGTCCAGAAGAAATCATTACACCTGGTGTTTATGTAGATATGATTGTGAAAAGTAATGGGGTGAATTGGAAATGGGTATGGGAATGAATACAAGAGATCGCATTGCCATGCGTGCAGCCAAAGAAGTGAAAAACGGGATGATCGTTAATCTTGGAATTGGAATTCCCTCACTTGTTCCCAATTTTTTAGAACCCGATGTTCATGTCATGATACAAGCAGAAAATGGGGTCCTTGGAATAGGTGCATCTCCTCAAAAAGGAGGAGAGGATGAAAACTTATGTAATGCAGCGGGTTATCCTGTAAGCATCGTACAGGGGGCATCCTATTTTGATAGTTCAATAGCTTTTGGAATGATCAGAAGAGGTTATATTGACATTACCATTCTAGGTTCACTACAGGTAAGTGAAAAGGGAGATTTAGCTAATTGGATTGTACCAGGTAAGAGAGTTCCTGGAATGGGTGGTGCAATGGAGCTCGCACAAAAAGCAAAGAAAGTTATTGTGTTAATGAATCATGTTAATAAATCTGGTGAATCGAAAATTGTGAAGGAATGTTCGATCCCTTTAACTAGCAAAAAGTGTGTACATCTAATTATTACGGATATGGCTGTCATTGAAGTAACTGAAAAAGGGTTGTTACTAAAAGAAATTATGGAACCATACACTGTCGAAGATGTGATAAGTAAGACCTCCGCTTCTTTACTTTTGGCGGATTCAATTGTCAAAATACCATAATGATTAATTAGAAAACACCTGTGATTATTTTATATGAAAGGGTGGATGGATATTGAATGAATATAGGCAAAAGATCCAAAAGTGGATTTCAAATAACCGTCCAAAAGGGACACGATTACTTAAGCAGTTGGTCCAGGAAAAAAGTATTCAAGGTCATGAAGGTAGTTCACAAGCAATCATCATTGAAAAATGTCGTGAAATGGGTCTTGAAATAGATATTTGGGAACCTGGTGGTCCAGCGTTACTAAACCATCCTTACTTTGTTTCACCACGTGAAAAGTTTAAAGGAAGTCCCAATGTAATTGGAGTCTTGAAGGGATCAGGTAAAGGGCGGTCAATTATCCTAAATGGACATATAGATGTTGTTCCTGAAGGGGATCTTGAACAATGGCAATTCGAACCTTTTGCAGGAGAAGAGGTAGATGGAAAAGTATTCGGCAGAGGTTCAACCGATATGAAGGGTGGAAATGTGGCATTACTTTTAGCAATGGAAGCCATTATCTCGAGTGGAATTCAATTACAAGGAGATGTTATCTTTCAAAGTGTCATCGAAGAGGAAAGCGGAGGAGCAGGTTCATTAGCTGCAATTCTTAAAGGCTATAAGGCAGATGGGGTAATTATACCTGAGCCAACAAATATGAAGATATTCCCTAGACAGCAAGGCTCAATGTGGTTTCGTTGTATAGTGGAAGGCCGCTCAGCTCACGGAGGCACAAGATACCAAGGTGTAAGTGCTATCGACAAAGCAATTCATGTGATTAGACACATTGAAAAGTTAGAAATGAGAAGGAATGCAAGGATTAATGACCCGTTATATAAGGACATCCCTATTCCAATTCCAATTAATATTGGAAAAATGTCTGGGGGAACTTGGCCATCCTCAGTACCTGACCAAATCGAGCTAGAAGGCCGAATTGGGGTTGGACCTGATGAAAAACTTGAAGATGTTAAAGAGGAGTTTGCTAATTGGATGGCGAGTATCTCAAAACAAGATTCCTGGTTTGTGGATCACCCAGTAAAAGTAGAATGGTTCGGAGCACAATGGGTTCCAGGAAAAATAGATGTAAGCCATGATTTAATGAAATCTATATCTTCCGTTTATAGAGAAGTTAAAGAGAAAGACCCGGTAATTGAAGCATCACCATGGGGAACAGATGGTGGGTTGTTTACGAAGATAGGCAATATGCCAACTGTCGTATTTGGACCTGGTGTTACTGAAGTTGCACACTATCCAAATGAATACATTGTATTAGATACACTGTTTGAATATGCTGAAATCTTAGCGTTAACCCTTATTGATTGGTGTGGAGTAGAAAATGACAGTTGAATATAGTACTCATGACACCTAGTCTTTGAGATTAGGTGTTTCTACTATAGTTAACCTATAAGAACTGGTCTTATGTTAAAATGAAGAAGAGTCTTACTGCGTGTTTAGAGGGGGGAGAAGATGACAACTGATTTTATTTTTTCGGAACAGGAAGAGATAAATAGAGAAAACTTTCATCTGAAGACGACAAAGGATCACTTTAATCAACGTCTTAAAGTAGAGGATTACCGAGGAAACATTAAAAGTATTACTGATTTTATCGATAATATGTGCCTAGAAAATAAATATGCAAAAGCAATTGTTAAAACAAGGTTTGAGGATGTCCCTTTTTTCATTAAGGAAGGGTTTATTTTAGAAGCTATATTTAAACGATATTTCAATGGTAATGATGCAATTGCCATGACAAAGTATTATGAACCTACTCGTCGGAACAGTGATAAGTGGGTAAAGGAAGATGAAATTTTAAAGAAAGTGTTAGTGTTAGATAAACCAACCCCTAGATTTTCTATTCCAAAAAAATTCAAACTCCGACAGGCTACAGATAGGGATGCAGATCAGCTAGCAACCCTCTATTCAAAGGTGTTTGAAATTTATCCCACTCCTCTTAATAATCCAGATTATATAAAAGAAGTCATGCAGCAAGATACCGTATTCTTTGTGATTTTAGACGAGGAGGATCAGCTTATTAGTGCTGCATCAGCCGAAATGAATTTCACATATCATAATGCTGAACTAACAGATTGCGCAACACTTCCTGAGTTTCGTAAATTGGGATTAATGAAGCTCCTTTTAAAGAGATTAGAAGAGGAGCTAGTTAGCAGGGGAATTTTTTGTTCATACTCTATTGCCAGAGCACTTTCTTTTGGAATGAACGCGGCTTTCCATCAGCTTAACTATACGTATACAGGTCGATTGGCAAATAACTGTTATATATTCGATAAGCTTGAAGATATGAACGTATGGGTTAAAGACCTGTCAGCTGCTAAAAATTCATCACCATAGTGCTTAAAATTCGGCATTTGTAAAAAAGGTAGGTGGTAATCATTGTTCCTTCAACAGGTTGGGTCAGATGAAATGGTAAAAGCAATTCTTTCAAGTATAGATGAAGCAATTCATGCTGTGGATAACACTGGAGTTACCATCTTTTATAATGAAGTGGCAGCAAAGCATGATGGTGTTGCAATCGAAGAGGTTCTTGGAAAGCATATTTTAACTGTATTTCCTTCCCTAACTAGTGAAACTAGTACACTCTTAAAAGTAATTGAAACAAAGGAGCCGATTTATCATCTACCCCAAACCTATAAGAATGTTCGTGGAGAAATAATTGATACAGTAAATACAACGTTACCGATAATGGTGAACGATCGTTTAATAGGTGCAGTAGAGATTGGTCGAGATTATTCACAGATAAAGGCACTATCCAATAGATTAATTGATTTACAAACAAAACTTAAAAAGAAAAAACAAAAACCGCAAGAAGTGAATGGGGCAAGGTATACAATTAACGATATCTTAACCTCATGTGACTCGTTTAAATTCGTTAAGGGTCAAGCACTTAAGGTTGCAAAAACATCGTCAACTGTCCTTGTTTATGGAGAAACAGGGACTGGAAAAGAGCTGCTTGTTCAATCTATTCATAATAGCTCAATTCGAAAATCTGAGCCGTTCATTGCTCAAAGTTGTGCTTCAATTCCAGAATCTTTATTAGAAAGTTTATTATTTGGAACGGTAAAAGGAAGTTATACAGGGGCTGTTGACCGAGCTGGTTTATTCGAACTAGCTCATGGAGGAACGTTGTTTTTAGATGAAATAAATTCAATGCCATTGGAAATTCAAGCAAAGCTATTAAGAGTATTAGAGGATGGTGTTGTCCGAAGGGTTGGAAGCACGAAAGAATTTAAAGTAGATGTGAGAGTTATAGTTGCTATGAATGAGGAACCTATTCACTGCTTACAGCAAAATTGGTTGCGTCCAGACTTATTTTATCGGTTAAATGTATTTTCACTCCATATCCCTCCACTTCGTGATAGAGTTCAAGATATTGTGTTGTTAGTGAATCATTTCATCAATCAGTATAATCAACTTTTTGTAAAAGAAGTGAAAGGAATCAATGAAGACACATGTAAAGTATTAACCGAGTATGTGTGGCCTGGCAATGTTCGTGAGTTGAAACACACCATTGAGCATGCAATGAATATGGCCGAGGGTGATACCATTACAATAGAAGATCTGCCTTTTCATTTAACAGGGCAATATAATATGAGGAAAGAAGAACAGGAAGTTAGTTTGGGAGATAAATCATTACGCGAATTACTTAGCACGTATGAGGTATCGATTATTAATCAGGCTCTAGCTAAAACGGACGGAAACATTAAACAAGCTGCCGATCTATTAAAAATACCGAGACAAACATTGCAATATAAAATGAGTAAACTGGAAACTGCCAAATAGTTGGCAGTTTTTTTTTTATCGGGTAGTTTTATAATTTTTGGGGTGTTTAGGTATGAGTTTATGGGCTAGTTAGGGATTGTGGATGAAGTTATTCGGTCACTACGTGGATGGATTCGGTCATTGACGGTATGTATTCGTTCTAATACCAGCTTGATTCGGTCTAACTCAGCTAGAATTCGGTCAATCGCAGTGACCTGAGCAAAATTTCTCCCGAATATTTCAAGGACATAACGCCTTTGGCATGAAAATTGCATTAAATATAGTAGCAAGGGAGGAGATAGTTATGTTAAATAACCTTTATAAACCTAGTAGACATTGGAAAGAGATAGAGCTTTGGAAAGATGTCACTGAAGAACAGTGGAATGATTGGATTTGGCAATTAACGAATACAGTTAGAACCTTAGATGATCTAAAAAAAGTAGTTAACCTAACTCCAGAAGAAGAGGAAGGCGTTAGAATATCAACAAAGACTATTCCTCTAAATATCACACCATACTACGCATCCTTGATGAATCCAGATGATTCACGTTGCCCGATTCGTATGCAATCTGTGCCAATTTCAAAAGAAATTTATAAAACAAAATATGATCTTGAAGATCCTCTTCATGAGGATGAAGATTCACCAGTACCTGGCTTAACACATCGTTATCCAGATCGAGTGCTATTTTTAGTCACCAATCAATGTTCAATGTATTGCCGTTACTGTACTCGACGTCGCTTTTCAGGTCAAATCGGAATGGGAGTGCCGAAAAAACAACTTGATGCTGCTATTAACTACATTGCCAATACTCCTGAAGTGAGAGATGTACTATTGTCTGGAGGGGACGGATTATTAATTAATGATACTATCCTAGAGTACATTCTAAAAAGTCTACGTGCCATCCCACATGTAGAGATCATAAGAATCGGTACCCGTGCTCCGGTTGTATTTCCACAGAGGATAACAGAAAATCTATGCAATATCTTAAAAAAGTACCATCCTATTTGGTTAAACACGCATTTCAATACATCAATCGAAATTACTGAAGAGTCCAAACGAGCCTGTGAGATGCTAGCCAATGCAGGTGTACCTGTTGGAAATCAATCCGTCATTTTAGCTGGAATTAATGACAGTGTCCCAATCATGAAACAGTTAATGCATGATCTAGTTAAAATCAGGGTCCGACCTTACTATATCTATCAGTGTGATCTATCAGAAGGAATCGGACATTTCAGAGCACCAGTTTCAAAAGGGTTAGAAATAATTGAAGGGCTACGTGGTCATACATCTGGGTATGCAGTCCCAACCTTCGTAGTCGACGCACCTGGTGGGGGAGGTAAAATCGCTGTCCAGCCAAATTATATAATTTCGCAAAGTGCGGAAAAAGTGGTGTTGCGGAATTTTGAAGGAGTAATAACATCCTACCCAGAACCTCAAAACTATGTAGCAGGTCGAGCAGAAGGTTACTTCAAGAGTGTATATCCTGATTATGAAAAGTACAAATCAAATGTTGGAATATCAGCGGTTATGAATGACAGCAAATTCAATCTCGTCCCTGAAGGTCTGAAACGTTTAGATAGAAGAAATAAGTACCAGGAAGATCCAAGCCACTCTTCACTTAAGGATAAACGTGAAAAACGTGATGAACTGAAGGAGAAGAAATTCTTATCCCAGTTGCAAAAATCAACCGGTTCTGGTGATCAAGATAAAGCAGCACCAGCGGGAACTGAGTAGGTGAATAATATGGATATTACATGCGAGTGGTGTGGAGGCAAAGCAAGTACCGGAAAAAACACGGTATATTGGGAGTTGCCGGATGGGTCTAGGGCGATTGAAATAACGGAGACTCCAGCTGTGGTTTGCACCGAATGTGAGATGGTATATCAGAGTGAAGACATAATTAAGGAAATTGAGGATCAGTTGTTTTTAGTTAATACGAAGAAGATTGGTAGTTCGATAGGTTTTAAGGAGCTAATGGAATTACCTAGATTGTTGAAGAGGAATTATTTTGATTTTTCTTCATAGAATATATGAATTTTTAAATGGCACTTTTTGATAGGTGCCATTTTTATTAATTTATTTGTGTGAAAATGCTAATTAATTTTTTCATCAAAGGCCTTTTATTACCATTTTGAGTAATTTGTGGAGGTATTTAACAATAGGTGTCGAAATATGTACTTGCTTGTAATAATACTTTTAGATAAAGGAGATGATAGTTTGGCAGTTCGATTTAAAACCTCACGTTTCCATGTTTTATATGGTCCAGAAGCACTCTTTGAGCGTGTGAAGTTTAAGTTTCAAGGTGAGCACTCTTTGAAATTACATGGAAAACACTATAAGGACAGGGTAGAACAAAGGTCCATATCAAAACTTGTTATAGAACAGCTACATACCTTTAATTTAGATGAATGGAATTTAGTTACTGTAGAAGTACGTAATGATACTGGGAAATTCGTGAATAGTACTTGGGAGAGGGTTATCCAGAAAGAAAAATATTGGATTACTATTGGTTTTGGGGATGTTGTCCAAACTATTGTAAAGAAAGACAGTGAAGGATTGGGTTTTGATTATATAAAATCTGGACCGATTTTCAACTTCGTTTCAGAAGTAAATCAGGCGTTAATGTTGGACGAATAAAAGCGTCCAGAGAGTTCTTTAACTAGACAAGGAACCCAGCCAAAAGGAATTTGATAATTATAAAATTAGCAATAAAACATATGCATTAGGTAAAGTTATCTATTTTAGATCAGTTGTTTTTAGTTGATACGAGGAAGATTGGTAGTTCGATAGGTTTTAAGGAGTTAATGGAATTACCCAGATTGTTGATTATTTTGATTTCTCTTCTTAGACATATATTTTACCTGTTAGATGACACTCAGGAATGGGTGTCATTTTTTGAATACAACGAATTTATTGGAGGATTTTTACAGAAATCTGTCGAAATATGTTTAGATGCATTTTTATAATTATATGGATTATTTGCACTAATTTTATAACAAGGCGCTGAGAGTATAATAAACGAAAGTTGCTTTCCAATAGAAATAGCAATTTTTTTATAATGGACAGTAATACATTGGTGATTCATTTCATAAATTTTGTTGCTATCCATAACAAATTAAATAGTGAAAAACTCACTACACCTAAACTTTTATAACAAAAAAGGAGGGAGTTACTTGTATCAAGAAGTCATTGATACGCTGTAAAATTCTATTCTAGAATTCATAAGAAACGGGATGTAAACGATACTTTTTGTTCTAAAGATATTTCAATCTTAGATGGTTTCATTAAGAATGTAAGCTTAGTAGAAAGATTTTATAACGAAATATATAGAACAGTAAGATATAATTATTTTGATTTTTCTTCATAGGTATTTTTTCGACAGTAAATGATACACAGAGAAGGGTGCCATTTTGTATTTATCGTAATAATACTTTATTTTGTAGATCTAGTTTATAGCGGTTTTACCTTTTTTGTATACATATTTTTGAAATAAGTAAGACGTATATGTTATATATGGAGGGATGTTAAAAAAAATGTCGAAATCTATCTTGTAAACTATTAATTAGTTAATAACGATTACATTAGAACGAGCTACATTATCGTATAACAGCAACCATTAAATTAAAATATTATAAAATTTATATACTTCTACTTAAGTTCTATTTTTGATAGAGTTCGATTTGTATTGTGGAGAATACTAAGATTTCTTCTTATAACTGATTTTTGGAGGGGAGAAAATGTCTCATATTAGGCATACAGGAAATATCTCTAAGGAAGTAAATATACTGGATGAGATTTATTTAATTTCTAATCATCATAGAGTTGGAAATAGAAAAAAATCAATGTGGTCAATAAATCAACAACAAGAGTTAGACATCTTTAAAATTATGTTAGAAAAGGAGTGGTACAAAACTGATGAGGGCTGGTCTCTGCTTAGAGAAAACAATATAAATTCGGTTTTAGGAGAATCTGTGTATGATTATCAAACCGGTACTAGAAGGAATTTAAAGGTTGCTATGTTTGAAGATAGTAATAATAATCATAAATGGCATGGGTATCCTGCAGACTACACTAATGAACAAGATAGGCCACCATCAAATATTTTTGATAATTGGGTCAAAAATGGTTTAATTACTAAGGGTTGTAAAAGGAGATTCCAAAATGGTAAAGGTGATATTAAATGAACTATATTGAAGTTAGTATTGAAGGTGATTTTTGGGATTACCTCTTTAAGGATAATTTAATTTATCTTTGGAGTTTTAATGGAGATATTTGTATTTATAACTGGGACCATATTGTCCTAGATTTAACAATAAACAATAATAACGTTTCAATATATCAGTTACTTCAAAATAAAATTAGTCGAAATTTATTTAAATTAATTAATCGTAACTTACGGTTCAATTTGACATTAGATGATATAGAACCTTATAGGATAAATAAATTTGATACACCATTTAAACAATTACCGATATCAGTGGGGACATATAAAGATAATTTTTATGCAATTTTAGATAACGGATTATATAAAGCTAAGCAACTAAATAAAAGTGATAGTGATATAGAAAGATTATGGGACAGTAAGTTGTTTAATTTTAATATAGGAAAAGATGGGAAAATAGCATTGGCTGGCGGCACAGAAGGATTATTTGAACATTTTATTAACCAACAACAAACTGTCCATGTTTCTAAGAAACATTCAACATTAACTTACTGGAATAAAGAAGGAATTTATAGTTCTTCAGCTAAAAATGAATCTTATCTTGCTATTTTAGATCAAAATAAAAACAACAATAGAGATAATATTGAAATTGCTGAAGAAGATATTTTTTTACAAAAAGTTATACATGGAGGAATAAGTTGGTCTTCTAATAAACATTTCTATAGAGTTTTTGACCAAAACAAATTAGAAGAAGTAAAATTCACTCACTTTGGAAAAAAGGACAAAAAAAGTTCTAAAGTGATTGAATTTGCTAGTTGGAAAGGTAGACTGTTGTCTGGTGGAAATGCTTCATTTGGGAATGTAATTGAGTGTGAAAATGCATTAGTCGTTCTGTATAATAATAATGATGTGGAGAATATCCCAGGGGATATTGTGACATGGAAAGTTTTTAATAATAATCCATATTATTTAAATCATTTAGGAATTGTATTTGAAGATAAAATTAGTATCAGAGGTTATCAATTATAGTTTATAAAAATTTATGAAGAAGTTAATAGGGAATATTTCAAATAACAATTAAAATCCTCTACAAGACAAGACGGATAGCTTTTATTAAGAGGGTTAAATTAACTAGTTAAAAGTCGTTGACCCTTATTTCGATAATTTTAAGTATTTATGCTTGTACTATGCTGATTTGAAAGTTCTGGTTATTAAACAATCAGACGCGATTGTGTAGTAACAGTTTGTATGGGTATGTTCTCTGATTGCGCGAAATTTAACAACACCAAAGAAGACACATCTCCAATCGTTTTAAAAAATGGTGTGAGCTATAATTAATACAAATATGTATTTACTAGTTGACTGGATTAAATCTTATATATTCATTCTCTGTGGTGAAAAGCTGAATTTGCGCTCCAGTGTGGATAACGGGTTGCTTTAGTTTTACAAGATAGCCATTTTAAAAGGGGCTTTTGTTGAGTGTTACAAGGATACTATACAAGCTTAATCGCTACTCAGGAAAAATAAGTGTAAATATTTATCTAACAAAAAAATGTTACAATTTAAAATTATGCCTTATTGATAATGCAAATTAAGATGATAAAAGTGCTCTTGATTTGCATTTTTTTGTGTTCTTCATACTTACTTTAAAAAACGCAGTCCCTACCTTCGTTTGCGATGCTCCTGGTGGGGGAGGCAAAATTTCGTTACAGCCGAATTATTTGATTTCACAGAGTGCGGATAAAGTGGTATTGAGGAATTTTGAAGGAGTAATAACATCTTACCCAGAACCTCAAAATTATATACCTGGAACAGCGGAAGAATACTTTAAAGGTGTATACCCTGATTATGAAAGGTACCAATCCAATATCGGAATAGCTGGGGTTATGAATTATTAGAAAATTTAATCTTGTACCTGAGGATCTGCAACGGTTGTACAGAAGGAAACAGTATCAGGAGGACACGAATCATTCATCCTTAAAGGATAAACGTGAAAAGCGAGATGAACTGAAGGAGAAGAAATTTAAAGCCCAGCAGCAAAAATCAACCGAACTTGGTGATAATGATAAAGCACCTTCGATTAATGAGTAGGTGATGGTTATGGATGTGAAATGTGATTGGTGTGGAGGAAAGGCGAGTGCGGGGGAGAGTACGGTGTATTGGGAGTTGCCGGATGGTCGAGGGCTATTGAAATAACGGAAACACCCGCCAGCGTCTGTATGGAATGTGATATGGTATACCAGAGTGACAACGTTGTTAAGGAAATTGAGAATCAGTTGTTTTTAGTTGATACGAAGAAGATTGGTAGTTCGATAAGGTTTAAGGAATTGATGGGATTACCCAGATTGTTGAAGAGGAATTATTTTGATTTTTCTTCATAATTAGCACTTAGAAAGGCACTCAGTAATGGGTGCTATTTTTTAATGTGATTTTTTGGAGGATTTTTACAGAATTTTGTCGAATATTTGCAGTAACAATAAATTCCCATAAATTCGATTAAATCAACTAGGTAAACATAAATTAAATTAAAATTATTACAATAAAAGCATACTCGTTTGTCTTTTCTGTATTAAAAGTTCTTAAAATTTTGTTAAAAAAAATTTTTGAGGTGAATATTTTGGTGCCTGTTTTAAATTCTTACCGTAGTAGATTAAGAATATTATTGATACTGTATTATTTTTCTGAAGAAATAGAAGATGTAGGAAAAGAAAACATTAGTTATAGAAAGAAATTTAAAAGCGAAGTCAGGATACAAAAAATAGATTTTTTAATTAGATATCCCGATTATTTAGCTGCAGAACTGCTTTGGTTAATTGAATCAGGTGAAGTAAATAGTGAAATACAAAAAAACGAAATAAAAAGTATTATTATAAATATTTTTCGTGACAATGAACCAGAAATTAAAAGAGAAGATATGTTACGATTTTTTTTCGGGGCCTATGAAGATATTGATGATATAATTGCATTTTTAGTTTCAGTCGGATTTATTGAATATACTAGTAAACGAAGTAGTATTGGTAGGATATACGAAAAAGTATACTACTTAACAAATTTAGGTTGTGAGAAAATAGAAAATGAAATTTTAACAAACCTCGAGAAAGCATCTTGGTACAAAAAACGATGTGAAATAATAAAAGTGTACTTTGGTAGTCTTACGGGTTCAGAATTAAAAGTAAGACAGTATGAGCATAAAGAATATAAAAGTACCCCTTTAAATGAATACATTATTGGAATTCAATTTGAAGTAGTTGAGAAATTTCGAGATATTTTTAACGAGGAGTTAGTATAATGGATTGGAAAAAATTTATTTTTAATGTTTTTGAATCTAGCAATAGAGTAATGAGCTTAGAGGAAATAGAAAGTGTTCTAGATATATCTAAACATGAACATGATAATCCCCATACTCAAGGGAAAATGCTTCTAATCAATAGACTGAAATTCACAGGTTCAAAGAATAATGGGGATAGAATAGATTTTGATAAAAAATTCTATTCAGGTGTTAATGTGATTTTTGCTGATAATAATATGGGGAAATCCTCTATATTCAAAATAATAAAATTTGCATTAACAGGGGATAAATCATCTATAAAAAAAGATGTGTGTGGATGGTTAGAAACTGTAATTCTAGAATTTCAATTAAATCACACAATCTACTCAATTTATATTGATTTAACAAAACCTAGAATTAAGAGTGGACTATATAAAAGCACTATAGAGGAATTGAAAATTAGTAATACTAAAGTGGAAATTGAGAAATTATTAGTAAGTTTTGAAGTTAACTCTGAACAAATGTTTAAAGAAAAAATGCAAGAATTCTTTTTTGAGCAATTTTCTTATTATAATTTATTTTGGACTAGTAGTAATAAACAGACTCTTGAATTACAAGATAATAGTACGAGTTGGAAAACCTATTATAAATCAATCTATTTAGAATCAAAAGACTACAATGTATTATTTTTAACAACAGACTTTGGATCTCAAAACAAAAAGATACTAGAAATGATTCTTGGTCTTAGATATACAGCACTAATTAATTCTTGGAAGATACAGTTGGATTATCTAAAACACGAATCGAATAAAGAACATTTATTTAAAAATGAATTATTAGGAATAAATGAAGAAGAAAAAATGTTACTACAGAAAGAATTGGAAGGTCTCAAATTAAAGATTGAAAAAGAAAAGATTCGACAAAAGCTAGATTTTAATAAATCAACAGGTATAGATACTTATAAACAAAATGCAGAAAAGTTATTTTTAATAGAACGAAATCTTACAAAGACAGAAGCTGAATTAAAAGAATTAAATAGTGAAAAAATAAAAATAGTAAGGAATACTGCTAGGTTAGAAGAAGAAATTGATTTTGGATATTATTTCAGTAACCTAGATATTAAAAAATGTCCTAGATGCGAACATGAAATTAATCAAGGCAAGATAATTAAAGAAAAAGAAAAGCATACATGTATGTTATGTGACGATGAATTGGACTCCAATACAGAGTCTGATAAAGAGATTCTATTGGAGACAATTGAAGAACAAAAAAGGATTCTGATTAATATTAATACTGGAATAGAAATCTTAGAGTCTCGAATTTCAGAAATATTATCTGACAAGACTGAAACTACTATACTTTTAAAAGAAAGTGAGGAAAATATTAACTCATGGGATTTAGAAGGAGAAAGAATTTCTGACTTAGCAGATTTAGTTGAAAAGAAAATTGAGTTAGAAATTTTAATTAAAAAGCATGATTACGATTCATCAGATAATCAGAAAAAACTTAATCATAAAAAAGAAGTTGTTAACTGTGCAATCAATTTATTAAATAATCTAAGATACAAGGAAAGTGCAATAATTTTAAATAGTTTAGAAGAACTTATTTTAGAACAAATAAATAAATATGGTTTAAAGAATATTGAGTCAGTAAAAGTAAAAGATGATATGGAAATTATTTTTCACCAAAACTCTGTGGAAAATAAATTTAGTGATTTAAATGAAGGAGAACAATTAAGAGCAAAACTTGCAGTAGTTATTAGCTTAATACTATTAGATGTTAAATATAGTGTAGGTAAACATCCAAGATTATTGATAATTGATTCACCTGGTAAAGAAGAAGTAATTAGTAAGGATCTTATAAGTCTAGCCGGTATTTTTAAAGAAATCAATAAAGAATATGGGGCTAACTTACAAATAATTATTGGTACTGCTCTTAATGAATTAAAGTCAGCAACAGTTAAAGAAAAAGTACTTTCTAAAGGACAAGGGGAGGTAGTATTTTAATATTGAATATGAGTGATGTTTCTTTATGAAGATAAATTATGATGATTTTTTAAATAAAACAATATCTGAAAAGTATACTTTTTTAGAAGACTGTGTACAAAATATTACTGAATTAGCCCAATCTAATGAAAGAGATATTAAAACTTTCTTTAAACAAATTATTCAGAGTGAAAATGAGATATATTTAAGAAAACTAAGTATTGAGATTTTATCTTTTCTAACTGCGTTAAATAAGGTGAGAAGGATATCTACTTTAGATATTCTATTAGATATCAAGGAAAACGATCCACCCCTAATTATTGTGTCATCCTTAAAGTATCTATTTTCTTTTTATAACTATAGCGATGATGATAGAGACATTGTAAATAAGCTATTATTATTAAAGGATTCGAATGATGGAGAGGTCTCTTCAGAAGCTTATTATAGGTTAGGTTTAATTTCGTTATTCGAGAATTTGGACAAAAGTGATAATTTATTATTCCTCAAGCAGCTAGATGAAAGTAAAAGATTATTTAAAAATGCTGTTTCGTTAGTAGAAAATAGGGCTGATGCAGAATATTTTTTTGAAGTAACAAAGTATTTAATTTCAATTTTGTCAGGGGAAAAAGAGGATATAACAATAAGTTTAGAAAAGTTATTAAGTTTGTCTCTTGTGCGAAGGATGTATACATACAATGATAAAGTATTACATCTAGAAAATAAGATTCAAAAAGTATTAACAAATGTTTATTGGATTTTTCAAATATCTTCAAATCACGAAGATTGGTTAGATTACGTTGATGAGTTCACTAAATTAGCTCAGTATTATTCTGAGTATCTGAATTTGTCACTATCATGTGGTAGTCAATCTGAATTAATAGAGAATTTTAAAGTTAATATTTGTTCTAATATATTTGATGATCTATATATAAGAAACTTTTCTTATTATAAAGCAAAAATAATCAATATCCAAAATAAATTCCCGGAAGATAAAGTATTGTATGAATTTCTAGATATTGTTAAAAATAAAATTGAAAATAAAGAAAAAAAAAAGGACAAGAAGTCTTCTCTATTAGAAATAACTTTACGTATTAAAGAAATCATACCTGAAGTGGATGCAGAATTACTAGCTTCTAAAGTTAGTGGTCTTACTAATCCAAATGATGTAAGGGAGATATTATCAATAATAAAATCATTCATAGAACGTACCTACGAACAAGAATTTGATGTAATTACGGGTGATAGTACAGGTGAAGAAATGTTCTTTGAGGTTATAAGCAGTATTAATAGATCCCTTCCGAAATATAGTCCAAAGAAGTTAAGTGTGTTTAAACGTATTTTAGAAGAAATGATTAGATATTTAATACTCACAATCAAATCTAAGCGAACTAATGACTTTAATCTATTCTATGCAGAAAAGCATGGGGGTAAGGGCAGTAAAGTGACAGAACGAGAGTTTCAAGATAATATGTATAAACATTTTCAATATAGCAATATAGCATACGGTGCTGAAGAAGAAATAAACAACTTTACCGATGGCGGGAGAATTGACATAGTTTTTAAAATCCAAAATTATACCTTCCCAATTGAATTAAAAAAAACAACAAAACTTATAACTAAGGAATCTATTAGAGAAAAATATTTAGAACAAATACATTCATATGTATATGCATATGATCAATTAGGGATTTTTGTTGTTTTAGATTTAAATGAAAAAACTAAGCCTATAAATGGAGTTAGGGAACTAATATATGTGGATCATTTAGAGCCACAGTATGAATTAGATAATAAATATCCTGACTATATTGTTGTGATGATTATACCAGGTAATAAACTATTACCTAGTGAAAAATCAACTTATGGCTAAGAATTAAGAAATATTTATATTTGAATCGAGTAGAGAAATATTTTATATAACTCACTATGGAATCTGTGATTATGTGCGATGTCCGCTTTATAAATGTATAGAATGGCTACATGCTGTGACGCATGTATTACTTGATAGAAGGGAATAAAGGTGATACTGTCAGTTATTTATAATACTGATCAGGTTGTGAATTAGAATTTCATGAGAGGAAAGTTGTAGAGCTTTCACTTACTGATGATAACCCGACTTTATTAGAAATACATAAAAGGCAGGTTAAACGATTACCTAGATTGTTGAAGAGGAATTATTTTGATTTTTATTCCTAATATAACTCTTTTAGTAATAGGCAATCAGCGATGGGTGCCTATTGCTATGTTATAAATCTATCGTTGTTACTTAAATTAAGCGTATGTGGAATGGAATAAAGAAATCCTCATTTGCTAAATGCGTAGTAGACCATTACTGCGCAATAAATAATATCGTTTATGAAAGAATGTGCTTTAAAGTAAAGAAGTTTTATTTATCGGTAGGAGTTTTTCGGCAATCAGGCCGGGTAGTATATTTTAATGGATAAATTTTTAATATTAATTAAGTATTTATAGGGAAAGAAGGAATTTAACTAATTTTGGAGAATTGTGTTTTTGAATAACTAGAAGTCTAATCTTAAAAAGCGCAATGTTATGCGGTACTATTATTTAAGATGCTTATAGTAATCACATATCAAAAATATCATTAAATCATTAGTTATTTTTAGGGAGGGAATGAACATGTATTCAAGATTTTTAGAAGAACGTTCTATTAGTAATGATGAGATAAAACTTGTGACTTTCGCGTTATATGAAGCGAAGGTCAAGGATGATGAAATACTGCGCGTTTTGATGAAGGTATGTGATATTGACCGAGAGAGAGCAATGACTGCCTTCCAAAATGAGAAGTTTATTTTTTCTCCATGTGAAAAATTGTATCAATACTTAATTATGGAAAAGGGCTTAGACACCCAGAATGCGGATGTGTTTGTTCGTAAACACGCTAAGGCTGCACTAGCAAGGAATGTTGAATTAAGCAAATTACCCCCAGCTAAAATATTTGACGCTATTAATCAGGCTAATAAATAGAAAGAATAGAGCGATATAATGTACTGGTCAAACTCACGAACGATGTTGCTCTCATTTGGAAATAAACGCTGGGTATAGCGCCAGAATCTGTTGGAGCTAAACTAGATATTGCTATACTTGAATGGCAAATCGAGCAATCTAAGACCTTAAAAATATTGATTGATAGCGGATTGATGATTACAATCGGTGAGTTAAATCTTGCTCGTGCAAATCTAGGTGCTGTTATTCAACTAAACAGGTGGTTGCTGAAATCATTAATTTGTAATAACACCTCTTTGAATAAGAGTGATGAATATCAAGATCATGTGCTATCTGGTACAACCATACTATGCTCAAAACGTTAAAGGTGTCACAATTTTTTGGTGACATCTCTTTTATTTGGAGGGATTTTACAGCTGTTGTCGAATTATGTTTAATTATGAATATTTAGCTCCCAGTTACAGTATCAAATTATAAACTTTTTAAAGCAAATAGATAAACTGCTTAAATTTATATATTTTAAAAGGCTGTCAATATGGACATTAGTAAGTAAATACAGAGTAAATCATTTGATGTTAGAAACTATTATCATAATGTAGGATTCGCGGCCTGAAAGATACAGGTGAAATAGATAGGGATTTTATCCATATTAATACTATCAATAAAGATCTTTTTTAACCCATGCTTGGTACCAGGCACTCAACCATTATAAGATTTAGTTAGAAAAGAGGAGGATCATGTAATGAGTTTCTTTTCACATTTGATTAAACTTCGCCCAGGAGAGGATCCTGACATTTTTAATCAAAAGTTTAATAGATTGTTAGAAGAAAATGACTGGGAGTATGTTGGACCTATTGAAGTGGAAATGCCATTAGGTTTCGAGGAAAGACGTGGATATTGTACATCAGTATTCCATCCAAATAGAGATAAACCTCGAAGATATACCTTAACTAAAATTTGGGATGTTAACAAAACACAAGTTACTGCTATCATGACCAATCCTAGCAACGCTACAGAAATTAAAAGTGATGAAACTGTAAATTTTTTATTAGATTATCTAGAACAACCTCGTTTTGACTTTGGCGGATTAACTGTTGTTAATACAAGTCCGTGGGTGGCTGGAACTGTAAATTCTAACTCCCACTTTATCGAAGATAACCATAACTTTTCGTTTATTGAACAAGCCATTATCCACGCTGATCTTGTTATATTGGGCTGGGGTGGAGATGGACGGAAATACGGGATACCACACATCAGGGAGAACCTAAGAGAATTACTATTGCAACATCAGCCAAAACTACGAGCATTTGGATTTGGTAGAGAAGACAAATTTCCCAAGCATCCTCACCCTCGTGTACCAACCCAAAGGTTTTCACTTGATTCAGAACTGCAACTGGTTACACAAGCAAATATTGAATCAATTATGAGTGTGGAATCAGAAAATTAATATTGAAAAGATCGATCAAATTTCCATACCAAATATATAATACCCATTAAGAATTAAGCTGAATTTATTTTAAAATGAATTCAGCTTAATTATTGTTCAACAACTGCTACATACTAGATTTTTACTGCGTAACAAATAACTTTTTTTGTAATAGAATGTACTCAAAGTAAAGAGTCTATGTGTGGTTGATTAACACGGCCAGAAAGTTAAGGGACTAGTACGCCTATAAACTGGATATTTATGTTAAACTGTTTATGAGATTTTGATTGTTAAGTACTTCAACTAACGAGGCAAGAATAATAATAATTTATTCAATGCTTATATAAAGTAGAGTAATTGTTTCCTCCTAGTTTAATAATAGATTTGGATGTGACTTAAGTATGCTTTCAAGTAGAAGAGCAAATATTGTTGCGAGTTTTTTTCGAGATGTTGATGATATTTGTAGAGATGATTTAAGTAAGGGTTTAATTAATAGTGAAAGAGATTATGTTTCCCATTTCATGTCACACATAAACCGTCCAAAAGGAATATACAAGCCAAAATAAACTTTCGCAACTACATATACACTTCCGTCTAAGTCAGAACAACTTTTGGGAGCAGATGGAATTATCATTTTTAAATACAAGGATAATTATAAAGTTTCAATTTTTGAAGCAAAATTTCCAAAAATAACAGAATCACCAGAGCCAGAGTGGGATTATATGTATAGAAGAAAAAAATCAAGTCCTTTATTTTCTCATTTTTCAGAACAGCTAATAAAGCAGAGCCATTGGTCAAGTTTCTTTGCTATATGGGAGATGTTTCAAAACGGGTACCCTAATAGTTCGAGTGCAACTTACAATTTTTTATTAAATGGTCCTACCTGTGTTTGGCATCAAGATGCTTATAATTATTTTATGACTAATTTAACCACTTTCAGAAGAAGGAGTAAAAAAAGGGTTAGATGGCGTAGAAGTAATTTGCAAAACTTATTCTCACATAGTGCGATTAATCTTTCAAATATTATTTATAACATCTTGATATGCAATAAAGGTCAATTGCTAAATGCAGTATCTACAGTACCCAATAATCCAAATGCACCTAAAGTCCTAAGAGTTACTCCTGATACTGGTGTTCAAGTTAATATTCCAGTCCCCAAATTTATAAATAATAATGTTTCAAATAGTAAAAATATATTAACTTTTATGGGAGACAAGGGAATTACAAGATATTTTATTCTTTGATATTAATGATTTTTTCCGAAATTGGAGAGAGTTAGCAAAACAAAAAGAATATGAGACTAGGATGAGAACTAAGTTTTTCACTTCCCAAATACAAGATGGAAATTCTGTGTAAAATACAATAACTCTTTGAGGCATGAATTCACTGTTGGAGTAGTGTTTTTAATATAAGGGAGAGTCAATTATAATTATGCAATTTACACCTAATGAAATAAAAACCTTACTAAGTGGTCTAGAGAAGACATGGTTTCCCAATGAGTTAGCGTTTCTTTATTCTAACTCACGAACTGAATTTAACGTTCGAGATAAATTTAATATACACTTTGCAAATCTATTAAAAGGGAACGACCAATACTTTATTCAACGAGAATGGTTTAGGAAAGACCTAGCAATTATTAAATATAATGGATGGAAAACTGAGCCTGTTGCATTATTCGAATTTAAGGCACGTCACACGTTTTTTATCGGTAGAGGGAATGGCTTTAATACTTTTTATGGAGATGGTGGCATTAAGAATGGTGTTAAACAAGATATTGAAAAATTATTATCGTACTCAAGTGATTTACCATGTTACCACATTTTGATTGGTGTACATCCTCTAGAAAGAATACCTAGTAAGTATGAAGTCTTTCAAAAAGACTGCAAGGAAATAATACCAATTAATAAAGCCTTTAATAGATATGGAAGTGGGGACTCTATCAAAGAAAGATGTTACCTAAATGTAAAAACATTTTGCGAGGAGAACGATCATGATTTCATCCAATTGGAATATAGCATCGGTAAAGCACTTGAGGTTAATTGGGAGATGATTATATGGGTTCTCTACAAAAAGTAGTTTCGAAACCGAAACAAGTGAACGGTTTATTTTTTGGGGAATAAAAAGTAAATCTAACCTAGCAGTAAATCTTGCAGTATCATTTAACCAATCATGCATTAGGAACAGAGAGTTTCTGTAAAAGTGCAGATTTCTTGCTGCACCGTACAAAAATACTATGCAAGAGAACAGGCTAGACATAATAATCATTTATGTGTAATTGTTACTGCAAAATAAAGATGATAAATCATCTTTATTTGCAGTTTTTTAGTGTTTTCATACTTACTTTAAAAAACGCAGTCCCAACCTTCGTGGTTGATGCACCTGGTGGGGGAGGTAAGATCTCGGTGCAGCCAAATTATATAATTTCGCATAGTGCTGAAAAAGTTGTGCTGCGGAACTTCGAAGGTGTAATAACATCTTACCCAGAACCTCAAAACTATGTAGCGGGTCGAGCGGAAGGCTACTTCAAGAGTGTATATCCTGATTATGAAAAGTATAAATCCAATGTTGAAATTTCTGCCGTTATGAATGACAGCAAATTTAATCTCGTCCCAGAAGGTCTGAAACGTTTAGATAGAAGAAATAAGTACCAGGAAGATCCATCCCACGCTTCACTTAAGGATAAACGTGAAAAACGCGATGAACTTAAGGAGAAGAAATTCTTATCCCAGCTACAAAAATCAACCGGTTCTGGTGATCAAGAAAAAGCAGCACCAGCGGGGAATGAGTAGGAGATGGTTATGGAAATTAATTGTGAGTGGTGTGGAGGAAAAGCGTGTATCGGAGAAAACACGGTATATTGGGAGTTGCCTGATGGGTCGAGGGCTATTGAAATTACGAAGACACCAGCGGTTGTTTGTAAGGAATGTGAGATGGTGTATCAGAGTGAAGACATAATTAAGGAGATAGAGGATCAATTGTTTTTAGTTGATACAAAAAAGATTGGTAGTTCGATAGGATTTAAGGAGTTAATGGAATTACCTAGATTGTTGAAGAGGAATTATTTTGATTTCTCTTCTTGAATAATTCTAGTTTTAGTGGGCACTCAGGGATGGGTGCCTCTTTATCTATAATAAGCAGATTTTGTAATAGCCATTCGGCGATTCATAAAGTCTATATCTGTCCATCGTAAGGAATGGACGATCTAATACTCTAACAATAAAAATCCACTGTAAAAAAACACCAGCGACTCAACTGACTGATGTTTTTTTGACATTTTATGAAAATAACTTTCCTAAATAATACGGCATTTGAGATCGCCACCAAACCCAATCATGCGAAACATCTTCGCCCCACTCATCAAACCACGCTGGAATTTGTTTTTCTTTAAAAGCTTCTTTTAATGTAAAGTATGAAGGTAGCCCATCTTGTTCCCAATCACCAAGACCGGTACAAATAATGATATCTGCTGAACGATATCGATCAATAAACCAACCATCATTTTGATTCCATATATAATCACTCGGTGAATTTTCGTATACAAGGGAATCATTTCCGTAATCACCAGAAAAGAAACGTACATCGTAAACACCGCTAAGTGCAACGGTTGTTTGGAAGACATCCGGATGTCTCAACAAAAAGTTCAACGCATGATATGCCCCCATACTACACCCGGTTGTCATCATTGGATTAAACCAACCTGTTTTATGTTTAATAAATGGTATAGCTTCTGAAATCACATAACGGTCATATGCTTCATGAGCTAATGCACGGTCATGTGCCGGTTTTGAATCGTGTAGCCAACTTTCGCTATCTATACTAGTTAATGAAAAAAATTGAACTTTTCCTGATTCAATAAGATCATGACACACATCAATCATTCCAAAATCATAGTATTCAGAATGCGTCCCACCAGATGAAGGAAACACTACGATTGGCATGCCACTGTGTCCATATCTTTTCAACAGCATTTCACGTCCTAGTTCACCACTCCAATGGGTTAACTGTTCTATATGCATAGAAGAATCTCCTTTTTTCGCTCATGTACAAATCGGATAATTTCATCGACTTCTTCATGCGATTCTGCATTAATCGCATAAAATTGATTTCCTTGGAGTTCCGCAAATGCATCAGGCATGCGCTGTTCAAACTTCACACGGTCGCCAAATCGTTCATAAATGGCATTCGTATCATGTTGATACTCATAAGCATCACGCTGTGTTATACCGACACAAAACTGGTTTTCGGCATCGGACTTCTTAAATTCTCCTCCTGTCACAAGAGAAGCATACTGAGCAAATAAATCAATGGAGTACGCAAAATTGTACATATCAATCGTGTAGCCGCCAGCCAAGCGGTTATTATATTCAAGTGCAACATAATCCCCATTTTCTAATTTAAAGAACTCAATATGGAAAAACCGTTCTTTCATTCCAAAAGTTTCTACAATCCTCTTTCCATAAGTTTCGAGCTTAGAATCGATTTCTTTTTGAATCACATATGCTAAATCCAACTGGCCCTTAACGAGTTCCAGAGTTGGCACATTATATGTAAAGCTTGATTGGAATACAATATTCCCTTTCTGATCCACTAAACCATCAAATGTACAAAGCACGCCTCCTTCAACATAAGGTTCTAAGAAGTACACTTGGGCTTCTCCCCATTCTTCTTTAAATTGACGTACATCCTCTTCTGAACTTAATTTATAGGTTGCAGCTGATCCAACTCCATTATCGGGTTTAGCGATAACGGGCAGTCCTAATTCATCAATAGATTTATATAAATCAATATTAGTTTTAACGATTCTTCCTTCTACAACAGGCACATCTGCTTTTTTAAACAGCTTCTTCATTTCAGATTTATACTTAACTTTTTTCAAGTCATTCGTTTTATTGCCGTATACGTTAAATTGCTCACGCAACTTGGCATCAAGTTCTAGCCAATGTTCGTTATTGGATTCAATGCGGTCAATTGGACCATATTTATAAAATAAAAAGGCAACAGCACGTTTCACTTCATCTGAATCTTCTAAATTATTCACCCGATAATATTCTGTTAAAGAGTTTTGTAAGTAGGGACCTAATTGGTCATATGGCTCTTCACCAACCCCTAAAACAGTGACACCTGCACCTTTTAATCGATGAGCAAATGCCTGGAAATTACTTGGATAATATGGTGATATCAAAATAAAATTCATAAATAAGCTCCTTTTCTATTTCCTCAACTAAGTTACCAATATATCAATTTATAATAAAACTAAACTTCAAAAATATATTCAAAAAAAAGTAATAGATTCCTCTATTACCTAAATCATACAAATATGAATATTCAGGTTATTTATTACCATTTCTCACTTAAGAAACGTAAACATTCTGGCAAGTGTTTAGCCCAAGCTTTTTCATCATGTTCTTCATCCGCATAAATATTTAAACGTATGCTATCAATTGGAACAAAGCCTTTTATCAATTGTTTATAATAATTAAGCGCGCAATCGATATATGCCTGCTTCATATTCCCATACATCAATTGTCGATCGGTATCATCGCCTTCTTGAGTCCCAACTTGAATGTACACCCGTTGCTCAGGATCCAACTCTTCTCTAGCAATATAACTGTTAAAGGCTTTACTTGTAATCCAATTGGCTAAAGAAAAAATGCCTAAACCACCAATTTTATCTTTATACCTAATACCCATATAGGCCGAAATATTTCCTCCTAGTGAACTGCCAATCATCGCTGTATGGTATTTATCCGATTTAGTTCGGTAATGTTTATCGATAAAGGGCTTTACGACTTTCATGACAAACTCAGCAAACTCCATGCCTCTTCCGCCTAATTCAATATCTTCGGGAAGTGGGCTTTCAGTAATTTTCCAAGGCGTATATTCATTAATTCGATCATGTTCACCGTTATCAATCCCAACAACAATCATCTTCGGTAAATCTGGGTTTAGTTTAATTGCATCAATAACTTTCCATGAATACCCACTATAAGCTTCACTACAAAAGAAAACATTTTGACCATCATGCATATAGACGACCGGATAGTTTTTAGTCAAATCTTTATCATAATTTTTCGGCAATAAAACACGTACCCGACGTTTATCATTTTTATAAGTCATATGTATTTGATGTGTTACTAATTCTAATGATTTTAAATGTTCTAATGTACACAATAAATGATTTAAAGTGGTATCCACAATTTTACTTCTGGTCAGTTCTTTTTCTTTCTCTGATAATGTAACATGATTTTTCACACTTTCTTCATCTCTCATTTTTCCATCTATAATTCTTTCACAGTCGTCAATAGCTTCAAAACGAACTCGGTTCATTAACACTTCACCAAAGAAATCCAGGTTATTTTTTGTCAATAAAATCGCCCCATTTTTAGTTTTTAATACAATAGGTTATGCATTCCTTAAACTTTATTGAACAAAAATAGATAATCAATAGTCTATTATGTTAATTTTAGTTTCACTTTATTTGCCATCCACTAGAACCTGTATGGGGCAAGGGAGCTGTCCAGTGATTCCAGGAATTATAAAAGGGTAATAGATAATTATTTGGAACGCTTCGTGGAGTTTTAACTTCAGCGAAGCGTTTTTGTATTTAAAAAAGTGGGAATAATAGGAAGAATTATTCTCGTAATTTCCAAAGTGCCAAGAGTAAAATTATATTGCTCTTATTAATATATACTGTTAGGATTAGGTACTAGGTGTAGATATAAAATTTATTCATTTTAACTATAGGCTCTGTTAAAGCACAATGTTGATATTTATTAGAGTTGATTTTTACGAAAGGTTAGAATCAACAAAAAAGTTTAAATGAGCCTAAATATAAAAAGTATCTTTTGATAGCGAGGAGATATTAATGAAGGATTTACATAGTTTTGGATGGTATGCATCAAAAATAAAGCCATATTTACCGAAAGAAGCATTTATGCCAGTGCCAACTCGATTATTTGGAGGATTAGCCTACTTTTTGGTTGCGCTTTCAGGGATTTTAGCAGTAGCTTTTCTTAATCTCTCATTCTGGGTAAATAGCTTCATTGCTATTGCCACTGGTTTAAGTTTTGCTGGAATGTGTTTTTTAGGGCATGAGATTTTACATGGTACCGTTGTAAGAAAGCCCTTTGTTAGGGATTTTCTAGGTGGGATAGCTTTCAGTCCAATTGGTATTGGACCGAAGCTGTGGCGTAAGTGGCATAATATGACTCATCATGTTCATACTCAACATGAACATAATGATCCTGATACATGGTCAACAGCAGAGTTTATTTCCAAGAAACCCTTATTGGCGTTCTTTTTTAGACAGCCTAATTTTATTCGAACGATAGGGTACATTATATTTTTGACTTTTAATTTCACTCTTCACTCAACAAGAATGTTTTTTGTGTTTTTGAAGGAATTTCAGCCAAGAAAGCAGCTATGGGTACTCCTAGAGTTGCTGTTACCCTGGACGATTTGGTTTAGCTTATTGATTGTCATCGGACCTATTAAATGGGTATTTGCATTTTTGATTCCTGCCGCTATTGCAAATTTTATTATGAGTAGTTATATTGCAACTAATCATAATTTGAATCCGCAGATGGAAGTTAATGACCCTTTAGCTAATACATTATCAGTAACTGTTCCAAAATGGGTAAACTTTTTACATTTCAATTTTTCCTATCACACTGAACATCATCTCTTTCCAACGATGAGTTCGAAGTATTATCCTTTAGTAAAAGAAAAAATTAAAGAGTTTTGGCCAGAGCGCTATCATGAGATGCCGATGGGGAAAGCAATGCTAATATTGTTGAAAACCCCAAGACCATATCTTAAGCAAGACGAATTAGTTGATATGTTCAATGGCAATGTTTATACCGTCTTAGGGAAAGGACTAGATCCTAAAAATGTGCAAGCTCATAAAAAGGTAAATTTGAAGCAGACTTTGCTGCCTAGTAAGAAGTAAAGTAATCTAAATAGGGAAGCCTGGGGACTGTTATAGTGCTTCCTTCAATATAAGTTTTCTTTTCTTTAGCTAAAAGCCCCTAGTAGAAGCTTAACTTTTGAATAAAGGGATGCATGTTGAATAATTAGATAGTAAAAAGTTTGGAGTAACTTACTTCAAAGTACAACGATAAAATGCAATAGAACAGGCTAGATATAATTATCATTCACGTGTAATTGATGCTGCAAATTAAAGATGACATATCATCTTGACTTGCAGTTTTTTGTGTTATTCATACTTCATTTAAAAAACGAAGTCCCTACATTCGTGGTAGATGCTCCTGGTGTGGGGAGGTAAGATCTCAGTGCAGCCAAATTAGGTTAAGGTTATGGAAATTAATTGTGAGTGGTGTGGTGGAAAAGCACGTAACGGAGAAAACACAGTTTATTGGGAATTGCCGGATGGGTCTAGGACTATTGAAATCACAATTTGGTTTAGAGATCTTTATTTGTTTAATGCGTAGTAGACACAAAACTGAGCATAAATATCCTTATATATAGGTGACAATTATCTTCATTAAGGTAATTGAACTCTAAGTTTTATAAAAAACATACATCCGTGCTTCTTGACTTAAAGTATACTTTAAGTTGTAACGTTCTCTTATAATAGTTAGGAGGACAAGAATATGGAGAATTTGAGAGTTGTAATAACACAAAAAGGAAATCCCGGAGTTATGCAAGTTTTATGTGAGCCACTTCCAAAACCTAAAAATAATGAAGTCAGAATAATGGTTTTATCAGTAGGTGTTGCGTTTGGTGATATTCTAATGAGGAGAGGTCTATACCCTAGTGCCCCGCCACCGTTTGTCCCAGGATATGATGTAATTGGGATAATCGATTATATAGGTAATAGTGTTACAGCTTTTAATGTTGGCCAAAGAGTAGCAGCTTTAACTATTTTAGGTGGTTATTCGAAATACATCTGTTTGGATGTAGATAAAATTACACCTGTACCTCATGGTGTAGATACGTATAAAGCTTCAGCTTTAATATTAAATTATTTAACTGCGTATCAAATGCTTTATCGAATAGCTAAAGTTAAACCAATGGATAGTATCTTGGTTCATGGTGCTTCAGGTGGGGTTGGATCTGCAATGCTGGACTTAGCTAGAGGATTAAACCTAAAAATATATGGAACTGCAACTATAAATCATCAAAAAAAGGTGTCAGAATTAGCCAATTTTATTGATTATAGAAATGAGGATTTTGTTAAAAGAATACTTTCAAAGGAAAAGGAGGGTATTGATTTTGTATTTGACGGAGTTGGAGGTTATAACTGGGAGAGGTCTTATCAAGTATTAAAAAAAGATGGTATGTTTATAGGTTATGGAATGACATACACTTTAGATGATAATAAAGATAATCAAGAACAAGAATATATGCAAAAAGAGTGGTCTAGAATACTCACTTCTGGCATGACTAGTTCAAATCATAGAGCAGAAATATTTAGTATTACAAAAATGGCTCAGGAGAATGCTTCAATTATTCGTGAAGACTTAGAAAAATTATTTAATCTCTTAAGTGAAAATAAAATTAATCCAACAATTTCTTCCATTTTCCCTTTAGAAAAAGCACAAAATGCTCATGAATTTTTTGAACAGGGGGTAAATGGAAAAGTATTGTTGAAATGTAATGAATAGGGGAATTAGATATGTACTTAATAGGAGAGTTTTCAAAGAAAATGGGTATTGCTCCTCATACAATAAGATTTTATGAGAAAATGGGCTTAATCCCTTCCTCAGATAGAATAAATGGTAAAGATCGTATATACTCAGAAAAAGATATTCAATTCATTCAGTTTTTATTAAGTTTAAAAGAAACTGGGATGAGCTTAAAAGATATCAAAGAGTTGGTGGACCTGGGATGTCTTTTAGACCAAAATTCGAAGGAACAAATACTGACTGTTAATTTAAGAAAAGAAATACTTACTAAGCACCTATTAAATTTAAAAGCTAAGAAAAAGAAAATCGAGGAAGTTATCTATCTAACTAATCAAAAGCTTCATTATTACGAAAGTATATCAACTGAGAGTAGCACTAAAGAAAAAAAATAACCGATTACTAAATACGATTGTTGAAGAGGAACTATGTTGATTTTTCTTCTTAGAATTATCATGCTAATAATAGGCACCCCGCGATGGGTGCCTTTATCATGTAGAATGTTTATTTTACGTGGATTAGTTTTCTATATAATTCAAAGTTTTGGGTCACGCCACCAGTCTCCTTGAGTAACTATGGCTCAAAGGTTCACCCTATTCTTCATCCAATTTACAAAGTCTTCGGGATTTAAAGGTTTACTATATAGAAACCCTTGGGCGTAGTTGCAATGAATTTTGTTTAGGTAATGTAATTGACCCTTTGTTTCGACTCCCTCAGCGACAACGTGTAGGTTTAGGTTATGACCAAGCTCAACTATACTTTTCACAATTGCTCGGTCCCTTTCACCTGCTTCGATATCTTTAATAAATGACCTATCTATTTTTAATGTATCAATTGGGAGATTTTTTAAATAACTTAGGGAAGAATATCCTGTTCCAAAGTCATCGATAGAGATTGTAATACCTAGATTTTTCAGTTTATGAAGAAGTCGATTCGCAGCATTTGGTTGCTGCATAATACTTTCTGTGATCTCTAATTCTAAATTACTGGATGAAATGTCTGCCCGTTCTAGGGCATTACGAACAATTTTGACTAGATTTGGATGATGAAGCTGTTTGACTGAAAGATTGACCGAAATCTTAATATCTAACCCAATATCTTTCCATTTACGAACCTGATGACAAGCTTCTATTAATACCCATTCACCAATTGAATCAATGATTCCTGATTCCTCTGCAATTTCAATAAATTCCGTTGGAGATACGATTCCAAACTCTGGATGCCTCCAACGTAATAATGCTTCTGCTCCTATAACTTCTCCTGTTTTGATACAGCATTTAGGTTGAAAAACTAAATAAAATTCATTGTTTTTCCTAGCCTTTCTCAAGGCTTTCTCAAGGACTACTCTTCTTATATAGGCTTCTTTTATAAGGGAATCATAAAATTGAAAATGATGATGATCCTTATCACTAGCTAAATAGAGTGCTGCATTTGTGTTTTTTTTCAGTGTTTCCTTATCCTTACCATCTTCCGGGAATAGCGTAATTCCAATGCTTGGTGATATGTAAAATTCATGACCATTTATAAAAACTGGTTCTGTAATAAGTTTGGTGATTTTTTTTGCAATTTCGCTACACTGTTCCTTTGTTTGACCTTGGCCAATATAAGAAAACTTATCCCCTTCGACACGAAATATATTGTTCTCTTTTCCAAGTGCCTTTTTTAAACGTATAGCAATCGTCTTAAGTATTTCATCACCAACCTGATAGCCAAATGTAGTATGAATTAGCTTTAATTCATTGATACTGATGAAAAATACGGAAAAATGAACATTTGTATATTCAATATAACTTGTTAGCTTCTCATTAAACGATTTATAGTTTGGTAAGGTAGTAAGTTCATCAAAATATTCAAGGTTTTCTAGCCTCTCTTTTACCTTCCGTTGCTCTGTGATATCATTCCCGAAACTAAGGTAATGAGTTTCATCGTTAAATAGTATGGGGAACCTCATCGCAACGATTTCCCTTTCAGAACCGTCACTTCCTATTAATATATCCTTATTATTAGGACTTACGAAGTCTTCCATTCTTTTACCCAATGCTTCCTCGGTCTTAGTTAATCTCAACATATGTAACGCAGCAGGATTAATATAAACAATTTTTTCTTCCTTATGGATGGCGGCTGGGTTTGGCACAGAATCTAAAATTGCCATCATTTGATTTTGGAGTGTCTTGACTGCCTGTTCTTTATTAACTTGATCGGAATAGTCCAAAGCCTGTCCAATAAAGCAACCATGGTTTTTATCATCAGTAAAAGAATAACCAGTTATTTTAACCCACTTGTACACATTTGATTTGTTTTTAAGACGAAGGACATCAGAAAATGATTGATCTGTTTGTATGCTTTGAATACAGCGTAAGAGTGTTGTTTTATCACTAGGATGAGTGATTGATAAAATAGAAATTGATCCATTACGAATATCATCATCTGAAAAGAATTCCTCAAGTATAGGAAAGCCAGATAAAAATTCAAATTTCTTAGAATTCCCATATTTCCATATCACTGAATCTAATTTTGTTAAGGCATAACCAATACTGTCCATAGGCATTAATCTTCCTCTCGATGTTCACAGCAAATATACTTCTAATTTTTAGTATTCTTCTATTTAAAATAGCACAGATAGGTTATTCCGGCGAACAAAAAACTATATATTGTAATTCGTGCTGTTTTTTTTATAGTTTATTTGATTGTAAAAGAGTATCAGTGGAAAGTAAATAAGGTTGTATATTAAAGTGAGTTAAAATTTAAAAATACGTAGAACAAGGTTAGATTAAACTACTTAGAGACAATCACTTTTATGGATGACGGCTTTCTTATGCCGTTTATGTTGATATCAACAATGGGTGGGTATCTCCACCTGGTGGATCTACTACAGACGTAGGGTCTTCGTTTTTTACATTATCCCAGTTTATTCAATACCAAAAAAAGGTTGAAATGATAAAGCCATTTAACTTTAATACCTCCATTCATGTAACGAGAAGTGTGACTTAAACAAGCGATCATCAATTTTATCGTTTCTATCTGAAATTCGGAATTAAAATATTGGAATATTATGTTAACATTGATTTAAGACGATATTGGCTAACGGAGCAGGAAATTGAAGAGAACTGAGCATGGTTCTGACAGTTTAAAGGGGAGAATAATACTTGAAGAAAGTCTTTTTTTTTATGAATATGGTCCTTATCGGAGTCGGTATATATTTTATATATTATTGGATAGATTACAAAACCTATGAAGAAATACTTCAAACTATGAAGTATCCAGAAGTAGATGAAGATGACACGGTACAGTCTATTGAAATCACGAGTCATAAAGTTGACTCCAAAGGTAAACGAACTATTGTAGAGGATAAGAAAATGATAGAAAAGATACTGGAACAAGCCTCTGCCATAGAATATAAAAAAGTCAATGTTAATGAAGATAGGGAAAATTACTATGAAATAAAAATATATTACGAAAAAAACTACCCAATAAATCAAGTGATTATACATGTTTTTGATGAACACATCTTTTTTGCCAAATCACAATATCCTAAATATAAAGTTATTGGTGAAAATGAATTATACGAACTGTTAGAAAAAGAAGATTTTTCAGTAGTGATAGAAAAAGACGATGATGATAAAAAATTTCAAGAAGAAGGGCAATCTAATGCACCTAAAATACTTCACGAACGGTTGCCATTTAATGTAGAAGATATAAAAGAAATATATATAATTCAAGATAATAGCCGAATTGACTTAGAAATAAATCAAGAAAGACTCATTAAACAAAGTATAATAGAAGAATATAAAAGTTCAGAAGAATTTCGTTTATATGGTGAAGTGATACTAATAACTGTTGAGACAGAAAACGACACATTCACTTATCCTTATAATATTGCTACTAATACAATTGGAATTCCAAATGAGTCTAATAAAATTATAGGTTATTATCAAGAAGATAGTGTATATATGCTAATGGTTAATATATTAGATAGTAATAAAGAAAGTATATTGAAGGATTTTAGTCACTTACAACAAAAGGCTGATAAAGAAGTAAACTTTAGCAATAACTCCAAGTCTGTGTCAAATTATAATAACGACATTTTATATGTTAATAATCTAAATCAAATTGATTGGGAAAAACAATTAGAAACATACTCCGTTACGTCAAAGGTTACTTCCTTTAACTACTGCATAGGGTCGTTAGTTGATATTACTACATACCAAGAAGGTATTATTAATCTATCTAATTCTGAAATGATATTCTATACAGAAGAATATGTTCTAGCAAATAAAATTAAAGTTGGAGACTCTACGGCAAAGGTCTTATCCGAAATTGGTGTACCCAACTATAAAGTAGATAGTGAATGGTCATATTCTGTTAACGGTTATATTAGAGTAAGATTATTAATAGAAAATGATAAGGTCAAATATATAATTTTAACTACACCATGTTAAAGTAAGGTACCTAACGGGGGTGAAAAGAACAGTTATTTATTTGAGATATTAACAGGAGAAAAATTATCTGATTTAAAATAGCACTTATTCGTTTAACGGGAGAGATTATTTTAGAAGTATAAAAAGGCAGGAACCATATTCCTGCCTTTTAGTCATTATTTTGATTACTTCCTTTTTTGACTCTTCATTTTATTCATTTCAAGTTCAGCAGCATATTCCTCTTGTGATTTCCCTTGCTTTTGACTTTCAGATTGAATTTTTCTGAACTTATTATCATTTAGATTGGGCATGAATACACCTCCTTTTAAACATTGATATTTTGTACTAAGGTAGGAGTATTATTCTTTTCTTTTACTTGATATATAGTGTATAGAAAAACCAGCTTTTTAAATTGTAACCGCTAACTTTTGTTAAACTTTTCTTCATCAGAATCTTAAATAGCGATGGTATATTTTCCAATAGTTTGAAACATTAACTTTCATACAAATTATGAAATAGTTAATCGACAGCCCAATATGTGGCTGTCTTTTTTTATTTTGGGGAAAATCCTACAATTTTAAAATAGTAAGCTTTAACAATATATACCTTAATCTTTGTAATACTTAATAAAAATTTAAGAATTCTCTAAGAGGATGTTTATAATTGCAGCCTAATATACAAATATAGCAAAACAACGAAGGGGGACACAAATTGAAGCAAGTAAGCACTAGAAATTTTATAGGGCGAATCACTTATTTTGGATTATTAATTATTTTTGTCATTTGTATCATTATACAAATGTTTTGGGTTGGTATGGCAACATTTGTGAATCCAACTAACTGGAAGAATCATGTGGAATTCGTTCATCAGTTTGGATTTTTAATACCAATAGTAATGATTGCCTTCGCCTACTTAGGTGCAGTTCCAAAGAAGGTTTATGGACAACTGCTCACACTAATTGGAACGATGTTCTTATTGTATTTTACGGCAAACATTGCAAGAACCATTCAGTGGTTAGGAGCTTTACACCCTGTTTTGGCAATTCTCTTAGTAACTCTATCTATTTTAGTGCTGTTTAGCTCTAAGGAACTTGTCTATAAGAAATAGATTAAGGAGATCATGAGAGCTTTTTTAGCAATTATTATTGGGGTATTTGGTGGATTTATTTTAGGTATTGCACTTTCTAGTTTCATTGGCGTTTTAGGTCTGACGTTATTTGATGAACCATTTGGGGTTAAATATCTGCCCTATTATACATCTTTGATTTGTGCAATCTTAGTACCAATCATGGATAGAAAAACCATAAAAAAGTAAAAAGGAGAGTTCATTATGTTTTTAGCCTTTAAAGAAATGGCTCAATCAAAAATTAGATACACATTGATAGGGTTAATTATGATTGCGGTTTTATTTCTAGTTTTCTTCATCTCAGGATTAGCAAATGGTCTAGCATATGGGGATGGTGCTGCAGTCAAACATTTAAGCGCCGACTATGTTGTAATGAATAAGGAGGCCAATGGTGCCATTATAAAATCAGAACTAACATTAGATGATATTAACACTATTAAAGACCAGCTAGGTGGAAATTCCACTCCTCTTTCAATCACGATGATGTCAGCTTTAGTTAAAGATGGGGAGGCAACTGCTGATGTTACGTATTTTTCTGTAAATACTGATAAGTATCCGGACATAGAAGTTATGGAAGGAAAGAATATTAGTGAATTGAATACAAATGAAATAATTGTAGATGAGAGTCTAAAAGATATCGGTTTTCAACTAAACGATAAAGTGCTAGATAAGGCTACAGGAAAAGAGATGATGATTGCAGGGTTTTCAAAAGATCAACTTTATTCAAACATTCCTGTCGTTTATACAGATCTTGATATGGGTTTAAGTTCGATATATCAACCAGAATCCATGTATAATGCGGTTCTATATTCAGGTGGAAAAGTTGATATGAAGGATTACGATACAAGGTCCATTAACCAAACAGTAAAAGCAATCCCAGGGTATAAAGAAACACAGGGCTCATTAAATATGATAGTCGTCTTCCTATTTATTATTTCGGCGTTTGTTTCAACGGTATTTTTTTACGTCATAACGATACACAAATTAAGCCAATTGGGAGTTTTAAAGGCAATTGGTGCAACAACTGGATATATTGCAAAAAGTATTATTCTTCAAGTTATTTTATTAACTGTGACAGGATTAACTTTTAGTAGCCTCCTCGTTTACGGTATGACCCAAGTAATTCCTGATGAAATGCCCTTTAGATTAACTCCAACATTAATGCTAGGTACTGCTGCGTTATTCTTACTATTAAACTTAATTGGTGCTTTGTTATCGGTTCATCAAGTTGCCAAAACAGATGCACTAGAAGCTATTGGGAGGGCTGAATAATGAAACAAGAGATATTGAATTTGTATAATATTTCTAAAGTATTTGGTGATGGTGATACGACGGTCACGGTATTAAAAGACATTTCATTTAGCGTAAATCGTGGAGAGTTTATCGCAATTGTAGGACCATCAGGTTCTGGGAAAAGTACATTATTATCTATAATTGGAGCTTTATTAACACCTACTAAGGGTGATGTTATAGTAGATAATAAAAACATATCACAATATAACTCAGCACAACTTACTTCTGTTAGATTAGAGAAAGTAGGATTTATATTCCAATCCGCAAATTTAATTCCTTATTTAACAGTAATAGACCAATTATTATTAGTAACAGATATCGCAAAGAGTAATAAAAGGGAAAATACAAAAAAAGCAAAAGAAGTAATTGAACATCTAGGGTTAACTAATAGAATTAAACAATATCCTACCAAACTATCAGGTGGGGAAAAACAAAGGGTTGCCATAGCAAGAGCTTTTATGAATGATCCTGATATTGTTTTAGCTGATGAACCAACAGCTAGCTTAGACTCTGAACGGGGGAAACAAGTAGTGGAGATGATTTCAAAGGAAGTAAAACTACGAAATAAAGCAGCAATTATGGTAACTCATGATGAAAGAGTATTACATCATTGTGATCGGGTGTTATATATTGAGGATGGTCAAATATTTGAGAAGGCATAACAATTTGCCATAGTAGATAAGCTGCCAAAGGAAACCAGGCAGCTTTTCGCTTAAACAAGAATATTATATATATATATAATATCGAAAGATAAGGAGAAACTGTAAAGTAAGAAGGTGGTCGAATGTCGATTAAGAAGAGATTAATACTCTCTAATCTTGGAATGATTGTTATTCCAATTGTAAGTTTTTTATTAGTAGAAATAATTGTAGGGTACTTAATATTTTATGTGTTTAATGGGAAACCAGAAGGGGAGCAGTTAAAGTTCTTTGTTAGTTTTCGAATGATAGCAATGGTAATCATACTAATTCTAACAAATGGTATATTGACGTATTATGTTTCAAAAAGCATTATAAAACCTATTAAGAAGCTTTCATCTGCTGCAAAAGAGATTAGCCAAGGAAATTTAGAATTCAATATCATGTCAGATTCAAATGATGAGATAGGTCAACTTTCAAACACATTTGAAGAAATGCGACAAAAGCTAAACGAAGCAGTTATATTACAATCTCAATTGAAACAGAATCGACAAGAGCTAATAGCTAGTATTTCTCATGATTTGAAAACACCATTAACCTCTATTAAAGGTTATGTTCAGGGCATTCAAGATGGGGTGGCAAATACTCCTGAAAAATTAAATCGATACATGGAAAAAATTTATAAGAATGCAACAGAAATGGATAGCTTAATTGATGAGCTGTTTCTATATTCCAAATTAGATCTACAACAAATTCCTTTTCATTTTGAGAACGTTGATTTAAAGTTACTGTTCTCTGATTTTATTGATGAATTATCTTTTAACCTAGAAAAGGAACATGGAAAAGCCATACTTTCCTTTGATAAAGAAAGTTCTTATATTGTGGATGCAGATCGAGATAAAATAAATCGAGTAGTAACAAATATTGTGCAAAATAGCTTGAAATACATGGATAAAGAATATAAGGACATTAAGATTAATCTAACATCCTTTCCTAGTGAGGTGATGGTTGAAATAAAAGATAATGGTGGAGGAATTAGTATGGAAGATTTACCTCACATTTTTGAGAGTTTTTATCGAGCTGATGCTTCTAGAAATTCATCAACAGGTGGAAGTGGTCTAGGTTTATCCATTGCAAAAAAGATTATTGAGGGACACGGTGGAAAGATCTGGTCAAAAAGTACCTTAGGTAAAGGTACTAGCATTTATTTTACATTAAAAAGGTGAAGTAAAATGAAAAAAGTTTTAATTATTGAAGATGAAATGGATATAGCGGAATTACAAAGGGATTATTTAGAGGTCAATGGTTTTGATAGTGATATTTCTTCAACAGGTGAGGAAGGACTCAAGTTGGCGAATTCAAACAAATATGACCTTATTTTGATAGATGTAATGTTGCCAGGAGTAAATGGATTTGAAGTATGCAGGGAGTTACGAAAAAAATTTGATATTCCTATTTTGATGGTGACATCTAGAATGGAAGATATTGATAAGATTAGAGGGTTTGATAGAGGTGCAGATGATTATATTGTAAAACCTTTTAACCCTAATGAGTTAGTTGCAAGAGTAAAAGCACACATTTCACGATATGAGCGTTTAGTAAATCGTGAAAGAGAACAAGAAGTGTTGCAAATTAGAGGATTAGTAATTCATAAATACTCACGAAAAGTCTTTATAAATGATGAGGAAAAAATACTTACAGCAAAAGAATACGATTTATTACTGTTTTTAGCAGAAAATGCAAACAGAGTATTTTCGAAAGAGCATTTATTTGACCGTATATGGGGATATGATTCAATAGGGGATGTTACGACAGTTACGGTTCATATTCGAAAAATTAGAGAGAAAACTGAAGAAAATCCATCAAACCCTAATTTTATTGAAACAATTTGGGGTGTGGGTTATCGGTTTAAGAAAGAATAAAAAACACTGGGTAATTTTCGGAACGCTTATTTGAAATAATATTGAGACGAAAAAAAATAAGAAAAGTCCTTGCTACACTGTACAAGAATACTACGCATTTTAGCCCCCATGTATATTGTTAACTTTGAATGTACTTATAGTAAAGGTGTGCAAATTTGAAGAGGAAAATCATGGGTTTTAATAGTTTCAAGCATGTTCCATTATGCTGTTTTTCTAATATAAAAGAAACCTTTCGCTTCAAAACGAAAGGTTGTTTAAGAAAAGTTTTATGTTATAGTCTAAAAACTCACTCTCTTAATCTGCAAAGTAAGGAGTCGCTCCTTCTGAATTCTGAATAAGGATCAAATACTGAAAGTAATCAGTCGTTGCTTTGGTTTTGCTAACCCCGACGAAAAATTGGGATTGGTCAAAGGGAGAATTATCACCTGTCAGCTTGTAGAGTGTAACATCTCCTTTGGCTGAATCAATGAGTAAACTTTTATGGAGTAAATTGTCTTTGAACGGAATACTCTGCTTTTGACCCATATTTGTTAATTCTGATTGGTGGTAGACGTAAGGGATGGATAGGACTTTTCCTTTTGTATAGTCGATTTGTTCATTTAACACTTGCGCGAATCTTGGTATGTTTTGAGAATAGCCGGTTTGTAGACGATTTGTTTTTAAATAGGTATGATTGCGTCCCCATTCTCCAAAGAATTTAGCATTTTCATTTAGTAATGAAAGATTTCGTTCAAAGTTAATTGTGAAATATCCTTCCCTCAATACATTAAAATCGCCTTCTCCTTTTTTAGCAAATGTTTCAAAGGCCTCAATCCCTCTTATTGTATTTTCCACGACAAATTTGAATTCATCGTACTGTACTCCTAAAAAATCCTTATATAGCTGTTCGTTTGTTAGTAAATCATCGTTTAGCTTCCTAGCAAAGCTCGTGGTTTCTGGCGTATGTGAAGAATTGTAATCAATCTTTGAACTGCCAATTGTTTTAATTTCAGTAAACATACCCTGCAGCTGCAATGGAACCTCAAGGTCTTTCGTTAAAAAGTCAAGGTAACGAAAAGAGGTGGTTAAGTTACTATCTGCATCAATGGCAACAAATCGAATGGGCTCTTTCCCATTTAAGGATTGGTTGTATTGATAAATACTCTTAACAAATTCGACGGCTTCAACAGTGGCAATATGAGAGTGATCAGCTTCTAGTGTCGTAAGTTCTAATAGACTCTCATCTCCAGTTTGAAGATATTGATTATAAAATTGTCCAGTTGCATATGGCAGCTCTGCTAGGTAATAGGTGACACCAGCTTTTTGATGAAGGTATTTTAAGAGCTTCAATTGAACGGGGTAGTTTAACTGAACGGAGTGAGATTCGCCTGTAAAAAACATGTTATAGCTCTCAATCTCACTATCTAGTAAATGTAGATCTGATAAGTCGTTCAGGTTCGAATAATCGATCTCCTCACTATGATCATTCAAATAAGTAACCTCTGCTGAAACTTCAGCCTCCACGGGTACAGTATCTGATATTTTCTCCTGTTTTTTATCTACCACAGTTGATTCTTGAGAGGAGCACGCAAACAATAATAGTACACTAAGAGTAATTATGGTGTATTTAAATTTCATGCTTTTCCTCTTTTCAGGTATATGCTAACAATAATGTAAGTAATTGTAAGTAAAACCTAAGATCTAGTCAAGATTTATTTTAGTCCTATGATACATGTAATATTAATTCGTCTAGCATTTATTCTGCTGGATGAGATTAAAAAACTCTTATTTGTCATATTGAAGAAGTAAAGTTGTTTGGCGTACAATTGAAAAATTAAAGCTTAAATCAACTTATCCAGAAGGTATATTGGATATTATAACTTCGGATAAGAAGGAAATAGTTCATATATTGAGAGAAAAAATATACAATTAATTAAAAAAGGGACCAATACAAGAAATAGGCTGGGACAAACAAAAACCACCTCTGATATGAAAAAGCCGGTTGAATTTTACGACGAGTAAAATTTAACCGGCTTTATGTTTTTTTGTGAAATAATGCAATTTAAAGGGGGGATGTATGAAACAAGATTTTTTAACAACAAAAAACATTATGGAGAAAAGGTCCATAATGCTTTAATCTTCTGTTTTTGGGCTATACATTTTTGTTTTTATTAATCTAAAGGATTTTCTAAAGATTTCTTTTAGATCAATCTGTACTTTTACAAGTTCATATTCTGCTTCAAATCGATCTCTATCATAAGGGTATTGTTCTCCGTTCTTATCAGTGATTAGATAATCCCCTGGGAGTCCCTTCAGTGTACCATTGGATGTATCAATTGAGATAGATCTTTTCAGTTTCACAGCCTCTACAATAAGGGGTTTCTTCCTATACTTTGGCATGGGTATCCTCCTTCCCTGTATAGTACTAGACTATGCAGAAGGGGGCTAATGTGTATAGGCTATATCTTTCATCGTGCCTTTCTTATTTAATAAAACAAAAAAACGATCTATTTCTGAAATTTATAAGAGAATGAGAATTATGAAACCAAATGTAAAATCAGACGTAAACATACATAGGTAAAAAATAGTAGATTTATAACAAGTAAGTTGCTTTTGCATAATTTCTACAAAAAAATTAGGAGGCAGATGATGAAACCGGTTCTCACGTTAGATAACGTCAAAAAGACCATAAAAGGAAAGAACATTATTAAGGGAATTAGTTTTACGGTTGAAGAAGGAGAAGTTTTTGGCTTCTTGGGACCGAATGGAGCTGGAAAAACAACGACCATTCGAATGATTGTTGGTTTAATGGGAATTACAGAAGGAGATATCGTTGTTTGTGGTAAAAGTATAAAAAGGGATTTTGAAGGAGCAGTCAGTAATATCGGTGCGATTGTGGAAAATCCGGAAATGTACAAGTTTTTAACAGGGTATCAAAATCTTCTACAATATGCTCGAATGCATAATGGAATTACAAATGAAAAAATTAATGAAGTGGTTGAGCTTGTAGGTTTAAAAGATAGAATACATGATAAAGTAAGAACTTATTCACTAGGTATGAGACAGCGCCTCGGGTTATCGCAATGTTTATTACATAATCCAAAGCTCTTAATCTTGGATGAACCAACGAATGGATTGGATCCTGCAGGAATTAGAGAGATTAGAGACCATTTACGCATGCTTACCCGAGAAAAGGGATTGAGCGTGATTGTATCTAGTCACTTATTATCTGAAATGGAAATGATGTGTGATCGAATTGCCATTATTCAAAATGGTAGTTTAGTTGATGTGCAGGAGGTACGTAATTTTATCCAAAATGATCAATTAATACATACGTTTGAAACTGGAAATCTCGGAGATGCTGCACACTGGTTGAAAGAAGAATATAACGCAACAATTTTAGAAAAGGGTTTTACGATTGAGGTTGGAAAAGCTGATATTCCGGCTCTTATCAAGAAGCTAATTCATTCCGATGTAGACGTTTATAGCGCAACGCCAGTATCGAAATCATTAGAGGATCGCTTCTTAGAGATAACAGCGGAAAAGGGGGAATAGAGCATTGGGAAAATTAGTCATAAATGAATGGGTAAAAATTTTTAGAAGACCTGGTACATTTGTCATGATTGGGATAGTAGTTCTTTTCATTCTAGCTTTCGCTGGAATTAATAAATATGAAGAGTCAAAATCAGCACAAATAAATAACCCCAATTGGAAGCAAGAGCTAGAAACACAGATAGCTAGTGATAAACAAGCTTTAAGTGAAATGGGCAAAACAAATTCAAACTTAAAAATGTTTTATGAGCGAGAAATTGCGATTAAAGAATACCAGCTTGAACATGACGTGGCTCCACAAACAGAAAGTCATGTGTGGTCATTTGTTAGCGATGCACAGGCAGCCATAAGCTTTGCAGGATTATTTACCATTGTTATTGCTGCGGGTATCGTTGCTTCCGAATTCTCCTGGGGTACAGTGAAATTACTTTTAATCAGACCACTAAGTCGCTCGAAAATACTATTATCAAAATATATTACAGTTGGCTTGTTTGGTTTACTTTTACTCTCAATGATTTACATACTGTCTACTCTGGTTGGACTTTTGCTGTTCGGTCTGCCGTCAAGTGAGGTACCTCATCTAGCCTATGTTAATGGAGAGGTGGTTGAACGAAATATTGCATTCCACTTAATAGGGCAATATTTCTTAGGCTCAATTGATATTTTAATGATTGGAACAATGGCGTTCATGATTTCAGCAGTATTCCGAAACAGTTCTCTTGCGATTGGTATCTCATTGTTCCTCATGTTCATGGGTGGAACAGCTACCATGCTGCTTGCAAGTAAATTTGAATGGACAAAATATATCTTATTTGCGAACACCAACCTGACAGTCTACTTTGACGGTGTGCCACCAATAGAAGGAATGACGCTTACTTTCTCTATCTTTATCTTAATCATTTACTTTGTTGTATTTAATTTACTAGCTTTTAGTGTGTTTAGTAAAAGGGATGTTGCTGCTTAGAGTGAGTGGAAAAATGCTATTCATATTAAGAGCAAATTGAACAAAAACTCTTCCAAGACGGAAGAGTTTTTACTTTAAATTTGGATAACTCTGCTGCCTCAAAGCCTCATATACTAAAATAGCAGCTGTATTAGAAAGGTTAAGCGAACGAACGTTATCACTCATCGGTATTCTCAAAAAGTGATCTTTGTTTTGTTCTAGTAAGTCTTTTGGTAAACCTGTTGTTTCTTTTCCAAACATAAAATAATGTTCCTTTGAAACATCACTGAAATCAAAGTTTGAATATGTCTTTTCACCAAATGTCTCAATATAGTAAAACTCACCGTGATTTTTTGTGAAAAACTCATCCAATGAGTCATAGTACGTGATATTTACAAACTCCCAGAAATCTAAGCCTGCACGTTTTATCAATGTTGCATCTGTTGAAAAGCCAATCGGTCGAATTAAATGCAATGCTGTATCCGTCGCGGCACACGTACGTGCAATGTTTGCAGTATTGGCTGGAATTTCAGGTTGATATAGTACAACATGTATTGCCAAGAATGGTCACCTCTATCTAAATTTTACCCTTTAAATTATATCATACAGATTTTAAAGATATTTACGCTATTATAGTCTTTAAATAAATTTAGTGGAAAATCTTATTTTAAAAAATAGATGTTCATTTTTCGTAAGAAAGCATAAAGCAAATAGTCTAAAATAGCCATAGGACATAGAAAGGGGCTAGAAGATTGGATAGAAACCACAAGGTACGATTTTTTAGATGGTATCACAAAAAGAGTAAAAACGTTGGATCATCTTTATATTTTCTATATAATAATAGAGCAATTAAAGGAGAGATTTTCAATGGATTTCTCAGCTTTGAGAGGGATTTCCAAATTGAACTAGCTCTAACAAGAGGTAACTAAAATGATAGTAGATGAAATCATAATAAATGAATACTACAAAGCACTTTTGGAAAAAAACTCAAAATATGATGGCATATTCTTCGCAGGTATTAAGTCAACTGGTGTCTTTTGTCATGCCACCTGTCCTGCTAGGAAACCAAAGTTTGAAAACTGTATTTTTTATGAGACTGCTGAGGAAGCATTATTATCTGGGTTTCGTCCTTGTAAGAGGTGCAATCCATTATCCTATCCAAAAGAAATCTCACCTCTTGTTCACCAGATGGTCAAGCTGGTTGAGGAGAATCCTGAGAAACGATGGAAAGATTCAGATTTCTCAGTTTTGGGAATTCATGCAGCGACTGCAAGGAGACAATTTAAGAAAATTTATGGTATGACATTTGTTCAATATGCTAGAGCTAGAAGAATGGGGATTGCTTTAAAATCAATAAAGACTGGTGAAAAAATAATAAATGCTCAGTTAGATGTTGGGTATGACTCACCTAGTGGTTTTCATGATGCATTTACTAAAATAATGGGAAGAGCTCCTGCAAAATCTAAAGCAGTTAAAATTTTATATGCAAATTGGATTAACACAAAATTAGGTCCCATGCTAAGTCTTGTCGATGAAGAATTCTTATATCTGCTAGAGTTTGTAGACAGGCGAGGGTTGGAGAAAGAAATTGAAATGATTCGTAAAAGATTAAATGCTTCAATTATTCCTGGGATAACAAAGATTTCAATGCAAATTGAAAAAGAATTAAAGGGTTATTTTGCAAAGGAACTTAAAAAATTCGAAATTCCTATTTTTCAATTAGGATCTTCTTTTCAAAAGAGCGTATGGAATGAACTGCAACAAATTGAACTAGGGCACACAACTAGTTATATAGATATTGGCATAAAGCTAAACAACACTAAATCTGTAAGGGCAATTGGAAATGCTAATGGGGCAAATCAATTAGCCATAGTTGTACCATGTCATAGAGTAATAAAGGCTGATGGTAGTCTAGGTGGGTATGGTGGTGGCCTTGAAAGGAAGAAGTGGCTAATCAACCATGAAAAGAATTATTTTGCTTAATGGATAACAATAGATTAGATTACTTTTTGACTTTTAGATGGCACTGATCCAAGCAGGATTTGTGCCTTTTAATATTGAAGAATATATCATAGGTTTTTTAAAAAAAATTCAGATCTTACTACTAGTCAAGAGCTGAGATTAGAAAGGATTGGCAACAACTCTTTTTGTTTGTTCGGTAAAAAAGGTTCTTAGAAACAATAAAAGGTCGGTGTTTACATATTGATAATTTGGGTTAACGGGGCGTTTGGTGCAGGGAAAACACAAACTGCATATGAATTACATAGAAGAATTCCTAATTCATGTATATATGATCCAGAAAACATAGGTTTTTTTATAAATAAAAATATACCTAAAGAAATTCAAAATGAAGACTTTCAAGATTATCCAATTTGGCGTGAACTAAATTACACAATGTTAAAGCACATAGATTCTGAATACAAAGGAGTAATCATTGTTCCAATGACAATTGTCAATCCCGAGTATTTTAAAGAAATTGTGATTAAATTAAGAAATAAAGGGATTACTGTTAAGCATTTTGTATTATGGGCTTCAAAGGACACATTGGAAAAGAGGTTACGAAGTAGGGGAGAAAGTAAAAATTCATGGGCAGCAAACCAAATTGATAGATGTATGCGAGGTTTAAACGACGATATCTTTCAACAAAGAATAGACACAAATCGTATGACAATTGATAATGTCGTAGAAACAATAGCTTCAGAGGCAGGTATCACTTTACTTCCAGATAACAGAAACATAATTAAAAAGAAATTTGATCGTATAAGAACCCAACTAAAACAAATTTAATAAAACACTAAAACTATATAAGCCTATCAATTGAGGTGAATCAATGAAAAAAAGACATCTATTCCTTTTTGGGGGAAGTCCACCTTTCACTATGAATCTTGGGAAAACGTTTGCTGAGGTATCACTAAATAGTGAGGGGAGGGTAGCAATTTTATTCTTAGAGAGAGATGGCTGGGAAAAGTATATGCAGAAGTATACTCTTGTATTAGAGGATAACGGCATAGAGGAGTATGTTTATTTACCACTAAGTTCTAAACCATCAAATGAAAGCTTACTCGAATTATCTTCTTGTAGTGGAATTATCATTGGTGGAGGAGATACAGAGCTTTATCGAGAGTATATTGTTGATACCCTACTTGGTGAACGTATTAAAGAGCTTTATCATCTAGGCATACCGGTTGCTGGTTTCTCAGCAGGAGCTTTAATTAGTCCCGAGTACTGTGTAATCCCTCCTATTGATAATTCACAAAATAAACATCTGTTTCTCAATGGATTAGGGCTCATTAAGAATTGTGTTATTAGCGTTCATTTTACTAAATGGAATGAAGAAGAAAACATAAAAACTACATTAAAAAAACTTAATGTACCGATTGGGTATGGAATAGATGATAATGCAGGTATTTACTTTCAGAATGAAGAATTATCAGAAACTGAGGGAGCGAATGTCTATACCTTTAAACAAGTAAGATAAGTAATGAATCTAAATTTGATTGTGAGGAGAGAGTTCATGGATTCAAGAATCAATATGATTAGCTATGAGGATTCTGAAGGGGAATTACGTGAATTATATGAGCGATTTAACGGGAAAATGGCAAACATTTTAAAGGTTCAATCTTTAAATCCAAAATCGTTATCTGCTCATTTAGATTATTACAAGGTTATAATGTTTGGTAAGTCACCTTTAACTAGACCCGTCCGCGAAATGATTGCTACGGTGGTATCATCGACAAATGAGTGTTTCTACTGAATGGAGCATCATGGGGCGGCGCTCCATTTATTAACGAAAGATGCTGAGCTTGTAAGGGGTTTGAAAGAGGACTATCTACAAGTGAAATTGGATGAAAAAACAAAAGCAATCCTTGATTATGCTGTGAAGTTAACTATTAAGCCGCATAGTGTAAAGGATGAAGATGTACAAAAACTTAAAAATGAAGGCTGTTCAGACCTTGAGATTTTAGATGTTTGCCAAATCACCTCGTATTTTAATTATGTCAATCGAATGGCAGAAGGATTAGGTGTCAAGTTAGAAGATGATTATAAATAAGCGGTCTATTGTGAGACGTATTTTTAGTATAAAACCAAAATAAGAGCCCATATTAGGGGCTCTTATTTTGGTTTTATAAAGAATGTAATCTTGTTTAAAGTGTTTTCTGAAAAGCTTCCCTACTCTGTCTTTTTTTCAGAAGGGATAAAATTTAGAATGTCTTTTGTCTCAAAGCTATCAATGAGTCTATTTTGCCATTCGTAATACTCGAGTCTATCTTCTAGTTTTTTAATATCTATAATTGCTTGCTCACGAATTTCTTCGGAAGTTTTCGGGTTATTAGCTAGTTCTTGGAGCTTTGCAATCGATTTTTCCATCGCACTGCTATTGGTCGTTATAGCTGTTCGCCATTTGATGGTGAAAAAGTCAAAAAAGCACTGATACCAGTCTTCTTTGATCGTATATAAATCCTTCCTTTCACCCTTTACCCAAACCTTTTCCACCATATTTAATTCAAGTAAACTTCTTACCGAAGTACTCATACTCGTCTTACTCATACCAAGTTCTTCTTTCATATCATCAAGTGTTAGTGGTTTATCTGAGAAGAAAAGGAGACCATATAACCGTCCTGCAGATGGTGTGATTCCATAAAGGTTCATATTTTGAGCGAGTGCATCTATAACCATCGACCTGGTTCTCAGTAGTGTTTCATTGTCTTTCAACTAATTCACATCCTATAGAAGTAGTTTTCACTATCTTAGATAATAGACTACATATTCCCTAAAGAAATGTAAAGTACTCATAAAATATGGAAAAGGGAGCAATATAGAGCATTTCTAAGTAATTGTGCCGTTAACTATGTACAGTTATTTCTGTACGTTCTATATAAACAATAAACACGGAATATACAGTTTGAACTAAAAATAACAATCAGGATATAATTAAAAAGTCCAAAGTGACAAATTGAATGAGGTGAAAGAATGAACGAAAATCATATAAAGATTAAAGTCAGTGATGTGACCAAAATTTTTGGGAAGTCATCTAAGAAGGCTTTGCAGCTTCTAAAGGACGGGAAATCCAAAGAGCAGATTTTAAAGGAAACAGGTTCAACAGTTGGTGTGAATCGAGCATCCTTTGAAGTAAATGCTGGGGAAATATTCGTTATTATGGGCTTATCCGGTAGTGGAAAATCTACCTTAGTACGATTGCTTAACCGACTTATTGAACCTACAATAGGTCAAGTCCAAATAGATGGTAAAGATGTAGTAAAGATGAATAAGGAAGAATTACGGGAAGTACGAAGAAAGAAGATCAGCATGGTCTTTCAAAAGTTTGCCTTATTTCCACATAAAACAGTACTTGAAAATACAGAGTACGGATTGGAAATCCAAGGTGTTGAAAAGGACATTAGAGGCAAAAAAGCTTTAGAATCACTAGAATTGGTCGGGTTAAAAGGATATGAGAACCAATACCCTAGTCAATTGAGTGGTGGAATGCAGCAACGTGTTGGACTAGCGAGAGCACTGGCAAATGATCCTGATATTCTTTTAATGGATGAAGCATTTAGCGCATTGGATCCATTGATTAGAAAAGATATGCAGGATGAGTTGCTAGAGTTACAATCTACGATGGAAAAAACAATCGTATTTATCACACACGATTTAGATGAAGCTCTACGCATTGGTGATAGGATTGCTCTAATGAAAGATGGTAACATCGTGCAAATAGGAACACCTGAAGAAATATTAATGAATCCTTCAAATGAATATGTTGAGAGATTCGTAGAAGACGTTGATCTTTCAAAGGTACTTACTGCACATCATGTTATGAAGCGAGCTGAGACCGTTCAGGTTGATAAGGGTCCACGTGTCGCACTTAAATTAATGAAGGATTTAGGAATTTCATCTATCTATGTTGTGGATAAGCAGCAAACTCTTCTCGGTGCAATTACCGCTAAGGGTGCTTCGAAAGCAGCTGAAGATAATAAATCATTAAATGAATTCTTAGACAAAGATATAAATGTGGTAGGAACAGAAACCTTATTAATCGATTTATTTGACAAAGTATCATCGGCAACCATTCCTGTTGCGGTTACAGATGAAAAAAATCGAATAAAAGGGATCCTAATTAGAGGTGCTGTTATCGGTGCTCTAGCGGGTAATGAACAATATATAAATGAGGTTGTCGAACCTGAGGCAGCAACAATAGCTAAGGAGGTGATGTAAGATGGAAGGATTGTTACCAAGGCTTCCCTTAGCTGATTGGATCGATGTGTTAGTTGATTGGATGACTGCAACCTTTGGTGGATTATTTGATGGCATATCTACAGGTCTAGAATTTTTTGTTGAAGGAATCGTCACAGGTTTGGCCTTTATACCTTCTATTCTATTAATTGTTCTTGTAAGCTTACTAGCTTGGAAGGTTTGTAATTGGAGAATTGCCGTATTTGCATTACTAGGTTTATTTCTAATTGATAATTTAGGGTATTGGGAAGAAATGTTAGAAACATTGTCACTTGTCTTGACAGCAGTGTTGATCTCGATCATGATTGGGATTCCTGTTGGGATATGGGCATCACAAAGTGAAAGAGTAAGACAGGTTGTTACACCTATTCTTGATTTCATGCAAACTATGCCAGCTTTCGTATACTTACTGCCGGCAATCTTTTTCTTTAGTATTGGAGTGGTACCAGGGGTTATTGCATCTGTAATTTTTGCAATGCCACCAACGATTCGTTTAACTGTACTAGGAATTAAGCAGGTACCCGCAGATTTAATTGAGGCATCAGAAGCATTTGGCTCTACAACCAAACAAAGACTTTTAAAGGTGCAGTTACCACTAGCTATGCCAACTATTATGGCAGGGATTAATCAAAGTATCATGCTAGCTTTATCAATGGTAGTAATTGCATCGATGGTTGGAGCTCCTGGACTCGGTACAGAGGTTTATCGTGCCGTGACACAGATTAAAACAGGTGTTGGGTTTGAAGCTGGTCTAGCAATAGTGGTCATTGCTATTTTACTAGACCGCATCACACAAAATATAGGTAAGAAAAAACAAGGGGGAACAGCGTAATGTTAAAAAAATTAGTAGGAGTTACATCAGCACTAGCACTAACATTTGGTTTAGCAGCCTGTGGAGGAGAAGAAACAGGAGGTTCAGCTGGATCTGTCGGTGAACAAGTTGATTACAAAATTGTAGGAATTGACCCAGGTGCAGGATTAATGAATTTAACGATTAATGATGTTTTACCTGAATATGGTCTAGATGAGTGGGAAGTAGTAGAAGGTTCAGGAGCTGCAATGGCAGCAGCATTGAAAAAAGCATATGACAAGGAGGAGCCGATCATTGTAACAGGTTGGAGCCCTCACTGGAAGTTTGCAAGCTATGACTTGAAATATTTAGAAGATCCAAAAGGGATCTATGGTGGAGCTGAAGATGTTAACACAATTGTTCGTCAGGGTTTAAACGAGGATCATCCTGATGCTTATAAGCTTCTAGATCAATTCAACTGGAAGCCTGAACATATTGAGACAGTTATGAATTTAATTCAAGAAGGTAATGAACCAGCTGATGCAGCAGCACAATGGGTAAGCGAAAATGCTGATTTAGTTAGTCCTTGGACTGAAGGTGTAAATGAGGTTGACGGTGCAGAACTTACTATTCTTTATGTAGCATGGGATGATGTTATCGCAAGCTCACATGTTGTAGAAAATGTTCTTGAAAGTGTTGGGTATGAAGTGAAGTTAGTTCAAGTTGATGCAGGTCCAATGTGGGCTGGTGTGGCAGATGGTAGTGGTGATGCAATGGTAGGTGCTTGGTTACCAACAACTCACGCTGACTACTACGCTGAGTATGATGGGAAATTCGAAGACCTAGGTGCTAACCTTACAGGAACTAAATTAGGATTAGTTGTACCAGCATACATGGATATTGATTCAATTGAAGATTTAAAAGGGGAATAAATAGAAACTACCAAAAGATAGCTGAGATGTATCAGCTATCTTTTTTCTACATTTCTTATACTAATCCGCTAATTGCCTACTATTAGAACACATACAAGTTTTAGTTTATTACAAAATGCAAGCAACTAATTATATCTGGAGAGAGGTTAGTTTAATATTAAAAGGATTTTATTATTGACAATTCTTATAGATTGGGATAATTTAATAATAATTGATTTAGTTGACAATTCATAAATGGCAGGGCTTTAGCATCCTTTTAATGGACTCTATTGATTGGATGAAAAAGTATATAATGTTTATGAAAAAGTATTATAAATTGGTATATTTCTGATTTTCAAAAATAAATTAATTTTATACAAATTACATATAACCTTTAAAAGGTAGCCCTTCAAAAAGCTTGATAAAGTTAGTTGAAGTGAAACCGACAATTTTAAAAGTTTCAATGATTCTTATATCATTGGGATTTTGGAGTTGTCGGTTTTTTTATATCCAAGGTTACTAGAGTTGTCCTAAAAAGGGATGACTATAAATATATATTATAGGAGGTGACAAGCTTTTAGTTTTCATACTTGCCAAAAGAGTAATGAACTCCCTAGATGTATAAGTTTCTTTATGAACTATGTGTATTTATTAAAGTAATAGATTAATAACGATGAATTGGAGGAATTATTAATGACAACAATAACACCAATAACAGTAGCTTATGGAGATGGAATTGGACCAGAAATCATGAAGGCAACTCTGAATATTTTAGAGGCAGCAGGAGCACAACTCGATATTGAAGAAATTAAAATCGGTGAGGAAGTTTACAAGAGTGGTATTTCAACTGGAATGGAACCTAATGCTTGGGACTCACTACGAAGAACAAAAGTATTTTTAAAAGCACCAATAACCACACCTCAAGGTGGTGGGTATAAGAGCTTGAACGTAACTACACGAAAAGCACTGGGGTTATATGCAAATGTAAGGCCTTCGAGATCTTATTACCCATTTGTTGAAACAAAGCACCCTAAAATGGATGTTGTCATAATCCGTGAAAATGAGGAAGATTTGTATGCTGGAATTGAGCATAGACAAACAAATGAAGTGTACCAATGTTTAAAACTAATATCTCGTCCAGGAACAGAAAAAATCGTACGCTATGCTTTTGAATATGCACGCAGTCAAGGCCGTAAAAAGGTTACTTGCTTTGTTAAAGACAACATTATGAAATTAACAGATGGACTATTTACAAAAGTATTCAATGAAATTGGTGAAGAGTACCCAGATATTGAAAAGGAGCATTGGATTGTAGATATTGGGGCAGCAAAACTAGCAGATAGTCCAGAGCTTTTTGATGTGATTGTTATGCCTAACTTATATGGAGATATTTTATCAGATGTGTCTGCACAAATCTCTGGTTCGGTTGGAATTGCAGGGTCTGCGAACATTGGGGACCAATGTGCAATGTTTGAAGCAATTCACGGATCTGCACCACGTCGTGCGGGGCAAAACTTAGCAAATCCATCAGGTCTTCTACAAGGTGCAATTTTAATGCTACAGCATATCGGTCAACCAGATGTAGCTGAAAAAGTACACAATGCTTGGCTAAAAACACTAGAAGATGGGATTCACACGTATGATATTTATAAAGAAGGTACGAGCAAAGAAAAAGTAGGGACAAAGGAATTTGCAAGTGCTGTCATTGAGAGACTAGGTCAGCTACCAGAAACACTAGCTCCAATTTCTTATGAAAAACCATTACCAGTTAGTATTAAATTAAAGGAACTTCCAAAGGAAGAGAAGGAATTGGTAGGTGTTGATGTATTTCTTGATTGGGATAAAGGGGCACCACATGATTTAGGTGCTGAACTTGAACAATTTAATGTGAATGGTCTAAAATTACACGTGATCACGAACAGAGGGGTTAAGGTATTTCCAGGAGGATTTCCAGAAACATTTTGTACGGATCACTGGCGTTGCCGTTTCTTAGACGGAAATGGTGAAGCCATTACTCCAAGTCAAGTTGCGGAACTTTACACTACAATGGTGAATGCTGGATTTAATTGTATAAAAACTGAGAATCTTTACAACTTCAATGGTGAAGCTGGATTTTCAGCGGTACATGGATAATAAAAATGTTTCTCAAGGGTCCAGGTGTAATAGCCTGGACCTTTTCATGGTTATATTCTAGATAATTATATTTAATGAAAATTAAGTAGTTTGTTGTATAAAAGATTTTATGACATTTTCCATTAGAAAGGTACTTTTAAAGAAAAGCATATAGCATTATTTAGATAGAATTCTACTTTACTACATAAAAGCGTTTGAGCGTTCATTTTTTAAATAGCTATTGCCGAGGGAGTAATTGGATTCAAAAATAAGATATGATAAGCTATGAAGATTCTGACTCATAGTGGAAAGAAGATGACAGAAAGAGCATGCTGAACTATTTGTCTTTCTTGCGGATGCTTTGAAAAAGGACTGTCATCTTTGTCATACACCTGTCATAATACGACCAATAATCTACTAAGGTTTTGGTGAGCAAACCTTGTTACCCTTATTATAGGCCTGTTCTGCTAAGTAAACCAAACAGGAGATGTACAAGATGAATACAATCATACGTTTAATTACAATATTAACAATGGGAATTGGTTTTACCATTCCATCTGGGTCTGTTAATAATGAAACAGCACTAGATAAACAAACAGAACAGTTATTGAAGCAACTATATGAACAAGATATTGCGGGGAAAGACATGCCGACTTATCAGTTCTTGACAGAAGAATTGTCAAATCAGTATCTTAATAAGGAAGAAACTAAAAAAAATGATGTCCTAATATCATATGAAGAAAAGGAGTTACTTGCACGTCTCGTCTCAGCAGAGGCGAAAGGTGAGCCATATGCAGGAAAAGTAGCTGTAGCCGAAGTGGTTTTAAATCGAGTAGAAGACGAGCAGTTCCCTGATTCAGTTAAGAAAGTAATTTATGAAAAAAATGCGTTTCAACCAGTTCAAAATAACTCGATTCAAGATCCTGCTGACCATGAGTCATTAAGGGCGGTTGAAGATGCATTAATTGAACAAGAAAATGAAACAGAGGCACTGTTTTTTTACAATCCTGAAACAGCCTCGGACAATTGGATCCGAGAGCGTAAAGTGATCAAGAGAATTGGAAACCATGTCTTTGCAATATAACCTATGGTTGATATATGGTATCAGGTGTGTCGATTTGAAGACACACCTGTTTTACTTATGAAGTTAATACTTCCACAAAAATAAAACTATGAACGTTTTTGTAACTTAATTTTTATCAGAGTAGATACTCTGTGTGTACTCAAAAACATTAGTAACAGCTTTAACGTAAGTTTTATAATCATAAGCATTAAATAATGAAGTCCGTCCAGGAGTAGCATTGCTTTCAATAAAGTACATATTATAGTCTTTATCAAAGATGATATCGATCCCCATTTCAACAAAAGACCCGTATTCTCTTTCAAGAGTTAGATAAACTTCATTTATTAATTCAACTATTTCTTGATTTAAATTATTTAAATTATCTATAGAGTAGCCTAAATGATTAGAAAAATAGTCATCTAATACATAGAACAGAGGCTTTGTCTTTGTATTTGAAATAGGGCTTTTTCTAGTTGAAACGCGGATGGATAGTCCAATTATTTCAACTTTTTTATGTTTATTTCTTTGAGCATCTACTCTCATGTTTAATGCAGGATCTGATGATTCAATCATCTCTTGTATAATTGCTTTCTTTCCATTTAATAATTCTTTTAGCTTTTTTATAACCTCTTTAAAACTAGATGTTGTATATGTTGTTAGTTTTTTTCTGAAATATTGAAGTTGATATTCTCTAGTTGGTGTTTTGACTATTTGTATAACATGTTTACCTAGTCCACTGACATTTCCCTTAACATAAACTTTTTCATACTTGTTTATCATTGTAGTTAAATTCTTTTTTGAAAATTTGACTGTATGAGGTAGGTATCTTTTGATCTTATGATTTTCTGACAAAAGCTTATGAACCTTCCATTTATTAAAACGTCCAACAGGATTTAGGAATATGACATTATCATTTTTAAAACTTTCAATAAGAGGTTTATATTTTTTCTTTTCCATATTCACTGACCTATTATAAAAGACATCAGGATATGGATATTCCTTTTGAATCCACAAACCAGAGACTTTGTTTAAGCTATAACCATTGATGCGTTTTGTTACTAAATTAACATCCTTTAAAGAAAAGAAATATAAGGTTGAATTTATATTTTCACTTGCTTTAGTTAATATATGTCTTCTTTTTAAACGTTGTTTGATAAATCTACGTGTAGAAGGGACCAATATACCAACTATTGGTCTCCGAGAGTAACCAGTTCCATTTTCACTCATTGTTTAGTACGCTCCTTTAAAAGTAGTTTTGATATTGTATGTAGTATAAGTATTATAGAAACGGCGATTGTCTGCATTTTAACAAGGTTAAAAAATTGGTTTTTAGATTAAAGATAATTCGAGTACATATGCCCTCACTGATTTAATAGGAACGCCATAGAATAAAAACGAATGACATAAAACGCGAGGTGATTTATTTGGACTGCGAAAGAACTTTATCAGAAAATAACACGCCTTTTATAGGTATACATGTTAGAAGAAAAGCAGTTAATAGATTGGAGCGACAAAGAGTAGGAAAAAAAACAAATAGGCTACGAAAAATGAATGAAATTGCAAATACTAACCTTTACTTTTTCTCAACAAAAGATGTAGATTATAATCGTAAAATTATATCAGGAATATTTTATGATAGAAGTACAAAAAAATGGGTAAGGTCAGAGTTTCCTTTTCCAGACGTATATTATAGTCGTGCGGGAGAGTTAAAAAACAATCAGAATGTAAAAAGACTTAGGGCAACTTTTGATGAGATGCATATAGCAAAAATAAACTCTGAACGATATTATCATAAATGGGATTCCTATCAAGAGTTAATGAAATATGAGGAGTTACATCCTCATCTACCAGAGACAAAATTATATAAAAAGAAAAGCGATTTAGAAGAAATGTTTAGAGATAGTCATCGTCTGTATTTAAAATCATTCAGACAAAATAATGGGTCCGGGATAATGAGTGTAACCGAGAAAAAAGATGGATATGAATATAAATATTTTAAGAAAGATCAGTTAACAATAGGAACCTCAAACAATCTTACTGAATTGATTAAGATTATTAAATCATTCTTCAAAAGAAAGAGATTTATAATTCAGAAGTCTATCGACCTATTAGCTTATAATAATAAAGCTTTGGACTTGAGATGTGATGTTCAACGAAATGGAAAAGGTGAGTTAGAGTGCGTATCACATTCAGTTCGTGTTGCAGCAGAAAACTCGCATATTACGAATACACGTACGAAACCAAACATTCAACCCTTTAAGGAGTTTTTCGTAGGAAAATTAGGCTTTACAAATGAGGAATTTATGAAATTAAAAACAAGATTAGAGCAATTACTTTTTAAAGTGTTTGAAAAAGTTGAAGAGAGCTATGGTTCATATGGTGAGATCGGCATTGACATTGGTATCGATAAAAATGGTGGTTTATGGCTTATTGAATGTAATATGATGCCTGGAAAGAATTCCTTATGGGTAAACGATGAAAAAACAATTGATAGAGCTTTCCTTAACCCATTAGAATATGCCAAGTTCCTGGCTAAAGCTTGAATGACTTACCAAAAATGGCACTCAATGTCGAGTGCTATTTTGTTTGTCATTTTAATTTTTTAGGGTTTGGTTAACATATTAAGACCAAACAAAGACCGACTAAAAATAGTCGATCTTCTTACTGATATATGGGATGTTATTTTACAAGCTTAGAACTGTGTTACTTGAAATACCCTAATAGCCTTTATTTTAGATCAAAACGATCAGCATTCATTACCTTTACCCATGCAGCAACGAAGTCATGTACAAATTTTTCTTTGTTATCGTCTTGAGCATACACTTCTGCAATCGCACGAAGAACTGAGTTTGAACCGAATACTAGGTCTACTCTAGTTGCAGTGCGCACTACTTCACCTGTGTTACGATTACGTCCTTCGTACACGCTTCCGTCTACAGGTTTCCACTCAACTCCCATGTCAAGCAAGTTTACAAAGAAGTCGTTCGAAAGTGTACCTACTTGATCAGTGAATACACCGTGATTTGTGCCACCAAAGTTTGTGCCAAGAACACGCATACCACCAATAAGAGCAGTCATTTCTGGTGCAGTTAGGTTTAGTAGTTGTGCCTTATCTACTAAAAGTTCTTCTGGACTAACACTGTACTGCTTCTTCTGATAGTTACGGAAACCATCAGCGACTGGTTCTAGCACTTCAAAGCTTTCAACGTCAGTTTGCTCTTGTGTTGCATCACCACGACCTGGAGCAAAAGGAACAGTAACATCAAAGCCTGCATCTTGTGCAGCTTTTTCAACTGCAGCACTACCACCAAGAACAATTAAGTCAGCAAGACTAACTTTTTTATCTAGATGATTTTGAATATCTTCTAAAACAGATAGTACTTTTGTAAGCTGTTCCGGCTGATTTACTTCCCATTCTTTTTGTGGAGCAAGACGGATGCGTGCACCATTTGCACCACCACGCATATCTGAACCACGGAAAGTACTTGCTGAAGCCCAAGCGGTAGTAACTAGCTCACTAATTGTAAGACCTGAGTCTAGGATTAATACTTTGATTTTTGCAATTTCTTCCTCTGTTAATTCATAATCAACAGTAGGAACAGGATCTTGCCAGATAAGTTCTTCAGTTGGCACTTCTGGTCCTAAATATCTTGAAACAGGACCCATGTCACGGTGTAATAATTTGAACCATGCACGAGCGAATGCATCTGCAAACTCTTCTGGATTCTCATAGAATCGACGAGAAATCTTTTCGTATGCCGGATCATGAAGTAATGCCATATCCGCAGTCGTCATCATTGTCGGAACTTTAATGGAAGCATCTTCAGCATCAGGTGCTAGGTGCTCATCTTTTGGATCAACAATTTGCCACTGCCATGCACCTGCTGGACTCTTTGTAAGCCACCATTGATATCCAAATAGAAGTTCAAAGTAGCCATTATCCCACTGTGTTGGGTTAGCAGTCCATGCACCTTCAACACCGCTAGTAATCGTGTCACGACCTTTACCACTGCCGTGTGTGCTTTGCCAACCGAAGCCTTGTGCTTCAATAGGAGCAGCCTCTGGATCCGGACCAACATGAGCAGCATCACCTGCACCATGCGCCTTACCAAATGTATGTCCACCGGCAATTAGAGCAACTGTCTCTTCATCGTTCATTCCCATACGTCCAAAGGTGTCACGAATATCTCGAGCACTTGCTACAGGGTCTGGCTTTCCGTTTGGACCTTCAGGATTTACATAGATAAGACCCATTTGCACGGCAGCCAGCGGATTCTCAAGCTCGCGATCGCCTGTGTAACGGTTATCTCCAAGCATTTCGGTTTCAGAACCCCAGTAAATGTCTTCTTCCGGTTGCCAGATGTCTGCACGACCGCCTCCGAATCCGAATGTTTTTCCACCCATTGATTCAATCGCAACATTACCAGTTAGAAGCAATAAGTCAGCCCAAGAGATCTTGTTGCCATACTTTTGCTTAATTGGCCATAGCAGACGTCGAGCTTTATCAAGGTTACCATTATCAGCCCAGCTATTTAGTGGAGCAAAACGTTGGGCACCAGTTCCACCACCACCACGGCCATCACCTGTACGATATGTACCTGCAGCGTGCCATGACATACGAATAAAGAAAGGACCATAATGACCATAGTCAGCTGGCCACCATTCTTGGCTATCTGTCATTAGAGTGTGAAGATCTTGTTTAAGAGCTTGGTAATCTAGTTTTTTAAATTCTTCAGCATAATTAAAGTCTTCTCCCATAGGATTCGATTTTCTGTCATGCTGGTGTAAGATGTTTAAGTTTAATTGATTTGGCCACCAGTCTTTATTCGTCGTACCACTAGATTTTGGACTAGTAGTGGCACCGTGATTAAACGGGCATTTTCCAACGTTTGCTGTTTCTTTAGTATCCATGATTAATTTCCTCCTTAAGATATATAAGTAGCAAAATAGTATGCTGTTAAACTTTAATACTAAATAATAATTATTATTATTATGTCATCATTATAATAAACTATTAAATAAAATGAAAGAATTATTACTCGAGATAGTGAAAAAAGTTTTCAATTAGTAGATTTGTTGATTTTAATGGTATTAGTGCTTTTTATATATGTTTTTTAGGATCTAAGTATTTTTAATAGAGTGGATTGGAGCGGAAGGCACTTGACTCCTGCGGGCAGTAGAGGGAAGTGCGAGACCCCATAGGCGCAGATCGCCGAGGAGGCTCGCATCCCTCCCCGCGGAAAGCAAGTGCCTGCAGCGGAATGGAACGGTCTATGTTCAAATTTAAAATCAACAACTTATACTAATATTTCTGTTTCTTGTCCCTCATTGCTAAAAATATGTTAATGGATCTTTATTTATACTGATAGTTACTCTATTTATTTGAAATTTTTGAAAAAAGTGCTTATACTAAATTGTATTACAACATTAATTGGCTAAAGTGACAAATCTACTATTATAAAGGGGCAAATCAAATGTTTGAACTTCTAAAAAGATTAACGAGTCTTCATGGCCCATGCGGGTATGAACAACCGATTTCATATTTTATTAGAGATTATGTAAAGGAACTTGTAGATGATGTGAAAATCGATCCAATTGGAAATGTAATTGCTGTTAAAAAGGGGACAAGTCCAGGACCTAAGGTGATTTTAACTGCCCATATGGATGAAGTAGGTTTTATCGTCAAAAAGATTGAAAACAATGGCTTGATTCGTTTTGAAAAATTAGGAGGACATGATGACCGTATCCTTTTAGCACAGAAAGTGAAAATTAGAACACGCAATGAGGAGTTACTTGGTGTAATTGGGACCATGTCGGCTCACTTTGTTAAATTCGATGACCCAAACAAAGTAAGAAAACACCAAAACCTTTACATTGATATCGGAGCGAAATCTAAGGAAGATGCGATTGAAATGGGTGTAGAAATAGGATTACCGATAACTTGGGCTAGTGAGTTGGAATTACTCGGGAATTCTAAAACAGGAAGAGTGGTTGGAAAAGGATTAGATGACCGTGCAGGTTGTGCTGTCCTTCTAGCGGTCCTAGAACAATTACAAGGAAAAGAATTTTTAGGTGAAATTCACTTCCTATTTACCGTTCAAGAGGAAGTCGGACTTCGAGGAGCTAAGGTAGCCTCTCATAATATTGAAGCGGATGTTGCGATTGCGGTAGATACTACTGCTGTTAGTGATACACCTGAAGAAACAATGGATCAAACGTTAGCCTTGGGTGCTGGAACTGGAATAAAGATTATAGATTTTAGCTTAATTGCACATCCGACGGTAAAAGAAAGCTTAGTCAACTTAGCGAAAGAAAATGAAATTAAGTTCCAATATGAGGTGTTCCCGGGAATCGGTACCGATGGTGGAGCTGTTTCCTTAAGCAACAAGGGAATTCCAACCGGCGTACTTTCCATTCCGTCACGTTATGCTCACTCACCAGTTGAAGTCGTTGATTTAGAAGACATGGCAGCTACTCAGCAATTAATTTTCACTTTCATTACTTCATTAACAAACGATAGTTCTTTCTCATTTTAATTTTTATAAAATATGATAAAATGAGGGAACACTTAGTTTGAGGGGATGACCATGAACAAATCGTTTTATCATTTTATTTTAAAATACCGTGCTGTAAAGGTACGTGATGAAATTAGCAAGTTTGCAAATGACGTATATGATGATCATAGCTTTCCTAAAGGATCTAGTGATTATCATGAAGTTAGTTCCTATCTAGAATTAAACGGCCAATATCTGTCGAGTATGTCGGTATTCGATGATGCATGGGAGATATATCTTTCAGAAGAAATAAAATAACTATTATGACAGAATTTTTAGACGAACCATTGATGGTTCGTCTTTTTGTGTTTTTTAAGGATACTCATATCATTAGCGATACAACCCTTACTTGCATAGTATATTGTAACTTTTATTTATCACGACTCTTCAAAGGGGATGATTATTCTGGGTAAAAAAAATAAACCAAAGTATAAAGTAGGAGATGTAGTCGTGATTATTGTATATGGAACAGTTGGCACGATTACAGATATAAAAAAAATGAATGATCTCTGGACATATGAAGTAAACCATCATTCTGAAGCTCTTTATCTTGAGGATACGTTAAAGTTACTATCAGAATATGAAGGTAAAGTCTTTGAATCAGAAAATATTGAGATTGAATTTAATTACTACTTTGGTGACTTAGTACTTGTTGCAGGCTATGGACGTGAGTTTTTTAAAGTTATTGGAATACGTACAGAAGTTTGGAGATATAAGGACAATGCGTGGGAGGAAGTTATCTATGAACTTACACGAATAAAAGATGGGGAATGGCTTGAAGCTAGTGAAGAAGAATTAACCCTTGTAGCCGACCATCAACATGCAGAAGTGTTTTTACAAAAAATCTCCCAATTGTATTTAGCGAAGAAAGAGACTACAAGTTTGGAGATGCACGGGATGAAAAAAGAATTTCGTAGATCTGAAAAAGAACACCTTAAAAAAGAAAATGAGCGCAGAGAAATTATTGATGGGCTCTTGGATGTATATAATGATTACAAATTACTTTATGAATTATTTGAAGACGATCAATATAAAGATGTGATGGAATTGGCTTTAAAAAACTTAGATAAACTCACAAACATGAAGTCCAGTGATCAAAAACAATAATCACGACCACAATTTAAGGTTCTTAACTTATCTCTTGATTGAGATGAGTTTTTTATTGGTGTTAATTAGAATAAACCTTTTGCAACGATATATAGGAGATAAGGGATGCCAACAATTACAATGACAGAAAACATTGCCTGAACTACTTTTTCGAAAAGTATATCAAATTTTTCGCTGTCTAGTAATGAAACAAAACGGTTCGTTTTTACTTCTGTTTTAGAATTGATTGCCTCCATTTTATACACCTTTGCTAACATATAAATTACCCCCTTAATTTAGTAAAGCTTGTCCACTTGATTACATACTATGCCGAAAAAACTTCATTCATTCCAAAAAATTAAAAAGACAAAAATTTGATGCCCTATTCTATTGACATAAGTTTTAGTGCTTGCACATAAAACTTATTAAAGGGGGGCGGTATTGTGAAAGAAATTGACGTTGTAATCGATACGGAGGAAATTGCAGAATTCTTTTACAATGAGCTGATCAAACGCGGCTATGCACCAAGTGAGGAAGAGATTGAGCAAATAGCGGACATAACCTTTGAATATCTACTTGAAAAGAGCATTATTGATGAAGAATTAGAAGAAGATGATTAGGAAACAACGGGTAGAAATACTCGTTGTTTTTTTGTTTTGTGAAAAAAATGGTAGAAAATTTACTAATTTGTCTTAATAATTGAAACCTCTACTAGTTAGGTTCGTATATAATAAATGTAGTAAGTATATTGAATACTGGGGGTAGAGGAATGTCTTTATTTAATAAGGTTTTTGCAAGTGTTGGAATTGGAGCTGCAAGGGTTGATACGAAGCTTTATGAAACTACTTTTACAGCTGGCGAGGAAATCAAAGGGGTTGTAGAAATCACTGGAGGGAATATCGCTCAGCAAATAGATGAGATATACATTACATTAAACACAACGTATATAAAAGAGAGAAATGATTCTAAAATGAATCAGCATGCGATTATTGATAAGTTTAGAATTTCAGAAAGTTTTACAATAGAAGCTAATGAGAAAAAAGAAATACCTTTTACTTATACTTTACCGTTAGACATTCCTGTTACAATGGGAAAAACGAAGGTTTGGTTACAAACAGGGCTAGATATTAAAAATGCAGTTGACCCAACAGACAGAGACTTTATCGAAGTTAGAGCTTCTCAATTGATGACAGCTGTGTTAGATACGGTTAGCGATTTAGGATTTCGCTTAAGAAAAGTAGATTGTGAAGAGGCACCGTATAAATTTAAGAGACGATTACCATTCATTCAAGAATTTGAATTTGTCCCAATGAGTGGTAACTTCCGTGGAAAGCTTGATGAGTTAGAACTTGTATTCTTCCCACAATCGAACAGTACAGTGGAAGTTATAATGGAAGTAGATCGACGTGCTCGTGGACTAGGAAGCTTTTTAGCAGAGGCGTTAGAAATGGATGAATCTTTAGTACGCTTCACCGTTTCTACAACCGATCTCCCTCAGTTAAAGGATAAAATTCATTCAATCATAAACCGATATAGTTAAACAGTAGAGACTTGAGCTTACTCAAGTCTTTTCTTTTCGGGATTTTTCAAGTACATTTTAGTACTTTTGTAGCTTTTTTCCAAAGTTATGTCATTTCGACAAAAGAAGAGGAATTGCGAGAAAGGAAATGACAGAGGAGAGGTCAAAATAATAGGGTAACTCTGGAAAAGGCGGGGAAACCAGTGGTACATAAAATGCTATTATTTAAAACACGAGAAAAGATAAAATACGATGTAACCATTTTTCAGACTCCCAAGTATGGCGATTTGAAAGGGTATAGACAGGTATACCGTGTAACTATAGAAGGAAGTAATCATAAGGATGCTATTAGAAATGTATTTCGAATGTTTAACGTAAATGATTTAATCCCTAAAGATTATCAAGCTCGCTATTTAAACACAGGTGATATCCTTTTATTTGATGAAGGTAGAAAGGGACAGACCTACTACAAGTTATGCGCAGGTGGGTGGGAGAAGGTAAACCGAGTAATTATTCGTTAAGACTTTTCAACTGAGTGGGTGGTATAAATTGTTCGCTAGATGGAAAATTTATACTAGGAAAGGAGTCGTTACTTAATGGATAAAAAACAAAACATGCCTTCTGTTGCACCTGGAATTGATGATGATGAAGAGCTAGAACGTTCTGCTTCTAAGCAGGAAAGAGAAAAAGGTGAATACACCCATGTGACTAAATTATCTTATGATGAAGTAGATCCTTCTTAAACAACACTAAAAACCCTAAAAAGGGTTTTTAGTTGTGCTTATTTATTATGACCTTTAGGGCTATTCTTTCTTTTAGCAGCAGAATACTCTTCATCGTGTGCAGCATGCTCAGCTTCTACTACTTCTGGCGGTATATGGTTATTCTTTTTAGGACTGTTAATTCGAGCGCGATGCTTTTTTCCCATGATGTTTTCCTCCTTAACAATTCTTCTTTAACATTATCTCCTGTTTAAATAGTTATTATTTTTCATTTATTTGGTGAAAGTTCCTATAATGAACAATTGTTTTATATGAACAAAAAGTATGCTATATTGTTTAATTGTAGTCAATACTATAAAAAAGAGTTTAACTGGAGGTTCATTATGAGTGTACATATAGGTGCTAAGCAAAATGAAATAGCGGAGACGATTTTATTACCCGGCGATCCACTTCGTGCAAAATACATAGCCGAAACATTTTTAGAAGGTGCAACTTGCTATAATGAAGTACGTGGAATGCTTGGCTTTACTGGAACATATAAAGGTGAAAGAATTTCAGTACAAGGAACAGGAATGGGCGTTCCTTCGATTTCTATTTACATAAATGAATTAATGCAAAGCTACGGTGTTCAAAATCTAATCCGTGTAGGTACATGTGGTGCGATTCAAAAAGATGTAAAAGTTCGTGATGTAATTATTGCAATGAGTGCGTCAACCGATTCACAAATGAATCGTCTTACTTTCGGGGGAGTGGACTATGCTCCAACTGCATCTTTCCCATTACTAAAGAAAGCGTATGATGCTGGGGTTCAGAAAGGCTTAAATCTAAAAGTAGGAAATGTCTTTACAGCAGATATGTTCTATAATGACAATGCTGAACTTGAGAAATGGGCTAATTATGGAATACTTGCTATTGAAATGGAGACAGCAGCCCTTTATACACTGGCAGCTAAATTTGATCGCCAAGCTTTATCCGTTCTTACAGTAAGCGACCATATTTTAACTGGTGAAGAAACATCAGCAGAAGAAAGACAAACTACCTTCAATGAAATGATTGAAGTGGCTCTGGATGCTGCGATTGCGAAATAGTATTAGTTGAACCCCGAGTTGTAGAGACTCGGGGTTCTTTCTATTTTGGGGAAGTGTTGGATTTTTCTGTTTTGGGATTAGGGAAGTACTTTTACCGATTTTACGTGTCGGGAAATGATGAAATTAGGTAACTTAAAAGAGTTTATATGCTGGGAAATGACGGATTTCGGGAAATGAGGTAACGTAAAAGATTTTTGTGCTGGGAAATGACGAAAATTAGGAAATATGGTAACGTAAAAGGGTTTATGTGCTGGGAAATGACGGATTTTAGGAAATGAGGTAACGTAAAAGGGGTTTATATGCTGGGAAATGATGAATTTTTGGAAATGAGGTAACGTAAAAGGATTTATCGACCTAAAAATCATGGAATTCCTGAAATGAGGGTTCATAAAAGGATTTATCGACCTAAAAATCATGGAATTCCTGAAATGAGGGTTCATAAAAGGATTTATCGACCTAAAAATCGTGAAATTCCTGAAATTAAGGTTCATAAAAGGATTTATCGACCTGAAAATCGTGTAATTCCTAAAATGGGTGCTCATAAAAAGATTTATTGACCTAAAAATCGTGGAATCCCTAAAATGAGTGCTCATAAAAAGATTTATTGACCTAAAAATCGTGGAATTCCTAAAATGAGTGCTCATAAAAAGATTTATTGACCTAAAAATCGTGGAATTCCTAAAATGAGTGCTCATAAAAAGATTTATTGACCTAAAAATCGTGGAATCCCTAAAATGAGTGCTCATAAAAAGATTTATTGACCTGAAAATCGTGGAATTCCTAAAATGAGGGTTAATATAAGACTTTATCGGCCTAAAATTCGTGAACTTCCTGAAATGAGGGCTTATAAAAGGATTATCGACCTAACAATCTTAAAATCCCGGAACCCATATACTCGATTTAAGAACCCCAAAAACCTCTGTAACTTAAAGAGTGTCATGTAAAATACCCTAAACTATTAATAAATATATCCATATAGGACAAGTTATTCTTAAAATGGTAAAATAAATACTAGATAGTTTTAAACATACACTAACATCATGAAATAGAAGGGTGGAGCCATGATTATAAAGTCAAATCGAATAGTATTTGTTTCACTTATGGTACTGTTTGTACTTTTGGTTGGATGTAAAAATACAAACAACAATCTTCCACCTGAAAACGCAAGCGAGACGGAAACTAACTCAAACGAACAAACAGAAGAGAAAAAAAATACAGAAACACAATCTGACAATACAGAACCTAAAGTCGAAGATAAAGATTCGACCAGTCTAGAGGATAAAGAGGAATCCCCAGATACCCAAGAAGATAGCGAATGGGTTCTTGAGGATGTTTACTTTAATAAGGTCGAAGAACAAGATGGTTTATTAGTGATTCTTAATCCTGAAAATATACTCGCCCTTGTAAACAAAGAGCATAGTTTGCCACCTTCATATATACCCGAAGGCATGGTTGCGCCAGATGTTCGATTTTCTTTTGGCGATGAAGATGTTCCGAAAAGATATATCCGCAAGGAAGCTGCTATAGCACTTGAGGAGATGTTTGTACAGGCGGAAAAGGAAGGTATATACTTGTTTGCGGTCTCTGGCTACAGGGCATACGAAACACAAGCTTATATATTCGATAGTCAAGTTCGAAAAGTAGGAGAAGAAATGGCTATGCATGCAGTTGCCTTACCTGGCCAGAGTGAACACCAAACGGGCTTGGCAATAGATGTAACAAGTAGAAGTGCAGGCTTTTTACTTGAGGAGCAATTCGGAGAGACACCTGAAGGCAAGTGGGTCCAAGAAAATGCTCATTTATTTGGGTATATTGTACGTTATCAAAAAGGAAAAGAAGAAATTACAGGATATCAATATGAGCCTTGGCACCTTCGTTATGTGGGCAAAGAGATTGCTAAAGTGATTTATGAAAATGATATCACTTTGGAAGAATATTTTGACAAGGTTAAAGGTATTTAGAAAATAATAGTTAATCCATACTATTCTCAGTCGTTTTGTACTAATTTAGAAAAAAGGTAGTACAAAATGAATAGAAAAATGATATGATTCTTTTAAAGGAGCTGAATAGTATGGATGAGATTCGTCGGAAAGGTATTAAAGAACTTGTCTTACAACTTCGTAACAAAGGAATCAATGTTAGTACTTCCAAGTCCCGGGCAAAAATATTACATAATTTACATAAAACCGAAAAGCTTATCAATAAAAGTTTTCCTATAAATTTTCAGCAGTAGACTACTGATTTCGCCAATCAGTAGTCTTTTTTTTGTCTTTTTTTCTACAGTAAATCAGTCTTCACTGAATCGACAAATTTACTGTGACGTACTTCACAGTCTTATAAATCTACGTCCTATACAATGAACATATGAAAACAACTTATACGTGTTGAAAACGTAAAAAATCGAAATAAAATCATTTAAATGGAGTGAGCAATATGAAACAGCTAGAACGTTCGTTTTACTCAAAAGCAAGCATGTATTCATTCTTAGTCGTTCTTGGATTGCTTTTATCATTATGGATAGCAACCGATGGATTAAAATACTTAAAACCAACCCAGATGGGGTATATCATTGGTTCACTAATTTTTGGTATTGGATTAGCCATACGTATGGTGTTTTGGATGTATAGAACAGCTACTAATAGAATGGTGAAAAGAAGTTTAATAAATTTAAAATCGATTGAGCGCTTTAAAAGAAATTGGAAATCCATTTTAATAACTGCGATCAACAACATCTTTTTACAAAAGTTTATTTTTAAACGTGGTATCTATCGTGGAATACAGCATTGGCTAATTGCTTGGGGTTGTATCGGTGCATTTGGTGTTACTTTTGCGTTAGTGTTTGGTTGGGTACGATTTGATCTAGTAACCCCTGAATTATACCAAATCGTGGTGTTTAACATTCCTACAATTACGTTGCATCCTGATGGTTTCCTTGCATCAATGACATATAATGCGCTAAACATTTTCTCTTTGCTGTTACTTGTAGGACTTTCGATGGCGTTATTTAGAAGAATGACAGATCCTGCTGTTCGAGTAACACAACGATTTGAATTTGATATATTACCGTTAATTATTCTCCTAGCTGTAACAGTATCTGGCTTGTTACTAACAGTATCTTATAAGTTTTTAGATGGTTGGATGCACCATCCAATGGCGCTGGTTCATCACGTGACAGTTGTCGTTATGTTAATTTATTTCCCATTCGGAAAGCTGTTTCATTTACCAATTAGACCATTGGCTGCTGCAGTTCCGATGAATTATCAAGAAGTGCTTCAAGTAGACACAAAAGAATGTGCTGGGTGTAAACAACCTTATAGTAACGATGCACAAATTGAAGATGTAAAGGCAATTTTAGGAGACCAAAACTTTGATTTCCAAATGGAAGATGGCACTTATTTATCTGATTACTGTACATCTTGTCGTCGCCGTATCCGTGTTATGAAACAAATGAACATGGAAGCCCCTAAGGGTAACCCATATGATCCTATTAGCACTATGAATGATATTCATATCTCAGGTTTCGGGAAGAAGAGATCTGATGAATTCTATAATTTACCGAAAAAAGAAGAAAAAGAAAAAGTAATTAAATAAGTCGAGGGGGAACAACAATGAGTCAATATTTAGTAAAAGACGGCGTGAAAAACTTAATTAAACCTGGAGAAAAATTGGTCACTACACACTGCTGTTATTGTGGAATGCAATGTGGAATGCATATTAGAGTTAATGAAAAAACGGGAAACATCGTTGGGGTTGAGCCACGCTATGACTGGCCAGTAACGATGGGGAAAATGTGTCCAAAGGGTGTAACAGCATATCAAACAATTGAACATGAAGATAGAATCTTAAAACCTCTTATTAAGAAAAATGGTGAATTTGTAGAATCTAGTTGGGATGAAGCACTAGATTTAATTGAAAAGAATTTTAAACGAATTCAAAAAGAACATGGTAAAGATGCTGTAAGTGTTTTCGGTGGAGTATCAATGACCAATGAAAAATGTTATTTAGTAGGTAAATATGCTCGTGTTGGACTGGGAACACGCTTTGTTGATTATAATGGACGTTTTTGTATGAGTTCAGCAGCGGGTGGGTTTATTCAAACATTCGGAATCGATAGAGGTTCTACATTACCTTGGACTGAACTTGAGCATACAGACTGTTTCTTCATGGCTGGTACAAATACAGCAGAATGTCACCCAACTAGTATTCAATGGTTTTGGAAAGCGAAAGACAAGGGTGCAAAATTTATTGTTGCGGACCCAAGAGAAACTGCAACCGCACGTATTGCAGATGTTCATTTAGATTTAAAACCTGGTACTGACTCTGCTCTTGCTAACGGAATTATGCATATTTTAATCGAAGAAGGTTACGTAGATCATGAATATGTGTCAAAACGTTGTAACAATTACGAAGAGCTTTGTAAAATGGTTAAACATTTTACTCCAGAATATACATCAAAACTTACGGGTGTTTCAGCTGAGAAAATTATTAAGGCAGCACACATTTTTGGTCAATCACCTCGTTCGGTAGTAATGTTTGCTCGTGGTGCAGAGCAACAGTCTAAAGGTGTTAATAATGTTAAATTATATTCTTCTATGGCGCTATTAAGAGGTCAAGTTGGGAAATTTGCTTCAGGTGTAGCTACTTTCACTGGGCAAGGAAATGGCCAGGGTGGAAGAGAACACGGTCAAAAAGCTGATGCTTTACCAGGATATCGAAAAATTGATAATCCTGAGCATGTAAAATATGTTGCAGGTGTATGGGGAATTCAACCTGAAGAAATGCCTAAAGCTGGTGTATCTGCTTATGAAATGTTCCATGAAATACAAAATGGCAATATTCGTTCTATGCACGTACTTTGTTCCAACCCTGCTGTGTCTGCACCAAATATAAATTACGTAATTGATGGTTTCAAGAAATTAGACTTCCTTGTTGTAAGTGATTTCTTCTTATCCGAAACAGCAGAGTTAGCTGACGTTGTTTTACCTGCTACAAGCTGGGCAGAAGATGAAGGAACAACAACGAATATCGAAGGGCGTGTAATTCGAATTCGAAAAGTAAGAGATCCAATCGGGGAATCAAAAACAGATTGGGAAATTATGAAGCTTATTGCTGAAAGAATGGGGAAAGAACAATACTTTAATTACCAAAACGCTCGTGAAATTTTTGAAGAATTCCGTATCGCAACAAAAGGTGGAGCGGCTGATTATTCAGGAATTACATGGGAACGTATTGATAAAGAAGATGGTGTGTTTTGGCCATGTCCATCAGAAGACCACCCTGGAACTCCTACTATGTTTAAAGAGAAGTTTGGAACATATGATGGAAAAGCGAATTTAGCTGTAGTAGATTGGCAAGAGCCTGGGGAAACACCAGACAAGGAATACCCACACATCCTAACTACTGGTCGTGTAGTCTTCCATTATCTATCTGGAAATCAAACTAGACGTGTCGACTTCTTAATGAAACAATGTCCAGAACCATTTATTGAAATGCATCCAGAGTTTGCAAGTCAATATAACTTCCGTAATGGAGAAAAGGCGAAACTCATAACAAGACGTGGAGAAATGATAGCTCCAGTTAAAATAACAAAAGCAATTCGAAAAGATACTTTATTTGTACCTTACCACTGGGGAAAAGAACTTGCGGTTAACTTATTAACAAGCGAACATTTAGATCCGACTTCAAGGATGCCTGAATTTAAAGTATGTGCGGTTCGAATAGAAAAGATTTAATTTTGTTATAAAAGGAGGAAAAACCACCATGAAAAAGATTATGTATTTAGAATTCGAGCGTTGTATCGGTTGTCGTGCTTGTCAAGCTGGTTGTGCATATGGATGTGGCGATCACGATGGGAAAGAAAGAAATTACGTAGAATATGTTGATTTTACAGAGTCTAGACAAACATTTCCTATGCTATGTATGCAGTGTAAGGACCCAGCCTGTGCGAGGGTGTGTCCAGCTAATGCGATCCAAATTACTGAAGAGGGTGTCGTTCTTTCAGCAATGGAAGAAAAATGTATCGGTTGTCGTAACTGTACTTTTGGATGTCCTTTTGGTATTCCGAAGTTCGATTTTGAAGAGAATAAGATGTACAAATGTGATATGTGTTATGACCGAACTAAATATGATATTGCACCAATGTGTGCTTCTGTTTGTCCAAGTGATGCCATTCGCTTTATTGACTTTGAAGAAATGCAGGCTCTACGCCGTCGCAGAACTCAAATGAACTTAGTTGAAGGTAAAAAACCACAAGAAGGTAACAAGTGGCAGTATGTACCTGAATTCTTCGGTGTATATTCAGACTAGTATAGAGTTCTGTAGAGGAAGGAGTAATAACCATGGATGATAATAACAAAAAAATAGGACGTAATAAAAAAGATTCTAATGATGATATGATAAATTTGGTTGATAATTTAAACCGACAAGATGACGTGAAATATAATCGCCGTTCATTTTTAAAAGCAACGGTAGGCGCTTCGGTAACATTAGGACTTGCAACATTACCGTTCTCAATAAAAGCGATGATGGATGACGGTGCCAAAGACGTGAATCGTGTGGAAATTGCTAAATTATCTGATGTCCCTAAGGGTGAATCCTTTAAATTTGGTTATCCAACTGAAGATGATCTTGCCTTGCTAGTTCACACAAAGGATGGTCAGTTAAAGGCATATAATAGTAAATGTACGCATTTATCATGCCCAGTCTTTTATGAGAGTACAAAAGACGTATTGCTTTGCCCTTGTCATAAAGGATACTTCAATGTATCAACTGGTCATCCAATGGCTGGTCCTCCACAGCGTGAGCTACCATTAATTGAGCTGGAAGTTATCGATGATGTGATTTACGCGGTAGGAAGGAAGATCCGTCATGGATAAAAAAATATACTGGGTCATTATCTTTATAACGCTTGCAACAAATGTTGTTATGCTTCAACTGACAGCGGAATCTTATTTTGGTAAAGAGTATGATGATGTATACAAGTTTACAATTATCGGAGTATTGTCAGCTATTATCGCATATATAACTTTTATTGTTTGGAAAAAAGAAGAGTATAAAAAATAATTCTCTATATCAACAAAGCCACCTGATAAAGTGGCTTTTTTTATGTTTAGCAAAGATTGATTGGAATATTTTAATTAAAATAGTAGAACTTAAATAGTGAAAGTAGGTGAGAAGCATGGATCATGAGCGTGACTATGATCGGGATCATTCTAAAGATGATACGTATACAGATACGGAATTAAGAGAGGTTCTGGAAAGTTCATACGAAGTAGAAAATGAATTAATGCGTGGATATATCCTTGCTGCTGAACGAATACACGGTGATGAAGAGTTAAAGCTACGTTTGCGTAACTTTGCTGAAGGAAATGCAAAGAGAACAAAGCAACTACAGGATGAAATTGAAAAAATGCAGTAGAGTGGTCTCTACTGCATTTTTATATTAGCTACAACTCTCCAGTTGGTTCAATGATTAGTTGTTTCCCTGTATACGTTTTTTCTCCGAAAAGCGTTACTAGTGTACAACTAGTAATTATAAATTTCTCGTTATTTGTTTGATCGGAGTCATAACCAACAAGGAGTCCCGATGCTACCTCTAATCCTACCTCATTATAGACCTTTACCTTTTGGCCTTCCATTGAAACGTGTTTTGCTTTATTTAAGAACATTGTCCAGTTATCCCAATTCGTAATTATATAAGCTGGTTCCCCATTTTCAAGATAGCCAAGTAGACTTTTTGAATCGTCAATTTCTCCATTGATTTTTGCATTTATGGAAAGAATTAAGTGATGTAATAGTTCGTATTCCTTGAATGTAAGTGTACCATTGTAACGAATGGTAAGGGAAGTTGCAGTCTCTTCATTAATTGCTGTGGCTAGTTCTTTGAAGTTCTTTGAAAGGTAAGAGAACGAGCTGTCTGCTTTATTGAAAAACTGATGATCCTCTAGTACTTCTTTAATTAAGTTAGATTTATTTTCATTATATATAATTGATGTTGATAGCATAGTCATAAACCTCCCATGGTCTCTGTTGCATACATAAATGATATCGAACTATTGAAAAGGTAGATATGATATTTATCACATTTGTTGAGTGAAATCGACTCTCCTTGTGCACATTAGTAATGAATCTGATATATAGGAGGGGAATGGAATGTCAAAACAAGGTACTTCAAACCCAAACCAGAATGGCCAGCAGATTGCTATGCAAAAGGGAAGAAATGACGTTGAGCTTGGATCCGATGTACAAGTAGGAAATAGCCAACATCAAAGCCAAAAGAAAAGTGGAAAACAAGTTAATAAAAAATAATGAAAAAATAGGGTGTCCAAAAAGTCATTGTAAAATGATTTTAGACACCCTTTTTTATTAAATTGTTGTTATATGGGTTTTAATTGTAAATTTGCCCGTTGCTTTCCGGTCCAGGCACTTGCTTTCCGCGGGGAATTATGAAAAAGCCCAACTGCTGGCTTTTTCAAGGGCGAATTCCCATCGGGGAGGAAGTCGATCCTCCTCGACGTACCGTCTGCGGGGTCTCGACCTTTCCTCTACTTCTGAGCAGGAGTCAAGTGCCTTCCCCTTCAATCCACTCTGTTACTCATATACAAAGAAAGGAAACAAATAAAAAGGAAATGGGCAGATGGACTTATTTTATTTGGCCGCTTTTTTTTACGTTATAGGTTGTCCGGCTAATCTTTCTTGAATTTTTCGTTTGCGGTATAACATCATTCCAACTTCAGCAATGTCCTGGATCATGGATTTGTTGATTAGGGCACCGAAGATAATTCCTGCAATTGGGACCAACTGAAATAATTTCTTCCAGCCAAAGTTATCTCGGTAGGTTGTTACTACTTCTCGCCATCCTTGAATCTCTGAGAAAACGTGGGCATGATTATTTCCTTGTGCAAAAGTTTCTAAATCTTCTAAAATGGTTTGCTTTCCAACAATATCTGACGATGCAAACTGGAGGCATTTAACAATGAAGATTCGCTCTTGCTTGTCATCTGGGTCATATCCATAACACATTGCAATTTCTTGAAGTGTTTTTAATGAAAGTCCTAATAATACCGGGATATCAATGGCCAATGTAAAGATTCCACCGATACCGGTTGTTGCTCCTTGGATTCCAGCAATCGTTGTCCTGGATTCACCAATCTCTCTTGCTACGCTATCCATAACGTTAAGTGGAAGTGACTGAACATCTTGAAGCGTTAGCAATTGTTGAGGTGTTTTCTTATCGAACCGTTTTAGGAATTGGTCTTGGTTTACTAAATACTGACCACCGGTTTGAATGTAGTTTCCTAATTCGTCTATGGCTGTCCCAAGTTTGTCATGGATAAATTTTGGTGTCACTTTATCTATAATCTTAAAGGGAAGTCTACTTAATTTTTCCCAAAACCAAAGATCCTTTTGCTGCTTTTCCCATCTATCAATTTCTACAAGCTTTACTTTTAGATCTTCCATTGATTCCATTTGCATCTTTGCTCATCCTTTTTTAATAAGTATAAAATGTTTAAGCCCTTTTTTTGCTTAGTCATTAACCCATAGCTTCTATGATGAATAATGTATGTTGAATAAAATCTAGGAGGCGCAAGATGGATCAAAATCATTTAGCTTGGCATGAAACATTAGAATTACACGAATTAGTTGTTTATCAATCAGTAGGGTTAATGAAATTAAAGAAATTTGTAAATGAGGTAGAATGTCCTACTCTCCAAAAATTGTATATCACAACTATTGCACAACTTGAACAAAATTTAAAGGAATTATTAAAATTTTACCCTATGGCCCCTAACGCACGTGAGGACCTTGATGATTGGAGAGCCTATGATAAAGCTTTCTATTCGGGAGACTTATTAGCTTTTGCTAAAAATGCAGTTAGAAATTATGCCATAGCCATTACGGAAACAGCCACTCCTATACTTAGGGATGTCTTAACGAATCAGCTTCAAGTAGCTATTAAACTACACGCAGCTGTGTATAACTACATGTATGAACGAGATTATTATCCTTCTTATGATTTAACAAAGTTATTAACAAACGATATAAAACTTGCGAATAAAGCAATCTCATTAGATTCATAATTCAAAAGGCTGTCCTTAGATAATCAGGGGCAGCCTTCTGTTAATTACCCCAATTGATATCCTGTGTTTTGGACAGCTTCTTTTAGTTGCTGCTCATTCACTTGGTTTTGATCATATTGGACAACTGCTGTTTCTTCATTTAAGTCAACTAGTGCTCTTTCAACGCCATTTATCCCTAATAAAGAATTTTCGATAGCTTCTACACACTTTTTACAGGTCATTCCTTTTAAATGTAAGGTTGTTTCTGACATTTGAAACACTCCTCCTTATCAATTTAGTAATAATATTGCCTCTTTTAGGAAGAATTATGAAAACAATACATGATACTAGGAAATAAGATTATGCTAAGAATAATTTTATGTAAGAAAAGAGGGATAGAATGCCTGAATTACCTGAAATGGAAACCTACAAGAATTTGTTGAATCAAAAGTTAAGAGGAAAGGTAATTAAAGAAGTATTAATCAATCGAGAAAAATCAATTAATGTTCCTGTTCCTCAATTTAAGAGTGAGGTGACTGGAGCAAGAATAATTGAAATTGAGAGGGCTGCCAAACAACTCATTTTTCATTTAGATAATGGGAAGTATTTATTACTTCACTTAATGTTAGGTGGGCTAATGTATATAGGTAACGAACAAGACAGTCCAGATAGAACAAAGCAAATTGAACTAATTTTTGAACATAATCGTTTATATTTTATAGGCTTACGCCTGGGGTATCTACATTTATATAACCAAACTGAACTCGGTGCTGAGCTTGCTGATCTTGGTCCGGACCCTTTAAGTGAGCAATTTACTTTTCAGCGTTTTGAAGAACTAGCTTTATCAAGAAAAGGGATGCTTAAGACAACCCTAGTAAACCAACAGTTCATAGAAGGTATTGGAAATTGTTATTCTGATGAGATTTGCTTTCATGCAAAGATATTACCAACAAGGAAATTTAATGAACTTGAAGGCGAGGACGTTAAGTTATTGTATACCTCAATTCAAAGTGTGCTAAAAGAAGCCATACGATTAGGTGGATATATGGAGATGAAGCTGTTTGAATCTGATTTGTTAACAGGTGGGTATAATGACAACTGCATGGTATATGACCGTAAAGGTGAACCGTGCCCTAGATGTAAAGAACAAATTAAGAAAGAAATGATATCTTCGCGAAAAACGTTTTTCTGTCCAAATTGCCAAAAGTAACATAAAAAACAATCAGCAGGTATTCCCACTGATTGTTAATGTATCATGCAGTATCTTCATGATTATCATTTAATATATTTTTGTTGTAAATAAGTGCACCGTTATTAATGAGGGAATGAAATTGTTGAAGAGGGAAAACGCCTCTACTTCTCGCTTCTTCCATCTCAATACAGACTGTTGACTGATTAACATTGAGAATCTTTAAAGTTTTAGCCTTACAAAAATTAGGTACAAATTTTTTCGTAATATCAAATTCCATATTTTCTTTTAAGTCCACTTGTTTTTGCCCTCCGTATATACAAACATTACCTATACTTTTTCCTTGTTAAAGGAAATCTATACCAAATTTTTGTATGTATTGTTGTTTTTTCCAATGAAGTGTACCATTCGGTTCCTTTTGGTGCGTCTAATTCAAGTTTTTCCAATCAAGTGCACCATTCGGCTCCTATGAGGTAGTTCAAATCAAGTTTTTTCCAATCAAATGAACCATTCGGCTCCTATGAGTTAGTTCAAATCAAGTTTTTTCCAATCGAGTGCACCATTCGGCTCCTATGAGGTAGTTCAAATCAAGTTTTTGCCAATCAAGTACACCATTCGGCTCCTATGAGGTAGTTCAAATCAAGTTTTTTCCAATCAAGTGCACCATTCGGCTCCTATGAGGTAGTTTAAATCAAGTTTTTTCCAATCAAGTGCTTCATAAAGCTCCTATGAGGTAGTTCAATTCAAGTATTTACCATCCAAGTGCACCATTCGGTTCTTTTAGCCACTCAATTTTATCAAATTCTTATGTAAATCGTATTTATGGAACTTCTTCAAAAAAGAATGTAAAATAAAACAATAGAATGGGGGAATGGCTTTGAAAGCAATTGATGTTAACGAAGTACAAGCAACATTAAACCGCTTAGTTGGTCAGGAGTTATACATTCACCTTGAAACGACAAAGGGTGCCTATGCTGCGCACAATGATGAATCTCAAGTAGCTGTTGGTGCATACATACGAAACGCTAAAGTTGTTTATAACCACAGTAAAATTACTGGAAACAGCCCATATCGAGTTGGACTTAAAATGGATCTTGGTTGGATCTATGCTGAAGGTGTAACTGATTGGGAGTTTGATGATAAAGGAAGATTACTATTAACCGGACATGATAGTGAAGGCAGACTTACTGTGTCATTACAGTTAAGTCCAAATCCGTTTTAATGAGAGGGAGGTGTTTTTGATGGAACGTCACATCTTAATTGTTTTTCCACATCCTGATGATGAAGCCTTCGGGACAGCAGGTTTTATTACTAAACAAACAAATGCAGGAGTGCCAGTAACCTATGCCTGTGCGACTTTAGGTGAAATGGGAAGAAACATGGGTAAACCTTTTTTTGCGAATCGTGAAACACTACCAGGGATACGAAAAAAAGAGCTTGAAGATGCTTGTAAAGTTATGGGGATCCAGGATCTTCGAATGCTTGGTTTTCGAGATAAGACATTAGAATTTGAAGAAGAAGGTAAATTAAGTTCTACAGTTGAGGAAATAATCAATGAAATAAATCCATCTTTAGTTATTACTTTTTATCCAGGACATGGTGTGCATCCTGACCATGATGCAACTGGAGCAGCTGTGATTGATGCATTGTCAAGAATACCTGCTGATAAGAGACCAACTGTGTATTGTAAAGCAATCACAAAGGATGTCTTTGAAGTGTTAGGTCAACCTGATGTTGTCATTGATGTAAGTGATGTGTTGGATACCAAAATTGCAGCCATGGAGGCACACCGCTCTCAAACAGAGGGATTGTTATCACGCTTAAAAGACAACCTAAATTCAGCTGATTCTGATCTTATGGGCTGGCTTAAAAAAGAGTCTTTTTGGATTTATAAGTGGTAAAAACGACCTTAAATACAATATAATTTTTAAGCCTTTATCCTACCGATAAAGGTTATTTTATTTTCTAATTAGCTAATACTAAGGACAGTCTAAGGAGGGACAATTCACTATGGATTACGGTCTTATTTTTGAATACGGCTGGGTTCTTCTTGTCCTAATAGCACTAGAAGGTATACTCGCCGCAGACAATGCGTTAGTAATGGCAATAATGGTTAAGCATTTACCTGACGAACAACGGAAGAAAGCGTTGTTTTATGGATTAGCAGGGGCTTTCGTATTCCGTTTTGCATCATTATTTGCTATCTCGTTCTTAGTAGACGTATGGCAAGTGCAAGCATTAGGAGCACTATACCTAATTTTCATTGCAACGAACCATTTAGTTAAAAAGTTTGTCCTCAGGAAAGATGAACATGCAGATCTTAAGGGTGCTAAGGGTTCAGGCTTTTGGGTGACAGTCTTAAAAGTCGAACTGGCTGACATTGCATTCGCAGTGGATTCAATCTTGGCGGCAGTTGCATTAGCCGTAACACTACCTACAACCAACCTTCCACCAATTGGAGGAATGGATGGAGGTCAGTTTCTTGTCATTCTGGCAGGTGGGATTATTGGACTAATCATCATGAGGTTTGCAGCTACGTACTTTGTGAAATTACTTAAGCGTAAACCAGGTCTTGAAACTGCAGCCTTTCTGATTGTTGGTTGGGTAGGGGTTAAATTAGCTGTTTATACTCTGGCACATCCAGCATTAGGGATATTATATAAAGGCTTTCCAAAATTGCCAGCCTGGAAAATTTCCTTCTGGATCGTATTGGTCGGTATAGCCGTAGGTGGTTGGTTCTTATCGAAGGAACACCCACTACCGTTAGAAGATGAAACCGAAGAAGGCTTGAAACAGGAAGAAAAATTAATGAAAAAGGCACCTTAATATGAAGGGGGACGCTAAATAGGCGTTCCTCTTTTTGCTAAGAACTGCTATATTTTTAATAATGATTAAAATCTTGGGGGGAATCATATTGGATTATAATAAATTGCTAGCTGCTTATCGCTCTTTGTGGACAAACCGGGAACTTAAAGCTTTGGAAGGTGATGAGAAGGAGATATTGCTTGAAGCTATAGAACGGGATTTAAAAGATGAAAATGCCCATCCTCGTGTTAGGAAAGACCCTCATATCAAATTCTTTTGGGCAGTGAAAAGAATCGGACAAGGTGCTATATCTGATGAAGAGAAATTACAGTTAATTGATATACATATTGAAATAGTAGAACGGTTGGATCATACCTAGATTAGGAAACTTCTCTGAGTAGGTAAAAAGTTGTGAAAAATGTAACATTTTCTAAACTCCTATACAAGCCTCTAACTGTTCCGTATAATATATCTATTCTTTAGAGGTTCAACAAAAGGAGGAATTCTAATGAATATATATATGGATATATCCATCATTTTATTTTTATTTGTAGTACTCACTACAGTTTATACTGTATTAAAAACGACTACTAAACGAGCTATCAAGGTCTCAATTGCTAGCACTATTAGTGCTATTTCATTAGTGATTATTTGGCGAGCACTACATATAATCACTTATTTTCATTAAAATCTTTATGTTAACAGTAACGATTCAATACAATCGTTACTGTTTTTTTGTTAATGACATGATAAAGCCTTTTAAATCTACAAGTCGATTTGTTTTTGGAGTTTGATCTGTACCAGCAATGATCATTGGTGAAATTGAGTCTACTTTATGCAAAGAACCGTGTCCTGCACCACCAAGATGAGTTGGAGAGCCTTCAGCTATAAATTCATAGCCAGGTTTTGCATCTGTGACAAGGAAATTACCTTTATGTGAGTATAGTGCACCATGTAGACGAGCTAATGCATCCGGGTAATCTCCATACGTGATTGTTCCATTTTGGACCTTTAAATCTAATACAGATAGATCTCCAGCAACACTCCAGGGTTGACCGTACTGATCCACTAAGTCTCCTCTTGAAGAAAAAGTTAGACTTTTATTTGTTTCAACATTGTGGACTCTTATCCTGTCTTCTTCAATATAAGCAAAGAAATCAATCCTCTTATCTTCTTTCAAGTGATTTGCTAAATCTTGTAGGGTGATGTCATTGTTGTTTGCATAAATATATGCCATACGCTCATTAACAGCTAGCACAACTTGATCATCATTCGTGATTGGTATCCCTAACTTTGCAATTCGATAATCATTAAACACATTCCGCAAATCAATTAGTGCATTTTTCTCCTTGTTTATACTGGACTGTGCACTATCTCCAATAATAATCCAAATAGTATTCTCAATTGCATCGTTCCATGAAGGAAAAGCATTTAACAGGGATTGGAGTTGCTTATCCACGTCTTCAATGCCCTTTACATCATTTGGTCCCTTTTCGTGGATAATCTTATCTAAATCTGGATAATAGATCATGGTGAAATAGGGAAGGGTACCTTGTTTTTTTAAAAATTTATATTCATTTGTGGAGAATTTATCATTAAAACCTACATTTTTCCAAGAACTCAGATTTGTATTTTCTGGGTCAAACTGATTGATTTTTCCATAAGAAAGTAGAGGAGGGCCCATCGTTTTTATTTCTTTAGGCAAAACGTTTATCATTGATGCAACCTCTGGGAAGGTAAAGGTATGCTCTACATTACCTCGATAAATTAGGGCATTGATCGCTGCAGAAGACCTTCCTTCAGCCTCGAATTCTTCAAAAATGGTTTTAACCCCTTTACTTAAATGTTCATTGTTAAGTGTATAGAGACTATTAAACAAGACCTCACTTAGACCTGATTTAAACGCTTCCTTACTACCGCTACCATAATTATAAAGCTGCTGTTGCTCTGAGCTGTACCATACCAGGCCTGGTAGTTTGTGTGTATCAGCATATGTACCAGTTAGTAAAGAACTGTCAATTGTCACTGACATAGTAGGGTAAGAGCTAATTAAGTCGGGGTAGTATTGACCATTCTCTTTGAGAAACGATAGAGCTGGTGCCTTGCCTTCAGAAAGTAGCTGCTCTAGGGGCTCTGACATGAGAGAATCGACAATTAGCAGGACAACAGGCTTTTGGTTATCTGATTGTGTGTATTCATTAACTTTTGACGTATCTTGAATTGTGACCGAAGCATTAATATTTGCTCCTATGAACAAAATAAGTGCGACTACAATAACTGCAATAATAATAGAAGCTCTAATCATCCTTATAACTCCACCAATCTAATCTTATCATTAGAAAACAGTTTCACTAATCTATCCTTAGTATGACAACAATGACTTTCATTTATTTAGGAGGAAAGGAATAATTCAGTAAAAGGAAGAGTGGGATATGGAACTGAATGTACTTACTTTTAATATTCATCATGGTAAAGGGTTAGATAAACGAGTAAATCTAGAGCGCATTGCGAACATTATTAAAAGGAGCAAAGCAGACATTATTGGTTTAAACGAGGTAGATGTTTCATTTGGGAAACGGAGTCAATTTCTTAATCAAGCGGCAATCTTAGCAGAACTACTTGAAATGGATTATGTTTTTGGCCCAGTAATCAGTAGAAAAAAGCGTGATAGAACGGTAGGAGAGTATGGAAATGTCATATTATCTAGATTTAACGTGATAAGCGATAAAAACCACCTGCTTTTCTCACATCCTTATTTGGCTGAACCAAGAGGGCTATTAGAAGTAAATCTTGAAGTCTTTGGGAAAGTAGTTTCGGCATTTGTAACCCATTTAAGTATTAATCCTCTTTTACAACGAAAGCAGATTAAAGACATTGAAAAGATCATTCAAAAGAAAAGCAATGTGATTATTATGGGTGACTTTAACATGAATCCTAAAAGTAGAAATCATTCATATCTAACAAAGATTTTGAAAGATACCTCAGAAAGTGAATGTGGGAATACGTATCCGGCCAACAAGCCTCGTAAAAAGTTGGATTATATATTTATAAATGATGAAATAGCTCTAGTAGAATCTAAAGTAGTAACTATTGATCCGGTGGCATCTGATCATTTACCTTTAATGTCTAAAATTAGTATTGATGATTAGCTAGCAGGAGTGTGGACATGAAAAAAACACTATCTTTTATTGCGATTTACTTGGGTTTACTTTACTTTGTCTATACCAACCATAAGGTAATTTTAGATTGGATTTCAGAAAGTGATCCATCATTACTGCCACTAATGTTTTTATTGTCCACTCTTTTTGGTGTAATTCCAGTGATTCCATTTAGTGTATTTTCAGGGCTAATGGGAAGTAAGTATGGTCTTGTAATTGGTGCTTCGATTAACTGGTTTGGTACAGTGGCAGCATCCGTTATTATTTATCTGTTAGCTAGATATGGTTTTTCTGAATACTTCACAAGTTATTTGAAGCGATTTAAGGGTATAACCAAATTTAATGAACTAATCACACGAAATGCGTTTATGGCCATTCTTTTTACAAGACTAATTCCGATTGTACCACCCCCTGTCGTCAATATTTATTCTGGGTTAATCAAAATAAACCTTGCAACATATACAATTGCATCAATTATAGGCAAGTTGCCCGGAATGGTGTTGTATGCATATGTTGGTGACCGTTTATTCTCTTCAGTTGGGGATTTAGTTTATGGACTGGTTTTTTATGGGCTTTTCTTATTATTGATTTTAATCATCTATTATTTATGGACGAAGAAGAGTAAGAAGTAACTTTTCCGTTGTTGGTGTAACCGCTTTCATGTTAGTATTAATTGTAACAAAATGTACATATATTTTTACCATGTAGGGGGTTATATCATGGGAGATACAAAACATACAGGACCAGTTAAGCTGGATAAGTCAATTAAGCCATCATTATGGGCAAGTTTAGCACCTATGGGAGTTGGCAAGGTAAAACCACACCATATTAAAGATACAGTGAAAGTAGCAATTGAAAACAAAGACAATCTTCCATATGCCTACCGTATTTTAACACAAGGTGTATGTGATGGTTGTGCTCTTGGAGTATCTGGGTTGCAGGATCAAACCTTGCTTGGCCCACATATTTGTACGACAAGATTAAATGTCTTACGGTTAAATACGATGTCTAGTATTGATCCAAAGTGGTTTACTAGATTAGAAGAGTTAAAGAAACTATCAAGTACGGAACTTAGAAAACTAGGGAGAATTCCTTACCCATTGTCTAGGAAAAAAGGGGAGAATGAGTTCACGAGAATTACTTGGGATGAAGCACTAAGTCGAATTGCCAAAAAAATAAGAAGTGTCGACCCTAAACAACTTGCCTTCTATTTAACTTCACGTGGAATCACAAATGAGTCCTATTATGCTGCAGCAAAGGTCGCTAGATTTCTAGGAACGAATCACATTGATAATGCCTCACGTATTTGTCATTCACCTAGTAAAACGGCCTTAAAGCGTTCACTTGGCATTGGTGCTTCTAGCTGTAATTACAAAGACTGGATCGGCACAGATGTTTTAGTATTTTGGGGTTCTGTAGCAGCCAATAATCAGCCAGTATCAACAAAATATATGTATGCAGCTAAAAAAGCGGGTACGAAAATCATCATGATAAACCCATATGCAGAGCCATCGATGGAGAAGTATTGGATTCCTTCGATTCCAGAGAGTGCCTTATTTGGAACGAAACTCGTTGATGACACGTATCAGGTCAATATTGGTGGAGATATTGCCTTTATGAATGGAGTCATGAAGCATTGGTTTGACATGGAAGAAGAATCAAGAGGTTCTGCTATAGATCATGCCTTCGTTAATAAACATACGAAGGGATTCATGGATTTAAAATATCATATACGAAAACAGAAGTGGTCGGAAATTGAGAAATCGTCAGGCCTAACAAAGGACAGAATCATAGAGTTCGCTAGTCTCTTAGCAAACTCTAAATCTGGTGTGTTTATCTGGAGCATGGGCTTAACACAGCACCGATTTGGAACGGATAATATCTCTCAAGTTGCGAATCTTGCCATGCTGAGAGGGTTTATTGGCCGTGAGAAATGTGGGGTTATGCCTATTAGAGGTCACAGTGGTGTACAAGGTGCTGGTGAAATGGGAGCAGATCCATTTGTCCTACCTGGAAGTGATTTTGATGAAGAAAATAGGAAAAGAATTGAAGAGATTTGGGGCTTTCAAATTCCGAGATGGCAAGGCGATCCGATTGGTAATACGATTGAAAACATGGTGCTGGAGCCAAATCATCCTAGTAAAATTAAAGTCTTTTATACAAGTGGAGGAAACTTTGTAGAAACAATGCCTAACCCAGACTTTATAAAAGAAGCACTTGAAAATGTGGAGTTAAGGGTACACCAAGACATAATCTTCAATACATCTACCCTTTTAGACGCCAAGGAAGAAGTGATCATCCTTCCAGCGATGACAAGATATGAACAACCTGGTGGAGGAACATCGACTAGTACGGAACGGATGGTTTATTTTAGTCCAGAAATTAAAGGCCCTAGAATAAAGGAAGCAAGGGCTGAATGGGAAATTTATGTTGAATTAGCGAAAAGGTGTTATCCTGAGAAACAACACCTCATTAATTTTAAAAATACCCAAGAAATTAGAAACGAGATTGCTGTAGCGAATCGAAACTATAATGGAATCCAAAAGTTGAAAAACAGAGGAGATGTTTTCCAATGGGGTGGCGCTTGGTTATGCGAGGGTGGCGTTTGCCCAACAGCTGATGGCAAAGGAAATTTACTTCCCATCGAATTACCAGAGCTACGCAAAACGGAAGGTCATTTTAATGTAACGACAAGAAGAGGAAAACAATTCAACTCGATGATCTATTCTAGTACGGATCCATTTAATAATGCAGATCGTTATGATATTATCATAAATTCTGAAGATGCTAGAAAGTTAACTATTAAAAATGGTGACGCAATCGTTGTTTATAATCAAAATGGAACCTTACAAGGTCGTGCAAAAATTGATAATACAAAGGAAGGAAACATCGCTGTGTATTGGCCAGAGGGGAATGTATTAATTCCTAAAGGGGTATATGAAAAATACGCAAAAATTCCTGAGTACAATACAATGGCAATCGTAGAAAAAGCTGAAACCTTCCATGCAAGAAAAGACATTCGTTATTTAGAGAAAAGAATCGAAGAATTAGAAGAGGTAACAATGTAGGAAAAAATCCCCTAAATGGGGATTTTTTGTGTTACTATTGGAATAATTTATGATATTTTGAGATGACTTTAGTAGTCCTAATAATATTTTTAATACTATGTTGATTTCTGCGGAAGGCACGAGACTCCTGCGGGAGTAGCTCGTCAAAGTGAGACCCCACAGGCGCATAGCGCCGAGGAGGCTCACGGACCGCCCGATGGGAATTCGCCTTTGAAAAAGCCGGTAATTGGGCTTTTTCATAATTCCCCGCGGAAAGTGAGTGCCTGCAGCAGAAATCAACAGTCGAATACTGCATAAACTTATTTTAAAGGAGAACAACCATGAACCAATCATTTGAACACTATCTTAAAGAGTCAGAAAAGGTATTTGAAGGATGGGATTTTTCATATATTACTAGTAATGGAAGAATGAAAGACTCCCCAATAAGCTGGGATTATACAGATCTCATACAAAAAGCAATCAAACATTCAACCTCTCTACTAGATATGGGAACCGGTGGGGGAGAATATTTATCATCACTTAGTGACTTACCAACCTTTACTTGCGCTACTGAAGGTTATGAGCCTAATGTGCAAATTGCTAAAGATAGATTAGAACCACTTGGGATTAAAGTATTCCAGGTGATTGATGACAATTCACTTCCATTCGAAAACGATACCTTTGATTTAATTATAAATAGGCATGAAGCTTATTCTCCAAAAGAAATCATGCGAATTCTAAAACCAGGCGGAGTTTTCATTACCCAACAGGTTGGTGGGGAAAATGATAAGGAATTCAATGAATGGTTTAATGGACCTGAAAGTGAATATAGCTATTGGAACTTGGAGTATGCTCTAAAAGAATGTGATGAAGTTGGATTATCCATACAGATGGCACATGAAGATAAGGTATATACGAGTTTTCAAGATGTGGGGGCAATCATTTATTACCTAAAAGCGATCCCTTGGCAAGTTCCTGATTTTTCAGTTGAAAACTATAAGGATCATTTACATAAGGCTCATGACTTCATTTTAAATAATGGTCCTTTCAAGAGTACATGCCATCGCTTTATTATAACTGCCATAAAAAATAAGTAGTAAAAAAGTGGGTGAGTTGGTGAAAAAACGAATTGTTTTTACGGGTGGAGGCTCTGCTGGCCATGTGACAGTTAACCTTGCATTGATTCCAAAATTTCTCGAACTTGGCTGGGATGTCAGCTATATTGGATCAGAGAATGGAATTGAACGTGAGTTAATTTCAAAACAAAATCAAGTATCGTATTATCCAATACCAACTGGAAAGTTAAGAAGGTATTTTGATGTTAAGAATTTTAAAGACCCGTTAAAAGTGCTAAAAGGAATATTTCAGGCGAAGAGCATTCTTTCTAAGATTAAGCCAGATGTTATATTTTCAAAAGGTGGCTTTGTCTCTGTTCCAGTGGTAATTGGTGCAAGGTTGAACAGCATACCTGTTATAATTCATGAATCAGATCTTACCCCCGGGTTGGCAAATAAAATATCCATTCCTTTTGCAACAAAGGTATGTGTCACTTTTCCAGAGACAATTAGCCATATTCCAGAAGATAAAGCAGTATCAATTGGTCCAATTGTCCGAGAAGAAATCCTTAAAGGGAAAAAGTCTGAGGGTCTGAAACTCTGTGACTTTATCAGTGTAAAACCAGCTTTGTTGATAATGGGTGGTAGTTTAGGAGCAAAAAAAATTAATGAAGCTGTTCATAATAATCTAGATATGTTGGTCAAACAATTTCAGATTGTACATATATGTGGGAAGGGAAATATAAAACCATCTTTATCTAGAAAAGGGTATAAACAGTTTGAATATGTAGGGAATGAGCTACCTCATCTCATGCAAATGGCTGATATCGTTATCTCTAGAGCAGGTTCGAATTCAATCTTTGAGTTTTTGGCATTAAAAAAACCAATGCTTCTTATTCCATTATCTAGAGCTCAAAGCAGGGGAGATCAAATCTTAAATGCAGACTCCTTTTACAAATCCGGATATTGTGAGGTGCTTCAAGAGGAAGAGCTGACAGATGAGAGATTCTTGATTGAAGTAAATAACCTTTTCTTAAATAAAGAGAAATATATAGAGAACATGATGACTTCGAACGAAACGGATTCACTAAATAAGGTAATGTCTCTCATACAACGTGTGGGGAAGAAGGAAGAATAGTATGAAGCTAAAAGTATATGAAAGTCCAAACGAATTTTTAGAAAAGGTAGAGGATTTTCTTTTAAAGGAAGAGGTTGTGAACAATCTTGCTTTAGGACTACTCTACACTTTAAATAAACCTAACTCACATTATAAGGATGCCTTTTTAGCTTGTGTGCAAAAAGATGAGACTCCTGTTTTAGTAATGGTTATGACGCCTCCATATAATCTAATTCTTTATGGAACTGGTGAAGCCGTAACTGAAGGAATAAAGGTAGCGGTTACCTCTATTAAAGGTACAGGAATGAATCTTCTCGGAGTTATAGGACCCGAAGCGTTAGCAGAAGAGTTTGCTAGTGAATGGTTACAACAGGTAGGTTGTGGGCTGGAAATAAAAATGGAGCAAAAAATTTACAAGCTTGAAAAGGTAAATAAAGTTCCTCTAAGCAATGGGAAACTCAGGTTAGCAACAGAGGATGACTTGGAGTTAATTGTTGATTGGACGTATCAGTTTTCATTGGTGACCCCAGAGCAGCTGACTTTAGAAGGAGCAAGAAAACTTGCAGAGCGGGGTATCGAGGAGTCTTCTATTTTTATTTGGGATGATAATGGACCTGTTTCAATGGCTAAAAAAGCAAGACCAACAAAAAATGGGATTGTTGTAAATCTAGTGTTCACCCCACAGGAGTTTCAACGAAAAGGGTACGCAACTACTTGTGTAGCACAAGTTAGTCAACAGCTACTGAATGAGGGTTTTACTTTTTGTAGCTTGTATACAGATTTAGCCAATCCTATATCAAATAGCATTTATATGAAGATAGGATATGAACCGATTATTGATTCAGTAGTGTATGGATTTTTATATGAACGTGAAGAGGCCTAGCGCTTTTGCTAGGCTATTTTTTATTTATATCAGTTCATCATCCACCATATTATAGTAGTCTTCTTTCGTGTCTTGGGTACTACTTTTCATTCGTGTGAAGTAGACTCCAAGTTCATTTTCAAGTTGTTTTATCGACACGTTTTGTTGTTCTAGATTCTGCTTACTTGTGTTTGTTTCCAACAATGTCACCTCAAAGATAGTTTTTTCCATTTTTGTTGAATTATACATATCGAATAGGTTTTCGCGCATTCTATTGTTTAGAAGACTACTGGAGGAATTGGGATGAAATTTGGAAGTCATATCAGCATTCGAAATGGCTATTTTCAAGCGGCAAAGGAAGCGTCTCGAATTGGGGGAAGGGCATTTCAATATTTTCCTAAAAATCCGCGAAGTTTATCCGTCAAAGTGTTTGATGAGAAGGATGCCAATCAATGTGCTGTCTTTTGTAAGGAAAACGGAATAGAGTCGATTGCACATACACCTTACGCGACGAATTTAGCTGTGCCCGAGCATAAAGCCGATGATATGGTAGCTGCTATTCTTAATGATTTAGAAATTGCAAACGCATGTGGATCAATCGGTGTAGTTGTTCATTTTGGCGTATCCAAAAATGAAAATGATCCTTTAGAGGGGTATCGGTGGATGATCCATATTCTAAATCAGGTTCTCTCTAAGTGGGAGGGGAAGAGTAAGATTTTGATTGAAAATAATGCAGGTAAAAGTGGACCGATGGGTACAACACTAGAAGAGTTAGTTCAGGTACGCTCTCTTACCGATTTTCCAGAAAAGATTGGTTTTTGTTTAGATACCTGCCATGCATTTGCTAGTGGAATTTGGAATGGTGATAACTGGAGTGAACTGGAATCTAAAGGGATTGAGTTAGATTACTTTACAAATCTCCAGGCTATCCATTTAAATAACTCGATGTATCCTACTAAATCGATGAGAGACCGTCATGCAAATATCAATAATGGTTGTATTACAGTAGAGCAAATGAAAGAGTTTATTTTATCGAAAACAGTGAAGGAATTGGCGATGGTATTAGAGACTCCATCGTCTGCTCAATTTACTCATAAAGATGAGATTGAGTTTTTGAAAAAATTAGTTACATAGATGACAATATTATAATTCCGTTTCAGTGTACAAAAATAAAAATCAGCCAGAATTAACTGGCTGATTTTTTCATTTCTAATCTCACTTGTTTCTGAACAATCATTAATCGACTCGATAACCCAATTGCCCCTGCTGCTAAACCTACGATTAGTCCAATCCAATAGCCAAATGCCCCAAGTGATGTATACGTAGCTAATACGACTCCAACTGGTAGACCGATTACCCAATAAGAGATAAGGGCCATAACCAAGGTTGTATTTACATCTTTATAGCCGCGAAGTGCACCTTGAATTGGAGCGGCAATTGCGTCAGATAGCTGAAAGAAAATCGCGTAAATTAAGAACTGCTTGGTTAAAGCTAATACAGCCGGGTCTTTTGTATAGATTGCGGCAACTTGATCTCTAAAAAGATAGATGAATGCTGCAAGAACGGCTGATAAACCTACTGCAACACCAACGCCTAATATACTATACTCCCGTGCATCCTTTAGACGTTTTGCTCCCACTTCAAAGCCTATGACGATCGTTAGTGCCATTGAAATACTTAATGGGATCATGTATAAAAATGATGCAAAATTAAGTGCTGCTTGGTGTGAAGCAATTGTCACTGTATCAAATGTGCTCATTAACAAAGTCACTGCCGAAAAGATACTCGTTTCAAAAAAGATGGCAAAACCTATAGGAACACCAATTTTTAAAATTTCTTTCCATGCCTTAAAGGATACAGACTGCAACTTGTTAAATACCTTATATTGTGTAAAAGGTACCTGTTTTACAACTATATAAACAGAGATAAGAGTAATACACCAGTAGGTAATCGCAGTTGCGTAACCAGCACCCACACCACCTAATTGTGGAAAGCCAAACTTTCCAAAAATCAGTAAATAGTTAAAAATAACATTGATAGGTAAAGAAAGAAGGGTTATGAACATCGAAACCCTTGTAAGGCCCAATCCATCAATAAATGAGCGCAATACTGAATAGACAAATAAAGGGATAATCCCAAAAGATAATGCAATTAAGTATTCTTTTGCAATTCGATGTACTTCAGGGTCTAAACTCATTTTTCCTAATAGAAAATCTAGAGAAATAAAACCTAAAATAACAACTAGGATTGAGACAAAAACAGATACATAGATGCCTTGCATAACCATAAAAGGAACTTGTTTTTTGTCCTTTGACCCAACTAGTTGAGCGACAATTGGGGTAATAGCCAATAAGATCCCACTTAGCCCTGTAAAGACGGGAACCCAAAAGCTTGAACCGATTGCCACGCCTGCAAGGTCATTTGCACTTACATGTCCAGACATCATGACATCAAAAAAATTCATTGCAAACAGGCCAAGCTGTGTCACGAGGATAGGTAGTAAAATAATTAAAAACTGTTTATATTTTTGTCGATAACCATGTGTTTGTTCCATTTTTAAGACCTCAACTTACTTGATAAATTAAACAATGAATTATAACATATGAATTGGAAATTCACTAGCAATAAAAACAATACATATTTTAGAAGATTAAGAGACTTGTTGGAGGTAAATATGAATAGAACTATTCGAACATCGATTAAAGCACTAATTATTGAAAATGAAAAAATACTCTTGATTAAGAAACAGGACGAGGATGGTTTTTATTATCTGTTTCCAGGCGGAGGACAGGAACATGGTGAAACGATGCACGAAGCCCTAAGACGTGAATGCCTTGAGGAGCTAGGCTATGAAATTGTAATTGAAGACTTAACGTTCATTCGAGAGTACATTGGTAAAAATCATGAGCATGCCGAATATGACCAAGATGTCCATCAAAATGAGTATATGTTTGTCTGCCATTTAAACAAGAAGGTATCACCGATTGAACCTTCTAATCCAGATGATGACCAAATAGGAACAGAGTGGTTATCGTTAAGTGAGATAGAGAGATTTAGAGTGTATCCTCAGGCATTGAAACAATGGTTAAAAGGGGATATTCATAAAGCTCCTGTTTATTTGGGCGATATTAATTAGAAAATTCAACAATTTACACTTGCATTCTTCCCTAATTCATCTATAATTGTAAAAAATGGATATCAATTGTCAGTGATGAAGAGAGTAGTTTTATAAAGGCGTAAAGCGAGTCAGGGGTGGTGGGAGCCTGATCCAATTTATAGAACGAACCGCACTTCTGAGATGCTGCTTGAAAATAGTAGAGTACGCCGGTCTTCAGCCGTTACATGAAAGTGGTTCAATAGAACAATTAGGGTGGTACCGCGGGTAAATCTCGTCTCTTATATAGAGACGGGATTTTTTTATTTAAGTTCTGTTTTTATGAACTAGATTTTATAAGAAATAGTGAATTGGAGCGGAAGACACTTGACTCCTGCGGGAAGTAGAGGGAAGTTCGAGACCCCACAGGTGCTAAGCACAAAGGAGGCTCGAATCCCTCCCCGATGGGAATTTGCCCTTGAAAAAGCCGGCATTTGGGCTTTTTCATAATTCCCCGCGGAAAGCAAGTGTCTGCAGCGGAAAGGAACGGACTAAATTCAAATGTTAATGAAAAGGAGAGTTCACGATGGATTTTAAATTAAATGTTGCCGAGATGATTAAAGCATCAACAACAGTTGAACTTGACGTAGAAGCAATCGCATCACTAATTGAAGTACCAAAACACAAAGCTCATGGTGATTATGCTTTTCCATGCTTCGTTTTAGCCAAATCTTTAAAAAAAGCACCACAAATGATTGCTACAGAATTAAGTGGAGAAATAAAAGGTGAACTAATTGATAGTATTGAACCAGTTGGGCCTTATTTAAATTTTCACCTTAACCGAGAATTCGTCAGCAAAGAAACCTTGAAGATGATTTTAGCTGCCAATGAAAACTATGGAACAGTAGCTTTAGGTAAAGGAGAAAAAATCACAATTGACTTTTCTTCCCCAAATATTGCAAAGCCATTTTCAATGGGACATCTACGTTCAACGATGATTGGAAATTCACTTGCTCTCATTGCTGAGAAATGTGGATATGAAAGTGTGAGAATTAATCATATTGGAGATTGGGGAACGCAGTTTGGAAAGCTAATTGTGGCTTATAAGAATTGGGGTAACGAGGAAAAGGTTCAGCAAAACCCAATTAAAGAACTTTTCACTCTTTACACTCTATTTCATGAGAAAGCTGACCAAGATAATAGTTTAAATGATGAAGCAAGAGCATGGTTTAAACGCCTTGAGGACGGGGATGAAGAAGCGAGAAGACTATGGAAATGGTTCAGAGATGAATCATTAAAAGAGTTTGAGAAAATCTACACTCTTCTAGGTGTTCAGTTTTCGTCTAATCATGGAGAAGCTTTTTATAACGATAAAATGGAGCCAGTCATCGAGCTATTGGCTAAGAAAAACTTGCTTGTAACTTCGGACGGGGCGGAGGTTGTAGAGCTAGAGGAGCTAGAACTACCTCCTTGCTTAATCAAAAAATCTGATGGAGCAACTCTGTATGCAACAAGAGACCTAGCTGCAGCAATGTACCGTCAATCTACGTATCAGTTTGAAAAAGCCTTTTATGTAGTTGGAAATGAGCAAACCTTACACTTTAAGCAGGTCTTTGCTGTATTAAAAAAACTGGGCTTTGCTTGGGCTAACGAAATGGTGCATATACCATTTGGCATGATCCTTAAAGATGGCAAGAAAATGTCAACAAGAAAAGGAAAGGTTGTTTTACTAGAGGAAGTATTAGATGAAACTATTTCTTCCGCAAAACGTATTATTTTAGAGAAGAACCCTAGTCTCCAAAACAAAGATGAGGTTGCGGAACAAGTTGGGGTCGGGGCAGTTGTCTTCCATGATCTAAAGAACTTCCGTATGAATGATATTGAATTTTCAATTGATGAAATGTTGAAGTTTGAAGGTGAAACAGGACCTTATGTTCAGTACACTCATGCAAGGGCGTGTTCTATTTTACGAAAAGCTGGATATAGTGCAAGTGAAGGTAACATTAATGGTTTTAAAGATGACTACAGTTGGCAAGTGGCTAAACTACTTCAAGACTTCCCAACTATCATTGAGAGGGCGTTTGAGCAGCATGACCCATCGCAAATAGCGAAATATGTGGTTAATCTTTCACAAGCTTTTAACAAGTTCTATGGGAATGTAAAAATACTAGATGACAAAGAAAACCTTAATTCTAAGTTATCATTAGTTTATAGTGTTACGTTGGTTCTGAAAGAAGGCTTACGACTATTAGGTATTAGTGCACCTGCAGAAATGTAGGTGTACTGAGATTCCACACAAAAGAAGGTGAGTGAATGGAAAAACAAGAGGTATATTGTGAGGCTTGTAATCGTGAAATTAAGTCTAAACAGGAACTGGTTGTTACCACAAGCTTTTTTTCATTAGTTTGTTACCATAATGCATGTTTTTCAAAATCGATAAAGGGTTTTAAATCCTTGTTTGTTAGTAATTCGCCGATTAATGGAATAGCAGGAACCACCTATGCTATTTTTCTATTTTTAGTAGCTATTCTCTTTTTTATATTTAGTCCAATTTATAATATTCTAGCTATCTTATTACTCGTAGTACCTCTTTATCGTGTTTTAGGTTGGTTTATGTATGAAAGGCATTTGGAGCCATAAATTTAAGTGAGTTTATTACCGGATGAATTGTAAAATATTACAAATAGTTGCATGGTATATATAAATACTTGCAGGGTTTGGACCAATAGTTGCTAAATAGCAGAAATACTTGCGGGTTTTTCGCAAATAGTTGTGTAAGATATACAAAACCTGGATATTGGAATATGAAAAATACTTCGCCCCTCTAAATTATTTGCTAACAAGTTTAGAAAACTGTAAACTTTAGAAAAATAGCTTCATAGGAGGTACACATGTCAACTACTTTTACTAAATTACCAAAGAGAAATGAAATACCTGAAGAGTATACCTGGCGTTTAGAGGATATGTTTGCTACTGACCAGGAGTGGGAGAAGCAATTCACGCTAGTAAAGGACGCACTTCCATTTGTAGCTAAGTTCAAAGGTACGTTAAAAGACTCTGCGGAAAATATTGTGAACCTATTTAAATTACAGGATGACTTGTCTATTAAATTAGGTCAGTTAGCGACGTATGCGTTTATGCGAAATGACCAGGATACGACGAATAGTCTTTATCAAGGACTAAAAGCAAGAATTGATAGTTTAGTTTCTCAGTTCTCGGCTGCATTCTCGTTTGTAGTCCCAGAGTTATTGTCTATTCCAGAGAATACTCTATTAAACTATATTGACAGTCATGAGGAACTAAAGATTTATGAGCATTTAATAAAAGATATTAATCGTGCTCGTCCACATGTTTTATCTGCAGATGAGGAAGCGTTATTAGCTCAAGTGGCTGATGTAACAAGTGGTTCTAGAACGACTTTTAGTATGTTGAACAATGCAGATTTAAAATTTCCATCCATTGAAACAGAGAATGGAGAAACAGTAGAAATTACCCATGGAAGATATGGGCGATTAATGGAAAGCACAGATCGTCGAATTCGAAAAGAAACCTTCCTTGGTCTTAATAGTACATATAATAAACATCGAAATACATTGGCTAGTACGTTAAGCGGCCAGGTTAAAAAAGACAATTTCTTTGCAACTGTCCATGGCTATGACAATGCTAGGCAAGCTGCGCTTCATAAACATAATATTCCTGAAAGTGTGTATGACACGCTAATTGAAACAGTAAGTGACCATCTACACCTCCTTCAGCGCTATATTTCGCTTCGAAAGAAGCTCCTAGGTGTTGCTGAACTAAATATGTACGATTTATCGACCCCACTTGTACAGGATGTAAAGATGGAAGTTTCCTATGAAGAAGCGAAAGATTTAGTAATTGAAGGTATGAAGCCTTTAGGTGAGGAATACGGTGAGCTTTTAAAAACAATCTTCTCTGACAGAAGAATCGATGTGTATGAGAATGTAGGAAAAAGAAATGGTGCGTATTCAACTGGAGCCTATGGTGCGAAACCTTATATTCTAATGAACTGGCAGGATAGTATTCGTAACGTATTTACCCTTGCTCATGAATTGGGCCATAATGTACATCGTTATTATACGCAAAACTATCAGCCATTTGCATATGGGAAATATTCAACCTTTGTTGCAGAGGTTGCATCGACCGCCAATGAAGCTTTATTAAATGATTACCTTTTAAAAATAACTACAGATCAAACAAAGCAGCTTTACTTGTTGAACAATTACCTTCAAGGGTTTGTAGGAACTGTTTTCCGCCAAACACAGTTTGCTGAATTTGAACATAAAATTCATATTCTTGCTCAAAATGGCGAGCCATTAACAGCCGATACACTATCAGCATTATACTATGACCTGAACAAGAAGTACTTTGGTGATGAGATTAATGTTAATAAAGAAATAGAAATCGAGTGGGCACGAATTCCACATTTTTATATGACCTATTATGTGTTCCAGTATGCGACTGGATTTAGTGCTGCAACAGCACTTTCAAAGCAAATCTTAGATGAAGGTGCTCCAGCAGTTGAACGCTATACGGATTTCTTAAAAGCAGGCTGCTCAGACTACCCTATTGAAGTCTTGAAAAAAGCAGGCGTTGATATGACAACTGCTGAACCAATAAAAGAAGCACTAAAAGTCTTCGAAGAAAAACTTGAATATATGGAAAGCATCTTGTTGAAATAACTACTTAGTGGGCTTGAATTTTCAGGCCTTTTTTTATTTGTAAAAAAACATCCAAAAACGATAAATTTCGAGTAGCGAAATAGTTGATAACTTGGTATAGTAGGTTAAGGTAATATTTTCGTAGGAAAGAGGAACAAGTATGTGGAAAAATAGAAATGTTTGGATTCTTCTTAGCGGGGAATTAATTGCCGGGTTAGGCTTATGGATGGGAATTATCGGAAACCTAGAATTCCTTCAGCAACATGTACCTTCTGATTTCTTAAAATCATTAATCCTCTTCACCGGACTACTTGCAGGTGTGTTTGTAGCCCCTTTAGCAGGTAGAATTATAGATTCCTATAAGAAAAAGCCAGTACTTATTGCTGCAGGGATAGGAAGAATGGTCAGTGTCTTATTTATGTTTTTAGCACTCGAATACCAATCCATTTGGTGGATGGTTTTGTTTATGATTAGCATCCAACTTTCTGCAGCCTTTTATTTTCCTGCATTACAATCATTAATTCCTATGATTGTACGTGAGAAAGATTTGCTGCAAATGAATGGTGTGCATATGAACATTGCTACTATCGCTCGAATTATTGGTACGGCCTTAGCGGGGGCAATGCTTCTCATCATGAGTTTACATTCACTTTATCTCGCTTCGTTGATTGCATATGCATTATTATTAGTCGCTACGTTTATGCTGAAAATAGATGAGGAAAGTGTACCTAAGAAACCTAAAGTCCCTGGAGAAAAGAAGAAGGGTGGCTTTAAAGAAGTTATTCCTGTAATTAAAGGATATCCGATTGTTTTAATGACACTCATCTTAACCGTTGTTCCAATGTTATTCCTTGGTGGCTTCAACCTCATGGTTATTAACATCAGTGAACTTCAGGATGATGCAACGATTAAAGGCCTTCTTTATACGGCTGAAGGTATTTGCTTTATGTTAGGAGCATTTATTGTAAAACGCATAGCAGACGGAAAAGACCAATTGAAATTAATGCTTTTATTTACCTTTGTTGTCTCAATTTCACAGCTATCACTGTACTTCGCAGATATAAAAATCATGTCTTTAATCTCTTTTGGAGTATTCGGTCTTGCACTAGGGTTTTTCTTTCCAATTGCAGCGACTATATTTCAAACAAAAATTCCAAAAGAATACCACGGGCGTTTCTTTTCGTTTAGAGGGATGCTTGACCGTGTTCTCTTCCAAGTAGTATTATTAGGAACCGGCTTGTTCTTAGATACAATTGGACTAAAAAACATGGTTCTGGTTTTTGGTAGCATTTCATTAGCACTCGTTTTATACTATACTGTAAGGAATAGTAAAAATCCTATGATTACACAAGATCACACAAATCAACAAGCTTGATTTTAGAAGGACTAGAAATAGTCCTTTTTTTATTCAGCCTTAGTCAATGGAGACAGCAGCAAGAAGTGAGTTGCGTAAACAGAGACTTTTATGAAACTAAGGTCACAAAACAAAATTTTGAACCCTTAAAAATCAGAATACATCTAAACCAGGTCACACAAACTAAAACCCATTTTTACTTTTACATAATCAATAGTATGAAAAACCTGCTTTATTAAAAAAATAGATAGTAAAGGAAGGGGATTAACGATGATTAAGTTATTTTCTGATAGTGATTTAGATGGAATCGGCTGTGGGTTAGTAGCCAAACTTGCTTTTGGAGATGAGGTTGAGGTTGCGTATTGCTCTTACCGTAATCTAAATGAAAGAGTGGAACGATTTATTGATGATCCAGAAAACAATGATGCGCAAATTTACATAACCGATCTTGCTGTGAATGAGGATATTGAGAAGAAGCTTGCTGAACGTTTTAAAAAGGGAAAACATGTTCAAATGGTGGATCATCATGTTACAGCTATGCACTTTAATCAATATGATTGGGGCTTTGTACAACCAGAATATGAGGATGGTCGAAAAACATGTGCTACATCCTTATATTATGAGTTTCTTCTTGAGAAAAATTTAATAACATCCAGCCCTGCTCTAGAAGAGTTTATCGAACTTGTTCGCCAATATGATACATGGGAATGGGAAGCAAACGAAAACACAGCAGCAAAACGATTAAATGATTTATTTTTCATTATCAGCATGGAACAATTCGAAACAGAAATGCTAGAAAGGTTAAAAACTCAGGAGTCTTTCTCTCTAAATGACACTGAGAACATGATCTTAGATATTGAAGAAGAAAAAATTGAAAGATACATAAATGCGAAAAACAGACAGTTAGTTCAAACCTTTGTTGGTGACTATTGTGTTGGGATTGTACATGCTGAAAGATATCTTTCAGAGCTTGGAAATGCACTTGCAAAGTTAAATCCGCATATTGATTTAATCACATTAGTAAATGTTGGAACAAAGAAACTTGGTTTCCGAACAATTTATGATCATGTTGATGTGTCTGCATTTGCTAAACAGTTTGGTGGAGGAGGCCATCCAAAGGCATCTGGTGCCACTCTCACGAAAGAAACGTTTGACATGTTTGTCGTAAACGTATTTGACCAGCTTGCCGTTCGAAGAGATGCTCCTAATAATGAGCTGAATGTGAAGGAAAATAAAAAAGGTACATTCTATGTGAATCGTAAACGTGAATTTAGTAAAATTCATAAAGTGACTGAACAACCATGGGCTGTCCTTCATAATAACAATTTACTTGAGGAATCGTTTGAGACATTTGATCAAGCAGAGCATTATGTAAAAAGGAATTACGGCTCAGGAATCGCGTTTGATAATGAAGTCATTTCATTATTGGCGGATTCATTAAAAGTCAGCGAAGAAGATGTAAGAAAAAGCTATCAAGAATATCTTGAAAAACACTAGAATTTATTAAGAAGACCGGCGTTGTCTAATGCAGCACGGTCTTTCTTTTGCGAAAAATAAAGGATTTGAGTACAATTAACAGATGGCATATGTGATTAAAAGGGGTTTTTAAAATGACAGTAACATTACAATCGTTAGGATTACCTAACCATATCATAGATTTAGTTAATAGCAGAAAGGAAGCAGTCTCTTCAAACAAAGATGAACTGTTGATTGGATCTGGGGGATACACTCCAGCTGAGCCGTCTATTATTTTCGATGCGATAATTGCTCTTTCACTTGGAAAAAATGTGCTTTTGAAAGGTCCAACTGGGGCAGGGAAAACAAAACTGGCTGAAACGTTGTCTAACCTATTTCATCAGCCTATGCACAGCATTAATTGTTCGGTAGATTTAGATGCTGAAGCCTTATTAGGGTTTAAAACCCTTAACCAAACAGAAGGTAAAACAGAAATTGAATTTATTCCTGGGCCGGTTATTAATGCAATGACAAGTGGACATCTTCTTTACATTGACGAAATTAATATGGCAAAGCCAGAAACCTTACCTATTTTAAACGGGGTACTAGATTATCGAAAAATGATTACAAATCCTTTTACCGGAGAAGTAATCCGAGCGAAAAATGGCTTCGGCGTGATTGCAGCTATTAATGAGGGATATGTTGGAACAGTGCCGTTAAATGAAGCATTGAAAAATCGTTTTGTTGTTATAGATGTACCTTATATTCAAGGGGATATTTTAAAAAGTGTGCTTGTAGATCAAACTCAGCTTAAGGATGAGAAGTTAATCAATGCGTTTGTTACCTTATCATCGGATTTAATCACTCAAGTTCGAAGTGGTCAAATCTCAGAAGAAGCAGCATCCATTCGTGCATTAATTGATACATGTGATTTAGCGGTGTTTATGCCACCAGTACGTGCGATTCAGCGTGGGATTATTGACAAATTAGAAGATGATAGAGAGAAGTCTGCCATTATGAATATAGCCGAGACCTTATTCGGGTGAGAAACGTATGAAGTTTATTCAATTTAACGATAAAAAAATAGACTCGTTTCTATTTATGCAGTTATCCGATTTGGCAGTCACTCTTTCAAAGGTAGAGGATTTAGAGGTTGAATATGCTTTCAAATCCTATTTCGATCCTATACAAAACAAGTTGTTTATCAGTCATTTTTGGGATAATCGGCCCTATCATGACATGGTAAATGGACTTAAAAGTGATATTTATTTACGCAGTATTGGGAGTAAAAATCACTCCGATTTTTCAGAAATAAATAGATATATATCAAAGATTAAAAATTATGAAATTCAAAGCTTTGCAAAACAACTATTCATGGTTTGTGAGGACTTGCGACTAGAAGAAATCTGTAAACGAGAACGACCGGGAACAAAGCGTACTTTTCAAATTAGAAGAGACATATACCGGAAATATTTTAGGGACCAGTTGAATGTAAACATACAAAAGGCCGTGTATACAGATTCGCTATTTAATGCGGTCTTTCTATTGCTTACTTCAGATTCACCTCTTGAAGATATTCCACCTATTAATCAAGACATTGACCTTGTACTTCCTTTTGTTAGGAATGAAGTGACAAAGTTTTTTGAGGTCAATACAACAAAAGAGGTTACCCGACTTTGTTTAAATCTAATCGATACCCTTGATGAAGTACTTACAGAAGATATGCTGAATATGTATTTTCATTTACCTGAGCTTGAGTATGATTTAGTCGAGTCTGGATTAACTTTTGATGAGTTAAAACGAAAAGACAAGTTAAAAAACAATGATATTTTAGAAGATGTGAAGGAGGGAGATGAAGATATACATGAAGAAAAACTCCCAACTTGGCATCAAGAAACGGAAACTACGACAAAAAGCTTTCTTCAATTTGATTTAGAGCAAGGAAGTCAAACCAACTTATTGGGTGAAGGAGTGCGAGAAGGAGACACGGGTGATCAAGCTCTAGGTATGGTTCAAGGCTCTGCACAAAAAACTACTCGAAATGACTACTCAAAACTAGAAGCACTTGAGGGGAATCGTGAGACGAAGGATGGTCAATCCTCAGGAGAGTATGGGAAAGAAAATAAGTTTGCCTATACGGTTAAAAAGGATCCAACAAAGCCAAACATCGAAGAAATTACTCAATACGAAAATCAAAAGGCTATCATTTCATCTTATCAGAAAAAATTAAAGCAAATGATCCAAAAAACATTGGAGCACAAAAAAAATCTCCCACGTGGTGACCTCCATTTTGGAAGATTGAATAAAAAGCTAATTCGAATGTTAACAGATGATAATCCAAGATTATTTTATAAAAAAGACCAGATATCACCACAAATTGATGCCGTGTTTTCACTATTAGTGGATTGTTCTGCATCCATGTATGACAAAATGGAAGAAACAAAGCTTGGAATAACCTTATTTCATGAAGCGCTAAAAGGAGTATCTGTCCCACACCAAGTTGTAGGCTTCTGGGAAGATACCAATGATGCGACTGCAACGAAACAGCCCAATTATTTCTATCATGCGATTGATTATCAAACGTCCCTAAAACCATCTAGTGGACCAGAGATTATGCAGCTTCAACCAGAGGAAGATAATCGTGATGGTTACTCGATAAGAGTTATTTCTAAAAAATTGCTCCTAAGAAACGAGAAGCAAAAGTTTTTATTAGTCTTTTCTGATGGAGAACCAGCTGCTTTTGGTTACGAGCAAAATGGAATTGTAGACACGCATGAAGCAGTAGTTGAAGCAAGAAAACGTGGAATAGAAGTCATTAATATTTTCCTCGCCAATGGTGAGATAGACGAAGGTCAACAAAAAACGATTCAAAATATTTATGGGAAGTTTAGTATTGTTGTACCAAATATAAATGAGCTTCCTGATGTATTGTTTCCGCTTTTGAAAAAGCTTTTATTAAAGAGCATTTAGAACCTAGACTCTGTTTGTCTAGGTTTTTTTCTGAAATTTAACCTTTGAAATTTTTGAATATTTCGGTATAATGATAAATATTTAGGAAAACGAAATATCAAAAGAAGGTGTACCTCATCGATTATTCAAAACGAAATTTAGTCATCATGTGGACAGCGAATTTTTTCATTGCTGGTAGTTTAACTATGATTCTACCTTTCTTGTCCCTGTATATTGAAACCTTTGGAGACTTTTCAAGTGAGTATGTACAGAGATGGTCAGGTCTAGTGTTTGGCGTTACATTTGTTACTGCATTTATTTTCTCGCCAATTTGGGGCCGAATTGGTGATAAATATGGTCGGAAAAAGGTCCTCATCATCTTAGGATTTGGATTATCGCTATGTGTGTTATTAATGGGATTTGTGTCATCTGTATTTTGGCTGTTAATTCTACGCTTATTTATGGGTTTGTTTGCAGGCTTCATTTCGATGTCTCAAGCATTGATTTCAACTCAGACTCCTAGGCACATCGCAGGTAAAGTGTTAGGTACATTGCAGACAGGTAATGTATCAGGAGGTTTATTTGGCCCATTAATTGGTGGTTTGCTGGCGGATTCAGTTGGATTTCAATACACATTTCTTTTAACTGCAGTTACGACAGGAATTGCTGCAACATTAGTCGTTTTTGGTGTAAAAGAGATCAAAAATGCAAAGGAAGCCAAAGAAAAAAAATACACAGGCAAAGAAGTACTACGCTATATCTTTACAACACCTATGCTATTAATGATTATGTTAATTTCTTCAATTATTCAAATAGCTAATTTTGCGATTCAGCCATTGTTAGCTTTATATGTAGGTGAGTTGGAAGGCGTAGCTACAAATATTGCGTTGTTATCCGGTATTGCATTTTCTGCTACTGGTCTAGGAAACTTATTTTTCACTAGACAGTGGGGTAAAATTGGAGACCGGATCGGCTATGAGAAAGTAATGATGCTTTTATTACTATTGTCTGCACTCATTTACTTACCACAAGCCTTTGTCACGGATATCTGGCAGTTAGTTCTTTTAAGGTTTATTTTAGGAACGGTAATAGGAGGCTTAATACCGTGTAGAACAGCGTATATCCGCCAGGTTGCACCACTTTCTATTCAAGGAGAAGTGTTAGGGTATAATGCTAGCTTTAGGTTCTTTGGAAATGTAATAGGACCCGCAATGGGAGGAATCTTAGCTGGATTTATGGGGATATCTTCCGTGTTCTTTGTAACAAGTGGCTTGTTTATTGTAGCTGCAGTTCTACTTTACTTTGCAATACAAAGGCAGCCTGTTACTCTTAAAGGAAGAGAAGTAGAAGGCTAGTCTTATAAGCTTTGAATCTGTGTGAAACGAGTAGAACCTTCTATGGGGCTGCTCGTTTTCTTATAAATGGACCTCTAACAAAAAAATATGCTAAAGAATTAGTAATGGGACTTTGGCGGATAAAGGAGTGATGTTGTGAAACGATACATACTAAGGATAGTCTGGATTATACCAAATGTGTTTTGTTATTTAATGACCTTTGGCCTAACCGCATGGGTATTGACTAATTATGAAGGATTGCAAGAGATTAATAGATTATTTGTTTACATCCTTTTTGTTATTTTACTTACCATTGTATCAATCATCGGAAGTTTTGAATCTTAAGATGGATAAGCGAAGGAAAGTTGTAGAAGGGAAATAGTAAGGAGAGGATAAAATGAAGGTTAATAATGATATCTGGATACTTACGGATTTGCTTCATTTTTTTAAAAAGAGAAAGGCCCTATTTATTATTACCTTTCTAATCGTTGGAACTTTTCTAATATTTGAGTGGGATAAATACTCTTCCTTCGAGAAGCACGTTGCTAAAAACCTACATGAAGATACAATCATTGAAAATATGACCATTCAAATCTATGATGTCTCTAATGAAGATGAATATTTTCCTGAGAGGATAGCATGGGTAACGGTTGAAGATAAACAAATTATTAACGCAGTATTAGAAGATTTTTCAGGCTTAAAATTGAAAAGAGATGATGATGCACGAAGACAGGTTAGGGAATATGAAATCAAGGTTCTCTATACAAACGAAGTAAAGCCAGATTTATTAGTTACAAAAAGTATCCAGTTTGAAGTTGACCAACATTATCTTGATAACTACAGAATTCTTGGCGAAACTAAACACCTGAAAACCATTAAGTCTCTGGAGGGAAATGAAGAAATTGAATGGAAAACAAATGAATAGAACGTGAAGGTCTGAGAACATTCTCAGGCTTTTTTTATTTTTGGGCTTGAAACTGACACGCGTGTCAGTTATAATGATAAAAACCGACATGAGTGTCGGTTAAATGTAAGGGGAGATATTTATGACAGTAGATCAACCGTCCCAAAGTCTTTGGAAAAATAAAGCTTATTTAAGTTTAATTGCTTCTCAAACGGTATCAGCTTTAGGTGATTGGTTAGATATCTTAGCCGTACTAACTTTAGTAGCCGTAAAATGGAATGCTTCACCAATGGCCGTGTCATTTTTAATGCTTTGTTTCGTAGGACCAATGATCGTTTTAGGGCCTTTTGCAGGAATTCTAGGGGATAAATACGACCGGAAAAAGATCATGATCATTTCTGACGTTGTATGTGCGGTACTAGTTGTGGGAGTGGCCTTTTCTTCAACCTTATGGCAGGTGTATCTTCTTGTCTTTTTAAAAAGCTGTTTTGTAGCATTGTTTATGCCTGCTAAGAATGGAAAATTGAAAGAGATTGTTCCAAATGAACAAATCCAGCAGGCAATGGGCATTAGTAGCATTATCGACAATAGTGCCAAAATTCTTGGACCAACGCTTAGCGGAGTTTTGGTAGCATCTGTAGGAATTCAGTGGGCTTTTTACCTGGATGCCATTTCATTCATACTATCAGCTATACTTTTATACGGAGTACCTAAAACGGTTCATCAGCTAAAAGAGCAGAATAAGGGTCTCGAGACAAAAGAGTCTATGGCAGGGTCGATTAAAGAGGGTTACTTATTTCTTAAAACAATTCCATCTTTATTATTAAGCTTGTTTTTGTTTAGTTTAACGATGCTGGTTTTACAAATGGCTGATACTCAAATAGTGGTACTTCTTAGAGAAATGTTTACGGATCCAACACAGGTTACTGGTTTTACAATGGCCGCAAGTGGTCTTGGGATGATTGTCTCATCCATCGTCATTACAAAGGTAAAGTTGCCTTCAGTTATCGTAACAACTTCGATAGGAGGCATGGGGGTTGGCCTAATATTTGCATTGATATCCGTATTGGCACCCTTTGATGAATCAATTTTAATATGGCTTATTCCAATACTTGGTTTTATCGGAGGTTCATCATTTGGATTAGCGTCTATCCCGTTTCAAATATCTGTTCAAACACAAACACCTGTTACTAAAACAGGAAGAGTGTTCGGTACAATAGGTAGTTTGACTACGCTTGCAACGATTATAGGAATGACACTGGGCGGTGTGTTGTCGCAATTGATTGGGGTTGTAGAGACCTATATCATATCAGGGTGTAGCTTATTTCTACTTGGATGTATTACTATAGTATATAAGAAGCAAATTGAAAGTAGGGATCGTCATGTCTCCGAAAGTGACGGAGGAGTACAAAGAGGAACGTAAGAAAGAGATTTTGAAGGCAGCCTTTGAAGTGTTTTGTAAAAAAGGATTTGAACCGACTACGATGAAGGATATTGTGGATGCAAGTGGATTAAGTCGTGGTGGGGTATATCAATATTATTCAAGCACTGAGGAAATGTTTAGAGATATTATCGATCGAAATGATAAGATTGGAAGAAGTGATTTAGCAAAATTAATAGATACCGCCGAATCGATTTGGAAGGTAGTAATGGACATAGTGAACGGTTATCGAGTAATTCCTACATCTAATTTCGCCATTGTCCAATTTGAGTTTGCTGTAATAAGCTGGCGAAGTGACAGTGAGGACCGGTTTGATTATATTAATAAAAGATTAAAGTTCTGGCGTGAAAATCTAATCGACTTAATAAGTGAAGGTGTTAAAAGAGGAGAGTTTCATCCTGTTCAAAAAGTAGAATCGATTGTTAATTTTATGACCAATGTATTTGATGGTCTAGTTTTACACCACCATTTAACTGTGGCGAGTGAGTTAGACATTGATGGCCAGGTAGATGCATTGGTATTTTACTTAAAAAATGTACTACAAATTAAAGAGGATTAAAGGCTGTTTATCATTAACAGCTTTTTTTTAATGCGAACGTATATTTCCCCTTACTGGTTCATAAGATGGAAGAAATGACGTAATGGGGTGGTTTTAGTTGAGTAAAATAAATTCTAGTAGTTCAATTCTATCTGAAGAGTCGATAGAAAGGTATTGCCAGCTTACAGAAGAAGCCAAGAAAATTGAAAAAGAATTAAAGGAGTTAAAGCAGCGTATTAATTTGTATTTTGATGAAAGTGTTGGTGAGAATCAAAAAGGTGAAATTACGCTAGGTGAATATAAAATAACTCGACAAATTCGCAATAGTGAGAGCTATGATGATGTGAAGACAGTTGAGAAACTAGAAGCATTAAACTTAAATGATTGTATTGAATATGTAAAGAAGCCTGATCAGAAAAAAATTGAAGCTGTCATTACTTTGGGACTGTTAGATAGTACTGTTTTAAGTGATTGTGTAAATCATAAAATCACACAAGCAATTGTAGTAAGACAAAAATAGTTTTATATGGATGTTGTAGTTTTATAGCCCTTCCCAATTCCTACTTATAAACATAGATTAATAGTAGCACGGTTGTATAGGAGGGTTATCAAATGCATAGGAGAAGAAGACAAGGTCTATGCTTACGTGGATATAGATGGTGTGGACCCGGCTGTCATGGTCCTGGTGCGCCATTAAACGGTGTTGATTCATGCTGCCAAAAACATGATCTATGCTATCAAAAGTATGGTCCTTCATGTAGATGTGATAAAGAACTACTAGATTGTTTACGCTCAAGACAACATTTACGAAATAGAGAAGGAAGAGATGCACGTTTGTTTTATGATTTTATGAAATTAAGATACATGTTTAATTGTAGGTAGGGAGTCGATGATGACTCCCTATTATTTTTGATTCATCGTATATCTTATTCATTAAAAGAGACATTAAACATATAAAGTTTTAATGAAAAGGGGATAGGGTGAGAATCAATGAGTCAGACAATGAAAAATGTAGCAGAAGTGTTGTTGGAACAATTAGCAAATAGGGGTGTAAAAAGAATTTACGGAGTAGTAGGTGATGCGATCCTAGGATTCATGGATGCTATCGGCAAACAAACTACGATTCAATTCATTGCTGTTAAACATGAATCGGTAGCTGCAATGATGGCATCCGCAGAAGCTAAGCTAACTGGAAATCTTGCAGTATGCACAGCAACTATGGGGCCAGGCCTTGGCAATTTACTCAACGGATTAGCAGATGCGCATATGGATAAAGCACCTGTATTAGCCATAACGGGACAAGCACCCACTAAAAAGATTGGAACAGATTTTAAGCAATACATAGACCAACAAGAGTTCATTAAACCTGTAGCTGCTTATACTACTCTACTTTCACATCCAGATGCAGTTACAGATATTGTGTGTAAAGCTGTACATACTTCATTAAGCAAAGGGGCAGTTACTCATATTTCCATTCCAAAGGATATGTTCTCATTTCCTACAAAGGCTTCGGTTAAAAGTGAGGCAAAACTAGTGAGGAGTACCCCTCAGGTCAATGCTAATGATTTACTAGAAGTGCAATCCATCCTATCGTCAGCGCGTCAGCCTATGATTCTTGCGGGTGTCGGAGCCAAAGGGGCAGAGAAACTAATTCAAGATTTAGCAGCTAAATGGGGAGCGGGAATCCTCGTTAGTTTAGGTGCTAAAACGTATTTTGCAAATGCAACAGATCATCTTTTAGGTGGAATCGGTCAAGGGGGTAACCCATATGCTGATGAAGTATTTAAACAGGCTGATGTTGTCCTTCTAGTAGGCGATACATGGTGGCCTGAGGGATATGTCCCAACAGAGGCTAAAATCGTCCAAATTGACTTAGCCCAGGAGAACATCGGAAAAGGAATCCCAGTGGAAATTGGTGTTCTTGGTGATGCAAAGGAAACACTGACACTACTGGTTAATGAATTAGCTAACCATTCTCCGAACCATGAGTGGATTCAGACCTGTGTAAATGCAAAACAACAATGGGATACCAAAAACGAAGAAGAAGGTTCAAAAACAGGAACACCTATTTTCCCGGCTAGAATTGTTCGAGCTATTGAAAATTGTGTGGAGGATAATGCCATCCTTTCTATTGATACAGGGGATGTAACTGTTTGGATGAATCGAAACTTTAGACCAAAGGATCAAACATTTTTATTTTCTGGAAAGTGGAGAACGATGGGGTTTGGACTACCAGGCGCACTAGCAGCCAAGCTAGTACAGCCTGATAAGCAGGTCGTTGCGATAGTGGGTGACGGTGGCTTAGAAATGACATTAGCAGACCTACTAACTGCTGTAAGATACAACTTGAATATAACGATTATTATTTTCAATAACCATGCGCTTCAGATGGAGAAAGACAAAATGATTGTCGGTGGATATTTACAAGAAGGGGTAGATCTAACAAACCCAAATTTTGTGGGAATTGCGGAGGCTTGTGGACTTAAAGGGTTCCAGGTTGAAAATGACAGTGATCTTGAGAGCACTATTAGTGAAGCATTGCAACATAATGGCCCTGCATTAATTGATGTGACTACAGCAGCTGTTGTTCATCCAGAAACGAAAAGTTAGAAAAAGGCAACAAGGTTACCTTGTTGCCTCTTTTTTTATTGATTTAACATTTCGTAAACTTCAGCATCAAGCTTTTTAGCAAGCTCTTCGTTGTACGTTTTGACGTACTCTGGCTCACTCGTAATTTTACCGCCGTAGAAGATAATATCTTCAACTTCTTCAACTTCAACAGTTACCACTCGATATTTCATTGTTTTTTCAATGATTTCAGAAATAGAAGCATTTCCTCTAATGGAATAGCAGCTACCTGCACCAATGACACCAAGAATAACCTCAGGGTTTGCTTGAATATTAGTAACACTTTCGCCTTTATGTCCTAAAGCAAACTTAATGACTTTCCCACCTTCATGGGCAACTAACCAAGAAACAATAGTTAAGTTAGGTTTGTTTGTCTCAGCATCCATTGTAACCAAGGAAACAATTTTCTCTCCTTGAAGTAAATTTACTAATTCTGGGCTTAACGTAGTTGTGTTGATATTACTCAAATGTAAAACCTCCTGATCAAAATTGGTAACACTTACCTATGTTACACTAATGGGTTCTATTGTAATAAAATATTACGAAAATAGAAAGTGATTTGCATTCCTACAATTAGACTTCCCCAAATCAATAAAATGTGTACGGAATAACGCTTTAAAATTGTGGACAAATAGTATAGAATCAATAGTAATATAATGACGAAGGAGTGCATAAGATGATCCACAAAAATTGGTTAGAGAAACCAACCATTCGTAAGGTGAAATGTGTACATACAAATGCTGAAAAATATATGGTAGACCGTGCCTTAACAGCAGGCAAAGAGTATGATTTGAAGAATGAAACAGAGGAGTTTTACTTTATCGTCGATAACACGGGTAAAGTTGGCGGATATTATAAAGATTATTTTGCTTAAAAGAAGGTGGCCCTGGGAGGCTGCCTTTTTTTCGGGTTAAAGGGACTATTAGGTTTCGTGGTCTGTGTGAGGTTCAAAATTCTGGGAGTTTCGAAGATGAGGAGACATAAAATTATTTATGAGCGTGTATTTTTGGGGATTCAAGATTTTTAGGTCGATAAAATGGTTTATGAGCACGTATTTTTGGGGATTCAAGATTTTTAGGTCGATAAAATGATTTATGAGCGCGTATTTTTGGAAATTCAAGGTTTTTAGGTCGATAAACCGATTTATGAGCGACTATTTTTGGGGATTCAAGATTTTTAGGTCAATAAAACGATTTATGAGCACTTTTTTTGGGGGATTCAAGATTTTTAGGTCGATAAAATGATTTATTAGCGCGTATTTTTGGAAATTCAAGGTTTTTAGGTCGATAAATCCATTTTTGAACACTTAATTTCGGCTTTTCAAAATTTTTAAGTCGATAAATTGATTTATAAACACTTATCTTCGTCAATGCAAGATATTCAGGAGGACGATTAATCTATTTATGAACCCACATTTTTAAAAATTCGAGATTTTCAGGTCAATAAATCCGTTTTCCCACCATTCAATCCCAAATCACCGATTTAAAGGCCACAAAAACCATAAATGGCCACAATAAAGTGGCCATCATTTTACCCAAACAACTTATTTACTTGTATTCATACTAGCCATATACTCGCTTACCAAATCTATGATATAAGAAGCTTCTTCTTCTCTAAAAATAAGCAAAACTTCTTCTTCAGTTTCTTCTCCGTTTTCTCTCGTAATCGTATTTCTTAACAGAACACCATCACCAGTATCTGTAAGTTTGCCTAAACGATACGAAATGGCGTGCTCTACGTTTTGATAAGAATTGTTGTCTTCGATATGAATATATTTGTCATTTGAGATCCATTCGATTTCGTCTTCAAAATCTTCATCTTGCTCATCAAAGACATCGCCTTCGTAAACGGAATCACCGTTGTAAATAACATCACCAAACATATCATCATTATCTAGAATATCGTCCTCGTCTTCTTCAAGAAGATCCGCGTACTCATCATCAAATTCTTCTAAGTACTCATGGAAGGCTGCATGGATGAAACTTAACATCTCATCAAGATTTGAAAATAGTACTTTTGCATGTAATTCCGCAACTTCGTCAAAATGATAGGAATAAAACTCTTGGTTGATCGTGTCAAAGTTGATAACACAAAACTCATCAGTTTCTTCTCCTAAGTCAACTGAGAAAATAAAAGAAGGATGCTGTTCAGTTGTATCCGTATCAAATAGAAGCTCAAAATCCTCAAATCCCTCACATACATCTGGTAGACTTACTCTAACTGCATTTTCCATTCTTGAAAACCACTCTAAACTCATGAACACTCCTCCTTAAGTTACGATATGTATCAGTTTCCATTTTCCCCAATTTCTAATATTCTCATTCTATAAATTTAAATAGAAACTTTTGGAAAGCGAATAGTTTGACTAGCTTATGAATTATCTGTATAGTTATATGTATAAATATCTATCGAATTAACTAAAATAAATTTGTAACAGATTCACTTATTATAAAAAGTATAGTTTTGGGCTTTTTATAATGTGTGAATTTTTTTCTTTTACAAATTTGGTAATGTAGGTAGCCATGGGTCTGGTATTAAATTTGTTGCTATCCAACGTTGTTTTTTTGGTAGCTTGGAGGGATTAATTATGGCATTTGGTAGAAAATTTGAAGAAGAAGTAGTAAAAGTTGAAACAAAAGTTTGGGAATGTTCTTCGGATGAGTGTAAATGTTGGCTGCGAGATAATTTTAAAAGCACGGAAATTCCAGCCTGTCCATTGTGTAACAGTGAGATGGTAGAAGCTACTCGAGAGCTCCAAGCGCTTACAAACCATAGTGCTATTAATAAAGCTACAAGCTAAAGAAGGAAAGCTCGGATACTACGTCCGAGCTTTGCTTTTTTTATTAATCAACAACAATATAAGCAATCATGGGTCCGTTGTGTGCAATGTCTGGGTGTGTTAGACAGATTAAGCGATAAACACCCTCTTCATCAAACTTTAGATTGACGATGGTTTCTTTACCCTTTGTTACAGTTCCTTTGATATCGGTACCTTCAATGATGAATGGATGTTCTTTACCATTTACTCCGTAAATACTTAATTTTACATTTTGTCCCTTTGGAATATAGATAGTACCTGGATCCCAACGATAAGCCTCTATTTCCTTTCCATCCTCAGTTTTACTCTTAAATTCCCCAGTCACCATATTTATAACATATTCTTGATTATGGTCTTGAGCAGTAGGTAAGGTTTCACGATCAACCACATACCAACTTGTAATGGCGGCTAGAAAACAGAATGAAACGAACATAATCCATTTTTTACTTATGTACACCAGCTTCATTAAAAATCACCCCTAAGCATGTCTTAATTTCCTTACTAGTATGTATATGCATGTACAAATGGAAAACTTCTCTATTTTAGGAAAAAATTCTAGACAAAAGTTAACAGGTGGAGTATATTATGAATGAGTAAAATTAAAAGGAGAATGTTTGTATGCAGGGAGTCGTTCTTAACTAAGTAATTTCATAAATAAACTATTTTTCCACAAATAACGTCCAAGTGCCGTTTTATTTGTTATGGTTAAAAAGTTTATTGTTAAGAACACATTGCGTAAAACATTCGATAATAGAATTGATGAGACGCTGTGCTTGATGTACAGTTTTTTGTATTTTAATAAGGATTCCAGGAGAAGGACAATTTTCTTGGGGTTTATTTGAATACTAATATTTAGGCTTATCTATTTTACTAACGTTGACTATTAAGTTTACCGCAAGGAACGATGTGTTCTTTGCGGTTTTTTGCGTTCTTAGAGATAAATGAATGAATCATAGAGTGGGAAAAAACAAACAAGTGTAAAACAAAAATTGGAGGAAAAACCATTGAATCAAAATACAATGAAGACATTACAATTTCATATGATTAAAGAAGCAATCTCAACATACTGTATTTCTGAATTAGGGAAAGAAAAGGTTGATTTGCTGTCACCGTCTACTAATAAAAAACAAATTCTTTCCTGGTTAGAAGAAGTGACAGAAGCAAAGGAGATTTTACGAAAGAGTTCTAGTGTTCCTATTCACGGTTTAAAAGGTGTACAACAAATTTTAAATAACATGAACAAAGGGGTCCCCCTGCGTACAGACCAGCTAGTAGCAGTCTATGATTTAATAGATTGTGCTGAAAAACTTCGAAGGTTTATGAAAGATAAAGAGGGAATTGCCCCTAAGATTAGTACCTTTGTTTATTCATTGTTTGATTTACAAGAGCTAGCTAGTGAGATTGTAAGATGTATCCGAAATGGTAAGGTAGATGATTATGCATCTAAGGAACTTTTGAAAATCAGAAAGCAAATTGCAATCCTTGAAGAGAGAATAAAGGATAAAATCGATAAGGTAGTAAAGTCTACTAAGTATGCTAAATATCTGCAGGATGCAATTGTTAGTGTCAGGAATGGACGATACGTTATTCCTGTTAAAAAAGAGTATCGAAAGAATGTAAATGGAACAGTGTTAGATGCATCTGCTTCTGGATCTACGGTGTATATTGAGCCAGAGGAAATCTCGCTTATTCAAGATGAAATTAGTGGATTAAAATTTGAAGAAGAAGTTGAAGAACATCAAATATTAATGATGTTAACCGGACTAGTTGAAAAACATGAACAAGAAATCAAGGTATCTGTAGATACAATGGCACATTATGACTTTGTTTTTGCAAAAGCGAAATATAGTCAATCAATCAATGGTCGTTCGGTTCAAATTAATGAGCATCATACGATTAAGTTAAGAGGTGCCAAGCATCCTTTATTACATGATCAGGCGGTTCCTTTATCATTGGCAATGGGAGAAGAATATGATGCCCTTGTGATTACAGGACCTAACACGGGTGGGAAAACAGTTGCCATTAAAACCGTTGCATTGTTAACGCTTATGGCACAATCAGGTATTCATATTCCAGTGGAAGAAGAAAGTGAGATTGCCATTTTTCATCAAATTCTAGTAGATATTGGTGATGGCCAAAGTATTGAGCAATCGCTAAGTACTTTTTCATCACACATTAAGAATATCATTGAGATTTTAAAGGAAACAACCTTCCAAACTCTTGTATTATTAGATGAATTGGGGTCTGGAACAGATCCAGCTGAAGGAATGGGTTTAGCGACAGCTATTTTACAGGAGCTTTATAAAAAAGGGGCAACTATACTCGCAACAACGCATTATAGTGAGATTAAGGATTATGCAAACAATACAGAAGGATTCCAAAATGGGTCGATGGAGTTTGACATCGAAACCCTTAAGCCAACCTATCGTTTAATTGTTGGTAAAGGAGGAGAAAGCCAAGCTTTTGCCATTTCATTGAAACTAGGCATCCATCCTCAAATTATTGAAAATGCTCATAAAATCACGTACAAAGAAGAAAAGAAATATGGGTACTCGGATGATTTCAGAAAGAGTGAGTTGGATCGCCAATTGGGTTCCGATAACAAGCATATAAGAAGCCAAAAGCACAAAGTGAAAGAAGAACAGAAAAAAGATATGGTTGAATTTAGCATAGGTGATAATGTGAGAATTCCTTCTTTGAATGACATAGGAATTGTATTTAAACCAGCTAATGATAAAGGGGAATTAATCGTTTTCGTAAAAGGAGAAAAACTGGTCATTAATCAAAAGAGAGTAAATCTCTATATTAAGGCTGAGGAGCTTTATCCTGAGGGTTATGATATGAGCATTATTTTTGAAACGAAAGAAGATAGAAAGATTGATAAGCTACTCTCTAAAAAACATGTAGAAGGAGTGAAAATTGAGAGGAATGAGTAATCATTCCCCTGCAAACTCAAGCTTAATGTTATGTTCATTCGTTAGTGCCTTAAATTGGTTTTCATGTTGGTCAAGTAGTTCATTGACTTGATCAACTTTGTTATTTGCTTCGTCAAATAACGCATCATTGTCTGTCTCAAGAGATTGTTTAAAATCAGTAAAAACTTCTAGCTGAACTTCCATTGCTTCGATATAGATAGCGTGGAGGTTTTTTACTTCTTCTGTTTCCAGTTGAACATTTCTAGTGTCTTGTAAAAAGGCTTCAAAGGGAGGGATAATTTCCTCGTTCAAATGATTCAATGCGACCTCATTATCAGTTTCTTCTACAAACCCTTGTTCATATTCCGCAAGTAGAGTATTTTGAACTTCGTATAATTGGCCAATTTCTTCAATATAGGTATTGAGTTCAGATTTAACTTTCACTCCACTAAACAGCTCAGTTGGTCCTGCACATGCCGTTGTAAAAAGTAAAAGAAGAAACAAAAGATGAATACTGATCTTCTTTTTCAAGGAATCACCTCATATTTTTTCGTTTCTACTTAGCTTAAACCATTAGGGTAATAATTATGTTCTGCATGACAAAATGAAAAAAGTGAGGTAATATATCACATATATTTTTCGAAATAATAAGAAATTTGTTTGAAGGGGATGCTTTATGAATTTTACAGTGGCGACTAGAATGAATGCCTTCAAGGAAAGTGTGTTTAATGAATTATCGAAATATAAAAAACAACTAATGGCTGAAGGAAGAGATATCGTAGATTTAAGTGTTGGAAGCCCAGACTTACCGCCACCAGATTACATAATAGATGAGTTAAATAGCTATGTAACTATGCCGACTTCCTATGGATATACATTAACTGCGCTTGAAGAATTTAAGGAGGCAGTATGTACCTACTACGATAACAAGTACGAAGTGTCTATAGAATTACAAGAAGTATTAATGCTAATGGGTTCCCAAGACGGACTTGTACACCTACCGATGGTTTTTGCGAATCCGGGTGATACGATTCTTGTTCCAGATCCAGGCTATACCGCCTATGCTACTGCAGTTGCTATGGCCGGTGCTGAGCCATACCCAATGCCCTTATTGGAGAAAAATGGTTTTCTGCCAGATTTGTCTATGATTCCAACCGATATTGCGGATCGTGCTAAAATGATGATTCTAAACTTTCCCGGAAACCCAATTCCAGCCTTAGCATCTGCTGAATTTTTTGGGGAAGTCATTGCTTTTGCGAAAAAACACAATATTATCATTATTCATGATTTTGCATACTCTGAACTTTATTATGAGAAGGAAAAACCAATAAGTTTTTTATCTATTGAAGGCGCAAAGGAAGTTGGAGTAGAATTTAACTCTCTTTCAAAAAGCTTCAATTTGGCTGGATGCCGTATTGGATATTTAGTAGGAAACGAAAAGATTATTCATTCTTTAAATGTTTTAAAAGGTAATTTAGATTATGGTGTCTTTTTACCAGTTCAAAAAGCAGCGATTGCCGCACTAACGGTAGAAACCGACTTTAGTAATCAATTACGGGCGATTTATAAAAAGAGAAGAGATAAATTAGTCAATGGTTTAAATGAATTGGGGTGGAAGGTTACAAGTCCGAGTGCTTCCATGTTTGTATGGGCAAAAATACCAAGTGGTACTACATCAACTACATTTGCTTATGAGCTTTTAGACAGAGCAGGAGTGGTTGTCACACCAGGTAACGCCTTTGGTGAGTCAGGGGAAGGGTATGTACGAATAGCTCTTGTACAAGATGAAGAGACATTGGAGAAGGCTATTCACAAAATTGAATCCAGTGGGATATTTACAAGCGATGGACGCTAGAGTTGGATTTGTTGGGGTGCTTTTTGTCATTTTTCTTGTGTATTATACAATGAATTTTTACTTTCCAAAACATAAGAAACTAAAGTATTACATTTCACTTTGTTTCATGTTCATTGGAATTTTCGGTTGGCTACTCGTTTTCTTAGGAATTGGCTGGTTAGGAACAGCAGTAGTCAGCAGTGCCTTTCTCTTACTCTCATTAGGCTCTATCATTATTGCGGGGTTACTCGATTGGATAATGAGCAAATCAAAAGTATAGGAGGGGAAAGTTTCCCCTCCTTTAATTCATTTTTTCATCCACGCTCATAGTGGTTCATATCCGTTAATTCAATAATATAATCTATATTAGCAATTGACTTCTGTAGATTTTCTTTTTCTTCATTAGATAAATTTTGTTTTTGTAATTTATAAATTAACTCCATCTTAGATGCCTCTAATTTTTCTTTAACTTGTTTGTACTCCATATTTGTCACCCTTTTTAATGAAGTTGGATAAGTGCACTTTCAAATAGTTAAGCGCTTTCTTATCTATCTTTATTATAAAGGGGAAAGTAAATTGTTTATTATCAGAAATATTGAGATATTGTGAAACTTATTAAATGGTACATGAAGGGAGCATGAAAATGAACTTTAAGCTAAATGAAGCAATCGAGATTTTAGAACGAACACCACAAATGTTAGAGCAATTTTTAGGTGGATTAACTAAGGATTGGTTAGTATGTAACGAAGGGGAGGGTACTTGGAATGTACTTGAAGTGATTGACCACTTAATAAAGGGGGAGAAAAACAACTGGTTACCAAGAATAGAAATAATTCTTAATGAAGGAGAAACCAGACCATTCCCTGTTTTTGATCGTTACTCACATTTAGACGAAAGTAGTGATCATTTAATTGAAGAAAAGCTTATTGAATTTAAGGCCTGTAGAGCTGAAAGCCTATCTAAACTAAAGATACTTATTAAACCTGAGGTGGATTTTGAATTAACAGGCACTCATCCTGCATTTGGGCAAGTCCGACTAAGGGAATTACTATCAACCTGGGTTGTTCATGACCTAACACATCTAAATCAAGTAACCAGAATAATGGCAGAGAGATATAGAGAAGACGTAGGACCATGGAAAGAATATTTAGGTGTATTGAAAAAGAATGAAGTGAGGGAGTAATCTATTGTATAAAAACATGGGATCTTTTGTAATGTTAGAATTTACTTTTTATATTAAACTGAATGGATTGGAGCGGAAGGCACTTGACTCCTGCGGGAAGTAGAGGGAATGAGAGACCCCACAGGCGCAGTGCGCCGAGGAGGCTCGCAGCCCTCCCCGCGGAAAGCAAGTGCCTGCAGCGCAAAGGAACGGTCCAGGTTCATAGTGAAAAAAAAGAAGGTCCTCTTATTGAGAACCTTCTCCTGATACAGGGACAGTTGGATTAACCCAACCTGAAAATGCATTCCAAAATGCTGGATTTTCCTGTTCTAATCCCCAATTACCTGTTCCTTTTATTCCGTATTTCTCCACAAGTTCATACTTCGCTTTTATGGATTCTTCATTTTCAAACCATATCGTATAATTACCTGGTTGAAGAATCCTTCCGTATACATCTAGAATCGGATCTCCTTCATTTATCGTAAAGGTAGCTTTTGGAGATTTACTAGCCTCATCAAATGTAACCACGCCGTTATAAAGTTTAATTGCTTCTGCTACTTGCGCATTTGAAATACCATATCCACCAACCGTTGCTCCTTCTTGCCAATATCTGCCATAGTGACCTATACCTAAAACAATTTTTTCTTTTGGAACACCATTGTTAAGAGCATATTGGATTGACTTTTCAACAAAACCAATACTAGCAACTGGTCCTGGTTCACTACCTGCATAGCTTTCATCATATGCCATAATCATCAAGTAGTCAGAGGAAAGTGCTAAGTTATTATAGTCGTAAGAGCCATGCCAGCCTACTGTAAAGCCTCTTGGGTTACCTGCCACTGCAACAGACACTTCTTTATCTGCAGGAATTTTGGCTCTTAACATTTTCGTGAACTCTGTGTATTCATCACGGTATTCATGAGTCACATTTTCGATATCGATATTTACTCCGTCTAGATTATAAATTCGAATGGCTTCTGCAATTTGATCGGTGAGCTGTTCTCGATTTTGTAGCGCTTTTTCTCCAAGTGCACGGTCCCAGTGGTTGCTTAGAAATGGAACAACACGTATACCACTACTTTGCATATTCGCAATAAAATAACGGTCGACTACTTGTGTCATTTTTAACGAACCATCAGGATTTATATCAAAGTAAGTAGGGGCTACGACGTTAATCGAACCTTGTGTGTTTTTCATTGTTTCCATAAATATGTTTGAACTTCCATGATATAAATACCCCATGTTAAATGCCTGTTCTTCAGAAACAGCAATTGTCTCAAGTCCTGCGACTAAAGGTACATTTAATTGTTGACCAATATAAATCATATCGGTTGTTAAATTATTCATGGAGCGTAACTCTTCTATAGTTGTACCTAGAACGGTTGATATTTTCCATAAGTTATCACCTGATCCTACAATATAGCTCGAGATACCGGTAATTTGTTGTTTACTTGAATTTCCATAAGAATCCACTTGGTTGATTAAAATAAATGGCTTCTGGCCTTGTAAAGGAGTAAGGTCAATACTATCAGTAAAATTACCAGTCTCATCTAACACATACGTATTTGTTATAACTTCAGGACTGGATTGGCCATAGATAATAACTGTAACTGTACTACCCGCTTCACCTGTGCCAAGAAGGTTATAAGTATAGCCAGTAGATTTCCGAGCTAATTGACTCGTTGTAATTACAGGTGCACTAATTTCTGTATCCTTTTCTATGGTTTGCAGTAATTGATTACTACTATTTCCTGCAATATCTTGCTGAGTCACAGTGACTTGAAGTGAACCTTCATTTAGTGATGTTAAATCTAAAGGAATGTGATATCTACCATCAACCACTAATGCAGTTTCTGTTACACTATTGACTCCATCTGTTATTTCTACAATAACAGTGGCTCCTTCTTCGACACTTGTTCCACTGATTGGATAGGCTGATGTATTATCCGAAGAAACTCTTCCATCTCCGAGCTCAACCGTCGTTATATCAGAAACTACAGTATCTTTTACAACTGTAAAATCCTTCGTAACACCTTTATTTTGATTGGTATCGATTGTTATAATCTGTCCTCTAATTTCACCATCAGCAAACCTTGTAAGATCGGTAGTAACTGTGAAATTACCTTCACTATCAGCATTTACGGTTTGAACTAAGTTTGTTGTACCATCAGAGAACTCAATTTCCACTTTAGCATTAGGTTCTGTTTTTCCTGTTAGCATAAAATTACTAGCAGAGTCGCTATTTACGATTGATGAGAAAGTGGTGTCAAGATTTTGTGGTCCAGCATTGTCAATTGCTGCAGTTGAAGTCGTTTCAGGACTCGTATTTCCAGCTTTATCCGTCTGTTTAATTGTGGTCGTTAACTGGTCACCAGAAAAGGATGATAGATCAGCAGTAAAGTTATAAGTTCCATCAGCTCTAACTAGTGTTTCTTTTCTAACTTCATTTCCTAGGTTATCCGTAAAGGTAATCTCAACTGTATTTTCCGGTTCGCCAGTACCAGTGATTGTATAATTAGAAGCATTTTGTTGGGTTAGTGTTTCTAAAGGATTAATGATAACTTCTAATGGTTGTGAAGTATCTTTTTGGACAACTTTAGTAATAACATTGCTTTTGTTTTCAGCATCATCAATTTGGTAGGAACGAATACTTACTGCACCTTCCTGAAGTGAGGTTAAATCTAATCCAATTTCAAAATGTCCATTTTCATCAGTAGTAACAGATTGTTGAATGGTGTTTCCTAGCCGATCTGTTATTACAGTAATGATTGAAGTATTCGGTTCACCTTTCCCTGTAATAGCGTAGGCTGTTGAATTTTCGTGATTAATGGTAGTGAGTTCAGCAAGTACCAATTCTGATACAGTGACATCCTTGATGATTTGGGCACTTTGACTCTCACTTTCATTCCCAGATGGGTCAATACTTTTAGTCTCGACCGTAATGTTACCTTCATTTAATATTCGTCCATCCACAATAACCATAAAGTTACCGTCTTTATCAGCTGTTACTTGTTTATCTATAACATGTGTTTGATCAGTTACAGTGATAGTAATAGTAGATCCTGGCTCTGTTACTCCAGATAGAGTAAATGCATGTTGATTATTAGTATTAATAAAGCTAGGTATAGAAACTAAAGATAGTGAAGGGCCAACAGTATCTTTGTTTAATTCCATAGTACTTGTATTCGTTTCATTCCCTGATTCATCAACTGCAAAGGCTGTTATGCTAATTCGTCCATCCGCTAATCCAGATAGATCTATGGATTGGTTAAAGGTATTATCTGTAACAGAAATTTCTTTTGTGAGAACTGTACCATGTTCATCGGTCATTTGTAGTTTGACATTTTTTGCTCCAGCAACACTTCCAGAAAATTGATAGGCGGTTTGGTTACTTGAAGAAATTGTACCCTCATCCACTATCATAAGGTTGGTGGGTGCTAATACATCTTTTTGAACGGTTAGCTTGATTGCAGTACTTATATTACCAGCTTGGTCGACAGCAAATACTTCGAAGGTAATGTTACCATCCTGGAGAGTTGAAACATTGCTATTAATAGAAAAACTTCCTTCTATATCGGCTGTTGTTTCCTGATTAATGATTCGACCCGTTTGATCGGTTATAGAAATTACCATTTTTGCGAGAGATTCAGTCTTTCCTGAAATGGTTACTGCATTAGCATTGTTTTGATTAATCAAATGCGGTACATCTATTGATGGTGTAATAGGGGCCGTTTGATCCGTAACGACCGTAGCTTTTGGAATAAGTAACTTTTGATTAATAAAAATCATATCAGACGTTAAGTTGTTCATTTCCTTTAATGCGCTAACGGTGGTTTGATAACTTCCTGCAATCCTACTTAACGTATCTCCAGAAACAACAGTGTACGTAATTGTCTCAACTGATTGATCTGGTGGTTGTACTGTAACAGGGGCAGGCTCAGTAGAAGTAACTTGTTCATTTGGGTTAGGAATTTTTAATTTTTGCCCCACGAAAATCATATCACTCGTTAAGTTATTCATTTCTTTAATATCATCAACTGTTACGTTAAATTTTTTTGCAATAATCGATAAAGTATCCCCAGCTATAACACTATAGGAGATGGGTTGTGTATCTGGTGTTGGTTCTTCAGGTGTTGTCGGCACAGGCTCACTAGGTGTTGACGAGGCTACTTTGTTCCGTATGTTTAAGACCTGGCCAGGATAAATAAGTGTTGTTGTTAAGTTATTGATTCTTTGAATTTCTTCAACGGTTGTACCATAATTTTTTGCAATTGCCCCAAGTGTATCTCCTGATTTCACCGTGTAGGGAGTCAGTTCTTGCTCTTGATCAGTAACCGTAGGAGTTGGTGTAGGTGTTGATGTTGGTTCTTCAACCGTTGTGGTCTTTGAGATAGGTATAACCAGTTTTTGGCCTAGATAAATTAAATCTCCTGTCAGGTTATTTGCGTCTTTAATAGCAGTAACTGATGTATTTAGTTTTTTTGCAATGGTTGATAATGTATCACCACTAACGACAATGTAGGAGTAATAGGGTATTTGTATGGATTGACCAACTCTAATCATATCCGTGTTTAGATTGTTAAAGGTTTTTAAGTCAGTGACAGTAACGTTGTATAGCTTTGCAATCAAAGAGAGTGTATCACCGCTTTTTACGACATGTGTAACAATAGGTACACCAGGAACTGTTTGATATGTATTTGTTGAAGCTTCTACAGAACGGCTCCCGATATCGCTAAGATTAATAACTCCAATTAACATAGCTCCAGTAAGAACTTTAATTGTAGTAATTTTTAAATTTGGGAATTGCTCTTTGGCGATTTTTTTTGCTTCTTGAAGAAAGTTCCTTTGGTTTGTATCTGTATGACCGAGCTCATTCGCAAATTCGGTATCAAATGAATCTAAATACACTTCAAGTGAAAAGTGCTCACCATCCTGGACGAGCTTGAAACGTTGAATTTCCATGGTCTCCACCTTTTTTTCTTAGTTTATAACGTTAGTCTGTGTTGTGACGGGGTGATTCATGTAAGTGGTTAGTAGAGATTGGGGTGAAGGAATATACAATAGCAAAAAATCCTCCCGAAGGAGGATTTTTCAGTCTGAAAACAGTCGTCTATCGAGATCCGCCAGTACCAGTACCCCCGCCGTTGTTACCACCAGGTCTAGTTCCTCTTGGATTTTGATCGTTGTCATTGCCACCTAACATATCACGATTACGATTGTTATCGTCGTTATCTAGGATATCAAGGTCGTTATCGTTATTGTTATTTAAAATACCACGACCGTTATCGTCATCCATCATTTCAGTGATAGGACCCTCGTTATCAATTGTATCTCCACGGCGATAGTTTAAGTCATTATTATCGTGGTATCCACGGTCTAAAATACGAGCATCACGATCGTTATTATACGTATCGACGTTATTATCGTTCATTCCACAACCAGTAAGACCCACGACCATTAATGCTGCAGCTGAAAGAGAAACAAGTGATTTCCTCAAACGTAAAACCCCCCATTGAAATGTAACGCCTAAAAAGCAATATCTTTAAGCGCTCGTTTATAGGTTGTCTTATTATATAATTTTTAAAATGTTAGTTTTTTGCAATGTCTTTAAAAATTGTTAAATAAGCGGTAAAAAGGGGGAGACATCAGGAATCAGTTTAAATTTAACTTCAATATAGAATAAGGTACTTCTAAGAAGGAATAGTAATTGTAAGTAGATGAATGATTTCTCCTTGCAACAGTTCATTTAGACCTTTCATAAAGACCTTGTAACAAGTTTTGACATATCTGAATTTATTGGTCGTAAATCAGCTTGGAAAAAACATCTTAATCACCTTTGAGACTTTCTTATAATAGGAAGGGGCATGTTGTTAATCTATTTTGTAGAAATTGGATTCCGAGAAGGAGTATGGTGTCTGTTTATTGAAGTAAACACAATGGATTCAATTGATGGTGAAAGATAGGGTGTTTTATGCAAATACAAACATTATGGAATACAAGGTTTTCTATTTATTACAAAACAATGGTAAGGTACTATTCGATAATTGCAATGAATGTTTTTTATTCTTTTTTGATATTCGGAGGTTTCTTTGTCTACCTTCTAGTGCAATTCATCAATTGGTTACCACCTTATTTCTCTACCAATATAATTGCTAGTGTTATAGTAACATTCGTATTATTTAGATCGAAAGTTAGAACTTTTGTACAAGAAGCAGATATTGTCTTTTTATTGCCAATTGAAGGCAAGTTAACATATTATTTCAGAAAATCATTACTCTATAGCTTTATCATTGAATTAATAAAATTCATAATTATTATGGTCATATTGGAATTTACATTAGTACCAAACATAATGAGTGCTGCGGTTGTACCATTATTACTAGCTTTGATCTGGTTTAATCTTCAAATGGTATGGTTTGAGCAATGGATGAACACAAAGAAACAGTTAACTATACATAAGACAATTAGGTTAGTGTCCTCATTTCTTATTCTTTTTTATCTATTTAATGGTGCTTTATTAATTGTTGCTTTATTACTATTTGTAAATTTCCTTTTTATTAAATATGTTTTTTCAGGAAGAAAGAGCGGTGTAAATTGGGAATACTTAATTGCTGCAGAAGATAGGGCGTTAGTAAAGGCATATCGTTTTATCAATTTTTATATAGATGTTCAGCATTTGAAGAGATCATTTAGTAAACGGCTTTTCTTAACAAAGCTTTTAAAATACTTCATCTCTTTTAGAAAGTCAGCATCCTTTTTGTACTTATATTCTCACTTGTTCATTAGATATAATGACTTTTTTTATTTGTATATAAGGTTGACCATCATTGGTGTATGTATCGCATATGCTTTCCCGGATTATGGCTGGCTAGTAAACTCTCTTATATTGTTTATGACTGGGTATCAATTAATCCCTTTACAACATGAAATAAAAGAGTCTATATCTCTTTTTCCAATCTCAAATACGATCATAAAAAAATCGTTCTTGGATTTTCTAACGACGATTTTGGGTTTACAGTTGATATTATTAAATATTGTGATCTTATTTAAAGGGGTTCATTTAACACAACTTTCTACCGTTGTTTTTGAAGTGCTTTTCTTAATCTGGTTAGTAAAGGTATATATTTCTAAACGAGTAATAATAAGTAGGTACATCAGATAAGCAAAACTTTAAGTCGACGAAAGTGCGAGGTATAATTCTAGAGTTTAATCGATTCCTTCATTTGAATGATGCGAATGAGTGGAAAAAAATACGCGATAATGGACGATGGATATCATTAGGCTTTGGAGGAAAGAACATGAAACTAGTAATTAGAGAAGAACAAGTTGAAGATTATTTAACAATAGAAAATTTAATAATAAGTGCTTTTGCAACTATGCCGTTCAGTGATAAGAAGGAGCATTTATTAGTTTCTAGACTTAGAGAGTCAACTGAATATGTACCAGAATTAACATTAGTTGCATTAGATAGTAATAGTAAACAAATAGTCGGACATATTCTGCTGTCAACATGTCAAATTGTAAATCCAAATCAAAGTATTCAAGCGCTGGCACTTGCTCCTGTTTCAGTACATCCAGAGTTTCAAAATAAGGGGGTAGGCAGTACCCTAATCAAAGAATCTTTACAAAAAGCAAAATCACTAAATTATGACTCTGTCATAGTTTTGGGACATCCAAACTATTATCCAAAATTCGGTTTCCAAAAGGCTTCATTATGGAATATAAAAGGTCCTTTTGAGGTGCCGGATGAATTGTTTATGGCATTAGAATTACGTGAAAACGCATTTAACAATGTAAACGGAAAAGTAGAATATTCAAAGGCTTTCTTTGAGTGAACTAGTTTATAGTGCGAATTTTAAAATTGGGGGTTAGAAATGATTACAAAAACCATCGATAATGTCTCATTTAAGCTTAATGAAGATTTCGATTTTGACTTTTTATCTTATTATGGCAAGGTTTATCAGGTATTTGATCAACAAGATTCTGGATATTTATGTTTTGGAGTTCAAAATAAACACAAAAAGCTGTTCTTAAAAATGGCGGGAGCGTCAACTCTGAGAAGCAATGTATCTCCTGAGGAAGCAATAAAAAACCTTAAATCTACCGTACCTATTTATGAGGATTTAAGACATCCCAATCTCATTGAAATAATTGAACATAGGGAGATTAAAGATGGGTTTCTAACTGTCTTCGAGTGGTTTGAAGGAAAGTGTATGGGCAAACAATACGATTCTTTTGATAAATTCATAGCTTTACCATTGGAAGAAAAATTAAGTATTTATGAAGAGATACTGTTATTTCATTTACATACGAACAAATGTGGTTATATCGCGCTTGATTTTTATGATGGGAGTATAATGTATGATTTTACAACAAAACAAACGATGATTTGTGATGTGGAATTTTACGCTAAAAAACCAGTAATGAATTTGAGAGGACGTATGTGGGGATCCAGTAGATTTATGTCACCGGAAGAATTTCAACTAGGAGCAGAGATTGAAGAAAGATCGAATGTATTTTTAATGGGAGCCACAGCTTTTCAGTTGCTTGGCGGTGGACTCGATCGTTGTTTGGAAAAGTGGCAAGCAAATGAACAGCTGTACTCAGTTGCTTTAAAAGCTGTCAATATCCTAAAAGAGGATCGGTATCAAACATTGTATGAATATTCTATAGCCTGGAACGATGCAATTTAAGGAACTTAGAACTAGTACCAAAAGCTATTCTTCTGATGTAGAATAGCTTTTTAATAGTTAAAAGAAGCAGTTTAGTTAACTAAAATAGTTAACAATAATGATATAGTTTGGATATAGGAGTGTAGAATGAAATGCGGTGTTTTTGTGCAAATAAGGAATCTTATGCTCTAAAAATTGAAGGTGATGTTGGTGCAGACCCTATTTGGTGTAATGATTGCGGCTGCAATCTTGACTTAGAAGAATTTCCTATTCCTAGTGATTTAAAGGAACAACTAACGAGTTGGGCAATGATGTATGGCGAATGGATTGACTGGAGTAAAGATAAGCTTCGTTCGAATGGTATTGAATTAGAAGATAAACATAATAAACTAGGTCAACAACTTACAGTAAAGGTTAAGAAAGAGCTTGGCTCTAGGTACAAGGTTGAATTTTCGCCGTCTTCATCTGCTAGAATGTATGCTGGATTAGATTTTTAATATTAACTAGGCAATTTCCAAATCTAATAAAAAAGAAATGTGAAAAGGAATGTCCCGTTTACACACTAACGGGTTCTCTTTATGAAAGCAAAACGTGAAATAACGACAACCAGCGATAGTAAAATAAACGGAGATTTTCCGGTTAAATTCAGAATGGAGCTCTTTTGAGGCTAAATAAGGGGAGGTATTCCGCTTATGCCAAGAAAAATCCCTTATTTTCATGTTTTTTGAGTCAATAGGCGGAATCTCTCCGTCTAATTAAGCTATTTTATATGGTATCTTCTATTTAAGCGGAATTTTTCCGTCTATTTATCAAATCGTGTGCTTACCTAAATATTAGGAAGCGAGAAAAGCATGATGATTAAACTGCTAATCACCATGCATTTTAATACGTAATTTGTACTGTTATTAATGATTTTGCACTCCAAAAGAGAACCAGTTAGTTTACACACAGGCCATTCCTTTTTTTACTTTATCTTCTCATTTTTAACTCAGCTAGAATTTGTGGATATTGTTCATCAAGTTTGTACATCCACATAAGTATTGTCTGTAAAATTGCTAATACGAATGGAATATAAATATTGAGTGCTAGAATCATAGTCGTTGCCGATGCTGTTTGTTCATCAAGTCCGCCTACATAACCACCAAAAGCTAATAGCCAACCGATTAATGCTCCACCCAGACCTGCCCCGACCTTCATCCCGAAGCTAGCAGCACTATTGACTAGTCCTTCTGTTCTAATACCGAACTTCCACTCACCGTATTCTGCTGTGTCGTTAATCATGGCATATAAAAACATGATAATAGGAACTAAACCAAAACCTTGAATAGCTGTTCCAGCTAGGAAAACAGTTACATTGGAAGGGTCAGTCAGCTTTACAATGGGACCTAAAATACCTATCACAGAAACAGTTAAAGCGATGTTCCGTTTTCCAAACTTTCCTACTAATTTTGCCATGAAAAAGAAGCAGATTATGGTAGGTAAAAATAGCAGTAACCCTACGAGTGAAAAATAAGAGGCATTACCAAGAATATAGGTAGTATAATAAAGACCCGCTCCGGCTAAAAGTGCATTAAGTGTATAAGCAATTACACAATATAAAGTAATAATTAGCCAATATTTATTTGTGAATAAAGCCTTCAACCCAATTTTGAACGGTATAATATCATTTGTTATAGCAACAGAAGCACTGACACGTTCCTTCGTTGAACGAAAAGCGATGTAACTTGTGATCATTATTACTACACCACTGGCCGCAGCAACAATAGTCCAGCCTAATTTACCGCCAATTGCACTTGCAACGGGTTGAGCTAAGATCATGATGGCTAAGGTACTTAACATCGTAAATACACCTGTGTAAATATTTAAAACAGATCTTCCGTAAGGCTCTTGCGTCATTAATCCTAGTAATGTTTTAAAAGGGATTGATACAGCTGTATAAACCAAAATTAACAATATATAAGTGACATACGCATATACGATTTTACCTGTATCTCCAATGTCCGGCATAGAGAATAGTAAAATCGTAGATACACCTAATGGGATCCCCATCCAGAGAATCCAAGGACGTGCTTTACCATGCTTAGACCTCGTTCTGTCTACTAAAGTACCCATTCCAAGATCTGTGATTCCATCAAAGAGGCGAGCAACTAGCATAAGTGTTCCAACCACTCCGGCAGACACCCCAGCTACATCTGTATAATAGTAGGGAAGAAAAGTACCCACTAATGTCCAGACTAAAATAACACCAAAGAACCCCAATCCATAATTCAACATTTCCTTATGCCCTGGAGTTGCAACCTGTAAAGAACTAGTCGACCAATCTTTTTGTGGCTTTTCTGCTAACATCTTATTAAACCCCTCTCGATATGAATTGGCTCAATATGAAAACGCTGTCATTTCGTTGGATGGGTAATTCCAATGTTTTCCATACCAACCGGTTAGTATAGTAATAGTATACATTAATTTTTAGATAATTGTATATATTCTAAAATTAATAAATAGGGTTTTCCAATATTGTTATACTCATGGGGGCTTATAGTAACTAAATCGGGGGAAGTCAGCTTTAAATTAATTGTAATTTCCCCCCAATTTATCGGGGAGATATGTTAAGTTTAAAAGAGAAAACAATAAAAGGATATGAGTTTGGAGGGAATGGATATGAAAAATAATAATCTTATTCGTTTTATAACTATAGGCTCTATATTGACGGTTGTAGGATTTATACTTTTGTTTTTCAGCACTTATTTTGGCATAACAATAGCTGAAAATTGGCTAATGAAACAAGGTGGAGCGGATACTGCACTATTTCATATCATGATAGATAGTCATATAACTAACTTTTCAGTTGCTGGAGGTATTCTTTTGGGGATAGGACTGGTAACTACTCTTGTTACTTCTTTTATGAAATTAAACGTAAAGTGAAGATTCATTTTGAGGCAAGACCTATTTAGCTGTATCAATTTTTAGTTTGATTTAGCTTATAGTTGTCTTGCCTAAACTGATGCTTAGATACAATTTTAAGAAAACTGAATAATCATAAGAACTACTACTAAAACAGCTGCAACTATAATCGCATAAAGCCAATGTAAACGATTTCCTTTTTCTACCCGGCCTTTTTGATTTTGAGCATCTTGATCCATATAACCCATGTAATTATTCCTTTCTATTTCAGGATAATAGATAGTATCTTTGGTTGGTGATTACTCTTATTTTTAGTTTAAATAGTAAAATCATACATTTTTGTATCAAATAAGTAGTACTGAATACTTACAAAGTAATTTTATAAAGGATAGAAGGCAATAAAGGAGGAACTAAATGGTCACTGACATCGAAAAACTGTTACTATTTGGTTTATTCTTTTACTCTATGAAATTTTTTAAAAAGTTATTTTCATAAAGGTATTCAAGATTAAAAAAGAGCATTATCATACGGATTTTGTTAACAGGAAACACCAAAAAATAAATATGATTGTTGTGGTTATCATTATTATTAATTTTCTGCTCTATTATTATCTTCAGCAAACTAATATTATTTCAGAGATGTTATTTTTAGGACTCTGTTTAGTTCTTTTATCTATACCTTCGTTTATTGACGCCTTCTTTTGGTGGAAGGATGATAATGAATCAAGGTATTTTGTGTTATGTATTGGAGAAGCACTATTTTTTATTGCTATTGGATTAACGATCTGGCAATTTGGTATTTTTGGATTAAGCACACTTTATTATTAAGAATGTTTACAACAAACAACAAAACCGTAGAAGTTTAATCTAGGGGGATAATAATGAAAGTTAAATATGAAGATTTCCCATTGAAGGCATATGACAAGATAAGGTATGCGGATACAGATAGACAGGGGCATGTGAACAACGCTTTATTTTCAACATTTTTGGAAACAGGTAGGACGGAGCTTCTATATGGGAAGGGGCCACTGCATGCTGAAAATGCATCATTTGTTATAGCGAGTCAAAAGCTAGATTTGCTATCTGAACTACAATGGCCTGGAACGGTAGAGATTGGCAGTGCGGTTACAAAAATTGGAAACAGCTCAATATCCTTATTTCAAGGTCTTTTTCAGGATGGAAAACTAGCTGCGGTGGCGGATACTGTTATTGTTCAAATGGATGAACATACGAGAAAATCAACGCCTCTTTCATCTGAAACAAAAAAACAATTAGAGGTTTATTTAGTAGAAAAAACAGTATTAGATCCAAAGTAGCTGTTTGATTTTAAAAAATATCTATTTCTAATCGTTAGTATTTGCCTATCTTAAAGTTGTTCTTTAAAATGATGTATGGAATATACTTAAAGATAGTAATGACTACATAAGCTTTTTGTACTGTTATAGAAAGAGCGAAAAATGTGGTTTAGAGATTTAGCTTTAGGGAGAGAAGAATTTAATGACTAAAAATACAGCAGCATTTTTTGATATCGATGGTACATTTTATCGTGACTCATTATTAATTGAACATTTTAAAAGACTAATTAAACACGAAATTATTTCGCCATCGGTTTGGCATGAAAAGGTGAAGCATACTTTTCAAGATTGGGACAAAAGGCAAGGGAATTACGATTCATATTTACTTGATGTAAGTAAGACCTATGTTGAGCATTTAACCGATGTATCAAAAGAGGATATTGAATTCATCGCTAAACAGGTAATTCGCCTTAAAGCAGATAGAGTGTATAAATACACCAGACAACAAATCAAGTGGCACTTAGACAATGACCACAAAGTGATATTTATTTCAGGCAGTCCAGACTTTCTTGTATCTAAGATGGCTGAAAAGTATCTTGCAACAGATTATTGTGGTTCTACCTATCACATAAATGATGAGGGCTTCTTTACAGGACAAGTGCAACCAATGTGGGATTCTGTTAATAAAGAGAAAACCATAAAAGCAATGGTTGATAAACACAATATCGATCTAACACAGAGTTATGCTTATGGTGATACGAACGGTGATTTAACGATGTTTAAATGTGTAGGTAATCCTGTTGCGATTAATCCTGCAAAAGAATTATTAACAGCAATTACAGAACAAGATGACCTACGAGAAAAAACTCGTATAGTGATTGAAAGAAAAGATGTTATCTATCAGATCAATCCTAAAACGAACACGATACAGTTTGACTAGTAAACCAAATCACAAAGTTGATTTGGTTTCTTTTTTGGGTTTGGTTTTCATTTAATAATACATCCATCCTAAATAGAGAGTCAGTCGTAGTGAGGTGTTTTTTTGAACTCATTAGGTTTCATTATTTTAGGATTATGTATCTTTGTAGTATGATTGAAAGATTATTCCCTTTTTGGGTTTTAAGAGTCTTTCTTATTGTAAGTGGTCTTTTATTGTTAGTAGGAGGAATTATTATATTTATGCTTATTAGCTATTCTTAGTCTAGTTCATCTATTGGATGTGATTGGGCTTGAACTGCTACAGGTTCATTTTTTTAGAAAAAATGACTTATCGACCAAAAAATGTGGAGGAGCCCAGAAAATAGGTCGAAAAACGGATTTATCGACCAAAAAATGTGGAGGAGCCCAGAAAATAGGTCGAAAAATTGATTTATCGACCAAAAAATGTGGAGGAGCCCAGAAAATAGGTCGAAAAACGGATTTATCGACCAAAAAATGTGAAGAGTCCAGAAAAGTAGGTCAAAAAACCAATTTATCGACCTGAAAATATGGAGGAGCCCAGAAAATAGGTCAAAAAACCAATTTATCGACCTAAAAATGAGAAGAAGTCCTAAAAATATGCTGATAAACCACCACAGATACTTTTACAAAACAAAACCAAATTATCTAACAAAAAAAACCGCTAGGAAATTGTCTCCTAGCGATTCTAAAAAGTACTAACGATTATTCAAAGCTCTTTTCAAGCTCATCCACTAATGAACCTACATAAGCAACAGCTTTGCTGATTGCCTCAGGTTGAGACATATCCACACCTGCATATTTCATCAGTTCAAGTGGTGTCATTGTTCCACCAGCTTTTAACACTTCTAACCAACGGTCAACGACTGGTTGACCTTCTTCTTTAATTAGTTGTGCTACTGCAGTAGAAGCAGTTAATCCTGCAGAGTACGTGTATGGGTAAAGGCCCATATAATAGTGAGGTTGACGCATCCACGTTAAGCTTGCACCTTCATCGATATCAACTGAATCTCCCCAGAAATTAGAAAGAGTTTCAGCTTTTTGCTGACAAAGTGATGTTGCAGTTAGTGGCTTACCAGCTTCAGCTAGTGCATACACACGACGTTGGAATTCACCTTCAAGTAGGTGAGTTACAAAGTTATGATAATATGTGCCAAGGAACTGTAATAAGATCCAGCGCTTCATCTGTTTGTCATCTGTTTTCGATAAGATGTGTTGTCCTAGTAATAATTCATTCATTGTCGAAGGTGCTTCAACAAAGTAAGTAGAAGGACGAGTATTTGATAATTTTTGATTTTTATTAGCTAAATAGAAATGTCCAGCATGGCCAAGCTCATGAGTTAGGATGAAAGCACCTCTCATCGTATCTGTCCATGTAAGCAAAATGTATGGATGAGATCCATAAGGGCTAGCGCAGAAAGCACCAGTTGCTTTTCCAACATTTTCAGCTAAGTCTACCCAACGGTCTTTTAAAGCCTTTTCCATAATTTCCATATATTCTGGACCCATTACTTCTAAGGACTCTAAGATTACTTTACTAGCTTCCTCATAAGTAGTAGATGGATTGAATTCTGGATCAAGTGGTGCTTTTAAGTCACAAAATTGCATTTTGTCTAATCCTAAGACTCTTTGCTTAAGCTTAGCAAAACGGCGCATATGTGGTGCAAGTTCGTTTTGAATAACGTCTAATTGATTGTTATACATTTCCAATGTAACCTGTTGAGGTTGTAAAAGCATATGTGTAACAGATTCATAGTTACGTAGTTTTGAAATAGTAACTTGTTTTTTTACTTCTGTTGCATAGGTTGCAGCATACGTATTTTTGTACTGCTTTAATGTTTTAACAAAGCCTTCATATGCTTTCCTACGAGTTTCTGTATTTGGTGATAATTCATAACGATCTTCGAATAAAGCGAAAGATAGAGCTAGTTCTTCACCGTTTTCATCTTCGAAAGAATCGAACTCCATATCAGATGACTTACTACGGGAATAAATCATATAAGGCGAGCTATGTACTTCACCAAGTGCCGCTAATACTTGCTCTGTTTCGGCTGAAAGGGTATAAGGTTTCTTGTCTTGTAAATCTTTTAATGTCTTTTTGAAAGTAGCTAGCTCTGCTTCTTCTTCTATGTATCTTTCTAGTGTTCCTTCAGGTAATGCTAAGAGTTCAGACTCAATAAATGAAAGTGAAGCATTAATACTAGCCAGAACTGATCCTACTTTACCTGCATTTCCTTGATTCTCTGGGTTTGAACCATCTTCAGAGATACGTAGGTTTGCGTAAGTAGCAACTAATACGATTCTCTCAAACAGTTTTTCTTGTGCAGTTAAGCATGCAAGTAAGGTTTGAGGTCCTTCTGATAGTTTTCCTTTATATTGTGTTACGGAAGGGAGTTCTTTTTGAATAGCTTCAAGTTCTACTTCCCAATCTTCTGTTGTTTTAAATAAATCTTCTAAATTCCAAGTTAATTCAGTAGGAACATCTGAACGTGTTAGACGCTTTTGTTTAACGTTTTGCATAAAGAATTCTCCTTTTATTAGTATATTTTTCACTAATTATTTCGAAACACTAACAATTTTTATTATATAGTAAAAAGTGAAAAATGGGTAGGAATTTTCTGACTTTTTAAAGTGAAATAGAAAAACCCTACTACCATAACTGGGAGTAGGGGAGGTTGCTAGTACTTATTAGCATTTAACTTCTGCATTCTTTCTATAGTAGAAATACCAGTTTAAAAGAATTGATATTGCATAGAAAGCGATAAAGACATATAGTGCGTTAATAGGTGTACCATAAGTTGTTGTAGACCAACCAAATAATTTTGGTATTAAGAATGAACCATAAGCAGCTACTGCTGCAGTAAATCCAAGAACTGGTGCAGCTTCTTTTACTGGGAAGATAATTGGAATCATTTGGAATGTAGATCCTGATCCAACACCTGCTGCAATAAATAGGATTAAGAATGAGATTAAAAACCCAATGAAGCTTCCTGCGTTACTAAAGTAAATCACGGATAATGCACCTAAGCCCATTACAATTAATACATAGTTAGTTACACGAGCTCCGCCAAGCTTATCAGAGATCCAACCACCGATTGGACGGAAAGAAGCTGCAAGGAAAGCACCTAAGAATGCTAATGATACATGTTCAGGGTATTGAGATTTTAATAACAGTGGGAACGCTGCTGCATAACCAATGAAAGAACCGAATGTTGCTACATATAGCCAAGTCATAATCCAGTTGTGTTTACGCTTTACAATGACGAATTGTGCTGATACAGATTGCTTAGCTGTTGGAAGGTTATCCATTCCGAAAAATGCAATTACTGTCATTAATAGTATCGGGATTACCCAGATGAATGCAGCATTTTGTAACCAAATTTGAGAACCATCAGGTAAAACTTGACCTTCACCACCGATGAAAGCAAATGTACCAACAGTAATGATAAGTGGTGTAACGAATTGTACTACCGATACACCCATATTTCCTAATCCACCATTAACACCTAGTGCAGCACCTTTTGCTGCTTTAGGGAAGAAGAAGCTGATATTTGCTGAAGAAGAAGAAAAGTTTCCTCCACCAAGACCACAAAGTGCAGCCAGTAGTAACATAATTGAATAAGGTGTATCAGGATTTTGAACAGCAAAACCAATACCGATGGCTGGGAACACTAGAACACCTGTTGAGAAAACTGTCCAGTTCCTTCCGCCAAACTTACCAACCGAAAATGTATATATGAAACGTAGTGTTGCACCCACTAAACCAGGCATAGCTGCTAGTGTAAAAAGTTGTTCAGGAGTAAATGCGAATCCGATGTCGTTTAATCTAACTGCAACTACTGACCAAATTTGCCAAACGATAAAAGCAAGCATCAATGAAGGTACAGAGATCCATAAATTCCTAGTTGCGTGTTTTTTCCCCTCGGTTTTCCAGAAATGTTCATCCTCTGGATTCCATTGTGATATTCTTGCCATGTTAATTCCTCCAATTTGTTTCGTCTTTCTGTTTTTTTATTTTATAAAGAATTATTACTACACTCATGATACTTTTTATTTCAAATTCCTAATGTGAGGTTTATCACAATTAATTATGGAAAATAGTTGTCCACTGCTGATTATCATAAAGTTGTAACATTTCTAAAATGTTGTGAAAAAACATAATTTGAGAAGGAAAACTTATTTCGCTTGTCGAAATATTATGTATACTTATTGTTTGGAGGACTGTAGATGATAACTGTAAAAAAGAGTGACATAGTAGAAAATTTTCATGGCACACGCGTTGCTGATCCATATCGTTGGTTAGAGGATACAAGTTTAGCTGATACAGCGGAGTGGGAAAGAGCTATGGGAATAGAATGTAAAGAATACTTTTCTCAATCTAGCTCAAGAACAACTGATAAAGAGAGATTAACTGAGCTTTGGAATTTCCCCAAATACTTTGTTCCTAAAAAGATAAAAGGAAGATTGTTTTATCAAAAAAATAATGGGTTACAAAAGCAAGCGGTTTTAATGGTGAAGGAAAATGAGGTTGAAAAAACTCTTATTGATCCAAATGGTCTTTCTGAGGACGGTACGGTTGCTATGACCAATTACTCATTTGATAGTGATGGTCGTTATGTAGCCTATGCCACATCCGCTAACGGAAGTGATTGGCAGCAAATTCATGTTAGGGACATATCAACAGGGAATGATTTATCTGACCTAATTAAATGGGTTAAATTCACTTCAATTACTTGGCATCCAAGTGGAGAGGGTTTTTTCTATAGTAGATTCCCAGAACCAGGAACGGTTAGTAAAGAAGATGAAAGTAATCATCATAAAGTATACTTTCATAAACTAGGTACTGAGCAATCAGCGGATTTACTGATCCATGAGCAACCCGAGGATAAGGAATTAATGTTTTCAACTATTCTTTCTTATGATAAAGAATACCTTTGTTTACATGTGAGTTATGGTACAGCAGCAGAGAATCGTTTCTATGTAAAGAGACTAAATTCACAAGAGGAATTTAGCAAAATTCTTGATGAGCAGGATGCCGAATATTCCTATATCTTTAATGAAGGAAGTCAATTTTACTTTAAAACTGACCTGGAGGCATCAAAGGGTCGTGTAATCGTGATTGACTTAGAAAAGCCGGAGAAAGAGAACTGGGTCGAAATTATTCCAGAGCAAGAGAATGTAATAGACCATATTAAATTTATAAATGATCGATTTATTATTGGCTTCTTAAAAGATGCACATCATGTCATTCAACTTTTTCAAAAAAATGGAGCAGTTGAAAAGGAAATAGACGTTCCATTTATCGGTTCTTTAACTGAACTATCCATTAATAAAGAAGAGAATGAAATGTACTTTGGATTGACATCATTTTTACATCCAACAACTGTATTCAACTATGATTTAAAAACAGATCAATTAAGTGTAGTTGCCCAATCTGTTCTACCATTTGAGGTCTCTGAGTATGAAACTTCTCAAATCTTCTATCAATCCAAAGATGGGACAAATGTTCCATTGTTTTTAACACATAAAAAGGGCTTAAAATTAGATGGACAAAATCCAGTCATTTTGTATGGATACGGAGGGTTTAATATTAGCTTGTCACCATCGTTTAATCCTGCGATTTGTCGTTGGTTAGAGAAGGGTGGAGTATATGCAGTAGCAAATCTTCGTGGTGGTTCAGAATATGGAGAGGCTTGGCATAAAGCTGGAATGCTCGATAAAAAGCAAAATGTGTTTGATGATTTTATTGCTGCAGGCGAATGGATAATTGAAAACAAATATACCTCAGCAAACAAGCTCTCAATCATGGGAGGTTCAAATGGTGGTCTGTTGGTAGCGGCTTGTATGGTTCAACGTCCTGATTTATTTGGGGCTGTAATCTGTCGAGTTCCTGTTATTGATATGCTACGTTATCATAAGTTTACCATTGGTCGATACTGGATTCCTGAGTACGGAAATGCTGAAAATCCGAATGATTTCCCATACATGTATGCTTATTCTCCACTTCATAATGTTAAAGAAGGAGAAAAGTATCCAGCCATTTTAATAGCAACGGCAGATAGCGATGATCGAGTTGTTCCTGCACATGCGAAAAAATTTACGGCAACTCTAAAGGAATTGGCAGACCCATCAACAACTGTTATTCTTCGGTTAGAATCAAAAGCAGGTCACGGCCTTGGTAAACCAACATCTAAGTTAATCGATGAGTGGGTTGACTTTTACGATTTCCTTGACAAAGAATTAGTTTAATATTAAACCGAAGCGAGGATTCTTCCTCGCTTTTTATTGGCTAAAAATTAAATATGGGAATAATATGAAAGTAACTTAAAAAAATTTAGCTAGCCCCCGTATCTTTCCACATAGGGTAAATCGTTAGTAAGATAAGAGAGGTGTTAAAGAGTGAAGAATATGATTAGCAAGTTAAGAGAGGATACCGACCAAACAGGCAAGGAACAAGCTAGCTTAGAGGAACTTTATCCAAATCTAAAGAAATATTGTTATTTCCTATCTAAAAATAAGTGGGATGGAGAGGAACTTGCCCAACAATCAATTCTTAAAGCTTTGGAGTATTATCAGACGGCAATTACTCAACCTTTATTAAAAAAGATTGCATATCATCAATGGATTGATACAACTCGCAAGAAGAAAAATGTCCTTTTAGATGAGATACCAGATAAAGCGAATGAATCTGGGTTTGAGTCCATTTTCATGATAAGAGACTATTTAATGAAAGGACTCACTCCAAAGCAGCTCGTTATTTATGTACTAAAAGAGGGATTCGATTATCAATCGAAGGAAATTGCAGAGCTTCTGGACATAAGTGAGACGGCGGTAAAATCTATTCTTTTCCGAGCTAGAAAACAGCTTGAGAAAAGAAAGGATGAAGACGAAAAAGAATTGTCTGATCTGTATTGGGATGACGTTGATGAGGAGCTTCTTTCAACGGTAATTTACGAGGCTTTGTATCTAAATGATCCAAGTACATTAATTACTCAGGTACGATTGATTCCTGCCTTATTTAATGCTAGTCACTCTCCTAGGCTTGTTAGTAATCAACCATTTACTCGGAAATCACTTTCTCCTACAAACGGCTTCTACTCTATCGCTGCATAGAGGAGTGGCTAATATCTAGCGGGAGGCTAATTAAATGACGACAATTCCTTATGTAATTGAACAATCTAATCGTGGTGAGCGTTCGTATGATATATATTCAAGGCTTCTAAAGGATCGTATTATCATGATCGGTGATGAGATAAATGATCATGTGGCAAATAGTGTAGTGGCACAGTTGCTATTTTTAGCTGCAGATGATCCTGATAAAGATATCTCCCTTTATATTAATAGTCCTGGTGGATCAACCACTGCTGGGTTTGCCATTTATGACACCATGCAATACATTAAGCCAGATATTAGAACCATTTGTATTGGGATGGCAGCATCCTTTGGTGCCATGTTATTGTTAGCAGGGACTAAGGGGAAACGCTATGCTCTTCCAAATAGTGAAATAATGATTCACCAGCCACTAGGTGGAGCGCGAGGGCAAGCGACAGAGATTGAAATTTCAGCGCGAAGAATTCTTAAACTAAGAGAAGATATTAACCAAATTATTGCTGAGAAAACAGGCCAATCTGTAGAAAAGGTTGCGAAAGATACAGATCGTGATTATTTTATGACAGCACTTGAAGCAAAAGAATATGGGATCATTGATGAAGTCATCAGTGGAAAGTGAGTAAGGATTTACCCAGTTAGCGCCCTTTATTTAAGGGTATTACTGGGTAGTTTTTATTTGAAGACAGAAGGAATTAAGTATGAATTATCGAATATAATAAAGAGATTTTGAGTAATTAAAATGGGGGAATACAGATGGGTCAAACAATCCTTAAGCAGTTCGAAATGACGAGAAACTTTTTTTTGAAAAAGGTTGAAGCACTTCCAATCGACATTCTTGAAGTTAAGCCAGAAGGGTTTAATAACAATATTCTATGGCACATCGGACATGTGTTAACAGTTACGGAACAATTTATGTTCGGGTTTCCGAAGAAAACAACCTTCTTGCCAGAAAATTATGTAGAGTTATTTGGAAATGGTACGAAGCCATCTAATTGGAATTCGGAAGAAGTGCCTCAATTTGAAGAATTAGTTGCACAACTGAAAGAACAAGTGGTACGCCTAAAAGAAATCCAGGTTGAAAGTTTCGAACAAGTCTTAAAACAACCTTTTCTAGGTCTTGAAACATATGGAGAATTAGCTCAAATGGCATTATTCCATGAAGCCCATCACCTAGGTCAAATACATACAATCCAACGTGTGATTTCAACACAAAGCATCACAAACTAGAAAATAAAATAAAAAATTAGACCAAATCAATCGTATCGATGATTTGGTCTTTTTTTCGTTGGTGAATAAAATCATTTAAAGTAACGAGAAGAAGAAGCCTCTAACAGTGTTTGTTAATCTTCGATACGGGCTATATAATTAGGTCCAAATTTAATTCATTCTATAAGGCGATTCTTTCTAATACCTATAAGCACCTTCGCATGTATTAGCTATTGGCTCATAATAACAATGTAGTTTATAGTTACCTGCAAATGGTTGATTGTACCAAGTTGGTGGGCATTCTCCATATGGATTAAAGTACCAAAGAGCATATTTAGAAGGATGTTCTCTCCAATATTTTAAGGTTCTTCTAGCTAATTCTTTTTCAACTTCCCTTGCTGGGTTATAAAATAAATTACCTTTTTGTACCGCTTCAAAAGAATAATTTCCACCTTGTACTTGATAAATTACATCACGAATCGATCTCAAATCCTTAAAATCTAAGCAAGCTGCTTTTGTCCGATTTACAATTACATTACCGACCATAAGCATCCCAAGTTTCCCTTCTCCCTCAGCTTCTGCCCTCATCATTCTTGCTATTAAATCAACGTCAGCCTCAGTATATGCTACTCTTGTCAATTTACATCACCTCTATAGAATTGTATGAAAAAACCCTATAAAAATGTTTTATTTAAAAATTTTTCATGTAAATCTATACGGAATATATTATTAAAACGATAAAGTGCTTATCTTATAAAATGGATAGGTTTTTTGTACAATAATTCACTAACCTTATATAGAGCAATAGAACAAGTAAATTGGAGACTGATTGTGATTCTGCTCAGAATTTACCAATTTAGATTTAAAATTTAAGTGATGAATACGGCACTCGAAACTGTAATGACTGCTGAAAAAGGTTTATACTTTAATTAATTCATTCGTTGCGCAGGGGAGAAAGCTAAATGAAACAATTAATGAGTGTAGTTCTTACGGTAATTATCTTGTTTTTGGTTGGTTGTAATAATGATAAAAGTGTAATAGAAGAACACCAGAATCAATTGAAAGAATTAGAGAATGAGATTGCTGAGCTTAAAGGAATTGTGAAGGAACAGGAAAAAACAATAAATGATCAAAATAAAGAGTTTTCTTATTTAAACGATCTTACAAAAGAGGAAGTAGAATTATATGAACAGTTTACTCAAGATAAAAATCCACAACACTTATTAGGCATTTCTCCTGAAAAAATACTGTTGGTTTATTACCATTCAGTAGTAATTGGTGATGTGGAAGCTATCTATTCTCTAATATATGATGATGGTACATTACCTGACTTATCTACTTTTAGACAAAAGTATTATAAAGAAGGACTTTATAATAGTGAGCAAGAGTCCACAGTTGATTTTAGATACTACAATTCAATTAAAGTGAGAGAAGATAATAAAAAAGAAAATGAAGTGGTAGTCGAAATGAATGTAAGTTTAGGTATTTTTCAATCAACAATCGTTTATATGCTAAAAAAACAAAATGATATTTGGAAAATCGATATCTTACATTTGATGGAGAATTTTGAAGAAAAGAAAGAGAGTGCCTCCTTATAGTAACGGGTTCTCTTTTGGAGTGCAAAACGTGAAAAAACGACTCAAATAGCATGCTAAATCGCATATGATTTATCATGCTATTTTTAATTTATATAACAAGGTTTAAGACAATTTCACTTGAGAATTAACACTGTAATTAGCATACAATATAGCAATGTGTGAATGAGGATTCTCATGCCGTTAGTTTATATGCTAAAACAATTGTTAGTACTTTGTTCAATTTGAATCACAATATTCTAAATAGTACCCCTTATCAATAAGCGGCTTTGTCCTTTTATTAGGTAACCAGCGATAGTAAAATAAACGGAGATTTTCCGGTTAAATTCAGAATGGAGCTCTTTTGAGGCTAAATAAGCGGAGGTTTTCCGGTTATGCCAAGCAAAATCCCCTATTTTCATGTTTTTTGAGTCAATAAGCGGAATCTCTCCGGCTATTTAAGCTATTTTCAATGGTATTTTCTATTTAAGCGGAATTTTTCCGTCTATTTATCAAATCAGGTGCTTATCTGATCTTCCAACGGATAATATTAAGAAGCGAAAAAGCATGATGATTAAATTGCTAATCAACATGCTTTTTACTACGTTTTTTGTACTGTTATTAATGATTTTGCACTTTAAAAGAGAACCCGTTACACGCTATAGGAAGGCATTCTGTTTAGGTTTTCTAGTTTTCTATCACTTTAACTAGTAAACACAGACGCATCTTTGTCCACTCCTAGTTCTTTCTATTTATTCCTTCTCTTATTCATGTGGGACTCCTAGATTTTGCTGCTACATAAAAATAACGAAATGGAAAATCATTGAGTTCCAATTGATCTATTATAAATGTAAAAAAATATTGTTATAGATAAATTCAGGATAACACTTTGGAATATTATGTTAAAATTGTTAAGTTAACTTGTGAATCTATATACTCTCTTTATATAAAAAGTTCTCTTCTTTTTTAATAATTTTAAAAGTTTTTGAATCGAAACTTTTAGTTATAGAGTCTAACAGATGGAAGGAGGCGATTTTCATAATCCATAGTAATTTATCTCTTATTGAACTAGCGAAAAATGGCGATGAGGATGCCTTTTTTAATTTGATAGAACAAAAAAAGACCGAGCTTTACCGTATGGCATTTTTTTATGTTCAAAATGAAAATGATGCTGTTGAAATATATCAGCAAACCATTATTCGCGCATACGAGGGGTTACCAAAGCTTAATGAACCAAAATATTTTTCCACTTGGATTACCCGTATTTTAATTAACTGTTGCAAAACATACATAGCAAAAAGAAAGAATATAGAACTTGTTGACCCTGTAGATATTGAGGATGTAAAAACAGTATCTAATTCAAATCTCGAGGAGCACCTTGACTTATGGAATGCACTTTATCAACTAGATGAAAAATATAAAACTGTAATTCTATTACGTTTTTATCAGGATTACTCTGTAACCCAAATTTCAGCCATTCTACAATTTCCAGAAGGTACGGTGAAAACCTATATTAGAAGAGGTTTACAAGCTTTAAGAGTACAGTTAAAGGGGGCGTATATTGATGAATGGGTTAAATCCGTTGAAAGAAATGATTAATGCCATTCCTGTTCCTGAAAAGAGGTTAACAGAGGTATTGCGTATTGAAGGCATGACAAAGATCTTTAAACAGAAGGAACATCAGGTTACTGCAATAAAAAATATTCATTGTACCATTTATGAAGGTGAAATGGTCGCTATAATGGGGACAAGCGGTTCTGGTAAGAGCACATTACTTAATATGATCAGCGCAATTGATGAGCCCACGGAAGGTGAACTGTTCTTGTTTGGTAAGCAAGCAAATAATGTGTATAAGGAACCTAATGCTTCAAATTTCAGGAAAGAAAATATCGGTTTCGTCTTTCAATCATTTCACTTACTAAAAGATTTGTCCGTTGAAGACAACATTTCTTTGCCCCTCATCCTAAATGATGTGTCAAGTAAGGAAATTAAAATACGGGTTGAGAATGTCATGGAGAAGTTGCAAATCGCGGATTGGCGCAAGCACCTTCCACATGAACTATCCGGTGGTCAACAACAGCGTGTTGCCATTGCTAGGGCGATTATTACAAATCCACCAATTCTACTTGCTGACGAGCCAACAGGGGCGCTAGATGTTAATACTACGGATGATATTTTAAAGCTTCTTGTTGGTCTTCAAAAGGAGATGAACCAAACGATTTTACTTGTTACTCATGACCCATACGTTGCAACATTTGCAAATAGAGTCCTCTTTTTTCACGACGGTGCAATTGTTGATTCTTATCAAAATAAAGATACACATGAAGATTTAGACAATATTCTAATAAAGTTTAAATCGGTTACTAGAGGTGTTCGATAATGTTTAGTATCCGTAGCATTGCTATGAAGCTATTTCGTGCTGCTTGGGCACATGTAGCTACTAGTATAAGCATAATTGCCATTAGTATTTGTTTAATATTGTCAATGAGTCTATATATTTGGAATGCGAATACGCAAATGAGAGAGGAAATTAAGGCAGTTTTTGGAGAAACTGATTTAACAGTTGGGTACAATCCTGACCAAGAAAAGACCATTTCTTCAGAACTGCTTAGCCAAATAAATTCCGTAATAGGAATTGATATGATCTCACCAGTTTCAATAACGCATACACAAGTAGATACAATGGAACATGTATATACGATTGGTGTTGAAAATGACGAACTTGTTAAAAGCCGCTATCATTTTTCAAAAGATTTAAAGACTAATGAAGTCATATTATCGGAAGGAATTGCAAAAGTTTTAAAGAAAAACATTGGTGATGAAATTCTGGTTGAAAATAAGAGCTTTCTCATTAAAGAAATATTAACGACGATCAAAATGGCAGAAGAAACAAGTTTTATATTAATGCAAAATGCGGTTGTAAAACAGTGGGTTCCCTATGGATCCTCTGATACAGAGGGTTTATTTGTATTAATTAAAGCTGATTATCCTAAAGCTGTTGGTCAAGAGCTTAAGCAACTAGACAATACGTTTAGAATTGATATTATGAACGAATACGATTTTGTAAAACTCAATTTACAGTCTTTAATGATTTATATTATTGTTCTATCAGTCTTTATTGTAGTTATTACAGGAATGTTATTACTTTCTACCTTCCAATTGTTTTTCTACAAATTAAAGGAACAATTCATGATTTTGAGATCTCTTGGTGCTTCTTCTAATCAAATTGGACGAATCATCAATACTCAACTGACTTCAATTATCACATTGGGTGTAGTTGTTGGGACCGTTGTCAGCATACTAATTATAAAATTTGGGTTGCCCCAGCTAATTACATTCTTATCGCTACCAAAAGCAAAAACTGACTTACCTGCAATACTTATTTTATCTATAGCTCTAATAATGTTTACCTTTCTTCAATTTTTCACAAAATGGCAGGTTTATAAGTCAATGCAACTCCTACCGTTACAAATTGAAAGTAATAATGAGGACAATCAGTTGAAATGGACGACTGGGAAAAAAATAGTTAGTAGTGTCATGTCTTTTATTTCAATATTATGTTTGGTTACTGGTCAGCTCCCAGAAAATTCTGGTGATAAAGGGCCGATACTCATTATTATAGGCTCACTTACTTTATGTGGAGTTGTGCTTTTACTCATTCCATTTATTCTTAAAGCTTTATTATCTATATCTTTACAGCCTATGCGTTCTCTTTTTGGAAAAGAGGTTTACTTAGCCTGTCAGCAATTACTACCACAAGTCAAGCGAAATTCAGCAGTCGTTCTTAGTTTAGTAGGATTGATGGTCATTTTAATTTTTGGTAGTTCCTTATTAAAGAGTGTACAAAGCAACGAACAGAAATATATTCATAAAAGATATGAAACTTCAATTATCTTAAGTAATCAAATAGAAGATGATTCTATTACACCTTCTGTTGTAGAGGAAATAGAAAATCTTCCTTCCATTGCTTTTGCTTATGGTAAAAGTAATTTTAGTGTATTAGAATTTAAACAGAATGGCCGATCTTTTGCAAGTGATTATGGAACCATTGATGTTGAAAGCTATACAAAGCTAAAGCGATTAGAACACATGCAAGGTGATTTAACAAAGGGAATCATTATTACCAGGCAGTTTGCCGAAAGCAATGAACTCTCCGTAGGAGAAACACTTTCCGTATATTTGCCAGCAGCATCAATAATAGATCCTATAACAGCTGGCACTCACCGAATAGTGGCTATCATTCCAGAGCCACTTAATCATGTTGATGTATATATTGATTGGTCGTCAGTTATTGCCAAACAGGAAAAACCGATCATAAAAGAAATTATGGTAGAAACAGATAATAAAAAACAAGCAATTGCAGAATTACAAGGGTTTTTACAACAGAATCCTACATTTCTGTTAAGGGATAAAGATAAAATGTTAAAGGATGCTACTGAAATGTTCTATCAGCGTTGGAGTTTATTTGTAGGAGTTTTCATCGTGTTAATTGCTGCAACATCCTTAGGTGTTATTCAAACATTACTTCATGCGATATATGTAAAGAGAAGTGACTATGCAGTTCAGCGGCTTGTTGGGCTATCGCCTAATGGCTTAATAAAACTTATCCTTACACAAGTGTTATCTTTTGTACTTTATGGACTAACAACTGGAACAATCTTGGGTCTACTGTTAACACGGATGTTATCTATTATAGATCCGGAAGGAGCACTCATGTTTGACTATTTCACATTAATCATAGTCAGCATTTTCTTACTCCTAACCACGCTATTGGTTTTTACAGCCCAAAGTTATTGGATTAGCCGAAGTAAATTAGCATTAGAAATGAAAAATTTATAAAAGCAGGTCATTTAGGTCAGAGCTTATAGTACAATAAATCTCTTTAGCCACTTCGGTGAAATATTAAAAGGCCATACTTCTTGAAAGAAGTATGGCTATAAGTCGTTAAAGCTGATGAGTAGAACCAGACTCCTACTCATTTTTATTAATCAGATGTCTAATGTACTTAAGGTTAAGTACTAACAACGGAAATAACAAGAAATAACTAAGGGCAGAATACCATAGTTTCCATTCATTATAGAGTATCATACCGAACTTTCTGGCGAAGAATTCATAAATAATTGAAATTAATACACAAATAGTTATGTAAAGAAATTGTACTGATTTCCTTTTATTAAATGGAAAGAAGTTTAAAAATAAAATATTCACTCCAATAAATATCGGTATCAGACATATAGCTGACCATTCGATTACATCTTCTTTTAAATAATAATACCATTTCAATTTCAAGTGCAAATACACATCCACTACTAATTGTAAGTAAAGAGAGGAAAAAGTGGATGCGTATAATTCAATCTTGGTCAATCTTTTAGGTACCAGTATGGTAAGTATTGTGAAAATAAAAGATGAAATTATCAAGTAAAGCAATGTTGACCACAACTTTCAAATAAGTATGAGGTACATACTGTTAATTAGAATAACTAACGCAAGTTTTTTTTCTATAGTTCGCGAAACGTGTCATAAAATCTTTATCTTATTTTTAACTATCCTCATAAAGTTATGTGTGATCATCTTAATATTACTTGCACGTTTTTAATTAAGAACAACCCCTACCAAGCAGGACTTGTTGTTATACTTGTTGAAGTAAGGAGACAGGCTAGAATAAAACTTAGAAATCTTTAAAATTGAGATAGAGGATAAAGGAGGGGTTTTATGGAAAAAGCCATTAGAAAAACCGGAATTTACGGTTTTGTGTTTGGATTGGCTATTGCCATTCTATTGGTCGATTATAAGGATGTTTCACGACTTGGCAATGGTGGAACTGTGACTACTTACACACCTATATTTGAATACATAGTATCAATCCTTCGTTTAGGGATTGTTGGAATGTTTGTTGGTTTGTTAATTGGATGGAAAAGTTATGAACGAAAAAACAAATCAGAAATAAGAAAATCATATTATATCGAATTTTTTGTTGGTGTTTTTCTACTCGCTTTTGTTTTTATGTTTGTTTTTAATTGGTAAAGCTAACATTTATCTTACAAAAGAAGTAAGATTTAAACCCTTTAATTCAAGAACTAATCTAAAATGTATTCTGGTTCTAAAATTGTATCTTCATCAATACAATCTGAGGTTAATGAGATAAATATAAGTTAAAGATAATATTAAATTAAGATAGATGAATTAACTTGGAGGTTTCATTAATGAAAAAGTGGGCTTTTGTCTCGGATTTTGATGGTACGATTTCAAAGGAAGATTTCTATAAGATGGTGATGAATCGTTATTATCCAGAAGGAGAAGAACGATATAAACAATGGAAAAACGAAGAACTTTTAGATATTGAGTTCCTTAGTGATGTTTTTACCTCAATTGATCAGGAAGAAGAGCAAATTTTACGCGACATCCTTACTATCCCAATTGATGAGTACGTACCGACATTTATAAAACATGTACAGAATCAGGGCGGAGATTTTTATATTTTGAGTGCGGGTACGGATTATTATATTTATCAGATCTTACAAAAATATGGTATCAAAGATGTTAAGGTATTTTCTAACGAAGGATACTTTCATGAAAGGAATATCCATATGAAGATTGATAAAAAGCACCCCCACTACTCGGAAAGATACGGGATTGACAAGTCCAAAGTCATTCTTGAGTTAAAGGAAAAATATGATACTCTTTATTTTGCCGGGGATAGTGAGCCAGACTCCCACCCAGCACAATATGCAGATGTAACCTATGCAAAGGATGCCCTGCAGGGATTATTACGAGAAAAAGGTATTAACTTTGTACCTGTTCAAACATTTGAAGAAATTGAACAAGATTTAAAAGCTAAAGGGGTGCTCTCCTAATGGTTGGGAACCAAGTAACAAACATCCACATTCCAGCTATACTTGAGATTGGGTCTGGAATTCTTACAAGAATTGATCAGATTTTAAAAAAACACCCTTTTACATCTGCTGTTATCCTATTCGATGACTATTCTTATACATCTTTAAAACAACAGATTGAACACAATTTATCAACCTTAAAGTTGAAATGTGTTAAGTTGTCAGATTCGCTTGATATTCATGATCTAGTTACACTTGGGTTTTCCTTGGACCGTTACGATGTTGTTATTTCTATTGGTGGAGGAACGGTTGTAGATTATGGAAAGTACATTGCGTTTTTAAGGAGAAGCCCATTTATTAGTATTCCAACAGCCCCTTCAAATGATGGCTTTGCAAGTAGTAACTGCTCGTTACATATTGAGGGGAAGAAAACAACTGTTCCAGCAAAAGTTCCTTATGGAATTATTGTTGACCTTGATATAATTCGTAATGCTCCTGAACGCTTCCTCTTAGCAGGTATTGGAGACTTAATGTCTAATATAACCGCATTATATGATTGGGATTTTGAACAAAAACATGAGGTCAGCACGGTTAACGCCTTTGCTTATATGCTCAGTAAAAAAGCGGTGAATAGCTTTATTCGAACACCCATGGAGGACATTAAAAATGAGCTTCTTTTAAAAGAATTAGTAAGTTCTCTAACGATGGGAGGCATATCGACCGTAATTAGTGGAAACAGTTCCCCAATAAGTGGTTCAGAACACCTTATATCTCATAGCCTTGATATCATTTCATCGAGACCGCAAATGCATGGTATTCAAGTCGGTATAGCTACATACATCATGTCACATGTCCAGGAACATAGATCCATGCGAATGGAAAAAGTTTTTACACGAACAGGTTTCTTTGATTATGTTAAAACGTTAGGGTTAAAAAAAGAAGAGTTCTGTGAAGCCATCATAATGAGTCCTTCTATTAAACCAGATCGGTATACTTACATACACGAAGAAAGGTATCGGGAAAAAGCGATAAAAATAGTGAACGAAGATTCCATCCTGCAAGAAATTTTTGAATAACAGTTGAATACTGATGTTAAGCATACAAGTAGTGAACCGCTTGGTATCTAATTGATCCCAGGCACTTTTTTTGCTCGCAGTAACGTTACTTTATAAGTTAATTCTGTAAAAAAAGTTCTATTAAAGTAACGAGACTTAAGAAACTAATAAGACAGACAGATATACTAAAATTCGAGGAGTAAAGAACTATGAATGATATCCCTGAAGAACAATCCTACCCTGTTTGGGCTAATGAGAAAATAGAAATAGTCGAAGCAAATCCTAATTGGTTAGCCATTGGTGAACAGGAAATAGAAAAACTGCTGAGTCTTCTCTCTAAATACGGAATAAATGATATTCAACATTATGGTAGTACTTCTATACCAAATCTAGCAGCGAAACCAATAATTGATTTGATGGCTAAAACTGATACATTTCAAAAAACTAATACAATTGCTTCCGTTTTAGCTAATTATGACTGGCATTTTGTACCTCCCCACTTAGACAATCGACCTTGGCAAAGGTTCTTTGTAAAAGTCATAGATGGTAAAAGGGTGGCGCATCTACACATAATGCTTGAAGGAGAAGAACGTTGGGATAAACAGTTACTATTTCGTGATCTATTACTAAATAGTCAGCAACTTGTGAATCAATACACTATTTTAAAAAAGGAATTATCAACTAAATACAAGAATGATAGAGAAGAGTATACTAAAGCAAAAACAGAATTTATCAATTATGTACTAAATTCTAAGTTGTAAATACCATTTAAGCGTATAAATAATGACGAGTTTCTCCATCTAATTGTTTTTGTACTCTTTCTTATCACGAATCCTAGATTGGTTCATAGCTTACCATTTAGCACATCTTAACAGCATGCCAAAATCTTCGGTGTGATGAGACGACAAACACCTATAAATTAAGTAGCTTTTTAGTTTTATTAAATCATTTCTATTGTGTTAGGAATGCTTTTTTATATTATTTCACAATAAAAGTTATGCAAGAATTAATAATATATATACATATATTAATAAAAATTTATTGCAAAACAATAAATAATATGTTAAATTTCAAAAAGATAATAAATCAGTGAGGAGCTTTTTCTGAACGAGAATCGCGGGTAGTGGTTGTTCGAATCTCTCGTATGGCTTTGTCTCAATTTGGTGATGTATTAAAGTATTTAAGAATTCGCAGTGCTAAGAGATATAACAAGTCTAGTAGATATCGAAATTATAATTAGTCTAGTTTTTCCCATAGATTCAATGTATTGTAAAATGCAATTATTATAGTTTTATAATGTTAATTCCATCATAAGGAGGAAATATATGAAGAACGAACCTATCATCAGCTTGAGTAATGTAACCAAACGGATTGGTCGGACTACCATCGTTGATGACCTTACGTTTGACGTACCGCAAGGGGAAATTTTCGGCTTCCTTGGTCCAAACGGAGCAGGGAAAACAACTACTATTCGCATGATTGTTGGACTAATGTCGATTACCAAGGGTCAAATTCTAATTAAGGGTAAAAATATTAAGACCGAATTCGAACAAGCAATTCGCCACGTTGGCGCAATCGTAGAAAGTCCTGAAATGTACAAGTATCTTACTGGTTACCAAAACCTTGTTCATTACGCACGCATGGTGCCAGGTGTAACTAAGGAACGTATTGATGAAGTGGTGTCACTGGTTAAACTGGAAAACCGCATCCATGACAAAGTTAAAAAGTATTCACTTGGTATGCGCCAGCGTTTAGGAGTAGCCCAAGCACTGTTGCATCGGCCATCGCTTCTGATTCTCGATGAGCCGACAAACGGTCTTGACCCGGCTGGGATTCGTGAGCTTCGTGATTATTTACAGTATTTAACCCGTACGGAAGGAATCACCGTTGTTGTCTCTAGCCATCTGTTGTCTGAGATGGAGCTCATGTGTGACAGGGTCGCCATTCTACAGCGAGGAAAGTTAGTCGACGTTATGCCAATTCAGCATATTACTAAAAACGACCAAGATCAAGCATATCTTATGCAAGTGCAACCGCTGGAACAGGCGTTGGTGATTATTAATGAAATGGATGGTGTGAGAGAGGCCGTACTTACTGATGAGGGGCTTATCAAGGTTTTCACCGAGGAGGAAAAAATCCCGGACATTCTAGTAGGATTAATGCAGAACAATATACGCATATATGGAGTCCGGGTGATGAACCAGTCGCTAGAAGATCGATTCTTAGAAATTACGGAGGGTGGACAAATTGGTTAATCTAGTACTCAATGAAAACATGAAAATATACCGGAGGCTACGTACGTGGATTATGGTTGGACTTATGGTTGCTTTTGTACTTTTTGTCAATTTCATTGAATGGCATACCGATGGGAAAAAAGTGCAAGAAGAAGGCTGGGAGACAAAACTGGAACAGGAAAATAAGCAATGGAGTGAAATTCTTAAGAATCCCAAGCTGGATGAAGAAGACCGAACGTTTTATGAGCAGCAGATTGCTGTCAACGACTATCACCTGGAGCAGAATATTCGCTCAACGGAAGGCACAATGTGGGATGGCGTAAACGGTTCAGCCAGTATGATGATCGTGATTACCATTTTCACCATCATCATAGCGGGTGATAGTCTTGCAGGTGAATTCTCGACTGGAACAATCAAACTGCTGTTAATCAGGCCAGCCAACCGGGTCAAGATTCTTGTCTCTAAGTATATCGCATTTCTGTTGTTTAGTATTTTATTGTTACTCACTCTGTTTGTCATATCCATCGTGGTCAACGGAATATTATACGGATTTGGGCACATAGATCTTCCTTTAATCAGTATAACTGCAGAAGGACAAATAGTCGAAAGCAATATGGTTCTGAACTTGTGGAAAACATATTTGCTCAACGGTATATCAACCGTCATGTATGTAACCATGGCCTTCATGATCTCGTCCGCCTTCCGTAGTAGTGCGATGGCAATTGGTTTTTCAATCGGAGCCTTGTTTGCAGGCAATATTATTTTAGAGGTACTTCAAAGGTTTGATTGGAGCAAGTATCTATTATTCGCTAACACCGATCTCACCCAGTACCTGACCGGGCAACCCTTCCAAGAAGGAATGACATTGTACTTTTCCATGGGAGTGCTCGCCGTCTATTTCATCGTATTCAACCTGATTTCTTGGCTCCTTTTTACACGTAGAGATGTAGCAAGCTAAATCAGAAATTTTAATAACTTGTTAGGATAATTAGTCTTTATAAGGACTAATTATCCTTTTTTTATATGAAAATCAAATTGAAAAAGTTACTTCTATGCCTCCAAAAAGTATCCTCTGTTTCTTTCCTAAAATATAGAGCGAGCATGTTGTTGTGGGGACACTAATGATACTTGTTTATGCCAAAGCTAATAAAGTTAATGGTTATATGACAGGAGAATAAAAATACATATATCAATGCTGCTAAACTTGAAAAGGAAGATTGAATGTTTATTTAAGTCATATATTCGAAGAGCAATATTACATTGTGTTTACAATTATTACGAGATTGATTGGTCTTATGAGTAACCTATTGATTCCTATAATGATATAGGAGCTATTAAAACGCTTCCTCTGGAAAGTAATGGTTTAGTATTAATGCGTATTTTTAAAGTGAATTCTAGCAAATATATAACCTTTTAAACCCATTTAAACTACTGGTAACCCCTTTTGTGATTCTTCAATATAAACGTATTTTAACGTTGCTGTAACAAGTTTTCTGCAAGGTTTTAGTAAAATAGAAATAGGGCTATTTGGGAGGGATTTACTATGGAGAAGAAAATATTAAATTATGAAAACCTATTAGTGATGTTGGATGATTTTTTAAGGGACCCAAGAGAATTCTGGGATAGCTTTTATGATGACAGATCGAAGAATATTCCATTCTTTAAGGTTATGGGACCTGATGAGAATTTAGTTGATTACTTCAATAAAGGACTTGCTCCCAAAAAGGTATTGGAAATAGGTTCTGGTCCAGGAAGAAACGCAATTTACATGGCACAGAAAGGATGTAATGTAACTGCATTAGATATTTCTGAAAATGCAATTCAGTGGGCTAAAGAGAGAGCTAATAAAAATGAAGTAGAAATAGATTTTCAATGTGTTTCTCTTTTTGAATTTGAGTTTGTGCCTCATTCGTATGATTTTATATATGATTGTGGAATGTTCCATCACATAGCACCTCATCGTCGTTTGACCTATCTGGAGATACTAAAGAAAGCACTTAAGAAAGGAGGTCATTTTGGAATTGTTTGCTTTAATACAGAAGGTGCTCTAGCTACATCTGATTGGGATATTTATACGGAAAGAAGTCTAAAAGGCGGCATTGGTTATACGGAAGAAAGATTAAAAGAGATATTTAATGAAGATTTTACTATTATTGAATTTAGAAGAATGAATAAGATTATTCAATCAGATTATCTATTCGGAGAAGACTTCTTATGGGCGGGTTTAATGCAAATTAATAATTAGATGACTGTTTTCCATACAGCTAGCGTGGTACTGTTCCGTGAAGGAGTAGTACCATTTTCAATTTTGTGGAGGAGAAAATGAACTGGGATAAAGGGAAGGGTTAAATTGGGAAATTAAATCCATTATTTTGAAACCTATTATTAAATTTTTCGTATTAAATCATTATAGTGTGTCTTTTTTACATAACTTTTTTTGGCATTGAAGAGGAGTGAAACAATGTTTCGATTTTTATTAAGTACAACTGTTATTGTGGTCATTCAACTAGTTATATTTTACTTCTTATCTCCTATGTTTAACTTAGCATTTTACGATGCTGTATTTATGTTTGGTGCATTAACGTGTGCAATTGTTTTTTTCTTTTCAAGTAAAGGTGACGTATATGAAAAGAAAACAAATCATAGTGCATTTATCACACTAGGGCGAACTCTTGGTTATGATAATATGAAGACAGAAAATTATAGTATTGAATTGAATCCATTATTATTAGGGTCGGTAGTGGTAACACTTGGTGGTGCTGCTGTTTCCTTAGTGATTTTTTTAGTTCGGTAACTATTTAGGTTTAGTAAAAATTTTCCCATTATTTAACTCACACCAATCATCCAATTCGTCATATGTATCTTTATTTCCGTATTTTTCTATAAAGGATTCTTTGTCTTGGAATACTTCCATTAGACCTTCTTCTATTAATGTTACCATTCGAAAAGGGTTTAATTGAAAGACCTTTGAGACTGCTATCAACTCACCTATATGAACAATGTTAGCTATATTTTTCATTATGTCATCTCCTTTAATTGATAGCTATTTAGAAGTTAATGTATATGAACTTTAGACAATAAAGTCTTACTATTAGTATTGTCAGTTATAGTGATACTATGTGTGATGATTATTAATACGGAGGAAAGAGATGTAAGGTTATATATAAATTCAAGACATCAGGAAGTTTTTACTATTTATCTGGATATTCAATATAATTAATAATTAGCGTTATCTTAGCTGATTGGTTTTCTTTAGAATATTAGAATGTGTCTTGCTAATTGGACTGAGGACTTTTCTTATTTGCGCTCTTCTGTTTTATAAAATAATTATGGTAAAATTTACAATGAGAATCATTATTGTGAAAGTGGGAGTTTTGAAAGGGGCTATGTAGCTAATGGAGTATAGGGGACCAGAGGTATATGATCAGAAGGATTTTCTTTCGAATTATATGAAGAGGAGATCAAGAAAGGATAGTCCTAACAATGCAATTGAAGGTCCTATTATTTTTGAACTTTTAGGAGATTTTCAAAATAAAGATATATTAGATTTAGGTTGTGGTGATGCTTCTTTTGGAAAGGAATTACTAAATCAGGGTGCAAATTCATACATAGGTGTAGAAGGATCTGAACAAATGGTAACTGCCTCTAAACTTAATCTATTTAATCAAAACGCAAGGATCCTCCATGAGAAAGTGGAATCATATAGTTACCCAATAAACAAGTTTGATGTTGTAACTTCCAGGTTTGCAATCCACTATGTTTCAGATATTCAGTTACTGTTTAACAGTGTACATAAAACGTTAAAAGACGAAGGAAGATTTTTATTTAGTGTACAACATCCCCTTACTACTTCATCGTTTCTCAGTAAACAATCAGGTGAAAAGAGGGAGAACTGGATAGTTGATGATTATTTTATCGAAGGAGAAAGAAAAGAACCTTGGATAAATAAAACAGTCGTAAAATACCACCGAACTATAGAAAGTTATTTTACAGCGCTTACTAAAGCCGGCTTTACAGTCAGTGATTTGCGTGAAGGAATGCCTATGCGTGAACATTTTAGTAATGAAGAAGAGTTTGCACGAAGACTAAGAATCCCAGTCGTATTATTATTTTCTTGTAAGAAGTAATCTTAAATTTAGTTACGTTACTTAACAGCACCTTTGATTATAGAAGGATAAATATATTTAAACCATTTTATTAAACTATAATAATAGTAATCGAATATATAGGGGAGAACTATGAACAATAGACCTAGAGCGTTTGCAGCATTAATTAAAGGTGATTCCATTTTAATGGTACACGTAGTCACTGGTTCAAAAGACTTTTGGACTTTACCTGGTGGTGGGTTAGAAGCTGGAGAAACATTTGAAGACCCTGTTGTACGTGAAGTTCAAGAAGAAGTTAATTTAAAGGTGAAAGTAGTTAAAGAATTATTTACTGGTACATATGAATGCGGTATTGAAAAGTGTTTCCTGGTTGAAGAGGTGGAGAAAGAATCAATACCCACATTAGGTTACGATCCGGAGCTGCCCATGGACCATCAAGAATTAAAGGAAGTTAAATGGCGTTTGATTACTAATGTTCGAGAGGACTTACATGTTTCAAAGGTTATTGAAGCTTTATATCTAAAAGTATAAGAAAACTAAAGTTAGAGGAGGTGTTTTTCTTGAAAACAACAAAACAGCATCAAAAAGAGACGAAATTAACTTCGTGGATTTTGGGAGTATTTGGAATTATTCTACTTATAGGTTTATTACTAGGTATATTACCTTCTAAATTTTGGGTAATATGTATTGTTCTGATCGGAGGTTTGCCCTTTATCTTGAGAGAAGGAAGAAAAACGATAGAAGAAGTTAAAGCGAAACATGCAAAAATGCTCCAAAAGGGAGTATGGAGATTCATATTTGTTTATGGAATTCTTCTTTTTGGGTTCCCGTTCGGTGTATTTACAGCTTTTGAATATTGGGGCGATACAGCATTGTTTATCTCTACAATTATATCAGCTATGGTAATTGCAGGTAGTTTTTACGGCTCTATAATGTATCTTGTTATTAAGTACAATTACAAGAAATTTAACATGTAACCAAGATGTAAATAAATTGGGGTAATGGAAATCTATTAATCTAAAAGGGAGTTGTCAAGATGGTTGATTCTTTTTCAAAAGAACTTAAAAAAGTAATAGAACAGAATCCAGTCCTTACAGCTATATTAATCACGGTCTGGATTTGGTATGGATCTTACGAACTGGGTGTTAATATAGGTGAGTTCATAGCAAATATAAAGAATTGATAGTAGAGTGAATAGCCTGTACAAAAATATAGGGGGAGAATATGAGAATAGAGCCTCGGAGATTAAAGAAGTTGGTCATTTCCTTTAGCATTTTATTAATTATTATAATTTTTTCCACAATAACTAATCCAACAAAAGAAGATTATATAAAGTTTGATGAAGCACGAACTGGTATTCCAATACCTGAAAATGTACGAATAGCAAAGGCTGATTTTTACTTATTTTCAATTTATGCAACAGCACCAGAGTTCACAGTAGATGAATATGGGATAGTCCATTTAGGGGTTATGGGGCATTTTTTTAAGGTCACAGGTGGCCAATTTGACGATTCAATATGGAAGGATTTTTTGGAGTAATATTTGTTTTAATTGGGTGGGGTGAAGGTGTGAATCGACTAGATGATTTTAAACAATTTAAATGGATTCAAGAAGAAACAGAGCGTATAGATTTAGAGAATTGGAGCGGTTGCTTTGTTTCAAATTTAATTCCACATAGGTATGAACACTATTGTAAAATTATCCATCCGATTTATCGTGATATGAATATTCAAGACGAGAATTTACTGTGGAGTCAGTGTGACCCAAATGATTCTATCCAGTTTAAATATGGTGAAAGATTAATGTTAAAGGACCTAGCCAAAAGGTACAAACTTCAATTTACAAAGGAAATTAGTAGTTCTACAATATTTCACTCATTGGGAGGATATCCACGATACTTAGTTCTTTCAGATGAAGGAAGTATGGACAAGGGAACCGTTAATGAACTCATTTCTGTTTTGTCTGGCTTTATGAAAGGAGAGAGGTGTTACTTTCATTACGATTTATTAAAAACCGTTAACAAAATTGAAGGAATTTGTGCAAATGGACATTTATATTATGGAAAACTCGAAGATGTTACTAAGTTATATGATAGTGGAGACTTAGGCGGATTGGGTTCACCTACTTATTGGTGGTCAGAGAATAGAAGTTGGTGTATACATACAGATTATGATTGCAATTTCTCCATAATAGGTGGAAGCAAAGAGCTAATTGAGACTCTATTAACTAACGATCAATTAGAATGTATTAAAATAGACAGAAAAACAAGAATAGATCCTAAAGCAGATAAGTTGAATGAACCTTCCTAAGAATAATTAACAAAAGCTAATAGTAATGGTTACTATTCTAATAAAAAAATAGCTGATAGTGTATTAGTAAATAACCTACATAATTTTAACTAGAGCTATAAAAGGCTAATTGGAGCTAATCTTGAAGGAGATTAGCTTTCTTTTATAGTATAAAAGAATTTAAACCAGACACTTTTGGAGGAAATAATGGAGAAAGAATTGTATGTTTATCATATTGTAACAAGAAGTTAATTGACTCTTGGTCAAGTAATCACTTTTGATAAGGATCAAAAGAATACCTTATACAGCTTCTTTTTTGAAAAAGAACAATACAATTCCAAAGGAGAGGACTTCTTTCGTATTATGTACAATCATTATACTGAAGAGGGCTTAAATCTTAATCATGAAAATGCAGATGTAGTTATTAAATATGTTGGTCAGACAGTAAGAGTTATTCGGGAAGTAATAGTAGAAATGGTAAGACTTCAAGAGTATCCTGAATATCCTTCAAGATTGTCATGCCTATACGCAGCTAAAAGCTACGAAGACGCACTGAAATGGAAAGGCATATTTGATTCTTACAATCGGAAAGTTTTACAGATTGTAAAATTACGTGTTTATGGAAATTCTTTTGTAGGTGATGCAAACCTATTGCCGAAGGAAGATGGAGTTCCTTTCGCTCGAAAAATTGAACAGGCAAGAGAGTATTGGAAAGGTAATGTTCATAACGAGCTTCCTGAGCTTTTAATTAATGGAGAAATAGAAGTAAAAGTAATAGAGATTATTGACGATTTCACTAATTAAAAGTCATTACGGACAAAACATTTAATTGGTCCTATTCAGAAGGTCTAGGGACTGTCTTTGCAAAAAAATAAATATTATGAAAGTCGTTGTGAATTAATAAGGGATGTGTAATAGATTGAGAGAATGGAAGGGTTCTGCTGCAGTATGTATAAATGAAAAAAAAGAGATTTTGATGGTAAGAGGTGAAAATTCTTACTCTTGGGCAATACCCTCAGGTGGAATAGAAGATGGTGAAACCCCAGAACAATGTTGTGTAAGGGAAGTGAGAGAAGAAACAGGGTATGAAGTAGATATAATAGAAAAGTTATTCATTAAAGAAACTGTTATTAATGATATAGATGTTAAGACATATTATTTTAAAGTGAAAAAGGTAGGGGAGAGTAACGGAATAGATGACCCTGATAAGACAATTGTTGAGACAAAATGGATGTCCTCATCAGTATTGAAAACAGTTTCACATGTTTATCCTGAAGACATGGAGCAACTTCTAGCCTGCCTTAACAACGATGAGATAATAAGAGGAGAATATAAATGAAGGTAGCAATCAGAATTATGTTAAGTATTGTTTCATTGATGATTGTCATGTGGATAATTGATTCTTTTGTTGAAAAAGGACTAGTGAAATATATATTGATAGGTCTTTCCGTGACATTAATGACGTTATTCAATGAAAAGCAAAACCGTAAGTTAAAAGAAACTAAAGATAATGATCATTAAGAAAAAATAGGACAATTTAAGATGGTTGCTTTTCGGTTAGTGATTGATTGTTGTCTAAGTCATCAACTCGTTTTTCAGGTAGGTAGGTTTAATGAGACCAGTCGAAATATCCCTTGAGATTTGAAACGTTACAGGAATTTGTTCGTCTAAGTTATTAAGATGGATAAGAGGGGATTCGACTATGAGAAATACATACTTGTATTTATCTATATTTTTTATATTAATTAGTTCGTTTGGGTGCCAGCAGAAATCAGAAGTGAATAATGAAAATTCACAAGTTCACACCGAACTAATAGAAAAAATAACGATTTATCCAATGGATAGCAATTTTGAAACGTTAGTTATTAAGGATACAAAGACAATTGAATTAGTTAATAAAGCAGTATGCTCTGCTGAAATACAACCTGGTATTGCTAATATGTCAGATCCCCAGTTTAAAATTGTGATTGGGGAGGAAGCACATTTTCTTTGGATTGATGATTCATCTGGAACAATTATGAATACAGAGGATACACATATGTTTTATTCTTTATCTGCAAGTTCTTTTAGTGTAATCAACGAGATTTTTGCAAGTAGTCATTTGAGTATTAAGGAAATTGCTTGGAACTTCCTAAAAGAAAAAGGTTGGAATGATAGGGCTAATGATGAATGGGGAAAAGCATCAGTCACTAAAGTGTTAGTCAACGATGACTATGAGTTAGTAGATAAGAGTTATGAGGGGAAAGAGGTATTTTCAGTCTCTTTTGAAGATAAAGAGAACACTGTTGTTGGTACTCCAATAGTACTTGTTGATGCTGATACAGATAGAGTAATTGGGTATATGCCAGGAGACTAAAACATTTCTTTTATAACAAACGAGTACGAATGTACAATCGCTTAAAATATGAACAGTGCATTTATCAAGAAATGCTCTTTTTTATAGAACGCATTGTACTAGTGTGGCATATATGTCTAAGAAGATTATCTTTATAAGAGGAAACTCCTAGCCCTTTATAGAATATGCATTTAGATAAAAATAAAAGGGATTAGGTGATTTGGTGGAAAAAACAATACCTAAAAGAATACATATTATTGGCTCAGTAGGAAGTGGTAAAACAACGCTAGCCAAAGAATTATCTAAAAGGTTAGATATACCGCATTATGAGTTGGATAATGTAGCTTGGATAAGGAATAAGTCTGGGGATATAAGAAGAACTGAAGTAGAAAGAGAAGAGTATCTAAATAGTATAATTCAATCTGAAAGTTGGATTGTTGAAGGTGTACATAATGAGGATTGGGTAAGCAATTGTTTTCAAGATGCAGATTTGATCATCTTTTTAGATCCAAACTATCAAATAAGAACCTATCGAATCATAATGAGGTTTATAAAACAAAAACTACGATTGGAAAAATCAAATTATAAACCAACTTTAGAAATTTTTTTAAAAATGTTTAAATGGAACCGACATTTTGAAGAAGTTGGAAAGGTTAATTTTTTCAACAAATATGGGCTGCATAAAAATAAGATAGAAGTTATTAATAACACAAAGAACCTTTATGAATATTTCAATTAATAGATTAAGAATGATATAGGTAGTAAGTTAAAGGACCGGAGGGCACTATGAAAAAATGGCCAGCATTATATTTTCTTGCAATGGTATTAATGATTATAGCAATAGTAGAATGACTATATTTTATTCTTAAAGGATTCAATAACTTTAGTGGATTAGGTAGTGCCTATATAATGTGTGCGATTACAGGATTTTTCTTAGCATTAAATAGTATTCTACATTTTAAGTCAACAAGTCAGAAGAGAGATACGTTTCTTTTTTTCCTTGCATTTTTGGCCCTATTGTTATTAAACGGAAGTATCATTTTGGATAAATATATATTGAGTTAAAACGGGCGATAACTATATAAAGGTTATCCCCATTTTCTTGTCGAAGTATTTATACAGAATAGGAACGAAAAACAATAGTAAAGGGGGATTACTTAATTGAGAATCTCAGATGTATTTAGTGATTTACCAACATTAGAAACAGAAAGAGTTTTATTATGGAAATTCACAATTGATGATGCTAAAGATATGTTTGAATATTCTTCGGTTCCTGAGGTTTCAAATTTTGTACCTTGGGAAACACATAAGACAATTGAAGATTCATATAGGTTCATAAATTACATACTAAAACAATATGAAGATAGTAAACTAGCTCCCTGGGCTATCGTATTAAAAGAAAATCAAAAAGTGATTGGTACAATTGATTTTGTTTCCTGGTTTCCCCAACATCACCGTGCGGAAATAGGCTTTATTTTGTCTAAGGAGTATTGGGGGAAAGGGTTAATTCCTGAAGCAGCAAAGAAAGTGATTGAATTTGGCTTTGATAAAATGAGTTTGAATAAAATTAAGGCACCGTGTATGGTGGAAAATATACAATCAGCAAGAGTATTGCAAAAGCTTGGAATGACTTTAGAAGGTGTTATGAAAGATGAATATTTTATTAAGGGTAAGTTTAGAGATATGGCTGTGTATTCGATATTAAAGAAAGAATATCAAGCAAAAAGAGAAGTACTTGAGGAAACAGGATTAGTGGTTACACGGGAGTGTTATGAATGATACATAGAATGGGTTTGTATGGAGAGTATTTTACATCGAAAAGAAGGTAGGAAAGTTATTGAAGTACGCTTAAACGATGAAAAAAGAAGAGAAATTAAAGTTGGCGATACTATTCAATTTATTAGAGTTCCAGATCAAGATGAAACATTACAAGTAAAGGTATCAGAATTGAAAATATACGATACGTTTCAAGCGATGTATGAGGATATCCCTTTTAAACATTTTGGTTGTGAAGGTTGGACGATGAAAGAAATGGTAGAGGGAACGTATGAAATATACACAACTGAGCAAGAACAAGAGTGGGGAGCATTGGCTATTACAATAAAATACGTAAAAGATAGTTAGCGGTGAAGTTGATGGATATTTCTCTGTTTGTAATTTTTCATATACTAATAGGTTTATTATTTATCATTTTTTATAAGAAATTACCTAAAGCACTAAGGTTGATCACATCTATTTTCTTCCTTTTGGGCTTTCTATATTGGGGTGAGTATTAGTAAACATTGGTCTATGAGAATAGGAAATGGTGTTTGTATTGATTTATATTTCGTCATCCAAGGAGAGGATCTTCTTTGAAGATAAAGGAACTGATAAAGTTCATTATCGGCTGCTTTACAGCTCTAGTTTTGTACTGGTTACTAACAGGAGAATTTATATGGTACAGATTTTTGGAGGTTATAGTTATTTTCATTATCATCATATTTACTATGAAATTTTTCAGGTGGAATTCAAAGATATAGTTTTGAGGAAAAAATCAGGGTAGGTGTAAAATGATTATACTATTTGGTATTTTAATATTTTCGGGTATTTTTGCGATATTTGACGCTTTAAGAAAGGTGAATAATAATATCTTGGACCAGACAGAAGAGATTAAAAAATTACGCGAAGTATTAATAGAGAATAATAAGAAGCGCTAATTCTTCTTTAGATTCTGAAGCTAGTGAATTCTTTGGAGGAATTTGTTTGAATATTGCTAAGAATAATGGATTTGTATTTATTGATTTTATTTTTGAAAGTGAAGAACAAATATACAACTACGAACCCATATCAGGATCATACGCTGTATTAAAATGTTCTGGCAAATATCTTATGTGCTATAACACCTGGAGAAATCAATGGGAATTACCAGCAGGGAAAAGAGAAGCCAATGAGACCTCAAAAGATTGTGCGATTAGAGAACTCTATGAGGAAACAGGTCAATTTGTTACCGATTTAAAATTTAAAGGATTATTAAAAGTGAAGAATGTATCCACTGGTAAAGTGAAATATAACCCTGTTTATTTCTCAACGATTAAAGCACTCCAACCCTTTCAAAAAAATGACGAGGTATCTGAAGTAAAACTGTGGGACCTTAAGGAAAAACTAGGATATATTGATGAAGTTGATATGAATGTATTTGACTATATAGAGTAACAAGTTATGTTGTTTAAAGTTATGCTAGTGTGACGTTTTGTTAAATAGGGGGGATGCACATGATTTATGTCATTAGACATGGACAAACAGACTTGAATAAAGAACGTAAAATGCAAGGGAGAATGGGGTTACCATTAAACGATTTCGGGATAGGCCAAGCTAAGGACTTAAGAGATAAATTACAGAACATCAAGTTTGATTTTGTATTTTCTTCCCCGCAAGAAAGAGCGGTACAATCAGCAGAAATTGTTACAGGGGTACATGCTATTATAGATGATAGATTAGATGTCTTTGATCTGGGTGAAGCTGATAGAATATATATTAGCGAGGTAAGGATGGCTGGACAATTACCTGATTCTTCTTTCTATAAAGGGGTTGAAGAACCGAGTACGTTTGTTAATAGAGTGTTTAGCTTTATGAAAGAGCTTGAACACCGATTCGGAAAGCAAGAACTAAATATTCTTATATCTGGTCATAGATGTACAACAGGTTGTATTGGTGCATATTTTGAAGGGTTGCCAAAGGATGGAAACTTGTTGAAATTCTCATCGGAGACTGGTGATTTTAAAACATTTAAATTTAGTCTTACATAGAAAAAAGGAGCATTCACATGAAGATAATCGATACTATTCCTTTTTTTATACACAACTACCAGCCTTCATTGACTTTTCTCAGGGATTATTATAATGAATATCCAGAAATATTTAAAGAATACTTTGCCTATCACTGTAAAGACACTGAAGAGAGGCACCATCAATCAATCACAAAGTATTCTCAAGCTTTTCCGACTATCAAAAAAGTTCATGAGAATATCGTACCTATTATAAGAGAAATAGCTGATGAATATAACAGAATTTATCAGGTTTCATATCCAATAGAGGTAAATTTAATCGTTGGCGGCTTTGGTTCTAATGCCTATAGCCACAGACAAATCATTCCTAACATAACATTTGCATTAGAAAAGTTGTCCTCTGAAACGGATCATTTAAGAACCATTGTTGCACATGAATTTGGCCATGCGGCACACAACATATTATCAAATAAGGCTAGAACTGATTGGAAACAAGTTCAATGGACCAGTCCTCTGATCTGGCTATATCAAGAAGGCGTAGCTACGCACTTCTCAAGAATGATAGCCACTAATCTTCGGCCATCCATTTATTTTTCGTTTAACGACGAGGGGGAGGACTGGCTTGCATTTTGCGAATCTAATAAAGAGAAGATTAAGAAGGCATTTGTTAAAGACCTAACTGTTGAGAACCTACAAACATTGTTTCGTGAGTGGTTTTCAATAAATGGAGGCAACCGATTTGGATACAGTAGACTGGCTTATTTTCTAGGCGATATGCTCTTTCAAGACTTAATACGAATGAAGGGTGAGAGGGATGCCATAATCTCATGGAAAGAGCAAGGGTTTGAAGAGGAAATTAAAAGTTGGTTGAATCAAGGTTGAGAATAGAATCAACTTTGGACACTTGTAGTAAAAAATAATTAGGAAAAAGGATGAATTGATTATGACGAATAAAATTAATGAGTTGTCTATAGAACAATGTGAAGAACTACTTAATACATTGAAAGTCCGTTTCGAGAAGAACATGAACCGTCATGCAGGTCTTGAATGGGCTAAAGTACAAGCGAGACTTGAGGATAATCTAGAAAAACTATGGTCACTCAACGCAATGGAAGAAACCGGAGGGGAACCGGATGTTGTCGGACATGATAACGAGACAGGCGAATACATATTTTATGATTGTTCAGTTGAAAGTCCTAAAGGCCGTAGAAGTGTTTGTTACGACCGTGAAGCACTCGAATCAAGGAAAAAACACAAACCTGAAAATAGCGTTATTGATATGGCAACTGAAATGGGCATCGAACTCTTAACTGAGGAACGATACCGTGAGCTACAGAAACTTGATGAATTTGATATGAAAACATCGAGCTGGGTACAAACCCCTGCTGCTATTAGAAAACTTGGAGGGGCCATCTTTTGTGATCGTCGCTACGACACTGTCTTTATGTATCATAATGGGGCAGATTCTTACTATGCTGCAAGGGGATTCCGAGGTTCGCTAAGGGTTTAAATTTTGGGAGATGATTATGATTAATGAAAAAAAATGTCTACATTACTACGTTATTATTGATGATTGGAATAGGACATTGGGTGTATTATACCAATAATTATAACATTCCAAATAGGGATGAATCTGTGTAATTTAGTTTGAAAGATTGGTTAAACAGAGACGAAACTCAACAATCATAAATTGCCAAAGAAATTTGATCAGCCTTTTCCTGCAGAATTTACAATGTTCGATAAAAATAATAATGTAATTGAATAAGTGAAGTGAGTGGAAAAAGTCCACTCACTTTTTTTATACCCAAATTCAAAAAGCTAAAAAATAAATACATGATACTTTTAAATAAAGACAAACTATGGAAGTGCTAAAGCAATCTATTCATTGGAGGAATGAAAATGTTAAGAAGAATTCTAATTGCAACTATCATTTTATCTTTTTCACTTCCAGCCTTTACTGGTGCAATTACGATGTTTAAAGAACCACCATTTGAGTTTTACAAGGTTTCAAAAGGTGATTCATTTTGGTTTATTGCGCAAAGGTATGGTCTTGATTACAAAAAATTAATGGAGCTTAACCCAAATGTAGAGCCTAGAAATATGCATGTAGGGGAGATTATTCGTTTAAAAGCTACTGCATCTAGCCCTAGTACTTTTGAAAATCAAGTAGCAACGTTAGTCAATCAAGAAAGAGCAAAGCATGGACTAAAACCACTTCAACACAGAGCTGACGTGAAGAATGTTGCACAAAAGAAAGCAGAGGATCTCATTAACTCTAATTACTTTTCTCACACAAGTCCAAACTATGGATCACCATTTCAAATGCTAAAAACATTCGGTATCAGCTATCAAGCAGCAGGTGAAAATATCGCTAAGGGTCAAAAAACACCACAAGAGGTTATGAATGCGTGGATGAACTCACCAGGACACAGAGCTAATATCTTAAAGCCTGAGTACGATACAATTGGTGTTGGTTTTTACCACGGTGCTTGGGTACAAATGTTTATCAAAGCAAATTAAAGACACAAAAATCCAACTCATAAAATAGGGTTGGATTTTTTTATTGACTAATCACCTTGAATTAGATTACTATCTAATTAGATAATAATCTAATTATGTGGAGGTTATAAATATGATTAATGAAGAAGAAAAAATTATTACAACCTATTTTAAAAATGATGAGAGATTATCGTTGCTACCTAAAAAGGAAAAGAAAAAACTAATTATACTGAAGTACATTCATAAACAGTATTTTATAGAGGATCTAGAGTATACAGAGAAGGAGATTAATCAGATTCTAAGAAGTGTTTACGATGATTTTGTTACACTGAGAAGAGATTTAATCGACTATAAATTTCTGAAAAGAAATGATGACGGTAGTTCGTACTGGTGTTAAAGGCATAAAAAAAAGGGGGAGTCCCCTTATTTTATGAAGTAGATTGCAAAAATTGGGCAATCTTTTCGTGTTCTATGTCCTTTAGTAGTTGTATAAAAATTTCTGCAGTCATAATTGCATCGTAAAGGGCATGATGTCGAAGTCGCTTAGGTATATTAAATCTTCTTACTAATTGATCAAGGAAGTTTTTTTCTTCCGGATAAAGTGAATTAGCTACTAGGAAAGAATCAACATAAACAGTTTCAATAGGAGGTAACTCCCATTTATGGAGTACCTTTCTTAAGAAGCTAATATCAAAGCTTGCGGGATGGGCTACTAGAATGGATCCTTCACTAAATGCTAAAAACTCTTGAATAGCATCAGGAAGTGGAGTACCTCTTTTTAGGTCTTCTGTTGTTAAACCTGTCAGTTTTTTTGTAGCTTTTGATACTGTATGAATGGGCTTTACGACTTTATAAAAGGTTTCGTCGAATTGAACAAGACCTTCCTTTATTTTTACAGCACCAATCGAAAGGATTTCATCACCTAAATCAGGAAAGAAACCCGTTGTCTCAAGGTCAAATACTGTAAATTCATTTGTAATGAAGTTATCTTGATCCATAACTGGCTGTCGATAGCTTTCTAATGCTTGGTTTAAGCTTGAGTAGGAAGGATGAAGCATTGCCTGATTCAGTTTATATTTTTGGATAAATTGTTTATATAAATAGTATTCGATAATTTGAAAATCGACAGGCAAGCTAAATCACCCTATTTCTATTCAAACTGATTTTTTGGGCTTGCTGCATTCGATTTGCAACCTGCAGTGCTTCTTTCAACTTATCCTTATCTTCCTTTGACAGTCCACTTAAACTAACAACATTTGACGTAGGCAATCCATCTTTTAACTCAGTAAGATTTTGCTTTAACCTTAAAGAAATGAAATGGTGTAGAGCAGTCTTAGCATTTTCTATATCTCTTGGATGAAACACTTGTAATTTTTTTAGCTCATTTAGTCTTTTTATCGTGTTAACCTCTTTAATGCCGTATTTCATTGAGTGAATTCGGACAGCATTTACGATTTGCATAAGACCAGATTTTTTTAAATCGAACGATTTCTGTTTTGTTAAAAAATGAATTTTACCTAGCGGGTTTACAGGAATACGGAATCTTAACGAATCTCTAATTAAAAGTTGTTGCAGATTTAATGACCTTTTTACCTTTTCAGCAATTAGCGTCCTAACTTCATCGGCGAGAGTAAAGTCACCATAGATTGGTCTAAAATCATATAGCATGGTAAAGCTTTGGATCTCCTCTGCATCCATTTCTTTTGACCAACTGAGAATATCTGCATGCCATTCAGGTAGAGTTTTACGCCATTTTTTCTCTCTAGCCATAATACCGCCAGTACATTCTGTAAAACCGCAGACTGCCAATCGTCTATTAATTTTTGAAGTGAAAATCTCAAAGTACGTAGTGATTGAAGAATGATTGGCGAGATGATTATAATCACTCACGATGATTCCGTTATCTTGGTCTGTATGGAAGGCTTGCTCTTTACGACCTTGACTGCCCATCACGATGAAGCAATACGTAACTGGAGGGAGTCCGTACCCTTCTTCTCTCATTTCTTCTTCGGTTAATTTAATAATTTGCTTATAGATGTGGTCATTATGGTTTGTAATTGTCTCAGAAATTTCGTACGCAAAATAATCTTGTTCAAGTAAATGTTCAATATGCCCTTGGAAGATCTTATTTCCTTCAGGAGAATAGGAGTGAAGTTCCTCAAAGGATTTAGATTTAATAATGCTGTAAGTCAAATCGACAATGCTAGAATTTTGTACTTCAACAAAAGAACCCTTTGTAATCGTACCTTTTACGACATTTTGACTGTTTGTTATTGGTATAAAGTTTACTTTATGTACCTTTAAAAAGGACACGGCTTCATATGCAAAACCATCCTCTAGAAGGTAAGTTGGGTTTGATATTTGATAGTCTCGAACCTTGCTGTCGAGGGGTGAGCCATTGGTAATAAAACGTAAAAGGTCTTCCTGCGTTATAATTCCATCTAGTGTTTGCTCATCTTGACTAACAATTAGTCCTTTTACTCCTAAACCTAACATTTTTTCAGTAGCTGTTTTAATCGACTCTTCAGGTTTAATAAAGTTGGCTTTTTCCATAATGGTCTTAATTCTTGTACGAAACAAAAAATTGCTTGTTGATTCATCTTTATAGGACTTGTATTTTATCTCATCATATAATGTTTTCATTCGTTCGCCGATGCTTTCAAACATAACTTTAGAGAAATCTTTGTTTTTGGTCATAACTTCAAAGAAGTCAGCCTTGTTAAATCGGATCACTGTACTATCTTCAAGAATTTGAACTGAGAACGTCATTTCACCACTTGTTACCATAATCATCAGTCCCATTAAATCTCCTGGGTAGTAATATCGGAGTGACACTTGGTCACCAGTAGGACGATGAAGAATGTTTTTGGCAAGACCGCTCACTAAAAAGTAAAGGTCTAAGTCTTCCACCTTTTCATCTTCATGAAAGAGATATTCATTTTTGGAAAATGTCTTTTTAGAAGATTGATTGATTAATTTATCAAGTTCATACTCAGTCAATAAATTGAAGGGATATAATGTTTTAAACAGCGATTTTAATTCTAGATGATTCATCTACTCCACCACCTTATTATTAACGGTAACATGGATAAAAGTAGATTAAAAGGGATATGGGGGAATTAGGACTAGGAGAACATAAAAAAGACGTCTGTTAGAAACAGACGTCTTTGCGTATTGAGGCGAGGGACCGAACGCCACATCGTTCGTGCCATAAGGCATGTCCTTCGACTTACACAATTCAGCTCATCGCTAGATTAATATAACACGTGTGTGAAATTTATACAAGCAAGATTTTACATCCAAATATAGGGAATAAGTCTTAGGTCTTAGAAAAAGATATTTCTCTAGACAGTATAACCATGCCAGATTTTACCTTATGATTAACTCAGATAGAAATTAAGGAGGAACTTATAAAATGAAAAAAATCGCAGTACTATTAATGATCACAGGAGCACTTAGCTTTCTAACAGCATGTAACGTATTTACTGTAACAAATTTAAATTCAGAAGAAGATGGTTTTACGATTGAAAAAGATAAAGCGAAAGAGTTAGAAGTCGAGTTGAATTTAGGTGCAGGTAAAATGGAAGTATCTGAAGGAACAGAGGAATGGGTTGAGGGAGTTGTTCTTATAAGTGATAAAAAACTAAACCCTGAGGTTTCCTACAAGCTGAAAAAAGACATTGGACACATTTCGATTAACCAACCAGATAAAAAATTTGGAAATATAACAAAGGGTAGTCTTAAAAATGAATGGGATGTTAAATTAACAGACGAAATTCCAATGGACCTGCGAGTGAATACTGGAGCCTCAGAAACTATCCTTGATTTACAGGGACTACAATTAAGTGACCTTCAAGTGGATGCTGGTGTTGGTGATATCACAATTGATTTAAGTGGAAATTGGAAGGAAAGCTTTGACGTAGATCTTAACATGGGAGTAGGAAGTGCAAAAGTCCTTTTACCAACAGATGTGGGTGTTAAAATTGTCGCTTCAAAAGGAATTGGAGAAACAAATTTCAAAGGCTTGATCTCAGAAGGTAATGGAGTTTATGTCAACGAAGCATACGAGAATGCAGATGTTATTATTACGATAACAACAGATTTGGGTGTTGGGTCTGCAACGTTTGAGACGAAATAAAAGGCTACTTTATATGGTAAAGGATCCTTTGTTTGGGAGAATTTTAATAAGAGTTGAAATGGATGCTAAATCGCACTTGATTTAGCATTCTTTTTTTGATTTGTGTAGTATTTGTAGTTTAATTAGCAATATTTAACAATATTATTCTCAACTTATAAAATTATTTGCTAAACTAGAAGATAAATATACTACTTTAACTAAGGTGTGAAAGGCTGTGAAGTTAATGAGTGGTTATAAAGCAATACTATTCGATTTAGATGATACCTTACTTAATAGAGATATAGCAGTCGATAAATTGTTTTTGATTGTTTTAGAAAGGTGCTATGAGAATGTTAACCATTCGGTGAAAATAGAAATGCTGGAAAAATTCAAGGTGTTTGATAATAGAGGTTATGGCTCTAATGATAAAGTAAAAGTGTTGGAATCTTTTTTTGATGAGTATCCACCGAGAAATAGAATTCCACGAGATTATATTCAAGATTTCTGGAATGATCATTTCCCCCTTTGTTTTACTGTAGATCAAAATTCGATAAATATCATAAATACAATAAAAATGCATGTAAAAGTTGCAATCATCACAAACGGCACAACTCAGAGACAAAAAGCAAAAATCAGTAACACAAATTTACATAGTTGTTTTGATACGATTATTATTTCTGAAGAAGTGGGATTTAGTAAACCAGATAAACACATTTTTGAATTGGCATTAAGTAAGCTAAATGTGCAACCGGAAGACGCATTATTTGTTGGAGATGACTTGGAAAAGGATATTGGTGGTTGTCAAAATGCAAATATGAAGGGCATATGGTTTAATCCTAATAAGCTCAAAAATCATACTGAAATAAAACCATATGACGAAATAGATTCCTTTGATAGATTGTTAAGTTATAACATCTACTAAATAGCAGGGGAAACCTATAGAGTCTACCAGACTTTTACTTCGAGAAATAAAAAAGAAGATTTTAAAGAGATTTATAGTATTAAGTCTGATCCATAGGTAGTTAAATATTTAACGAGGGGACCATTTAATCAAGATCAAACGCTAAATAGTAATGGAGGTGTATTTTTGGATAGATTCTTATTTGTTTTCGGACTAATAATTTTTGCTTTTTGTCTACTTTTCTTCGTAATGAATTTTTTCGTAGGAGAGTATGATGGAATGGCGTTAATCTGGTCATTGTTTGGTATGCTAAATGCAAGTATTGCGATGGGTGTTGCTGAGATCCTAAGTCTAGTTAAAGGTAATCAGAAGTAGTGTGAGAACTATTGTACTTAAAGTTTTTTGTATTAGAATGCAATGAATTCAAAGATATTCCGTGGTTTATTGGGTGGGGACCGCAGGATTTCAATGATAACCACCTCTTATATCATAATGGTGCGTTTCTGGAACAGGAGGAACGCTTTTTTATTTTAAGGGTAGAAAAGTTGAAGAGATAAATTACATTATTTTACACATATTTATTGATAAGCATGATACGATTAGGTAAATGACTTTTTTGGAGGTTGGGATGAGAAAGTTACTAATTGGTATTGCGATAATGACAATCTCTTTTTGCTTATTTCTAATCTATAATCACAAACAACTCCCCACTAAAGAAGATGTGTTTAAAATTTCAGGTAATTGGTCTCCAAAAACTGAGGAAGTTTATTTAGTTAGTAAAATAGACGAGGAGTGGTTAACCATTTTTAGAAGTAGTAACGCCACTATTGTTAGTCGTTTAGAACAAAACTGGATGGGATTTTGGGAGTTTAAAGATGACTTAGAAAGAGGAACCTCATTAGTATCTACTTATTATCCTCCTAAAACAGACAGAGACTTCACATGGACTGCTGAAGGTAGAAATCATATACCAATATCATACTACTTTGGACAAATTAACAATCCTAAAATACAAGAAATCAAAGTTGAAATAGAGAAAGACATCTACGGAAATGCGAGAATAATTGATACTGGGGAGACCCGTTTCTTCTTTTTAAAATCAGAAGCACCAACGTTATTACCTATTAACATTAAAGGGAATTCTGAATCTGGAGATTTAATATATTCTACACTAAAAGATTTGTAGTAGCGGGGGCGAGAATTAAAAAAGAGCAACACATTAATAAGTGTTGCTCCAGCAATGATTATAAGTATCTGATAAAACTATTTTTCTCAGCCTCCCACTTAGTTCAGCATAAATACGTGTTGTTTTACTCTTTTCATGCTTCATCATAGCTGTGCCTTAGTTAGCGGGGATGAATTTCCGTATATATGTTTCTCCTCCTCAATATAAAACATATATTTAATAGGAATTATTGATCATTTTATTAAAAATGAAGATTTATTGAAGTAACGAGCAGGATATCTCAATAATGGAATAAAAAAAGAATTATATAAAAAGTGAATTTTAAGGGGCTTTTATGGATAATTTATTTAGAAAATTTCTTGATACTTATTTAGATGCATGGCGTTCTTCCTCTTTACCTCAATTAAGGGATTTAATATCCAGAGATTACAAAGCCAGAGAGATTACAGGAACAAATATAATAGATTTTGGATTTGAAGAATCGATACATGGATGGGAACAAGGATTTAATTTTGCTAAAGAAAATAATGCAGAGTGGGAAGTCAATGAGATTTCTATTATCCCACTGAGAGTTGATGAAACATTGGTTATTATATCTGCAACTATGATTTTACAAGGTAAGAGTTTAAATACTGCACACTTATTTTTTCAAACCTTTAAAAAAGATAATCACGGTTTTAAGTTAATAAGAAGTTATATTGAAGCCGGAATCCCATTGGAGAATATTAAGAAATTGCAATTGAACTAAGGGAGCAAGAGTGGAAAAAGGAGATGTCGATACGACAGCTCCAATTGTGCTTAGGAAGAGGTTGGTTCAAAGTATTATAGGGATTGTTTAGAAAGGGGTAAATCGTATGAAGAAGTTTTTAGTAGTGTTTACAATAATTATTATTGGACTTAATGCTATTATATTTATTTACACTAATAATAAATCTCATGATCTACCCAAAATTTATTCCAAATTAATAGATAACGGCATTGTCGATGGTAAAAGAGAATTTATTTACAGTCTTGAAAATATGGGTAAAGAAAATGCTAAATTACAGTTCCTTACTTGGTTAGAATATAATTACACCTTGGACTATTTGACTGACCAAGACGTAGTTTCTCTTGATGGAACAACAGAACACATAGATTTGGTTGAGGAAAACGATGAAGGTAGAACATTATTATTAAAACCAAATGAACGAATTGAATATAGACTTCATTTAAGTGGTTTTCCTGCTGGTGAATATGAAATCACTATATCACCAGCAGCAAACGGAAATTATGACTTAGGATTTCGTAGGATGGAATTTGTCATAGAATAGTAGATATATAGAGTCCACAAAATAATGCGAAAAATTGATATGAAGTATATTATAATTTTGCACAGTAGAACTAAAAATTTATGGAGGAATAGTTATGTGGGTAATATTAGGGGTTATTGCAATAGTAGTAACTTTTATAAATCTTTATATGTATGCAGCAGGCAAGGATTATAAGCTTGCTATGGCGATGGGATTATCATTTACAGCATTAACACTTTGTGCAGAATACAGTCTTGTATCGGAGTGGGTAAAAGCAGAAGATTGGTCAGCTTTATTAGATGTAGTACCTGGTATGGAAAGGGCATTATGGTTTTTGACAATTGTTTCTATCTTACTAAACATAACACCTATACTTTTGGAACGAAAAGGTAAGAAATAATAACTTATTTCACATCATTTAGATAATATGAATTTGTAAGTCTATATATATAGCTAATGGGAATGTTAGTTCAATAAGGCCAATAAACGAAGTATGCGTTCACCTTGTTATTAGCCTTGTGAAATTGGTTTTCTAATCCACACCGAACTACTTTAATAGTAATCCATACTCCTTTATGTATTGATTCCGTTGTTTTTCACCCCCTAAACCAAGATTTATGGGAGGTGTTTTATAACATACGGATTGGCAGGGTAAAAAGGTAGCCTATGTAGAAAAATAGTTCACGAAAGAAAAAAGGTACTTTGCTTTCCAAAGATCGATAAAGGGTTGTGGGTGTTGGTGAAGCATATGATTGTAACCCTATAGTATCCGCGATTAACATAGCACGCTTCATGTGTAATGGATCACTTACAATGATAAAGGTTTTTAAACTATTTTTTGATGCAACCACATTAGCATGGTAGAGGTTTTCTTCTGTTATGTTTGACTTTGTTTCTATTAGTATATCTTCTTCGGACACATTCTTCGCAATGGCATAATCTCGTGCTACTTCAGACTCGGCATATGAATCTTCTCCTGACTTGCCTCCTGTGAAAATAAGTTTAGTTACGTATCCATTCTTATAAAGCCATATACCATGGTTGATTCGTTCTTGAAAGACTGGTGAAGTCTCGTCATTCCATACGGCAGCACCTAGAATAATTGCAGCATCAGACTTTTTTAGTTCGTTTACTTTACTAAAAGACCAGATGCTATAAGCGGAATGTACAACAAAGGCAATAATAAGGAAAAGAATAAGTAAGAGTGTGCTGTGTATCGCTTTTTTTTTATTTTTGAGTCACCGCCTGTGGGTGTTTATATCCCAATTTTTTACAATGCTTGCAGAAAACAATAAAATACTTGCGATATCAATTGAAATACTTGCAAGTTTTTATCCGATACTTGCGAAACTATCTAAAATACGTGCAAACTAACATCAGATACTTAAATAAGTACAAATGGATTTTATGTAGACAAAAACAATTTAAGAGTTGGCTATTTCACAGTTTTCTCATTAACTTTATAGGAATAGATTAGCTCATCAACAAATTGATTAATCACTTTGCCAGTATCTTTAAAGCCTACTGATTCGTATAGTTTTTTTGCCTTCTCGTTTCCAGGGTGGAAAGTTAATAAAATCTCAGCACAATCGAACTGTTTAATCATATTATCGATAACAAGTTTGAGTGCTTGCTTTCCAAAACCCTTGCCCTGGTGTCTGTAGTCAATCATTATTCTGCAAATCTCATACCCAGAGAGCTCCTCAGAGTATCCATACATCGTAAATCCTACTGGTGTATCCTCATCGTAGATTGCCTTAACCGTCCATGTTCCTTCGATACTTGCTTGTGTAAGAGATAAGCAATTAGAGGCAATATCTCTTTCGAAAATTTTGTTTTTTTGATCCTCAGCACTACTCAGTTGAATAATCTTAAACCAATTCTCTTTTGTTATCTCATTTAATATAATCACTTTTTTGTTACCTCTCTAAATCTATGAAGTTTAATTCTTATCAATGATTCGATATTTTTTTTAAAAAAACCTTCTTTTTTCTAATTTTTAAAAGGGGATTTTTAGTTAGTCGAGAATATAAAAAATAGAGGAGGTAGGTTAACAATGTACGAATATAAGTTTGTTGAGACAACACTAGGTGGCTTTTTTACAGAGGCGAGCCAAAGAGAAACCATCATGGAGCATGCAAAAGATGGGTGGAGACTTGTACAAGTTTTGCCAACGAAATATAACGGCCATGGATTGCCTAGGGAATATGAAATAATTTTTGAGAGAAAATTAGAGATGATCGATTGAAACGAGGGGAATACAATCGCACATTTTAGACAAGCTCACAACGATGAAATAATGCCAGTTGCAAATTTCATTGCGACTTACAATAATATAGAAGAATCGCATATTGGCTATTGTGGAAAAGAAATAGAAGAAATTGTGCATTCGTTACGACACGACTATATCGATGTACCCTTTGAAGATAGTTTCATCATTGCGTTTAATGATGAAGGAGAGATGTTGGGTGTCGTTGGATTTGATGTAGACCTTGAGAGCAAGACAGCAGAAATCTGGGGACCCTTTATTCACTCTTCTTACGAGCATATACTAAATGAAGTATGGGAAAAGTTAATGAACAATCTTCCAGCTGAGGTGAATGTCATTCACTTATTTCCTAATATGAAGAATACAATCGTAATTAATTTAGCAAATCAGCTTTCTTTTGAAAAGAAGAGCAGTCAAACAATTTTATGCTGTAACAAGGATAATTTTGTAAAGAGTAGTGATCGAGCGAAGTTTGAATTAAACCTGGAAGACATAACTGGTTTTATAGCACTCCATGATCAGATATTTCCTAATACATATTATAGTGGTAGAGATATTATTGATAGACTCTCAGAAGTTAATAAGATATTTATCTCAAAGGATAGTGAACTCAAGGGATATGTATACGTGGAAGCACAGCCGGAATTTGGGGAAGCAAGTATTGAGTTTATTGCGGTTGCCAAAGCTTTTCAAGGTCAGGGGATTGGTCTTCAATTACTAGAAGATGCGCTTGAGTGGTTATTCGAATTTTCTACAATTGAAGTGATTTCACTTTGTGTAGATTCCAATAACCCTGGAGCGATTGCTTTATATAAAAAAGCAGGATTTACGCAACAGCACCAACTAGAATTTTATTCAAAACAGATTGACTAGTTAAAAACAATGATAGACGAATTCTATGAGGATTCGTCTTTTAGTTTTTGTGATTGGGAATTTAAACCATTATGATGGCCGCATGAATATTAATGGTAGAATGAATATATAGAGTCCTTCTCTGAATCTTTCAAACTTCAAAAGGGGGAGTATATATGAATATTTTATCTGCGGAAAGAATACTAAGATTGATATCGCTTACTCTAATATTCTTAATAGGAACAGGTTGTACTATGAGCAAGGATGAGAATATAAACACATTAACAGCGCTAATAGAAAATGAATTTACCGGACCTTCTGATGAGCTAAAGGAAATCTGGGACGACTTTACAAGTAATAGCCTAGAAGGTAATGAATGGGCTGCAAAGGAACTAGAAGCATTCTACGAAAAAAGATATAAACCCTATGTAGCGGATTATTACTATAAGGTGTTTATTAATGCGTATGCGTTAGTGCCCCTATTATCTGCGGAAATGAATGGGTATAAATTGCAAAGTAAAGATGAAAAGACCGAAGATGCCTATTCCTTTACTGTAGAGGTTACCTATGAAAAAGATGGAAAAGACGTTGGAACTGTTGAAGTAAAGGGTAGGATTAATCTAGACAAAGATGGGAAGATTTCTAGATTACTCTATCTTGATGACGGTGGGTTATTGGAAACTTTGAAGAAAAGGTAACTAGATTTAATTCATAATAAAGACCAAATCCAGTTTCGGATTTGGTCTCTTATTAATCATAAAACTTACAATACCATCTCTGATTGAACGTAGTGGTAAAGTAATTTTGCTGTATTTTCGATCGATGATTCATGTGTACGTTCAAACGCATGTGATGAATCAATTCCTGGTCCGATTAGTCCGTGAACGATGTCGTTTCCTGAGCGAATGGCTGCAGATGCATCTGAACCATAGTAAGGATAGATATCAAGTTTATAACCAATCTTGTTTTCCTCTGCTAATTGAACAAGTTTCTTTCTAAACTCATAATGATAAGGACCACTTGCATCCTTTACACAAATAGATACTGTGTATTCGTCAGTTGACTGACCATCCCCCATCGCTCCCATATCAACAGCTAAATATTCAACTGTTTCTGGAGAAATGTTCGAGTTTCCACCATATCCGATTTCTTCATTATTTGAAATTAAGAAATGAGTTGTATACGGTAGTTCTATTTTGTCTTGCTTAATTTGTTTGATTAATTGAAGTAAGATCGCAACGCTTGCTTTGTCATCTAAATGACGAGATTTTATGAATCCGTTAGGCGTTGTTTGAACTCTAGGGTCAAAGGATACAAAGTCTCCAACCTCTATACCTAAAGCACGTACTTCATCTGCATTTTTAACAACCTCATCGATTCGAACTTCCATGTTATCTTGATTACGTTCTGCTTTTCCAGCATCTTTGTAGACATGGACTGAGGTTTGATGCATAAGAATCGTACCAGTATATTTTTTACCTGAAGATGTTTCGATTTGGCAATATTCACCCTCAATGGAGTTATATTTAAATCCACCGATTAAATCTAACTTCAATCTTCCACTCGGCTTAATCTCTTTCACAATTGCACCTAGAGTATCTACGTGTGCAGTCAACATACGGTGTTGGCTGTCGTCTTTACCTGGTAAAGTAGCAATTAATCCACCTTTTCGGTTTCTCTTCGTCTCAACATTAAATTCAGATAAAAAGTTCTCAACATATGTAATTACTTCATTTGTATTTCCAGATGGACTTGGAATAGACACTAAGTTTTTTAATAAATCAATTGTTTCTCCTGTATTTGGATAACTCAACAGTAAAACTCCTCTCAAACGATAGGTTGATATGTTTATTTTCCAATTATATCATGTTTAGAGTAGATTTCTAGTTTGGAATATGAATAGGTTCTTACATATGGTACAACTTGAAATTATTATACTAGTCCAATTCTAAGTAGTTTACTCGTATTTCTAGTAGGTTATTTTTGTAAAAAAGGGATGTTTATGTGATAGAATTTAAGTATCTAATAAGAATGAGGACTGTTGATAGGAGCGAAAAACATGCAAAGATTGGTTTGCTTTGGTGATAGTATAACTGCTAGAAACGAAGGGTATAGTGAATCGATGCTTACTTCAAAGCTATCTACTCAAGTAAAAATGGAGATTATTAATGCTGGTGTACCTGGTGATAACTCGTGTGATGCAATACGTCGAATTGAGAAGGACGTACTTAGTTATCAACCCGACCTAGTAACCGTGCTTTTTGGGGCAAATGATGCTGCATTTCACAAGACAGTTAGTCTAGAAACCTATAAACAAAACATGACTGATATTGTAAATCTAATAGGACCTGAAAAAACAATATTGATTTCTCCAGCCCCAGTAGACGAAAGTAAGCAATTTGCAAGATCGAATGAGGTTCTAAGTACATATGCAAATGTAGTTCAGCAAGTTGCAAACCAAACAGGTAGCCATTATATTGATTTATTTAAAACTATGTTTTCAAGAGTTGACTATAAAGAAATTTTAAAAGGTGAACTTGACGATGGGTTGCATTTTGGAGAAAAAGGATATGATCTTCTAGCAGAGTTCATTAATAAAAAAATAAACGAAATCGTTGGGGAATCTTAATGCAAAGAATAGGACTACTAACAGTTACACACGATCCTACAGGTAGAAATATAAAGCTATTTAGGGAACTGCAAAAAGAATTAGAATCTATTTATTCGGAGATTTTTATTACTGTAAGTGAGGAGTCTTCACCTGAGCTAATAAGTGTGTTAAAGAATAGCAAATTTCGTGTGAAAATTATACCGAAAAAAGGAGCTGCAAATGCTCGTAGGGAAGTTGTTGCATTTGGGTTGGCTAGTCCATGTGACTACTATCATTATTGTGACTTTGATCGATTATTAACTTGGGCAAAATATCACTTAAAAGAATTAAGGGGTTTGATTTTAGATAGTACAAATCATCATTATTTAATTTTAGGTCGAACAGAACGTGCGATGTTAACACATCCGATTGAATGGATAGAAACAGAAAAGATTTCAAACAAGATTTTTTCCTTGGAGTTCGGTCAAGAGGTGGACATCACAGCAGGGTCATGCACGTTTTCCAAAAAGAGTGCCGAGTTTATTCATTTGCATTCAAAGGAGAGAATGACGGACGCTGAATGGCCAATGATTATATATAGGCTTGCGAAGCTTCAGGTGGATTTCCAGGCTGTCGAGGGACTTGAATATCATGAGGAGATCAATAGTATTTCAAGTACTATTTCAGAAGCTGAAAAGTGGCTGGGACGTTTAAGGCTAAGCCTAATCATCAGTGAAACAGCGGTAAACACAGGAAAACAGTAAGGAGATACAAATGAAAACAATCACTTTATGTGGATCTACTAGATTTAAAGACCAATTTGAAAAAGCAAATGCTTATCTTACTCTAAAAGGCAATATTGTAATCAGTTTAGGTTTCTTTGAGAAAAGTGAGTGTGTTGAAATAACGCCTGAACAGGCGGAACTGTTTGGGAGAATTCATTTGAAAAAGATTGATATGTCAGATGAAATTTTTGTAATTGATGTTGACGGCTATATAGGAGAAAGTACAAAAAATGAGATTGAATATGCAATAAAAACAGGTAAAGCAGTGAATTATTTTTCCGAGAGTGAACTTGTAAAAAAAAGAGGGGAGAAACTTATAATGAGTAAATTTATAGACCAAGCAGATAAGTTGATTCAAACTAAGGCTTTTAAGATAAGTTTAAAGGGTGCTCTCTTTCTATGTATTCTTTTAGTAGGACTCATGTTGTTTATGGTGGGGAGTTTTCTCTTTAAGGTTTTTATATTAGATTATCGATTTGATGATGGAGAACTAATGCCACCCATTGAGTCGGCTATTCAAGCAGATCTGGATTACACAGGTTTATAGGCACAGAGAATAAACGATTACCAATGACATCTGGGAGCATTACTTATGCTCCCATTTCTTATACCTATCATAACAATCTTGAATTGCTCTTTCAAATTCAATAACAGTTGGTTCCCCTTTTTTGTCTGTAAAACCAGGAAGATTTGACACGAACATGAATTTTGCATTTCCAAATTTAAATTCTTTCACAACATCACCTTTACCTAATTCTTCATATATCCATAATGCTTCTTCTATCATTAACCCTAATTCACAAAAACTATACATTTAGAACAGATGAGAATACATTTTTCGATAATAGATACCTTCAACATTAACCTATTCCAACATATATTACAGAAGAAACCCTATAACAAAGGTGGAATCAAAAATGCTAAAGGCCAGGATAGGGAGTAATAATTATGAAATGTATGGGGAGTTGGAGACCTATTTTCAACAATTTCGTAGTGGGATTATTGGAAACAATCAGGAGTTTTTCTCTCCGTTTGGTCAGAAAAAAATTATTTATGCCGATTGGATGGCAAGTGGACGATTATATAAACCTATTGAAGATAAAATCTGTAACGAATTTGGTCCATTTATGGCCAATACACATACCGATTCGAATATGACAGGAGCTTTTATGACAGAGGCTTATGAGGAAGCAAAAAGAGTCATCAAAGCACATGTAAATGCAAATCATGATGATTGTATCATCTTCGCAGGAGCAGGCATGACAGCGGCCATTAATAAACTTCAAAGAATGATTGGCTTAAAGATTCCAGAGCAGTTAAGAGACAGGGTCAAACTAAATGAGCAGGAAAAGCCCATTATTTTTGTTTCCCACATGGAACATCATTCGAACCACACTTCATGGTTAGAGACAATTGGAGAAGTCTGTATTATTGAGCCAGATTCAGAGGGTAATGTTTGTCCAGAAAAATTGGATCAGCTTCTACTTAACTATAAAAATCGTAAACTAAAAATAGGGTCTTTTTCAGCTTGCTCAAATGTAACCGGAATTGAAACACCTTACCATGAACTGGCAAAGGTTATGCATCAGCACGATGGATATTGTTTTGTTGATTTTGCAGCTTCAGCCCCTTATGTGAAAATAAATATGCATCCTGAGAACGAGGGTGAATCATTAGATGCGATTTTCTTTTCACCTCATAAATTTTTAGGGGGTCCAGGATCTAGTGGTGTATTAATTTTTAACTCGAAATTGTATTCTACTAAAGTACCAGATCATCCTGGTGGTGGGACAGTTTCATGGACGAATCCTTGGGGAATGAAGCAATATTTCAACGATATAGAAAAACGTGAGGATGGTGGAACACCAGGTATTTTGCAGGCAATTAGGGTTGCTTTATGTATCAGGTTAAAAGAAGAAATGGGTGAAGAGAAAATACTAGAGCGGGAACATGAACTTGTTTCATTGCTCTTAAAAGAACTAAACCGTATACCTGGGCTTCAAGTATTAGAGGCTGATAAAACGGATCGTTTAGGAATTGTTTCTTTCTGTGTTGAAAATCTACACTATAACTTGGTTGTTAAAATCCTTAATGACAGATATGGTTTCCAGTTAAGGGGTGGTTGTTCGTGTGCGGGAACGTATGGACACTATTTATTCTCAATAACCAAGGAGGAATCAAAAAAGATTACGGATCTTGTTGAACTTGGTGACCAATCAACAAAGCCTGGGTGGGTAAGGTTCTCAATTCATCCTACAATGACAAATGAAGAAATCTATACTTTCATTTCTGCGATGAGAGAAATTGTAAAGAATGCAGGAGAATGGAAAAAAGACTATGTCTATGATTCACAATCAAATGATTTTTACTATATAAACCAACAGAAGGTAGATACAAGAGGATTATTTAGAGTAGATTGATTACTACTGTTTGCATTACTGGTACCCAGTAATGCTTTTTATATTTAGAGCACAATAACTAGGAATTAATATGGATTTACATAGAATTTACACAAAAGAGATTGAAATAAACATATAAGTAAACTATTATATAAGTGAATTGTTATGTGGTGATGTTAGTGTTGTTACAGGAGGTGTTTTCATGCAAGGTTCAATGCTTGAAGTAGAGAAGGCTGCGACAATCTTAAAACTATTGGGAGACAAAACACGTTTGACGATGGTGAAAATTTTGGACTCACACGATTGTTGTGTGTGTGAATTTGTAGAGATTTTTAAAGCAAGCCAACCAGCTATCAGTCAACATGTTCGTAAGTTAAAGGATGCGGGAATTGTTCGTGAAACGAGAAGAGGACAATGGATTATCTATTCTTTAAATAAAGAAAGTGAGTTTTATCCATTTGTTCAAAATCTGCTAGACAATCTTCCGAGCCAGAATTATAAGTTGGAGGAGCTAGCAAAACAGGGATTACGCATCTCGTGTGATTAATAAGGGGGATATGAAGTGACATCAGTAATAATAGCATCATTGATTTTTTTAGCAACACTTGTCTTAGTTATATGGCAGCCTAAGGGGTTATCAATTGGATGGTCTGCCTGTGGGGGAGCTATTCTTGCATTGTTAGTAGGCGTAGTCGATTTTAAAGATGTTATTGACGTAACCTCCATCGTCTGGAACGCAACTTTAGCATTTATAGCAATTATTATCATATCGCTTATTCTGGATGAAATAGGGTTCTTTGAGTGGTCTGCTCTTCATATGGCTCGAGCAGCAAAGGGAAATGGCGTTCGTATGTTTGTGTACGTAGCCATTTTAGGTTCACTTGTAGCTGCCTTTTTCGCAAATGATGGTGCAGCTCTTATCCTGACACCGATTGTTTTAGCTATGGTTAGAAATTTAAAGTTTGAAGAAAAAATGGTATTTCCATTTATTATCGCTAGTGGATTTATTGCAGATACAACATCTTTACCGTTAGTAGTAAGCAATCTTGTTAATATTGTTTCAGCTGACTTTTTTGGAATCGGATTTGTTGTATTTGCTTCAAGAATGATCATTCCTAACTTCTTTTCATTAGGGGCTAGTATTTTGGTTTTATATTTATATTTCCGAAAGAACCTTCCAAAACAATATGATCTCTCACATCTAAAAAAACCGGTTGAGGCCATTCGTGACGAAAAGATGTTCCGTCTTTCTTGGTATGTTCTAGGTATTTTACTAGTTGGTTATTTCGCGAGTGAGTTTATTGGGGTACCGGTATCCATTGTGGCAGGTATTGTCGCTATTTTCTTTTTGATGATGGCAAGAAAAAGTACTGCAGTCAATACACAAACCGTTATCAAAGGAGCACCATGGGCCATTGTATTTTTCTCGATTGGTATGTATGTTGTCGTTTATGGACTAAGGAATGTTGGCTTAACGAATGTGTTATCCGACTTAATCCAAGCAACAGCTGATCAAGGATTATTTGCTGCCACAATTGGTATGGGCTTTATTGCAGCCATCCTATCATCTGTCATGAATAACATGCCAACTGTTATGATCGATGCGTTAGCCATTGCGGATACAAATACAAGTGGTGTTGTCCGAGAGGCACTTATTTATGCAAATGTTATTGGTTCTGATTTAGGGCCAAAGATTACGCCAATTGGTTCACTTGCAACATTACTTTGGTTACACGTTTTATCTCTTAAAGGGGTAAAAATCTCATGGGGTACTTATTTTAAAGTAGGAATTATTCTAACCATTCCAACCCTGTTTATCACACTAGTTGGTCTATATTTTTGGTTACTAATCATTCATTAAACCATAAAGGAGAACTAAACAATGACTAAAAAAACAATCTACTTTCTATGTACAGGAAATTCTTGCAGAAGCCAAATGGCTGAAGGATGGGCAAAGAAGCACTTAAGTGACGAGTGGGAAGTGAAAAGTGCGGGTCTTGAGGCACATGGGTTAAATACAAATGCCGTAAAAGTCATGAATGAGGCAGGAATTGATATTTCAAACCAAACATCAGATACAATTGACCCAGAAATTTTAAATAAAGCTGACTTGGTTGTTACTTTATGTGGACATGCCGCAGACCACTGTCCGGTTACTCCACCACATGTGAAGCGTGTGCACTGGGGTTTCGATGATCCTGCAAAAGCAGAAGGAACAGATGAAGAGAAGTGGGCATTTTTTGAGCGAGTTCGTGATGAAATTGGAGATCGTATTAAGCGTTTTGGTGAAACAGGCGAGTAAGAGAAGAAATAAGTGTGTACGTTACTATTAAACAAGGGCATAACATAGTAGTGTTTTAACTATGTTATACCTTTTTTATATATCTGCTTTATTTAAAATTGGCACCTATCGGTCGTTACGTCTTTTATCATTATCTGTTAAATTGGAAATAGCTTCAGCAGTTTCGTCTACAGCATTCATTGCGGCATTCTCCGTAACTTCTAATCCTCGATGAATAGAATGGAATGCCGCCCCAGCTGTATCTTTAATGTTTTCTGAAACATTTCGATTATTATCTCGATTAGCCATTTTATAATCACCTCCTGAGCAAGTCTTATATTATGTAAAATTGCAATAAGTTATTCTTTGCTTTGATCGTTTTGCTAATGAGGCAGTAAACAGAAATTTATTTATCCTTAATAATTAATACGAATTTTCTTTGTAGTAGTTGCAAATTTGATGATGATTTAGAGCGACTCAATGATTGTGCTGAAGTTTACGTATACTCCTCAATAAAAAGCTTCCATTTAAAAGGATTATGTGATGGTTTTCACTTAAACTAAAGGGAAGGATAGTTCAATAAGAAATATGGGATTTTATGGTGTAATTTGATGTATAAGGGGGTTTGCATATGTATAGAAAAAAAGGAAAAAACTATTTATCTTTTATATTTCTAATACTATTATTCGCACTAACAGCTTGTACTCAAAGTCCTGATTTTGAGTTGTATGAAGGAAAACCTTTAGAAATAGCGGTGGTTGGAGACCCACCAGAAGTAAATGAGGAACAAGTGATATTTACAGAAATCACAATTGATGAAATGGCTAGTGAAGAACTGAAGTCTTATGACGCAGTAATTATCAGGGAAAATAATCTTTCAGAGGCTGCTGAACGCCAATATGCAGACGTTTATCTAAATTCTACAATTCCATTCTTTTTTATATCAGCTAATAATCATATTCCTTTTACCGTAAAAGAAACAGAATATAATGAGTCTTGGAACTGGACTGCTGGTCAAAGCTATGCTGTTGGGGTTCTTACATTAAAAGAAGATGAGTCGTTAAAAAGTTGGAAATACGGTTTGTATAATGATAAAAAAACAGATGAAAACATAAAAGAAGTATATTCAAGAATATTCAAATCGATTGATGAACTTAATCAATAAAATGTAAAAGCTTTCAGAGGTTCGGAATGATACCACGAAAGTAAACCCGTTAATATACATCTTTAATTTTGAAAGAAATCTTAAAACTTCAAAATAAAGAGTAAGTTCAACTAAAGGGAGCTCTAATTCAAGAAGGATTAGAGCTCCTTTTATTGAGCTATATAGCAGTTTAGTGGAATAATCTCCCTATAATTTATAATTGTGTTAAAATAGGAATATATGTTCGTGTGTAAAGGGGAGATTAAATGTTAAGGAACCAAGAAGATGTAGTAAAGTTAATTCAAAATGATGACAAAATGATGGAAATAATTAAGGCTGCAAGTAAACTAAATTTGCCAGATTGGTGGATATGTGCGGGATTTATACGTTCTAAAATTTGGGATACATTACACGGGTTTGAAAATAGAACAGCTACTCCAGATGTGGATGTTATATATTTTGATGATAAAAACATTGATGAGAAGACCGAAAAAGAATTAGAAGCTGAATTGAGCGCAATTCTGCCTGATATACCTTGGTCTGTTAAGAATGAAGCAAGAATGCACGTTATAAATGATATTCCACCTTATATTTCTTCAGAGGATGCTATTTCAAAATTTCCAGAGACAGTAACTGCTCTTGGTGTGAAAATAGACAAGAATAATAAACTAATTCTTACTGCTCCTTGCGGTATAGATGATGTTTTAAATTTAGAGTTGAAGCCTACACCATATTTTAAAGAGACAAAAGAACGAGCTGCAATTTATGAGGAACGAATAATTAAGAAAAATTGGAAAGCAATCTGGCATAAAATTAAGCTCCATCACACTTAGACTTATTCAGCTAAAGGGTGCTTATCTTTAAGAAGGATAAGCCCCTTTTTTGTGGAAGTTGTTAAGCTAAAGAAGCAGTTAATGGAACAAGAGAATTTAAATTAAGAGGGAGATAATATGGTTAAAACATTCGGTTTTACTATTATTTTTGCATTTATTTATATGTTGATAACGGTTAACTTGGATGAAATTCTACGAGAAGTGTTTCATCGGGACAATATAATTGTTCAGATAAATTACGGACTGATTATCGGGGTTCTAATTTGGATTGGAATTAAATTAGCAGATAAAGGGAAATAGGTTGACTTGATGTGCTAATGGGTAGCCATACTTCAATAAATGAGTAGGGCATCATCCTTTTAATTAGATCTGAATAGAGTAATATGTAAGAAATTGTTAAAATGTAAATAAGAGTTATTAAATCAGTTCGGTGAGGTGTTCAATATGAAATTAAAAGAGATTGCAGACTTATTGGTAGTTCGAACAACCGTCGGCGACTTAGATATCAATATAACAGGTTTACAGATGGATTCTAGAAAGATAGAAAAAGGGAATCTTTTTATCTGTGTACCAGCGATTAAAGGATATCTTGAAGATAGACACCAGTATGCAAAAGATGCAGTAAAAAATGGAGCAGTGGCTCTTGTAGTTGAAAGAGATATTGATATTGACGTTCCAAAGATTTTTGTAAATGACGCAAGATACGCTATGTCGGTAATTTCTTCTCATTTATATAATTATCCATCTCAGGAACTGAAACTTATTGGTATCACCGGGACAAATGGAAAAACAACTACATCTTTTATTATAGAAAAGATTTTAAGTGATTATGGTTCTAAGACAGGATTGATGGGTAATAACGGAATTAAAATAAATGGTGACATGTATCCAACTGATATAAATACACAAGAACCTCCAACCTTACAAAGAAATTTAAGAAAAATGCGAGACCATGAAGCAGATTACTGTGTTATGGAAGTATCCTCCCAAGGTTTAGATATGAAAAGGGTTTCTGGGTGTAATTTTAGGACGGCTATCTTTACGAATCTTACTCAAGATCACTTAGACTATCATGGTTCATTTGAAGAGTATAGGAATGCTAAAGGATTATTGTTTTCTACACTAGGAAATGGATACAGTTCTTACGAAAAGAAATATGCAGTTATTAATGCTGATGATCCAGAATCAGATTATTTACAAAAAATAACTTCTGTAGAAGTCATTACATATGGAATAAATAATCAGTCGGATGTAGTTGCAAAGAATATTAAAATGAAAGCACAAGGTATAAATTTTATACTCAGTTCTTATAAAGGAGAAATTGACGTAACTCTTAATTTAGTTGGTCTTTTTAATGTATATAATGCTTTGGCCGCGATAGCAACAGCTTTAATAGAGGGTGTGCCACTAGAAAATATTAAGAGAAGTTTATCTCAACTATCAAGTGTAGGAGGCAGAATGGAGTTAGTAGATCAAGGACAAGATTTTCTTGTAATCGTTGACTATGCTCATACCCCTGATGCAATCGAAAATGTATTGAAATCTATTAAAGAGTTTTCTAAAGGAAAAATTATCTCGGTTTTTGGTTGTGGTGGCAATCGAGACGTATCGAAAAGACCAATTATGGGTGAGATTGCTAGTCGGTATAGTAACTATGTAATAGTTACGTCAGATAATCCACGTTTCGAAGATCCTGAAAAAATACTAAGGGATATAGAAACAGGTATTACTTCCATTAGTTCGCCAAAGTATGAATTAATCGTTAACCGAGAAGAGGCCATCTTTAAAGCTATAGAAATGGCAGAAACAGACGATGTTGTACTCATAGCTGGTAAAGGTCATGAAACATATCAAACAATTAAAGATAAGACTTTACACTTTGATGACAAGGAAGTTGCTATTAGAGCAATCACGAAAAAGTAAACCTTTATAGCCTTCTTCAACTATAGGGAGCTCTAATTCAAGAAGGATCAGAGCTTCTTTTATTGAACTATAGAGCAGGTTACTAAAAACCGAGGTAATTACGGAGGTGTTGATGATGAAAGCTGTATTTCTTGACCGTGATGGAACTATTGGAGGGACTGGGGGTGGGATGCATCCATTTGAGTTTTCAATGTATGACTTTGCCCCAAAAGCTATAAAGTCACTTAATGAATTAGGAATAAAAGTGTTCCTCTTTACAAACCAAACAAGAGTAGGTAGAGGCTACTTTACCGAAGATGAATTATTAAAAGCCTTTGAGACAATGAAAGAAGAATTAGCAAATCATTCAGCTTATTTGGACAACATCTTTTATTGTCCTCACAAGCCCGAAGATGGGTGTGAATGTCAAAAGCCAAAGATTGGTTTATTGTTAAAAGCACAAAAAAAGTACAATTTAAACCTTAATGAATGCCGTTGTAGGAGATACAGGAAGTACAGATATGTTAGCTGCTAACCAAGCAAAAACAAAAAAGGTTCTTGTAAAAACAGGTTGTGGTGAACAATCACTCACTAAACATCGAGGAACATGGAAAGATGTCGAACCAGATTACATAGCAGATGATTTAATAGATGCTGTTAATTGGATTTCTAATGACCTATTAAGACGATAAAGGGACTTTATTTGGAAAGGTTGAATTAAATGGAAGTTAGTGAAATTGTTATAAGTAATCTTTTGTCAAAGTTTGAACAAATAAAAAGTAGAATGTTATCAGTTTTAAACCAACTCTCTGACGAAGATATTAATTGGAGACCGAATGAAGAAAGTAATAGTATAGCAAATTTAGTGACACATATCGAAGGTAACATCCATCAAAGAATTGAAGCTGGCATAAGTCGTCATAAAGATAATAGAGATAGAGATGGAGAATTTGATATTAAAAAGATTTTAAGTAAAAACGAAGCGATAGAAAGAATTGAGGAAAGCTTTAATATCCTAGAGGTAACAATAAGGAATTTAAGTTATGATGACTATTTAAAGTCGCAAAAAGTACGTCAAAATAATGTAACTGTATTAGATGTTTTATTGCAGTGTTCAACTCACTTTTCGGAACACCTTGGGCAAATATTATATATAGGAAAAATGAAACTCAATAAAGACTATATTACAACCTCAATCCCAAGAAAGAAATAATAGTGGTTCTCATAAAAAGCATAGTATAGACACAATGTAGTTTGTGAAGAAATGTACTTAAGCTAACGGGAGCGATTGTTGAACAAGCAGCAGTCGCTTCTTTCGTTATAGGAGCAGTTCAAGAAGGAGACTAATGTATTGAGAGGAGTGATTGTGTCAGATGAGAGTATGTTTGGTCTTATTATTATTATTGTCTATTTTTATTTCACTAGTTGGATGTACAAATCAATCAAACGGTGGGCAAGATACCGAAACAAATCATATCGGTGAATTAAAAGATTCAGCTGTAATAGAAAAGGAAGATAAGTTAGTGGTCCGAATACGCATTGGCGAGGATAATGAATATGAATTTTATAAAGAAATAACAGATAGAGAAAAAGTAGAGAAGGTAATACTAATACTTGAAAAAGCAAATTGGAAAAATGCAAAGGTTATGATGGCTCACCCACCTAATTATAAAATAAACAATAAGTATGACATTTGGATAACTCCACTAAAGAACATGCTGGAAGTGGTTATTCCAAGTCAAAGTCAATATACTAAACTTTCTGAAACAGAATCGGCAATTTTATACGAAATGATCACAGGTGAACAACTAAGTAAATAGACATTTGTTTTTTACATACGGGTCTAATCGTAATGAAAGAGATTATCTTCTTTTGATTGAAGTGAAGGTTAGGTTAATAGTGAATTGAGGTGGTTTAATGAAAATACTCCTTTCCATTGTTTTTTTACAAATAATAACTTTTCCATTATTCTTTATAGATTTCTATACTTTGTTCTCACATCAAGCAGTAGTGCTATTATGGGTTTCATTAGTTCTTTTAGGGTCTTTCTACGGGTTTAAAGGTGTAATTAAGTATAAAGAAGATTTTAAGATGTTTATGTTATCCACTACTACGGTAGTAACAAGTGTTTGCTTATTATTCTTTATGTATGTAGTCACTTTGGCATCAATGTAATAAAACAATATCATACAGAAGTGGATTGATACTGTCAGAATATAAATTTTTTGACTAACGGGAGCATTTCTTTAAGAAGGAGAAGTGCTCTTTTTGTGGAACTTACAACCTAAGTAAAGAAATTAAATAGAAAAAGACTATTGAAAAAGTTCTTGGAGAGTGATTGTTACTTTGAAGACTAAAAATACTTTATGCAAATTTGTTTTATTAGGTTTTTTCTATTTGCTTATTTTTCTTTCGGGATGTAGTCGTCAGGATGTCTACACAGAAGAAAACTGTACAAATGTATTTATTCCTTGTGTCAATGCAAGTGTTGTTGATCATAAAGTAAAAGTGTTAAATGGCGGTTCTTCTCTTCTAATTGGTGGTAGACGAGAGGAAACACTTGGTGATTCTAACTCCTTAGATAAAAATGCCCCAATACTTAAAGCTTCTAGAAATGATGTTGTTACACTGGAATTTATAAATAAGACTCCATTATCTTTAAATGTATATGACCGTAATAATATGAAAATAAAAGTGGATAACTTCTCGTTCAATCTACCAAATGAAGCTGGAATCTAGGTTTATGATATTGCTGCAGAATATTCAAATGGTGCAGTATCTCATTATTTAAAAGTTAAGGTAAAGTAAAATACAATACTTTTAAGAAAGGGAAGAATAGCTTTGTGAATTTGTGTACTTAAATTAAAGGGGGCTCTAATTCAAGAAGGATTAGAGCTTCTTATGTTCAACTAAAGGGCAGAATTATTTAATAAGGTTTTAACCTTTATAAAATGAATTCTAGGGGAAGGTGACTTAGATGTTTGGTGAAAAGTTAAATATAAAAGAACAATTATTTGCTTGCTTTGTTCTTTTTTTCATCACAACCATTATTGCTATTATAACGCCTTGGAATCAATATAAAATGTACTTTATGGGACCTGTTATCGTTTTTTCAGCATTTATAGGTATATTGGTTTCAAGATATTTTTTTAAAAACAACTAGATAGAGGGACCAAAAGAAACATAGCAGGTATGACTTCACACAGACTTTATTGGTTATTTACTTGAAGTAGTAAGAGCTTAAGGTGTACATCTTGCTCAACTAACAGGAGCTAGAGTTAAAAAGAGCGTTCTTTAAAAAGGTCGTCTTTTTTTATATTTAAAATGTAAGATATAAATTTGGAATATTATGTTAACATGGATATATGATCACCTTACTTTAAAAAAGATACGGGATTCAATTGCAAAACTAAGTTGAACTAGGGGGCATTTAGAAAAAGAGATTTGTTTTATTCTTACTTTTTATTGCAATTTTAAGTGGTTTTATTTTCATTAATATAAATTACGTTATTTGATAAATGTCATATATATATAGTTATATTAAAGTCACATAAATATTATAGGAGATAATGGAATGGCTAAATGGGATTATGCTGAAGTATTTGACTTAGATAGGTTGAAAGTATTTTTAGGGGAAAATAAACAAGTTAAATATCTACGGAAATTTGGAATAATAACTTATAACAATAGCTCCCAAAACTTACCAAGATGGGCAAAACTATCATGGAATTGGAGTTCATTCTTTGCTGGTGTGATATGGATGGGTTACAGGAAAATGTATATTGAACTAATTGTTTTTTCAATCCTTATAATCCTACCTAACCTAATTGTTTCAAATTTAAGTAGTGCTGAGGATAAAATCTTAACAGTGTTTTATTGGCTCGCACTTGGACTCATTTCCAATACATTATACTATGCTAAGTGCAAGAGAGAAATCACTAGGATAAAGAGTTAAATCTATCCCAATATGATGAATTAGAAGCTCTGCATAAAAAGGTTGGAACTAGTATTGCAGGCATATTCATAAGTGTTCTAATAATAATCATTAATATTCCAGTATACGTGGTTGTACATTTATATATGTAAGAAATATTCATTTCATCTCCAAGGATGAAGTGAATAAAGTTTTGTGAAAAAATCTTATTGAGCTATAAGGTGGCGATTACTGAATAAAGGGTAATCGCCTTTTCTTGAAGTAAAGGAGCAGTAGGGTTGAAGAAAAGTAATAGATTTATGTAGTAAAATATTATAGAAATGGAGGGAGATAAGATGAAAAAAATTTGGATTATAGGTTCATTGATTTTTCTCATAGTAGGTGGATTAATTCTTAATTCATACATAAGTAATAAGCGGAATATCGAAACTGCTTCACAAGTAGTTCACAATATAGGTGATTTATTTTCTGATAAAATAGACTTAACTATTGATGACGTAAGTTTAGTACAGACTATGTTAAATGATGCCGATAAATTAGTGTATTTCGGGATGTATAAGTATCCAGTAGAACAAAAAGTAGAAAATATAAAATTTATTGAACTCGATAACTTGGAAAAAGTAGTTGGTATAGGTGTACGACATGGAGGCAATAACAACAACTTGTATGGGTATGAGGTTGGAAATTGGTTTTTTGAATGGAAAGTACAAGAGGTAGGTTTATTGCACTAAAGGATGCATTTCTTCAAAAAGGAAAAATCATTTTAAATTGAACTAGCTTTATGTCATAAAGGAGAGATATGGATGACTTTATTAACAGCACAAGCCTACATAAATGGGGGAGATGTTCTCTTTCAATTGTTTGCCCTTATGGTTTTGTTAGTAATCGCTATAATTGTTGTAGTATTCATTTTCACAAGAAAGAGAAATAGCAGATTAGCGAGAATTGAAGAAAAACTAGACAAGCTATTAAAAGGGAAAGACTAGTAATTGATAAATTGTATCTTCAACTAAAGGGTGCATTTCTCCAAGAAGGATTCGAGCCATTTTATAAGTTATTGTGTATTAATACATCAGGAAAGCTGATGAATAATAACTTTATAAGAGGAAGTAAGATTATTAAATTGGACGTTTTATATTGGAGGTAAAAATGAAGAAAGCAATATTCTTATTTGTGATGATATTGGTAACAGTATTGGTAGGATGTGGTAATAAATACTTTCATTTTTCTGGAGAAAGTGACAGTTGGAAAGGTGAATACTCTGCGAATATCGATGGTACAAGAGAAGATGGTGAATTCGTCTTTGGTTTCAAAAACGCCAACAAAGATTCAACATTTAAGAACTTAGTAATTGTTATTAATGAAGGAGAAACAGAACAGAGATCAGATAATCATAAAGGTGCTACTGTTAAAATATCTTCTTCTTGCTCAGGTTGTACAGTAACTAGTGAAAATGAGCAAATTAAAGTTACTATTAAATGGGATGATGAAAATGAAGAAACATTCTTTCTAAAACAAGATAAATAGTTTAGATATAAATTAATAAGAATAAGAGTTATTGCGAAAAAAACTAATGGAGAATAATTTAAGCAGGATTATTCTCAGTTAACTTGTTAAGCTAAAGGGGGCTCTAATTCAAGAGGGATTAGGCTTCTTTTGAGTAAAGGGAATGTTATAAGGGTTAGTGGAAGAACGCGAAAGGTGAAACCTTTGATTAGCTGTGCTCGTAATCTACAAATAAACTTAGAATTGAGAGGTGGATTATGAAAAAAGTAAGGAACTATTTATCTTTTGTCTTACTAATATTACTATTTGCATTACCAGCTTGTGCTCAAAGTCGGGATTTTGAATCGTATGAAGGTAAATCTTTAAGAATAGCAGTAGTTGGGGATCTACCAGAAGTGAAAGAAAAACAAGTTAGTTTCAGTGAACTATCTTTTGATAAACTTACAGGCGAGGAAATAGGATCTTATGATGCAATCTTTATTACAGAAGAAAATCTTCCTCAAGCATCTGAAAATAAGTATGCAAATACATACTTAAACTCAGCTATTCCGTTCTTTTTTATATCAACTAATAGTCATATTCCTTTTACCGTAAAAGAATCAGAATTTAATGAGTCTTGGAATTGGACTCCTGGCAATAATTACGCTGTTGGGGTACTCACTTCAAATGAAGATAAAGCTTTAAAAAGTTGGGGTTTTGGATTATATAATGATAAAAAGACTGATGAAAACATAAAAGAGGTGTTTTCAAGGATTTTTGAAACAATTGAGGGACTGAATCATTAAAGATTCTTCTAAGTGTAATGATCCGTCTACTGAACTAAAGGGTGCTTTAGCACAAGAGCTTGTATTACGAACGGTGCAAGAGTTAAACAGGGCGATCATTAGGTTGATCGTCTTTTTTTATATTTATAATTAAGAGTAAAATTTTGGAATATTATGTTAAAATTGGTGTAAGAAAACATTGTACTAACTTAGCAGCTATGTTTAACAATGGTCGTCCTTCAATTTTGTTACAAATAGGAGGTTCCATATGAAAAAATTCTTATTGCCATTTGCTTTATTTCTTATTTTCACTTTAATAATTTCTAACCTTGAAAATAATCAAAGCACACATAAATCAATTTCACTAGAAAAAATTGAAGAAATTGTTATATTTCGGGAATTTCATAAAGAGGACTCTGGCGGTGGGGGAGTAACGTTCGAACATCAGGATTTTCGTTAAGAGCCGGCGGAAAAGGAAGTCACACAACTTGTTCAATGGTTTAATTCGATATCGGCCGAAAAGGTTGTGAGGTTTACGTTTCAACCAAGGATGGTATCTATTCTTTTGTTCATAACGACATGAAAGACTATTTTGAGAAAATAATGAAAGTCAACTAACCTGGTTATCCAAATGGAGGGAACATAAGTTGAGAATAGGTTTAATGCTTGTCAGTCTATCCTTGATTTTAATCGTAGGGTGTCAAAATAATGCGACAGTTGATGAAGAACCATTTATTTTTTCCTACAGTTTGAACAACATTTCAGTTGAAAATGAAAGTGAGGTTCACAGATGGCTAGAGGATGTAAAAGCGGATGAACAATCTCGTATCCATAGCCTTGGAACAATTGATGGGTACGAATACTTCTATGCGAAAGGATACAGTGATGCTTCTGTTACTTACCAAATGCAGAAAAAAGCAAAAGAAGACTATCGTGTTATCAAAGCAAACTTTAAAAAAGGAAATGAAGTTAACGAGGTCTTAATTGAGGTTAAATATAACCCATTGGTTTGTTGCGATGGAACGGTCATTAATGATAGCTACACAGGGGAGTAACAGAAAGAAATTTATTATAAAGAAGTTAGGATTTTTCATGGGTAAACTAATAGCTTCTAATTTAAATTTAAAGAATGAAAAAATACATATAGAGAGAAGGCTTTATAGTTGTCCTTGTTAAAACAAAAAATTTTATTACCTTCATTAGCCATACTATTTTATGTTGGCATTATTAGTATTTCTTATAATAATTGGATGACAGCAGGAATTACCATCTTCTTTCTAATTATTATTTATACCAAAAATCAGGAATGTAAAATAGTGACAACAATTTTTATAGCTTTTCTTGTTAGTTTTTTAATTTATCAACTTATAAATATATATATTGAAAACAACTATGAGATGTCCATAGAATTGAGGGTATTGCTTAATAGAGTTTTACTTATTGTAATCGTTTTGGGATTGTTTGTGACTCAGCTCTTTAACAAAAAGAAAATATCGTTTTTTAACAATAAACCTGACTTGGATAGCTATATTGTTATGCCATTTCATTCTATTAGGTTGTCCTATTTTATGATAATTGGGCTATTTATACCTGTAATATCATTTTTTCCTTTTATAATGCAACAAGAGCTTAGTTACATTAAATCAATCATAATCTTTTGTTTATTGTTTTCGATTTTCAATGCAACTCTTGAAGAACTTATATGGCGTGGTTTTATGTTATCAAATTTGAAAGAATATGTTTCCGTTACAAGTGCAATTATCATTACAAGTATAGGGTTTGGTTTACTACATCTTGCTGTGGGAATACCTTTCATTGTAAGTTTACTTTTTTCTTTTGGTGGAATATTTTATGCTTTTGTTGTACTAAACACTAATAGTATTTACCCCTCAATAATTCTTCATTTTTTTATAAATGTTGGAATGGTTTTAAGTGGATTCATTCTTTGATGTTATTAAGCTAACGGGGGCTTTTCTACTATAGGGTCGGTCGCTTTTTCAGAATAGGAAAGAGAATTAAATCCTTTTTTCATCAGGAGGTTTGTGTGTGATAATTCTGCGTTCAGGAATTACAGGTTTTCTACTAGCACCATCGGTTAAAGAGAATCAATTCAAACAAATATGTTACTCTTTATTTGGTTCAAAAGTTTTGGATTTTATTGGGGAGAACAAGGAAAGAGTTTTTATGAGTGTATAATTAAAGTTAAGGATAAAAAATTCATGTTTTGCTAAATAGCCAGTATCCTTTTATGGCTTTTACATTAACTCGTGAATTAAATGTGGATTATTTTCCTTTTATAGATGAACCTGAAATTGCAAAGCCATTAATACAGTATTATAAAATACTACATCCTAACCAATTGAATGAATCATTAAGTTATACTCAAATAGGTAATAAGAGAATAGTTAAAAACGAAAACAATTTACATCAAAATGAATTGGAACAGCTCACCTATTGGGAACCCAATACAGTTGGAGAGTCAGTATTTAACTATTGGGATTAATTTCACTAACGGATGCGTTTCTGGAATAAGAAGGAACGCTTATTTTCACTATTGAGGTTAGTAAAATTCAGCATAAGATTGGAGAGTAAAAATGAATTATATAATAATCATAATGTTAATTCATACTTTGGTGATATTGGGATTGTGCAACTAATTATGAGTGGTGGAATATTAGGGTTACTATTTTATATAGCAATAAAGCAAAAGTAGTAAACAATCTATCATAATGAACTTACGGGTGAAACAATCCTTGAAAGATCATCTCACCTTCTAATTGAAGTAACGGGCAGGATAGTTCAATAAAAGTTTAGATGTTTATGGTTAGATGTAGCCATAAATTATGGAGGGATGTTTATGGACTTATTATTTTTCATATTTTATATGTTTAAGAATATTATTTCTACTTTTTTTCAAAATGGGATATGGGTAGTCGGCTTCTTTTACTTGTTAATTAAGACTTTTGAAAGCGATAAACTTAAAAAATACTCCAAATATGTCATTGGAATTGTATTGGGAATATTATTTGTTTATTCAATATTGGTTAGTATATAAACCTTATTTACTTATTCTAGTAACGGGTGCGAATGCTTAGTAAGAGTGGTCACTATTTCATTATATAATCAGAATAGTCCAACAAAAAACCATGGTATATGGTAATGTATAGAAATGTAATTGATGAGAGGAGCGAAGCGTTTGCATAAGAGAACATTTTGTTTTTTTGTTTTAGCTGGGGGATTTTTCTATCTATATTTTAAGGTTCTAGGACTTACTTGGAATGCATTATCGATTCGTGTATCAGGGATTAATAATCTCATAGGTTTTGCAATTATCGTTTTAGTTATTGTTCCTATGGCACTCATTTCAGCAAAAAAATTAACTAATTTTTTTGTTCCCAAAAGTGATAATGTTTAAAAAGATAAGATTGTGAATTGTTGTACTTAAAGTATAGGGGGCACTAATTCAAGAAGGATTAGAGCTTACTTTTGTTGAACTATGTAGCAGAAGAGTTCAATATTTAAAGAGAATTTTTATGAGGTGTATGTAATGCAAAGTATAGTAACGGCGTTTAAAAAGCCTAAAGTAGTGTTTCTAATATTATTTGTATTTTTTATTTTACGAGAATTCACTGAATCAGATTTTTTAATAGGAATATTAACTATCATATTTGCGTTATATTTATTGGTTCTTGGGTACATCTTTGGAGATGGCGATAAAAAGTATATCTTGTTTTCATGGTGTATGACTATACTTTTAATATTTTTTGGAATTTCTAGGTTAATATAATTAATAATTTGTTCTTAATTGTTGAGGCAATAACCAATGAAGCAGTTAAAACGCTTAATGTAAAGAAAGATGGAGGATAACTGTATTATTTGAAGAATATGAAAGATAAAATTGGGCTACTGATGGTCAGTTACACTCCAAGAAATTAAGAAAGAACTAGAGGATGAATTAAAGCGTAAATACTTACCTCTACTATTCAGGTAACGAGGGCATTTCTTCAAGAAGGAGAAATCTTTTTTTATTTGAACTTATTTAAAATTAGCAAGCAAACGGGGCCTTTTCTAAATAGATAGCACATTTCCGAAGATGAAAAGATGGCATATAACATAAAATATCCTGAACTATTAGAATTTATCAAAGAAAATAGTGATGAAAAGTAAGTTTTTATGCAACTAAAGAGGGCATTTCTTCAAGAAGAAGATGAAGTGCTCTTTTTGTGGTAGTTATTGTACTAATGAGCAAGTTTGTTCAATAGGTTATTGTGTTTGATGGTAAAATAATGGCAACGATGATTTGTTAACGGGGGAAGATTATGAATAAGGTATTTGTTATTTTTAAGAATATGTTCTTAGATTTATTCTCTATGGGTAAAGGTTTTGTCTATAGATTTGTAATGGTGGGATTATTTATTGTAATTTGTGGTGCTTTGATATACGGCTTTTTATTTCTTAAAAATCTCATATTTTAATCAATATAACTTCAAATTCAGACATTTACTACTTAACGATAGGGCGAGTGTTCAATAAGAGCAGTTGCCTATTGTACTAACGAGTTAGTTGAAAATAAGTTGTTGAATTTTGTGGGGGAACAGATGCATGAAAAAATGGTTATTCATATTCCCATTGCTAGTTGTAATGATATTGGTATTTATTTTAAGTGGATATAGGTTTACTGCATTAAGTGCTGCTAAAAGTAATGCCTTCCTTCCAGCAGATGCAGAGTTGTTGGAGCAAAATGATACAGGTTCTTCTGTTATTTTTATTTTTAAAAGTGATAAAGAAAAAAAGTACCGTACCGTATTAGTTGAAAAGAAAGGGATTTTCTACAGGAGTCGAATATCAACCTTTACTCCGTATAGATCTGATAACCTTCAAACTTTTGGAGGTATTAGTTATACTACAAAAAAATGACGCAGTATCGATGTTTAGTATCATATCCTACGAAGAAGAAGTAGCTTATATAGAAGCCGGTGTAGAGCCTAACAGAGAAAGAAAAGAGATAAGAATAGGAGAACCCATAACTTTCATATTTTCATACAGTAAACAAATTGACCATCTTAATCCAGTAGCAACCAATAAGGATGGTGTGGAGCTTTATTATTTTGGGGAACCTGAAAATGCAACATATATTAACCTAAACGAAGATCTAAGATGACATAAAATCGTGGACAATAACAAATTTCTTTTTCATTAACGGGATTCAATGTTGAGTAATTAGATGGGAACAGTGCGGCGGATCCTTCTTTTTTAAAGGATGGCAATCTATAATAAGACCTTATTGATAAGGGGGATTGTATTGCGAGATAGAGCTTCAGTAGTAATTATAGAGAATTATAAGGTCGGACTAATTAAAAGAATCAGAGAGGGTACTGTTTATTTTGTTTTTCCTGGTGGTGGAATAGAAAATGGAGAAACACCAGAAGATGGAGCCAAAAGAGAAGCATTAGAAGAATTGGGTGTAGAAGTTAAGGTGAATGACTGCATTGCAGAGGTTGAGTTCAATGGAACTCAATACTTTTTCCTATCTGAAATTATTGTTGGGGAATTTGGTACTGGACAAGGTGAAGAGTATATAGACGAAAAAAGAGATAGAGGAACATATTTGCCTATGTGGGTTGATTTAGATAAGTTATCATCTATTGATGTTAAACCTAAAGAAGTTGCTTTAAAGGTTCTTTCCTTATTCTAGTAAAGGGTGCGTATCTTCAAGAAGGAGATCGCACCTTTTTTATTGAAGTAAAGGAGCAGTAGAGTTTAATAAGCTAAATTTAAAAATTAGATAAAGCAAATTTAAAAGTGGGGTATTGCAAATGAATACAGTGCTTAGTAAATTGAGTGAGGTTGAAAGTGGTCAAGTTGGCATTTTGGTTTATTCAGAATTAAAGCAGGAAGTAGTATTGGAGCTTAATAAGGAATTAGAAATACCACTTGCATCTGCTGCTAAAGTAGCAATCGCTTTTTGCATAACAAAACTTGTAGAAGAAGAAATATCAAATTGGAATGATGTTTTGGAGAATATTCTCTTTAATCCAAAAGAGGACAGTAATCAAATATATCCACATTTTCAACACAGAACTACTTTATCTTTACGAAACGCAGTTGAAGTAATGATTGCCTGTCACGATAGTTATGTTGCTAATCGAGTCGTTGAATTTACTGGTGGTTGGAAAAAGATTAATGAAAAACTTAAAGGATATTTTCCAAATATAAATGTTACCGATAATCCTCGGGAAAAAGAGAATAAAGGAAAATTAAGTGAGATATTCGAACTTTTAAAATTAATTTACCAAGGATATAAGGTTAATCCTGAACTATGGGAACCTGTTATTAATGGATTAGTTAGACAAAATGATGAAGTAAAAGAAATACCTAAACATTTATTGAATCATATGACAGGTGGATTGGATAATGTTGTAGTAGACGTTGGCGTATTAGGAGAGTTTTCAAAGGCTCCATTAATATTTGTATTAGGGGCCACAGGATTACCTAACAGATTTAAACATACTTTATCCGATGAAAAACTATCAGAAAGTATTAAGCTTCTCTATGATATTTATTTAAAGCAAGAAAAATCTGAAAAAATATAGTGTTACTTATTGAACTAATGGGGGCACTTCTTTAATAAGTAAAGTAAGATTGACAACTGCTGGTCTCTTTTATAATCCAAAGAAGATTCAGTACCGATTCATATTTAAATGTAGGTAGATTTAATTGAAGGGATTAATAAATTATGATGAATCTAATAGGTAGTATTGCAGTTCTAGTAACCGGTGTTAGTCTATTTATTAAAACCGATTCAGTATTTACATCTATCTTGCTAATCGTTGCAGGCACTATTATGTTTGGTTTTACTTTAAAAGACATGTTTAAGAAAAATTAGTAATCTACATGTTAGTGATACCTTGATGAAACGCTATTTATTTGTGAAATTTTGAATAATTGTACTTAAATAAAAGGGGGCGATAGCTGAACAATGCTATCGCTTCTTCAACTATTGGAGCAGGAATGTTTAAAAAGGTTTTAATGTTCATTATGCCGAAGTCATTAAGAGACTGGGGGGATTTATTTGAAAAAGATTAAGAGAGTTATTTTTATGATGCTGTTTATGTTGGTTATTGCTGGGTGTGGGATTGTTGGAGAAAAGATAAAAACACAAGGTTATATCTTAATAGTTGAAAATGACCGAGTGTTATTGGCTGAAAATATTTCTATGGAGGAATATAAAGAAATTAAAGACCTTTCAATTGAGGATTTATCATCACTAGAAGCTCCCATAAGTCTAATTTATTTATCATATCGCAAAGCAGATGATTTTAATAAAGGAGATAAAGTATCAGCCACAATTTCAGGTGGAGTGGAAACATCATTCCCTGGACAAGCGAAAGCAATTAAGATAAAGAAGGTAGAATAAACTATACTAAGCTAACGGTGCAGGTTAGTTCAATAAGAGATACATTAAAAAATCAGTATATTAAACTATTCACTACTCAGAATTTATCATAGAATAACCTCATGGTACTATGATATATTAACCATTATCTGGAATCGTGGTAATATTAAAGCAATTAGTTCTTGTACAACAAAACACATTATTCATAAGAAGGTGATTATTATTAAAAATTTTCAAGGTTTTTGTATCATGATTTGTACCTTGTTCCTATTAATAAGTTGTTCAAATGACACTTCAGAGGTTATTTCTCCTACAGATACGTCAATTCAAACCCCGATTATATTCTCACATAATGATCAAGAATTTCAAATCATTTCTTATTACCAAGAAATACTAGACTATGTGAATGATGCAAAAAAACAACCTGAAAATTTGGAAGAGATATATAAAAAATCAGTTGCTGAGCCATTTCGAATAAAAGCTTATGGTGAGAATGATGGATTTTGGATATATAATCATTGGACTTTTATACCACCCACTAACATAAGCAAACTGGAAGAATCCGTTCAATCGTTAATCGCAAATCAAATCGAAATAAATAAGTTAATCGAAGAATCTTTAAAGAAGTCTGCTGATAAACTACCTGGAGGGAATAAGACTGTTTATTTATTTCCAGCTAATCCAGATCTCTCATATTCATTGAAGCAGATGAAAGGTGTAACTGGTGCTGTCATGGCTAAGGATGATGTCATATTAATTCAAATCGATCCTTCCTATTTTGACGCAACAATCCTAAAGTTTACGATTGCTCATGAATACCATCATGCAGTCTATATGGAGGAAAATGTAATAAGTGGTACTAATACATTACTAGATACAGTTATACTTGGAGGAAAGGCAGATACATTTGCAAAAATCATCTACCCTGATATTAAGGCACCTTGGAGTGAACCATTATCAGAAATCCTTGAAAATGTAACAAGGAAAATATTAATGGACAATTTAAGTTCAATCGATCCAAAGATTAAAGATGATTTTCATAATGGTAATCCAAGCAGGGGTATACCCCAATGGGCAAATTATAAAATAGGAAACAAAATTATGGAGTTGTTTATCAATCTAAACCCAGATGTTTCGATTGAAGTTTGGACACAAACACCTGCAGATGAAATTCTTTTTAAAAGTAATTATGAATAGAACCTAATCCCGAATCTCTATTGTGATAAAGGGTGCGAATGCTTAACAAGGTATTCGCTTCTTTCGTTATAGGAGCAGGTTAACAAAAAATAGGGGGCGAAAACACATGATAGAAAATAAGAAAATACTCATATGGATACTAATACCATTTATTTATGGACTTTTATCTAACACCTTTGTGATGATAATACCTCCACTTTTGAGCCAACTTACCTTTGCGGTATTTTGGTTTTGGGTAGGAATAAGATTATCCAATTTAGGTGGAAACAATACTAAGAATTTTATTATTGGAAATAGTATTTGGTTACTTTCATTTTTACTATATTTGTGGCAATTTGTACTTTTGAATGACGAAAGCAGAAATATGTTTTTAGCACTTATTAGTCAACATTATATGCTTTCATTTATTTGGTCTGGTACTAAATTAACTTTATTGTTTTCAAATGTATTGCATGGAACAACTATTACAATAATTTCATATCTTTCTATGTTGTTGGTGTTTACTCTGGGTTTTATAGTCGGCAAGATCAAAAAGAATTAAATCATTGTGAAAAAATGTACTTAAACAAACGGGGGCAATAGCTGAACAAGGGGCTGTCGCATACGGCAGCTCTTATTGCGTTAAAGGAGCAGTTTAGTTGAACAAAAATTAAGTAAAAATAAAAGAGATGAAAGATGAGTTGGAGGTAGAGCCTTTTGTCAGTTGAACGAGATGCAATGATAAAGTCTTTGAAAGAGAATGTTATTCCAACATTAAGGAAATGTGGATTTAAAGGGTCCTTCCCTCATTTTTATAGAAAATTAGAAGAACAAACTGACTTACTTATGTTTCAATTTAGTATGTGGGGAGGAGTTTTATATGTTGAGATTTCTAAATGCTCTCCTGAAGGTCATACAGATGTAGCTGAGACATATCGAACTCCTAATAAGGTCAAGGTTTACCATATTGGAGATGGTTCAGCTTGGCATAGAAAACGTTTGGGTAAAGAGGTAAATGGAATGTTTGAATTTAATGAATTGAATACTGATGAAGTATCTAAACAAGTATTCAATTCGTTAGAAGAAGCAGAGGAATGGTGGAACACTTACCCTAATTGGTGGAACAAGAAGTAGATACTTTGTTATGCTAACGGGTGCTCTAATTCAAGAAGGAGAATAGCTTTTTCTTATTAAAGTAAAGAAGCAGAAAAGGAAAAGAAGTTTTGCTAAAGAGAGGTGTACTTTATGAGGGGAATTTATGAATATATGTCTAAAGAAGAAAAAGTTAGAGCGTTAGAATTATTAAGAGTTGATATCAAAGAGTTAGAACAGGAGTTAAAAAACGATTATCCAAGAGTGGTAAAAGATGCTATTACAGAAACCCTAAACAATTATCAAAAAGAAGTAGTATGGCTAAAAAAAGAGTTTGAAGAGAAATAAGCTTATTAAGCTAACGGGCAGGTTAGCATAAGAAGGAAACCTAACATTTTAAAATTTTCATTATTCTGTTAATTTTGCTAATGTGACACTAAAAAACTGAAGGAACTGAAAGAAAGAGGTGTCTAATATTTTGGGTTATAGATTTGAACCAAGAATGAAATGGGTTAGACAAGGGATATTTTCAATATTATATGCGCTAATACTCATCTTCCTTGGTATCTATGAAACTTTCACTTCAAAGATGGGGAGTTACTCCAACTCATATATTATTGTAATGGTTTTAGTAATGGTCGTGATGGTATATCGGGCAATTTATTATTTCAAACTACCTCACAAATTCTATTTAATTATTGAAAACAATTCCATATCAATTCACAGGGGAGATCTCTTCCCAAGAAAACTAATTCACTTTGATAACGTAAAAAGTGCTGTTAAGCTTAATGAAGCCATCATTCTTATACTAGATAAGGGTCAAGAAGAACCAATTGATACAGACTTTTTATCTGATGAAGATAAAAAAGGATTAGAAAAATCGCTTAGCTTAAAACTAGAGTCAAAGTTGGTAGGATTTTAAAAGATTTAAGTTTTTCAATTCGGAACCAAAAATTAAGCAAGACACTATTTTACTAACGGAGCAGGTTAGCACAACAACATTTACAGTACAAATGTCAATTAAAAAAAGGATGAGGGACTTTGAGTAAAATACTATTCGCATTATTTTCTATTAGTGTTTTTCTTCTAGCTGGGTGTTCCGTTGAAAGTGAAAAGGAATCCGTTGAAAGTGAAAAGGAAATCGAAGAGATGCATGTAGAAGTGGAGTGGGTTGATGCTATTGCTTGGAACGGAAACAAATATTACTTAAATGAGGAGAAAACAGCCATAATTACTGAAAGTGATATTGAAAAAAAACTAAGTGAAATTACTTTCTCTGTTACCAGAAGTGAGGAAGTCGACAATCCTGAGTATCAGTTGAAAGACGGTGAGGCAACATTTGTTAGTAAAGGAACAAGTGTTTATTTCATAAAAGGTGAAGATATAAACGAATTTATTTATGCACATGGTAAAGTGTATAAGGTAGTTGATTGAATATTTATATGAATAAATCCAAATTTTTTGTTCAACAAACGGGAGCATATTTGGAAGAAGAAGATACGCTATTACACTATTAAGCAGGTTAGTGAAAGAAGGGAAATAGTACATAAATAGAGAATATCACTAAAAAGAATAAGGGTAATAAGGGGTGTATAATGAAGTTGAAATTAGTAAAGGTTGTTCTTGCTCTGTTTTTACTGTTATCAGCATTATTTATAAATCCAAAAGAATTATATTACAACTTTCGAGCTGAAAAAGAAGTTGTTGCGGTTGCTCACTTTTTAGGAATAGTATCAGAACAAGAAACAATAGATGATATTAATGAATATGGAATAGAAATCAAATATTTAGGTGGAAATGTTTATCAATTTATAACTGAAAGTGAAAATTTATTAATCAAAAAGAATAGAGAGGGTTCCTCAGATTTATACGAAGTATATTCATTTGAGCAAGGTTTTCAAGTTTTTGATGGTTTAAAATAATAAACGTTTATTCTATTAACGGGAGCAAGAGTTAAATAAGACGATCTTAAACTGGTCGTCTTTTTTATATTAAAATCTAGGATGTAAATTTGGAATATCATGTTAACATGGATATAACAACATTGAACTAACGAGCACCTTACTAGTACGCCCAATAGTTACATTGACGTTACAGAAGAGTTAACGGATCTCTTGGAAAAACGATTTGAAGAAGCAACAAAACTGGATTAAACCTTGTTTGATGAAAGTGTAGCTTAATAAGGGGAGGGTATTGATATGTGGAAATTTACAATACTTTTGTTTCTATTACTTATTGGTGGAGTAGGTGGTATAGGAATAGTGAGCCTTTTTGAAGGCAATGAAGTTTTTACTGGTTATATTGCAGGATTTGCAGCTATGCTTGGAATGATAGTTGTACTTCTGGTGTTTATAGCAGCACAATTAAATAATATTGAAAGTAGAAGACCTTAGAATATTCACTAAAGGGAGCTAGAGTTGAAAAAAGGGCTAATTTTACTGCTATGGTCGAAAGGGAAATATGTTGTTTATAAGGAATGGAGGGTGTTATCTTGAATGATATTACGGATAATTGGTGGAATGGAGTTGACGGTTATTATATTGCCCCTTCATTTAATTATAAAAAAGGAAGTGTTATGAAAGTTTACTTTAAATTTAATAAAGAAATACTAATTGACCCTAAGGACTTGTTTTTATATGAGTGGACTTTAGAGCTTCCAAATAAATCGATAAAAGCATTTAAAATTTTACAATATTATTATGATAATTACTCACTTACTATTGAATTGGAAGTGATTAAAAAAAGTAAAGATTTGGATGAAGTAAAGCATTTATATAAAGATATTCATGATTTTTTTAATTATTATGATGTTCAAATTGAAGAATTCATTACTATCTTAATTAACTAACTGTATATTATTGAAGTAAAGGGTGCGAATGCTTAACAAGGGTATTTGCTTTTCTTTGTTACACGACATAAATAAAATATATGGAGGTATAGTTATGTGGGTAATATTTGGGGTTATTGCAATAGTAACAACTTTTATAAATCTTTATATGTATAAATCAGGAAAGGATTATAAGCTTGCTATGGCGATGGCATTATCATTACAGCATTAACAATTTGTGCAGATTACAGTTATCTAACTCGGTGGGTAAAAGCAGAAGATTGGGCGGCTTTATCGGATGTAATACCTGGTATGGCAAGGGCATTTTGGTTTTTGACAATTGTTTCTATCTTACTAAATATAGCACCCATATTTTTAGAACGAAAACGTAAGAAATAATGACTTATTGTGTAAGTCTTTATGTATAACTAACGGGAGCTTTTGCACAACTGCTTATATTACAAACGGGTGCTTATCTTTAAGAGGGATAAGCTATTTTTATTGTAAAAGTAATATTAAGCTAAAGAGGGAGTTTTTAATGATAACTCCTATTTTGATGGCTACTTGATAAAAGGGTTGGAAATTTATGTTAAAATATTCATAAGTATTTATTCAAGTATTGTAGGGGGGATAAAATGAATCTATGGCTTTGGTTTTTAGGTATTATTAGCGTATTCGTTATTCTTGCAATCATTTCTGATGCAAATTCAAAACACAAGAGGAATATTAACCACAATAGCCTAAACGATAAAGTAGACCCTATAAAATCCCAGGCACAAAAACAAACTAATAATGATCATATGGGTGGAAATATGTAAATCCATGTTATTGTTCTTATTATTCTCTTGCCACTTTGGCTGAAGACAAAAAGGTAATAGAGAAGGATCGATTATAGATACCCTTAATGGGCTTATCTTGAACAAGGATAAGTCCCTTTGCGAGTGTTCAATAAGAGCAGTCGCTTTTTCACTAATAGAGCAGTTGATACTAACCTCGGAGATGAAAAACAACCTATTTTATTTGAAAGATGTGACCTACAAGGTTCAAAAATAATTAATAGTAATCTACACAATTTAGAAATCATAGATAGTGATCTATCTGGAATGAAAATAAATAATATACCAGTTAAAGATTTACTTGATGCTTATTATCAAATGAATGAAAAGCTGTAAGTTTAGCTTTATTCCTCCTTTATGGGGGTTAAAGTGAGCAAGGAAAGGTGCTGATCAATTCAGGATTAGTACCTTTTTTGTTAAGTAAAGCGGGTTAGTGAAGTAAGCTATACTATTGTGTGTCAGCCTAACAATTAAAGTGTTACATGGAGGAAGAGAGATGAAAACAGCAGAATCACCGAAAGTTCAAATAAGGGAATTAACCCTTGAAGACGTGGAAGACCGTTATCAATGGTACTTAGATAAAGAAGTAACCAAACATCTAAATCTGCCTGAGAAGTATCCGCCGTTTAGCAGGGAAGAAACCCATAGTTGGATTGAAATGTGTATTAACAAAACAAATGGGTATGAACAAAAAGCCATTGTAACAGAAGAAGGAAAGCATATTGGTTGGGTTGATTTAAAGAACATAGATAAGATGAATAGACACGCAGAATTAGGGATTGCAATAGGTGATAAGAATTATTGGGGTAAAGGTTTTGGACTTGCTGCAATGAAAGAAATGCTTATATGGGGATTTAATGAATTAGGTCTAAACAAGATTTGGTTAAGAGTCGAAGTGGATAATGACAAAGCAATCAAATCTTATATTCGTATGGGTTATGTAGAAGAGGGCATTTTAAGGCAAGACCGATTTAGAAATGGCGAATTTATTGACCGTTTAAGGATGAGTATTCTTAAACAGGAGTTCTTTCAGTAAAGGAAGCGTTTCTGGAGGATTTAACAGTGGTTTTTGAAAATAGAGGTGAAAATGGTGACAAGTCCAATTATATTACTATTATTACTCATAGCAATTTTAGTATTTAGGGGAATGAAGAATGGAAGCATGCAATTTACTGTTAATAAACTTATATTAGGTATAATTATAACTATCGTCTTTATTAACGTGATTATGTTTTTCATCTTGTGAAAATGCACTATGTAACTATTGTACTTAAGGTAACGGGTGGCGTTTCTGGAATAAGCAGAAACGCTTATTTCATAATTAAAGCAGTTTAGTAGAAGGAAATTGGTACATAGTTTTAACAACAATATTGTCATGAAGAAATTAAAAATATTGCATACTATATTGTTAGATGCAAAAAATTCCCAATATTATGAAACTATAGAGACCCTACAACGTATAAAAACTATATTAAATTTAGGAGGGAGTAATATGGAATTAACTAAGAACTATGAAAAGAGACATATTGTGGGAGTCATAGCAGTTGTATTAGCGCTTTTAACTCCTATGGCGATACCTTTATTTCCTTACATAGTTAACGATCTCTTGTATGCAACATCAGATACCTGGTTTATACAAATACCTAGAAATTCATACTTGCTGTATGGAACTGGATTAATCCTATTGTTACTTGGTACATTTATTATCTTTTTATTTAACTTGAAAAGATTTAGTGTATTAATAGGCTTTTTGCTCTTTATAAGTAGTATCTATCCATTTATTTTAGGTGCTACTCATTATAAACAATTAAGTAATGAGGGCATATATTTTAGTGAGTTAGGCATCACCAACCACAATTATTATGAGTGGGATCAAGTAGAAAAGGTAGTATATTATTTATCTGAGGACCGTGGGGGATTTTCTAACTTAGAATTTCAATTTTCTGATGGAAACAGTGTAATTATAGCTAGGGATTCGTATTTTTCTTCGGTATTCTATAAATTTATGAATAAGGTTAGTGAATATAATATTGAATATGTAGGAAGTGATAAAAATAATAGGTAAATAGCTCCGTTAGGATAATATGCTAGAAAATACTAAAGTAGTAAAAACATAAGACAACTCTCATACTTTTCCTCTCTATAACTTATATGTTATTTCCCTCTGGAGTTCACATCAATGTCAGTAATCTCAGCATTTTATAGAAATTAAATGGTCGTAAATTAGAATTAGAAGCCAATGTAGCAAGGAGAATAAAATGAAAATCAAATGGGTTGTTTTTGTAATTTGTTTATTGTTAGCAGGTTGTAATTTCTTTAAGGATAACACTAGTATAAAAGAGCCATCAGTAAGAATAACAGAGCAGGCATCCACTGATAAAACTGAAGATGTCTTAAAAGACAAAGCCGATCTCTCAAATGAGAATATGCAAGACATATTTGTGCTAGGGAAAGTTTGGGGATATTTGAAGTATTATCATCCTAATGTTACAGAAGATAAATTAGATTGGGATGCTGAACTATTTAATGTATTACCTAACGTTCTTCAATCAAAGAATCCGTCAGAAAGAGATTCAATTTTAACCGATTGGATTGTCAGTTTAGGTACTTACGAACTTGAAAACAATATAGCAAACTTAGAAAACGAGATAAAAATAGAACCAGATTTAGACTGGATATATAATTCTGGACTTAATGAACATTTGGTTAAACACTTATCTAATCTAAAAAATGCTAAAAGAACAGGTGAAAACCTTTCAGTCTCATTAGTAGATGGTGTTGGAAATCCCGAGTTTAATGAAAAGCCCTATCCAAATTTAAGATTTCCGAATGTGGAGTATCAACTATTGTCATTATTTCGATACTGGAATATCATTGAATATTATTTCCCTTATAAGTATTTAATTGAAGAAGATTGGGATAATGTTTTAAAGGAATTTATCCCTAAATTCATAAATGCCAAAAATGAACAGGAGTATAAGCTAACAACTTTAGAAATAATTGCTAGAATTCAAGATTCACATGCAAATATATGGGGGCAAGAGCCTGTAATAGAGGAATATTGGGGGAAGAATCATTCACCATTGTCTCTTTCGTTTGTTGAGCAAAAAGCAGTTGTAACTGGTTACTATAATGATGAGTTAGGCGGGAAAACAGGAATTGAAATTGGAGATGTTATTACGAAAATTAATAATCAATCAGTTGAAGATATTATCACTGAGAAAAAACGGTTTATTCCTGCTTCAAATTATTCAGCTCAGCTGAGAGACCTTGCTCCAAAATTATTAAGATCAAATGAGAAAGTATTGAATATTGAATTTGTGAGGTACGGAAAAACCCATAGTAAAGAAATTGAATTGTATTCTGCTCCAAGAGTTGGTGTGAATGGATATAATGTATATCAGATAGACAAGGCTCATTTTCAACTACTAGAATCTAATATAGGTTATATCTATCCTGGAAATATAAAGAATGAATTTATACCGGAAATAGCAGAAAAGATTAAGGGTACAAGTGGACTAATTATTGATTTGCGGTGTTATCCCAAAGAATTTATTGTATATACTTTAGGGGAACTTTTAGTTCCTGAAAGCACTGGATTCACAAAATTTTCGAATGGAAGCATAATAAATCCTGGTTTGTTTTATATGAAGGAAACTATTGAAGTCGGTAGAGAGAACAAGGACTATTACAAAGGAAAAGTAATTATTCTTGTTAACGAACTAACACAAAGTCAGGCTGAATTCACCGCAATGGCTTTTAGAACTGCTCCCAACGCCACAGTTATTGGAAGTACAACAGCCGGAGCCGATGGGAATGTCTCCTTTCTTACCTTGCCAGGTGGTATCAGAACAGCGATAACAGGTATAGGTATATATTATCCTGACGGAACGGAAACACAAAGAGTAGGCATTATCCCAGATATAACTGTAACACCAACAATTGAAGGTATCAAAGAAAATAGAGATGAAATTCTTGAAAAAGCTATTGAATTTATCAATAGCAACTAGTACAGGATGGGATCGTGAGAGAGTCACGTTTTGGATTCATCTTTAACGAATGGGGGCGTGATTGGAATAATGACAAAGGAGGGATTAGATGCTTTGGGATATAGTAATCATCTTAATTATTCTTTACGTAATATACAGCCTTTCTACTATTAAATATCAACTTAAATTGATAACTAAACATCTTAATGTTAAAGATGAAAAGGTACAAAAGGTAAGTAATGAAGAAATTGAGAAAGAACTCGAGGATGAATTAAATCGTTAATACTTACCTATACTGTTCAGTTAACGGGTAGCATTTCTTCAATAAGGAGAAATGCTTTTTTACTTAAACAACTTATTAAGATAACGGCAGAAGAGTTGAAGACGAATAGAGTGAAAAATAAAAGCTTTAAGTCCATCAATCAGTCTAATTAAGTAATCCATCTTAAAACTCCTTTTCGAGTCTCTGTCACTTCTGTTTTTTTGGGGGGAGAGAAACTGCCTTTCTCCGTGCAGTTACTCTTGTAACAAAGACTATCTCAGCAGTTAAAACAGATTAGACGAAGGTTGTACAAAGTCTATGTTCTGTTGAAAATTCGTAGAAATATGTTGTTATAAGTGAATTAGTTTCAAAATAAAAAATATTTGTCAAATGTTCAGAAGAAAAAATTATACAAACATTATACGAATGTGTATAATGTTTGTATAATAATGATGGAGGAATGATTAATTTGACAAAGAGGAAAAAGGTCGCAGTGATCGGTGCAGGTCCTGGTGGGCTAGGTGTTTCTATGCTTCTTTCCGCACAGGGCTATGAGGTGAGTGTGTATGAAAAGCAACCAATCATCGGCGGCAGAACGTCAAAACTCACGCTGGGTGATTACACCTTTGATTTAGGTCCCACTTTTTTTATGATGCCTTCAATCCTTGAAGAATTATTTGAGATGAGTGGACGTCGTTTACAGGATTATATGGAGCTACAGGAAATTGATCCGTTATATACATTGAAATTTGGAGACTTGACCTTTTCTCCATCGAGAAACAAGGAAAAGATGATAGCAGAAATGGAAGAAAAGTTCCCAGGTAGCTTCTCAGGTTATGAGAACTTTATGAAGGTAGAAGGGGAGAAGTTTGACCGCGTCACTCCTTTACTTCAGCAGCCCTTTACGAAGCTAACTGATTTTATCACAAGAAATATGGTAAGAGCGTTACCTAAGTTAAATGCGCTTGATACAGTGTATAACCGTTTATCTACATATTTTAAAGACGAACGCCTCAAATGGGCATTTTCCTTCCAAGCCAAATATTTGGGGATGTCCCCGTGGGAATGTCCTGGCACCTTTACCATTCTTTCTTATCTTGAGCATCGGTACGGGCTTTTCCACCCAATTGGCGGAGTCAATCAGCTGTGTAAGGCTATGGCTTCCGTTATTGAAGAATATGGAGGGAAGATTTATACAGAAACCGGTGTACAAAAAGTGCTAGTTGAAAGAGGAAAAGCAATAGGAGTTAGGTTAGAAAATGGAGAAACCATGATTAGCGATGATGTTATAATAAATGCCGATTTTGGTCATGCTGTTACGACCCTTTTTGATCAATCAGATTTGAAGAGATATCGAAAGGAAAATGTAGAAAAAAAGAAGCTCTCCTGTTCTACATTTATGCTGTACTTAGGTGTGAACAAACCGCTAAAACTTCCACATCATATGATTGTTTTTGCAGATGATTATAAGAAGAACGTGGAAGAAATGACGAAAACGATGAAATTATCGGAGAATCCGTCCATTTATGTTCACAATCCATCTTTATCCGATCCAACCCTGGCTCCAAAAGGGAAATCCTCTCTTTACGTATTAATGCCAGTGCCGAATTTAACGGCTGAAATTGATTGGAACATTGAAAAGGAGAGGGTACGAGAGCAAATGCTATCAATTTTGGAGCAAGAGCCAGAGCTACAAGACATTCGTGCTTATATTGAAGTTGAAAAAGTAATCTCTCCTCTTGAATGGCAAAACGAGGTGTATGTTTACAAGGGAGCCACGTTTAATTTGGCCCACAGCCTCGATCAAATGATGTATTTCCGACCCCATAATCAATTTGAAGATGTCAGTCATTGTTTTTTAGTTGGAGGAGGAACCCACCCAGGTAGCGGTCTACCGACCATTTTTGAATCAGCTCGAATCAGCGCAAATTTAGTCAACAAGCAATATGGGAAGAAAGAAGTCTACTTCACACAAGGTGACGGGTTACTAAAAGAGGAGACACCATTATGGAAATAGGAATTGTAGGAGCAGGAGTGGGTGGACTTGTAACGGCGCTATTGCTTGCTAAACAAGGAAACTCTGTCACCATATTTGAAAAGGAAGCTTTCTTAGGAGGTAGACTAACGTCTCAAGGAAATGAACGGTATCGAATTGATCAAGGACCAACCATTGTCCTTTTGCCAGATTTATTGAAGGAAATCCTTCAGGAAGCTGGGATACCAGAAGAAGAATTGGAGCTCATTCCGTGTGACCCACTTTACGATATTCATTTTAATGATGGAACTACTTATACCAAGTTTAGGGATCTGCCTACCCAGCTGGCCGAGATAGAGCGACTATTCCCAGGGGAGTCCGATCACTTTCTTCGTTATCTCTCTGACATGTCTAGTGTCTATCGAATAGGAATGAAAGCCTTTCTAAGCAAGACCTTTAAAAGAAAACGAGATTTTCTTACATTTGAAAATATGAAGCTATTAGTTGATTCAAAGGCCTATAAAGATTTGAAAAGCTTTAATGCTTCCTACTTTTCACAATCAAAGCTTCAAGAGGCATATTCCTTACAATCCCTATACATTGGCGGTTCTCCGCTAGAGGTACCAGGACTGTATGGATTAGTCGCCTATAGTGAGCATGCTTTTGGCATTTGGTATTTAAAGGGTGGTTATTACAATCTAATACCAGTGCTAGAGAGAGCCTGTAAACGAATGGGAATCACGATTCATGTCGAAGCAAAGGTAGAGAGCCTTCAAATTGAACAGAAAGTGTGCAAAGGCTTAGTTGTGAACAATGAGGATTACCGTTTTGACGCAGTCGTTTTCAATGGTGATTTCCCCAACTTATATCCAATGATTAATACACGTGAACGGAAGAAAAGCTATAAACCTTCATCTGGCTGTGTCCTAGTTTATCTAGGAATTGAGAAACGGTTTCAGGCGACGAAAGCTCATCAATTTTACTTATCTGAACACTTTGAAAAAAATATGAACCAAGTATTTAAAACAAAACAGCTGCCTGAAGATCCTTCCTTTTATATTTTTAATCCTGTCGTTTTAGATGAAAAGGCAGCACCTCCTGGAGAAAGTGTTCTTTACTTTCTCATTCCGGTACCTTCTGGTGATGACATTGATTGGGAAACAGAAGCACCAGCTGTTGTCGAAAAGGTGATGGAAAAGGCTGAAAAGAGACATTTTAACGGGTTACGAGAATCAATCAGGTGGATGGAGATCCGTACGCCAAAAGATGCCATAAATGATGGTCTATTTCAAGGCGGAAGCTTTGGTATTGCGCCGACTCTTTTTCAGTCAGGAGGATTTAGACCTCAACTATCTCCATACAACATTGAACGCCTGTATAGTGTTGGTGCCTCTGTTCACCCTGGAGGTGGGGTTCCAATTGTGCTACAAGGGGCACGTATTTTAAGCGAATTAATTAAAAAGGAGCTGGGTGCATGATTCATTCTAACTTGATACTAGAGTGTGAAAAGATGATGAAGAAAGGCTCTGCTAGTTTTTACGAGGCATTTCGTTTTCTTCCTTCCCCAAGAAAAGAAGCAGTGTTTGTCATTTACGCATTTTGTAGGTTAATAGATGATTCTATTGACGAGCCTGAAAATTCACCTTTTACAATTGAAGAACTAGAAGATAAATTTAAACATATTGAGAAAGCAGAGGGACACTTTATTTGGCCTTCTTTAAGGTGGTTGTTTGACAACTTTCCTGTTGGTAAAGAGCCATTTTTAAAGCAAATTTCGGGTCAACGAATGGACTTATCGTTAACACACTATCAATCAATGAAGCAATTAGAGGTTTATTGTGAAAAAGTAGCCGGCTCTGTTGGAGAAATGCTTCTACCCGTTCTTCATGATTCGCCGACCCTAGATGTGCAAAAGGCAGGGATTCAGCTCGGGAAAGCAATGCAGATTGTAAACATTATTAGGGATGTCGGAGAGGATTTAAACAGAGGCCGCCGATATATTCCGGATGAATGGATGGCTAAATATCAATATACCCACACTGAATTTGAAGAGATGACGGTCAATTTTAGGTTTAAGAAAATGATCAATGGACTGATGGACCTTGCGTGGAGTTGGTTTGAAAAAGGATTGGCAGACATTGAATCCTACTCAACTGAAAGTGCGTTTTCAATTAAACTGGCATCCAACTATTATGCTGCCATTATGGAAGCTGTCAAAATTAATGAATATCAAGTTTATACAAAACGAGCCATCGTGAGTGATAAAAAGAAAAAAGCAATCTACATAACGACGCTACAAAGTGCTTTAGAGGGTGACGTCCAATCAATTGAAGCTTAATTATTTGTTTTATTCAATCATAGTGAGAAGGAGGGAGATCATTGAATCAACGGGATGATGTGAACAAAAGAAAAGCTGATCATATCCAAATTTGTCTTAATGACGATGTGAACGGAAGAGGAATAACAACAGGCTTCGAGCAATTTTCATTTATTCACCAAGCTCTTCCAGAGGTGGATTTTGCAGAAATTAGCGTAGAGACCTTTTTTCTTGAAAAGAAAGTGGCTACTCCATTTCTAATTAGCTCGATGACCGGAGGAACCGAAAAGGCGATGACTATTAACCAAAACCTCGCCATCGCAGCAGAAGAAAAAGGGTGGTCATTTGGCGTAGGATCAGGCAGAGCTGCAGTCGAAGATCCTCAAAGAGCCTATACCTTTCGTATACGAAAGTATGCACCAAGCATTCCGATTATTGCGAATGTGGGGGCTGTGCAACTTAATTATGGCTTCGGTATTGATGAATGTAAAAAAATTGTAGATTTAGTTGAAGCTGATGCCTTAGTTCTACATTTAAACAGTTTGCAGGAATTAATTCAGCCCGAAGGAAATACAAACTTCCGTGGGTTATTTCAAAAAATTGAAGAGCTATGTAAAGCATTCCACCTTCCAATCGGTGTGAAAGAGGTAGGGTGGGGAATTAATAGTAAATTGGCTAAACGATTATTTGATGTGGGCATTTCATTTATAGATGTGGCTGGTGCAGGCGGAACAAACTGGAGTCAGGTCGAAAAACTTCGCTCCACTGATCCGTTAAAACGAGCAGTAGCTGATGCGATTAGTGGCTTAGGCATTCCAACGTCAGAGTGTCTTCTTGATATAAAACAAAATGAAGGTACCGGAACGCTCATTGCTAGTGGCGGGCTCAACAATGGAGTAGAGGCAGCAAAGGCTATTGCGCTAGGTGCCGATCTTGCTGGTTTTGGTCGATCCATACTTGCAGAAGCCGTCACGTCTGAAAAGGCGTTAATCGAGCGTTTTACTCAGACAGAGTACGAATTAAAGGCTGCGATGTTTAGCATTGGAGCTTCTTCAATAAACGAGTTGAAGAACACTTCATCCATAAAGCGAGTGGGTTACAAGTTTTAAAAGACCTATCCGAGAAGTTTGAGGGTGTTTAGAGAATATGGATGTCCGGTATATAACCTTTTCAAAAATTATGAATGGAGAGCCACCATTACCATTTTTGCTTCTTGGATAATAGTAGTGATTGCTTTAGTATAAATGTGTTTCATTAAAGTTAAAATGGTAAAAAAGTGAGGTTACACTAATGTTCACTGTTATGATTGCAAAATTACTTCGTCTCCTACCTAATCAAGCAAAAAAGACTCCTATGATTCCCTTTCAGCAAGTGAAAATGAAAAAAGATGTGGAAGTTGAGACATCTGTAAAACCTACTAACATTTCCTTGTACTATCCCTTGGAAGCAAGACAGAAAAAGTTTCCTGTCTATATCAATTTTCATGGTGGAGCGTTCATCATGCATGAAAAGGAAATGGACGATCCTTATTGCCGCTACCTGGCCAATCATGCAGGATGTGTAGTTGTTAATGTTGATTATGCGAAAGCACCGGAGTACCCTTTTCCCAAGCCAATTGAACAGAGTTATGAAATTCTTCATTGGATAAAGAGAAGAGCCGATGAGTTGAATATTGATGCGGAAAAAATGATGGTTGGCGGACAGAGTTCAGGAGCAAATTTAGCAGCAGCCCTCTGTCTCTACTTAGAAGAAAAAGGGGAAAATCAGCCGCTGCTCCAAGTGCTGTCCTGTCCGATGTTGGATTTTGCCACCCCGCATGCAGAAAAACCGGAACCGGATAAGTGGCGTGCCCGATATCCACAAGTAGCACATTTTTTAAACATGTGTTACATACCGGACAAAGGACAAGCGGAGCATCCTCTTGTTTCTCCTGTTCGTGCTGTGGTGAATGGCCGCTTAGCTTCTGCCCTTATTCTCATAGCGGAGTACGATGCATTCAGGCCTGAAGCAGAATGCTATTCTGAGAAATTAAAAGCATCTGGGGTAAACGTTCAAGAAGAGATATTTATAGATTGTAAACATGCTTTTACTCATTTAGGCCCAAAAGATAAAGCAGAAGAGGCTTGGAAGCTTGTCGCATGGAAAATCAGGGCAACGGCCGAATCCTATGGGAATTGAAGAATTTCCTCCGTTACAGCTCCAGACTCAAGTTTTTAGGCGAGTAAGGTGATTGTAAGGTTACATACTTATAGCAGTAGAAAAATAGAATACAAAGCCAATCGACGATTTAGAATGATTAGCGAGAAGGAGATGTAATAACAGTTGAAAAATAAAAACGTACTAGTTATCGGAGGCGGACTCGGTGGACTGTCGGCTGCGATTTCACTTGCGCAGGCCGGATACGATGTCTCCTTATATGAAAAAAATGAACATATAGGAGGAAAGCTGAACCGGCTGGAACAGGATGGTTTTGGTTTTGATTTGGGCCCATCCATCCTTACGATGCCCCAGATCTTTGAAAAATTGTTTTCTGCCAGTGGGAAATCCATGAAGGACTACGTCCCGATTGAAAAGCTGGACCATCAATGGCGCTCCTTTTTCCCTGATGGAAATATCATAGACTTATATGAAGATTTGAAGGAAATGCAAGAGAAGAACCCATCTCTGAGTGAAAAGGATATGCGTGAATATCAGGATCTGCTTCACTATTCCAAAAGACTTTATGATATGACGGATAAAACCTATTATAAGCATGGCGTTGATAGTACGAGAGAAATCATGAAACATACGGGCCTGTTTGCTGCTTTAAGGAACTTTGATTTGTTTTCTACAGTTCATGGAGCCATTGACAAACGGATAAGTAATGAACAGTTCCGCGATATGCTTTCGTATTTTATCAAGTATGTGGGTTCGTCCCCTTACGATGCACCAGCGGTCTTGAACATGATGATCTACATGCAGCATGACCAAGGTGTCTGGTATGTACCCGGCGGTTTGCATAAACTGGCGGACGGCCTAGTGAAGCTAGCTAACGAAGTGGGTGTTCACTTCCACCTAGGCAGGAAGATTGTCAAGCTTGAAAAAAAGAACGGCGAAATCACAGGAGCGGTTTTGGAGGACGGTTCAAAGCTAACAGCAGATTATTATGTTTCTAATATGGAAGTCATACCTGTTTACGAACGGTTACTGGAGGAAGACAGCCATTTTGTGAATAAATTAAAGAAGAAATTCGAACCGGCTAGCTCAGGTCTTGTCATGCATTTGGGCGTGAAAAAGAGTTATCCGCAGCTGCGCCATCATAATTTCTTTTTCGCAGAAAATATGAAGCAGCAAATGCAATCAATCTTCCATCGTCATGAACTGCCGGAAGATCCGGTCATTTATTTGGTCAACGTCAATAAAACAGATCCGGCGCAGGCTCCTGCAGGGCATGAAAATATAAAAGTACTGCCCCATATTCCTTATATTCGGGATCAGAAACCTTTCACACAGCAGGACTATGAACAATTCGCTGAGCAGGTCCTGATCAAATTAGAAAAAATGGGGCTACATGATTTGCGGGATCATATCGTTACAAAGGATTTATGGACACCGGAGGATATCAGGCGGATGTATGGCTCTGATAGGGGTGCAATTTATGGAACAGTGTCAGACCGCAAGAAAAATAAAGGATTCAAGCATCCGAAACAAAGTGAACGCTATGACAATCTATATTTTGTCGGTGGAACGGTAAACCCCGGCGGCGGAATGCCGATGGTTACCTTAAGTGGCCAGCTTGTAAGCGAGAAAATAGTTCAGAGGGATGCAGCAAATGCCTGACAATGATCATCATTTTCTGAAGACATTACCCCAAAGGCAGAGGGAGGACCTGTTGTCCACGGGAAGGCCATCACTTGAAGCTGTTAAAAAACAGCTTTTGAAGCTGAAAACCATTCTTTTGGAGTACGAAGCTGCCTTTACCTGTGCCCTTCAATCAGATTTGGGAAAACCTGCATTTGAATCCTTTTCATCTGAAATTGCTGTTTTATTGAATGAAATCGAGTATGTTTGCAAGCATATAGCAAAATGGAACCGGCCTGTCCGGTCCAGACACCTTAAATTGGGATACGTGGAAGCTCTAAAAAAAGTGAGGCATCCATATGGGAGTGTACTCATCATCGGTTCGTGGAATTATCCGGTTCAGCTTACCTTGATGCCAGCCATTGGTGCAATTGCCGGCGGAAACCGCTGCGTGATTAAACCATCTGAACATGCACCAGCAACGGCTGAATTGCTAAAAGAACTCATAAATCACGCTTTTCCTCCCGAACAATTACACGTTGTGACAGGAGATGCACAAACCGCTAGCCTATTGACTTCAGCCCCTTTTGACCTAATTTTTTTTACAGGCAGCGGAAAGACTGGAAAAGCTGTGGCAGAACAGGCAGCTAAAAATCTCACACCAGTGATACTAGAACTCGGCGGGAAAAACCCTTGTATTATGGATGAAACAGGCTATTCAAAAGCGGCCATTAGGGAAATTGTCTGGGGGAAATTCCTTAATGCTGGTCAAACCTGTATTGCACCCGATACCCTTTTTGTCCATCATTCCATTTATGAAAAAGCGCTGAATGAAATTTCTACATCCGTTTCCGCTTTCTACGGAGATAAGCCTCAGACAAGCGGAGATTATGGCAGGATCTGTACTGATGCACATTTTCAAAAGATGGTTGAGTTTATCGGTCAAGGAATTGTCCGGCATGGAGGTGCACATGATCGAAATGATCGGTTCATCGCCCCTACCGTGGTAACGGATATCAAACCGGGAAGTCCGATTTTGCAGGAAGAAATTTTCGGTCCGGTTCTTCCTGTCATTCCCTATACAGACTTAAAAACGTTATTATCCAGTGGCAGGCTTCAGCGCGATACACTTACGGGTTATATTTTCAGTAAAAACAAAAATCAAATTCACCTGTTCAAGGAACATATGCTTTCACCAACCATTAGTGTCAACCAAGTGATACATCATGCTGCAAGCCCTCATATTGCATTTGGAGGGGTTGGAAGGAGCGGATACGGTGCTTATCACGGCAAAGCTGGTTTCCTAGCTTTTAGTTATGAAAAAACAGATTACAAAACGTATCATTACCTGCGTTTTCAAGGTAAATTTCCGCCGTATTCCGAACGAAATATGAAAGCATTGAAAAAGTTAAGAAAATGGCTGCTGTAATAGGATTAGTTGAACTCGTTTGTGCCTTTTATCACATCGAGAGACTTAACACACTTAGCTGTGGAAATAAAACAAGGGAATTGACACATTGGCTCTCCATTCTGCCTGCTCCGTTGTTCTTCTTTTGGAATTTAGCAAGAGCATGCTGGATGATTGACTTAACTAACCTACCATTATCGTTGTTCAACGCTACAAGCAGGGTGTATGACTGCAATTACTTCAGACTTGTTAAGAAATGAAGCAGACTTTTTTTGGAAGCGAGGGAATTTACATGAAGAAGGTGATTGTCGTAGGGGCGGGTGTAGCGGGGCTTGCTAGTGCCATAAGGCTACAGCATGCGGGCTATCAGGTAGAAATATATGAAAAAGGTTTAACACCCGGAGGCAAAATGAATCGTATTGAACTGGATGGTGGGTACAAATTTGATTTGGGACCCAGCATCGTTATGATGCCAGAATTATATCGGGAACTATTTGAACTATGCGGCCGCGACCCTGATGATTACATTCCAATGGAAAAACTGGATCCAATTTATCGGGCTTATTTCAGTGATATTCCCGACAAGCCCTTTGATATCTCCTCTGACCTAACAGAATTGACAAAGACAATTGAATCAATTAGCGAAGAGGACACAGCAGGTTTTTTTCAATATATGCATGAAATTTACAAACGATTTATAATTGCAAAGCATCACGTTCTTCAAAGACCTTTTCGTAAAAGGTCTGATTTCTATAACCTTCCGATGTTGAAGAAAGCATTGAAACTAAAACCTTACGACACTGCAGATACGTTTATAGGAAAATATATTAAGAATGAACGGCTGAAACAGTTGATCAGTTTTCAAACGTTATACATAGGTATTTCACCACTTAAAAGTCCTTCTTTTTACACCATGATTCCTATGATTCAATTTTTATATGGAGTATGGTTTATAAAAGGCGGTATGTATACGATGGCTTTGGCCATGGAGAGGCTCTTCAGGGAACTTGGAGGTACCGTTCACTATGGAAAAGATGTTCAAGAGATAGCCATTAACAATCGCAAAGCTGAAGGGATTGTTGTGGACGGACAGAAAATCTCTTCGAATTATGTTGTTTGTAATGCAGACTTTCCATATGCAATGAAGCACTTGGTAAAAGACAAATATGCCAAAGGAAAATATACTGATAAGAAAATCGACAGCATGAAATACTCTTGTTCCTGTTTTCTGTTATATCTCGGTATGGACCGGAAATACGAAGAAATTGACCATGTACATAATTTTATTTTCAACGAAAACCTAAATCAGAATCTTAAAGATATTTTTGATGGGAAGAAACTGACGAATGCTTCCTTTTATGTATATATCGCTTCAAAAATGGATCCTTCACTTGCACCAGAGGGTAAGGATGGATTGTATATCCTGATGCCTGTATCGGATATAGCTACATCAAACTATACATGGGACGAGGAAACCATTTCTTATTATCGAAGTTACATTTTAAATGAATTAAAGAAAATACGTGGTTTTGAAAACATTGAAGATGAGATTGTCACCGAAACGCATACAACACCATTGGATTTTAGGTCGAAATTCAATGCCTATAATGGCGCGACGTTTGGTTTGCAGCCAATTCTGAAACAAAGCAACCACTATCGTCCGCAAAGCAAGGCGAGTCATTGTGAAAATTTGTACTTTACCGGAAGCAGTACACATCCTGGCGCCGGTGTCCCAATTGTGCTTTTATCAGCCAGAATTACAGCACAGGAACTGATACAAGACGATACGGGCACTTTGTTTGATTACTCAGTAAAATAAAGACTTTTCAGTGATCATAAAAGCTGTGTTTACACGCAGCGGAAGGAGGCAGGTTTTATGACTGCTTTAGAAGTGATTAATCTCGCGATTGGATTTGTGGCAGTTGTGATTGGCTGCATCATGTTCTGGTCTTTACCGGTTCCTGTTTTCTCCTCCAGACCTGCGGCCGGTCTTCCGTTTCTGTCCATCATTATTCCGGCTAGGAATGAAGAAGGCAGGATCTCACCGTTATTGCAATCATTGCAGGAGCAGCGTTTCAGACAATTTGAAATTCTGGTTGTGGACGACGATTCATCCGACAATACTGCAGCTGTCGCGGAAAGCTATGGTGCAAAGGTTCTGCAGAATCCAGGGGCAGGAAAATCATCAGCCTGCTGGCATGGTGCCCAACAAGCAAAAGGAAGCTGGTTATTATTTTTAGATGCAGATACGAGATTCACCAATGTAGATGGGTTAAGCAATCTGTTGCATTTCTATCATGGAAAGGGAGCCAAAGGCATTACAGCATTACAACCATTTCATAAAGTTGAGCGCTTGTATGAACACATTTCCGTTGTATTCAACATCATCGTCGTGGTAGGGATGAATCTTTTTACGATTTGGGGATCGCGGTTTAAAACCGCTGGTTCGTTCGGGCCATGCATTCTATGTAATCAAGATGATTACTTTTTGTCTGGTGGGCATAAAAAAATCGAGGGAGCCATCATGGATGATTTGGCACTGGGAGAGGCATTTCTTGAACATGATCTCCCGGTTCGATGCCTGGGTGGCAAAGGTATTATGTCTTTGCGCATGTACCCAGAAGGTGTGGGAAGCCTGATTGAGGGCTGGTGCAAAAGTTTTGCCGTCGGTTCCAAGTCAACTCATCCAGTTGTCATGCTGATGGTTATCTTCTGGATTTCCGGCAGTTTCATTGCAGCGGGAGCATTGATCTCTTCTATTACCGAATGGGACCTTGCTACAATGCTGTTTAGTGGAATATTGTATATCTTGTATATGATTCAAACGGCATGGTTTGCCAGCAGGGTCGGTAATTTCAGATGGACGGTTTTTCCTTTTTATCCGATATTGTTTTTGTTTTTCGTAGGGATCTATCTGTATTCCTTCATCAGAGTGAATATATTCCATTCTGTTAGTTGGAAGGGTCGTAAAATTAAGGTCTGAACCAACTTAATCTTGTTTGATCGATCGCATTTTGCATAAGGTAATAAAATATTTAATAGAGAAGCGCGGGGATTGATCCCGGGCTTCTTTATGTAGGGCAAAAATCTTGAACTATTAAATAGCAGAGATTTTTATAATTAGACCTAAACTACTAGATATTAAAAGAATTTTATTATCACTTATTTGGTACGAAAGAACTTGAACAGTTAGGCGCTTCTTATACTAACGGGAAGGTTAGTTGAATACGACATTGTAGAGTATTTGTCCAAAAAAGGATTAATGCTCTTTCCTGTGGAAGTAAATAATGAAAGTTAAAGTAGACATAATGGAGGAGTTAGGGTGTCAAATATTAGTTGGAAAAGATTCATATGTTAGAAAAGCTTAGAAAAATTAATATGAAAACGGCCGTATTTATGGGGGCTTGTTTTTACTCTTTAACATTGTTACTCCATGTTTTAATTATAAGCGGTGTTATCCCATTTACATGGGTTAATGGAGGAAGATCTGAATCTTTTGCGACTCAGCTACCAATATCAATTATTAATATAATTATCTGTAGTATTGGAGGAGTTTTTACGATTGTTGTTCGCAAGACAACACCATTTAAATACAAAAGAGGAATAACAGTAATATGTTGGTTTTTTGTTATACTCTGGTCTTTTGGATTTATACAACAATTGTTAGGAACACCTTTTGAAAAAATGTTTTGTTCATTTTTATTACTTGTTGGAGTCATCTCTAACTTCCGTATGGCGATAGAATATAGATAGCACTCAACTATAGTACATCTTCATTTATTCAGAAGGATTACTTTATTCATATTGAACTTATAGAACTATTGGAGAAGGTTTGTTGAATAATATTAGATTATTTGTGTCTATATAAAAGGGGTTAAAGTCTTTTTCTAATTGAAGTGACGGAAGTGTTTAACAAATTTTATATCTACGGATAGGACGAAGGGTTAATGAAGACAAAAGGAATAATCATATTATGATTCAGCTGGAAATTATTTGTGACCGAATTTACTTATTTTCTTATTGTGTTAACGGGGGCGTTTCTGGAACAAGCAGAAACGCTTATTTCACTATTGGTGCAGTTTAATTTAAGAGAGTTAACATTTAGGAGGAGAATAAAATATTGAGGATGTTTTTGGTTATTCCACTTATTCTTTTAGGTGCGATTTTTTTAGGACTTAGAATTGATAACATAGGCAATTTAGGTAATGTTACCCTAAATATAGTAGGTGTTGGCTTTATGTTATTGAGCGTTTTTATTGGTAATGTTAAAAAGAAAAAACAAAAGTTCTTAAGCTAACGTTAGCGCTTCTGGAACAAGCAGAAACGCTTATTTTACTATCTGTGTAAATTAGTGGAAAAAGAAGGGGATTTTTTTTGCGGTTGTCGAAATATGTTATTTGTAAAAAAACAGTTTTTTTTTCAGGAAAACAGCTTTTTGTTAAATTTCCAAACGGGGATGATTTCTAACTTGTTACGGTTGTATATATTTCAAAAGAAATAAAAGATGGAGCTCCTAAAGCAGACGGTCAAGAAACTAGGGATGCAAAGTTTTTTAAAGCTAATGAGTTACCAGAAGGGTTAAATCCTATAATAATAAACCTTATTAAACAATATTCCCTTTCATTTTCACAATAATTAAAAACAGATTGTGAAAAATTTTACTTAAAATAAAGGACGACAGTCTAATGTTAATCAAGTATGTATCACCCAGAACTCAAAAAGTATGGGAACCAAAAATGACGTAATATCGGTTGTACTCCTCGAATAATGAAATGATCAGCTGAAGCTGGTCATTTTGTTTTTTATCGGTCATTTAGTGAAAGCTGAATTCTGATTTTTATGTTAACATTTAAGGGTGGTCTGTATTTACAGAATTTTCATTTATCAACTGAGGGGAGGGTTATGATGAATAAGTGGTTAGTTATAATCGGGGTTATTTTATTATCTTTATCCCAACAAAGATATAGACTTAATGACTTTATACACGAGATTATAACAAGAAATATAAACTTAACTGAAAATTACCTTATATCAATTCCTTTATTATTTTTTATGGAAATAATCGGAGGATTTTTACATATTTTAGGAACCCTTTTACAGTTTGCTCTATCGTGGGAGGGAGTATTGCTTATTGCTGTAATTCTATTGCACTTAAATATCCGAGCATATATGAAAAGGTCTTGAATAAGTGTAAGGAGTATCACTTTTATTTAGAGCTAAAGGAAAGAAATGCATCTACTTAGCCTGGATAATAGATGCTCTTGTTGAAGAACGGATATCAAATTTATTTAACGTCTGTAGTAAAACATAATATTTTTCTTTTTACTACCATTGGTACTTACCTATTTGATTACGGTTAAGGAATTTTTTTGGGGAGATGTGATTAATTCATTAAACAGGAGGTTTTATTATGAACAAAAAAATACTTTGGAGTGTAGCCACCGTCCTTATCATCGGATTGTTTGTATTGGGTTATTTATGGATTGAAGATATGAAAAACATTACTGCTAAAGAGCAAGTTGAGATGTATTATGAAGCCTACAATAAAAAAGATTTCGGTGCTTTTTATGATATGTTGAGCGATAAGGAAAAAAAGATATTTGAAGAAAGTACCCTTAGAGATTCAAGCGGAACCGAAGTCACTGTTTACAAGGATAGAGAAGAGATACTAAAAGGATTTGAAAAAAATTGGAGAGCTTTTGATGTAATTGAAATCATCGAACAAAACGGAGGAACAGAGGATGGGACAATAGTTGCTGCTACAATTTATTATCCTCCATATGGCTCCGATTCTGAAATAACATTTATCGAGACCTTCAAACTAATTAAAGTTAATGACGAATGGAAATTTGATGATTATCTTGGTAAAGAAATTGTTGATTAGTAAATGTATAATATCTCGAAAAAAACATTTGATAAAGTATGGTTTTAATACTCTATAAACTTATAATCTGTATATAAATTCCATTTAAAACAGAACAGGGGCAAGTTTAGAAGATTCTTGTAGGGTACCTAATATCTACTATTAGGAGAATAGTGAACTTATTTTTATGCTCATTGAATTTGAGGATTGAACTTAAACAAACAAAATAGGAGTGTTATATTTTACTATGATAATACCTATCTTTCGAATTTTTGATATTGAAGTAGCTCATTCTTTTTACATAAATTACTTAGGTTTTGAATTGGATTGGGAACATAGGTATTCTGCAAATATGCCAGTTTATATTCAAGTTTCTTTAAGTGATGCTGTTTTACATCTCTCCGAACATCATGGTGACTCCTCTCCGGGAAGTGCAATTCGTATTAAGTTAACTGATTTAAAAAAATTTCATTCTTTATTATCGCAAAAGGATTATCCATACTCTAATCCGTCTATTAATAAAACACCATGGAATACTATTGAAATAACAGTTATAGATCCTTTCTCTAACAGAATTATATTTTACGAAGAAATTAAGTAATAGAGATACTGCGGGTCCCAATCCTTATTATGTACTTAAAGTATAGCGTTCGATTGCTAAAAAAAATTAAGAATGGAATGGACTCTTCTATTGAGGTTAAATATGTTAAGCAATTCCCTTTTTTCTACTGTATCTAGAAAAAATAAACCTATATTTTTGTATAAATTAGTTGTATGGGGAGGGAATATGGAAAAGTTAAAAAGTATCGTAATAATTGTTATCGTATTAGTAGGATTGATTATCTGGGGTTTCTTATCTAATTTGAACTTGGAGAATATGATGATTTTCAAGAGGCAATTCAAAAAGGAATCCCTTATAAAGTAAATAATATTATTTATATCGAACAGCATGACGGTGTAACGGTTGTCATGTATACAACTACACCTGATAAAAAGGAACTTCCTTTAGCAGAGTACGAAGCTCTTGCAGTAGCTTTCTTTAAAGGAAACGATGCAGTAGGATGGGAAAACATTGGGCATCATGGATGGACCCACTATGAGAATGATAATATGACAATATATCATGAGTCACTTAGAGAGTATGATAATCAAGGTAATGAAGTTCATGAATTTTACGTCCTATTCGGTGAAATAAATAATGCTGAAATTGTAACAGTAGAAGCAAAAACCAAGGAAAGAGAAGCATTTCAAGAAGTTGAGATCATTACTAATAAAGGTAAGCGCTTTTACTTTCATATAGGTGAAGAAACTATAGTTCGAGGTATATCTGAAAGTGGAGAAGTTATAGATAGACAAGGTGGATAATTTAAACCTTTACAAAGCTTCTATAAGATTCAAGTAGGTGAATTACCACTAAAAGAAAAAGAGGGAATTTTATGCTGTTTATGATGATTGTCAAAGCCTCAAAGAATTCGGAATCCGGAAATCTCCCGAGCTCTGAGCTCAATGAAGCCATGAGGATATACAATGAGGAATTAGTTAGAGCAGGCGTTCGAGTAATGGCAAAAGGCCTTCATCCTAGTTCTAATGGGATTCGATTTTCGTTTCCGAAACAAGGGGAAAAGCCGGTAATTACGGATGGTCCGTTTTCGGAAACAAAAGATTTGGTTGCAGGGTTCATTCTGATTGATGTGAAGTCGAGGGAAGAAGCCATCGAGTGGGCAATGCGAATGCCGGACCCGCAAGGAAATGGGGAAGGACAGATCGAATTGCGCCAAGTTTTTGAGCTACCGGAGCAAGACTAATATTACAAAGTGACTTTATTCCTATGAATTGCAAATGACCAAAGAACGGGAATTATTTAACAAAAGCGTTAATCCAAAAGGGTTAACGCTATTTTTATGAAATATATTGTATTAAAAAGAAAAGGATTAATATTTATTTAAGTATCGCTTTGTACGGACGATTGGTGCCGTTTGATTGTTTGTATAACAATTAATGGAAAAACCATGTTAAAATAAGTATAGGTTGGGGGAAATAAATATGAAAAGCAAAGTTGGTGGAGTTTCTACTGTCTTATTTTTTGTAGGATTAGTTTTATACATTGCAGTATTCATAGGTAATGATCGCTTTCTACTGGGTGCAGTTATTGTTTCTATAAGTGGGTTTATTCTAGCGTTATTTGCAGATAAGAGTACTTATAAAAATATTGGTCTATTTGGTAACGGGTTTATCATAGTTATTACAATTGTTATTCCTTTTATGATCACTACTTTCTTTTGGAATGAACCTTAATAATTTGTGAGGTTAGATGATTAAAAGTAATGGGAGAAGTTAGGGGGGAAATAATGAGCAATCCTGCAGGATTTGGCGTTAGGTTAGGTGCTGCAATAGTTGATATAATTTTTCTGTTCTTAGTATCAGGAATTATTACATCCATCATATATCAGGAATTCTTTATGGACAACGAACCTATAACAACAACTTTAGAAATGCTGTATTATTTACTGTTGCCTGTATTTTGGTATGGATATACTGTTGGCAAGAAAGTATTAGGGATACGTATAGCGCGTGAAGATGGTGAAAGAGTAGGTTTTGGAACAATGCTTATGCGTAACTTAGTTGCTGGTTTAGTATATGTTTTGACATTAGGAATCGGTATAATAGTTAGTGCTTTTATGGTGGGTCTAAGAGAAGATAAGCGTGCTATCCATGATTTTGTTGCAGGGACTTACGTAACTTATGACGAACCTGAGCCTGAAAAATACCTAGAATAAGGAATTAAGAAATTTATCGTTAATGATGTTTAGGCGAAGGAAGTTGCTTTAAAAGTTCAATCCATATTTAAGTACTGAGCAAGAGCTAAAGATTGTTATCGAGATCTTTCGGCTCTTTTTTTATATTGTTTCCATCCGAAAATAAGGAATTTAATGGTAAAATTGAAGTTAGCGTGTGTTATTTGATTATTGAGGCAGTTTACTCTAATTAGATAGGAATGGGGAAATGATTCAAAAAATAGTTAGACATAGTTGGAATACTATTTCAGGGCTGTTTGTTTTGTTATTTTCAATTTGGTTGAGTGGACCAGGAGTAGGAGATACTGACACACCAACTTACAGATGGTACTTTATGTTATTGTTTATTTTGTGGTTAGTTGGTTTTATATTACAGTTTACGGAACAAACCAGGTTTATCGGGGTTGTTATAACGTTCATTCCAATGGTCTCCTATTTGGTGTTTTATATAAGAGTAGCAACCATTTAATGAAAATTTCATTTTGATGTGATTGTGCTAGAAGAGCAGCTAAAAAAATTAAGTCAAAAGTAAACCACTGTATACATTAATGTACAGTGGTTTGTGCTAGTTGTCCTCGGCTTTTTCCTTTGTTTGGCTAAATAGGTCAGCCATTAGACGATCATATAACTTTGAATTTTTAGGAATAGTATACAGTTCCTTGTCTCCATTTAACTTTAAACGCAGTGAGCCATTCTCTGTATCTAGCCAAAACCGATAAGTACCTTCATTATATAAATGTTTACTTTCTGTCATGTAAATGTCTCCTTAGAAGTATGTGTGCTTAATGTCTATATATTTCCCACTTATAAAATATTTAGCATAGAAATTAAGTTGAGAAAGTTTGAGAAGGTTTTTTATGTGATTGTGTGGAAATTAAAGGAAAGGAGATGTTAAAAATGATATATAGAAGAAAAACGTATAAAATTAAACCAGAAATACTAAATGATTTTAATCAATTCTTTCATTCTTACTTATATCCAAACCAAATAAAGCACGGTGCAAAATTAATAGGTCGTTGGGTCAATGAAGACAAAGATGAGATCTTAGCAATATGGGAATATAAAAGTATCGAACATTACGAAAGCATAGAAAACCTCATTAAAAATAGTGACCTACACCAAGAAGCAAAAGAAAAAAGAATGGAATTAGGGGAACTTTACATAGAGAGTAATCAAGACTTCTTATCTTCAACAGCATACTCTGGCACATATCATCCACCTAAACATATTGTTTCTGTTAGTGGATATATAACTAATGAGGAGGGAAAGGTGCTTCTTGTTCGTAATTTTCACCGAGATACGATGGAAATGCCAGGAGGTCAAGTAGAAGAAGGTGAAACATTAGAAGAGGCCATTCATCGAGAAGTCTTAGAAGAAACTGGAGTAAAAGTTAAATTGAATGGTATAACTGGTATTTATCAAAACATATCCGGTGGGGTAATTTGTGTAGTTTTTAGAGGACAGTATGAATCAGGTGAAATAAGAACCGCAGAAGGCGAGACATCGGAAGTGATTTTTACTGATTTAACTAAGGAACGGATAAATGAACTTATTACAAGACCACAATTCAGAAGTAGAACAATAGATGCGATGGAACCAAACTACTTACCTTATGAAGCTTTCAAAGCAAGACCTTACGAACTTATTAAGAGGTTCGATGTTAAAAAGGAGTTTAGTAGTTAGTTATTCCTACGGGGCGTTAATTTTAAAAAGATTAACGCCTATTTTTATAGAAGTTACTATTTTTATAGAAGTTACTATTTTTATAGAAGTTACTATTTTTATACAATGTTTCTGGAAAAACACATAAAAGGGAGATGTTCTATGCAAAAATCTACGTTGTTGTTCATTTTGCTTTGTTTTTTTTGTGTTATGTCCGCTTGTAAATCAGTAGAAACAATTAAGGAAGAAAAATGGCAGGATAATAGTCCAAATTTTACTACTGATTATGGTGAAATGTTTGGGAAAGAAGGAAGTATTGGAATAATTGGTTCTAAAACAATTACAGACAATGGACAAAAGTGGATGTGGCATTTTTGGGGAACTGAAGGTATTTCCTACGGAGAATGGGATGTAAAAGCATTTAAGCAAGGCGAAGAAGAAGTTCTTAACCCAATAACATATAAGGATGATCAATTAATTCCTCGTGGTGATGTCATAAACGGACATGCTCGTTCAACGGTATTGTTTCCATCATCAGGGATATGGAAGTTAAAGGTTTATATTGATAGAGAATATTTTGATGAAATTATTGTAGAGATTAATCAAGAGTAAATTTCTTTTAAAAGTAATAGGATGCTTTACTTTGAAAAAAGCAGGTGTTGACCCTAGCAAGAGGAATTAGTTGTAGTTGTTTAAATTCAAGGGGAGGGGAGGAATTACATGAGCCCCAGTGAAATTATATATTTTTTTCTTATTGGAGCTATCGTAATAGTTGTTATTATGTTTGTCTGGCTTCTATTTAGAAAACGTAAAAAATGGGCGATTGCGTTAACGAGTGCAGTTGTCATGGGGTATCTAGGATACTATGTATACTATCCTACTTTAAAAGTAAACACGCATGAGGATCGATATGAACGTCTAGTCGCCTATTTAGGAGAATATTACCCAGATAGAGAATTTACTATTTTACCGGAACATTATGAAGATGGATATACGGTCGGTCAGTTCGAAGTTAATAATATTAAAAATCCGACGATGGGTGTGACCTTACGTGTTGACAAAGAAGGAAAAGTAACACAAATAGGCACTTGGTCAAATCAAGAATATCCAACACAACACGAACTGTGGCAAGAAATTGAATTTTTGTATGGGGAAACCTATACATTAAATAAAGAGATCTCAGAAATAATTAAACGTGATGAATGGATAGAGGGTGAGTTAACAGCATTTGCATTGACCATTGATGAGATACCTACCATTGCGTTATTTAATTACTCAAGTGAAGGTTATAGCCTATTGGAATTGCAAAAAGGAGATCGTGAAGGATTCGTTTCTATTGAAGAAGATGGTTATGTATTTGTCTATATCGATGAACGCTATCAAGGAGAAACAGTGACGGTTCATTTAAAAAATGGTGAGGAGTTCACTTTGAATGTTTACCAAAATAAAGGTCGACTGATTGTAGAGAAGTGAATGGAGACTTTTATTATTTACCCTAAAGGAGAAACAAACACTGCATTCAATTTTAATGTTAGTGCAAGAAAGGTTAGTAAAGAAGTAGAGATAGAATGTTGAATTGAAGAATATAACTTTATGTTAGGGAACTGTCTATCAACATGTTTATTAAAGGAGGGACAACTGTGGAGGTTATCAGTGGATTGGCGGTACTTATATTTAAATTATTATCAATTCCTTTTTATCAATTGAAAAAGAACTAAAGAAACTAAATAATACGAATAAAAAAGATCGTTGAATTATTAAATGAAATAAAAAAAGGACCTTTAAAATAAAGGTTAGTTCTGTTTTAACTCTCAGCTTGCAGTATGTATTAGTAACTTTAATTTCAATAAAACGAAATAAGTTGTTTTTAGAGAAGAAGGACGTATAAAAACTCATGCAGGAAATGAATTAAAAGCTAACCTAATATAACAATGGAGAGAAGTTTTGTTGTTTAATTTCTTCAGGAGAAAATCTTGTAGGTTCTACTATTACAGGGTTGTCTTCTAAAATAATTGAGCAGATATCAAAATAATTCTTCCTCACGGTTTTCATATCAATCATGGTGCTTTATTGTTCAAATAAGGCGGAATAGGAGGTTATTCTTATAAAGAAAAAAGTATTAATGCCCATTAGTATAGTTCTTATCCTTGCTTTTATCATTTCAAACCTAGATGATAAAAACATACATCAACCAATTTCAATAGAAAAAATAGCTAACATTGTGGTTTTTCAAGAGTTTTATAAAGTTGAACCTGGTGGTGGGGGAGTAACGATTGAACATCATGATTTTAGTTTAAAGCCAACAGAAAATGAAGGCAAACAACTTGTTCAATGGTTTAATTCAATACATGACGAAAAGGTATTCATGGAAATTGAAACGCCTCCAGCCTTAGCAGGTGTTTCTTTCAGTATGAAAAATAATAAAAGAAAAGTAGTTCATTATCATGAAGGGATTTTTTACGTTTCAACAAAGGACCATATCTATTCGTTTGTTCATAACGACATGAAAAAATATTTCGAGGAAATACTGTTAGTTAATTAAGTTTGGATTTAGTATGTTGCGCTTCAATAAGACTGAATATTATGTTAAATGAGGTAATATAATACGGTGAGTTGTGGAAGCAACAAAGACATGACAGGAGGACTGAATAATGATCTATGAAAGTTTTACCGGAGCCATTTATACATTGCTATTCTGGTGGGTAATATTCTTTGTGTGGCAAAGGCTAGTTTATCGTTACCCTAACAATAATTGGAAAAGAGATATAATCGTAACATTTATCCAAAGTTTAGTGGTGTTAATGTTACTGCCAGTGATTGCCCATTTTTTAAGATAGTAAAATAAGAACTATTCATGCTTCTATAGAATGAAGTATGCAAAGCTATTAAGCTTTTAAATAAAGTAATACAATTAGGAAAATGATTAAACCTATCATGAAAATAGAGCCTAGACTTGCACTGTAAACTACAAAAACCTTAACATGTAGAATTACATGTACAATAAGCATTATTAATAAACAAAATAACAAGAAAATAACTAAATCTACATTCTTATTTCTGCGCACAATGATCAACACCTTATAGAAACATATTAGGTAAAGAGGTTGTCTTTATTCTTTTATATTATTTTGCAACTTATATTATTCATGATATTTTCTTTCAGAGGGGTAATTAACCATAAGGAAGAATTAAGGAAGTTATGCTATCTACTTTAACTGAATTACTAGTTTAGCTTATTATTCTATGTATTTATTTACTTAGGAATCAATGTAATTATAAAAAGCAACAGTTTCAAATCTAAGGGTAGGAATGTGAAGGTTAGAGGGGAGGGAAAGGTAATGAAGAAGAACAAATTATTTACTCTAATGGCGGTATTACTGTTAAGTATAGGTTTATGGGGATGTTCTATAAATGAATCACAATCTCTAGAAGAAAGGTTCAAAGAAATTATGATTGAGAAGGAAATCCCTTTTAATTCCATTTGGCATTATGAAATCGAAGATAATGTAATAATTGTATTCTATGAAAATGAGCAATCATTGAATTTAGGTTTTATAGAAAACAAGGAAAATAATGAGTGGAACTGGGTAACGGGTTCAGGATCTATTGACATTAAAAATGGTGGCTATATAGCTATAGCCGAGATGGGTTTGCCATTTAATATTACAGCGGTAGTTAATAATGATGAAAACATTAAAGAGATCGTTGTACAAGGTGAAACTGCTAAACTAGTACAAGTAAGTCCTGAACAAAAGGTGTGGTTTGCATTTACAAACAAGCCAGCTCATGGAATGGATATTAAGGAAATTAAATAAGGGGTATAAATGAATATTTATTCAAAAGTATACTGACTCAGGAGTTATTCAATAAGCTCTTATAATTTGTGGTTAATTCATTTTTAGGGAGAGATTATGAAAAAAATATTTGGCTTGTTTGTAGTTTTCTTATTTTTAACAGCATTCATTTTTTATGGAGAAAAATATATTACTTACTCAAAAATGAAAGACTCTTATTCAGAGCCGTATTCAATTGTAGAAAAATTAGTTCAGGAAGCTGAACTAGATAAAAATATGAGTAACTATGTTGTAAATGAAGAGGAGTGGAAGATAATTTCAAATGATTCCGTATATCGCATAATTAGAGAACCTTTAGATTGGAAAGGATTCAAAAGATTTGTCCAGGAATGTAAACCTCCTACTTATTCGTTATCATATCCCAATGGAAGCGCTACTTCGACTGTTATGGAAAAATATCACATAGATAATAAACGTTCAATAAGCCTGAAATGTTTTGAATTTGATAAGGATAATGGGGAAGACATTGGAGTAAGGAATATCATCCTTCTAATGCAAAATATAAAAAGTACATGGAAGGTAGTGGGAATTTCGAAGGGGAATTTAGAATAATAGTAGGCACTAATCCATAAGGAAAAGTGCCTTTTTGTATTCAAGCAGAGTAGCAGGTTATAAGGGGGAATGAAAAATGAGTCCAATGGTTAGTTTGTTTGCTTTGGTTTTTATAGCAATTCCGCTATCAATCTATTTATTGTATTTAATTTTTGTAACTATAAAAAACACAGACTCAGGAATAAAGTATATGATTTTCGGCTTACATATATCCTTAGTTGGAGGGATACTAGTCCTTGATAACAATATAGACCTTAAGGGGTTTGAGTACACATTGGTTGCGTTAGGTTTAATTTTTTCTATGGGAGGTATGAGAAAGAGTAATTAACTGAATTGGATGTTAATGGTAAAATGAAAATAAAGCATTTCGGAAATGGGGATAAACCATTAACATATATGGTTTTTAAGAAAAAAGAGAACGGTATGTCTGTTAACTTAACTATTTGATAACTTTCTAAACTTATTAATTAACTCTTAATCAGACATAGGACTGTACATAGAATGGGACCACTATAGTAAAAAAAGGAACAAACACTGTTTAGGTACAAAACAAATGAAGTGAGTTGATCACATGCAAAAAAAGATTGTTTTAGCTGGCGGTACTGGTTTTATTGGGAAGTATTTAGAAAAGAAGTTCTTGGAGCAAGGATATGAGGTTATCATTATTTCAAGAAACTCTGGTCAATGTACCTGGGAGGATAAAAGCGGTGTTATTGAGGCATTAGAGGGCTCAGAAATGTTAATTAATTTGGCAGGCAAGTCTGTAGACTGTCTTTATACCGAGGAAAATAAAAAAGAGATTGTTAAATCAAGAACAGAAACCACTGAAATATTAGGCAAAGCTATATTGATGTGTAGTAAGCCACCTGCATTATGGATCAATTCGAGTACTGCAACCATTTATCGTCATGCAGAGGACAGACCCATGACGGATTCAACTGGTGAAATAGGAAGCGGCTTTTCGGTTGAGGTAGCTAAAGCATGGGAAGCTTCATTTTTTCAGTTCCATTTACCTAACACAAGGATGGCTGCTTTAAGAATTTCAATTGTGTTAGGGGAAGATGGAGGAGTCATGACACCATTTAAAAACCTTGTGAAATTTGGCCTTGGTGGAGTTCAAGGATCTGGTAATCAGAAATTTAGCTGGATTCATATTGAAGACCTTTATCAAATTGTTTTATTTATTGAACAAAACAAAGATTTAAGTGGATTGTTTAATTGTGCTTCACCTGAACCAATAACAAATCGAGAGTTAATGGCAGCTCTACGTAAAACAATGAATGTGAAAATTGGCTTACCATCTCCAAAATGGTTATTGGAAATAGGTGCGGTTCTTATTCAAACAGAGACAGAATTAATCTTAAAAAGCCGTTGGGTTCTTCCTGAAAGGCTCTTGAATCATGGATTTGAATTCCATTATCCAACTATTTATTCAGCTTTAACTGCCATTATAAATGAGTAGTAAGAAGAAAGAGGAGGTATTTTCGGAAAGAGCCTCCTTTTAATCACTTCTAACAGTCTTCGAAAATTAAATTTGGAAGAATGGAGGATACAGTGAAAGCGAATTGGCTATGGTTAATATTTGTTTCTGTTGTGCTATTTGTGTTTACTACAGGGTGTTATGCTGATGGAGGAAGAGTAACCGCTAAAGATGTATTGAGGCAAAATTCGGATGCTGATATTATTCAGTACAATAATGGTAATGTCTATTCAAATGTTACAAGCCTTGAGTGGTTTCAAGATGAAAAAAGTAAGTATACTAAGGAGAAATTTGTTGGTGAAATTATAAAACAAACCAATAGTAGCTTTCTGTTTAAAGACTTTTATTCAACTAAACTACCGGTAGGAACAAAAGTTTACTCTACTGACGAAGATGTAAGGCTTTCCTATATTTTGATTGTAGAACATGATGGGGAAGACTTATATTACATGAGGTTATTAGAGGGGTAGAAGTAGAAACTAATCATTGTCCATATAAAGGGAGGGAGAGAATTTTGGGTTCAAGAATAATGCATTTAATTATAGGTAATAAAATTGCTGATTCTTTATTGATTGAAGATAAAACATCTTTTTTGCTTGGAAGTATTGCTCCAGATGCTGTATTTGGATTTGAAGAAAAGAACTTATCACATTTCTTTATTGGGGAAGTACAAGATTATTCAAGAAGTGTTGATTATACTAGTTTTTTAACTAAGTATAGTTCTAGAGAAGAAAATGTCAATCCATACATTTTAGGATACTATACACACTTAATTGCTGACGATATTTATTTAAGAGGCTTTTATCTTCCTTGGTTAAGGAAGCGAATGGATGCTGATGGAGAATTACATAAGTTATATCATAATGATTTTCGATTGCTGAATGGTAAGTTATTAGAGCACTACGGCTTTACTGAAAAACTTAAAAAACAACTTAACTATGTCCCTACAGTTCCAGATCTAGAAGAAGTTACATCTCAAGATGTTGAAAGGTTGATTCCTTATGTACTAGGTGATATGGAGTACGATAAGGAAGTTATTCATGAAGACTTAAATGTATTTACCTTCAATCAAATCATTGGATATATAGAAACATCAGTTGAAATTGGGTTATTAAAGACAAAGTCTTTCCTTAAAGGGTAATTTCAAACTAATGTCCTTTTCAATTAATTCTAATCAGGGGGTTAAGATGAAGCGTCAGGTTTACATATTTATATTAAGTAGCTTACTAATTCTGTCGGGCTGTACAAGCAGTGTCATCGAAACAAAAGTTGATGAAGATAAGATCTATACCCCGCCTTCTTCCTACATATTTACACATAATAACCAACAATTTGAAATCATACCTATGTATGAGGAATTAATGGATTATGTAAATTATGTGAAAGAAGGCAATGTAAATGATGCAAATAAATATAAAGAGTTATTTTTAGAACCTTTTAGGGAAAAGGCATTTAGTGAAAATGAAGGATATGATATTTTTACGGCAGCCCATGAGGATTATTTTGGAGTTCCAGTCGATATTTATCAATTCGAACGAGACATTCTTGCACTAAGTGAAAAACAAGAACTTATCAACAGTACGATCTCTGAAGCATTAATAAAATCAAGTGACATGCTACCAGGAGGTAATAAAAGGATCTATATTATTCCTTTTACAGAAAAAGGGTACTCATTAACCTCAGCGGGTATTGCTTTCAATGAGGAAGTAGTGCTCTTGCGAATAGGTTCCTCTTTTCAAGAAGGCGATCTTAAAAACGTAGCCGCTCATGAATATCATCATACAGTCTTTATGGAACATGAGGACAAAGTTAATCGTGTTCTTCCTTCATTAATCGACAATATTCTTTTAGAAGGAAAAGCAGTTGCTTTTGCGAGGATCATTTATCCAGATATATCTAAGCCAATGCTAGAGGAAATATCTTACGATGATGAGAAACATGTATGGGAAGAAGTGAAGAAAGATCTACATTCAGCTGACTCTAAACTATATGTTAAGTTTTCCCATGGAGAAGGATATATACCTCCTTTATCCAATTACAAAGTGGGCTATCAGATTATGAAGTCATTTTTAGAACAAAATCCTGATGTTGACGTCTTAGAATGGACCTTAATGTCTTCCGCAGACATACTATCAAAAAGCAAATATGAGGATAAGTTTATAGACTAATTACTATGTAAAAGGAATTTTAGGGTTATTTTTAGAATAGATAAGTAATGCAGTAGATAGTAGGAGTGATAAAATGGCGTATGTCTACACATTATTCGTTATTTCTGTAATTGGATTTGTAATTTATCGAATGATAAAGAAGAAAGTAACACCATCTAACAGATATACTCCTTTTGATGACATTACAACTGGGAACAAGGTTGATCTGAAACATGATAGTCCGGTTGAGAATTCTAAACATAATTATTCCATACAACCTAAAGAAGTAAATAAAGACAAAACCATCTAATACTCATTCCATCTAAGGGCATTTCTTCAACAACGAGGAAGTGCTCTTTTTTAAAAGACTTACTGTTCACCTAAACAAAAAAGATATAAGGGGTGTATTAAATTGAAATATTTAAAGTGGATTATCATTACATCCCTTATATTAAACATACTCTGGTACGCAGTCGATTCTTTTAGGAATAGAAATGATTACTTTGTGAAGAAAATCATAGGTGACATTAATGGAGAAACAATTGTTTTACATGAAATAAAGATTGAGCCGGATGCATCATATATGCCCCTTGAAGTGAAGATCACAGAAACAACAAAAATAACAGCATTGGGTTTTAAATCTCTTTTTATAAATAATATTGAAGATTTGAAACAGGGTCAAAAGGTCAGAGTGTGGTACGGTGGAAATGCTAATAATGAAAAAATAGCCGTCAAAGTGGTTGTTTATAGCTTTTGACGACTTTAACTAATGTTTTTTTTCGAGGTGAGTTGTAGGTTAGTAGATTGCGAATGAAGATTGATTGGAATAGAGACTGATGTAAGCTCAATTATAGACTATTTTGGAGTAATAAACTTCTTAAAGAGGTGAAGGTGCTTATGAAAAAATATATAAAATTATTATTGTTCACAATTGTTCTTTTATCAGGCTGTCAGATGTCTGATTCGCTAACTTTTTTTGGAGAAAGTGAAAGTTGGTCAGCGGAGGTAGTCTTGCATCAAACATCTGGAAAAGAAAGTGAAGATATAATACTTAAATATAAGGATGATAACTTTGAGAACGTTGGTAGTATTAAATACAAATTAGAAGCACCAAGATGGGGAACTGAACAAGAGGGAGTAAAACTAAATAATTCTGGGGTCTTTAAAAGTGAAGGAGTAAGTCTTAATGAGAGAAAAACATCAGAAAAGGCAGAGCTTATTATTATAATTGAGTGGAATAATAACTCGGAAACTATTTTATTAAAAAACAATTGAGTCCTTTGATGATAAGCCTTCGAGTAAAAGATTTGCACTTAGGCTGCTGCTTATTAGACCTCTTAAAAAAAATAGTATGTAAGCAAAATTAATCATGTACATATCAAAAAGGATTGGGGCTTGTTTTTGTGGTGTTAAGGTAAAATGGTGTTATTAATGGTGGGGAGCCACTACTAGTTGTCTCTGAAAATAGGAATTTATTATTAGGGTATATGTTAAAATTTGGTATATAAAATGTAGATATAAATGGGGGAATCAGATTGTCCACTGATATACTTAAACAAAATAAGAAAAGCTGGGATAAAGTAGCACATCATTTTAATGGAAAAGATGCACTACCCAGTTATGGTCCTTTTACACAAACCGAAGATGAGCTAGGGCTATTTAATGATGTTTCAAATAAAATAATCCTTGATATTGGTTGTGGAAGTGGCCATTCTTTGAAATATATGTCAGATAAAGGTGCCAATGAACTTTGGGGGATTGATTTATCAGAGGCCCAAATAGAAATAGCAAGAGAAACCCTAAAGGATTTAAATACTAAACTAATCTGTTCACCGATGGAAAAAGACATTGGGATACCTAAGCAATATTTTGATGTGGTTTATTCCATTTATGCCATTGGTTGGACTACAGATCTTGCTGCCACGTTTGAATTAATATATTCATATTTAAAGCCTGGAGGTTATTTTATATTTAGTTGGGACCATCCTCTATACGCGCATTTGAGAAGTAGAGAATGCCAGATCTTACTTGAAGGGTCATATCAGGAAGAAGGAGTAATAAACTATCCAAAATTTAAGGGAGAAGAAGCTCCAGTCACAATTCCTACAAGAAAGATGTCAACCTATATAAATGAATTGATAAGAGCAGAGTTTACTATTGAGGCTGTCATTGAAAGTGATGTTTCAAATGTATTTGATGGTGTGACTGAGGAGGCTTCTGATCGTTACTATTCCTTGTTCAAAGCCAGGAAGTTTCCAACTACCATGATTATTAAGTCAAAAAAAGGTAGTATCTAACGGTATCCAGAGTTTAATAAGCAATTCTTATTATTATTTAGGTTGATTAGTAAGCATTAAAGTGAGGTTTATAAATGAAGTGGGAAGAATCTTATTTAGGAATATTAAGGTCAAGTGTTGGAAAACAAAAGTTAATTGTTCCTTCTGTAAGAGCAATCATTGAAGACTCTGAAGGAAAAGTACTCTTTATAGAGAGACTTGGGGAAGGTAAATGGAGTATGCCTGCAGGTTCTATTGAACTAGATGAATCTATTTATGAATGCTTAGTTAGGGAAGTAAAAGAAGAAACCGGATTAAATGTACTCTCCGCTCAAGCAATAGCTGTGTATTCTAACCCAAAATACGGTACTAAAAATAAGTTCGGTGATGAGTATCAGCTGTTTGAACTATTATTTTTGGTTGAAGAATGGACAGGTTCTTTAAAGCAAATTTCAGAAGAGACTGCCTCTGCAAAGTTTTTTGATGTAAATGATATTCCACAGGGTACTAATGAATTTTGGACATACTTTCATAAAAACGTCATTAAGGACTTAATGCAATATAAAAATAACAAGCAGTTTATAATAAAGTGATTATTCAAAAGAGCGGGCTGAAACATTGAAATCTATTAAAAAACATTGACTGAATGTTAAGTCTATTGTATGATTAGTAAAATTTTACATAATACATAATTTAAACACAGTGAGTAGGAGTACTAAGGAATCCTTTATTGTTCAGAGAGCTGCCGTTTGCTGAAAGGTGGTCAATAAATTCCCCAACTCGCCTATGAGTGGTTAGACTGATCGTGTAGGTCTAAACGGTTTACTACCGTCATGTAGTAATTAAGAAGGTTTGTTCTATTATAATATAGGCAAACCAAGAAGAGTGGTACCGCGTTAGGGTTAATCCTATCGTCTCTTTATGAGATGATAGGTTTTTTTATTTTTGGATGAACTAGAATAAGGGGGATTTTATATGGGTGACCATTGTTTTATTTGCAAAAAACATAATGGAAGTATAACAGTAGTCGGAAATGTCATTTACGAGGATCAATATGTTTATGTTGGACACATTGATAATAATGGGAAACCGAATTATTTAGGACATCTTATGATTGACCTCAAGAGACATGTGCCCACTCTTGCTGAAATGAATCCAGAAGAAGCAAAAGGATTTGGGGTTATCATGGCGAGATTAAGTAAAGCCCTTAAAGAAGTTGAAAAGGCTGATCATGTTTATGCTCTTGTATCAGGTAATAATGTCCCTCATCTTCACATGCACTTGGTTGCTCGCTATCCAAACACTCCTGAACAATATTGGGGTCCTTTTGCCGTCTATGACTCTCCGAATGCAAGAATGGGAAACGATCATGACGTAGTGGAGTTATGTCATAGAATAAAAGTATATTTAGAGACAAACTCATATGAATAAATTAAATATTGACTTAGAACACATTTGGGTAGGAAACCAAGAAAGTTTCGTAGATGAAGTAAATATATGTAAGATAGGTCATATGGTTTTGGGTCGCTTTGGAGGAAATTCAACTGCGGGTCAGTATAAAAATGAAGGCGGATGTATTGTTTGGGCTAATAAATTAGTAAATTATGAGTTTGTGGTGCTTTTAGATGCACACAAAACAGCTCAAAGCGCTGAATTAATCGTGTCTACCATACAGTCTTTAAAAGAAAAAGTTGTAAACTTACTAAAACTGGAACCTCGAAAATCTTTTACTTGTCTATATGAGCTATTATTGACTACTTTTGAAAGTGAGAGTTTTAAAGAGTCTTGTAAAAATGTACAGGGAGAAACATCCTTTTTATGTGTAGTGAGAAAGGATAAATTCCTATGGTGGTTCTCGGTTGGTGATTGTGTACTATATCTAAATCATCCAGAACTAGCAGATTTGGGTGAATTTCAACAAAATCATCGAAGTTTCTATGAATGGATTGGGCAAGTGAACACTTTTGAGCTAGAAGTACCATGCTTTAGTACAGGAACAAAGGAACTTAGAAAAGGGAGAAGTCAGTTATTTTTAACAACTGACGGCCTTATAGAATGTCCTAACACAAACTTTAACAATCCTACTGAAATATTTAAACCATTTAATCGTTTTACAAATGATGAAAGTGTAAGGATGTTGTTGAAGAAAATAAAGAAAAATAATGTCCGTGATAGTACAACAATCGTATCATGGTTTGTGGATATTGAATTTGAAGGAAGTCAGCCAAGTATTTGAGTACATTTTTCACTAATAGAATCAAGAGTTTATATTAATATGGAAGTTACATAGTAATATATTTTGGAAGAAAATAATCTACTTACATTCGTAAACTGGGTGTAAGCTACATTTTGAAAAGATTTTGATTGGAGAAAAACAATGAAGAGAATTGCCATAATCGGATCAGGCGGCTCAGGTAAATCAACATTAGCACGAAAAATGGGAAATAAATTAAATATAGAAGTGTCGCATTTAGATCGTTTATTATGGAAGCCAAACTGGCAGTTAACAACTAGAGAGGAACAAAGAGAAATACAAAATGAACTTATTACAAAAGACAGATGGATTATCGATGGCAATTATAGCAGAACTCTAGATATTAGGTTAAATGCAGCAGATACTATAGTCTTTTTAGATATATCTAAGATTATTTGTGTTACTCGTGTACTAAAGAGAATGATAAGGTATAGAAACCGCACTAGGCCAGATATGAGAGAAGGATGTAACGAAAAGATTGATTTGAGTTTTATAAAATGGATTTGGGGTTTTCCTAAGACTCAAAGACCCAATGTTCTTACAAAGCTAGAACAGTTATCTACCAATAAAGAGATCATTGTATTGAAGAGTCCAAAGGAAGTACAAAGATTTTTAGATAGCTTATAAAATAAGGGAATACCAACCCAATATGTAAATTTAAGAGGAACGAAAAAGCCATTCCACTTATGGAAGGCTTTGTTTGTAGGTGAAAATTGCTCTAATTAAACGGAAAACTACTATTTGTTTTTATCTTTCTTATTGTTCTTATTGCCCATGAGAGAAGTTGAGATAGCACCAAAAATGTTACCTATAGCCGAAAGGATATCTGCCATTCATCATCACTCCTTTACTTTAATAATAAATCTAGTATTTAATATATCAAAAAATTAGAACCAATCTTATGTGTGGGTAAAAAAGTAGGTTAGAACTGCTAAAGAGAAGTTTAACGGCAAACAAATGGTAGAAAGGTTGTTGCATATGAATAAGCAAAGTATGACTAATAAACACGCATGGGAGTATCGAGCGTATGAATTTTGGTATAAAAGAGATGGCTCTCCGTTTGAAAAAGCAAAGAAAATACTAGAGAATCCCAAAGCAAGTTTAAAAAAACATCAACACTTTTTTGACAATGTTTCAGGAATGAAAGTTGCAAATATATGTGGATCAAATGGAAGAAAGGCTGTTCCCTTATCTTTGTTAGGAGCAAAAGTAACAGTATTTGATATATCTGAGGAAAATAAGAGATATGTTTTAGAATTAGCTCATTGTGCAAATACGACTATTGATTACATAATAGGGGATATTTACGATATTGATTTGGAGGAATATAGAGATTCCTTTGACATTCTTTATCTAGAAGGAGGAAAATTACATTATTTCAATGATCTTGAAAAATTTATGGGAATTCTGTTTTCAATTGTCAAAACCGGTGGGAGATTGATTTTAAGTGACTTTCATCCACTAAAAAGGTGTATTAGTTCTGACTTTAAGTATATACCTAATTACTTTAATAACGAGTTACATAATGGAGAATTAGCTTATAAACATTTCTTTGACAAAGAGGAGCAAGATGATTTTCCAACTGTAACTGTAAGGTCTTATACATTGAGCGAAATAATAAATTCAGTTATTAAAGCTGGTTTTAGTTTACAAAGTTTTGACGAACATCGAGGGTGGAAGGACGAAAACATCCCTTGGGAGTTTACAATTCTTGCTATGAAATAAGGTGCGGAGGCGATTTAAATAGAAAATCAAGAAAAAAAGGAAGAAACTTTAGCAGGCGGTAATGTTTCAAAAGTAACTCGTGTGGGAGATACTGTCCGAAGAGAGTTAAAGCAAGAAAGCAACAAAATACATAAACTGCTGAAGCATTTGGAAAATAAGGGATTTTGTTATGCACCAAAGTTTTTAGGTATTGATGACAAAAATAGAGAAAAATTATCCTTTATTCAAGGGGATGCCGGCAATTATCCTTTAAAAGAATACATGTGGTCTGATGAAGTTCTTATAGAAATCGCGAAGATTGTTCGTCAATATCATGATGCTGTTAGTGACTTTCCGATATCAGATGAATGGAAACCAATAGACAATACTCCAAGTAATATAGAGGTTGTGTGTCATAATGATTTTGCCATCTATAATCTTATTTTTAACAATGAAAAACCAGTAGGTATTATAGACTTTGATGTTGCTGCTCCTGGACCAAGATTATGGGATATAGCTTATACTCTTTATACTTGTATTCCTTTAAGTAGGCTTTATCATACTGAAACCGGTAAAGCAATTTATTATAATAGATCACACGATGCTGAACGTATCAAACAAAGAGTAGAATTGTTTTTTGAAATGTACGGTGTTAAGGGAATGGAAGAAGGTTATTTGGAGATGGTATTGCTACGATTAGAAGGATTATGTAACTATATGCAAAGAAAAGCGGGTGAAGGTGACAAGGCTTTTCAAAAAATGATAGCTGAAGGGCACCTTGACCATTACCAACTAGATATTGAATTTATTCGTCAACATGGAGAAGAGTGGAACTAAGGAATCATGAAAATCAACTTAGTATAGATTGCAAAATTAAAGGAGAGAGTCCATGAAATTTGTTCTAATATTTGGACCCCAAGCGGTTGGGAAAATGACTGTTGGACAGGAATTAGCTAGATTAACAGGTTTTAAGCTTTTTCATAATCATATGACGATTGACTTGGTAAGCCACTTTTTTGACTATGGTACAAAAGAAGGAAAGCGATTAGTAGGTTTGTTTCGACAGGAGATATTTGAAGAAATATCAAAGAGTAATTTGAGTGGATTGATCTTTACTTATGTATGGGCATTTAATATGCAATCTGATTGGGATTATGTTAAGCAAGTCTCCCAGCTATTTGAGTCTAGGGGAGGTACTGTTTACTATGTCGAACTTGAGGCGGATATTGAAGAAAGACTTGAGAGAAATAGAAGTGCTAATAGACTAGAACACAAACCCTCTAAAAGGGATATTGAATGGTCAGATCGTGATTTGAAAAGTTCGATGGAGAAATACAGACTGAATTCTTTAGAAGGCGAAATTAAATACTCAAACTACATAAAGATTAACAATACAAACTTAAGTGCATCTGAAGTCGCGGGAGTTATTAAAGATAGATTTCAATTATAGATAGGGTTTAAATTCCCTTTTATCATTTCTATAAGAACTGGGAAATGTCATTTTTAATCAAATGCATAGTAACAAGCGGGTCTAAAGACATTCTGTATAGGGAGAGTTACTTAATGGAACATAAATCACTTGAAGAGGAAATTCTGCATCTTGAAAAACGGTTAATGACTTATGATTATAAGGAGTTAAAAGAGCATTTATCAGATGACTTTTTGGAGTTTGGAAGTTCAGGAAACATATTTGATAAAGAAGACCAACTAGAGGCAATTAGGAATGATAAAACTGTTACAGATTCTATTAAATATACAGTATCCGATTTTACTATAAAATTAATAGCTTCAGATGTTGTATTAGCAACTTATCGCTCATTAAGACACACCGACAGCCGATTGGTATTAAGGAGTTCTGTTTGGAAAAGGAATCAAGAGAAATGGCAAATGTATTTCACCAGGGAACTTTCGCTAAATAATAGCTTCTATATTAATAAAAGTGGGGGAACCAACATGTTTGTTAAAGTATACACATACCATATTCAACATGACAAAGTGGACGAATATTTAGCTATTCAAGAAAAAGTATCCAAAATTTACAATAGATATTTAGATTTTCAAAATATTTATCTACAGTGCAAGGAAGATAATACGAAATGGATAGAGATCACTAAGTATAAAGATGAGGAAGAGTATCAAAAATGTATTGATTTAATTAATAAAGACAAAGAAATACAGACACTATTCAATGCATTCCAATCCCTACTAGTAAGCCAGAAGAAAATAAGTGAGGAAGACTTTATTGAAAGAAAAATACATTAACTAATTAAAAGGATGGAAGTAAAATGTATGAATCAATGAAAAACACGATTAAACAACTTGACCAAATTAAGTTAGTAGGTTTTCGGGTTTTATGCCCTGGTGACCAATACATAGTTGAAATTCCAAAAGCATCACTTCGTTTGCAAGAGCATTTAGGTGAAATTAAACAGGTGGTCAACCTATTTATACAATATGGTGCATTTGTCGTTGAACCTGAAACTCATGAAGAAGATGGTTATTGGGTTTGTGTTGAAGTTCAAGAATATGAAGAGATTCCACCTAACATGGTAACATTAACAATCCCCTCTCAAAGGTATGCTGTAACAAGACATATAGGTGATAATTATCAAATAATGGACTCGTATAATCATTTACATAAATGGATTAATGAAAACAACTATAAAAGATTAAAAGAGAAATGGCATTTAGAAAAGTATAACAGCTGGGTTGATACCGAGAAAGTTGATGTAGAGCTGTTTGATACGATTAAGTAAAGACAAGTAGAAAAGAAGGACTATATAGTAATTCTAAGGAGTTTTTATTAACTATAGGTGCTTATCTATAAGATGGATAAGTTCCTATTTTTTCATTTAATTCAAAAATAAAGAATGTTTTGTAAATAACTCTTTTTTTTGGTAATATATGAGAATATTAACATATGTAAATAGTAAAAAGGAGAAGTAATATGAACAAGATAATTGAAGTGAAGAACTTATCACGATTCTACAAGTTAAAAGAAGGCAAAAAATGTGCAATTGATAACATTTCTTTTGATGTAGGAGAGGGAGAAGTTTTTGGATTGTTGGGTCCAAATGGGGCAGGTAAAACAACGACAATGAAAATACTAACAACATTATTGTTACCATCTACCGGGGAAGCAAAGGTGCTTGGATACGATGTTGTTTCAGAAAGTCATAAGATTCGCGATAAGATAAATTTTGTCTATGGTGGCGAAAGAGGTGTATATGGAAGACTTACAGCTAAAGAGTATATGCACTATTTTTGTACACTCTATAAGATAAAATTTAAAGAGCAATCCTCTTTAATTACAAATCTATTAAACTTAGTTCAATTACAAGATGCCATAAATCAAAAAATACATACATTTTCAAAGGGAATGACACAGCGACTACATATTGCCAGATGTTTGATAAATAACCCTAAATTATTATTCCTAGATGAACCAACAATCGGGTTAGATCCTATTGGAGCTAAGCTATTAAGAGATTTAGTTAAGGAATTATCGAGTAAAGGAATTACGATTATTTTGACAACTCATTATATGCAGGAAGCGGACGAGCTGTGTGACCGTATTGCCTTCATCAAAGGGGGGAAAGTAAGCTTAATTGGTGATCCAGAGCATATTAAACGTAGCTGTAATCATCTAAATCTCTATGAAGCAACAATGAGCATTTATGATGTACAGAAATTAAGGGAACACAATAACTTACATAAATTAGAAATTGAGACTATCAAAGAGCCTTATTACAGCTTGAAGTTTGAGTCGAATGAAGAAAACATAGACACTTTAACTACATTTCTAACGAATTTTGGAGATGTATTAAAGGTTCAAAAGAGGGATATTTCTCTAGAGGATGCCTATATCTATCATATGAAGGATGTAGGGTAATCTTATGAATATAATGATTTTATTACTTCGTGAAATTAAATATTTTACTAACTTTAATAACAAGATGTATCAGTTTCTATTAGTCTTTCAACCTCTTATGTTTTTATCAATTGTATATTTCTTAAAGCAATTACGTGGTGATATTAACTCAGATAAATTTGTAGTTGCTTCAGCACTAATTAGTATGTGGAGTTATGTTTTGTACTCATCGGGGTCAGCACTAATTTCTCAAAAGTGGAATGACACATTAAAACTATTAATTGCTGCTCCAGTCTCACTATTTTCGGTCATTTTAACAAAAGCATTAAGTAATTCTGTTATTGCATTGGTTTCAATGATTTTAAGTTTTTTATACGCAAGATTTATTTTTCAGTTCAATATCACAATAGAAAACTACGGATTTTTTATCCTATCGGTGTTGGTCTTGCTCTTTTCATTAAGTGTTGTTGGATTAATACTAGCGATTGTATTTGTAGCTTTTCAAAACGTATTTGACTTTCAAAATCTAATTCTTACACCAATGATCTTAATATGTGGAGTATTTATTCCGGTAGAACAACTACCTACGATCGTAAAATGGATTGCTTACATCATACCAATGACATGGGGAATCAAATCGGTTCATGATACGTTGGACTTATCTCCGGTCATGTTCTCAACGATGTTTACATCACTCTTAGTTAGTGTAGTTTATCTATTTATAGCATTTTTTATTGTAAAAAAAATCGAGATAGTTCTTCGTAGAACAGGTAGATTGGGGGCTATCTAATGTTTCTAATAAATAAATTTGGTTTTACGCATTTATCCTATAAAGCACTATATTCCTTTCAAACGATTAAATTATTTATTCTCTTTAGAATTGTTGATCCATTTATGCATTATTTATTTTTCGCAACGCTCGCAAGTTCTCTTGTTGGATCAGATTATCTAAAGTACGTTGTTATTGGAAACATTGCCTATTACACCTGTCAGACAATGATGATTAATTTCATGAATATGTTTAGATTGGAGCGAAGGTATGGGACGCTTGAATTAAACATTGCCTCTCCAACTCCTACATTATTTATCATTGCTCGAAAAGGAATTGTTCCTCTTTTGGATGGGTTATTTGTATTTGCTGTAGGCTTAACAATTGGGAGTTTGTTATTTAACGTTACATTTTTACCAAATCAAATAGGTAATTTACTATTGGTGTTTATCATTACATTGTTTTCGATTCTATCTTTTTCGTTATTGTTTGCATCAATCAGTCTGTTATTTTCAAATGTGAATTTGTTCTTAAATATAACAATGGCGATTTTTCAAGTATTCTGCGGAGTAAACTTTTCGGTAACTTTATTACCTGATGGATTAGAAGCTATATCTAGAATACTACCGTTAACACATAGTATTGAAGCCTTACGCTCAATTTATAATTTAGAAACTTATGCTCTTGCTCCTTTATTAGTAAAGGAACTCATTATTGGCACCTGTTATTTAGTTGTGTCAATATCAATGGTTTCGGTAATGGAGAAGTTTGCAAGGAAAAATGGAGCGTTATTTAAGAATATTTAGAAATGCTGAACAGGTGAAGCTATTCTTTACGAGGTAGCTTCTTTTTATGCGTAAAAATAGCTCCTAAGTTCCTTATCGAGTAAAAATTTCGAAGTACTTTCTCTATTCATAGGCATATGATATTGGGTAACTTAACTTTGAAAGGGATGAACAAAGTGTATTTTGATTCAAGGACATCTTCTTATCCTTATTATAATTCATCGGTATATTATCCAACCTCTATGCTTAGAAATCATCAAGAGTCATATGATTCGATACTTAATGGTATAAAGAGAGAGGCCTCAGCAATTGATCTATATAGTCGTTTAGCAAATGAAGCCCCAAATGACATGCATAAAACTAACATTTTTCATGCATTAGAACGAAAAAGAGCTCACCTATCACACTTTACGAATTTATATACTCAGCTTACTGGTGCTCAGCCTGATTATCAATTTGATAAAGTTTCATTTCAAGGATACAGAGATGGTTTGCAAAAGGCGTATCAAGCAGAAGTGGAGGGTTATCACGAATATCACAGCAATTGTCTGCGAGCTCAACATCCACACATTCAAAATGTATTTATGTGGGCATTAGCAGGTGAACAGGAAAACGCTGCCCGATTTAGTTCGTTAAATGGAGATGTTTTAAATTCGTTAACTGACTTTGGACCCGAACCATTTGTTGTTAATATAGAGGAAGCTACCTTACAAAATGAGAACTTTCGAACTGCTCTGTGGACAGGAAGTCACTTACAATTAACGTTAATGAGTATTGAGGTTGGTAGTAGTATCGGTTTAGAAATCCATCCGAATTTGGATCAATTCCTAAGAATTGAACAAGGTCAGGGACTTGTCAAGATGGGCGATAGCAAAGATAGATTGGACTTCGAAAGAGAAGTGTATGATGATTATGCCATAATCATTCCTGCAGGAAAATGGCACAACTTAATTAATACGGGTAATGAGCCAATTAAATTGTACTCAATCTATGCACCTCCTCAGCATCCATTTGGAACCGTTCATGAGACGAAGGAGATAGCTATGGCTGCAGAAGAAGAGCATCATAATAATTAATTGAACCAAGAAGGATGACGCAAACGAGAAGTTTACTCATCCTTCTTCTATTTGGAAAAAACTGGTCCCCGGTACACTATTTTCTTCTCATTAAAAATAGAGCCAAGAAAATGCTAATAAACAATTAACTATTTGGAGGTAAGGGACGATGTACAAAAAAACTGTTCCAATGCTAATTACCTTGTTACTTGCATTTTCTTGGCAAATACATACTAAAGCAGAGAATTTGCCAACAGAAGATTCCCCAGAATTACAGATGAAAGATATGTTTATGCTCTTACTGAGTCCCGCAATTGATAAGGAGGTTTCTGATTACTATTCAGATTTCTACGACACTACACCTTTAGTCTACCCTTATCAAATAAATGTAGTAAATACAAAAAGAATTGGTGGATTTCGTACCTTTCATTTTGAAATAACGATCGAGATAACCCCTGTAGTTGGTCCACATATTTCTGTAGGTAAAGATAGAATAACTTTTAAAATATCACCAACCTTACCTGGTCAAATAAAACTTAAGGAATATAAGCACTTAGAGACACATGACCTTCCTTCTAATTGGCAGCATATTATTAAGAAAAAAGTTGATTAATAATTAATTTTACTAAAGCAATTACTTTCTAAGAGGGTAATTGCTTTTTTTCATTACTAGCCTTTTTTAACAATTTTACATGTAATCAGAAGGAAATGTGACTTGTGTATAGTAATATATACTACTTACAAGGGGGAGATGGAATGTACCAATATTTTAACGGATTAGTAATAAGAGAAGGGACTGAAAACGTTCCGGCTGATTGTGTAGAAGCGCTTTTTGAGGATGCGGGATGGGCTAGGAATACTCCATCTTGGCAGAAGGAAAAGTTCTCATTGATTTTCGAAAATTCTACTTGGGCTTATACAGTATGGGATCGAAACGAAATGATTGGGATGGTACGTGTACTCTCTGACAAAATAATGGTTGCAACCATAATGGATTTGGTTATCTTATCCGACTATCGTGGGAAGGGAATCGGAAAAAAACTTGTGGAGCTTTGTGTTCAAAAACTTCCTCATGGTGACTGGTTTGCTCACACTTCGGCTAACAATTTTAGTTTCTATGAAAAATGTGGTTTTGAAGTTAAGGATTTATCAAAAAACGGGACCTGTGCTTATTATGGGTATATACAAGCTCGTAAAGATGGTCACAGATAAGAACTTGTATACTCCATTTAATTTAATAATAGAGTTCTTGAACTGAACTTTTTTCCTACCATAAACGTATAATCTATAACTAAAAAAATGGTTAGAAATACATGATTAGATTATATGGAGGGTACAACGATGAAGAAAGAAATTGAAGTGATAATAGAAGGCCAATATCCGTTAGCAGCGACACTAACGATTCCTGAAGGAAACCGTGAAAAATATCCATTGGTTGTTATGGTGCATGGAAGCGGACCGACTGATCGAAATTCAAATGCAAAAGGGATGCCACTCAACATATTTAAGCAGATGAGTGAAGTTGTTGCATCAGAAGGATTTGCAAGCATCCGTTATGATAAGAGGGGCATAGGAAAGAGCAAAGGAGACTATTATGAAGCTGGAGTACACGATTTAATCGACGATGCACGAGCGGTACTAGAATATGCAATAAAACATCCAAACATAGATGAAAATCAAGTGATTTTACTAGGTCATAGTGAAGGAAGTATTCTTTCACCATTTATTAATGAAATGGTTGAAGTAAATGGATTGATTCTTCTTGCGGGCACAGCTGAACCTTTAACAGAAACAATGACTTGGCAACGTCAGGAAATAATAAAGGACATACACTCCTTAAAAGGATTTGAAGGTTGGGTTACACGCTTAATCAAGTTAGATGAAAAAATCAACAAAATGAACGATGATTTAACAAAAGCTATTTTAGCAACAGAAGAACCGGTTATTAGGCATAAAGGTAAGAAGATGAATGCCAAATGGAATAGAGAGCATCAATATTTTGATGTTTCCAAACCTTTGCAAAAGGTAACTTGCCCTGTGCTTGCTATAACAGGAACTAAGGATGTCAACGTTAAACTAAGTGACTTACAAAAAATTAAATCACTCGTTAAAGGGGAATGTGAAACGCATGTTATTCAAAATATGACCCATATGCTTCGAAAAACAGATGTCGAACATAGCATTAGCAAAATCATGAATGATTACAAAAAATCTATTAAACAACCTATCGATTCAGAACTAAAGGATATTATCATTACTTGGTTAAGAAACTGGAAAAATAAAGATGTTAAGGTCAATGAGTCTGAATTGTTGGCTAAATGATTTACTTGTAACGGAGTTGGGGATAATCCCCATATATTGAAAGGGTGAATTTAAATGAGCGGAAAATTAATTAGGGTTGGAACAACATATATTCCAGTCACTAATGTGAATATATCAGCTGAATGGTATGTAACTAAACTAGATGCAGAATTAAGTTATAAAGATGACGACAAAGCAATTGTTAATCTAGCAGATCAAAGTTTTTTTCTTGTTAAATCACCTGAAAATGAAAGTGCTAATTTTCTAGATATATATGGAAATGAGCGTTTTTCCCTAACATTTGAGGTTTATGGATTAAGTGCTTTGGAGGCAATACATAGAGAATTTCTAGAAAAGGAAATTAAAGTTGGTAATATAGAAAATAGAGGTCACGCTGGAAGAAACTTTGTGTTTTACGACTTAGATGGAAATAAATTCGATGTTTGGAGTGGTCCTAATACATAGAAATTGAACATGATTTACTGACCTAAAATTTTGTGGAGTCTGGAAATATAGGTCGATAAAATGGTTTATTGACCTAAAATTTTGTGGAGTCTGGAAATATAGGCCAATAAATTGATTTATCGACTTGAAATTTTGAGTAGTCCGGAAATATAGGTCGATAAAATGATTTACCGACCTAAAATTTTGTGGAGTCAGTAAAAATAGGTCGATAAAATGGTTTATCGACCTGAAATTTTGTGGAGTCTAGAAAAATAGGTCGATAAAATGATTTACCGACCTAAAATTTTGTGGAGTCAGTAAAAATAGTCGATAAAATGGATTATCGACCTGGAATTTTGTGGAGTCCGAAAATATAGGACGATAAAATGGTTTATCGACCTTAAAAATGCGGTCTAGCTCAGAAACATCAACCGATAAAATGATTTATCAATCGAAAAATGTGGTTTTATAGTTCGATTAAATTGACTTATTGCCTTGAGTAATCCAAATATAAAAGCCTTTTTTGTCGATTTTTAGGTAAAAGCACAACTTCTCTCTTTTTAAAAGATTGTTAAATAACTTATAATTATCATATAATAGTAGATATGTTAAGTTAGAATTAATTTATTGTAAATATGATAATAGGTTATAACGTGCGAAAAGGTATTGGAATGTACCTAAAAATGGTGTGGGCCTATATCTTTGTGCAAATCTTAGGGGAAAAGGTTGGTTATAATGAGCAACAGAGAAGCGAAAACAGACGTCATTTTAATTGGCGCAGGGATCATGAGTGCGACTTTAGGAACAATCTTAAAAGAATTAGTACCTGAATGGGAAATAAAAGTATTTGAAAAGCTTGAAAGTGCTGGGGAAGAAAGCTCTAACGAATGGAACAATGCGGGAACGGGGCATGCTGCATTATGCGAGCTAAACTATACTGCTGAAAAACCTGATGGTTCTGTAGATATTAGTAAAGCAATCAGTATTAATGAACAGTTCCAAGTATCAATGCAGTTCTGGTCGTATCTAGTAAAGAACAAGTTGATAAATAATCCACAAGAGTTTATCATGCCTTTGCCTCACATGAGTTTTGTTCAAGGGGAACAAAATGTTGAGTTTTTAAGGAAACGATTTGAAGCGCTATCAAATAATCCACTTTTTAATGGGATGGAGTTTTCCGAGAATCCTGAAAAGTTAAAGGAATGGATACCGCTTATTATGCAAGGCCGTGTACCGAATGAACCGATAGCTGCAACAAAGATTGACACTGGAACAGATGTAAACTTCGGTGCTTTAACGCGTATGTTAATTGATCATCTAGAGAATAAAGATGTCGATGTAAATTACAACCATAGTGTTGAGGATATTACACGTACTAGCGAAGGTTTGTGGGAAGTGAATGTACGGAATCTTTTCAGCAGTAGGGTTGAACACCATACTGCAAAGTTCGTCTTTATCGGAGGCGGAGGAGGAAGTTTACATCTACTTCAAAAATCTGGCATTCCAGAAGGGAAGAATATCGGTGGCTTCCCGGTTAGTGGAATTTTCATGGTGTGTAACAATCCGGAAGTTGTAGCACAACATCATGCCAAAGTATACGGAAAAGCAAAAGTTGGTGCGCCACCAATGTCTGTACCGCATCTTGATACAAGGTACATTGATAACAAAAAATCATTGCTATTTGGACCATTTGCAGGATTTACACCTAAGTTCTTAAAAAACGGTTCAATATTTGATTTAGTCACTTCTGTAAAACCTAATAATCTCTTAACCATGTTGGCAGCAGGTGCAAAAGAGATGTCATTGACAAAATATTTGATTCAACAAGTTATGTTATCGAAGGATCAGCGTATGGAAGAGTTACGCGAGTTTATCCCGAATGCTAAATCAGAGGATTGGGAATTTGTTGTAGCTGGCCAACGCGTACAAGTAATCAAAGATACTGAAGCAGGAAAAGGAACCCTTCAATTTGGTACCGAAGTGATTACTGCTACTGATGGGTCGATTGCTGCATTACTAGGTGCTTCTCCAGGAGCTTCAACTGCGGTTCAGGTTATGCTTCAGGTAATCCAGAAATGCTTCCCGGAACATATAGATGAATGGGAACCAAAGATCAAAACAATGATTCCATCTTATGGCGAGTCACTTATGAACAATCCAAAGCTTCTTCAGGATGTACATGAGTCAACAGCTCATACGCTTGGACTAAATGAAGTAAAAGAACATGTTTATAATTAAGTTTTCAATTTAAAATATATTAATAATACAGCCTGTGTCTTTGATTATCTGATAATCAAGACATAGGCTTTTTATGTTTTGGTTAGGTAGGTAAATACAGAAAATTCCACAAATTGGGCTGTTAATGTTAAAATGTAGTAGGAATATAATAACAGTGTGGTCTGTACTTGTTGGGGGAATGGATATGTCAGAAAAAATAAATCAAGAAATTTTAAACGAGTTAAAAAAGATAAACGAAAAACTTGATAAGCTAGATCAGGAACAAGAGCAAGGTCTTTCAACGCCAATGAAGTTTATTGCTTTAGTGTTTGGTGTATGTGTAGTGGGACCGATAGTTTTCGTAGCTTTAACTGCTGTATTAAACTAGAAGAAAATTATTAAAATATCATCAGAAATAGAAGGGACAAAAATACAAATGGATAAACAGAGGACGTATTTTTATGGTTTAATCTTAGGTTTCGTCATGTTGGTCCTGCCAATTCCGCGATTTTTCTTCTTGGCGGAGATAATGGAGCACGTTACGGTAATCTTTCATTACATCAGCTTTATTTTACTAGTGGTCTGCGCTATCCCTTTAATCATAGATGTACTAAAGATTACAATTGTAAAGTTTGTACTAAATAACTTAGAAGAAGAAGATAAATAGATAACCAACTTCAATTTAATTAAAGAGAAGGTGGAAGATGACTTCAATTTGATTACAAGGGGTAACTACCATTGGATTATCACAAAATTGAACATGATAGCAAGTACCATGAGGGTTATAAATCTAAAGAAAGCTACCACCATAGTGGTGGGGGCAATGATGATGTTGTATCGGTTGGGACTTGGATTTTGATTATGATTGTCTTGGCTATTCCAATCGTTAATATAATTGTTTATCTCGTTTTGGCATTTGGAGATTATAATGAAAATCTAAAAAACTTCGCTAAAGCTTCTTTAATCATCATAGTCATAGGTTTCTTCCTAGCAATATTAGTAAGTGCTTGTACTTATTAGATAGTGAACATTAACATGTAAATAGATAATCCCACGACTAAAAGGTCGTGGGACTCATAGAAGGAGAAAATATAATTACTACACTTGGTCGTCGACCTTCCATTGCCATCATTGGTTAAGGGTAAAGAGTAACATTGGAATGGGTTATAGGTTATTGGTTGTACCATTACCATTTCGATTATCACTATCCTAACTAAAGGAACGAAAGCTCATCCTTCTATGCCTTGAAATGGAGTCTCACCACTTCAAGGTTTTAGAAATACTTTTCACCATCGAAGTCTAATTCGATGGAATAATTCTTTGCATTTATTAGATTTGATAGTCTATTAGCTTGTTTTTCCGTTTCAATTCCCCGTTTCAATTCCCTTTATACGATAGTCCTCTGGTTCAAATAATGCCACTTTCACTCTCGGTACAGAATCACCGAATGAGTAATGAAACTCCTCTTTTATGCAAGTACCATATTGTTTGTATTTTCTTGCCTTTGCTCTTAGTTGGGTTGCCAACTCAATCGCTTCAACAATAGTTATGGTTTCATCATTATACCTTACTGAATTTTGAATATTGGCTTGGTACATAAGCTTATCAAGTATGCGATAATCTTTTCGTGTTTCATCAATTTCGGTTTCAACATCGTGAAGTGTTCTAATCTGACTAGGTACTTTACTTCCTTTTTCTATTTCAACGAATGCTATTCGATCCATTTCAGCTTCTAACTCATGTATTCTTTTGGACATGACGCTTTTTAACTTTACTGCTTCTGCAAGAGTAATTTTAGTCATTTTAACACTCCTTTGTGCATGCTCTATCATTCTATCTTAGAAGAATAACATAACTTTACGTTTTTGGACTATATGTATTTTATGTAATTCTTTATAAGAAGACAAGTAAAACTACTTTTAGGAAAGATTACCTGAAATATACTATCCGGTAAAATAGCATATGGTATTGGGTTTATTTTTAATATATTATTGAAATATAAAAATATTGAAATTATCTACATAGGTGGGTTTTCTTTGATACTATTTGACTATCTAATTAACCTTTCCATTTTCGCATTAATGGTTAGCATTCCATTGGTACTTTTTTCGTTACTAGATTTGAAACCAGTTAAAAGACTTCGTTTCTGGGTTAGCATATATGCAGGAATCGTCTCGGTGTTCTTAGTGATGTTATCTATTCAACAAGATGGATATACCTATGACATACGGTATGCACCTATCATTCTCGTATTTGCTTACCTTGGTCCATTCGCAGGTGTAGTTACAGGAGTCATCTCTTTAGTAATGAGATTGTTTACGAGTGGTAATTGGGAACCTGCTATTATTGGGTGGACAACCATAATGGTTGTTTTTTCAATTATGTGCTTCTATGTGTCAAGGCTGTCACCTGTAAAAAGATGTATCATACTATTTAGTACCTACATAGCTATCTATGTAATAATGGTGCCTATTATTTTTAATATTTTCAGAGATAGTCCAGCGTTTCACTTTCAATACCTTCTTTTTGTCATGTTAGGGGTAATTGTTGGAGGCCTATTAATAGAATCCTATCAAAAGTTATATCGGATTATCTTAGATAATAAAAGAATGGAGACAACATTAGCTGCAAGTGAAGCAAAATATAGACTAATTGCAGAAAATACAACAGACCTTATTATGGTGATGGATAAAGAACATTCAATTAGTTACTTTTCTCCATCTCATGAACAAGTTTTAAGTTTTCCCATTTCTGAGCTTGAATCACTGGAATTGTGTAAGTTTATTCATCCTGATGACGTTCAGATGTTTAAAACGAATATTACGAAGTTGTTTGAAAAACATGAGTCTTATACAATGGAATTCCGTTTTAAACATAAGGATGGTGGGTGGATAGACTTTGAGTCTAGGTGTATGCCTGCTAAAGGAGATAATAACACAATTGAACATATTGTTTTAATTAGTAGGGACATTTCAGAACGAAAAAAGGCTGAGACGATGCTCTTGCAATCTGAGAAACTATCTATTGTTGGAGAGTTAGCAGCTGGTGTTGCTCATGAGATCAGAAACCCACTTACAACCATTAAAGGGTTTATTCAATTAAATCATAAGGAAGACGGATCAAACGTATACAATGAATTGCTACTGAGTGAACTAGATCGAATTGAAACGATTACAAGTGAGCTACTGACCCTCGGTAAACCCCAAGCGATGCAGTTGGTCAGTACCAATGTTAAAAACCTAATTGATAATACAATTGAGTTACTATCACCGCAAGCTCATATGAATAATATTCAGCTTACTTTAGAGGCTGAGGTGTCGGATTACTTTTTTACGTGTGAGAAGAATCAATTAAAGCAGGTTTTTTTAAATATTATAAAAAATGGAATGGAATCTATGAAACAAGGTGGAGAGATTAAGATTACCCTTCAAAAAGCAAATATGAATGAATTAATTATCTCTTTTCAAGATCAAGGTTTCGGTATTCCAGAAGAAATACTTCCGAGATTAGGGGAACCTTTTTATAGTTTAAAAGAAAAAGGAACCGGACTAGGATTAATGATCTGTCATAAAATTATTAAACAACATCATGGTACGATTTCTTATAAAAGTAAAGTGGGAGAAGGGACCTTAGTAGAAATCAGCTTACCTAATAGTAGTTAACTCCAGGTTCTACTTGTAAATATACTATATGATAGGTTAAGGTTGTCTAAATTTAGTAATTCCGTTCTCTGGAGTAACACAAGAAATAACATTGTAAGGCGATCTTAAATGATCGTCTTTTTCTAATATGAAATTTAGATAACTTTTTTGAATATTAAGTTAACATCATTGTGAGGGAGTTTACTGACGAGGTTAGTAAAATAAAGAGATTAATTTATATGTAGAAAATTAGGAGTTGTTTTGTGTGGAAAAAAAGATAGATTATACGATAAACCCTCCAGAAAATTTTAAAGCTTTATTGGAAATATACGAGTTATTAGGATGGAATTCACTTAAATTAAACGTTAATGATTTAGAAAGAATGTGTAAACAGAGTTGGTATACCGTATATGCTTTTGATGAGAAACAATTAGTAGGAATGGGTCGTGTTATATCAGATGGTGTTATTACTGGACTTATATGTGGAGTTTGTGTACTACCAAGTTATCAGTCCAAAGGGATTGGTAAAGAAATATTATCCCGAATAATAGAACATTGTGAACAACATAAAGTAATACCTCAACTTATGTGTGTAGAAAGTTTGGAGCCTTATTATAAAGATTTAGGTTTTAAGATATTTTCAATTGGAATGACTAAAAATATTAATCGGTAATGATTTCTTTTGCTATCTATGAATGGGGAAAGTACCTAGTCTCATAAATTCTCTGTGGCTAATCGCTATTTTTTAAGTATATTAAAATGATCTTACTACATATTCAACTACAATTTGATGTGCAAATTTTAAGAAAGGTTTACATAATAAATTGGAAAATAGAGATGTTTTAGCTATTTAGTAAGTTGCAATATTAGATTGTGAAATTGTGTACTTAGACAAACGGGAAGGTTAGTTTAAGAAGTAAGTCATCATTTCTTAATAGTAGTAGATTAAATACTGCGCAACAAATATATTCATTTTCATGTGACATTGTGAAAAAATGTACTTAAGCTCTAACGAAAGCAATAATTGAATAAGACCTGTTTAGTCCCTAATCCGAGGTGATAGTTTTAAAAAACAGGTTTGACACAATTTCAGAAAAGTTTTTCTTCCTTCGCTACTTGAGTATTGTTCTAACAAATTCAAATGGGTCTCCAAAGTATATAGTCTAGCCTTAACGACTTGTTTTTCCACTATATCGATGTCTATGTGGAGTGGACCCGTCTACAGTAGTAACCCCACTAAATTCATGATAATGACCACCATCAGGAAGGGGGATAGCAGGACCAGTCACTCCCCTGATCTGATGTTTGTGACCATCATCAAAAGAAGTGAAAGTAAAATACTTATGGGTATGCTGTACGCCGCTCGGAGCAGGTTCAGTCATATTGGCATATTGGTGTGAGTGCCCTACATCATAAGAGGTAACGCCTTTAAATTCATGGACATGAACTGGCCTTCAATCCCATGACGTAATATAAAGATTGTGGGAATGCATTGGATCAGAATCATCCGAGTGGTACATGAAACCGGACAAAGATATTTGCATTTGCAAAACTCCTTTTTATCTTTTTCAATACTGTATGATAGGTATTAAAAAATGATCCTTTTATTACTGAATTTGTGTTTCGTTATACCTAAACCAAATTGATAGGTGTTTTTTCTATTTTGTGAAAAGCCCATGTCAAACTCTATATCTGTTCATACTTTGTTATCAGTAAATAAAGAAGGGGGTGTATCGAATGTCTGATGGATACGGAGCAGGAGCCGGAACAGGAACAGGAACAGGAACAGGTTTTGCGCTTATCGTTGTATTGTTCATCCTGCTAATCATTGTAGGGACTTCTTTTGTTGGTGGAGTATATTAATTAAATAGAAAATATTAACTTAAAAGACTTTAGGTTAATAAATCAATTATTTCCTTCGCATGATATTTACCCTATCCTTTTTTACTGAAAAACATAATATATTTATGTAAATCGTCATACAAAAGGAGGGATTTAAGTGTCAGGAGGAAACTTTTATTACCTTTGTCAGAGAAACATAGGACGTGCTGTTGAAATTAGGGACAAACGTGGAAGAGTTTATCGAGGAAGAATAGGATATACAACACCAAGAGGAGTTTATCTATATTCTCTAAATGGACCTGGGGGATTTTTCTTCCCATTTTTCGCAATTGCTACGCTAATCTTCTTATCAGCCTTTTTCTTCTTCTAGACTCCAATTACATGTCCTATCTAATGGAAGTAGCTCTGTAGAATAATCTACGGGGCTTTTTTCATGATAAACTCAAAATTTAATCGACAGGTGCCAGGCACCTGTCGCCCAAAAAAGTAACCTCTTAGTAGAATAAGAGTATCCAAAGCTTTAGGTAAAAAAGGACAAACTTTTAAAATTAGGAGGCTAGAATAAACACGAATTAGTACAAAGTATCGGACATATATAGTGAAGAAGGGTTAATAAGGGGGGATAATATGGCAAATCCGATAGTTGAAAGGTCATTAGACGAAATCCAATTTTGGTCTAGAATTATGAAAGAACATGCCTTATTTTTAAGCTTAGGTTTTACTTATGAACAGACACAACTTATCGATGAAGCTCAGCAGTTTATTTCATTGTTCGAAAGGATTGAAGAAAGGTTAGCTAGATTTAACGTAAATTCAGATTTACGTCAGGTTCAAGCCTTTAATAGTGAGGTTTACCAAGCTGCAGCAGCAATATGGGGCTATAAACGAAAAGTTTTAGGCTTAACTTTAAATTGCCAAATCCGTCATAATAATTTTCCTTTGTTAGTAGACCATATTAGTAGAGAAGCAGCATATTTTGCTAATCGTTTAAAAGAACTGAATGAAGGGAAGCTAGCCCCAGAACCAGATACTGTGATACAAGAAAATGTATTTTTCTTAAAAATTATGGCAGACCATGCAAAGTTTATTGGACATCTGTTAGATCCTTCTGAAAGAAAATTGGTTGAACAAGCAAGAGAGTTTAGCCATGATTTCGACCAATTGGTGTTTCAAGCGGTTGATTTAGACTCCATGCGTCCACAATCAGAAACTAAACCTATTTTAAATCAATTTTTAAATCAAAATAAAGTATCGGTTGCTTCCTTAAGGGATTTCAAGAAAACAGCAAGGGAATTAATTGAAGCATGCCGTATAAAAAGTAATATTCATCCCCTTCTAGCTGACCATACATTTAGAGAGGCTGAAAGGTTTTTGGAAATTATCGATTTATTTGAGGCTAATCTGAAAAGAAATTAAATTAAAGCTGCCATTTTGGCGGCTTTATTTATTGAAGCAGGTCTTTTAAATCAAAATCGACATGGCCAGGCACCTGTCGATTATAATTGGCATTTTATTTAGTAGTAACTACTCGTGTTAAACCATTTATAACTCCTTGATGTAAACCTTCATGCCATATAGCAAATAGTAATGCATCGCGGATGGTTTCGAGTTTAAATGCTCCAGCGATATCTTGAGGCTGTACTAACTTCTCATCCAGCAAATGTTGGAACGTCTCAACAAGCAACTTTCCCTGTTTGTCAAGCTCCGCTGATATTTCCTCTAGAGATGGAGGTGCATCCGTCTACTCACTTGGTCTAGTACCTTGACTAAATAATTCCCTGTATTTAGGGTTCAGTTGAATTCCTTTTCCAGATAGTTGATACACTAATTCATCATAGGCAACTAAAATATGAGCATAGTTCCAGCGAAGTGTGTTGCTAAAACCAGCTGGTTGAATGTCAGCGTCTTCATTTTTTAATTTTTGTAGGTTGCTTAGCGTGAATCCTCGAAAGATTTGGAGTTGTTCAAACACCTTATCCATTGTTTATTCCTCCCGTAATTATATGATCAACTAATTATGCCTGATGCCAGGCACCTGATAGCATTCATTCTGTTAGGAATAATCGGAGCTAAAATGATTTTTGATTCCATTATAAGTGATGCAAATGATACTAGGGTTAATCCATTAAACAATAAAGTTTTAATTTACCTTTCCTTAGATACAAGTATTGATGCCTTAGAAGTAGGTGTTAGTTTTGCATTTTTGAATGTGTCTATCTTGTTTTCAATAATTTGTATAGCTATTACTACGCTTGTATTGTCGGTAATAGGCATTTATATTGGTAAGTTAAGTGGAGAAAGATTAAAAAAGCAAGCAGGTCTATTTGGTGGCTTTGTTCTTATGTTTATTGGGACAAAAATACTCTTGGAACACTTGGGGTTCTTTTTTAAAGAATAACGGGTAGCGTTTTCTACATAAAGAGGAGAAGCTTTTTTATTAACGGTGCAGAATAATTGAATAATAAAAACTATGATTTTATGTCGGAGAGGATACAAAATTTCTAACAAATAATTTTGCACATATTAAAAGAAGGAAAGTTAATGTCCTGTCCCTTTAAAAGATAAGAATTAATTAGTAACTAACAAAAGAAACACCAATTATGATTAATAGAATAAATAATACAACTATTAGCACAAAGTTATTATCTTTTTTGTAGTATTCAGACATGAAATCAACACCTCCTTAAAACATAATTTAACGGGGGCTACATCACTATGATATGTTTTGTAGAAGGATTAGGTTGGACATGTGACTTAGGGGAATGGAGGATTTTTTTCAATTAGGTTGAAATAATCAGTTCGGATTAAAAGCGTATTATAGGTATAGTTGTTTAGAAGTATTATCTAATTTGAAGTCTTGCCGATTGACTAATGAGGAAGGTTAATATTTATCACTCCATTGCCCTAAAACCTAACAAAGAAAAAAGCTATTACTCAGGCGACCAAGTAATAGCCTAAAATGGAGGTTTTGAGCCATAAAGACTGTTCATTATAAGGTTTCCGATAAAAAAGAAAATAGCGATTCTAAATAAAACAGATAAACCAAGCGAAATCATTGAATTTGGTTATGGTGGTCACGGACACAGCTTAACTTTGATTGTAGAAAATATAACAGAATTAAATAAAGAAATGGCATTAGATTGGGACGCATCGATGAAATATGAAGAAATTACTATAGAAAACGGGGAAGTTGCATTATATGGAGAAGGTGAAGATTCACATCATATTCTATGGGTTGAGGGTGGACTAAGTTACTTTATGACCTTAAGATACAAAGAAAGTGTATCACCAACCCCAGAAAGGTTTTCGAAATCAGAAGTTATTGAAGTTGTAAATAATCTTGAGTGAAGCGTGAATTTTTTTTAAACTCCTTAAGATTATTCTACTAATGGGTGCTATTCTACAAGAAGGAGAATAGGCTTTTTTTCTTAAACTAGATTGTGTAGAGGCTCCTACTTTTTTGAGAGGAGCTTTTTATTATTCTATATAATAAAAAGGAATGATTATTTTGTCGAAATTTGGTACTATATTACTAAATTAGACAAAGGCAAACTTACAGAAATGTAGGGACGCAAAGCCACGAATCTAAGGTCGAAATGACTAAGATAGTCGGGTTGCCAATATTGCATTTGGAACCCAGTAAGGGGTAAACATGGAAAGTAATGTTGAATTAAAACAAAAAGTAAAGAAGTTTTATAAATTATTAGAAGATTTACCGGATAGACCTAGCTCAACTTATGATTTTATTGCTTTTATTAGGCAGTTTTTGAGGATAAATGTTAACTATTTACCAACAATTGAAGTAATGACTCTCCTACGTAATGAAAAACCTCAAATATATTACTCGATGAGGCAGTTCGGGAAGAAAGATCCAGTTATTAATATTCTAGTTGATTTAAACATGGAAGTACAGGTTGCACAACAGAGGTTGAATGAAATTGTAAAGTAAGAGTTCGATCAAGCTTACTTTAATAACTTAAATTTTTTAATTAATAGCTAAGGGTTCTACAAAATTCCAATACTAATACCCTTTGATTATTATTTTTGGATACAAAGAGATTTTGAAGATGAATTATTTTGATATTGATTTATTAATTCATCTAACTTTTGACTACATGCAATAGTTTCAGGATGGTTTAAGCCTTTGGATAATCCTATTTCTATCATGTTGGATCTTAGTTGATTTATAAGTAAAAATACTTGTTCATCACTTAGGTACTCTTCCATTAGTCGTTATCTCCTAAAAAGCAAAAATATTTCGGTTGTCGAAAATAGTCACAAAATCTATTATCTACAATTTAGAAGATAATACAATCTATTCGACAAGACTTCCTAAACAATGACAAAGAATATAAATCCCAACAGTAATGCAAGGAATAAAAAAGATTTTACTTGAATATTTTAATAATCCATCATGATACACAAATTAGTTACCCCATTCCAGCGGATGGGGTTTTTGGTACAACTGATTATTTGTGAAGAATTGTTCTTAAGCTAAAGGGTGCGAGAGTTAAAGAAAGAATTAAAAGGTGTGGTGGAAGGAAAGTTTCTGTTCCATTCTTTATATTAACATCTATAAAGAATGGAATAGCAATATTTACACGACAGTGAGCTACATGAAGTTAAGGTTGATTAACCAATAAAAAGATTTGGGTAAACTTACTTACAGCAGAACATAAAAATATGCCACAAAAGCAAGGAAGAGTTTATCTTTCAAAAGCTGCTGACTTTCATGTACCTATGACCGAGCCTTGGGCTAGTGGCTATATTCCTCAATTTATTTTGTCCCAACAATAAGTTAAAAAGCTACCTCTTGAGTAGCTTTTTACTTATTGAAATTTATTACTTCTTGTTGTAGATTATGTCATTTTTGTCCACCGATTGTGGAGGCTGTTCCAACCATCCGTGTTTAATCGATAAATTAGCACCGTCTTCAGCGTATTGTCCGATCTCCATCGAAAGACGAGCAAAATGGGCAGCTAAATCACGTCTAGTACTCGCCGACATTGCTACTCCATAGTTTCCTAATCCTATTGCACTTAACAAAGAAACGTGAAACATCATCAATTTATCGGAAAAAGGCGCTTCGGAGGATGCCAATACTTCATCATCCCAACTCCTTGGTACAGGAATGTCTTCCTCCGTTAAAATTGAAGTGAAAACTTTAATATGTTTATTAGATATTTCTTTTCCGCGTTTGAAGTAATCTCTTGCATCTTTTGTCATTGCCGTTTGGGCAAACCCAGTAATAATAGCTTTTCCTATTGCGTTCGTTTGTAGGTTATGAAATAAGTTTGTAATTTCTACCGATAATAATGGCTTTCTTGAACCAAACCAACCAGTTAAGAAACTTTGATGTTTCACAAAATCAACCTTTTCGGGTGGAGAAATGAATGGAGGTCTTAAATGTAACCCTTTCGATAATAAGGCGGCTTTCGTTCTTTTATTGATTTCAATATTAAGGGCTACAGCTTCATTAAAAAAGGCTTGAACATCTAATCTTGACGACATAGCAGTAGACATCCCATATGCAGAAAACCCTGCTTTTGCCATCTGGTCAATATAATTTAAAAAGAGTTCATCTGAGTATAAACGAGGTGCTGAAAGATTAACATCGTCATCCGTAAATCCAAATGGAATGGGATAATTCTCCCCTTTAAATATATTTTCAACTCCATCAATTAGCGTAAGGGATACATTTAAGGCATAATCAATTACTGTTCGAATTTCAGAATCTTCTACGGTGTTCAAAAAATAACTTAGAACACATTTAGACAACGAATTATTCATATAGGTAATCCACAGATTGGATATTTCGGCTGAAGTTAATCGAATGCTATGTTTGTTTTCGTGTGTAGTCTCCAATATTATCTCTCCTAAAAACATGTGTAATATTATTATGTTAAAAGGTACAAAGAAATATTAATTAAGTTAACGGCAATAAGCTTTTCTTATGGTACTCAAGAGCAGGATAGTTAATAAACCAAAAACTTGGTGGTGCACTCTTTTTCTTTTTTGCAGCTAACTAGCTTGTAATTACCATTAAAATAACAATGTGAATGATTACACTTAAACAAACGGGAGCTTTGGTTTGAGAGGACGATTAAACAAACTGGGGGGTTCCTCTGACTGTATTCTGTCTCAGAAGATAAAAATAAAGTAAACATAAGTAATGATGAAAGGAGGTTTCGTAACCTCCTCTCATTTCAGGAATAAACATTAATCCCAAATCATTGGGCGTTCAATATGTAACATTCGCAAATATTGCAGCAATTGACCAGTATGAACGGAATCATGATATGACTTTCGTTCTAATGCGTCACCTAATGTTCTTCTAATTGGTTTATGTGGCCAATCAATATATCTTAATTCAAGATCTTTAGGATGAAGTGAAGTTACATATTGAATAAATCGGACATGATATATTTTTGAGCGATCAATTTCATCTTGGAGATTAGTAAAAGGTTCAGCCCATAAATAATCTATTTCTTCTGATGTTGGTAATCGATTTTCTTCAAAGATTTTTAACCAAGATAAATCGTGCAGTAACACATGACGGATGGTTTCACCAACAGACAATGCGTCCTTATCAGGTTTCCATATTAGTAAGTCACTAGGAAAGAAGGCTGCGGTCATGATAAAACGTCTCCTACATTCCTTAAAGTCTACTAGGAATAAGTCAATGGCATTCATAAAATTCCTCCTAAGGTTGATGAATTTATTGTAATACTAAAAAACTACGATTATCATCGAAGTATGGATTACATAAGGGGGAAATTAAAATGAATTTTGATCCTATAGTTTCTGAAGTGGCTTCTATTATTCATGAAGAATCTCGGTCCATCATGTTATTAACCTTGTTGGATGGCAGAAAGTATACCGTTTCTGAGTTAGCAATGGTTTCAAAGATTACTCCCCAGACGGCTAGTTTTCATATATCAAAAATGATAGAAAAGGGTGTAGTTAAGTTTGAGAAAATAGGAAGACATAAATATCTTTCTATAACTAATAGTGAAGTAGCTAGGGTACTGGAGTCGCTATTATGTTTGTCACCTCAAAGGAAACCAAAATCACTAAGAGAAGTATCCAAATCCAAAGAAATACTATTTGCTAGAACATGCTATGACCACTTAGCAGGTGCTCTTGGAGTTGAATTAACTAAGTCCTTATTAAATAACAACTTAATCCTCGAAAGCGAAAACTCATTTGATTTAACTGAACATGGAGAAAAATTTTTAACAGATTTAGGAATAAATCTAATAGCCGTAAGAAAAAAACGACGTGCTTTTTCATGTAAGTGCTTAGATTGGAGCGAAAGGAAATTTCATTTAGCAGGTTCACTTGGAAATTCAATACTCATATATGCACTTGAAAATCTATGGATTGAACGAATGCCGCTGACTCGGGCTTTGAAATTGACAGGTAAAGGAAGACTAGTTTTCAAAGAGGTTTTTGGAATAGAAATTAAAAAATAATCGTGAGCTAGAGTTCAACATCTCTTCAGTATGTAATGGTGTGCTCTAGTAAAAAAGCAATGGGGCTGCTGTAGCAGCCTCTTAGAAATAATAAAAACTGGGTAAGCTTCCTTTACCTGGTTTAAATAAAAAGCATCTCTTGAAACAAAATATAAGAGATATAGGCATCCAGATATTTTTATTTCGTCATTTTGCTTGTTAGTAATATGTCAATAAGTGCTTTAGACGCAGATGATAACCATTTATTCTTATGATAGACCACTTGAGCAAAAAGCTTAGGCTGGTCTTTTGAATTTAAAATTTTCATTTTTTTATCCTTCAACAAGTGGCTCACACTTATATAAGGCATTAAACTAATTCCAAGTCCACTAACCACACACTGTTTCATTGCTTCCATACTTGTAAACTCCAAATGACTATAAGTATTAATTTCTTTCTCAACTAATTTTCCTTCAAAGAATTTTCTCAAGGCACAATCCTTATCACTAAAAATAATACATTTCCCCTCGGCTTCTTCTATGGTATGTATGGATTCGTGAAGTCCTCCAACGTATACTAAGGGCTCTTCCGCCCAAAGATGACATGTTAATAGCGGATCATTTACCTTTTCTGGTTCTAGAGTAATGGCAATATCTAATTCACCTGTGTGTAACTTTTCTTTTAGACGGCTGCAATGGTCATTAATGAGTGAAAATGTAACATCCGGGTACAAAGCTTTAAATTCAGGGATGATTGCTGAAAGCTTGTAAACGGTAATAGTCTCAGATGCCCCTATACGAACTTCTCCTTTAATTCCATGTTCCCCAAACGCAAGATCTTGAATTTTTGAATATATGGAAAGCAATTCGACTGCAAATGGAAAAAGCTCTTTTCCCATCGCGGTTAATTGAATTTGCTTTCCCAATCGGTCAAATAAAGAGTATCCTAATGCATCCTCAAGCTGTTTAATATGTGCGGTAACAGATGCCTGAGAATATTGCAATTTCTGTGCAGCTTTTGTGAAACTATTCAACTCGGCTACTGTCCGAAAGGTTTGTAACTGGCGAATTTCCATATATGTGTTCCCCTAACTATCAGTAATGCTGAATACAATGTTCAGTTATTTCAATTTTACTAATAGTTACCCCTAATATACAATTCTTTTCAAGAGATAAAAAATAAATATCTAGGTTTTTTTTCTACTTTAAAAAACAGGGGGAAACTGAAAATGAATATTTCAAAGAATGCATGTTTATTGTTGATTGATGTACAAAATTTTTTTAACAATCCCGACCTTGGCAAAAGAAATAACCATGAAGCAGAAGAAAATATGGCTGAACTTCTAAAGGTGTGGAGAGAAACAAATCGTCCTATTGTACACATTAAACATATTAGCAATCCATCGCTTCCACATAACCCAGGTCGTGATATTAAAGAAATTGTTGCTCCATTACCTGAAGAACCTGTATTCATTAAACAAGTCAACAGTGCATTTATTGGTACGAACTTGGAAGATCATCTCAGAAATAAAAGGATTGAAACTTTAGTTATTGTTGGACTAACGACTGATCATTGTGTATCTACAACAACGAGGATGGGAAAGAATCTCGGATTCAACCCTTACATAGTATCAGATGCAACCGCTACCTTTGAAAGAGTTAGCTTTGATGGTAAGTTATATAGCGCAGAAGAGATACATAACTTGGCGCTAGTTAGTTTAAATGATGAGTTCGCGACTGTTGTAGATACCAAAAAGATCATTGGGTTATTAGAGTAATGCTAGAACTATGTTTAAAGTATTTATTTTTGGGAGTTACTTTAGCCATTACCCTTGGTCCTGTTAACTTTGAACTTATAAAGCAAGGTGTTACAAAGGGTTTCTTTTCCTCATGGCTTGTTGGCTTAGGAGCAGCTAGTGCTGATATAATGATAGTCTTCATTATTTGTTTTGGGTTAGGTCACCTATTTTTAAGTGAAACTGTTCAACCTCTATTAGGAATCTTAGGTGCAATTATGTTAGTGTTTATGGGGTATCAGAATATCAAGAGTAGAAAAAAACATGTATCGGAAACTTCTGATGAGAAAGGGGTAAGTGATACTAAGAGAAAGAATACATACTTTACAGGGTATCTCCTAGCGATTGCTAACCCCTTAAACATCGTATTTTGGACAGGTATTTACGGTACTTTAACCCTTGAGACTACTTCTGTTGGCAGTACGTTTGTATTATTCTTGTTCATTTTTTTAGGAATAATAATTTCAAATATAATTATGTCATTTATGTCATCTTTGGGAAAATCCTTTTTTAAGCCAAAATATCTCCAAGGAATTTCTGTTTTTTCAGGGATTGTTTTAATTTTTTATGGTGTATGGATAGCTTATACATCATCGATATCTGTTGTTTAAATGATTTAGTATAAATAATATTAATTTATAAGTAAGTATGACTTATCTTTTCCGATAATTTAATGATCTTCTTGCAAACAGTTGCTTGCAAATTCAATGAAATAGGTTTTTCGGGGTGCTATTCTTCCTGGCGAAGAATGGCTCTTTTATTTGTAAGAAGCAAAAAAAGAACGGTGTATTTCTAAAATTAAGATATCCATTCAATTAAAGGGAAAAGGGTAAGGGATAATACCTCCTAAACTAAGATTAGTTAATTATCAGTAGAGTTAACGGATTGGCATATGGAAGTTATTTAACTATAGGAGGCGATTGCTGAAGAAGCAGCAGTCGCTCTTTTACTATTGAACAGGATTATTCAACAACAAACAATAATTGAAACTATAAGCAACATAAAACGTCAGATAAAGTAAAGGGGGCTCTAATTCATGAAGGATTAGGGCTTTTTTGTTGGTAAAGGGAAGTTTAGTTGAACAAAAAGAGGAATCAAAAATAATATTGGAATAACTAAGCTATATCACTATAAATTATGGTAAAATTCACTGTTGTAATTAAGTGGAAAGTGAGATGTGATATATGTTATTAAAGAATGCAAGTTATCTGGATGAGAATTTTAATATAGTCGAAATGGATTTATTAATTAGGGATAGAAAAGTTTTAATTAACGAATCCTGGGAGGGTAGTACAGAGGAAATCATAGATTGTAGTAACTACATAATTATACCAGGTTTATTCAATTCCCATTATCACGGATACTCTAATGTTGCAAAAGGGTTAGGAAAGGACATGAAAATAGAAGATTGGTGTAATGAAAGTATTCAAGGAGAAATTCAAAAGAAGTTGTTTGAGAATATTGGTAATTTATCTGAAATGGAATACCAAATTGTCTGTATGAAAGGTTATATAGATATGGTCAAAAATGGTGTTACTTTTGTCAGCGAGTCATCATCTGGCAATAACCCAAGAGTTGTAGCTGAAGGATTGAGTAAGGTTGGGTTACGAGGCATAGTTGATACTTATGATCAAATTGAAGAATATTATTTAAAACAAATTGGAGAAGTTTCATTTGCTACCCATTTATTAGAAGAGGAAGATATTACAGATATAGCAATTCAGGATTGTATCAATAAAAAAGACAAATATCCTTCGTCTTTCTTTTTAACCCATTGTATGGAAAATGACTGGAGAAAAGATTTAATATACTCAAGTTATCAAAAATCTTCTATTAAATTATATAATGAGAAAAAATTACTTGATGATAGAACAGTACTGTATCATGGTGTTTATTTAGATGAAGAAGATTTTGATTTATTAACAAATTCTGGTGCATCTATTGTCCACTGTCCTGTTTCGAATTTTTGGACAGGTGCTGGTATTGCACCAATTAATAACATGTTAGAAAAAGGAATTAATGTTTGTATTGGAACTGACTATGGAAGTGTAGATATTTGGGAATCAATGAAAGTTGCCTATTTACTTCTAAAAAACAATGTCAATATTAACCGTTTTAAGGCGGAGGATATTTTTCAAATGGCAACTCTAAATGGAGCAAAGGCTTACCATCAAGTATCTCTTGGTTCTATTCAACATGGTTTTTATGCAGATCTTGTATTTATAGAGAAGGATGAATTCATACCTTCTATAAACACTTCTCACTTCTCAACTATTCTCCACAATTTACTAATGGACCTAAAAGAAGAAAGGATCCATCATGTTATGATAAATGGAGAATGGATAATGCGTGATAGAAACCTACAAATGATTGATGAAGCTGAAATTAATGAAAAATATAAACGAATAGTAGATAAGTTATTTATAATTTAGGTTTAACTTTTTTCAATTAATGGGGTGCGTATCTTTAAGAAGGAGATCGCACCTTTCTTATTGAAGTAAAGAGCAGGATAATGAAATAAAGAAGTAAAAAAATGGGGTAATTCTTTTGGAACACTTTTAATTTAAAGATTATATAATGTTATTACAAATCACCTCCAAATGATTTGTACGACTTGATAAGATCGTTTCTATTCCTCCAATTAAGATAGAAACGGGGGAGAGGCAATTACCCTTGGACAAGGTAATTGTCTTTTATTAATTTTAGGGTTAAGTAAGATAAAGCTTACCTTGAAGAAGGATAAGTACATTTTTAGTTGAGTTATTAAGCTAACGAAGCAGAATATCGAACATGATACTTCGCATATTTCCCTTAATTAATGAAGACATTAAAATTAAGCGAGGTGAAATAAATGCCTAATCCATTTGAATCGTTTTGGAATACATTAAAATTGTCAATTGATAATGTCAATGAATCAAAACATCCTTTACATACTGGTGAAGTCACTATTTGTTGGACTTACTATACTGCTTTAAAAGAATTCATTAGATATGAGGAAATAGGGCTAAATACCACTGATGATGATGAAGTAAAAGAAATGCTAAAGGACGCAAAAAAACTATGTGAATCTCAGACCAAAAGGCTTGAAGAGTTTATGCTTATGGAGGGAATACCCCTTCCAGAATTGCCTTCAAAAAAACCTAAGTCAGATTTAAATGAGGTTCCTCTAGGAGTAAAATTCACAGATGATGAATTAACCAATGGTGTATCAATTAAGGTTGCAACTGCCATTATTGAGTGTGCGACAGGACAAGCACAAGCAATTAGAACTGATTTGGGTCTTATGTGGGTGGAATTCCATACTGAGCTTCTTACATTTGGGACTACATTAAAATCACTTATGAGAAAAAGAGGATGGATAAGAGTACCACCATATTATTATCCACCTGGCATGCCAAAGAAATAGTTCATAAAACCAACTCAATGCGCATGAGTTGGTTTTTTCTCATTAAAATAACGGGTAGCGTATCATCAAGAAGGAGATCGCACCTTTTTTATTGAAGTATAGGAGCAGGATAATGAAATAAAGAGTGAGTAAAAAAATAGGTAAATTCACAAGAACACCTTTAATATAAAACAATATAATGATATTACAAATCACCTTCATCAAGTGATTTGTACGACATGATAGCACTGTTTCTTTCCTCCTACTCGGGTAGAAACGGGGAGAGGCAATTGCCCTTGGGAAAGGTAATTGTCTTTTTTGTTTTTATGGTTAAGTAAGATATTAAGTTTTGCCTTTATACAAAAACAAAAAGGTTTCCATAGACCCACTCAATAATCAGATGTTAATCTAATTTAGCAATAAAAACTTGATATGATGAGGAAGTATATATGAATTTAAGTGGCATACTTATGATTTCCTTTGGAATTGCAATGGATGCTTTTGCAGTTTCAATTACAAGTGGTACGGTTTTAAAGGGAAAATTTCATTTAAACAATATATTAAAGATTGGTCTTTTTTTTACCTTTTTCCAAGCACTAATGCCATTAATCGGTTGGAGTTTGGGTAGTCAGTTTAGTTTTTTACATAAAAAGTTTTGACCATTGGATAGCATTTATTCTGTTAGGAATAATCGGTGCTAAAATGGTTTTTGATTCAATTTCAAGTGATGAAAATGATTCTAGGCTTAATCCATTAAATAATAAAGTTTTATTTTACCTTTCTTTAGCTACTAGTATTGATGCCTTAGCAGTAGGTGTTAGTTTTGCATTTGTGAATGTGTCTATCTGGTTTTCAATAATTTGTATAGCTTTTACTACGTTTATGTTGTCGGTAATAGGAATTTATATTGGTAAGTTAAGTGGAGAAAGATTAAAGAAGCAAGCAGGTCTTTTGGGCGGCTTTGTTCTGATGTTTATAGGGACAAAAATACTCTTAGAACACTTAGGAATCTTATTTAACTAACCGGTGCTTTCTTCGAGAAGGAGAAGTGCTTTTTTTGTGGAAGTTATTCTACTAACGGGTCAGATGATTAAATTGGTAGAGTTAAACGAAGAAAATCTAGAAAATACGGGGTGTTATTGTCTTCGCAGTAAGCCAAAATCAAAAGGTTATACAAATAAAAACAATTGGATTAAAGGAAGATTCAATGAAGGCTTAAAATATATAAAAGTAATGGATGATAACAAACCAGCAGGCTTTATAGAATATACTCCAATAGAGTATTCTTCAAGAGTTGTCTATGGTGATAATTATTTGGTTATTCATTGCTTATGGGTAAACGTTACAGGAAAAGGATATGCTTCAAAATTGATTGATTATTGTATTCAAGATGCAAAGAAACAAAACAAGAATGGAGTTATCGTCATTACAAACCCAGAAACTTCTTGGACACCAAGTAAAGATGTTTTTATAAAAAATAACTTTATTGAAATTGAACAAGCTCCATATGGTTTTGAATTACTTGTACATAAATTTGGGGATTTGCCAGACCCGTATTTTACAAAAGATTGGGATGAAAGGTTGAATAGATTTAACGAATTAACAATTTTACGAACGCAGCAGTGTCCATTTGTAGATATAGCAACTGATAATGTTATAGAGGGAGCAAACAAATTAGATATAAAGGCAGAAATTATTGATTTAAAGGACAGAGAAGAATTGTTGAAACTTTCACCTACACCTTATGGTATCTATGGAGTAATTTATAAAAATGAATTGATTTCATTCCATAGACTTAATGTACATTCTGCAATGAAGAGACTAAAAGAATTAATCTAAATCATCTATATAACGGGGCGATTCTTGAAGATTATCTTATTGAAGTAACGGGGGGTTAGTTGAACAAAAATAATACTTTAAAAGGAGAAAAATGCGGACTAAAAAGGTGCGGGGTTTAAAAAGAAAAATGAAAAAAATGCTGGAAAGATTAGAATACAGCACCAATGAGGTGGAATTATATGCCTAAGATTGACAATATGTTAGCAATTCTATGGATGCTTCGTTCAGGTGAAAAAATTACTGCAAAACAAATTTCAGAAAAGTTAGAGATGAATATAAGGACTGTGTATCGTTATATTGATACAATTTCAACAAGTGGCGTACCTATAATTTCAGAACCAGGGCATAACGGTGGATACACTTTAATGAACAATTTTATAGAGGCCCCTCTTTTTTTTGATTTTGAGGAGCAAACTTCACTATTTCACGCTGCTGTTTTTGCAGAAGAAGCCGGATATTATGGAGGTGAAGCACTAAATAGGGCCATTTCAAAACTAAGTAAATACTCAAATCAAGAGCAGGAAACAAAGATAAACCAACATTTAACTAGTCTTGAAGTAATAAGTCGATTAAGTTCACTCTCTATGGAACCTTTTTTGAAGGAGTTGGAGCAGGCCGTTGCTAACGGGTACTCAGTAAAAATTCTCTACCATAAAAGTGGCGAAAAGCAATTAAATTATAGATTGGTCGATCCGTACAGAATTATCTATTGGAATAATAAGTGGTATGTGATTGGATTTTGTCATCTTAGGAATGATATCCGTAGTTTTAGAGTAGATCGAATTGAAAGTCTAATGGTAACCGAAAATAAGTTTATCCGGCCAGAAAATTTTTCAGCACGTGACTTTTTTATAAAAAGTCTTCTTCCAACTATGGTAGATAAGGAAGGAATTATTTCTTTGGTTATTAATGGGGATAAAAGTGTATTGGCTGATATTTGCCAACATTGGTTTTTAGGACATTATTTACAAGAACGGACTTCAAATCAAGCAGTTTTTCTTCTTGAAAAAGATATGATACATACATATGTACCTTATTTACTTTTACCGTACAATAAATCTATTAAAGTTATTGAGCCAATAAGTCTTAAGAAAAGACTTATTGAAGTTCTGTCGGAATTAATAAAATTTCATCAAGTATAATAACTTCCCTGACGTTAACTGTCAGGGAAGTTTTATTATACTAGCTATATCAATTGTGATTGGAGTGATATTGGATGCAAACAAAAAAAGCTTTTCTATATGTATTTAATACAATGTCGGACTGGGAATATGGATATTTGATTGCTGAACTAAACTCAGGAAGATATTTCAAAAGAGATTTAGCACCTTTAAAAGTAATTACAGTAGGAGCTAATAATGAAATGATTACTACTATGGGAGGACTGAGCATAAAACCAGATATTTCCCTTGATGAATGTACTCTTGAGAGTAAAGATCTTTTAATCTTACCAGGAGGGACTACTTGGAGTGAAGAAATTCATCAACCTATCTTGGAAAGAATAGGTCAAGCTTTAAAGCTTGGCACCGTAGTTGCTGCAATTTGTGGTGCAACTGAGGCCCTTGCGAATATGGGATACTTAGATACTAGAAAGCATACAAGTAATAACTTTGAATACACTAAAATGGTATGTCCTAACTATAAAGGAGAAAAGTTCTATGAGGTGGGATCTGCGGTATCTGATGCGAATTTAGTTACTGCATCAGGAATAGCTCCTCTGGAATTTGCGATGGAAGTACTGAAAAAATTAGATGTATTTGCACCAGATACATTACATTCCTGGTATAACCTAAATAAGACTCATAAATCTGAATACTTCTTCCAGTTAATGAATTCAATAAATAGCTGAGCTAAAAAATCTACTTAGCAGTTTTATATTAGTTCAAATAAAAATAATGAAGTAACTGAAAAGCTCACTTTCTCTATTTTGTTTTGCAGAGAAGTTGGGCTTTTTAATTTGGAATTTCCTTATCGTTGTAAATCCGCATTTTCCTAACGCTACCCCTAATTGAAGATACGTGCAACATCCTGAAAGAAGTTTGTGAACAAATGTACTTAAAGTAACGGGAGCGATTGTTCAAGAGTAGCAGTCGCCTTTATGCTAAAAAGAGCAGTTACTTTTAACAGGGTGGTGTTCAACTTGAAACGGAATCACTTTAAATTGTTAATATTCCCTGGGGATATAATAGCTACTTTTTTATTGTTTTTCTATATCTTTGTTTTCCATTTCTTATCGTTTGGAAGTTTTTTGCTTGATAGTTCTCAAGATGAAATGATTGTCATGAATTTATCTGAATGGATACTACCAATAATCATTGTTGGAACACTCACCTATCTCTATATCAAATATTTATGGGGAAAGGAAAAGTATAAAAAATTAAAAGTGTACTTCCTTATAATCGGGTTTGGTACTTCAACTATGTTTAATGTGATTTGGGCATTACTTCATTTAAATTCTAATAATCCCAACAACCTTTATGTGCAATTATTTGCATTAGTAGTTAATCTGTTGTTGTTATCTTATACAAACTCTATAAGAAAAAAGCTATTAAGCTAACGGGGGCGATTGTTCAATAAGAGCATCGCTTCTTATGCTAATGAAGCAGGATAGTTTTACAAGGTTAAGGGATAGGGTATCTAATATTTCATTATTTTTAGTAGCTGAATATCATGTGAAAACTTAATATTCTGAAACCTATAATCGACTCATTCGTAAGTAAGGTAATAAAACTTTACAAACGGAGGCGATTTTGATTAAAAGGCTGGTCTTTTTTGTCTTATTAGTTTTAGTGATTGAACTTGGTATACTCTTTGGAGTATCTATATTTCTAAATATGAATTTGTTAAGTACGATGTTTTTTGGTTCTGTTGGCTTTATTCTTATTGCTTTTATTACAGGATCAAAAGGAGATGCCATTTCTAAAGGTGGACAGTTCGCTGTCTTCGAATCTCTAGGTGGTGCATATAAACCAGAACATGAACAAGCATCATTACGAATAGGTCCATTTCTTCTAGGTTCTATCTTGTGTTTTGTTGTTTATGTTATCTTGGAGGTTTTAATGTGAAAAAAGAATATGTATTTCCCGCCCTCGTTCTTTTATTTGCAATAACAATAATATCGGTTATGAGAGCACAAGAGATAAAAGATGATTTCCGTCAACTACTTGAGGAAAATGAAAAGTTTGTAGAGCAGGTATCAACCTTAGAAAAGGAAATAGAAAGTCACACTAGTTCTTTAAAGGAGTTAGAGAAGGACAATAACCGATTAACAGAGGAAATCTCCAAATTAGAGAAAGAAAACGAAACTTTAAAAACATCTGTTAATTATGAAGACTTTCACGAAGCGGTAAGTACAGTTGAATCCTACAAGGTTGCTAAGACGTTCGAGGAGGCACGAGAATACTTACTGTTCACCAATGGTCTAGGGTACACTAAGAGTGATGATGGTTGTCCTTGTGAAATTTCGTTTAACGGAAGAGGCTTTAAGTGGTTTCCTAATGCTGTACAAGAATTAAAGGAATTTAGCATTGAAGGAGATAAAATTTATCTAACATACAATACTAGTGAAGACATTAAACGTAATTATAAGTTTATTTTAGCTAAAGGGGAATATTTAGACCAGGTAGGAAAATGGAGAATAAAGCTAATTACAATTGATTAAATTCGCAAGATTATTGAAATTACGTATTAGGTAAATTACAAATACTGTTGGATTTGACTCTGTGAGAGACATAGTTGATGTTGGAGCTGGTATATTAAAATTTGGTGGTATTGCAGTTAAAATTGAAAGTTCAGGCATTGCCCATTCCAGAGATACATGGTTAAAACTTAGTGAAAGAAAAGAGTATTTTCCATTGTACTCTCACTTTGTAACACTAATTGGAGCTGATGACTGTTATTATTCTTGTGGCATGAAAGTATTTGGACTGCCAGATATAGTAACTCCTTCAACAATATCACCTGAAGATGCATCTGAACTATTAAACAACTTTAACCTTTATCATATGGTTGAAAATCCGACATTCAAAAGTGGAGATACATTTAGCATAGGAGAAAATACTCCAATACTAAAAATAAGTAAACTAGAAGATTTTAGATACAATGAAGAAGATATTTTCTTTAACCAGTTTGGATTATTAGATTTATCACCGTTAGAATAAGTTTGTAGAATTAACGGGGAAGGATAGTTTAATAACCAATAATTACATAAACAGATAAAAATAGAGTTTGGGAGGTCTTAAATAGTGACAAATAACGAAACTATCTTTGAAGCCAATGGCTTACTTGAAAGAGTTGCAATATCCAGACTTTGTTGGCAAAACATCAAGCGATAGTGATATAGAGAGATTAGAAAGAAAATTGAATGTGAAATTGTCCAAATGGTACATCGAACTTTATACAACAGTGCCTTTAATTGGAGCAGAGTTTGGAGTTCAAGAAGATGAGCCAATTGAGGATTATGATGGTGTTTCTCATATGATGTGGGGGAGTGTGGACGATATAATTGAAGAAAATACCGAATACGAACCTGGAACATCAGCATTAAAAGACGGATACGTTTATATAGCTAGCTGCTCCCACGGAAGTGGAGACCCCATATTTTTCAAACTGAACTCTGATGATCCAGGAGTATATCGTCGTATATATCACGATGATTTCACAACATCTCAATTAGCAGAAAACCTAGTCTCATTGTTTAAAAATGCAAAAATTTAACGTGAAAACTGCTGTTCATTATTCCGCTATCGGGTAGCCATACTTCAAGATGAGGTATGGCTGTTAATATTAAATAGAAATTTTATGAAACTATGGGTTCAATTCATTCGTAATTAGTTAGAGATAAATGAGGGGATTAATTTCATGGGAAAAGGTGAACAAGAAAAATTGCGGAGAAAGGAACAGGAAAACAATCCTATGGGCAATTTTTCTGACTCGGTAAATCGTTCAATGCTCGGTGACCCAGTAGCTTTATTGAGCGGTGGCTGCCTTACCAGGATCTTCACTGTAGTCATTAATATCCTTGGAATTATCGTACTTTCACAATGTTACAAATAGAAGTGGAGGGGAATGGATGAAGAAAAGTGCTATTGTTTTATTGTTTCTTTTGTTCTTTAACATGGGCTGTACTTTGTGGGGGTATCATACCCTTGAAGAAGCAGTGCAAAGTCAGTGGGATTCACCAATTAAAGTAGTAAATCAAGATGAAGAGAATCGTGTAGTTTATTATTTAGACCAAACTCAACATGTTGTCGGAATTTATGAATATAAAAATGAAAAGTATTTTTATAACAATGAACAAAGTAAGGGGATGCGCTTCACTTCTGAAAAAGGTTTGCCCTTTTATATAGCTTATGATCACTTTGTAGGTTCTGGGGATATAGTTTACGGTGCAATTTCATCTGATAATCATGTAGTTGATCATTTCGTTATTCAGTATAAAAATGGAGAAACCCAGAAAATTAGCGCCAAAAATAATACCTTTATAACGGTCCTACCTGAGCATGTAAATAAAGAACGGTTTATGAGTGAAGTTAAAGAAGTCTATGGATATGATAAACAAGGTAATGTGATAGAGACTTGGTACGATTAGTTATTGAAGTAACGGTGAGCTTATCTTTAAGAAGGATAAGCTCTTTTTTTATCGAATATGTATTAATCAGCTAGCAAGCTTGGAGTAATGGTATTGTGGGAAAGGGGATTTTTTTTATGAATGAAGTCTTAGTAGGTATATTTATATATATCGTTGGTTTATTTTTTCTTTATATTGTTATTGAAACAGCAGTAAGGAGAGGTATAAACAGTTCTATAATTGGTCATTTTCTTGAAAAAAAGTATGGAATTAAGGGAGATAAAAAATCTTTTCTTGATGATGATTTAGATATTGATAAATAATAAGAGTGTTTATAATCACAACAACGGAGATCGTCACTTGACGGTCTTTTTTTTATAAAAGAGAAGTATGTGGGAATATTTATTGGTAATTTATGTTAAAATCATTTGAAAGGTGGAAAGAAATATGACCTACTGGCTAACAGTGTGTGAAGCTGACTTTATTTAGGAAACAATGAGGTGCTTGAAATGAAGAGAAAAGGATATATTACAATAATTGTAATTTTACTTACTTTTAGTCTAGTATACTTTTTTAGCCCCAAAAATGCTTTTTATATATTTTCAAATGGTGAAAAAATAGAGTCAATTACTTTTGGAACTTATTATAAACTTGGCACCTATTCTGACCATAGTGAGACAATATCAGATCCAGAAAAGATTGAAGTGTTTTCTCGAATACTAAATTCAAAACGTGTACGTAGAACTTTTGATTCTAATATATTTAATCAAGCAGAATCATTGAGTTTTTTTGTTTTTCTCGTTGATGAAAAAGGTCAAAGAACGGGTGGTGATTTTGTAGCGATTAATCATCAAGGTAAAATTACAGTAAATGGAGATAAATACTATATCACAGATCCATTATTGTACGATGAATTATATAAATATTTTAAACAGATTGTGGGTCGTCAACTCTTTAAAACTAATGAGGATGGCTAGCAAAAAATGATATATTGCTATTAAAGGGAATGGGCACAAAAATTAACGGATAAACTCCGATGAATTCTTTAATTTTCACTGGAAATACAATAGAAACCAAAGCCTAGAAATCACGACTAATAATAAAAGGAGTGATGTTATTGAAGAAATTTAGTTTGACTTTATTGTTAATATTTTTCTCAATAGGATCATTAGGCTGCCAACAAAGTGCTAAAGAAGAGGCAAGTCCTCCTGGTACACCCAACACCTCTCAAGAACATGCTGAGGAAATTGCAAAAACTGTCTATAATTTAGAAATCCAGGATATTGTACTAAGAGATTTGCAGACTGATGAATTAGATAAAAGACCTGACGATGCAAAATTATACACACCTGTTTATTATGTTATAACAGGAAAAAACGGCGACAAGAATGATGCTATTGTATATGTGTCTTCCAACAATCCTGAACACCACTTTATTGACTATAAAAAAGACTGAGCAATATTAACGGTTTATGACTAATACATTCTTCGGCTAACGGGCCGATTGTTCAAAAAGAATAGTCGCTTCTTGTGCTAACGGGTAGGAATGTGTAATAAGAAAGTCGTCATTCTTTAATGCATAGTAGACTTATACTGGGTCAACAATGATTGGCATAGTCATCTGTTATTTTTTTGATATTTTGAAGCTTAAACTAATTTACGCATCCTAAAATAAAAAAAATAATTCCCCTTTTATATGATTACGAAGAGGGGAATTAAGGGAATATCACTATAATAGTTTAGGTATTATTTTTTACGTCCAACCAGAGTATATCAGCTGCTTTTCGTTTTCTGAATATGCTTAAAATCAGACCTACTGCAATCATCTCCAACAATATATGTGAGCCTCCAAAGCTCATGAATGGCATGGCTACACCAGGTAAAGGTGATAAGCCCAGGTTTGTCAGGATGCTTAGTATAAATTGGCTTGCAAAGGTTACTGCCAACCCTATAACCAGCATTTTACCATAAATGAAATTAACGCTTTTCGCAGCACCCAATATTCTCCAAATGAAAAACACAACCAATACGAAAGCAATAATCGCGGCTAACCAGCCAATTGAATAGATGATGTACGTGAATATAAAATCTGTATGTACTTCAGAAATTAAATTTGGGGGTAGATTAAGACTATTTCCAATAAAATCAGATGCGCCTAATTGTTTAATATCCTTGGTATCGATCGATGTATAATTTCGAGATAGAACCAACAGGTTGAAGATTGGCCATATAGAGGCAGCTGCTGCGAATGTTATTGCTTGTTTAAGACTGGCTCTAGATCCAAACATAATGGCTGTGCAGCTAATAATACAAATGATAGAAGTTGCTATGGCACTTGTTGTTAATAACAATAAGATAGGGAATGCCAGAATACCTACTCCAAGCCAAGATTTTCGAGAATCATTCCAATTCCAAGAATGAAAGATTCCAGCAAAGGACATAACCAGGAGAAAAGGAGTAATCTCGGTAAAATTAATATTGGCAAAACCTAAGATTAAAAAAGGAACACCATCGACTCTAACACCAAAAAGAACAGTTATTAATAGAATTAGAACCGTTCCCGCATATAGGTGTTTGGAGAACTTTAATAACTTTCTATAATCAAACGTAGACAAGCTTAGCATCAATAGAATTCCTAACAAGTAAAAGATAAGACTTTTATTAAATACTTTCATATCCTGAATCTCTGTAAAAGTAGAATGAAATTGTAAATAATACATTACTAGTAATCCAAACAGTGAAGCTATTATTACTGGAAGTATGGTTTTGATATCCATTGGGGCTTTATGGGTCTCGTTAAGCTGCTTTCCAAGCAACTTTACATCTCCCATACGAGCCAATGCTTGATCGATTGCCTCTTCTTCTGAGAGTCCAGCAAGCAAGGCTTCCTCTTTAAGTGTCTGAAGATGATCACTTATTTCAAGTTTTATACTAGAGTGTACATCTTTATTTCTTATTTGTTTACACAATTCTTTAATATATACTTCAAAATCGTTTTCTAATCCCATACGATTTTCTCTCCTTTCAACACTTCGTCCACTGCAGTCTTAAAGATTGACCATTCTTCTTTTTTTTCCTTTATAAATTCCTTACCTTTCCCATTGATATTATAATACTTTCTCTTTCTCTTCCCGTGGCCTTCTTCCCAATAAGAAATAATCAGTCCTTTATCTTCAAGGGTGTGCAGGATGGGATAAATCGTTCCTTCTTTAAAAGTAAAAATTCCCTCAGACTTCATTTCCAACTCTTTAATAATTTCATAGCCATACATTGGTTTTGAATTAAGTAGGCTTAAAATAAGAGTAGTGGTACTACCTTTTAGCAACTCTTTACTAATCTTCATAACAGTCTCCCTCCAATACATACTATTTCTATGCATAGTAATCCTAGGTATATGTTATATTACATATTTATGTGTGTCAATTCTTTTGATACAGCTTTTTGATTCTAACAAGGGTAATTTAGTAGAATCTACTCTAATCACAAGGAAATCAACCGCACTATCAAAAATCATTCTCCCAGATCAGTGAACACCACTTGTATCATAATTATATTTAAGTATCTTAAGACTAAAGGGAATAAGATGAAACTGATATTAAATTTATTTGTATTATTAATAAGTGATGTTTTACGAATACGGTTTTAGTTTGGAGGGAGTGTTTATGAAGAAAAAACAAAGAGTAAACTAAGTTTGATTGTATATAGGTTTACGTTAGTAATAGTTATTTTGTCCTTGGCTTTTAGTGTCGCTAAAGTAATCTATGATTACATAAATCTTCGAGGTTTAAACGAACAGGCAGGGATATTACTAATTGTTATGATTAGTGCATTACTTCAACTGAAAACATATAAAATAGATTATGAAGACGATGTATTTAAGAAGTAATATTCAACTAACGGGTGCGAGAGTGGAACAAGGGGGTGTCGCGAGGCAATTCCTCTCTCATTAACTTGTGTGAATATGTGAACAAAAAAATTAAATAAAAAAATTTGAGGTCAAAGAATGAATAGAGAAAAGGACATTCAAAGACAATTTTATAAAATTTACAAAGGCTTAATAAGCGTCTCGGACTTCGAAAAATGGCTTTATCATACACCAGAAATTGAAGATGTTTATGGCAATGATTTCTACTTCAACTTACTTGATTTGAATTATAGAAGTAAGCATATTAAAAATGATTTAGAAAAAGTTATAGAAACGAAAATTCCATTTGGTGAATTTGAGCAGATGAGGATCGTTTCACTATTGGAAAATATAATATATGAAAAAGATGATTTAGTAGAAGTTTTAGAACAGATATATGATGATTATTGTAGAGGATATTCATTTCTTCGATATTTAGGTCTAAGTTATGTTACTGGAATTGAAGACCTCCCTAAATTACAACAAAAAGACAAATGGGATATCAACGAATTTGTTAGTAAAAGAAAAATATTAAAAAATATAAAACCTAACATGATTAATGAAGCGAGAAGGTTAATATTATTCTTTCAGAATGGACTGATAAGTATAACTGTTGAAAATGAATATAATGATTATCGTGCAGAAGAAGACATGATAGAACTAAACAATATTGAAAAGATGTTTAATGACTAAATTATTGTTATGGTAACGGGAGCGTGAAATTAAAAATTGGGTGATGAGGATGACAAAACAAAAAAAGAAAAGAATTGTTGGGTTCTTAAAAGATATTTTAGATGAGATTGTTGGTTCTATAATATTTGCAGTTGCCTGGAAGATCATCATGTTTATTCCAAGAATGATAATTCGCCTAATTTCAAATATTTGGTGAAGACTACTACATTTTTCTTATCTAGTAATGGGTGAGCGTTCTGATATATAGTACGGGCTTGTGAACAATTGTACTTAAAGTAACTGGTGCGATTGCTGAACAAAAGCAGTTGCTTTTTTACTAAAGTGCAGTAACCTTAACAAGTATAATGGATTTTAATGGTAATATCAGGTTTAAGGAGGGGGATAAATTGTCAGGAGTTTCTATATTCATTATTAGTGTAATCTGTGCTTTAATCTTTTCTTCAATCTTTTCAAAAATATATAAAGATAAGGAGAAGGTAGATAAAGGTTTTGAGATTAGTTATTTTAAATTAACTTATAGAAGAAAGATGTTACGAACCTTGACAGGTTTTCCCTTTTTTATAGCTGCGCTGTTCATAATATATTATTTTTCAAGTTGGAGTTTAGCAGCATATATAACCTTTGTTATATTAGCACTTTTATCTTTATTTATTCAGTTTATATATAACTATAAAATGTGGAAGAAGGAAGAAAGAAAATTTCACTAAAGGGGGCGTTACTGCAACAGTAGTAGTGACGCTTCCGTTGCAGGATTGTTTAATAGGGGGGAATATAATTGAATAGGTTATTTGGTATTTTAATAATAAGTTTGTCGTTACTAACAAGTGCAATTATATTTCAAAATGCTTTTGCAAATGGAGGAGGACCTCCTTCGATAACAATTGCACTTGTTTTGGTTGTCTTTGTTATGGGGGGAGGATTGATTTTTTCTAATGGTAAAACAAAGGAAAAGCAGGAAGAGCCTTACATTTCTAACGAAGAAATAGCAAAGGAACTGGAAGATGAATTTGGTAAATAGCCTTGTTTAGCTAAAGGGTGCGTTTCTTTAAAAGGAATTCTCTTTTCGTATCCATTTAAAAGGAAGTATGCTATTAATATATGAAAGATGGTTGCTCTTCTATTATAGGTGGAGAAAGCTTTAATAAGGTAAACTTTGGAGGCACATCACTGCAATAAGACTTATAACGAAGATAAGTTCTTGATATATCTCGTCAAAGACATATTATGAAACAGTGCTTTAATAAAGGGGTTGTATAAAATGGATGAAAAAAAAGATACAGAAATAAAACGCTCTTCAAAAGCAGAAAACATTCTATCTCAGATCAATAGTAAAACTAAGCTAGGCGACTTACGAAAAATCGCGAAGGATATTAAAAAAGATCACGAACTAGCTATGGAACTTTGGTCAACCGAAGAGTTTTTGCCCAGACTATTAGCAATCTTAATTATGGACAAGAAACTTCTTTCACAAGATGTGCTAAATAAGCTTGATATGGATATGCAGACGCACACTTTTGATGAGCGAAATAACTTAATGGATTGGTTAATGGCTAATCAGCTCACCAAAGACAAGAAGAATATTGTATTGATGGAGTCATGGGAAAATAGTCCTTCTGCTCTTCAAAGGCGAGCTTTCTGGTATTATCAAGGGCGATTGAGATGGACTGGACAAACACCTCCTGATAACACCGCATACTTGCTATCTACATTAGAAGCTAATATTACGCAGGAAGAACCGGAAGTTCAATGGGCTATGAATTTTACCGCAGGCTGGATAGGCGTTTATGATGAAAGGAATCGTGCACGTTGTATTAAACTCGGTGAGAAAACGGGTCTTTACAAAGATGAAATAGTAGCAAAAGGATGTACTCCTAGCTATTTGCCGGAGTTCATTACAATTGAAGTTAACAAACGACAAAATAATTAGTTACCTCTGAAAAATTTATTAGGGTTTGATGCAAAAATAAAGGAATTCAAAGCCTCAATATGAAAATTTAATAGGCTTGGACCGAGAAATAAAGAAAACAAAGCTTTATGGCAGCTAGTTAGTGAAATATGCAAGGAAGTTGTTAAGGATTAACCCACTATCTCTTTTGGTCTGAAGGGAGCTTATCTTTAAGAAGAACGACTTTCCAACTGCACAGTACAACCTTACTGGTAATTGATAATTCATCTAAGAGACGATTGCATTAAATGTGACCGTCTTTTCATATTAGACATTGAAAATATAAAAAGATTGATTGAGTTTGCCATAGTGTAAACTTTGTAATTGGAGGTTATTTAATGTTTAGAAATGTATCAAAATCACAAATTTACCTTTCACTCCGTTGCCATAATATCTCTTTTTCAAGGACTTAATAGTTGGATTGAAGGAAGAGAAGTTCTATCTTTATTTTTCTTAATAACTGGAACTATACTTTTTATATTAATGATTCTGAGTTTAATTGCTTATAAAAGAAATTCAATATCTAAAAAGGAAAAAACATCTAAAGCACTAATAGAAGCTGTGTTATTTTTTACGAACGGGGGCATTTCTTCAAGAAGGAGAATTGCTTTTTTTGTGGGTTGTTCTATTAAATGAAACTATCTAGTAACCTGTTTCGACTTACATATAAAAGAGGTGGGAGAATTTGAAAAGTTATTGGTTTATTTTATTATTGGCTGTTTTACTTGTAGGTTGTAAAAAGGAAGTTACAGAGGAAGCCATTTATGAGAAGAATAATAAAAGTGAATTTGTAAATAGAGAGGTTGAATTTATAAATAGCTCTATCAAAGTAGAAGAAAATACAAGTTTAGGTTATAAAGAGCTAAGGGTTATAGAAGATGCACAGGAATTAAAGCAACTGGAAGATATACTAGATAGATTGACATGGGTAAAGGCAAAGGTTGAAATGAGTTCCCCGCCACACTTTCGTTTCATTTCAGAAGATGTTTATTTTGCAATGTGGGTAACTCCTAAGAAGGATCATATTGAAATGATTGTAGAAGGAGAAAATTTATATCAAGTGTTATCTAAGCAAGATTCGAACTTACTATTCAAGTTACTTACTGATAAAAAACTAAGTGACTATGATAAGTGGTATTAGCAGCATTGAACCTTACCGAACTAAAGGGGGCATTTCTTTAACAAGGAGAAGTGCTTTTTTGTTGAGGTTAATAAACTAAACCAGCAGCAAAGTAAAGGAAGGAAAATGTTATCTATTATCGAAGTTACTTTATAAATCTACTCTTACAAGGAGGTAACAACTGTTAATGAAATATAAAGTTAAAACATATGAGGAAGCCATTAGTGTTATAGAAGAGGTTGGTTTACTCCCACTTGCTCCCCTAATTCCCGACTTCCCTTCGTTAAATACAGTAACTCAACCTGAATTCTGGCATTCAGAAACGGAGTTTGACCCTTGGATATGGAGAACAAGGTTTTCAGTTGATGGAATTGCTGGTTATGGTAAATTCATTAAGAAAAAATCAATATTGGTCTCTCGTGAACTTCTTCCTTATGTAAAAAGTGTTCTGGGTTCAACTGATTCAGTAGAAACTCGCTATATTAATGGCAATATATCAAAAGAAGCATTTGAAATTTATAAAATAATTAGCCAAGAGGCTGGAATAGATACAAGGACATTAAGAATAAGAGCTGGACTAAAGGAAAGTGATAAAAAAAAGATATTTGAGAATGCATTGTTGGAATTACAAGGGTCAATGGATATTGTTATTTCTGGCATACAAGAAAAGGTTAATGAAGAAGGAGAAAAGAATGGTTGGAGTAGTACAGCTTTTGAGACCTATGATTCTTGGATTTTGAGAAATAAAATAGAAATTTTAAACAAAGATAGGAATGAAGCAAAGAAGTATCTTATAAATCACTTTATAAATTTATGTAGTGATGAAACGGTAAAGAAGATTGAAAAGATATTCGCGTAAGTATACAAAAGAAGGAAAAAAGCACTAATTTTTCAGGTCAAGAATGTTGAAGAGAAGTATCAAGAATTAAAAGGTAAAGTTGAATTTAACCAAGCCCATTGCCCAAGAAGGTTAGGGAATTAAGGTAGCTCATTTTAGAGATCCTGAAGGTACACTAATTGAAATATATGAGAGTTTGGAATAGTATGATTCGATGTTAATATGTAGAATTTGACTGAACACTCATATGTAACTAACGGAAGCGATTGTTCAATAAGAGCATCGCTTCTTGTGCTAACGAAGCAGGTTAATTTAAATATAGGTAGTGAAAACTGTATTTAATATGGAGGTGTTACATATTAAAATCGATATTGGAATTTTCCCACAAAGTTATGTATCTGATATACCAGAAAGTGGTGGTTATTTTCCATTTGCAATTGAAGGAGGTGCATCTTACCTATATGATATTTCTTTTGCAAAACGAAAAAATGAAAAAGAAGTAGAAGAGTTTGTATCCAAATGGATGAATCAAATAGATAAATTTCCTATATATTTCTTTTTTGAGTGCTTTGATTTTCATCTAAAAGAAATAGAAGAAGAGTGTAAGTAAAAATCAATTGAATATATAGAGTTTAAAACGAGAGACTGTGATTTTTTCCTATGCATTTGCAAATGGAAGTATGAATAACTTTGCTTGCTTATCTATTGAGGAAGATATTTTTCAAATTGGAAATAGAAAATTTAATGTATGGGGAGAAATTGAAAACATAGAAACACCTATAATAATGCTTAACGAGAATAATACCGTTTTCTGGGTTAATTATGACGGTGATAGTATAGTTACAATTTCAAACGATAAAAGATACTCAGAGTTATCATATTTATTAAAAACTCTAACTATAGAAACTGACTATTCTATTATAGAATTCGGTGACTAAAGTTCAACTGTCGGGAGCGTTTGCATAAGTAAGAGTAATGCTCTTTATGGCAGTTTAGTTGAAGAGTGGTTTTAACTTTTAATCAGCACTCAAGGCAGATAGTTAAGAATTTTTTTAGGACCAATATTTCGTGAACCGTGCCTCAGATAGTAGTAAAGCGTATGGTGGTAGTGCATAATCTGAAGAGTGTGGCTATGTAAATAAAGTGAAAAATGACCGAGAAAGTGATGTCCGGTCATTTTTATAATATAGTTTTACGTTGGTTAAACGGAATTGCCGAAAAATGTCTGCATTCTTGAAAGAACCCTTGGTTCGCCCATTACTTTCATAATATTAAACAAATCAGGTGTATTTGTTCTGTTAGTTAGAGCGACCCTAATTACCATCGCTACATCACCAACATGGCCATTGTAATTGTAAGGATTCGCTTTATATTGCTTCATATCCTTTGCAAATCCGAGTTTTCCAGCTAGTTCTTTAATTTCGTTGAACCAAGCCTCTCTTTCATTATTAAAATTATAAGTTTTGCTGAAACCTAGTACAATTTCTTTTGCAACCTCAAAGTTTACACTTTTAGGTAACATATACCCACTCGATACATCTTTTTCAAACATTTCGTCATAAAAGAATGCAATCATCGGCTTCACATCTGACCACTTTGAATAATCTTTCCTTGGTTTTTCTATGGTTCTTCCTATATTTAGAATGTTTACAGTGTAATCCTTATTCCTGTCAATTAAACTATAAAGCTCAGAATCGAACTTCTTTGACCAGGTGTATAAATACTCAAAAACTTGTTGACCTGTGAGCCTAGAGATAACATCCTTACTTATGTCATCCAGCTTATTCATGTCAAATAAAGCACCACTGGCATTCATTTTATCAGTATGAATAAAAAACTCTCTAAATGATTGATAAGGATTATCCATTCTCCATTCTTCAAAGTTGGAATTAATGAGATTCATGAAGTATTCACTGATAGCGATTCCTGGGTATCCTTGTTCTTTGTAATACTCAGCCGTACCATCAAGATCCTTACGTTTACTAAATTTCCGTTTAGAAGCTCCGACTTGCTTCATGATGGGAGCAATATGTCCGAATTCTGGTTTTCTAAAACCTAAGGTTTCAAACAATTGAATATGGATCGGCACAGAAGAAAGCCATTCGTCGCCCCTAATGACATGGGTAGTACCCATTAAATAGTCATCTATGGCATGAGCGAAGTGGTAGGTTGGTAAACCATCCGTTTTCATAATCACAATATCTTGGTCATTTTCAGGTATCTCAATCGGACCTTTCACCAAATCATGGTACGTTATTCTCCTCCCTGAAGACCCTGAAGATTTAAGTCTAATAACAAACAGTTTACCATTTGAAATCTCTTCCTTTGCTTGTTCAAAAGTAATATCTCGATGTTTTGCCCATTGACCATAGTATCCTGTTGTTACATTTAAGTCTTGTTGGCTTTTTCTTGTCTTTTGTAAATCGTCCGTTTCACAGAAGCAGGGATACGCTAATCCATTTCGCACTAGATGCTTAACAAACACCTGATAGATGTGCATTCGGGAGCTTTGTTTATAGGGTCCGTAAGCCCCCTTATCATCGCCTAAAAGCTGAGGTCCCTCATCAAAATGAATCCCAAAGTATGACAATGAATTAATGATGTTTTCGAGGCTGCCCTCAATTTCACGCTTTTTATCTGTGTCTTCGATACGAAGAAAAAATACTCCATTACTTTGGTGGGCTAATCTTTCCGATATTAAAGTGGCGTAAAGTCCGCCAATATTCAATGAACCCGTTGGGCTCGGTGCAAAACGTGTTACAAAAGCAGATGAAGATAAATCTCTTGGCGGGTATAGTGAAAAAATATCAGCAGGTACTTGCCTGACATCCGGAAATAACAGTTCTGCTAGATTCGCATTTGACATAATCGTTTTCTCCTTTAAGTACAAATAAAAAAGCCCTTCATCCTTAATAAAAGGACGAAAGGCTAACTTCCGCGTTACCACCTAAATTGGTTAAAAACCCACTCATTATGCAGCAATTCACTTTCTTGCTGCACATTTCTATAACAGGAAATTCCCGGTTGACTTACTCCAATTTTTCAGTCACTGCTCCAAGGCTTCATTCATTAAGCTCGAATGCCCAATTTCACCTGCATGGACTCTCTATGATTCGAGTGATTAATTACTCTTCCTCTTCTTTGCATTTTACAATATGTGGTATAATTAGAGATACTTTAATACATTATAATCAAATTGTCAATAACACAATTCGGATTTAATTAAAACATTTTGTTAACTACCAAATCGACACAAAAGAAGTGAGTGAGAATACTACTAATAAAGGTTGAATTATTATTACATAGTTTGTGAATTAATGTACTTAAACAAACGGGGGCATTTCTGTAATAACAATGGGCACTGATCCAGAAGGATTAGTGCCTTCAATTGTTGAAGTATAGATGAGCGGAATAGTTGAAAAGATATTTTAGTTTTGTAGAAGTATTGATCTACGGAGGGGTATTTGATGGATGAAAACAGAAAAGATAAAAAAAATTATTATTTAATGTATTTTATAATGAACTTCTCTATGATTATTATGCTTACAACTCATTTTTTTACAACAAATAATGAAATCTTAAGGACCATTCTAATTATAGTTTTCATACTAAATTTAACTGGAACAGTAGTATTATTAAGGGATTACATGAAGTATAAGAGTTCTAATAAGAATGAACGTTATTAAAGCAACTGGTGCGATTATAAAAGAAGAACAGCTACTAACCTATGAAGGATTAGTAGCTGTTTTTGGTGAAGTAATAAATAGAAATTTATTAGAAAAAATATAAAGAACAGATTGGAGAAAAGTATGAAGTGGAACACGTTAGATTCAGAGTATCTTTATAAAACACCATTTGGAAATTTGCGAAAGGATAAATGTGAACTACCAAATGGGGTTGTTATAAATGATTACTATGTAAACGAATACTCTGATTGGGTAAACGCTATAGTCATAACTAAAGAAAATAAGGTGGTACTTGTTGAACAATACCGCCATGCTGGTGGTGACTTTTATCTAGAGATTCCTGCTGGAAAAATTGAAGAAAACGAGCCTCCGAGGAAGGAATAATAAGAGAATTAAGAGAAGAAACAGGATTTATATCAAGGACTGAACCAATAAAATTGGGTGAGTTTATGGTCAACCCTGCAAATCAAACCAATAAAGTTATCACCTATCTTATCGTAGATGCTTACAAGGAATTCGAGCAAGATTTAGATGATAATGAAGATATAGAAGTTTACTTGTATAATTTCAATGATCTTAGAAAAGCGTTAAAAGAAAACAAAATAAGAACACAACTTTTTACTGCATATGCCTATTATATGGCCAGGGATTTTCTTCTTGAAAATAAACTTCTATAATCTTATTAAACAACGGGAGCTATTCTTCAAGACGAGAATGGCTATTTCTCATGCAGTAAAGGGAAATTAAATTCATATATTGGAAGGGAAAAGGTATATAAAACGGGAATTACATAATATACCAGATTAAATAAAGGAGAGGTAAGTTATGAGTAAATCATTTATTGAACAAGTACATTATATTAGAATTCCTGTAAAAGATTTAGAACAGTCTGCCCAATGGTATAGAGATGTATTAGGGTTACAGTTATTAAACGTTACTGATGATCCATTTGCGATTATTAAAGTAAATGAGGGACCTTTTTTACTTATCTTAGTTCCTACAGACGATGAAACATTTGCACATTTTACAATAAATAATGAATCAGCTTTTAGTATCGGCTTTACAAGTCCAGAATTATCTAGTTTTCATCAACACTTAATTAATAATCAAGTTAAGGTCGAGGATATACAAGAAGATAATGGTCATGCCTATTTCCACTTTTATGATCCAAATGGTAATAAACTTCAAGTACACTGGTAAGATTGTAATATACAAATACCTTATTTCATTAACGGGGGCGAGAGTAGAACACTAGTTGTCTATCAGCAACTCCCTAATACATACAAGAGCATTAAAATTATCCTTTACTTAAATTGTTAGAATATGTAAAATTAAATCCAATTAAACAAATGCAATGAAGAGAAGAGTAGATAAACCTTATTCTTTCCAGAGAGCTCCGTTTTGCTGAAAAGGAGTATGAATAGGTTATTGAACCAAGACTCTGAGCATCACATTGGAACCAATTGGGGATGGTGTGGCGGGAGCTCCCGTTACAGAGCTAAGGTATAAAATTGTACCTGATAAGATTAATATGGCGACATATTAATAAACTGGGGTGGCACCGCGAAGATATAATCTCGTCCTCAAGACTTCATAGTCTTGGGGGTGGGATTTTTTATTTTCGCTTTTTTATAAAGGTGTTTGTCTTAACGTACAAGCAATGGGGGGGGAGAATATTGAATTTATGGAATAGGCTTGTATCATGGAAATATCCATCAATCTTGTTGGTCGGAATTGGATTCTCAAATATCGGAGATTGGATCTATTTTATAGCCCTTAATTTAATTGTATTGGACATGACTGGATCAGCTATAGCTGTTTCTGGTTTATATATCATTAAGCCTTTAGCTACCTTATGTACTAACTTTTGGGCAGGAAGTCTAATAGACCGTTACAATAAAAGAAAGCTTATGGTTTTACTAGATATTGTCAGGGCAATATTGATATTCTTATTACCGTTTTTTTCAACAATATCTATAATCTATTTAATTGTATTTTTTATCAATATAGCAAGTTCAATGTTTGGTCCAACCTCTATGACTTATATAACAAAATTAATTCCACAAGAACAGCGGAAACAATTTAATTCTCTTCATAGCCTTATTACCTCTGGGGCATTTTTAATAGGGCCAGCAGTAGCAGGACTGTTATTTTTAAATGGTACTCCAATATTTGCAATCTATATTAATGCTATTGCTTTATTCGTATCAGGTGTCATTACATTAGTTATGCCAGATATAGAAAAACAATCAACTTATTCTTCTGCTAATAATAAAATCTCGTTGATAGTAATTAGAGAGGATTTGTCAGTAGTGTTTGATTATAGCAGAGTGAACAGATATGTTATTATGATTTACTTCTTGTTTAGTTGTGTGATGGTCATTATGGCAAGTGCCGTGGATTCTCTCGAAGTAGCTTTTGCTAAGGAAGTGTTATCATTGTCAGATAGCGAATATGGTTTTTTAGTAACAATTGCGGGAGCAGGTATTGCTTTTGGTGCTTTAATCAACTCTATATTTGTAAATAAAATTCACACCTCTGTTTTAATAGGATTTGGAACTCTCCTAGTTTCAACGGGTTATATTATATATGCATTTTCAAATACATTCTCCGTTGCAGCGATAGGATTTTTTACTCTTGCCTTTTTTATCGCTTATGCAAATACTGGTTTTCTTACCTTCTATCAGAACAATATACCTGTTGAGGTAATGGGGAGAATTGGGAGTGTTTATAGTTTAATTCAAGCTACTTTAATTATAATAGCAACCAGTATTATCGGCATATCTGCCGAAGTAGTTTCCATTCAAATAGCTGTTATCATGGGTGTTTTAGTCTTGATGAGTTTATCCATCATATTATGTATGGTTACATTCTTACCCTCAAAAAGTCATATCTTTCAACCTGAACATATTGGAACTAAGGGAGCATGAAGTTCATTGTTGAACTAATGGATGCGTAAATCTAAGAAGGATTAGCGCCTATTCATGTTGAATTTCAATATACTAAATGAAAAACAACTTTAGAAGGGGGGATTTTTATGTTAGAAAATTGGGTCGAAGATGTAGATGTAAAAATACATTATATAGATAGTAATCCTACCAATTTATTAGAAACACCTTTATTAATATGTCCAGGTCTATCAGAGCCAGCAGAGAACTATACAGAAGTGATGTCTTTACTACAACCAAGAAGATGTATTACTTTCGCCAATCGTGGACGTGGGAAGAGCAGTTCCCCCGTAACAGGTTATTCGCTCGAGCATCATGTTAGGGATATTGAAGTTGTGGTGAAAGAGTTAAAATTAGAAAATTTCTTTTTGTTGGGTTATTCAAGAGGGGTGTCTTACGCCTTAGGATATGCAGTAAAACATAGTAATTCTTTAAAAGGTTTAATACTCGCTGAATATCCTGCGGAACATAAAGAAATGCCTTTCGGATGGGCTGAAGATTATTTAAATACCTATTGGGGGAACACATTAGGTTCAAACTTAATGGAACAACAGGTAGTAATGGGTATTGAAAAAGAATCGAAAAAAGTTGATTTCAGAAATAGCTTAGTTAGTATCAATTGTCCAACGTTAATTATGCGTGGTGTTCTTGAAGAGTCTTTGTTGTCAGAAGCCGAAGCAAATTTGTATTTAGATAGATTAAATAAAGCTAAATTAGAAGAATTTTTAAAGTCTGGACACACTTTAAAAGAGTCTGAGACTGAGAAATTTGTTAATTCTATAAAGGAATTTTTAGTAGAAGTTGAGTAGTTGCTCTTCTTAAGCTAAAGGGTGCTAATCTTCAAGAAGGAGATTGGCTTTTTCTTATTGAAGGACAGGATAGCATAACAAGAAACATAAAATTTCAAAGGAGAATTTGTATTTTTATGGTAAAATATTTATAGGTGTTTTTTGAAATTGGGAGGTTTAAAACATTGTCCAAAGCACAAAAATTTATATGGTTTTTTCTTGCGATTTTAGGTTTTGCTAATGGTGCTATAACTTTAACTTTTTATAAACAGAGCACATTGTCAATTTTAGCTGGCTCTGGGCAAATTTTAGGTGGAATTATTCTTTTGCTAGTAATTTATACGGTTTACAAGAGAAAAGACAATGATAGTTATATTTGAGGTAACTTCACAATTTAAGTAACGGGAGCGTTTCTGTAAAAGGCAGAAACGCTTTTATTATGAATGAAAAAGGTATTTTCACTAAATTACAGAATATGTATTTGTATGTAAATATGTATTAGACCTATAAAAAGGATTTCGACCATGAATATTTTAGAAAACGTTTATAGTAACTATTTAATAGTTACATCAGATAATCCACGTTTTGAAGATCCTGATAAGATACTAAAAGATATAGAAATAGGTATTACTTCGGGGATTATATTTTGATAATAAAGAAGTAGCAATTAGAGGAATCTCAACTAAAGCAAACATCTGATAACCTTTTTAATCTAAAGGGAGCGATTGCTTAACAAAAGCAATCGCTCTTGTGCTAATGGAGCAGGATAGTTGAACAAGAACAGATAAAAATTAAGGAAAGGGGAGTTAAATATGGAGAATAAAAGGAATTCAATTTTGGGTTATACAGGTTTTGTGTTTTTGTTTTTAGTAATGATATTTTTTGGATTAAAATTCCAAGCTAATTTATATTTAAACAGCCAAGAGAATTATGAGATTTTTCCTTACTACCTATTTAAAGCAGTTTTTCCACTTATTATTGGAGTTTTCTTAGCATCTCCACACTTATACAAAATCTTCACAAAGACTGGTAAGTGGAAATTAAATTGGGTTAAATTGATTGTGGTTGGTTTACCATTCATATATTTATCAATTATTCCAATCTTGTATATATTTGAGGTACTAACTCTTAACTTACCCTTCTCTTCTTATGCTATGGGGGGATATTTTGGCGGAGGTGCGTCTACTTCATTTGAAACAATCAATGGTATTATTGCGGGTTATATTGTCTCTACAAGCATAATTAAAAAATGAAATTTGTTCTTCAACTAATGGGAGCGAGTGTTTAATAAGAGCACTCGCTTTTTGACTAAAGGGAGCAGGTTTCTTCAGTAAGGAGTATAAGGGGATTGAAATTGTTTATTGAACTTTGGAGGAGATAAATTGAAAAGGTTTATTAATCTGTCAGTAATTGTCCTGATGCTATTTGTTATTACTGCATGTTCTGATGATGAGTACGACAAGGAATATTTAATTTTAAAATACCAAACTCAAATTGATGAGAAAAATATTGAGATTACTAACTTAGAAGAAGAACTGAGACTTATTAATGACGAATTGGCGCAAGAAAGGAAGAACCAAGAGAAGTTACAAATATTTGATCATAAAGCAAGGAACATTATGAAACATATAGCTAATAACGAATTCGGTAAATTAAGAAGTGAGTTTGATGTTGATTTCGAAGTTATCGATGGTAAGGTTAATTTCGGTGAACTTAGTGACTACTATTTTCCAATAGAAATTGCTGGGTTACCTATGTATTTTAAATATTATAATCCACAGTCTGATTCTACTGAGGTGGGTTATTTTCTATATGGTTATGACCAAAATGGTAGTGAACGAAAGTATGATATTCATTTTCGTTTTGGTAAGAATAATGAATTTCTGTATGTGGGTTCAGAATAGGAGTATAGATTATTTATTCAACTATGGAAGCGATTATTCAATAAGGAGTTGTCGTTACAGCAGCTCCTTTTGTATTAAAGGGGCAGGAATGTTTAACAAAAATTATATAGAAACATTTAAGAAATTATACTAAATTTAGGGGTGAAAATATGAAGAATTTTTTAATGTGTTTTTTTATAATTGGACTCCTTTTTATGACAGCTTGTTCTCAACATGAAGAAACGATAAGCGAGGATGAAAGTATTGTTTTATCTGATAAAGAAGTGTTACTTCATAAGAGTGAAAAATTACTTAATAACCTAAAGGAACTAAACTGGACTGAGTTTTCAAAAGAGGTTCACCCTGAAAAGGGATTAACTTTTTCGTTTTATGCTGATATAGGTAGTCCTAATAGTAATGAAATTACATTTACTAAAAATGAAGTCGAGAAATTTAGTACTGATGAAGAAATATATACATGGGGTTATGATTTTTCAGACAAAGCTTATAATTATACTGCAAATGAATATGTTACAAACTATTTGCTATCACATCTCCTAGTTAATCCATTAGATTATACCGAGATTACTTATAATGAAAATTATTTTGTGAGTGGCGGGATAATAAATACAATTCATGAGTATTACCCTGAAGCTATTTTCGTAGAATATCATTCACCACCGCCAACTGATCCTTCTAATGAGTATGCTGAATATCAATGGCAACAATTAAGGTTTGTTTATGAGCAGGTTGAAAGTGAATGGTACCTATTTGCCATAGTTAGAGATGTTCACAGTCCTTAAAGTTGAGCTATTGAACTAAAAGGGACTTTTATACAATACCTTAATCTACGCATCAGGTGTATTTCTCTTATAATAGTTGGTTATCTTTTAAGAGTGCAAATCTAAAAAATAACATTAAAAGCATGATGGTTTAATAAACTATCATGCTTTTCACTTGTAAAGTTAATTAATAGTAATTATGGTGAAGTATACTTTTCTTAAAGATTTATTCCATTATCTTGAAACTTTTTTAGTATCCATACGTAAATAGCCGTAAATGTATCGTCTAAATTGCCAAAAGAAAAGTCGGTATGAAAATTATTCGGCAATACTCACTCCTTAAAGCCATTAAATCTCGGGAGGGAAAAGTGAAAAGATTGACTAAAAAATATCTGTTATTTACGGTTACGGTAAGTTTTATCCTATTTATTATTGTTGCTTGCAACAACACGGAGCAAAGTGAAAGTTTAGTTGATTATTCAAGATCTAATTCAGTGGGGTTTACTATTGACACAAGTAAAGAAGACCTAGATTTTTCTTTCTTGAACGAAGTTTTAGATGATAAGAGAATTGTAGCTATTGGTGAAACATCGCATGCAGTTGAAGAGTTCAATAAGTTAAAAAAAGAAATGATTAAATATCTACATAAGGAACTAGGTTACGAAGTAATTATTTTTGAAAGTGGTTATGCTGAAGCTCAAAACACGAATAATCTACAATCTGTACAATCAGGATTACAATTAATGAAAAGGTCATTGTACCCTACATGGCATAGCAATGATACCCTTCAATTATTTAGTTATATTTCAGAGCAGAATGGTACGAATCGACCTTTGCAATTTGATGGGGTAGATTTGTTGCCTATCTATAACTCAAGTATTCATTATAGTTACGCGTCTTGGTTGGAAAGATGGCTAAAAGACATTGATGAAAATATAGCTGAATTAGCCGTGGGAGCAGAAGACGATTATGCCAATATTAATTTCAAAAGCAGTGAACTAGAAAAGAAATCCTTGGTTGACAAATACAGCAAAGTAGAAGCATTTTTGAAAGATAATGCTGAAAAATTGGACGAGATTTACCCGAATACTAATGTCGTTGAGGAAAATATCGCTATTATAAATGAGAGAATTCATATTATAGAAAACGTCTATACCCTTGATTATTTAGGAACAACAAACACAGAAAATTTTAATGATTACCATAAGGAATTTTCAATAAGAGATAAGTACATGGCTGAAAGGTTAGGTTATCTTGTCAATGAAAAATATAAGGGTAAAAAAATAATTCTATGGTTTGCAAATATGCACTTAATGAAAAATACAGATAACTTGGTTATGATTGATGAAGGGCTTAAAGATATGTTTGAGCCTATGCCACTAACAATGGGGTCAATAATGAGTGAATCAATTAAAGATCAAACATATACTATTGGTTTATATATGGGAGAAGGGAAAACCGGATTAAGTACGAGTTTGGAAACCATTCAGTTGCCTGTAAAAGATAAGGAAGACGATTTAGAGTGGATATTGAAACAAAACAGTAGTGATTATGTTTTTCTTGATTTGAAAGAATGGGATCATGATGAAAAACTTTATACAGCTTATTATTGGGGGATATACCCATATCAGTTAATGCCAAAGGAGCAATACGACGGTCTAATGTTTATTAAGAATGTATCACCCAGAACTCTAAAATAGAAAACTTTTTAAAAGTAGTTATAAAATGTTGCGTTTTACATTAGCTATCAATGTCATTGTGATTTTTCAGTAATTATACTTTATTACTTATCTCCGAGGCTTTTATAGCACTTGGGTGAGTGTTAGGCTATGAAAATATGAAGACAGATGAATTTGGTATCTATTTAAATCCATTATTGTTAGGCTCTGTGGTTGTTGCTTTTGGGGGAGCTATTGTTTCCTTAGTCGTATTTTTGGTTTAAGTTAACCTTGAGTCTTGTTTCTTAAATACTATTCATCATAAGGGGGAAGTAACGATGAAGTGGAAATTAAGAATACCATTGATGCTTTTTATATTTGGGTTAGTTTCAGGAATTTATCAATATTACCCAAATATAATTATGTTTAAAGAAAATTACATTCTCAACAGCTTACAATATTTAGGCTCAATAGGAATTCCGATATATCTATGTGAGAAAACTGGAATAAACGAGAAAAAAGTAAATTTCCTCATAGGGATTATAATAATTATTCTAGGATTACTAATAGATTACTTTACTATGAAAATCCAAATGTAAACTAAATCATTATTGACCTATCCTGGGATTGTCAATAAGAGCAATTGCTCTTGCTAACCGAGCAGATTAGTTGAAATAGAATAGATAATTTGACCAATGAAAGAACTGAAATGAGGTTTATTTATGATAAGTGCGTCAACTCTATTCCACCCTATATCGTTTGAGCTTTCGTTTACATTACGAGAAACTCCTGTGGGTAGTAATGTAGTTCCAGAAGGACATTTATTCGTTATGGGCGATAATAGGCAAGGTAGTATGGACAGTCGTCATATTGGGGCTATTCCAATAGAAAAGGTTATAGGAACAACAAATATTGTGTATTTTCCTATTAATGAAATAAAAATAATTAGTAAGTAGAGTAATAGTAACAATAGCTTATAAATTCTTTACCTCTAACTAAAGAGGGTGATAATCGAAAATGGTTGTCATAGTTTTAATTCTTTCAAAATTTAAAGTAGGACCCTGGTTTATTAAGTGTTTCCATAACAACCTTTATCTGATACATGGCACCACGATGATAAAATCTCGTCCTCAAGACTATAAAGTCTTGGGGGGGGATTTTTTAATTTTCTCTTTTTTATAAAGGTCTATGTCTTGACGTAATGCCATGTGTGGGAGAATATTGAAAATAAATAATATGCTAACGTCCTGAAAATATCCATCTACAGTAAATATTGTTACGCTTACTTTATTTCTTCTTTGGTAGAATCATTGCGTCTCTTTTCAATAGCACTTTTAATTGGTTATATTGCTGGTACATACTCTTCATTGTGGTTATTGTTAAAACAAGCAGATTGCGTGGTAGTGCTAATAACGGATTGGATCAAAGGCTTAGAGACGGAGACGTTGAATAAAGGGGGATATTTATTATTTTAGGGGATTTTATGGGTTCAATAGTGGTATTTATTATAAGTTTAACACTAAGGTTTCGGTTTGAAAAAATGAACATATTCCTTGTAATTATTATAAGTGTGTTTGTTGGAGAATTATATTCCGCGGAAGCAAATAGATTGATGTTTGTTGAGATAATCTTCAACTTTCTAATTTCTCTTTGTGCAATAGGATTAGGAAAATTGCTTATAAATATAAAACCTAAACTAACGAAAATGAGTAAATCTACAGCGGGGTTTTTCTCGGGTGATGAAGACTTAACAGTAGAAGAAAAAGAAGAGTTAGATGCAATACCTTCCGAAAATATGTTTGGATTAATTACTTTACTTTTGGGAGGTGCTGGATTTCTTTTTGGTCCTCAACTTTTATTTGTTCCCATAATTTCATTGTTAATCGGGATCTTAACGTTTGGTACATTAGATAAAAGCAGTGGTCAAAATCCTTGGACATTTTATCTGGGGATAACATTATCCATTATAGGTATAGTTCTTCACAAGGTGGGTTATGTACACATGTTAAGTTAAGTAATAAACTGACCTATTTTTAAAAGTGATCTAACGGGAGCGTTGCCGAATATAAAACAGCACTTTTTTCGTCATGGGCAGCAGTAATGTTTATAAGCTGATTAGGGAGTTAGTCGCTTTAATTAGTTTGTAGTTAAGAATTTGAAACGGTGTATTTATAGTGTTGGAAATATGGGGGAATTTATTAAAAATAGTTTTTTTCTCTAACAGGGTCTTATCTTGATAAAGGATAAGTCCCTTTTTTCCGTAGTTTTCGCAAGCTGGGTTTGGAAAAACATCTCTTAGTCTTTTACGCTATGTAAATAATTGCTGTGGAAAATAAAGTCTATTAACTTTGGTTTTATAATTTTTTATCTTAATCACAATTTTCAGTATTATTGGGAACCTTTATTAATTATACTCGTATATAAAATAAAAGGAATGAGGGGGAGTGTCATTATGCATCGTAAGGATGATAAGGTCTTTTGGTTAGTATTATTAATCATCGTTTTTATTTCAGGTACTTCAAGTGGTTTTTTTGGTCCAAATCTTGTTCAATTCGTTCTGTTTAAACACGGAGATACATTTTTAATCTTAACTGCGTTTTTAGCAAACATCTTAACATTTGTTGCTACTGGGTTTTTCACTTTATTTTGCATCGGGATGCTCTCTTATAACAAGAAATTAAACTATTTGGGAATTTTATTTTTGGTAGTATCTATTACTACTGGTTATCTTTCGAATCTTGGCTATTATACACTTGTTTCTGATGAAGGTATCGTTATTAGTAATATAACTAAACAAACTTATAGTTGGACTGATATTACTGAGGCAGCCTATATTGATAAGAATAATGAACCACTTAGAAAAATACACCTAACTTTTAATGATGGAAAAGAAGAAACACTTGAAATAAACAAGGTACTAGTTCAGGAAATAGGTAGAATACAACAAAAGTTTTTAAAAAATGATATAAATTTCAAATGATATGTAGTTTTAGTAAAATCAAATAGAGAATCGTTGTACATAGGAAGTTTTGAGAAACCCATTTTTATAAAAATCGCAAGGCAATAACAAAGTGTTGGTAACATTATTTTAAAAATACATTATTATTAAACTAAGACTTTGGAACAGGGAAGTGTTATAAATGATGTTTATGGTGTTTATTCTTTTGGGATTAACATTCTTAGTAGTTGGCGGAGCAACGTACGTTGTATTAAAAAAATCCAAATCATTTTTATACGACGTACCAACATGTCTTCTTTGTGGAAAAGAAGTAAAAAAATTACTACACTCACATAAAGTGGTGGGGTTAATTGAAACAGAACATAAGTGTGTAAAATGTGGTGGTAGAATGGAATTAAAAACTTAAGAAAATTATATGAGTTTTGCATATTCATTAACTAGTTTGATAAAAACTAAGATTATGAGGTTACAAAAGAATATTGCAGAATAGTTTGCATTAATAGATCATTTTTTATTGAAAAATTTACGCTCTTTTTTTATTCAATAATAAACGGAATATTATGTCAATATTAGATGGAGGAGGGGGTAGATTGGTATCTATATATAAAAAAGTGTTTTTCTTTTTAATTTTATCATTTATTATTATGAATCAATCGGTGCAAGCTACATTGTATGAGAATCTTACTTATGAAGAGATGATAGAGAGGGCAGACGTAGTCATTATTGGTAAAAATAATGGTGAGGTTAACGTAAGGTTTGAAAAGGTGACTGACCCTGAAATTGGGAATTTTGAGGTTGGACATACTGAATGGGAAATAGCTGTTACATCCTATTTGAAAGGTAAGTCACAAGGAGCTACAATATTAGTCTCAACTCCAGGACCTAGTAAAAGCACTAATCACAATAAAACAGACTATATCATAAGTTCAAGTGAATACCGTCTAGATGAAATTATAGAGCAAATGGAAGCAGGATTAGCGACTAAGGTAAGTGATATCGTTTTCTTTTTAGAAGAGAAAAATGGGCACTTTTATCCCATTAATCCAAGTGCTATTGTACCTCTAAAGGTTGTCTATTGGGAGGATAACCTTAATCGAGAGGTTGTAAACGAGGAGGAAATGGAGCAGGCATTTATTGAGGAGTTAGCCTTCTTGCAGTCCTATATTGAGGAAACACCACAATACTCTTCTGAGAGTATGTTTTTAAATGGTAATAGCTTTTGGTATCTATATCCTATAACCGTTATTTTATTGTTAGTATTTATTGCCTTTTTAGCTAAAAACAAAATAATCAAACGTAATACATAGGAAAGGAACGTAACATTGACTCCATTTACGGAAAAAGTAATTGAAATAATCAAAAGTATACCTGCTGGTAGGGTAATGACCTATGGGCAAGTAGCTAGTGTTGCGGGTAGTCCAAGGGCAGCTCGCCAGGTTGTGCGAATTCTTCATTCGATGAGTAAGAAGCACGGTCTACCCTGGCATCGTGTGATAAATGGAAAAGGGGAGATTGCTTTACAGGATGATGAGTCTTTTAATGAGCAGCGAATGAATTTAGAAATGGAAGGTGTCCAAATAGGTTTGCATGGAAAGATCGACCTAACAAAATATCAGTGGCATCCTTAGGAAGAGTTGGATAAACAACTCTTTTTTTATATGGTTTTCAATATAGTAAACATGAGTAAGTGAATATATGGTACCATTATAATTAGTTATAATATTTAGATAAGTCAGATGATGTATTTACAAGTATATTTGAGATTAGGGATGGTTATTCGAATGAAAGACAAAATTACATTACTATTCATTGTTGTAGGTATGATATGCCTTTTGGGTTTAACTCAGCTTGATAGAGACGTATGGGATGTAAATGCAAAGCTACTCAAAGAAAAGGTATCTCAAATGGATGAGTCTGTAGAATCAATACATTTAACAGAGATAACCCCTTTTGAGTGGGACAAAGTGTATTTCTTTTATCCCTACACACCAAAAGAAACCGTGTATAAGACAGTCGGGTACGAATGGGATACTATTTCTGAAACGGTTAGTGAAGGCATGAACCAAATTGTCTTTTTAAAGGAAGGAAAAGTCGTTTGTTATGTATACGGGTACCCAGATACTATTGGATATGGACTGAGTTATTCCGGAGGCCCTTATAATGATGTAGCTTCTATCCTTAAAATTGATGATGATTTGCTTTTTGAAGTTGAACGTAATGATAGGTTTATATTTTTAAAGAAATGATGTTAAGGTGAATGAAGTGGATATATTATACAGTTTATTATTAATCATAATCGTTGTTCTAATTATAAGCTTCTACATACTTAAAAGAAGAACCCAAGTTGGTTATACCATTTATAAATCGACAGGAGTACAACATGAATATACTAATGTTGACCTAGAAAATCAAAAGGTAACTTGTACTGTAACCTATAGGGATAAAACGTATATGACTGTTGTTGTTGATATGAAAACAGATGCAGTAGAGATTGATAGTAATTTAGATGCCCTAGGTGACAAAGCGATGGATTTAGAATCATATATTGATATGTTCAAGCACCATTCGCGCTTTTTCATTGAAAATAAGATATCAAACCCTGAAGAATATTATCAGAACTTAAAGTAGTGTGAGTTGATTAAATTCAACTCTTTTTTTGTAGACTATTCATGTATAAAAAGAGGTGAAACTATGAGATATAGAGATAAATTGATCTTGTTCTTATCTTTGATTTTAGTGTTAATAGGGTGCTCAAAGGGTTCTAATGTAGAGATGAACCCAGTCATGCCGGAGGATTTTGAATTCAGCTTAACCTATGGGACATATGGAAAGCAAAAAATAGATACCTTTAATGATTTGGTGATAAAGGACTTAGTCGTCGATGGAGTTATAGAAGCAAAGATTACGCTTTCTAATGAAGATATGAATAAGATCTATGAGGGAATGCGATCTATAAATATTATGGCTGAATTGGATTTAAAAAGGGAGAATGAGTGTATGTCTGAACCACCAACATTTACTGAATGGACCATACAAATGAATAGTGAGACAAAAACCATTCACTACCAAACCTATTGCGAGTATCCTACTGACATCCTAAAATTAATTGAACTTCAAGAGTATATCCATAATATTGTCATTGAAAAACCAGAATACAAAGAACTTCCTGCATCGAATGGTTATTATGAGTAGCTCAATCTAATCAAATGTTTGTTTTATAAATTGGAATAAAAATACAATTGAACTGGATGGATATGGTATTCTTTACATATAGGGTTAAGAAAAGTTTAAGAAAGTACGTTCTGGTGATTTATGAGTGTTAAATGAAAAGTAGAAATCGAAAGGAGAGATCTCCTTGCAGATTAAAAGATTACTGGCTTTTGGGATAGCTATATTACTAATTGGGTTTGTTTTTTATCAAGTTACCAAGGCTCAAGGTGTACACTATATTTTTCAAAACCTCGACCAGTTTGAAGTGCAAACAATAAACTACGAAGAAAAGCTACAATTTAAGCTAACAACCGAAGAAATACTAAGTGGTCTTGATTTACCATTAGAAATTGCAGAAGTAGAGAACACAAATATAGATTTAGTTAAAATCATCGAAAGGGAAAATTCACTTTCAAATAAGGATGAGGTAATTATAATGCTGAGCCTAAAAAGTCGGTATAACTCACCAAAAGGAACAATGTTGACCTTACCCAGGTTGAATGAAGATAGGACATTTACTACAGGATTGATTGAAGTAAATGCTTATGATGAGCAAGGTAAGCCCGGTCATTTCGGTAAGAGTGAAGGAAGTTATGAAGAAGATGGCTACCAAGAGCACATAGGTTACTTTTTTGAAAAGGAAGAGCTAATGTTGAGCAAAGAATGGTTGTTTGAAGTTAGTGGATTAAGACTTGTTATGTATAAACAGAAATAGAAAATACGATATATTGTCCAACATAATCTTTTGTTAGAACGATGTATAGAGGGAGTTATTATGGAATTACATTTACCTAAAAATATCTCTAAATTTTTCTGGACGTTGTTCCCTTTTATATTTGTTCTAATAGCTAGTAAAAATATATTTAGTGAGTGGGAATTAACTAATTATGGATTTAATGAACTTGAAGATCTAGTTAGACTGTTTTTTGTAATGATACTTAGTGCATGTGAAACAGCGTTAATCCTTGTTGTTATTTGGGTGGTAAAGTGTATTTTTAAGAGGTTATTAAAGAGAAAGTAATATAGGGATTTTTGGTTTCTGCAACCAAAATATAGACTATATTGTTAGAGGTGTAAGAAGTGAAAACGAGAAAAGAAGAAAGACCCCCTGCATTTTATCTGTTCATTGGAATTGCTTTTTTATTATTGGGAGTCGGTAATTTAACTTTACTTTTGAATCCAGATAGTGTTTTTGATTTCATTTTAGGGGTGTCTGCAGTGCCAGCTATTGTAGGTGCGGTGATATTACTTAAAGAATATCTTCAGATGGTTAACCAAAAATAAAAAGTTAGATTAATAGAAGTCATTATTTATTAATGCATTCATTTTGCTTTATTGTTAGGAGGGGTGGTTTGAATGATCAAATTCAATGATCGTTTCTTTATGAGAATAGCAATTACATTTTTCTTCCTAGCCATTATATTTCTAGCAGTTCCGGTATATATGTCAACATTTCAAGACGTAAATGTAAGGATATTTTCAGCAAGTATAGTTACTTTTGGTTTAAGTTTACACTTTGGAATCGTTGCTATTAAACTTAGAAAAATAGTTGAAGCCAAGGAAGGAAGCAATAATAATGAAAATAATGGTATACATTAGTAGTTCATTAATGGCCTTAGGTGGACTTATTGTTTTAGGTAATATCATTTATGTGTATCTAGCTTCAGGTGAGTTAAAGGTAGGTTTTCTCGGAATGGGAATTATTCCGATAATGGGTGCGATTTTACTTGTTTTCGGAAGACATTTTTCTGAGAAAAGAAGTTAGGAAAGAGGTTTTAGTCTATGCAAAAGGTCCTTAAATCGAAGTCTTGGATTACCTTTTTCTGTGTTGGCCTTTCCATGGTGAATATAGGTATCCTATTAGTGATTTTAAATAATACATTAAAGGTACCAGGATTTTTGTCTATTATTGGAGGTAGTCTTTACATAGGTGCCTCGCTTATAGGTTTTTTAAAAGACAGGAAATAGTGATTAACACAGGAGGAAAAACATGTTTACACACAAAATAAATGAAGAGCTTTCTTTAAAATTATTAGACTTAAATGATGGAGCAAGATTATTCGAGTTAACGGATCAATCAAGGTCTTATTTGCGTGAATGGCTGCCTTGGTTGGATTACACGACTAAACCTGAGGATACGAATGAATTTATTAAAATAACCCTTAGTGGATTTGCCGAGCGTAAAAGTTTAACAACAGTGATTCTTTATAAAAATCTTATTATAGGAGTTGCTAGTTTCAATAGTATTGATTGGTCAAATAAAACAGCACAAATTGGGTATTGGTTAGGACATGAATACCAAGGTAATGGGATCATGACCAAAGTAACAAAAGCTCTAACGGAGTATGCATTTAATGAGTTAAGGATTAATAAGGTGGAAATTAGAGTTGCAACACAGAATGTAAAGAGTAGAAGTATCCCTGAAAAACTAGGGTTTAAAAATGAAGGGTGCATTAGACATGCTGAATGGCTTTACGACCATTATGTGGACCATTATGTCTATGGAATGTTGGCTGAAGAATGGGAAAAACAAGATTGTACTACATAAAGTAAGATTGTTAATTGAAAGGAACAGTTTTGTATGAATAAGAATCAATATTACGCATTGTTTATTTTAAACCTAAGTGTAATTGCAATTTTAGTAGTCAGTTTGATTAGGAGCTACTATAAACAAATTGATTTATTCTGGTATGTTGGTTTTTGTGTTTTACTCCTAAATATTATCGCATTTATAGTTTTTTATAGAGTTTATAAGCGGAATTTTGTGAAAATCTAATCTTTACCATAATTATCTGATCGGTAATGTTAAGCAAATTGTGGAGGTTTTATGAAAACATATATCTACATGGTGAGGCATGGTGACTCACCAAAATTTGGTGATGAAAGAATAAGAGGTTTAACTACTGAAGGACTAGAATCGGCTAAACGAGTAACTGGACTCTTAAAGAATGAGGGTATTGACATTGTTGTTTCAAGTCCATATCTACGCTCAATCCAGACGGTTCAGCAATTAGCTGACAAAATAGGCAAGGAAGTTATAATATATGAAGATCTCAAAGAGTGGGTTTTTTCGAGTGAAGGTACTAGAAAACCAGATACTGAACTAATGCCTTTATTAGAAAAATCATTTTTAAAACCAACCTTATCTTTTAGTGGGGTAGAGTCTATTGAGGACTGTCAAAAACGAGCGGTTTCAGCTCTTTTAAAAATAATCGAAGAATACCGGGGGAAAAAGGTTGCAATAGGAACTCATGGTGCCGTTATGACTTTAATGATGAGTTTTTTTGATACCAAATATGATTTGAACTTCTTATGGAGTCTTTCAAAGCCAGATATATATAGAATGGAATTTAGTGATTTTCAATTAGTGAAAGTTACTAGATTATGGGGTAAATAGAAATCAAGATGAGGGGGTAAAGGACAGACCATGATTGTTGTAAAAGTATTGTGTAAGCAAACTAAGATTCTACTATCTTGTTTAGTAGTATTATGTTTTTCGATGGCATTTTACCCTTCTTCACAGGTAATGGCATGTGATTGTTATGTTCCCGAAACCGCACATGAAGCACTTGAGAAAGCAGATGCAGTGTTTAAAGGAAAAGTGTTACAGTTAAAAAAGGAAAGAATTAAAGGTGAAACTTATAATGTGGCACTATTTTCAGTCTCTGAGACTTGGAAAGGAATTAATGAAACGCAAGTGACTGTTTTTACAGATTGGACGAGTTGTCACTTTAATTTTGAAGTCGGAAAAGAGTATTTGCTTTATCCGAACAAACTGAAAGGAGAACTTAACGTCATTGACTGCGGAAGAAGTGCTGAAACACAATTTGCTGCTAACGACTTATTAGAACTAGGAAAAGGTGGAGAGCCAAAAAATATTGTTCAATTAGAAGATGAATTCCAAAACGACTTAATTATAACTCTCTTTGGTCTCGCACTTCCTATTATAGTTACTGTTTCTATTATCGTCGCATTAAGAAAATGGAGAAAACAATAAGCTTATTGAAAGGAGAGATGCTTTAATGGGGAAGCTCTTTTTTTATAGTGATCAAGTCGTTGGATCTCCCGGAAATCGAAAATTGGATAATTTACTTTTTGCTGGTAAAAGGGCGAATGATATAAAAATAGGTTACATTCCGTCGACGGTAGATATAGAGAAAAAGTATTTCAATGTTAAGTCCGATTATTATCGTGAATACGGGGTTCAAAACATAATGTTTTTTGATCTATATAGTGAATTTAATCCACAGCAAATGGATGAATTGATTAGCTGTGATATTATTCATCTTTCAGCAGGAAATCCAATTGAATTCAAAGAAGCCATTAACAAACGTGGTATGGAAACTGTGTTAAGAGATTATTTTAACAATGGTGGAACAATTGTAGGAGTTAGTGGGGGAGCAGTTCAACTAGGACAATCTTCGAACCTCTTTAAGCTGTTTAATGGGGTTTCAGAAGATGATGACTCAATTGAGACATTAAAGTTAGTAGATTTTGAGTTTTTACCTCACTACAATCGCTGGGATGAGGAATTTAAAGATAAGGTTGTTAATTATGCCGTCACATCAGATACCACGGTTTATGCGGGGAATGATGGAGATGGACTAATCGTAGAAGATGGTGTAGTACACACGGTAGGTGACATCTTAGTAATGAACAGTAAATTGTAAGGTATATATTTTACTATTACTGCAACTAGAATTTTATGAAATGTTTTAAAATTCTGAAACCACTTTGAGGTTTGAACGTATAACTTGTATAGCTAATTTTTAAAATACATACTTTTGGTGTATTAAGCACAAAGGAGGCAGGATTACATGACAAAAATTCCCCATATAGATAATCAGAAAAACAATGTAAATAAAATGATGAATGAAATGCAAATGGATGAATCAAAAGGAAAAGCAGTTCTATATTCTCTTTATATATTGATCGTCACAGGTATCCTGTACTACAATTTTTCAGAAAGTCCACTTATTGTTGGCATTTTTCTTATAGTTTTAACGGTGTTTCTTTCATTTACTTTAATGACATTAAATCAGCTGTTTAATTGGAAGCTTAAATTTATTGGTTTATCCTTACTGGTGATTGGCACAGTAAGTTTTATACTGGTTGTGTTGTTTATTATTAAGAGTTTTTAATTGTAATAGTAAAGTTTTTACATTTTTAAAAAATGGAAAATATGATTTTATGATAAACGCTTGGGGAATCCTCTTGTGTTTATTTGTGTTTAGGGATTTTTTTATTTTATTCTAATGGAAGTTAACAATATTAACATTCCACTAATTGATAAAAATTTATTGAATTGCAATAACTATTTTTGTATGATTGTATAAAATGTAAAAAAAGGTGGGGAGATAGTTACTATGAAATGGGTAAACACTTATTTGTTAAAGGTATCAATTTATTTGGCCGCGTTAATCGTGCTACTACTTTGTATCTTTTGGATACCGTGGGCAGCAGGACAACTTTCTATTTTAAATCCTGAATATGCTTATATGAGATACCCAGTTCAATTTGGTATATATCTTACGACAATTCCGTTTTTCACTGCCTTATATCAGGCGAATAAACTCCTAGTTTATATAGAGAATAACAACGCCTTCTCTGATCTGTCTATTGAATCTCTAAGGATGATAAAACACTGTGCAATTAGTATTGTGGGACTTTATGCCATTGGTATTGCACTCCTAATTTCTCAAAATGCTCTTCACCCAAGTCTTGGGCTTATCGGATTATCTATTACATTTGCATCTATAGTAATCGCATTCTTTGCGGCTTTGCTTCAAAAACTGTTGAAAAGTGTACTTGAGATAAAGTCTGAAAATGAACTAACAGTGTGAGGAGAAGATCCGCTTAAGAGTCCTAGTAACGGGGGAGTAATGTCGAGACTATAATCGTTGCTGTAACCGGTTTACTTAGGGGCGTTGCTTATCTTCCTGATAAATATGATAAGTGTAAAAACTAATGGATAAGTTTAAGTAAATAATGATAAGATTGAAAGAAATGTGTTGTCTGGAGGGGAAAATGGGCTATAAATTTAAAGAAAATTCACTTTCAAAGATTGCCGGAAGTATGTGGCTAGTAATTGCACTTGCTAACATAGGATTAATGGTTTTTATGTTAACAGGGCTTACCCACGGATTCGGATTGTTGATGAGTCCATTATATCTATTTACTATTCTAGTGAGTGTAGTATTATCTATCTTCCACTTTAGAATTACGAAAATGGATTACATTAGAATGGATGACGCATCTCTTTCTATATTCAGAAGTTTAGCATTACCTAGGAAAATGATTAATCTATCAGAGATTGAACAAGGACGGATCTTAGGTAGTAAACTCATTTTGATATTAAACACTAAAAAAGAAGTTGAGATAAATATGAAACAGCTAACAATTAAAGACTATGAACGATTGAAGGTTCGCTTGCAAGATTATTTTACTATTCGTTAAGTACACAGAAATCGCTTGGAAATCCAAGCGTTTTTCTGTGTTTAATTGAGTTTAAGCATAAAGGTGTCTGTCTCAAATCCAATGGAAGTGTTTAAATCAAGAATACTAAAGTTTGCTTCAATAAAGTCCGCTCTGTTAAGTCCAGCCAATGTAAACTGTATTTTACCGTCAGAGTCTTCAGGTGTGATTGCAATTAGTCTTTCATCTGCTATTAATGAGTTTTCTTTATAAAGCTTAACGTTAAGTCGGTACGCTACATCCGAACGATCCACGACTTTGAATGTTAGTGTATTGTGATTTTTCTCTTCTAAAATAGGAGTATTTAAGAGTCTATTCTTATCGATTTGAAAACCTGTCTTATCTTCAAAATAAGAATGAAGCTCCGTACTTTCAAACACATTTGGTATTTGTTGATTGTCATGCATGGTCATCGTGTAAAAGGCTTCGTGACTTAGGACATCTTTCAAATCAACTTTTGATGTTGCCCCATAGAGTAATAGATAGTCATCAGCAATAATTTCTTGTGGGAATAGTGAATATGCGTCCAATGAATAATTCCAAAATGCGTCCCAACGTACAGTGTTGAGTTCTAATCCTCTTAATTGTGACCATTTTGAAAATGGAAAGTGATGCCCTGGGAAGTGGTGATACGCAAAATGATGTCCATATTCATGCGCCAGTGTTTCTCGATACAGATGTGGTTCGGTGTACTTGTTACCATGAAAAAGGGTGATCGAACTTGTAAGTGATTGGTAGACTGCTTTTGCATAGTAATCAGCATGAGGGTACTCACCTAACCCTTCACCAACAACTTTCACTTCCTGTAGAAACATAATTTCTTCGCCATGCTTGTTTTGTATTAGTTCTTCATATAATCCTTGCAATTTATCTTCATCCCATTCGGATGAGTAGCTAAGAAATTGTATTCCTTCAGGTGATCTATATTTTGCGTAATAATTAGAGTTTGTAGTGACTGGATCGAAGCTAACAAGAAGAGGTAAAACTAGAATAATAGAAAGGATCAGGTAGAATCGTCTGATCATGTTGTCTCACATCCTTCGATATATTCTATCACGGATAGATTCATAGGATGTTGAGTTAAATTTTGTAAGAAATAAGTTAAATAATTGAGGTGTGCATGTATTTAGGGAAAATTGACATGATTTCCTAGATTTTATACATGAATTCACATCCTTTAGACATATATTCTAAACAAGCAGACATGTATATTAATAAATGGGACATAAATTTCCACTAATCTGGAAGAGGGGAGATGGATAGTTAGTAAACCAAACACAATATAAACAAAAAACCAGCTCAGCAACTGTCAAGCTGGTTCAGGAATGAAATTAATTAGAATCAATACATGATTTGTGGCTTGAAATCTTACCTTTCATCTACTGATATAAAGAATTCCATTTGATTTCACCGGATTTATCATTATAATCAACTTCTACCTTGAAGTTATGTTTTTCGTAAAAATGGATTAGACGGTCTAAGTGATCCCAATCGCGTTCTGCAATATCACCTGTGATGTATTGTATGTTTTGATTCTTGGCTAGAGTTTTTAAATATTCCATACAGATTGACCCAAAGCCTTTATTCGCATCACCTTTGATATCTCCAATGTGAATTTTGTTGTCTTCAGAATAGTAGGCTTGAATCGAAAAATCCCACATGCCCCGATATGGTGTGTCACAGTCATCTAACATGATCTTACATGTGTTTCCATCATCCATAAGATAGATAATAACCCAGCTGTTATCATATGTTTGTTCAATTCCGAGGATCTTCCATCTTTTTGCGATTTCCTTCATATTTTCTTGCATTCTATAAACCTGGAACTCCAAATTTTCAAGTTCTTCTTGTATTTCTTCTTTATCCTTTGTTTCTACATCATCCATTCCAAATAATTTCGTATACAAGGTTCCCAAACTCCTTTCAAAAAACTGGCCCTTATATTCATTTATATGCTGATATTTAATAAACAGTGAGAAAATGGTTTTAACAAGTTATAAATTATACTTTATTTTAGTTGAAAAATCAAACGATAATTAAAATGGACAGGCTATTCAAACAAGCTTTATAATATAAAGAAAACGCAAGGGGATAGTGATTAATGAAACTAGTAAGAAAACCATTTATACTTCTTGTTACACTCTTTTTGTTCACACTTGTTTTATCAGCGTGTGGTACTACCAAACAACAACCGGAATCTGAATTGGGAAATGAAAATGCTGCAAATACAGGTGATAAACCGATAGTCACTGTGACAATGGAAAATGGGGATGTAATCAAGCTAGAGCTTTATCCGGATATTGCTCCAAATACAGTAGCCAATTTCGTATCTCTAATTGAACAGAATTATTATGATGGAATTATCTTTCACCGTGTTATTCCTGGCTTTATGATTCAAGGTGGCGACCCTGTTGGAAATGGTACGGGCGGACCAGGTTATAGCATTCCAGGTGAATTTACTGGAAACGGCTTTACGAACGACCTAACCCATACAAAGGGTGTCCTTTCTATGGCTCGTACACAAGATCCAAACTCTGCAGGTTCACAATTTTTCATCATGGCTGAGGATTACCCAAGCCTAGATGGCCAATATGCTGCATTTGGTAAAGTTATTGAAGGACTCGAAGTAGTCGATTCAATCGTATCTGTAGAAAGAGACAGTATGGATAAACCACTTGAAGACCAAAAAATCAAAACAATGACAGTTGACACATTCGGAGTAGACTACGGTGAGCCGAAGAAAACCGAATAAAAAGTTTTGAACAAGGTAAAGGTATTTTGACTAGATTAATACCACCAGTGGATTGGAGCGGAAGGCACTTGACTCCTGCGGGAAATAGAGGAAAGGTCGAGACCCCACAGACGGAACGTCGAGGAGGCTCGACTTCCTCCCCGCGGAAAGCAAGTGCCTGCAGCGAAAAGGAACGGACTAGATAAAAAGTAAATACAGTGTTTAAAATGAGACTAACTAAAAGACCTGTTAGCAAACGGGTTTTTTAGTTTTTTTATGAGTTTTTACTTCGATTATCGAAATAGTTGTTGAATATACTAATATATTGATTTAGAATTATTAGATAATTAGTAGTTAGAAACATCTTTTGGGGGACTATAAATGTTAAACGTTTTATCGTATTTAAAGCCTTATCGAATTGCCATCGTTATCGCTTTATCACTTATGCTAACAGAGTTAGTGGTCGAGCTTGTTCAACCTCTACTGATTGCAAAGATAATTGATGATGGTATTTTACAAAATGACCTCTCTGTCATCTATAAATGGGGAGCAGTTATGGTAGGGTTGTCTTTATTGGCTTTTGCTTCTGGAGTAATTAACTCCTTTTTTGCCGCTCATGTGAGTCAAAGCTATGGATTTGACCTTAGAAAACACCTATTTCTAAAGGTACAATCCTTTTCATTTGCCAATTTTAATGAATTTCAAACTTCTTCATTGATTACTAGATTTACGAATGATGTTACACAGCTTCAAAATACAGTATTTATGAGTTTACGTATTATGTTAAGAGCACCACTGCTTATTATTGGTGGGATGATAATGGCTTTATTTGTGAATGTAAAGCTTGCTCTTGTATTGGTTATTGCTGTCCCTTCCTTATTTCTCTTCCTGATTTATTTTATGAACAAAGGAAGCGTCTTGTTTAAAGCGGTTCAAGAACGTTTAGATCAAGTTAACCGTGTAATGCGCGAAAATCTATCTGGAATGCGTCTTATTAAAGCATTCTTAAGGTGGAAATATGAAGTAGACCGATTTACGAACGCAAACGAGAAATTAAGGGATAAGACAATTAATTCCTTACGAGTTATTGAATTTACGATGCCAATTTTACTCTTGGTCATGAACTTAAGTATTATCGCTATTCTCTGGTTCGGAAGTGTTGAAGTAAATACAAATCAGGCTGGGGTAGGGGAAATTGTTGCTTTAGTCAATTACGCTACAAGAATTATGGGGGCCTTTTCAATATTTACTTTCATCATTCTTGCCTTTTCTCGGGCAAAAGCATCAGCTGGCCGTATTTCAGACGTTCTTGTGTCAGAGGCTGATATGGTTGATTCAACCGATGCTATTGAACCAGGTAAATTTGTAAGAGGCGAAATCGAATTTAAGAATGTATCTTTTGTATATCCAGGAACAACAGAAGAAGTATTACATAACATTTCATTCAAAGCAAAGTCTGGTGAAACAGTAGCGATCTTAGGAGCAACAGGATCAGGGAAATCTTCATTGTTTCAGTTGATTCCCCGATTATATGATGCAGATTCAGGTATGGTTTTAATTGATGGGTATAATGTAAAAGATATGAAACAAGATCAATTAAGAAAGCAAATCGGTTATGTTCCTCAGGAGGCATTATTATTTACCGGTAGTGTTAGTGATAATATTAGATGGGGAAAAGAAGATGCTTCAATGGAGGAAATTGTTGAAGCAACTAAGAGTGCTCAAATTCATGACACAGTAGAAAAATTACCAAACAAATATGATACGTTAATCGGTCAAAGAGGAGTAAATCTTTCTGGTGGCCAAAAACAACGATTATCTATTGCTAGAGCATTGATAAGAAAACCAAGGATATTATTATTAGATGATAGTACAAGTGCTTTAGATTTAAAGACGGAGGCAAAATTACTTCAAGCTTTAACTCGATATAAATGTACAACACTTATCATTACTCAAAAAATTACAACGGCTATGGAAGCTGACAATATCTTGCTTATAGAGGATGGTTCTTTATTGGAACAAGGGAATCATAATGAACTTTTGAAAAATTCTAGTCTTTATCAGAAAATCTTTGTATCACAATTCGGAGAGGAGGAGCTTAGACGTGCCAAAGGAACAAACTAAGCAAATCCCAAACGACAGCGAGAAGAAACGAAATTGGATTGGAACACTTAAACGAATTTGGATTTTCCTAGCAGACCGTAAAGGGCTACTGATGCTGGTTCTATTAATGGTTGTTGTTAGTTCAGCCTTAGGATTGCTTGGACCATTTTTAATAGGAATGTCGATTGATAAATTTATCGTAACTAAGGATAGTAGCGGGTTAATTACAATGTTGCTAATCCTTGTTGGGATATATCTTCTTCACTCGGTTGCTATTTTCTTTCAAAACTATTGGATGATCGGAATTGCTCAAAATACCGTGTTTTCCATGAGAACGAAACTGTTTACACATCTTCATAAACTACCAATTCAGTTTTTTGATAAGCGTCAACAAGGGGAATTAATGAGTCGTGTCACCAATGATATTGAAAACGTAAGTTCCACCTTAAATAGTTCATTTATTCAGGTGTTTTCAAGTGTATTAACGTTAATTGGAACAGTTTCGGTTATGTTGTACCTAAGTCCCTTATTGACATTAATTACAATGATAATCATCCCTGTGATGTACATAGGGTTGAAGTGGATTACAAATCGTACAGGGAAGTTATTTAAAGAACAACAGCGAAATATTGGAGCTTTAAACGGATTTATTGAGGAAACGATATCGGGCCAACGAATTGTAAAGACATTCTCTCAGGAAGAGAGAGTGATTGAGCAGTTTTTAGAGAAGAATCAAAACTTAAAAAGATCAGGCTACTGGGCTCAAACGTATTCTGGGTTTATACCCAAGCTCTTTAACGTATTAAATAATTTAAGTTTTACCATTATTGCTGCAATCGGTGGGATCTTTGCATTAAACGAAGCTATCTCAATTGGGGTAATCGTTATTTTCGCCGAATATTCAAGACAATTTACAAGACCGTTAAATGATCTAGCGAATCAGTTTAATACACTGCTTTCTGCAGTTGCAGGAGCTGAGAGAGTATTTGATATTCTTGATGAGGAAATTGAATCTAAAGATGAGAAGAATGCGCTTATCTTGGATAAGGTCAAGGGTGAGGTTGAGTTTAAGAATGTATCTTTCTCATATGAGGAAGAAGGGAATACGATTCGTAATGTTAGTTTTCGAGTAAGTCCAGGTGAAACGGTGGCACTTGTTGGACCGACAGGTGCTGGGAAAACAACGATTATAAATTTAGTGTCTCGATTCTATGATACGGATGAGGGTTCAATTTTAATCGACCATAAAGAGCTAAAGCAAATTAAGCGTGCCAGTCTTCGTCACCATATGGGCTTTGTTCTTCAGGATACGTACCTTTTTCAAGGGACCATTCGAGATAACATTCGTTATGGAAATTTAGAGGCTACCGATGAAGAGATTGAAAATGCTGCTAAGTTAGCAAATGCTCATTCCTTCATCATGAAGATGCCAAACAAGTATGATACGATGATCAATCAAGATGGAAGTGGAATTAGCCAAGGGCAAAAACAACTATTGTCGATTGCACGAGCATTTCTTCCAAATCCATCGATTTTAATTCTTGATGAGGCTACCAGCAGTATTGATACAATTACCGAAATGAAAATTCAAGAGGCACTTAAACGCTTGATGAAAGATCGTACTTGTTTTGTGATTGCCCATCGTTTAAATACGATTCAACAAGCAGACCAGATCTTAGTGCTAGAAGATGGTCAAGTCATTGAAAATGGTACACATGATGAGTTATTAGACAAGAGAGGCTTCTACCATGGATTATTTCATAGCCAGTTGAAGCAAGATATAATTTAGTTTAAAGCGGTATCCCAATGGGTACTGCTTTTTTAGTGTGAATTCGACGTTTGGCCCGATTTCCCTTGGTTTTGGCCGGATTCAATCTGATTTTGGCCCGATTATCCCTCATTTGGCCCGATTCTTTCTAATCTCCGCTCGATTTAATCTTTATTTGGATGAATATGGTATGAAAGTGAATTAATAAGTTGGATACAATAAGGCAGACAACCTTGAAAGGATGGGATGCTTTATGTCATTAGAATGGTTTGATCGAGTAACTAGTGAGCTTCAGGATAGTTTAGAGTCAATTTGCGATAAGTTTGATGAAGTGGGACATATGTCGGTAGACCGTGGAGCAAAACACCCGCGTATTGAGTTTTTTGTTGAAACAGAGGATGATGACAGAGATTATTTCTGTACGTTATTCTTTGACCCACATAATGAGGAATTCTATATTGAATCGTTCGATTTTGAACTAGAGCAGATCTCAAGAACAATTCTTTCAGACATAGACAACATTGTAGATGCCGTACATGAAAGCTTCCATGAATACATGAATGATGACGTAGCTGATTTCGATGACGAAGATGAAGTTGAAGAGTACTATGTTAGCGAAGATGACGACGACCAGGTTGATTACTATGCTTTAGAAGAAGATATTGAAGATGACGATATTATGGAAGAAATTGATGTTGAGTGGACCACTCCTGAGGTCACTGCATACTCACACTCGGATGAGGTAGAGGTAACTTATCAATTCGGGATCGTGGAAGAAACAGGAGATGGGGTACTTCGTCGTGTAAACCGTGTTCGTACAGCGGACGATGATTTGATCGAAGATGAGACAAACTTCATTTTTAGTAAAGAAGAAGCAAGTACAATTATTTCAATGGTTGCAAGTAACATGGACTATTTAAGTGAATTGAACTTTGACGAACTAGAGTAAAGAAGTAAAAAGCAAACTAACAATAATATGTATGTAGTTCAGTTATTGAGAAACAACAAGTGACATTGTACTCTTTAATTGAACTACTTTTTTATGGAAATGGGTTTAAATTACACTGTGTTTACTTTGATACTTTTTCATAAGGTGATAGTAAACAATCAATAAACTTTGAAACCATAAATAAATTGGTACCGAAAATAACAAGCGATAACCTTGTTTATAATGAAATACACCAAGCTTAGCTGCAACATATTCCATTAATAAAGCAATTGATGTCCAAAATACTATATACAACATTGTCTTAAAACCTTTAATATCAAAATAATCATAAAAGTAAAGAAAGAGGTAACCAAACGGACCGTACATTACATACGTTAAGAAATCAAATACTTGATATGTAGATTTATCGTTAACATCATAAAAATCAAATGGTGGTATACTAATGCTGTGGTCAGCTAACATTCCAATATAAACACCCAATAGGGTTAAAGTAATTGTCGTTGCTTTAGAGAACCTCTTTGGAAGCTTATAGACGATGAGATAAGTTATAATTAATACAAATAAAACAAACCATTCATTCTGATTAAATTGCTGATCATATACTTTCATGATGATACTTCCTTTGACTAAAATATCGTATAAATTTGGTTGCTAGAAAAGAAAGATAAGCAAATAAGATAATTTCAGTAATAGAGTACCAATTATTCCATTCGTTATAGGTGTAAATGTTAAGTTTTTCGCCGAGAATTTCTACTAAAAAAATGAAAAAAATAACAGAAATAGTTGTTAAATATTTGGGTAAGGATCTGTTACTTGTATTAACAATATTAACTAAAAACAGTAGTGCAAAAGGATAAATAATAGTTCTATATAAGAAGTAGGCTAGAAAAATTTCTGGTTCCTTATTGGATTCAATCCATTTTAAATTTAGTCCAACAATAGTAAATGAGTTTTTAATAATGATTGACATTATAAGAAATACAAACGAATTTTCAATAAAAGATAACTTCTTTGGTAACAAAGTAAAACATAAAATTACTAACCAAGTAATAATAACGTATACTGCTAATGCCATAAGATAATCAAACCTTTTTATTCTTTAGTTTACCCATACATATGAATTTTAATTGTTTAATTAGATTATTGGGACTTTTATATTTAGAAAAGAATCGAAGTTTAAAGAGGGGGATTGAATTTGTCAGGGATTTTAATAATAGCTAGTATTCTACTATTATTAGTAGGATTCTTAACACCAATAAATGATTTACTTACAATACCCATTGCTGCATTATTATTTTTGCTTGGACTTTTACGTTTTCTAAAGAGGAAATAAATAGTGTATTAGTAATGGCGTTTGTCTGCTTCGTTCTAGATTTTAATGAACTCGCAGGATGCTAGTTTCTAGCTATAAGGAGGTCTATTAATGGAATGGTATAAAGATGATTTTATGATTAGCGATAATATCGATCTAATTAATATAGAAGATGTAAAGTTGTTACTTTCTAAAACTTATTGGGCTTCTAATAGACCAAAAGAAGTGATAGAAAAAAGTATTAAGCATTCTCTTTCATTTGGCTTATATCATAGTGGTAAACAAATTGGCTTTGCTAGAGTAGTTACTGATTATGCGGTATTTTCCTGGATTTTAGATGTGGTTATAGATGATACCTATAGAGGAAATGGGTTGGGTCAATGGCTAATGGATTGTATATTTATCCATACGGATATCAAATATACTGCATTTGCTCTGGCCACATCAGATGCACATGATTTCTACAAAAAATTCGACTTTAAAGACAACCAATGTATGACCAAGCCATTACTAACTAAATAATAAAATTTAATCAAATTAAAGGTGTCTATATTTGTAGTCACTTCTTGACCTTAGGAAGCGTTGATCTAAAAAGGATTAACGCTTATTTATATAGAAGTTACTATATTAAAAGAGCAGTAGAGTTTAACAAATGTCTATATTCTTATAGGGGGTATATTATGAAGTATTTACAAATTTTTCTGTTACTAATTTTATTAGTAAGTTGTAGCTCTCCAGTTACTTCGTTTGAAGGCTATATTCAAAGTGTTGACCAAAATATAGTACGTGTAGATTGTTCAAATGCTGTTAATAGAGATAAGAAAGGGGCAATTGAAGCCATTGCTTATTATTGTTCAGTTAGAGTAACAAAAGATACAATTATTATAAATAACGATAAGGAAATAGACATAGAGGATCTTAAAATTGATCAAAGAGTCAAAGTTGTACTCATTGAAGAAAAAAACATCAGTGAAGACGTGGATAGTAGAGAAGTAGCTGCTAAAGAAATTCTCATAATCAACTAAATGGGTGTAATCACTGAATAAAGACCTGTTTCTACTTGTGCTAACAACTAGAATTGTTCAACAGCAAATTGAAGTAAGGTTATACTAATTAAAGACAGTAAATACGGGGGGCATTATGAAAAGGTTAGTAATTATGACTGTAGGCAAGACACATAGTGGAAAGTCTACATTTGCAAGAGCTTTAGAACAAGAGTTGAATAACTCTTTTGTAATGGATCAAGATAACAATGCTGAATTTATAAATACTTATTATAAAAAACTGCAACCAAAACAAGGACCTAATACTCTTAAACACGCATTTTCTAGGTTAATTGTAGATTACGCTATTGAAAATACTAGTTTACATCTTATTGTTTGTAATTCTAACCGAAGCAAAAAAAGCCGGATGAATTTACTTGAAGGATTGTTTAATCAAAATCAGTTTGTTCGTATTATAGTTAATTTTGATATCCCAGATCAGATTCTTAAAGAGAGAATTGCAAAAAGCCAACGGAACACGAACATATTTAGGGGGGCTTACTCTAATTTCGAGGAAGTACTCTTGAGGCAACAAAATGAATCTCAATTAGAAGATATTATGGACCCAGTAGAAGGTGAAGCAGATTACTTATTTGTGATAAGAGACAATAAAGAAGTTGCTTCAGTAATTAAAGAAATTGTTCATATTTCAAAAAAATTTGATTATATTTAAGCTAGTTACTATGCCTAAGGGTCGGCTTGTTCAATAAGAGTAGTTAACTTCTTAAGATGAGATTTTGTACGTAGACATACATAAGAAAGGATGATGTCCTTGAAAAAATCTAGATTTGTGATAATTGGCTTCATCTTATTATTGGTTCTGTCTATTATCTATATTAACTACGCCTACATATACAATCCACTTACTTTTCCAAAAGGGAATATATCCGAATATCCTCATTATTCTTTTACTACATTTAAGAAACCAATGGTTATGGAAGCAATAAAAAGGGAACCGAATGGTGACAGGAGTTTCTATCAGTATATAAAGGACGAGAAGGATATAAAATATTTACTAAAACAGTTTGACGAGGCACACAAAAGAGTTGGTTCCTATGACATTAATAGATATATATCAGAGTTACCAGAAGATAGAGGTGCAGAATATACAATTATATTCAGGCAAGTTGATAAGTGGGACGGAGATGTAGCTCAAGGGAGAATCTTAATCCAATTCACCTTTTTCGAAAACAATGATGTCTTTGAAATATCAGGTCATTATTTCTACTCATTAGAAGAAGAATTTAAGAATGATATTGTACATGCCTTTTCTGAAGATAAATGGTTTGATTAGATATTTAAATATTTGATAGAAACCCAGATTAATACTTTTAACTTCTTTTGGTAAAGATTGTACCTTTTTATAATACCATTAGTGTATTGTAGCGGAAGACACTTGACTCCTGCGGGAAGTGAGGGACATCCGGCGAGACCCCACAGGCGCTCGCGTCGAGGAGGCTTGCATCCCTCCCCGCGGAAAGTAAGTGTCTGCAGCGGAAAGGAACGGGCATGATTAAAGTTGAAATACAGCATTTGTAACGAAGCAGCACCATTTATCAGGTAATGCTTTTTATTAAACTAAATTGTAGCATATTACAAATTCCTAATGGGCAAATTAAGCCAAAGGAGTTTGAATATGGATATTATAAATCAATTTTGGATCGTCTTATTTTTTCTTATCCCAATGGTTTTATTCTCTAGAACAGTCGTAGCAGGAACAAGATATTCTCCAATTCTAATCATTGTTATTTTTGGTTTAGCGATGGGCTATCTACTTGTATTAAGTGATGTTGCATCACCCGGTCTTCCTGAATTCCCATTTGTTAATTTAATGGCCAATACAACAATTATTGCTCTTACAGCTACATTCTTCGTGGGTGGACAAGAATTAAGAAAAATACTAGGAAACCAAGAACTCGCTGAGGATGATTTTGTTGTTCCTTCTAGTGAAGAAACCATACTGGGAACATCTAGAACACAATTCATTTTTATCATTCGTTCTTTCTTCATCTTATTAGGAATTGAAGGAATAAATCGTATCATTTTACAAAGTGGGTCTGCAACTATGCCAGCAAACTACTACCCTTTAATAGCGTATATTGGATTGATTGGCGCATTAATACTAATAGATAACAAAGCGGCAATTAAAAATAAACGCGTTTATTTACAGAAAGGTATCATCGAGATTGTTTTCATTGTTACGATATTATTCCTTTCATCATTAGTTTCTAATTGGATTAGTGCACTTATATCACTACCTCAAATCTTTTTTGCGATGATGATAGGAGCAGGTTTAGGAGCGGTTTTCTATAAATGGAATTTTGGTCCAACGTTACGTTCATTACTATTTGCTGGAATTCCTATTGTCTTAGCAGGTAACTTTTTGGTTGGAGGGTCTCGCATTGGTGAGGCTTTCACAATAGAAGGGATGAATTCAGTTCTTGTCTATGGCTTTTTTGGACAGTTATTTTGGATGTTTGGTGGAATCGCGTTACTCATGTTTTTTGCAAAAACCGCAAATGTGAGAAATCTAGCTCCTGGAATGGCCGGGTCATTATCGCACTCTGGGTTGACAGGGGCATGCACAGCAGGGGACTTTGGAAAAACAGCTGCTAATCGAGCACCAATTATGATTAATATCCCTTTTTTTGGTCATGTCTTTGTGTTTTCTATTTTAGCTATTAGTGCTGATCAAGGAAATTTGTGGATGTTGCCATCGGTAATTTTAGGTGCTATAGGTGTTGGATTGACAATATGGGCGATTTCCAACATGCGAAAAGCAGGTGGAAATGATAAAAAAGAAGTAAGCGCTCTGATACAGTTTTCTTTTGGTTGGCAAATTTGTGCTGTTTTCGGAGGGTTAGTGTTACTGAGTTTTAGTGATATGTCTTTTAATTATTCAGCTATGGCACAATCTAGTGCTATTTCTCACTTTGGATTGTTTGCAGCCATCCAAGGTGGAATGTTTGGTTCAGATGCAGCTTTGCTAATTCCTTTTATTTTCTCAATGCCTTTCTTAGTACATCCAATGGTATTCTTTATGTTTGGTAAAGCAATGGAAAGTGGTGGTGAAATGCCAGTCAAACCAGCATATGTACTTGCGTTGATTGGAGTTGTTGGTGTTACTGCTACGATATTCTTTTTATAAAAAATAAGTAAGTCGATTCTATACTAGGAATCGACTTACTTATTTATCATTGAAATTCACATTTATACGATTGTCAAATAGACAACATACGTAGAACGATCTTCATCGATTTCTGAAGATACTTTTTCGTATTCAATCTCACCTAAAATTAGATAATCATTACCGATAAAAGTAAGTGCTTCATCATGTGAATGTAAATCATACTTAAATAAGAGATTTGACTCAGCTTGTTCATTATAGAGTCGAAGTTCTAATGTAACATGGGAGTATGCTGTTCCGGTTTGTAAAGGGGTTTCTTCCTTATCTTCTTCGACGTATATCACGTACATATCTCTTTCAAGGGCAGTCGAAGTTTTAGAATAAACCTTTCTGTCTTTTATAAAATAATCACATAATCGTCTGGAGAAAATTTCAGTTTGTTCAAGATGGTTGTAATGATATAAAGCGGGATAATTACTGTGAGGGTCATTTAGTCGATATTCTAATTTCGTAATTTTTTTCATACTAACCTCCATAAGGATTAAATAAAAATGCATACCTGACTTGGGGTAAAATGGTATAATATGTTTCATATACGTTTCTACACTCACTACTATACTATATAGAGGAGTATCTATGAAAGGAGGAGCCGAAAATGAGCAATACAAAAAAATTATTATCAGGCATTGTATCGGCTGCTATGATAACGACAATGGCTGGATGTGGACAGCAGCAACAAACTTTACCACCTGTTCCAAATGACCCTGAGTGTGATGATTGGGAATGGGATGATGAAGATGGTGTTTGGGAATGTGATGATAGAAATTCACCGAGATTTGGTCACTTCTTTTATGCAGGAATGTTCTTTGCTTCAAGAAGTGCACTAAGAGCGGACTCTGGTTTTAAACACTATAAGTCGAGCAGTTCATTTAAGGGGACGAAGTCAGGTTTTGGGTCAGGTTCTAAGGGAGGATTTGGAGGTTAATGTCACCCGATTTTAACCGTGCAGATCACATTGATGTACGAAAGAAATTTTACGCCGATATCCCATCATTTTGGCCAGACCTACATGATACCGAGTATGCACTCTATGACATTGTCTGTTTTTCAAAGGATGACATATCAGAAATAAGACTTGCAACAAATCGAATTGGACATCTATTTTTTAAAACAGCGAAGTTATTAAGGCATTCTGAGGATGAAACCTTAAGAGAGATTGATATTCCAGAAGCAGCTATCCCCTATATAAGGGAAATAAGCCTTCCTGTTGAAACAGTAATTGCTAGGGTAGACCTTGTTCAAACAAGTGATGGGCTTAAGGTACTTGAATTAAACGCTGATACACCTACATTTGAAAAAGAAGTGTTTTCAGTTAATCAGAAGGTTGTACAACACTTTGGGCTTGAGGATCCAAATGAGGGTTACGAAGCTCAATTGGGGAATGCCATAGATAAAGCGATTATTGAATCTCATATTCGCTCAAATCATACCCACGACCCATACGTAGTGTTTACATCACATGATGATCACCCTGAAGATCGGCTAACTACTCTATATCTAATGGGTCTATCAAGCCTGCCAGCTTCTTACCACCCTTTACATAGTCTTCAAATAATACAAAATGAAGGGTTATTTGATGAAAATGGGAGAAGGATAGACGTTCTTTATAGACAGACGTATCCAATGGAGCATTTAGTAGAAGATGTAGATTCTGCTTCAAATGAAAAAGTAGGTTTACAGCTATTAGAGCTTGTTGCCTTAAAAAAACTCTCAATTGTTAATCCAATCTCAGCGTTTCTACTTCAATCAAAAGCTGTTCAAGCAGTCATTTGGGGTATGATGGAGTTAAAGCATCCTTATTTCACGGAGCAGGAAAGAGAGTGGATTCGTACGTATTTTCTACCGACCTATCTGGAAAGTGATCCATTTATTAAGCAGGGGAAAAAGTATGTTAAGAAACCGAGTTTTGGACGCGAAGGTGACACAGTAGAGATTTTTAACAGTGTTGGCCAGAAAATTGAAGAAGATTCATATAAAACCTATCAATCCTCGTTGCCGGTGTTTCAACAATATGTTGACCTACCGAGCCATTCTATTAAAACAGTTGAGGGTTTGAAAGAAGGAAAACTCTTAATTGGTAGTTTTTTAGTGAATGGAAAAGCGAGTGGGATAGGGGTAAGAGCGGGTAACCAGATTACAGATAATAATGCCTATTTTTTACCCGTAGGTATGAAATAACAATGAAGGGTGGACCATATCATGACATTTTTAGAGTTGTTTTTATCAACACTAACATACATAGGAACAGCAGTAGTACTTTTGATCGTAGGTATTGTATTATTTGAAGTAACAACTAAGAATAAAGAGATGCAGTTAATTAAAAATGGTAATAAGGCAGCTGTATATGCGTTTGGTGGAAGGATTCTAGGCTTAGCAATTGTTCTTTATGCAGCCATTTCAAATTCGGTAAATTTATATGATATGCTTATTTGGGGAGCTTTAGCGATTGTGATTCAAATTGCTTTGTTTTATCTAGCAGAATTATTGACACCTACCTTTAATATTACGAAGGCGATCGATGACGATAACCAGGCTGTTGGATTGTTTCTATTATTTTTATCTCTTTCAATTGGATTAATTATTGCGGCTTCGTTAACTTATTAATAGATGAGGAGTTCCAATGGGTTTACTATTTGGGGCTCTTTTCTTATGCCTTTGTAAAAACAAACTATGTTTTCCGATTTAAAAAGTAAATCAGTGCAATAAATCCAGTAAAGCTTAACATAATTAATACAATGGCTAACAATTTCATCAATAATAGTAAAGAAATAGATAATAACAAGAACGTCCATGGCAATTGAGCCGTACAGCATATACCTTAACATTAATTTCATAACATTCACCTCATAGAAAATCTTTTTATATTCTCTATTGTTTCACCTAGATCCAAATAAATGTAAGTGTGATTCATATGTAAGGAAGAAAAAAATTTAGCGATCATTTTCTCGGTAAAGGACCTTTCTCGTTTGAAGAATTCGTTAAAGACTACCTAAAGGTTTGGACACAATAATAGAAGTGGACCTATCATCAGGCTTCTAAATTCATGTCTAGTATTTTTATAGAGAGATTGGGTTTATTTTTAAAGGCATTAAATTGTTAATGGAGAAAGATTTAGTTTTTTCTAAGTAGTTCGTCTTTTTATGGTAATATAATTATAAAAATAACAATGTGAGTGAAAATGAAACTTGATAGGGCACACAGAATTGAGTGGGAGAAGAATACATGGGTAAAAATGAGCAGCTGCTAAGTACATCATGTGAAGTAGAATTATTTAAAAAAGAGAATGAACGGTTAAGACGAGAATTAGATAATTATAAGGAATTGAGTAAGAACTTTTCTAATGATAGTAAGTTTAAACTGCTATTTAATAGTATTTCTGATGCTGTGTACTATTTTAAAGAATATGAAACTGGTATTGCAGGTGAATTTATTGAGGTAAATGAAGTCGCATATACTAGATTGGGATATACTCGAGAAGAAATGCTGAAAATGTCACCAAATGACATAGACTTTCATTCAAATGAAGAATTAAAAGAGCTTTTAACTTCAATATACTTTAATGAAACAACAACATTCGAAACGATTCATATACATAAAGATGGTAGTCATATACCTGTTGAGATAAAGACACATATCTTTAATGTCGACGGTGATAAATTTATCCTTTCAGTTTGTAGAGACATGACCTATAGGAGAAAAGCGGAAGAATCATTACGTAGATTAGAATCTTTTTACAATCATAGCTCAGAAGGAATAGCTATATTCGACCTGGATGGCAGAGTTATGCAAGCAAATAAAGCATTTGAGGTCATTTTTGGGTATACAGAAGCTGAAGTGAAGGGAAAACGACTTCCTGTTACACCCGATTTTACAATGAAGGATGCTGAATTTCTATTAAAAGAATCACTAAAAGGCAATAGTATTAAAGACTTTGAAACTATTAAGCAAAGAAAAGATGGGGAGTTTATAACGGTTGGCATTACAATGTCCCCACTACGGGATGAAAAGACGAATGAGATTTATGCATTGGCTGGTTTAGTTAGAGATATTACGGAACAACATGCCACCAGGGTTCAACTAGAGTCTTTTATTAACCATAATTTAGACCCCATTCTAATTTTTAATAATGAAGAAAAGCTAATTAGAACAAACGGTGCATTTGAACGAGTATTTGGTTGGAAGGAAATTAACTTATTGGGAATACCAATACATGAAATGCCTATCATTCCTAGTGAAAAAATGACAGAAGTAATGAATTATACTGAAGTTATAAGGGCGAGTAATGGAATTAAAGGGATAGAAACCTATCGATTAAGAAAAGACGGCACACTTGTTGATGTATTATTAACTACTTTTTCTATCAGGAATGAATTTAATAAAGACACATGGTTTGTTGTCATCTTAAAAGATATTACGGAAAAGAAAAAAGCAGAAAAGTTATTAGTTGATTCAGAAAAACTTTCTGTAGCCGGTGAATTAGCTGCAAGTATTGCGCACGAAATTCGAAATCCCATTACTGCTATTAAAGGATTCCTTCAAATTATGGAGGAGGGATTCTTTGATAAGGCCTATTATAGAGTAATAGATTCTGAAATGGATAGAATTGAACTAATCTTAAAAGAACTACTTTTATTGGCAAAACCTCAAATTCCTAAGTTAGAGCGAAAGAATATTTGTGAAGCACTTGAACAATCCATAGCTTTACTAAGTGCGCAAGCAAATTTGAATAGTATTGTAATAAAGAAAGAATATGAGATTGCTAACTACCCTATAATTTGTGAAGAAAATAAATTAAAACAGGTGTTTATTAATGTTATAAAAAATGCAATAGAGGCTATGCCTAATGGAGGACATTTGAGTATCCAGTTGCAAGCAATTTTTGATAGTAAGAAATTACTTATCTATTTTATAGACCAAGGGTATGGTATTCCAGAAAATGTCTTATCTAGACTTGGAGAACCTTTTTATACGACTAAAGAAAAAGGGACAGGGTTAGGATTTATGGTGTGTAAAAGTATTATAGAAGATCATGGCGGGGAAATAAATGTCTTTAGTGAAGTTAACATCGGTACTAAAATAGAAATTGTTTTACCGTTGGTTGATAACAATTAAGACTCTAAAATAGTAAAGCCATAATGGATACTATCCGTTATGGCTTTTGATTATTTGATAAGGTCATATGTTTTTTCATCACAGATGATAAATAATTTAGCATTTGGTGGAATGGCTGTATCAAGGTTAGATAATATTGAAAAATCATTGTGATTGGATACGAGTATTGCGCCTTTCGAGGATAGATCCTGTGACGCGTCTCGAAATGTTACCCAGTTTATGTTTTTAGGTACATGGTATAAGTCATAGCCTTCATGCGACGTGAGTTGACGAATGACTTCACTAGATCCATTAAATAGCATAGAACGAGCGGCTAATCGGGCAGCTGTGTCATTTGGAGTAATAAACTCTTCCACATTTGCATGTTTAAAGGCAATGATGTGTTTTGAATCTAAAACCTCACAAATGGTATAGATATTCTTGTTGTATTTTCTACCTACTTCTTCTAGAACTGAAGCAACTAGCAGTGTGACACCATCTGCTTCTGAAGGTCTTTTTGTACCATCCTGAGCAAATACCATGATCGATTTTGATTCTAAAAGATTTGCTCGTAGCATTGTATCTTCTACAGTAGGGTCACCACTGACAAAATCAACTCGCTCATGTAAGTACGGACTTTTTTCTAAATATTCATCAATAATCACGATATGTATATTTGTAAATGTTTGAAGTAGTTCCTGAAGAGCAATTTCTGCCCGTTTTGACCAGTTGACTAGAATAATATGATTTTTCTCTGATATTTGCAACTTGCCTTCCTCCTTTAATCTTTTTCGGTAGCTTAAAGCCTCAATAATTTTACCAATCACAACTGTCATTAAGCCGATTCCAATTACGTAAAGAAACATGGCAAATATTTTACCTCCTACAGTTGTGGGAGAAACATCACCATAGCCTACAGTAACTACTGTTGTCATTGTCCACCATAATCCCTCAAAAGGGCTGATGAAAACAGAGGGTTCAAGGTAGTACATAAAAAAGCTACTGAATAAAATTAAAGAAAACATGGCAAAGAACAAGGTCCAATTACTCATTTTGATGGCCTTAATCCAAATCCGTTTAAAAAAGATCAAAAATGACTCACTCCTTCCATAAAAACCTCTACCTCTATTCTAAAGGTCTTTTAGGGAAGTTTCTAGTTCAAAGAATTTTTCCTTTGATTTTATTGTTTCTTGATAACCGGACTGCATTTGTTCCCCGTCACCATGTTCAAATCCTTCAAGTAATAGACCTAATCCTTCTGTATACTCTGTTACTACAATCGTAATCTCTTTTTGGATAGCTAGAAGTTTAGGGTCGCTAAAGTTAAAATTACTAATCTTTTCAACAACGATTAATGCTTCCTCATAGGCAATACTCATTGCATCGATTGCGCTTTCTAAATCATCTCCCTTTTCCATTTCTTTAAGTAGATAATCTAATTCCCTCATTATTTGACCTGCCATTTGTATGTTGCGCAAGAACTCAGAGAGGTTCTCTTTCTCGCTTTGAACAGGCGAGGGTTGCTCTGTACGATTACTTATTGACTCTGAAGAATTGATAGATTTTGTAGCTTGATTATTAGTGAAAATTATATATAGAACAAAACTTAAGGCAATTGTATAAAAAATATAAAACAACTTTGATTTCATACTGACTCCTCCTATGCTCATATCCTAGTAAATTTTATGTACAAGCTCTTGAAAATATGTTTATAAGGGGGAGGAGGTTTGGGTTAATTATTTGGAATCAAGAGTTATGAACTAGTAGTAATGTTAACTATGAAAGGGAAAAACTAGAATTGAGAGTAACGAAAGAACTGTGATGGTACAACTTAGAGGAAATAACTGGAATTGGCAGTAACGAAAGAGCCGTAATGGTACCACTGAAAGGAAAAAAGTGGAATTGAGGGTAACGAAAGAGACGTAATAGTACCCGTTAAGGGGAAAACTGATAACAAATGTAACGCAATAACTGCAGTTGTATCAACATTTTGATTGAAACACATCATTTTTTGAAGGATTTACATAATGTACTGAAAGAAATTTGTGTTACGATACAAATTATGAAGTGGATGTACTACTCTTCAACTTAAATTTTCCATTTGGGGGGTCTATTAAAAATGAAATTAAGAGTATCTGCAGTTCAATATCATCTGCATACAATAAATAGTTTTAAAGAATTTGAGAATCAAGTAACTCATTATGTTAAAACGGCAGCTGAATTTAAATCAGATTTTATCCTTTTCCCTGAATTTATTACGACTCAATTAATGTCGATTGATTCGGATAATATCTTTTCTTCTATTAATCAATTACCACAATTCACAGAGCAATACTATAACCTGTTTTCTTCTCTCGCTAAAGAAACAAACACACATATTATTGGTGGCACTCATGTTATTGAGGAAAATGGGAAATTATATAATGTCGCTCATATGTTTTATCCGGATGGAAGAATTGGTAAGCAACCAAAGCTTCATATTACACCAACTGAAGTAGATGAATGGAACATCACGCCTGGAGAGGGCTTACAGGTTTTCCCTTTAAGCAAAGGGACTGTGGCTGTACTCACATGTTATGATATTGAGTTCCCAGAAATCGTGCGTATGGCAAAAGCAATGGGAGCTGACGTGATTTTCTGTCCATCTTGTACAGATGATTCGCATGGTTTCCATCGTGTACGTTATTCATGTCATGCTAGAACGATTGAAAACCAAGTTTATGTAGTAACCACTGGTACAGTTGGGGCTTTACCAACAGTCGACTTTATGAGAGCGAACTATGGTCAGGCAGCAGTAATTACACCAAACGATGTACCATTCCCTCAACGTGGAATCATGATTGAAGGAGACATTAATAATGATATGATTGTCACAGCTGACTTAGATTTGGACCTTCTTTATGAAGTTCGTGAAAAAGGGTCTGTTACAACATGGCGTGACCGAAGAGTTGACCTATACCCTGACTTTGAGGAGCTTGTAAAAATCAAAAATGAATTGATCGGATAGGGGTGTTTTTGTGTATCGAAAAGAGTTATATCTTTACCAACAAGACACACCGATAAAAGCCATTGTTCGAAACTATGTTAGAGAAGATTTTCAACAATTAATAGAAATTCAAAAAGAAAGTTTTCCACCACCATTTCCATCTGAACTATGGTGGAATGAGGAACAATTAACAAACCATATTACTCTGTTTCCTGAAGGGGCATTGTGTGTTGAGATTGATGGTGAAATTTTAGGGTCTATGACGGGTTTATTAGTCGACTTTGATCCAGGTCATCCTTTTCACACTTGGGAGGAAATTACCGATAATGGCTATATCCGCCGTAGCCACAACCCGACAGGAAATACATTATATGTAGTGGATATATGTGTAAAACCTGCCTACCGAAAACTTGATTTAGGTAAGCTGTTAATGCAATCTATGTATGATGTTGTCATTCATAAAGGCATTGACCGGCTATTAGGGGGAGGAAGAATGCCTGGTTATCATAAGCATTCTGACAGATTGACCCCAGAGGAATATTTAGAAAGTGTTTTGACTGGAGCATTAAGGGACCCTGTTATTTCGTTTCTATTAAGATGTGGTAGAACGCCTGTTACTCTCGTTGAAAATTACCTTGAAGATGAAGAATCTCATAATTATGGGGTATTAATGGAATGGAGAAATCCATTTAAGTAGAAATAGTAGGAGGTAAAATCATTGGATTACGTACAATTAACTGATATTAAAGATCCTTTATTTGCACAAATGCATCAATTAATGCAAAAGATCTTCCCGAAGGAAGAAGTGCTAGATTTTGATTTATGGGAAGGTCCAGTACAGGATAAGTCTATCCGTATTTTCGTTGCAGTTCATGAAGGTGAAGTAGTTGGTGCAACTGAGTACCGTTATTATCCTGATACGAATATTGCAATGACAGATTTTACGATTATCGGTAAAGAAGGATTAGGAATTGGTAGATTTTTAGCGACAAAACGTTCAGAGGACTTAAAGCAGCTTGCTAATGGTAAAGAAATTTTAGGGATGTTTGCAGAAATCTACAACCCATACAAAGTTGAAACGTTACCTTTCGGAGAGGTATCTGCTATGAACCCGTTTGTTCGACGTGAGGTGTTATCACACCTTGGTTATCAAAAGCTTAACTTTACGTATGTTCATCCGTCGTGGTTAAATGATGGTGAGGCTGTTTCGGGTCTTGACTTATGCTTCTTACCATTCCAAGAAAACATCACTTCTTTAGAAGGAACGTTTATTGCACAATTTTTAAAAACGTACTATAGTGTTTTATCTAATAAACCAGAACAATGGACTCAAATGGTTGAAGAGTTAGAAACAAAAGAAAACGTTGAGCTATTACCAATTTAATACACCTGATAAAAGCTTACTCAAGGGTTTTGAGTAGGCTTATTTTTTTAGAAATGGTAAGATTATGGGTAATAAATTTGGTGGAAAGTGGTTTAATTAATATATGAGTTTACAATGGTTACCAATCTTAAATAAATATCGAGAGCAAATTAATCAGCGTAAAGATAGGTCAGAATTCATTTCTTTACATATTTTTGATAGGGAATCAAACTTCTCAATGTTCACAGAACAAGCCGGAATCTTATTCAATCACATAGGTTCGCTTGAATATCAAATTGGGGATGATGAATTTAAAACACTTCAACAAGGAGAGCATCTTCTTTATCCAAAAGGTGTGACTGTTTCGATAGAGGTTAAGGAGGAATGTTTTTGTACACAATTTTACTTAAAGAAAGAAATTATCGAGCAATTTATTTGGTTACTTAAGCAATATGGAAACTACCCAACTGCTATAGAGAGCCAGCCATACAGAGTATGCATTTTTCAACAATCTCAAACCCAAATCATTGATCAGCTTCTAGAGCAGCAAATACATTCCTACTTTGAATTGAACAAGGATCATGATTTTTTTATAAGCCTTACATTATGTAAAATCATGTATCATATTTTTCCGGATGATCATATGCTTTCAAAAATTGTGTATTTGGTAGAAACGCCATTTTACCCTGAGGAAATACCAAGGGTGGAAGCCTTCATGCTCGAAAACTACCATCAACCTCTTCGTATGAAGCAATTACTCGAAGTGGCTATGGTAAGTGAGTCCAACTTAAATCGTTTATATAAAAAGCATTTTAACTTATCACCGATGGAAAGGTTGACTGCGATCCGGATGGAGCAGGCTGCTTTATTACTTAGGGATTCTTCAACAACAATTACAGAAGTAGCTATTCAGGTGGGATATCAAAGTATGTCAGCGTTTGTTCAGCAATTTAAGAAAAAGTTTGGAGTATCTCCTAAAAAGTATCAGTCAAGTAAATAAAAGGATGTGTAAGCTAAATGGAGGGTTTAAAACCTTTAAAAGGCCAGCATCATGTTTCTGCCATTACAGCAAATGCTGGTCAAAACTATCATTTTTATACAAAGATATTGGGCTTAAGACTTGTAAAGAAAACGGTTAATCAAGACGATACATCTATGTACCACTTGTTTTACGCAGATGAAAGAGGAAATCCAGGTACAGATTTAACCTTTTTTGAAATACCGAGAGCGGGACATACTTATTATGGAACAAACAGTATTTCTACAACTTCATTGCGAGTGCCAAACGATGCATCATTGGATTATTGGAAGAGTAGGTTTGAGGAATTTGGTGTCGAGTATGAAGAAGTGTCTCATGTGACAGGACGAGCAACGTTAGATTTCAGGGATTTTGAGGGACAAAGACTTGAACTTGTTTCTGATGAGCATAACAGAGGGGTAGAAGCTGGAAAGCCCTGGGATAAGAGTCCTGTACCAGTTGAACACGCGATTCGAGGATTAGGTCCGGTATATTTAACAGTAGCTGAAATGGACAAAACGTCTAAAGTATTAACAGATGTATTAGGATATCGGAAAAAAGGGACGTATACATCGGAAGAACAGTTTGAAGTAAGTGTTTTTGAAACAGCAGAAGGTGGAACAGGGGCAGAAATTCATTTAGTGGAAAGAGCAGATTTACCAAAAGAGAAACCAGGCCGAGGAAGTGTACACCACGTGGCTTTTCGAGTTGAGAATCAAGAGGAACTGATGAAGTGGGTTCAATTACTAAAACAACTTCGGATTCCGAGCTCGGGCTTTGTTGAACGCTACTATTTTAAATCACTCTATTTCCGAGAGCCCAATGGAATTTTGTTTGAGCTTGCCACTGATGGGCCCGGGTTTGAAGGTGATGAACCGTTTGAAAGTCTTGGTGAGAAACTTGCACTACCACCTTACTTTGAGGATCGTCGTGAAGAAATTGAAGCTCGTATAAAGCCGTTAGATACAAAAGAATAGCTCTGGGTAAAGTAACGCTAATGATGGCGTTACTTTTTTTAGTGTAATCAATTATTCTCGGGAAACTGAAAAATGCCAGACTAAGTACCGATGCAAACAAATGGAACCTTTTTTCAACCTTGCATAAGAATTAATCAGCAATGGAAATATAGGCGTATGAGATACTTATTAATTCCTATAATGACAGTACTGTTACTAATATCATTACCAATTGAGAGCAATGCAGACGAAATGGTGAGTGTGAAGCTTAGAAATTACATTAAGGATACTTCCGAAATCACCTTTAAAATTACAGGAGATTATTTTTCACTAGACCCAACAATTATGCTGAAGGAAGGAGTAACTTATCAATTATCCGTAAAAAATGGGAGGATATCTGTAAATGGCGATGGACATACACAGAATTTGGGAGATTCGTTTGCGCTACTACCCAACCAATACAATGTTCATCACTTTATTCATATAAATGATAGACCATACTTAGGAGCAATGGAATTTATCATTGAAAATGGGGATATCATTCGACCAGTAAATCAACTTCCTCTTGAAGACTATTTAAAAGGGGTTGTACCACACGAAGTATATCCTTCGTGGGAAATTGAAACATTAAAGGCTCAAGCACTGGCAGCTAGAACGTACGCATCCTCTCATCTTGGGAAAGTCATTGATGATACAATTTTCTACCAAGTTTATGCTGGTTATAGCTGGGATGATCGAACCACGGTTGCAGTTGTTGAAACGAAAGGTGAAGTATTAACTCATAACAACCGCTTAATTGAAGCCTTTTACTCAGCAAGTAATGGTGGAATGACAGAGAACAACTCCCATGTTTGGGGTGGAGAATATATTCATTACTACCCAATAAAGAAGGATCCATATGATCCAGTGAATCCATGGGAGTTTACGCTGAATCAAACTCAAATTGATTTGGCGGCTATTGATTTTGAGAATAAAGATTGGTGGGACAAAAGTAAGGAAAAAGATGAAGCAATTACGAACACAATGAAAGGGTGGCTGAAAAAGAATGGTTACCCAGGTGATTTGAAAATCCTTTCGATTCCAACCTTTTCGTTATCTGAACAAAAGAACCAGTCAACAAGGGCTGAAAAGGGATCCTTGCAGATTGAGTTTTTACACAGATTATATGATGGTACGATTATGATTGAACGAGCTAATTTGCAGGATCAAGAAATAAAAAACATTCGCCGGCTAATAGGTGGAAGCATTTTTAAAAGCTTTTTAATTGATTCACTAGCACTTGAGGATGGAGTTTATACCATGAAAGGAAAAGGCTACGGACATGGTGTAGGAATGAGTCAATGGGGTGCGAGTGTAATGGGTGAACAAGGAAAGAGCTATAAAGAAATTCTCCAATTTTACTTTCCTGGAACGGAAATTACCAATATTCCTCATTCTGAATCGCGTAAATAGCATAAAAAAACGATTGCAGACCGAATTAGATGACTATTTTAAAAGGAAGTAATTAAAAAGCATAAAAAAGACGAATTCGCAACTAATATTCGTCTTTTTTCTTCTTAAAAGCTAGGAGTTCATCCTAATACTTACTCCTCAAACCAAAACATAGCTACAGTGCCTTCTCCTGCATGAACAGCTAGTGAAGAACTAATTTCTCCTATGACTACATCAATGCCGGGTAAAGCTTCTTCAATGCTTTTCTTTAATTCTATTGCCTTTTCTAAAACATTCCCATGCATGATTCCTACCTGTTTAACAGTATGTGCTTCATTTGATTGTTTCAATAGCTCAATTAACTTATTTGTCGCTTTCTTTTCAGAGCGGACACGATCAAATAATCCTAATTCGCCTACAGTGTTGATAGAGAGGATAGGTTTAATTTGAAGGAGGTTCCCAAGTAAAAATTGAGCGCCAGACATTCTCCCGCCTTTATACAATTGTTCAAGTTTCCCTAGTAATATTAAATTCTTACCCTTAGCCACATGATCTCTTAGTTCAGCTGCTATTTCCCTTACATTCTTATTTTCTTCAACTAACTGAAGTCCCTTATTGATAAGTTCTGTTATCCCATAGGAAAGAGAGAGGGAATCAATCACTTCAACATCAAACTCTGCTTGGTCTTTTCCAGCAGTAGAGCTTGATATCGTTCCGCTTAATTTATTAGAGACATGAATAGCTATTGCATGATCATAGTCCTTTTTTAGGTTTTCGTATAAGTCTGCAAATTTACCTATTGATGGTTGAGAAGTTTTAGGAACTTCTTTATTGTTACGAATAATGTCATATAGCTCCTCAGAGGATAAGTTAACTCCGTCTTCATACTCACGGCCCTCCGAAATTACAACAATTGGAGCTACATATATATCAGGGTGATTCAGTAGTTCTTCCGTTAAATAAGCTGTACTATCAGTTACAAAAGCAATTTTCTTCTTTTCCATACAGGCTTTCATCCCCTTCAAAAATCGACTAATTATATTATACTTGATATCTCTAATAATACCAATACCAACTGTTAGTAACAGGTACTATTTTTTGAAAATTAATAATATCCTATTAAATGCAGTATCGTTTTAGGGGATATGGACTACCAGTATGGGAGATGCTCACAAGGTGCATGAAAAAAGACGCTTTAACATAAAATGTTAAAACGTCTTAAAAAAGTCAGTTTTATATTGTGTTGAAACTCAGAAAATGGTATTATAAATTGTATTTACCCTATATGTGGTAAATTTGTAAATATTTATCCTATTTTAATTTTACAACATATTTTGTTGGTTGTCAAACCTTTTTCAAGGAGTGGTTGTGTGACTGAAAAAAATAAAGATTGGTTCACAGAAGAGCAAAGAATTGACCAAATTAAAAACGTTATTTCAACAAAGATGGAAAGTCTCAAGGGGAATACTGGGGATTTAAAGGGTGACATTATCGATCTTAGAAACACCTTTTGGGATGACGTAAAAGTCAATTTAGATGGTTCTGATGAGATTTCTGAAACCTATCTAAGTATAAAACAGCAAGCTGAACTATTATCTGAGCGTGAACGCAGTCACAGTTTATTTCATAAGCAGTTAAAAACACTTGCCAGATTAAAGGATTCACCGTACTTTGGAAGAATTGATTTTCTAGAAGAAGGAGAAAAGGCTTCAGATCAAATTTACTTAGGCATTTCTTCCTTGATGGATGAAAACGACGAACAGTTTCTAATCTATGATTGGCGTGCACCTATTTCAAGCCTTTATTATGATTTTTCACCAGGTAGAGCCCAATATGAAACAATGGATGGAATGGTAGAGGGTGAAATGGAGCTAAAACGTCAATTTATCGTACGTCAGGGAAAATTAAAAGCGATGTTTGATACTGGAGTTACTATCGGAGATGACCTACTAAAAGAAGTATTAAGCAACCAGTCAGATAGCCAAATGAAAAGTATTGTTGCTACGATTCAAAAAGAACAAAATCAAATTATTCGAAGTGAAGGCAATCACTATTTAATAGTTCAAGGTTCGGCCGGAAGTGGAAAGACATCTGCAGCTCTACAAAGGGTAGCCTATCTATTATATCGCTATAGAGGGACATTAAGTTCTGAAAATATCATGTTATTTTCACCGAACCCTTTGTTTAATAGTTATGTATCAACTGTTCTACCTGAACTAGGGGAAGAAAACATGGAACAGACTACGTTTCAGGAATATTTAGTGAACCGTATTGGTGACAAGTTTACGGTTGAAGACCCTTTTTCACAAATGGAATTCCTATTAACTAGCCAAGAACAGAGCAAAGAGTTTGAAACAAGACTTGCCGGTATCCGTTACAAAGCAAGCTTAGAATTTAAAAAAGTAATCGATCAATATATTGAATCATTAAGTGAACACGGTCTTCGTTTTCGTGATATACGGTTTAAAGGAAAAGTACTAGTATCTTCTGAAGAAATAAGTAATTATTTCTATAACTTAAATAAAAATAGTTCAATTCAGAGTAGGATAACGGATGTTGTTGATTGGCTTCTAAAAGAACTTAGAACACAGGAAAAGAAAGAACGAAATAAAGATTGGGTTATTGAAGAAGCAGAACTTTTGAGTCCAGAAGACCATTTAAAGATATATAAAAAACTACAGAAACAAACAAGGTTTACTGAAGATACGTTTGATGATTTTGAACGTGAACAGAGGTTAATAGCAAAGGTCATTGTCAAAAGGCATTTCAAACCATTAATTGATTCAGTAAAAAAACTTCAATTCATTGATTTGGAGGCAATGTATTTATATTTGTTTATACAAAATAAAGACAATGATTCAACCACGTATCCACGGGATTGGAATGGAATTTGTAATCAAACGATAAGTAGTTTAAAAGATGGTACCTTAGCATTTGAGGACACAACTCCTTTCATTTACTTACAAGATCAAATAGAGGGACAGAAGTCTAATACAATGATACGTCATTTATTTATTGATGAAGCACAGGACTATTCACCGTTTCAATTGGCTTTCTTTAAACAGTTATTTCCGAAGAGCAGAATGACAATTTTGGGTGATGTGAATCAGGCCATTTTTGCACATTCCATTTCATCTCCAACCTTATTATCTACTGAATTATATGAAGATGAGAAGGTAGAAAAGATTACACTTACTCAAAGCTATCGCTCAACTAAGGAAATTATTGAGTTCACGAAAGGAATCGTAAGTGGTGGAGAAGAAATCAAACCATTTAATAGAGAAGGTAGTAAGCCAACTGTGCAGGAATTAGAGTCGTTAACTTCCATGAAAAAAGTGATTTTAGATAAGATAATTGCATTGCAAAATGCAGGACATGAAACAGTAGCGATTATTTGCAAAACAGCCATTGAAAGTGAAAAGGTTTATAAAGAGTTAAAATCTGAGATTGCTCTAAAACTCATGAAAAAGAATACATCAACCTTTGATAAAGGAGTTTTGGTACTCCCAGCTTACTTAGCAAAAGGGATTGAATTTGATGCTGTCTTAATTTGGGATGCGTCTGACACTAACTATCACAAAGACTATGAACGAAATCTCTTTTATGTAGCATGTACGCGAGCTATGCATGAATTACACTTATACTCACTAGGTAGAATGAGCCGATTTATTGCAAATACGAGTGTTACTTCGTATGATTTAGTGGGAAGTTAATTTGTAATTCTTCGTAGCGAAAGGAAGTTATAAGCCGTGGAGCGTAAAATAAAATCAGTTAAAACAGTTCAGCATACACAACAAAGTCCAACTCATAAGGTTGGCTTAGTAATAGAGCCTGGTAAATGGGCAGAATATGATCCATTTTTAATCTTAGCAGAAGATTGGTTTCAAAAAGGAACCTTCGATTTACATCCTCATAGGGGGATGGAAACCGTCACTTATGTGATTGAGGGCCGTCTGGAGCATTTTGATAATAAGGCCGGTAAGGGTGAGCTATTACCTGGTGATGTGCAATGGATGACAGCAGGCAGCGGAGTTATTCATAGTGAAGACCCAGCTGAAGGGGAAACAGTTCATTCCCTTCAGCTTTGGGTGAACTTACCACGTGATAAGAAGATGACAGAACCTCGATATCAAAATATGAAGGCAAAGGATATGCCAGTTTTTGAAAAAGAGGGAGCGGTACTGCGTGTATTTTCAGGATCATCAAATGGTGTAAAATCTACAACCTTAAACCATACCCCAGTTACCTTTGTCGAAATCAACCTTGAGGCTGGAGTTCAGATAAGACAGGAGTTACCTGGTAATTATAATGGGTTTTTGTATGTTTTAGAGGGACAAGGTACCTTCGGGGCAAATCAGACCGAAGGCCATGCTGGACAAGTCTTATTTTTAGAAAATGTTGGAACGGATGAAGAATCACTCATTACTGTTCGAGCAAACCAAAAGATGAAAGTTCTCCTTTATGCAGGACAGCCAATTAAAGAACCCGTAGTAGCAAAAGGACCATTTGTTATGAATACAGAAGAAGAAGTTCGTCAGGCATACAAGGATTACATGGATGGGAAGTTTGTGTAAATAGAAGAAAAATTAAAAATTCATGAAGATTTAGAAAGCACACTAGTTAATATAATTAGTGTGCTTTAAAGCATTTCTTGAAAATAGTATTAAAGAAATCTAGAAATGAAACTATAAAGAATTAAAGTGGGGATGACCATGAGAATTAGAAAAGCAATTTTGGAAGATGCCAAGGCAATTGCTAAGGTACATGTTGATAGTTGGAGAACAACATATGCAGATATCTTTCCGGCAGATTTTTTAAATAATTTATCCTATGAAAGTCGTGAGCAAATTTGGGTTGAGAGTATTCCCAATGGGGTTGTTTACGTGGCAGAAGATATTGATGGTAAAATCGTTGGATTTATATCTGGAGGAAAAGAAAGAAGCGGGAACTATGAAGGGTTTGACGGTGAATTATATGCAATTTATATTCTTAAAGAATACCAAGGTAAAGGAGTAGGCAAAGCATTAGTGAAGCCACTTGTAAAACATCTACAAGAAATAGGGTTGATTTCTTTGCTTGTCCTTGTGTTAGAAGATAATCCATCATGTTTATTCTATGAAGCTCTTGGAGGAATAAAGATAGACAGCATAGATGTTGAAATAGCGGGTAAAAAGATAAAAGAAGCTGTATATGGATGGGAAGATAGTAAGGTTATAGGGTAGTCAAAAAATATTAAATACCTAAAGGGTTACGGAGTATTCCTAGCATAGGAATACTCTTATTTTTTTGGTGTTTTTTTAGTGAGTCCATTTAAGAAGATACTGGATTAAGAATAGTATATTTTAATGATTAATAATATTTATTTATTGATTAACGATAAAACATGATGTAAAATCTAAGTAAGTTTTATGTGATGTGCAAATTGGAGGAGTAAATTATGAGAGCACTAAAACAACTCGTTCATTTTGGTTGGGGGCAGGCCTTGTCATGTTTGTTTCCAGTCGTGATTTTTGTCTCTTTGGCTTTCACCCAGATTGTTACACTTCCCTTCCTGCCACGTTATGACTGGCTCCTCATCATCTGCCTTTTAATGCAATGGTGGATGGTGCGTTCAGGACTTGAAACACGTGACGAACTAAAGGTGATAACTCTGTTTCACCTAATTGGGCTAGCACTTGAACTTTTTAAGGTTCATATGGGTTCTTGGTCATATCCTGAGGAAGGCTTTTTCAAAATTGCTGGAGTCCCTTTGTATAGTGGATTTATGTACGCAAGTGTAGCGAGTTATCTGTGCCAGGCGTGGAGGAGACTTGAGGTAGAATTGGTTAAATGGCCACCTTTTTTCGTTGTTGTTCCACTTGCAACTGCAATTTATTTGAACTTTTTCACTCATCATTATTGGATTGATATTCGATGGTGGTTATCTGGCCTAGTGATTATCGTCTTTTGGCAATCATGGGTCACATACGAGGTTGCTGGAACCCGATATCGTATGCCAATTGTACTCTCTTTCACGTTAATTGGATTTTTCATATGGATAGCCGAAAATATTGCTACATTCTTTGGAGCCTGGGAATACCCAAACCAAACAGATGCATGGAGTCTTGTTCATTTAGGGAAGGTAAGCTCATGGCTATTATTGGTGATTGTTAGCTTTCTGATAGTAGCAACGTTAAAGCTTGTTAAGCAAAAAAGCTCTACTAAGATTACTACTAGTCACTTTTTATAGTTAGTAACTCCCTCTAAAAAAGTTGTTTACTTAGAATTATAAGGAGACAACTTTTTTAGTTGAAGGGTCTCAATGCACCGGTTCGATTTAACCCGATTTACTTGGTTATTTATACTTTTTTATATTAAATGTAACACCAGTTAGTTGTTCGGAGACATCCCACAATTGCTTCATTGTTTCTTTGTTATAAACATCCTTCTGAGGAGTTTGAATCGCTGGATTTCCTTTGCGATTTCCTAAGCCGTCAGGACCTATAAATTCTCCACCTTTTAATGTATCATTGGTTGCTGCCATAATGATTGGAAGTGCTCCTTTAGACGCTGGTTGTGAAATAAGTTTCATAAGTAGCTTAATAAACCATGGAGTTTTTTCTTTTCCTAGATTAAATAAATTGGTGGAAGAAATACCAGGATGAGCAGCTAAACTTTTTGTTTTATATTTAGCTTCTTTTAAACGATCGTCAAGTTCCTTTGCAAAAAGGAGGTTTGCAAGTTTACTCTGACAATAAAACTTCATAGCCTTATAGCCTTTCCTACCATCTAAATTATTAAAGTCAATTTCGCCATTTCGGTAAGCTATAGAGCTTAGCGTAATCACACGTGGACTTTTTCCTTTTTCTAAAAGGGGTAGAAGTAGAGCGGTTAAAGTGAAATGGCCGAGGTGGTTACACCCGAATTGAAGTTCAAAACCTTCTTCTGTTTTTGAGTAAGGAGGAATCATTACTCCAGCATTGTTAATTAACAGATCCAGCTCATCATATTTTTTAGTAAAGTCTCTTACAAAGTCGTGAACCGTTGATAAATCTGCTAGATTAAGATAAAAAAGGTCAATTTCTGCTTTTGGATAGAGAACTAGCAATTCTTCTTTTGCTTTCTTTCCTTTTTCTAAGTTCCGAATGGCCATTACTACTCTGTAACCCTCGTTAACAAAGTTTTTACAAGTTTCAAGACCTAACCCACTGTTAGCTCCAGTTATAACAACTGTTTTTGACATCATCAAACACCTCTTTTTTTCAACAATCAACAATTTCAATTTAGATTGTAATATGTATTATAAGACTTCCTTAATTTTAGCAGTTTTAACATACATTGTGCTAAGGTTACACTTATAAAATTGACAGTTTTTCTAACTTATAAAAAAACAGTAGAAAAACATCGTTTCTCCGTGTAAAATTTAATCAAAATTTAACAACCAATTTGAATTATAGGAGGAAACTAGTCCAAAATAAGAACTAATTAGTCTGGTTTATAAAAGATATTATCAATTCCACCACTATATTAATTTGAAAAGGTTGATGCAAGTTGACAATAGATGCTCAGGATTTAAAGATTAAAGAACCGACGATTTTTAATCATATTGGAAATAAAATCAAAACTGATGATAGAGAGATTAACATCATAGCAAGACTAGAGGAACCGCTTGTTGTCATTTTAGGTAATGTACTAAGTGACGAAGAGTGTGATCAATTAATAGAGTTTTCAAAGAGTAGAATTCAGCGTTCTAAAATTGGAAATACTCGTGAAGTAAATGAAATGAGGACGAGTAGCGGTACATTTTTGGAAGAAGGAGAAAATGATATCGTTGCTAGAATAGAGAAGAGAATTTCTCAAATCATGAATATCCCTGTTGATCATGCAGAGAGTTTACACATCCTTAATTATGAAGTTGGACAAGAGTACAAGGCGCATTTTGACTTTTTCGCATCTACTAGTAAGGCCGCGAGTAATCCAAGAATCAGTACACTCGTTATGTACTTGAATGATGTAGAGCATGGTGGAGAAACTTATTTTCCAAAACTAAACTTCTCCGTATCTCCACAAAAAGGTATGGCCGTGTATTTTGAGTATTTCTATAATGATACAGCTTTAAACGAACGGACGTTGCATGGTGGTGCACCGGTTATTGTTGGAGATAAGTGGGCTGCAACACAATGGATGAGAAGACAAGGAGTAAGATAAAGAGATTATTTCTATAAATTAAATGCCATGCTCGAAAGGAGTATGGCATTTTATGTTGAAATTAACGTGTAATGTCCAAAGGGGGAAATTAGGTGGAATTACAAGAAAAATTTGTGCAATCCGTCCGAATGTATTTTAACCTTCAAGGAGAAGAGTGGTTAAAAAAACTACCTGAAATCATTCAGTACTGTGAAAAAAAGTGGAGTTTACAGATAAAAGAACCATATTCCCTTTCAATTAATTACGTTGCCCCAGCTGTTATGGACGATGGAAGTGATGTAGTGGTGAAGATCTGTATTCCTGGTAAAGGATTTCAAGACGAACTAGATGTATTACGGTTATTCGATGGAGAAGGCATGGTTAAGCTTATTGAATTCGACGAAGAAAATGGAATTTTCATATTAGAAAGGTTAACACCGGGTGGTACTCTTGCTGAGGTTAATGATGATGAGGAGGCCTGTCGGATTGCTGCAAATGTTGTTAAGAGGATATCAGTAGTAGCACCAAGAAATTGTAAAATACCAACTATTAAGGGAAGAGAGGATAATCTACGAGGAATTTTGGAGAAACATCCTAATGGTATTGGTCCCTTTTCAAAACATATCCTCATAAAGGCGCTGAATATTTTTACCTATCTAAACAACACATCAACTCAACAATACCTTCTTCATGGTGATTTTCATCATTACAATGTCCTGTCTTCCGGAAACAGCCAATGGACGGCAATTGATCCTAAGGGCTTGGTTGGTGAGGTTGAGTATGATTTGATTCAATATATGTTAAATAAGCTTCCTGAAAACAATGCATTTGATGTAATTAAAAAAAGGGTAGAGATTTTTACTGAGGAATTACAGTTAAATGAACAAAGACTCTTACTTTGGGGATATTGCCATACTGTATTATCAACTTCATGGAGTGTAGATGATAAAGGAAACTATGAAACTAGTTTTTTTCAAGGAGTAGCAATATTTGAAAAGCTTTATGAAGAAAAGTTTGGATATATAGATGCACTAGAGACAAGGAGTGAATAAAGGGTAGACCAGCTATCCAAGAGTGATTAGAGAATTAATAAGCCAGGTGGTCTTGAAAATACAGTTGATACCTTAAAGTATGGCTCACCAACACACAGAAGTGTCTGTTTCGTTTATGCCAGCCTATTCGGTTATTAAGAAAGCAATCGAATTTGCGGCTAATCTTCTAGTGAACAGGCAATGAAAATTTCCCAATAGTGAATAGCAGTTTTCTAAGGATAGTAACCGCTGTATAATTACCTCTTGATAAAACTTGTAAGCGTTGTCATACTTTTAGAAAAGGGGGAGTTCAAATTGACGGAAAACAAAAGTAACCATTCGGAAACAAAAGAAGGGATACATAAAGACTTTTCAAATGACATGACTTATGGTGATTATCTACAATTAGATAAGATATTATCAAGTCAGCAGGGTTTATCTGGACATCATGATGAAATGTTATTTATTATCATTCATCAAGCAAGTGAATTGTGGATGAAGCTTATTTTACATGAGATGAATGCAGCAAAAGAAAGTATCTTACGAGATGAACTTGAACCAGCCTTTAAAATGCTATCAAGGGTGTCGAGAATACAACAGCAGCTAATCCAGTCATGGGATGTGCTATCAACACTAACCCCTGCAGAATATATGGAGTTCAGAGAGAAGTTAGGACGTTCCTCTGGTTTCCAATCCTTTCAAAACCGTTTAATTGAATTTACTTTAGGGCATAAAAAAGAGGGAGTACTTTCTGTCTACCAACATCAGCCAGAATTATATGAGATTTTACAGTCGGCGTTAAAGGACAGAAGTATTTATGATGCAGCCATTCTCGCTATGTCTAAACGCGGATTAACAATTGATCCAGAACCTTTAGATCGTGATTGGACACAAGATTATTCAATAAATACAAGTGTCGAAGAAGCGTGGTTAACTGTATACCGAGATGTAAATAAGTACTGGGACTTATATGAGCTTGCTGAAAAGTTAGTTGATATAGAAAATAAGCAACAGCTTTGGCGCTACAATCACATGATTACTGTGGAACGAATTATTGGACATAAGCCTGGAACAGGTGGATCGGCAGGAGTCTCTTATCTTAAGCAAGTGATTGAACACCGCTTTTTCCCTGAGCTTTGGAGTATAAGAACAAAACTATAGACGATGAAGGAGGTGGAAAAATGAATCCAATTAAGGATCACATCAAGGAAAATTTAGATGTTTTATTTGTTGGCTTTAATCCTAGTATTCGCTCATCCGAAACAGGACATCATTTTTCCAATCCAAACAATCGCTTTTGGACGATTTTACATAAAGCAGGATTAACCCCGAGAAAATACGATACAACTGAGGATTATAAGTTGTTGGATTTAGGCTTTGGGCTTACCAACATTGTTGCGCGACCCACAAAGGCAGCCGATGAGATAACGAAGGAAGAATATTTAGAGGGAAGTAAGGAATTAAAACGAAAATTTGCCTATTACAAGCCAAAGATCGTTTGTTATGTTGGAAAAGGAGTCTACCAAGAGTTGAGCGGGAAAAAGAAGCTTCCTTGGGGGGCCCAGGAGGAATCAGTTGTACCAGGAACTGTTGACTTTGTTGCACCATCGTCAAGTGGATTAGTTCGAATGAAAATGGATGAAATCGTTGAGATATATAAAGGATTGAAGGACATTTTGTGATCTGTTTGTGCTGCTTTTCCAGTTTATTGTAACCGGAGGCAGCTTTTTTGGTGTAGAATTTAGGTTAAAGAACCAATATAAAATTGAAACAGTTAATAATGTATAATTTATTCGTTTATTCGTAAAGGAAATTCGTGTGAAATGAAATATATTCGCGGAGAATTAGATATTCTCGCCTACAGCCATGAAATACTCGTCTAAGCTTAAAGATATTCGTCTAACTATAAATAGCAATTTAAATACCGAAAGAGGAGCGATAGCCGTATGAAAAAACTAATCATTGCAGACCGAGACCACAATGAACGAATTGGCATTCAGTGGCTAGTTTCCTCTTATTCGCTCCCATTTGACAAGATTTTTTTAGTTGAAAATGTAGAAGACTTAGTCATGACTTTAGAGAATGAACTCCCAGAGTTCGTCATCATTGAGTTAGATATGATTCCCTCCAACCAGTGGGCTCGTTTTAAAAAGCTCGTTCAACGCTATTCGAAACAAATCATTGTGACCACAACTGAAAGAACATTTGAGCGTGCTATGCAAGCTGTGGAGATTCAGGCTACTAATCTCCTAGTTAAACCCCATTCACCAGAGTTTATCCGAAAAACATTGCTTCAATCACTAAATATACAATCAACGATGGTAAAAGAAGGTGCCACAAGTAAGGATACACTATTAAATATCGTAAGCTACCAATCACTTTTTATGGAAGAGGCTCCTAAAGATAAACCTTATCAACTTTGTATTTTACAAATGGAAAATAAAAACAGTATACTTTTGCTAAGAAACTTTTTGGAAGAATACGAGTTTTCAATTAGGCCGGTAATCCTTCCATTAACAGACATTATTGTATGTGTGTTTGAAGATGAAAACCTTAATATTAGGCAAGAATTGAATCTTTTACTATTAAATTGGAATGAACGCTATGAAGAGCCATTAGCCATTGTGTTGCACTCGCTGTCGGATGAAAGTTTGTCGCTTCGCCAAATGTATATCCAAGCGCGACATGCACTCGAACTCACATTTTATAAAGGATATAGACAAATTATTAGCATCGATGAAGAGTGGAAATGGGGAAGAGTTGAACCATTCCTAAGTCCAACTGAACAAAGAGACTGGATTGAAATGCTCCACAACAATAACCACGAACAGTTAAAAACTTGGATGTATCATGAATTTCTGAACATAAACGAACCCTATCCAGAACCTGGTTTAATAAGGACAAGGTTAACAAGTATTTTGGCTCAGATTCGTAGATTTATGAAAACATATAAACTGGACCAAGGATTATATGAAAAGCACTATCATCAGGTATTTGAAACGATTCTCTATAGCCCAGTGTTGCATCGAATAGTTCAAGAGATTCTTCTTTTTACCTATCAGCTTTTAGAAGGAGTGTTAAGGCACCAAGAATCATCCAAGATGGATGTAATTGAACGCGGAATTCAGTATGTTGAAACCCATTTCCGTGATAAAACCTTATCCTTGCAGAATGTAGCAGAATTCGTGGAGCGCAGTCCAGCTTATTTCAGTCATCTACTCGTAAAAAAGCATGGTCTTTCTCTAAGTCAGTTAATAACAAACAGTAGAGTGAAGGAAGCTAAAAAACTATTACTAGAAACACAGCTAAATATCCAAGAAATTGCAGCAGAATCTGGCTTTGCAAATGGTAACTATTTTAGCCGTATTTTTAAGGAACAAACAGGCATGACTCCTAGTGACTTTCGAAAACGAGGGTTTAAGACTAATAGTGTACGCTGAAATAGCCTAAGGGAGTGAAAAGAATGACTTCGTTACAACCAATAACTAGAAGTAAGTTAAGGATCTACCTAGGGAAGAAGTATTATCGAATGAAACGATACGCCGAATGGTATGCTGGAGATAAGAAATATGCTCTGAAAAAAGAAACATCACAGTTGCCTAATGTAATATTTAGTCATAAAACTCTCTTATTACGTCAACTCAAAGATGTTGATATGTGGCTTCAGTATAACAAAATTAAGAATCTAGCAATTGCTATAAAACAACTAAATACGATAGTAATCAAACCTGGTGAAACCTTTTCTTATTGGCGTCTAATTGGAAGTACAACAAAAAGAAAAGGATATGTGGACGGAATGATTCTCCATTACGGAAAAGTCACAACTGGTGTGGGAGGAGGATTGTGTCAGCTATCAAACCTTATCTATTGGATGACACTACATACGCCGCTTACTGTGACGGAACGGTATAGACATAGTTACGATGTATTCCCAGACTCTAAGAGAAATCAGCCGTTCGGAAGTGGAGCGACCTGTGCCTATAATTATCTAGATTTACAAATAAAAAACGAAACAAACCAATCATATCAGCTTATTATCTACTTAACGGACACTCACTTGGTCGGAGAATGGAGAGCAGAATATCCTAAAACTAGAACATACAAAGTCTATGAAAAAGACCATAGCATCACAGCTGAGTATTGGGGAGGCTATGTAAGACAAAATACAATCTATCGAAAAGTCTTTAACATAGAAAAAGAGCTAATTGATGATGAATTCATAACAGAAAATCGAGCAATCATGATGTACGAGCCTTTTCTTGAAGATAAATCAACCGGGACAAGGTAAGTGAAAAATAAGACTAATGATTGTTAGTCCCAACATATTTAATTTAAGAGTGGATTGGAGCGGAAGGCACTGACTCCTGCGGGAAGTGAGGGACATCCGGTGAGACCCCACAGGTGCGTAGCGCCGAGGAGGCTCGCATCCCTCCCCGCGGAAAGCAAGTGCCTGCAGCGAAAAGGAACGGACAAAATTCAAAGTGATTAACAACAATAAATTATTATTGGAGAAATAAATGACCGACTCTCATTAGAATCGGTCATTTTTCTTATTTTTTCTTAAACCCAAATTTCCCTAACATACGATGAAATGGACATTTTGATAACGACGTATCATCATCATGTAAAAAGTATTGTTTCCACTCGTAATTGTCTTCTTTTCCATAGCTGTTTAAATCAGGATGAACAGGGATACTATCGTATTTTTCAATTCTTTCACGGATTTTCGTTTTAATTTTCCCTGCTAAATGAGGGTTCGCATTAAATTCTTCAAGGACCCATCTTGGAGTAATTGCGAGTATAAAATAAGGGAAATTCCTACTTAAGCGGTTTGTATGGGCGGGAGTACCACAATACATAAATAGCTTTTCTTGATTGAAGCAAAATTCCCAAACAGGGTCATGAGGATCAATTGGTATATTTTCTGGCCATTCACATTCATCTAACTCACCTAATCCATTTAACTGCTGCCAAAATAATTCCTCAAACTTTTCAACGGTATAATGAGTTTTTAGTTCTTCTGGTGTCTCAAAAAATACAATCAATGATGTATATTTACCTAAATCTTTATACTTTGTAGAATAGTCACGAAGAAGTTGAGCCAAATCTGTAGTAGATTCCGAGGACCTAGGATCTGATACAAATCCATAGCAAAATTGTCCAAGTGAATGTCCTTGTGTTGCAGGGATGCATGGGAAAGGTCTATCTGTATCCTTCAACTTATGATCAAACAAATGTAAGGCTTCTTGTTGCCACGGAAGAAGGGAGACTTGATGTTTTTCTGAGTCTGTAATCAATCCTTTGATAGTCATCACCTCCAAGTGCTTCTATAAATTATGCTTTGATTTATAATTTAGGTAATTGTCCTAACAAATCTGGGCAATACAACCTTCTGTACCGAATACTTCCAATAACCAAAGGTGATAATGTATAACGTACATTTCGTGTGAAACTGATTTTATTTTTAAAAGTAGAAAAGGGTGCTAAGTAGATGAAAACAATTGCTACAAGTCGAACAAGTGATAAGGTGTTGAAGTTGCCAACGAGTGCTAGACCAGTAGTGAATCCTGATGATGTATGGGTTCCAGAGGGATATAAGGTTGAGGTGGTTGCAGCAGGACTATCTTTTCCGACAGGAATGGGTTTTGCTGATGATGGATCCTTATACATATTAGAGGGAGGGAGTACTTGGCCAACAAGACCAGCGTTGCCTCCAAGAATTTTACGTATGAATCCCGAAGGTGATGTTGAAGTATTTGCTATAGAAACCTTAGGTGGCCCAAGAGGTATTTCCTATCGGGATGGTTACATTTATGTATCGTGTAAGGGTGGATATTTAGCAAGAGTGGTCAGATACAATGTAGAAACGCGTGAAAGAGAAGTACTTATCGAGAAAATTCCTAGTGGAGGCTGGCATGAGCCGGGTGGCCCAGTGTTTGGTCCACATGATGGCCTTATGTATTTTGCAAATGGATCAGTTTCACAGAATGGGATCTGTCTTCCTGCTGGGTTTACGGTGGATTTGGCAAAACATCCTCATGCACATGATGTTCCTGGGGAAGATATTGTGTTGACAGGACATAACGTTACCTCGAGGAATCCACTTATGCCATATCCAGTTCTTACTGAAACAGGTGCATTTAAGCCGTTTGGAACGCCTGCTCAGAAAGGGGAAAAAGTTAAAGGGGAACTATGGTGTTCAACAGGTCTGTGGCGTTCAAAACCAGATGGCAGTGAGTCTGAATTATTAGCGTGGGGACTAAGAAATCCATATGGACTTGCTTTTTCAGAAGATGGGGAATTATATGCTTCGGATAACTGTTTAGAGGAAAAGGGAGAACGAGCAATTGCAGGTGATCCAGATCGTATCTGGCATATCAAGAATGCGAAAACGCCTCATGGATCTGTAAAAAAACCTGATTGGTATGGTTTTCCAGATATTAGAGCTGATGGAGTTCCGGTATGGGATGAAAGGTGTAAACCTGAAAAAGGAAAAGCAGCCGAACAGCTTATCGAAAACCCACCAGAATGGGCAGGTCCACCAGCTTACTTAGAGAAACCTCACTCAGCGATGACGAAAATGGACTTTTGCCGTTCGGATACCTTTGGTCATCGTGGAGAATTGTTTGTAACAGAGTGGGGGACATATGCGCCGCTGAATTCACCTCATCAAAAAGATCTTAATAATGGCTTTCAGCTTGTTCGAGTGGATGTTAGCAAAGGAACTTCTGAAGTTTTTATGCGCAACAAGGAACCTGGTGCGGCTTCCTATCATCAAGCAGGAGGAGTCGAACGTCCTGTTGACTGTAAATTCCATCCTGATGGAAAAAGCTTATATGTTCTAGATTTTGGGTATTCACCAGTTACAAAAGGTTATATCAAAGCCTATGCCCATACTGGTGTTCTATGGAAAGTAACGAAAGAGTAAGTGAGGGGAAATCATGAATCCAACAAACGAAGTTGTATTAATTGAGTTAGATGACAAAACACGTACACAACAACTAAATGAAGTAGAAAAGTGGTTTGAGCATGTGCTAACGACACAATTATCATTTGAAGTGTTAATTCATAAGACAATACCGATGATAAAAGAACCTCATATAAGAGAAGCGATTGAAAAAATAAATGACGCTACAAAACATCATGGGAAGGTTGCTGAACAGTTATTTGATGTAATTGACCGTCGTCCAGATGTGATAAAAGATAAAATAATGGGTTCCACAGTGTCGAAAGTAGAAGAAGGTTTATTTAAATTTCAAGAAATGTTAGCAGGAGCAGTTGGATCTTGGCAGCAACTCAATCATTTGCTTATTTTAAACCATCAAGCGATGGGAGCGTTCGCTGTAGCCGAACAACTTGGACTATCGCTAGGTATAACAGAAATAGTAGACCTAGCATTCCCTGTTGTACATGATAAAACGATGCATCAGTTATTGCTTCAGGAATATATGCTCGAGATGGCACCCGTTTCAATTTTATATAAGGAAAATGTGTGAGATAAGGACTTGTTATGAGGAATACACATAAATGAGGGGGTGAAAGCATGCATCAATGGATCTACCGATTCAAGAAATACTTATATAATGATTTAACGAACGATACGATGAAATATTACGAAGCTTACTCAAAGACCACTAGGCTAGTGATAGGAGCTATGTTAGCGACCTTAGCAGCTATTTTTCAGTCAGCAGGAGTGTTCAGTGGAATAGGATATACGCTTTCTGTATTAACGACCTTACCGATTGTCCTGTCTACAGTTATTTCAATAAAAAATGGGCTACTTACATATTTGCTAACGATTTTCTTACTTACCATTATTCAGCCTAGTGAATTATTTGTGTTTCCCTTTACGACTGGTTTATTGGGTCTAAGTCTAGGAATAGGACTAAGGTATTTCAAAAATCGGTTAGTCGTTGTTAGTATTGGGTCACTAAGTCTATCAGCTGGTATCCTGATTTTGTTGTACGGCATCAAGTTCCCTATATTAGGTCCAGCAGTGAGCTCTTCCATTGATGGGGTGATCATGCTTTACATTGTTCTCTTTACGTTTTGCTATAGCTTTATTTGGATGTTGATAAGTACGTACGGACTTGGAATGATGAACAAGGTATTTTTAAGGAGAAATTCCTCTGAACTATATGCTGAAAAGATCACAGATAACTGAGTGAATGACCTATAAAGGGTATTCACTCTTTTTTATTTTGGGGAAAATCGATAAAAAGTATAGAAATCTATAAAATTTATATAAAAAATATAAAATATGGTTAGTTGTTGATTGAAAATCGAAAAATATCATAGAAATTCGCTACTTTTTTATGTTTTTATCACTCTTTATTCACGATACACTTAAACTATCAGAATATTTAAAAAGGGTGGTTTAACGATGCAAACAAACGAAACAGGTAAACGTAAAATCGTGAATTATTCAGGATCAGAACTTCATGCAAAGGGCTGGATTCAAGAGGCAGCACTACGCATGCTAATGAACAACTTAAATGAAGATGTGGCTGAACGACCTGAAGATTTAGTTGTGTATGGTGGAATCGGAAAGGCGGCACGTAACTGGGACAGCTATGACGCAATTGTGAAAACGCTTCATAATTTAGAAAACGATGAAACATTACTAGTTCAGTCAGGTAAACCTGTTGCTGTATTTAAAACACACTCAGATGCACCTAAAGTTCTAATTGCTAATTCTAATTTAGTTCCTGCGTGGGCAAACTGGGATCATTTTAACGAATTAGATAAAAAAGGCTTAATGATGTACGGTCAAATGACGGCAGGTAGCTGGATTTATATAGGGAGTCAGGGGATTGTCCAAGGAACCTATGAAACCTTTGCAGAGTGTGGCCGCCAACATTTTAACGGAACATTACAAGGAACAATTACATTAACGGCTGGATTAGGTGGCATGGGTGGAGCACAACCTCTTGCAGTAACACTAAATGATGGCGTTTGTATTGCTATTGAGGTAGATCCTACACGTATTCAACGCCGATTAGATACGAAATACTTAGATACAATGACTGAAAATTTAGATGAAGCAATTCAGATGGCGTTAGAGGCGAAAAAAGAAGGGAAGCCACTTTCAATTGGGCTTTTAGGGAATGCTGCTGAACTACTTCCAGAAATGCTTGAAAAAGGCTTTATCCCAGATGTGTTAACAGACCAAACATCAGCACATGACCCACTAAATGGTTACACCCCGGCTGGTATGGCTTTAGAGGAAGCTGCTGAGATGAAAAATCGTCATCCGCAGGTTTATGTGGAAAAAGCAAAACAAAGTATTGCGACACATGTACGTGCCATGCTGGATATGCAAAAGCAAGGTGCAATTACATTCGATTATGGAAATAACATTCGCCAGGTAGCAAAGGATGAAGGTGTTGAAAACGCGTTCGACTTCCCGGGATTTGTTCCAGCTTACATTCGCCCTCAATTTTGTGAAGGAAAAGGCCCGTTCCGTTGGGTAGCTTTATCTGGCGATCCTGAAGATATTTATAAAACAGATGAAGTGATTCTTCGTGAATTTAGTGATAATGAGCATCTTTGCAAGTGGATTAAGATGGCACAGGAAAAAATACAATTCCAAGGGCTACCTGCAAGAATCTGCTGGTTAGGCTATGGTGAGCGAGCGAAGTTTGGAAAAATCATCAATGACATGGTTGCAAGTGGGGAGCTTAAGGCACCAATCGTTATCGGTCGTGACCATCTGGACTCAGGTTCTGTTGCTTCACCAAATCGTGAGACAGAGGCAATGATAGATGGAAGTGACGCAGTTGCTGACTGGCCAATTTTAAATGCATTGATTAATAGTATTGGCGGAGCAAGCTGGGTATCGGTTCATCATGGTGGTGGTGTAGGTATGGGCTACTCACTTCATGCTGGTATGGTTATTGTCGCCGATGGAACGAAGGAAGCTGAAAAACGCCTAGAAAGAGTACTCACAACCGATCCAGGAATGGGAGTTGTCCGCCATGCTGATGCTGGTTATGACCTTGCAATTAAAACCGCGAAGGATAAGGGAATTAACATTCCGATGCTAGATTAGTAGTATGTTTTAAATGATTGAGCATTCATAGATTTGTTATGTGACCTGGTTTGCCGGAGTCACAATGGTAGAGGGTTCCTGGATCCGTTTACGGGACCACCTTTTGCGAAAATACAATAGTTGAGGGTTCGTAAATCCATTTATGGGACCTCCTTTTCCGAAATTACAACAGTTGAGGGCTCATAAATCCATTTATGGGACCTCCTTTTCCAAAATTACAATAGTTGAGGGCTCGTAAACCCGTTTATGCGACCTCTTTTCTCAAAATAGCAATGTTTGAGGGTTCATAAAGCGTTCATACAACCTCATTTTGAAAAGATGAAATAAGAAAGGAGCTTATGATGTCACAAAAACCTATATTTATTAGACATGCAAATCAACTAATTACCTTAACAGGTAGTTCAAGTTCACCATTAAAAGGTCAGGATATGAACGAACTTCACATTATTGAAGATGGTAGTATATGGCTTGAGAATGGTATCATACAAGCAGTCGGGACAGATGCTGAAGTCAGCCAACAATACAAAGAACGCCTTGCTGAAGCAGACGTAATCGATGCGACTGGAAAAATTGTAACTCCAGGACTAGTTGATCCACATACACATCTTGTCCATGCAGGAAGTCGTGAAAATGAATTTACTATGAGACTTCAGGGCGCAAGTTATATGGAAATCATGAATGCAGGTGGAGGAATCCACTCAACAACTAGATCCACTCGAGAAGCAACCCATGAACAATTGTTTGAAGAAAGCTACAAACGCCTAAATCAATTTTTACTACATGGGGTAACAACTGTAGAAGCGAAAAGTGGCTATGGCTTAGCGTGGGAGCATGAGTTAAAGCAGTTAGAGGTTGCAAAATCTCTACATGAAAATCATCCAATTGATATTGTAAGTACCTTTATGGGTGCTCATGCACTTCCTGCAAACTACAAGGAAAGCCCTGATGAATTTGTGGATTTAGTCATAAATGAAATGATTCCTAAAGTGGCAGAGTTAGGATTAGCAGAGTTCAATGATGTCTTTTGTGAACGAGGTGTGTTTACTCCAGAGCAATCCAAAAGGATTTTAGAAGCAGGGGTTAAACATGGGTTAGTAGCAAAGATTCATGCGGATGAAATTGAACCATATGCCGGAGCAGAGTTAGCTGCAGAGGTTGGAGCAATTTCTGCTGACCATTTATTACGTGTATCGGATGAGGGAATTCAAGCAATGGCTGAAAAAAATGTAATTGGAGTCCTCTTACCTGGTACTGCCTTTTTCTTAATGGCTGATTTTGCGAACGGGCGTAAAATGATTGATGCAGGTGTACCTATAGCGCTATCAACAGATAGTAACCCAGGATCATCACCGACGATTTCATTACCGTTTATCATGAACCTAGGCTGCTTAAACATGGGGATGACTCCTTCTGAGGTGTTAGTGGCTACAACCATTAATGCTGCTCATGCAATTAAAAGAGGTCATGAAGTGGGAAGCATTGAACAAGGGAAAAAAGCAGATATCACGATTTTTAATGTACCTAATTACTATCAATTAATCTATCATTATGGAATGAACCATACAGATACAGTTGTTAAAACAGGGAAACTAGTTGTTCAGAACGGGAGACTATTATGAAGCAATATCCGTATCCATTATTAAATCCTCCTAATTTTAAGTGGCGAAAGAGCGATGGAATTGCTGAACCAAAGGTTAATGAGTGGATAAAAACACTCAATGAAGGTGAAACACCGGATTGGTCCCATTATGATGTAACCATACTAGGGGTTCCGCTTTCTCGATCTTCCATTAGTGCATCATCGGCAAGTGAAAATCCTGATGCAATAAGGAGAGCATGGAAGTCGTTTTCCACCTATAACCTTGATTATGATGTTGATCTAGTAAACTTAAACGTTGTTGATCTTGGAGATGTAAGGCAGCATGTAACAGATATTGCTTTATGTCATCGCAATATTGTTGAGGCAATGGAAGGGATGCGCATGAACCATCCCTCAACCTTTCCACTTGTAATTGGAGGAGACCATTCTATCACAGCGATGCTGATTAAAGGGTGGAAACATGCCCATCCCAATGAAGAAATAGGGATTCTTCAATTTGATACTCATTTTGATCTTCGTGACATGAAGGAGTTTGGTCCAGCAAATGGCACTCCGATTCGGAATGTAATTGAGAGTGGACATGTTAAAGGCGAGAACATTTACAATATTGGCTTACATGGCTTCTTCAATTCTAAATCACTGAAACAATATGCTGATGAAGTGAAGTTAAATTATATTACATTAAGGGAAGCTCGAAGAAAGGGAATAGAAGCAACTGTTCAAGCGGCCCTTGATGAGCTTTCGGAAAAAGTGGACACCATTTACTTAACCGTTGATATGGATGTTCTTGATATTGGGATTGCTCCGGGTGCACCTGCTTCTTCTCCAGGCGGGATGAGAACAGATGAATTGTTTGAAGCGGTCACCATCGCTGGCCAATATTCAAAAGTGAAAGCCATGGACATGGTGTGCCTTGACCCGAATAAAGATGTTGGGGAAGCAACTGTGAAAGCTGGAGTACATGTGATGTTGTCGTTCTTGACTGGGCTTTCGATGAGAGTATAAGAAAAGTAGTGTTGTTCACTACTTTTCTAACTATTATTTTCTGAAATATCAGAATTATATATGTGCTTGTAATAATAAATTTAATAAAAGAAGGTGAGGTATAGCTTATGAAAAGTAATACAAATGTAAATGTAAGTTACAAACCAGGACTTAATAATGGGTCAAATTTATTTAAATTTTTCTTTTTTAGTGCAATAGGTATTTTCATGTTTTTTATTCCTATTACAATTGGAGAAAAATCTTCAATCCCACTAGATCACTTAGTTACATGGATCAATACTACATTTTCGACTGCAGTACCGTATTATGCTCTGATTGTCATTTTACTAGGTGCAATTTATCCTTTTTACACAAAGACTTGGAATAAAAATAGAGTAAATACTGTATTTTCCTTATTTAAAGTGGTCGGATTACTTGTTGCCATAATGCTAGTTTTCAAAGTAGGACCTGAGTGGTTATTTGCGCCAAGTATGGGGCCTTTTCTTTACGAGAAACTCGTTATTCCTGTCGGAGTGTTAGTTCCAATTGGTTCTGTTTTTTTAGCGTTACTGGTTGGATATGGATTATTAGAGTTTATTGGGGTGTTATTACAGCCTGTGATGAGACCAATCTGGAAAACACCAGGAAGATCTGCTATTGATGCAGTTGCATCATTTGTAGGGAGTTATTCTATAGGCTTATTAATTACAAACCGCGTTTTTAAAGAAGGGAAATATACAATTAAAGAAGCAACAATCATTGCTACCGGTTTTTCAACTGTTTCAGCAACCTTTATGATTGTTGTTGCAAAAACACTAGGGCTCATGGAAATTTGGAATGTGTATTTTTGGTCAACCTTAGTTGTTACATTTTTAGTTACTGCGGTTACAGTTCGAATCTGGCCATTAAATAGCCTTAGTAATGAATATTATGATGGTAAAGGGAACCCAGAAGAAGTCATTAAAAAGGATCGTCTAAAAACAGCATGGAGATATGCAATGGATGCATCTCAAACTTCTCCTAGCCTCGTAAAAAATATCGTTGCTAACCTAAAAGATGGGTTTGTTATGACGATGGGGATTTTACCATCTATTTTATCAGTTGGTTTATTGGGGCTAGTCCTTGCTGAATATACACCGGTATTTGATATACTTGGCTATATTTACTATCCTTTTACCTTGTTATTGCAGATTCCTGAACCATTACTGGCAGCAAAAGCTTCGGCAATAGAGATTGCTGAAATGTTCTTGCCAGCACTTTTAGTAGTAGAAGCACCTATGATTACTAAATTTGTTATTGGGGTTGTTTCTGTGTCAGCGATTTTATTTTTCTCAGCATTAATCCCTTGTATTTTATCAACAGAAATTCCAATCAGTATTCCTAAACTTTTAGTCTTATGGGTTGAAAGAACAATTCTTACTTTGATCTTTGCAACACCTATAGCTTATATATTCCTATAAGTATAATTTTTCTAATATTATAACTACTCACATTGACATTCTAATTGTCCATCTATAAAATTGTAAGTAGACATTAGTTATTAGAATATAAGTTTAAAATAAACATAGAATTGTGTGATAAAGAATGGACGTAAAACCAGATCATCGAATTGGCAAAAATGCCATGCACCTAGCACTTTTCGGACCAGACGAGGTAAACCAGGAATACATTAAGGATTTAAGATTACAAGGATTTGTATTCTGCCAGGGTAAAACAGGTTCAATGGAAACCAATAAGATTGTGGCTGCAATTGAAACTGCTGCTAAGAGAAATGGTGTCATTGAAACAAATGTGTACCGCGAAACGCATGCTTTATATCATGCAATTATGGAAGCATTACATGGTGTTACAAGAGGGCAAGTCCTTCTAGGAACGGTCTTACGCTCGGTTGGCTTAAGCTTTTCAGTAGTTAGAGGAAAGCCATATCAAGCAGATGCTGAAGGAGAATGGATTGCAGTTGCGCTCTATGGAACTATCGGAGCTCCGGTTAAAGGAGCCGAACACGAGGCAATCGGCCTTGGAATAAATCATATATAAAATTACTAGCCCATAGTAATTAGTCATTAGGGGGCTGTACCAAAAATGATTCTTTGAATCATTGATTTGGTATGGCTCCTTTTTTGTTGTATTTACGGAAAATAGCAAAGGAGTGTTTATATAGTGAAACTTACAGGGAATTCATTGACCATTGATAAAGCAAATAAGGTAATCTACGAGTTTGAAAAAGTAGAAGTTCCTGAAAATGTATGGGACCAAGTGGAAGCAAGCCGAAAAGCAGTTGATGATATAGTCAAAGATAAAAGAGTAGTCTATGGAATAACTACTGGGTTTGGTAAGTTCAGTGATGTTTATATAGATCAGTGTGATGTAGATGAATTACAACTGAATTTAATTCGTAGTCATGCGTGTGGGATAGGAGACCCATTTCCAGAGCATGTTTCAAGAGCAATGGTATTGCTTCGAGTTAATGCCCTATTAAAAGGTTTCTCTGGGATTCGAAGAGAAGCTGTTGAGTTATTAATTTCTTTATTAAACCACAGAATACACCCTGTCGTACCACAGCAAGGTTCATTAGGAGCAAGTGGAGATTTAGCACCACTCTCGCACATTGCCTTATGTTTAGTTGGTGAAGGTGAAGTTGTCTATCAAAACAAGAGAATGGTAACTTCGAAAGCGTTTGAGATGACAGGTTTACAACCGATTACATTAAAGGCGAAGGAAGGTTTAGCGCTAATTAATGGTACTCAAGCCATGACAGCGATGGGGTTGATAAATTACATTGAAGCTTCAAACTTAGCTCTACAAGCCGATACCATTGCAGCTTTAACATTAGAAGGCTTACAAGGAATCGTTGATGCCTTTGATGAAGATATTCATACAGCAAGAGGCTACAAGGAACAAATTGAAGTAGCTGAACGAATTCGTAGTTTTGTAGACGGCAGTAAATTAACAACAAGGCAAGGGGAGATCAGAGTTCAGGATGCTTATTCCTTAAGGTGTATACCTCAGGTACACGGGGCGTCACTACAAGTGTTAGGTTATGTTCGAGAAAAATTAGAAATTGAAATGAATGCAGCAACTGATAATCCACTTATTTTTGATGGTGGAAATAAAGTTTTGTCGGGTGGGAACTTCCATGGTCAGCCAATCGCATTCGCAATGGACTTTTTAAAAATAGGAATGGCAGAGTTAGCAAACATTTCGGAGCGAAGAATCGAACGAATGGTCAATCCACAGCTAAATGATTTACCTGCATTCCTTAGTCCACAGCCTGGATTACAATCAGGAGCGATGATTATGCAATATGCAGCTGCCTCTCTTGTGTCAGAAAATAAAACATTGGCTCATCCGGCAAGTGTTGATTCAATTCCCTCCTCAGCCAATCAAGAGGATCATGTAAGTATGGGAACAATCGGATCCAGACATGCCTATCAAATCATTGCTAATGTTCGAAGAGTGTTAGCGATTGAGTTAATGTGTGCCATGCAAGCCGTGGAGTTTCGTGGAGTAGAGAACATGGCACCACTTACACGTAGTGTATTTGAAGAGGGGCGTAAACTGGTTCCTTCGATTACCAAGGACCGTGTGTTTTCAGTAGATATTGAAAGATTAACTGAATGGTTAGTAAAAACGGACTTTAAAACACTACTAGATGAAAAAAAAAGCATAGGTAGCGGCCGAGTACTGCATTAATAGTAAAAGTAGCTTCCAAAGAGGGTACCCTACACCAATTTGGAAGCTTTTTGTATGAAAAAAACCAAGTGAAATTTACATTTAATTACAATACGTGTCGGCAATCAGCTATTTCATGTCGAACTAGACCAATTACATGTCTAATGAGATATAAATCATGCCAAAATCTATTACATACATGTCTAGTACATATAAATTCATGTCTGGCATAATAATTCATATTAAATTAGTATTTTTTTCAAAAAAAGAATGTTATTTTCTGAAATATCAAATAAAATAAAGAGTATACATACTAACCGTTTGGTATGGAAGGTATTTTCAGATCTAATATCGAATTAGAATGGAGAGGATGCTATGCACTTACGCTTGACTGAGGAACAGCGAATGGTTCAGAAAACGATCCGTAAGTTTGTTGAGAATGAATTGATGCCTCTTGAAAATGATGTTCTTAGAAATGAGCGAGAAGGATGGCCAAGCCTGCCGCCAGGAAAAATTGAAGAGCTTCAACAAAAAGCAAAGGAATTTGGCTTCTGGGGAATTAATACTCCTGCAGAATACGGTGGGGCTGATCTTGGGCAAATGATGTTAGCTCTGGTAACAATGGAAACGTCAAAAACTTTCGTACCTTTTAGATTTGGTGGCTCAGCCGACAACATTCTTTATTACGCAAATGATGAACAGAAAGAAAAATACCTACTTCCTACAATTAACGGTGAGAAAAAATCATGTTTTGCGATGACCGAACCGGATGCAGGATCAGATACGAGAAACATCAAAATGACTGCAGTTAAGGACGGCAATGAATGGGTATTAAATGGTGAAAAGACATTTATAACAGGTGGTAATGAAGCAGACTTTGTTATGGTCATTGCAATCACAGACAAAGGCACCAAGCGACTGGAAGAGAGGGTGTAACGTGTTTCATAGTTGACCGTGAAATGGGCTGGAAGTCAGAGTTTATCCCGACAATGGGAGAGGGAGGACCAGCTGGTTTAGTGTTTGATAATGTGCGAGTTCCTGAGAGTCATATTCTAGGAGAGATTCATGGGGGCTACAAATTAGGCCTGGAGTGGATTGGTTTTGCTAGATGGATTGTTGGTGCACGTGCAGTTGGAGCTGCTGAGAGATTACTTCAAATGGCTATTGATTACTCAAAGGAACGAATCACCTTTGGAGAACCGATTGCTGAAAGACAAGCTATCCAATGGATGATTGCGGATTCTGCTACAGAGATTGAAGCGGCGAGATGGCTCACGTTAAATGCGGCTTTCACCCTTGATCAAGGCGAGGATAACAGACATTTAGCCTCGATAGCAAAACTCTATGGATCAAATATGGGGAATAGAGTAGTGGATCGAGTCCTTCAAATCCATGGTGGAATGGGCTATACAAAGGAACTGCCAATCGAGCGTTGGTATCGTGAGGCAAGGTTATGGAGAATTTATGATGGAACAGATGAAATTCAACGTTTAATTATTGCTCGAAATCTATTAAAAGGAAATGTAAAGGTTGGGCAATTTATTTAATAGAATAATTAAAAGGGGGAAATAAGAATGAATAGTAGATTTACAGGAAGAGTAGCTTTTGTAACAGGTGGAAGCAGAGGGATTGGAAAAGCAATTGTTGAGCAATTCGCACAAGAAGGAGCGAAGGTTGCTATTATTGATGTAAATGAAGAAGCCTTGTCTGAAACGGCAGCTGAGTTAAGAGAAAAAGGCTATGAAGTTTTTACAAAGGTTGCCAATGTTGTTGATGCCCCACAAGTTGAGGCTGCGATGGAAGAAGTAGTTTCTACGTTTGGCTCTGTTGATATACTTGTAAATAATGCAGGTGTCATTCGTGACAATCTTCTGTTTAAAATGACAGAATCCGATTGGGATACCGTAATGGATGTTCATTTAAAGGGCTCGTTTAATGCAACAAAAGCAGCTCAGAAATACATGGTAGAACAAAAGTACGGGAGAATTATTAACATATCTTCTACATCTGCCCTTGGAAACCGTGGTCAAGCTAATTATGCTACTGCAAAAGCGGGACTTCAAGGTTTAACCAAAACATTGGCGGTTGAGTTAGGTAAGTATGGAATTACAGCAAACTCGGTTGCACCAGGGTTTATTGAAACAGAAATGACAAAGGAAACCGCTGCAAGAATTGGTATTCCATTCGAAGAGTTAGTTAAATACAGTGTTGCTTCAATACCAGTCGGGCGCAGTGGAAAACCTGCTGATATCGCAAATGCAGTAGCCTTCTTTGCAGATGAAAGATCATCTTTTGTGAGTGGTCAAGTGATTTATGTTGCGGGTGGGCCTAAAAACTAAACTAAAGAGGTGATTGTAATATGTTAAAAGAAGCTGTTGGAAAACGATCAACGCCTGTAAAAAACATCATTGAACGTGGTGCGGTAAAGAAATTTGCGGAGTCAATAGGAGACCTTCACCCATTATTCATTGATGAAGAAACAGGAAAAAATTCAAGGTATCAGCAAAATATAGCTCCTCCGACTTTTCCAAGGGTTTTGGATTATGGGACAATCGAGGGTTTTAATCTCCCTAATAAGGGACTAATCCATGGTGAGCAGGTTTACCATTATAATCGACCATTGTTAGTTGGTGAAGAAGTTCAATGCTATACAGAGATTGAAAGTGTTTACGAGAGATCTGGCAGTCAAGGTTCTATGATATTTTTAGTTTTAAAGAATTACGGTGATGATACAGAAGGTAATAACATTTTTAGCGAGAAAATGGTTATTATCATCAATGAAGCTGTAAGAAAGGCGATGGGATTATGAAAACTATAGAAGTGTTTCAAGTCAGCAAGTCCTTAGAAGAAGTTCAATTATCACCTGTAACTAGAATTGACTTAATAAAATACGCTGGTGCTTCAGGTGATTATAATCCTATTCATACGATTGATGAGGAAGCAACAAAGGTTGGATTGCCGGGGATTATTGCACATGGAATGTGGACAATGGGGAATCTCTCAAAGTTGTTTACTCCATATTTGGAGGAAGGGTTTATTGAAAACTATACCATCCGCTTCAGGGGAATGGTTTTTTTGAATGATGTGATTACGTTGAGAGCAAAAGTTGTTGAGACTGCTGAAAATAAAGTCCGTTTTGATGTAGCGGCTGTAAATCAAGATGGTGCTCCAGTGATAAAAGGTAAGGTTGTATTTTCTAAATATTTGTAAGCGATTACGAAAAAGGTCTGATGCCTAGTTTTAGGAATCAGACCTTTACATTTATTGTTCGTTCCCATCATACCAATCCGTGTAATTACCACTTCCGTAACATCCTGCGCATTCCACTGGCTCAGCATAATAATATTCATACATTGAAAATGAATTAAAGCCTTTTCCATTACACATCGGGCAACGCCCTAATGATTCCATCTCAAGTACTCTTCGTTCATGCCTTGCTGCAAACCAATCAGAAACAGAGTTTAAAATACCCATTGTGACACACACCTCTTTATTCTTATGTAATATATCTTATGTTGTGGAAAATAAAGGGTTTTTATTCTATTAAATTTTTTATGAAGTCGCCTATTTACTTTTTAGCCTATATCATGTTCAATTAAGCATAATAAATGGGTTTTAGTAACAAGGAGTATGAAGCGATGAGTACAGTAAATGTTGAGAACTTAACACACTACTTTGGTGATAAATTAATTTTTAAAGATATAGAATTTAGATTGCTAAATTTAGAAAGAGTAGGTTTAGTTGGACCTAATGGTGCTGGAAAATCAACACTTCTACAGATTTTAACGGGGTCTATTCAACCTGATAAAGGAAAGATTGAATGGCATCCAAATGTTCGGATCGGCTACTTAGAGCAACACATCGACTTGACTGAAGGAATGACTATCAGAGAGTATTTGCAAAGTGCTTTCAAATACTTATATGAAGCTGAACAAGAAATGTTGGAACTCTCTAGTAAAATGGGAGAACTTGAGGGCGAAGAACTAGAACAGCTTTTAATGAGATTTGCAGAAGTGCAACAGTTACTTGAAAGTCATTATTTTTATATGCTTGATCCTAGGATTGAAGAAGTTGCCAGTGGACTAGGAATCACGGCGTTAGGAATGAACACTGATGTTAGTCAGCTCAGTGGGGGTCAACGGACAAAGCTGTTGCTTGCTAAACTACTACTTGAGGAACCTGAAATCTTAATGCTCGATGAACCTACGAACTACCTTGATTTTGAGCATATAGAATGGTTGAAAGATTATTTGAAAAATTACCCAAGGTCATTTATTTTAATTTCACATGATACCTCCTTTTTGAATGAAGTGGTGAATGTGATTTATCATTTAGAACATAAGCAATTAACAAGATATATTGGAAATTATAAAAAATTTGAAGAAGCATATGAATTACGAAAGCACCAAATTTTCACTGCTTATGATCGACAACAAGCAGAGATTAAGAAATTAGAAACGTATATTCAAAAAAATAAGGTGAGAGCTTCAACGTCTAGGCAGGCAAAAGATCGTGAAAGGAAACTCATGAAAATGGACCGAATTGAAAAACCTTCACTTAGTCCTAGACCTAGATTCTCATTTAACGTGAGTGAGCGACCAAGTAATGTCGTCTTGGAGGTAGAAAGTTTAGAGGTAGGCTATGAAAAACCACTATTACCGGCATTTTCCTTCAAGTTACAGCGGGGGGAGAAGGTAGCAATTACTGGTTACAACGGGATTGGTAAATCAACGACACTAAAAACATTAATTGGTGAATTAAGCCCACTAAAAGGAACTATTTCTTTCGGTCAAAATGTCAGTCCTTCCTATTTCGCACAGGAGTGGAATACGACTAGTGCACAAACACCACTTGAATTTATTTGGTCTCTTCATGAAAAGATGACTCAAAAAGAAGTACGACGAGTTTTAGCAAGAAGCGGCTTAAAAACTGACCATATTTATCAACCACTTCATTCCTTAAGCGGTGGCGAGCAAACAAGGGTTAGACTTTGTCAGTTAATGTTAGAACGCAGTAACTGGCTCATATTGGATGAACCAACAAACCATTTAGATTTTCAGGCTAAAGAAGCATTGGCCATTGCTTTAGAAAAATATGAAGGAACAATTATAGTTGTTTCCCATGAACCCGAATTTTATAAAAACTGGGTGACCCAAGTATGGGATTTAGAACAATGGCAAATACAATAAGGAAATTGACCAAATCTTTAAAAAGATTTGGTCTTTTTTATTCTCTTCTTTTTCCATAAATACTTTTTGAGAAATGAATGAAAAATATACGTGTAAGACAATTTTTCAGAAAAGAGGAGGCGTTAAAAATGATAAGAAATAAAATACTTAGTGTTGTTACATGTTCTCTATTAGTTGGTTTAGTAGCATGTAATAACGTCGATAACAATGCGCTAGATGAAAGAGTAAACAATGGCTATGGTGCATTGGAGAATAGATATAACGATGACATTCTTAAAACGAGAGATGATAATCGTGTAGGTGTGTTAGACACTAGAAATAACAATGGAAACAATGATCGCTTATTTGGTACAAGAGATACAAATCGTGATAAGGGTATGCATGGAGTAAGAGGAAACAATCCAGACCGAACTAGAAATGACAATGGTAGTCGAGGATTGTATGGAACTAGAAATGCAGATAATGATGCCATTTATGGTAATAGAAACAATAAAGGAAACAACGCGGCTTTCGGAAACGGAAATACTTATGATAATGAGGTCTTAACTAATAATGACCGTTACAATAGACATACGGGTATTTTTGGAACAGACCGTGGCATGGGTGGTAACAACTATGATAATGCTACTGGAGATCGTAACAATAATGACCGTCCATACTATGGAGGTAGCAGATGGGATTATGCTAACAGTCCATTAGGCCTTAGAGGTTCTGAAGCATATGATATGGATCGTGGAAATAATGTTGTGATTGAAGAAGAAATGGGCACTACTTCCATTTCAAATGATAAAACGAATATCCCGAGCTCAAAATTCCCACATACAAAAGCGGTATTAATTCAAGAAGCGAAGTTTAAGTTTGTGAAGTCAGGTGAAGGTCAAGGTCAAGGCAAAGCACAGGGCCAAGGCCAAGGTAACCGTTACTTTAAGTTTCTAACTGGTGCACATGGTCAACATGGTGCAACTGGTCAGCAGAAGCAACAACCAGCTCAACAACAAGAGCAACAGCAACAACAACCAGCTCAGCAACAAGAGCAACAACAACCGGCACAACAACAGCCAGCTCAGCAACAAGAGCAACAGCAACCGGCACAACAACAGCCAGCTCAGCAACAAGAACAACAGCAACCAGCTCAACAAGAACAACCGGCAAAAGAGCAAGAAACAGCTAAACAAGCACCTGCACAGGGCATTAGCCAAGCAGAGCAAAAAGTAATTGATTTAACAAATGCAGAAAGAAGAAAAGCGGGATTACCTGATTTAAAAGCTGATACATCTTTAAGTAATGTCGCGAGAGAAAAATCAAATGATATGCAAAAAAATAATTACTTCTCACATACAAGCCCAACTTATGGATCACCATTTGATATGATGAGGGACTTTGGAGTTAGCTATAAAACAGCTGGAGAGAACATTGCGCAAGGTCAACAAACACCAGAGCAAGTTGTACAAGCGTGGATGAACAGTGAAGGTCACCGTAAAAACATTTTAAGTAAAGACTTTACACATATTGGTGTAGGGTACCAACAAAGTGGACACCATTGGACACAAATGTTTATCGGTAAATAAGTTAAGGTTAGAATCGGTAGAAATACCGGTTCTTTTTTTAGTTGTTAATTAGGAGGTATTAAATAACTGCATTATGTATGAAGCAAGCAGGTATTATCCTTGCTTCAGGAGTAGGCCTTTGTGTGACTTCATCAGATAGTCATCTAAAATCATAATTTTTGAAGCGTAAGCAGCATGTTCTTCATAGGAAAGAAGAAGATCATGATAAAAACGTATGAAGGTATTGATTTTAGTAATCATTTCTTCTGGATAAAGGTTTGCGCGGTTAACAACGATATTTTCATATTTATAAATTAACTTCTTTGTTTTCTTTATGACCTTATGAGCATCCTTCATTCGATACATGTCACGAAGTTCTGAAAAGTATAATTCACAGTCCGCTTCAAATTGGCACTCAATTTCTCGGTGTATTTGTTCAAAGTTATACTGCTTTCCTTCAAATACATAGTGATGAAGCATAATCAACTCAGATTTGACAGGTTCATTGAGAAACTCTAAATAGATTCGTAGTGTGTTGAAGGCGTCATACATGGGATTGTGAGCATCTCCAAAAAATGTAAGGTCGTATAGTTTAAGGGCATTCTCAACTGAATAGTTTAATTTGGTTACTCGTTTTGTAAAGATGGCTTGAAAATCGACATACCTTTTTTCAATTTTAGTAATAGTAGTCTCAGGTAAGCCATGTATCGTAGCATCCATTTTTAACCGTATTAAGTCACTATTGGACCATGAAAAGAAACGAGACTTCTTTACCCCACCTATCCAGGTTAAGAATTCCTCAAAGACAATTGTAAAACTGTCTGCCTCTGCTAAATCTGTATCGGATATCCCAGTTAAGTCCTTGCAAAACCTTGAAAGGGGTTCATTACTTAAAGGTTTAATAAAGCGGTCGAAAAATTCCGTTTCCTTTGTTTCAATATTGTACTTAACTGCTCCAAGACGAATAGACTCCATTTTTTCAAAAGACATTCCTCGATTGGAACAAAGCATTTCAAAGTCAAAAAAGACAAATTGCTTTAGATCAGCCAAAAGTATCACCTCCTATGATTCAACAGGTAATTATACGTTATATACATATGAATAAATAGGCCCAATTATATCCAAGGTGGATGTTGGGAATTCATTACAATTATTACAGGAAATTATTCTGGAATATAAAGGTAAATTTGTTGGAATATTTTAAAAATTTGTGAATTTATTGTGAATTAGCCTACCCAAAACTAAATTATTAGAATATAATAATAATAAGAAGGAACTTAGACCTATGTAAAAGGTTGGGTTAACTTGTTCCTTAAGGGGATTTGATAGGAGGGATAGTGATGAAGTTAGTATTCCGGAAAAGTTTTAACATGAAAAAAATTGTAACATTTACAGCGCTTTCTATTTTACTAATACTTTCATTATTTATTTCTTCTGCCATATTAATTGGGTATAAAGTTACCAATCCAATGATAAAGGATATTGATAAAGCTCCAACAGATTATGGGTTAGAGTTTGAAGAAATAAAAATTTACAATGTTATGGACAATTTAACACTTAGTGGTTGGTGGATTCCGACAAAAAATACACCTATTTTACAGAATGAAAAAGCTGTTATTTTTGCTCATGGTTATGGTTATAACCGAACGAAGATGCCTTTTGATAGCTTAGAATTGGCGAAGCGTTTATCAAATGAAGGGTACCATGTATTGATGTTCGACTTCAGAAACTCTGGTCTTTCTGAAAGAAGTCCTACTACCATCGGCTACAAAGAAAAAACAGATCTATTAAGTGCTATTAATTATACGAGTTATGAAAAAGGGGTTAAAAATATTGCTTTAATGGGTTGGTCAATGGGGGCTTCCACTTCTATCCTAGCAGGAATTGAATCAGAAGAAGTGAAGGCGGTTATCGCGGATAGTGCATTTGCTGACCTGGGTGCTTATACAAAAGAAAGCTTCTCTTACTGGACTGGATTACCTGAGTTTTTGGCTGTAGGATTTACGAAAATTGCTGAGTACTTATTTCCTGAATTTAAAATAAGTGAGGTTAAGCCAATTGCGGTAGCAGACGATTATCCTCCTGGTAAAGGTCTCTTCCTTATTCACAGTAAAAAAGATGGAGCAATCCCATATAGTCAGTCGCAATTATTACACGAAAGTTCACAAAATAGTGAATTGTGGATGCCTCCAAAAGGTGGACATATTCGAAGCTATAAGCATTTTAAAGAAGAATATGAGGAAAAGGTTCTGATGTTCTTAGATAATTATTTCCTACGTGAAAATATCGTAGACCGACCATTTTATTTAATTAGTTAAGAAAGCTCTATGTGGTTTCTCCCACTTAGGGCTTTTTTGTTTATGTTTACACAAATAAATAGTATGTTAATACAAATACTAAGAGTATAATTTATACCGAAATTAAGGAAAGATTAGGTAAATGATGTAATAAAAGGAGTAACTTAATGGAACAGATAAATGCTATTCATCAAAATGCCATAGAGCATACAAAGCGAAAAGTGCTTGAAGATCTTGATCGATTTTTTGAGTCACGAGCGGAAATGCCTTCATTTGAAGAGTATATTGAAGAGCGAAAACATTATATAGACCAGATTTGGCTTAATGTTTGGCTAAATAAAAGTACAAATGCTGTATCAAAACATCTTAAAAAAGCACACCTTGAGGAAGTAGGGTATGATGTCGAGGGTTTAGATAGAAGGTTAGTTATCAAGTTATTTCGAACTGAGATGAGAAAATATAGCCCGTTTGATGTAAATGAATGGTTTACAAAAACCTATAAGTCAAATGAAACTCTCTGGGAGGAATCCTATTCTAAAGCGAGAATCCAATTTATTAAGCGTCAAAAGAAAGCAGAGGAACAGGAAAAACAAGAAGCTCTTAAAGAGCGAGTAGCACGGGCATCATTAAAGCTAATTCGTCAAAAGCATGAGGAAGTCTACCTCTACCTTCGATACTTCGTTGCTAGTAAGTTGAAAAGTGATATTGAGAGCAAGCCTGTGTACGAGACAATCGACCCGGTCAAAATTGAAGAAACGTTAACAGAGGTCGACGTATTTGAGATTGGTTATAATACAAAAGTTTCCGACTTCTTTGAAACGTTAACAGGAAGTGTTCATAAGGTCTCTCTTGAATGGGAAAGAAGACATTATGAATATGAAACCTATTTTTATGTTTATCAGAGATTGATGACTAAGTATCTATCTGAATTTATACCTGGGTGGTTGCTTTCTCAGCTATCACCTTCGATTTTAAGTCAATACCAGGAAAGGTTTAATGAAGCTCTTACCGAAAAAGTTATTAATTATTTAATACTTGAGCAAATATACGATTACATCGAATCTTTCTTTTATCGCATCAATGATGAATATCTTGCAGATCTTCTTACGGTTGCGGAATTACCTTTTGATTTAGAAATGCATAGAGAGAAATTTGAGCAAGATCTTGCAGAAAGAGAAAGAAAAATTGCTGAAGAAAAAGCCGAACTTGAACGGAAGAAACAAGAAGAAAAACGAATGCTTGAGGACATCTTTGGAAGGGAATACAGTCCACCGGCTGGACGAAATATTAGATATGTCTTACATGTTGGTGAAACAAATACAGGAAAGACTTTTCAGGCTTTAAAACGAATGAAGGAAGCGGATAGTGGATTATACCTTGCTCCTCTTCGTCTTCTTGCCTTAGAGGTATATGATAAATTAAATGCTGACGGTGTTCCATGTTCTCTAAAAACAGGTGAAGAAGAGAAACTGACTAGAGGGGCAAATCATATCTCGAGTACGGTTGAAATGTTCCATGAAAAGGAATCCTATGACATTGTTGTCATTGATGAAGCACAGATGATTTCTGATAAGGACCGAGGTTTTTCTTGGTATAAGGCAATTACGAAAGCGAATGCAAATGAGGTTCATATTATCGGAAGTAGAAATATGAAACAAATGATCCTGCAGCTTTTAGGTGATTCAGATATTGAAATTAATGAATATGAACGGGAAATTCCATTAGAGGTGGAACAGAAGACCTTTAACATTAAAGATACGAAAAAAGGAGATGCACTCGTTTGCTTTTCGAGAAAACGTGTATTAGAGATTGCCTCTGTTCTCCAAAACAATAAACGATCAGTTAGTATGATCTATGGCAGTATGCCGCCAGAAACACGAAAAAAGCAGATGCAACGTTTTATAAATGGTGAAACGAATGTAATTGTCTCAACAGATGCTATCGGAATGGGATTAAATTTACCGATTCGCAGGATTGTGTTTTTAGAAAATGAGAAGTTTGACGGTACAAGACGAAGAAGATTGACTTCCCAGGAAGTAAAGCAAATTGCGGGTAGAGCAGGGAGAAAAGGAATATACGACGTTGGGAAGGTCGCTTTTACTTCTGATATAAAAGCGATGACAAAGCTACTTGAGAAGGAGGATATTTCTATCTCATCTTTTGCCATTGCACCAACATCAAGTGTGTTTGAACGTTTTCAACGGTATTCACGAAAACTAGGTGTGTTCTTTGAACTATGGGAAAAGTTTGAAAGCCCAAAAGGAACAAAAAAGGCATCTCTTGCTGAAGAACGTGAACTATACCAGATGGTCAGAGATACGGATATAGAAGCAAGACTTTCCGTGCAAGAACTATATGGGTTTCTACATTTACCTTTTTCACCACATGACCCTGGGTTAGCAGATCAATGGAAAGATACCATGTATGCAATTATTAATAGAGAGGAATTACCTGAGCCTCGAATTAAGACAGGTTCACTTGAAGAACTCGAGCTTTCTTATAAAGCTGTCGGATTACATCTTCTGTTTTTGTATCGCCTAGAAAGACGTACAGAGGCACTTTATTGGGAACGAGTCCGTGAAGAAATTAGTGATGGGGTGCATGATAGCTTAATTACCGAAGTGAAAAAAATAAAAAAGAAATGTAAGAAATGCAATAAGCAGCTGCCTTGGGACTTTTCATTCCAGATTTGTAATGAATGTCATGCGGACCGTTCACAATCTCGATATAAGAACTATTACCATAGATGATTGAAAGGTGGTAAAAGTCATTAGAAAGTTAATTAGTGCAAAGATAATGGTTCTATTGGTGATAGCATCTATCTATAGTATTCCGGATCAAACTATGCATGCAGAAGGAATAGGGTCATTACCATCAGAGCTTAACTCTTTCTTAAAAAATGATCCCGATTTACAAGGAACGGTTGTAGGTGTTAGTATTCGATCTGCAACAACAGGGGAGCTGCTTTATCAGCATAATGGCAATACGAGGTTGCGGCCGGCTTCTAACATGAAATTGTTAACTGCTGCCGCTGCCTTGTCAGCGCTTGGCGAGAATTACACTTTTAAGACAGAGCTTCTGACCGATGGCAAGATTAGTAATAATACCGTAAAAGGGAATTTATATTTAAAAGGAAAAGGGGACCCAACCCTATTATTAGAAGACTTCGAACAGATGGCTTCTGAGCTCGCGAAAAAAGGAATTAAATTTATTCGAGGTGATCTGTTAGCTGATGACACTTGGTATGATGATGTAAGATATTCTGTAGATTTACCTTGGAGTGATGAGACCGCTTATTACGGTGGACAAGTTTCTGCTCTTACAGCTTCTCCGGATAAGGATTATGATACAGGAGCAGTGCGAATCAGTGTCCGTCCTGCTGATGAACCAGGAAAGAAAGCGACCATAAAAGTAACACCTAAAACACGCTATGTAGTTATTCAAAACCGGGTTAAAACAGTTGATATAGAAGAAAAGAAGAAGCTTGAGATTACCCGTAATCACGGGACAAACGAAATTTTAATTGAAGGAAAGATACCAATTGATTCTAAACCCTACAAGGAGTGGGTCGCTGTTTGGGAGCCAACTGGCCTCGCTTTAGACCTTTTTAAACAGGCTTTAGAGGAAGAAGGAATTAAAGTTTTGGGTAAATCTAGATTAGCTAAAACCCCGAACAAAGCAACACTTATCACTACTCATCATTCAATGACGTTAAGGGACTTATTAGTTCCGTTTATGAAGCTTAGCAATAATGTTCATGCTGAAACGTTGATTAAGGAGATGGGAAGAGTTATAAATGGTTCTGGGAGTTGGAAAAGTGGACTCGAAGTTATGGATTCAGAGATGACAAGGCTTGGACTGAATACAGCTTCGTTTGTTATTCGAGATGGATCAGGTATATCACATATAAATTTAATACCAACTAACGAAATCTCAAAACTCCTTTTCAAAAGCCAATCAGAACCCTGGTTCCCTGTTTATCTTCAATCACTACCTGTTGCAGGTAATGGGGATAGGATGATTGGGGGAACTTTACGACATCGTCTTAATACAGTTGAGAATGTTTATGCTAAAACGGGTACTTTGACAACTGTAAGTTCTATATCAGGCTATATAGATACGAAAAGCGGAAATAAGCTAATCTTCTCAATCATACTTAATAATTTACTCGAGGACACAAAGGGCAAAGCAATTGAAGATAAGATGATTGAGTTGGTTTCAAATCACTAAATAGCTTTTTTAAGCATAATATCAGGAAATCTTTTACGTGTATGCTATGATGGTTCCATAGTTTTAGAATAGGGTTTAAAGTATGAAAGTTGAAGTGTGGTCTGATTTCGTCTGCCCATTTTGCTATATTGGTAAAAGACGTTTGGAAGAAGCCTTGCAACAATTTCCCCACAGAGATAAAGCAGAAATTGTGTTTAAGTTTTGAACTTGAACCTAATTCTCCCCGATATTGACTTATCAATTCATGAGGTATTAGCTAAAAAAAGAGCAACTCAAGCTTGGGTTGCTCTTTTTTACAATATAAATTAGCGTAGATTGGTGATGTTATGGAAGAAAGACTATTAGATTTGTTTTTTCAATATAGAGAGCTAGCAATTCTTATTAGTTTGTTAGCAAGTGTGCTTGTTGCAGTATTGGGAATTGTTCCTAGTGTCTTTGTTACAGCCGCTAATATTCTGTTCTTTGGATTTGTTCAAGGAACACTGATTTCTTTTGCTGGTGAAGCGATAGGTGCATTAGTCGCTTTCTTATTATATAGAAAGGGTTTTAAGAATCTTTCTAAGAACCATTTAGAAAAGTTTCCTAGGTTGGGTAGGTTAATTCAATCTGAAGGCAAAGATGCGTTTTTGCTTATACTCTCACTAAGATTGTTACCATTTGTTCCATCTGGACTCGTTACCTTTGCAGGAGCAATAGGAAAGGTATCTGTAGGCTTATTTACGGTAGCTAGTACTATCGGTAAAGTTCCAGCACTACTGATAGAGGCTTATTCTGTTTATTATGTCTTCCAATTGGAATGGCAGCAAAAACTAGTTTTTTCTTTAGTATCACTCAGCATTTTGTTTTGTGTACTCTTTAAAAACAAGCGAAAACAGTAAGGATTTCTATTTTCTCTCTTGTCCACATATAATGAACTATCTACAACAAGGGGGAAACGAACTATGTCTGCCGGTTTGCTATCGATGATTTTGGTCGTAAGCTTCATGTTAAGTATTCTTTTTTACACAAGCTTTCAAAACAAAAGAAACGTTTCTTTGATGTCAGGTATGGTCGTGGCAATGGGAATTGGAATGATTGTGGGTCTCTTAAGTGGAGTTATTTTCGGTATCGCATTTAAGGGTAACTTATTTATTTCGACTGTTTATAGTGTCGGTATTGGCATCATAATTGGTGGTGTGATAGGCTCATTTTATGGCATTATTGCTTTTCTTGATGGTATTTTATCAGGATTAATGGGTGGAATGATGGGGGCGATGTTAGGTGAAATGATATTGCCACTTTATCATGAGTTATCTACTCGGTTACTCTTTGTTTTCTTTTTAGCATTGTCATTTACCTTAATTTACTTAATTGTAAAAGAATCTGAAAATAATGGGTTGATTACCTTTTTCCGAAACCCTTTGACCATTTCTGTCATGTTTGTCTTGATGTTACTACTATCAAACTTATTTGGTCCTGTTTGGACTATTGACCATGATGAAAATATACATAACCATCATTCCTTTTCCGATAATGAATCCTTTTATGGTAACAGAACGTATGAATAGAGATTACTTGCTAAAGTAAAGGAGTGTTCAAATGCAGGTTAATTATGAGACTAGTGTGAAAACAAACATTCAAACGAAAAAATCTCTAACCTTACGTGCTGTGTTAAATTATATTGGTGTCTTCCTAACTATAGGCATGTTACTCACCATTTTCACTGTTCCATTATCACTTAATGAAGAGTTGCAATTCTACTATAATACTGATCTACTATTAAAGAAGTATAAGCTTACCAATTTCATCGCTTTTAGTATTGGATTTGCAGTCATCTACTTTTTAGCAGTGAATGTCTATTATATGTGGTGGGCAAAGCAAAATCGATAACATAGGAGAGTTTAATTGTGGGAGAGGTAAAGATCATTAATCCAATTGAAGCAGCAGAAATGTTTGTAAACATGTTTTATCCTGATTGTAATGGAGCCCTGCTAGCAGGTAGTGTTGTAAGAGGAGAAGCTACTGAAACATCCGATCTTGATATTATTGTATTTGATAGCCAAATTGATTCTTCTTACAGGGAATCAACCATTAAGTTTGGGTGGCCAATCGAACTATTTGTGCATAATCTAAACTCATACAAATCCTTTTTTAAAAGTGATTGTGAAAGAGCTAGACCTTCATTACCCAGGATGGTTTCAGAAGGAATTGTTTTAAAGGATAATGGCATAATTAGCTCAATAAAGATTGAAGCAAGTGAACTGTTAGAGAACGGTCCTGAAGAGTGGTCTTCAGACACTATAAGAATTAAACGCTATTTTATTACGGATACGTTGGATGATTTTATAGTAAGTAAAAAAAGATCTGAAGAGATTTTTATAGCCGGAACGCTCGCTGATATTGTAAGTGAATTTGTGTTAAGAACGAATAAAAAATGGATTGGCACTTCTAAATGGATTGTTCGTTCTTTGAAGGAACATGATAAAGAGTTTGCAAATCGTTTTGTACAGGCTTTTGACAGTTATTATAAAACTGGTGAAAAACATAAAGTAATACAAATAGTAGATAGTGTACTTGAACCCCACGGTGGAAGATTGTTTGAAGGGTTTTCACTAGGAAAGAAAAATATATAGTAGTAAATAGCGAACCTCTGTGGATCGCTTTTTTTGTGAAAAAATAGTTTACTAATATGTTATACTTTACAAAAATGTTATGTTGAACCATGCAAATGCGCTAGAAATGAGGAACAAAGATGATACTACATATTATAGAACTAGAAACATGGTTAAAGGCAAAAAATGAAGGGATGTACACTCCATCAAGTATTGAGGATGAAGGCTTTATTCATTGTTCTACAAAGGAACAGGTCTTAGAAGTAGCGAATTTTTTGTACAAAGGACAAGAAGATCTAGTTTTACTATGCATTGATTCGACTAAAGTTAAGGCAGAAATTGTATATGAGGATTTATATGAAACTGGTAAACTTTACCCACATATTTATGGTGGTTTGAACGTTGACGCAGTAGAAAATGTGGTTAAATTCTTACCAACAAGTGATGGAACCTTTATTCTACCTAAAGAATTAAACGATTAATACAAATAGAATTTTTGTTTGTAAGGGAAGGATTTTTTATGCTGTTTATATTAATTTCACTATTAGTAATCATTAGTATTGCCTGTTTTGTTGAGGGGAACAGTGATCGTAAAGGTCTCAAATTAACATTAAGTATATCCTTAGCATTGTTTCTATCTTTTATTACAGAAGCATCAGGATTAATCTTGTTTGTTGATAATTTTTCGAGCTTACCACTTATGTTGGTTTACTATTCTCTACCTTTACTGTCTTTCTCAGCTTTTCAGCTTCTGTTGTATGACATTAGATTATTTGATAAATAAGTGGATGGGTATAAGGAGGGGAGTTCATTGTATATAGAATTGATTATTCTCCTGTGCTTTATGTTTTTAATTGCTCTCTATTTTATTATTAAAAAAGCAATCTCAAATGGCATTGATCAATCCAAAGAAGTCAAATTGTTAAGAAGAGAGATAGCTGAACTAAAAAAAGTAAAAGCAGATAGACAAGGGAAACACTTTATAAACACTAAGGCTTAATTAACGGGGGTTAGTATGTATTTAATTTTGTCGATGGTGCTTAGCGCACTATTAGGTTTTGTTTTATTCATAATAGAACCTTTAGCAGGAGGTATTATTGCGTTTGGTATTGTAGTTGGATGTACATTTAGAGGGCTATATCTTCTAACAGATATACATAAGAGGATGTCTTCGATTTCGCCCTCTAAAAGTAGAGTTGAAAAAGCGTATGAAGATTATCTAGAAAATCGAGATTCTCAAAGTTAGAGGGAAAGATAGGCTGTTGTGATGACAGCCTGAACTCTCTCTTTTTTTATTCTTACCCTTTTTTACTATTCGATTGATTAATTGAAACATTTTTTGGCCTTTTAGGGTAAGATGGTTTTTCACCATCCTCAGGTCCTGTTAAATTATTTCTTTGGTCAAGAACTTTCCCTGTAAATTCAACTGGGTTTTGATTAGTCACCTTCAATCACCTCCATTTACTAAGGTGGAACAAATAAGCTGCTTTCATTTATACCTTTTTTTAGCAATACGGTAGAAGAGTATTGAAAATAGTCCGATTGCGGTTAGAACTATATAAGTAAGCGTATTATCTTGGGAATCTTAGGGGGTATAACTTCTCCTCTGTTCAGTACTCGCCAAACAATTGCATTATCATTATTTACAACTTTTATAGCGGTGAAAAGTCCAAAGATAAAACCAGGGAAAAGAAAAATTAAAACGAAAATGCTGTTAGAGTCTGCCTCCTAGATACTTTTTAGTATCCTAATTTTGTAAAATAAAATACATCATTACATCTTTTTAGAGCAAACTATAGCTTAAAAAGGTGGTGAACGGTTTTATGAGTACGAATAGATGGCTACTGTTTGGAGTGATGTTATTACCTTGGCTCTCAATACCTTTACTAGGGAATAAATATATTAAACGATTTTTACCTGCAACAATTTTTATCACTTCATTTGTACATTTTGAAGGTCTTTATGCAGAAAGACGTAAATGGTGGTGGTTTTTTGAGAGGCTACATCCGAAAATGAACGGAATGACTCCCTTCCTATTAGGACCTTTTACGGTGGGAACTTTGTGGATATTACGCTTCACCTTTGGAAACTTTTTGCTATTTATAGTAACAAACTTCCTTGTTCACCTAGCATTTGTGTTTCCTCTTTTGAACTGGTTAACGAAAATTGGAATTGGTTCACTTATCCGATTTAATAGAATGCAGTTATTAGCCTTATTTACGTTCAAATCTGCACTGTTATACGTGTTCCAGATGTTTGTGGAGAAACTTAAGAACATCTCTCGAGATAATAACCAGTACCATTCAACGACTGAATAGTTACGTATTATAGGACCTATTATAGGTCCATTTTTATTGATTTCTGAATATTCTTTCAACTATACTATAGATAACATGAATAACGGAGATGATAAAAATGGAGATCACCTACAATAATTATGATGCTCTCGGGTTGGCTGAGCTTGTTAAAAAGAAAGAAGTGAAGCCTATTGAACTAGTGGAAGAAGCGATTCGATTGATTGAACTTCATAATCCAAATCTTAATGCAGTTATTAATAAGATGTATGAGCAAGCTAGGCAATCAGCAGTAAAACCGGATTTGAATGGACTTTTTGCAGGTGTGCCTATGTTATTAAAGGACATAACTCAAGAAATGAAAGGGGAAAGGATTACTGCTGGGTCTAAAGCATTACAAGGCTATATAGCGAAAAGAGACACTGAATATGTCAATAGATTAAGAAAAGCGGGTCTCCTTTTTTTAGGGCAAACAAATGTACCTGAATTTGCGTTAATGGGTATTACTGAACCTAAGCAGTATGGTCCCACAAGGAACCCTTGGAATACAGATTATACACCTGGAGGTTCAAGTGGAGGTTCAGCTGCTGCCGTTGCATCAGGAATGGTACCTTTAGCAGGGGCAAATGATGGTGGAGGTTCTATTCGAATACCAGGAGCATACTGTGGTTTGTTTGGGTTAAAACCAACTAGGGGAAGAACACCAGTTGGTCCTAATGCCGGTAGAAACTGGCAAGGAGCTTCTGTTGACCACGTTCTAACAAAATCGGTTCGAGATAGTGCAGCAATTCTTGATGTACTAAAAATCCATGAAAAAGGAGCAGCATATCATGCCCCTCCTTTTGATGGGAGTTACCTAGAGGTACTTAAAACACCATTAACTAAAAGACTAACCTTTGCTTTTTCTTTAAAATCCCCACTAGAAACAGATATACATCCAGAGTGTAAAGAAGCGGTTCTCAAAACAGTTAAGTTACTAGAGTCTTTAGGTCATTCTGTCGAAGAGAAGGAAGCGCCTGTTGAAGGCTACAAATTACTAAGAAGTTTTTTGACCTTATATTTTGGAGAGGTAGCAGCATCAATAGGCTCACTTGAGGATGTTTTAGGTCGAAAAGCCAAGCATTTAGATGTTGAGCCTTCCACTTGGCTACTTGGCTTACTAGGTAAAGCAACTAGTGCTGAAGAATTTGTCATGGGATTAAGAGAATGGGATATTGCTGCGTTTCAAATGGAGGAATTTCTTTCTAGATACGATTTCTATATAACCCCTACAACAGCTTACCCTCCAGCAAAAATTGGTGAACTAGAGCCTAAGTCAGTGGAAAAATTATTGATAAACGTTATTGGTAAAATAGGTTCTGGAAATCTATTGAAAAAAGCAGGAATTATAGATCAAATTGCAAGAAACAGTCTCATGAGAACACCATTTACCCAGCTTGCTAATTTAACAGGACAACCAGCCATGAGTGTTCCTATGCACGTAACGAAGGACGGACTACCATGTGGTGTCCAATTTATTGGTGCACGAGGTAAAGAAGACATGCTTCTTCAGTTAGCGAGTATATTGGAGCAAACAGAACACTGGCTAAATTCAAAGGAAAAGTGGTCCTCAAGCGAGTAGTAAGAAGGTGTTGACGTTTTCGTTAAACCACGATAAAGTATAATTAATCCTTTATAACCGGGAGATTTAATTCACCCTTGTCCTATACAACGACTTTAGCAATCGGTTAATAAGTTTTATTGGCTTGAATGAAAAAGTAATATAGTAGGACTTGAAGAGTTAAAAAGGATAGTTTGGTATATTTATAAACTCGTAGAGAATACATCAATTTTGAGGAGAATTATGAATAAATCCAAGGGGTATATCGAATCAGAAATTAGTAAAGCGATAACACAATGGGAAAAAGACTTTCTTGGTCGTGGATCGGTATCTGTAAAGTCAGATATTTTACGTGACATGATCATTGTATGCTTAAAAGGAATTCTCACTCCGGCTGAATATTCTGTATGTGAAACCAAAGAGGGAATATTAACGATTAAAAAAACTCGATCAGAATTAGTTGAATCCGGAATTGATGACTTAAAACAAATTATCCTATCCTGTACTGGAAAAGAAGTAACGAGTTTCCATACAGATATTAGCACCCATTCGGGTGAACGAATTATGGTATTTAAATTATGTAGTGACTTAGAGAAAGATTTTACATAAGGTAGATCCTCAAAAAACCTAATAGGTTAGTTGAGAATAAACCGACAACATTTGGATCTGGTATTTACCAAACTGGTAATCACCCTCCAAATATTGTCGGTTTTTTTATATTATTGGTATTAGGAGGAAAAAATGACAGAGATTATTGTTGATAATTTACTATCACCCGTTGTTTTGTTTTTTGTCTTAGGTCTAATTGCTGCAATCTTTAAATCTGATCTTAAATTTCCGAGTGCTCTTAGTGAGGCATTAAGTATTTATCTATTGATTGCAATTGGCATAAAAGGAGGAATTGAGCTCTCACATTACTCCATAGATACTGTGTTAGCACCTATTGGAGGTGCGTTAATTCTTGGAGTGACGATTCCTTTAATCACACTCTTTATTATGAGAATTATCAAAATTGATCTGGAGAATTCAATAGGCTTAGCCGCTACTTATGGATCAATAAGCATTGTAACCTACGGTGCTGCTCTCTCTTTTCTTGAGAAAAATGGAACGATGTATGAAGGGTTTATGAATGCAATTGTTGTACTAATGGAGAGTCCTGCAATCTTAGTATCTTTACTTATTTTAAATATAGTTAAAAGCAAGAGTGAGGTAACTTCACTTTCTTCTCGCAGTATTGGTTTTATGCCTCAATCCTTAAACTTAATTGATAAAGAAGTGCTAAGAGAAAGTATTTTTGGTAAGAGTATCTTACTTTTAGTCGGAAGTTTATTGATAGGTGTAATTCTTGGAGAGCGTGCAGTTCCGATGGTAAAACCGTTATTTATGGATTTATACAATAGTGTATTAATTCTTTTTCTATTGAACATGGGCCTAATCGCAGGACAACGACTTCCTGAAGTGAAAAAATATGGAGTTAAGTTAGTATTATTCGGGTTGCTTTCGCCACTATTATTCGGAAGCTTAGGTGTCATTGTGGGGAGTTTTGTTGGATTATCTCTAGGCGGAATTACTTTAATGGGTGTTTTGGCTGGTAGTGCATCCTATATTGCTGCGCCTGCTGCACTTAAAACTTCTGTACCAGAAGCGAACCCGTCGATCTATTTAGGTCTAGCTTTAGGTGTGACATTTCCTTTCAATCTTATTATTGGGATACCTATCTATTATGAATTAGCTAGATGGATTCAATAAGAAGGAATTTTAACAAAATTTATATATAAGGATAAAAGAAGCAACCTCCACTAAGGGGGTTGCTTTTATTCTACTTCATAGTCAATTACCCACATCGTGTTCGGCAAGTAATGGATGGTAAAGGATTTACCTTCAAGTTTTTCAGTGTGAAAATAATATTTTGATGGAGGCTTTAACTCAAAAGAAATCTCATCAATAACGACTGTAATCGTTTTAACCATTTCTCGATTTGATTCTATATCTATAATTTCAGTTGGAACACCTTTTATCGTTTTAAAGTTTCCATCTACATAGACTTGAACATCAGTGTAGAGCTGACTCCCTAAATATAAAATGAAACCACCAACAGCTAGAGCTATTAAACGAAAAAACCATGAAATTGGTTTTAAAGAACCATAACCATTCCACTTTTGTGTTGCAGTTAAACCAAAAAATATAAAAGAGAATCCCAGACCTAGTAAGCCAATATACAAAACTAAAATGTGTAAAGCTGCTAATCCAGCAGGGATAAATAAAATAAAAATAAACGCTGTTACCACAAAAGTCCAAGCCACGATTAAAATCCTCCTCAAGAGAAGTATTTGGAAATTTTAAAATTACATTCAAATCCCACGAAATCTCGAAAATATTTTTCTCACAAAAGGATAAAATTAACTCCATTTTCAAAAAATAAAAGATATAAATTGGAAGGGGCATTCGACATGATAAAAAAATTCGCTTTTCTTGCATTAATTGGACTTTGCTTTAATGGATTTATTGGAATAAATGTTTTGGCTACAAATGCAGATGAGTTTAAAAGTATTCCAGTACAACAGCCACCAGAAGAGTTTCCACAACTAGAGGGTGGCCCTGAAACAACTGAAAGAGTCAGATATCCTGTTTCAAACATCGTGCTTCAGCAAAGGTATCCTGAGACCATTGTGTTAAGTGGTCCGTCTGCTGAAAAGAAAGTTGCTTTAACTTTTGATGATGGTCCAGATCCACGTTTTACAGGGCAAGTGCTAGATGTGCTAAATCAGTATAATGTAGATGCTACATTTTTCGTAATGGGTGCAAGAGCTGAGGCTTATCCAGATCTTGTAAAGCGAATGATAAATGAAGGGCATATCGTTGGAAATCATACATATTGGCATCCAAATCTTGTCGATCAAGCAAACGTTGCTACTCTTGAAAGAGAGGTTAATCGAACAGAAGAAACTCTTGAAGATTTAATTGGTTATCGTACAAAACTTTTCCGAGCTCCCTATGGATTTTTATACAATGAGTTGGTAGAGAAGTTAAGAGACATGAACTACACTGTTGTTGGTTGGTCAGTAGATTCTTTAGACTGGCAGGAGGAACCACCCGCAGTAATCACAAACACTGTTACAAGTCAGGTTCAGCCTGGTTCTGTTATTTTAATGCATGATGGTGGAGAATGGGATGCGAATCGAACACCTACAATCGAATCTTTAAAACAAATTATCCCAACATTACAACAACAAGGATATGAGTTTGTGACCGTACCTGAGCTTTTGAATATCCCATACAAGAAATAGATGCATTGATCAATGACCAAGTCCACTAGTGATTTGGTCTTTTGTTTGTTTATTGTTCTTGAAAATACGAAATACGGGCTTCATGAGTTAAAACCAATAGTTTGGCAAGACTAAACATAAAGATAAAAAATATGGGTGAAGTAGATGAAAATGTTATGTATTGATGGTGGAGGCATTAGAGGAGTATTTGCAATCGCTGTCTTAAAAGCCATAGAAGAAAGATATAACAAGCCAGTCGCTGATTTATTCGATGTTATCGCTGGTACAAGCACAGGTTCGATCATTGCTGCTTCTGTCTCGATGAAGATTCCAATGTACAAGGTATTAGAAAACTATAAAAAATTTGGACGTAAAATATTTATACGTCAAGCAAAAGTAGGATTATTTAAAAGCGTATATAGTGATCGCTTCTTAAGAAGATACTTAAAAAAGTCGTTTAAAGACATAAAACTTTCTGAAGTAGAAACACCAATTCTTATTCCGGCAGTTGATGTCACACACGGTCGGCCATATGTCCATAGGACCATGAATAATGCTGAAGAAAAGGACGATTTGTCAATCGAACTTTGGGATGCTGTATTGTCTTCCTGTTCAGCTCCAGTTTATTTTCCACCCAATAATGTTCATAATCGTTTTTTATCAATTGATGGTGGGCTATGGGCAAACAATCCGTCATTAGTCTGTGTCACGGAGGCTTTAAAGCATTATAAGAAGACAATTGAGGATATTAAAATTCTTTCCGTTGGTACTGGAAAGCAAACCATTGATTTTACAATTCAAGATGATAAGTATTGGGGTGTGAAACAGTGGCTTCCATTTGACTTTCCATCCATGAAGGTTACACCTAAGTTACTTGATCTTGCTCTTCATTTATCTTCCGAGTCAATTAGTTATCAATGCCATCACTTGCTAGGATCTAACTATCTTCGAGTAAATAAAGAGCTAGGTGAGGAAATTCCATTTGATGAGCTTTCATCAATGGAAGAACTTATCATTTTAGGATCAGAAGGATTTACAGAACAAGAAAACGAAATAATAAGATTTTTAAACTGAGCACAGTGATAAACATTGTGCTCTTTTTTAATTTTCAGAAAAATGGTTTGACTTTTTACCATTAACACGTTATCTTTGTGTTAAACGTATAACAATAATTTTAAATGACGATAAATAAACGTTATATAAAAAAAATCCTAAATATTTTTTATGAAAATAACTACTGTTTACGATTATATTGCATAATCTGTAACAAACTTAACATTATCGTGTTGTTTTCGTCATAAATAATGGAGGTGGAGTTTATGTCAGAAGTGATGTCTTTTGATCAGTTAACTGAGGAAGAGAAAATGCAGAGATTCATGGAGCGAATTGAAGCTGGAGAAAAGATTGAAGCTGAGGATTGGATGCCTGATGAATACCGACTTACATTAATAAAATTAATTTCAATGCACGGAATCAGTGAAATAATGGGAGCGCTTCCAGAGAAGGAATGGGTACCTAAGGCACCAAGCTTAAAAAGGAAACTTGGAATTATGGCAAAAGTCCAGGATGAAATGGGCCATGGTCAACTTTTACTCCGAGTAACTGAAGACCTTATGAAACCACTGGGTAAAACGAGAGAAGATATTATGAATGATCTTTTTTCAGGAGATTTAAAGTTTCATAATGTGTTTCATATGGAAGCACCATCGTGGGCGGATGCTGGAATCATTGGCTGGCTAGTAGATGGAGCTGCAATCATTACGCAAACGAATATGCTTGATGCGTCCTATGGACCTTATGCTAGAGCACTTAAAAGAATTTGTGCAGAGGAAGTTTTCCACGCGCAACATGGTGAGTCTATCATTCTAGCATTAGCTGAAGGCACAGAAGAACAAAAACAAATGCTCCAAGTCGCACTAGACCGTTGGTGGGAAGCATTATTAATGTTCTTTGGTCCTGGCGATTCTTCTACAACAGGCACATCTAAACAGGATATTACGATAAAATATCAAATCCGTACAAAAACAAATGAAGAGCTAAGACAGGATTTCTTCTCTAAGTATATTCCGAGGGTTCTTTCACTTGGTTTAAAGTTACCAGATGACACAATGCATTATGATGAAGAACAGGAATTGTGGATTTATAAACAACCTGATTGGAATCGCTTTAAGCAAATCATAAAAAACAATGGTCCAAAATCAAAGGATCGCTTAGAGCTTCGTAAGGTTACGTACCACACAAATAAATGGGTACATGAAGCACTTAGTAACAGCTAAAAAAATGTAAGGAGGTATGACCATGGGTAGTGAAGGCTTCTTCCAGGAGTTCGAGGTTTTTAGTAAAAGAACAGATACATCTCCGCTTCAATACCAATTTTCACTTTTAGCCCCTAATCAAGAAATTGCGCTTGTTTTGGCACAAGAAAATTTCATGCGCCGGGAGCCTGTTTCAGATATTTGGGTAGTGAAGCGCTCTGATATTCGAAAAATGACGTTGGATGAGCGAATGACCCTTAGCCGTCTAGATAATAAAGATTATCGTACAACAAAAGGGTATGGATATTTAAAGAAAAAGTGGCGTCACTATGAGCAGGGGATGCTTGATGAACAAGAAATCTTTTCGTGGGGAGGGAAGCAAAAGAAATGACATCGAAAAATGACTTACAAGTCTTATCTGAATTACTTTTTCAGTTAGCGGATGATGATTTTATTATCTCATACCGTGGATCAGAGTGGCTCGGGCTAGCTCCCCATATAGAAGAGGATGTTGCATTTTCTTCGATAAGCCAGGATATGATGGGCCATGCCGCAATGTTTTATCAGCTGCTAGAAGATATTGGGGTAGGAAAAGTAGATGATTTAGCACATTCTCGTCCATCAAAGGACCGAAAGAATGCAGTGCTTTTAGAAATGGTTAACGGTCCTGGACATTACCTAAAGCAACCTCAATATGATTGGGCATTTGCGGTTGTACGTAACTATTTCTATACCCAAGCCAAAAAAGTTCGAGTTGAATCGTTAAAAACATCCTCATACCAGCCACTAGCTGATGTAGCCGTAAAGGTGAATATGGAGCTTTATTATCATCTTTTACATTGGAAAACATGGTTTACACAATTATTGATGGCAGGTGGAGACGCAAGAACTCGAATGGAAAAAGCAGTACAGACTGTTGTAGCAGACTTTGATGGCGTTTTAACACTTGGTCCTAAAGGAAAAGAAATGGCAGAGCTAGGTTTTATTGAAACCGAAGAGGTTCTAAAAACCCGAACGATAAACGCAATGAAGCCAATCTTTGAATCTATTAACCTAGATTTTCCTAGTGCCTTTGCTATGACAAATGGCAATGGAAGAATAGGTCAGCATACGGCTGACTTAGACGATGCCCTTGGAACATTAAGTGAGGTATACAATATCAATCCTGTTGCAAATTGGTAAGGAAATCTCTTTTAAAAGGATGGATGCTATGGTGACAGACATAAATAAGCAAGCAATCGTGGAAGCACTTCATAGTGTTAAGGATCCTGAAATTGATTCTGTTTCCATCATTGACCTTGGAATGGTAGAAGGAATAGAGCACGATGGCAACAAAGTAACCATTCAACTACTTCCGACTTTCATGGGATGTCCAGCACTAGACATTATTAAGAAAAATGTGATCTTAGCGCTGGAAACATTAGATAAGCAATTAAGTGTTACTGTCCAATTCATTTATTCACCACCATGGACTTCTGACCGAGTTACTGAAGAGGGACGTGAGCGTTTAAAGGAATTCGGAATTGCACCACCTCCACGGCAGTTAGATGAAAACGGAGGCTGGGAAGTGAATTGCCCATACTGCGACTCCGTCTACACAACGCTGGAAAACTTATTTGGCCCAACAGCTTGTCGCAGCATCCTATACTGCAAAGGCTGTAAAAACCCATTCGAAGCAATGAAACCTGTTTCAACAATGATGTAATAAATTAGGAAAAGAAGCTATATTCCTTTAACGTATAGCTTTTAATAATACAAACCAAACACTGAGGAGATGGATTTAAATGGTGAAATTAATCGCGTTATACAAGCACCCTGAAAACAAAGAGGCATTCAACGAGCACTACTTTAACGTACACGCACCACTAACAGCAAAAATTCCTGGACTACGCAAAATGGAAGTAACAAAGGTTGTTGGAAGCCCAATGGGTGGAGAAGGTAAATACTACCTAATGTGTGAAATGTACTATGACAGCCACGAAGCACTTCAAACAGCAATGAGAACGGATGAAGGAAAAGCTTCTGGTAAAGATGCAATGAAATTTGCTGGCGACCTTATTACATTAATGATTGGTGAGGAACTAGATGCTTAATAATTTCGAACATATCGTTACATCTACTAATGGACGTCTCGGTATGATTGCATTGAATCGCCCAAAGGTGCTAAATGCGATAAATCGAAAAATGGTATCAGAAATTTTAGAGGCAATGGAAGACTTTGATCGTAATAACGAGATAAGAGTCATTGTGTTAACGGGTAATGGTCGTGCTTTTGCTGCAGGTGCAGATATTGATGAGATGATGGATGATACGTCAATTGATCTAGAATTATTAAATCAATTTACAGATTGGGATCGATTAGCTCAGATTAAAAAGCCGATTGTTGGAGCAGTTCAAGGCTTTGCCCTCGGTGGTGGTTTTGAACTTGCACTTTGCTGCGATTTACTATTTGCTTCAAATGATGCAGAGTTCGGCTTTCCTGAGGTGAATTTAGGTGTGATGCCAGGCGCTGGCGGAACCGTACGATTAACAAAGCTCGTTGGAAAAACGAAAGCGATGGAATGGCTTTTTACAGGAAAACGAATTTCCGCTGAAGAAGCGCTTCATTATGGAATCATCAATCGAACCGTAGCTCCAGAGTTACTTGAAGAAGAAACTGTTAAGTTCGCAAACACGATTGCGAATCAAGCACCTCTTTCCATTCGACTAATGAAAGAATCGGTATTAAAAGCAATTGATTATTCACTTTATGAGGGAATGCAGTTTGAAAGAAAGAACTTTTCTCTCCTATTCTCTTCAAATGATCAACGTGAAGGTATGACTGCCTTTAAAGAAAAAAGACGACCAAATTTTTCAGGGAACTAAAGGGAGGTACATAGGATGTTTGAAACAATTAAATATGAGGTGAGAAACCATATTGCCTGGTTAACCCTTTCGAGACCTGATAAATTAAATGCATTTACAGAGCAACTAAATAAAGAAGTCCAAAAAGCACTAAAGTTAGCTTCCAATGACCAAGAAGTTCGTACGATTGTAATTACTGGTGAAGGTCGTGCATTCTGTTCAGGTGAGGACCTGGGCGGAGTAAATGACGACATGGACCATGGTGAGGTATTACGTAAAAGGTATAACCCGATGTTACTTGAGCTGGATAAATGTGAAAAACCAATTGTTGCTGCTTTAAATGGGGTAGCAGCAGGGGCTGGGATGAGTCTAGCACTCGCGTGTGACTTTCGAATTGCCTCTGACAAAGCAAGCCTTGTTCAGGCATTTATCCATGTTGGGTTAATTCCTGACGCTGGAAACCTCTATTATTTACCGCGTATTGTCGGTCATGCAAAAGCACTGGAGCTAGCTATCTTTGGTGAAAAAATCAAAGCAGAGGATGCTTTAAGGTTAGGGCTAGTTACAAAGGTCATTCCGTCAGATGAGTGGGAAACTGGCGTAGAAGAGTTTGCAAGCCATCTTGCAGCTATGCCTACAAAAGCAATTGGGTTAATTAAACGAAATTTAAAAGCTAGCTGGCATTTAGGTCTTCCTGATTTCTTGGAAAAAGATGCAGAAGGTCAACGAATTGCTGGTTTAAGCAATGATCATAAAGAGGGAATACAAGCTTTTATGGAAAAAAGAAAGCCTGTTTTTAAAGGAAACTAATAAAAGAAGGAGTTGGATGCTTTGTCTACAGTAAAAGAACAAAAACTAGAGCAGTTAGAAATGAAACGATCGCATTATTCATTAATCATTAATGGTGAACGTGCTGAAAGCGCTTCTGGTGAAACGTTTACAACTTATAACCCTGCAACAGGTGAAGCAGTTGCGACTGTTTCGAAAGCTTCTACTGAAGATGCCGAGCGTGCTGTTCAGGCTGCAAGAAATGCCTTTGATCATGGTAAATGGAGACATTTCCCTGTTAACAAACGTCAACGCACATTAAATAAAATTGCGGGGATTATGAGATCACGTTTTAATGAATTAGTAGAGTTAGAGATATTAGATACAGGTAAATCTTTAGCTGCTGCTCAAGGTCAAGTAATGCAAGCGATTGAAGACTTTGAATTTTACGCGGGTGCAATTGTTGCTCATCGCGGAGCAGTTAATACAATGCCTGGAGCATTCCAAAACATTACAGAAAAAGAGCCTGTAGGTGTATGTGCGCAAATCATTCCATGGAATTACCCATTAATGATGGCTGCATGGAAAGTAGCTCCAGCCATTGCTGCAGGATGCTCAATCGTAGTTAAGCCTGCAAGCTTAACTCCACTAACAGCTATTGTACTTGGTGAAATCTGCATTGAGGCAGGTGTACCTGCTGGAGTTGTAAACGTGATTCCAGGAGCAGGTTCAGAAGTAGGAAACTATTTAGTTGAGCATGAGAATGTAGATAAAGTTGCATTCACAGGATCTACGGAAATCGGAAAAGATATCATGTCGAAGGCTTCACAAACATTAAAACGCGTGACGCTTGAATTAGGTGGTAAATCTCCGAGTATCGTATTTGAAGATGCTGATATTGATGCTGCAGTAGACGGCTCATTATTCGGTATTTTCTATAATACTGGACAGTCTTGTGAAGCACGCTCAAGATTATATGTTCATGAGAACGTATATGATGAGTTCATGGAAAAGTTTGTTGAGAAAACAAAGAAATTAAAGCTTGGCAATCCATTTGAAAAAGAAACGCATGTAGGTGCAATTATCAATCGTGGCCAGCTTGAAGTAATTGACGGCTATGTTAAATCTGCCATTGCAGATGGTGCAACAGTTGTTGCTGGTGGTAAAGAAGCACAGGTAGAAGGTTATGAAAACGGCTTCTGGTATGAGCCTACCATTATTACAAATGTGAATCATGAGATGAAATCCGTTCAAGAGGAAATCTTTGGTCCAGTTGTAGTCGTTATGAAGTTCTCTGATGAAAAAGAAGCTGTTAAGTTAGCAAATGATAGCAAATACGGTTTAGGTTCAGCGATTTGGACGAAAGACTATGGTCGTGCAACAAGAGTTGGAAAACAGATTGAAGCAGGTATCGTCATGATTAACTGCCCATTCTCTGCATTCCCTGGCACACCATTTGGAGGCTATAAGCAATCAGGTTTTGGACGTGAGCTATGTATAGAAACACTAGATTTATATACAGAAACGAAGAGTCTTATTTCCTACTACGGTAGCCGCCCACTTAATCCATTTGGCATCTAGTTTATAAAATGCGAGGTTGACAAAGCAGTAATTAGTCAACCTCGTTTTACTTCAACAAAGGAGGTTAATCATATGGTTAAAACAATCGTAGTTATTGGTTCTGGTGTCATGGGTCGTGGTATTGCCTATGTTAGTGCTGTCGGAGGCTTTAATACTGTTTTAATTGATATCGAAGAAAAACAGCTAAAAGCAGCAGAAAATGAGATTACTAGTATTTTTGAAAAAGGACTAGCACGTGGAAAAATTACTCTTGACCAAATGGAAGCTGCCAAAGGTCGTTTATCTTATTCAAACTTTCTAGCACAACACGTAGCATATGCTGACCTTGTCATTGAAGCCGTACCAGAAAAAATTGAAATCAAGAAAACTATCTTTGAAGTCATTGACCAGCATGCACCGGAACATTGCTTTTTTGCAACAAATACATCGACAATGAGTCCAACTGAAATTGGATCATTTACGAAACGTCCGGAAAAAGTGATTGCCATGCACTTTTTTAATCCAGTACATAAAATGCCTCTTGTTGAAATCGTACGTGGACTTGAAACGAATGATGAAACAGCTAATGTAATTAGACAAGTTGCAGAAGAAATGGGGAAGGAAACGGTTGTTGTAAATGAGTTTCCTGGTTTTGTTACGAGCCGAATCAGTGCTTTAGTTGGGAATGAGGCATTTTACATGCTTCAAGAAGGTGTTGGTACAGCAGAAGAAATCGATAAAGCGATTAAGCTAGGCTTGAATTATCCAATGGGGCCTTTTGAGCTTGGAGACCTTGTTGGCTTAGATACTAGACTAAATAACTTGAAATATCTTCATGAAAAGCTGGGTGAAAAGTACCGTCCTGCACCGCTCTTAGAGCAATATGTTAAAGCGGGTAGACTTGGTCGAAAAACAGGTCGCGGTGTCTTTGACTATTCAAGCAAGGGAGTGAATATATAAATGAAGGAAGTCGTCATTGTTGATGCCGTGCGAACGCCAATTGGGCGCTATAATGGATCTTTAAAAAATATACGACCGGACGATTTAGGTGCAGTTGTCATAAAAGCTCTAGTTCAACGTAATCCTCAACTAGACCCACGTGAAATTGAGGAAGTTGTGTTCGGAAATGCAAACCAAGCTGGTGAAGATAATCGAAATGTTGCTAGAATGTCGGCTTTACTTGCGGGTTTACCAGTAGAGGTAGCGGCAACGACCATTAACCGTTTGTGTGGATCAGGGTTAGATTCAGTCAATTATGCTGCAAGAGCGATTGCTGTGGGTGAGGGTGATATTTTTATTGCTGGTGGAACCGAAAGTATGACTCGTGCTCCATTTGTTATGGCAAAACCATCGAAAGATTTTCCAAGAGGCAATATGGAAATGTTTGATACGACGATTGGTTGGCGTTTTATTAACAACCAACTAGCTGAAATGTATGGAACGGATAGTATGCCTGAAACTGCTGAAAATGTCGCAAAACAATATAATCTCTCTAGAGAAGAACAAGATTATTTTGCCTACAAAAGTCAGCTAAAAGCTCGAGCTGCAATGGAATCTGGTCGATTGAATGATGAAATTGTTCCAGTCTCTTATAAAGATCGTAAAGGGAATGAAGTTGTAGTTGAAATGGATGAACATCCACGTCCTGAAACTACTGTTGAAACGCTAGCCAAGCTAAAGCCCTTATTTAAGGATGGTACAGTAACCGCAGGGAATGCCTCTGGTGTAAATGACGGTGCATCAGCTCTTCTATTAATGAGTGCTGACAAAGCAAAGGAACTAGGCCTTAAGCCACTTGCTTCCTACGTTGTATCTGCGACAGCTGGGCTAGAACCTTCGATTATGGGTATTGGGCCTATTTTTGCGACTCGCAAGGCTCTTGAACGAGCAGGCTTATCGACAAGTGATCTTGATTTGATTGAGCTCAACGAGGCATTCGCTTCTCAATCACTTGCTTGTATGAGAGATCTAGAATTAGATGCAGAAAAAGTGAATGTAAACGGTGGTGCGATAGCCTTTGGACATCCATTAGGGGCTAGTGGAGCTCGTATACTAACAACCTTGATTTATGAGATGAAGAGAAGGTCAAGTACCTATGGACTTGCGACAATGTGTGTTGGAGTAGGTCAAGGTATTGCAACGATTGTTAAAAACATAGATTCTAAGTAGTAGTGAGCTGTGATTTGAATCTTTGGGAGTTTATAATTTTATTTTAATCCGTAGAGATTCCATCTCTCTATGGATTTTTTTCATTATTTCAAAAAAATAATTTTGCATGTAAAGCATAATCTAGTAGAATATACGAATAACGTTATTTTTGCGTAATACGTGGAAATTGAAGTGAGGATGAAGCTAAAGTGAATACTAGATCAATGATTTTTACATTATATGGAGATTATATTTCGCATTATGGTAGTAAAATTTGGATCGGTAGTTTGATTAGACTTTTAAATGAATTTGGCCACAATGACCAATCTGTAAGAGCGGCCATTTCGAGAATGAATAAACAGGGGTGGGTTCAAGCAGATAAGATTGGCAATAAAAGTTATTACTCATTAACACCACGTGGTCAAAAGAGGATAGAAGAAGCTGCCAAAAGGATATTTAAATTGAAGCCAGAGGAATGGGATGGCAAATGGAGAATGCTCATGTATACCATTCCAGAGGAAATCCGAAATGTAAGAGACGAACTTAGAAAAGAACTAGTTTGGAGCGGTTTTGGAACGATGTCAAATAGCTGCTGGATTTCAGCAAATAATCTTGAAAAACAAGTGTATGATTTAATTGATAAATATGAAATCTCCGCTTACGTTGATTTCTTTATTGCAGAATATGGTGGCCCACATGAAAACCTTCGACTCGTCGAGAAGAGCTGGGATTTGCAGGACATCAATTCTAAATATCAAGAATTCATCACCGAATATAGCCAAAAGTATATTATTGATAAAAATAAGATTGCAAAAGGGAATATGACAGACGCCGAATGCTTTGTTGAACGTACAAAGCTAGTCCATGAGTATCGAAAGTTCCTGTTCGTTGATCCAGGGTTACCAGAAGAGCTTTTACCTAGTCAGTGGTTAGGTAACCATGCTGCGTCATTATTCGGAGAATATTACAAAGAGCTGGCCAAGCCTGCATCTAGATTTTTTGAAAGTGTATTTAAAGATGGGAACGAGATAAAAGATAAAGATCACGATTATAATGCGATGAATCATCCATATATCATAGAGTAAAAAGATAGTCATCAGTTTGATGGCTTTTTCTTTACATAAGTATTGGAATTACTATAACATTATTTTAACGAGGGGTGAAAATGGTGAATAGGTTAATGGATATTTTAGAGATAGATTACCCAATTCTACAAGGTGGTATGGGGAATATCAGCAATGCAATATTAACGTCTGCTGTTTCCAATGCGGGTGGTTTAGGTACAATTGGGGCAGGAACAATGAGCCCAGAAGAAGTGGAACAAATAATCATTGAAACAAAAAGTAGAACAGATAAACCTTTTGCAGTTAATGTAGCCATTAGTGTGTCCCCTAATGTGCGAGAAGTTCTTAAGCTAGTAATCAAGCATAATGTGAAAATCGTATCTCTTTCTGCTGGTAACCCAGCTCCGTTTATTCCAAAGTTAAAGGAGCATGGTATTAAGGTCATTACGGTGGTAGCGTCTGTAAAGCAAGCGCGAAAAGCAGAAGAAGCTGGTGCGGATGTGCTTGTTGCCGAAGGATATGAGGCTGCAGGTATTAATTCAAATCTTGAAACTACCACACTCACACTGATTCCTCAAATCGTTAGCCAAGTGAACATTCCAGTCGTGGCCGCAGGAGGAATTGGAGATGGTAAAGGATTGGCTGCAATGCTTGCACTAGGAGCAAGTGGTGTCCAAATGGGTACTAGATTTATAGCCACTGCAGAAGCACCATTTCATGAAGAATACAAAAAACAATTACTTCTCGCACAGGATGATGGAACAGTAATTGTTGGAAGATCTGTCGGTAAAATACGCCGAGTTCTCAAAACCGATTATGCAAAGACACTATTAGACCACGAAACAAAAGGAATTTCATTAGACGAATTCAATCAATTAACCACAGAAGACTATCACAAAATCGGTGCCCTCGAAGGAAAAGGCGACCAAGGCTTCATGAACGGTGGCCAAATATCAGGACTCGTATCCGACATCCCAACCGTCCAAGAACTAGTGGACCGCATGATGAGAGAAGCAAAGGAACAAATTACAAAAGCCCAAAGTTATTTATAATTCTAAAAGCACACTGTTAACCATTTAACAGTGTGTTTTATTTTTTTAGTATTATGGTGAGAGAAAGGTGAGTCCAATATACCTAGTATATATGGGAGGCAAAACTGCGAGACTCCTGCGGGATGAGAGTGTCAACGTGAGACCCCACAGGCGCAACGCGCCGAGGAGGCTCACGGACCTCCCGCGGAAAGCGAGCAGTTTTGCCTCCCATTTATTTTATACGCTTATTTATTAGAGGTTGTCATAAAAAACAGAATCTAGCATATATTTATCGAAATTTATTAAATTTTTGGAATATTATTGACTATTAATCAAGTAAGATGATAATATAACGATATATTTACGGTGCTTATGGTAATTATCATACATTGTAACCGGTTACAAAAGGGTTTCCCAACACTTACTAATTTACTATATTAGTAAGTTTTTTAAAAAATAATATATAAACGAGGGGGATTTACATGAAAAAACCTATGAAAGTAGCTTCATCACTTTTACTAGCAGGAATGCTAGCATTGACTGGTTGTAGTAGCCAATCATCGGGTGATGGTGAGTATGTAATTGGTCTTACTCAATTTGCGGAGCATCCATCATTAGATGCAGCGACAGAAGGATTTAAAAAAGCGCTTGAAGATCAGGGCTTTAAAGAAGGAGAAAATGTTACATACGATTTCCAAAATGCACAAGCTGATATGAACAATACCGCTACAATTGCCAATAACTTTGTTGGTGATAAAGTAGATTTAATTTTCGCAAATGCTACACCAAGTGCGACAGCTGCTTTAAATGCTACAAGAGAGATTCCAATTATTTTCACTTCAGTAACTGATCCTGTAGGAGCTGGGCTAGTTGAGGCATTTGATAAGCCTGGTGAAAACATCACTGGTACAACAGATAACCATCCTGATGCGACGGCTAATACAATCAATTTTATTACAAATGAAATAGGAGCTAAAAAGATTGGGATTATCTACAATTCTGGTGAGCAAAACTCGGTCGTTCAGGTTGAACAAGTAGAAGAGCTTGCAAAAAACAATGGTGCTGAAATTGTTGAGGTTTCTGTTTCTACTTCAGCAGAAGTAAAACAAGCGGCAGAATCACTAGTTGGACGTGTAGACGCAATGTATATACCTACTGATAATACAGTTGTTTCTGCATTAGATGTTGTTATCTCAGTTGCGAATGAAAAGAAAATTCCTTTATTCGTTGGTGAGTTAGATTCAATGAAAAAAGGTGCAGTAGCGGCAAGTGGTTTCAGTTACTTTGACCTTGGCTATCAATCTGGTTTAATGGCTGCAAAAATTCTAAAAGGTGAGAAAAAACCTTCAGAAATCAATGTAGAATTACCAGATAGCATGAAGCTTATGATTAATACAAAAGCTGCAGAGGCACAAGGGTTAGAAGTGGACTCTGAATGGGAAAAACTAGGGGAGTTCTTTGACGGAGAATAGAGAGGATGGTTCTTAGTGTTTACAGCGATATTCGGAGCATTTGAATCAGGGATCATCTATGCGATTATGGCGATAGGTGTTTACTTATCCTTTCGTGTGCTGGACTTTCCAGATTTAACAGTAGACGGAAGCTTTGTAACAGGTGCAGCTGTTGCAGCAACGTTAATTGTAAGTGGGGTTAATCCCTTTACAGCTACAATGCTCGCACTAGTTCTAGGCTTTATTGCCGGCTGTATTACTGGAATTATTCATACGGTTGGAAAAATCAATGCTCTTCTTTCCGGTATTTTAATGATGATTGCCCTTTATTCTATCAATCTTAGAATAATGGGAAAGTCGAATGTATCTTTATTGAATACCGATACGATGTTTACGCAAGTTAGAGACGCATGGGATAAAACAGGAATCGACGCTTTTTTCAATCAGATTTTGACCCTTGTAGGTTTGGGTGATAGTTTACCAAGAACATGGGGAATATTGATCTTTATGATTGTTGTAACCTTTTTACTAAAATTCCTCATTGATCGTTTTTTAAAAACAGAGATTGGTTTGGCCATCCGTGCAACGGGTGATAATCAACGCATGATTCGAAGTCTTTCAGCCAACACAAATATGATGGTAATCGTAGGGCTTGGACTCTCCAATGCTATGGTTGCTTTTTCAGGAGCCCTAATTGCACAACAAGGCGGCTTCGCAGATGTTGGTATGGGGATTGGTATGATTATCATTGGTTTAGCGTCTGTTATCATTGGAGAAGCGTTATTTGGGACCAAAACAATTGCTAGAACAACATTAGCTGTTATTGGTGGAGCCATTATTTATCGAATTGTTGTAACACTTGCTCTGAGGGTTGATTTCCTTGAGCCGGGGGACATGAAACTAATCACAGCAACAATCGTAATTTTAGCACTTGTTATGCCTAAATTCCTTACACATTCCCGTGATAAAAAACGAAAAGCTAAGAAACAATCTGAGGCCATTAGATTTGCGGCTGCCACTTCCGAAAGGGGGGAATCAAATGCTGCATTTAAATCAGATTCATAAAGTATTTAATGAAGGAACTCCTGACGAGAAGATAGCACTTGATTGGACAAATTTAACTCTTGAGCGAGGAGATTTTGTCACGATAATTGGAAGTAATGGTGCTGGTAAGTCAACGCTAATGAATGTGATATCGGGAGTATTAACTCCGGATGTCGGTAAGGTCGTTATTGATGGCAAAGACGTAACCTCAATGTCGGAATTCAAACGAGCTAAACTAATAGGCAGGGTCTTCCAGGATCCAATGGCTGGGACAGCTCCAAATATGACGATTGAAGAGAATTTGGCCATGGCTTACTCCCGAAATAAACAAAGGACACTAAGAATAGGGGTTACCAAAAAGAGAAAAGAATATTTTAAAGAAGTATTAGAATCTCTACATCTAGGCCTAGAAAACCGTTTGTCAGCGAAAGTCGGCTTATTATCTGGTGGAGAAAGGCAAGCACTTTCATTATTAATGGCAACATTTACTGAACCTGCCATTCTCTTATTAGATGAACACACTGCTGCATTAGACCCATCTAGGGCAGAACTAATCACCAATCTTACAAAAGAGATTGTTGAGAAATATGGACTCACAACCCTAATGGTTACCCATAACATGCAACAGGCTCTAGACCTAGGCAATCGCTTAATCATGATGGACAAAGGCCAAATTATTCTAGAAGTAGAAGAAGATAAGAAAAAGGACCTAACTATCGAAAAACTATTAAACGAATTCCAACGAATTCGTGGAACAAAAATGACAAACGACCGTGCACTGTTGACTTAGTGTGATATAAAAAGGGATTAATTAGGAGACTAGTTAATCCCTTTTTTTGTTATTTTTGAGGAAGTTCCCAGTAACCTGGAAGAATTAAGAGAGATTAAGGAACGCTTAAATGATAAATGTCATACAGCTTTATTCGGACTTCGATGTGTCGTCTTAACGAGAGGAAGTCCGAAAAGCTGCTTCATTGAGACTTCAATGCGCCGTCTAAGTGAGAGGAAGTCCGAAAACCCGCCTTATTGAGACTTCGATGTGTTGCCTTAACGAGAGGAAGTCTGAAAAGCTGCTTCTTTCAGACTTCGATGCGCCGTCTTAGTGAGAGGAAGTCAGAAAACCCGCCTTATTGAGACTTCGATGTGTTGCCATAGCGAGAGGAAGTCCGAAAAGCTACTTCATTCGGACTTCGATGTGTCGCCTTAGCGAGAGGAAGTCAGAAAAGCTGCTTCATTCAGACTTCGATGCGCCGTCTTAGTGAGAGGAAGTCCAAAAACCTTTTCATCAAGACTTCTATTAGTAGCTGAGCGAGAGGAAGTTCAATACCCACTTATTCAAACTGCAATGCGTTGTCAGTCAGAAAGAGATCACATAAAACAGGTTTCGACAAGTTGTAGTTGAACAGAGGTTAAATTTTTTTACTAACTTTACCAAGTTGAAGCATTAACCCAGAAGAGTAAGAATTTTTATATTCGTGCGAATTGGTTAAAAATTAACACAATTCATTGACTACTTATTTAACGAAATGGTATTATATCGTTAAATAAACGTCATATACTTGATAGTGTGAGTTGGGGGATTCGAAATGAAACCTGGTTTAGTTGAAGGGCATATATCCACATTCAAGGTAGAAGTAACACCTGATATGTTCGCCCAGTTCGAAGGTAAAGTCGTTCACCCAGTGTATTCCACAGTATCGATGGTATACCACATGGAATGGGCATCAAGACAAATCATCCTTCCCTTTTTAGAAGAGCATGAGGAAGGGATGGGCGCAGCTGTTAATGTTAAACACATTGCCCCATCACCACAAGGATCAAAACTCACAGTCACCGCAACCCTCGATAGATTACTAGACAATATCGTCATGACAAAAGTATCTATCCATAATGAAAAGGGGGTAATCGGAGTCGGTGAGGTAAAGCAAGTGATCCTTCCAAAAAATCAAATTGAACAGGCTATTAAAGGGTAAAAGTACGATTTTAACAACACTTATAGAATATATAAATAAAGGGGATGAATCAAAAATGATTGAAAGCGCTACCAAAGTAACAGGAAAAAAGGGGGATTCTACACAAATGGATCTTTTTATGAAAATTCGTGAGCATGAGCAGGTCGTTTTTTGTAATGATGAGGCCACAGGTCTCCAAGCAATTATCGCCATTCATAGTACAAAGCTAGGACCAGCTTTAGGCGGGTGCCGTATGTATCCCTATAAAAGTGTGGATGAAGCGTTAGAGGATGTATTGAGATTATCTAAAGGGATGACGTATAAGTGTGCTGTTTCCGATGTTGATTTTGGTGGTGGAAAGGCTGTAATCATTGGTGATCCAACAAAGGATAAAAGTCCAGAGCTCTTCCGTGCATTTGGTCAGTTTGTAGAATCATTAAATGGCCGTTTTTATACAGGAACAGACATGGGAACAACAACTGAGGATTTCGTTCATGCATTAAAAGAAACGAATTGTATTGTTGGTGTAGATGAAGTTTATGGAGGCAGTGGTGATTCTTCTGTTCCGACTGCACAAGGTGTGATTTACGGGCTTCAGGCTACGAATAAGGTTCTGTGGGGCACTGATGACTTATCAGGCAGAAGTTACTCGATTCAAGGACTTGGAAAAGTCGGTTATAAAGTAGCAGAGAGATTGCTTGAAGAAGGAGCAGACCTATATGTTACAGATATCAATCAGCAGGCCATTGATATGCTGGTTGAAAAGGCAAAGCATCTTGGTGCAGGCATTAAAGTTGTAAGTACTGAGGAAATTTATAGTGCAGATGCAGATATTTTCATCCCATGTGCAATGGGTGGAATTATTAATGATAAAACAATTGATCAACTAAGAGTAAAGGCTATTGTAGGTTCTGCTAACAATCAGCTTCTTGAAATGAAACATGGTCAAATGTTACAAGAACGTGGAATCCTTTATGCTCCTGACTATATTGTTAATGCTGGTGGATTAATTCAAGTAGCTGATGAGCTTTATACGCCAAATAAAGAGCGAGTATTAAGACAAACAAAAGCAATCTATAATTCCCTTTTAAATGTATACCAAAATTCAACTCAGCAAGGCATTACAACAGTTGAGGCTGCAGATCAGTTCTGTGAGCAACGAATTAAGGCCAGAACACAACGTAATAGCTTTTTCTCACACAACAAACGTCCAAAATGGGCAGTAAGAACGTGATTTTTTTTCAATATATAACAACATAAAAATAGTGATAATGTTATTAAACTAGCAATCTATGAGAGGGGGAGGATTATGCAAGTAGAATTTCCAATCAAAAAAGTGATAGATACACAAGGAAATCTTGTTTCTCCAGAATATAAGGATAGGATTACAGAAGACCTCGCTAAGAGCTTTCTTCAACATTTAATTCGAATCAGAGTCTTTGACAGAAAGGCAATTAGTCTCCAACGACAAGGAAGAATTGGAACCTATGCACCATATGAAGGGCAAGAGGCGTCACAGGTGGGCAGTGCATTAGCATTAAAGAATGATGATTGGTTCTTCCCAACCTATCGTGATCATGGTGCCGCGATGACGTTTGGTCATTCATTACGAAATATCCTTCTTTTTTGGAATGGACGTAATGAAGGGTGTGTACCGCCAAATGGAAAGAAAATCTTTCCCCCTGGCATTCCGATTGCTACACAGTTGCCACATGCTGCTGGAGCTGCATATGCAGAAAAGCTTAAAGGGACTAAAAATGCAGCTATTGCCTACTTTGGAGATGGAGCAACCTCTGAAGGTGACTTCCATGAAGGGTTGAATTTTGCAAGTGTTGTAAAGGCTCCTGTCGTCTTCTTTAATCAAAACAACCAATATGCGATATCTGTACCTTTACATAAACAGATGAACTCAAAAACCATTGCGCAAAAAGCGATTGCTTATGATATGCCTGGTGTAAGAATAGATGGCAATGATGTTTTTGCAGTTTATTTTGAAACATTACATGCATTGGATCGTGCTCGTAATGGTGAAGGCCCAACCTTAATTGAGGCACTAACTTGGAGATATGGTGCACATACAACAGCTGATGACCCAACTAAATACCGTGATCAAGCTGAAAGTAACGAAAGAAGAAATGAGATTGATCCAATCCTTCGTCTAGAGCGTTGGATGAAAATTGAAGGTATATATGATGAGAGCTGGGTTAAGGAAGTTGAAGTAAAAGCTGCAGAAGAAATTGAAGCAGCCGTTAGTGAAATGGAACAATATCCAACTGCGAACCCTGCAGATATATTTGACTATGTATTTGAAACACCAACATGGACGATTGAGCAACAGAAACAAGATTATTTAAAGTTAATAGGGGGTGGAAAATAGTGACAACAGCAATTAATACAAAATCATTAACCCTTGTTCAAGCAATAACAGATGCAATGGATACAATGCTTGGAGAATCAGAAGAAGTTATCGTTCTTGGTGAAGATATTGGTAAGAACGGTGGAGTGTTCCGTGCTACTGATGGTTTACAACAAAAGTATGGTGAGACAAGGGTAATGGATACTCCTCTAAGTGAAGCTGGTTTCGTTGGTGCTGCAATTGGGATGGCTGTAAATGGATTCCGTCCAGTTGTAGAAATACAATTTCTTGGTTTTATTTATCCTGCTTATGAGCAAATCATGACACATGCTTCACGTTTACGTATGAGAACAATGGGTCACTTCACGGTTCCAATGGTCATTCGTGCACCATATGGAGCTGGTGTTAGAGCACCAGAAATTCACTGTGACAGTACAGAAGCTATTTTCACGCACATGCCTGGTATTAAAGTTGTTTGTCCTTCCAATCCCTATGATGCAAAAGGCTTGTTAATTGCAGCCATTGAAGATCCAGATCCTGTTTTATTTTTAGAACCAATGCACAACTATCGTGCTGGACGTGAAGAGGTTCCTGAAGGAAAGTACACGGTTGAAATTGGTAAAGGAAAGAAGTTAATTGAAGGTGACGATGTTACTGTTCTAGCATGGGGAGCGATGATTCCTGTTGCACAGAGAGCTGTAGAGGAAATGAAGGAAAAGGGTGTAAACTGTGAGCTCATCGATCTGCGTACCCTTTATCCTTTAGACAAAGATATTATTGCAGAGTCTGTACAAAAGACTGGTAGAACGGTTATTGTCCATGAGGCACATGCTACTGGTGGAGTCGGTAATGATATCGTTTCGATCATTAATGATACGTCATTTCTTTTTCAAAAAGCACCAATTGAACGTGTAACTGGCTTTGATGTACCTGTTCCATATTTCGGATTTGAAAATCATTATTTACCTACCACAGAGCGTGTTGTACATGCAATAAATAAAGTGATGACATTTTAGGAGGGGAAAAGATGATTGAGGTAAAGCTTCATGATATTGGTGAAGGGATGACTGAAGCAGACATCAACTGTTTCTTAGTCAAGCCTGGAGATTCAGTCAATGTTGATGATCCGTTGGTTGAGGTTCAAACGGACAAAATGACTGCAGAAATTCCCTCTCCTAAAAGTGGCATTGTGAAGGAATTATTAGTGGAACAAGGGCAAACCGTTCGTGTTGGTACGACGTTATTAATCATTGAAGATGGGAATACAGTTGAACTACCTAAAGAGGTGGTAAAGGCTGTAGAACCAAAGCAAGTTATTATTTTTGAAACGAATAAAAGCAGACGTGTAATGGCGTCACCCTATACAAGAAAAATTGCTAGAGAGAATTCGGTAGATCTTTCTGTAATACCAGGTACAGGCCCTGCAGGTAGAATTACAGATGAAGATGTTTATAGATACGTTGAAAATGGAAATACAATCGTTGATACTCCTAAAACTGTTAATGAAGTTGAAAAAGTTGAACAGGTAGCTGTTTCTACTCCATCATCATCATTACCTAGTGAAACGATACCATTCCGTGGACGTAGAAAACAGATTGCTAAGAGTATGGTCAGATCTGTGTATACCATTCCACACTGCACTCATTTTGAGGAAGTAGATGTTACAAATTTAATACAATTCCGTACTGAGCTTAAGGTTTTAAATAAATCAATTTCAGCGACTGCATTTTTTATTAAGGCAATCTCGATCTGTTTAAAGGAGTATCCAATCTTCAATGCAGAGCTTGATGAAGACAATGAACAAATCAAGTTGAAATTCAATCACAACATTGGTATAGCTACAGATACTCCAGAAGGGTTAATTGTTCCTGTAATACGAGATGTACAAACAAAATCGCTCCTGCAAATTCATGACGAGATGAAAATCCTTACGCAAAAAGCGCAAGAGAATAAGCTGAGTATGAACGATATAACTAGTGGAACATTTACAATTAGTAATGTTGGTCCACTAGGAGGCAGCATTGGGGCTACTCCAATCATTCAGCATCCAGAGGTTGGACTAATCTCTTTCCATAAAACGAAGAAAATGCCAGTCGTTACAGATGACGACCAAATTGTCATTCGCTCTATTATGAATCTATCAATGTCCTTTGACCACCGTGTTACAGATGGAGCAACAGCCGTTGCATTTACAAATCGTTTTGCTGCTTTGATTAAGGACCCAAAACTACTACTGTTGGAGATGATATAAATGGTTGTAGGAGAGCTAGCACACGAAAGAGATGTTGTGATTATCGGCGGTGGACCAGGTGGATACCATGCGGCAATTAGGGCCGCTCAACTTGGGAAATCAGTTACTTTAATAGAAAAAGAGAATCTAGGTGGAGTCTGTCTTAATAAAGGGTGTATACCTTCTAAGGTTTTTACCGAAAGTGCTAAAAAGTTAACTTCTGTTAAGGATTTTGGCAATTTCGGAATAGAGGGTGTAAGCCCTACTTTTCATCTTACCAATTTAGTTAATTATAAGAATAAAGTGGTTGAACAATTACGCAAAGGAGTCGAGTCCCTTTGTAAGGCAAATAAAATCGAACTGATTACGGGTCATGCCTTCTTTTTATCAGAGTTTAAAATTGGTGTGGAAAGTGGAGACCAGTATGAAATCTATCGATTTAAGCAAGCAATCATTGCCACAGGATGTTCACCTTACATACCAAATGAGTTTGCGCATGTAGAAGATACTTTACTTCTTAATCCATGGACGATAACGAGCCTTGAAGAATTACCTGAAAACCTAATTGTATATGGATGTGATTACATTGCACTTGAAATGGCGATGAGCTTTCATTCATTTGGAGTAGAGGTAACGCTCGTTCTTGATGGGGAGAAGGAAGATTTGCCGTTTGATGACACGATTAATAGAGAGCTACTACGAATCCTTAAAAAATCAAAAATAAAAGTGATCAAAGGTGCACAAGTACTTGATGTTTCCTCTGTTGCTGAAGAATGCACTTTAAATCTAGTAGTAAAAGGGGAACCAGTACAAGTTAGGGGTTCAAAAGTTTTTGTTTCAGCTGGCTATGCTCCAAATACAAAGGAATTAGGATTAGAGCGAATGGGAGTAAGTATGAATGATAATGGGTTTATTTTAGCCAATAAACATTGTCAAACTTCACTATCTCATATTTTTGCCGTTGGTGATGTTACTGGAGGGCCACAATTAGCTGTGAAGGCAATTAAAGAGGGAAAAGTTGCTGCAGAAATGTGTGCTGGTTTGTCATCAGAGGTTGACCTAACTTTCCTTCCAATCATCGCAAAAACACTACCTCCTATTGCGGTAGTAGGTTTAACAGAAAAAGAAGCCTTACAACAAGGTTATGAGATCCAAACGGGGCAATTTTCAGTTGCTGGAAATGGCTATGCAACCCTTATTGGGCAAAAAGACGGGTTAGTTAAAGTGGTTATGGATCAAAAGACGAACGTGTTATTAGGTATGCATATCATCGGTGAAGGAGCAACTGAACTTATTTCAATGGGGACAACTGCCCTAGAAATGGTTGCTAGAGACGAGGATTTAGCATTCCCATTATATCCGCATCCTAGCATGAATGAAGCGATTCTTGAAGCGATAGAGGCATTGAAGGATCAAGCGATTCATACTGCTCCAAAAAGAGTGAAAGATAAAGTATAACGGAATTAACGCTTTACTACTAAAAAGCGTTATAACTTTACATTACGCTCTTGAGATAGTTTGTAAGTTTACTATATTATTAATTCAGAAAATTATTAATTTAGTAGGGGGAAATGAAGATGAGAGAAAGAGTAATGAAAGATACGACTGTTCAAGAAGACTTTTTTCCTGTAAGAGAAGTTGATTATTTAGAGATATATTCAGGAAATGCAAAACAAAGTGCACATTATTTCTGTACTGCCTTTGGGTTTAAGCCAGTTGCTTATTCTGGACTAGAAACAGGTAATCGTGAAACAGTTTCTTATGTTTTACAACAACGTAGAATCCGATTGGTGATTACAGGATCATTAACAGAGGATAGTCGTGTGGCTTCTTTTGTGAAAAAACATGGTGATGGTGTAAAAGATGTGGCCTTAACTGTAGATGATGTTGAAAAGGCTTACAATGAGGCTGTTTCTCGTGGTGGAATTGCAATTATTCCTCCTTTCGAATTAAGTGATGACAATGGAGTTGTTAAAAAAGCAGTTATCGGTACATATGGTGATACGATTCATACGTTAGTTGAACGTAAAAATTATAAAGGAACGTTCATGCCAGGATTCAATGAATTAGATATGAATATTCCTTACCAAGATGCAGGACTAATTGGAATTGACCATGTAGTTGGAAATGTAGAAAGCATGGGCGAATGGGTAGACTACTATGCGAATGTAATGGGCTTTAAAGAAATGAAGCACTTTACAGATAAAGACATTACAACAGAATACTCTGCACTAATGTCGAAGGTTATGCATAACGGTGGCAGAATTAAATTCCCGATTAACGAGCCTGCTGAAGGAAAAAGAAAATCGCAAATTCAAGAATACCTTGATTTTTATAACGGACCTGGAGTACAACACCTTGCCATCTTAACTGAAGACATTTGTAGTACAGTAGCGACACTTAAGGAAAATGGAGTAGAGTTTTTATCCACTCCTGACACCTATTATGAAATGCTGTCTGAACGTGTAGGGGAAATTGATGAAGAAATTGAAAGAATTAAAGAGTTAGATATTTTAGTAGACCGTGATGATGAAGGGTATCTACTACAAATTTTCACTAAACCAATTGTAGATCGCCCAACTTTATTCATTGAAATCATCCAACGTAAAGGTGCTCGCGGATTTGGTGAAGGAAACTTCAAAGCACTATTTGAATCAATCGAACGTGAACAAGAAAAACGAGGTAACTTGTAAGAAAAGAGAGAGGGAGATTGCGGTCTCCTTCTTTCCTTTATCTAAAGTAATTTTTAAAAATTGAGGTGCTTACATGTCTAAGATTATTGCCAGAGAAGAGATAAAAGGAATCAAACCATATGCTCTAGGCAAAACACTTGAAGAAATTAAAACGGATTATAATTTACAAGTTATACGAAAAATGTCTGATAACGAAAATGTGTACGGATGTTCTCCACAGGTTAGAGAAGCTATCAGCAAAAATCTGAATGAAATTTTCTGTTATCCAGATGGTACAACATCAACTTTGATTTCAAAGCTATCAAATTTTTATAACGTTCCAAGTAGCCAATTTATTATTGGTAATGGCTCCGAGGAAATGATACGACTCCTAACAAGAGCTTATATCCGACATGGAGATGAAGCGGTCATGGCCGATATCACTTTTCCAAGATATGAGACAAATGTAGTGATTGAAGGGGGACAGCCAATAAAAGTTCCTCTAACTAATGGCACACATGATTTAGGTGCAATGCTCGAAGCAGTTACTGAAAGCACGAAAATAATCTTTGTGTGTAATCCGAATAATCCAACAGGAACAATTGTTGGTAAAGAGCAACTCTTAGATTTTATCAAGCGAGTCCCTGAAGACATTATCGTGGTAGTTGATGAAGCTTACTACGAATATGTGATGACCAATGATTATTTAGAGACATTACCTCTACTTGAGCAGTTTCCTAATTTAATTGTATTAAGAACGTTTTCAAAAATTTATGGCCTAGCTGGACTAAGAGTCGGGTATGGCATCATGGCTGAAGACATTGTGATGGAACTAGTAAAGGTAAAGGATGTATTCAATGTGAATCACCTAGCTCAACACGCTGCTTCGGTTGCTCTTGATGACCAAGTGTTTATAAAGGATTGTGCTAAGAAAAACGCAGAAGAGCGAGTATACGTAGCAAAGGCACTAACTGCATTAGGAATGCATGTTTTTCCTTCTGAAACAAACTTTTTATTTGTTTGTAGCAAGCAGCCAGTTGTCACCTTACTTAAGGAAAAAGGCTTTATTGTTAGAGGTCTACAGATAACAGGATGGGCAGAAGCCTTCCGAATGACATTAGGTACAAGAGAAGATAATGATGCATTTATTGAGGCAATAGGTCAGTTTTTAAAAGAAAGTGTGGTGTAACTCATGGAAATTAAACCAGAAACGCTTGAATGGAAAGATGCTTACAAACTACTTGTTGGTTCTGTTTTACCACGTCCAATTGCCTTTGTTACTTCAATTTCTGAAGATGGAGTAGTCAATGCCGCACCATTCAGTTTTTTCACTGTCGTTTCAGCTGATCCAATGTTGGTGTGTTTTTCACCGATGAGACGCGGAACAGATGGATCAAAGAAAGATACATTAACAAATATTGAGGCGACAAAGGAATTTGTTATTAATATTGTCAGTGAAGAAATGGCCGTTCAAATGAATGATTGTGCAATTGATTACCCACCAGATGTAGATGAGTTAGATGCTTCAGGTCTTACAAAAGAAGACAGTGTTTCCGTAAGACCACCTAGAGTAAAGGAATCATTGGTTCATTTAGAATGTGAATTACACCAAGCGCTTGATTTTGGAGATCATCCCGGAGCGGGTAGCTTGGTTATTGGGAAAGTGAAACATGTTCATGTCAACGATGAACTGTATGACCAGGGGCGAATACTTACTGAAAAATTAAACCCTATCGGTCGCATGGCTGGTCATACGTATACAAAGCCATTGGCTGATACATTTGAGTTAGTACGAAAATAATCCTAAGGTGATGTTATGAAATTTGTGACGTTTATAAAAAATGATGGTGCAACTCGTGCAGGCTGGATGCTGGATGATTACCATGTTGTTGATATGTTTGAAACAAGCAAAGGAAAACTTCCTAGCGATATGCTTTCATTTTTAGAGAACCAGGAAGAGTACATGGAGATTATTTCTTCCTTAACAGAGCCTTTGGAAAGTGTTTATGCGTTAGATGAGGTTGAAATAGTTACGCCTCTTTCGAACCCTCGTAGCTTTAGAGATTTCTATGCATTTGAACAGCATGTGAAAACAGCTAGACAAAATCGAGGCTTAGACATGATTCCAGAGTGGTACGAGATTCCTGTGTTTTATTTTTCAAATCACATGGCAATGAAGGGCCCAAATCAAGTTATAACACGACCAAGAAATTGTGAGTGGCTTGATTATGAGCTAGAAATTGCTTGTGTGATTGGAAAAAAAGGGACAAATATCAAGGCAAGTGAGGCTGAGGACTATATCTTTGGTTATTTTATTTTAAATGACTGGAGTGCAAGAGATCTTCAGCGACAAGAGATGAAGGTTGGATTAGGACCAGCAAAGGGAAAGGATTTTTCAACTTCTATTGGGCCTGTCATTGTAACAAAGGATGAGCTTGAAGCCTTCCGTGCATTAAAAGGGTATGATTTAGCAATGACCGCGAAGGTGAATGGAGAGTTACTTTCTAAGGGGAATTTCAAAGATATTCACTATTCATTCGGTGAGATGATTGAACGAGCATCTAATGGGGTGACATTGTATCCCGGAGAAATCATCGGATCAGGTACGGTTGGAAGTGGTTGTATTTTAGAATTAGGCACAGATGTGCATCGCTGGTTAGAGCCAGGAGATGAAGTGGAATTAGAAATAACAGGACTTGGTGTTTTAAAAAATAGAATAGGGTAGGGAGAAGGTGAAGTAAATGTATTACCGTTCAATGGGAAACATTCCACATAAACGTCATACAACTTTTCGAAAAGAAGATGGCAGTCTTTATCGAGAGCAAGTGATGGGAACGAAAGGATTTTCTGGAACACAGTCTATTTTATATCATCACTATATGCCGACCTCTGTTGTTAAATCGGAATTAATCGGCAAATACTTACCAGAGTATGAAGAACAAGGTTCATTAGATCATCGTCATTTTTACACAGATAAGCTTTCGCAGAGTGGGGATGCACTGTCTGCAAGAGAGTATTTGCTTGGTAATGATGATTTACTGATTGGTGCAATGAACATTGATAAAGCAATGGATAACTACTATCGAAATGGGGATGGAGATGAGATGCTCTTTATCCATTATGGTAGTGGTAAGGTTGAAACAATGTTTGGAACCCTTACGTACCGTCCAGGGGATTATGTTGTGATTCCGATTGGAACCATTTATCGTGTCGTTCCTGATGAGGGTGCTGCGACCAAGATTTTATTTATTGAGTCTTTTAGCCAAATTACGACGCCGCGAAGATATCGAAATGAATATGGTCAATTACTTGAGCATAGTCCATTCTGTGAACGAGATATTCGAGGACCTGAAACTCTTGAACATTTTGATGAAAAAGGGGAATTTGAGGTTATTACGAAAACGAGAGGATACTTACACTCTCATGTGTTAGGTCATCATCCGTTAGATGTTGTGGGCTGGGATGGGTATTTATATCCTTGGGTGTTTAATGTAGAGGATTTTGAACCAATCACTGGGCGAATTCATCAGCCACCACCAGTACATCAAACATTTGAAGGCCATAATTTTGTTGTTTGCTCGTTTGTACCAAGGTTGTTTGACTATCATCCAGAAGCGATTCCGGCACCGTATTACCATAGTAATGTTAACAGTGATGAACTTCTCTATTATGTGGAAGGTAATTTCATGAGCCGTAAGGGAGTTAAATTAGAATCCATTACACTACATCCTAGCGGGATTCCACATGGTCCACACCCTGGGAAGACAGAAGCGAGTATAGGGAAAAAAGAAACCCTTGAGCTTGCTGTGATGATTGATACATTTAAGCCGCTTAAGGTTGTGAAGAAAGCTAAAGATTATGAGGATACTGGATATATGTATACGTGGGTTGAGAAGTAGAACTTTACGTTTCGGGAAATAGCCGAATCGGGGAAATAAGGTCACGTAAAGTGATTTACGTTTCGGGAAATAGCCGAATTCAGGAAATAAGGTCACGTAAACGGTTTTACGTTTCGGGAAATACCCGAATTGAGGAAATGAGGTCACATAAAGGTTTTATGTTCCCCAAAATCAAAAACTCCGAAAAATGAGGTCACATATCTCAACGAAACAAGAGCTTGGGGATACTTAATATCCCCAGGCTCTTTATATTTATAGTAGTACTTCTCACCATACCACCTCTCCATTTCCTTAGCATATTTACCATATTGAAACAGATACTAAGACTATCAAATTTAACTACGTGGTCAGGTGGATAAAATGAAAAGGAGAAAATGGTGGATTTTTGCTGTCGGCATAGTATCTATACTTGTAATTGGCTTTTTCGCAGCTGACTTTCAATTTGGCTATACACCCCCTCTTAATAAGGTGAGAGAGTATCAAACAAATCAAATGGTAAGTTTTGACCCATATGGACGTAAAGGACTCTTTCAAATTCATAATAATCCTACGGAAGACGATGATATTCAAGAAATCGATCAAGACATGTTGAGTCTGGGTAGAGAGGTTTTTTATGAAGAGACCTTTGGGAATGAAGTATTTTTAACGGATATCGTAGGGATGATTGATGGGCCATTCACCATTAAAAACGTAACGAAAGCAATTTTAGCTTTAGGTGGAAAAGGCACTAACAATCTTCAAGTTGAGCTAGATAGTGATATAACAATAGGTGACAAATCGTTTAAAAAGGGAGAGAAAATTAACACGGGAATTGATGTAGCTGAGGGATCTTTAGTTCCACTCGGACTTCCAGTTAGTGTATCTCATGGCCGGATTAGAGTCGGTATTAGCTGTGCTGCCTGTCATGCATCATTTGATCCTGATACCAAAAAGATTATCGAAGGTGCGCCAAACGCAGATTTAAATTCAGGTTTACTTTTAGCACTGAGTACAAACTCAACTGGCTTTTTCACACATACCAATGTAGATAACTTAAGGAAATACATAACGGATCTTAATCGAACAGTGACAAACTCAAAAGGTGAAGAAGAAGCTCTGCCGGACCCTGAGCTACTTGAAAAGGCTGTTGATGAAACAATTATATCATGGCCACCCGGTAATTTTGATACCACCTATGAATTGGAAGCGAACCCTACTCAAATTCCAGATTCGTTTACATTAGGTGACCACCCTTATGGATGGAGTGGTTTCGCAGCTGCAGGGCCTTTTAACGGTTTGACTACATTTAGTAATAATGTCCATGCCCAAAACGCTGACACTTTGACGCAAATGGATCTTAGTGAAGCACTATTTGATATTGATAAAGAAGTGTATATTGGTACAATTTTACAAAAAGCAGCTAATCCGAAATTTCGATATAACCCAACGTTAGAAGAAAAGCCTTCAGAATTCTTAAGTAAAATAGATCCGAATCCTGGTACAGTTGGTGTTAACCAAATTGTAGAAACACCAGAATTCCCAAAAGTTTCGGTCGTTTCTCCTTCAGGGGTTATTGTCAGTAGTCCAGGATTCAAATTCAATGAACAAAATAATGCTGTTTCAGCTTGGCAAAATACCATTCAACCTCCTAAACCGAAAATTAAATTTGCCGAGGAGTCAGTTGTAAAGGGTCGGGAGGTATTTGAAAGAGCAAATTGTATGTCTTGTCATGCCGGGAGTACATTAACCAATAATAAAGTCATTTCAGTGAAAGAGATCGGGACCGAATCATCAAGAGCAAAAGCATTTAAGCGAACAGAGTCAATATTTACTAAATCAAAGCTTTATTCGCCGGATACACCTGTTCCATTGCCAGAAAATCCTGAAGTTCATAATATTCCTACAGACCATATAGGTCAGGAACAAATAAAGCTGTCGTATGCCCATGGTGATTCACCAGGAGGATATAAAGTGCCAAGCTTAATCGGATTATATTGGACGGCTCCTTATCTTCATGAAGGTGGGGTTGCTGTTGGGAAGTATGGTGAATTAGGGTTAGCAGGTACTTTATTGAATGAAATTAAACCAGAACCAAGAAATAGTTTACGTGCCTTAGTCGATAAGGGACTTCGTACAAAAGTTATAGAAGCGAACAAAGCTTCAGAAGCCCTTAGAAAAACCCATGTACAAGGAGTGGGACATTCATTTTGGGTCGATGAAACCACTGGCTTTACAAAAAGCGAACAAGATGCATTGTTGGATTATTTACTATCACTATATGAGATTGAGTAATAACTGGGCACTGGATGTCCAGTTTTTTCTGTTTAAAGTAAAAAAGATTAGCAATGCAGTTATAAAATAGACCTTTGTCCTATCACACTCGTCCACACGCTTCTTTTTCAAATTCATAAACTAATAATAATTACAGGAAAAGGAGGGAGACCTTTGGATAAAAAAAGAAGATTACGAATTGATGCTGATCGTGTTATTATCAATGCCAATGAAGTAATTATCCTTGATGCTGATGATAGAAGACACGACCGTAAACGCCGAAGAGATGACGATGTACTAGGAATTGACGACCGACGCAAACGTAGAAGAGATGACGATGTACTAGGGATTGACGACCGACGCAAACGTAGAAGAGATGACGATGTACCAGGGATTGACGACCGACGCAAACGTAGAAGAGATGACGATGTACTAGGAATTGACGACCGTCGCAAACGTAGAAGAGATGACGATGTACTAGGAATTGACGACCGTCGCAAACGTAGAAGAGATGACGATGTACTAGGAATTGACGACCGCGACAAACGTAGAAGAGATGACGATGTACTAGGAATTGACGACCGCGACAAATGTAGAAGAGATGACGATGTATTAGGAATGGATGACCGTCGCAAACGTAGAAGAGATGACGATGTATTAGGAATGGACGACCGTCGCAGACCGCGTTTTCCTTGGTAATATGAACAAAAAGGGGAGCAGCTAAATGCTGCTTCCCTTTGTTAATGAATAAGTGGAAAGTCTATTGTAACCGTGGTCCCTTTTCCTTCTTCACTTTGCAACTGGAAGGTACCGTGATGCTTTTCTATAATTTTTATCGTGGTCATCAGGCCTAAACCAGTTCCTTTTTCCTTTAATGTATAAAAAGGTTGTCCAATATTTACAATTCGTTCTTTAGGAATACCAATACCTGAATCTGTAATCTCAATTTGAACTTTGTTTTCTATCGGAAAAGTATGTATTGTAATAAATCCACCTAATGGCATTGCTTCTATTGAATTTTTAATAATATTGATGAAGACTTGTTTAAGCTCATTTCGATCACATAATAATTGAAGCTCTTCATCATAAGGGAGATATGTAAACTCCACATCATGAAGCAGTGCTTCAGGTTGCATAAGGAGAATCACTTCACTAACAATATGATTTACTGGGTGGACCTTGAAGTTCTGAGCTTGTGGCTTCGCTAGAATAAGGAAGTCATTTGTGACCTGATTGATTCGATCTATTTCAGACATAAGAACATCATAATAGTGTTCATTCTTTGAATCTTCACCCATCATCTGTATAAATCCCTTTATACTTGTAAGAGGGTTCCTAATTTCGTGAGCAATGCCAGCCGCAATTTGTCCAACAACGGCTAGTTTTTCGGAAGCTTTTAATAGCTCTTCTTGCTTTCTTCGGTCATTAATATTACGTAAGACAAGCTGAACACACCGCTTATTATTGAATTGACAAACAATCGCTTTTGATTCAACAAAAGTAGAAGTGCCATCCTTTGAAATTAGCTCATATTCACTTAAATCTAAGCTTATTTCCTCTGGAGAAGTATAAATTTTTTGTTCTCTTAGTTTTATTTTTTCATGTTGTGAGGCATGAGCAAATTCTAATAGGCTTCTGCCTATCACTTCATGTTCTTCATAACCTGTGTAACTTAATGCAATTGGATTTACATACAATATGACACCTTTTTCATGAATGACTATACCATCCGGATGGTTATCTATTAACTGTTTATAACGCTCTTCACTTTCAATACGTCTTTTAATTTCTCTTTTTGATCGATAGTAGGAAAATGATAAATATAGGCTAGTAAATAATATTAACAAGTAAGAGAGTAAAAAGATATAATTTAAGTTACTAAGCGTGTCTTCTTTTAGAATGAGATAGAAATTTAAAATTATAAAAGTTAAATGTATAAATAAAAGAAAGAGATTGTAGGAGTTTTTCTTAATTTTTTCTTTTACCTCTTGGCTAAACATACCTTTACACTCCTATATAAATCATAGTGTTTCCTGTTCATATTTCCATTACAATCATAGCAGAAATTGACAAAAATTTATATAATATTACAAATTTTTATTTATCTTAAAAAATATGGAGGAATTTTCATGATTAAAAAAGTAATTGTCTATACTACAAACGATTGTATCGAATGCACAATGGTAAAAAAAGTACTTGCAGAGGAGGGAGTACCAGTTGAGGTGAGAGATCTTTCTAAGAACCCTAATTTTCAAAAAGAAGTTGAAAAGTTAGGATTTATGGGAGTGCCTGTCACGGTATTAGAAAATCGCGCCGTTAAAGGATTTACAAATGAATTAAAGCAATTAATAGAGCTAGCAAAAGAGTAATTCTAGCACATACATGACATTTATCATGTTTTGTGTATGACATCTATGTCTACCATGTTTCTTCTAGTTAAAGTATAGTATGAGAAAATAACGTAATGGAAGGAAAATGAGATGACAAACCAAAATCACAAAACGCTTAGAAAACAGATGGCACCTTTTGAGAAATCTAGCACGAAAGACAGTATAGTACAGATGATAAATACTCTTGTACCTTTTTTTGCGCTATGGTTTTTGGCTTATATGAGCCTTTCGATTTCCTATATAGTAACGTTAATCATCAGTGTTTTTGCAGCAGGATTTTTAGTGAGAACATTCATTATTTTTCATGATTGCTGCCACCATTCCTTCTTTAAAAACCGTACAGCAAATAAAATTGTAGGAACCATAACTGGTATTTTAACAATGTTCCCGTATAGTCAATGGGCTCATACTCACTCGGTTCACCATGCAACTAGCTCTAACCTAGACAAGCGCGGGACAGGTGACATTTGGGTATTAACAGTGGATGAATATATTGAAGCATCTATCTGGAAACGAATTGCATATCGACTGTACCGAAATCCTCTTGTTATGTTTATAATAGGTCCAATTTATGTGTTTCTTATTGAAAACAGATTTAACCGTAGAAATGCAAGATGGAAAGAACGCGTTAATGTGTACATTACCAATACTTCAATTTTTGCTATTATTGCCTTAATGTGTTGGGCAATTGGATGGCAGTCATTCTTGTTAGTGCAAGGTACAATCTTTTTAATATCTGGAATTGCAGGGGTTTGGTTGTTTTATGTACAACATACGTTTGAGGATTCCTATTTTGAAGAGGATGCGCATTGGGAATATGTAAGAGCTGCTGTTGAAGGAAGTTCATTTTATAAGCTACCAAAATTACTTCAATGGTTAACTGGTAATATTGGGTATCACCATGTTCACCATTTAAGCCCAAGAATTCCTAACTACAAACTAGAAGAGGCACATAAACATAGTGAACCATTACAAAATGTACCGACAATTACCTTAAAAACGAGTTTTCAATCCCTGAAGTTTAGATTATGGGATGAAGACCAAAAAGTCTTTGTTGGTTATAAAGATATTAAAGAAAAGCTAGCTATTGTTAAGAAAAATCGCGTAATTGTTGAAGAATAATACGAATTACATGCAATCTTTTCCAATTGTGATATGATTGCATGTAAATACTTTTTAAAAAGAGGTAAAAATGAGGAAAAAAATTGCGTTATTCCAAAAGAACTGGGGGATTTCCCCCTATATTTGGAGTGTTTTTAGTATATTGCCGTTTTATTTTATTTTCCAATCCTCTTCGACAATTGAAATTGTAATTGGGATCCTTTTAACGATTTCCTTTTTTATAGCCTATCGTCTTGCTTTTATATCTAAAAAGTGGCCGGTATATTTATGGACCTGTATCCTAATTGCAATATCAATAACCATGACTATCATTTTTCAATTTGTGTATTTTGCTTTTTATATCGCTTACTATAATGGAAATATTAAAAATCGAATTGCCTTTTTAACCTTATATATTATTCATCTTGTCAGTACGACGATTTCCATTAACTATAATTTTGTCATGCAGGAAGAGATGTTTCTTAAGCAAATTCCGTTTATTATTATCATGTGGATAGCGGTAATTCTCTTGCCATTTACAATACACAATCGAAAAAAACAAGATATACTCGAAGGGAAACTAGAGGATGCGAATAAGAGAATTGCTGAGTTGGTAAAGCAAGAGGAGCGTCAACGAATTGCAAGAGACCTTCATGATACGCTAGGTCAAAAGCTTTCTCTTATCGGTCTAAAAAGTGATTTGGCACGTAAATTGATAAGTAAAGATCCCGAACAGGCTCGTAATGAGCTTAAGGACGTTCAACAAACAGCGAGAACGGCTCTAAATGAAGTTAGAAAAATGGTTTCTCAAATGCGCGGAATACGTCTAAAGGAAGAACTTATCCGTGTGAGGCAGTTATTAAAGGCTGCTGAAATTGAATTTGTTTGTGAGGATGATGTTAACCTTGCGAATGTATCGTTGTTTATCGAAAATATTTTAAGTATGTGTATGAAGGAAGCCGTGACCAATGTGGTTAGGCATAGTAAAGCCACAGTTTGTCGTATCACGATAGATCAAACATGGGATGCGGTCTCTGTCACAATTCAGGATAACGGAATCGGGATTGTGAAAGAGACAGACCTTGGAAAAGGCAGCGGTCTTCAGGGGATAGAAGAACGCCTTGAGTTTGTAAATGGTAGTTTGGAACTTACATCAGACCAAGGAACAACGGTAATTATGAAAATACCAAATGTAGTAAAGCAGCCTGATAGGAGGGACTAGAGATGATAAGGATTGTCATAGCTGAAGATCAGCGAATGATGTTAGGAGCTTTAGGGTCTTTACTTAACTTAGAAGATGATATGGAAGTCGTCGGAAAGGCAAGTAATGGTCAAGAGGCTATCGATCTCGTTCGTAAACTTCAACCAGATGTATGCATCATGGATATTGAAATGCCTGAAAAAACTGGTCTTGAGGCTGCAGAAGAGTTAAAAGGATTTGATTGTAAGCTGATTATATTAACAACCTTTGCGCGTACGGGTTATTTTCAACGTGCATTAAAAGCAGGAGTAAGTGGCTATCTACTAAAGGATAGTCCGAGTGAGGAATTAGCAAGCTCGATTCGCTTTTGTCTTGCAGGTAAGAGAATTTATGCTCCAGAACTGATGGATGATGTCTATAGTGAGGAGAACCCACTAACAGAGCGTGAGAAAGAAGTACTTGAGTTAGTTGCTGATGGAAAAAACACTCAGGAAATTGCAGAGGAACTTAGAATCAAAACAGGAACGGTTAGAAACTATATATCTGCTATTTTAGAAAAGCTGGAAGTTAAAAATCGGATTGAAGCCATTACTCAATCCAAGGAAAAAGGCTGGTTTAAATAGGGTGAGTTGTTAAAAAGTTATGTAGAAAAGCATAACTTTTTTTATTTTCCAAGATAATAAGATATGATAGAGTAACAGATTAATTCAGCACACTTGTTTTTATAGTAAGGAGAAGAATGACATGAAAATGGTATCATGGAATGTAAATGGGATAAGAGCGTGCGTTGGGAAAGGGTTTCTAGACTACTTTCACTCAGTTGAAGCAGATATTTTCTGTTTACAAGAAACAAAATTACAAGAAGGACAAATCAACCTTGACTTAGAAGGTTATCATCAATATTGGAACTATGCGGAAAAGAAAGGCTACTCTGGTACAGCTATTTTTACGAAAGAAAAGCCTTTATCTTGTTCATATGGTGTCGGAACGAATGATTCGGAATCTGAAGGAAGAATTATCACACTAGAATTTAAGGACTTCTACTTAGTAAATGTTTATACACCAAACTCCCAACGAGATCTAGCAAGGTTACCAGTGAGATTAGAATGGGAAGTAAGTCTGCGAAACTATTTAATCGAGCTAGATAAGGACAAGCCTGTCATTTTATGTGGAGATTTAAATGTTGCTCACCAGGAAATTGATTTAAAAAATCCAAAGCCGAATAAAGGAAACTCAGGGTTTACAGATGAAGAGCGCGGGGAAATGAGCAATCTACTAAGTGCTGGATTCATTGACTCTTTTAGACATTTATATCCTGACCAAACAGATTCCTATACATGGTGGTCATATATGAATAAGGTCAGGGAGCGTAATATCGGATGGAGAATTGATTATTTTATTATGTCTGAACGCTTGGCGACTGTGTTAAAAGATTCGCAGATTCACTGTGAAATCATGGGAAGTGATCACTGTCCTGTTTCTATTGAGGTAGCGTTATAATTTGTTGCAAATGGATGGGTTGATTTGGGAATACTGTATGTATGAGTTGGTATTAGGAGGAAAAGTGAATGGTAAAAGCATTTTTAGAAGAGATGGTATTAGAGAAAGCTGATTTAACGGAGCTTGAAAAAGAGTATGCAGAGAAACAGGGCGTATCCTTAGAAAATGTTAAGGTTGGAGACATCGAACTTGCATCTCGTTTTTCAGATGCCTATATTGTTAGGAGTCATAAAGAGACAGAGGAAATTATAGCTGAAGCTGATGTTGAATTTTTTCGTCAACCCTTAAGCTATTTTAAAAAGCACAAAGATGAATATATCTATGTTGAGTCCAAATGGTTTGAGGCTTTAGGTGTAGATGCAGTTTCATTAGAACTAGATGATCTGTTTAAGACCTACGGGGTTATGATAGGGTTAAAGCAAAAGAAAAATGTCGGACCAGCAATCAAGTCTTTTCTTGAAAAGGAGCTTGAGGGTGAATCTCTTAAATATGCAGCGATGTTTAATGGTGATGAAGGTATATGGGATATCAATTTCTCACTTGATTATGTTAAGGGTTTTTCAGATGAATTAACCATTGGTGAGTCTTACTTAATGATACACCAACTGCTTTTTAAATTAGTTACGACATTGGAAGAGAAATAGGATTGAGTGGGTGAAAATCATTGAAATATGATTTCACCCTTATTTTTTTGGGATTTTTTTATAGAAAACATGTAACAATTTGGTAATACAACCGTCTCATAAATGTAAACCAAAAAAATTATGAGGTGAAAAGATATGATGAAATGGTTAAAAATGCTACCCTTGTTGATGATATTAGTAATGACACTTGCGGCTTGTGGAATGGGCAATGAGGACAGTGCTGGAGATGCTGGAAAACAGGTTACACCTGTAAATGGAGCTGGTGAAGAAACTGAAAATAAACAAGAAGAAACAGAGAAGGAAATTGTAAGGGAAGAAGCAGCTTACGTAGGGCAAGTTGATGTAAACTCAATTGAAGTAAATACAGAATCAAAAACCTTAACTTTGCAAATTTCAGAGGTTAGTGACGTAGACTGGAGTAACATCCCGAAAAATGCACATGTGATTATCGAATATTATCATAACGAAAAAGACCAATATATGTTGACTAGTATTGAGGTTGTCGAAGAGAAAAAAGCAGAAGAAAATGAAAAGCCAGATCCTAAAGAAGAAGTAATTCGTGTAGAGGCAGCATATGTAGGGCAAGTGGATGCTAACTCAATCCAAGTGAATACAGAGTTTGAATCGTTAACACTACAAATTTCAGAGAAAGTAAATGTTAACTGGAGTGATTTACCTGCAAATCAACATGTCATTATTGAGTATGTGAAAAATAACAGCGGTCAACATGTACTACAGCATATTGAAGTAGTCGGTGGAGGCAGTAAAGAAGAAACAAAAGCTGACACAATTCGAGAAGAAGCAGCGTATGTAGGTCAAGTAGATGCGAATTCCATTCAAGTCAACACAGAATTCCAACAACTTACACTACAAATTGGAGAAATCAAAAACGTTGACTGGAGCAGCTTTGAGAAAAATCAACATGTTATCGTAGAATATTATCAAAACAAAGACGGTCAATACATCCTAACAAATATCGAATAAATATGTCTTTTGGGGCCTGACCCCCGGTGCTTTAAAGCGTTCACGCACCGGGGGTCAGGCTTATTTCTTTTTTGGTATTAAATGGGTGATGCAGAATATATTGTAATGAAAAATTCCGTATAAAGAGGTGTTGGGAAATGGCTAAGGTAGTCATAATGTACGAGAAGCCAAAAGATGTTGAAGGGTTTGAGAAGCATTATTTCAAAGTTCATGTGCCTCTAGGAAAAAAGATTCCGAATATGAAAAAGGATTCTATACACAGAGTGATTCAAAATGAAAATACAGATCTTAATTTATATTTAATAACGATACTAGAGTTTGAGAATATGAGTACACTTATTGATTCGCTTGCAAGCCCAGAAGCAAAAGCCCTAGAAGAAGATGGTAAAGAACTATTCCAATATCTTCACAAGCCTCCTATCATCACTATAATAGAATAATGTCTTGTGGGGCCTGACCCCCGGTGCTTTAAAGTGGTATAGCAGTGGGAGTAAGGTCCTATTTTTGTTAGAATTTACTAAATTATATAAAAATTATAAAAATTAACAAGGATATTTCCAGAATACGAAGAATATATTATTTAAGTATTTTGATAATTCAGATTCGTAAGCGTTTGCAGAATTTCCCGAAAGGAGGAAGAAATTTGGGTGTTTTAGAAATCAAGGATATCACGTTACGTTTCGGGGGTGTTACAGCTCTAAACCAGGTTACATATGAAGTAAAAGAAGGTGAGATTTTCTCGTTAATCGGACCAAATGGTGCTGGGAAAACGAGCATGTTGAACTGTATCAGTGGGTTGTATCGACCCACAAGTGGTGCCATTCGCTATAAAGGGGAAGATATCACTCATTTAAAACCGCATACACGAGCAGGTATGGGAATTGCTAGAGCTTTCCAAAACATTGAGCTTTTTCCTCATTTATCCGTTTTGGACAACTTAATGCTTGGCAGACATGCAAAAATGAAAACAGGCTTACTTTCAGGAGGATTTTATTGGGGGAAGGCTCAAAAAGAGGAAATTGAGCATAGAGAGAAAGTTGAAGAGGTTATTGACTTTCTTGAAATTGAAGATATACGAAATACCCCAGTTGGCAGATTATCATATGGCTTACAAAAGCGGGTAGAGGTAGGAAGAGCTTTAGCCTTAGAGCCAGAAGTACTGTTACTTGATGAGCCAATGGCGGGTATGAACAGTGAAGAGAAAGAAGACATGGCACGCTACATTATCGATATTCATGCTGAAAAACAGACAACCATCATTTTAATTGAGCATGATATGCGAGTCGTAATGGATCTTTCAGATCATATTGCCGTTTTAGATTTTGGAAAGTTAATAGGCTATGGTACACCAAAAGAAATTCAAAATAACCAACAAGTTATCAATGCTTACTTAGGTGAAGATGAAGAACAAGTAGGATAACAATCAGGGAGGAGGTATTTGATGTCTAACATGACATTTCCTCAAGTATTACGGGAGAATAGTAAATCAAAGGGTGCGAAGGTAGCTTACCGAGAAAAAGATTATGGAATTTGGAATGAAGTTACCTATCAGCAATACTACGAACACGTGCAACATTTTAGTTTAGGGCTTGCAAAACTAGGGCTAAATCGTGGAGATAAGCTTGCGATTATTGGTGACAATCGCCCAGAGTGGGTCATAAGTGAACTTGCAGCTCAAAGTTTAGGTGGAATATCCGTTGGGATCTTCCAGGAATCTCTTCCAAATGAAATAGCTTATATTCTAGATAATTGTGATGCTTCAATCGTTGTTGTAGAAGATCAGGAACAAGTTGATAAGCTTTATGAAGTGATGGATCAGATTCAGAAGGTCAAAACGATCATCTATTATGATTCAAGAGGGATGAGAAATTATAAGGCTGAAAATCTCTTATTTTTTGATGACGTACTAGAGATAGGGAAAGAACACAACAAAGAAAACCCTACTTTCTTTGAAACAGAACTTGAAAAGGGAACCTATGAGGATTTAGCAATTCTTTCTTATACTTCTGGAACGACAGGAAATCCGAAGGGAACTATGCTAACTTACCGAAACCTATTTGATATGGCGCATAACCTAACCTCATTTGATCCCTTAGATGGCAATGACGAATATCTATCTTTTTTACCACTAGCATGGATTGGTGAGCAAATGATGACCATTGCTACCGGATTATCAAGTGGGATGACAATTAATTTTCCAGAAGAACCAACGACCGTATTAGAAAACCTTCGTGAAATCGGACCACAGGTAATGTTTTCGCCGCCACGAATCTATGAAGATATGGTTTCGAAATTTCAGGTACGAATCCAAGATGCTGGCTGGTTTAAGCGTAAAGTGTATGAATGGTGCAAGCCAATTGGTGAACAAGTAGCTAATGCTAAATTCAATAAGGAAGAGATTCCGCGTGGTTTGAGAATGAAATATAAACTAGCAGACTACTTTTTATTTTCTGCGATACGCGATCATCTTGGGTTACTGCGAATTAAACGTGCCTATACAGGAGGTGCGCCACTAGGGCCAGATGTATTTACGTTTTTCCATAGCATTGGGGTTAATGTGAAAAGCATCTATGGTCAGACTGAGGTATCAGGAATCTCAATTGTCCACCGAGATGGTGATATTAAGCTTGATAGTGTAGGTACTCCGATACCTGGTACTGAGGTGAAAATTTCGGAAAAAGGTGAGGTACTCATTAAAAGTTCCAGTGTGTGCGTAGGCTATTACAAAAATGAGCAGTCAACTAAGGAAACAATTGAAAATGGTTGGCTACATACAGGAGATGCTGGAAGACTTGACGAAGAGGGACATCTTTATATCATCGATCGCTTAAAAGACGTAATTCGTTTAGATTCAGGTGAAATGTTTTCTCCTCAATTTATTGAAAATAAATTAAAGTTTAGCCCTTATATCCAAGAAGCGGTTGCAACAGGAAGAGATCGTCCATACGTTGTGGCTATGATCAACATTGATATGGAAAATGTAGGTCGTTGGGCAGAGAAAAAACAAATTGGATATACAACCTATACAGATTTATCATCTAAACCTGCCGTTCTTGAACTTATTCAAGAACAGGTCAATGAGGTAAATAGGTCATTACCTGAAAAAGCACGCATTAAGAAGTTTGTTCTGCTTTATAAAGAATTAGACGCAGATGATGAAGAGCTAACTCGTACGAAAAAAGTACGTAGACAGTTTGTTGCTAAGAAATATGAAAAACTTATTGATGGCATCTATTCAGAAAGTGATCAGATTGATGTGGAAGGTCGAATTAAATATCGTGATGGAAATGAACAATTGATTCAAACAACACTTCGAGTAATCTTTATGGACGAAGGCGAGGGAGCAGCTTAATGACGTTTTTCTTACAAATGTTAGTAACAGGAATCGTTGTAGGTAGTGTGTACGCACTAGTTGCCCTAGGGTTTGTATTAATCTATAAATCTAGTGACGCAATTAACTTTGCCCAAGGGGAGTTTTTACTAGTTGGAACGTATGTCTGTTTAACACTCATAACAGCGTATAATATACCATTTTTACCAGCTCTTTTAATTGCATTATTATTCAGTGCAATTTTAGGCTTTGTGATAGAGCGGATAGTTCTCCGGCCCTTTATAGGAGAACCGGTAATATCTATGATTATGGCAACAATCGGACTTTCCAGTGTATTAGCTGGTATCGTGCATATTATTTGGGGCCATGAAACGCGTGTGTTCCCGCAAATATTTTCAGAACAGCCGGTAAGGTTTGGTGAAGTCGTTGTTGCCCCTGTTTACCTTTGGTCACTAGTAATCGTAGTGGTAATGCTTTTAATCTTTACCCTCTTTTTCAAGTATTCAAAGCTTGGAATTGCGATGCGTGCAACTGCGGATGACCAGCAGGCAGCCATGTCCATGGGAATCAGTGTAAAGACAATATTTGCTGTATCATGGGCGATTGCAGCGATTGTATCAGCAGTTGGAGGTATTTTGCTTGGAAACATTAATGGTGTAAATGCTTCTCTATCAGCAATCGGATTAAAGGTATTACCAGTTGCAATCTTAGGTGGTCTTGATAGTATACCAGGTGCGATTGTTGGTGGTTTAATTATCGGCATTATCGAAAGTATGACGGGAGGCTATTTAGATCCATTAGTTGGTGGTGGTATGAAAGAAGTTATGCCATTTATTCTATTAGTCTTTATTTTGATGTTTAAGCCGTACGGATTGTTCGGTAAAAAAGAAATCGAGAGGGTGTAAACTATGCGAAATCCATTCGTAATGGATTGTGGTGAATTCCATGTTAACTACAAACAAGACATGAAAATTTGGAAAATTACCCGTGTTAGAATGCGAATTTACGCAATCGTTCTACTCTTTGCGATTTTCCCTCTTATTTCTTCGGATTATATCGTGGGACTTGCCACATTATGTGGGATAGCAGCAATTGGAGCGATCGGGTTAAATATTTTAACAGGCTTTACAGGACAAATCTCAATTGGCGTTGGTGCCTTCTTAGGAGTGGGAGGCTATACTTCAGCTGTTTTAACTGTAAAGCTAGGCTTAAGTTTTTGGATAGCAATGCCTACTGCAGGTCTAATAACCGCACTGATAGGTGCACTATTTGGAATTCCATCTCTTCGTTTAAAAGGACTATATCTAGCAATTGCAACATTAGCAGCTCAAGTAATCATCTTGTTTGTCATCTCAAGGTGGGATTCGTTGACAGGTGGAACTGCTGGAATGGTACTATCAAGACCAAGTATCGGTGGATTTATGTTCGCGAGTGAAAAAAGTTATTACTATTTAATGTTTGTTGTATTACTAATTACAACCGTCTTTACGTTGAATTTGTTTAGGTCTAGAGTAGGCCGAGCTTTTATCGCGGTACGTGACCGTGATATTGCTGCAGAAGTAATGGGGATTGATATCTTCAAATATAAAGTATTGGCTTTTTCAATTAGCTCTTTCTTTGTAGGAATCGCCGGTGCTCTGCTTGGCCATTACACGATGATTGTTAGCCCAGAGCTATATAGCATAACGGTTTCGATTGAATTCTTAGCTATGATTCTAGTAGGTGGTCTAGGAAGCGTGTTCGGATCCATTTATGGCGCAATCTTTATTACGTTACTACCAGTATTCCTTCGAGGTGGTATCGAGGTCTTGAGTGGAGTGATGCCGGATCTTGCAAATGTATTAGTAGGGTTAAAGGAAGTGGTATTTGGATTAGTTATTATCCTTTTCCTAATCTATGAACCTGAAGGTCTAGCGAAAATGTGGAAGAATATTAAAGATTACTTTAAGCTCTGGCCGTATTCCTATTAGCTACGGTAAAGTGTGTTTTCACTTTGTTTAAAAATTTTACTGAAAATGAGGAGGAGAAGTATGAAAAAGTTCTTTTCGATAAGTATGATCTTATTACTTGTTCTAGGTGTAATGGCAGGCTGTTCAGGTGGAGAAAAGGCTTCAGGTGATGAAAAAGCTACAATCAAAATAGGGGGTCTATTCGATTTAACTGGTGGAACTGGTGACGTTGGTACTCCTTATGCAGAAGGGGAAAAGGCATACTTTGAGCATCTTGCTACAAAGGGACTTGTTAATGGTTACAAGCTAGAGTTAGTTGGAGATGATTATGCTTATAAAATCCCAGAAGCTCAAAAGCTATATCAAAAGCTTAAATCAAAAGACAAAGTAGCTGGTGTATTAGGATGGGGTACTGGTGATACAGAAGCACTTCGTAGTTTAGTAGCAACTGACAAACTACCATATATTTCGGCATCTTACTCAGAAAACCTTAAAAACCTTGAAGAGAGTCCATACAACTTCTTAGTGGCTGCTACATACTCTGACCAAGCTCGTTCAGCGATTAAATGGATCAAAGATAATCACAAGGGTGGAACTCCTACACTCGCATTAATTTATAATGACACTGCATTTGGTAAATCACCTATTGAAGATGCAAAAGCATTTGCAGCTGAAATGGGTGTTGAAGTAGTTGATGAGCAGATTGTTGAACTAAGTGCATTAGATGCAACTTCTCAACTCTTAAATATGGAAAAGAAAAACCCTGATTATGCAATTATTCAACAAACATGGGGTGCTACGGCAACAATTCTAAAGGATGCAAAAAAACTTGGAATTGACACGCAGTTCATCGGCTTAAACTGGGCAACAGGGGAAGGCTTACTTCCAATTGCAGGAGAAGCTGCTGAAGGATTTATCGGTGTAGTGACACATGCCTTCCCATATGAAGATTTAGAAGGTATGGCTGATATTAAAGAGTACTTAGAAAGCAAAGGAAAAACGATTGATGATATCAACCAAAAATTCGTTCAAGGCTGGGTAGCTGCATCAATTATGGTTGAAGGTGTGAAATTGGCTGATGACCCAACAACTGGTGAGGGAATCCGTAAAGGATTAGAGAAGATTTCAAACTTAGAGTTTGGTGGATTAGCAGCACCAATTACTTTCACTGCTGACAATCACGCAGGTACAAACCAAATTCGTTTAGCTGAAGTGAAAAACGGAAAGTGGGAAGTGTTTACGGACTATATTGGCTATTAATTCACTTAAGGGGGAGAGGAATTGTCCCCCTTTTTTTATAAAAGTGTTCGACATCACGCTATTTTTCAGTAAATGGAGGATTATGATGCTTACTTTAAACAACGTCGAAGTAGTGTACGATCGCGTTATATTAGTTTTAAAAGGACTATCGATGGAAGTGCCAAAAGGGAAGATTGTCGCTTTATTAGGAAGCAATGGGGCTGGCAAAACTACGACCCTTAAGGCAATTTCAGGCCTTTTAAAAAGTGAAAATGGTGAAGTAACGGATGGATATATTGAATTAAATGATGAGCGAATTGATACCAATGGTGCAGATGTTATTGTGAAAAAAGGAATTTTTCAATGTATGGAAGGTCGCCGTGTATTCGAGCACCTTTCAGTGGAAGATAATCTTATTGCAGGTGCACATACTCGGAAGGATCGAAAGAATATTAAAGGTGATATTCAAAAGGTGTATCACTATTTTCCGAAGTTAGAAATGCTCAAGAACAGACAGGCTGGCTATTTATCTGGCGGGGAGCAGCAGATGCTAGCGATTGGAAGAGGCATAATGGCAAAGCCAAGTGTCTTATTGTTAGATGAGCCATCCTTGGGGCTTGCACCATTATTAGTAAAAGAAATCTTTGGAATCATTAAGAAAATTAATGAAGAAGAAGGGACTACCATTTTGGTTGTCGAGCAAAATGCAAAGGTTGCGCTCTCCATTGCTCATTATGGCTACATTATGGAAAATGGCCGTGTTGTTATGGAAGGCTCGGTTGATAAGTTATTATCCAACCAAGATGTAAGGGAATTCTATCTTGGTGTAAGTTCAAAGGGTGCGAAAAGCTATAAAGATATTAAATCTTACAAACGTAGAAAGAGGTGGCTATAGTTGTCATCAATTCAAGACTTGGTTTCTTATGCGTTTGAGCATGCAGAGGGATTTAGGGCAGTAATGGAGGAAAAAGGACTAACCTCAGATAGTATTATAACGGTAGAGGATCTCGTAAAGATTCCTGTGTTTAAAAAAGATAGATTACCAGAATTGCAACAGGAAAATCTTCCTTTTGCAGGACTATCAACCCTTTCTGCAACTAAAATGGCAAGGGTATTTATGTCACCAGGTCCAATCTATGATCCTCAAACACATGAAGATGATTTTTGGAGATTTGCAGAAGCACTTGAGGCTGCTGGTTTTAATGAAAATGATATTGTTCAAAATACCTTCTCTTACCACTTATCACCCGCTGGTTTTATGTTTGATTCAGCTCTGAGAAAACTAGGTGCGACAGTTATTCCGGCTGGAACAGGTAATAGAGAGCTACAACTTCAGGTTATGAAAGATGTAAAAGTAACTGGTTATGTAGGTACACCAAGCTTTTTTACGATTTTACTAGATACAGCTGAGGAAAAAGGCTGGGTGAATAGTAGAGAGCTAGCATTATCAAAAGTATTCTTTACTGCAGAAATGACACCAGTAGCGTTACGCCAAAGATGCGAAGAGCTAGGCATTCAAGTTTTTGAGGGTTATGGTACTGCAGATTGTGGCTGTATTGCTTTTGAAGATAAGAAAGGACCAGGATTAAAGCTTACAAGTTCAGCCATTGTTCAAATTTGTGACCCAGTATCTGGTAACCTGGTTGAGAGTGGAGAAGGGGAAATTGTGGTTACGTTATTTGAAAAGAGTTATCCTTTGATTCGGTTTGGAACAGGAGATTTATCAAAATGGGTTGAAGGATATGAAGGCATGCGAATTGCAGGGGTCCTCGGTCGTGTAAGTGATGGAGTTAAAGTGAAGGGAATGTTTGTTCGAGAAAAGCAACTTGCTGCTGTCTTGGCAAACGAGGGGTACTCATCCTTTCAAGCCCTTGTTTCGAGTAGAGAAAATCAGGATCAATTAGAGATTGTGATTGAATCTTCTACAGAATTGAATCAAGATCTTGTTGGTAAACTTCAAGATGTGATAAGAGTGACTCCAATTGTAAAAAGGGTAAACATTGGAGAATTAACTAAGAAGGAAAAACGACTTGTTGATGAGCGGCTACGTTCATAATTTTATTAAAAGATGAGGTGAAATTGGGCCTCATCTTTATTAAGTTTTATCATGATAATAATGAATCGTAGCTTGAATCGTATCAGTTAGCTCAAGAATACCGAATGAATAGTTTTTCTGAAATCGTTTATCAGTAGGAGAACCAGGATTAAACAATAACGTTCCTTCAGAATATTCCTGATAGGGAACATGTGAGTGACCAAATATAATGACGTCAAGGTTTTCATCCTTAAAGGCCTCGAGTGCACGTTCTGGTGTTGTTTTCTTTTTGCCGATATGGCCATGAACAATTCCAATTTTAAAGCCATTTAGCTCTAGCATCTTTTTATCACCAAAGTATTTTCTAACCTCCGGAGTGTCAACATTTCCACTCACGCCAACGACCGTACCGTATTTTTCGAGTTGGGTAAGGACTTCAAGGTCAGTCCAATCACCAGCATGAATAATTAAATCTACATTTGATAGTTCCTTTACTAACAAATCTGGCAGCTTTTTTCCGCGTTTGGGCATATGAGTGTCTGAGAGGACAGCAATCTTCATTTCTTTCATTCCTTTATTTTGGTAATCTTCCCCTACTATAAACGATGATAGGTAAAATGAACAAATAAATTAAACAAGCAAAACGTTGGTTTAGATTTCTCTTTTTTGAGATAATAGTTATCGTTCTAGAACTTACTTGTAGGAGGAATACGCATGCCTAAAAGCTTAATGGATACAACAACATTACATAATGGGGTAAAAATGCCTTGGGTTGGACTAGGGGTTTTTAAAGTTCAAGAAGGTTCAGAGGTAATTGATTCAGTAAAGGCTGCTATTAAAAATGGCTATCGAAGCATTGATACCGCTGCTATTTATCAAAATGAAGAAGGTGTAGGACAAGGAATCAAAGAATCAGGTGTTGCTCGTGATGAGCTATTCATAACCACAAAGGTTTGGAATTCAGAGCAAGGTTATGACACTACGTTACAGGCTTTTGAAACAAGCCTTAATAAGTTAGGTCTTGATTATTTAGATTTGTACTTAATACACTGGCCTGGTTTAGATAGTAGCAAGTTTAAAGATACGTGGAAGGCTCTTGAAAAATTATATAAAGATGGTCGCGTTCGTGCGATTGGCGTAAGTAACTTTCATGTTCACCAGTTACAAGAACTGATTAAAGATGCTGAGGTTAAGCCTATGGTTAACCAGGTTGAGTTTCATCCACATTTAACTCAAAAAGAGCTATTAGCTTTTTGCCAAAGTGAGGGGATCCAGCTTGAAGCTTGGTCACCATTAAAGCAAGGTCAGCTTTTAAGTGACCCGACAATTAATGAAATTGCTGAAAAACATCAAAAATCTCCTGCACAGATTATTTTACGTTGGGATTTACAAAATAAAGTTGTAACGATTCCTAAATCGGTTAAAGAACATCGTATTATTGAAAATGCTGATATATTTGACTTTGAACTTTCAGCTGAGGATATGGAACGAATTAGTGGTTTGAACAAGGATGAACGTGTTGGACCGAATCCGGATGAATTTAATCGTGGGTTTGAAGAATAGGTAGTTTGTTTTAGAAACAGGCTTGGTGTATAGACCAGGTCTGTTTTTGTTTTATTGAATGCTGTCTGACTATCTAGTAAAATAACCACATAATTAGACTGAAAAAGAAAAGGTGTTTGAGATGAAACCATTTATTATAATTGGGGCGGGAATTTTAGGAGCATCAACGGCCTATCATTTAGCAAAAAACGGAGTAAGGGTGCTTTTAATTGATCGCGAAGATAAAGGCCAAGCGACTGATGCGGCAGCAGGAATTGTATGTCCCTGGATTTCACAGCGTAGAAATAAAGCTTGGTATGAGCTTGCAAAGAATGGTGCGCGGTACTATTCCTCTTTAATTCCTGAGCTAGAAAAGGATGGAGAAAAAGAAACAGGCTATAAGAGAGTTGGAGCGATTAGTCTACATACTGATTCAAACAAACTAGATAAAATGGAAGAAAGAGCACATAAACGGAGAGAGGATGCCCCAGAAATTGGTGAGATTAGAAGGTTATCAGAGGTGGAAACGCAAGACTTGTTTCCCTACTTAGATAAAACATTTGCATCTGTCCATATCAGCGGGGCAGCACGAGTAAATGGAAGAGCACTACGTGATGCACTTGTAAGAGGAGCAGAGAAACATGGTGCAGAAGTTTTACGGGGCGATGCACGGTTAGAGATTGAATCAGGGAAAGTTATAGGTGTAACGGTGAACGGTACTACATTACTAGGTGAGAAGGTCATTGTAACTGCTGGAGCATGGGCAAAGGAGTTACTAAACCCGCTAGGCATCGAATTCTTAGTAGAGGCTCAGAAGGCACAAATTGTACATTTGCATTTTGATGAACATGAAACCTCTAACTTACCTGTGGTTATGCCGCCTAATGATCAGTATATTGTAGCATTTAATGAGGGAAGAATCGTAATTGGGGCGACACATGAAAACGATAAAGGATTCGACAAACGTGTCACAGTGGGTGGTCTTCATGAAGTTATCGATAAAGCATTAGGAATTGCTCCTGGTTTAGAAGAGGCAACAGTACTTGAAACAAGAGTAGGATTTAGACCATTTACACCAGGATTTCTACCCGTAATCGGTCCAATTCCTAACAATGAGGAAGTATTACTTGCCAATGGCCTAGGTGCTTCAGGTCTAACAGTTGGTCCTTACCTAGGATTTCAGCTAGCCAAGCTTGCATTAGGTCAACCACTCGATATCGACCTAGAATTATATCCAGTCTCAGGTGCTATCCCGGGGGCCTGACCCCCGGCGCTTTAAAGTGTAAAATGGAAGCTTTATTTCGTTTTATGGTTAATTCTAATTTTGTGTTGTGAGTAGAGGTATTCATAAATTTTGGTATTTGTGGACTCACCGTATTTCTTTAGCCATTCTTTGTTTGATAAATCTACAAGTTCAACACGTAAGGAATGGTAGTCCTCTTTTGCTTTTTCACGCAGGTCAAAAGTTAACTTTGACACGAAAAATAGAGCACCGTTTACAAATAAATCTCTTGTAAGGTTTTTATCCTGAAAAAATGCTTCAATTAAATAGAAGTTAGCAAAAAAGCTTACAGGGAAGAAATATTTAATCAGTGTGATACCTGCGATTACGATAAAAGCATATAAAACAGTCGTATGCTGACTCTTCTTTTTGTTATGCTTATTGTTCAATTCTATTAATCTTTTTATCGAATCCTCGTCCTCTTTTGATATGTGAATATCATGATGCTCCCAAGGTGCTACTATATGACTTGCAGACATAAATTGTCCCTCCTTATCTGAAAAAAAGCTTGTATTATATGTATATTAAGAAACTAGGGTAATAGAATAGATTGTTTAGTCCTACATTGATATGTTCTTAACTAATAAAAAAGGAGTCCTTATGGGGACACCTTTTTAAAAAAGATATAAAAATAGTTTAATAAACAAATAGCATTAATACCGTAGTGAATAAGCCCACCCAAATACTAAGTAAAATACAGTAACCCATAATATGACGAATATGAAGACCTACAACAGCTAAGATTGGCAATGCCCAAAACGGCTGTATAAGATTTGTCCATGCATCTCCCCAACCAACAGCCATGGCTACTACAGCAGGGTCCACTCCTAAACTCATACCAGCTGGCACCTGTAAAGGTCCCTGCAACGCCCACTGCCCACCGCCAGAAGGAGCTAAAATATTTACTAGACCTGCAGTCCAATAGGTAAATATATCAAAGGTTTCTTTTGTAGCTATTGAAGTCATACCGTTAATAATCGTATCAGCCAAACCAGAGCTTCCTAGTACTGCGATTATCCCTGCATAGAATGGAAACTGTAAGATAATTGGCGAAATAGAGCCTGCTGCTGTTTTAAAAGCATCCCCATATGTTTTAAGGGATTTATGAAAAAGTAGACCTAATGATAAAAAGGTTATGTTGATAATATTTAAATCTAAACTTCTCCCATTGGCGAATTCATAGATGACATAGACCAGTCCAAGTAATCCGATAGTTAATCCTAATACTCGTGTATTTTCTAAACGAGTGGCTGGAGTATTTTCATCAGAACTAGATTTAGATGGAGTTTCTTTCTCTGGTTTGTATTTATAAGGGATAACATTTTTCTTTGGAGCCATTAAGACAATAAAAATTGGCATCGTAATAAGAAGGCCAATAAAAATAGTAATTGTTCCAGGGTTGAAAATGGTTTGGGAAGTAGGTATAACTCCCATTACTTTTTCTAGAAAGTGACCTTTTGTAGCGACTGTTAGGGCAATGGAGCTAGATAGCCCTGCAGTGTAAAGTACTGTAGGTGCATATGCTGACGCAACCAGTAATGGAAAATGCGCATTCTGATTTCTTTTTCCGACTTCTCTAGCCATTATTGCACCAACTACTACCGCTAAGCCCCAGTTAATATAATAGGCAAAAGATGATACTAGAAAGGTTAGTACATATGCTTGGTTGGGGGTTTTAGCTAATCCTGAAATTGACTGTAGGATTTTTTGTATAAATGGAACAGATGCTAGGGCCATACCTGTCATTAATAGAAGGACCATTTGCATTGTAAAAGCAAGATAGACCCAAAAACCATCACCAAATGACTTTACTAAGGTCAACGGTTCAGTAGGTTTAGTGAAGAAACCAAGAATAAAGACAAGAACGGTCATTAAAACAGCAATAACAAATGCATCGGGTAAATACTTTTCAACAAGTTTTGAGAACCTATCAGCAATCTTTGTTAACACATAATCACCCCTTATTCTATTTTACTAAAAAGTATGGAATTAAATGGTAAAGTATGTTTAGTAAATTATTTAATATTCTGAATAAACACTATGTAGAAAATTATTCCTCCTTTAGCATTAATTTGCTTGTTTTTGGGAAAATAAAAGATAGAATTACTTATGTAGTGTATAAACCATTCAATAAGGAGGAGAAGGTATGGAAAAGATTGAAGTTGGAGAAGTATTTACAATTACGGATGAGAATGATGTTGAGCAAGAGGTAGAGGTACTAGGTGTCGTTACTCTTGAAAATACGGATTATATAGCTGTTAGCTTTGTTGAAGACCTTCAAGAAGGTGCAGAAGGAGACATCGATGTTTTCTTTTTGAAAGTGGACGAAGATGGCGACTTTACTGCAATAGAAAGCGATGAAGAGTTCGATAAAGTATCTAGTGCGTTTGATGCCATTCTTGACGAAGAAGAGTAAGAAGAGGGGATGTTTGATCCCCTTTATTCCTTATCAAGATAGTCAATCAGTTTCTTTGAAATAGCAACCATTTCGAGTCTTTCTACAGTTTTGCAATAATCTTCTTCAATATCACTATTCACTTTGTCCTGCAATTCCTCCATGTAAGAAAGCACATTCCAATTCTTATACCAATCACCTGGTGATGCCGATTCATGCTGTTGATTTTCCCAAGCCGCCAGAAGTGTTGGACTATAAATTCTTGGTGCACCTTTCGTAATTTTACAGTTTTTTAACCGTGGTTTTAACTCACTCCCAGGAGCCAGTTCGGCAATGTCATTAAATAGATGCGGCCAGTAATCTTTTCTAGAGCCAGAATGTGAGGTATGCTTTGCCCATTTTTCAATGGATGCTAGATTTTGCTCGGAAAACAAGACAGAGTATAACCTCTTTCCTAATAATATCCGCTCATTTAGACTGTCAAAATGGCGGACAGTCTGGCCAACCAGCTTGATTTTTGTATCGTGGGAAGATGGAAAAAGTATATGATTCATCGATAGTAAATCTTGCAATTTAAATTCAAGAGTATTTAAAACTTCCTGTTTGAATCTGTTCTTCTCAATTATTCTACTTTCTATATAGCTCTGTTCATTGATAATTAACGCGACTGTTAGCATGAAAGAATCTCTATTTTTAAGGAACTGATTCCAGATGTGCTCCATAAACACAGACACATTCAAGTGTGGTAGTAAATAGAAGAGGTTCTCTCCGGTTTGAAAACTTCTCTCATACAATAGTAGTTGAGGAAAAGCGTCCTGAAAAATCAGCCAATTACCTCGCTCGATGAAATCAAAAAATGATTTAATTTCTTTTTCCGTTAGGATTTTTGGCAAATACTCTCCTTTTAAATCTGTCATATTCCAACCAGCATTTCTTGACACCATATGAGCTAAAAAAGACCAATGAACTTCGGGGTGTGCATGATAAAAATCAAGATAAGCCATCGTACGAGTAATATTGTTTAGGTTCAGTCTTTTTGTAGTCGATTTTAACTCCTCAATAAGTAACTGTTCTTCTTTAGAGAGTGAATGTTTAATGGAGGTGGACTTTTTCAAGGCTTTTTTTAGTTCCTTTTGTGTTTTAGATAGGGGTTTGTGCCTTTTGATAAAAAGCCTACACATTCTTTTACCTCCTAAATCTATTGGTTTACAAACGTTCTATAAGGTCATTTTATTGTTTAAAAGAAAAAGATAGAACTGTATTACTCTTTGGTTTAGAGCACGATAGGCATAAGTATTGCATCGTTCTTCTTGTAAATGCTATTCTTTTCATATTTAGGAAGGCAGGTTGGAGATAGTCGTATGGTCTTCTTGAAGTTAGTACGGAAAGGGAATGAGAATTCATGAGATTAAGCATTTTAGACCAAGCCCCAATATCTTCTCTTCAAACACCAAAAGATGCTTTGCAAGAATCAATGAAACTGGCACAAGTCGGTGAAAAATATGGCTATACAAGATATTGGATTGCTGAGCATCATGATTTATCTGGGTTAGCCTGTTCAGCCCCAGAGGTCATGTTAAGTTACATTGGTGCAAATACAACTACTATTCGAATTGGATGTGGTGCAGTACTATTACCGCATTACAAGCCATATAAAGTGGCCGAAGTTTATAATATGCTAGCAACTTTATTCCCTAATCGAATTGATGTGGGAATCGGAAGAGCACCTGGTGGGTCAGCTGAAGCAACGAATGCTTTGTCCGAAAACTTTCTACAACAGGTATGGAGGATGCCTACTTCGGTAAAGGAATTACTTCATTTTTTAGAAAATGACTTTCCAGAGGATCACCCATACGCCAAAGTTAAGGCAGAGCCAATCCCTGAGATTTCACCCACTCCTTGGCTACTTGGAACAAGTAAAAAAAGTGCGATTCTTGCTGGCGAAAATGGAATGTCTTATAACTTTGGGCTGTTTATGAGTGACAATGATGGTGTTCAAATTATCCAACAATATAAAGATGCCTTTGTCCCTCGACAAGAGAGACATAAGCCGAACACAGCTTTAACTGTGTCTATCATTTGTGCTGAGACAACTGAAAAAGCAAAAGAGATTGCCTTAAGTACACAAATATGGTCGATCCAAAAAAGTAGAGGCGAAGGGAATGAAGGTGTTCCGTCAATAGAGGATGCTAAAAAGTATTCTTTAACGGATCAGGAAACGCAGGCCTTAGAGAAAATGAATAAGAAAATGCTCATTGGAAATCCGAAAGAAGTAAGTGAAAAACTACACGAGCTACATGGAAATTATAAAGTGGACGAAATAATGATTGTTACCATAACCCACTCTCCACAAGACCGTTCTAACTCGTATAAACTAATTGCTACAGAGTTACTGGGGTACAGTGGTTAAATAAGTTCATATTTACACACTCTAATTTCATGGAGGTGATAAATATGACAGAACAAAATATGAATAATGAAAGCGTCCAAAACGAAACAACGACAAGCCATATTGAACCAGATGGGTCCATGCATGTCGTACATAAAGATAATGAAGCAACAGATGACTTTCTACTAAAAATGGTAAAAACAGATGCCTTCAAAACAATGACAAACAACTAGAACTTTGGGGCCTGACCCCCGGCGCGCTAATGCGTTAACGCGCTCTGGGGGTCAGGCCCCGTTTAGGTCGACATAGTAGAATCGATCTTTGCCTGTGAATAGGTCTTTGGTGATTGTTGTTTCATCCGAGATTGTAAATTCAATTTTTTTTGAGAAGAGGGGACCGCCAAACACGAATGTGTGAAATTCACCATTTTCTCCGCAGGGGTCGACACTTTTGGGTAGTTCAGCAATAAAACCTTTATCTATCACTCTTCCAACGAATGTTGGGTCTAATTGTACACCGTCAACACATGTTACCACCGTCTTAAAGCCTAGCTCTAGAAACTCATTTATTAGTGATTGGGAATCTTCTCCCCATAATGGAAAAATGGACGTTATGAAAGAATCGGCTAGCATTTTTTCTCTATACGTCTTTACATCCTCTAAGTGAATATCTCCAAACATAATATAAGAAATCCCGTCTTGCTTAATTTCTTCTAGTGCTTTCCCCATAATTTTCTCATATTGTTCATTCGTACAAGTTGGTGGTATATATACTTTACGTAACGGGATTCCTAATGCTTGTGCCTGAGCATTCAACAAACTCTCCCTAACACCATGCATGCTTGTTCGTTTATTCTCTTCATTTAGCGTAACTAAAAGCGAATCAACCATCCAATTATCAGATTGAATGATGCGGTGCAAGGCCAGTGTAGAGTCCTTGCCACCACTAAATGATATTACAATTCGATTTTTTGACATTCTAAAATCACGTCTCCTTATCTTTTAATGGTAACGGATGTAATGAGAAGAAAACAAGAATGTGGACTCATAAATTTTATAGAACGTAAAGTGGATAATTATGGTAAACTAGTTAGAAGTAATTTAGTTTAAAACTAGTTTAGGAGATTATATGGAAATTTCACTAATAAGACATGGAAAATCAACTTTATCTGATAACAATCCAATAAATATTAACGATTTTATGGAGTGGATAAAAAAGTATGATAATGAAGGTGTATTGGAAGAGGAAAAGTACCCTGTAAGTACAATTGAGAAGATAAATACTTCATCAATCGTCATTACAAGTGATCTAAAAAGATCTATTGATTCTGCTAATTTACTAACGTCTGAAAAGAAGCCGCTCATTACAGATACAATGTACCGTGAAGCTGCTCTCCCGTCACTTAAAGGAATAGGTCTAAAGTTAAGGCCGAGTGTATGGCTAGTTTTGTTAAGGTGTTTATGGATAATCGGTTATTCCAATAGGTGTGAATCCTTTAAGGAAGCGAAACAAAGAGCAAAAAAGGCATCGAGTCAACTCGTTGATTATGCAACGACTCACCACTCAGTCATATTGGTAGGCCATGGAATTTTTAACCGTTTACTAGCAAAGGAATTAGAAAAGAGAGGTTGGAAGACTAAGGGCCGAGCAAGTTCGAAACACTGGAGCTGTACTACTTTTTCATTAGATTAGAACACAAAAGCTAATTTAATCTGAAAAAAGGAGTCTGAGATGAAACGAGATGAAAAAAGAAGACAATTACGAAAACAAATCCAAGCAAAGTATAGAAGGATTAAACAACAGAAAAGGGAAGAAACTGAGACCAGTAATGGGGAAGTCATTCTTGTTGTGACAATTTTAATTTTGCTCATTGTTTTCAATACGTTGTTTAAATCTTTTTAGAAGGGTGAAAGAAATAGCCTGGACAATATGAATCCAAGCTATCTTCCATAAATCTTTTTATTTCGTTTATAAAAGAGAGTACTTACTTTTCTTTGTCTACAACTGACTCTAAGTCAACTGTTCCATGGTCAGTTAGTGCTTCTTCAGATCTTTTGTCATCTTCCATTCCATAATGTTCATTCGTTAATTTACCAGTGTCTTTTGGTTGATATACTTCTTTTTCCAATTGTGTACCTCCTATGTAAATAAAATACGATATTATTATCCTTCTCCATGGTCCATTTTATACCAAATAGATCGAAGCCTGATTTTATTGCGTGAAGGTTAATAAACGCTGTAAATCGGGTTCTTTTATTTGTATCGATAATAGTAAGTAGTCTAAAATAAGGGCAAGGGAGGAATCGTAATGGTTAAAGTAACTCAAGCGGCAATTGATAAAATCAAGTCAGAAGTCCAAGACGTTATTGATGAAGGGAAGAAACCTTTTATTCGATTAACAATGGGAATTGGCTGAGGTGGCCCACAACTTCGCCTGGCTCTGGAGGAGTCGGCTTTGCAAAATGATGAAATGACTGAGCAGGACGGCATACAGTTCCTTGTTCATGAAAAAGATAAAGTATATTTTGATTCTGCAAAAATTGATTACACGAAAAAGCTATTAGGTGGGGGAGAGTTTACTGTCCTTCGGGTATAACAAAGACTATGCAAGAAACCTGTTTCTAAAACAGTTACTTGCATTTTTTTATTGACAGAATTTTGTTTTTATGATAATTAAAAAATAGTGAAATTAGCACTCTCCTTGAATGAGTGCTAATTAATATGTAAAATAAGAATGAATCGTTGTGGAAGGAGATCTAGTTATGGCAAAAAAACAATTTAAAGCAGAATCTAAAAGATTATTAGAAATGATGATTAATTCTATCTACTCTAAACGTGAAGTATTCTTGAGGGAATTAATTTCAAATGCAAGTGATGCAATTGATAAACTTTACTACAAAGCTCTGACAGATGAGTCATTAAGTTTTGATAAAGACAGCTACTACATAAGAATAACAGCGAATAAAGAAAATAGAACACTAACGATTACTGACACAGGTATCGGAATGACAAAAGAAGAACTTGAAAATAACTTAGGTGTTATTGCAAAAAGTGGTTCTTTAGCATTTAAAAATGAAAATGAAATTAAAGATGGACATGATATTATTGGTCAATTTGGTGTTGGTTTCTACGCAGCCTTCATGGTAGCCGATGTTGTTACTGTTGTAAGTAAAGCATTAGGAAGCGATGAAGCGTATAAATGGGAATCAAAGGGTGCGGAAGGATACACAATTGCAACAACAACGAAAGATACTGTAGGAACTGAAATCACGTTAACAATCAAAGAAAACACAGAAGATGAAAGCTATGATGAGTATCTAGAAGAATACGAGTTAAAATCAATTATTAAAAAGTACTCAGATTTCATTCGTTACCCAATTAAAATGTATGTAACGGAGAGCAAACCTAAAGAGGGAACAGAAGGCGAGTACGAGCAAGTTGTTGAAGAAAAAACGATCAACAGCATGGTTCCAATCTGGAAAAAGAATAAGAATGAGCTAACGGATGAAGATTACGAGAAGTTTTACAATGAAAAGCATTACGGGTTTGATAAGCCTCTAAAGCATGTTCATATTAGTGTAGACGGTACAATACGATACAATGCGATTTTATATATTCCCGAAAAAACGCCGTATGATTTTTATTCAAAAGAATATGAAAAAGGCTTAGAGTTGTATTCGAATGGTGTTTTAATCATGAACAAGTGTGCTGACCTAGTACCTGATTACTTCAGCTTTGTAAAAGGACTAGTTGACTCAGAAGATTTATCACTGAATATCTCTCGTGAAATGCTTCAACATGATCGTCAACTAAAGCTTATAGCTAAAAACATCAATAAGAAGATTAAGAGTGAACTGCAAGCTCTGTTAAAAAATGAGAGAGAAAAATACGATGAATTCTATAAGTCATTTGGTAGACAGTTAAAATATGGTGTCTATAGTGATTTTGGAAGTAATAAAGACGTTCTTCAAGATTTATTAATGTTCTTTTCTTCAACAGAAAAGAAGATGGTAACATTAGACGAGTATGTTTCAAGAATGCCAGAAGACCAAAAGTACATTTACTATGCAGCGGGCGAGTCTCATGCAAGAATTGAGAAATTACCTCAAACCGAACTAGTAGCTGAAAAAGGCTATGAAATCCTGTACTTCACAGATGACATCGATGAATTTGCAATTCGCATGTTAATGACATACAAAGAGAAAGAATTTAAGTCTGTATCTAGCGGTGACCTAGGAATTGAGCAAGAGGATAACAAAGAGAATACAGAACAAGAAACCAACGAAAACAAAGAGTTGTTTGATCACATGAAAGAGTTATTAGCAGGTAAAGTAAAAGACGTACGTGTATCCAAACGTTTAAGAACACACCCTGTATGCCTAGCAACAGAAGGGGAAGTAACAATCGAAATGGAAAAAATCCTAGCAGCAATGCCGGATAACCAAAACATTAAAGCTGATAAAATCCTTGAAATCAATACAAATCATGACGTGTTCAATTCGTTAAAAAATGCATTTGAACATGACAAAGAAAAACTAAATCTTTACACAAACCTACTTTACAACCAGGCCCTTCTTATCGAAGGTCTCCCTGTAGGTGACCCAGTCGAATTTACAAACGACATCTGTAAAGTAATGGTATAATTATGTCTTTTGGGGCCTGACCCCCGGCGCGCTAACGCTTTAAAGCACCGGGGGTCAGGCCCCATCTGTCATATTTTAATGCTAGTCCGAATAGGGTAATAGTGGTTAGTGATTTCTAAAATTTAGGTAAGAGGGATCTGAATCTATGATAGGACTAGTTGTCATCTTGATGTTCGTGTTGTTTTTGCCTTTTTGGAATAAGAGGGTAGAGAGAAATTTAGAATTGTTTCTATTGGTTATGGGGGTTGCTGCTTGTATTGTTAGTAACTCTTTGGATCGTACTATCATAAGTAAAGCACTTATGGATCCAATAAATATAAGTATTGCAGTATTGGTAGCGGGTCTTTTGTGTAAATGGCTAAAGGAACCGATTGAGCGTTCTATCGTATTGCTAATCCGTATATTGTCACCAAGAGTATTCTTCGCATTAACAGTGATTATTTTAGGACTTGCTTCAAGTATGATTACTGCAATTATAGCTGCCATTATTCTAGTAACGGTAATCAGTGTTATATCACTTGACCGACAATCAGAAATCCGGTTTACAATTTTAGCATGTTTTTCGATTGGTCTTGGAGCAGCATTAACACCGATAGGGGAACCACTCAGCACCATCACGGTTAGTAAGCTTAATGGAGACTTTTTTCTCCTTTTTAAACTAATCGGGCCTGAAGTTGTGACTGCAGTTATCGTATTAGGATTGCTAACACCTTTCTTTATCAAACCAATCTCTCAAGCTAAAGGATTAACCGCAAACCAACCTATAGAAAGCTATACAGAGGTACTAGTTCGATCTTTCAAAATTTACATATTTGTTATGGGTTTGACTTATCTAGGAAATGGGTTTAAGCCATTAATTGATGGGTATATTCTTGGTCTACAACCAGCCTTGTTATACTGGTTAAACATCATTTCGGCTGTATTAGATAATGCAACACTTGCTGCAGCTGAAATCAGCCCTTCAATGGATGGAGAAACGATTCGTGCTATCTTATTAGGTCTACTGATCAGTGGTGGAATGCTCATTCCCGGGAATATTCCTAACATTATTGCAGCAGGGAAGCTTAACATCACAAGTGTAGAATGGGCACGTTTCGGTGTACCAATAGGTTTGATTTGTATGGTAGTCTATTTTATCGTGTTGTTTATTTTACAATAAAAATAACAAGGAAGCCCTCTTAGAAGGAAGGCTTCCTTATTTTTGTTGTTCCGCACTCTTATTCGTTTCATCGTATATAATTGATTCCTGTAAAAAACGAAGGACTGTTTCCTTATCGGTAAGGGTGGGGGAGTGATACTGTTCTTTGTATTTTTCGGGTCCTTTACCAGTAATAATTAGGCCATCACCTTTTACAAGTAAACCTAAAGTATGTGAAATTGCATCAGTCCTGTCTTCAATCACAGTAACATTCGCATAAGGTTTACTAAGCTCAAACAGTTCCTGTACCATTTGTTCTTTTTCAATTCCGTTCAAATCGTCAAGAGTTAAATAAACATGATGACAATGCTTTTGACTAATCTCAACCATTTCTTTACGCTTCGAACAATCACGATTTCCTCTAAAACCAAAAATATGATAAAGCTCATTACTGATACAATAGGTTGCTGTTTCTAAAGCATGTGAAAGTCCATCAGGTGTATGGGCATAATCAATAATCACCTTCGCACCAGTTGGTGTAAGAATTTCTTCAAATCTGCCTGGCGCCCCTTCAAACTTCTCCAAAGCAGAAATAACTTCTCCGGGAGTAAAGCCCATATCTCGCGCGCAAATATAGCTTCCAAGGGCATTTAATAAATTATGTTTCCCTGGTATTTTCATCCGAATTTGATATTCTTCACCATGATCTTGTACGACAAAAGTAGCAGTTGGAGTAGAAGTGTACGACTTCAAATAAATAGTTTCCCTTCGCTTTTTCTGTCCATATGAAAAAATTGGTGTTTTGTCGTTATATAGCTCTCTAAATAATCTTTCTCCCCAAAGAGTATAGGTACCAACGATGGCTTTCCCTTCGGTTTTAAGACAGCTAAATAGTTTTTTCTTTGATTGATAATAGGTTTCTAAGTCCAAATGGTAATCGAGATGTTCATGAGTTAAATTAGTAAATATTGCGTAATCAAACATTGGACAAGCCACGCGATACTGATCTAGACCATGTGAGGAAACTTCCATCACCACATATTCATCTTTGCTATCGTAAATCATTTTTTGTAAGGTGATTGCGTCAGGTGTGGTTAAAGCGGACTCATGCTGTTTCCCATTTATAATGTATCCAACAGTTCCTATAAGAGAAGCTGATTTACCGTTAGTTGTTAAAATATGATGCAGCATATAGGCTGTCGTGGTTTTGCCGTTCGTCCCTGTGATTCCAATCATTTTATGCTTATATTGAGGCTTTTGAAAAAAAGCATTAGCCAATTGTGATAAAAGTGCTCTGGAATTATCAACTTGGTAATAGGGGACTGAAACTTCTTCCATTAACTCCTTTTCCCCAATAATCGCAGCTGCTCCATTGTCTACAGCCGCTTGTATAAAGGTATGGCCATCCGAAATATGTCCTGAAATAGCAACAAAAAGATTACCCTCTTTAATTTTTCTCGAATCGAATTCAATCCCATTAATCTCAATATCCTCATCACACTCTAATCCGATCTGTTGAAATAACTTTTTTAAAGTAATCTTCATTCGCTAATTCCTCATAAATAGTAGTTTGATTTTTATTTTTTATCTTAAGCGTAAAATTATACTCAAAAAGAAAGGATACGAATGTGACTAAAAACAAAAAACAGCAACTCATTAATTTGAGCTGCTGTTTGTAAAGCTATTTTTGTAAACGATATTCTTGGATTTCCTTTTCAATTTCTGTAAGCCTTACTTCAAGTTTTTCAAATGAATGGCCAAGTGATTCCAGACGCTCAATATCACCCTGTAGACGAACATATTCGAGTTTAAGTTCAGTTATTTTATCTTCAATATTTACTTTAGTCACGTGTTTCACCACTTTCTGATTTATAAAAAAGTATATTGATAGTTTAGCTGAAAAGTAGATGAAGTTCAAAGGGGAGGCTCATTAGGTAAATTTTTATAGAAGTGTTGTTAAGCGAATAAATTGTAGAGAATCGCGAATAAATGCTTTGAAAGGACGAGTAAATTTTCACCTGAGCGAGAATATTGAGAAGTACGCGAAAAAATCAATATTAGCGCGAATATAATAATAAAATTCATAAATTAGAAGCACAAAAAAGCCGAACCAGATCTAACAATCCAGTTCAGCGCCATATTTTATTCTACTTTAACTCTTCTACCTTCCTCATGTGAACGTCTAACAGCATCTAACACCTTTTGAGTTGTATGTCCGTTTTCAAAATCAGCAAGGTAAGAATGTTTAACACCACTTTCAACTGTTTCTTGAAGAGCATCAAGCATACGATTAAAACTGTTATAGTAACGAGCGGCAACTGCCGGCATCTCTTCAGGTGCTTTAATTTCGGGAGCTAATTCAACACTTTCTAGCCCAGTATCACCAGTTGCAAGGAAAACTTTGTTATCATCTAGCATGACAAGTGTTCCATTTGCACCAAACACCTCGAGACGCCACGTATCTTTTGTTTGACGAGCAGCTGATATTAACTCAAGTGTTACTGTAGAACCATTTGATAATGAACCAATTACTTGAAATCCATCATCTGCTGTTCGTACTTCAACAGTTCCGTCAGCTTCAGTTGAGGTAGGGACATGAATAGGAAGATTTGCAAACACCTCACTAAATCTACTATTCGTCCACCAGTGAAGAGCATCAATCATATGTGAACCTAGTGCGCCAAGCATTCCGCCACCTGTTTCTTTTTGACCAAGCCATCCACGTGATCTTGTAGAGAGACCTGTGTAATTCGCAAATGATGCTTGGTAACGAATATGCGTTATATCACCTAAATTCCCACTTTCCAGGATTTCTTTAACTTTAGAACGGGCAGGGAGGAAGCGGAACTCATGATTAATTAGACCAAGTCTACCAACATTCTCACGAGCAGAAATCATTTCTTCTGTCTCGCTCCTATCAAATGCCATTGGCTTTTCACACAAAACATGAACTCCTTTTTCATAAGCAGCAAGTACCATTTCTTTATGTAAATGAACAGCAGAAGCAACCACAACTAAGTCAAGTTCCTCTTTTTTAAGCATAAGTTTCCAGTCTGTGTACACATTATCAACTAAACTTGTGTTTCGAACTTCGTCCACATTACCTCGTGAAACACTTGAAATCGCAACAACCTCAAAGCCACCATGTAATTTCATCAGAGGGGCATGAACCTTAGCACCGAAACCTGTACCGATTATTCCAACTCTTATTTTACTCATACTAAAACAACTCCTTCATCCAAATTATATCTCCAACCGAAACGCCTTCACAATAATACCGTCATTTGCTGGTTCAAAGTCATATTTAGGTAATCTTTCAAAACCCAGTCTACCATATAGAGCCATCGCACTTTCCATGAAGTCTCCAGTATGTAATCCTATTGAATCAAAACCTTTTGCCTTAGTGCGCTTGATACATTCTTGAATTAGAGCTGATGCAACACCTTTTCCACGAGCAGCAGGAGAGACAGCTAGCAATCTGATTTCAGCATGTTCTAATTCTTCGATAAAACCTTCGTAAGCATCCGTTTTTGGAGGGAAAAGAGCAACACTTCCTAAAATCTTCCCATCACTTTCTGCAACAATCAATTCGACACCTGACTGAATATCAGCATCTAAAGAAATAGCTTTTTTTAAAGCAAGCCAATGATCAGTAGGGATGGACTGTGCATGTTCACTGTATGCAGCAACTCTCTGTTCTCGTATAAAAGGGACTTCATGAGGTAAAGCATCACGAATGATCATAGAATCAACTTCCTTTACTCATAAGAAATTTATTTTCTTGTTTACTTAAGCGATGGCGATTGTGTTCAGAGCTCCAAACAGTTAAATCAGGCCCTTTAGGTAGGATTTTCACTTCATTTTTTTCCGGTGAAATGGTGATTGACGTGTGATAGTGTTTTTTAATCGCAATAAAATCAGTAGTATCACCGAACCCATCTGTTTGATATAAATCTCGAACATAGCCCCATAAATGGGTAAACTCACGTATCAAATTTCGATTCGTATTAAATCCGTTATAATAGGCAGCATCAAATCGAACCAATGTCGCAAACAATCGCACATCAGAGTCTGTAATATAATCACCAAATAAAAAGCGTTGTTTCGATAAACGTTCCTCTAATTCATCTAAACGAGAGAAAAGTCGATCGTATGCTTCTTCATAGGCTTCTTGAGACTGGGCAAAACCACACTTGTAAACCCCATTATTAATATCATGAAAGATAACTTCGTTTAAAGCATCAATTTCTGTACGGAGGTGCTCAGGGTACAAATCTGGAGCGTTTTCTTTATGGAACGGTTCCCACGCCGTTTCAAAGTAGTTAGTAAGCTTGAAATAATCATTGTTAACCGCTTCATTTTTAAGAACATCGACGATAACAGGTACAGTTGGTCGCCCAACATATTCAGGATCCGTTTTCAAATATATTTCACTCATGTACCGTATTCCTAAAACAGGATCCACACCATTTTCATCCAATGAGAACTCCCAATCTACGCGAGGTAGGATAGGGCGCATTGGACTAGCTGTTCCTAAACTAATGACATATTCTAAACCTAGTACCTTACGAACAATCACTGATCGATGTGCCCAAGGACATGCAGGTGACCAGAGAAGTCGGTATCGATTTGCTTCAACAGGTAAATCACCTGGTTCATTCCCAAATGGAGTAGTAAATCGGTTTGTTTGACGTTTAAACGACCCATTTTCACTGATTTCAACGGGCTTTTTAGAATCATTTGTTATATAAACGTTTTCTTTCAAAGTAAAACCACCTTCCACTATAGTAGTTATAGACTTCATTTTACTTTATTTTTAAACTATTAAAAATTATTTTGATTCAGGTACAAATACCAACCAAAAATAAAACAGGGTCACTAAATAAGCAACCCTGTTTGAATCCTCTAACTATGTGAATACTCAAGCTTTCCTCCTGGTACTGAAAGCCCAAGGCGATCAAGGTGCTTTCGAATTCCACTTCGTTCCCAGGTTTGTAAGAGAGGTTCTGAAAGTAATTTTTTGGGATAAAAAATACCTACTTTTGCAAGCTCTTCAAAGGTAAGACCCTGACGAACATAGTATTCAATTCGTTCATCTCGTTTATCGATGATGGAAAGGAATTCGGACATAGCTTGCTTAAATTCTTGCTTAGTAAAAATTCCTTTTTGATGTCCGGTAATAAAGGTATCTGCATCAAGTGTTAAAAGACGTTTACCTGAAGAAATAAAATCATCGATATCTCCATCTGATCCGTTATACCAAGGACCAAAGGAGGTCATATCGTAATCCCCAACAAAAACAACGCCTTGTTCTGGGAAGTAGGGACAAGATAATCCTTTTGTATGTCCTGGCGTATGTAAAAAGTGAACCTTAACGCCACCAAAGGAATACTCTAATTCATAATCATAGGTCCCTGTGATTTGCCCTATGTTTTCGACCCATTCTTGTGGAAGTGATTTACGCCACATTTCAACCCCTTGTGATCCCCATTCCTGATAAATACCATTTTCATTAGCAACGCCCTCGATCGTCCTAGTTGTTTTAAACTCGATCGGGTTTATCCATTTTAAAGCATCTTTAAACAAATGATTGTGCTGTGTATGATCAGGGTGATAGTGAGTATTAATAATTAAATCTATCCCAAACTCTTCATTAATCGTTTGAAGGGTAGTGGCTTCTCCACCTGAATCAATCAATACTTTTTCTGAACAATCAATATATAAACTTCTTGAAAAGGGAACTTTACTTTGATTTGGACCTTCAACAATGACAATTGGGCCAATTCGCTTCATTGTATAACACCTCTTTACGCAATAATTGAATGAATGTTCATTCATTATATCATATGATGCATCCTGATGAGTAGAAGAAGAGTTGCCCAACTTCTAGTCCATTAACAAAACTATAAATTTAGCCTTGCTTTTTGTACATGTTACACATTGCAAAACAAAAGGAGTACACCATTTAACAGAGTGTATAGTGTAATTAAATTTGTAAGAAAGTAAAATGTACATAAAGTTCTAATTTTTCAGTCAATTTGAATATCATAGATTATAAAAACATCAAAAATCTAGAATTCATGCTAGTAATCACATGTTAGCTGTAAGCGGTTTCTTTTTAAAACTATTATTAAAATTAATAAGGGGGGCATTTCCGATGTCAGATCAAGTGAAAATTGGTCTTATTCAAGCTTCGAACGATGTAGATGGAAACCAACCAGTAGAGGTTCACAAAGAAAAAGCCATTGAAAAACATATAAAGCTAGTAAGAGAGGCTAAGGCAAAAGGTGCACAGATTATCTGCCTTCAAGAGATTTTTTATGGACCATACTTTTGCTCTGAGCAAAATACGAAATGGTATGATGCAGCCGAAGAAATCCCTAATGGTTCAACTACAAAACGCTTTCAGGAACTAGCAAAAGAACTCGGGGTTGTGATCGTATTACCAATCTATGAACGAGAGGGTATCGCTACATACTATAACACAGCTGCTGTTATAGATGCAGATGGATCCTATCTAGGAAAATACCGTAAGCAGCACATTCCTCATGTTGGTGTAGGGAATGATGGGTATGGTTTTTGGGAAAAATTCTATTTTAAACCTGGTAATCTAGGATATCCAGTTTTTGATACGGCTTTTGCAAAAGTAGGCGTTTATATTTGTTATGATCGTCACTTCCCAGAAGGTGCTAGAATACTAGGTTTAAAAGGTGCTGAAGTTGTATTCAATCCTTCTGCTACAGTAGCGGGACTTTCGGAATATTTATGGAAGCTTGAACAGCCTGCACATGCTGTAGCGAATGGATACTTTCTAGGGGCAATAAACCGTGTAGGGTTTGAAGGTCCTTGGAACATGGGTGAATTTTACGGACAATCATATTTGGTTGATCCTCGAGGAAATTTTGTTGCAATGGGAAGCCGTGATCAAGATGAAGTGATCATTGGAGAAATGAATAAAAAGTTGATTCGTGAGGTTCGTGATACATGGCAATTCTATCGTGATCGCCGTCCGGAAACTTATCAAGAAATGACATCCTTATTACCATAATCTCGATTTCATTAGGGCTTTACATACATGCAAATGGTAAGGCCCTGTCTTATTTAGCCATCATTCTTATAAATCTACTAAAGGAGGCATAAATGGTGAGTAACGGAAACCAAGCTAGAATTTCATTTAATGATTTATCTAAGAACTTTCAAGAAGTTCATCCAGGTCTAACAAAACAAGAAGCGATAGAAGAATCGAATCGCTGTCTGTATTGCTATGATGCTCCCTGTATTCAGGCTTGCCCGACTGGGATTGATATTCCGACTTTTATAAAAAAGATTGCATCAGGAAATGTCAAAGGCTCTGCAAAGACCATTATGACAGCCAATCCAATTGGGGCAAGCTGTGCACGAGTATGTCCAACAGAGGAATTATGCGAAGGTGCATGTGTTTTAAATCATTCAACAAAGCCGATCATGATTGGAAATTTACAGCGATATGCAACTGACTGGGCAATTCAAAATGAGCAAGTTTTGTTCAAGCCTGGTCAGAAGAACGGGAAATCAGTTGCCGTTGTTGGTGGTGGACCAGCGGGCTTATCTGCTGCTAGAGAGCTAGGTTTACTAGGGTATGATGTGACCATTTTTGAAGCAGAAGAAAAAGCAGGTGGATTAAACACGTACGGTATAGTTTCGTTTAGACTGCCACAGCAGATTTCATTCTGGGAAGTAAACCAAGTAAAAAGCTTGGATGTGAAAATCCAGACGAATACTAGAGTTGGAGTAGATATTCCGGTTGAAGAGATTCTAAATAACTACGATTACGTGATTCTAGCAGTTGGTATGTCAAGTGTGCCGAATCTTGGAATTCCAGGTGAAGAATTAAATGGAGTCTACGACGCGATAGAGTTTGTGAAAAATACAAAAACAACACCAATCTCAGATCAATTTTTAGATAAAAAAGTAGTGGTCATTGGTGCTGGTAATACAGCAATCGATGGTGCAACCTGTTCAGTACGTCTCGGGGCTGAAAATGTCAAAATCCTTTACAGACGAACAATCGAGGAAATGACTGCTTATGATTTTGAATACGAATTCGCTAAGCAAGATGGGGTTGAATTCAGATGGTTAACGGCTCCGACTCGAATTATTGGTAATGAGCAAGGTCAAGTGAAAGCCATTGAATGTATCAAGATGAAATTAACTGAGCCAGGTGAAGATGGTCGTAGGCGTCCTGTGCCTATTGAGGGCTCTGAGTTCACGCTTGAAGTAGATGCTGTAATTAAGGCAATCGGTCAATCCAGATATGTGGAGTTGCTTGAGAAGTTCCAGCTTGAACACTCAGGCGGTGTTGTGAAAATTGATCAGAATACGTATCAAACCTCCAATGAAAAGGTGTTTGCTTGTGGAGATGTTATTTTTGGGAAGGGTCAGGGTGAGGCCATGGTCGTTTCTGCAGCACAACAAGGCAAAGAGACCGCTTATGCAATTCATAAACTATTATCAAAACAATCGATAGAAACAGCATAATCACTAAATAGAACGGAGGTAAGAGAATGGCAGATTTAAGTATTAATTTAGCAGGCATAAAATCACCCAATCCTTTTTGGTTAGCTTCTGCTCCTCCAACGAATTCAGGGTATCAGGTTCAACGAGCGTTTGAAGCTGGTTGGGGCGGAGCTGTTTGGAAAACACTGGGCGAACCAATTCTAAACGTGTCATCTCGTTTTGCAGCGGTTAGCTTTAATGGCCAAAGAGTTGCTGGGTTTAATAATATAGAGCTCATTACTGATAGACCTTTAGAGGTAAATCTAAAGGAAATCTATGAAACGAAGAAGCGATTTCCAAACCATGCGATCATTGCATCGCTTATGGTTGAGCCAAAACAGGAAAAATGGCATGAGATTGTAAAACGAGTTGAAGATGTTGGAGTTGATGGTCTAGAGCTAAATTTTGGATGTCCACATGGGATGGCTGAAAGAGGAATGGGATCTGCTTCGGGGCAAGTGCCAGAACTTGTTGAAAAGCAAACTTACTGGGTAAAAGAAGCTGCCAAAACCCCAGTTATTGTTAAGCTCACACCTAATATTACAGATATTACTGTAACGGCAGAGGCAGCAGTAAGAGGTGGCGCCGATGCCATCAGTATGATTAATACAATTAATAGTTTAGCAGGAGTCGACATAAATACGTGGGACACCATTCCACATGTTGGTGGGAAAGGTGCACATGGTGGATATTGTGGTCCAGCGGTTAAGCCAATTGCTCTTCACATGGTTGGAGACTGTGCGAGAAACCCGAGGATAAATATCCCAATCTCAGGAATTGGCGGAATATCAAACTGGCAAAATGTTGTTGAATTTATGTTAATGGGTGCAACCGGCGTTCAAGTATGTACAGCTGTAATGCACCATGGTTTTAGGATTGTTGAGGACATGATTGAAGGATTAAGTAATTATTTAGATGAAAAAGGGCTGGCTTCTGCAATGGATTTAGTCGGAAAGTCAGTTGCTAAGTACTCAGACTGGGGCGATTTAGATCTTAATTATAAGATTGTTGCCAGAATTAACAATGATGTGTGTATTAACTGCAATAAGTGTCACATCGCCTGTGAAGACACGTCACATCAATGTATTGATATGTTGAAGGATGGCAATGGCTACAATATTTTAAAAGTGAGAGAAGTAGATTGTGTTGGATGTAACTTATGCTCGATTGTGTGTCCAGTCGATGGTGCAATCGATATGGTAGAGATACCGAATGAACTTCCACCTATGACATGGAACGAACGTCAAGCTGCCTTAGGAGCGGTTTCCTGTAGTACCGAAACTGTGAAAAAATAACCATCTGTTAGGAGGGCAAAAATGAAGAAGCTTATCAAAAACGGTACCATCGTTACAGCATCAGATACGTATCAAGCTGACATTTTTATAGAAAATGGGGTAATTAGTTTACTAGGTCAACACTTATCTGAACAAGGAGCAGAGGTTGTTGATGCAAATGGTTGCTACGTGTTTCCAGGTGGAATTGATCCCCACACACATCTCGAGATGCCTTTTGGAGGAACGGTAACCAAGGATGACTTTGAAACTGGTACGATTGCTGCTGCATTTGGGGGAACAACAACAATCATTGACTTTTGCTTATCGACTAAAGGTGAACCATTAAAAAATGCGATTGATGTATGGCATAAAAAGTCTAAAGGTAAAGCGGTGATCGATTATGGATTTCATTTAATGATTGGTGAAGTAAACGAAGCGGTTCTTACTGAATTACCAACCGTTATTAATGACGAAGGAATTACTTCATTTAAGGTGTTTATGGCATATAAAAATGTCCTTCAGGCTGATGATGACACACTATTCCAAACCTTACTTGCCGCTAAGGAGCTCGGGGCTCTTGTTATGGTTCACGCTGAAAATGGAGACGTCATTGATTACTTAGTGAAAAAAGCTCTGAGAGAAGGAAACACAGACCCAATCTATCATGCTCTTACAAGACCACCTGAAATTGAGGGAGAGGCAACAGGAAGAGCTGCGACATTAACAGGTCTAGCAAACTCTCAATTATATGTTGTACATGTATCCTGTGCTGATGCCGCTCGAAAAATTGCAGAAGCAAGAGCAAACGGCATTGAAGTATGGGGAGAAACCTGCCCGCAATACTTAGTATTAGATATTTCTTACCTTGAAAAACCGAATTTTGAAGGTGCTAAATATGTTTGGTCACCACCACTTCGAGAGAAATGGAATCAAGAGGAGTTATGGAAGGCATTGAAAACAGGACAGCTTCAAACGGTTGGATCTGATCAGTGTTCATTTGATTTTAAAGGACAAAAAGAACTAGGAAGAGGAGACTTTTCTAAAATTCCAAATGGAGGTCCAATTATTGAGGATCGCTTTAGCATTTTATTTTCAGAAGGTGTAACAAAAGGCAGAATTTCCTTAAATCAGTTTGTTGATATTACATCAACTAGAATTGCAAAACTATTTGGATTATACCCACGAAAAGGGACCATTGCTGTAGGTGTTGATGCGGATTTAGTTATATTCGATCCAAATGTAAAGCGAACCATTTCTGCGGAAACACATCATATGGCTGTAGACTATAGTGCCTTTGAGGGAATGGAAGTTACCGGTGAACCTGTCACGGTTCTCTCACGAGGAGAATTTGTTATTCGAGATAAACAGTTTGTTGGAACAGTTGGTGCAGGGCAGTATGTGAAACGAGCAAAATACGGAAACTCGCTTGAAACAAAAGAGAACAAGTCTGTAACCCTTTAAATGAAGAGTAAAGTGGAAGGAATGTTAGAATGCCTTCCACTGGTCTAATGACCTTGCTGAATAAAGAAGTATGGATAAATTATTCAGAATATTAAAAATATTAAAGGGGTGTTTGTATGGAAAAAGGCGGAAACTATTTAAAGTCTCCAGATTTACTTCCCATTTCTCATGGTAACAGGAAAATAAGTGCCTTTGGTTTCTCAGTCATTTGGGTTGGGATGGCTGTTGTTTTAGCAGCCTTTGCTATTGGTGGTTCAGGCATTCAAACCTTACCGCTAGGCTGGGTAATTGCTGGTACCCTGTTAGGATCGGTATTAATCGGTATTTTCATGACGATTATCGGGGATATTGGCGTTGAACATGGGCTCTCTTTTCCGGTGTACATGCGGGCCCCATTCGGGACGATCGGTACTCATATTCCTTCATTAGTTCGTGGAATTACAGCTTCCTGTTGGTTTGGTATTAACACCTATTTTGGTGCAACCGCGATGAATGCTATTTTAGCAACTCTCTTTGGATTTGACAATTGGTTTGTTTGTTTCATTCTTTTTGCAACAGTTCAATTAGTGAATACAGCATTAGGAATTAAGGCGGTTGAGCGCTTTGCTGATTTAGCAGCTCCAATCATTATTTTAATCTCTGCTTGGATGTATGTCTCGTTATCTGACAAAGCGTTAGCAGAAGGTAGGGATGTATGGACATGGGTTGAAAATCCAGTCACTGGTGGTGCAGCTTTTACCGCGTTTATGGTTGTTGTTATGAGTAATATGGGATTCTGGGCTACTTTAGCTGCTGATATGCCATCACTCTCTCGATTCTTTAAAGCACCTAAAAACGAACGAAACTGGTTCAAACGGAATAAAGCGCAAATTGCTGGTAGTGTAATTGCGATGCCATTGACAAATACATTTATGGTTATTATTGGTGCTGTGTCTTATGTTGCGGTAATGAACTATGATCCTGTAGTTGGACTACAACAGGCGGCAAGTGGATTTATTTTAGGAGTACTTCTACTAATGATTGTATTAGCACAATGGTCAACAAACACATCTGCAAATGTTATTCCTGCAGCGACAATATTTTCGAATGTAGGTGGACCAAAAGTTCCATTTTGGGCAGGTGTTATCCTTGCAGGTATTGTTGGAATTGTAGTTCAGCCATGGAGTTTATTTGGAATCATTATTCCAGCCTTACTAGTAATAGGAGGAATACTTTCAGCAATTGTAGGTATTCTTTTCACCGATTACTATGTATTACGTAAAAGGCGTGTTAATGTTCAAGACCTTTACAAAGCAGATGGTCAGTTTAAATACATGAATGGTATTAATATGGCCGGTATGATTTCATGGGTTATCGGTGGATTTGCGGCGTATTGGTTGTCGGCTTATTCTTTCTTCGTAGGCTTTGGGGTAGGAGCGATTATGTATTACTTATTATGTAAGTATTGGTATTTTAATAAGTATAAGCAGGCGGAAATTGAAGACCCAAGTGATGAAAAATATTTAGGCATTACAGCAGGACGAGATTGGGAAATTAGCCTAGATCCTGAGCCAGTCATTATCCCTGAAAGTGTAGATGTAAGAGTATAAAAATTATTTGATAAAGGAGAACAAACTATGTCCGATTATCAACAATTTTTACAAGAGCGAGACCGAATCGATTTTTTACTTCAAAATGGTTATAAAATCGCGAACATAACTGAAAATTTAAGTGGGGCTTTTGTTGACTTTGAAAACAAGGAAAAGGAACAAGAAACACTACACATTCAAACGGCGGATGCTCGTAAATATTTCTCGGTTACGCTAATCAAACAAACTAAAGAAGCCTAAAAGGAGGAGCGTATGTGGGATTCTTCTTAAAACTGAAAGCAGATGATGAAAAATACAGTCATAACAATCTGAGAAACGGTAACACACCATTTGAAGTGATCAAATGGATTAAAGCCTATTGGCAGTCGGAAGACTTTTATGACAGAGAGAAGTTCAACGGAATGATTCAGGAGTACGATGCATATTATCCAAATGAATAGTCTTTACTTTAGAAACTGGTAAGCTAATCAAAAGCATACCAGTTTTTCAGTTGTTTTCTGAAAATATAGATAATTAACGATTTCTGTTTTATAATTAATATCATTCTTTAATTTATGTATAAGGGAGACGAAGCATTGAAATCTTATCTCATGGTTAAGGATATTTTAGAAAGAAAACATTTTGAAAATGTTGAAATCATTGCTGGAGAAGAGGGGCTAGGCCGTTTAGTAAAATGGGTTCATGTTGTTGAAATTATTAACATTCGTAATCTATTAAATGGAAGTGAGTTAATCCTTTCAACAGGTGTCGCATGGAAGGACAACCATGACATCTTTCTTTCTCTTGTCCAACAACTAATCGACTCAGATGCTGCTGGACTATGTATTGAAATTGGTACCTTTACATCCACTATTCCACAACAAGTCATCGATCTAGCAAATCAATCACACTTTCCAATTATTGTTTTTCACAAGGAAGTCCCTTTCGTAGAAATCACACAAGACATTCACACACTCCTCATCCATCGTCAGTACCAGATGATATCCGACCTAGAAAGCTACTCACAAGCACTTAATAAAAAGCTGTTAACAATTGAAAATTATATTGAGATCCTTAAATTCATTCATCATTATCTACAGGTTCAAGTGGTACTATTGTTTAGCAATGAGGAAGTTCAATTTATACCTGATATCAGCAGTAGTAATGAGCGGAAATCACTCTTACAATCTATTGAAAAAAATGATAGTTCATCTTACTCAATCGAAAGGAATCCAATTCAACTATTAGGTGATCATTATGCTGAGCTGATTATTTGCTCTGACGATCGAGTGTTAACAGAATTTGACCACCTTATATTAGATAGGACCGCAACGGCACTTGCTCAGTTATTATTACGTGAACTTTATGTAGAAGAAAAGAGAAGGATGGAAGAAACCGAGTGGCTAAACGGATGGATAGAAGGTGTACATACAGAAGAAGAGATTAAAGAATACCTATCCTATATAAACCCACAGTTTCAAACGAAAGGTGTAGTTGTTTGTTTAATTAAACTTGAGTCATTTGACCAGTACTCATCAGCTGATATAACCTACTTCAAACTATTTGTTAGAGCGATTTTCGAACAACAGGGGTTCAGTTTATTTGCGATTGAAAAGAGAAACACCTTAATTTTTATTTTTTTAAATGAAAGAGGAAGTTCAACCTGGAAAAAAAGATTCAAGCAAGGAATGGAAAGAGTATGTAATGTTAAGTCGCAAATAGGTGAACAAAAGAAGAAAATAGCGATTGGAAAATATGTAGATGATATAACTGCAACCCATTTAAGCTATCAAACTGCACTAGAAACGATTCGGATCCAAGAAAGACTTGGAAACAAAGCAGAAAGCCACTTTTACGAAGACCTTCACATTTATCGGATCATCTCACAATTAAACCGCCACTTAGACCTACATGAACTTGTCCTAGAATATCTAGAACCAATCATTACTTATGATGAAAAATACAACGGAAAATTGATGGAAACGTTAAAAATCTATTTATCCTGCAATGGCTCAAAACAAGAGACAGCCAAAAGACTTTATATTGTAAGGCAAACACTCTATCATCGGATACAAAAGCTAGAAAAACTACTTGGCCCAGATTTTATGGACCATGAAAAGCGATTAACGATCGAATTTATGATATTATCGTATGAATATTTAGTAGCTGCGAGGAAAATGACAGAAGTTGAGCGGGAGGCTTACTAGGATAAAGGTTTTGAATTAGTTTATTTGGGAAATTATTGCAATACTTGTGAGAATAACTTAAATACTTGCATTAATAGAGAAATACTTGCGACATTTACTATAATACTTGTGAAATTTAAGAAAATACTTGCGAAATAACAAAAGATACTTGCATGAGAACATAAAACCTATTATAAAGAACATAACCAAACCTACAACCTATGTAGGTTTCTTCTTTGTTCACATTGTAGAATAATCATCACCACTTATTTTACACAATGTCTAATGATTGCATGTTTAAAATGAGCGATAATTAACATAGATTAGTATAATAAGAATTACAGACAAGTAAGAGGAGGCATCAATATGACAGTAACTAAAAATGAAACAGTTGTTCTACGTAACTATATTAACGGAGAATGGGTTGAAGCAACAAGCACTGAAACACTTGAGGTTCCAAACCCGGCAACCGGTGAGATACTTGCAAGAGTGCCAATTTCGTCAAAAGAAGATCTAGACTTGGCGGTGAAAGCAGCCTCCGAAGCTTTTAAAACATGGAGAGATACACCGGTTCCAAAAAGAGCAAGAATTCTCTATAAATATCACTACCTTTTAACTGAAAACCATGAAAAGTTAGCTCAACTCATTGTTCAAGAAAATGGAAAATCGTATAAAGAGGCTCATGGAGAAGTACAAAGAGGAGTAGAATGTGTTGAGTTTGCAGCAGGTGCCCCAACGTTAATGATGGGTGAAACATTAGCAAACATCGCCGAGGATATTGATTCAGAAATGTTCCGTTTTCCTTTAGGTGTAGTTGGAGGAATTACGCCATTTAACTTCCCGATGATGGTTCCTATGTGGATGTTCCCACTAGCAATTGCGTGTGGAAATACATTTGTACTTAAGCCTTCAGAACGTACACCGATTTTAGCAAATGAGCTTGCTAGATTGTTTACAGAAGCTGGTGCTCCAAAAGGCGTATTGAACATTGTCCATGGTGCACATGATGTTGTAAATGGACTATTAGATCACCCTGAAGTGAAAGCGATATCATTTGTTGGCTCACAACCGGTTGCAAAATATGTTTACGAAAGAGCAGCTGCTCAAGGCAAACGTGTTCAAGCTCTTTCAGGTGCAAAAAATCATCACATTGTTATGCCAGATGCGGACATGGAAAAAGCGGTAGCTAATATCATTAGTTCAACATTTGGAAGCGCTGGTCAACGTTGTATGGCGTGCAGTGCAGTTGTTGTCGTTGGAGATGGCGATAAATTTGTTGAAGCACTTAAAAATAAGGCTGATGAACTGATTATCGGAAATGGAATAGATGATGAGGTATTACTTACTCCAGTAATTAGAGATTCTCACCGCCAAAAGGTGTTAGGCTATATTGAAAAAGGCTTAGAAGAAGGCGCTACACTTATAAGAGATGGGCGAGTGGATATGCAAAAAATGCAGGAAGGAAATTTCTTGGGTGCAACGATTTTTGACCATGTTACCCCAGAAATGACAATTGCAAAAGATGAAATTTTTGCGCCTGTATTAAGCTTACTACGCGCAAAGGATCTTGATGAAGGGCTTGAATATATTCGTAAATCTCGTTATGGAAACGGAGCAACGATCTATACAAAGGATGCAAGAGCTGTTAGACAATTTAGACAAGAAGCGGATGCTGGTATGCTAGGAATCAATGTAGGAGTACCAGCCACAATGGCCTTTTTCCCATTCTCAGGCTGGAAGGATTCTTTCTATGGAGACCTTCATGTAAACGGAAAAGATGGAGTAAATTTCTTTACTCGTAAAAAAATGATTACATCCCGTTTTGATTATTAATACACTGTTGTAAAAAGGGGAGAGTATCCCTCTAGAGTACTCCCCTCGTGTTTTTGTCCGATTTTCATGAATGGAAAGGGGAAAGACGTGATGACAAAGATGAAACAAGATAGTGATATCCTTTCAAAGGATAAGGATTATGTCTGGCATTCGATGAAACCTTATAACCCGGATGGGACAATGGTTGTTGAGAAAGCAGAGGGGTCGTGGGTAACAGATTATACCGGAAAACGCTACCTAGATGGGATGGCTGGATTATGGTGTGTAAACGTAGGTTATGGTAGAACTGAGCTCGCTGAAGCTGCTTATGAGCAATTAAAGGAAATGGCCTATTATCCGCTTACGCAAAGTCATACTCCAGCAATTAAACTAGCTGAAAAGCTCAACGAAATGCTAGGAGAAGAATATGTAATCTTCTTCTCTAATAGCGGTTCAGAAGCAAATGAAACGGCTTTTAAGATTGCGAGACAATATCATCAGCAAAGAGGAGAAGGATCTCGTTATAAGTTTATTTCTAGATACCGCTCATACCATGGGAATTCGATGGGTTCACTCGCTGCCACGGGTCAGGCACAACGAAAGTTTAAGTATGAGCCACTAGCACCCGGTTTTATTCATGTTGCTCCACCAGATTCATACCGCTGCCCAGAAAGTGATGACTGTAAGCCAACCGAATTAAAGTCCGTCCAAGACATAGATCGTGCCATGACATGGGAGTTAAGTGAAACAATTGCAGGAATGATTATGGAACCAATTATTACTGGTGGTGGCATTTTAATTCCACCTGATGGGTACATGAAAGGGGTAAAAGAGGTTTGTGAAAAGCATGGAGCTCTGCTCATTGTTGATGAAGTAATTTGTGGTTTTGGGAGAACAGGTAAACCGTTCGGCTTCATGAATTATGGTGTAACACCAGACATCATTACAATGGCTAAAGGAATTACGAGTGCTTATTTACCTCTATCAGTCACCGCTGTGAGAAAGGAAATCTATGAATCATTTAAAGGAACAGAGGAATACGATTATTTCCGTCATATAAATACCTTTGGGGGAAATCCTGCAGCATGCGCACTTGCGATGAAAAACCTTGAGATCATGGAAAACGAAAATCTTTTTGCCCGCTCAAAAACTCTAGGCGAGCGATTAAAACAAATCTTAGCTAGCAATCTACAAGATCATTCCTATGTAGGGAATGTAAGAGGGAAAGGTTTGCTTGTCGGAATCGAACTTGTAAAAAACAAAATTACTAAGGAACCACTAGAAGTGGAGCTTGTTAACAAAGTCATTGCCGGGTGTAAACAAAAAGGCTTAATACTTGGTAAAAATGGTGCGACTGTTGCCGGATATAACAATGTCCTAACCCTTTCCCCGCCGTTAAATATTCTAGAAGAAGATTTAGAGTTTATTATAAAAACAGTAACTGAAGAGGTTAATAGTTTATAGATATTACCATCGAGACCCAGATCAGAAAAGATTTGGGTTTTTGTTTTGTCTCTTAAAAATATTAGTCAAAATCAAGGTACAATCTTCCTATTTACCGTTACAATTCGATTACTTTATTTTAACAAATTCAATTACTTTCGACTTGTTTTGATGTTTGGGGGCAAAAATCGACAAGATTGTAGTATAATAAGTTTGCTAGAATTTAGATTCAGTTATTGGAGGCAAAATAGGATGGGCTTGGCTTTAACAATTTTATTTGGAATTGCAATGTTGTTACTTATCTTTTCATTTGTGCGAATGAAACAATTAGCGAAAAAAGAGAAAAAAGAAATAGATTTAGTGTCCATTCAACTAATGGAAGAGATTAATAGACTTGGCAACCAAGTTCGTAATCTAGAGCTTGATGCTGAAATTTTTGCAAAAGAGGTTGGTATTCAAACAGATTCTTCAAGCAAACGTGTACTGTTAAGAGAAGTGCTAGATATGCATAAACGTGGATATTCACTTGAAGGAATTTCCGCACAAAAAGATTTATCTATCATTGAAATTCAACATCTACTTTCTCCATATGTATCCGTTGATGGAAGGAGAAATGTAGCGAATGAATCCTAAATTGATAATAAGCTTTGCAGCAGGACTGATTGTTTCAACAGGTGTATGTGGTGCGGTATATTATGCTGAGCCTAACACTGAAACAAGTGTAATTGAAACAACCATTGCTGTAACTGAAGACGAAATGAAAGAGCAACTAACAACCAAAGGGTATGTTATTTTGTCGGATGAAGAGTGGCAACAAATCACAGGTCCTAAGGAAGTAGAAGGAGAAGAGTCTACAAAAGAGAAATCTGGTGAAACGGCACAAAAAGAGAATTCGACTAAAGAGGATACTAAAAAGAAAGAATCCGAAGTTACCAAAACAACAGTCACTGTTGCAGAAGGTATGACAAGTATTGATGTAGGTAAAGCCCTTCAACAAGCGGGTTATATTGAAAATGCCTTTAATTTCACTAAAATTGTGGAAGATAGAGGTCTAGCTAATAAGCTTCGTCCAGGTACTTATGAAGTAAATAGTGGGATGTCTGTCGATCAGATCTTAGCTACATTCTTTAAATAAAGAGCAAAGCGAACAGTATTAAAGATACTGTTCGCTTATTTATTTTACAAATACTCCGCACTCTTTGTAAATTTGCGTCGTAATCCTTCTCCGATAATGTTAAATGTAAACATGACATAACAGAGTGCGAGTGCTGGGAACAATGGTATCCATGGGGCACTTATTAGGCTCGATCGTGTTGTTGATAACAGAGTTGCCCAGTTATAGCTAGAGTTCTGCAGCTCGAAATAACCATGACCCACATCAAGGAGTTGATGGGTTACAAATATATTGAATAATCCAAGCTGCCCTATAAGAATCGTCACACGGCCAAGATCTGAAAAGAAATTGGTGATCATGGCTGGGAATAAGTATGGAAGATAGTGTCGGAAAATGATTCCGGTATGACTGTTTCCTTGCAGTCTGGCAACTCTAATAAATTCTTTCTCTGATAGATCGTACGCTTGCTGTTGAAAAAGATGGCTGACTCTTCCGACTTCGATAAAGGCAAGTATGAATACACACCAAATGTACCGATTTTCTGAAAAGATTAAAAAGGGCAGATTTACTAATATTATTGCCGCAATCAAAGTCGGGATACTGGAGAAAAACGTATTAAGACTAGTGACCGTCCAGTGAGATAAACCTCTTTTTTCAGATGCGAACAATGCTAGCGGTATTGCTATGACGTATCGAATAACTGTAATTAAGAAAATAATAAGAAGCGTGTCTCTTGTACCAAGAACCATCATATCAAAAATCCCTTTACCATCACTGTCTGAACCAAAAAAGTTTTCCTTTGATGGAGGGAAAGGGGCTCTATCCATTGAGCCATCCTCATAAAATACGATTCTACTTATTTCTAATTTTTCCTCCGAGACAAGGGAGGATTCAAAAATCATGACTAGAACCAACACTGAAAATAAAGTGATACCAGCCCATAATAAATAGTTATTTTTCATATCATTCCCTCCCAATCCGATTGTGTCTAATTTTTATGACAACATTTATCACCTGTGCGATGAATAGGGGAAGCAGAAAACAAACCATTATCCCGAAGATAACCGGAGCCTCAGCTGTACCTAAGGAACCTTGGAATTTTATTTGCTTTTTTAATTCGACCGCTTGAAGAAGGCGATAAGCTGCACCCTTGTAATCTAAAAGCCATTCAATAATAAGTAAATTTGACATGATGAATAACATAACAGATGAAATGTGACTGCAAATGACGCCAATGGTATTTTTGAAAATATGTTTATATATTACCCGAGCCCTTGTTAATCCCTTTGAATAGGCGACGAGAACATACTGTTCACCTGCTTGCTCTTCACAAGCGTTTCGTGTAACATTCGCTAAATACATGATTGGATGTATGGAGACTAATAATGATGGTAGGATGAAATTGAACCAATGCTCATGTCCGAAAATATCCAGGAACCGCATGTTATAGATGATAAACCATTGTATTAGAATGATAAGCAAAAAATCAGGTAAGGAAGAAGTGAGCCAAGTAGTTCCTCTACCAACAAATGAAAACCAGCGATTTTGGTATTGATAATCGAGTAAGCCTTTAAGAACACCTAGTATCATACTAATGAAAAAGGTTGTTATAATAATTTTCATACTTCTACCGAAATATCTTCCAATCTCAGATTCAATTGGAAGGCCTGATTTTGTTTCACCAAGAGATTGGTTTTCCTTCAGGTTTGTAAGCAGGCCAACAATATTGTCTTTATAGAGTTCACTCGAAAAAATATAAGGGTTGTTTATATAATCCATACTTGCTGCACGGGGTACAAGAATTAGTGCAACGATTCCCATTACAACAATCCATTGTTTAAGAAAAAGCTTATACCAAGGCTGTTTAGATTGTGATCTTGAAGCGAAGTAGGAGACCCATTGTGATAACAGAAAAAGTACTACAAATCCTAGTAAAATAGCAATAATTAATTCATATTCGTACGTACTAGAGGCCCTAGTGAATTTACCAGTGCTATGATCAATCAGTTCAAAGACATGAAAGGCCGCACCGTTATATGCAAAGAGCCATTCAATGATAAATAGATTTCCAACGATTAAAAGGACTATGATGTGAAATTTTTCAAATAGGGATCTAATATTCTGTAAATAACCCTTTCGAATAATATAAATGGAGGGGACAAGGGCTATAAGGATTCCAAGTTGGAGTATAGAAGGTTCTTGTAAGAAAAATGGAAACCATGAAAGAAGTACAATGTAAAATAAGAAGTTGGGAACTTGAATCCAAGTGGGAATTTTACTTAAAGCTTTATCTAGTAAACTCTTAATTCCTTTTTCCCGAATTATAAATAGCAAAAGGGTAGTAAATGTGATTGTAAGTAATAAGGCTAGGAATATAACAGTAAAACTTTTTCCAAGAAAGAAAGTTGCCTCATCAAAGACCGATGCTTTCAAAAAGGTTTGACCTAGACTGAGGGTTGTTACTCTTTCAATCAGATAACTATATATATGGTGTGTATAATCTACGATAGAAAAATGATATTTCACCTGAAATTCGTTGACTTCAACTAAATTCGTTTGTCGTGGAAACATTGCAACTAACAGGAGTGTAACCACGACGAGAAAATAGATGATTACTAATTTTGTAATCTGAAAAGCAATCTTCACTTCCTAACCTCCTTTTAACTAGTTATTTGTAATAACTCTACGAGTCAACAGGTTATAGTATCTAGAATTTCCATCAGGAGCTAGAGTAAGTATGATATTATTGTCTCTTATAGCCTTCACTTTAATAGCTGACTTTTGCTCAAATAAGTAGCGAATGTTTTTTACTTCACCTTCAGGAGACGTGATAACCACTTCTAGTGCTCCATTTATTTTTTCGTCTAGGGTAACGCCACCATAAAATTGGAATGTTGAACCTTCAAAAGTAACTACAGCATAGTTCGAACCTTTCATCCATTCACGTTCAAATTCTACTCCATTTTGAATTTCGAAATCATATGTTTGTTTTACTTGGTCTAGCACTAAATTCTGTTGAATGTAATCTACTACACCAGTAGCATAATCCTGTAATTTTCCAGTGAACAGTGTCGATAATAAAAAGAGTAAGATAGAGCAAATAGCAAAAGCTTTAAGGACAAATCTAAACTGTTTTGTCTTTCGTTGCCTATAGTTCCACTCTTTTTCTGCCTTCTTAATCGTTTCATGGATTTGTTTTTGTTTGGATGGATCCATTTTATAAAGGGGAGGCTTTGTAAAATCAGTATTAAAGTCGTAATTCGATTTCATGTTTCATCACCTCAAATTTCGTATGAAGAACTTCTTTTAACTTTTGGAATGCACGGTAATAGGTAGTTTTTACTTTTGCTTCAGACCAGCCTAATATTTCGGCCGTTTCTTCGACAGATAGATCTTGGATCCAGCGAAGAATTAAGACATTTCTATATGTAGGCTTTAACTGTTGAAGTGCATGATGAACAGAAGCTGCTTCTTCATTTTGTAAGGCTATCTCATCAGGTGTTTTATCTAAAGAAGATTTCTTTAGTAATATCTGTTCTGGCACCCATTTAATAATGCGTAAACGGCGATAATGATCAATCGCTACATTCCTAGCAATTGAAAATAACCATGTCTTCGGATTATCAATGTGTTCTTTATGTTTCATTTTTATAGCTTTTATAAACACTTCCTGTACAAGGTCTTCCATCTCACGGCTTCCTGTATAGTAAACCAAGTAGTTATAGATTGCCTCGTTATATTCAATAAACCACTCTTCAACTAGTTGATGATTTTTCATACATCCCCCTCCAGCGCTTACTAACAAGACGAATAAGGTTACGATTTATTTTCACTTTTAATAAAAAATTTACATTTTTTTCTTATTATACATTTTTTCTCTAGTTAGAAGGCGAGAGGGGGATGAAAAAAATAGAAGGCGAACAGCATATACAGCAACTGTTCGCCTTGCGTTCTATTTAAACTTGCCAAATTCCTTAATGACAACTTTTGCTTCGGTATTTATTCTTACTGTAGGAAAAACCTCACGCCAATCTAGACTCTTCCATTCATCGTAGGTTATACTATTTCGAACAAATTTTCCGATACCAATACTATCTACTTGGTTTTCTTGCATTGTGGTAATGATTTTTTCCACTTCGGTTTTTACATAGTTTGAAAGGGTATCCTCCAATTTTGCTCTGTCTTTATCGTCTGATATGGTTTTGTCACCGATATACTCTAATACAGAACCTTTGACCTCTAGGTTTAATGTAACTTCATATTGTTTATCTCCAACTTTTTTAGCTTGAATCTTTCGTTTGCCATTGACAGCCGAAAGCATAACTAATTCTTGATTTTCTTCCGCTTCGTTAAGCTTAATGTTCAGGGTACCACCACTCATGTCTTTATATGAGAGGACAAATAGCGTACCTTTCTCAGGACTAATTTTGGTTATATATTTGTCATCCTGAAAAAGAGCAATCCCTTCAATCACAATATTATCATCATCTTGCTTTAACATTGGCATAACAGGATCGATTCCATCATCGAAATAGTCTCTTGAAAAATGATACACGGTTATTCTAGGTATGGAGTTGGATTCTACCGCTTTCTCCAATAGTTCACTAATATACTCTCCAGTCCTAGGTCTAGATTTATACTCCTTTTTAATAATTTCATAAGCTTCGTCTTTGGTTATAGCAAGTCTAACTCTTTGCCCGATTGCGGGATCTCTTACAAGGGTATCTATATGTGGCCACAATCCACTCTCTGAAAGGGACTGCCCAAAGAGTGTATTTTGTAGTTGGCCACTCACAACTTGGCGATTTGTCATGGATGCAAATTTACTTCTTGCATCTTTACTACTAGCAGCTGTGGCTACTAATAGTTCACGGACATCTTTTACCCTCTCTGATGTTACAGGTATTGATGCAGCAATCTTTAACTTAGGACTCTTTGAGTACTTTTCGTCTTCATCAGCAAGGTCAAACGTGACAGTATGAATCATCCCTAGATCTTCAAGAATATGCTGATCCGAACAACCAGTAAGTAGGAGAAGAAAAACGATTAAACAACATTTAAACATCGACATTTTTACCTCTCCTTTTTACCCTTTTAATAAATATAGCCATAAGAACGATGAGTGGTAATCCAAATGCAATAACGATTTGGACATAAGCAAGGTTGGTTAACCATAAATTAACTTCGGACATAATACTAGGAAAAAATGATAATACAAACGTAAAAATGATAAAACATATACTAATTAATTGATCATGAGTCTTTTTAAAAATACGTTTTAAGACTTGCAAAGTAGCCCAATAATATAAAACTGTTGTCAAAAGAGTTTTTAGAAAAAATGCAGTAAATAGAATGTTCTCAATACGTGCCATAAAAGGTAGTTGAATAAATGCTAATAAATCTAGTACTGGAAATAACATATGTGATAACTGTTGATAGCTATAAAATCCAAAGCATACAACCATCACTGATAGGTAGACGGAGGTGGTTACCAGGTTTCCGATATACACTGAGCGTATTAACTTGGACTTTTTTGTAACGTAGGGGAAAAATAGAATTGCTAGTTCGTAGCCCAAGAATGCACTGTATGCATCAAGTATTCCTTTAACCCAGTCGTTTCCACCCTGAAGAAAAAAAGTAGTATAACGAGATAATTCAATTTCCGGTATATGAAAGACCTCTAAAAATACAATCCAAACCGTAAGTAAAAAAATAATAGTTGCGGCCTTGGAAATGTTGTAAAGTCCCTTTATTAATAAAAGAAAGGCAAGTATATTAAAAGCTACTTTGAACAACATTGGATTGGTGTTTGGGAAGGATAGCATTTGAAATAGAAGAATATATTTTTTACCAACCATACATCCAAGTAAGGACCAAACGAGTGCCAAACCAAAATAAAAGGGATATAAAAATATTTTTGAAAACGAATTCTCTAAAACCTCAAATATAGAAGTCCCATTACCAAATTTGTAAGCCAAAGAGATAACAAAGATGTTTGCCATAACAGTACCAGAAAGAAAAAAGATGACAATCCAACCGTTTGTACCAAAATGCTCAGCTAATAGTCCAGGTAAGCTAAATAACACCACACCAGATTGAATTTGGTATGTCAGAAGAACGATATGAAAGCTACTTAATGTTTCTTTAACTGGGGCACTCATATGTTATCTCCTCATCTTGTTTCTTTTCATGTTAGGCGATATAGATTGGACGGGACGTTTTTGTAAAGCCCATAATGGACCACGAACAAAAGTATCCAACCAATCTTTCTTGTAAAATGGCGCCAAAGGTGTAACGTAAGAGGTTCCTACATTTGTTACCCCACTAAGATGAATAATTATAAAAGCAATACCCACAACGATACCGAAATTTCCCCAGATACCCGCTAAGATAATTAGTCCAAAGCGAATTAGACGGATAGAAGCACTCATAATATAACTCGGAATAACAAATGAAGCGATAGCCGAAATGGCAACTGCTATAATTAAAATGTTGGAGGTAAAGCCGGCATCAACTGCTGCTTGCCCAATAACGATCCCACCAACGATACCAATTGTTTGTCCTATCTTGGTCGGGAGTCTTGCCCCAGCTTCTCTCAATAACTCGATCGTCACTTCTAAGAGAAGAGCCTCATAAATAGGAGGAAATGGCACTCTACTTCGAGATTCAGCTAACGATATTAACAATGTATCCGGTATGATTTCATAATGGTAGGTTGTTGCTGATACATATAGTGATGTAAACAAAATTGTTATTATAAAAGCAAAAAAGCGCAACACACGTATAAATGAACCAATCCACCATCTCTGATAATAATCATCAGGTGAAGCAAAGAACTCAAAAAAACTAGTTGGTGCGATAAAGGCTGATGGGCTTCCATCAATAATTCCAACAATACGGCCTGCTATCAACTTAGAGGCAACGGTATCGGGTCTTTCTGTTGTTAAGTACTGAGGAAAAATCGAATTTGGATTCTCATCAATCATCTGAACCATCATATTGGTATCATGAATGGCATCCACTTCAACACCCTTTATACGTTCAATCAACTGGTGAATTAAATCTGGATTTGCTATTTCTTTAATATAAAGAAGATACACATCCGTTTTTGCCACTTCACCAACAGTAAATTTTAATACTTTTAGATGCGAGCTTTTTACTCGTCTTCGAATGATAGAAAGATTGGTTCCACTACCTTCAACTAAAGCATCGTGGGGACCAGTTATTACCGTTTCACTTTCGGATTGCACAATTGCCCTTTCCTTCGGTCCATAAATATCAACAATATAAGGTTCATCATTAAAAAATAGTAATGCTTTTCCATCTAATATCTCAGTGATGGCTTTCTTCGATTCAGAAACAGGTAAATACTGTCTTTCATTTAGCAACGTTTGAATCTGTTCCAGTGTAAACGTAGAGCAGGGATTCAATACTGACTGCTTAAGCTTTTTAAAATCCACTAAATGGTCGAAATAAAAAACATCAACGTTATTCTGTGGATAGGTTCTATGTACTAAATCACCACAATCCTGAAACTCATTTATTATGTGGTTGATTGTTGGATACAACGTATCTTTGGGATTAATCGCGGTCGTTTCAGTTTCTCCGTTATTCTCTTGGCCAGAACTTTGCTCATTTAGAAACTCACTCATAGAAACACCACCTTAGGCTTTAGCATTCTTTATAAGGTGGTAAGTTATTCCTCAAATTACAACTTATGTTCACATTGACAACAATTATTTTAGGTGTGTTTAAAATATTCATTGGTAAGTTTACATCTATAGCCGAATATTTATAATTTAAATTATATTCAAATATATTACGCACTACATGTACCTTAAAATGGTCAATGATGCGCTAGTTGAGAGCTAGACATTTAAAGTCAAAATAATAAATTGTTTATATTTTTCATTTTGGTATTTTTTTTAAAACTGAAAAGTATAAAAATCCAGTGATGGCAAAGGTTTCCTTATTTTTTGCTTTTCATATCGTCTTGAATAAAGGAACGTTTTTACTAAGTATTTGTTGACATTACCCTTTAACAAAGAACATGGTACAATAACACCATACATAAAAGGGGGAGTTCTAATGACACTGAAAGAAGGCTTTATTGAAGTTACAGGTGGGAAAGTATATTACCAAATGCATGATACTAATACTGGAAAAACACCAGTTATTGTCTTACATGGCGGACCTGGGTCATCGCATTATTCATTACAAGGGTTACGTATTCTATCAGAGGATCGTCCAGTCATTTTCTATGATCAACTAGGCTGTGGTAAGTCTGATCGCCCAACAGATACATCATTGTGGACGTTGGACCGTTTTGTTGAGGAATTAGGTCAAATCCGAAAAGTATTGAATTTAGAAGAATTTCATATATTAGGACATTCTTGGGGGACAACCTTAGCTGCAGCTTACTACTTACAAAAGCCTGAGGGAGTAAAGAGCATCATCTTCTCTAGTCCGTGTCTAAGTGCACCGTTATGGGCAGAGGACCAAGAAGAAAATCGAAAATTATTACCGCCAGAAGTTCAAGAAACATTAACTAGATGTGAAGAAAATGAAACAACGGATTCAGAAGAATATAAGGAAGCGACGACAATTTTTAATCAACACTTCGTATGCCGACTGGATCCATTCCCAGAGTTTCTGAAGCAAGGTGCACACTTTAAAAATCCTGAGGTGTATAACATCATGTGGGGACCATCTGAGTTTCATGTAACTGGTAACCTAAAGGATTTTGATTGTACAGGAGAGTTAAAAGACATAGCTGTGCCAACTCTTTATACATGTGGAAGATATGACGAAGCTACACCTAAATCAACAGAGTACTTTAGTTCTTTAACACCAAATGGAAAGTTTCACGTTTTCGAACAAAGTGCACATATGCCGTATATCGAAGAACGTGAAGAGTATGTAAGAGTGATAGGTGGCTTTTTAAAGAGTGTTGATTAATGTAAAAGGTTCTTCATTAGACTATATTCCTCTGGCTGAACAGAGGAATGTGGTCAGTGTTGATGATCTCTTTCACCTTTTCGTCACATTTTTATAGCAGTGAAATCTCAATAGATCAACGTATTGTTAGATACTCTTATTTAAGAAAATTAAAATGAAAGTAAAAAGTTAAATATTTTCATTGAAAACGATTTCTACCTGTAGTAGAATCCAAAGTAAGAGATATCCGAAACGTTTTGGAGGACTTTATCAATGACTACAATAAAAGATATTGCAAAGGCTGCTGGAGTCTCCGTGACAACTGTTTCAAGGGCTCTTAACGGATATTCTGATGTAAATGAAAAAACGAGGCAGAAAATTATTGAGATATCAAAAGAATTAAAGTATAGTCCCAATACGTTGGCAAGAAGCCTTGTTATGAATAAGTCCAAAACAATTGGCTTGCTTATCTCAGGCCTTAATCGTGGCAGTATAAAAGATAACTTTACATTTGAGGTTTTAGTAGGCTTAAATCAATACGTTGGTGAAACAGACTATGATCTTGTTATTTTTAGTACAACATCGTCTAAGCAACGTGAAAAAACCTATTCAGAACTATGCCGTGAACGTAGGGTAGATGGTGTAATTATTCAAGGGATACGAACGGATGACCCTTATTTAAGGGAAGTAGTAGATAGTGATATTCCTTGCGTTTTAATTGATATTCCGATTCAATCGGACTCCGTCGGCTATGTAACAACTGATAATGTTAACGGTGTAAAAAAGGGAGTTCAGCACTTAATCGATCTAGGTCATCGAAATATTGCAATGATTAATGGACATGAGTACGCTTTTGTAAGTAGGCAAAGACTAGAAGGATATTATCAAGCACTTGAGGGTGCTGGGATACCAATAAACCCTAAGTGGGTCACCAATGGTGACTTTGAAGAAAAGAAAGCCGAAGAACAAGCGCTTCAGCTTTTATCAAATTATCCAGAAATTACAGCCGTCTTTTGTGCCAGTGATTTAATGGCAATGGGTGTAATCAAGGCTACAAAACAACTTGGTAAAAAAGTACCTGATGAATTATCTATTGTAGGTTATGATGATATTATTCTTGCAGAGCACATTACACCTGCATTAACAACCATTGCCCAAGACAAGGTGCAAATGGGCTATGAAGCAGCAAAGTTATTAATAAATATGCTCGAGAATGATAATGAACCACATACGATTACGCTACCAACAGAGTTGAAAGTTAGGGAAACAACGAATACTAAAAGGACATGAAAAGAATCATTCTGATTCTTTTGGAAAAAATCCGAAACGTTTCGGTTGATGGAATTCGAAAATATTCGATATTTTTTTCACGGTTATCCAAAACGTTTCGGATAAAAAGAGACTTCAATTAAAAGTACTCATGGCAATAAAGCATTAGGAGGTACCTATGGATTACAGAGTCATCAAAGAAAATGATCTCTTCTTATTAACAGATACAAATGGAAACATTACGGAAAATCATCCGTATGGACTTGGTCTTTATACGAAGGATACACGTTTTTTAAGTAAGTTAGATTTAAAGATTAATGGAGAAAATCCAATCTTACTTGCCTCAGATGCAGCAGAAAATTATATGTCGAAAATCTTACTCACCAACCCTCATATGGAAAAAGACGGTGAATTAATCTTATGGCGTGAATCAGTGGAAATGACAAGAACTCGCTTTATTTACGATGATGTTTTATATGAGTCTATAAAGGTGAAAAACTATTATCCAAAATCAGTTAGCTTTAATGTGAGTCTTCATTTTGATGTTGATTTTTCAGATATGTTCATTGTCCGTGGGTTTCAAACAGGAGAGATTGGTAAAAGAACGGGTCAAACCATTTCAAACAAGTCAATAACTTTCAACTATGAAGGAGCCGATAATCTAAATCGAGCAACGACCATATCTTGGGATAAACCAGAACAATTATCTGATTCAGATGGAAGCGTTTACTTTGATTTTAAATTAAACCATTTAGAAGAAGATACTATCACGTTTATGATTCAACCAACGATTGGTCAAGAAGATGTCAAGAAACCATTAGTATTAGGCCAGGCTTTAAAAAATCTTAAGCAATCTTATGAAGATTGGGAAAGATCAATTACAAGAGTGAAGACAAATTATGAACCATTACAACGTTTGATAGACCGTGGTATAGGAGATTTACGAGTACTATTAACCGACTTAGGATATGGCAAGTTCCCGGTTGCTGGACTACCATGGTTCGGAGTTCCATTTGGAAGAGATAGTTTAATAGCTGCACTTCAAATGCTACCTTTTAATCCTGAAGTTGCCAAAGGTACATTGTTAACGATGGCAAGTCAGCAAGGAACCAAGGTCGATCCTTGGAGAGATGAACAGCCAGGAAAGATTATGCACGAAATTCGTTATGGAGAGCTAGCGAATACAAATCAAATTCCGTTTACACCATATTACGGAACAATTGATGCTACACCATTATTTTTAGTGCTGTTAACTCAGTATGTTCGCTGGACGGGGGATTTAGAAATTGTAACTACGTTAAGTGAAAACATAGAGGCAGCTCTAAATTGGATTGATCATTATGGGGATCGTGATGGTGATTTGTTTATCGAGTATCATCAAGAATCAAGTAAGGGAATTGCCAACCAAGGTTGGAAAGACTCTGGTGATTCAATTGTTCACCGTAATGGAGATTACGCAAAAACGCCAATTGCTTTAAGTGAAGTTCAAGGCTATGTGTACCAAGCGAAAATGGAACTAGCTGAAATCTATGAAACTCTTGGAAATAGTGAAAAAGCAAATGAACTGAAAGAACAAGCAAGTTCTCTTAGAGATAAGTTTGAAGAAGCATTCTGGATGGATGATGTAAGTTATTATGCCATTGCATTGGATGAACATAAACAGCAGGTAGGTACAATTACATCAAATCCTGGACATGTATTGTTCTCTGATATGCTTTCACCTGAAAGAGTCAATTCTGTAGTTAATATGCTTGTATCATCAAAAATGTTCTCAGGATATGGCATTCGAACAATGGGAGCAGATGAGGCTGGTTATAACCCTATGAGCTACCATGATGGAAGTATTTGGCCTCATGATAATAGCATGATTCTCCTTGGTATGAGTAAGCTCCAAAAGAGTGAAGCAGCTAATACAGTGATGCAAGGTTTAATCGATGCGTCAAGTTATTTTGAATATGATCGCTTACCTGAACTTTTCTGCGGTTATGAAAAATCTAATGGTAAGGCTGTAAAATATCCGGTTGCATGCTCACCACAAGCATGGGCAGCAGGAACTCCACTCGTTTTTGTACAATCTATGTTAGGTCTTTTTCCTAATAGTTTGAAAAAACAAGTTGTGATTTCTCCAAAATTGCTAAAACAGATGAATGAACTCGAGGTTAGAAATCTCTCAATTGGAAAGGGATTACTATCTCTTCGAGTGACTCATGAAGGATTGGAAATCTTAGAAAACACAACTGGTTACGAAGTTATTACTAATTGATCTTATTCGAAGGTTTCTTCGATAGATAAAATTTCTTAAAGATGAAAGGGGAAAATTAAAATGTTTAATAAGAAATGGCTTGCTACACTTGGTATGACCACATTATTAGCTAGTAGTATTTTAGCAGGTTGCAGTGGTGATGATAAAGACACTACATCTAAAGATGCTCCAAAAGAAGAAGGAAAACAAGTAGAAATTACACTTGCTGGTTGGGGGTCATCTCCTGAAGAAGCAGATTTATTAAAGCAAGTACTAGTAGACTTTGAAGACAAACATCCAAACATTAAGGTAAAGCATGAAGTAATTGCTGATCAATACATGGATGTTGTTAAAACTAGATTAATAGGTGGAGAAGGTCCAGATGTGTTCTACCTAGATGCTTTTGAAGCACCTGGTTTAATTGAAACAGGTGTTCTTGAACCACTTGATGAGCACATGCCTGAAGACTTTGATGCGGCAGATTTTGAAGCTCCTTTATTAGAAGCATTCCAAAAAGATGGCGTAACATATGGTTATCCAAAAGGGTATTCAACTTTAGCATTATTCTACAACAAAGCAATGTTTGCTGAAGCTGGTGTAGAAGTTCCAACAACCTGGGATGAATTACGTGAAGTTTCTAAAGCACTTACAAAAGGTACTGATGTATACGGATTTGGACAAAATCCAGAGCTTGCTCGTTTAATGTTTGTTGCTGAATCTAAAGGCGGAGACGTAGTTGTAGATAATAAAGCGAACTTTGCTGACTCAAAAGTTGTTGCTGGTCTTCAACCATATGTTGATCAAGCTTTAGTTGATAAGACAGCTGCACAACCTAGCCAAGTTGGTGCTGGTTGGACAGGAGAAATGTTTGGTCAAGGAAAAGCGGCAATGGTTATTGAAGGGAACTGGGCAATTCCTTATATTCAAAACACATTCCCAGATATCGATTTCGGAACAGCTGAAGTTCCTACGATTGATGGTAAAAATGGAACAATGGCATTTACTGTAGCTTACGTAATGAACGCTGCATCTGAAAAGAAAGAAGCAGCTGCAACATTAATTTCGTACCTAACTGGTAAAGAAGGAATGGAAACGTGGACTTCTAAAGGCTTTGAGTTACCTTCACGTAAGTCAGTTGCTGAAAAATTAGGGTATGACAAAGATGAATTACGTGGCGCACTTGTTGCAGGTGCTCCTTATGCAACAGTTTGGTCTGATGGAACAAATTTACCAATCATTTTCACAAACTTTAACAATCAATTTGTAAGTGCCTACCTAGGAGATCGTCCTCTAGCTGAAGCATTGAAAGAAGCACAAGAAGTGGCAAACAAAGAAATTGACAATAACTAATATTTAACTTGAAAAGATAGGGGAGGGGTTCTTCCCTCCTCGACTCTTTCTATTCAACTCTTTGTAATGATTTGAATGAAAATCGTTAGAAAGAGTTGAGATAGAAAGTATCAACTAGGAAACTTCCAATCACATGAAATCACAAGACTTAAAGGTTAACAGAAAGAGGGAGTTGAGAAAATGAGAAATCGGAAAAAGTTATTACGTGAAGCAGGTCAAGGGTATTTGTTTATGTCCCCGACACTATTCGTACTACTACTCTTTATAATAGGTCCTATCCTATATGCGATTTTTCTATCCTTTCACAAAGTACAGCTATTAGGAACGGTATCATTTGATTTCGTAGGAATTGATAACTTTACAAGAATAGCGGATGACAGCCGTGCACAAATTGCCCTTTGGAATACGTTTAAATATGTGGCGATTGTTGTACCAACGCAAACATTTTTAGCATTAGTTTTAGCTGCGTCACTTAATGCTGGGCTAAAAGGACAGAAATTCTTTCGAATTGTATACTTTTTACCTACGTTAACGTCTTCAGCCGTATTAACTTTAATATTCATGTGGATGTATAATCAAAACGGACTTATCAATAAGATGTTAGATATTGTTGGATTACCAACTTATAACTGGATGGGTGATCCTTCAGTAGCGTTAAATGCAATTATGATCATGAATATTTGGTCAACAGCACCTTTCTTCATGGTAATATACTTAGCTGCACTTCAGGGAATACCAGATTCGCTTTATGAAGCTGCCGATTTAGATGGTGCAAATGCAATCCAAAAGTTCTTTTATATTACGGTTCCTAATTTACGTCCTGTAACTTCTTTTGTGGTCATTATGGGTATTATCGGTACCTTCCAATTATTTGATCAATCGTATATCTTCTCTGCAGGTTCAGGAGGTCCGAATAATTCAACCCTTACCGTTGTCTTACTTATCTATCAATATGCGTTTAAAAACTTAGGCACAATGGGATATGCAGCTGCCCTAGCATTTGCTTTAGCGGTTGTGATTCTAACTGCAACAGCACTTCAACGGAAATTTTCAAAAGAAGAATCTCTATACTAAGAGGAGGTCAGAAGAACATGAAGAGAAAGATCGGTTTCGGTAAAGGACTATTATACACGATCCTAACTGTATACGCGTTAATCACGTTAATACCTTTTTTGTGGGCACTGTCCTCTTCATTTAAAACATTAGAGGAGATTGTGAGTGGGACTATCAGTTTTATTCCTAGGGAGTTTACGTTAGAAAATTATAAAATGATTTTCGTAGAACAAGAGCTCTTTCCACGCTGGTTATTTAATAGTATTTTTATTGCAGTATCTGTAACTAGCTTAAATATTCTTTTTAACTCAATGGCAGGGTATGCATTGGCAAGGTTAAGCTTTCCTGGTAAAAAAACACTCTTTATAATAATTCTTGCCGTGTTAATGATACCAGGACAAGTAACGATGATTCCGAACTACTTAATTTTAAAAGAAATAGGCTGGTTAAATTCGTATCAGGGTATGATTGTTCCTGGAATGATTAATGCTACATTTATTTTTATGATGCGACAGTTTTTCATTAACTTCCCCAAGGAACTAGAGGAAGCAGCAGAGTTAGATGGATTAGGAAAATTCGGAACGTTTTTTAGAATCGTATTACCAATGGCTACACCAGCTCTTGCAGCACAAGCTATATTTGTATTCATGGGTTCATGGAATGATTTTATGAGACCGTTAATTATTCTATCGGATCCTGAATTATTCACTCTTCCATTAGGATTGAACACCTTTAAAGGGCAGTATATTAGTTATTGGAATTATATAATGGCGGCTTCCATGGTCTTTACCTTACCTGTTTTATTGCTATACGCATTCTTCAATCGTTACTTTATTAAGGGCATTTCATTTACAGGTGATAAATAATAATAAAAACAAAACCTTGGTTAAGTTGCCAAGGTTTGTTTTTTGCTTAACGTTTGAAAAAAATGTTTGAGATTTATTAAAAGAAACGACACTATGTACATAGATGAAAAAAGAAGGGACCGAGGAAATATGAACCATGGTGAAAAGATTAATCAAGCAGAGGAAGTACTGAAGGCTAAGCATGAAGAAATTCGTAAAAGTCAATGGTACCCAACCTATCATGTTGCTCCCCAAGTTGGATGGATGAATGATCCAAATGGGTTTAGTTTTTATAATGGAGAGTATCATTTATTCTATCAGCATCATCCTTTTTCACCTCATTGGGGACCTATGTATTGGGGCCATGTGAAAAGCAAAGATTTGGCAAGGTGGGAGCATCTTCCAATCGCGCTTGCTCCTAGTGAAGATTACGATCAAGATGGGTGTTTCTCAGGAAGTGCCATTCAAATCGATGATAAAATATATCTTATGTATACAGGGAATGTGTGGACCGGTGATGACCATGACCATCACCTAAAGCAGGTGCAATGTATAGCTTCTAGTGAAGATGGGATTCATTTTGTAAAAGATAAACAAAACCCTGTCATCTCGACTGCTCCTGAAGGCAACATTCATCCTTTTCATTTTAGAGATCCTAAAGTATGGAAAAAAGGTGAGCACTATTATTGCGTACTAGGCTCTAAAACCAATCAGAACATCGGTCAAATTTTACTTTATCGTTCAAAAGATTTAGTGGATTGGGAATTTATGAATGTGGCTGCTACTGGAACAGGGAACTTTGGCTATATGTGGGAGTGCCCAGATATCTTTACCATAGATGAACAGGATATTCTTCTTATGTCTCCGCAAGGAATGGCACCCGAGGAGTATATGTACCACAATCTTCACCAGTCAGGATATGTGGTTGGAAAGCTAAACTATGAAACAGGGATTTTAGAACATGGTCCTTTTCAATTACTCGATTATGGCTTTGATGTTTATGCACCACAAACAACCATTGACGAGCAAGGCCGTCGAATTGTGCTAGCATGGATGAATATGTGGGAAAGTGAAATGCCTGAACAGAAACATCAATGGGCAGGTGCAATTACCTTGCCAAGAGTAATCACACTTGAAAATGGAACGATCCGTAGTCTTCCAGTTCCTGAATTAAAATCGCTGCGTAAAGACGAGGTTGCTTATGAAAATATCCAGGTAAATGGTATTGAAGTGCTGCCAAAAGTGGATGGGAGTTTCGTTGAATTAAAAGTAACGATTGACGCAAAAGATGCAACACAGTTTGGACTAAAGGTAAGGGTGAACGAAGATTTAGGTGAAGAAACAGTGTTGTATTATGACACTAGAACAAAGATGATCACCTTTAATCGAGACAATTCAGGGGCTGGTCCTAAAGGAATCCGTCAAGCTCCCGTCGAATTAATTGACAACAAACTACACCTACATTTATTTCTTGATTCTTCTTCTGTTGAGTTATTTATTAATGAAGGTGAAAAGGTAATGACAGGTCGAGTCTACCCAAATGAAGAATCGATAGCTATTCAGTTCTTTAGTGAAGGAGAAATTGAGTTATTAAAGGTAGAAAAATGGACGGTTGCAGGTGCATTTTAAAAAGAGGAGAGGTTTAGGGGAATGAGTTCAAATCAGAAAGTATTATGTGTAGGTGAACTTCTAATTGATTTTTTCTGTACTGATGTCAATGTTGATCTAATTGAAGGGCGTACATTTGAAAAACAAGCAGGCGGTGCTCCTGCAAATGTTTGTGCTGCAATCGTAAAACTGGGTGGAGATGCGGTATTTAGCGGGAAGGTTGGTAAAGACCCTTTCGGTTACTTTCTAAAAAAGACATTAGATGACTTGGGTATTGATACATCAATGATTGTTTTTGATGAAAAGCATGCGACAACTTTAGCCTTTGTCTCACGTAAGGAAGATGGAGAACGTGATTTTGTTTTTAATCGTGGTTCAGATGCTTTGATGACAATGGAAGACATTGATGAATCAAGACTTAATGATTTTTCTATTTTTCACTTTGGGTCAGCAACTGCTCTACTTGGAGATCCATTTAAATCTACATACTTGAATATTATGAAACAGGCAAAATCAAATGGGAAACTTGTATCATTTGATCCGAACTTTCGGGAAGATCTCTGGAAGGGTTCAAAAGAGACCTTTATTTCGATTGCTAAGGAAGGTATCTCTTTAGCGGATTTCGTAAAGGTGAGCTTCGAGGAACTACAAATTATTACTGGCTTTAATGAAATGAAAGAAGCTGTTCAAAGCCTTCACGAGTTAGGCGCAAAGGTCGTGGCCGTAACTTTAGGACAAGAGGGAACCTTTATTTCCAATAGAATGAAAAGTGAAACAGTACAGAGTATCAAGGTTAAGAGCATTGATTCTACTGGAGCAGGGGATGCTTTTGTTGGTGCAATTCTTTATCAACTTTCTATGGAAGAGACTCCGATTGAATTATTGTCTGATTTTAACCGTATGAAAGAAATAGTGACATTTAGTAACCGTGTGGGTGCAATTGTTTGTACAAAGGTTGGGGCGATTGCAGCGTTGCCGAATGTGGAAGAGGTTGAAGGTTTTAGTGGATGATAAAATGTGGTTTTGTAAGATTGAGTTGAGAAAATAAGCACGAATAGAGGATTAAAAATGAACGAGCTAAGAGACCTTGTTACTTTATTTGAATAGAAGCGTAATGAGGAAAATTCTATTTCGATGAAGAAGTATATGAAAAATCATTTTCCCTTTCTCGGAATTAAAACTCCATTAAGAAGAGAATTGATGAGAAAATTCTATACAGAAACGAGCATTTTAAAGGATGAGTTTAAGCCTACTCTTGTTGAACTATTATGGGAAATGGATGAGAGAGAGTATCAATATGCTGCATTAGACTATATAAATAAATCTTTAAAGAAAGTAAACTCTACTCATTTGTTGCTTATGAAAAAACTTATCATGACTAAATCATGGTGGGACACTGTAGATACTTTGGCAGCTCATCCTGTTGGAAAGATTGCCAAAGAGTACCCTGAAATAATTGAAGAATCCATCGAAGGTTGGGCAACTAGTGACCATTTATGGCTTCGTCGAACAGCAATTTTATATCAGCTTCGTTTTAAGGTCGAGATAGATGAGGCAAAGCTTTATCGATATATTTTACTAAATGCCGATAGCAAGGAGTTCTTTATTCAAAAGGCTATTGGCTGGGCATTAAGAGAATACTCCAAGACAAATCCTACTTCTGTAAGACAATTTATAGCAAAAAATCCCTTAGCTAAATTAAGTATCCGAGAGGGGAGTAAATACGTATAAAAGTAGTATCCGCATAGAGCTATCTATGCGGTTTTTGGTATGTATAGTTTCTTTATTTTTTATCCATTAATTTTCCCGCGATAAAACCTAATAGAATATTAGTTATTGTCAATTCACTTACCCCACCGATAAAAATAAATGAAAGAATTCCGGCTATAGCACCAAATAAGATTGAGTTCCAAGACAAATCGTTTCACCTCCATTATAGTAGACGAATAAACAACCATTAAGTTTCAAAAATGTCTTGAAAAATAATCAGTTACAGACAGAAGAATGTCTAAAAACTAACCTCCGTGTATAAATATTAGGTAAGATACTAAACTTTTTACGATGGAGGTTAGAATTATGATTACGTATATTCCGTGTCAAAGTTGTAAGGATGAATACCCGAGGGAAATTATTTGGTTTGTTTGTGATCGATGCGGATTTCATATTTGTGAGCAATGTAAGGGAAAGGATAAGAAAAATTGCCATATATGTACATATGGGTATATGGAAAGAAAGTTTTAAGGTTACTTTTTTTCTCGCTATGAAGGGATTATGAAAATGTTGTCGAATAATTATGTTTGTGAGATGTAAATCAATTCTCAACATTCGAATAATTATACAGCATAGTGGAGGAAAATGATGGTTACGATTTTTAAGGATTTTATTTTAAACATTTTCTTTATCTTTTCACCATTGGTTTTCTACCCATACATTTATAAAATAAAACATAGAGTCTTACTTTATCGTTTTTTACTAACCGTTCTTTTTTCTGTCATTATAATAATTGTTATGACATTACCGATTAACATCAACGGCCTGACATATGATTTTCGGTCCATCCCTGTGATTGTTGGGTCACTTTATGGTGGACCAGTCGTTTCTGCTGTTTTATTTGGTGTACTCGTCGTTTACCGATTTATCATGGGCAATCCAAATACATTGTTATATGCAATTTCATTGCTACCAACAATACTTATTGTACTTTGGACACTTAAGAGATTTAATTCAATTAATGTTTATCAAAAAATTACCATAGCTGTTGTTTTATGTACCTTAATGAAAATACTAACTTTTTCATTTTATCTTTCTTTTACAGATAGATTAGACTTGTTATTTAGTAGTCTTAGAGAAACACTTCAAACATATATCGTCCAAGGGGTAATTATTGGTTTATGTGTTTATTTGCTAGAGAAATTAAATCATTATTATTATATGGAGGAAGAAATATACAATAGCGAAAAATTAAAAATGGTAAGTGAAATGGCAGCCTCTGTAGCTCACGAAATTCGAAACCCATTGACAACGGTGAAAGGGTTCATTCAGCTATTTGCTGAAGACCATTTAGATAAAGGCAAAAAGGAAGAATTTAAACAAATCTGTCTAGAAGAATTGAATAGAGCAGACCTAATTATTAGTGATTATCTTTCACTTGCAAAGCCTACAATGGACGTGGTAGAGACTATAAACCTAGAGGAAGAAGTTCGTTATCTTTCTAATGTTCTATTTACTTACGCAAACTTTCATAACATCAAAATAAAAACAAATTCACCTAGTGGTAAGGAAATGTATATTGTAGGGGACAGGAACAAGCTTAGGCAAGCACTAATCAATCTTTGTAAAAATGGCATCGAGGCTATGCAAGAAGGTGGTATTCTAGAAATTGAAGTGAAAAAACTGGGTAAAACGAATGCAATTTCTATTTGTGATGATGGTGTGGGGATGTCGCCTCAACAATTAAATAGACTAGGAACACCATTTTATTCTTCTAAGGAAAAAGGAACTGGACTCGGAACAATGGTTTCCTTTGCTATCATCAAAAAGATGGATGGGAAGATTGAGATTAATAGTGATGTTGGTAAAGGAACAAAATGCGTACTAACTTTTCCAGAAAAAGAAATAATAGGACCCATAAATTAAAATTGGTGGACAGTACTAGATACTGTCCGTTTTTTTATTATGTAAATATAGAAACATTTAACAAAATAGAAATGATTTGTAGTACACTTTTACTAACTAGTTAAACAGAAAGAAGATGAATTGTTGTGATTCAAGCTTTTAAACTAACGACTAACAACATAGGTACTAAGATGCGAGTGTACCTTTTTCAGATTGATGACATTCTACTCGATACCGGGCCAAGTAGTGTTAGTCAAGAAGTGCGCAGGATTTTTAAAGAAGTATCGATAAAGCAAGTCATCCATACTCATCATCATGAAGATCATACAGGGAATAGTCCGTGGATTGAGAAGTATTACGACATTCCACAGTGGATTCATCCTCTTGGAGTAAAGCATTGTGAGAAAGCTACGAAACTACCATTTTACAGAGCGGTAGTCTGGCACAATCGCAAACCATTTCACCCACATGCTTTAGAGAATTCTTACATACAAACTTCATCACATCTACTTAACATTGTTCATACACCAGGTCATGCAGAGGACCATATTGTTTTGATTGATGAAGAGAAAGGCATCTGTTTTACAGGAGATCTGTATTTGCATCATGCACCGATGTCAAATTTTTCTTTTGAATCTGTACCAGAAATCATTCGGTCTATAGATAAGACATTAAAGTACCGTTTCAAGGATGTGTATTGCTCACATCGCGGTTATATTCAAGGTGGACGAAAACTTTTAGAGCAGAAACGAGACTATCTATTACGTCTTCAAGAGGAAGTTATACAAGCTTTTCTAAAAGGCAAATCGGTAAATAAGATTCGTAAAGGCATGTTTCCGAAAAACGGACCCATTCAGTATGCTTCCTTTTTTGAAAACTCACCAATCCATACGGTTAAATCTATTATTCAGGAATTGTAGAAAGGATTTTGCCTTTATAGTGATTCAAAGGTATTATCATATAAAAAGCAGTAGTTTATATTCAAGGAGAGTATGTAATGGCATTTAAACTAGTAACAACCATTGATGCACCTTTAGAAAAAGTATTCGAGTTTATGACAGACCCAAAAAATGCACCAGGTATATACGATTATGTTGTTAAAACAGAAAAAGTAACAGAGGGACCGGTAAAAGTAGGCACACAAATTAAAGAGGTTAAAGAGATAAGAGGAAGAGAAATAACTAGCACATTAACCGTAATAGCCTATACACTCAATGACATATATGCCTTCAAAAATGAAGTCAATGGCTATACTGTTGAGTACCATTACACATTAAAACCGAGTGGAGAAGGTACAACCGTACAGTTTAATGGAATTCTTCGTCCGAAGGGTATCAAAAGCTTCTTTTTCAAACCAATGTTTGAACGGATTATTAAAACGGAGGATTCAGATCATTTAGATCGATTGAAAAAGCTGTTAGAGAAGAACGAGCAGGAAGAAGAATAAATATAAGTTTTACATTATAAGGAAGTGTAGCTGTGTACAGTGAATTCTGGGTAGATCATAAAGGTACAAAAATCCATTACATAGAGGTTAATAGCCATCTAAAAGAAACCACACCACTGGTTATTGTTCCAGGTCTTTCGGAATCAGCAGAAGACTATATAACAGTTTTAGAAAAACTGGCTCCAAGACATTGTGTTGTAATAACTCTAAGAGGTCGAGGTAAGAGTGATTCTCCTAAGACTGGATACACGCTTGAAGACCACATTGCAGATATTGAATCAGTCATTACTCACCTCAAAGTAAATGAATATGTTTTAATGGGCTTTTCAAGAGGGGTTTCCTATGCAATAGGATATGCGCTAAGAAATACAAAAGCGCTAAAAGGTCTCATCATAGGGGATTATCCAGCTGTGCATACACAACTCCCTGAAGGATGGGTGTACTTCTTTTCTTCATTACCACCTTGGAGAGGTAAAGCGTTAAAACAAAGAATGAGTAGAGATGCTTTAAATGGGCTTCAACAAGAGTCTAATCTTGTACCATTTTGGGATGATTTAACTAGAATCAACTGTCCCGTCCTGATTATTCGCGGAGGTAATCTTGGTGCCGTGTTGCAGGAGGATGATGTTAAAAAATATCAAGAAAAAATTCCACATGCACAGGTGGAGGTATTTCTAGGACATGATCATAACCTTTTTGAGCCCGAAGTAGAAACATTTATTCAGACGGCTGAATTGTTTATGGAAGGTATAGAATAATTTGTGGTTAGTTGTAAATAATGTTTGTGTTGTACTCACACAGTTAAAATACTATCAACTTTGACACCTACTAATATTCATAAGTAGGTGTTTTTATTTAAGTTATTTGTAAAAAAGGGGGAAAAACATGAAAGGGAAAGATAACTTTTCAGGTGAAGTAACTACTTTAGCAACATGGCTGCAACAGGCTAGACATACAACGGTTCTAACTGGGGCCGGTATGTCTACAGAATCCAATATTCCAGATTTCCGTTCCAAGAATGGTTGGTGGAAAAATATCGATCCTAGAACGGTAGCTACCACTAAGGCATTGAAACGGGATTATGATTTATTTCATGAATTTTATAGCATGCGAATAAAAGGACTTGAAAAGTGTTCTCCGCACCAAGGACATAAAATACTTGCAACTTGGGAGGGTAAAGGGCTAACCCAAGCAATAGCCACACAAAATGTAGACGGACTTCACATTGATGCTGGGAATGAAACTGTATATGAACTCCATGGTTCAATTCATAAAATACGTTGTGATAAGTGCTCGAATACAGACTCTATGGATAACTTCTTAGAAAAAGAAAGTTGTCATTCTTGTGGAGGCAAGCTCCGTCCTGGAGTGGTTTTATTTGGAGAAACACTTCCTGAAGAGAGTTGGAATGCAGCAATAAGTCATATAAGAAAATCTGATCTTGTTATTGTCATCGGTACAAGTCTTGAAGTGTATCCCGCTAGTGAACTCCCAAGAATGACGAATGGGAAGAAAGTCTATCTCAATGCTGAAATTGACTACCATGCTACTCATTTTGACTTAACAATTGAAGGGAAGGCTGGAAAAATATTGAAGCAAGTAGATGAGCTATTGGATGTATGAAGGGGTATATCGACCAGTTGTCGAATTACTTAACTAACATAGTTCGTAAACTGTATGGAAAGAGGGGGAAAATAAATGATGAATGAAAAAGAGTATGTCTGGTATGCAAGCTATGGTTCAAATATTAATGTAGACCGTTTTTTATGTTATATAAAGGGAGGACAGCCAGAAGGGTCGTCCGAGATAGAAGTAGGGTGTAGGGATAGTTCACTTCCAATTGACGAAGACACTTTTACTATTAATCATCCACTTTATTTTGCAAAAGAGGCAGGAAAATGGAACAACCAAGGTGTCGCTTTCATCGGGCACAATAAAAGTGAGGACCTTACATATAGTAAAAAATATCTAATTACCACCGAACAATTTTTCGATGTAGTGAAACAAGAGAATAGTGGTACTGAGCTAGATATAGACCTTGGGGAGATAATGGCCAAAGGCATTAAAACTCTTCGTAGTTCTTGGTATGGAACCATTCTATACTTACGCGAAAGTAAAGGATACCCAGTCTTTACGTTTACAGCTCCTTGGGATATGAATCAAGTGGAATTAAACAAGCCTTCACATGCCTATTTAAGTACGATTATCAAAGGATTGAAAATAAATTATTCTAATGAGGAAATTTACAATTATTTTATATCTAAGCCTGGAATAGAAGGAAATTATTCTGAAGAAGAATTACGGAGTTTACTAGTCAAAATGTAAACCACAAATTAACAGATTTAATAATGGTACGACTTACGGTACTGTATGGTAAAATAGGTATCTACTTGACTACGTCCTCGGAGGAACCATACATGAAGAATACACCTTATTTTTATCAGTATCTAGAACCGCTATCAAAAGAACTAGCCTTTCTTGCAAGAGAGCTAGAATCTAGTATTTTTTCGAGTCCACGAACAATGTTAACTCATGCTAGAGTGTTTGTTGAAAACATCTTAATCAACGTGATGGCCTTTGAAAATATGAAAGAACATCCTACAATTACGTTAAAAGATCGACTTCAAATGCTAGAGAACGATGGTATTTTAACAGCAGATATTCGTGATGCATTACACAATATTAGAAAAGCAGGCAATCAAGCCTCACATGATGCGAGAATGTTCCGCTACTCAGAAGCACTATTGTCTTGGGAAGAGTTATATAAAGTTGTGAAGTGGTACATCGAGGTATATGCACCTCTTACAATAAAAGTACCTGACTATCAAGACCCCTCAGCACCCAAAGAACAAATCTACGACATTAGTGAACTAGAAATTCGTTTAAAGACACTTGAACAATTATTAATAGCATCAATGCAGAAGGAAACGAAATCAGATTCATCTGAAGGTGAAGTGGCAGCAACTACCACAGAAGAGCCTGTCACATTTGAAGAACCTGGATTTACAAAAATCAGGACAATTTCCTATAAGGGTGAAACTTTAGATATCCCTTACTTTTTACGCGACGCTTTCTTACTTCCACAGCGATTTGAAAAATCAGAGACGTTTTTAATTCGCCTTGGCGCAGAGCAACAGGCTCGAATCATGAGTGAACTTCCTAGTAATCTAGAAGGTTTATATACTCATGTAAAACGTTTTAATGATAAGAACGATGAACAATTGTTCAATGAATTAAAAGTCTTTATCGAGGAAGAAAAGATTCGTAGAAAGATTAAACTACAGCGCCAAGGCGAACTATTCCTATTTTATAAGGATGAACATATTATCCTAACAGAGGAACTTAAGCAAGTCCCATTAACAACGGATGAATTTAAGGGAGTTCCAAGCCTTATTAAACAGCTTAATGAGGAACAAATTTATAAAGTTGGGCAATTGCCGATGGAACTAGTAATCTTAGGTAAATATAAAAACGTCGGTGTTGTTAACATTGGTCGATTTTTTGAACAGTTGAAGGAGAAATAGTGGACAAGGGAGAGAATTCCTTGTCTTTTTTACATTCGACAAATGCCACGTACTTGTCGATTGTGAATCCCTGTACCTTTGTAGTATTGTTATACTAAAGATGACGAATGGAGGCTAGTGTTCATGGATTTAGATAGTAAGGAACTTGGTCAATTTGCATCAGAAATCGTAAGTGAAGCGGGTCAATTGTTGTTAAAGTTAAGAAACGACCCTTTAGACCTTGAGGAAAAGAGGGACCATGCAGATTTAGTGACAGTAGTTGATAGTGCAGTTGAGAGATTTTTAGTGGACAAAATAGTAGAGAGATATCCTAGTCATGGCATCGTTGGCGAAGAAGGAGTGTTTGAGACGAATGTATCTCACTTTGACACGCAATGGATTATCGATCCGATTGATGGAACAACGAATTTTATACATAACTTTCCGTATTACGGAATTTCTGTAGGGATTGTACATAAAGGGATAGGTGTAATTGGAGTGGTTTATAATCCTTCAACGAATGAGTTATATTTTGCAGAAAAAGGCCATGGGGCATATGTAAATGGTGAGAAGTTAAGCCTAGATAAGCCGATGTTGTTGAAAGAAGCCCTTGTCTCATCAACAATGTTTTGGGAAGATTCGAGAAAGAAGGATGCAATCCACCCAAGTCTGTTACATATCTACAAAAACACGAGAGGCCTTCGTTTAGTCGGGGGTGCAGCTATTAGTTTGTGTGAAATTGCTAAGGGTACTCTTAGTGCGTATGTTGCACCGATGTTAAGTACATGGGATTACGCTGGAGGAGTTATTGTTTTACAAGAAGCAGGTGGAGTCATTACGAGGTTAGATGGAAAATCAGTTTCATTTAAAGAAAGTGGCAGTATATTGGCTGCTAATCCTAGTATCCATCAAGAACTTCTATCTATTTATACTGATTAGTTGTTCGGAGAAAATTCACAAAGTCTCCACGTGACAGGAGTTAGATTACGTGATAAGTTATATATAGACCAGTTGTTATAATTCGAGGTGGAGTATTTGAGTACTAAAAAATCATCCAAGGATAAAATTATAGAAACATCGTCCATATTGTTTCAAACACAAGGTTATCATGCAACAGGTTTAAATCAGATTACAAAAGAAAGTGGTGCACCTAAAGGCTCATTGTATTATTACTTTCCTGAAGGAAAGGAGCAGCTAGCAAGTGAGTCAGTAGAGAGCACTTCGATTCTTGTTGCAAAGCGAATTCGAGAAGGATTACAGTGTAGTAATGATCCTATTACAGCTATACAAACATTTATTAATAACTTAGCTGATGAATACGAAAAAAGTGAAGTTAAACAAGGTCTTCCAATTGCTGCGGTTGCTCTTGAAACAGCTCATACGAGTGAAGTACTTAGGCAATCTTGTCTGAGCTCTTATGAAATGTGGCATAGCGTTTTTGCGGAAAAATTAATATCAGCTGGTTATAAAAAAGAGGACGCATTTGAAGTTAGTTTAGTCATTAATGCGATGATTGAGGGTGCTTTTATTAATGTACTACTAAAGCAGAACAGTGATCCGTTAAGGAAAGTTGCTCGTTATATCCCAAAATTATTGTCATAATAAAAAGGCTATACAGATTAGAACGTATAGCCTTTTCATCAACATAATATTATATAGACCGGTCTATTATTTTGGGTTTTATCATATATAGAAGGGAAGTCTTCATTATGAAATCAGCCATACTAGTTACTGGAGCAACAGGAAATATTGGGAATTATGTTGTGAAAGAACTTACTGCAAAGAATGAGAGGGTTCGTGTTGCTGTGCGAAATCTTGAAAAAGAGAAGGAAGGATTCTCGCAATATCCAGTTGACATAGTTGAATTTGATTTTTTAAATCCAACTACGTATGATCAAGCACTAGATGGAGTAAAGAAGATATTTTTAATACGTCCCCCACAGCTTGCAAACCCAAAGAAAGATATGAAACCTTTTATCGATACACTCAGGGATAAAGGAGTTGAACAAATTGTTTTTGTATCTTTAATGGGAGTTGAGAAAAATCCAATTGTACCACATCGTAAAATTGAAGATATGATTGTTGCCTCTGGTATACCTTACACATTCTTGCGTCCTGGATTTTTTATGCAAAACTTAAATACAACCCATAGTGAAGATATTGCTATCCGTAATGAGTTATTTATGCCAGTTGGGAAAGCAAAGACAAGTTTTATTGATACAAGAGACATTGCAGCTGTTGCAGCTGTCTGTTTAACTGAACCAGGTCATCTAGGGAAAAAATATACATTAACAGGAGCCGAATCCATTGACTACCATAAAGTGGCTACCATACTATCAACCACTTTAGGTAGAAAAATAGAGTATAAAAATCCTGGAGTATTAGAGTTTCGTAGAACAATCATAAAAAGAGGAATTAAAAAGGAATATGCAAATGTGATGACTATACTTTATGTTATGACTCGTTTAGGTACGGCTGAAAAGACAACGGATGATTTAGAAAAGCTATTAAAGCGAAAACCTATATCTTTTGAACAGTATGCTAAGGATTTTCAAGAGGAATGGAAATAAAAATAAGTTAAAGGAGGAGAATTAAATGTTCAAGAAAAATTTTATGTCTTATGTTAGAACAGGTATTTTAGCAGGTTTTCTTATACTGTTAATTGCCAATGCGATGTTTCTAATTATGGGTTTAGTTTTAGGTCACGATATTTCTTTTGTTGGTCAGAATCGTGATACACTTTATATTGTATTTATTTCTTTTGCAACCTTTATCTCACTGTTTATTGGAGCTATTCTGTTTTACTTCTTCCAAAAGTATACGAAGAAACCAGTTCTTTGGTTTTCAATCATTGTCTTGCTAGGTTTCTTGTATAACACTTACACGGCAGAAGTAAGCTTAGAGGCACAATATAAGTTAACTGCTCATATACTTCACTTAATTGTAAGTGCTCTAGCAATCTATTTTGTGCCGAAGCTCTCAAGAGTTAAATAAGCAAGAAAAACAGGACAGGTGACCTTTACCTGTCCTGTTTTTTCGTAATAAAATTTGAAAAGTGTAAGAGAATTTCTTACTCTGAAATCTCGTCTAAGGTTTTTTCAAAGCTCGGGGCAAGATGGGTAAGAAAGTATTCCACTTCAGGCATATTAAGGCTGTTGATCTTTTCCTCTATTTGTTTTTTAGCTACAACAAATTCTCTGTTTCCAGCCGATAATTCAGTTGCACACTTTAAATATGCATCTAAAAGGTCTGCTGCTTTTATGTATCGTGTCAATTCTTCCTCGGTCTGATTTTGTATTACATCTCTGTAGACATCTCTTAGTTCTTCAGGAGCTTGACTAGTTAATTTCTCTGCGGCTAATTCCTCGATATCTCTAAAATTCTTTAGAATATCACGATTATGGTGTTTGACTGGTGTTGGTATATCACCAGTAAATACTTCTGTTACGTCATGAAAGAGAGATAAAGTGACAGCTCTTTCAGTATTCACTTCTTTATTAAATACAACATTTGCGATTGAGCAGAGACAATGTGTTAAAACAGAGACATGAAAGGAATGTTCTGCTACGTTTTCCTTCATTACATTTCTCATTAAGCTCCACCGTTCAATGTACCTTAAACGATATAAATTGGCTAATAGATGACTTTCCATATTATCACTTCCTTACCTAAAACAAGCATAGGAAAAAGTTTAAATGATACGTTTGAAATACGCAAGCCATTAATCCATATTGGTGATAGATTCTCTTAGACATTTATTGATGATAATTTTAAAGCGATCTTTTCTAGAGCAGGATCCTCTGATGTGAGTCCAAGCTTTTCTAGAACAGCCATCATAAATTTATAGTGAGCAAAACAAATCCTTTGCTGGTAATAATGTTGATTCTATAAATATAGTAGTGTGGAAAAAATAGACTTATTTTTTTATGAAATAATTGGTATAATTGGATTATAGAGGTAGTTAAGGTGCTTTATAAATACCTTAAATCAATTCAAAATCTACTTTTCCAACAAGGTTTAGCGTTGATCCAATAAGATTAACGCTTATTTCTTTTGAAGCAGATAGTTAGACAGAGATCAACTTATGTACAACTTTACATCTCCATGATGAGAAGTAAAGTTTTATGCGATTATTTTAGATATTTGTCAGGCATAATCCAGACCACTTCACACAGACGGACAAAGAAGGTAGAATCACGTTCCTGTAGTACTACATGGTCAGGTTTAACATCCATTACTAAGCCAGTTACTCTTCCTCTTGTAGTTTCAAGAACTACTGGTTTACCAACCAGAGTACAAGTAGCAGAATATACGAACGGCTCAACTACTACAACCTGTTCTGGCTGCATAGTGTGAATAGATTGGACTTGGTGATACATATGGTTCATACTATTAAACTCCTTACGTGATAAATTTTGCTATTCAGGCATAATCCAAATAATTTCTAATAAACGTACAAAAAATGTAGAATCACGCTCTTGGAGTACTAAATGATCAGGTTTAACATCTATCACTGTACCTGATAAGTTACCTCTTGATGTTTCAATTACAGCTCTTTTTCCTACAAGGGTACTAACTGTTGCATATACAAATGGCTCAACAATGACAACTTGTTTTGGTTGCATAGTAGGCTGCATATGCATTGGTTGATTCATATGGTTATACATGTTATTCATTTTGGGTTAACCTCCATCATCTATTTGCAATACATTCACAACGTATGCAGATAATGGGTTTTTGCCCTAGTCATTTGCCTAGAAATAAGCGTTTTATTAAGCAATACATATAAAAGAAATAGTGAATAATTTTGCTCATTTACTTTTGTTCAGCGATTCACTTTTATTATTTGAAACTATGATTATGTAAGAGAAAGTGGGAAGGTGTATGGAAAGAAACATAAGCGTATTTGAAACTGAAGGTATATCAATTGAGTATTCCATTATAGGAAACGGGGAACCTATTTTTGTCATGCATGGGGGCCATTCAAATTGTCATGAAGAATTCGGCTATAAGTCTTTAGTCGATAATGGTTATTCTATAATTACCCCTTCAAGAGCAGGATATGGTGGTACTTCTAAGGAAATTGGTAAAAGTCTTTTACTAGCATGTGAATATTATTTGAAATTAATAGACTTTTTGTCCATCGAAAAAGTCCATATTCTTGCAATTTCTGCCGGTGGACCAAGTGGAATCTATTTTGCCTCTAAATATCCAGACCGTGTTCGTTCACTTACGTTACAATCTGCAGTTACGAAAAAGTGGCTAATGCCTAAGGATAAAGAATACAAAGCGGCGAGAATCTTATTTAGACCAAATACTGAAAAATTTACCTGGGGATTAATTTCTTCTATGAATAATTTCTTCCCGCATTTTATCTTTAAACAAATGTTTTCTTCATTTAGCAAACTTAAGTATAATGATGCAAAAGATAAAATAAGTAAGGAGGATATAGAACTCATTAGAAAAATGAATAACAGGCAAAGATCAGGTTCTGGTTTTTTTATAGATTTAATACAAGTTAATGAAATAACCCTTGAAAACTTACAAGCAATAACTTGTCCATCACTCATTTTGCATAGCAAACACGACGCATCTGTACCATTAGATCATGCCTATTACGCTCATAAGAATATTAAGTCCTCGGAACTTTGTGTACTTGACTCATGGGGACATTTAATTTGGCTTGGCAAAACATCAAATGTAATTGATGATAACATGAATAACTTTTTACAAACGAATAGAATTTCATAAATAAAGAACAGCAAAACAAGAACATATTAAACTAACATGTTCTTGTTTTTTTGTTCAGTTTTTTAAAAAATACGACATCTATGTTACTAACATTTTGGATAGTAGCAAGTACCTACGATGATTAATAAGATAAACAACACAACAATTAGTACGAAGGTATTGTTACATGGTGTTGGACAAGTATATCCGTAACTAGGCGCAATATTTGTTGGTTGAGGTGGTACATTTGCTCCTAAGACTGGTGCTGCATTTACGTTAGCCCCCATATAAGGTGCTGCATTTACGTTAGCACCCATATATGGTGCTGTATTGACATATGCCTCCATGATCAGACTTCCTTTCGAAATAGGGTATTTTCACTACATTATACTCACCTAATTCAAAATTGCCCCAATTCGTAAAGAAAATGGGTGAATGTCATAGAGGTTTATTGACTGAACTGTTTGTGGTAATAAGAAAGATAGTGTAGAAAAGAAATTGAACTTCTATTATGATGACATACTTTATATTGCTTTTTGGGAACTGAGCCTCTTTGATAAGTGGATATTGCAAATAGACGCTGAAAGGAAGGGTTTGTAACTAATTGGGTTAAGTAAGCAGATTGACCACTAGTTGGACGTCTATATTTATTCAAAAACTCAATCATTTCTTGAGTGCTCTTTATTCCCACACCGTGGCCGAAAAAAGTTCCATCCCTCATCGTCACCGCGTTTACTCCCCTATACCATGAGGTTTCTGGGTTGTAATCTGGATTGCGGAAATAAACAACATCACCAGGCAAGAAATGTTCCCCATAGTACGTATTAATCCCGAGGTCAGGATCAGAATGCCAGCTATATAAATAAAGAGACTGAAATAGCGAATTGAAAAGAGGCTTTCCGATACTCTTTAGCACGGCATGGTAAAAGATGATGATACATGCAGTTGCACATTCAAAGGCATACTGTGAACTACTTTGATAAATGTCCAGAATGGCATCAGATGGATTTACGTTAGGCTTTAACCGAAAGCCACCTTCATATGTTCGATTCCAATAGGCTTCATTACAATACGCGTGCTGAAAAGTTGTAAACTCAGCTTGGCTACTATTCATTTCTATCGCACTTTCTAAAATGTTTTTACGGAGGTTAAGCTCAAATAAAAGTTCATTAGCAGAAGAATATGAGTATAATACGCGAGTGTTGGACATTTGCTGAATAATTTCCTTTTCAATATTTCCAATGTTTATTCCATTTGGTTGAAAGGGCATACCAGATATTTGTATCATGAATTTCTCCTTTCCAGTATGGTATTGCTCTTATACTATTCGAGCATGTGGTTAAAGATGTTATCCTTAACAGGAATGTTAAAACTAGTAGCAAAGCTTTGTTGATTGCAAGAGAATATGACGGAGTAAACATAATTATAAAATAAGAATTGTATTATAGTTACATATATGTTAATATTTCCTTATTATTTATTGAAGGGAGTGAGTGTAAACGATGAAGAGAAATTTAGTGGTTATCACCTTAAAGAACACTTTTATTCACACTCACTCTGACGGATTACTTTAAATTCTATAACAATAGGATTATATTGTATTTGATTAATGTCGTTAAACGGTTTTTGCTGAGTTTGAGAATAAGTTGGGCCACAGGGTTATTGTTATCCTGTGGCCTTTTATATGAAAAAATCTTAGGTGGTAAAGGTGAATTTTTCTTCAATTTATAGAAATCAACAACATAATTGGAGGAAAAGAAGATGACATTAGAAGGATTAGGATGGAATTCATTTTTTGCTGAAAGTATTCAGAATTACAAGGAAAGTGGACTCATTCGAGGGAGAATAGTAAAAAGAATAAATGATAACTACATCATTAATGATGGATTAAATGAGCTTCATGCTAAATTAACAGGAAAATTTAGATATCAAGCCAACCAGTCAAAGGACTTTCCTGCAATAGGTGATTGGGTAGTATTCGAAATAAAAGAAAATAGTCAGTTTGGATTTATTCATGCTGTTTTGCCAAGAAAAAGTTATTTCTCGCGCAAGTTAGCCATATCTGGAGGAAGAAAAATAAAGCGGGGGATACTTGAAGGTGGAAAGACAGAAGAACAAGTTATTGCAGCGAATATAGATACCGTCTTTATTGTATGTGGATTGGATGGTGATTTTGATCTTCGTAGAATAGAAAGGTATCTTACGTTGGCGTACAATAGTGGTGCAACTCCTGTTATCCTACTAAATAAATTAGATGTTTGTAGTAGAGTAGAAGAGCGTATAGAACAGGTCAAATCTGTAGCGGTCGGAGTACCATTCTTTCCTATAAGTGCGGAAAAAGATATAAACATGTCTGTAATATATTCCTTTCTAACTATAGGTCAATCTATTGCTTTTCTTGGTTCTTCAGGTGTAGGTAAGTCAACTATTACCAACGCATTGTTGGGGATAGATAAACAAAGAAAACAAGAGGTAAGTAAGGCTACGGGAAAAGGGAAGCATACGACTACAAGTGCTGAATTAATCCAACACTCTTCTGGATCTGTAATTATAGATACTCCAGGCTTAAGGGAAGTACAGCTTTGGGGAGACGAAGAGGTTCTTGAGGAGAGCTTTAGAGACATTACTTCACTTATCAGTCAATGTAAATATTCAAATTGCTGCCATCAATCGGAGCCAGAATGCGCGATTAAAAAGGCTATCGAAGATCGGAATATTAGCGAGAGTAGATTTGAGAGCTATCTAAAACAATCAGATGAACTTCAAAGATTAAATCATAAAATAAAAAATCTCGAAGTTCAGTTAAATAAAAGAAGAAAAAAGAATTTGAGGGAAGGATGAATAGTAATTATTTCGGAGTAAAGAAATCACCAGGAAATTTTCATGGTGATTTTTTCTGTTTAGTTTATATCAATGTTACAATTGTTTCCCATATAATTAGTAATCTATCTATTCTTATTCGTAGAACGGTGAAACGAGAGACATCAATTATACATGTAATTTTCTGACAACATTAAAATTAAGTGATAAAATAAAGAAAAAGTCGTGGATATTTAAGGAGATGTAAAATTGAACTACGAAATGCGAATTGCTAGGATGTTGGCTGAAAACATAGACGGCTTTGTTAAATTTGTTCAAACCAATTATGACAATAGAAATAAGAGTTACATAGAAAATCCAGATAAATTTTATCAAATCAAACTACTAGTAGAAGAATACAAGTTTCAACTACTTGCAGATGAACTATGGCGGATTAATCAATTTGTGTGGAATGAAAAATACACAATGATACTAGTTAATAGCTTTAGAGAGGGAATGAAGGTTATTGAGGAATATGTAGTTAGAAACTATAATGATCTATTCATATTTACACCTAGACTTGATACACTAAAGAACCTCTACACTTCCTTTTGAGAGACGCAGCTTAGTTAAAATGATTAATAGAGATTATGTAAAATTAATGGATAAGAGTAGGTGAATGACATGCAAACAAATCCATTTTTGATAGAAAAAGTAAAAGAAAGAGACATGAAATCTATCCTAGATTGGTTTGATACAAAAAAAGAAATATTTTATAAATTTGCTTGGTCCTATAATAAAAATCCTCAGTTAATAGAAGATTTATTTTATAGAGTTATCATGAAAATATATGATGAAAATCGTAAGCTTAAAAAGAATACTAATTTTGATGCCTGGGTTATTTCAATTTTTTTAAAAGAATGTCGGGAAATCGCAAAGAACAAGCAAGTAGAAGCTTTCGTCACTGATAATGAAATATTAAACGATTTGAGTGAATTGGAAAGTAGGTATAAAGATACGATTATACTATCCTATTTCATGGATTTACCATATGATCAAGTTGCTCATATTTTAGAAGTGCCTATTCAAACGATAAAAACCAATTTGTTAACAGGAATTCAATTACTAAGCAAAGAGTTTGAAAACACGATTCAACAAGAAGGTTGTATGGGATTTCAAGATCAATTTTTCGATTACCTAAGTTGGACGTTAGATAGAAAGAGAAAGATAGATTTAGAGATACATATACACACGTGTCAAAGTTGTCAAAGAGTGTTGGGTTCTGTACAAAATGTAATAGTAACATTAAGAGAGGCAGAAGAACTAGAAATTCCTGATACTTTCATGGAGCATATAACTTCTAAAGTAAATGAAACTTTAGGGAAAAGGCTTCTGGTAAAAAAGAAGCGAACAACCAAAAGCATCGTGTTTGCATCGGTTTTAACAATAGCTCTTGTCATAGGATTTTTCACGAATGTTTTTGGATATCTTTACTATTCCTGGTTAGACTTCCGCCAACTAGAAGATGAGCAAATGCTTGCCTATTTAAAAAGTGGTTTGAGCGAGCCATTAAACCTTGAAGATGAAAGCAATGGAATTAAAATAAAGATTAAAACGGCTATTGCAGATGAATATCAAACACTTGTTTATTTTGAAGTAGAAGATACAAATGAGGAAAGTAATAAGTATACGATTAATGTATTTGATGGGGTGTATGTAGAAAATGAGAGAGACATCTTAAATGATCAAAATGTTCCTTTCTTTAATTTTCCAATAGAAAAACTAGATCAGGAAAAAGGTGAAAATGTATTCAGTGGAAAGTTCAGTTTATTACCAATTTCTAAAGAAAGTGGGACCATTCAATTAAATATTTCTAAGCTACTAAAGGTAAGAGAAAATTCATCTATTCCTGAGGAAATGCTCCACAGAAATTTTAATGAGAGGAATGTGGTTTCTGGTTCATGGAGTTTTAACATCCCAGTAACAAAGTACGCTTCAGTAGAACAAGAATTAGATAAACAAATCGAAATAGAAGGTGTCCCAATCACTTTTAAAAAAATTGCTTATGCTCCAACAACAACTGTTCTTGAATATGACTTTGAAAGAATACAAGGACAAAAACATATTAATGAAGTCCGTATCCAAAGTCTTGAAAGTGGAGAAAAAATATCTAAAGCCCACCTTTATGGTTATCATTATTCAAGAAATGGGTTTTATCAAAGTAGTTTTGACTCACTTTATTTTGAAAAGCCAAAAAAATTCAAAGTTCAGTTTAGTTCAATTTTTTCATTTATAGAAGATCGTGTCACCTTTGACCTTAATGAGGAATCCAAATTCCCCCAAAACTTTGAGTATTTAGGAAATAAAATCTCAATTCAAAATATAATAGATGGAGTTCAGAAGAGGGTTGAATTTATAGATGCACCACCCGAAGAAAGAGAATATGAATCATTGCATTTCGAGTTTAAAACAGAAAACGATGAACCTTTAAACATGCATTATCATTCTAGTGATGGAATATTAATCGATCGCGATGGAAATACGTATGATCCTACAGAATATAATTATTTTATGAGCGACACAGAACCCCCACGCTATTACCTAACTAAAATTGATGCTGAGTTATTTAAGCAAGGTTCTAATGAAGGTATTTTTCCCAATAAGCTACAAATACAGGGTTATAGCACAATAAAGTATGTTGACGACGTGGTTGAAATCTCAATAGATTAAGAAAAACTATCCTAACTTATCTAAACATTAATGATGAGGGAGTAACTAGAATTTGGAGTTACTCCTTTTTTGCATAAAAAAACAAACTCATGTTAAGAGTTTGTCTCACAAACAATATCCAGTTCAAAATCTTGTGTATTGTCTTCTTCTCCCATTAGACACTGGAAACACATATCAAACCCGGATAGGGCTGAACCAATTGCCCAAATACTTTGACCACATAAGCAACGAACTCCTTTTTTCTTACGCTCTGCAAAAAACAAAATTCTATTCTTCATGTCTTGCTTGTTTAATGCAGAGTTTTCTTTAGACATTCTCTCAAGAAGTTCGTCTATAGATATAGGTATCATAAGTTCACCCCTGCAAAGAAGAGAAGCGAAAACTACTTTAGTTCCCAGCCCCTCGATATTTTTTAACACCAGCATTCCAAAGGAAAATCGCAATTCCCAAGAAGATCACTCCCATCACAGGAGTTAAAAACGCATACATATACCATTCATCTCTTCCTAAGAAATAGGCAGCGGGATACACCCCGACAAAGGCAAAAGGTAAGATCCATGTTAGCACAAAACGTATCACCTTGTGATAAATATCAACTGGATACCGGCCATAGTTTCCGATGTTGTACATCATTGGCATGATGTCAGTTCTGCTATCAGACCAAAATCCTATTGTAGCAATGGAGATAAAGATACCAGCATAAATAAATGCACCGCCAATTACCATAGCTACAAAAATAAACAGATCATACCAAGCGAAGGTTAAACCTAAGTTATTACCAGCGTACGTCATAATTACTAAACCAGTAATTACACCAAATAACGACTCTAACTCCATTCGTTCCATAATAATTTGAAATAAACTATGAATAGGACGAGTTAGCACTCGGTCCATTTCACCTTTTACAATATAGCGATCATTAAAGTCCCAAATGTTAAAAAAGGATGAAAATAAAGCATAGGGAACTAGGAAGAATCCATAAATAAAGATAATCTCATCACGACTCCAACCACTTAGGAAGGAGGTATGACCAAATACGACTAAAATGAAAATTAAGTTTACTGCTTGAAATAAAAAGTCTGATAGGATTTCGACAACCGTATCAACACGATATGTTAATCTTGTTTTTAAATATTGAGAGGCATATTGAAAAAACATTGACACGTAAAACATATTAGCCTCCTTGTACAATTAATTGTTTTTTTGCTAGTGACCATAACATTCGAATCGGAATGAGTAGGATAAATGCCCAAACAGCTTGCAGCATCACTGCTGTAAAAATTTCCTGACCGACAAACCCTTCTGTAAAAATCATACTAGGGATATAGCTTATTGCCTGAAATGGTAAGTACGTCATCACAGATTGTGCCCAAACCGGGTAAAAAGAGATGGGTAGTAATAGACCTGAGAATAAGTCGATGACCACGCGTTTTGCCCTAATTAATCCTGTATTATTAAATAAGAAGAATGTCATAATTCCAGTCAGCAGGTTAATTTGAGTATTAATAATAAAACTAAACACGAGTGAAACAAAGAAGAACATCCACGTTGAAAAACTCGCTGAAAAACTAATTGGAAAAATCAGAGCAACAATGAACATCCCTGGTACTGAGAAAAATAACAAACGGAAAATCCCTTCGCCAAGTCCTTGCATTGTTTTCATCCCCAGATAGTTATAAGGACGAATCATTTCAATTGCAACTTTCCCATCCTTAATTTCATTTGCAATTTCTCGATCAATGTTATTAAAGTAAAAAGCTCTTGCCATCCAAGCAACTGCTACATACGTTGTCATTTGGAGAACAGACAGTCCTTGGATTTCTTGTTTATCACCATAAATAGCTGACCATAAAAAATAATAGGCACCGATATTAATACTATAAATTAAAATTCCACTATAATAGTTTGTTCGATAAGCCAGCATCATTAAGAAGCGAATTCGAATCATCTCAAGGTATTTACTCATGAGAGGGCCATTCCTTCTTCATAAATCTTACGGACAATCTCTTCAGTCGATACTTCATTGATTCGAACATTTTTAATTGGGTTCTTTTGAATAACATCACTAATGATTTGGGATACGAGTTGCTCATCCCCGTTTACTAAAGCAAGCCAAGTGGTCGCGTCTTTTTGTTCCCAAGTTACATTTGGTATAGTTGGAAGGTCACCATTTGTTATGACTTTCAGAAACTCAAATTCAACTTGTTTACCTTCAACTGCTTGAGCTTGAAGTTGATTAAGCTTACCGTCATATATGATTTTTCCTTCATCTAATAACACAACTCGTTCACAAAGTGCCTCGATATCGGTTAAGTCATGAGTTGTTAATAGAATCGTAGTTTTATACTGCTCATTTATTTCTTTTAAAAACTTACGAATCTTTAACTTAACTAATACATCTAACCCAATCGTAGGCTCGTCCAAAAAGAGAAGGGGAGGATTGTGAATAAGAGCAGCAGCTAACTCACAGCGCATCCTTTGGCCAAGAGAAAGTTTTCGAACAGGCTTATCTAATAAAGGTCCAATTTCTAACGTTTCAATCACATGGCCCATATGTCTGTTATAATCTTCATCCGATACACGGTAAACCTTTTTTAACAATCTAAACGATTCCTGTACAGCAATATCCCACCATAGCTGAGAACGCTGACCAAATACGACCCCAATCGTTTGAACAAATTCTTCACGTTGCTTATGTGGATTCATCCCATTTACAGTAATCGATCCTGCAGTTGGTGTTAGGATGCCAGTTAACATCTTAATAGTAGTTGACTTTCCAGCACCATTTTCTCCAATATAACCGACCATCTCACCTTGCTGTATTGTTAAAGAAACATTATCAACAGCAGCAAGCACTTTATAATTACGTGTAAACAAGTCACGAAAAGCCCCGGATAAACCAGACCGACTTGAATACGACTTAAATTCCTTACGCAAATTTTGAACCTCAATTACGTTCATTTTGATCCTCCTAGATGAAATATACGAACCTTACCACAAACTACTATTTTATCGTGGGCTTGTATATCAATCAAGTATACAGCACTGTTTGCTCAATCTGAAAAGATAAGGGTTCTGTAGAAATTTAAAAATTCCACACGGTTAATGGTGTGGAATTTGTTTTTAATTTTAGTATTATTACTTATCATACTACTTCAAAAAGCTATTTAATTTGCCTTGTAAATGAATTATTATCGATGTTGATCAACAAGAATGAGATTGCCATCTGGATCTTCAATTGTGAAATGAGCTGGACCTTCGTTGACTGTATCTGTTTCAGTTAGCATTTTCATTCCTTTTTCTTTTAAATGATTTTGGATTTCCCTTATGTCCGTAAAAGAATCGAGATTTTCTGCATTTTGATTCCATCCAGGATTAAAGGTAAGAATGTTCTTATCAAACATCCCTTGGAATAATCCAATGACAGAAACATCATTCTTCATAATTAACCAGTTTTTATTGATATCACCACTTAACACATGAAAACCAAGGTTCTCGTAAAATACTTTTGAAGCATGAATATCTTTTACATTTAAACTTACAGAAAACGCACCTAGTTTCATTTTTCTTCTCCTTTTAAAAACTATATTTTTTTGAGAAACAATAAACATATATTCAATTTAACTTCCCTAAGATTTTTCTATTTGAGATAAGAAGTGTTCGAGATTTTTTTCGTTTATCCAAATGAGTACTCATTTTATAATAGTATACCCTAAACCATCTTCGTAACGTGACGAAGTTGTACAATGATTCGATATTGCTTTTTAAAGTGAAGGAGGAAATTCTAGAATTAGGAGGAACGTTTTTTTTGATATATAAGTTTATAATTATAGATATAATAATAGTATCTAGTTGGATGTTTAACCCAGCTACAAGGAACAATACTCAGGAGGAGTTTCTATGAATAAGTTTAGTTTGTTTGGAAAGTTTACGGTGCAAGAAGGGAAACGTGATGAAATGGTAGATATTTTGTTAGAAGCAGCAGAATCTATGAAGGATTTGGATGAATGCGAGATATATCTTGTAAATATTTCTGACAGTGAACCAAATACTGTCTATGTTTATGAAGTGTGGAGTGATGAAACTGCCCATCAAGCCTCTCTTACCCTTGAATCTACACAAACGCTAATAACTCGTGCGAGGCCAATCATTTCTGGAATGGAGAAAATCAGCACTCTAAAAACAATGGGTGGGAAGGGTATTTAAACTCCATCTTGTTCAATTTGTTTTTAAAACAGAAGGTATTAAAAAGGATGAATCAATTGAGACCCATAAATTAAATCTAGAACGATAAGGATTATGGTCTGGTTTGATGGATTTTGAAAATGTATAGTTGGTTGGTGCTAGCCATTATGGTTGGTGCCTTTTTTTGAAGAAATAGAGGAAGTCCCCTCGGATGAGCGAAGGGAAGTATTAGTTTTATTTGATGCAATTAGAACATTCCGTTTTCATTAGGTGAATTCTCTGGGATTGCTTGGCCAATATCCCATATTTCAACTATCTTATCATCTTGGAATCGAAAGATATGTACGAGTGCAAAACCAAGGTCACCTGGATTCTGCTTCACATGGGAGAATACCGTAACTGTCTCATTTTCTTGAATAACCTGTTTAGCCTCAAGTTCCTTATGTGGGTTTTGAGCTGCATCCTCTTCCATCGCGAGCATAAGAGATTTCGCATCACCTTTGAAATAGGGATTATGGTGTTTAAAGTCATCTGTTATGTATTTCTCATATGCTTGGCGTACTTTACCTGATGCTACGAGCTTAAGAAAAGACACTGCTATTTCTTTAAGCGAAAAGGTCGATACTAGTTGTTGTTCCGTACTCATTTCACTCATCCTTTCATATTACGAATTATAGTGTTATAGAATAATTAACAGAAGTGTAAGTGATAGATACGGTTGTGTCAATGGAACCTAGCTCGACAAACGAGGTAGACTTTGTCGAATACACAAGTTTGACATTTCGACAAGTGTGAATATTCTGTCGTATGACATACCCTTCATTCGACAGAAGAGCGAAGGTTGTCGAGTTTTAGGTAAAATCTGATTCAGCAAAATCGTGTGGTAATTGTCGAAAGAGATGTCTATTAGATTGGTGGGCTTATAGCTGTGTATGTACCTTTAGTTCGCAGATTTCATAGAATCGAGGGCTCATAAAAACTGTTTATGTACCCTTATTTTGCAGAGACTTTAATAAAACTGTTGACACACAGTAAAGTTTTGCATATCCTTATTTTAACAATTATTTCGATTATTGAAATTCGTTGACGAGAAAGAGTAAATATGCCATCTGATTCACAGAGAGTTGACGCCTGGTGAAAGTCAATGTTCAGACCATATTGAAAATCCTCTCCGAGAAGCAAAGCTGAAATGAGTAAGCTTTGACGGGATTCTACCGTTAAAAGGAGCACGTATGATTGTACGTAGCATGAGCGCTATAAATCTATATAACTGTAGTTATAGATTGTAGAAGTAAGGTGGTAACGCGAGATAAAACTCGTCCTTAATTATAAGGGCGAGTTTTTTTTATTTCTTAATAATTCTTAGGAGTGAAAGAAAATGAAAAGAGTAAATGTTAATGAAAAACCAAGGGAAAGGGAAAAGCGTATTCATGAGACGTGGATTCAACAAAGAGTGTTTGAACAATCAATCTCTAGAAGAGAAGGAAAAGAATCATTTGTATTTTATGAAGGACCACCTACCGCAAATGGTTTACCACATGCGGGGCATGTCCTTGGAAGAGTCATAAAGGATTTTGTTGCCCGTTACAAAACAATGAGTGGATATCAAGTTAAGAGAAAAGCTGGATGGGATACTCATGGCCTCCCTGTTGAACTGGGAGTTGAAAGGGAATTAGGAATCTCAGGGAAAAAAGAAGTTGAAGAATATGGAGTAGAGAAGTTTATTGAAAAGTGTAAAGAAAGTGTATTTGAGTATGAAAAACAATGGAGAAAATTTACCGAGTCGATTGGATATTGGGTAGATATGGATGATCCATATATCACGTTAGATAACAAATACATTGAAAGTGTGTGGTATATCTTATCAACCATTCATAAGAAAGGGTTGTTATATAAAGGCCATAAAGTCACACCGTATTGTCCTAGCTGCCAAACTTCATTAAGTTCACATGAAGTAGCGCAAGGGTATAAGGATGTTAAGGACTTATCCGTTACTGCAAAATTTAAAATTGTGGGGAGTGAAAACGAGTATATCTTAGGTTGGACTACAACACCTTGGACATTACCTGCAAATGTTGCGTTAGCAGTACATTCTGAATTGAACTATGTAAAAGTATTACAAAGTAATGAAGTGTATGTTGTGTTGGAAGAACGTTTAAGTGATGTAATGAAAGGTGAATATTCACTCCTAAGTACTCATAAAGGAGAAGAAATGATTGGGCTAGAATATACACCTCCTTTCCCATATGTTCAGATTACTAAAGGTCACAAAGTGGTTCATGGTGATTTTATTACAAACAATAGTGGAACTGGAATCGTTCATTTAGCACCAGCATATGGTGAAGATGATTACCAAGTTATAGCAGAAAATGGCTTTGACTTTATAAACGTTGTAGATGGTGCAGGTTGTTATAACGAAGAGGTTGAGGGGCTTGCAGGACGATTTGTAAAAGACTGTGATGTTGATATTATTAAAATGCTTTCGAACAAAGGATTATTGTATGACAAAGAAAAGTATGAACATAGTTACCCACATTGCTGGCGGTGTGATTCTCCATTGCTTTATTACGCTATGGAAGGTTGGTTTGTTAAGACAACAGCTATCAAAGATGTGATGAAGAGAAATAATGATTCCGTTCACTGGCATCCAGACCATATGAAAGATGGACGTTTTGGGAACTTCTTGGACAATATGGTGGACTGGAACCTTGGTCGAAATCGATATTGGGGAACGCCATTAAATATCTGGGTATGTCGTTCATGTCACCATCAATATGCTCCAAACAGTGTTGAAGATATGAGACTTCATGCAAAAGGTGAAGTACCTATTGATATTGAATTGCATAAGCCCTATGTCGACAATGTTACCTTAACCTGTTCCTGCTGTGGAGATGATATGACACGTACCAAAGAAGTTATCGATGTTTGGTTTGACAGTGGCTCTATGCCGTTTGCCCAGTATCACTATCCATTTGAAAATAAAGATTTATTTGAACAACAGTTTCCAGCGGATATCATTGCAGAAGGCGTTGACCAAACAAGAGGTTGGTTCTATAGTTTACTAGCTGTATCCTCTCTTTTTACAGGAGAAGCCCCATACAAGAGGGTGCTATCACTTGGTCATATTCTAGATGAAAATGGCCGAAAGATGTCCAAAAGTAAAGGGAATGTTATAAACCCAATTGAGTTAGTAGAAAAATACGGAGCTGACGCTCTAAGGTGGGCTCTGCTATCAGATAGTGCACCGTGGAATAATAAGAAGTTCTCAAAGCAAGTTGTGAATCAAGCAAAGTCAAAGCTTGTTGACACATTGGTTAATATCCATTCATTCTTCACGTTATATGCCACTATTGATAAATTTGACCCAACAGTCCATGATAAAGGAACTAAATCTGTTCTAGACAAATGGGTATTATCTAGGCTAAATTCTGTCATTAAAGAAGTCCGTGAAAATCTTGAAAAATATGATTTTACAAATGCAGCTCGTGAGTTAGTCAATTTCGTAGATGAACTGAGTAATTGGTATATCCGAAGGTCTAGAGATAGGTTTTGGAGTGAAGGGATGAGCGAAGATAAGCTTGCTGCGTATCATACCTTGTACGAGGTACAAGTGAAGGTTAGTCAATTAATAGCACCTTTCACTCCATTTATTGCTGAAGATATCTATACAAATTTAAAAGGAGATAGTGTCCATTTATCTGACTATCCATTAGTAAATGAACAACTAATAGACGTAGATCTTGAAAATGAAATGAACACTGTTCTTCAGGTGGTTGAACTTTCCCGTTCAATTCGAAATACAACTGGAATCAAAACAAAACAACCACTTTCAAGATTAGTAATTTTATCAAATGATGAAAAAAACTTAGAATTCCTTACTAACTATGAAAGCATTATACAAGAAGAAGTTAATGTGAAAAAAGTTGTTTTAAACCCTCAACCAGGTGTAATTACGTATTCTCTTAAACTTAACTTCCCAACAGCAGGACCTAAGTTAGGAAAGCAAACGACTTACGTTAACAACTTTCTCCAAAAGTTAGATTCAAACCAGGCTTTAAAAGTCGTAAAAGAAGGTCATATAGTGGTTGATTCAACAGATGGAGCAACCTCAACAAGAGTAGATTTAGTAGATATACTTGTTGAGAAGGGGACGGAGGAAAACATGGTTTTAGCTTCAAATAAAGAATATACTGTTGTTTTAAATACCACTATTACTCAAGAGTTAAAGAAGGAAGGCCTTGCTAGGGAATTAATTCGGGCAGTTCAAAGCTATAGAAAAGAACTAAATTTACCCGTTGAAAAAAGAGTGGATGTAATAATAGATGGTAATGACCAAGTAAGAGATGTAGTGATATGTAATGAAAAGCTACTGCGAAGTAATCTATTGGTTAATGATTTCACCTTTGGATCACAAACTGGAATGAAATATGTTTTGATTGAGGATTTAAAAGTAGGATTATGCTTGTCATGATCAATAAGAAAAATAGGATGATTGGCGCTAGCCTCCGTGGCTTGCGCCTTTTTTGGGGAGAGAAGATGGTGTCTGCTACTGTTCCGTAATAAATTTAAAGTGTTTTATAATTAACAGACGCTTAAGAAGTAGACTGCTTCTAATTACATCTAAAGAAGGGAGAATAAAAATTAACGTGTTATTATTATATTATTCTGAATTTTGTAATAAAATAAAGTATTAATAACCCCCATAGGGGGATACGGAGGTGAATATTATGGCTGATCATCATAAACACAGAAATAGTATAGTTAATCGTTTGGCTAGAATAGAGGGACATGTTCGCGCAGTAAAGGAAATGTCTAAGGAAGGGGGGGATTGTTCTCAACTATTGATTCAATTGGCCGCTATACGTTCAGCACTTGATAATTGTGGGAAGTTAATCTTGAAGGATCATTTGGAAGGCTGTCTTATCGAGGCAGTTAGGAATGGTGATGAAGAAAAAGTATTAAAGGAGTTGAATGATTCGATTGATAAATTTATAAGATAGGGGATCGTTCTATGGTTAATGATTTTAATCGAATTACAATTATTAAAACAATACTTATTCTAGCCATACCAGTTGTAATAGAAAACTTTTTCCAGATGATTCTTGGTTTTGTTGATACATTGTTTGTATCTAAGCTTGGGCTTATTGAAGTAAGTGCAGTAGGCGTTACAAATGCAATTCTAGCGGTTTATTTTGCTATATTTATGGCAATCGGTGTTTCAGCTAATGTGTATGTAGCTAAATTTACAGGTGCAGGTCAAGAAGATAAAGTGAAGAAAGTGACATCACAAGCAATCCTTTTGGCTGTGCTTGCTGGAATTGTATTCGGGATTATAACCCTGTTTTTTTCAAAGAATTTGTTAATGCTGATGGGGGTGGAGCCGGAGGTCCTTATAGCTGCTAATTCCTATTTCAGGATAATAGGCATACCCTCCATATTTATTTCGTTAATGTTTGTATTGAGTAGTGTTTTAAGAGGGACTGGAGATACAAAATCTCCGATGATGATTAGTATTTTCATAAATCTGTTAAACATATTACTCGACTATGTCTTAATCTTTGGCTTTTTCCTAATACCTTCCCTTGGACTTGAAGGTGCAGCGTACGCAACATTCATTTCTAGATTAGTAGGTTCTGTCTTATTAATTCTATATATATATAAATACAAACTTCTAGAATGGAAGTCAACAAACTGGCGTTTTGATAAAAAGATGCAAAAAGAAATGATTTCACTTAGTAGTCCAGCTGCAGGTGAAAGGCTAGCCATGAGAATTGGTCAAGTGCTCTATTTCGGAATTATTGTAAGTATAGGAACAAATACCTTTGCAGCTCATCAAATTGCGGGTAACATAGAAGTCTTTGCCTATATGATAGGGTATGGATTTGCAACAGCAGCTACAATTCTTGTAAGTCAGAGTCTAGGTTCAAACGATAAGGAGACAGCTAAACTTTATGCCACTTATTCGTTATGTATTGGGACAGTATTCATGACATGTTTTGGAGCCATTTTATTTATAGGTAGTGAATGGTTCGCTAGCTTCTTTACAGAAAATCCTAGTGTAATCAGCGAGATAAAGATTGCCTTGCAAATTGATGCCTTTATTCAACCAATATTAGCAATTGTTCTCATATTAACAGGAGTATATCAAGGAGCAGAAAATACAAAATATCCATTTTATTTGACGATGTTCGGTATGTGGGTTGTTCGGATTATTGGAGTGTATTTACTTGGTATTACATGGGAAATGGGGATTGCAGGAATCTGGATTGCAATTGGATTAGATAATTTATTTAGAGGCTTTTTCCTTGCAAAGAACTTCAGAAATGACAAATGGCTTAATAGGGTCAGTCCCTCTGTTGAAAATGGCAGCGGGGCGTGACCCTGTTGTTATTTCACTTCTAATTCTCCAATCATACCATTTTCAGTATGGCCAGGTATTGTGCAATAAAATTTGTAAACACCTTTCTCTAGAGGGGTAAATGTAAGTTCAGCCTGATTTTCACCTTTAACATGCAAGTGGAAGTCAACGTCTCCGTGAGAATGGTTTGAATGTTGATCTTTAGAGTCAATTTGAACGTTAATATTTTTTATCTCTAAATCATGCTCTAGTGAATCATGGTTTATTAATGTTAGCGTAACAGGATTATCCTTTTTTACAATAATTTTAGAAGGGCTGTAAGAAAAAGAAAGAGGGTGAACATTTATCTTAATATTTTGAAAATTATGTTCCTTGGATTTACCGTGATTTTCGTGTTTACTCTGAGACTCACTGTTAGATGAGCCTAATTTAGAAAATGTTAATTGTTTATCAAGTTGGCTACCTAAAAGAAGAAAAGAAGATAAAGCAACAAATGTTAGAAACGGCTTAATAAACCATCTTTTATTAGCAATCTCGTTCTCATTTGAATTTGGAAGTATTGGAAAAAGTAACAAAGAACTAATGGTGAGTGTAAGTAAAATATTTATCATAGTGACGGCTTGTTCTTGAGTAATCATTTCTCCAAGCATAGCTCCCATCATGCCGCCCATTAACCCAGACATAAAACCTTCTAGCGTAGGTAATAATCCTAAACAAGATCCACAGACAAGTCCTGCAAGTGAACCAATAGCCATTGATAATATTGTTGAATAGTATAAATCCCCTTGATAGAGAGCTCCTAAAAGAACTCCAGAAGTTAATCCAATATTCATACCCATTACCATCGAAATGATCATTCCATGCATATTCGTTAATCTTTTTCTTAGTTTTATAGTTAAAAAAACAGCAATCATCAAGCTAAATAACAGAGATAGTAACACAAAGTAACTAAATAGACTCATTATTTCTCCCTCCTTGTATTTGCTAAATGATATGTAATAGAGAGACAGGCAATGCAAAAAATATTTTTTTATGGTATTAAATTAAGGCAGAGTAAGGTTAGTTTTATAAATAAATATAATTTTCATAATATTTAGTATTTACAAAAATTTAAATTGGTTATAGTATTGGTTTAACGCCCCGACATACTATAGTGGGGTATTGTACATAAAACCAAGAGGAGGTTTTTTTATGGCAGAAGGTCAAAAAGTTCTATTCTTAGGTGTATATGGTATGGAGGTTGTAGAATGTGGTGGTGCGTTAGCAAAGAATGTGTTGAGTGGAGGAGAATCACATGCGACAATTATGCTCTGTCGAGAAACAAGTCAACCACAAGTTAGAAAAGCAGCAGAAGTACTAGGTGTAAATGTTTCATTCCTGAATTTTCAATCTGGAACAGTTGATTTAAGTAAAGAATCAAAATTGAAGCTTATTAAAGTCATTCGCGAAGTAAAGCCAGACATTATCATTACACAAGACCCTGAACATTCCTTTCATGATTTAGACCCTGATCGCCGCCCTGCGATGACACTTTTATTAGAATCCATAGCGTTAGCAAGCAGAGACTTTGGCCTAGATGACCTCCCTGGATTAAGCCCGCACCCAATTCCAACCATCTACTACATGACGCCACATCATCCAAATACAGTCGTTGATATTTCAGAAGTCTGGGAGAAAAAAGATAAAGCAATGGATATGCTTGAGAGTCAAATGGAGTTTAGTGGTATGCACTTTGACTCAATGCTCGATCCCAAAACGGTTGAAATTTTATATCCAGGCTTTTCTCAATTATCTAGTTTCCATGAAAAAGGAAGAGCCATACACAAAGTACTTGATAAAGCTGTTCATGTTTATCATGGGCTTGCCACACATGGTCACTTTGCACTTGCAGAAGCATTTCGAAGAGAGGGGAACTTCCATTTACAAGAATTAATTAAATAAAATTTTACAAAAATTGAACAGGGGAGGATAAAATGAAAAAGTCATATTTGGGTTTATTTCTTATAATGATTCTATTACTTTCAAATCTCTCAGCTGTTAGTGCAGCAGGAACTGTTGAATCCCTTAAGGTGGGGATAACAAAATCTGAAAATGGTTTAAATCCATACACGTATGTAACGGGGTATCCGGGATTAGATTTAGTTAATTTACTTTATGATAATCTATTCCAACTAGATGAAAATAATATTCCTCAGCCTTGGCTAGTAACACAACATACTGTTAGCCCAGATGGATTATCCTATGAATTAACTCTCCATGATAATGTAAAATGGCATGACGGAAAACCTTTAACTGCAAATGATGTTAAATTTACGATGGAATATTTTATTAAATATCCTAAGTCACGCTTTACTAATCCACTTAAATCTATTTCATCCATCGAAGTATTGAATGATACTACAATTAAACTAGTATTATCTCAAGCAAATCCAAATTTCATGATTCAACCTCTAGCCGATCTACCAATATTACCTGAACATATATGGTCATCGATTTCAGCTCCAGATGACGAAACAAATGCCCTAGGTAGTGGACCATATATTTTAGAAGAACATAAAGCAGGTCAATATTACAAAATGAAAGCCAATCCTGATTATTTCAAAAGTGCTTCGCCAATAAAAGAATTGATTTTCCCAATCATTGAGGATACAACTGCAATGCTTAATGCTCTTCAAGCAGGAGAAATCGATGCAATATCTTCAAGTATATCTCCAGAGCTAGTTGAACAATTTGATTCTAATCCTTCTTTAAAGGTGGTAAGAGGGCCAGGGTATAGTACTAGTCTGTTTCAGATTAATGCTGAGAGATATCCAATGACAGAATCAGCATTTCGTCAAGCAATCGATTATGCAATTGATAAAAAATATATTGTCGATACAGTTTTGCTAGGGTTTGCAGAGATTGGAAGTCCAGGCTTTATTCACCCCTCATCCCCATTCTACAATAGCGACCTTAAGACAGTTTTTAATCAAGAAAAATCTAAAGAATTATTAGAAACTGCGGGTTTTAAAGATATAGACGGAGATGGATTTAGAGAGGGTCAACAAGGTGAAAATATCGACTTAACAACACTTGTGTATTCAGGTAATCCAATTCGAATTCGTACAGCTGAATTAATATCTGAAGCTTTAAACAATGTTGGTATCAAGAATACAGTGAAAGCAATGGATTCTACAACTGTAGACTCCTTAATGTGGCCAGATTTTGATGTGAGTAAGGGTAGAGATTTTGACCTTGGCCTATGGGGCTGGTCTAATACAATGCAGTTGTTCCCTGATCGTATGATCGAGCTATTTTATTCAGACCCATCAATTGGTTCTGTAAACATTGGTGGCTATAAAAATACTGAGTTTGATAAACTTGCAGAAAAATTGAAAGAAACTTTCGATGAAGCTGAAAGAACTGGCATCATTAAAGACATGCAAGTTCTAGTTGCGGAGGATGCACCGTTTGTAACACTCTATTACCAAGAAATTGTAAATGCATTCAATCCTGAAAAATATGATCAATTCGTGTTTCAGGTTGGAAAAGGTATAATTAACAAATTGTCCTTTGTGTCTGGTGAAAAATCAGAGTTGCCAGAACAAGATAAGCAAGAAGAAGAAACTGAAACAGAATCTAAAACGGAAAAAGAATCAGAAGATTTAACTGTAGATTCTAATAATACTGTTTTATATGTATTCGGAGTGGTTGTTGTATTAGGTGTAATTGTATTCTTTCTGAGAAATAAGAAGAAAAGGAAAACTGAAAAAGACGACGAATTTGATTTTTAAAAAATGAATGTTCACCCGTAAGAGAGAGGATCTTTTACGGGAAATTTTTTATTAAATAGTGGAGGTGATAGCAATGGGAAAATTTATAGGTGGCAAGCTTTTGCAATATTTAATTGTAATTATTTTAATGCTCACATTGAATTTTCTTCTGCCTAGACTAATGCCTGGTAATCCCTTAGTTTTTTTAGCAGGTGAGGACGTAGGCTTTATGTCCAGTGCTGAAAAGGAGGCAATTCTTGATAAACACGGTTTAAATGATTCTATTGGGCAACAATATATAACATATATAAAAAACATTGTAACTGGTGATTTTGGCTATTCGTATCAACAAAAAAGGCCGATTTCAGAGCTTTTAATGGAACGAATGCCCTGGACCCTATTGCTTACAGGTCTTGGACTCTTGTTATCTACGATTATCGGTGTAATGTTTGGCGCGATTTCTGCATGGAAAAGAGGTACTAGAACCGATGCTAACCTCTTAACCTTGTTCATGTTCTTAAGTGCAATGCCATCTTTTTGGGTAGGGATGATATTAGTTTCTATATTTGCCTCTCAATTAGGATGGCTTCCAGTGTTCGGGGCAGAAAAAGCATGGTCAAATTTTACAGGCTTTGAGCGTTTATTAGACATTAGTAAACATCTTATTCTACCTTTATCAACTCTTATTCTCATTTCTGTGACAAGCACTTTTATGATTATGAGATATTCAATGTTAAATGTTTTAGGTGAAGATTATATCATGATGGCAAAAGCAAAAGGGGTAAAAGAAAAAGTAATCAAATATAAGCATGCCATGAGAAATGCACTATTGCCAGTTGCAACAGTATTTATGCTAAGTTTAGGTTTTACTTTGGGTGGTGCCACAGTTATCGAAACAGTATTTGCATATCCTGGTGTTGGTCGATTAATGTTTGAATCGGTTTTAAGTAGAGATTATCCACTGATTCAAGCAACTTTTCTCATCATTACCTTCAGTGTGGTCATAGCTAATTTCCTAGCAGACCTAATTTATCCTTTATTGGATCCAAAGGTGGGAAGCAAAAATGGGTAAACAAAAGTGGAGGAGATATTGGCAAGTACTTACTTCTAATAACCTCGGTATGTTTGGATTATGTTTATTGGTCATTTTTTTATTAATTGCCCTATTAGCTCCATTAATTGCGCCATTCGATCCAACTGAACGAGTAGGTGCACCTTTTACGAAGCCGAATGGGCAATTTCTTTTAGGTACAAACGATGTAGGTCAAGATATCTTAAGTGAGCTTTTATACGGAACTAGAATATCATTATTAATCGGTGTTATTGCAGCCTTTATATCCATTTTATTAGGGTGCCTTGTTGGGGTGATCGCAGGCTATTATGGAGGTAAAATTGAAGCATTTTTAATGAGATTAGTAGATTTAGTGCTCGTCATTCCTTTTTTACCATTAATGATTTTACTAGCTGCATTTATCGGTCCTAGCTTTTGGAACATTATTCTTGTTATTAGTCTGATTTCTTGGGCTAGCCCGGCAAGGGTAATCCGTTCACAAGTATTAACATTAAAAACAAAAGGCTATGTTGAGGCAGCTAGATCAATAGGTACTAGTGTTAGAGTGATTCTTTTGCGTCACATATTACCAGGTGTAATTCCTATTGCACTTTCACAATTTGTGCTTGCCGCTAGCCACTCTATATTAATAGAAGCATCTTTAAGTTTTCTTGGGCTTGGGGACCCGTTTACAAAAAGTTGGGGAACCATTTTATATTATGCCCAAGCTAGAGGTGCATTTTTAACAGATGCTTGGGTCTGGTGGGTACTTCCACCAGGATTATTAATTACAACACTAGTTATCGGCTTTGCTTTTACTGGTTATTCTTTAGAAGAAATTTTAAATCCACGTTTAAGAAAGGAGCGTTAAAGCATGAGCACTGTGTTATCAGTTGAAAACCTATCTACTTTCTTTAAGACGGATAAAGGCATTGCGAAAGCTGTTGAAAATGTCTCCTTTTCCGTAAATAAAGGGGAAATGCTTGGTCTAATAGGTGAATCTGGATGCGGGAAAACTACTGTTGCCCAATCTATTTTAAGATTAATAGAATACCCTGGGAAAGTTGTATCGGGAAAGGTCCTTCTTAATGGTCAGGATCTTTTAAAAGCATCTGAATCGGAACTTTATTCACTTAGATGGAAAGAAATTTCAGTTATCCCTCAGAGTGCAATGAATGCGCTAAATCCCATATACACAATCGGGGATCAAATTATTGAAGCAATTCAGCTTCATGAGAATGTATCAAAAAAAGAGGCAACAGAACGGACTAAAACGATGCTTGAGTTAGTAGGTATTGATGGTGAGCGGTGGAAGAGTTATCCTCACGAATTTAGTGGCGGGATGAAACAGCGTGTAGCCATTGCTATGGCCCTAGCTTGTAATCCGAAACTCGTAATCTCTGATGAGTCAACTACCGGTTTAGACGTCTTAACCCAGGCACAAGTAATTGCACTAATAAAGGACCTTCAACGGAAGTTGGAAACTGCTGTTATTATCATTTCTCATGACCTGCCAATGGTAACAGCCATTTGTGATAAGATTGCCATCATGTATGCTGGCAAAATTGTTGAATGGGCAACAACCGAAGAAATCTTAAAAAATGCTAAACACCCATATTCTCAGGCGCTATTAAAAGCTACTCCAGATCTTGCTGAACCAGATCGAGAAGTAATATCCATACCAGGCAGTGTTCCAAACTTAATTAATTTTCCAAATAGCTGCCGATTCCATACTCGCTGTCCTTATGCTTTTGAAAAATGTATGAAAGAAGAACCTGAATTCAAAGAGGTAAAACCAGGACATTATGCAGCATGTTTTTTGGAGGAGGAGGAAAATGGATAACTCGATTCTTATTAAAGTAAACAGCTTAAAAAAGACCTTTGTGAAAAAATCTGGTTCTTTTTTAAAACGAAAGAAGACAGATGTATACGCTGTAAATCAAGTGAACTTTGAAATTAATAGAGGAGAAATTTTAGGGATTATAGGTGAAAGTGGTTGTGGAAAAACAACTACCGCAAGAATGGTTATGAGGTTAATGAAGGAAACAAGTGGAGAAATATGGTTCGACGGGAAAAATCTTTGCTCATTAAACGAATCACAAACCAATCGATTAAGAAGTAAAATGCAAATGATCTTTCAAGACCCCTACGATACCTTAAATCCAGGGATGAGAGTTCTTGACATATTAATGGAGCCAATTAATGCCCACGAAAAAGAACTACCCTTCGATGAGAAAGTGAAAAGAGTAAAGGAAGCAATTGAATCAATCGAATTAAAGCCAGCCGAAGACTTTATGTATCGTTATCCGCACCAATTAAGTGGAGGTCAACGGCAGCGTATCGCAATAGCTAGAGCAGTCATTTTAAAACCGGACTTTATTGCAGCTGATGAACCTACATCGATGCTAGATGTATCTGTTCGAGCAGGCATCTTAAACTTATTGTTAGATCTGAGAAAGAAAATGGGATTGACGATGATGTTCATTACTCATGACCTTACAACGGCAAGCTATATGTGTGACCGGATTGCCGTTATGTATCAAGGACAAATTGTAGAAATCGGGAAAACGAAACAAATAATTCAGCGGCCGTCACATCCTTATACGAAAGCGCTTGTTTCTGTGGTAAAGGACCTTAACTATTTTATTGAAAATAGAGAAAAGCTAATCCTCGATGGAGAAGTGGATTCTACAAAAAATGATATAGGCTGTCCTTTTGTTTCAAGATGTCCACATCAAGAAAGCATATGTCACACCAAGAGCCCAAAGTTGGAAACATTAGAAAATGGACACTCTGTATCTTGTCATTGTCATACTCAACTATTAGAAATGTCGTCATAGACTACATCAAAACTATTTATGAAAATGATGGTGGGGAGGGGAGATTGTGTACTCTGAAGGCTCAAGTGAACGATCTTATGAAGAAAATCTTTGTTGTTCAAACTCATGTGATAGAAAAAGCCATCACTCAGAGAAGGTAAAGAAAAATCTTGTGACTCGCTTAAATAGAATAGAAGGGCAAATTCGGGGCATCAAGGGGCTAATTGAGAAGGACACGTACTGCGACGATGTGATAGCACAAATATCAGCTACTCAGTCAGCATTAAATAGTGTAGCTAAAATCTTATTAGAAGGACATTTAAAGGGTTGTGTTGTTGATAGATTGCAAGAAGGGGATATGGAAGTTTTAGATGAAGTCCTGATAACCTTCCAAAAGTTAATGAAAAAATAAGGGAGATGACTAATGATGGTGATAGTGACTTTACAGGTAGGGGGAATGTCATGTGGACACTGTGTTAAAGCGATTGAGGGGAGTGTCGGAGATTTAGTAGGTGTAGCAAAAGTAAAAGTTGATCTTGAAGCGGGAAGTGTTAATGTTGAATATAATTCAACTGAAGTTTCTTTAGATAAAATCAAAGAAACAATTGATGACCAAGGCTATGATGTGGAGTGATTTTATAAAGGGATTGTGCTAGTACTAGCCAATCTCTTTTCTTTATGATTAATGCGATCTTAAGATTTGAAAGGTGTGATTGAAATGGAAAACAAAGATAAATATGTCAAACTAGCAATTAATGGAGGAATTAGCTTTGGTGCTAAATTAACAGCAAAACAATTAATAACCATAGCTAGATATCTAAAAGATGAAGAAGAAATTGAACTTACAACCTTTCAACAGCTATATATAGATGTACCAGAAAGAAAGTTGGAGGAAATTAAAGAGGAGTTAGCAAACAATGGTCTTAAATGCTATCCAGTTGGTCCATATGTTAAAAGCCTAAGAACTTGTAATTTTTGTAAAGGAGCAGAAGAAGAAGGGATGTCGGTAGCTGTTGAACTGAACGAAAGAATTGCGGGGAAACCCGTTCCTCGAACTCTTCGACCAGCTTATACAGGATGTCCAAATGCATGTGGTGAACCACTTATTAATGATATAGGTGTAATTAAAAGACAAGATACTTTTGAACTCTATATCGGTGGACGAGGAAAAGGTACAAATGCCCAAACAGGAAAACTATTTAAGGCAGGTTTATCTCCAGAGGAATTGTATGAAACAGTTGAAAAAGTTCTAGATTTTTATGTGGCAAACGGAAAGAAGCGGGAGGAATTTTTTAAGTTTGTTAATCGTTATGGTATAGAAAATATTAAGGAGAGTGTTCACTCACTTAACGATAAAACGATGTAATTAATAATTTTAAAAAGCCCAGCTTTGTTAATTTAATTTAACAAAGACTGGGTTTTTAAATTCTATAGTACTAAATCACCAGATTAGCAAAGCAACAATGGTCGATATGATTAATCCTAATATTACCGGTTTAAAGTTTTTCCGAACAAGGTCCATAACGGGAACTCCACATAAACCTGCAACTGCAACGAGTGAGGACCAGGCTATGATGGTTCCTCCACCAGTCCAGATAGAACCCATTTGCCCGATAGCAGCAAGGGTAGAAGGGTCAACTGAATTTGATGCTAATGCGCCTGATAAGGCACCTGTTAATGGTAAGCCTGAAAAACCAGATCCATCTAAACCGGTGATGATTCCAATTATTAAAATACCAAAGGCTGACAATATCATATTTTCAGGAATGACCGTCTGACCTGCCTGAACTAAATCAAAAAGAAAGGCAGGGCTAGCTTGATCTCCTAGAGATAAAATACTAGCTGAAAAATCTCCACTACCAAGGAAGAAGAAACCTGCAATAGGAATAACGGGTCCCATTGCTTTAAAGGCAAAGACAAATCCCTCTGTAATATGTTCACTGATTCTCTCTAAAGCATCACTTTTATCTTTTGTAAGAGTCGCTAAGGCGAGTAATAATACAGCAACCCCGCCGATAAAGGCAGCACCGTCACCGCCTTCAAAGCCTCCCATTCGACCACCACTAAGCTTTGTATAAACCATGAAAATCATAACTGCAAGCATCGATAGTGGAACTATAATAGCGAATACTTTACTTTTTACTCCTTGATGAACAGGTTTATTTTTACCGTCTTCATCCTGTTTGCTTTGTAAAAGGTTTATTTCTTTTTCGATTGCAGGGTCATCTGATTTTCGCATATGCTTTCTAAATCCTAGATATCCCAATAGAATAGCAACAATTCCTGTTACTAAAGACAATACTAATGCTTTTTGAGCAACGATTGCTTGATCAATTCCTGCGGCTGTGGCACTTAAACCTGGAGCAACTTGGATAACATAGTCTGAAGAGAGTGCCATTCCTTGACCAGCAAGGGCTACGGCCATAGCTGCACCCATTACTGGCAACCCGGCTCTTACCGCTGCTGGTACGAGTAATGCACAAATGAGAGGAACTGCGGGTGTTGGCCAGAAGAAGAGCGAAATAGCATATGTGACACCGATGAGTGTAAAGTAAGCAATATGCCCATTCTTCATTACCTTTTGTAAGGGAGAAATCATTTGTTTATCTGCACCTAAATCCTTTAATGATTGAAGCAAAGCAACCATAAAGGTAATGATTAAAAAAATACTAAACAGTTCTTTTGCAGCGGTTAAATTCGCGTTAAACACGGAAGTGAAACCACCTACAAGACTGCCTTTATATACCCACGCTACAAGGAATGTACCTAGTAATGTTGGTAAAACGACACCTTTCTTGAAAATCATAGTCAGTATAACAGCTAATGTAACAAGCAAATATAACCAATGAGCAAGTGTTAATTCCACCATAACTTCCTCCTTTTTCACCTCATGTGAAACCCCTTCAGGTTGGATATATCCTATGCACACATGCCTAGTTTGGTGATGAACAGAGAGAACTTGCACTATTGTATTTAAAGACAAGCAATAGTAAGATTTAGTTAGAATATTTTGGTAAGGGTGAGAAGGATGACGTTTGAAGAAATAATGATACAGCTTGAAGAACTTGGTTCGGACGAAACTAAGCAAATTTATTTAAATCATGGGGTAAAGGAACCTTACTTTGGCGTAAAAATCGGAGACTTAAAAAAACTTGTAAAGTTTGTTAAGAAGGACCATGAGTTAGCATTGAAACTTTATGATTCAGGAAATCATGATGCAATGTACTTGGCAGGTCTTTCCGTAAATACAAAGCTCATCTCAAAAGAGACGTTACAAGATTGGGTACAAAAGGCTTACTGGTATATGGTAGCAGAATACACAGTCGCACAGGTTGCAGCTGAAAGTAGGTATGCTCTTGAATTGGCCAGAGAATGGATGAATTCTGAGGAAGAAATGATTGCAGTTGCGGGTTGGAGTACGTATTCAAATTACCTATCAATTACATCTAATGAAGAATTGGACTTCTCTGAAATTAGAGATTTGTTGAACAAGGTAGGAGAGACGATTCATGATGAGCGTAACAGAGTAAGATATGTTATGAATGGATTTGTGATTTCTGTTGGGTCTTACGTTCCAGAGTTAACAGAAGAAGCTAAGCAAGTAGCTGAAGCCATTGGGAAGGTTCATGTTGATGTCGGCAATACAGCGTGTAAAGTTCCACTTGCAGTAGAATATATAGAAAAAGTAGTTGATAAGAATAAAGTCGGTATCAAGCGTAAGACTTGTATTTGCTGACGTTAAAGAAGATAGAAAAATAACACCTTCACATCTTATTTGTGAAGGTGTTATTTATTTATGACTTTAAAATAGCTCCTTGTCTGTATATTCATCCTTGATTCTTAGCGGGATATCTAGATTCCAGAAAGAATATAAATAGTAAATGGACTGTGAAAAGGAGTGATAGAATGAGCTTTCAAAACAGCCAAAACAACACGAAAGGCATGGTTTATGTAGTAGATCCCTCACCGCTTAATTGGCTTTATATTTTATTCAACACGATGGAAGAGGCAGTAGGAGTTGACCACTTAGGAAATGTTGTACCCTCTTTGGCGGAAACATATCGCTGGGTAGATGATACGACGCTAGAATTGGTGCTGAGACAAGGTGTTTATTACCATAATGGTGAGTATTTTTCTTCAGAGAATGTTAATCTAAACTTCCAACAAATCAAACCTTGGATTGCACCTCATCCTCCAGGAACATGGATTAATTTACCAGATGGAACAGAGTTAGAGATCATAGACAAATTTACTGTTAGGTTACATCTGTCAAAACTTGATGGTTTAGCTACAGCAAAACTTCGTGCACACCACTATGCGAACACGTTTTTTTGGCAACGATTAGGCTTTGGGTATACTTCTATTGGCAGTGCGGAAGGACATTGGTGAGTACTCGATGCACCGGGCCCGTGGGGCACTGGACCATTTATCCTTACTCAAGGTTTCTCATCTATAAAAAATATACAAGTAATCATAAATCTTACTCCCTTTTCTGCTACCTGGTTAACAACCCAACAACTTCGAACTCCTTTCGTTGTCCTTGAAGCTAATCATAATTATTGGGATCCATTAAGAGGTCCCAGGTTAAATCGAGTTGTGTTCCGAAATGATTTAACACCTGAGCAAGCCCTCCATTTATGTACAACAACAGAAGGCCAAGTAGATATTGTCACACAAGTTTCACCACAAAATGCACAAAAGGTCATTGATTCAAACTATGCGAGTTTGATAAATGTAAACGGAAATAAAATTCTTGCAGGTATATTTAACCGATTCAAACGTGATGTTGACTTTACTGATAGTAGCTTACGATTAGCATTAAATCTAGCAATCAACCGAGATACCATTATTAAGAAGGGTTTCTTTGGGTTTGCTAGTAAGGTTCCGGCCTTAACACCTCCATGGGCAAGTGATTTTCCTGAAGGGTTAACTCCAAGGGAATATGATGCAGATCGTGCCCGTCAATTGTTTATGCAATCAGATTGGAAGAAAGGTAGAAGATTAAAACTAGCATCCACGATAGAATTTGAAAAAGTTGCATATATCATAGCTTCACAGGTTCAACAAACACTACAAATTGGTGTAGATGTGACAATTTACAATGAAAAGGAAGAATTAAAGTTAAGAAGAGTGGTTGCAGAAAAAAAGTTAATTCCCTCATGGGACATTTTACTAGCAAGTACAACCGCTTTATATCTTGAGGGGACTCCTGCGTTTTTCCATAGAGAGTTTTTTGGTGCTGATGGGGCGTTACGAGTTGGCCCTAAGTTAAATAAGTTTGATCTATTATTCAAGAAGATGGTTGCTCAAGTAAATAAAGCCGAACGAGTAAAGGTTGCAGAAGAAATTGATAGGTACGTCTTTGAAGAAGCGTTAGGTCTGTTTATTTGCAGTCCCCAAGACTTGTATGCGGTAAACCGTAATGTTATTTTCAGGCCATACCGGACATCATTGGAGTTTGTTGATACAGAGGTTAATGATAGACACTGGTCTAGACGTAATTTCTAAATTCCTTTGGAGCCTGTCTTTTAGAGGCAATAAACAATAGATTGCTATAATGACTTTTGGGGATTATGGTATAATATGGATGAATATATCCTTACATTCTATAAGGTTGTAATAGTAAATAGATCTTACAGGGTAGTTACCAGTCAGATACAATTACTGACTGGTAACTACCTTTTTTTATTATTTTTAATAAAAGTGTAACTTTTTAATCCGTGTCACGTCATTAAAGCAATAATTTTTCATGAAGAATTAAATTTTAAAAGGGGTGCACCAGTGGAAGAAGAGTGGTTAAAACAGAAGTTAAATGATTGGTACTGGAAGTACAGTAATGATATTTATCGTTACATTCTTATGATGACTGGGGATCATGACCTGTCTAAAGATTTAACTCAAGATACATTTATTAAAGCCTATAACAACATGGACAGTTTTCGAGAAGAGGCAAGTGAAAAAAATTGGTTGTATCGGATCGCACGGAATACAACCATTGACGAATTTCGTAAGAGAAAACCATTACGATTCGTTATTGATTCTTACACATCGTTTGCAACGAATGATTATCTTCCCGAAAAGGTAGCTGAACTGGGAGAAACTGAAGCTGAGCTATACCATTCCCTTCATAAGTTAAGAAGGTCATATCGTGAAGTAATCGTCCTACGAAAAATAAAGGAGTTATCTATTCAAGAAACAGCTGAAATTTTAAGTTGGACAGAGGGTAAAGTGAAAATAACGTTGTACAGAGCGTTAGAAGCCTTAAAGAAACAAATGATTAAGGAGGGCTATAATCATGAAGCGATATAATGAGGATTCTATTATTGATGAGACGTTTACTAGATTACAAAAGATTAATTTAGGCGAAGAAGAGCAAAGGGAGGTACATGTGAAGATGATGAATTCATTAGAGAAAGCCAAATCCCGAAAAAAAAGGTGGGATGTTCGTCCAGTCCTCAGCACGGTTTTGGCGGGTATCTTATTTATTGCAGGAGGCTATTATTTTGCTTCAGAGACCATTTTCACAGAGAATGTACAGCAAGGCCAGTTAAATCAAGAGTTTGACTCTCCATATATTGAGCTCGAGCATGAAATTTCTGACTTGTTACAAACATCTGTTTTTATTCCATATAAAGAGGGGCTTCCTGTGAAAATGGCGTTAGTTCACTTTGACTCATCAGGTGGGGATGGTGTGGCGACAACTCGAACGCCATCAGGAGCCACTATTGCATACAGTCCTTTAAAATTAACTAAGATGGATAATGAAAGAATAGAGAGATTGAAGGAAGACCATAAATTACTATATGGAGACTATATTCAAGAAGACAAGAACACCCATTGGCTAACCATTCTAAGTGAAGAAGTAACTCACATTGACTCAAGAACTAAAGCATTATTTGGCAAAGAAAAATTAATAGCTGGTCACTCTGTATATCAAAAAGTGTACGAGGAACCAAATGTGGGCGAGGTAAACAGAATTAGCTTTAAATTGGATAAAACAATCTATGAATTTCACTTTCCTACAGAACACTTCACTGAAGGCTATGCAATTTTATTCGTAGAAGAATCAATAAAACAAATCACTAATAGATAGTAATAGACGGAATCGGTATCTGCATATCAGTTGTAGTAAAACAAAAATCACCAAATTGCTTAATTGCTTTGGTGATTTTTATTATTTTTGTACCTAATTAGAGCATTCATACTAGTGAGGACATATCTTCATTTTCATTAAAACCATTATGAAGCAAAAGTCTATCTTTTAAACTAATTATAGACAAAAATCGGTTATATTTGTTTTAAAACTTTTTGTTTAGTTTTATATTCAAAAGTTAGTCTAGTGAAAAATTACTTCCATTATCTTTTACGATGTTTCGCTGATGTTTTTTACACGTAATGGGAAACCTTTTTTCATTCTAACCGTATAACAAATATAGACATTTAGTGAAGGTGGAATTTATTATGAAATATTCCTCTAAGAAAGATCTATGGCTAACAATTGTTGTTTGGGGAGCAATGCTCTTTACATTTGGAAGTAGTATCTTTGCCTTATTGGAGGCTGAAATGGGACCGATTGAATACGTTATTATGATATCCCTTGGGATAGGTCTTCCAGTTTTTATCATGTGGATGTGGTTTACAACTTATTATGTTCTTACTGATGATTCTTTAATTATAAGGTATGGTCCTTTCAAAAAGGCCGTCCCATTTGATTCAATCACATCTGTAAAAAAAACATCGAATCCCTTCTCCAGTCCGGCACTTTCTATGAAAAGGTTAGAAATTTTGTATGGGAAGTATGATATAGTGCTAATCTCACCAGAAAATCGAGATACCTTTATGGAATTGCTTAGAGAGCGATGTCCTCATGCAAATATATGAAAATAGGAAAGCATTGAATAAAGCAGCTTTCATATTTTGACTAGAATTATTGAAGTTAAGAGTGGTATATGGGAAATAAAATGAGCGCATTGCAGGGGGAGATTACCCCTGTTTTTTTATGAAACTGTTACACATCCTTGTTTACTAGTTTTTAATATATACACCTAGCCAAGACAACTTTTTGTTATACTTTAGACTATATATATCTACTTATCCTAAAATATCAGGTGATGAAATGCTACCCGAAATAAAGCTCTCTGTACGCACATTGGTTGAATATGTTTATCGTAGTGGAAGCATTGATAACAAATTTCGAACTACGACAACTCTTACTGAAGGAACAAAAGCACATAAGGCGATTCAAAGTACGTATAATGAAACAGATCAAAAGGAAGTGTTTCTTAAAACGGAAATCGAATATGAATATATGCTTTATAAAATTGAGGGCCGCTGTGATGGGTTAATTTTTCGTAATGATGATGTTCTCATTGACGAAATTAAATCTACCACAAAGGATTTGAGTCTAATTAATGAGGAGACATTCCCAGTCCACTGGGCTCAGGCTATCGTTTATGCTTATATTTATGCTAAAGACCATGAGCACAAAGAAATGAGTGTTCAATTAACTTATCTTCATGTGGTTACAGAAGAGCAAAAGAAATTTATTAAACGGTTTACCTTTCAAGATCTCGAGCGGTTTGTAATCAAACTTGTGAGGCAATATGCACCTTATGCATCGCTTATGTACAAGCACCGAGTACAAAGAGATCAAAGTATAAAAGATTTAACATTTCCTTTTTCTACTTATCGTGAGGGTCAACGTACTCTGGCAGGTGCTATTTATAAAACAATCGCAGAGGAGAAAAATATATTTGCAAATGCACCTACTGGTATTGGTAAAACCATTTCTACTATTTTTCCAACTGTTAAAGCGATTGGTGAAGGAAAACTCGAGAGACTATTTTATTTAACAGCAAAAACGATTACAAGACAAACGGCTGAAGAAGCTTTTTCCCTTATGAAAACCAAGGGTCTTTGTATGAGTGCAGTAACTATTACTGCAAAGGATAAAGTATGCTTTAAAGAAGAAACCATATGTCAGAAGGAATATTGCGAGTTTGCAAATGGTTATTATGATCGGCTTAATGAAGCTTTTTTGGATATATTTTCTCAAGAAACGTTTATTAGCCGTGCTACAATCGAAGAATATGCGAGAAGGCATACGCTATGTCCATTTGAATTCTCTTTAGATTTGGCCTTTGTAGCAGATGCAATCATTTGTGATTACAATTATATTTTTGACCCGAAAGTAGCACTAAAGCGATTTTTTGAAGAACATAAGAGACAAACTGCATTATTAATAGATGAAGCTCATAATCTAGTTGATCGTGCTCGGGATATGTTTTCAGCTGAATTACAAAAATCTAGCTTTCTAACATTAAAACGGGACTATAAAGGAACAAATTTGTACGAATCTGTTACTCAACTAAATAAATATTTTATTGAACTAAAGAAAAAGTGTGCAGAGAAAGGACATCTAGTCTTGAAGGATGTACAAGAGGAACTGGCAGACATGCTTGAAGAATTCACACATGTGGCTGAATCAGAATTATTGCATCCAACAAAATCACAAGATCAGCAACTGCTATTGGATACCTATTTTGCGGCAACAGGGTTTGTCAGAATATCAAAACTTTTCGACGAAAGGTTTGTATTCTATGTGAGTACTGAAAAAAATGAGGTTCAAATTAAATTATTTTGTTTGGACCCTTCTTATCTCTTGCAGCAGATTAGTAAAAAGTTTCGAGCAACTGTCTATTTTTCTGCCACACTATTACCATTTCAATATTTTATGGATATGCTTGGTGGTACGACAGAGGATTATACTATTTCGATTCCTTCACCATTTTTGAAAGAACAAACAGACGTATTCATTCAGCCTTTATCCACTCGATATCATGACAGAGACCATTCACAGTCACATATTGTAAACATGTTATCAAATCTTGTAAAAGAACGAAAAGGTAACTATCTGATTTTCTTTCCATCCTATCAATATTTGAAAAGTGTATTTGAAGACTTTACAGCAAACTATCCTGAAATCCGTTCCATCCTCCAGCATAACAATATGGGGGAGGACGAACGTGAACATTTTTTAGAGGAGTTTAAAGAAGATGGTACAAGTACACTCGTTGGCTTTGCTGTATTAGGTGGTATTTTCTCTGAAGGTGTGGACTTAAAAGGTAATAGATTGAATGGTGTTGTTGTTGTTGGAGTAGGGTTACCACAGCTTTGTCTAGAACGAAATATAATGAAAGACTATTTTCACTCAACTGGAAAAAACGGATACGACTACGCCTATACCTACCCAGGAATGAACAAAGTGCTACAAGCAGGAGGTCGACTAATCAGGTCTGAAGCAGACACGGGAGTCATTGTATTAGTTGATGACCGCTTTCTAACTCAGAAGTATCAGGGACTTTTCCCAGTCGAGTGGAGGGATTTTGAAACTATTTAATAATAAGGAGGATTAATGGAAGTCCATATGTCCTCCTTATTTTTTTTATGTTTCATGATTGTGTGAAATAGAACCTCCTATACTGGGTTGCTCTTAAGTACATTTGTTTCATGCATTTTTCTATTTCCAAAAGCCAAAAGAAAATAGATAGCTGCAGCCAATGACCCCAAGGCAGAGAGGATGCACAAAATCAGGTATCCTTGCTCATTTCCAGCTATTTGAACGATATACATGGCAAAAGGCCCAAGTACACTAATGGAAATGGAAGTTGCCATAAATCCAAAGCTGTTCGTTAATCCTCTGACTTCTGGTTCTACTTTATCCATCATTATTTTAGATTCAATAGGAGTCAGTCCGAATTTGGTAGAGCGGAATAGTATAAAGGCAATCGCAGCAATCCAAATGTTTTGTGTTGCCCCTAACAATAGAACCGCTGGAATGGATAATAGATGATAAAGTGAAACAGTTTGAACTTCTGTCATTTTACTCGTAACTTTGGAATTATACGACATAAATACAACAGTCCCTAATGTTGCTATCGCTAATATGAAACTGATGTTAGAGGCAGATAACGCAAATTTTTTTAAAAAGAATAAATTGATAAATGGAGCAATAATACCTAAGCTAGCTCCTGCAAGTGCTTTTGATATGCTGAATGTCATAATCGGCACGAGTAATTTCGGTTTTTTCTTTAGAATGTTTAAAAGAGTCGACTGAGCTTTACTAGCTATAAGTTGTGACTCATTTTCCCTCACAAATAGTAAAGGAATTAGACATAAAATGAACATGATTATGGTGATTGAAAGAGTGATACGAATGCTAGATGAGTTTGATAAATGAAACAATTCCTGAATCCCATCCGAAACAATTCCTCCAAATAATGTTCCTAAAAAGGTAAAAAAGGTGCCAGTGCTAAAAGCAAATGTAAACAATTCATTCTTTTCAATTGCGTTTGAATAATCTGTCAATAGGGGTACAAACGTTACGATTGTAGCGGCGTGCCCGACACCAATTAAAAATCCCCAGAATGCAAGTTCACTTGGAGTTGTTGCGAACAAATTGCCAGTTAGAGCAACTGTAAACACACATACTCCAGCTATTACTCCTTTTTTAGAACCTAAACGATCGGACAAAAATCCAGCAGGGATATATATAATCGCTTGCGCTAAAAAATTTAGGCCAAGGATTTTCCCTATAACTAGTTCGCTACTTACCATACTTTGTAAAAACAAATTATACAAAACTAAGTGAATCCCTAGCCCTAAACAAAAGATCATATTCCAAATAAGAATGTATTGTATATTCGAAGAATAAGACCTAACATGAGAACGGAATTTAAATAAATTAACTATTTCCTTCAACCCCTTTACTTTACATAATTTACATATTATTGCCAATGATTTACCATAACAAGTAGGCACTTTTTTGTTCGTACATCTGGGAGGTGTTTGTTTGAAAAGTAAAAAGTACAATTGTCCAGTTGAACTCACAGTCGAAGTAATGGGTGGAAAGTGGAAATCTAGAATTATGTGGCATCTAAGTAAAAATTCGTATCGATACGGAGAATTGCGTAAATTAATACCAGGAATTACGCAAAAAATGCTAACTCAATCCTTACGTGAACTTGAATCAGATGGATTAATTGCGCGAAATGCTTATGATGGGAAAATACCAAAAGTCGAATACTATTTAACCGAATATGGAAAATCAACGACACCATTACTGCAACTAATGAGTCAGTGGGGGAAGAATCATAAATTACGTGTAGAAACCCTAGAAGAAAACGAGACCGGAACAAACTAAAGGATTATAGTATAATACATATAAAATAGGTTACTAGAAGGATATTAGCGATTGTCCGATAAGGAGATTTATATGGAAACTTATATACGCCATTGCTTAGAGGGAGACGTTTTGTCTGCTTATCATCATTTAATAGGGTTGCATACAAAAACGGACGAACAACACGAATTAATAGCGAAATATAAAGAGACATTTTTTACACCAAATCCCACATTCTCAATTAATAGTAATGACACTTGGGTGAGAGGTGTAGTCAGTGCTTATTATAGTTACTTCATTCTCGTACTGACAAAACAATTATCAAATAAGGAAGCAGAACAGCGTTTGTACCAGTCATTACTAGTATACGTATCAGGTAATCCAAAAGATTTAAATGAGGTTGAAGAAGAATTGGAATACACTTTTAATAGTAAGGGTTTCTATTTCCTAGGTGGGTATACTTTGCCCTTTAGAGGACCCTATATTTGGCAAAAGCAGGAGAAGAAAGAATATGGAGTTGAGTTGCCATTTTCAAAACAAAATCTAACAATCTACCTAATGGATAATTTTTTAATGTTAAGTTGGTTACATTTTGCAACCTTTGGTGTGAAGTCTACAGGAGGTTGGGCAAAACCAGATGGCTTATATTGTGTTCGCAGTCGCTACGGTGACACACTTGAGACAAATGAATTTCAAGTTACCTTTTTGAAGCATGAAGCACAGCATGTCGATGACCTTGAAAAATATCCAAATATACAACCATGGGAATTAGAATTTCGTGCTAAATTAGTAGAATTAATTTACGGAGATTCAGAAAAGCTATTGGTAAAATTCATGACCGAAGCGAAAAACAACCCTGATTTCCCACACCTTTTTGCATCTTATAAAATTAAACAAGAATTTGGTCGACTAAATGGATCTTCTATAAGAGATTTTGCATTGGAATTGTATAAAGAACACACTATCCAGTTGAATGTAAATAAAGGTACGGAGTGAAATGGATGGAGGTACTTAATGAATATTAATAACATTCTTGTCTCGGGCAACTATCAGGAAGAATTTGAAAGTCATGTATCATCATCAAATCTTTTAAAGAATTTCCGATTTATACCGGTAGAAGAAATCACACCAACTGACCTTTCTTGGGCAGATGCATATGTTGGTCCTAGACCAAGTCCAAATTTCAATTTTTCAAATATCAAATGGGTTCATTCCTTTAATGCAGGAGTTAATAACTATCTAGAGATAGAGGGATGGAAAGAAAACAATGTGTTACTTACTAGAACAGTATGTTCCTTCGGTCAAAGAATTAGTGAATATTGTTTGAGCTATGTCCTACAGGACTTGCAATATCATAATGAATTTCAGGTAAAGCAACAACAGAAAAAGTGGGAACAAATGACTCCAAAAATGCTTAGAGACAAAACAATTCTAATTTTTGGTACAGGTGAAATTGGACAAGAGGTGGCTAAAACGTTTGCAAGTTTTGGAGCATCTGTCTATGGGGTTTCTCATAGTGGAAAACAAAAAGACTACTTTACTGAAGTCACAACCACTTCAAATGCAACTACTTTGATTGGTAAAGCGGATTGGATTATTAGTACGCTTCCACTAACAAAAGATACTGAAAAACTATTTAATCGTGACTTTTTTAATAATCTAAATGGCACTGGTTTTATCAATGTTGGAAGAGGGGCAACTGTTGATGAAGAAGCATTGATTGACGCTTTGGATACAGAGAAAGTACGTAGAGCGATATTGGATGTAGTCACTACTGAACCACTTCCAGTGAACTCAGCACTATGGGAAAGAGAAGATGTTACGATTACCCCTCATATCTCTGCGGTCACTGAAATTGATGAAGCAATTGATTGTTTTCTTAATACTCTACAAAAGGTAAAAAATGATGAACCTTTAATGAATAAGGTGGATGTAGAAAAAGGTTATTAAGACTTGATTATTGATGAGGCGACTATTCGAATTTTCGGTAGTTGCCTTTTCTAGATACTGCTAACCTTTGGAAAATAGTATCAACTGTAATTGAAAAATTACTCTAGTAGCTTACCTAATCTATGTTAAGATTTAATAATAGATTTACTTTTCCAGGAAAACTTTAAAGATTATTCGGAAGCTCAGGTGACAGAACATATGGAAGCAACGCAACAAAAAATTATGACTGCCTTGTTAATTTCAACGTTTTTGGCAGCGATTGAAGTAACCATTATTAGTACAGCCATGCCACAAATCGTCGATAGTCTTGGTGGATTTGAGATGATTAGTTGGGTATTTGCAATTTACTTACTAACAACAGCTATTACTACACCGATCTGGGGAAAGCTTGCTGACCTTGTGGGTAGGAAAAAGATCTTTTTGCTAGGCGTAACTGTATTCCTGATTGGATCTGCCTTATGTGGAGTCTCACAAAACATGGTTCAATTAATTATCTTTCGAGCGATTCAAGGTATCGGAGCAGGAGCGATTAACCCGATAACTTTTACGATCATAGCGGATGTGTTTAATTTCCAACAAAGAGCAAAGGTCCAAGGTCTTGTAAGCTCGATGTGGGGAATTGCTGGGGTTTTTGGTCCCTTAGTTGGAGGTCTTTTAACTGATTTCCTTTCATGGCGTTGGATCTTTTTTATCAATATTCCTTTTGGCGTGATTTCGGTATGGATGATTACGAAACACCTTAAGGAGACATTAGAAACGAGAGAACGAAAAATCGATTATGGTGGGGCGATTACTTTTACAATAGGTATTAGTGCATTGTTATTTGCACTTTTATCCTTTAACCAAGGAGAAAGTGGAATAGAACTAGCTTCTTCGAGTTTATATGGGCTGTTCGGAATCGCATTTATCTTTCTTCTCGCATTCTTTAAAATTCAAACAAAGCATTCTGAACCTATGATGCCATTACATCTATTTAAAATGCCTGATGTTTCAATCTCGATTTTGGGTGGTTTTTTAACGAGCATCATTTTAATTGGGTTAACAGCTTACTTACCTTTATGGACACAAAATGTTTTGCAGATGGGTGCTACATCATCCGGTTTTACCCTAATACCACTTTCGATTGGTTGGCCGATAGGTGCTATTCTTTGTGGTCGGGTTATTCCTCGTTATGGGATTAAAAGTATTGCCATTTTTGGTGGAATTCTCATTTTTATAAGTTCATTACTTCTAACCTTTGTGACACCGGCAACTTCATTATGGGTTCTTTCTATCATCATTTTAGTGATGGGTATGGGCTTTGGATTTGCAACGACGGCGTTCACAGTGATTATTCAATCATCTGTTGAAATGAGCATGCGTGGTTCAGCGGGGTCGTTAAATACTCTTATGAGAACATTAGGTCAAACTCTAGGTGTGGCTGTGTTGGGAGCTGCTATGAACTACGTCATGAACGCAAATGCTTCTGCTGGTATGGCTTCACCACTTGTGGTAGGAAAAGGGTTACATACTGTGTTTATCATTTCTGCAGTTGTTGCAGTAGTTAGTCTTCTTGTCACGTTATGGATTCCAAAACGTAATGCAGAGGAATATGCAAATTAACTAGCTATACTCGAAGGCCTTTGTACAGATAGATTCTATCGATGTATGTTACTTAGGAGGTAAATTATATACAGTACAATTACAGTATCTTAAGTGAATTGATGAAAACAATGATAAGGGAGATTACTATGAGTGAACTAAAATCAATTGAACAATTGAAAACACCAAATACAAGGGCTAGTTTAACGACCGATTTTAAAAAACTAGGTTTAGATAAAGGGATGGTTGTGATTGTTCATTCCTCACTAAGTTCGTTTGGGTGGATTTGCGGTGGACCGGTTGCAGTCATCCAAGCACTTATGGATGTTGTTGGGAAAGAAGGCACGATTGTAATGCCAACTCAAACGGGAGATAATTCTGACCCATCAAGTTGGCAGAACCCACCCGTTCCAGAGGAGTGGTGGCCGATAATTCGCGCGGAAATGCCACCCTATAATCCGGATGTGACTCCAACAAGAGCGATGGGTAAAATCGTTGAAACCTTCCGAACATATCCTAATGTAATAAGAAGTCATCACCCAGCTTATTCTTTTGCAGCTTGGGGGAAGCACGCTGAGTATGTTCTTTCAGAGCAGCCTATCGAAGAGGGATTTGGTACTAAATCACCTTTAGCTAAGATCTATGAGTTAGACGGTCATGTTTTGTTATTAGGTGTTGGACATGATAGCAATACATCACTTCACTTGGCTGAGCATGCGATTAATAATCCAAAAATGGTTCAAAAAGGTGCTGCTATGATTGAAAACGGTGAACGAGTTTGGAAGACCTTTGAAGAGATTGAATACAACTCAGATGTATTCGAAGAATTAGGAAAAGACTTTGAAGGGAAACATCAAATCAATCTTTTAAAAATAGGAAATGCAGATTCTAAGCTTATGAGTCAACGAGTATTAGTTGATTTTGGTCGTGATTGGTTGCAGATTAAACAAAGAAATTAAAAGTACAATTCTAGTTTCAGACCAGAGGGAGTTGCCTTCTGGTCTTTTAGGTTCTTTTTACTCAGTCGCAAGACGGAAGTTAAATTCAACCTAAGGCTAGTTAAAACTATATTTTTACAGTTCTATAATAAGGGTAACAATTACGAATAAAACAAAGGCAGGTATCAACCCAATGAATACAACCAATAAAAGTTTTAAAATGTTTACCCTTATTTGGTTAGGACAATTGATTTCAGTAATTGGCACAAGTTTAACTTCGTTTGCTCTTGGATTTTGGGTGTTAACAGAAACGGGATCTGTTACGGAGTTCTCGATGATTATACTCTCTTTTGTGCTCCCAACCATTCTCGTATCACCTTTTGCAGGAGTTATCATTGACCGGTTTTCAAGGAAAAAATTAATGATTCTTAGTAACAGTGTAGCAGCACTATCGACTGTAATCATCCTTGTACTCGTTTTGTCAAATAGTCTAGAAATCTGGCACATCTATTTTACATCAGCGTTAGCATCTGTTTTTAATACATTTTTAATGCCAGCCTATCAGTCTGTGATTTCACTACTGGTTCCAAAAAATCAACTAGGTCGTGCTAATGGAATGATCCAACTCGGCGAGTCCGTATCTGTCATTCTTGGTCCAGTTGTTGCAGGATTTCTTCTTCATTCATATGGATTACATGCAGTTATTACTGTTGATTTAATCGCATTTGCATTCGGTGTTACAACTTTAATTATATCTAAAATTCCTGAACTTGAAGTCAAAGAGAAAGCCAAATTAAATGCGGGGCTGTTTTTGACAGAGGCTAGGGAAGGCTGGACTTATATTATGGCTCAACCTGGATTTAAGTGGCTCTTAATTTTTTCTGCTGTTATCAATTTACTATTAGGATTCATTAATGTTTTATTGCAGCCGTTGATTATCTCTTTATCATCTGAACAAACGCTGGGAATTGTTTTATCAATCACAGGTTTTGGAATGCTGCTTGGAGGTATTTTAGTAAGTGCATGGGGTGGACCAAAAAAACGAATTCATGGAGTTTTTATTAGTTGTATTTTCGCAGGTATTCTAATTGCTCTGTCAGGTTTTACAACGTCCATTGTATTCATTACAACCTGTTTTACGCTCTTCCTATTTTTAATACCGCTTGTAAATTCATCTAGTCAGGCAATTTGGCAAAGTAAGGTAGAACCGGAGATTCAAGGACGGGTATTTTCCATTAGGAGAATGCTAGGAACTTCGTTATTTCCATTAGCCATTATTTTGGCTGGTCCACTTGTAGATAAGGTGTTTAATCCTTTGATGGCACCTGGTGGATTACTGGCAGGGAATATTGGTCAAATTATTGGAGTTGGAGAGGGCCGTGGAATTGGACTATTATTTATTGTAACTGGCCTTTTATTTATTATTGTTACGGTGGCTATTTATTTACAACCTAAAGTTAGAAATATGGAAAAAGACATTCCTGATGCAATGGATGAGAATGAGGAACAGAGTAATATTCAAGAGCCTATAGTAGAAATGGTATAAAAATAGACTACAATAAAGAGGTTACATCTGGATTGGATGAACCTCTTCTTACTATTGCCAATCTGTTCATTGCAATTTCTTCTCCATTATAATATGCGGAATTCCATCTTCCATAAATATATCTGAAGTTGTTTGATATCCTAGTTTTTTATAAAAGCCCTCGGCATGTGTTTGACCGTGCAATTTAAGCTTTGATATGTCTTGTTCTGATGCAATGTCTTCTAGGGCTTTGATTATTGTTTTACCAAGACCATACTTACGATAGGATTCTAAGATACAGATTCTTTCTAATTTTCCATAGTCATTTACAACTCTTAACCTCCCCGTGCCCACAGGTTCATCGTTGTAAAACACTAGAATGTGTTTACAATTGCTACTAAGAGTATCATATTCATCAAATTCATCTGCTAGTGGTACACCTTGTTCTTTAACGAATACTTCTTTCCTTATATCGAAAGCTTTTTGTATATCACTTTCTTCATTAATTATCTTAAACACCATGGTTTTCAAACCTTTCTTTTTTAATATATACGAGCCATAATTTTATCATTCTTTGTTTAGCAATTCTAATTATTGTTAATCAGAAACCTTTTTTCTTACATCCTGTTCTATTTATGGTACAATTATTTCGTGGGGCGAAGTTTTATGGATAATAAAGGTTTTTGTATGTTCTTGTCAAATAAGTAATAATACATAATTTGTAAAATGTTTAAGGGGGATTTTTCATGGATTTTAATGACTATCAATATGCTAGACCTAGTATGGAGGAAGTAGAGACAAGCTTTAATCAACTACTAGAAAAGTTTCAATCGTCTGAATCATTTGAGATTCAGGATGAAGTCATGGCAGAAATTAACGAACTTAGATCTGAGTTTGAGAGCATGAGACAAATTGTTCAAATTCGCCAAACCATAGATACAACTGATGAATTCTATAAAAAAGAAAAAGAGTTTTTTAATGAAGTTGGTCCAGCTTATAAGGGACTAATTACAAAGTATTACGAAGCACTTACAGAATCGCAGTTTCGATCTCAGTTAGAAGAGAAGTGGGGGAAACAGTTATTTCTTTTAGCTGACAGTCAGTTGAAAACGTTCTCACCAGATGTGTTAAAAGACATGCAGGAAGAAAATAAATTAGTCAGCGAATATGTCAATCTATTAGCTTCTGCAAAAATTCCATTTGACGGTGAAGAAAAAAATCTCGCTCAACTAACGCCTTATCATCAATCACCTGATCGAACTGTAAGGAAAGAATCGAATGAAGCGAAGTACAACTTTTTCGTTGAGCATGCTGATAAATTAGATGATTTATATGACAAACTTGTAAAAGTACGTACTCGCATTGCGAAGAAACTAGGTTTTTCTTCTTTTACAGAATTAGCATATGCAAGACTTTCTCGTACGGATTATGATGCTGAAATGGTAGCTAAATTCCGTGACCAGGTAAAAGAGTACATTGTTCCTTTAGCTACAAAATTAAAACAAAAGCAACAAGAACGTATTGGTGTAGATACATTTAAATACTATGATGATAGCTTCAGCTTCAAAACAGGCAATCCAGATCCAAAAGGAGATGCTGAATGGATTGTTGAACAAGCGAAGAAAATGTATGAGGAAATGTCTCCAGAAACGAATGAGTTTTATTCCTACATGGTAGAGAACAACTTAATGGATCTATTAAGTAAATCAGGTAAAGCTGGTGGGGGCTACTGTACGTACATTAGTAAACATAAATCACCGTATATTTTTGCTAACTTTAATGGTACAAAAGGCGACGTCCGTGTATTAAAACACGAAGTAGGTCATGCGTTTCAAGTATTCGAAAGCCGAATATTTGAAGTGCCTGAATATGGCTTTCCAACTTTAGAAGCATGTGAAATTCATTCAATGAGTATGGAGTTCTTTGCATGGCCATGGATGGAGTTGTTCTTCAAAGAAGATACGGATAAATACAAGTTCTCTCATTTAAGTGAAGCTGTATTGTTCATTCCTTACGGTGTCGCGGTGGATGAATTCCAACATTTTGTATATGCAAATCCAGAGGCTACACCGGCTGAGCGTAAACACGCCTGGAGAGATATTGAGAAGAAGTACCTTCCGCATCGTAACTATGAAGGTAATGACTTCTTAGAAAACGGTGGGTTTTGGCAGCAACAAGGACACATTTACAAAGTGCCATTCTATTATATTGATTACACATTAGCTCAAATTTGTGCATTACAATTCTGGAAACGTACCCAAGAAAATTCAGAAGTTGCATGGAAAGACTATTTACATCTTTGTAAACAAGGTGGAAGTCAATCATTTACTGACCTTGTAAAAGAAGCGAATTTAATCTCTCCATTTGAAGATGGATGTGTTAAATCAGTCATTGATGAAATTGAAGCTTATCTTAATACGATTGATGATAAATCACTATAAAATGTAATAAATACTTTCTTACGAGTAGGATTTAATGTCCTACTCTTTTTTGTGTGAAAAATTTAATAAGGATTTTCTGCTATGATCGATATCGATATCTACTCCTGTTCGACCGATAAATACTCGCTAGGGACCGAAAAAATCACCCGATTTGAACGAGATATATCTTAACTAGACCGATAAACATCATTCGTAATGCATTTTTTTTTATAAAAAGTCTGAAATAAAGGTCTCAAAATCCACAAAAAATCACATCTTAAGCATAAAAGTTTGTTTCCTTTAACCTACTTGTTACTATAGTTATGAAATCTTCATCAAGAAAGGATCAATGAAAATGACAAATATAAATATTCCCGTTTCGGTACTAAATTTAGCTCCTATCCGAGAGGGTCAAAACGCTAAAGAAGCGATTGACGCGATGGTTGATTTGGCACAAGCCACGGAAGAAATGGGCTACAAACGTTATTGGATTGCTGAACATCATAATACGCCAACACTGGTTAGTTCCGCGACTGCAATATTAATTAAACATACATTAGAACATACCAAAACAATTCGTGTAGGTTCTGGAGGAATTATGCTCCCTAACCATTCTCCACTCGTAGTTGCAGAACAATTTGGCACAATGGCTACGATTTACCCAAATCGCGTAGACCTAGGTTTAGGTCGTGCACCAGGGACAGATATGACAACAGCTAGTGCATTAAGACGTTCGAAGCATGATTCAGTCTATACCTTTCCTGAAGATGTGAATGAATTACTAAAATACTTTGGTCCGCTTGAACGGCAAACAAATGTAAAAGCCTATCCAGGTGTTGGAACAAATATACCAATTTATATTTTAGGATCTTCTACGGATTCAGCTTATCTAGCTGCAAAATTAGGATTACCTTATGCATTTGCTTCCCACTTTGCACCAAGATATATGGAGGAAGCAATTTCGATTTACCGAAGTAGATTTCAACCTTCTGAATACCTAGATAAGCCATATATGATGATATGTTTGAATGTGATTGCTACTGATAATGATGAAGAAGCTAGACGTGAAATTACGACAATGCAGCAGTTTTTCCTAAACGTTGTTCGTGGAACTTCAAGACCAATGCAGCCTCCAGTTGATAGTATGGAAGGTATATGGACAGAGCATGAAGAGTTAATGGCATCATCAATGACAAGTGTAACTTTATTAGGAAGTAAAGATTCCATTCGTAATCAGTTAACCAATTTTCAAGAGAAATACAATGTAGATGAACTAATGGCGGTGTCTTATATCTTTGATACTGCTAAACAAAAGCGTTCATATGAAATTTTAAAAGAAGTTGTTGAGGGAAAATAAAAACATAAAAGCAAACTCTATACAAGTTAGGGTTTGCTTTTATGTTGTTTGTGAATCAAAATGGGATTTCACTTTACTGGTTTAACAATCTTCATCCTGGCAGTCATATTTATAAAACATCTCTTCGGCATATTCGGTCTCATGCTTTTTCTTTTTATGAAGCTCATCATATGCTGCATTGGTTATGAACATTATTTTATTTTCGGCATGATTTTTTTTCTCCATCTAACGCACCCCTTCATTAAATGTCTCTCTACAATATTTCTTTTTACCTCATTTTTTATTCACTTATTTCCAACTAAAACAATCCAACTTGAATTTTGTATATTCCTTAAATCACAAGCGAAAAATAGTAATTGTAGAAAGGGGAGATTGTATGCCCAACAACAATAAAACTCCAGACCTTGTTGAACAACCACTCATGTCAACAGGTTCAACACAGCCTGGATTTGAAAAGGGTAGAGAAGAATCAAATCTAGTTAGTCCTCCTAAAATTGGAGAGGTTATTGTAGGAGTCCAAGAAAGTAAAAATCGAACAAAATAATCTACATACAGAAACAGGAGATGAATGACATGAAGAAGACAAAGGAAAAATTCTTAGAAGGCGCAAAAGTAACGAAGGACAATCAAATCTTTGGAACACCTAATAGTGATGCAAAAGATGGAACTGGGGATTCACCGAATGATAATGTACGTAAGAAAAAGTAATAAGTAGAAAATAGGTTAAAAAATCAATAACCATAGTATACAATAAGGCGATAACCCGATTAAAAGGTTGTCGCTTTTTTTTATTTTTGAGGTAAAATTTTACTAGATAAGATAGTAACGTTTGATTAATACATTATTTTTCTATAAATCTTAAGAAATTCTTCATTTTTTCGGTACTATTTGCTTAAGAACTATTGTTTATACTAAAACCATTCCAAGTGAAATTAGTTCACAAAGATGGAAACGGAGGTGTGCAATGACTCAGTATACAGTTCTAGTTGTTGATGATGACAAAGAGATACGTGATGGAATTGAAATCTATTTAAAAAATGAAGGTATGAAAGTAATTAAGGCAAAGGATGGGATTGATGCGCTTGACTGTTTAAATGAACATGAGGTTCACTTAATTCTATTAGATATTATGATGCCTAGAATGGATGGAATTTCAGCTACATTCAAGATTCGTGAACAAAAGAATATACCGATCATTATTCTAAGTGCAAAAAGTGAAGATACCGATAAAATCTTAGGTTTACAGGTAGGAGCGGATGATTATATTACGAAGCCTTTTAATCCATTGGAACTCATCGCAAGGGTTAAGTCACAACTAAGAAGGTATGTAACATTAGGGCCATTTAAAACAACAAACAAGACGATTAGTCTAAATGGTTTAACAATTGACCAAGAAGCAAAGGAAGTCACTTTATATGGTGAGTCGGTTAAATTAACTCCTACCGAATTTAAAATAGTTGAACTACTAATGATTAATGCTGGACGTGTATTTTCAATTTCTGAAATTTATGAGAGAGTTTGGAATGAACCTTGTTATAATGCTGAAAATACGGTAACCGTTCATATCCGTAGAATACGTGAAAAAATTGAAATTGATCGAAAAAATCCTAGATTTTTAAAGGTGGTGTGGGGAATTGGATACAAAATGGAAAGATAGAATCGTCATCGTTGGTTTGCTCGTATTAATTTCCTTCGGTTTAAGTGGTTTTGTTACCGCGATATTCAACGAGAAAGATTATCTAGAACCTAATTACTTTAAAACGTCACAATTTGAACGTACAATACAAGATTACACAAAATATATTAATGCTTTCGATATCTCATACCAATCTATTGAAGAGATGAAACAAAACATAGTTGTTTCCCAACAAGAAATGGAGGAATATCGTAGTAGATATGGAGTAAATTTAGCGGGTCAAATTGTTAGCATTGAGCAAGAATATAGCTATAAAATTGAGGAAGCTAAAACAAACAATAACCCTAAAATAGAAAAGCTTTATGTAAAAGAACGAGATGAAAAAATTGAGGAAATAACAAAAGTCTTTGAAGACGACGAGTACGTTAAGTCTATTTTAAAAAATGAGAAAGAAGAAAAAATAAACCAATATTTTAATGAATTAGAACAATTTAAAGGAACATATGAGACGTATGAAGATGCTTTTGTATATTATTTAAAAAATACAAATACGGGTGAAGTATTCACAAACGTCCTAACTCAACCTATTTCAAAAGCGGAAGATTTGATAAATGAAAAAACAATGCATTACGTCCAGAGCTATCCTAACAAAGATAATCATTTACTTAATCTTGATTCAGAATTACTAGTTTGGGGATACCAAGAAGTAATTGGTGATAATACTAGATATAATGATTTGTATGAAGGAAAAATAGGAGTTAGCAAAAATGCTCCTGTAACAAACATGGTTATGTTAGATTACCACAGTTATGGCAATGAAAGAATTACCTTCTGGATATACACACTTGGATCTCTGATTGCATTAGTAGCCAGTGTTTACATTGGTAGAAGAACAGGCAGTCTATCCAAAATTGCTCCAAAAAAGTGGCAAAGTGCTTATAACAAACTGCCTTTTGATATAGCAATTATTCTGTTAGGCCTTTCAATAATCATATCTTTAGGCATCATTTCTGGTACATCTCATCTCTATTATCGTTTTCAGGTAGATGACTTTCTACTTATGATGTTTTGGCTATCGATTTTCATAGGAATAACGATTATTCAAGCAATTTACTTCAATACTAGAGTAAAAAGTATTTCTTCTAATGACGGAAACTGGAGAAATACAGTTTTAGCAAGAACTATAAAGATGTTTAGCAATGCCTTTTCGAATCGAAAAGTCAGTACTCAGATATTCTTGATTTTGACTGTTTACTTTCTATTTGGATTAGGGTTTGGTCTTTCTGCTATTGAGGAAGAGGTACTGGTATTAGTGCTTCCTGCATTGTTTATTATTGGCCTACCACTTTTTATTCTGATTGTGAAAAAAATCGGTTATTTTAACAAGATTTTAACAAACGCGAAAGCATTGGCGGATGGAAGGTTTGAACCTGATTTAAATGCAAAAGGGAAGTCACCATTAGCCGATCTTGCAAGGACCATTAATGCGATGAAATATGGAGTTAAAATCTCTCAAAATGAACAAGCGAAAAGTGAGAGATTAAAAACTGAGCTAATTACAAATGTTAGTCATGACTTGCGAACACCATTAACGTCAATTATTACGTATACTGAGTTACTTAAGAATGTTAATCTAACAGAAGATGAGCGTACGTCTTATGTTGAAATCATTGACCGCAAGTCTAAACGACTAAAGGTGCTAATTGATGATTTGTTTGAAGCATCTAAGATGGCAAGTGGAGCAATAGAATTGACGAGATCAAAAGTGAATATCGTTGAATTATTTCATCAGTCACTTGCTGAATATCAGGAAGAAATCCAGGAGATGAACATGCAATTCCGAATTACAAAGCCAGATAATCCAGTTTATACTTATGTCGATGGTCAAAAGATTTCGCGGGTATTTGAGAATTTACTCGGCAACATTATTAAATATTCATTGGAAAATACTCGTGCTTATATCACAATTAATGAAGAAGAAGATCAAGTTAAAATTACCTTTAAAAATGTAACGAAATATGAACTAAGTGAAAATATTGATGAATTATTTGAGCGTTTTAAACGAGGAGATGAATCACGCCACACAGAAGGTTCTGGTCTTGGTCTAGCAATCGCTAAATCGATTATAGATTTACACGATGGCAGCCTAGATATAGAAGTGGATGGAGATTTATTTAAAGTAACAGTTATTCTAGCTAAAGTAGGTAAATAAGTTTCTATTAAAGTCCTTCATTTAAAGATGAAGGACTTTTATTTTGGTTTGAAATTGCACTATATAAACAATAAAAGTAACTTTAAATTAAATAAATTATTATTGTAAAACGATAAATTATATGTTAAATTCTTAATAAAAATAAAAAACAATTCCTAAAATAGACATATTTTTAAGAAATTCTTACGTTTTTAGGTCATAAATTCTTAATCTTTGCTCGCTATACTTAGAGTATCGATAAAGGGAAGAGGAAATGACAATAGCTTCTTAAATCATAGATTGAACTGCTTCCTACTATAACAACATTGAAGCGAGGTGCTTTTATTGAAGAAGATTTTAGTTTTCCCATTGTTAGACAGTTTACCCTCAGGACATCATCAAGTTGCAAATACCATCATGGATTATGTAGCTACTAGATCATCAACAATTGAATGTAAAAAAATCGACATATTGAATAGTTGGAGTCCAACTTTAGAGTCAGTCATTACTAAAAGCTATCTACAGTGGATACAGCGCTTTCCTAAGTCGTATGCTATGGTTTATAAAATACTCGCTCATCAGACAAAGCAGCATCGTTCTTATAAACATTATGAAATTATCTTTAGTAAAAAGTTGCGACAGATAATTGCTGAAGAAAGTCCTGATTTAATTATATGCACTCATGCCTTTCCATCCTACTTAGTAAATCGACTTAAGAAGATAGGTGCTTGTGATGTACCGGTACTTAATATTTATACAGACTTTTTCATGAATGATGTGTGGGGGAAAGAAATGATCGATTATCATTTCGTTTCGGACGTTTGGATGAAAGGTGATTTAATGAATATTTATCGAATACCAGAACAAAAAATATTTGTTACTGGGATACCGGTAGATGAACAATTTACTCTTTCTAATGCGAAGAGCCAACATAATAAGCAGGTATCTATTCTTCTTTCAGGGGGAAGTGCTGGCCTTGGAAATATCAAGGATTTATTCGAAAAAGTGAAGTCTGATGAGCGCATAAAGCTATATGTCTTATGTGGGAACAATCAAAAGTTATTTGAATCACTATTAAGCTTAAATAATAGTAATATACAGCCACTACCATATATTTCGTCACGCAAAGAGATGAATCAGCTTTATAACATGGTAGATGCGATTATAACGAAGCCTGGCGGTGTAACAGTTAGTGAAGCAATTAAAAAGAAACTACCAATCTTTATCCATTCAGCACTTCCGGGACAGGAAGAAATTAATTTAAAGCATTTGATAGACAGAGGAATTGTCTTTATGTTGGATCAGAAAAAGAACATAGGTGATCAGATTATAAAGGTTTTAAGTAATCAGCCAAAGGTTATACAAAATAATCGCTTAATCGAACGCTATGTAAATAGCCAACAGTTAAATGATCCGAATGACATCTATGAATTTATTGTATCGGTGCTAGATAAATCTGGCCGAACTTCACACATTGCTACTAAACATGAATTGCTAAATAAACCATTACAAGTATAACGGGGAGGGGAGGCGTTTTGATAGATTTTATATTAAATTGGCTTGAACAAATTGGGCTTGGTGGCTTGTTTGCTGCGATGTTCTTGGAAGGATCTTCACTCCCATTTCCAGGCATAGCTATTGTTTTAGCATATGGTAGTATCTTGCCTTTTAGCTATTGGAATACTTTTATCGTAGCTGTTGGCATGAGTATAACCTATTCAATGGCCAGCTTAATTCCTTATATAATTGGTCGTAAATTCGAAGGAATACTCGGAAAGAAGTCAAAAAAAGGATTAAAAAAAGCAACTGATTTTTTCATTCGATATGGTGGATGGAGTGTTGCATTAACACGTCCGTTTGGATTGGGTAATTATATTTCTTACGTAGCGGGTATAAGTAGGATGAACATGACTCCATACTTAATTCTTACGTTTATTGGTATCTTTCCATGGTCATTTATCATGATTCTCTTAGGTTACCATCTGAACGGCAGCTATGAAGCATTACTAACTCTGTACCATGACAATAGTATCTATTTTTATATTGCTCTAGCAATCTCATCGGGAATCATTTTTATTTATATTTCTCAAAAAATCAAGAAAAATCAAGGAAAACAGGCTGTATTGGAAGGAGGAAACAACGGTGCATGAAACAGGAGTATCTCTAGGGGGAGGCTGTTTACGTGGTGTCGCTCATATTGGGGCCTTGAAGGAAATTCTAAAACAAAACATTTCAATCACACATGTTGCGGGTACAAGTGCAGGAGCAGTTGTGGGCGGACTCTATGCATCGGGGCTTCAGCCAGATCAAATGGTTCTTGCGTTAGAAGATCTATCCATTCGTAAGCATTTAGATTTTAATTTTAGCCTTAAGGGTTGGCTAAAGGGTGATCGCATTTATCAGACACTCCTTAGGTTAACGGAAGGAAAATGGTTCTCTGATTTAGAAATTCCGCTTGCCGTAGTGTGTGTAGATCTTTATTCAAGAGAGCTTACTATTATTAGAGATGGTGAGGTAGCGAAGGCATTACGTGCAGCCATTGCGATTCCAGGTGTGTTTTTGCCAATTGAAATGGATGGGAAATTATTAGTAGATGGATATATATTAAATAACAACCCTGCTGATGTAGTTAGGAAAATGGGAGCAAAGCACGTAACAGCCATACGTGTTAAGAGTTCCAATACACAAATAAATAAACCAAAAAGTCTAATCTCTTCAGTTAATCAATACATGGACATTGCTAGCCATACACATACTGAACAACTCATCAAAGAACATGCAGATGTAATCATGGATATTGACTTATTAGATGTAGGTAGGTTTGAACCCAAATCCTTTTCAACCGTTATACAAGTAGGCCAAGCAGAAGCACGGAAGGTACTAACAAAAGTTAAGGCTAAAGAGGCAGTAGAACATGTTGTGTACATGGAACAATGGCTTAAGAAAACATCAAACTAGTTTTCCTTCATGGTAACGCTTTCTTTTCTTTTCATACAGAACAAAAACAACTTGAGGTTTTCTGTACTATTTGTTTTAATAGGATAGAACTACCATTAAGATTAATAGAGTTGGATTTGTTGTATAGCTAACTAGAAGAGTCTGAAAGGAAATGTCATTAATTATGAATCAAATGCGAACAGAAAAAGATTTCTTAGGAACGAAAGAAGTACCTATCAATGCATATTATGGAATTCAAACACTTCGAGCTGTTGAAAACTTTCCTATTACAGGATACCGAATTAACGAAGAACTAATTAAGGCAATGGCTATCGTGAAAAAAGCGGCGGCACTTGCAAATATGGATATTCAACATCTTTATTCCGGGATTGGGGAAAATATTGTTAAGGCGGCAGATGAGTTGATATCCGGAAAATGGCATGACCAAATTATCGTTGATCCTATCCAAGGAGGAGCAGGAACTTCTATTAATATGAATATTAATGAAGTGATTGCTAATCGTGCACTTGAACTACTTGGGCAAGAAAAAGGTGATTATGTCTATTGTAGCCCAAATACACATGTCAATATGGCTCAATCTACAAATGATGCTTTCCCTACGGCAATCCATATAGCAGTGTTAAGTCTGTTAGAAAAGTTACTTAAAACAATGGAAGATATGCACGCAGCATTCAAACAAAAGGCGATGGAATTTAATCATATAATTAAAATGGGGCGCACCCATTTACAGGATGCTGTTCCAATTCGCCTTGGACAGGAATTCGAAGCATATAGTCGTGTTATCGAACGTGATATAAATCGTATTAAACAATCTAGGCAACATCTATATGAAGTAAACATGGGTGCAACGGCAGTTGGAACTGGTTTAAATGCTGATCCTCGTTACATTGAATTAGTCGTAAAATACCTAAAAGATATTAGTGGATTTGAATTAACTGGAGCTGAACATTTGGTTGATGCAACTCAAAATACTGATGCATACACAGAAGTATCAGGAGTTTTGAAAGTTTGTATGTTAAACATGTCAAAAATTGCAAATGACCTTAGGTTAATGGCCTCCGGGCCGAGAGCAGGTTTGGCAGAAATCATGTTACCTGCAAGACAGCCGGGTTCATCCATTATGCCTGGTAAAGTAAATCCTGTTTTGCCAGAACTTATTAATCAGGTAGCTTTCCAAGTAATAGGAAATGACCAAACAATTTGCCTTGCATCAGAAGCTGGTCAGTTGGAATTAAATGTAATGGAGCCGGTTTTAGTCTTTAACCTCCTTCAATCCATTAGTATAATGAATAACGCTTTCAGGACTTTCACTGATAATTGCTTAAAAGGTATAAAGGCAAATGAAGAGAGACTAAAAGAATATGTAGAAAAGAGTGCAGGAGTTCTGACAGCAGTTAATCCACATATTGGATACGAAGTAGCATCTCGAATTGCAAGAGAAGCGATTTTAAACGGTGTACCTGTTCGAGAGTTATGCTTGAGATATGATGTTCTGAGTGAAGAAGAACTTAATATCATTCTAGATCCATATGAGATGACAAATCCCGGAATCTCCGGTGCATCGTTACTGGATAGATAATAACATTGTAAGATCATAAATTTTATAATCAGAAATAGCAAATGAATCTTAAAATGATTCGTTTGCTTTTTTTGTATATAATTTGTATAACTTAATTCTTCCTTTGAGATTTAATAACAGAATTATTCAGTACGCATCTTAAAAACTAAGGCTAAGAATGGAAAAATAAGAATAAATAAGATAAACTGGATTTAATAAACTCGTTGAAGTATAAAAACCTTTTATTATTATTTTATCAAGTGATAGGTTTTGATGATTTAGCATATGTGAAAGGGATTATGTCTATGGAACACAATACAAAACATACACATCAAAAAATTATTAAAGTCGCACAAGAACTTTTTATGGAATTAGGTTATCGTGCTGTTTCTACAAGAAGAATTGCTGAAGCTTGTGGTATTACTCAGCCAACATTATACCATCATTTTTCTAATAAAAAGGCAATCTATATGGAGGTCTTGAGAACAGAATTGTTTGATATGCAAAACGCTCTTAATCGAATAATTAAGAGGTTTGAAAATGATATTGAAGAATGTATATTCCAAGTCACCTATTATATTCTAATTAACAAACCTCCTTCCATGGGGCAAATGTTTCACGATATTGAAAGGGAATTGAACAAAGAACATCAAGATCAAATTCGAGAATGGTGGATCTCATCATATCAAGATCCAATTGCTTCAATATTTGAAAAAGGGATTAAAGACAATAAACTAAGAAATCCAAAAGAGTTTGGTTCTTTTCCTGTCCCAACAGCCTACCTACTTTTAGGTTTACTTTCTTCAAAGGATACTGACTATAAAATGAAAGAAAATATGGCAAAAGACCAAGCAAGATTCTATACAAATGTGATTCTGTATGGTTTATCGTCATCATAGAATGAACACAGGATAACTTTAACAAAAAGAAATGTTAAAGTTTTTCTTATTTTATCAATCTATCACTTGATAGGTATGTATAGATTTTGTATAATTTAATTATCATAATTTTTTCATGGAGGAGAAAACAAAAGTATGAATTTTTTAACGAGGTTTAGTTTAAAAAATGCGGTTGCTGTATTTATTATTTCTTTTTTGTTTGTACTTGGGGGAATTTATTCTTTTTCTAAACTTAAGGTAGATCAATTTCCAGAAATCGAATTCCCACAAATAACGATTGAAGCGGTTTATCCAGGTGCATCACCTGATGATGTCAATGAACAAGTAGTTTCTAAGCTTGAAGATCAACTTGATTCATTAGAAGGAGTTACAAAGATAACAAGTTCAGTCTATGACAGCATTGGAATAATTAATTTAGAGTTTCCATTTGATACAGATTTAGACAGAGTAGAGCAACAAATTAATTCGGGGTTAGGTGATATTAATTTACCTGAGGAAGCTGAAATCAAGTTAAATCGATTGTCCTTTGGAGCTTTTCCTATCTATAATATTTCTTTCTTTAGTTCCGATGGAGACAGTATAGAAGAAATAATGAATGACTCTGTTATACCAGAACTTAAAAAAATTAAGGGCATTAATAATGTTTCTGTAGCTGGACTAACGGATAGCCTAGTTCAAATCACCGTGGATAAAGAGAAAGCTGAACAGGCAGGGCTTACACTAAGTAGTATTAAAACTCAAATTAATGAAAAATTCATTTCATTTCCTGCTGGAAAAATAAACGACAATGAAGTCCAAATACCTATTCGAGTGGAAGAAAAATTAGATTCCATTTCAGCATTAGAAGACTTGCAGCTTACATCAGCTTTTGGTGGAGGACAAAACCAACAACCGATTATCTTAAAAGATGTGGCAATAATTGAATCTATAACTGAGAAAAGTGAGTTAGCTCGTTTCAATCAAAAAAATTCTTTATCGATGGCAATCACAAAAAAACAGGATGCAAACACGGTTGAAGTTGCCGATCAAGTTATGAATGTTCTAAAGAAGTATGATAATCAATTAGACTATGAGATTGGAATTGATTCTGCTAAGGATATCGAAAAATCAGTTAGTACATTAGTGAAAGAAGGCTTACTCGGTGCTTTATTTGCTTCCATAGCAGTTTTAATCTTTTTACGTAATGCAAGAGCAACTATTATTGCTATTATATCTATTCCATTATCACTCTTAATCGCAGCGATCTTCCTAAAGCAAATGGATATTTCTTTAAACATTATGACTTTAGGTGGAATGGCAGTAGCTGTAGGTCGAGTAGTTGATGATAGTATTGTAGTAATAGAGAATATCTTCAGACGTGTTCGAAAGTCGAATGAAGGAATGTCTGATCATGTGATTATCGAATCTACAAAGGAGATTTTAAAAGCAATCACATCATCCACATTAACAACAGTCGTTGTATTTCTTCCAATTGGATTTGTTGGGGGAATTACAGGTGAATTCTTTCTACCTTTTGCACTAACGATTATTTTCTCATTATTAGCGTCCTTGCTTGTTTCTATTACGATAGTACCGATTTTAGCAAAGTTTTCATTCAAGAAGGTACCGGTTGAGGAGAAAGAGGGAGCACTTCAACGATTTTACGGAAGATTAATTGAAAAATCATTAAATCATAAGATGATAATTCTAGTTCTTTCTTTTGTTATGCTTTTTGGATCTTTTGCAGTTGTACCTTCATTAGGTTTTACCTTTATTCCTAACGAAGAGTCCAAAATTCTGACAACATCGATTGAATTACCTTCATCCACATCATTGGAAGGTACAAACGAAATTTCACTTCTTGTGGAAGAAATGTTTAGTGAACAGCCTGAAATTGCTGATGTTACAGCTGCAATTGGGGCAAGGGACTTTACAACTGGTTTAAGGTTGAATAACAAGGCAAGCTATTTCGTAAATCTAAAAGACGGTGTGAATGTACAAAACACGATTAAATCGTTAGAGAACAAAATAGAAGAAATTGCCCAGGATGAGAACACTGATCTAAAAATTAGTGTTCAGGAGTTATCAACTGGTGGCCCACCTTCAAACAACAATGTAGACGTTGACCTGTTTTCGAATGATTTAGAAGCACTTCAAGAAGCGGCAGCTATTGTGGAAGAGTATATGAACAAAAACAATGACCTTAAGTATATTACGAACAACTTTAGTGAGAAACAAAAGCAATTTTTAATAGATATAGACTCACAGAAAGCTAGTGAATATGGGTTATCAGGTTTTCAAATTCTTGGTACTGTAAGTAATCAAACAATGCCAGTGAATGTTGGAACACTAAAATTAGATAACATGGCACAGTCAGTTCAACTTTCTTTTGATGAAGATGTAGAATCGAAGGAACAGTTGGAAAGTATTACGTTATTTTCTCAAAAAGGTCCTGTTCAACTTTCAGAGATTGCAGAAGTAAAAGAAATAGAAGCTTTTACATCTATCCAAAAGCTTGATACGAAAGTTTACGCACGTGTTACCGGTCAAGTGAAAGGTAATGATGTGCAGGTTGTTTCATCTGAGGTAAAATCAGGAGTAGAAAAACTTGATTTACCTGAAGGTGTGTCATTAACAAGTGGTGGAGGGAATGACGAAACGGTTGAAATTTTTCAATCACTTGGTATTGCTATTATTGTAGCTATTGGATTAGTATATCTAACGATGTTAGTTACATTTGGGCAAGCTAGAATACCATTCATTATTTTATCATCACTCATGTTTGTACCTATTGGTTCCCTTGTTTCGCTGTTTATTATTAAAGAGCCTTTGTCTGTAAGTGTGATGATTGGTTTCTTAATGCTAATAGGTATTGTTACAACGAATGCTATTGTGTTGGTTGACCGCATAGGTCAGAATAGATCTCGTGGATTAACGATACGAAATTCACTAGTTGAGGCTGGGAAAACAAGGTTGCGACCAATTCTAATGACAGCTTTTGCTACAATTGCAGCGTTAATTCCTCTTGCTATGACGACTTCTTCAGGTACACTCATATCAAAAGGGTTAGCCGTTACAGTGATTGGTGGTCTTACGTCATCCACTTTGCTAACACTAGTTATTGTGCCTGTTGTGTATGAACTTTTCTTTTTAAAAACATCAAAACAGGAAATGAAAACTAAAGTGAATTTAGATATATAAGAGATAGGAGGGGACAATTATATAATTGTCTCCTTTTTTTAGATACAAATAGTTGAAACATCCCTGTATAAAATTGTTGAATATATACCTGAAAAAAAATGGTTATGAAAACAGCCAACGGTCCATTTCCAATGGAGACCACTTATACATGGCAGGCTGTAAATGAAAACCTTACACGAATGACACTAAGAAATAGAGGGATTCCAACTGGATTTTCAAAAATCTTCTCACCTTTTATGGCCACAATGATGAAAAAAGCAAACATGAAGGATTTGAAAAACAAAATTAAGGCTATACTTGAAAGCAAACTTTGAGTTTGAGCCGAATATAACACTATCAAAGAGATTCTTCTTCATGGAGATCTCTTTTTTTACATTAGTACTAAACTTTTTCGCACATTAACATATTCTAATTTGTAAATAATACATGTGATTATCTTTGGGGAGTTGACCATCTTGTCTAACAACAGTTTAAATCAAGCATCCTAATTAATCACAAAGATGGGTACAAGGTACATTGGTTCGACCTACGCTATCAATCTAAAATGGATCAACCGTTCATCGCAATTATAAAACTTGATAAAAAACTTAATCTTGTAGAAAGTAATGTGAAACGCGGATTAATTTCGGAACCAGAAAGAGTTTAAAATAGAAGAAAGCTAAAGGAGCATCTTCATATCCTTTAGCTTTTCTTAATTTTAGAAGGGTTATTTACTTTATACGGAACAGGTTCTTCAATAATAAATTCTTCCTCGACATCCTTACCCTTAGGTAATTTCTTTTTGACAATCTTGCCATCGAATTCTAGTTTCTCACCAGGTGTTAATTCAAACTTTTTTAGTGTTTTTGAATGGGAGCACCACGCTAGTCCAACTTCAATTGGCTCATCTTGTTCAATCACAACATTTTCAAGAACAACAACCTCATCATGTTCTTCATTAAAATGGTTCCAGCTTAAAGCAAATTGTTTAACTGTTCCTGTCATATGTACTTTATCATCAGGTAATTCTATTTTTGCTGGTTTCTCTTTTTTTATTTTTTCTTTTTTTACTACAGGCTGGTCTTCAGTAACTTCTTTCTTAGGGATTATAGGAGATGAAGTAGCAGGTGCATTCTCCTTATTTCCCTTGTCAACTTTTGGAACAGATGTTTCGTCATCAGTTAATGCACTTACTTTTCCAAAGCTTGGTGATTGCATTTCTTTTAAGTAGGCGGGGTTGATGCAAGTTAGATTACCATCCTGAAATTCAATAACAATCGTGTTGTACTCATTTCCTTCCCCATATACCTCGTAACCCTTAATGGTAACAAGCCTTTGAAACGTAGCTTCTTTATACCAAAATTCCTTTTTTACTTCCTTCGTTGTGGAAAGTCCCCATTCTCTTACCTTTTCTTCATAATCTGTTTCATCTGCAAAGGTCTCGAAGTGTCCTTTTGGTGGTAAGTAAAATGTTCTATCAGAATCTTCAATGTGAGGTAACTTTATTGCCATCGTTACACTTCCTTTCTGTAGCTATTGTATACTATCTTCTTTTTTATCAGCAAGGAAAAGAGAAGGATACCATTTGGATACTATTAAAAATGAAAGGGAATGAATAAGCAGAGAATCTTTTTTATATGTGAAGGGTGGTAACTATGGCTCTTAAGGGAATTACAAACCTCGAACGTCCGCTACAAATCCTAATGCTTGGAGTGTTGTTAGCGCATTTAGGAACATTGTTGGTTATGCCAATCTTACCAATTATGTTAAAAACAGATGCAGGACTTTCAGTAACTAAAATTGGAACTGTACTAGCAGCAATTGCAATCGCCTTTCAATTCGGAAGTATCTTTGGTGGGATACTAGCCGATCGAATTGGTCGTAGATTTATCATTGGACTTGGGGCTTTAATTGCTGGTGTTGGAATTGCGTTATTTGGCTTCTTTACAGGGTATGGCCCACTTTTACTTGCTGCAATCATTATGGGACTTGGGAATGGACTTCATGCACCATCTATCAAAGCTTCCATTGCCGCATTAGCTTCTGAAGAAAATCGAACAACTGCCTTTTCTTTAAGGGGCATTGCAGCCAATATTGGGACTGGAACTGCAGGTCTTATCATCTTCTTTTTAGTAACTGGAACACCCTCGCTTCTTTTTTGGACAGCAGGGTTAATCTATGGTGCTCTGGCAGTCATTAGTTGGACCCTCTTACCTAAAAGGTGTGGAGAAGTTCCATGTCCTCAGCTCCCAATTGGTGCTTATGGTGAGGTATTTAAAAATAAACCATTCTTAGTATTTAGTCTAGTAAGTATCTTAATCTGGGCATTATATGCACAATTGTCATTTGCCCTCCCAATTCGAGCAACAACTATCTTACCTTCACCTGAAAATGTTGCTTTAATATGGACTATTAATAGTGTAATTGTTGTTTTTACACAACGTTTTATTACAAAACGCTTTATAGACCGAGTACATCCACTATCTGCATTAAGTGGGGGTATAGTTTTTATTGGTATAGGAGTAGGATCACTCTTTTTCGCCAGTTCGTTTTGGCATTTGGTAATTAGTGGTGCCATTTTTGTTATAGGAGAGATGCTCATCTTACCGACCACAGATAGTACGATTTCACAACTATCAAAAGCAAATATGATAGGCCTCTTCTTTGCAGTTTCTAATGTTGTTTCCGGACTTGGAGAGGCTGGTGGAAAGTCTTTAGGTGGAGCCCTTTTGGGAAATGCAGAAGAGTCAGCTCTTCCATGGATTGCTTACGCTCTATCTGGCGCGGTATTAGGGTTACTTGTGTTGGTATTAAAAAAATGGGAACCACTTAATGTTTCATTAAAACATGCTACCAAACAAAAAGATAAACCAAAGCATGCTCCACATGTTGCAGTTGAACCACCTCATCATCGTTCACATCCAATAAATGATTGGGTTCCAGAACAATTTTTCCGAAAAAAACACCCTGTAAAATAATCATAAAACGCTAAATGATCAATAAGATCATTTAGCGTTTTTATAAGAAGGGAGACTATGTCGTGCTTTTTCTATTTCTTTGTATATTGACAGTTGGTTTAGTGATTAGCCTTTTCCAAAAATACATACTACGTATAAAAGACCCAAATATAGAAGATCTATGGATAGAACTTCATCAACAAGAGTGGTTTAAAGAGTTACTAGAGCATCAAGAAATAAAGATGATGATCGAAGCCTCAAAGGAAACAGGTCTATTACGTGATCCTTATTATGTAAGGAAAATCATTGATCAAGAAGGACATAGAGATGGTTTTATTGAATTTATTTATGAAAACGCGCTTAAATGACGAAAATTAATATTTATCTTACTTAAAATTCTTATAGGAAGAACACTAGTAACTGTGAGACAACCGCAACCAAAATAAGTGCAAATGGATAAGCTGCGGCATAAGCTATCGCAGGATCCTCTGACTCAATTAATTGATTGACAGCCCCTAAACCTGGTGTACTTGTCATTCCTCCACAGAGTGCTCCTAATGAATGGATCATGCTAAGATGAAACACTTTTCGAGCAATGAAAAATCCTGCAACAATCGGTACAATTGTAATAATTGCACCCGCAATGACTAAGCGAATACCTTCCGTTTGTATTACATCTACAATTCCCTGTCCTGCAGTTGTTCCTGCCCCAGCTAAAAATAGCACGAGTCCAATATCTCCTATCACCTGATTTGAAGGCTGGTAATACCTTGCCTTTATAGGTCCTAGTTTTCCAAAGTGGCCAATGATTAAGGCAATAAACAATGGACCACCAGCTACTCCTAATGTTAATGTTCCTAACCCAGGTAGATGGATTGGTATCATGCCAAGTAATATACCTGCTAACAGAATAATACTGAGTGAAAAGATATGAACATTTGTGACCGTAAGCTTATTACGAGTAAATAACTTTTCAACATCATTTAACCGTTGTTCACTACTAACTATCGTTAGTACATCACCACGTTCAAGTCGCATCCTAGTGTTCTGGCTATACTCAATCCCGCCTCGTTCAATACGAGTTACTGTAACCCCGTAATCTCTTCTAAGATTCAGGTCCTTAATGTTTTTTCCAATAATGTCATACGAATCGACGACTACTTTACGTAGCTTAATATGATCAACGTTTTGTAAAGCAGTAGGCACTTCCTTACCTGCGTACTTACAAAAATTATCAAGTTCTGTTCTTATACCAACTGTTACAAGGCGATCACCTTTTAAAAGGACAGTGTCACTTAAGGCAATAATACTACGCTGTCCTCGGATAACACGACTAATGACGACAGCGAAGTTCTTATGAAGCTTTAGTTCTTGTAGCGTCTTCTTGTTAATGGTCGGGTTCGTTACTTCAATTGTTATCACTTCTGGTGACTCTTCATTTTTAACAGGATTATTTTTCTGCTGTAAGTCCTTTTGTAAATCAACGCTTAAAACACGTGGCAATAGTTGAACGAAAAGGACCACTGCGATTACTCCAAAAGGGTAAGCAATTCCGTATCCTACAGATGCAATAGGATCATTGGTTGCTTGAAGTGCAGCTGCAAGTCCTGGTGTACTAGTTAGAGCACCAGTCATAATTCCAATACTTAATGCTTCTGAAAGGTTAAAGGTTTTGGAAACAAGGATAGTTGTTACTGCTGCAATTAATACAATTAGAATACTAATGATTCCAAATATAACTCCACTCGTACGAATCATTCTAAAAAATCGAGGGCCAGCTTGTAGTCCAACTGCAACAATAAACAAACTTAACCCGAAGTTTTGGACAATAGGGGAGACCTGATAACCAAAATGACCAAACACCATTGCAATAAGTAATACACCCGCTGAACCAAGACTTAGACCTTTCACCTTTGTTTGGCCTAACCATGAGCCTAAAAACAAGATAAAAAATAACAAAAATAATGGTTCCTCTAAGAACCCCTTAATCATGCTCATCTTTATTGCCTCCATCAATGCAACTACTTTTTAGTATGCCTTTTATACAGGAAAAAATAGGAGGAATCTAGAATTTATAATGAACTAAAATTAATTAAAGAATTGTAAAAATATTCAATTGACAGTAAAGATAGAATACTATATTATAAGTTCATACAGTTGAATAGTTTCTCCTAAAGGGGAGTAGCTTTTACAACAAAGTCGTCATTTCGGAGTTTTATACTCTCGGCTTTGTTGGCAACATTACCAACGTTGTTAGCAAGACCTTTACCTACCAGGTAAGGGTCTTTTTTGTAGTTTATTAGGCCTTTACCGTCAATGGTGAAGGTCTTTTTGTTTGCCAAAAATGAATCTAAATCCAGAAACTGGCTCAACTGATAGATTAAAACACAATGAAAGGATTGACGAGAGATGAAAAAGGGTATGTTATCCATGGTAGAACTAATGAAGAGGAATAAAGAGGAATTACTAAAGGATAAAAAACTACTTGAAAAAATTGAGCTTCGTATTGAGGAAAAACACACGATGAGTTCACCTAAATAGTACTCAAGAATTAAGATCATAGGTCAAAAGAAAAGGGTGTGATCCGATTGAAATTTTTAAAAAGAATAACCTTTATATTTAAGTTTAGAAGATTTGTCCCCTTTTTGAAGGATTTCTTTCTATCAAATGAGGTACCGATTCATAAAAAAGCACTTGGCGTTTTGTTCTTTCTTACTTATGCTTTCTTCCCATTTGATTTAATTCCAGACTATCTCGCATTTTTAGGACTTATTGATGATGTTGTCATTGCATCATTTGTCTTAGAAAGATTTGTTAAAATTGCACCAGAGTCACTAAAGAAAAAACATAAACTACTTGAAAAATAACGTATTAACTTAGGGGGGGAACATTCATTGGAATTTTCAATTTTATTAGAATATGCTTGGGTACTACTTTTATTAATTGCTATTGAAGGGCTTTTAGCCGCTGATAATGCACTTGTTTTAGCTATTATGGTTAAACATCTACCAGAAGAGCAGCGAAAAAGAGCATTGTTTTACGGACTTGCTGGTGCATTTGTTTTCCGACTTGGTTCACTCTTTGCAATCTCGTTCCTTGTAAACGTATGGCAGGTTCAAGCATTAGGTGCGCTTTACCTTCTATTTATCGCTTTTAACCATATTTTTAGAAAGCTTGTGGTAAAGAAGCAGAAGGAAAAAGCAGGAATGGTAAAAGAAAAGAAAAAATCAGGGTTTTGGGGAACTGTTATTAAAGTGGAACTAGCGGATATCGCGTTTGCAGTTGATTCAATCCTAGCGGCGGTAGCATTAGCTGTTACACTTCCTAACACAAATCTTCCTAAAATCGGTGGTTTAGATGGCGGTAAGTTCCTTGTCATCTTTGCCGGTGGCTTAATTGGATTAATCATCATGCGTTTTGCAGCGAACTATTTTGTGACACTCTTACAAAAGAGACCTGGACTTGAAATTGCAGCATTTATGATTGTAGGTTGGGTAGGTGTAAAACTTACTGTCTTTACACTCTCGCACCCAGATGTTGGAGTTTTAGCAGAAGGCTTTGCTAAATCACCAGAATGGAAAATCACTTTCTATGCAGTACTGTTATTAATTGCTATAGGTGGTTGGTTCTTATCTAAAGAAAAGCCAGAAGAAACAAAAGTTCAAGAGAATATAAGCTAATATTAAAACCCTCAACCGTTAATGTTGAGGGTTTTTGAAATTAATAATCAGTCACGATTAAGTTTCTCTCTAAGTAAGATTCTATAATTTCACTAATTTGGAATGATACTTGAGGTAAGTCATAATTTTGTAATGAATGCTCGCACTGAGCTTTGTAAGCCATTATATCATCATAATGATTCATATGGCGCTGAATTGCTAACTCATCATCACCACGCTCTTTTTGCCTCTGCATCACAGTATCTCTGTCAGCGTAAACAAAAATTCGTACAACTTGATCTCCATACATATCTTTTAACAATTGTGCACCTTCAGTATTTAATGTTAAATAAACAATCTTATGCTTGTTAAAGATTTTTTGGATATCGAGTTCACGAATACCATAATAGTATCCATCAATTTGAACACTCTCTAGAAATTCATCTTGCTGTTTCATCTGTAGAAAAGTTTCTTCACCTACAAAGTGATAATCCTTTCCGTGTGTTTCGAAGGGACGGGGTGGGCGCGTAGTAAATGAGGGGATCGTTTCCATGTCAAACGTTGTAGCCACCATTTTGGCTAGTGTTTTTCTACCTGAGCCATCTGGACCTGTGTAAATAAATATCATCTCTTTATCTTTTAACTTGTACATAAACTCCTCCTTATGAAATAATTATTGATAATTCTGTTAATTATTGTACCATATTTTGGACGATAGGGACAGATATGAGTGTATAAATGTAGTAAAAAAGAGAAGCAGAGATTTTTCTACTTCTCTCTAGCAAGCTTTTCATGATCTATAAATTGAGGTGGTTGCTCTAACCAACCTCTTTCTATTTGGAGATTTAGACCATCTTCACCATACAGTGCAGCTTTTCGAATGAAGTTGGCATAAAGAGCGCCAACATCATGTCTCATTGAAGTTGACATGGCTGTTCCATATAATGATATTCCAACATTAGATAGTGTACCGATAATAAATAGCATGAGTTGATCACTGAAAGGTGCAGTCGTGGAGTTTGTAAGGTCAGCATCCCAGGTCATAGGGGCAGGTACCTCACTATCTAATAGGATATCATGAACATGACCCACAATATCTTCTGAGATTCTCTTTCCACGAATGAAATATTGTCGAAGTTCCTCTTCACCAATTACTTGCGCAAAACCTAAACATGTTGATTTTCCTATAACATTATGTAAAGAAGTCGTAGTTAAGTGGGTTACTTCTAGAGCTAATAATGGGCGACGATGACCAAAATATCCTCTTAAATAGCTCTGATCGTGAGCAAATTTTACTTCTTCAGGATAGTGCATATTAGGAGTTCTTATGAAAACCCCAATTTCTTGCATGAACGACATGATGTTATTATTAAGTTTGACTGCATCATTTAGAAAATCAATATAAATTGCTCGAACATCTTCTCGAGTAGATAACGTAATCGCTGTTCCATGTGAACCTATCCCAGCTTTACAAATATGCCTCATGTATTCAAGGTAAAAAAGATCACTAAATAACTTTGGTGCGTTTGGAATAACATGCTTTTCAACAGGAAATCCAGCTGGAAGTACAATGCTTTCTAAATTAAATAAGGCTTTTACTTTATTCATATGATCTCTTGCATCTTGTATCGTCTGGTATATAAATGGAGTGATATCCTGATTCTCAACAGTTTCCTTAAAGTGAGTCATAAGGCAAACGGTTAAGGAGTCATTAACATATGTAGACCACAGATTAGAAATTTCTGCACTAGATAATTTAACATTTGAGCTCAAATTTCTGCCTCCACAATCATATTTGCATTATTTATGGCAATTTGTACCTACATATAGCATGTCCCACTTTTAATAAAAAGTTTATTCAGTTATAAAATCATTTTAACGGGGGTTATTTTGATGGAAACAAAGCATCTGGTTTTTGTGTACGGAACATTGCGAAAGGACGAACGAAACCATTTTATCTTAAATGGAGCTAAATGCATTGGAAATCCTGCTTGGACAAAAGGGTACCTTTATGACACTCGTCTAGGCTATCCAGTACTTCAAGAAAACGAAGAAGGTACAGTCTATGGGGAAATATACGATGTTACAACTGCACAATTGGAAAAAATAGATGATTTAGAAGGATATCACGGAGAAGGCGAGAACAACTACTACGAGAGAAAGATCCAAGTCATTCATACCAACACTCAAGAATATGAAGCTCTTCTATATTATAAGCCTAATACAAAGAGTTCCATGTTCAAAGAATTGATAGATGGTGGCGACTGGATAGCTTTTCAGCAAAAAAAAAACGGAATAAATAGGAGGAAGACATGATTGACTCAATTCAGGAATGGGTAAATACGAATGAACAACAAATAAAATCAACATACCACCATTTACATACAAATGCCGAAATAAGCTGGAAGGAAGTAAATACTACAAAGTATTTGTGTCAGCAACTACAGGAGTTAGAAATTAGAGTTGAAACCTTTGAAGACCATCCAGGCGTCATTGGATACTGGGGGAGTGCGTCGGAAGGCCCAACGGTAGGAATAAGAGCTGATATGGATGCACTATGGCAACTAGTTGATGGAGAATGGAAAGCAAATCATAGTTGTGGTCATGATGCACACATGACAATGGTTCTACATTCTATTAAATGTTTGAATGAGATTGGATTTAAGCCTAAGGGGTTAATTAAGATTATCTTTCAACCTGCAGAGGAAACTGGAAAAGGTGCAAAAGCATTGATTGAAAAAGGAATTATTGCAGATCTCGATTACATACTTGGGATTCACTTAAGACCTGTTCAAGAAATGGAATTCGGGGTAGCTTCTCCAGCAATTTATCATGGTGCAACTACCTTATTAAAAGGAGAAGTAAAAGGTATCCAAGCACATGGTGCAAGACCGCATTTAGGTATTAACGTGATTGACTCATTAGGAAGCATCATTCAATCTATTAACTCGGTAAAAATTGACCCAACAGTGTCAGCATCTGCAAAAGTGACAATGGTAAAAGCTGGAGGCGATAACCTTAACATTATTCCAGATTTTGCTGAATTTGGAATAGATGTTCGAGCAGAACGAAATGAACTAATGTCTGAGATTTTAGAAAAAATCCAGCATGCAGTAACAACCGCTGGTTCAATAAATCATGCAAAGGTCACGTTAGAAACACAGGCAACAATGGTCGCAGCCGAATCTAGTCCTGCTTTTGAAAATATGGTAGGTGAAGCTATAGTGGAAGCACTTGGAGAAAGCGGACTCGTAGCGTCACCAGTCACACCTGGGGGAGAAGACTTCCATTTTTATAAAGCAACCTATCCTCATCTACAAGCAACTGTAGTAGGCTTAGGTACTGGATTATCACCAGGATTACATCATCCTGAGATGAGTTTTAATTTAGATGCACTGCTTAATGGGGTGAAGATATTGAGTGTTGCTCTAGTGAAATCATTATAACAAAAAATAGAATAAACATCAGTATGTGACTCCAATCACATACTTAATCTACCTAACATGTTACGTTACTAATGAGAACTTTTCGCACTTAAAGATGAAGCCTATTTGCAAAGGAGTATCTACTATGAGTGAAATCATTAATAACCGTGAACAGCAAACTATAAAAGGAACAATTGTTAAGGTAGAGAGGGACGAACGCCCTGAAGATCAACCAGGACATCCCGTACACACGTTTATTTTAGAAAATCAAGCAATCACAAAGTTGGTTGAAACAAAGGTGAAAGTTCACCTAGATGAATTTATTAAGTCAGATTCACCAGAGAGCATTAACAAGCTTTTGGAAGATTGTAATTTATTACTTGATATCGATAAACATTACAGTCGGAAAGAAAACCTATTATTTCCTTATTTAGAGAAGTACGGAATATATGGCCCCACAAACAATATGTGGAGAATTGATGATTTTATCCGTGATGGAATAAAAGATGCTAAGAGGCTATTAGCAAATTATAATGGGGAGAACCAATCCGTTATTGAAGTGATGACGTTTGTCATTAACGAAGTTTTGAATATGGTATATCGTGAGGAAAACATCCTATTTCCAATGGCACTCATGAATCTAACAGAAGATGAGTGGATAAAGATAGCACATGAAAGCGATGAAATTGGTTTATGCTTGATCGATTCAATAGAAGAGTGGTATCCAGACCGTAAAGCAATAAATGAAAATACCCTCTCAGAAGGTTTCATCAAAATGGAAACTGGAATCTTGTCGTTAAAACAGCTTGAACTGATGTTAAACCATTTGCCAGTAGATATTACGTTTATTGACCAAGACGATGTTGTTCGGTATTTTTCACATGGAAAAGAACGTATCTTTGCTAGAACAAAAGCAGTAATAGGACGTACAGTTCAAAACTGTCACCCACCTAGAAGTGTACATGTAGTTGAAGATCTCTTAAGGGACTTCAAATCTGGCATAAAAGATACAGAAGATTTCTGGATAAAGTTCCGTGATAAATATGTATATATCCGTTATTTTGCCGTTCGTGATGAGAGTGGTAAATACATTGGTACACTTGAATTTACACAAAACATAGATCCAATTAAAGTCATTGAAGGTGAAAAACGAATTTTAACCTAATACCCAGCATGTTAAAGAAAACCGACTGTAGGACTTACAGTTGGTTTTCTTTATTTGAACAAACACTTATTTCTCTAATCCAACTTCACGAAACCTGGTCATTCTTGATATATGATCCATTATTTCAGCCGCAAATAAAGTAGGGTTATCAAGCATGGAGTAATGACTACAGTTCGGCAAGATTTTAAAGATAGAGTTTGGAATGTGTTGGTGTAATAGTAACCCCCAATATGGTGGCAAATAACGATCATGTTGCCCCCATAATAAGGTTGTTGGAACACTAAGGGATGGTAGATATGGTACAAGGTCCTCAGTTTGGTGGTGATTTAAAGCAAAAGAAGCGTGCTGTAATTCTTTATCTCCTGTTGGTCTACTAAAAGGAAGAATAAAATGATTAATGATTTCCGGTGTTAATACCTGTGGGTAATATACTCCCTCACGTAGCATTCTTTCTATAAACAATGGTGAAGGATAAAATTCTTCCGCAGTAGGATACCGGATTGAAACAACCTTTGGTAACGGCCAGTTTGCGAAACAAACCCCGTCAGCAATCACCATACTCTTTACCCGATTAGCATAAAAAACGGAAAGAATTTGAACGATTCCGCCTCCAAGGTCATGACCGATAAAATGAGCTTTAGCAATGCCCAATTGATTAAGTAGATTAATAGTGTATTCAGCTTGCTTAGGTAAGGTGAGATCATAATAAGGTGCACGTTCAGAATGGCCATATCCAATTAAATCAATGGTTAATATAGTATGATGTCCTTTTAGGTAGGGAATAACTTGATCCCAAAGATGGTGATTCGTGGGAATTCCATGGATAAAAACCAAAACTTCATCGCTGTTTCCTGGATAGAAACAGTAATTCATTTGATATGGACCTGTTTTTACTCGATTTTCCTCCAAAACAAGTTCAACTCCTTACATTTATTTTTTGACGTAGTATCGTATGCCATTTTCTAGCTATGTTGCTTGTCATTTAGGGATTATAATTTCCTTCCAGTAAGTTACTAGTAAAGTAATAACACTATAGTATGGTAAACTATTACAATAAATTTAAATTATCAGAATGAAAGGATCATTTTATGGGTAATATAGCGAGATTCCAACTTTATTTTGTAATACCTATCGTTCTAATTACAACGATACAAGCAGTCCATTTGTTTCAGGAAGGAAGTCTAGTATTATCGTTGTTCTTTACGGGTCTAAGTGCTCTGAACATTTTTCTTATCGCTTATTTAATAATCCATAAGATCATTCAAAAACGCAGACACATCATGGAGGGAGCTAGTGAACTTTAATTATGTTTTATTTACTTGGTTTTATACTAATCTTTCTATTAATTATTATCCTGTTTATAAATCTGCACCCAGTGTTCGGTGGCACACTACGTGATGAAGAAAAGGAATTTTATAGTACATTTACTAATTATGTTAATGGTAGATTTGTAAATAAATCTGATTTGAACATGAAAATGAGTCCTGCCACGATTATGACCTTAATTAGAGACGGATTGGTAGGAAAAGAAGAGAGAAAACCAAAGAAACCTTTACCTGTTTTATTCAACAATAAAAAAATAACTGGTGAGGATAGCCTGACTTGGTTTGGTCACTCCACATTCTTACTTACTGTAGATAGAAAGCAGATTCTAGTTGATCCAATGTTTGGCCAAACTGCTTCACCTGTTTCATTTCTAGGAAGTAAGAGATATAGCAACGAAGTTTTAGCAATTATTGAAAAACTACCACCCATTGATGCTGTGTTTATTACGCATGATCATTACGATCATTTGGATTATCCGTCTATTCTTAGGTTAAAAGAAAAAGTGGGACATTATTTTGTACCGTATGGTGTCGGCTCACATTTACTGAGATGGGGGGTACAAAAAGATAAGATTAGGGAGTTCAATTGGTGGGATGAACTATTGTGGTCAGAGATTACTTTAAGTTTCGTACCTTCACAGCATTTCTCTGGTAGAGGTATAACGAATCGGGACTCTACCTTATGGGGTGGATGGGTCATACTAGGAAAATCCTCAAGGATTTATGTGAGTGGGGATGGTGGATATGGGCCACATTTTAAACAAATCGGAGACGAATATGGACCATTTGACCTTACTATTGTTGAAGGTGGTCAATACGATCCACGTTGGTCATCCGTCCATATGCAACCGGAGGAATCCGTACAGGCTCATCTTGATGTAAGAGGGAGAAATATGTTACTAAGTCATTGGGGTGCATTTACTTTGGCACATCATGGTTGGAAGGAACCCATTGAGCGTGCATCAGTAGAAGCTGAAGCAAAAGGGGTTAAATTAATTACACCAAAGTTAGGTGAAACGGTTCATATACAATCTAAAATGGCTAACTCTACTTTACCATGGTGGAGGGAGAATAGTTGATCTAAATATAGGGGGAATCTACTTAGATGAATAGGGTCGATGTGGTTTATGTACTTCTGCAAGATGAGGAGAACAAACGAGTATTAATGGTTAAGAATATAGGCGAAAGTACTTCATACTTTACACTGCCAGGTGGTGCAGTAGAACCCGGAGAAACATTGCAAGAAGCAGCGGTACGAGAAGCCAAAGAGGAAACTGGATTGGATATTGAACTAGGGGAGTTATTCTCCGTTAGAGAAGCGACTTTTGATACGGGTAACCATTGCATATTCTTCACTTTTAAAGCTACTATTGTTAGTGGAGATATAACCATTTTATATCCCGAAGAAATTGAAGAGGTTTCGTGGATGGACTATGAACATGCTGAGCAGTATATGTATATCCCTGCCAACTATAAAGGACTGCTTCATAGTGGTTCATCTATACCATACATAAATAGTGGACATGTTCTACAAAATTCTATAAACAAATAAAGAAAACCGCATGGAATAAACTACCATGCGGTTTTCCATTTAATTGTGTTATCGGGGGCCTGACCCCCGGTGCGGTAAAGTGGTAAAGGAGTAGCCCTTTTTTCTAATTGTATGGATGAGTTCTGGAAGTATGTGTAAAGTTTGTTTTAGTTCGTGAAGCAGAATGATGGCTCCGTCTTCTAGGTGATCTACGACATTACATATGATTTTTTCAGGTTTATCTTTTAGCTCCCAATCTATCGAGGCGATTTTCCACATTACGGTTGTTAATCCTAATTGTTGTGCAGCTTTTATGGTATCCTCATTATACCTGCCAAAAGGAGGACGGAAGTAGTTTACCTTTTCCCCAGTCACGTTTTCAATCACATCAACACTAGACCTCAAATCGTGTAGCTGATTTTCAAAAGGTAATTTCACAAAATCTTTATGATTTATTGAATGAGTTCCAATAATATGACCTTCTTTTATTGCTCTTAGCCAAGGTCTTTCAGGATATAGCAGGCGGGATTGCCAAAAGAACATAGCTGGCACATTTTCATCTTTTAGCACATCCAGAATCTGTGGTAGGATTCGACTGGGCCCATCATCAAAGGTAAGTATGACTGACTTTTCGTTATGAAGGCCATTTGTCACTACATTTTTATCACTTGAGTCGTACACGACCCTTGATTGATCAACTACTCATGGACTTTTAATCATACGAACATTTCTCCTTTAGCTAGCTATAAACAAGCTCTTTCACTTCTTCCACATTCGAATGGTAAATCAGATTAAATTCTCTTTCACTAAACTCGCTAGGGGACCCATCAAAAACGATTTCTCCTTCTTTTAGAGCAATGAGCCTCGTTGCGAATCGTTTAGCTAACTCTACATCATGAACATTGATTATCGTCAATAAGTTATGGCGTTCGTGTATTTCCTGCAGCAACGTGAAGATCCGAGTAGACGTGCCTGGGTCAAGGCTAGATACTGGCTCATCACCGAGAAACACGTTTGGCTCCTGTAGCAATGCACGAGCAATACCAACTCTTTGTTTTTGACCTCCACTTAATTGTTCAACTCTTCGATTCATTTGATTTGTTAACTCTACATCTTCAATAGCTTGTTTAGCACGTTCAATTTCTACTTGTGAAAACCAGCCAAGTAAATTTTTAAAAGTAGAACGATACCCAAACATACCAGTTAACACATTTTGCATCACTGTAAGACGGGGAATAAGGTTGAAATGTTGAAAAATCATTCCCATTTCACGCCTAACAATTCGTAGTTCTTCTTCAGACATGTTTGATAAGGATTGGTTCTTATAAAGAACTTCTCCGTTTGTTGGTTTCTGAAGACCATTAATACAACGGATAAAAGTGGATTTACCTGAGCCACTTTTACCCAGAATACAAACAAACTCTCTGTTCTCAAATGATAAGTTGATGTTAGAAAGTGCTTCACTTTCGCTACCAGGGTAACGAACGGAAAGATTAGTAACGTGAATCAAACCTGATTCCCCCCTTAAATAACATTATTACGTACTTTACTGCCTATCAAGTCCACCATAATAACGATTATCATAATAATTAATACATCCAAGGAAACAGAAGAATATTGAAACGTCTTAAAATCGTTAAACAGTCGCTGACCAATTCCTCCACCACCAATAAAACCTAAGATGAGAGATGTTCGGATTGCAACCTCAAATCGATAAAAATATTGTGATAACACATTAGGCCAAATTTGCGGTAACACACTAAACAGATAACCAAAGCCCTTCTTGGCACCAACTGCTTTCATAGCCTCCTGTGGACCAGGATCTGCTGCTTCAATTAGTTCACTAATTAATTTTCCTAAAACCCCAATATTGTGAAACATAATCGCTAAAACAGCCGGGAAGGGACCAAGGCCAAGAGCTGTTAATAAAATTAAACCGAAAACAATCTCCGGAATAGAGCGAACAAAGCTAAGAGAGCTACGAGAAAAATGAAAAATAAATTTCGAAGGAGTCGTATTCCTAGCAGCAGTAAAACTAATAGGTAGGGCGATGACTAATCCTAGGAAACTCCCAAGAAACGCCATCGCTACTGTTTCAGCACTGTCTCTTATCATATATGGAAGCTTTGAAAAATCCATTGGAAACCAATGTGATAAAAAGTCTATCATATTACGAAAGTCCCTGAACTTTGATAAATCAAATTCAGTAAAGACGGCACTTATATAGATGAGAATACAAAGTACGATTGCAGTCCCTATACTTTTGGGTTTAAACCACATGAAAAATCAGCTCTATTCTTCTTCAATAATTCCTTGTTTAATCGCTGCTTGTTTAATGCTTTCATAATCTTCATTTGTTGCTGTTGTAAAGCCAGTTGCCCCAAATGCATCAAGGATTTCTGGGTCAGTAATACCTAAAAACGTGTCTTGTAAAGCCTTAATCGTATCATTGTCTAGATCTTTATGAACAGCCCATGGATATTGGAAAAGCTCCTTAGATGTCCAGATAACCTTAAGTTGATCACCATCTAATTTACCTGATTCTACTAGTTGGTTATAAATAGCACTATCAATTGCACCAGCAGACACTTGTTTATTCTGCACTGCTAACCCAGTTGCGTCATGGGATCCAGTAAAACGTACGGACTTAAATTCATGTTCATCTTCAGATTGATATACACCACGATCTTGTAATTCAATGCTTGGAATTAACGAACCAGAAGTCGAGTTAATATCACCAAAAGCAAAATCAACTTCCGAACGTGTATCTAAAAGGTCCTCTAGAGTGTTCCAAGGATTATCCTTATGTGTAATTACATAGGAATGATAATAAGGCTTTCCATCAATAACTTGCGTTATGATTGCTTGAGCACCGCTTTTTTGGTTAGCAATAACATAAGTTAATGGTCCAAAGTAGGCCATATCTATTTTATTGTAGTTCATTGCTTCAACTACACCATTATAATCCGGATAAACTTCAACTTTTACATCTTTGTCTATACCTTCAGAAATGGTTGTTTGTAACTTTTCCATGGCGGCTTCCATAGAACCCTCGGTTTGAGCAGGAATTACTCCGATTGTAAATGGTTCACTTTTATCAGCTGCTCCACAGGCAGAGAGGATAAAGACTAAACAGACAACCAACCAAATTTGTAAACATTTTTTCATTTTTCTACACCTCATTATTTTAATTAAAAAGGACCCCAATGGAGTCCTTAATATAGCCATTGGAATGCCATAGCACCTAAGCACTAACTCTCCTGAATTACACTACAGTAATTCTACAAGCTTTATCGCTTGTTACTTCACCAATAATCGCAGCTGGAACATTTTTGTCTAGCAATGCTTTATACAAAGATTCAGCATCGGACTCTGGTACTGAAATTAATAATCCTCCGGATGTAACTGCATCACACAATATAAACTGTGTTATTTGATCTATATTTTCACTATAGTCAATACAATCTGCGAGCCATTTATGATTCTTTTTACTACCACCTGGGATGATATCTTGCTCAGCAAGTTCTCGAGTTCTAGATAGTACTGGCACTTTATCACTAAAGATTGTAATTCCAGTTTTGCTTCCTTCTGCGATTTCCCGAGCATGGCCTAATAAACCAAAACCGGTTACATCTGTACATGCATTAACAGGGAAGTTCTCCATTGCTTCAGCCGCGTCTTTGTTTAGTGCAGCCATTGTCTGCATCACTTCGTTTAATTCTGCTTCACCTAGTAAATCTTTCTTAATAGCCGTGGTTAATATTCCAACACCAATTGGTTTTGTGAGTATTAATTTATCTCCAGGCTTCGCAGCTGCATTTGCACGAACTCGCTCTGGGTGAACAGTACCTGTCACGGACAGACCGAATTTTGGCTCGTTATCATCAATAGAGTGGCCGCCAACGAGAACAGCTCCAGATTCTTTCACTTTATCAGAAGCACCTGCTAATATATCTGCTAATATGCTTTTATCAAGCTTACTAATAGGGAAGCCGACGATGTTCATAACAGTTAGTGGTTTTCCACCCATCGCATACACATCACTCAATGCATTGGCGGCCGCAATTTGACCAAACATATATGGGTCATCGACAATAGGGGTAAAGAAATCTAGTGTTTGAACCAGCGCTATCTCATCATTAATTTTATAAACACCTGCATCATCGGAAGTATCTAATCCAACAAGCAGATTTGGATCTGGAACAGATTTAGGTAAGTGACGCAAAACTTGCGCCAGGTCCTCAGGACCAATTTTGCATCCTCAGCCACCTTTTGAAGATAAAGAGGTAAGCTTAATTATTTCTTCTTTTGACATGGTTTTCACTCCTTGCTTAATTAGATTGAATATCTTGATAGATATCAAACAAATGTTTTGCTTCTTTTTGACTATTGTGATGTTGGTCTACAAAGTCTTTAGCTTTTTTCCCTAACATTTGTCTTAATTCGTTATTATTCATGATTTGTTCTGTATAATCAAGAAATTCGTCTGATGTGTTATAAACTAAACCCGTTTCTTGATGAGTAACGATGCTTCGATTGCCTTGATTATCAGAGACAATCACGGGTAGCTCGTGAGCCATTGCTTCTAAAATAGAAGAGGGTTGACCTTCAGATATAGATGTATTGAGTATACAATCTGCTTGCTGATATATCGCACCCATTTGTTTATGCGGTACTTGCCCGAGATAGGTAATCCAACTACTATTTGTATGTACAAATTCCTCTACAATTTTACCTTCATCTTCCTCAAGGACAGGACCTACTAACCATAAACAAACATTCTGGTGTTTTTCTTTTAAACGTGCCAAAGACTCAATAGCAAAAGGAACATTTTTCACTTTACGAATTCCGGCAGGGAGAACAAATAGAAATGACTGATATTCCTTATGGTAATCAAGCTCATACTGTGGAAAACGGTCTACACCTTGTGGAACAATATGAGTCTTCCTTGATAGGTCAGGTAATTCATTTATTAAGATGTGTTTCGCTTCCTCATTGAATACGTGTATCGCTTTTGCATTCTGTAGGCAAGAAACGACAATTGGTCTTGTTTTTTCATCAAATAAATTATGATTTAAATCTGTACCAGTAAGAGTAATGACATAGCTTTTAGGCTTCTTTTCGAGTCTTTCCATAAAGCGAAAAAATTGATAGGCATGAAATCCATGATAAACATCGGCTTCTGGTAGGGGAGTAGCTGCTACATTATCCTCTGTCATAGAAATGATCTCTGTTTGCACTTTCAAGTTTTCTAACTCATTTGCTATCCGCCTGACAGTCACTGTGTTTCCACGAGGTTGATGAAAATTAGGTGTAACTAAGACTACTTTCAAGAATCATTCATCCTTTAATTCATTGAATACGAACTAAACTATTTACGTATTCAACTAGAGTTTAACGTTAGTGTTTGTTGTTTTCTGTTGGCTATTCCATAAATGACAACTAGGTGGTTGTTAGCGGTTGGGGAATTCTAATATTTTTCCGATAACTTTACTTAGTTTAAAATTTTTGTTTTCTTTTGGCAAGAAAAAGACCTTATTGTTCATAAACAAAAAAGAAAGTGTAGAAAATTTCTACACTTTCACAAGTCGCATTAATTTGTGTTAGCAAATTCTGAAATAATGTAAGCTATATGAACAATGCCTTCTTCATAATCTTTAAGGCGAATGGATTCATTGGGTGCATGTAATCGAGAATGAGCCCAACCTACTCCGGTACTAACGATAGGAAGTTGCAAGTGGTGTCCGAATTCCGACATTGGACCTGTACCCGTATTATTAGGGGATAGTACCACTTCGGTATCATAAACTTCCTGCGCAGTACGGACCATAAGCGTGACAAATGGATGAGATAAATCAGAACGGAATGCTCTCACACCACTTAATAATTTTACTTTCACATCTGAGAACCCTTGTTTTTGAAGATGATTTTCAATACATTCTAGAATATGGGCAGGATCCTGGCCAGGAACTAAGCGACAATCTAACTTAGCCATCGCTTTTTTTGGAAGAACAGTTTTAGAACCTTCTCCGTAATAGCCACTCTCGAGACCACAGATTGTCATCGTTGGGTTAAAAATATTTGCCTCACGAGGATCTTGTCCACTATAAGAAGTGATCAATGGTTGCTTTAATCCATATAAGTTCGAAATAGATTGTTCATCAAAAGGTATACTCCGTACATACTCCAACTCTAAATCTGTTGGAGGGAGGATTCCATCAAAAAATCCATCAACTAAAATTTCATGTTTATTATTTTTCATTGATGCTAGTGCATGGGTAATTCGCCATGCTGCATTATCTACAAGCGCACCAACTTTAGAGTGAAGATCCATATCCGCACTTTCACACGTTAATTCAAAATAAGCCATGCCTTTTACACCAGCCATTAAGCTGACTCGGTCTTTATCATCTTTATCAGCATGCTCCCAAATACAAGCATCCGCTTTAAATAACTCATTATATTGGGTTAAATAGAATTCAAGATTCGGACTGCCAATTTCCTCTTCACCTTCAAGGAGAAACTTTACATGACAAGGTAGACCAGCTTCTGACTCTTTTAAAATTTTAATAGCAGTTAGTCTAGCCATTAAGTCACCTTTGTTGTCAGCAGAACCTCTTGCAAATAATTTCCCTTCTATTTCAGTTAACTCAAACGGGGGAGTCTCCCATTCATCTAATGGTTCAGGAGGTTGTACGTCATAATGGTTGTAAAATAATAAAGTCTTTTCAGAATTCCCTCTAGGTCCCGCTTCAAAGGAAGCATAGATTACTGGATGTCCACCTTCAATGTCATCTAATACTTTTGTTTTACCACCAAGTTCTTCTATGAAATTCAGAAGGTATTGAACTGTTTCTGGTATCATCTTTTTTTGAGCAGAAATAGTCTGTAAGTCACAGAATTCCTTTAAATCTTCCACAGATTTTGGAAGAGCTTCCTTTACTTTAGTTTGTATCATCTCAATTAACATCCTATATACCTCCAAGTCATTGCTGTTTGATTACTATTTTCGAGATATTTTTATAAATACCTTTAATATAATTTCGCAACTCAAAACAATGTTAACAATCATGAGCAATGGGTATATTAGTATGGTGATATTTTACATAAAAGGGGAGTTCTTAATGGAAAGTTTACAAGGTAAAACAGCGCTTATTACTGGTGCAGGTAGAGGAATTGGCCGTGCTACTGCTATAGCCCTTGCAAAAGAAGGTGTAAATATCGGTCTTGTTGGTCGTACAATGGACAATCTCGAAAAAGTAGCCTCGGAATTGAGTGAGTATAATGTTGAGGTGTCTGCAGCAGTTGGGGATGTCGCAGACTTAGAATCAATAACGAATGCAGTTGAACATATAAAGGGCGACCTAGGTTCGATAGATATTCTTATTAATAATGCAGGAATTGCGAAGTTCGGGGGTTTTCTTGACCTAACCCCTGAAGAGTGGGAGTCAATTATTCAAGTTAATTTAATGGGTGTATACAATGCGACAAGAGCTGTTTTACCAGGAATGATCGAGCAGAAAACAGGAGATATCATCAATGTATCTTCATCTGCTGGTCAAAAGGGAGCACCTGTAACTAGTGCTTATAGTGCATCAAAGTTTGCCGTATTAGGTCTTACTGAATCGCTTATGTTAGAAGTAAGAAAACATAACATTCGTGTTAGTGCCTTAACACCTAGTACTGTTGCCACAGACCTGGCAATTGAAACGAACTTAATTAGTGAAAATAACCCAGAGAAATTTATGCAACCTGAGGATCTTGCCGAATTAATGGTAGCCCACCTAAAATTAAACCGTCGTGTTTTTGTGAAATCCGCGGGACTATGGTCAACCAATCCATCCTAAAATGAAAGCTTGGGAGTTATCCAGGCTTTTTTTATGTCGTAAAAAGTGAACAGAACACTTTGAATATAATAATCATTTGATTAGTCAGAATTTAAAGGGTAAAATTGCTTTGATAAAAAAATAGGAGAAATTTATGAAAACACAAACAATATCAGCACACAATATACGAGTGATGTTTTGGGTTCGCTTTTTTGGGACAATTAATTTTATTGCACCAGTATTAACTTTATTTTACCTAGGAAGAGGGTTAGAGCCCATCCATATTTTATGGTTACAAATTTTCTGGAGTGGCGCCGTATTACTAGGTGAGGTTCCAGGTGGAGTGGTTGCCGATCGGTTTGGTGCAAAAGTATCTTTTCTTATTGGAGTAACCATCAAAATTATAAGTATTGTTGTTTTAATATATTCTCACGATCCATGGATGTTTTTCCTATTTAGTGCGTTAAACGGGCTTTCCGTTACATTTTTCTCAGGTGCGGATGAAGCTTTAATCTATGAATCTCTTAAAGAAGACAATGATCATCACCGTATGGACCGTGCAATGGGAAAAATTCAATCAGCAGGTTTCGTATCGATGATTTTAGCTGTATTATTTGGTGCCTATTTTGCACAAGATCTACAGGACCAACAATTTGTCTTTTTAATTGCTTTAGGCTTAGCATTTCATTTCGTGGAATTGATATTAATCTTCTTTGTGAAAAATCCAAGCAATTATGGAGGATATTACAAGGAAAATCCTTTCAATCAAGTAAAATCCGGTATAAAGGCTATACGAAAAGCTCCAACTCTATTACTCTTGTTTTTAAACTTTACTCTAGTGTTTATTCCAGCTGATTCTGTTTATGAAGCATTTAATCAACCTATTTTCACTAACGCAGGTGTCCCTGTAGTTATGATAGGAGTGTTGTATGCACTTGCAGCAATTTTCGGTTTTTTCGCGTCCCAATCAGTAGGATGGTTTACTAGTCGCTTTCCAAGAACGTTCTTAATGACCGTAACAGGAGGCCTAGCTGCTATTGGATTATTCCTATCAGCTATACTAGGAGAATCGATTTGGATTGTAATTGGAGCATTCTTTGTATTACGAATTGGGCAAGCCATTAGAAGACCCATCTACTCACAATTAAAGAATGATTTAATACCATCTGAAATACGTGCAACTACTTTATCACTTATTTCTGTACTAGATTCAGCGTTTGACCTTGTCATTTTTGGACTATTATCAGTTGTTGCCTTCGAGGGATTAACTGGTATTTTACTAGCAAGTAGTGCAATTGCCTTGATAGGAACACTTACTCCAATTGAAAGAGTTAGATGGAGAGTGAAAGAAATATAATTGTAAAAGTCTATCAAATTTTTTCTCTAAATGGAAATATGTTATTTCAACTCCGATTCTTACTCAAGTTGGAATGGGGTTAGGCGGAACAATTTCAGCTCCACTTTATTTTATTTGGTTAGGAATTCATCTTTTTAAAAAGGAACCTAAGATAGTGTCATATACTATTCAAAATCAATCAATTAGTATTAAATACGAAGACTGAGCGTCTGAATCATGGGGACGCTCTTTTATTATGGGGATAAAGGAAATATGATAAATAGAGAGTTGACTGTGTGGTGCACCCCATCGTTTAGTATGGTGCTAGGAGGTTTTTATGTACAAGATAAGTGAGTTTTCTGAAATGACAGGTTTATCTAAAGAAACGCTTCGTTACTATGCTGAGGTTAAATTACTAGAGCCAGCATACATCGACCAGATAAACAACTATCGTTACTATGATGATGGAAGCTACTTTTTGGCATTACTTTTAAGGAAACTCAGGCGTTTCGGGTTTACCATTCAAGAGATGATATCCGTGATGGAAGATGAGTCTTTTGAAAACTTAGAAGAATTATTATTAAATAAACGAGAAAAAATTCAGTTGCAAATTAAAGACCTAAAACTACAGATAAAAGAAATAGATGACTTCGTATCATCTGGGAAGGAGTGAAATGAATGCTAAACTGGAAAAGTGAAAAGAGTATTCCAGCTAATATTGAAAAGGTATGGAGTTTATTTTCAGATGAAAATATTAAAAGAATAATGCCAAAGGTAGAGGAGCATACATTAATTGAGAAGTTGGAACAAGAGGTAGGGGCTAAGCATCAACAAACATACCGGGAAGGTAAACGGCTAGAAACCTATATCGTTGAAACATTAGCTTATGAGGATATAGAAAACAAAAAGTATAAAGTAGTACAGTTTATATTAGGAAAAGCCTTTGAAATTAGACTCTCGTATACGCTATTAAAGGTAGATGAAAACAATACAAAATTTATTTATGAAGGACAGAATAAAGGCGTTAATTTTGTGGGTAGAGCAATGCTTAAACTTGGTAGTGAAAAAAGCAACAATAAAGTTGTTGAAGAGTTTTTACAAAGAGTTTATGATGAATCCCTTATTATATAGAGAAAAGGTGTGGTTTCATGTTAAAGAAGTTTTCAATTCAAACAAACAATCGAAGTCAGATGATTGAAGTGACAGCGGAAATCCAAAAGATGGTTCATGAGTTGAACATTCAAGATAGTAGTGTTATTGTATATTGTCCACACACGACTGCAGGAATCACAATAAACGAAAATGCTGATCCAGATGTGAAAATGGACATGATTCGCCGCTTTGATGAAATCTATCCCTGGAATCATCAATTAGATCGGCATATGGAAGGAAATACAGCTGCTCATTTGAAGGCAAGTACAGTTGGAGCTTCACAATATGTCATCGTAAGTGAAGGGCGACTTCTATTAGGTACGTGGCAAGGAATCTATTTTTGTGAATTTGATGGCCCGCGAAACAGAACATTTTATGTGAAGGTTCTATAAAGAATGACATATTGTTACAACCTTTTCTCTTAATTTGATTTAAAATTTGATTTAGAAAATGGAAAGGGTTGATCTAGATGGATGAAAGATATCCGGTTGGAAATTTTCAGTTTAGTGGCGAACTAACTAGTGAAGTGATAGAAGAGTGGATTACAGAAATTGAAAGACTACCAGTATTACTTCGAGATGCAGTTAGTAAATTAAATATTACTCAGTTGAAAACTCCTTACCGAGAGGGTGGATGGACCATTCTTCAAGTAGTACATCACTTAGCAGACAGTCATATGAATGCCTTTATCCGTTTTAAACTGGCATTGACTGAAAACAAACCGGTCATTAAAACATACGAAGAAGCACTATGGGCTGAACATATAGATTACACGTTACCCATTGAAATTCCATTAAATTTGCTTGATTCTTTACATAAACGATTAGTCTCTTTTTTAAGAGACCTTAATCTTGAAGACTTACAAAGAACATTTATCCATCCTGACTCTGGAGAAATTTCAGTCGCTAAAAATATCGGCTTATACGCATGGCACGGTCGCCACCACTTAGCACATATCACAACCGTTACTACTCGTAATGGTTGGTAACGGTTACCCACTCTAACACAAAAGTCTCAAGATCCCTCAATAGGTCTAGAGACTTTTTTCTTTTATAGAAAATGCTACAATTGCTTAAACTAAGAAACCCTAATAGTTTCATTCTTCAAAACTGTCTTTACACATGTATATCCTATTGTATAATTAGTATGGAACTTAATTCATTTTTTATAACATTTTGGTAATTGGAGGGGATTCTATTGACGTCACGCGAAGTGAAATGGGGCCTTATGATCGTAGTCATTATATTGCTAGGTTACATACTCCCATACACCTTTCTATCAAACGTCACTGCATGGTACGGAAGCTTCTTACTGTGGACGATATTAGCAATTGCAATCATCGTTATTAACTACTTTTTCACAAGAAATTGGGGTGATTCAGAATGAGTACGACCTTAGTATGGTGGACCCTAGCCATTTATATTGTTGTATCTTTATATATTGCATACTTATCTAGAAGTGGAAAACAAACAAGTATGGAGAGTTATTTCCTCGGTGAACGGAAACTAGGTGGTTTTGTTTCTGCACTGAGTTATAGTGCAACAACATATAGTGCATTTATGCTCGTAGGTTTAGCCGGTTTAACCTATAAAGGTGGGGTTGGTGCATATGGATTTGAGATTATTTATTTTATGGGAGTCTCTTTAGTTGCCATTTTCGGACCGAGGTTCTGGTTAGTAGGGAAGAAATATGGCTATGTAACGCCTTCTGAAATGTTAGGAGACCGCTATCAAAATAAAAAGGTAGCATCTATCGTTGCAATTGCGTCTTGTATTTTTCTAATACCATATAGTGCAGTACAACTTGCCGGTGTTGGATATTTACTATCTGGGGTAACGAACAATGCTATCCCGTTTACTACCGGTGTCATTATCGCAACTGTTCTTGCAATCGTTTTCTCTTTTATTGCAGGGATTCGTTCAGTAGCATGGACTGATTCTTTGCAGGCATTAGTCATGATCATTACTGCTACTATTGTTGTTATGTTAATCGTAAATGGTTTAGGTGGAGTTGGAGGATTCTTTACTGCACTTGAAACAAAACATCCAGAATTTCTAACGGTTCCAGGGAATGGATTTTTCAGTTTCTTAACATTCTTAGGTTTGACTGTACCATGGTTCTTTTTTAGTATATCTAACCCTCAGGTTAGCCAAAGGCTATTTATGCCTAATTCCTTAGGTAGCTTAAAAAGAATGCTGATGGGATTCTTAATTTTTGGCTTTATTTATACAATCGTTTCCGTTGTTTGGGGCTTTTCAGCACTTGTTATGTTCCCTGGACTTGAAAATGCAGACCTTGCAACGCCTATGATCCTTTCATCAGAATTAGTTCCACCAGTTTTAGGGGCAATTGTTATGGTTGGGATTATGGCTGCTGCGATTTCAACGATTGATTCGATTTTATTAACTTTATCCTCTATATTTGCACGTGATGTTTATGGAAATCTATCTAAGCAATCAAACGATCAGCGCCAGCTATTAGTTGGTAAGTTTGTCATTCCTGTCATTGCAATTTTAGCTTTTCTCTTTGCACAGATGAATGTTAGTTTAATTGCTGTCTTATCAGTTGCATCATCTGCTGGATTGCTCGTTACTGTGCCTGCACTCATTGGAGCGTTTTTCTGGAAAAGAGGCACAGCTGCTGGAGTAATGACTAGTGTTATTGCTAGTGGGGTCATTGTTCTCTACCTTGAGTTTGCCAAGATTAAACCATTCGGGGTTGCTTCAGGAATTTGGGGGCTAATTATTTCGACAACTCTTTTTATCACGGTTAGTTTATTAACAAAAGCACCAGACCAAAAAGCCAATGAGTTTACTTCCTATATTAAATCAGAGTTAACGAAAAATAAAAAAACACAGAAAACAAATTCATAACCTATTCGACCAAGAAGCATTTGCTTTTTGGTCCTTTTTTATAGTCAATTAGTACTAAAACATCGTATAATAGTTGTCTAAGGTGAAAAAGGGGAGAGAACTAAATGATTTGTGATGTTTGTCAACCTACAGAAAGAGGATACACTGTGTTTTTTAGTGTAAACCAAAACATAGATCAGCTATTACACTATTTCTGTGACTATTCTGAAACATTGTGGAAGCATATAGATAAACATACCTTTTGGATGATTGAATCGATTCTATATGATCTAATGGATTATCTTGAAGCACATATGGAAATAGAATCTATTTACGCAGTTCAATCTGAGGTAATTAATCCATTAAAAAATAGTGGAGATAAAAAACGTTTGTCCTTATTTAAAGCTGAGAGAGAAGCGATCTGGATAGATGATGTAATTAAAAATAGATCAATCTGTACTCATTATCAACCTATCGTTGGTATAGAAGAGGGGCAGTTACATATCATTGGACAGGAACTTTTATCAAGGGGAATAGACGAACAAGGAAATATTATTCCTCCGTTTAAAATGTTCGAGGCTGCTAGAATTAGAAATCGTGTGTTCTCATTAGATCGCGCTTGTCGATTAGAAGCGGTACGAAATGCATCAGTTGTAGGAGATAAGATGATTTTCATCAATTTTATCCCTACAGCCATTTATGTACCCGAACATTGCCTTGCCTCTACCTTTGAATTGATAAGACAATTAAACATTGAACCGGAACAAGTTGTGTTTGAAGTTGTTGAAACAGATGAGGTTAAAGACCTCAATCATCTAAAACGAATCTTAGATTATTATCGATCTCATGGCTTTAAGTATGCATTAGATGATGTTGGAGTGGGCTTTAATGATCTAGAAACACTTAAAAAGATGGATCCAGATTTTGTGAAACTAGCCATAGAGTTCACGAATGGTGTAAGTGAAGATATCTCAAAACAAAAGGTTGCAGAGACTGTACTGCATATTACACATGAAATGGGAGCACTAGCTTTAGCTGAGGGAGTGGAACGAAAAGAAGACCTAGACTATCTAATTGAATTAGGGTATGACCTTTTTCAAGGGTATTATTTCTCAAAACCTCAACCCGCTCCGATCGTAACAGTAGAAAAAGAGCTCATGTTATAAGTAAATAAAAATAGACCCTTGCTTTTGTGAGAGCATGGGTCTATTTCTTTTTAATGACTAATTCATACACTTTTTCCCAGTCACTATCAGCACTTAGGACATAAGAGTTTTTTGGAGTCTTAGACTGTTCGAATCCTTTACCACCAAGAACGAAACTAACATCCTTATTCACGTCTAGACATTCATTAATCCAAGACGTAACTTGTTCTTCATACCTCGAATTAGTAAGTGATATCGCCACGATTGAGATATTATTACTATTAATCAAATTAGTTAAACCTGAAAATGGAGTATTAGGCCCTAGATAAATCACGTCATGAGCTTTTTTTCTTAAAAATAAGCTATAAAGCATTAACCCTAATTGATGATTTTCTCCTTCAGGACAAAAAGCCAATGCCTTAGGTAGACTTTTATTAATAGGCAGGATACGAAAGAATTGAGTAAAGCGTTGCAGAATCAACTCACTTGCAAAATGTTCTTGAGCAACCGTTATTTTACCTAACTCCCACTCATCACCTGCACGGTACAATACCGGTACAAAGACTTTGTGGAAGACATCCTCATAATGATACATAGAAAAAGCAAAATCAATAATTTGGTTTGACTTATCAGAATCGAATTTAGTTAAGTAGTTGTACAATTTTTCAGTTAGATCCGTATAAGTTGTTTGCTTTACCTCAACCACTTGACTACTAGAACTTGTTTCTACTTCAGGAGATTGTCTTAATAATCGAATGGCTTCACTTATTTTCAAGCCTTCTTCTTCAATTTGTGTTCTCAACCATAGTAATGTATCAATATCATTTTGACTATATAACCGGTGACCGCCTTCGGTTCGATGCGGAGTGATGATATGATATCTGTTCTCCCATGCTCGTATCGTTACAGAAGGTATACCCACTAGTTCAGAAACCTTTTTTATAGTATACATAACATCGCCTCCTTTAAGTAATTATACATAAATTATACAAAAAGGCTAGTTATAATCATTGTCTAAAGAAAATTTCACCATTTTTGTCAAAAAACACTTGCGAGTTTTGTATAATTTTTGTATTATTTAATCACGATAATACACAAATATTATACAACAGAGTGATTGAAATGAAAAATTCTAATGTATCGATACATTCTTAATCTATGTTGTTATGAGTTTACGATAATCTAATTATCGTAAATTTGATATAGATTAAAAGGAGACTAAATAATTAGTCTCCTTTTTTATGTATTATGCTTATTGTACTCAGTACATAATATTTATGGATTATCCAAATAATGCAACAAGACCTTGATACCCAAAATATACACCAAATCCAATCAACGACAGACCAGATATAATCGAAATAGAGATTAAAATTCTACTATTAAGGAACTTTCGAAAACTACTAGATAGTCCAGCTACAAAGATATCCCACAATGTTAGACCAATAAAAATCATCGAACTGTATAATAACAGTTCGCCAGTTCCATTCACCTGAGCTGTTTTAGCTAATACCGACCCATAGATTCCTAACCAAAATAGAATGGAAAGGGGACTTGTAATTGACATAATGAACCCAGTCATAAAACATTTAAAGAGTGACTCTTTTTGTCTACTATAGGATACGGATAGTGAATTTGAGCCTAAAATACTTTCAATTCCAGAATAGATTAATATAAAACCACCAAATAACCAAAGGAAAACTTGTACAAAAGGTATATCTAAAAATTGAACCATTCCCATATACACTAATAACATAAAAAAGGCATCTGCAATCATAGACCCAGCACCGACAATCCATGCATGCCAGAAACCGTTTTTAATTCCTTTGTCTAAGCGCGCTGAATTAACTGGCCCAATCGGAGCAGCGAGAGTTAACCCCAAGAAGATATAACTTATTAAAATACTCACACTCAACCTAATCCACTCCCGACATAATATATAACTTGTACATTTTATGTCAGAAAAACCAAGCTATGACCTTTGTCCTTAAATTCATAAGAGAATCTATATAAAATTTCAAAAGGTAAGTCATTCTCCAATAAGAAATAACTCACCTTTATTTTATTTAAACCATGTTCCTTGGATTTAGAAGTTGTTCAATCTCTGGGGATAATAACCCTTTTTCCAGGAGAACTTGTTTAATGGTTTTCTTTTGTTCATCGGCTTGTTTACCTATTTGAGATGAAAGGTCATAACCTAATTTAGGGCTAAGTGCAGTCACTAAAGCTAGACTTTCTTCCAATGACTTTTCACACATAGATTCATCTGCTTTTATTCCACTAATGCATTTTGTCACAAGTGTAGGGATTGTATTTGATAACAAGTCAATCGAATGAAGAAGCGTATGTGCAATGACTGGCATAAAAACATTTATCTCGAGTTGACTACCCATACCAGCTGTACTGATGGCCGCTTCATATCCAATAATTTGGCAACAAACCATATGTGTCATCTCTAAAATCGCTGGATTTACCTTGCCAGGCATAATCGTTGATCCTGGTTGTACAGAAGGAAGAGTAATTTCCGCTATACCTGTTCTAGGACCTGAGCTTAATAAGCGTAAGTCACTAGTTATCTTTATTAAATGAATAGCTAACTCCTTAAGAGTTAACATGGTACGAATTGGAGCTCCCGTGTTTTGCTGAAACCTGAATAGATTAGTTGATTGTCGAAAGGGAAGGTTGGTTCTTCTACATACTTCCTGAAGTACTTTTGTAGGATAATCAGGATGTACATTCATTTTAGTACCTATTGCGCTTCCACCCAATCCAATCTCGTAAAGTGAATCAAGTGCTGAATCTATTGCTTGATACGATTCCCTTATCGTGTCAGCATAGCCGGAGAATTCCTGCCCTAACCGAATTGGTACAGCATCATGTAAATGCGTACGTCCACTTTTTAGAACGGGCATTAATTCTTCAGCTTTTTTTTCTAATTCATGTTGTAACTGTTGAATAGCAGGGAGCAGCCTTTGAACAAGATTTTCTGCGGCTGCTATATTAATGGCGGAAGGAAGCGTATCATTGGTTGATTGGCACATGTTTACATCATCGTTGGGGTGAACAAAATGACTATCCAATGTGCCCCCTAATAACTCTGAAGCACGATTTGCGATAACTTCGTTTGCGTTCATGTTTTGTGAGGTACCAGCACCTGCCTGGTATATATCGACTACAAAGTGATTATCCCACTGACCTTGTGCTACCTCCTCAGATGCAAGTACAATTACCTTCCCTTTGTCTGGTGGAAGTTTCCCAATTTGCATATTAGCAGTTGCAGCAGCTGCTTTAATAATACCTTGTGCCTTAATAAAAGACCGAGGAAGGCGGATTCCACTTATTTGAAAATTTTCAACTGCTCGTTGGGTTTGAGATCCATAATAAGCTGAAGCAGGTACCCTTATTTCTCCCAAGGCATCATTTTCTGTTCGATAGATTTTTGATGATTCCATGCGTATAACTCCTTTTCCCCTATAAAATTATAGAGTTACAAATTAATTAGCTTTATCTATTTAGAAATCAACTGCCTCCTGGTCCTAAAGTGCCACCATATATGCTGCTGGATAGGGCAGTATATTATGCGCACCTGCATGACCATAATTAGAAAGAATTGGTTAATCTTATCATTTGATTTAATCTTTATTTAATTCATACAAATACTTCCATAGTGTTGGAAAATATGGAGGATCCAGTTTACGTTTTAAAATTTTTATAATGCAATTAGAATACAGGTTAGAAATTAAAAACAAAGGGTAATACTTAAAAGGACTTCTGAAAAAAAGAATGTAGGAGGAATCATCATAATGGCAATAACATTTAAACAAATGGTAGCAGAGGCTCGTGAACATGTTAAAGCAATCAGTTCAGCTGAAGCAAAAGAGCTTATTGAAGGAAACAGAGATACGTTAGTCATTGATGTACAAGAGAAAGAAGCAGCAGGTGCATGTGGATTAATTCGGAGTAGCATGAATATATCGCTTGGAATGTTACCAATTCGCGCTGACTTAGAATTGCCTGAACATTTGCGCGAACCACGCTTAGCAGACAGAAACCAAAAAGTGATTATGACTTGTGGTGCAGGAGGACAAGCTGCACTTGGTGCATACTTATTACATAAGATGGGCTTTACTGATGTCTCCTTTATAGAAGGTGGAACGAATGCGTGGAAAGAAGCAGGTTACGAGGTAGAGTAGTACAGCTGTTCTTACTCTACACATAAAAACTCCTTATTTTTGAAATAAGGAGTTTTTATTTTGTAATACTTTTGGAAAGAAGAGGTCGTAAGCTAAAATAATCCAGTGCTTCATTGACTAAAAGAAGGTCATAGATTTTCTTTTCGAGACAAAACTGAATAACTAAATCAAATGTATCATTATCCGATAAAGTGAAACCAGCAGCACTTAATAGTTTCTCTGTTTCTCTATTAGAAAGCTCAAGAGCTAAAGCCAAAGCAATTGCCGTGTTTTTACTTACTCTATAATCTTCTTTTCGGATTTTAGAAAAATGTCTACGGTCAATTCCAGCTTTATTGTAGATATAGGAATCCGTTTGTCCTCGTTTATCAATCATTTTAAACAGAACATCTGAAAACGTTGGTTGACGTTTCTTTTTTACAAAATCTTCAATTTCATCAATTTTAATTTCATCAAGATTATATTTTAAAGATTCATTGAGTGAATAGAAAACAATTTCTTTATGTTGATCTATATAGGCCTGCAATTCTAGTAAAGTATTTTTATCTAGCATAATTAACCTCCAAAACTGTCACTTACCAAGCGACCAAAACAAAGATAAACTCAGTTACTATTATATCAGAAGTTATTAGAAAGGATGAGTTTAATATGAATAACAATCTTACTGAAATCATTTTTTTACTTGATCGCAGCGGGTCTATGAGTGGGCTTGAATCAGATACAATCGGAGGATTTAATGCTTTTATCGAACAGCAAAAGGTGGTAAAGGGAGAAACAATTGTAACGACGGTTTTATTTGATGATAAATATGAGCTACTCTGGAATGGAGTAGATGCGAATGAAGTAAAACTAACAGATAATGACTATTTTGTACGAGGGAGTACAGCCTTATTAGATGCAGTAGGAAAGTCAATTTTAGATGTAGGTATCCGCTTATCTAACACGAAAGAAGCCCGTAGACCGGGTCAGGTACTATTTGTTATTACAACAGATGGATATGAGAATGCGAGCAGAGAATTTTCTTATGAAAAAGTGAGGAACCTGATTAATCATCAAAAGGCGAAGTACAATTGGGAGTTCATCTTTATGGGTGCAAACATTGATGCAGCTAAAGAAGCAGATAACCTTGGTATTGATAGAGATGATGTATTTAGTTTTGAAGCTTCTTCAAAAGGAGTAGAAGTCATGTACAATGTAGCCAATGAATCTATTATGGAAAAGAGAAGTAGAAGATATGATTTACGATTTTAATAAAAAACACTATACCACCTAGTTATTAGCTTTAAATCTGTGATGATTAATAACATTCATATTTTTTACAAGTTGCTAAAATTCTCAATGTAACCTTTTTGTAAAGTTAACGTCTACTCTTATGAAACAATTACCTGAAGGTTAAGGAGAAGATTTTGATGAAAGCATATTACAAAGTTTTAGCGACAACTGTTCTTTTGAGTAGTTTATTAGTAGCATGTGGTACTACAGAAAGCGGGTCAACAAATGGTAGTGCACCAGCAAATACTGTGGTTGAAAATAATAAGCCTGAAAACAAAACGGAAGACAGTGAATCTAAAGAATCAAAAGAGAACAAAGATACGAACACAGAAGATTCAAGTTCTCATAAGCTAGCAGCTAACTTAGATATTGAAGTATTTGTAGAAGGTGGAAATGAACTTAGACCCGCCACATTATCAATGAGTGAAAACGGCTATGCAGTATATGTATTGGAAGATTTCACATTTGAGGCAGAGGAACCAAATAAAGATATAATCCATTCTAATGTTGATCCAGAATACTTTGTTCGTATTGAAAGATTAGATGCAGAAGCCAATACTGAAGAAATGAAAAAGAACATCATGAGTGCATATGAAGGTAATAAGCAAATCGGAGTACATGATGTACCACCAACTGACCTTTTCATTGAAGAATTTCATAACGCGGATTTCCATATCTTAGTTCAAGACATGCAAACGAAATTGGATGTAATTTATATTGTTTCAGATATGCACGGAGAGAAATTCCAATTCACTTTCTTTATGCCACAAAAAGAAGCAGCTGAAGGTTTAGCACCTAGTTTATGGGCGATTGCTAGAACAGTTATACCTACAGGTGATGGTTTGAAATAACTAGAATCTAGAATAAGCCAGACCAAATCATCATGATTTGGTCTATTCTCATACATTTAGACGTATAACAAGATGAAGAAAGCCGGAACATAGATGAAAGTTAATGAAGGGTGGTAACTTTACTTTTGAGAATTTCTGAATTACATCCAATTTTATATCATACTCGAATCAATCAAAAACGCTTTTTTAGATATATTATTAACCTTAAAGATTTTACAAAACTTGCAAACAAAAAAAGTAAAACTTCTTTCCAATATACATGTAAGAAACACCAGTCCTTATTAAGAAGAAGGCTAGGTGATAGCGATCCACAATTACAAGAAAATAAGATTACAAATCTTCGTCTTGCCTCTAATAAGATTGATGGGATCATCATAGGACCAGGACAAATATTCTCATTTTGGCACCTGGTTGGAAAGACGACTAAACAAAAAGGATACATAGAAGGTATGCAGTTATCAATGGGTGAAGTTAAGACAGGAATTGGCGGGGGAATATGTCAATTAGCCAATCTATTATATTGGATGGCTATCCATACACCTTTACAGGTTATCGAAAGACACCATCACAGTTTTGACCCTTTCCCGGATGAAGGAAGAGTACTACCTTTCGGAAGCGGAGCTGGCGTTTTTTATAACTATATCGATTTAAGGTTTAAAAATCCTACAGACCATTCATTTCAAATCCGAGTGTGGTTAACGGATAAACATGTAAAGGGAGCCATTTATAGTAGTGAGGAATGGAAATACACTTATCATATCGAAGAAAAAAACCATGAATTCATCCAAAAAAGTGGAGAAAACTTTAGACAAAATGAAATTTGGAGAAAAACAGTCGACAAACGAACAGGAAATTGTATTGATGAAACACTCCTTATTAAAAATTTTTCAAAGGTTAAATATGATATTACTAGTGAAGTCCTAAAAGCTCATAATTAGTTGTAAACGACTGGCCAAATCATCATGATTTGGTCCTTTTGGTATTTATAGTCTCCTTAGTTCAAAATCACAAAATCTATGTTAAAATAAAAAAGGAACAAATGAAGAACAAAGGTTCTATCTTCAAAAAGAGAGGAGGAGCGGGACTACATGGAGATAAAAGTGACTTCCAAGTTGATAAAAGAAATGTGCGGTACCGTCTCCTTCAAAAGAGGAGACTCTTTTTATCAAGCAAATAAAGTGACAATTAATGAATATAGCTCTGATGTGTGCAAAGCAACTGTAAATGTAGTAGAAGAATTCCAGGTCATCATTAAAAAAAATGGTGTTGGGACAATCCAAACTAAATGTAGTTGCCCGTCGCTCGCAAACTTCCAAAAGGATTGTCAGCACGTGGCAGCTGTCTTACTTGCAATACAAGACCAACAACGAAAAGACAATGATTCCCTTCTTATCACAGGGAACCAACCGCGCTTAGATGATTTAACTGAAGATTTTTTGACACTTTTTAACGACAAGCCCAATCACTCAAGTCGGCACCAACTCCATTTCGAAAATCGTCAAAAACTTAATGTCGTATTCAATTGTAAACCGGTTTCAATCGGAAACGATCACTTTTTATTAGGGATTGAAATCGAAATAGAACAGACAAGGATACAAAATATAAGAGGATTTCTAAACGATGTGAAACAAGGAAGGGCTAGCAGGTTATCTCGTGCATTTACATATGATCCAAGTCATCACTGCTTTGTAAATCAATCTGATGCCGTGCTTCATCACCTTATTCGCGTTATCCATGATGAGCAAGCTTTTTTAAATGCCTTGCCAAACCTTTTTAATTACAGCCAAAGCAATCATACTTTACTTATCTCACCATCATCATGGGTAGGACTGGCCTCATTACTAACAGATACTATGTTAGTTAAGGTCGAACACCACAGTCATCACTATGAACATTTCAAAGTGGTAAATACACCACCACCGTTAACATTTTTGTTAGACGAATTTGAGGATGAACAATACAAACTAACGATTAAAGGCTTTAACAGAATGTTAGTTTTGCCTTTTTACCATTCGGTCCTGTGTGACGGTAAAGTTTTTCAACTTCAAGAGCAGGATTGTGAACGATTATTCGAACTTAAGCAAATGCTAGAATCTCCTGGTGCAGAACATATCATTATTCAACATAATCAAATGGAATTTTTCCTAAAAAAAATTGTACCCGGTCTGAAAAGAATAGGGGAGTTTCAACTAGCAAGAAGTGTTTCACAAGCATTTATGAAAACTCCACTTGTTCCAAAGCTTTATCTAGATCGCTTAAAAAATCGTTTACTGGTCGGTTTGGAATTTCACTATGATAATGTTATAATTCACCCCTTTGAAAATCGTGATATTCCAACAGGACCTGCGATTGTTAGGGACCTTGAAAGAGAGGAAGAAATACTAGAACTCCTGAAGAAGAGTGAACTTTCCCAAACAGATGGTGGCTATTATATGCAAAATGAAGCTCTTGAGTATGATTTTTTGTATCATGTAGTTCCTAAATTGCAAAAACTTGTTCAAATCTATGCAACTACTGCTGTTCGTAATCGTATTGTCAAAAAAGATACCCATCCTATTATTCGAATAAAGGTTAAAAAAGAACGGACTAATTGGCTTGAATTTAAATTTGAGATGAACGGTATTGCTGATATACAAATTCGTGAGGTATTAGCCGCATTAGAAGAAAAAAGAAAGTACTTTCGACTTAAAAATGGATCGCTCATGTCTCTTGAAACGAAGGAAATGGAGGAAATCCAACGCTTTTTAAAGGCCGTTCCAATTCAGAAAGAAGATTTTGAAGCAACATTAGATATGCCAATCCTACAAAGCATCCAATTTTTTGACCAATTTGATAAAAATGATCTCTTTAGGGTAGAGGAGACATTCCAACAGTTTCTGGATATGGTACGAAATCCGGAGAAAATAGATATAGTGGTTCCAAAAAAGTTGGATCCAATCCTAAGAGATTATCAAAAGAACGGGTATAAATGGATGAAGACACTTTCAAGCTACGGCTTTGGTGGTATTTTAGCGGATGATATGGGACTTGGTAAAACTTTGCAAAGTATCACATTTATCTCGTCAGAACTTGAAAAAATACGAGAGAGTGGTAAACAAGTACTCATTGTTTGTCCATCTTCCTTAACTTATAACTGGTTACAGGAAATTATGAAGTTTTCTCCTGATATCCAAGCAATCGTGATAGACGGAACTAAGGAAAGCCGAGAAGTGCTACAGAAGGATAGCAAGGGGCTAGATGTTATAATCACGTCCTATCCGTTACTGCGACGAGATATTAAGTGGTATGAGAACCAATTGTTTCATACGGTATTATTTGATGAAGCGCAAGCCTTTAAAAATCCAGTCACCCAGACATCAAGGGCGGTTAAACGAATCCAAGCCGAAAATCGATTTGGACTAACTGGTACACCTATTGAAAACTCACCTGAAGAGCTCTGGGCGATTTATCACGTTGTTTTCCCACAACTATTTCAGGGATTAAAGGAATATAGTAACCTTAATAGAAAAACAATTTCACGTAGAGTTCGGCCATTTTTACTTCGCAGGGTAAAAGAAGATGTACTTGATGAACTACCGGAAAAAATTGAATCACTTGAATCTTCTGAGTTACTTCCAGATCAAAAAAAGCTTTATGCAGCCTATTTAGCGAAGTTAAGAGAAGACACGTTAAAGCACCTTAATAAAGATACAATTCGTAAAAATAAAATTCGGATCTTGGCAGGAATAACACGATTACGACAAATTTGCTGTCATCCTTCACTTTTTGTAGATGGATATAAGGGGAGCTCAGCAAAATATGAGCAACTACTGCAAATTTTAGAAGAATCTAGATTGTCCGGTAGAAGAGTGTTGATTTTTTCTCAATTCACGAAAATGCTTCAAATAATAGGAAGAGAATTAACAAACAGAGGTCAGACCTTTTTTTATCTTGATGGGTTAACACCATCAGGAGAAAGGGTGGAACTTTGCAATCGATTCAATAACGGTGAGCATGATCTGTTTCTCATTTCGTTAAAAGCAGGAGGGACCGGCTTAAATCTTACAGGTGCTGACACCGTCATTTTATATGATCTTTGGTGGAATCCTGCAGTTGAGGAACAGGCTTCAGACCGAGCTCATCGAATTGGTCAGAAAAATGTTGTACAGGTGATCAAACTTGTTGCACGTGGCACAATTGAAGAAAAAATGAATGAACTTCAAGAAAAAAAGAAAACACTTATCGCAGACATCATTGATCAAAATGATCATTCAAACGCAGGTTTATCTGAAGAGGATATTCGTGAAATATTGATGATCTAACTAAAAACAGTAGAAAATATAAGATTATTAAAAAGCAAAGATTGTTGTTAAATAAAAACAAAGGTAGCTAAAACTAGCTACCTTTTTAAAAGAAATTTTTTATACTTAGTAAGACCAAGCAGCACCAACGATTATTAATAAAATGAACAATACTACGATTAAAGCGAATCCACCGCCGTAACCATAGCCGCCACCATAACCGTAGCCACCGTAGCCGCCATAACCATAGCAACCATATCCGTAGCCCATACAATTCACCTCCTTAGAGATGATTTAGAGCAAATCAATTAATTACTCATACTACATATATATGAAACATGGTCTTTAGCGTATAGACATTCGTGTAGAGATAAAAAAAATAGACTTATTTCCTAAATAGAAAAACAGCCCTCATAAATTTAGAGGGCTGTTTTTTAAACGGTTAACTTAAAGCTTATTAAAATACTTTATCACCATTAAAAATTGAGTTTTTAACAATAACATAATCTACGTGGCGGATGGATTCTAGAGTCTTTCCACCAGCATATGAAATAGAAGATTGTAGGTCTTGTTCCATTTCAGTTAACGTATCCTGTAATGGACCTTTGTACTCAACAAACATTTTTTTACCTTCTACGTTCTTTTTTTCACCTTTTTGATATTCAGACGCTGAACCGAAATATTCTTTATACATTTTTCCATCTCTCTCAACAGTTTCTCCTGGAGATTCTTCATGTCCAGCAAAGAGGGAACCGATCATAACCATTGTCGCACCAAAACGAATCGATTTTGCTACGTCACCGTGTGTACGTATTCCACCGTCAGCGATAATCGGCTTAGTTGCAGCTCTTGAACACCAGCGAAGTGCTGCTAACTGCCAGCCTCCAGTACCAAAACCGGTCTTAATCTTTGTAATACACACTTTACCTGGACCAATACCAACTTTTGTCGCGTCAGCACCAGCATTCTCAAGTTCTCTAACAGCCTCAGGTGTTCCAACATTACCAGCAATAACAAAGCTGTTGGGGAGGTGTGTTTTTATATGTTGAATCATATTAATTACAGCATTTGAGTGACCATGAGCAATATCAATCGTGATATATTCTGGTGTAAGTTGTTCTTTTACAAGTTCTTCAATGAACTGATATTCTTCTTCTTTTACACCAACGCTAATAGAAGCGAAGAGACCTTTTGAGTGCATCTCTTTTATAAACTCTACTCGTTTTTGAGGTTCAAAACGGTGCATAATATAGAAATAATTATTTTCAGCAAGATAAAGGGCAATTTTCTCATCAATGATTGTTTGCATATTTGCAGGAACAACGGGAAGTTTGAATTGACGTCCTCCTAATGTGACAGTTGTATCACACTCCGAACGACTGTTAACGACACATTTTGCAGGAATTAATTGGATATCTTCGTAATCAAATACATTTTCCATAATACACACTCCTTAAAATTTTGATTTAAATAGTTAGAGGGATTCTGAACGTTCGTGTTTTGAACGTACTAAAAAATCCTAATAAAAATGGGTAGAGAAATACAACCCAGTCGTAGTTAGGATTTATCGGCTCCTAGTAGAAACTCTTAGACCATCATTCTAAGAATATACGAATGCATTAAGCAATAATTTGTAACTCCAAAAATGATTATATACGAACTATACCTATATGTAAATGTTTATTGTTCGTGTTATCTGTTAAATTTCAGCTAATTAATATCATTTTATGATTGACTTAACTAAAGAGAGGGGTTTAAGTAGTGTATTGTTATGAACTGATCTGAGGATGAAATGATGGTACCTATAATCAATACATTAGATTATTACGTAAAATATAAATTTGACGTAATAAAAGGAGGAAAAACACTAAACTTGTAGAATTAGTATATTTGAGGTGAATTTTTATGGCCAATCAGGCACAACAACATCATAATAAAAAACTACAAATCATCCTAAAGGAACTCCCTTGGTATGTTGAGGAATATATCAACCATAAACGAAGAAAACTTTCGGCCGCTTCTTTACTAAATTATTGTCACGATTATAAGATCTTCTTCAATTGGGTCTTATCAGAGCAACTACATAATGGAGTTATAAAAGACGTCCCTTTAGAACTATTAGAAAAACTAACAATCCAACAGGTTGAAGGTTTCTTAAATGCTCTTCAATATGAACTAAATAATAAAGAAGTTACTGTAAACCGTAAATTATCTGCTTTAAAGTCTCTCTTCAACTATCTTCAAAACATTGCAGAAACACGTGATTTACAGCCTTATTTAAAACGAAATGTAATGGCTAAAGTTGAATTTAATGAACTTAAACAAAGTATGGAAACCATTGCGAACAAGATGGAAGGAAAAATCTTGCTTGGAGATGAATATGAGAAGTTCAGAAGATTTATTGCACATGATTACGGGGAACTTAACAAAGATAATAAGAAATTATTAAACTTTCACCTAATGAACCATGAACGTGACACAGCGATTGTTTCATTAATATTGGGCTCTGGCTTACGTTTATCAGAGGTTGTAAATTTAGATTTAGATGATATTGATTTCAACAAATTCTCTGCACGTGTTATTCGAAAAGGAAACAAAGAGCAGTATGTATTCTTCAGTCGGATTGCTATGGATGACCTAAAAGAGTACCTTAAAATTAGGGAAACTAGGTATCAGGTAGACAAGAATAACAAAGCGTTATTCGTAGCAGCTTCAATGGGACCTAAAGGGAAATCAAGACGTCTTACTGCTCGCTCGATTGAGAAGCTAATTGAAAAATATGCAATTGCTTTTGGCAAACCAGCTCTATCTGTACATAAACTACGACATTCATTTGCAACAAGATATCATTCTGAAATTAACGACGTACCAAAACTCAGACGGCAATTAGGTCATTCATCTATTCAAACAACGATGATTTACACACATATTAAAAATGATGACCTAAAAAGTGCCGTAGATCGAATGGATATTCCCAAAGATGAGTTTGATGAACAGTAAGCTATCTATTTTTTCTTCTTTTTATCATTTAGAACTGGTTGATTTTTTAACAATTTATCTAACTCTACATACACATTAACAACGTTTTCTTCAACTTGGCTTACATTTACAACTTTACCTTTGCGACCTTTGATTTTAATTTCCTGATTAATTGAAGGAACATTTTGTAATAATTGAGTTAATACGACCGAATTGTTTTCTAAGAAATGTACGACAGCCATTGTTTTATCCCCTTTACATTCAATATTTTTGAAGAAGATAGAATACAGAAATAATAATCTATCTTCTCTATTAAAAATATTGAATGTAAGGAATATTTAGACCAAAAAGAAGAAAATATTATAAAAATTTTTTAGATGGTTCTACCATCTTTTTTATCTTAGTTTACATAATATTATTATGGTTACTTAATTCAACATCGCTTTAATTTTATCCAACTCGCTTAATAGCAATGTTATTTCGTCATTTTTTAACCTTACTGGTAACTGGTCATATAACGTTAGTACATGATATTCTTCTTGATGAACAACCTTATTTAAATAATGATAGATTGCATCCAGCTGCTTCTCATTTAGTACGGTTTGTGTATTCATTTCTTTTACCGAAGTTAATACAAATTCGCGGCTATCTAGATCAACATTTCCAGAAAAAATGCTACCATTTAGAATAGTCTCCATGTGCAATCAACATCCTTTTTCAGTTATCTTATAAATTAGGATTCCCCTTCTCTCCAATTAAAATCAAAATACGCACTCTTACATACCTACTATACAGGTACTTTTCACTCAATATGGATAAACCAACCAAAGTATGTGTTCCCTTAAAACAAACATTCAAAATGGAAATTTCAGCTATTTTAAAGTACTATAAGTACATGATTGTAAGAAAGGAATGAAACTTTTGACTGAACGACTGTATTACTCTTCCCCCCTTCTATCAAGCTGGGATACAGAGATAAAAGAAATAATTGAAAAAAATGGAAAGTTTCTTGTAACATTAAACGCAACTGCATTTTACCCTGAGGGTGGAGGTCAACCAGCTGACCATGGCTTTATAGATAGTATACAAGTGCTAGATGTAGTTGAAAAAGGTGATGAAATCTATCATATCCTTCCTCAGCCCCCATCGAACTCTATAGTTTCATGTAAAATCGACTGGAAACGTAGATTCGATCATATGCAACAGCATACAGGTCAGCATTTATTATCAGCTGTTTGTATTGAACTATATGATGCTCATACAGTAAGTTTCCATCTTGGGGAAGATACTGTAACGATTGATCTTGCTGTTTCAGAACTAACGGAAGAACAGATGAAAACAATTGAAAATAAAGTTAATGAATACATTTATGAAAATTATATAATTGATAAATACGTAGTAAATGAGGAACAGCTATCATCACTTCCCTTACGTAAAATTCCTGAAGTAACAGAAGAAATTCGAATTGTTGAAATAAAAGGAGTCGATACTTCAGCTTGCTGTGGAACCCATGTCATGTCGACTGGACAATTAGGGGTTATAAAATTATTGAAAACGGAAAAGCAAAAGGGAAATGTAAGATTACACTTTAAATGTGGCCAACGTGCATTCTTGGACCATCAAGATTCCCATGTGATTATCCAACAACTAACAATCAAATTTAGTACAAATCGCACCCAGCTAACTGAAACGATCTTCAAATTAGAGAATGAAAATAATCAATTGCAGAGAGAACTAGAACAACTAAGAGAAAAAAATGATGAATTTATTGCACAAGAGTTACTAAGTATTAACCACAATGACTTTATCATTCAAACGTTTGAAGACAAAAGTTTTAAGGAATTACAGAGTTTAAGTAAGAAACTATTATCAATGACTGATAAGATATTGTTTTTAAATTCTACTAGTGAAAATAAGGTAATACTTTCACATAGTGGCACTCAGTCTATTCATTGCGGCCAATTATTTAAGGAACACCTCCCCTCCTATAATGGTAAAGGTGGAGGAAATGCTACCTCATCTCAAGGAGCCTTTAGTTCTCATGATGATATGACTCAGTTTATTTCTTATATAGCAAAACAAGTCCTAAGAGGTTAAAAATGATTGATTCACATATTCATCTAGACAAATATGAAAATGTTGATCAAAAGATTGAATGTTGGCAAGCAAATGGGGTTACTGGTGTCGTTGCAGTTTCTACAGACTTGAAATCATCTTATCAAATATTGGATTTGAAGAAACGCTATCCAACCTTTATTTTTGCAGCTATTGGCTTTCATCCCGAACAACCGTTACCATCAGAAAAAGATTATCTTGAATGGAAAAGACTAGTTTCTAGTGAACGACAGTTATTATCTGCTATTGGTGAAGTTGGTTTGCCCTACTATACAAAGATAATATCTATCAAACCCTATATAGAATTTTTAGAAGAAGCTATGAAATTGGGAAGAAATGAAGACCTTCCCCTTTCTCTCCATGCTGTACATAATCAAGCAGAGTGTGTTTATCATATGTTAATACAAAATTCAGTTACGAAGGCACATTTTCATTGGCTAAAAGCTAATCCTAGTACCCTTCACTCTATAATTAAGTCTGGGTACTATGTTTCAGTCACCCCCGAAGTATGCTATCGAGAAAGAGATCAACTACTTGTAAAGGATGTTCCTCTACATCAATTATTACTTGAAACAGATGGTCCATGGCCATTTAACGGACCTTTTGAAAAAAAGGAAACTAGCCCTCTTTTTATAAGAAAAATGGCAAATTTTATTGCATCAATAAAATCGGTAACTGAAGAAGATGTTATTAGTCAAACCACAAATAATACGAAATGTTTATACTCGATTTAAAATTCTAGTAGAAATAATGTATCTAACCTTTTAATTTGATACTGCAGAAAAAGGAAAGTCAGAGTGACTTTCCTTTTTATTACCTTACCACCAGCCCTTTTTCTTAAAATAAGTTGCCGTTGCCCCACCAATTCCAAACATTAGCAATAACCCATATAAATAACCGAATTCCCATTTTAACTCCGGCATTTTTTCAAAGTTCATCCCATATAATCCCGCAATAAAAGTCATCGGAATAAAAATGACACTAACGAGTGTTAATGTTTTCATAATGATATTCATGTGATCTGATTTCAACGACATTTGTAAATCAAAAATACTCATCAAATTTTCTTTAAAAGAATCAAATGCACCAGTAACACGAGAAAAGCTTTGAATCAAATCGTTCATATAGAAGCCAGATTCCTCATTAACATAAGGGAATTCAGTATGTCCAATATCCTTTATGACATTTTCTTGAGCTTCAATAACTTGTCGCATTTCATGGAGTTTATATTTTTTATTATGTATTTCATGACCTATTTCATTTGCAAAGGGCTTTTTAAATACTTTCCCTTCAATTTGTTGAATTTCATCAGCAATAATATCGACCATTTCTAGGTAATCAGATGAAATGGCATCCATGATATGATACAGAATGTGTCCGGTTGACACCATTTGTTCAGGATGTGTTTTAAATTGTTTCTGAATCTCGTCTATATCTTTTATATCCTTCATTACGGTTGAAATGATGAACCTATCAGCTACTATTATATTTAATGAAACAAAACTAAAATCATCTTGAATGATTTTTACACAAATAAAAGCATGATCTTTGTATACATCAACCCTCGGCTCACCATCTTTAGTGCTCATCGCTTTTCTTGCAAGGGGATGAATATTTGCTTTCTCGAAACTCATTTTAAGTTCACTTTCGTCAAGGGAATGGAACCAAATTTGCTCATCCTTACCTGGTGTTTGAAACGTTTTTAAATCCGTAATTTTGTTTTCTTTTATTTTGTAACAAAGCATAATTACACTAACCTCTCACAACAATTGATATAGATTAGTGTTAACATAATTTTGATTAAAATAACAAAAAGCTGAAAAGTTTCCCTTTCAGCCTTTTGGAAATTTAAATCGATTTTTGATAATTTCTGCTTTCACCAAAGCATCGTATAGGAGAATGATTCCTGGACCAGCTAAGAGACCAATAAATCCAAGCAACTGGAAGCCTATATACATGCTTACAAGCGCAGCCAGTGCGCTAATTCCGAGATTAGTAGAGAAAATCTTAGGTTCAATTACTCTTCGAACAACTGTAATGACTAAAAATAGGACTATTAATCCAATTGCTGTTGCACCATCACCATCGATATAGCAATAAATCGCCCACGGCACGATAAATGAACCTGTTCCTAGGATTGGAAGTAAATCGACTAATACAATCAACAACGATAAGACAACTGGATAACTGCTATCTAGTAAAAGTAAGCCAATATAGGCAATTGCAAATGTTACTCCACTTAATATAATTTGTGCTCTTAGAAATCCTACTAACACTTTGTTTAATTGGGATAAGAGAATAGTTACCTTCGCTTTTGTCTCTTTCTCTAACGATTGGTTTATTTTTTGATAGATTCTAGGTAGATCATTTGAAAATAAGAAAACAGCAATTACATAAACAAGAAATTGAAATAAAAATTCTGGAATTCTCGAAAGGATTGTAAAAAGCCCTTCTGTTATCCGTTTGGCAATATCGATTAAAACCGCTTTAAGAGAAATAACTGCACTTTCAACGGAATCTACCAACTCAACCGGTAAACGTTCTGAGAAGTTTTCCCATCTTATCATCAATGACTCGATCCTACTTATATCGAAGGAAGCAATAAAAAATGGTATATTCCGAACAAACATTATTAACTGATCAACAATTACTGTAATGCTAATATAAGATAAGAATGATAGTACAATTAAATAGAGAAAAAATGTAATTGTTACGGAATAGATGCGCTTTACATTCAATTTTATATGAATATACCGAACCAGTGGTTCAAGTGCGACCGCCGTAATAAAAGCTAAAATAAGAGGAACTGAATATGGTATTAAAAAAAGAATGAGTGCTGTAAGAATAGCTATTACGATATACTTCTTTTTCATCAAGTGACTGAACCTACTCTCAGGAAACTAATTAACTACATTACATTAATGTGCGAAATTTTATAAGCTAGTTCTATTTTACAACATACACATATTTATTTAAATCAAAATCTAATTTGGTCCATATAAAAAAAAACTGTTAAGGACTAGTCCCTAACAGTTCTATTTATTATTCACTCTGTTTATCTTTTTTAATAACTTTTAATAACTCCACTACATCTCCAGTTTCATTTATATCAACAACAAAAGATCCGTTACTGTAACGGTCATTTGGCCTTAAATCTTCTGGGTTTATACTTTCGGTAGTTCCATTTTTTGTTTTCAAGAGAAGTTCATCATGCTTAGAAACCAATGCAACTCCAGCAATTCGATGTGGATTTGCTTTTAATTCTCGTAGCACAACTACTCCACGTTTTGCTCTTGATGCTTTTTCAAATTCAGTTAACTTCATCTTCTTAATGGCTCCGCGTTGAGTGACAACAACAACGTCCGGGGAATCTGCTGGATTAAATATCTTTCCACCTGCTATAAAATCGCCATCCTTCAGGTTAATCCCTTTCACACCAGCTGCCCTTGCACCAACGATACTTACTTCGTCTTCGCTAAACCATAGTGCATAGCCATATGATGTTGTTAAGAACACATCCTGCTTACCATTTGTTATAAATACATCTATTACAATGTCATCATTTTTTAGGTTAATAGCAACTAAAGGTTTAGAGTACCTTGTAGCTTTGTATTGAGAAAGTTCGGTTTTCTTGACCATGCCGTTTTTCGTAACAAATAATAGGAATTCTTCCGTATCAAAACTCTTAATTGGGATTGCCTCAATAATTCGCTCATCACGTTCAATACTGATGATATTAGCAATATGCTGGCCTAAATCCTTCCAACGAATATCTGGCAATTCGTGCACAGGACAGTATAAATAATTTCCTTTATTTGTGAAGAACAATACAACATCGGTTGTATTAATCTCAATTTGTCGAAGTAACGTATCCGTGTCCTTCATTCCAAAATCTTGGCCATTCGAAGCCGCATATGAGCGAAGGCTTGTACGTTTTACATAGCCATCTTGAGTAACGGTCACTATAACGTCTTCAGAAGGAATCATAACTTCAAGATTAATCTTGATTTCTTCTATTTCATCTTCGATTTTAGAACGACGCGCATCTGCATATGTTTTCTTAATTTTCTTTAAGTCATTTTTTATTACCGTTAATAGCTTACTCTCATTATTAAGAATAGAAAGTAACTCTGTAATTTTTTTATCCAATTCTTCTGCTTCCTGTTGTAACGCTGTGATATCTGTATTTGTTAATCGATATAACTGTAAAGAAACAATTGCTTCAGATTGTGGCTCAGTAAACTGATACTTTTCCATTAAGTTATTTTTTGCATCACGCTTATCTTTTGAAGCTCTGATTGTCACAATGACTTGATCTAGAATGGAAAGTGCCTTCATTAATCCTTCAACTACATGATGGCGCTCACGAGCTTTTTCTAATTCATAGTTAGAGCGATTTGTTATAACTTCTTTTTGATGGTTAATATAGGCATCTAAGAATTGAGTTATGCCCATTAAGGTTGGACGTTTATTGTAAATTGCTACCATGTTAAAGTTATAGGTAACTTGAAGATCACTATTTTTATAAAGATAGTTTAAAACTCCATTTGCATCCGCATCTTTTTTAAGTTCAATTACGATACGTAGACCAGTTCTATCCGTTTCATCACGAACCTCACTAATTCCTTCTACTTTACGATCAAGACGAAACTCATCCATCTTCTTTACTAAATTAGCTTTATTAACTTCAAAAGGAATCTCAGTAACAACAATTTGCTGCTTGCCTCCACGAAGTTCTTCTACTTCAGCTAGTCCACGGATAATGATTTTCCCTTTTCCCGTTTCAAAGGCTTTTCGAATCCCATCTACCCCTTGGATAATTCCGCCTGTAGGAAAATCAGGACCCTTAATTACCTTCATTAGGTCATCAACTGAACATACCGGATTATCAATACGCATGATTACACCTTCAATAACCTCACCGAGATTATGAGGAGGAATTTCAGTGGCGTATCCGGCAGAAATTCCTGTTGAACCATTTACCAAAAGGTTAGGGTACATCGCAGGCAGAACAGTAGGCTCCTGACTCGTGTCATCAAAATTTGGAACGAGTTCCACTGTTCTTTTTTCAATATCACGTAATAGTTCAGATGCAATGGAAGACAGTCTAGCTTCGGTATAACGCATTGCCGCTGGAGGATCACCATCGATACTACCATTGTTCCCATGCATCTCAATTAATAGATTACGAAGCTTCCAATCCTGACTCATACGTACCATTGCTTCATAAACTGAACTATCACCATGTGGGTGATAGTTACCAATAACATTACCAACTGTTTTGGCCGATTTGCGGAAACCTTTTTCAGCTGTATTACCTTCAACATGCATCGCATAAAGGATTCTTCGTTGTACAGGTTTTAGACCGTCCCTTGCATCTGGCAATGCCCTCTCCTGGATTATATATTTACTATAACGCCCAAAGCGATCGCCGAGTACATCCTCTAGAGGTAAGTCTCTAAATTTCTCTACTTGTTCCATCTATTGTTGTTCCCCCTCTACGACCGATAAGTTTTCATTATCTAAAATATTGGTTTCGTCTGCAAGGCTAAATGCCACGTTTGACTCAATCCATTTACGACGGGGCTCAACCTTATCTCCCATTAAGGTAGACACACGACGCTCTGCTCTAGCAGCATCATCAATTCGCACGCGAATGAGTGTTCTTGTTTCAGGATTCATTGTTGTGTCCCATAATTGGTCAGCATTCATTTCACCTAACCCTTTATAGCGCTGGATGATATAGCCTTTACCAATTTTAGAAATTGCACCCTTTAGCTCATCATCAGACCAAGCGTATTCAATAACCTCTTTTTTACCCGTACCCTTACTTACTTTGTAAAGAGGAGGGAGTGCAATAAAGACCTTTCCAGCTTCAACAAGAGGTTTCATATAACGGTAAAAGAAAGTTAAAAGTAATACCTGAATGTGTGCTCCGTCTGTATCAGCATCCGTCATAATAACAATTTTGTCATAGTTAATGTCTTCTACTGAGAAATCTGGACCCACACCACCACCAATGGCATAAATGATTGTATTGATTTCTTCATTTTTAAAGATATCTGCTAGCTTTGCTTTTTCTGTATTTATAACCTTACCCCGTAAAGGTAGAACAGCTTGGAATCTTCGGTCACGACCCTGTTTTGCAGAACCACCAGCAGAATCTCCCTCTACTAAGTAAAGTTCATTTTTCTGAGGATTCCGTGATTGTGCAGGTGTAAGTTTTCCACTAAGCATTGCTTCAGAACGTTTTCGTTTTTTGCCACTTCTTGCTTCTTCTCTTGCTTTCCTAGCAGCCTCTCTAGCTTGGAAGGCCTTAATAGCTTTTTTAACTAGCAATCCACTCGTCTCTGGATTTTCTTCGAAAAAGTAGGAAAGTTTCTCAGACACAACCGAATCAACTGCAGATCTAGCCTCACTTGTTCCAAGCTTGCCTTTTGTTTGTCCCTCAAACTGCAGAAGTTCCTCTGGAATACGAACTGACACAATAGCTGTTAGGCCTTCTCGAATATCTGACCCCTCAAGGTTTTTATCCTTTTCCTTAAGCAGACCAACTTTTCTAGCATATTCATTAATGACACGAGTTAAAGCAGTTTTTGAACCCGCTTCATGCGTTCCGCCGTCTTTTGTACGGACATTGTTAACAAAGGAAAGAACGTTTTCAGAGTACCCATCGTTGAATTGAAACGCAAACTCAACTTCAATGCTATTCTGTATTCCCTCGAAGAATACGACAGGATGTAATTCGTCTTTTTCTTCGTTTAAGTAACTAACAAATGCTTCAATTCCGTTTTCATAATAAAATACTTCCTTTTGGTCATGACGCTCATCAATTAATTCTATTTTTAATCCTTTTAGCAAAAAAGCAGATTCTCTCAGCCTTTCACATAACGTTTCATAGTTATAGATGATTGCACTAAAGATGGTTGGGTCTGGTTTAAAGTGAATCGTTGTTCCCGATTGATTCGTATTCCCAACTCGTTCAAGCGTCGTAGCCGGCTTTCCGCCGTCCTCGAACTTTTGTTCGTAAACACTTCCATCACGCTTAATTGTCACTTTTAACCATTCAGACAAAGCATTTACAACGGAGGCACCTACACCATGTAGACCCCCACTCGTTTTGTACCCACCTTGCCCAAATTTACCACCTGCGTGTAATACCGTTAAAATAACCTCCGGTGTTGGTTTGCCAAGCTTATGCATCCCAGTTGGCATTCCTCTCCCCTTATCCTGAACACTAATACTATTATCTTTATGAATTTTGACAATAATGTGATCACCATGACCCGCTAATGCTTCGTCAACAGAGTTGTCTACGATTTCATAAACCAAATGGTGTAATCCACGGCTATCTGTGCTTCCAATATACATTCCCGGTCTTTTTCGAACTGCCTCCAGCCCTTCTAAGACCTGTATCGCATCATCATTATAGTCAAACGTTTGTTGCTTAGCCAAAGAACATACCCCTTTCTATTCCGGAAAACAAAAAGTGACAAAATGCTTTCCGGTTAACAACAAAGTTGTTTTGTTGTTAATCCCCCACAAGAACATCTGTTTCTATTTTATCATATAACTAGCCCACAAGTAGTTGGCTAACAATAATTTAATGTCATAAATTCGGCTTTTCCCCATGAAGTAACCGAAAAAAATGAAGCTTATTTACGTTAAGCTTCGCTTTTAAAAAAAGATTGTCCAAGCTATATTTTATATGTTTATCGAAATTTAGCAAACCCTCATTTAGGTAAAAAATAAAAATCCTTGTAGAAACAAGGACTTTTGAACGATTCATTATGTAAGGAAAACATGCTCAACTAGCTGTTCCTCTACCTATAAACGCTATTTCGTCAGTGCGTGCTCTACTTTTATGCATCGATCCATAATTACTGTGTATCCTTTTTCTTTCAGAAAATGATAAGCCTCTTCATTTACAAGCCCTAATTGCGCCCAATACACATCTGCATCGATTTCTGCAAACTCCTTAGCTACATCGAACAAATGTTCGGACCTACGGAAAACGTTAACAATATCCACGTGACCCTCAATTTCTTTAAGAGTCTTCACTGCTTTTACACCGAGCACTTCTTTAGCCGTCGGATTTACAGGAATAATCTCATAGCCAGCATCCTGCATTGCTTTGCTAACCATATAAGATGTTTTCTCTGGATTTTCCGATAAACCAACAACCGCAATTCGTTTACTTTCTTTAAGTATTTTACCAATCTCTTCTCTTGACGGGATGTTAATTGTCATGGGCCAATTTCTCCTTTCATTTACCATACCTGTTCTTACACTAGTATTTCGGTAATATGGTTCATTATTCCTTCTATACTTAACAGATTTTGTCGAAAAAAATAGTGAAGCATTTTAATTGCTTCACTAACCTCATTAATCCTTATACACACAAACTCTGTTACGCCCTTCTTCTTTTGCGTTATACAATGCTTTATCAGCACGATCTACTATTGTTTCTGCATTATCACCAATTTTATATTGCTCAACACCAAAGCTTGAAGTTAGGTTACCTATTTCTGTAAAAGAATTGTTTTCTACTACTTCCCTTAGTTTTTCGGCTAATTTAATCGTATCTTCTATAGGGTGCTTTGAAACAATGACAAACTCCTCTCCACCCCAACGTCCGAAATAGTCATCTTTACTTAATTCCTGTGAGATAAGAGTGGTAAACTCAACAAGTACTTGGTCGCCTGTCGTATGACCAAATACATCATTTACCTTCTTAAATCGATCAATATCGAAAAAGATAACCGAAAAATTTGTATTGCCTTTCTGAATCAACTCTTCAATCGTGTTATATAAATGTCTTCTGTTTCCTATACCCGTTAATTGATCCTGATAGGCCATTTCCTCAAGAATTTCAGCTTTTGTATAATTTCTAATCATCTTCCTAGCAGAGAACAAAAATAAGATATAGACTAAATTTGCTAGCATATATTGTGAGAAATGACTTTTATAGTCGAATAATAAGTTGTCCCAAAATGCTAAAGTAACAACCAACGTGAGTAGCCATAAACTAAATGAATATATAACTCCAACTTTACCGTAAAGTGTAATAAAAATATAAATATAGATGAGTGTCGTCCAGTATCCCACACTACCTGGAGAATGATGATTTTCTAGTGCTGCACTGTTAGTAACCCTATAGGTTGTAATTAAATGAAGAATACTGTTTATGACCAATGTCGCAAGTTCAATGACACGAAACGCATACCCTTTAAAAATGAGAATCCAAATAAAAACATACCAAGTTATTAGAAATAACACAGTATATTCATAGAATCCTAGCGTACCATCCCAATTAACAAATGGACTTATTAGGGCCACTATTAACAATGGTAATACCCATAAATAAAGACGTTGTTTAAAACGTTCAAATTTTGTTAGATGTTGTGACATCGTTAACTAGCCCCCTATTTTTCAATTAAACTAGTTATTTAATTTAAAACATTATATCACAGAGTTAAATTAGTTTCCCATTAAAAGTACTTTATCACCGTGACTTTTCTGATTACTACATTTATATAGCATCAATATTTTTGTAGGGAGTTAAAGGAGCCTCTTCAGTCATTGAATTCTGTTTTATTTGCTTCATCCATACATGATTTCCTACCATATAAATTAGGCTACTTACTAACAATAAGATAAATATAATGGTAAAAAGCCAAGAAATATTCATAGTAGAGTATAAAAACATACCTAATGTAGGTCCAATAAACCGTCCTAACTCAGTAAAATTCAATGCACCGTAATAACTCCCACGTAAGTGATTTGGTGCCAATTTGTCTATTAAAATTGTTCCAGCAGGAAAACATAGTACTTCGCCTAGTGTAAAGATTATCATAGAGAATATCATCTCTGTTAAAGTATTCGAAAAAGCAAACCCTAATCCTCCAATGGCATATAGCCCATTACCAACATATACCCCTGTAATGGTTGAAAAGCGTTCAAATATCGAAGAAAGTGGGAACTGTGCAACGACTACTACTAATGCATTTGTTGTCATCATCCACCCAAAATAGATTACACCTTTTTCAAAAGTTATACTCATATGATGGGATAATGGGGCAAATTGAGCAAAAGCAATTTGTGTAATACATGCTCCTAATATAAAATACATTAACACTCTATCTTCTTTCATGATCAAGAAAGATTCCTTCATAGAGTGAACTGTCTTACTCGTTTGTACAGGTATAGAAAGTTTACGAATGATCATATGTAAAACAATTGAATATAGGAAATAAAAGGTTCCGGTTAGGATAAATCCTATTCCACTTGAAGATAACCCAATAAAGACACCAAGTAATGGACCTATTGCAACCCCAGCATTTAATGCAGTGTACCTTAAAGAAAATACCCTTTGTCTTAATTTTTGCTCTGTTAAATCTCCCATTAAGGCCTGGGACACGGGTTCAAAAAAGGCTTTACACACACCATTAAGAATACTTAATAATAAAAAGATGATAGGATCGTTAGCAAACGCAAAACCTATGAAGACAAAACCCCATGAATATATAGATACAAGCATTATTAGTTTTCTTCCAAACTTATCTGACAGATAGCCCCCTAAGATACCAGTGACTGTACTAGCTAAGGGAGCGGCTCCAATTATCACACCTATCATCAATGGACTTAAATCAGTTTGTTTGGCCAAATAAATTGCCAAAAAGGGCATGCTCATTGAATTAGCAATCCTGGAAAATAAAGCACCAATAAGTAAAAATGAAATAATCGGGTGAAGCTTAAACAATAATTTAATCACTTGTAAAACTCTCCTTCAATGGATTGTACTGTTAGAAATAAAAAAGCCGGCCTTATATCTTTTTACAAGATACAAGACCGGCTTATGGAAAACATAAGGGTGACCTTAGTCACGGTTTAACAGTCTAGGTTACTATTAATTTACCTATATTTTTACTTATTTTGGTTTAATTGTCAATAATGCATAAAAAAACCAAACCTAAAGAGATTTGGTTAAAGTATTTATTTATTTATTTTTTTCAGTTGTTACCTCAAGTCTTTTTAAAGAATCATCCAGTGTTGACCATCCTAAGTCATTTGCAAAGAACCTTGACCAGGTTGCAACTCCTGCAAGATTATATTTATGAACTAACTGTCCTCTTTTATGAAGTGAAAGCTCATCTTCAATCCAAATCTTATAGGTCGCTTTCTCTTCTACATTTCGATATTCTACATAATTCTGACCAGAGGCTTCATCATACGTCGGTGTTAAGTTTCGCTCTTTTATCCACTTTTGAATAGCATCCATGCTATAAGCCTTTGACGAAACTTCGATATTTCCACCCTCTGTATCTTGTTCTTTCCAAATCCTTGCATATAGAGGCACACCTAATATAAGTCGGTCGTGTGGTACAACTTTTAAAAGCTCCTGCAAATTGCTCTCAACCCATGGTAAGCTTGCAACACTTCCCGCTACAGGAGATGTTCCCCAATGTTCATCGTAGGCCATAATCATCATATAGTCGACAATTTCAGCTAGCTTTTCTCGTTCATAAAATTTGGACCACATTTCACTATTTGATATAAAGGTAATGTCCATTGACACAATTAAGCCTGCTTGATGAAAGTATGGTGTTGCCTCTCTTACAAATTGAGTAACAAGTGGTCCGTCAGCTGAACGAACGTTTTCAATATCTATATTAATGCCATCTAGCTTGTACATTTCAGCATATTGAAGAAGCTGTCTAACCATCTTCATTCTAGTTTCATAGTTTTTAAACGCTTCATGGGTTTTATCTGGATCAAAGTCATTCGAAAAGAGGCCCCAGACTTGATAGTTTCGAGACTTTGCCCAGTTCACATACTCAATTGAACCAAGATTTGAGATATCACCTTCATTATTTTCCAAATGGAACCAAGTAGGTGAAACAACGTTTACACCTGTCATTTGAGGAAGCTTCTTCACGTCCGGATTCACTGAATAAACAGCTTCCCAAGTTACATTAATTGGCCACTGAATGGCAGGGTGTGGTTTTTTTACATTCTCATATTCAACTGTAACAATTTGTGTGTTTGCTAGAGTGATAGAATCTTTGGGTAAATAACCTGCCAAACCATTTTCTTTACGAGTATAATAAAAACTGTTTTCTTCTCTAATTATTTCAACTTGTTCTTTCTCGGAAACCTCTGCAACGTAAGGACTAGTTAAACTAGTTTTTAATCTTAGTCTAAGATCGTCTACTTTTTGTTCCACATTGACTGTTCCATAAAGGATAGATTCACCATGCTTCCTTACAATAACTACACCGGAAACTTCAAGGTGCTCAATTTGAACCGGGTATAGATTTTTAAGCGGCTCTAAAGCAATATATGGAATCTCCTCGTTTTCAAGAACAACTGGTATCTCTACCTTGAAAGGTTGTTCATTCACTAAATAGGTCAATGAATCCGTAGGCATTTGAATAACTTTATCAGTTGTTGCAATAATGATTGAGTTCGTTTCTACATCCATTACAAACGAGTCATCAATATGTTCTTTAAAAAATGTAAGAGGTAAATAAACAATGTTATCCTTTATTAAAGCCTCTTCTTCCAACATTTCTCCCTTATATATGATTGGGTGCTCCTTGCTTGTATAGTTCACTTTTTCTTCTGATGGGAATGGATAGATAAAGAAAAATAGACTTGTAGATATCAGTACGAGTGAAGCAATTAACCCCACTACGATTGTAGAAGTTTTAATTCCATTCTGTTTATGTGTTTCAATTCTCGACATATCACACCTCCTACCGACATACTACGAAATTTTTTGACAAATGAAAAGATATATTTGAAAATTAACAGGATTTGCTGAATGAATAATTGTTATGTTTTTTCGTATTGACGTGGTACAATTATGAGAAGACATGCTGGATTTTAAAGGGGAAAAGTAAATGATACTAGAAGCTTTCGTAATTATCCTTGCATACTTACTAGGTTCAATACCCTCTGCGCTAATTGTTGGTAAGATTGGGTACGGGATTGATATTCGTGAACATGGTAGCGGAAATTTAGGGGGAACAAATACGTTTCGTACTTTAGGTGTGAAAGCGGGATTAATTGTAACAATAGCTGATATACTAAAAGGTACTTTGGCAGCAGCATTACCAATACTAGTAGGTGTAGACCTTCATCCATTACTAGTTGGGGTCATTGCCGTCATTGGACATGTATATCCTGTTTTTGCAAAATTTAAAGGTGGAAAAGCAGTAGCAACATCTGGTGGATTGCTCTTATTTTATAGCCCTATTCTTTTTATAACGATGCTACTTGTCTTCTTTATCTGTTTATACATATCAAAGTACGTTTCACTTTCATCCATGCTAACAGGTATCTATGGTGTCATCTATAGTATATTCTTTGGAGACCTTCCTTTAATTATTGTCCTATCCTTACTTGCGGCATTTGTGATTTTTAAACACATAGCTAACATTAAACGAATTATCAACAAAACAGAACCTAAAATTAAGTGGCTCTAAACACATCCTATTGGGGTGTGTTTTTTCTATTCAAGAGGTTTGAGTGCTTACTGCCGATCAAATTAGTGTAAACGTTTTCAGTTTTGTCAAATTTCAAGGGTTAATTCCACGGATTTTGCTATATGATATAAGTAAGAACTACAGGAAAGGTTGATGAGCATGCAAAAACTCAACCCACGTAATTTTATATATGAAACAACGGTAAGCCCTTCTGATAATGATGAGTTTGCATTAGAACTATTTGATTACAGCTCTAACTTAGAATGTAGTGGAGAACCATGCAAGAAAATCTCTACATTTGATGAATTATTAATGATGATTGATGAATTAGAAGATGAAAAAGACGTACAACCAATGTAGGTTGCACGTCTATTTTTATTATTAAATAAAACGATCAAAGAACTCAAGAATCGTTCTGTTTACTTTTATTTCATTCTCTTTTTTCGAGAAGCCATGACCCTCATCTTCTAGGACGAGGTATTCTACATTAATTCCTTTATTTTGAAGTGCTTGAACGATTTTATCTGATTCAGCCTTAACAACTCGAGGGTCATTTGCACCTTGAATAACTAGCATTGGTTTGACCATACCATCTAAATGAGTGATTGGAGAATATTCAATTAGTTTCTCTTTATCCTTAACAGGATCTCCTACCCATTGTGCCATTGCAGGCTTCCAGTGCTCGGGAACTGAATCAATAAATGAGAATAAGTCACTTGGTCCAAATATATCAACAACAGCTTTAAAATACTCAGCGTGACGCCCATGTAATAGTAAAGCCATGTAGCCACCGAAGCTACCACCCATTAATAAGATTTTCTCACGGTCTGCGTAACCATTTTTAATGAGGTACTCTAACCCTTCAATATTATCAAGTCTTGGGCCATGTCCCCAGTCACCTTCAACCATTTTCATAAATGCTAATCCATAGTTAGACGAACCACGGAAGTTCGGAGCAAAAAGACTATAACCACGATTTACTAAGAATTGGAATAGCGCTCTGAATGATTTACGCTCAGCAGCTTGTGGACCACCGTGAGGCCATAGAATGACATGTCCATTACTAACATCTTCTTTTGCCTTAAAGAAAAGCGCTTCAATTTCTAATCCATCAAAAGAAGGATATGTAAGCACTTCAGGATCGACTAATTCTTCTTCAGCTACCCCTGGCACACCGTAATTTGTGCATGCTTGCCACTCTTTAGTAGTAGAAGTTTTTTTGTAAATATTGAATGGGCGTGTTGCAGAACGACCTAGTACATATAAGTTCCCAGCTTTTGTTACAACTAGCTTTTCAATAACACTAGTAGGCGTTTCAATAGCAGTTGTCTCTCCTGTAGCTAAATCATATTCATATAAGAAGTCTTCAACACCTTTTGAACTCGTAAAGTATAGCTTATTTTGCTCTTTATTAAATTTGACGTTATTCAAATCTTCTTTGTCAAGAGCTAATACTTTTGTAAATTCTCCAGAAGTAAGATCATACTTAGCCAAGTATGTTAAATCTTCGTCGTGGTTTGTGAGTAAATATGTTTCCGTATCACTAGTAAATACTACACCTGTAACTGTGTGCTGTTTATCAGTTTCTGGCGTTAGTTGAACGAAATTGCCATTATTCAACACATAAGCACGTGTGTTCGTATTGGCGAAGTGTCTCCAATAAACTTGGCTGTCTTCATTGGGACTCACATCCATTAAATAAGTAGCCGCTTCACTTCCCTCGTTTATAACTGACTCTTCACCGTTCTCAAGATTATAGCAATATGTATTTAAATACATCGGATTGTCTTTTGTTGAAGTGTAAAATAATCTCTTTCCATCCTTTGAAAGAATTGGACCCATATGGCGATGTCCTTCAAGTGTTCGAAGTGGTTTTAATTCGCCACCCTGTGTTTGAAGAGCATATAATTGTGTATTTTCATCTCCATCTTTATCAAAGCCAGCAATAATAAATTTACCTTCCTTATCATACACAAGCTCTTGATTGCTTTGGTCAACAAACGTCAGTGGGTAGGGAAATTGGTTAGGTAAATCCATTGCCCAAAGATTATACTTTCCACTTAAATTCGTACTAAAAGTTAATTGCGTCTCATCTGGACTTACCGCAAAATTTTGAATCGCAAACGTTCTAAAAAATTGTTCTACATCTGGTTTTTTAAAAGTAATCATGTACTGACCCTCTTTCTATCAAAATGTACTTCTATTTACAATATTCGTGAAAAATAGAAAAATCCCTTGTACATTATTTCGTTTCTTGAAATATTTTTCTGTGTTTTCCGATAAAAATCCTGTTTTTTTCACAAAATATGAGTAAATTTTCCAAATTTATAATATAGTAAGATTAAATGAATCTAAGGAGTCAACGTGTGTGAGAAAATCGAAGCAAAAATTAACCTTGTTTGCGTCTATTATTAGTTTAACTTTACTAATCACCATATCTTATTTACTTTTCTCCATGTATTTTGAGAGAGAGCAAGCAGTTTCTAGCACTTCAGTTAAATCAATATCAGAACACTCTAAAAAGCAGTCTGAATTTGTTTTTAAATCCTATTCTGCAACGATATCACTTGCTGCAGTTGGTGATATATTGATTCATGGCACTGTTTACAAGGATGCAAAGACCTCTACTGGCTATGATTTCAAACCGAATATAGCAAGTGTAAAGCACTTGCTAGAAAGTCCTGATATAACCATAGCAAATCAAGAAACAATCATTGGCGGAACAGAAATCGGCTTATCTACCTACCCTATGTTTAATAGCCCTTATGAGGTAGCTGATGCGTTTTTAGATGCTGGCGTCGATATTGTTTCCATTGCGAATAATCACACATTGGATCGCGGAGAAAAAGCAGTCCTCAATGCAACTTCCTATTTTGATAAAATTGGAATGGAGTATGTTGGGGGTTACCGTGATCAGGCTGACAAAGATCGAATCAGAGTCCTTACACGAAACGGTATCAGAATTGCCTTCTTATCTTATACGTATGGGACAAACGGGATACCAGTTCCTAAAGGAAAAGAGTATCTTGTAAATTTAATTGAGCCTGAGAAAATGAAAGCAGACATCAAAGTTGCAAAACAAGTAGCAGATGTAATTGCTGTAAGTATGCATTGGGGTAATGAATATCAGCTTTTTCCAAATGACGAACAAAAATCTCTAGCAAAAATGCTCGCAAATGAAGGTGTAGATTTAATTATTGGACACCATCCACATGTCTTACAACCTATGGAATGGATTACAACAGATGATGGTAGAAAAACTTTTGTCGTTTACTCACTAGGCAATTTCTTATCAGGACAAGTAAAAAATTATAAGGATATTGGTGGGGTCTTACAGATCAACATAACAAAGCAATTAATAGACAATAACGCAGTGGTAACGCTTCACAGTCCTCAATTCACACCTACTTATGTAACAAATAAAGGTGTTAGGCGATTTCAAGTAGTACCACTAGAGGCTGTAGCTACCTCTGGAACAAGATACTCTTCTTCAATATTTGAAGAAATGGATAGTCATATGAAACAGTGGCTTGACTAAAATGTCACCTGATGTTCATTGGATACTATCTATACCTACTGTATAATAGAGCTATACCCCCTTAAGGAAGGTGTTACTTATGGAATTAATGGTATCTGACAAGGCTGCAAAATGGTATAAGGATGAACTAAATTTACAATCTGGTGATGGAGTTCGTTTCTTTGTACGTTATGGTGGGTTTAATTCCTTACAAACAGGATTTTCACTTGGAGTTAGTATTGAAAAACCTCCAAAATCAGCAATAAAGGTTGAAGAAGAAGGAATAACATTTTTTGTTGAAGAAGCTGATATTTGGTATTTTGACAATCATAACCTAAAAGTAGCATATGATGAGAAAAATGCTGAACCTGAATTCGAATATATATCTTAAATTAAAGAAGTGATTCCTTTTCGGAATCACTTCTTTCGGTTTACGAAACGTTCTATTTGCTCAAGCATACCTTCTGCTTGAAGAATCATTCGTTGGCGGTCACCTAATAAATCATAGTGTGGATATGACTCTCTTACATGAATCCATTCTTGCTTTAAACCATATTGATTACCCCAGTTGATTAACTTATCAATGTCTGAGCAACCAACCTTAGTCACCGTATTGCAGTGAGGAAAACGAGGGTCATACCAAAAATGTGTTATAAAAGATATGTGTCCAGACCGAACAGCTTTTTTCCAATCTTCTAATTCATGTTTTTTTATCCCAAATGCCATTACTTCACTTCCGATTTTTTGGCTTTTTCATAAGCCTCATGCCAATCAGGGTATACTTTCCGAATCTGAATTGGTCGAAATGAATTCTTTTTGACACACACGTGTGTGGATGTAGCACTGACTGCAAGTTCATTGGATGGAGTTAATATTTCATACCCATAAATAACACGTAACCCATCGTAGTGTTCTATCCATGTATTCACTATTGCAATTTCCCCATAACGTAATGGTCTTTTATAAGATACTTGGATATCGATAACAGGAGAAATGATTCCTTCCTCCTCCATAGCCGCATAGCTAAAACCTAAGTCTTTAATAAGTTGAGTACGTCCCAATTCTAACCATACTAAGTAGTTACCATGGTATACCACACCCATTTGATCTGTTTCTGCATATCTTACTTCTACTTCTTTTTTACTTACTAGCACGTAGCTTTCTCCCCCTATATACTGCTTGTCTACTGTTTATTTTACGAGATAGTAGAAGTAAATACCAATAAAAAAGACCATAACTTTTAAAAGTCTGGTCTTTTACAAAATTAGATATTCCCGTTTTCTCTCGCTTGTGCCTCATCACGAATCTCATTTCTCATTGCTTCAATGCTCTCTTCACGGCGCTGATTTTTCGCTTCAATCGCTGCTCTTTCTTCTTCGGATGCAAACTGCATTGTTTCATGTGATGCTTCGATATTTTCTATCGTATTCTGTACCATGTCCTGTAACTTTTCTACGTTATCATTGCGGTTATCTTGTTTTGGTTGGTGATTCGTCATATGTATCCTCCTAATAGTTGACGTTTAAATTACATAGATATTTTGCATCAAAAGATAGACAATTATGAGGGCTTTTTCTTCAAAAAAATAAAAGGACGTTAAACACGCCCTTTTAACTAAATAAATTATTCACCTTTAGTTTGGATAACTTGTGGTTGATGCCCAGACTTATCCTGCATCTTTTTCCCTTTGTTTCCACCAAATCCACGCGGTTGAGTTCCAATTTTATTATTTTTAAATTGGTTGTATTGATTGTTTTGATTAGACATACTATAATCCCCTCCTACAATACATTATCACCAGTGTACAAGGTCTTCATGTATGGAGAAATATGGAGGGTTTCTTTTGTATTTACTCCGCTTTACCAAGCATCTTTTGTTCTAGTCTATCTTCTATTTTATCCATAGCTTCTTGGTCTTTAAGTAACTGCTTTTTATTTTCTAATACTAATTCTTCAAAGGATTGTTTTCGAATTTTTCTCAATTTTCTCACCCCTTTTATCACTATTGTAATATTAATAATTCCCAAAATACATTGTAATTATTACAACTTTTTGAAAATTTCTTGAAAAATAAAAACAAGAGCCTATAGCAACTCTTGTTTCAAACTCCTTAATTCATTTTCTTTGTTTCACTCTTCATCATATCAAGTGACATAGCCCCTGTATATTTGTATCTAATAATCCCCTCAGTATCAATGTAATAGGAGGTTGGAATTGAATATACCTGATAAGAGGTACTTACATCATTAGTATCATCTAAAAGTACAGGAAAAGTTAATTCCTTTTCACTTACATAATTAATAACAGTATCTAAGCTTTTCTCAGTAGTCGTCATATTTACTGCAAGGATGACTGTTTCATCACCATGGGTCTCATGAAACTCCTGCATTTCTGGCATCTCCGCTTGACAAGGACCACACCATGAAGCCCAGAAATTCAAGATAACTTTTTTACCTTGAAAACTTGATAGCTTAACCTTATCTCCGTTTAGTAACTGTAATTCAAAATCTGGTGCTGCATCCCCAATTTCTATACCAGTTGTCGCTGGTTTATTAAGAACTGATTGATATAACGCGTAACCACCAAGAACGAGTAATACGGCTATTGCAATTATTTTTTTCTTCATATGTAATCAAGCCTCCTATTGTTCGTAAAGAAATGTAACCAATAAATAATACGTTACAAGTGAGGTAAGCAAACCAAAACCTAGAACATCAATGACATTCTTAACCTTCAATTTTCGCTTCTTAATCTGCCACCCTAAATATAGAAAACAAATTAGTAATCCTAGAACAAGACCCTTTGTTCCACCTGTAAAAAATAGAATTCCTTGCGGATTTGTAAAAAGGATGCTGGGTCTAAATAAAACTATACTGAATTTATAAATAAGTAAGCAAATGACCAAACCATTTCCCATTTCATTGAGTAAAGATGGTTGAAGTTCAGGAAATTTTCTAATTCTTATCTCCATTACAATATATGAGATAAGCCCAGCAATAAATATAACGATCCACACATTCTTTATTAAAAATGGTCCAATTGTAATACTTTCGTATAACATATACTATTCTCCTACGTGGCTATTGTTCGTACATATTTTATATTTAAACACAATTCTCGGTAAATTAGTAATTATTTGACCAAAGGAAAAAGGCAGAAATGTGAACAATCACATTTCTGCCTTTTAAAATTGTGATACTATGCTTTCAATTTATCACGTAATACCATTTGTAGAATACCACCATGACGGTAGTAATCAATTTCTACTTCGCTATCGAAACGAACAAGTACTTCAAATTCTTTTTTGTTTCCTGCTTCGTCAGTAGCTGTAACTTTAACAAAGTCACGTGGTTTTACGTTTTCATCAATTGCAACTTCAATTGTTTCTTTACCAGTTAAACCAAGTGACTCTGCGCCTTCTCCATCTTTAAATTGAAGTGGAAGAACACCCATTAGTACAAGGTTACTTCTGTGGATACGCTCGAAGCTTTGAGCGATAACTGTTTTAATTCCAAGTAGGTTTGTTCCTTTTGCTGCCCAGTCACGAGAACTTCCCATACCGTAGTCATTACCAGCAAGAACAACTAAACCTGTGTCGTCTTGTTTATATTTCATACAAGCATCATAAATTGAAGTTACTTCGCCAGTTGGCCAGTAAGTTGTGTATCCACCCTCTGTGCCAGGAGCGATTTGGTTTTTAATACGAATGTTAGCGAATGTACCACGCATCATTACTTCATGGTGACCACGACGTGAACCATAAGAATTGAAGTCACGAGGTGTAACGCCACGCTCTTGTAAGTAACGACCAGCTGGTGTATCTTTACCAATTGATCCTGCAGGTGAGATGTGGTCAGTTGTTACTGAATCGCCGAATTTACCTACTACACGTAATCCACTTAAAGGCTTAACTTCGCCTGGTTCAGCAGATAACCCTTCAAAGAATGGTGGGTTAGCAATGTAAGTAGACTCATCATCCCAAGTGTATAGAGCATCTTCACTAGTTTCAATTTCATTCCAACGAGCATTGTCATTGAAAACATTTTCATATTCTCTACGGAAAAGTTCAGGTGTAACAGTATTTTTAACAACTTCTTTCACTTCGTCCATTGAAGGCCAGATGTCATTAAAGAATACATCATTTCCGTCTTTATCTTTACCGATAGGATCATTTTGAAGATCGATATCAACCGTACCAGCAAGAGCATAAGCCACAACTAATGGTGGTGATGCAAGGTAGTTACCTTTAACTAGCGGGTGGATACGTCCTTCAAAGTTACGGTTACCAGAAAGAACAGATGTGATTAATAGGTCACTTTCTGCAACTGCTTTTTCGATTTCGTCAGCTAACGGACCAGAGTTACCGATACAAGTAGTACAACCAAAACCAACTGTGTTGAAGCCTAATTGCTCTAGGTATGGTAGTAATTTTGCATCTTCTAAGTAACCAGTAACAACTTTTGATCCTGGTGCTAAAGAAGTTTTTACGTATTTAGGAACTTGTAGGCCTTTTTCTACTGCTTTTTTCGCAACAAGACCTGCCCCTAACATAACATAAGGGTTTGATGTATTTGTACAGCTTGTGATAGCAGCAATTGCTACCGCACCTGTTTTCATTGTAGTTTCGTCACCGTTGTTAAATTTAACAGTGATTTCTTTATTAATGTCGTCTGCAGCTAAACCAAATCCTTGGTTTCCAGTAGCTGTAAGTGCATTAGTAAATGATTCTTTCATAGCTGAAAGAGGAATTAAATCTTGTGGACGCTTCGGACCAGAAAGATTTGCTTCGATTTCAGAAAGGTTGATTTCTACAATATTTGTGAAAATTGGATCTTCAAGATCAGGAGTGTAGAATAAACCATTTGCTTTTGAATACTCTTCAACAACTTTTACTAATTGCTCATCACGACCAGTAAGACGTAGGTATTCAAGAGCTTCACCGTCTACTGGGAAGAATCCACAGGTTGCACCATATTCAGGAGCCATGTTTGCAATTGTAGCACGGTCCGCTAATGGTAATTGTGAAATTCCAGGTCCAAAGAATTCTACGAATTTCCCAACAACGCCTTCTTTACGTAGAACTTGAGTTACTTTAAGTGCTAAGTCAGTTGCAGTTGTTCCGTTTGGAAGTTCTCCAACAAGACGAACTCCAACTACTTCAGGTACTGGGAAGTATGAAGGTTGACCAAGCATTCCAGCTTCCGCTTCAATACCACCTACACCCCATCCTAAAACACCGATACCGTTAATCATAGTCGTATGAGAGTCAGTACCAACTAATGAATCAGGGAATGTTTCAAATTCTCCATTTTCACCTTCAACAGCATGAACAACGTTCGCTAAGAACTCAAGGTTAACTTGGTGAACGATACCAGTTGCTGGTGGAACTGCGCGATAGTTATCAAATGATTTTTGAGCCCAGCTTAAGAATTTGTAACGCTCAGCGTTTCTTTCAAATTCAAGATCCATGTTGAATGCTAAAGAGTCAGCAGTACCCGCTCTATCTACTTGTACAGAGTGGTCAATTACTAAATCAACAGGAATTTCTGGATTAATTTTGTCCGGATTTCCACCGATGTCAGCCATAGCTTTACGTAAAGAAGCTAAGTCAACAACTGCAGGAACTCCAGTGAAATCTTGTAAAATTACACGTGATGGTTTGAAAGGTACGTCTACTTCACGAACTTCGTCAGTTCCCCATTTTGCTAAATTTTCAACGTGCTCTTTTGTAATTACTCTTCCATCAACTTGACGTAATACGGATTCAAGTAAAACCTTAATTGAATAAGGTAATCGTGATACTTTCCCAATATTAGCCTTTTCAAGTGCTTGTAAGTTATAGAAGTTATAAGTTTTGCCGTTCACTGTAAAAGATGAACGTGCATTAAAAACATCTTGTTTTGCCATATGTATTACCCCCTCTTGAATAATAGTAGTATAATTTCAACAAAATGTCGAAAAAGAACCTTTTATATGAAATTCCCTACTTGAATATCTTAATACATTGATATACATAAGTAAATAACAAGAAAGTTATTGGTTATAATAAGTTTTTCTTATCTTAAATTCAAATCAATGAGCTCATAATTTAGTATACATATTTCTCTCTATTTACTCAAAACTACAAGCATGGAGGTGATTCTCATGGCAAAAAGAAAGTCAAATCACGTTATACCTGGAATGAATGCTGCAAAATCTCAAGGTATTGGTGCTGGATATAATGAGGAGTTGTCAAATGAACCTCTATCTGCTGAACAAAAACAAAACAATAAAAAACGTAAAAAGAACCAGTAACAAAGTGAAGATTATTTGATTAACCTAACTTAGCAATGAAGAAACCCGCAAATATGCGGGTTTTTAGTTGTTATTTACTTCAGAAACGATAGACTGAAGATCATCCTGAAATTGTTGTAATTGATCTCGTTGACTATCTGAAGCCACTTCTAGAGCATTATTAATCTGTTGAACAGCTTCATTAACCTCATTCTTTAGACGCTTAAGATGTACACCATAATCAGGGTCATCTTTTACAATGCTCTCATAAATATCTCTTGCCTGTTCAGTTCCCTGTTGGGCTGCTTGAAATGCTTGTTGTTTATCCTTACTATAAGGCACTATTGTCATCTCCTTCTAGGTGAAATCTACATTTACTATCTTTCCTTAAAATGAATAAAACATTCGAAGTTCTTTTAGAATAAAAATAGTCTTTTACATCATCCTATGATTAAAAGGAGGGATACCGATGGCTGAAAAAAATACCTATAAGGATATCCGTAAAAATTCCCCTAAAGGTGCTAATCCAGGTCAACCTGAGCCTTTAAGTGGATCAAAAAAGGTTAAGAACCGTAATCACACTAGACAAAAGAACAACCAAGGACATGATATGTAATCAATAGATGAAAAAAGCCGCTACATTTAGCGGCTTTATTAAATAGTCTTCAAAATAGCAATTAATATATCCATTTCATCTTCCATAATTGTTCTAAAATCAAAGATAATTTGGTCATTTTTTATCCGTGTAATTACACTAGGTTTCGATTGTCTAAGTAAAGTTGCAATTGTGTCTGCTGACTTTCCTGTTTTATGAAGAGTGACCACGTAGGTAGGTAAAAGGACTTCTGGCATCGTCCCTCCGCCCACTTGGGAGAAATCCTGGGTGATCTCACATTCATATCCAATTGCAGCTTCATTCATTTGGGCAACAAATTGACTCGCACGTTCTTTTATGGTTTCTGGAGTCAAAAGAATATCCCTGACTGTAGGTATCGAGGTGATTTGGTCTGTTTCTTGTAGATATGCTTTTAAAGTAGCTTCAAGAGCAGCAAAGGTCATTTTATCTACACGTAACACTCGTGCCAGTTGGTGTTTTTTCAGCCTATCAATGAGTTTCTTCTTCCCAGCAATAATACCGGCTTGAGGACCTCCTAGTAATTTATCTCCACTAAATGAAACGATATCGACCCCTTGAGCCAATACCTCGGCAACAACTGGTTCATCTCCGATTGAGTTACCTTTGAAGTCAAACAGCGAACCACTTCCTAAATCCTCATAAAAAATAATTCCATCATGCTTTTGAGATAAAGAAACAAGATCATCACTCTCAACAGTTTTTGTAAAACCAATTGTCTTAAAATTACTTGTATGTACTTTCATGATCATAGCTGTATTTTCATCAATTGCATTCTCATAATCATATAGATGTGTTTTATTTGTGGTACCTACTTCAATCAGGTTTGCCCCACTCTCTTCCATTATAGAAGATACTCGAAATGAACCACCAATTTCTACTAATTGTCCTCTTGAAACAATGACGTTTTTATCCTTTGCTAGTGCTCGAAGAATCAAATAAACAGCAGCAGCATTATTGTTTACCACCATTGCAGCTTCTGCACCCGTAACTTTTTTTATCAACTCTTCAATAATATCGTGCCTTGAGCCCCTCTTACCAGTTGATAAATTATATTCTAAATTTGAATAATTCCTTGCTACATTTACAACTTGTTCAATAGCCTTTTCACTAAGTCTTGCCCTCCCGAGATTCGTATGTAACACAGTCCCTGTTGCATTGATAACAGGTTGTAAGTAATACTCACTTATCCTAATACAATCATTTTCTACACGTGTAAACAGTAAATCAATAAATTCCGTTTTTGCTGTACTGGCTCCATTAAAGTTACCATTTAATAGATTACTTCGAACCAGCTGTATTTGATTTTGAATAAGTTCAGTAACAAGTTCATGATGTAGTTTATAGGTTGAGACCAGTTGTTGAAAACGATTGTCCTTTTGCATTTCATGAATCGGTGGTAATTGTCTTACATATTCTTTCACGATTGTTTCCTCCAGAATTAATCTCTTAACTACATTATAACATTTTCTCCTAATTTCTAATTTCCAAAAGAAAAGAGGCTGTCATTTTAACAGCCTCTTCTCATTACATTTGCTCCATTTTAGCTATAACTTCTTCTGCTGTAGGAAATTTTCCTACCTCTAATTTCGAAAACAACTTTTCACCATTTACAGTGACTTCAAAAGCCCCACCTGATGTAGGGATTAGTTCTAAGTTTTTAATTCCATGCCTAAAATGGCTGAATAATCCTTCCGCGAAACTCGCGGCTTTGGGTGCGAAGTTTCACATCATACAAAATTCAACAGTTACTTTATACTCATTCATACTAGTACCTCCTAAAAACAGATTCTTTGCTCGGACTACTTTCATTTTAGTATAAGCATTATATTTTAGCAAAACTTTTGAATTTTGTAATGAACTGGTAAAAATTCATATGGGCTTGGCCATTCCTATTTTTCAACCCATATCCTTTTGTTATCTTCTCTTTTTGTAAGATTCAAAGTATCTAGTAACTCTAACAATGGTACTAGATATTTTCTTGAAAGCTGTAATGTGTCTTTAGCATCCTTTAAATCGAAAGATTCACCTGTGGAGGCCTTAAGTTCAATTACTGCTTTATCAACTACGTTTTTATGTATAACGTGTTTTTCATCTAGTTGGTACAGAAGATTTGAATTTGTTAAAAACCATTTGAGTTCATTGGCCTCTTTATCGGGCAAACCCGCTTGAGCAACATATTCATCCCAGGTCTTAACTTGTAAATCATCTTCTATTAGTGACTTAATAAGATTTTCCATACGCTTAGCCCACTGAGATGGGAAACTAGGTTTAAACTGTTCTAGTGCTAAGAATTGCCCAATCTTCTTTATCTTGCCCTCAGTAATCATTCCCTCAATCACAAAATCCAATAATATCTTAGGATACTTACTTGAAAGTTCCTGAGAAATTTCTGCTTTATTAAGTCCTAGTCTCAAGGAGTTCCCAAGATGGTAGTTTTGTAAAAGATCTTCTACTTTACTGTGTAATTGAGATATAACTGTTTGTAACGTATAGCTATTTGCCTTGACCTCTATAACTCCCTGTTTGGAAAGTAATTCCTCTACTGACTCTTTAGCAATAGAAGTTGCCTTTATAATCTCTGCTTTCGAAAGCAGTTTTTCCCTTTGTAAAGCCTCTGTTAAACGTTCAAATGGACTTCCTTCTTTTTTCTGAAGGAGCATTGAAACAGTGTCTTTACCAAACTTATATTTTCCACCAAGTGGATCAATTACCCAACCACCTGCAATCGTTTCCGATGGAGTAGGCCTTCTTAATATAAATCGATCCCCTCGTTTTGTAACAATAGGCTGCTCAAGTCGAATCTGACAGACTACCTCATCAAGCTCTTCCTTCACTTCATTCCGGTCAAAAAATACGATTTGACCCATCACTTCTGAAGTGCCAATGTGACATTTGACTAGCGCTCTTTGCTTAACAAGATGCTCTAAATCTGACACAAATCGGATGACAACATCCATTGTTTGAGTAACGACATAATGCTTTGAAGAGACTAGCACATCTCCTCTCGTCACATCATCTGTTGTGACATTTGAAAGATTAATGGCGACTCTTTGTCCAGCTGTTGCTTTGTCCATTTGTATTTGGTGAATTTGCAATTGCCTGGCTTTTGTCTCAAGTAAGGACGGTAAGATTGTAAGGTGATCTCCTTCATAAACAGTACCCTCGTAGACAGTACCTCTTACGACTGTCCCCTGCCCCTTCACCGTAAACACCTGGTCAATTGGGAGTCGAAAGCTTCCAAATGAATTACGAGCTTCGATCCGAGACAATTGATTAATAATTGTGCTTTTTAGTTCATCGATTCCCGTTTTTGATAAACTATTAATCGAAACCATTGGTGCTTCTGCAAATATTGTTCCATGTAATTGCTCAGCTATTTCCTCTTTCACCAATTCAGTAAATTCTTCTTCTACTCGGTCTATCTTACTAATAGCAACGATCCCTCGTTTAACACCTAAAAAGGATAGTATTTCTAAATGCTCCTTCGTTTGTGGCATCACACCCTCATCTGCTGCCACAACTAAAATAACCAAATCAATCCCAGCTACCCCTGCAATCATCTGACGAATAAAACGTTCATGACCTGGAACATCAATCACCGAAATTTGCATTTCTTCATTTATATGTAAAGGAGCAAACCCCAATTCAATAGAAATTTGTCGTTCCTTTTCTTCCTTCAAACGGTCTGTATCGACATTTGTTAAAGATTTTGTTAATGTCGTTTTTCCATGATCTATATGACCTGCCATACCAATTGTAAAAGACCTTTTCTCCATTTCTCCACCTTCTTTACCAAAACATCAACTATCTCTAATTTTATTATACGTTTGTTCCCACCAATTTTAAAGAAAACAAACCTGAACAATAAACTTTAACACATTAAAGCACTGGGGGTCAGGCCCCCGATGACACATTTTGCTTGATTTATGTAACGTTATCCTTGTATAATAAGAGTTGCATTTTCTACGGGGCTGATTGGGGTACTGGTGTCCTCCATGGTCTTCAAAACCACTTGTGTCCTGCGTGCCAGGATAGCTGGGTTCGATTCCCAGGCAGTCCCGCCAAAAAATACATATAACCTCCTAACTTTAGTTAGGAGGTTTTTGACATGGTTTATACTTAACCTAACGGGTTACAAAAATTATATTCAAAAGTACCTTAAAAAGGTAGTAAAGCTACTAGGGTTTCTCCTTTTAGCTTTACTACCTTATTATTTACGACTCTTTAGGTTTAAACGTCCTACAACAAGTTTGAGCGGATTTCGCTGCTTCATCTATATGATCTTTATATCCTAATTCCTCTCCAAACTCCGAATCATAGCTTGAATGACGGTCTAAATCTACCATGATTTTTTCTGCACGACAGACATTTCCTTCCCCATAAAACGTACAATTTGAAATAGAACAACTAACTTCTACATTTGGCATGTACTTGTCCTCCTTTCAGTTGTAGCTTACCCTTTTAAATTTACAAATCCGTTCCTTCATTAATTTGCTTATTTTCGAATTAAATATGTACCAGATAGGATTACATCATTTTACAAAGTCCACTCCTTGCTTTTATGTTTCGACATTTTTTTATTGTCAATGTCTATTTATTCCATATATAATAAGGACAATTAAACAAATATAAAAGGTATTGGAGGTATACATGCCATTAGCCATAATGGAATTATTAATTGGGTTGCTATTTATATTTACATTGCTATTTCTATTTCAAATATACAATGATTGGTATAATAAGAAACATTCGCCTCTAACCTTTTTCTTATTTTCAACTCTCTCAATGATTCTTGTGATGATTACTCCGTTTGAGGATTCATCAGGAATGCGCTTTGATTATCGGTACATTCCATTAATCTTGGCTACATTGTACGGTGGTTACCGTGTTGGATTACCCCTTTTAGTTATTTGTATAACAATTCGTTTATGGTACGGCGGGAGCGGGTTTTATGCAACTTTAATTAATTCCGGTTGTACAGTTCTGCTTGCTATATTATTACATCATATTTTTATTAATGTTCGAACATACCAGAGGGTAATAATAACAACCACCCTATCATTTTTCGTAACAACAACCACTTTACTGGTTGTTCATCATTATTTTTATGTTAGTGTGTCATTGGAAATATGGATTGGGTTTGTAGTTATTCAATCGATTAGTGTTGGTTTAATTACCTTATTAATCGAAACAACAAAAAAAACATTACTCATTAGAGAAAAAATAATTAGGGCAAAGAAACTAGAGGCTGTGAGTCATTTAGCAGCTAGTGTAGGACATGAAATAAGAAACCCACTAACAGTGACCAGAGGCTTTTTACAGTTGTTACAAACTGATAATGAGCTTCCATTTGAAAAGAGGCAAGAGTTTCTTAGGATTGCAATTGAGCAATTAGACAGTGCAGAAACTATTATTTCCGATTACCTGACATTTGCCAAGCCAGATATATCAAATGTGGAACTCTTAGATATCGGTTCAGAAATTAAAAAGGCGACAGAACTTATCACTCCATTGGCAAATCGTCATTCTGTTGTAATTGAGAATAACACTAGTAAGTGTCAGATAAAAGGCGATCGTAGTTATCTTCAACAATGTCTTGTTAACATCCTAAAAAATAGTATTGAAGCGATGCCACAAGGTGGTTTTTTAACAATTCAATCGGAGGTAGTTGAGGGGAATTATAGATTAACCATCAGTGATACAGGAATCGGTATGACAAATGAACAACTGAAACGCCTTGGAGAACCCTACTTCACCACTAAAGGTTATAAGGGCACAGGGTTGGGAATGATGGTAGTTTATAGTCTTATTAAGGCCATGAATGGGAGTATTGATGTAACAAGTGAATTAGGAAAAGGAACAAAATTTACAATTAACTTTCCTATTGTTAAACAAGAATTAACTATAGAACATACTTATAAAACTAAATCTGTAAGCTAAAACACATCGTGTTTTAGCTTTTTTAATCTTTAATAACCAATAAATGAGACTTTAGCTCATTTCTAATTTGGTCAGGTATCAGTTCTGATTTTTGAGTGGAAAAGTTGAAATTAACATATGTAGCGTTACCCTTTGCACATAGTTTTTGGTCCTGGTGAATTTCCTCATACACCTCAAAACTGGAATTTCCTATTCTAGAAATCCAAGTCATAACAGTGACAGGGCTGCCATAATAGATTTGACCTACATATTCTACATTCATTTTTACAATCACGCACTTCCATTCCTGAAAGGATAAACTCGGTGTAAATATACGAAAAATCTCATCACGGCCAGACTCAAACCAAACTGGTATTGTTGTGTTGTTGATATGTCCTGCTCCATCCGTCTCCGAAACTCGAGGTTCGATTTCTTTTTTAAACACTGGTGTCACCTCCGAGAAGTTTTAATTTTCCGACTATAAAGATTGTATTACAAAATTATAAAAAAGTAAAAACCCAAGCATACATGCTTGGGTTCAAAAAGTTTTTAACGGATATGACCGTCACCAGTCATTAAATATTTGGAAGTTGTTAAAGCAGGAAGCCCCATTGGCCCACGTGCATGAAGCTTTTGCGTGGAAATTCCTATTTCAGCACCGAATCCTAAAGCTCCACCATCAGTAAATCTTGTTGAAGCATTATGGTATAGAGCAGCTGCATCAACATGCTTCATAAATGTAGAGGCAGCTCCCTTATCCTCAGTAATAATAGCTTCTGAGTGCTTTGTACCATATTGATCGATATGTTCAATCGCCTCATCTATATCTTTTACAATTTTCATAGCAATAGTTAATCCTAAAAACTCCTCTGCCCAATCCTTTTCCTCTGCGAGTGTAGCACCTGGTATTTCTTTAAGCACTCTTTTATCTCCTCGTATGCTTACACCATGATCATTTAATGTTGAAAGTAAAGTAGCTACATTTGCATCAAACCAATCTTCATGAATAATCACTGTTTCTGCCGCATTACAAACAGCCGGTCGATCGGTTTTTGCATTGATTAAAATGGATAATGCTTTCTTTACGTCTGCTGCTCGGTCGATATAGATATGACAATTTCCTACTCCTGTTTCTAATACTGGTACAGTTGCATTATTAACGACTGCGTTAATCAAAGCACCTCCACCACGTGGAATTAAAACATCAATATGCTCTTTCATCGTAAACAATTGCTTTGTAGCTGCACGATCAGTACTAGCGATAAACTGAACCGCTGCCTTAGGTATTTTAGTCTCCTCTAATCCTTGATGAATGACATCAACAATAACCTTATTAGTGTTAATAGCAGAGGAACCTCCTTTTAAGACAATTGCATTTCCTGACTTTAACGCAAGACCTGTGGCATCCACTGTAACGTTTGGTCGAGCTTCGTAGATCATGCCAATGACACCTAGTGGCACACGTACTTGCTCTACCTTTAAACCATTTTCAAGTGTCCAATTTGATAGGACATCTCCTGTTGGATCCTCTAATTCTACAACCTCTCTTAAACCTCGAGAGAAATCATAGACTCTCTCTTTTGTTAATGAAAGTCTATCCATGAATGCTTCTTCAAAATTTTGCTCTCTCCCATTAGCAAGATCTAATTCATTTGCTTTTAAAATAGTTTTATACTCAGCTTCAAGCTTATCGGCTAAAATAGTCAATGCTTCATTTTTCTCTTCTGTAGTTAAAGCACTTAGTATTTTAGCCGCCTTCTTAGCTTGGATTGCTTGTGATTCTACATTAATTTCGTTTGATGTTGTTAATAACGTCATCAAATTCCCCCTAATAATGTTTTTGTTAAAAATAATAAAAATTTATAATCCTGCTGGGATTGAAAAATCGCAATGACATACAAGGTCATCATGATCTACTACAACCTTTTCACTCGTCGAATGAAGTTGCTTTGTTTCCCCTGGTTTTAATTTTAACTGTTCGTAGGAATAATTTATTACACCTAACCCAACCGAATTACCTTCATGGTCCATGATTCGAACAACGGACCCTTTTTTAAATTCACCATTTATTTCAACTATACCCTCACGTAATAGTCCAGTTTTTTGATTGATCATTTTTGTTTTTGCGTCTTCTGTGATATACACTTCTCCTTCTGGTCCGGAATTAAATGCAATCCACTGCTTTTTCTGATCCAAATTCAACGTATCTGTTTTAGGTACAAAATAAGTACCTTTTGCACTTTCATTGACAGCATCTACTAAGATATTTTTGGTTCCTGCCTTACCAAGAAACGTAGATATTCCAGAAGCCATTGCAATTTTGACTGCATCAATTTTTGAACGCATTCCGCCTGTTCCAACAGCACTTCCTGAATCACCAGCAGCTGCCTCAATAGCAGGTGTAATATTATGCACTTTTTCAACTAGGCTAGCATCACTATTTGTTCTTGGATCTGCACTATACAGACCTTCAATGTCAGAAAGGATGATAAGCATGTTAGCATCAACAAGACCAGCTACTTTTGCAGAAAGTGTATCATTATCGCCAAAACGCAGACGATCAACTGTCACTGTATCATTTTCATTGACGATAGGAATGATTCCTCTCTCTAACAATACGTTTAGGGTATTTCTTACATTGTTGTAGCGGTTTTCATTTAAAAAATCACTTCGTGTAATTAGTATTTGAGAAGCTACGTAACCATGGGACAATAATAGTTCAGAGTAAGCCTCCATTAATAATCCTTGCCCAATGGATGCTGCAGCTTGCTTTTCGGGTAAGGAAGTTGGTCTTTCTAAACACCCAAGCTTACGATATCCTGCTGCTACTGCACCTGATGAAACGACGAGTACTTCATGACCTTCATCTTTTAATTGCACAATTTCATCAACTAGTTTTTCGAGTTTCCGCCGACTAACTTCTCCATGTTGGCTAGTCAATGAACTGCTACCTATCTTAACAATGATTCGCTTGTTCTCGGTGCATGAGGTCATTCTATCACTCCTATTTCTCTCTGTTTGATGACTTTTTTTCAACTTTAATTAGTTTAATACAATTGTTTTATTTTTCATTTGTGCACTTATTTCTTTTGAGCGTTTTGCAGCATGTTGAATAGCCTGCTTAATTGCCTTACCGCCGCCATGTTTGGCAAGTGCCTCTAATCCAGCTGCTGTTGTGCCATTAGGCGACGTAACTTTTTCTCGTAAATCTGCTGGTGTGGTATCATTTTCCATCATCATTTTGGCTGCACCAAGTATTGTTTGTGAAGCGATTTTTCGGGATGTCTCTTCATCTAGACCTGCATCTTTACCAGCAATCTCCATATGTTCCATTAGGTAGTAGAAGTAGGCTGGACCACTTCCTGCGATTCCAGTAAAGATATCCATTTTATCTTCTTCAATCAAATATACTTCTCCAATTGCTTTTAAAAGCTCTTTTGCAAGCTCGACTTGATCGTCCTCAGTAAATTTTCCTCTAGAAATAGCAGTTGCCGATTCTCCAATCATACTTGAAGTATTTGGCATCACTCTTATCACCTGTTGACCAGATTTTAAGTTTTGCTCCATAAAAGAAGTAGAAATCCCTGCTAGTACAGATAAAACTAATTGATTGGGGGTAATTTTATCTTTAATTGATAATAAGGCTTTTTCAGCATCCTTAGGCTTCATAGCTAAAATAAGAATGTCCATTTCATTAAGACTTAACTGTTCACGAGTCAATCCTGTAATTCCATATTTATTTTCAAGCTCTTTTAAGCGAGTTTGATTACTATTGTTCGTAACGATAATTTGTTTAGATGGGACTTTATTTGCATTTACAATACCAGCAATCATTGCTTCTGCCATTGATCCTGCACCAAGAAAAGCAACCTTTTTATGCTTTAACATCTAACCTCTCCTTAGTTTCATTTTTTTACAATGACTTTATAGTAGCAGATTGGTATCGTTATTCAAGGCTTTTTGAACATGTCATGTGGATATCGGCCAATTAGTTAGTGTAAGCGTTATCATTTAAAGATAAATTTCCATAATCCTTTCTCAGGCTTGAAAATAGCGGCTAATAGCTGAATATGGAGAAAAATCCTATGTAAAGTAGACATGCAGTGTTTGTCCACTAAATCCGCTATTTTAAAAATAATTTATTTTATCTAATGGACAACATCGGCTATAATGTAAACAGAGATTTGAATGTTTTAAAGGTTTTGAGGTGAATAAATGGTGAAGTTAGAAGGCTGGTTTTTATGGCTAATATTGTTTTGGGTTGTATTCCTACCAACAATGATGTCAATCGGTGGATTTTTTATGTTTCGTAAATTCCTAAAAAGACTCCCAAAGGAAGATGGTAAATCTGAATTGGACTGGGAGGAGCATTACCTAAATGAAACAATTAGCTTATGGAGGGAAGAGGAAAAAGCCTTACTCGAGGAGTTAGTAAAACCCGTTCCTGAGCTATTTAGAGATGTTGCACGTCAGAAAATTGCTGGTACGATTGGAAAGCTTGCTTTGGATGAAAAAGCAAAAGCTATAACACAAGATCTTGTAGTCAGAGGATATATTATTGCTACTCCTAAACGTGATCATAAATTTTTATTAAAAACATTACGTGAAATGCAGATTGATGTGAGTCCTTATCAGCAATTATTTTAAAACAGCGTCAGGTGTCCATATTATGGGTCCCTGACGCTGTTTCTATTTCTACTAAATACGGTTTAAAATCGTCATTTTTGTTTGTAGTTTTTTATACTTATAGAGCATCGCTAATCTCCATGGAACAATCATCCCAAATGCAAGAATCCAAAACATTCCGCTCAACTCACCAAAATCAATGGTTGCACTTAATAGATACTTCAACACAATCCTTACAACAAGTAGCCCTACTAGAATATAGATAAATGCTTTGGATGCTTTCAGATAAATATCATTTCCCTTTATCTCAAAGTTGGAAGTTTTTATTAAGAGTATAGAAAACAGTAACCCTACAGTCAGTGCCTCAATTAGCTCAAGAGAAGTAACTCTAAACATGGGATGGACAAACATAAGAGCCCCTGTGCTCATAAAAAGTGGTGGTAATATGATTTTTTTTACATTTGTAGGTTTTTTTGCGGCTCGCATCCTGACAAACATCATAAGAGTTGCCATGAACACTGCAACAATTGATGAAGCAATTACCATAGAATCAGTCCCTTTCAATTTCCAATTCGCTATTATCGTAAAGGAAAACAGGAATAAACAAAACCATCTACGACGAAACCCGTAAATGGTTTTGTTTATTTACGTAAGTACTCTATTTATTGCCTCTAATACCCTTCCCTCATCAAAGGGTTTGACAATAAAATCCTTGGCACCAGCTTCAATGGCTTCAACGACCATTTTTGACTGTCCCATTGCAGAACACATAATAATTAGTGCACTTGGATTCTCTTTTTTTATTACTTTAACAGCATCTAATCCGTTCATTTCCGGCATGGTAATATCCATCGTTACTAAGTCTGGGTTAAGTTGCCGATATAATTCAACCGCTTCCTTGCCGTTTTCTGCTTCACCAATAACCTCGTGATTAGCTTTGCTTAAAATACTTGAAAGCGTTAATCGCATAAATTTTGCATCATCAACTACTAGAATTTTTGCCAAAATAAAACCTCCTCAGACTTACAAAGAAGAATAGCTTGTTTAGATTATAACAAAAATCACTGAAGAGATATAGTAAAATAGTCTCATAACGATATATTTTTCTATGACCTTTATTAAAAACCAGTGAAACCTCCAAATATAGGTGTTAAGTAAACAATAATTTTTGTCATCCAATCGAAGAATAATACTATACCCATTAAAATCATTGTATATCCACCAATTTTTACGATTTTACTACTATTTCTGCGAATCCACTGCATTTTCCCTAGGAAGAATGAAAGAATTAGAAATGGAATTGAAAAACCTAGAGAATAAGCAATCATATATACCATCCCTGATCCCGGATTTGAAGCGGCTAAAGCAATAACAGCTGCTAAGATTGGTCCAGTACAAGGTGTCCATCCTGCAGCAAAAGCCATACCAATTAAAATAGAACCTAGGAACCCTGTAGGTTTATTTTTAAATTCAAATTTATGATCTTTCATTAAGAACTTAGGAGATAGCACTCCAATAATAACAAATCCAAAGAAGATTATTAGGATTGCACCAATCTGTCTAATTAAATCTTGATATTCATTAAAGAATTGTCCTAAAAAGGACGTTCCAAAACCTAACATGACAAAAATTAATGAAAAACCTAATAGAAAAAAGATTGTATGTAGTATACTTCTTTTCTGTAACATTGCATTATCAGACTTTAATTCTCCAACAGATACTCCCGTTATATAAGATAAAAATGCTGGATACAGTGGTAAACAGCAAGGTGAGATGAACGAAAGAAAGCCAGCACCAAATGCTAAGAATAAATTCACATCTGCCATTATTTAACAACTCCTAAAACTCTTATAGTTCCTTTCTATTTTAGCAAAGTATTGTATACATTGCATGATAGAATGTTACAATTTTGTGCCTTCCCTTATATTAGATATATGCTTTAAAGTATAAAGTGTTGTAGGCTAAAATACTATTAAAATCTACCAGCTTTTTTCCTTTGAATTAATTACCATTTTACAGTATAATAATCACATAGATTTAAGATGAAGGGACAGGCTGTTGTGACAAAAACTGAAATGCTTGCAACCATAGAACGAAAAAGAGCCGAACTTATTGATATTGTCCTTAAAAATGGACTTTCTTCTTCCATTTCTATCAAACATAGTCAAGAATTGGATGCATTACTAAATCAGTATAATAATTACTCAAACTTCAGACAAAAAAGCCTCTCAAATACATAAGAGGCTTTCTTTTTTTATTTCCTACACTTTATTACCCAACAACCTTTTCCAAACCTTCTGGATGTCCATTTTGAAGAAGATACATTTTATAATAGAGTCCTTTTATAGCTAACAGTTCTTGATGAGTACCACGTTCAACAATCTCTCCCTGATGTAATACTAGGATTTGATTTGCATCTTGTATAGTTGATAATCGGTGTGCAATCGCAATAGTTGTTCTTCCTTCTCTCATTTTCCTAAGCGCAATTTGTATGGCTTCTTCTGTCTCTGTGTCTATGCTAGCTGTTGCTTCATCTAGCACAAGAATCTTTGGATGTGCAGCTATCGTTCTTGCAAAAGCAATAAGCTGTCTCTGCCCACTTGAAAAAGTAGATCCTCTCTCAGTAACTTGATAGTCATATTGGTTTGGGAGTTTCTGAATAAACGAATCTGCTTGAACAAATCTCGTTGCCTCTTCAATCTCTTTATCCGTTATGTTCATGTTGAATAAACGAATATTTTCCTTTACTGTGCCAACAAATAAAAATGGATCCTGCAAAACCAAACCAATATGCTTCCTGAGTTCTTCATCTTTAAAACTCTTGATAGTTTGGCCGTCTAGTAAAATATCTCCACGTTCAATCTCATAAAAGCGCATTAATAAATTTATAATTGAACTTTTTCCACTACCTGTATGACCTACTAAGGCAATGGTTTCTCCTTGTTTTGCACTAAAAGAAATATTTTTTAACACGTCTCTCTTGCCATCATAGGAGAAACTTACATTTTTAAACTCAATTGAACCAGTATTGATCTTAGGATTTTCTTTTCCTACTTTCACTGGAGCTAATTCATCGTCATCCATAAGTGAAAAGACTCGATCAGATGCAACAATTGCTTGCTGTAATAAAGAAAGTCGCATCATCATCTGATTAATAGGTTCAAAAAATCTTTCTAAATAGTTTACAAATGCGTACAGGACACCAATTTCGACGACATTATTAATTGAAGTTATACCGAAAAAGCTTAATACTAAAATGAGTGCGAGAATATAAACAAAATCAATAGCTGGTCTCAATAATAAACCGTCTAGCTTGATATTTTTTACACCCGCTTTATAATGGGCTTCATTAATTTCTTCAAATTCTTTTTGTAGGCGTCTTTCTTGCCTAAATACTTGAATAATTGCCATCCCTTGTAATGACTCATTTATCTTTGCATTTAATTGACTAAGCCTCTCTCGCATATCTTGGTAGAATTTTGCACTAAAATGTCGATAGGTTTTCATAATGAGGTAGATAATTGGTATCAGAAATAGACAAAAGAATGCTAATTTAACATTTAAGATAAACATTGCAATAAACACACCGATTAACAACACAGCATTTTGGACGAAGGTTGCTATTACACTAACAAACATATCTTTTATTGCTTCTGTATCATTTGTTACCCTCGAAACAATGCTGCCTCCAGGTGTTTTATCAAAAAACTTTAAGCCAAGTGCATGAACCTTCGTAAAGACATCAATCCGTAAATCCTGGATAATCTTTAATGAGATTTCATGAAATTTTACTAACTGAAAATAGTTAACTATGACTTTAATAAAATGAACAAGGATATATGAAACTCCCAATACAATAAGTGGTTGTGCCTCTAAATTTCTTGGAGTTAAGTAGTCATCTATAAAAACCTTCACGAATATAGGACCTATTATCTCACCAATCGTTCCTATTAATAATAGAGTAAAAGCGATGAAGAATTCTTTCTTATATTTCTTTGTATAGGAAAGCAGCCGAATGAGCACTTGTCGTTGCTGTTTTGATGTTAATGTTTTATTCATGGTCACATACCTCCATGTTCTACAAGTGCTTCTAATTGTTGACGGTGATACATTTCTTTATACCACCCTTGATCATTCATTAATTCATCATGGGTGCCTTTTTGAATAATTCTGCCTTCCTCTAATACTACAATTACATTCGAATGTGCAATTGCACTTAAACGATGAGATGTGATAATAGTCGTTTTACCCTCTCTCGTTTGTTTTAAAGCAGATAATATTCTTTCTTCTGTCTTTGCATCTACAGCGGATAATGAATCATCTAGTATTAAAACCTCTGGATTTACTATAAGTGCTCTAGCAATAGATATACGCTGTTTCTGTCCACCCGAAAGAGAAACTCCTCTTTCTCCTACCATTGTTTCGTAGCCTTCTGTAAAACCAGCGATATCCTCGTGGATTGAAGCAAGTTCTGCTGCCTGAATTATCTCTTGGTAGGTAGCATCTGGTTTAGCAAAAGCTATATTATCAGCAATGGTTGCAGAAAATAAGAAATGATCTTGTGGCACATACCCTATTCCACTTCTTAATGATTCTAAGGAATACTTCGTAATTGGATGCTTACCAAATGTAATTTCTCCCTTATATCCTTCAAACTCTCTAATTAATAATTTAAGCAGTGTCGTTTTTCCAGAACCTGTTTTTCCTACAATCCCTAATGTATCACCCCGATTTAACGTTATTTGTATATCCTTTAAGGTAATCTGATCATCCGAAAAAGCAAATTCATTAATGTTATAGCAAATATTGCCAGAAGGTTGTTCATTCAATACATCTTCACTATCTATAATATCTACCTTCTCATTTAAAAGACTAGAAACACGATCATATGATGCTCTTCCTCGTTCAACAATATTAAATAACCAACCAAAAGCTAACATTGGCCAAATTAATAATCCCAAATAAGTAGTAAACGAAACAAGTTGACCTAGCGTCATTTCATCCTTTACTACAAAATAAGAACCAAAGGAAATTGCCAGAAAAAAAGAGAACCCTACAATCAACGAAATCGTTGGATCGAATAAGGCATCAATTTTAGCAACTTTCATATTCTTTTTTACAACATCCGCGGATTCTTTACGAAAAGAATCCACATCATCCTTTTCATATCCAAAAGTTTTTAATACTTTGATACCACTAATACTTTCCTGTACTTTATCATTTAAGGATGAAAAAGCCTCCTGAGCCTTATGAAAACGCTTATGTAATAAGGTACCATACCAACTTGTAGATAATGCCATAAACGGCATTGGTATTAGACTAATGAGTGTAAGTTTCCAACTAATCGTTGCAGCCATCATAATCAATACAAATCCACCTGTAACTAACGAGTCGACCAAGGTCAATACACCTGCTCCAGCAGTTTGTTGAATTGCTTGAATATCATTGGTCGAATGAGCCATTAGATCACCAATTCTTCGCCTTTGGTAGAAAGATTGAGACATCTTAGTGAAGTGGCTATACAACTTCTCTCTGAGTAATCTAGCTAACCTTACTGAAGCTCCAAATAGCATAATTCTCCAAAAAAATCGAACGATATAAACGATAGTTGCTACAACCAACAACAATCCAAGCCAGTTAGTAAGAACTTTCGAAGTTAACTGACCTTCAACAATTAAATCTACAACCTTTCCTATGACAAATGGAGGTACTAGCTCTAATAAAGCTACCACACACAATAAAGAAATTCCTATCAAGTACGATTTCTTCTCTTGCTTAAAAAACCACATTAAATCTTTGAAAACTCGCATAACCTATCCCCCACTACATCTTTTAAACGCTTAAATAGTTTATCAAATATTTAGAAAACAAGAAAGGAAAAAATAAAGACACTCATATGTGAGTGCCTGTCCATCTTACTTATCCATTTGACCGTTCATTGCTTTTAGCATTTGATTAATCTTCTTTTGAGATGGTTTCATTCCCATTTGCATCATCATTACCTTAAGCATTTGCTCATTGATCGGTGGATTTTTCTTTAAGTAGTTCATCATGTATTTACGTGCAATGAAAAATCCTAGGGCTACCCCAGCAAGAAGTGCTAGAATACCTACTAGAATCGGTACCCAAATACCCATATTTCTTCCTCCTTCATGTTGTCTACATTACAGTGTACTAGACCAAATGTAATTATACAATATTTGTTTTCTAATTTCTCTATATTTATAACCTTTTAACGATGTTTTTTACACAAATTTTCTTTCTTTAATAGGGTTTAACCAACCATGGCGTTGTAATGTGAAATCCATCGCCAAAAAACAGGAGTCATACTTTCTTAAAACCTCAAAGAAAATGGTTTCAGCTTCATAACTGCCTGAAGACTCTAGTAAAAGATTCCGGTCATGTACTTCCAGCTTAGCCTCACTTTTGTTACTATTTATCATCAGCTTATGTATATTTCGCTCATTCAGATAATCTGTTCGTTTTCTTAAAAGACTATCAATACATTGGTGGATATGTAATGTTGGAATAGGTCTAGTTACATAATCGATTTGCTTTTGCAATTGGGACTTATGTTTACTTTCAGCATTTTCGTATTCACGGAAAAGCTCATAGATTTTCGCTTCACGACCGAAATAATGACTAGCAATTTCCTCTTCAATCAGATAAATATGATATCGTCTCATTCCCATCGCTCCCCGGTAATGTATAGTACCTCAATTATACAGGACAAGCAAAATTGATATTGTCTGAAAATGGAGAAAATATAGCACTACTTTTGTCGAAAACACCCGAAAGCGTAAAGAAGTGCCAACTATTTACTCTATCATCAAGGTCCGTTTAGTTTAAACATGCTTAATGTAAGTAATACTTGGCACCCTTTAAAGGTAAAACCTATTTATTTAAAATTTTTCTCATTCTTGCTACAACATTCTGCACTGAGAATCCATACTCTTCCATAATTTTCGGACCAGGAGCGGAAGCACCAAAGTCATTAATTGCTAGTACTTCACCTTCATCACCAGTATACTTTTCCCAACCAAGCGATGATGCCATTTCAATTCCAAGACGTTTTTTTACTGACTTAGGAATCACCGAATCTTTATATTCTTGAGTCTGTTGTTCAAAACGATCCCATGAAGGCATACTTACAACTGATACGTGGATACCTTGACTTGCTAGTTCTTGTTGTGCTTGGACAGCAAGATTTACCTCAGAACCAGAAGCGAGTAACATCCCTTCAGGGTTATTATTTTGTGACTCTGAGATCACATAAGCACCTTTTTTAACACCTTCATAAGCCTTTTCACTTGTACCAGGAAGCGTCGGCAGATTTTGACGTGTTAGTACTAATACCGTTGGCTTATCCGTTGACTCCAAAGCTACTCTCCATGCAGCAACTGTTTCATTTCCATCAGCTGGACGAATAACTCCTAGGTGTGGCATTGCACGTAATGAAGGAAGCTGCTCAATAGGTTCATGAGTAGGTCCATCTTCCCCAACTGCTATACTGTCATGTGTAAATACATAAGTAACAGGAAGTTTCATTAAAGCTGCTAATCGGATTGCAGGTCGTAAGTAATCAGAGAAGACAAAGAATGTACCTCCATAAACTTTCACTCCACCATGTAGTGCCATTCCGTTAAGAGCAGCACCCATCGCAAACTCACGAACACCAAACCAAATGTTGCGGCCACTATAATCTTCAGGAGTGAAGTCGTTTGCACCTTTAATCATTGTGTTGTTAGAGCCAGCAAGATCTGCTGAACCACCAAAGAATTGTGGAACATGCGTTGCGATTGCATTTAATGCTTCACCAGAAGATGCACGCGAAGCAAGGCTCTTCCCTACCTCATAAGTAGGTAATTTAGTCTCCCAGCCTTCTGGTAGTTTTCCAGAAATGGCTGCATCTAATTGATTACCTAATTCAGGATATTTTTCTTTATATTGAGAGAACAATTGGTTCCACTCTTGTTCTTTCTTTTTACCCGGCTCAAAAATTGTTGATTGGAAATGTGAGTAGACCTCTTCAGGAACATGAAAATCACTTTCAAAAGTCCAATTGTAGGCTTCTTTTGTAAGTTTTGTCTCATCAACTCCTAGAGGTGCACCATGAACTCCTGATGTTCCAGCTCTGTTCGGTGATCCATATCCAATTGTAGTCTTAACCTCAATTAATGCAGGTCGGGACTGATCCCCTTTTGCTTCTTCAATTGCCTTTGAGATTTCTTTAATACTATTCCCATCTTCAACACGGATATATTGCCAGCCATATGAATCAAAACGCTTCTGAACACTCTCCGAGAATGAGCGATCTAAATCCCCATCTAAAGAGATGTCATTTGAATCATATAACACAACTAATCTTCCTAATTTCAGGTGGCCAGCTAATGAAGCAGCTTCAGCAGACACACCTTCCATTAGATCACCATCACCGCAAATACTATATGTATAATGATCGACTACTTCAAAACATTCTTTGTTATACGTTTTAGCTAAGTGACGTTCTGCCATAGCCATCCCAACTGCCATCGCAATACCTTGTCCTAGCGGACCAGTTGTTGCATCTACTCCAGGTGTATGACCAAATTCAGGATGTCCAGGTGTTTTACTACCCCATTGTCTGAACCCTTTCAAATCATCAATGGAAAGATCATAACCACTTAAGTGTAATAGACTATAAAGTAACATTGAACCATGGCCAGCAGATAATACAAATCTGTCACGATTGAACCACTCAGGGTTGCTAGGACTAATGTTCATGTGTTTTGTCCATAGTGAATATGCCATAGGTGCAGCCCCCATCGGCATTCCCGGATGGCCTGAATTTGCCTTTTCAATCGCATCAATTGATAGTGTACGAATCGAACCAATTGCCAAATCTTCAATAGTATGTGTCATTTGTAACGTTCATCCTTTCTATAAAACCTCTATGTATACTCTATTATCATATATTGACGAAGAAAAATGTACAACTCTTCTTCACCGAATTGTCAAGATTTAATTTCACCGTCAATATGAATAGTATGCACAATAAATAAGAATACATAGCCTACCTATGTATTCTTCCGATGAATGATTTAATTTAATCGTTGATTTTTACTCTTTTTTAATTTTTCAGGAGTAACGTCTGTACCAGTTGAATCAACAATTTTAACGGTATGAAGAGTATCTGTCATTGAATTTCTAAAGGTCTGTATATATTCTTTACGTAATCCTTGCTGCTCTACCACTTCTTCAGCTGTTAGGCCTTCAGCTTTTGATTTTCTTGAAAGCTCATTAATTCGAGTGATTTTTTCTTTTGATAGCATTTTTCAAACACCTCTTAGAACATTTATGGATAGTTCCCATCTTACTAAAGTAAAGTGAGGTTTACAAGCTATCAGACTTATTGAATTTTTCGCTTCTAGATTTTCTTATTCTTTGAAAAAGTGCTTATTCACTAGCATATGTATGGAGTATATCAAGATCTTCGATGAATTTTATAGGGATGAAAAGTGTATCGCCTGGTTTTAATTGATTAGAATTTACCCCATTATTTGTTTCTACCCAGGTAACAAAGTCTGAGAAACTAAGGTTGTGCTGTTCCTTATATGCGTTATTTATCTCCCATAAAGTATCACCAGGACTTATAGTAATTTCTAGATAACTCTCTTGGTTATGTGTTTGTATAGTAGAATCACTCATTGCAAAAGTCATAGCGATTAATAAGAATGTAAATAAAACATAATAGATTGCTGATATTCTTCTTTCTTGCATGTTAATTTCCCCCATTGCGAATATTTGTTCGCACGTTTATAATCGTAGTATAATACGAACAAACGTTTCATGTCAACTCCTTTTTTCGAACTTATGTTTGTACTAATAGGAAAATCATGCTATAATCTAGTTAATTAATCGAAGATACGAGGTGCAAGTCGGATGACAAAAATATCAAAGAGGCAACAGGATATCTTAAACTTTATTAAAAAAGAAGTTAAAGCAAAAGGGTATCCGCCTTCCGTTCGAGAAATAGGAGAAGCAGTTGGTCTTGCGTCTAGTTCAACTGTTCATGGTCACTTATCTAGGTTAGAGAGTAAGGGATTGATACGCAGAGATCCTACCAAACCAAGAGCAATTGAAATACTAGAACTTGACTCTTCTAGCCATATTCCTAAAAGCAACGTAATTAACGTTCCAATTATCGGTAAGGTTACTGCTGGCCTCCCTATTACAGCAGTTGAAAATATTGAAGAATTTTTCCCACTACCAGATCGGTTTGTATCACCCGACGACAATGTATTCATGTTAGAAATTATGGGAGAAAGTATGATTGAAGCGGGAATTCTTGATGGAGATTTGGTTATCGTTCGCCAGCAACAAACAGCTAATAATGGAGATATTGTTGTAGCAATGACCGAGGATGACGAAGCAACGGTTAAGCGTTTCTTTAAAGAAAAGGATTATATTCGTTTGCAACCTGAGAATTCGAGCTTAGAACCTATTATTCTACGAAATGTCTCAATCTTAGGAAAAGTTATAGGTGTATATCGTACAGTTCACTAAACAAAAAGGAAGACTGCTATAATCATGCAGTCTTCCTTTTTTATGATCTATAAATGATAAAAGCCTCCTAGCATAGGCTAGGAGGCAAGTATTTTTAGTACATTGACATATATTGTTCTCTTTCCCAAGGGTGAACTTGTGTACGGAACATATCCCATTCAATTTCTTTTGCTTCTACAAAGTGTTCGAATAAGTGTTCGCCAAGTGCGTTAACGATAACTTCGTCTTTTTTAAGCTGCTCAAGAGCTTGAGCTAAAGTTGCTGGAAGGTCTTCTATCCCTGCTTCTAAACGCTCTGCTTTGTTCATTACATAGATATTGCGATCAACAGGTGCAGGTGGAGTTAATTTATTCTTAATTCCGTCAAGTCCAGCTGCTAAAAGTACTGCCATAGCTAAATATGGGTTTGCTGCAGGGTCTACACTTCTAACCTCAACACGAGTACTTACTCCACGTGATGCAGGAATACGAATAAGTGGACTTCTGTTACGAGCAGACCACGCTACATAACAAGGTGCTTCATAACCAGGAACTAAACGCTTATATGAGTTTACAGTAGGGTTTGTTACAGCTGTAAATCCAGGTGCATGCTTAAGGACACCAGCAATGAATTGACGAGCAGTATCACTAAGTTCTAAATTACCTGAAGTATCATAAAACGCATTTTTTCCGTTACTGAATAATGAAACGTTACAGTGCATTCCTGATCCATTCACTCCGAATAATGGTTTTGGCATGAACGTAGCATGTAGACCATGTTTACGTGCAATTGTTTTTACTACTAATTTAAATGTTTGAATATCATCACATGCTTTTAACGCATTTGCATATTTGAAGTCAATTTCGTGTTGACCAGGTGCTACTTCGTGGTGAGATGCTTCAACTTCAAAGCCCATTTCTTCTAGTTCTAATACGATATCACGACGGCAGTTTTCCCCTAAGTCAGTTGGAGCTAAGTCGAAATAACCACCGTTATCATTCAGTTCTAGAGTAGGTTCACCTTTTGCATCTAATTTGAATAAGAAGAATTCTGGCTCTGGCCCTAAGTTAAAATCTGTGAATCCTAATTCTTCCATTTCTCTTAACATACGTTTTAAGTTCGTACGTGGGTCACCAGCAAATGGTGTTCCATCTGCATTATAGATGTCACAAATTAATCTTGCTACTTTTCCTTTTTCGGCTGTCCAAGGGAAAATTACCCAAGTATCTAAATCTGGGAATAGATACATATCAGACTCTTCTATACGAACAAATCCTTCGATTGATGAACCGTCAAACATCATTTTGTTATCAAGTGCTTTTTCAAGCTGACTAACTGGAATCTCAACATTTTTAATTGTTCCTAGGATATCAGTAAATTGTAGACGGATATACTTAACATTTTCTTCCTTTACAATACGAAAAATATCTTCTTTTGAAAACTTTGCCATTTTAGTACTTCCCCCTTAAAAAATTTGAATGTATCGCTTAATCAATTAATGAAAAAATCTAGACATATCACCTTGTCGCAAGGTTGATCTGTTAAACCTTCCTGCATCAATTAATTCTGCTTTTAATAGTTTCCTCAATTCGATATCAGATAAGTCTTTTTTAGCTGGCTTATCTTCGATCATTTGTTGTTGTTCTACTTGCTTCTTCACTTCAAAGAGTTTTTTGATTCCAGCTAAGTTTACCCCTTGCTCAATTAATTTCTTAATTTCAAGGAGACGGTCAACATCATTAAAAGAAAACATCCTTCTATTACCTTCTGTTCTTGCTGGAAAGATTAAGTCATTTTCTTCATAATAGCGGATTTGCCGAGCTGACAACTCAGTCAATTGCATCACTATTCCGATCGGAAACAATGGCATGGATCGTCTTATGTCGTCACTCACAGCAGTTCCTCCTTTTCCTTATATAACCACATTATATGTCATGTCAGAAAAAGTGTCAACACCATGTGAGGAAATCTAACATGAAATTTTAAAAGTAAAAAAAGGACAACATATGTTATCCTTTTCCCTAAATTTTTATCAACTTTTTAGATACTAATTGATCTATTGCCGTACAAATCGCAATCTTCACATGGGAATACGTTAGTCCCCCTTGGACATAAGCTACGTATGGCGGTCGAAGTGGTCCGTCCGCAGTTAGCTCGATACTCGCACCTTGAATGAAGGTACCAGCAGCCATAATAACGTCATCTTCATAACCTGGCATATATGCAGGGTAAGGTGTTACATGAGAATTGATAGGCGATGTATATTGAATTGACTGACAAAAGGCAACCATCATGTCTCTGTCATTAAACTGTACAGATTGTATCAAATCTGTTCTCTCACTGTCCCATTTCGGATGGGTATTTAGTCCAATTTCCTCTAAAATTGCCGAGGTAAAGATTGCACCTTTTAATGCTTGGCCAACAACATGTGGTGCAAGAAAAAATCCTTGATACATTTCCTGTAAGCTATACAAAGACGCCCCCGCTTCTGCACCAATTCCCGGTGATGTCATTCGGTAGGAACACGCTTCCACAAATTTCTTCTTACCTACAATATACCCACCTGTTTTAGCAAGACCCCCGCCTGGATTTTTAATTAGGGAGCCCGCCATCAAATCAGCCCCAACATGACAAGGTTCAAGTTCTTCCACAAATTCTCCATAGCAGTTATCAACAAAAACAACAACATCCGGATTAATTTCTTTAACGAAAGATATCATTTCTTTTATTTGCTCTATTGTAAAGGATGGTCTTGTCGCATATCCTTTTGAACGTTGAATTCCTATCATTTTTGTATTACTCTTCATTGCTTTTCGAACAGCTTCAAAATCTACAGAGCCTTCATCTGTCAAACATACTGTATTGTAGCTAATATTAAATTCCTTCAACGAACCTACGCCAGAACCACGTAACCCCACAATTTCCTCGAGTGTATCATAAGGCTTGCCTGTTATATAGAGCAATTCATCATTAGGGCGTAAAATTCCGAATAAAGAGATTGAGATAGCGTGAGTCCCTGAGATGATTTGAGGTCTAACAAGAGCACTTTCCCCTCCTAGGACATCTGCATACACTTGTTCAAGTGTATCTCTCCCAATATCATCATACCCATAGCCTGTAGACGGAATGAAGTGTGAATCACTCACCTTAAATTTCTGTAAACTTTTAATCACTCGATATTGATTTAGCTCTATTCTTTGATCTACCTGTTTGTGTTTCTCGACAATTTTTTCTTCTACTTTAGATACTAAATGTTTTAAAAAATCCCCATTATTTAATTGTGCAAACATCTTTTACTCCTTTTTATGCCTGAAAATTCTTTAGTTGACCGGTTAGTGTGTGACTAGGCAAAATAAACCCATTACACTCATACCTTTCCGTACTATCATTATAATGTAAATCCTTCAGGATCGTATCACTTTTTAAACTTGCTAGTAATTTTCCTTCTGTACTAGGTAAAGAAACTCGGTATTCGTTCATCATATCAATCATTTCATCCTCTACCTTTAGCTTAAGGTCAAGGAGATCATTTTGATCAAACGCACTTATAATAATCGAATCACTAGTTGAGCTCGGAACAAAATCAGGGTGTTTCTTATCTGCTTTATTATAGACCGTCAAAATGGGTATTCCCTCAACCTTAAGGTCATCTAAAATTTCATATACCGTTTTTTCATGGTTAAATGAATCTGGATTGGATGAATCAACCACGTGAAGGATCAAGTCAGCCTCTTTAACCTCTTCTAGGGTTGATCTAAAGGCTGCGACTAAAGCCGTTGGTAAGTCTTGAATAAATCCTACCGTATCTGTCAATAAGGTCGTTAATCCACAGGGTAGGATCATTTTTCTTGTCATCGGGTCAAGGGTTGCGAACAAAAGGTTTTCTTCAAATGTTCCCGCTTCGGTTATCCGATTAAACACTGTTGATTTCCCTGCATTTGTATACCCAACTAAAGCAATTTGATAGGCGTTATTTTTCTTCCTACGCTCACGGTAACGTTCACGATGCTCAACTATAACAGATAACTGTTGTTTAATATCATCAAGTCGTCGACGAATATGTCTTCTGTCTGATTCGAGCTTGGTTTCACCTGGACCTCTTGTACCAATACCTCCTCCTAAACGAGACAATTGAAGTCCCTTACCTATAAGACGAGGAAGTAAATACTGGAGTTGAGCAAGCTCTACCTGCAGTTTACCTTCCTTCGAATTCGCTCTTGAAGCAAAAATATCTAATATTAACTGTGTCCGATCAATAACACGAGCTTGCAATTTTTCCGATAGATTTCTCACCTGACTCGGTGAAAGCTCATCATTGAAAATGATGATGTCTGGTTGTAGTTCACTTTCTAAATTGACTAATTCTTCAACCTTTCCTTTCCCTATATATGTAGCCGAATGCCTTCTATCTCTCTTTTGAGTGAGTACAGCAACCACCCGCCCTTTTGCGGTCTTAGTTAATGATTGGAGTTCCTCAAGAGAGTATTCAAAACGAGTCTCATCTATATCTGCTAATTGACATCCAACTAAGATTACCTTCTCTTGCTCATTGTTTTGTACTTGATTCACACATTTTCCCTCTTTCCTTTAAAATTCATATAAACATCTTAACAAAACCATCCAAAATAAACTAATTTTAAATAATTAATATTTAACTGTTGCAAAATGATTCCTTAGTAGATATTATCTTATATGGAATTGACATCTATGAGTAGATCGGAAAGGAAAATTGTAATGACTTGGGATGTATTAAGTATTATTGGAACAATTGCATTCGCTGTAAGTGGAGCAATCGTTGCGTTAGAGGAAGAGTATGACATTCTAGGTATTTATATTCTAGGCATCGTTACCGCCTTTGGTGGTGGAGCAATTCGAAATTTATTAATAGGGGTTCCTGTATCGGCACTCTGGGAACAAGGTTTATTATTTCAAATTGCATTATTTGCAATTACAATCGTTTTTTTATTTCCTACAGGATTACTTAAGCAATGGAGAAAATGGGGGAATTTCTTTGATGCGATTGGTCTTGCTGCTTTTGCCATACAAGGAGCACTATTTGCAACTAATATGGAGCACCCATTAAGTGCCACAATTGTAGCAGCCGTCTTAACCGGCAGCGGTGGAGGCATCATTCGTGACCTTCTAGCCGGGAGAAAACCACTTGTATTACGTTCTGAAATATATGGGGTTTGGGCTATTCTGGCTGGTTTAGCAGTTGGAATAGGTATAACAAGTTCACCATTGGAACTTTACTCATTATTTATTATCATTGTTGTTCTTAGAGTATTGTCTTTCGTTTATAAATGGAGACTGCCACACAAACCAATGAAATCTTCAAAATCATTTTTACACATTTAAAGAGGCTGATCAACAGCCTCTTTTTTAAGTAGTTTTTTAGTCTTTAAGAATTAGGTCCTGATTTTTAATTGTCATTAATTCTTCGCGTTCTTCCGTTTCGCTGAGTAGAAGTCTCATTGCTTGGGCACGAATTGACTTTTCTATGATGTTACGTACATATCTACCGTTACTAAAGGATGAGGTCCCAGGACTATCTTGTTTAATTGAATATAAATGATCTCTAAACTTCCATTCCGCCTCTTTACTAAACATATACTCTCGCTCAACTAGCATCCTAGACGCAATGTCCATTAACTGGTCAACCGAATAGTCAGGAAAATCTACTACAAGAGGAAATCTTGAGTATAAACCCGGGTTTAAGGATAAGAAGTGATTCATCTCTTTAGAATAACCTGCAAGGATTAGCACAAAATCATGCTGTTTATCCTCCATATGCTTTACTAATGTATCAATCGCTTCCTTTCCGAAATCCTTCTCTCCGCCTCTAGCTAAGGAATAGGCTTCGTCTATGAATAAGATACCACCTAATGCCTTCTTAATTAAGTCACGGGTCTTCTGAGCTGTATGGCCAATATATTCACCAACTAAGTCTGCACGCTCAGCCTCAATCAAATGACCTTTCGATAAAACATTCATTTGAAAAAAGAGCTTTCCTAGGAGCCTAGCTACAGTTGTCTTACCAGTACCAGGATTACCTTTAAACATCATATGAAGTGCTTGTTTCCCAGGTTTTAACCCCTGTTCTTCACGTTTTTTATTAATATAAATCCATGCATAGACTTCCTTGACAACACGTTTAATTTCATCCATTCCAACAAGTGCATTCATTTCATCTTCAATTTCTTTAAGAGCTGCATGTTTAGCATGAGATTTCTTAGGCACCGGCTCCGGTGTAGAGGGATTTACAACTTTTAATTTTTTCTTTTGGCCATTTAAAATTACGTTTATTTGTCCATTATTTTTCATTGTAATTGGTTGATCCAAAAGCTCTCACCTCTCATTCTTTACCATTATACGTATTGGTTATAAAATTGTGACAAATGCCTATATAAAGGCTTGTCACCATTTTAGTAAAGTGATGTAGATTCAATAGATTGTAGGTTAGGTAAGAAAACTACGTACACAGTCCTTCTTTTTCTATCATAATTCAACAAAATCTTTTCTTTTACCCTATCGAAATTTGATCCCTTGTCTAATTTTGCGCTTTCCCAAGAAATATTTTCCTCTTACAACATATAGAGTTTTGATAAGATTTATGAGAGGTTCTTACTAAAAAATAAATAAAAAAAGTAGCCTTTAAGGAGAAAGGCTACTTATTAGTGAAATATTTATTCAAGTTCTAATTGAATATTCTTTTGTGGTGAAAATGTGGAAATAGCATGCTTATATATTAATTGCTGTTTCCCCTCAGTTTCGAGCAATACAGTAAAATTGTCAAATCCTTTAATCAAACCTCGCAGTTGGAACCCGTTTAAAAGAAATACTGTTACAAATGTATTATCTTTTCGTAACTGATTTAAAAATTGGTCTTGAATATTAATTGCTTGTTTCATAAATTCGTCCTCCTCTATTCTCTATAATGATTAGTATTCGATTAAATTCTTAGCTTTCCTGCTATATATTTTAAAATTTCATTTATCTTATCATCAAGCATTGAACTTTGGGCACCTGTCATATCGAACCACTGAACATCCATCTTATTTCTAAACCATGTTAATTGCCTTTTGGCATACCGTCTAGAATTCTGCTTCAGTTGCGCAATAGATTCCTCCAAGCTACTTTTCCCATCAAGATATTGATAAATTTCCTTATATCCAATGGCTTGGATTGATTGGCAATCTTTAAACCCTCTCTCATAAAGAGACGTTACTTCTTGCAATAATCCCATATTCATCATTTCATCTACTCGAAAATTTATTCGTTCATAAAGGATGTCTCTGTCCATAGTTAATCCTATGAGGGCTGTATCGTAAATCAACTCCCCTTCTTGCTTTTCTTGAGTTTCAGTAGCAGTCTTTCCAGAACTATGATACACTTCCAATGCTCTAATTACTCTACGGACATTGTTATGGTGAATCTTATCAGCACTTTGTGGATCAACCTGCTTCAAAAGATTATGTACAACTTCATTACCTTTTGTATAAGCCATTTGTTCTAAACTTTTTCGATAGTTCTCATCTGAGGGTGATTCTGAAAACTGATAATCATAAATAACGGATTGAATGTATAGACCTGTTCCCCCCACGATCATAGGAAGTTTTCCACGAGAGGTTATCTCCGAAATTAGGTTTCTAACCAACTGTTGAAATTCTGCAACAGAAAAGTCTTCATCCGGTTCTTTTATATCTATCAGATGGTGCGGAACTCCTTCCATTTCATCATTTGAAATTTTAGCTGTTCCTATATCCATCTCTTTATATATCTGCATCGAATCTCCGCTAATGATTTCAGCATTTAGTTTTTTTGCTATTTCTATGCTTAGCTTTGTTTTACCAACAGCTGTTGGTCCAATCAGCACCACAAGCTTTTCTCTTTTTTTCTCTCCCAATTAACCATCACTACTTTCAATAAAAAGGTAGTCTAGCGATAGTAACCGTTCTAAAACGGCGAACACCAAACTAGTATATCCAATTTCTTTCAAAAAATTTCAGATTTTTAATAAAAAAGTGAAAAACGATAATGTTTTTCACTTTTACATAACACGTTTAAACAATTTCTCCATCTCATAAGTCGTAAAATGAATGATAATTGGTCTACCATGAGGGCAAGTAAATGGATCCGTAGTACCTCTCAGGGTTTCAAGTAGTGTAAACATATCCTCATTTCTTAGATGGTGATTAGCCTTTATAGAGGCTTTGCAACTCATCATAATCGCTGCTTCTTCTCTTAATTTTTTAATATCTATTTTTTTATAGTTTAGTACTTGTTCAATCATCTCTTCAATTACAAAAACCTCTTGTCCTCGAGGGAACCACCGAGGATGAGATCTTACAATAAAACAATTATGACCAAAAGGCTCTAAAAATACTCCAACCTTTGCGAGATCTTCAACATGAGCTGAAATCAAAATGGATTCATCAGTAGAATATTCCAATGTAATTGGAACGAGCATCTCCTGCACCTCTGAAATTTCCTCTCCGACCTTATTTTTATAATATTCGTACTTAATTCTCTCTTGAGCAGCATGTTGGTCCACTATAAATAAGCCATTTTCATTTTGAGCTAAAATATAGGTTCCATGCATTTGTCCAATAGGATAGAGTGGAGGAATTCTATTCTCCTTCTCCTCTACCGACTCTAAAAGTTGCTTATTTTCCGTTTTTTGTATATTTCCATCAGGCTTCTTAAGGTCCATTTCCTGATTTTTAACGGTAGAGTTATGTGGCAATGGAGTTGTTTTAACTGGGTATTGTAATGTTTCCTCTTGCGAAAAGCTAAAAGTATCTACGCTACCCACATCTTCATCTAGTGAATCTTCTGATACATCATCCAAGGTAAAATATAACTCATTACTATTCTTTTTTGTTTCTTTATGTTCAAAGTTAAACTGTTGCTGCTCAAGGGTATTAACTTGTTTTTTCTTAGGTTGAGTGGGTGTGATATCAGGATACAAGCTTTTTTGTTTAAAAGAGGCCTTTATCCCAGTTTCAATTAGCTCATTTAATTCAGCTTCCTTACTTAGACGAACTTCCAGTTTCGCAGGATGAACATTTACATCCACGATTAAAGGATCCATCTTAACTTCTAAGAAGACAATAGGGTACCTTCCAATAGGTAAAAGTGTATGATAGCCTTGTTGAATTGCTTTAGCAACCGAATAGTTCTTAACAAACCTACCATTAATAATGAGAGACATATAGTTTCTTGATGCTCTCGTGATTTCTGGGAGAGATACATACCCCTTAACTTGGAAGTCTAGTGATTGTAAGTCAATTGGAATCATTTTTTTGGCAATAGACATACCATAAATTGCAGCAATTACCTGCAATACATCTCCATTTCCGGATGTATAAAGCATTCGTTTACCATTATGAGATAATCGAAAGGAAATTCCTGGGTGAGCCATTGCAATTCGGTTGATTATATCCGTAATATTTCCAAGCTCTGTGTGGACGGTTTTCATATACTTTAAACGGGCAGGAGTGTTATAGAAAAGGTTTGATACAGTAATGTCTGTCCCTTTTCTGCTATTTGTCCGTTCTTGTTTAATCATTTCGCCACCTTTTAGAATTAAATGAGTCCCGAAACTATCCCCAGTACTCGTTTTCATTTCTAATTCCGATACTGAAGCAATACTTGGCAGAGCCTCTCCTCTAAATCCTAAGGTGCGTATACGAAAAAGATCATTCTCATCTTTAATTTTACTAGTTGCATGACGGTGAAAGGCATTCAAGCAGTCATCCTCCTCAATACCTTCGCCGTTATCTATGATTCTAATTTTAGTAAGTCCTGCTTCTTCAACCTCAATTTCAATGATTGTACTTTTAGCGTCAATTGCATTTTCGACTAATTCCTTGACAACAGATGCAGGTCGTTCAACGACTTCACCTGCTGCAATTTTATTAGAAAGCTGATCATCAAGTTTTATAATTTTCCCCATTTGACCAACCTCCCTTTCCAAAGCGTGATTTAAGCTTTTAGTCTTTTCTGGATTTCATAAAGTTTATTCATTGCATCTAATGGTGTCATATCTAATAAATCTAAAGTCTTAATTGAATCAAGTAAATGTTTATCTTTTTTAGTTAGTTCATTATTTTCTTTCACAACAACTGGCTTGCTATCCTGAAAGAACGAAAGTTGCCCATCAGCTTGTCCCACCTGGACATGTTTTGTAGACTCAGGGGCAATCTCCGGCTTGTTCCCAGCCTCTAACTGACTTAGTATTTCTTGAGCTCGAGCAATCAATGGCTTAGGTAAATCCGACAGTTCTGCTACATGTATTCCATAACTTTTATCAGCAGGACCTTCTTTAATTTTATGAAGGAAGACTACTTTCCCTTGATGTTCAATCGCACTCACATGCACATTTTTCAATTGATCTAGCTGTTTTTCTAATGATGTTAGTTCATGATAGTGTGTTGAGAACAATGTCTTAGCGCCAATATTATTATGAATATACTCAATAATCGCTTGAGCTAAGGCCATTCCGTCATACGTTGAAGTGCCTCGACCAATCTCATCAAATAAAATTAGGCTATTGCTTGTTGCGTTAACAATGGCATTTCTCGCTTCAAGCATTTCGACCATAAACGTACTTTGACCTGATATTAAATCATCAGCTGCTCCAATTCTAGTAAATACTTGGTCAAAGATTGGTAATCTCGCTTCTGATGCAGGTACAAAGCAGCCTATTTGAGCAAGAATTGAGGTTAACGCCACCTGCCTCATATACGTACTTTTACCTGACATGTTTGGACCTGTAATTAGTAGAATTGAACGATTATCATCCATCTGACAATTATTCGGAACATACTCTTGTGCGTTCATCACTTTTTCAACAACAGGGTGACGCCCATCCACGAGTTGAAGATCTCCATTTGTAAATATTGGTCTAGAATAATGCCTTTCTTCACTAACCGTAGCAAAACACTGTAAGACATCTAATTCACTAATCATCTTAGCTAATTCTTGAACTCTTGTAATATAGTGCTTAACTGTCTCTCTTATATCTGTGAAGATATTGTACTCTAGTTCAATGATTTTCTCTTGAGCCTCTAGAATTAACACTTCCTTCTCTTTTAACTCAGGTGTGATATATCTTTCAGCATTAGATAAAGTCTGTTTTCTCTCATATAGTCCTTCAGGAAGGAGATGAATATTGGCTTTTGTTACTTCGATATAATAACCAAATACCCGGTTATAGCCTATTTTAAGCGTCTTTATCCCAGTTCGTTCTCTTTCTTGTTTTTCTAATGCAGCAATCCAAGACTTTCCATTCCTACTAGCATCACGATACTGGTCTAACGTAATATTATAACCATCCTTAATTATGTCACCATCCTTAACCGAGAGAGGTGGGTTATCTTCAATAGACCGTTCTAACAGCTCGGTTAAATCATCACAAGGATCAATCCTTTTCGCAATAGAACTTGCATTTTCGTTTTGAAGTCTTTGAACTACCTCTTGGATATGAGGTACTTGCTGTAGTGACTTTTTTAATTGAACTAAGTCTCTTGCATTTACATTCCCAAAGGCAACTCTACCAGCCAATCTTTCTAAATCATAGACTTCCTTTAAAAGTTCTCGTAACTCCTGACGTTCAAAGAATTGATTTAGTAGTGTTTCAACCATATTTAAGCGATTAGTAATATCACTTGGATTAATAAGAGGCCTGTCTATCCATTGTTTTAGCCTTCGCCCCCCCATTGCTGTCATGGTCGAATCAAGTAACCATAGTAGAGAACCTTTCTTACCTTTAGATCGAATGGTTTCTGTTAATTCTAGATTTCTCTTTGAATAAAAATCAATCTTCATAAATTGATGAACATGATAGACTTGAACTGGCTGAAGATGCTCTAAGCTTCTTTTCTGGGTTTTTTGCAAGTAATTTAACAGACGACCAAAAGTCGACAGCAGTTGTTGATCACTTTCTACTAATTCCACACTTCTTTCAAAACCAATTGGAATAGAACTATCCGTTTCAGTAGATAGCGTGACCTGACAACGTTCAATAAGCTTTTTCTTAACTTCTTCAGCTAATGATTGGTCAACAACAACCTCTTTTACACCATTCAGATAGATTTCATTAATGAGTTCATCTATTTGTAGTGATAGTTTCGTAACTTTACTTTCACCTGTCGTTAAATCGCTAAACGCAATACCATATGAGTCAGAGTACTCACTAATCGAAGCTAAAAAGTTATTTTCTTTATCAACTAATCCCTTTCCCTCCATCATCGTCCCTGGAGTAATAAGTTGAACAACTTCTCGTCTAACAACTCCCTTTGCTTGTTTCGGGTCTTCCGTTTGCTCACAAATAGCAACTTTAAAGCCTTTCTCCACAAGCTGCTCAATATATCCAGGAGCTGCGTGATGAGGTACACCACACATTGGTATTCGATCCTCAGATCCTCCCTCTCTACTAGTTAGAGTAATCTCTAACTCTTGCGATGCTTTAATCGCATCATCAAAAAACATCTCATAAAAATCACCAAGTCTAAAAAATAAAAAGGCATCCTGGTACTCTGCCTTTATCTTTAAATATTGCTGTATCATAGGCGTATACTCTGCCATAATTATCCCCCAAAACTCATCCATTTCTTTTTTTACATGCAATTATTATAACATAAAGAATTGACGAAAAAGCACCTAGAAGACAAAAAGAAAAACTAGGAAGATAACCCTCCTAGCTTACTCTTATTCCTCGAAATCTCCAACTAAAAAGTCAGGATTTAGATCCTCAAATTCTTCGTCATCTACGTCACAGTCAAAGTCCTTGTCGTCGTCGTAACAACCTTCAGGATTAACCGCAACACACACTTTCGTTTCACCGATCACTTCTACAAGGAATTCTCTTTCCACTTGAACCACAACTTTATTTCCATTTGGAGATATTGTTGCTTCTAAGCAGTTAGGTTGTTGAAGAACTCTTGCGATTACATCACAGTCATCACCTAAGAAGTTGTCATCTCTATATTTTAACTTGACAACATCTGTGTATGTTACTGTATCTGTGACAACCTCGGTCTTTGTATTATCGTTGTAAGAATACCAAACGTTAATATCATATCGACCGTGTACTTCTACTGTGTTATCACATTTCTTCGCTTCATATTTGTGGTTAATAATCCAGCAACCTAAAATACTTGTAGGGCGATGAGATGGAGAAATCGTGTGTGTGCATTGAGTAAATTTACGACCTTTTCCAACAACAGCTTTCGTTATAATCTCTCTGTATTCAGACATTCGAGCATACCCTCCTCAATCAATCTTCATTTCATCCTATGCGGGTCAAATGACTAGTGTGCTACTCTTTTTTAAAACATTGGAATTCTTTTTCCTCATGTTTCACAGTAACTACCTAGTAAGGCCATCATTCTCTTTCTTATGGAAAGTAAATAAACTGAAACAATGAAACCGTATAATTAATTGTATGCGGCTACGCCCAGATATGTACCTAAATTACCTAGAAATTTGTAAATTTATGTAGGACAAACTATTGAATGTCACTGAAGTGGGCTACTTTTAATAGTGGATTGGAGCGGAAGACACTTGACTCCTGCTCAGAAATTGAGGAAAGGTCGAGACCCCGCAGACGGAACTTCGAGGAGTGGGTTTTTTCACGACAGTGAAAATAACCTTCCATCCGCGGAAAGGAGCGGCTATCTTCAGATTAGAGAAAAAAATACACAGAATAAAAAGACCCAAACTGTGTAGACAGTTCAGGTCTATAAGTAGATTGGTTTAGTGACAACCGCATCCGCCGTCTTTATTTGTTTTTGATCCTGTTTCCCCACGTAGTACATCTCCACCTGTGGAAGCAATCACTTCATTCGTTACATTATTGGAAATTGTATGTGCTACTAGTTGTAATAAGTCATTCACTTCTACTTGCGAGCTCTTAAACTCTTGGACAACTGGAATGCTATCAATCTCTTCCTGTAGTTGGTCAATCTTTTCTTCTACCTTTTTCAAGGCTTCCACTTTGCCAAAATGTTTGAAGTTAACCGCTTGTTTTTGCAGGTTCTTGATATTTGCAATTATTTCTTTTACTCTTTGATTTCCGTTAATTTGTGCCTCAGCACGCTTAAAGTAATCTACTTCTTCTGTCTCTGCAATCATTTTTGCTAGCTCTTTTGCGCGAGCAACAATATCTTCTTTTGTGTAAGTTGCCATATTAATTCACCTCTACCGCTTCTTCTATCATTTCTCCATCTAAAGACCAGGTTTTAGCCTGAGTAATTTTTACCTTAACAATTTTCCCAATCGTTGATTTAGGACCTTTGAAGTTTACTATCTTGTTCTTACTTGTATATCCAGCAAGTATATCAGGATTTTTTTTGCTTTCTCCTTCAACAAGTACCTCAACAATTTGATCTTGTAATGCTAAATTCTTTTGTACTGCAAGTTCATTAACAAGAGCGTTTAAACGTTGTAAACGTTCTTTCTTCACTTCCATTGGAATATTATCTTCCATTTTTGCTGCAGGTGTACCCTCGCGAGGAGAGTAAATAAATGTATAGGCTGTATCAAACTCTACTTCACGATATAAGGACATAGTTTCTTCGAATTGCTCGTCTGTTTCATTTGGAAAACCAACAATAATATCTGTTGTAAATGAAGCATTCGGAATTCTTTCCTTCATTTTACGAACAAGATCTAAATAGGTTTCACGATCGTACTTACGGGCCATTAATTTAAGAACCTCAGAGCTTCCTGATTGTACCGGTAAGTGAATATGCTCCATCAGATTTCCACCCTTGGCTAACACATTAATTAAGCGGTCATCAAAATCACGTGGATGACTTGTCGTAAATCGTATACGAGGTATATCAATTTTGCGAAGCTCGTCCATTAATTCACCTAGTCCGTAAGTCATATCAGCGAAGTCTTTTCCATAGGCATTAACATTTTGACCTAAAAGAGTTACCTCTTGATAACCGTTTCGAGCAAGATGACGTACTTCCTCAATAATATCTTGAGGTAATCGACTACGTTCCTTACCACGAGTGTAAGGTACAATACAATACGTACAGAACTTATCGCATCCATACATAATGTTAACCCAAGCCTTTATTTCTCCTTTTCGAACCCTAGGAAGGTTTTCGATTACGTCCCCTTCTTTTGACCACACTTCAACAACCATTTCCTTACTAAACATTGCTTCTTTTACAATTTGAGGTAAACGGTGAATATTATGTGTACCAAAGACCATATCAACAAATTGATGTTTTTGAAGAATTCTATTTACCACTGATTCTTCCTGTGACATACATCCACAAATACCAATTAATAGATTAGGATTGCGTTTTTTATAAGTTTTTAGGTGTCCAATTTCACCAAAAACCTTGTTTTCCGCATTTTCCCTAATCGCACAAGTATTCAACAAGACAATATCAGCGGTTTCGACTGAATCTGTAGGCTCATATCCCATCTCTGTTAATATACCAGCCATAACCTCGGTATCGTGTTCATTCATTTGACATCCGTAAGTTCGTATATAAAACTTTCGTCCTACCCCTAGATTGAGCATATCTTCAGGAATGATGAAACCACGATCAATCTTAATTTCTTCTTTTCCACGTTTCTTAGCATCTTGTAAAGAAGGTGGTTGATAAACAGATTGGAAGTATTGGCTATAATCCTTCACGGATTTTTTGTCCGCTGGATTTATTTGAGCACTAGTTTCTAATCTTTGTTTTTCATTCATTTAGGATACTCCTTTCGGTGAAGTGGTGAACCACTTAATATTGATACACATTATCATAGTATATAGGTTAATAGAATTTTAAACAATAAAATAAGCAATTTGTAGAAAATTGTACAATTTTTCATCGGAATTTAATACTGTTAATAAATGTAAAAAAATTTTACGTTAAAAAAGAGAGGAATCAAAATCCTCTCTAAACCGATTATATAATCCCAAGTTCTTTTCCAGCTTTTTCAAAGCTATTAAGAGCTTGTTGTAATTCTTCTTTTGAATGTTCAGCTGTAACAATGGTACGTACACGGCCTAATCCCTTAGCAACGGTTGGGAAAGCGATACCTTGAGCAAATACACCATATTCTAATAATTTATCTGAGAACTGGTGTGTTAATGCTTCTTCTCCAACAATTACTGGAGTAATTGGTGTTTCGCTATGCCCAGTGTTAAAGCCTAGTTTTTCTAGTCCTTCTTTTAGGAATGCAGTGTTGTCCCAAAGCTTTTCAATTAATTCCGGCTCCTCTAACAATACATTAATCGCTTCAATACACGCAGCTGTAACAGCTGGCGGATGCGAAGTACTGAATAGGAACGGACGACCTTTATGAATTAAATAATCGATCAGTGTTTGTGTACTTGCAACGTAACCACCTAACACACCTACTGCCTTACTTAGAGTACCCACTTGAATGTGTACTCGTCCATCAAGATCAAAGTGGTTAACTGTACCACGTCCATTTTTCCCTAGTACACCAGAAGCATGAGCATCATCAACCATGATTAAAGCATCATATTTTTCAGCTAATTCTACAATTTTAGGAAGTGGCGCAATATTTCCATCCATTGAGAACACGCCATCTGTTACAATTAGACGTTTACGATAATTTTGTGTTTCCTGTAATGCTTTTTCAAGGTCTTCCATATCAACATGCTTGTATACCTTACGTCCAGATTTCGTTAAACGAATGCCATCAATAATTGAAGCATGATTTAACTCATCTGAAATAACCACATCTTCAGGAGTTAGGATGGCAGATAAAACCCCCTGATTTGTCGTAAAACCTGATTGGAACACTAGAGCTGCTTCAGTATGTTTAAATTTCGCAAGCTTCTGTTCAAGCTCTTCATGCATAGAGAATGTACCAGCAATTGTACGAACAGAACCTGTACCAGCCCCATAGTTTTCAACTGCTTCAAGAGCTGCTTTACGTAATCTTGGATGTGTTGTTAATCCTAAGTAGTTATTGGACGAAAGCTGAATTACTTCTTTACCATTTATCTTAACTTTAGAGCTTTGGTCTGACTCTAATGGTACCAGCTTACGAAATGTACCTTTTTGTTTCATTTCATTAAGTTCTTCTTGTAAATATTCAAATCCCTTCAATTAAAACCCTCCTTGTTATGTACATATACTTTACTATTACTATAATAACAAGCGTCTAGACACATTACTAGTAACTAGACGCTTGCGTGCATGTAAACTAAGGGATTAACACAACTTTTCCGCAATTTCCTTGAATCATAAGATCAAAGCCTTTTTCAAAGTCCTCAAGTGGGAAGTGGTGTGTTATCATCGGTTTAACGTCTACTTGTCCAGATTTTAATAGACGAGAAACTTGTTGCCACGTTTCATACATTTTTCTACCAGTGATTCCATGAACTTGAATCCCTTTAAAAACGATATCATTCGTAACATCAATTTCAACTGGACGAACTGGCAAACTAAGAATTGAAACACGTCCGCCATTTGTTACCATTTTGAAGCCTTGGTTCATAGCAACCGGATGTCCTGACATCTCACATACTATATCTACTCCATTGCCATCAGTAAGCTTTGATACTACCTCAAGAGGATCTTCATTCTTGGAATTCACAACAGTAGTTGCTCCCATTTGTGTTGCTAAATCTAGTCGGTAATCGTTTAGGTCAAAGGCAATTACTTGGGAAGCTCCTGCAGCTTTTGCTACTCCAACTGCCATAATACCAATCGGTCCACAGCCAATTACCGCTACCGTTTTTCCTGCAACATCCCCTGAGAGAACTGTATGCACAGCATTCCCCATAGGTTCTTGTACAGATGCAACATCAAAGGGCATTTCTTTAGGATTCTTCCATAAGTTTGTAGCAGGTAAGGCTACATACTCCGCAAAGCAACCATTCGTATCTACACCGATAATTTTTGTATTTTTACAGATATGGTATTGACCAGTTAAACATTGTGGACATTCTCCACAAACTAAATGTGTTTCAGCAGACACCGCATCTCCTATTTGAAGATTTGTAACCTTTGAACCTACTTCAACAACCTCACCTGCAAATTCATGACCAAAAACATACGGCGGATTTACTCGGCTTTGAGACCATTCATCCCAAGTGTAAATATGAACATCTGTACCACAAATTGAAGTTGCTTTTACTTTTATTAAAACTTCATTATCTTTAATTTGAGGAATATCAACCATTTGTAGTTGTGCACCTACACCACGGTGGTGCTTAACAATTGCTCTCATCTTTCCATTCATCATGAACACTCCATTCTTAACAAGTTACTGATATAATTACATGTTATCACCGTTTTGGATTTCAGTAAAGGAGTCATTCCACACCACACGAACACTTGAGCACCTGGCACAAAAAATCATAAATTTTTATGTAAGCGTTATTAATTTCCCCTAAATAATAAAAAAAGCCCTCTCCTAAAGGAAGAAGAGGACCGAATAAGAAATCTACATAAACTCAGAAACTAATTTATTAAATTTCTCTTCACTTAATGATAAATCAGCATGAGCTAAAGATGTTTCACTATAACCATGAACAAGTTCTTGGTAAGACTTTTGCTCAGTGTTTTGATAGATTAGACCCGTAACTAGACCTTTGTGCTCCATTAGAGTTTTCATAGCAGTCATACGGTTGTGTGGATCATAGCCTTCAATATCACTTAGCTTAGTTAAATTTTCTTTAAACCAGTCATATGTGTTTACTTTATTGTAAGTTACACATGGACTGAAAACGTTAATAAGAGAGAAGCCCTTATGATTAATACCTGCTTCAATAAGTGCTGTTAAATCCTTAAGATCTGTTGAGAAACTTTGTGCAACAAACGTTCCACCAGCAGTTAACGCCATTTCCATTACTGAAAGTGCTGACTCAATTGATCCTTTTGGAGTACTCTTAGTTTTGAAGCCCACATCACTACGAGGTGATGTTTGACCTTTAGTTAAACCATAGATTTGGTTATCCATTACGATGTAAGTTACATCAATATTACGACGAATCGCATGAATTGTATGTCCTAATCCAATCGCAAAACCATCTCCGTCTCCACCAGATGCAATAACTGTTAAATCTTTGTTAGCCATTTTTACACCTTGCGCGATAGGAAGTGATCGACCGTGGATACCATGTAATCCGTATGCATTGATATAACCAGAAATACGACCAGAACATCCAATACCTGAAATAACAGCTAATTCTTCAGGCTCTAAACCAACGTTAGCAGCTGCTCGCTGAATGGCTGCTTGTACGGAGAAGTCTCCACAACCAGGGCACCAGTTAGGCTTTACATTATTACGAAACTCTTTAAATGTTGCCATTTAGAACAACTCCTTACATTTCGTGTGAATTTCATGAGGTAGGAAAGGATTTCCGTCATATTTCAATTGATTTATAATCTTTTCAGCGTTTCCTACGTTCATTTTGATGATATTTGCAAGTTGTCCAGTTGCGTTATTTTCTACAACAACAACTTTTTTAGCTGATTTAACTAAAGGTAATAATTCATCAGTTGGGAACGGGTGAAGTAATCGAATGTGAGCATGGTTAACTTTAATACCATCATTCTCAATTCTTGTCATTGCCTCTTCAATTGTTCCACGAGTTGAGTTAAAACCAATAACTAATACGTCAGCTTCATCATGTTTTGCATTAATATGAACTGGTGTATCGAACTTAATATTGTTAAGCTTTCTCATACGTTTGTCCATTTGTGCTTTACGGTTTCCTGCACTTTCAGATGGTTTACCAGTCTCATCATGCTCAACACCAGTAACATGGTAAATACCATTTTTCGTACCTGGGATAATACGTGGCGATACACCATCTTCTGTTACTTCAAAACGCTTGAAATAGCCTTTATCTTCTCTTTCAGGAAGTTCTTTAGTAAGGTCTAGCTTACCACGGCGAATTTCAATTTTATTGTAATCTAATGGCTCTACAGTTTGTTTACCTAAAGAAAGCTGTAGGTCTGTTAGTAGAATAACAGGTACTTGGTACTCTTCAGCGATGTTAAACGCTTCCACTGCATCATAAAATGCTTCCTGTACAGTACTTGGCGCCATTACAACCTTAGGAATTTCACCATGTGTACCATAGATCATTGCCATTAAGTCAGATTGTTCTTGTTTTGTAGGTAATCCAGTACTTGGACCTCCACGTTGTGTATCAACAATTACAAGTGGTGTTTCAGTAATACCAGATAGACCAATAGCTTCCATCATAAGTGAAAGACCAGGACCTGCTGAAGCAGTTAATGTTCTCACACCAGCATAGTTACCGCCAATTGCCATTGTACAAGCAGCAATTTCGTCTTCTGTTTGAATAACTGTACCACCGAATTGAGGTAATTTTACGATTAAGTATTCCATGATTTCTGATGCCGGAGTAATAGGGTAAGCTGGCATAAAACGTGCTCCACCTGCTAAAGCACCCATAGCAATTGCATCATTTCCAATCATAAACATACGTTTTTTGCCATCAGCTTTTTCAAGTTGCATAGCACCAACGTTTTCACCAAGTTGTTCCCTCATGAAATCTGCTCCAGCTTTCACAGCTTCCATGTTTTTAGCGACAACTTGTTCACCTTTTTTACCAAAGATTTCTTCAACTACTTCTTGATAAACTTTAATATCAAGATCAAGTAATGCACTAGAAGCACCTACTGCTACCATGTTTTTCATTAAAGATGTACCTAGATCAGTTGCAATATCAGTAAATGGTACCGCATATAATGTACCTTTAGAATCAGCAGCTAAAGTTGGATTAAATTTCGCATCAGCGATTACAATGCCACCTTCACGTAATTCACTATAGTTCACATCAATTGTTTCTTGGTCAAAAGCTACTAATATATCAAGGTCATCAGAAATTGAGCGAACTTGTGTTGTACTTACACGAATTTTATTGTTAGTATGTCCACCTTTAATACGAGATGAAAAGTGGCGATAACCGTATAAATAGTAACCTAATCGATTTAGTGCAATAGAGAAAATTTCTCCTGTACTTTCGATTCCTTCCCCTTGTTGTCCGCCAACTTTCCATGAAAGTTGATTGATCATGTCTTACACCCCTTTGGAATACGTTCGTTATTATGAAAGTAATTACGTATAATAGTGTAGCACTTTTCCAACTAAATCACTAGAAATTAACATATAAAAATCGAATAAACTTATAAAGTTATCCTTTTTCAGTTAAAAGATGACTTGTCCATTATATTTAATATGAAATATTCATCGAATAATATGTGGTTGGATATGTACTAAACGCTTTCAATTCTAGACCTATAAAGCAAAAATTGCAACCCTTTGAAGTCAAATTATGACGAAAAAGAGAATATTTTTTTGTAATTTTAATAAACTAACGACTTCTATATGGGAAGATGGTTCAGATAGTTTTCATAAAGAAATCTTTTTACTTGGCTTTCTTTATAATTATTGAGTAAAGCATTGACCAGACTTTCGTATCCATTGTAGTTTTCTAACCCTATTACCGTTTGTGTTATGCCATCAAAATCAGATCCGAATCCAAGGTTATACTCACCACCAAGACCACAAATATGATCAACATGCTTCAATACATCAGATATCGTTGCCGAACCTTTGTCTGATAAAAATTGAGGTACAAAGGTTACACCTATCATTCCGTCTACAGAAATCAAACTTCTAATTTGTTCATCATCTAAATTTCTAGGGTTTTGACATAGTGCAAATGCGTTCGAATGTGAGGCAATTGGATAATCTGCATGCTCTATTACATCCCAAAACCCCTTTATTGAAATGTGAGATACGTCTGTCATTATAAAATGCTTATTATTCTCATGAACTACCTCACGCCCAAAGCTAGAGAGCCCAGCACCTCGCTCTTCAAGTATCCCATCAGCCACTGCATTCGCATAATTCCAGGTTAACCCAACTGAAGCAACTCCCAAACGGAATAAAGTCTGAAGCTTTACAATATTTGAACCGATAGCGTCACAGCCCTCTAAAGTAAGCATCGCACCAATTTCATCATCAGATAAAGCTTCAATGTCCGATCTATTTCTTACTAATTTTAATTTTGGAGAACTTGGTAATACCTTAGTATAAAAGATTTGAATCATCTCAAGAGCCACATCGAACCTTTGCTCTTGTTTTACCGTTTCAGGTATATATATTGCAAAACATTGCACCTTACTGTTTGTATTATTAAGTTTTTCAAATGTGATATGTAAATTATCCGAACTCACAAAGGATATTGATGGATCTAACCACATTTTATATAAAACATCGCTATGTGCATCAAAGATTTTCAACTTATTTCCTCCCTCTAAAAATAGGACATAAAAACACCTGTTTGCCATTATCTGCAAACAGGTATTATGACATTGTAGCTTTTCCTTAGGCTTTTTAGACTTTTATGGTGGAACTTATTTTTAACGCGGCTCAACAATTAACTTGATAGCCGTTCGCTCTTCACCATCAATAATAATATCTGTAAAAGCAGGAATGCAAATAAGGTCTACGCCACTTGGTGCAACAAAGCCTCTTGCAATCGCAACTGCCTTTACTGCTTGATTTAAGGCACCAGCCCCAATTGCTTGAATTTCTGCCGCTCCCCTTTCACGTAACACACCAGCAAGTGCACCAGCTACAGAGTTAGGATTAGATTTTGCTGAAACTTTTAATATTTCCATTCCACGTTTCCTCCTTGTTCTCTACAATGTATCATGAGTGTTCATTAGAACAGTCAGTAAATAATGATTCCACTGATACTATATTCACGAGGAGTTCACGGTATTCCTGCTTGTTCGAAATCTTTTGTCTAAAAATTCAAACATCTACAAACGTTAATCAAAAAATGGATGATCTTCATTAATTAAAATACGTTCAATCTTTTTCGCTTGTCCGGTGGTCTTATCTAATTCCACTATAACACCATTAAGTTGAGTACGGCCTCCAGTCACCTCGAAACGAACTGGCAAAGTAGTTATAAATCTTTTCAATACTGCTTCACGTTCTACGCCTAGAATCCCGTCATATGGGCCAGTCATTCCCACATCTGTTATATAGGCTGTCCCCATAGGTAATATACGGTTATCAGCTGTTTGCACATGTGTATGCGTGCCTACAACTGCTGAAACCCGACCATCTAAATACCATCCCATTGCTTGCTTCTCACTTGTTGCTTCTGCATGAAAATCGACAAAGATAAATGAAGTTCGTTTCCTGGCTTCTTCTATCAACTCATCCACTTTTTTAAAAGGACAGTCTATTGGTTGAAGAAATGTTCTTCCTTGTAAATTAATAACGGCAACCTCTTGACCATTGCAATTGATATAAACAATTCCTGTCCCAGGAGTTTCATCTGGAAAGTTTGCTGGGCGTATTAGTTTCTTAGCGGAGTCTATAAACTCAAAAATCTCTTTATTGTCCCATGTATGATTTCCTAGAGTTACAACCTGTGCGCCTGATTCAAGAAAACTACGATATATTTTTTCTGTTATCCCTTTACCATTAGCCGCATTCTCACCATTCACGATAGTAAGAGTTGGTCTATATTTTGCTCTTAATTTTGGCAGGTACTCAGATACCATGTCTCTTCCAGGGGAACCTACCACATCACCAATAAATAAAATATTCATTATTCACACCTTCATTATCTTTCAATCATTTTATATCTTAGTTTGTCACAAAAAACGAGATTGGGCAAATAAATATAAAAAGCAAAAAAAATAAAGCGGTCAAAATGACCGCTTTATTTTGCATATTCAACTGCTCTCGTTTCACGTATAACAGTAACTTTAATATGTCCTGGATAATCCAGTTCTTCTTCAATACGCTTACGGATATCCCTTGCTAAACGGTGTGCCTCAAGGTCATCAATTGTATCAGGTTTAACCATGATACGAACCTCTCTTCCCGCTTGAATTGCAAAGGATTTTTCAACACCTTCGTAAGACTCTGAAATCTCTTCAAGTTTCTCAAGTCTTCGAATATAGTTTTCAAGAGTTTCACTTCTAGCTCCTGGTCTTGCAGCAGACAATGCATCTGCAGCAGCCACTAATACTGCAATAATTGACGTAGGTTCCGTATCACCATGGTGAGCAGCGATGCTATTAATAACGACTGGGTGTTCTTTGTACTTAGTCGCTAGCTCTACACCGATTTCAACATGACTTCCTTCTACCTCGTGGTCAATCGCTTTTCCAATATCGTGTAATAAACCAGCGCGACGAGCCAATGTTTCATCCTCACCTAGCTCAGCAGCCATTAATCCTGATAAGTAAGCTACTTCCATTGAATGTTTTAACACATTTTGACCATAACTCGTTCTAAATTTCAATCTACCTAGAATCTTAATTAGGTCAGGATGTAATCCATGGACACCAACTTCAAACGTTGTTTGTTCACCCATTTCACGGATATACTCATCAACTTCTCTCCTAGCCTTCTCAACCATCTCTTCGATACGAGCTGGGTGAATTCGTCCATCTTGAACAAGTTTATCAAGAGCAATTCTTGCTGTTTCACGTCGAATTGGATCAAAGCCGGAAAGAATTACTGCCTCTGGCGTATCGTCAATAATCAAATCGATACCTGTTAATGTCTCAAGGGTTCTAATGTTTCTTCCTTCCCTACCAATAATTCGACCTTTCATCTCATCATTAGGTAGGTTTACAACTGAAACGGTGGTCTCTGCTACATGATCAGCCGCACATCGTTGAATGGCTAGTGATAGGATTTCTTTAGCTCGTTTATCTGCTTCTTCCTTAGCACGATTTTCAGATTCCTTCACCATATAGGCTACATCATGAGACAGTTCATTTTCGACACGTTCAAGGATGATTTGTTTAGCTTCATCACGTGTTAAGCCCGAAATGCGTTCTAGTTCTGTTTGCTGTTTACGAACCATCTCTTCAACTTTGCTTTCCATCTCTTCAATTTGCTGTTGTCTTCCGTTTAGAGAATCCTCTTTCTTTTCTAACATTAAATCACGTTTATCCAAGGATTCATTCTTACGATCAAGATTCTCTTCTTTTTGCATTAAACGATTTTCTTGTTTTTGCAGTTCGCTTCTTCGATCACGAATATCTCGTTCTGCTTCAGTACGAAGTTTGTGAATTTCATCCTTCGCTTCTAATAGCGCTTCCTTTTTTAAGGAATCTGCTTCACGTTTTCCATCTTCTACGATTTGCTCAGCTACACTTCTAGCACCAGCAATTTTCGTTTCTGCTATGGATTTACGAACAAAAAAGCCAACAACTGCACCGACGATTAGGCCAAGCAAAGCGGAGATGATTATTTGTAGTGGATCCATCGTTTCACCTCCTCTTGCTATGAACTTTTTTTCTTGCTAGATCAAAATGTCGGCATGTACATTGTTACATTAGTTTCAATATACAGCAAAAAAGTCATCATAAAACAGTTTCAATTCTAACAAAGTCTAAAATTAAAAAGATATACACACTAATTTTAAATGTGAGAAAATTTATTGTCAAGACCTGTCCACTTAATTCTTTACATGAATATGGAAATTCCGACTATTTTTTCATTGTATTTGATTTTTTATATAAAAAAGAGGCACAAAATGCCCCTTTTTCAAACTATCTTATTCTACTCTAAGAAATCTAATTCCTCTTGAGATGCATCAGGAATTGCTATATCTTTGTCTAATCCATAATGAGCTCGAATTTTTTCTTGTATTTCTTTGCGTAAGGCAAGGTTTTCTTTTAAGAATACCTTTGCATTCTCACGACCTTGACCTAGACGCTCTTCATTATAAGAGTACCATGAACCACTCTTTTGAACGATATCAAGCTCAGAACCAATATCAATGATTTCACCTTCTCTAGAAATACCTTCGCCGTACATGATGTCGACTTCAGCCGTTCTAAATGGTGGAGCTACTTTATTTTTCACAACTTTTATTTTCGTTTTGTTACCTACAAGATCGTTTCCTTGCTTTAACTGCTCAGCACGACGAACTTCTAAACGAACAGATGAATAGAATTTTAATGCTCTACCACCAGGTGTAGTTTCTGGATTACCAAACATCACACCAACTTTTTCACGAATCTGGTTAATGAAGATAGCAATTGTTTTCGATTTATTAATAGCACCAGAAAGTTTTCTAAGAGCTTGAGACATTAAACGTGCCTGTAGCCCTACGTGTGAATCTCCCATTTCCCCTTCAATTTCTGCTTTAGGTACTAATGCAGCTACTGAGTCAATAACAAGAATATCAATTGCACCACTTCGTACAAGTGCTTCAGCAATTTCTAATGCTTGTTCACCAGTATCAGGTTGTGATAATAACAATTCATCTATGTTTACCCCTAGCTTTTGAGCGTAATCAGGATCAAGAGCATGCTCAGCATCGATAAATGCAGCTTGTCCTCCATTTAGTTGAACTTCAGCAATTGCGTGAAGAGCAACAGTTGTTTTACCTGAACTTTCAGGTCCATATATTTCAACAATTCTACCTCTTGGATATCCACCTACACCTAATGCAACATCCAGTGCCAATGAACCACTTGGAGAAGTAGAGATTTTACGATCTGTTTGTTCCCCTAATTTCATGATAGAACCTTTACCAAATTGTTTCTCTATTTGTTTTAGTGCCATATCTAATGCAGCTTGACGATCACTCACCTAATATTCCTCCTCTATTAAAAACCCTATTTATACTATACCGTGTTTTTTCTTATTTGCCAAGTAAAAAATCGAACATTCATTCGATTATTTTCAATGATATTTGTTGGTGTAAAATCCATTTTTCCCCTTCACAAAATTCATTTTTCACTAAGGACTGCACCTCTAAAATTTAAAAATACAAAAGATAAAACAGTTGAAAAAAAATTCAACTGTTTGAAAGTGTATTAAGTATATAGAAACAACCATATTTAACAGAGCGCTGTCTGATTCCTTGACGAGAACCTGCAAACACATGTTTATATACGGTGGTTTTCCCGCTTTTCAAAGATATTCCAATGTATACAGTGCCTACTGGTTGCCCTTCCAATTCGTTCGGGCCGGCTACACCAGTAAAGCTTATTCCTATATCTGTATTAAATAAGGACCTGACATTCTCGGCCAGCTCTATAGCACACTCTTCACTTACAGCACCAGATTGTTTAAGTGTTTGTGGTTTTACATGAAGAATTTTTTCTTTTACCTCATTCGAATAACAAACAACGCCTCCCTGAACAACTGAAGAAGCTCCACTTATACTTGTTATTTGTTCTTGGAATAATCCACCTGTTAAGCTTTCAGCACTCGCTATTGTATATTGCAAAGTTTTAAGCTTTTTTAACACTTGACCAAATAAAGAATCGGTATCATAGCCATATAAATATTGGCCAACCCTTGATAGAATTTCTTTTTCAACGTTATCTAATAATTCACAAGCAATTTTTGTTGATTGGTGCTTTGCTGTTAATCGTAAAGTAACTTCACCATCTGAAGCAAGTGGAGCTATAGTAGGGTTACTTTGTTTATCAATAAGATCTTCTATCTCAGTTTCAAGTTGAGATTCACCAATTCCGAAAAAACGCAGAACCCTTGATTCAATTTTTTCTAATGTACCAAACTGCTTTAAGAGGTATTCAATGCCATAAGTCATAAACATTGGATTCATCTCTTTTGGAGGACCAGGTAAAAGCATGTACGTATAACCTTCCGCTTCAATAGCCATTCCTGGCGCCATACCAAAATCATTCTTTAGTACGGTTGATCCCTCAAGTACTAAGGCTTGTTTCTTATTATTTTCTGTCATTGTTCTCATTGTTTTACGGAAATACTCCTCTATGCTATTTAGAGCATCCTCGTCCATTACAAGAGGTTTATTAACCACTTCCGCAATCGTTTCCTTCGTCAGATCATCCTTTGTTGGCCCAAGACCTCCTGTAAAAATAAGAAGGTTTGATCGTTGTTTAGCAGTTAAAATTGCATCCTTTAATCGCTTTGGATTATCTCCCACCACAGTATGATAATAGACATTTATCCCCATTTCAGCCAATTGCTTTGATAGGAACTGTGCATTGCTGTTTACAATTTGACCTAAAAGTAATTCTGAACCCACAGCAATAATCTCTGCATTCATTTTATCCACCTGCTTTATTTTAAAAGTGTTTATAAGCCTTGATTACTGTCTATTTTGATTGTGAGAAAACTTGCTTGTTTTTCGCAAAATAGTCCCAACCTGAAATCACAGTAAAGATAACTGCTACCCATAAAGAAATCATATCAAACGGAATACCAATAAATTCAAAAGGGAAGTTGTGTAGTAGTAAGGCTGAAATAGCAACTACTTGTGCCCACATCTTAATTTTCCCTAACATTTTTGCTGCTGACACTTCCCCACCTTCAGCTAGAAGCAGACGTAAACCTGTAACAGCAAATTCTCTACTTATTATTACTACAACCATCCAAGCAGGAGCCAAATCAAATTGTACTAGTGTTACTAAGGCAGCGGAGACTAATAATTTATCAGCTAAGGGGTCTAAAAATTTCCCCAGGTTTGTGACTAAATTATATTTTCTTGCATAATAACCATCAACCCAATCAGTAGATGCTGCCACTATAAATAGCACGGCGCCAATTAAATGGGAGACTGGTAGTACCATCGTACCGATGACTAAATCTCCTAGATTTAATGGTGCTAGCATGATAAACAAAAATAAGGGAATTAACAAAATCCTTGCGACTGTAATTTTATTAGGTATATTCACTTTTGAAACCTCCAAGAAACTAATTAGATAAGGTAGACCTAGAAAAGTCATTTAAGTATTACTATAAACTATTTACAATAGTGATGATACACTTATACGAAAAAAAAAGCCATCATTATGATGACTTCGAATTACTGAACCGTTGGGCTAAATAAGATTGTTATTCGTTGCTGAACCTTCTCATTTGGATCAAACGGATATTCTAGTACTTGCCCATTTATTTTTACTACAGTGTCTAAAGTTCGACCTATATTAAGTCGTATGTCCGTTTCTTTTGAGAAGTCAAACTGTTGAGCAACCCCATCTTTCATCAATCCAGAGTAAAACGTTTTGCCTTTAGCGTTTTTAACACCAACCCAAGTTTCACCATTTGGAATTGCAGAGATGTCCAAGGTAAACACATCCGTAGCTTTTAGCTCATATACTCCTGACATTCCACTTTTCTCTTTAAGTACAATCTCTGTTACAGCTTCAGGCTCTTCAACTGGTGTTTCCTCTTCTTTAACAACCTCATCTGTAGCCACATCAGTTTCGTTTGTTTCGGTACCAGTTGGAGTTTCGTCTTCCTTGTTCAACTTAGAATCTTCAGGTTGTTCAAATTCAGTTTGCTCATTTGTACTATCTGTCAATGGTTCGTCTGCAATGTCTTTTGTTTGCCAAAAAAACCAAATGGCAACTAACCCACCTACAATAAAAACAGTAAGGAGAATCATAGGTATTAAATCTAACACCTTTGAACCCTTCGGCGAAATTTGTTTTTTCGTACGAACACGTGATAGCTGTGAAGGCAGTACTTCAGTATGTGACACTGGAATATCTTTTTTATATTCCTCAAAAATCTCATCAGAGTCTAATCCAATTGCCTCACAATACTGCTTAATAAAAGCACGAACGTAAAACTTACCAGGCATTACTGAGTAATTGCCTTCTTCGATTCCCTTTAGGTATCTTTTCTGAATTTTAGTCAAAGATTGTAATTCATCTAAACTAATATTTTTTGCCTCTCTGGCCTCTTTTAGCCTCAATCCTAAATCAGTCAATACGAACACCTACCAATTAAAAATCAAACGTCGAAAAGTCCGACCCATTAAACATCTGTGGTTCATCAACAACCTCATAGGTTATTTCCTCATCGGGGTCATTTCTTATCTCAATGATATAATCAAAATCATCCAGAGTATATTCTGTATTTCTAACAAAGATATCAGGATGCTCAACAACTTTACAAGCAGGTAATCTCATAATTTCACGAACTAACTGCAAATGCTTTTCAGATGCTCTTTTCGTAGATACAATTCCATCGATAATGAAAAGGTTGTTGTCACTATACTCATCCTCAATAAGCTGACTTCTGATTGTTTGTTTTAATAAAGTTGAAGACACAAACAACCACCTTTTATTAGCACAAACACTTGAAGCAACAATTGATTCAGTCTTGCCAACCCGTGGCATCCCCCGAATTCCAATTAACTTATGGCCTTCTTGTTTAAAGAGTTCAGCCATAAAGTCTACTAACAAACCAAGTTCATCCCTTACAAATCGGAATGTCTTTTTATCATCAGCGTCTCTTTGAATATAACGACCATGCCTAACAGCCAATCGATCACGTAGTTTAGGCTCACGGAGCTTTGTAACTGTTATATTATCCATCGTGTTTAAAATTGATTCAAGTCTTTCAATTTGCTCATTATTATCACAAAGTAACAACATTCCTCTGCGCATATCATCTACACCATTAATTGTAACTATGTTAATGGATAGCATTCCCAACAATGAGGAAATATCTCCTAATAAACCTGGGCGATTTTTTGATATTTCATATTCTAAGTACCATTCTTTCTTTTCCATATCTAGCTACATCCCCCTCAATTAAGGTTCTGACAAAAACTAGGTAACCTCTCAAGGATAAAAAGGATAAAAAATGACAAGTTCCTTCATTATTTTACCTATAAATTAATAATAAATGATTTTATACTAATAAGAAAGGGAATTTAACCAAAAGAAGAAAAACATGGAAAGAAAATAGTATGTGTTTCTTGGGGAGGTTTATAAAGAAACAGAAAAAGAAGAGGTATGTACCTCTCCTTTTTTACTGCATATTGCCATTGTTTTGAACTAATTTGACCATCATATTAGCAATTGCATGCTGTTCTTCTGTTGATGCTACACTCCATAGGTCAGCTAAAACTTTTTCTTGAGCATTTTTAGGTTCAACTTGCTTTGCAAGATAGTCACCAACTGAATAAGCTACATCTGAAACAACTTGTTGGTCCATACCTTGAGCAGTAGCTTGGTGAAGACGATCTCCTAAAAAGTCTTTCCATTGATCCCAGTTGTCTAACACAGACATATTTACCCCTCCTATAATGATTAGTACAAGGTTAGTTTGTCTATTTCGAAAGGATTTATGCACATTAAATTTGTAAATTTTACATTCATTAGCAATACCATCCACCATTAACCGACAAGACTTGACCAGTTATATAGGACGATTTATTGGAAACTAGGAAAGCTACAGCTTCAGCTACCTCTTCAGCTTCTCCAGACCGTCCCATCGGAATTTGTTCACTTAGATGAGATAACTCTTCATCTGTAAAATCATTTAGCAACATAGGTGTATTAATGGCACCTGGTGCAATTGCATTAACACGTATATTACTAAGAGCTACTTCCTTTGCAAGTGCTTTTACATATGCAATTTGACCACCTTTAACCATGGAGTATAAAACCTCACATGAACCTCCGGCTAACCCCCATATTGATGAAATCATCACAATACTACCATCTTTCTTTGAAATCAAATTTGGTAATAAAGCTTTTATCAAATTAAATGGACTTTTCAAGTGGAGTTGTGTAAGTTTATCAACAGTTTCTTCATTTGTTTCCGTAACTAAACCATAAAAACTAGTTCCTGAAGAATAGATAATGGTATCTATTGTATGATTAAGCTGTTTAAATAATATTGAAACACCACTAGGGTCTGAAAGATCTGATTTCACTAAATAAACATATGTATTTTCATTTTCAAGCTCTTTTTGTAACTCTAATACTTCGTTTTCATTATTATGATAATGAAGATAGAGCGAATAACCATCAGTGGCGAGCTTTCTCGCAATTGCCTTTCCGATTCCTCCACTTGCTCCAGTAATTAACGCATATTTTTTCATTCTTATCCACTTCCTAAAAAAGAGGGCTACCCAAAAAGGTATATAGTCTTTTTGGATAACCCCGATTATCTTATTTTTGTTTTGGCACGACCTGACAAACAGTAAAACACTCTTCATTGATGAACGAGGAAACGGTCTCTTTCATATCATCAACCGTTATTTGCTCCATTACTGGAACTACATCAAATAAGTTCATATCATTAAATGCATAGCGTGTAAATTGATTTGCAATATATTCAGGCGAGTTAAGCGATCTTAAAAAACCACCAATTTTCTTTTTCTTAATTCGATCAAGCTGTTCTTGTGTAAAAGTCATATCTTTCGCATCAAGTAATACCTTTTTAATACGCTCTGCTAATTGATCAGGGTCACGGGTATCTCCACCAATAATAGCAAACCCAAACCCGCTTTCCTCAGTATAATCAAAGGAAAAAGTTTCATCAATTAGGCCATCATTGTAGAGTTTTTCATAATGATCCGAGCTTTTACCGAATAGAAGGTCTAGGATTATATTTAGCGTGAGCTCATTTTTCAGTAATTCGTTACCAGAACGAGTAGCATTTTTTGCTTTTACCCCCACTAAACACTTTGAGGATTGGACATTCATCTGAAGCACCTGTTTCTTTTCAGAAACATGGTTTGGCTCCTCATATAAATGTCTTTGAATTTCCGGTTGATCTTTGTAATCTTTTTTAGCTTGGTTACTGCGGATTTGATCAAATATTTTTTCCGGATCTACTGGACCTACCACAAATAAAAGCATATTGCTCGGATGATAGAAAGTTTCGTAACAAGTATATAACATATCTTCTGTAATCTTGCTGATTGATTCAATTGTTCCTGCAATATCAATCTTTACCGGATGGTTCTGAAACATATTTTGGATTACACCAAAATATAAGCGCCAATCCGGATTATCATCGTACATCGTAATCTCTTGGCCGATTATCCCTTTTTCTTTTTCAACTGTTTTTTCTGTAAAATAAGGACTCTGTACAAAATCGATTAATGTCTCAAGATTCTTCTCTACATTTGATGTAGCTGAGAATAGGTAAGCCGTACGTGTAAATGAAGTAAACGCATTGGCAGATGCTCCTTGTTTACTGAATTCCTGAAAGACATCTCCATCTTCTTTTTCAAATAACTTATGCTCTAGAAAATGTGCGATTCCGTCTGGAACTTGTGTCATCTCGTTTTGATTAAGAGGGACAAACTGATTATCAATGGAACCATATTTTGTAGTAAACGTTGCATATGTTTTATTAAAACCTTTTTTAGGTAAAACATAAACTTCTAAACCATTTGGTAACTTCTCATGAAATAATTCTTCTTGTAATTGATCAAATGTTATTCTTTCCATTAATCGGCAACCTCCGATCCTTTTAGGAAATAAATTGTATCCTGTTGAATTTTATTTGCAACCTCTATAATTTGTTTCTTTGATACTGAATCAATACCTTCTAACCACTCATTGATTGGGTTTGATTTTCCTGTAACGGCATTTTGATAGAAAACTTCAACCATACCTCTCGCTGTATCAATTGTTTCTAAAAGCTGATTTTTAATTACAGCTTTTGTCTGGTCAATTTCCTGATCTGTGAATTCACCATTACGCATTGCATCCATTTGTTCATTTATAATTGTGACCGCTCTTTCATAATTTTTGAACTCAATTCCCGACATAACCATTAATAAACCTTTGTGACTTTCAACTCTTGACGCCGCGTAATAGGCTAAACTTTCTTTCTCACGTACATTTATGAATAGTTTAGAATGTGAAAACCCTCCAAATAATCCATTAAAGACTTGCAATGCATTATAGTCATCTTCTCCATAGTAAATGTTTGTTCGATATCCGATATTCAATTTTCCTTGCTTTACATCATCATCCTCAATTACTTCGTTTACTTTCTCTATCGTTTTTGTGGATGGCTTTAACTCTCGATAAGATTCTCTCTTATTAAAAGGGAACCGTTTCCCAACAATATCAGCAACTTCACCCGACTGGATATTACCAACTACAAATAAATCAACTTGATCTTCTTGTAGCACTTTTTGATAATACTCATATAGAGATTTAGGAGTAATTGCGTCAATATCTTCAATTCGACCGTTTACGTGTAATTCATAAGGTTCATTTTTACACATTTCTTGAATTAATCGTAAGTTAGAATATCTCATTTTATCATCGAATACAGCTTCGATTCTTTGACGTAACGTTCTTTTTTCTTTATCTAATGTAGTAGTAGAGAATGAATCGTTTTCAACTACGGGAGAGAAAACAATGTCACTTAATAGTTCAAGTGCTTTATTCAATAAAGGGGTTTGATCTGTTAAAAATTTCTCGTTCGCAATTTCCATGCGAAGTGTAATAATATGGTATTCACCCTTCTTCGATAAATCGACCTGTAATGTTGCACCATACAATTCGTCTAAATAACTTCGTAATTTTGTAGAAGTAGGATGTTTAGAAGTTTCACTTTGTAATACGTAAGGTAATAGTGCTCTTTGTGTAACATATTCTGCTTCTAGCGGTGCTTTAAGCTTTAATACAATTGTGTTTGTTTTGTAGTTATCACTTTCTATCGTATGAAGGGTTAGACCGTTTATGCTCTGTTGTGTTTCCTGAGAAAGCATCATCTCCGAATTCCTCCTTTAACGGAATCAATAAACATTCACCTTAGTAATTAGGTCTCATATTAGTTTTCATCTAAGTGGCACGATTTAATCTTAAAAACAATATAACCTTAAATTAGCAATATTTTCAAGTTTTAGGGGTTTTAAAAAAAGAGATGACTATTGTCACCTCTTTCGTAAGTTTACATAATATTTTTTATCGTTTACCTGAGTCAAATGGTTCTCCAGCGGCTTTTGGTGCTTGAGAAGATTTAGAGAAAAGTACTAATGCAATCAATGTCACTACATACGGGAAAATCTTTAAGATAATTGGCGGAAACACAGCCAATTCAGGAATAACCTGTGACACGTTTGCAATCGTACTTGCCAGACCAAAGAATAATGTTGCTGCTAAAACCCCTAACGGCTTCCATTGTCCAAAGATTAGGGCAGCCAATGCTAAAAATCCTAAACCAGAAACAGTTCCAGTGAATTCTCCGGCATACGTAACAATTATTAAGCCACCACCTAGGCCAGCAAATGCTCCAGAAATTAATACACCACTATATCTTACACGTCTTACATTTATGCCAGCGGCCTCAGCAGCTTGTGGGAACTCTCCGCATGAACGTAAACGCAGGCCGAACTTTGTTTTATATAAAACAAATGTACTTATTAACAGTACTGCTAAAACGAACCAAGTTGTAGGTACGCTCTTTGTAAAAAACAAATCACCTAAGATAGGTATGTTTGAAAGATTAATACCAAAAATTGTAGCATCTTTTGGTAAGAAACCAGTCGTAATCCTAACATTCCCACTACCTGTAATATTTCTTGCTAAAAATACTGTTAATGCAGTGGCAATCATATTGATTGCTGTACCACTAATAATTTGATTAGCACTCAAATTGATACTTGCAAAAGCATGTAGTATTGAAAATAACATACCTACCAATGCAGCGACTAATAAGCCAATCCATAAAGCCCAATTATTTGGCATACTGTCCTGTAAAAAGTATATGGTTAAAGCACCAGAAAATGCACCTATTACCATTAATCCTTCTAGAGCGATATTGACGACTCCACTTCGTTCACTGAAAAGACCACCTAATGCAGTAATAAGAAGAGGGATCGTAAATATTATTGCATAAGGAAAAATTTGTTGTATTACCGTCCACATTTTAGGATTCCTCCTTCTTAGCAACAGGTCCATTGATGTTTTCTTTATTTGAACGGCGACCAGAGAACTTTTTAATTAAACGCTCAATTAAAACACTGGTGGCAGCAAAATAGATAATGATAGCAATAATTGTATTCGCGATTTCTGGTGGAATGTCAATCATAGCATTCATAAAACCAGTACCTGAATACAGAATCCCAAAGAAAAGTGCTGCAAAGAATACCCCAATAGGAGCATTCGCTCCAAGTAATGCAACTGCAATTCCATCATACCCCTGAGTTGGTAAGATACCTATTTGCATACTTGTTGCATTACCTGTATACAATGCTACTCCACCAAGTCCTGCTAATCCACCTGATATTACCATTGATAAGATGATATTTCGGTTTACTTTCATACCCGCATATTCTGCTGCATGTCTGTTAAATCCAACCGCCTTTAACTCGAAGCCTAAAGTAGTTTTATTTATAATAAATCCAATAACAATAACTGCGATGACAGCAAGGAATAGTCCTAAATTCACATATGACCCGCCAAACATTTGAGATAAAAATGGAACTTGTAACGTTGCGTCTGCCGATAGTTTACGCGATTCAGTCTCAAGGAATTCACCCTTAAAATAACCTGGAATTACGTAATATACAGTCCAATACGCAATCCAGTTCATCATGATTGTGGATACAACTTCATGAACATTAAATTTAGCCTTAAGTAAGCCTGGAACAAAAGCCCAAAGAGCTCCACCTAAGAATCCTACTATGATCATTACTAATAGTAATATAGGTCTAGATAAATCTAAACTTAATCCAATAGCAGTTGCAAATAATCCACCGATCAACATTTGGCCAGATGCACCAATATTAAATAATCCTGTTCTAAATGCAAAAGCAACCGATAATCCAGTAAAGATTAAAGGTGTTGCAGTTGCAAGTGTATTTCCAATTCGTTCAATGTTTCTTAAGCCGCCTTGGAAAAGGTACATGTATCCTTCAATTGGGTTACTTCCTATAACCAACATCAGGATAGCACCGGCTAGGAGACCTAACAAAACGGCAACGAGTGAAATTATAGTGTGTCTCATATACTTCTCTCCTTACTTACTCCAGCCATCATTAAACCTACTTCATTCTCATCTGTTTCAGAAGCATTCACTATACCGACAAGCTCACCATTATTTACAATGGCAATTCGGTCAGATAGTTGAAGAACTTCATCAAGTTCTAATGATATTAAGAGTACTGCCTTACCATTATCTCGATGCTCAATTAAGCGCTTATGAATATATTCAATCGAACCTACATCTAATCCACGTGTGGGTTGAACAGCAATTAATAAATTAGGATCAAGCTCCAATTCTCTTCCGATAATTGCTTTTTGTTGATTTCCTCCAGATAAAGTTCGGGCAATAGAAACGGCTCCCTCTCCTGAACGAACATCAAAATTTTCTAGGATTTTCTTGGCATACTCTTTCATAGCGTTTTCATTTAACAATCCAAATTTTGAAAAAGGTGGTTTATTATATACTTCTAGTACCATATTTGATTGAAGTGTATAGTCCAATACCAACCCTCGTTTTTGTCTATCCTCAGGAATGTGCCCAATACCTTTCTCAATTCGTTGACGTATAGGGATATTTGTAATGTCTTCACCGTTTAAAAGAATCTTTCCCGATTCTACTTTCCTAAGACCCGTAATTCCTTCAACTAAGTCGGACTGTCCATTCCCTTCTACACCTGCGATACCAACAATTTCACCAGCTCTTACTTCAAGCGAAAAGTTTTTAAGGCCCATTACTTTTCTGGCATTCTTAACAAATAAAGAATCTATTTCAAGAACAACCTCTCCTGGCTTGCTCTCTTCTTTCTCAACTTTAAAAGATACATGTCTTCCTACCATCATCTCTGCAAGTGCTGCTTCACTTGTTTCAGGTACATTTACTGTACCAATTCCTTTTCCACGTCTAATAACAGTACAACGATCTGCAACCGCTTTAATTTCCTTTAATTTATGGGTAATGATAATAATGGACTTACCTTCTTTTATGAGGTTGCGCATGATATTCATTAACTCTTCTATTTCATTTGGGGTTAGTACAGCTGTAGGCTCATCCAGGATAAGAACATCAGCTTCACGATAGAGCATTTTAATTATCTCTACCCTTTGTTGCATTCCAACAGAAATATCTTGAATTTTTGCATGGGGATCCACATTTAAACCATAATGTTTAGATAATTCTTCGATTCTTTTTGCAGCCATTTCAATATTAAGTACAAGTCCACCTTTTAATGGTTCGCTACCTAAAATAATATTTTCAGTTACAGTAAAGTTCTCAACCAACTTAAAATGCTGATGAACCATTCCAATTCCTAATCGGTTAGCGACATTTGGACTGGTGATACGAACTTCTTTACCATTTACCTTTACAACTCCCTGTTCTGGTTGATACATACCAAACAGAACACCCATTAAAGTAGATTTTCCAGCACCATTTTCACCTAATAATGCATGAATTTCACCTTTTCTTAATGTTAGGGTGATATTATCGTTTGCAACAATCCCAGGGAATTCCTTACGGATATTTAGCATCTCAACAACATAATCCATCGTAGCACTCACCTTTTTTAAAAAGTAAATTCCTATTAAAGTAAAATTTTGTCTATCCAATATTACAAAAGAGACGGTAGAAACCGTCTCTTTTGTCTACACTCGTTTTACTTCAATAAATTTCCTTGTTCAGCGGAGACTTTGATATCACCAGATTTAATTTTTTCTAAAACATCTTTAACCTGAGTTACTGTGTCTTCACTTAAGTTTGGATTTTCTTCTGGAATCCCTACACCGTTATTTGTTACGTCAAATGTTAATGTTTCTCCTCCAGGGAATTCTCCATCAATTTCAGCTTTAACCATATCGAAAGCAACTTGGTCTAACTTTTTCATTGCAGAAGTTAAAATGATTGATTTATCGCCTTCATAAATTCCGTCAGCATATTGGTCAACGTCTACACCAACGATCCAAACTTGTTCTCCACCTAATGCGCGGTTTTTAGCTTCGTTGATAGCTCCAACTCCAACTCCACCAGCAGCAGTAAAGATTACATTTACACCACGATCGAACATTTGAGCAGCAATTTGTCCACCTGCTGCTACGTTATCAAATGAACCTTGATATAAAACGTTTTCAGCTTTAATACTTATGTTTGTTCCTAAGTTCTCATTTGCATATTGAACACCTTGTTGGAAGCCCCAGTTAAACTTTTGTACAGCTGGAATTTCCATACCACCGATGAAACCAGCTTCACCCTCTTTAAGTTCAAGTGCAGTAGCAACACCTGCTAAGAAACCTGACTCATGTTCAGTAAAGAATACTGAAACTGTGTTTTCATTAACAACTGGATTATAATCTCCAGAGTGTGGTGCACCATCAATAATTACGAATTTAGCATCTTCGTATTTAGATTGTGCTTGGAATACTGCAGTTTCGAATTTGAAACCAGGAGTAACGATAAACTTATACCCTGCATCATAAAGGTTACCGATTTCTTTTAAGTAGTCAGCTTCAGTTGTACCTGCTGGCTTAAGATACTTTTCTTGAATGTTTAATTCTTCTTTAGCTTGAAGAATACCTTCCCAAGTACCTTGGTTAAATGATTTGTCATCAATTGTACCTGCATCTGTAACCATTCCAACTTTTAACCCATCTTTCGCTTCGCCGCCGCCACCGCAAGCCGCTAAAAAGCTAACTAAAGATAAGGCAAGTAAGATTAATAAACCCTTTTTCATAATTATGCCCCCAATTAATAAAATTTTTAAAAACCATAATTCAAAAGAAACAACTTGTATTGCTAGTCATATAAAAGTGCAACGAACGAAGTAAACTTCACCTCCTTAAATAAAATGCTCAATACTTAATAAAAATATTAAATTCTTTTTCTGACTACATAAAAGTCAAATTTATCAGCCTTAAAATAATTTATTGAATAAAGGATTGGTTCATCATTTTCATCAAAGTGCATCTGCTTTAAAACCAGTAATGCAGTTTCAGGATCGCACTCCAAAATCGGAGAAATCTTCTCATGATATCCGAGTGGTTCAATATGAGTAACTGCATAGGATATATGTTTACCCGTCTTCTTATGTATAAAATCCAGTAAAGATTCCTCTTGATGTGAGAATTCAGAATCTAATATAGTACTTGGTATCTTATCAATACAATAAATTACTGGGTCACCATTAGCAGTTCGTACACGCTCCATTAGAACAAACTCATCTTCCTCGGTGCATTGAAACCGCTTAACATCTTCTTCGGAAGCCGCCTGTGTCATTGATGTTAAAAAGATCGTTCCTGGCTTCATTCCAGCATCAATAATCATATCTGTAACTGTGTTTAACTGCTCAATTCCTGATGAAAATAAGGGTTTACTGCTTACAAACGTGCCCACTCCGTGTCTTCTAATTACAACATTTTCTTCTTCAAGTATTCTTAATGCTTCTCTAAGCGTTGCACGACTAACACCAAGCTGCTTAGCTAACAAGAATTCTGATGGCAACTTTTCTTTTTCTTTGTAGTATCCTATTTCTATATCTTTTTTTATTTTATCAATCACTTGTAAATACAAATGACGAGCATCATTTTTAATAGACACGACTTAACCCCCAAAGAAAGGTTTAACTATTACCCCTTGTACATTTAACAAAAAGATGTCGGACGTTAGACAAGTGATAGTCAATCGAAAATACTATACCACTTTTTAAACAAGAAATAAATAAGAATTGAAATTTTTGTCGAAAAATGAATGTTCCAATCAATAAATTTCCATAATATCGTAAAAAAAGCAAGGGTTTTCACCCTTACTTTTAACTACCGAGATCTTCCTTCGGAGCAGTTACAAGAACAGCTCTTGGTTTACTACCTTCATAAGGGCCAACGACACCTCTAGCTTCCATAGCATCAATTAGCCTTGCAGCTCTTGTGTAGCCAATTCGAAAGCGTCTTTGGAGCATAGAAACGGATGCAGTCTGCATTTCAAGAATTAATTGGACAGCCTCATCATATAAATCATCATCTACATCTTCGTTAACCTCTGATGTTTCTTGCGGAATCATATCCTGTTGATATTGAGCTTTTTGTTGCGAGATGACAAAGTCTACCACTTCCTCAACCTCATCATCTGATAGAAAGGCTCCTTGAACACGTACAGGTTTATTTGCCCCAACAGGGAGGAATAACATATCTCCTCTTCCTAGCAGCTTTTCTGCTCCACCCATATCTAAAATCGTTCTAGAATCCGTTTGAGAGGAAACACTAAAGGCAATTCTTGACGGGATATTCGCTTTAATTACACCTGTAATTACGTCAACTGAGGGCCTTTGAGTTGCAATAATTAAATGAATACCTGCAGCCCTTGCCATTTGAGCTAATCGGGTAATTGAATCCTCAACATCCGAAGAAGCTACCATCATCAAATCTGCAAGCTCGTCCACTATGACGACAATATAAGGTAGTGAAGGTTGCTTTGCTTCCTCTCCATCATTATATCTCTTGATATGCTCATTATAGCCTTCTATGTTTCTTGTACCTGTATGAGAAAAAAGCTCATATCTTCTTTCCATTTCATTTACAACCTTTTTTAATGCTTGAGACGCCTTTTTAGGGTCTGTTACAACAGGTGCAAGTAAATGTGGTATACCATTGTATACATTTAATTCTACCATCTTAGGATCAATCATCATCATTTTTACTTCATGAGGTTTTGCTCTCATTAGGATACTAGTAATTATACCGTTTATACATACACTTTTACCACTTCCTGTTGCACCTGCAACAAGTAAGTGTGGCATCCTATTTAATTCTGCTAACACTGCGTCACCTGAGATATCTCTTCCTAGTCCAATAAGAAGCTTGGCATCAGGTTTATCATTTTCTTTCGCCTCTAGAACTTCACGAAGCGATACAGTTGCAACTTCTGAGTTTGGAACCTCAATACCGACAGCTGATTTTCCAGGAATTGGAGCCTCTATACGAATATCTTTTGCAGCTAACGCAAGGGCTAGATCGTCATTAAGGTTTACAATCTTACTTACTTTCACACCTACGTCCGGGTATACCTCGTACTTTGTTACAGCTGGTCCTAAATGCACCTTTGTCACTTTTGCTTTTACTCCAAAACTCTGGAACGTTCTTTCTAGTTTTCTAGCATTCGCATAGATGTTCTCATGCTCAGAACTCTGGTCAGTAGGCTTAGGGGCATTTAATAAATGAATAGGAGGTAATTCATAATCCACATTTTCTACTTCAGTAAAAGTAATAGGTGGAACTTTCTCATCAACCACCTCTTCAGCTATTGGTTTTTTAGGTTCCGGGTTGTTTGTTTTTGGTACATATGCTCGATCCGCAAAATTTGATATGATAGGTGGTTGTTCTGGCTCGTCCATCTCAATTTCAATGGTTTCCTCTATTTGATCTTCTTCATCAACTATATTTGTTTGAGGCGATGCTTTTGTTGGTCGTTTCTTTTTTACATTTTTGGATAACCTTTTCTTATTCTTTAAATTAATTGACCATTCTTTAACATCTTCAATAAAGGCTAGCCATTGTCCTTTAATAAAGGTTCCAATTGGTCTCAAAATTTTAATTAGGGTTTCATTCAGTGATTTTCCTGTTACTAAAATAACACCGCTAACAATAAGAAAAACAGCAATGATTTTCGTTCCAGGCTCATCGAATAAGAAATAGGAGGCGGCAAAAACAATGGCACCAATCATCCCTCCACCTAAATCAGAAGAACTAATCTGACCCGCTTGTTCCAACCAATAGAGCTCCCAGGTATTCAAAATAACACTTGGTTTTGCAAAGGCACCTTCGTTAGATAATAGTTTAAATAACGTTACGTGACTCAGCAGCAAAATGGAAATTGTGATTAAATATGTACCGATTAAGGGTCTAGTAAAAAAATTCGGCCAAGTCCGTTTCCAGATGATATAAAAAGATAAAAGTAAAAGGCCAAGTAAACAAAGCATATACCATTCACCAGTAAAGAATCGAAACAAGGCTACAATCGTATTTCCTACTACTCCTAGATTGGCAATTCCAATACAGGTTAACGCTAATAGGGTTAAACCTAATAATTCAAACTTAAAGGTTTTCTTCCATTCAGTTTTGTTCTTTGTACGTCTTTTTTGTTTCGCCATAGACACCCCACCGGATAATAAATAGGACAAGCCAAGTATAAAGAAAAGCAGCCCATGCTATATGGCTGCTATTAGGATTGCATATTAAATTATAACACATATTTTTCCTTCATGTGGCATACTGATTTCTCTTTTTCTTAATCTCAATCTTATGAAAAAGAAACCATCAATCGTTGTCCTGGTGAATATTGAGCATCTAGGTAGTGTTGTGGGTCGGTGCTTACAATTCGTACGATCTCACAACACTGTGGGCTAATTTCATTTACAAGCATAGAAACACCATTATGTTCAACATATCTCTGCTTCCCAAAGTCATTTTCATTTGTAGGAAAAACTAGCTCCTCAGGCATCATGGTGTAGAGAATCATTGTAACATCTGCTCGCTTCCACTTAATTTATTTCGGTCTTCTATTAACTCATTTAGTTTTTTGATGGCTTGACCTACTCCACCTACTTCGTCTATCAAACCATATTTTACAGCATCAGCACCAACGACATTCGTTCCGATATCACGTGTTAGGTTCCCCTTTGAAAACATCAATTCTTTAAACTTTTCTTCCGATATATTGGAGTTTTTGGTAACGAAGTTTATAACCCGGTCCTGCATCTTATCTAAATATTCGAAAGTTTGGGGTACTCCAATCACGAGTCCTGTTAATCGAACAGGATGGATTGTCATTGTTGCTGTTTCGGCAATAAATGAGTGTGAACAAGAAACTGCAATTGGCACACCAATTGAGTGCCCTCCACCTAATACAATAGATACAGTTGGTTTAGATAAGGATGCGAGCATCTCTGATATAGCTAACCCAGCCTCTACATCTCCACCCACGGTATTTAATATAACTAATAGACCTTCGATTTTAGGGTTTTGTTCTATTGCAACTATTTGTGGGATAACATGTTCATACTTAGTTGTTTTGTTCTGTGGAGGAAGCTGCATATGGCCTTCGATTTGCCCTACAATGGTTAGACAATGAATTTTTGTATCGTTAGCCATTTGAGGTATATTTGTTTGTCCTAATTGTTGAATCTTTTCAACAAGGCTTGATCCTTTAGTTTCGTTTTTATCCGTTTCTTCTCCACCAGGCTGATCTCCTGATTGTATGTATTTGTCGGTCATGTTACATTCTCCTTTCAAGCAAGGTTACTTGTAGTATGAAACGAGAACTCATTTTTCATTCTTAAAGCAGAAATCTAAACATTACAATAATAAAAAGACACCTGAAAGGTGCCTTTTAGAAACAATAGATCATTTTAATAAGCTTTGAAGTTGAACACGTTCTTGCTCCGTTAGAGGTACCATTGGTAACCTAACTGAACCCACATCCAGGCCTTTTAACTGAAGAGCTGTCTTTACAGGTGATGGGCTTGGTGCAGAAAATAATCCTTTAACTAGAGGTAATAGATCTTGATGAATTTTCGCAGCTTTAGACACATCTCCTGTTTCAAAAGCAGCGATCATTTCTTGCATCTCATTACCTACAATGTGTGAAGCAACAGAAACAACTCCATTACCACCAATAGATAATACTGGAAGTGTTAAACCGTCATCACCGCTGTAAAGTTTAAAGTCCTCATCTGTATTTGCAATAATTTCTGTCATAGCATCTAAATTACCACTTGCCTCTTTGACAGCAACCACATTAGGTAATTTTGAAAGCTTCACAATGGTATCTACAGCTATATTTACTACAGAACGTCCTGGGATGTTATATAGCATGACAGGAAGATTTGTACTCTCCGCTATTACTTTAAAATGTTGATAAAGGCCTTCTTGATTAGGTTTATTGTAGTATGGAGCAACGATCATAATGGCGTCAACTCCAGCTTCTTGAGCTTTTTTTGTTAATTCAACAGAAGCATACGTGTTATTACTTCCTGTACCAGCAACTACAGGTATTCTTCCATCTACTACTTTTACTACATGTTTAAAGAGTGCAACCTTTTCTTCAGAAGACAAAGTTGGCGATTCACCTGTAGTACCTGCTACTACTAATGAGTCTGTGCCATTTTGAATCAAATGGTTAACGAGTTGAGTTGTCTTATTGAAATCAATATTCCCTTTTTTATCAAATGGTGTAACCATTGCTGTTGATACTTTTCCAAAATTAATCATTCGTTTCCCCTGCCCCCTTTTAAATTCCAGTATTACTTGTATTTTGAGTCTCCTCTGATAGTTGAAAAGCTTTATGCAATGCATTAACAGCTTTTGTCATATCCTCTTGTTTTACTAATACCCAAATAGTGGTATGGCTGTCTGCGGATTGAAGGATTTGAATACCTTCGTCAGATAAGGCAGTTACAATTTTAGATGTAACTCCTGGAACACCGTTCATGCCTGCTCCAACAGTTGAGACCTTTGCACAATTTCTAGTAACTGTAGGTTCGTACCCAATGTTTTGCAATACATCAATTGCCTTTTCAGTCATCTCACCAGATACTGTATACACAACACCATTTGGCGTGATATTAAAGAAGTCAACACTGATTTTAGCATTAGCCATTGCTTTAAACACTTTCGTTTGTAAATCATATTGACCTTTACTAGCTTGAACCTTTATTTGTGTTACTCCAGAAACATGAGCGATACCAGTTATTAACCTTTCTTTCACGTCACGACCTTTGTTTCCTTTTTCAATAGAAGTGACGAGGGTCCCTGGCAAATCAGAATAAGTTGATCTTACACGAATAGGAACATTCGCTTGCATGGCAATCTCCACGGCTCTCGGGTGAATAACTTTTGCTCCTTGATAGGCCATGTTACATATTTCAGTATACGTTACAACAGATAGCGGCCTAGCATCTTCTACGATTCGAGGATCTGCTGTCATGACTCCCTCGACATCTGTAAAAATGTCAATCCATTTTGCATTTAACGCTGCTCCTAGTGCAGCAGCCGAAGTATCACTTCCACCTCTACCTATCGTGGTAACATCCCCATTCTTAGCTACCCCCTGAAAACCAGTCACAACGACAACGTCGTGTTCCTCTAGTTCATTCAGGAGACGATCACATTTCATATCAATAATTTTTGCACTTGTATAATCATCTGATGTTCTGAAACCAGCTTGCGCCCCTGTTAGAGCTGTAGCTTTTATACCATTACTATTTAGCATTTCGGAGAACACAATACTCGAAATAATTTCTCCACAAGATAAAAGCATATCTATTTCGCGATTGCTTACTTTTGTAAGATTGTTGTCAATTAACCCAAGTAGGGTATCCGTTGAATATGGATCACCCAAGCGACCCATAGCAGATACTACAACAACAACTTTGTTTCCTTCGTCCAGTGCATTTTGTATATGCTTTCTTGCCAAATGTCTTGTTTTCTCATCCTTTACAGATGTTCCACCAAATTTTTGGACGATGATGTTCATATTTACACCCCATATAATTAATAAGCCTTTTTAGACACTACTAATTATTTATTTTACTAATCCTAGCTTTACTAAGCTTTCTGCTATTTGAACTGAATTCCACGCAGCCCCTTTTAAAAGGTTATCCGAAACGACCCACATGTGAAAACCAGTAGAACGGTCTAAGTCCTTACGTATTCTACCAACAAACACATCATTTTTCCCTACACAATCAGCAGGCATTGGGTAAAGTTGTAGTGAAGGATCATCCTGTAACACAACTCCCGGAGCCTTGCTTAGTAATTCCTTAATATCAGCTGCTGACACATTCTCTTCATCAATTTCAAAATATATAGACTCAGAGTGCCCTGTAACGACTGGTAGTCGCACACAAGTAGCTGCTACGTGCAACCCAGGATAAGTCATAATTTTTTTTGTTTCATTAATCATCTTCATTTCTTCTGTTGTAAATCCATTGTCTTCAAATTTATCAATTTGAGGAATCGCATTAAAAGCAATTTGGTAATGTTTTTTGTCAGACTTAACAGGTAATACTTGAGGGGTAAACTCTTTTCCCTCTAGGATTGCTTGAGCCTGCTCTTTCAACTCTGCAATAGCTGCATCTCCAGCCCCTGACACTGCTTGGTATGTGGAAACGATTATGTTTTTTAATCCGAATTTTTGTCGAATTGGTTCAAGTGCTACAACCATTTGAATAGTTGAACAATTTGGATTTGCAATTATTCCATTATGATTTTTAAGGTCTGCCTCATTTACTTCAGGTACGATTAGAGGTACATCCTTATCCATCCTAAAAGCACTTGTATTATCTATAACAATAGCTCCGTGCTTAACAGCCTCGGGCGCTAATTCTTTTGACACATTTCCTCCAGCACTAAATAAAGCAATATCTACTCCTTCAAAGCTTTCCGGAGTGGCTACTTCTACAATTAGGTCTTTGCCTTTGAAACGTACTGTTTTCCCTGCGGAGCGTTCTGATGATAAAAGTGTAAGTTTTGCAATAGGGAAGTCACGGCTTTCCAAAGTTTGAACCATTTGTGTACCTACTGCACCGGTTGCTCCAACTACTGCTACATGTAACCCATTCGGTTGTGCCATTATTATTACCCCTCCAAAAATCAAAAATAACGTAGTTCATTTTTTTACCAGTAAAATATATTTTATCATATTCACGTAGTAAAGAAGAGAAGAATTTTACTACATGAATAAAATCATTCTTCTCTTCTTATTGTAACAGTTCAATTTCTTATTCGCTATCTCGAAATTTCTCAATAATAACAGGCTGAAGTTGCTTACCTTCCATGGCCGCAAGTACTGTATCCTGAAGCATTCCCATACGTGCAACCATTGAGTTTGGTTTCTTCATTGGTGCATCTTGGCCGTAAGGGATAAAATAGATATTTTTCGTAGCCATCAAACGCATTAAATTTACACCATTTAATCCTAACGCATCGTTTGTAGAAATCCCAAGTACAACAGGATTTAGGTTTCTTAATGTTGCTTTGGCTGCCATTAAGACAGGAGAGTCTGTCATTGCATTTGCGAATTTACTCATTGAATTCCCAGTAAACGGTGCAATAACCATACAATCTAGAGGAATCTTTGGACCAAGTGGTTCTGCTGCAACGATTGAATCAATCACTTTATTACCGGTAATCTCTTCTACCCGTTTAATCCAATCTTCCCCTTTTCCAAATCGTGTTGTCGTTGTTTTAACTGTATTTGATACAACAGGTAATACATCTGCACCTTCTTTTATAAGTTTCTCTATCTCTGGCATTACTTCGTCATACGTACAATGAGAACCTGTTAAACCAAAACCAATACGCTTCCCCTTAAATTTCATATTAATTCTCCTCTCTTTTATGGTGCTCTAAAAGGATTTGTGACAAAACATTGGCAACAATTTGACCAGCTGTTTTAGGTGCAACGATACCAGGAAGACCTGGCGCTAGTAATGCCTTTATGCCACGTTTCTCTGCATACCTAAAATCTGTTCCTCCTGGCTTAGAAGCAAGGTCAACTATTAGGGTATGGGCCGGCATTTTTGAAATAACATTGGCCGTTACAATCAGATGTGGGATTGTATTAATACACACATCAGCATCCGAAACTTTTTCCGATAATTCATCTAAGTGAAAAGGCTCTAACCCCATCTCAGTGATTCGAGCAATATGCTCTGACTTTCTCGCTCCAACTTTTACTTTTGCTCCTAGTGCGCTAAATGTCCGTGCCACACTCATTCCAACTCTTCCAAGACCGAGCACAACCACCTTCGAATTGTGAATCGTTATATCGGTATGTTGAATAACCATCATAATTGTACCTTCAACAGTAGGGATCGAATTGTAGATGGCAACATCGTCCCGCTCAAATAACTTAATAAGCTTTCGACTGTTCTTACTTACGATTGAATCTAAATAACTGTTACTTATACCGGAAAAAATAATACAATGTTCAGGTGTCTTTGCAATAATTTCCTCTGTCAGTATTACTTTTTCATTAGAAAATATCGTTTCAACTTGCCCCTCACCGTTCGTTCCAGGAACAGGCAGAATCATCGCATCTATATCTGAAAAATCAACTTCATCAATTTGCTCTTTGGAAGCACCTGTGAAACCATGATCTAATTGATCAAAGCCGATTAACGAAATCTTCGCATCTAATTCTAATAATTTGCGAATAACTTCTAACTGCCTTGCATCCCCGCCAATAACAGCAATGTGCATACCAGTTAACATGTTTTCACCTTCTCTTTTATAAAAATCTTCCTAATCAAAATTCATTTACTTAAACATCTTATGAGAAACGCACATAATCGGTGAATAGAAAGTCGAGGTCTGTAAGGAGAATTAAAAGAGGACAAAAAAAATTGACCCCTAAAGGTCAATTAATAAGACTTATTCACTAAAGTTTTTATTTGCCGTATATTCATCAGGAATATCAATGATGATCATGTCTGTACCAATTTTTTTTATATGCTGCCAAGGAACTCTCACTTCATTCCCTTGTTTTCGGAACCCAAACCACTTTAATGATGGGATAATCAACGCGTTTATTTGGCCAGTTTGCTCGTTAATTTCTAGATCGGTTTGACCTAAAACACCAAGGCGTTCTGCTCTCTTAACATCAACTATTTCCTTGCCACTTAATTCACTAAGCCTCATATTGATTCCTCCTCGATAGTCATTACTATATACTATCGAAGTAGTCCATTATTTAGAAGTAAATAGAGAGATTTACATTCCTTTTGGTAATTGATCATTTGGACCAATTAAAGCAGCAGAATAGTTATCTGTAAAGATGCGGTTAGATAATTCATTTACGCTCTCTTCATTTACTAAGTTTAACTTTTCAATGATTTCATCGAGTGTTCTATGTTGCTTAAGTAACAATTCATTCTTACCATTACGACTCATTCTACTATTTGTGCTCTCAAGGCTAAGCATTAGATTACCCTTCATTTGCTCCTTGCTGTTTTGAAGCTCTTTTGTCGTAATACCATCATTCTTTAATTTATCTAGTGTCGACTGGATTGTTTCAAACAACAAATCTAATTGATTGCTTCCAGTACCACCATAGACCGTCAACATCCCGCTGTCTTGATATGAGGAATGATAGGAAAAAACAGAATATGCCAATCCACGTTGTTCACGAACTTCCTGGAATAAACGGCTGCTCATACTTCCACCCAGGATATTATTTAACACAATTAAATTATAGATGTCTTTGTCTCCAACTTGAAGCCCTTCAAAGCCAATACATAAGTGGGCTTGTTCTGTATCCTTTTTCCTTGCAACACGATTCGAATGAAAACTTGGCTTTTCAAACACTTGTTTTTTATGATCAGAAGTAAACGTACCAAAGTAATTTTCAATTTCCTTAATAAAACCTTCATCAATATTACCAGCTACTGAAACAACAACATTCTCAGGAATGTATGTTTCTCTCATATATTGTCGTAAAGAATCTCCATTAAACGTTTCAAGTGTTGAGTCTGTTCCTAGAATTGGATAACCTAGTGGATGCTGCTCATAAGTGGCCTTACTTAGTAAGTCATGAACAATATCATCAGGTGTATCTTCATACATTTTAATTTCTTCATAAACTACATTCTTTTCCTTTTTAAGCTCTTCCTCGTCAAACGTCGAGTTGAAAAACATATCTGCTAGTACTTCTAAAGCATAGCTAGAATGCTCATCAAGAACTTTTGCATAATAGCATGTGTACTCCTTAGAAGTGAATGCATTCACTTGTCCACCAATGCTATCAAAAGACTCAGCAATATCTCTAGCAGAACGTGTGCTGGTTCCTTTAAAGAACATATGCTCTAGAAAGTGTGAAATTCCATTATTTTGGCTCGTTTCATTTCTTGATCCAGTTCCAATCCAAACACCAATTGCGACTGAACGGACCGTTGGGATATTCTCTAATACAATTCGTACTCCGTTATTGCATGTGTACTTTTTAATCAATGTATTGCCTCCTGACATAGACCTTCTATTTTTAATTCAAATGTTATTCGCTTACTCTCTCTTCACTTAGCAAAGTGGATACATTATTAATAGAGTATTCCTTCTTTTTAAGTGATAGAATCAATGTCTCTAGAGCTGTTGCAGTTGATTCAGTTGGATGCATAAGGATAAGTGCTCCAGGATGAATTTTCCCTATCACCCGATTTATAATCACACTTGGCTGTGGTCTTTGCCAATCTATTGTATCAACACTCCAAAGGATTGTCCTCATATTTGACTCAGATGCAATTTTAACAACCTCAGGTCGGAAGCTCCCACTTGGTGGACCGAATAAAGTAGGTTTTTTTCCAATCGTAGCTTCAATAACTTTATTTGTTTTCGTTAATTGTTCACGAACTTCTTCTGTTGCTAGCGTTTTTAAATCTGGATGAGTATAAGAGTGATTCCCTACTTCATGGCCAGCATCACTAATCATTTTAGCAATTTCAGGGTTTTCCTTAACCCATCTACCTTCAAGGAAAAAAGATGCTTTTACATTATGCTTTTTTAACGTCTCAAGCATGCTTGGTATATACTCATTCCCCCAAGCAACATTGATAATAAATGAAACCATCTTCTTATTCGGGTTCCCTCTATAAATTGGTTCAGGAGGTAAGTCTTTTAATTTAACCTTTGGCTCTACTTGTTTTAAGACTAACTTTCCCTCATCAAATACGCCATTTTTTTTCATTTTTTTATATGAAGCTTCAATATCAACTTTTAGACCATTGTAGCCAGGAGTTGCTTTCCAAACTGGATCAATCTTTGCATCAATTGCCGGTATCTCATATTGCGATGCATTATCAACTATTTCCTTATACAAGGTGTCTTGCTTACTATCGTCCGCTTCAACTAAGATTGGTTGTTTAACATCTCCAAAGAGAACTAAAAACAGAACCAAAAGCACAGTAATTATTATGTGTTGCTTTCTCATCTAACTCTTCCTCCTTTAAAGTATTACACGGTATATGAATACTTTAGTTTTCGTTGAAAGGAAGAATTTTATTACACCCTGACTAATTCACACAAAATTATGTAAGTATCAATCTTAATCAAAAGAAAAGAAAAAAGACCTGGGGTTACCAGGTCCCAATTACGACTCTTGTTTTTCCTTTTGTTCACGCAATACAACCTTTCGAGATAGGTTGACACGTCCTTGTTTGTCAATCTCCATAACCTTAACAAGAATTTCATCTCCGATTGAGACTACATCCTCCACTTTGCCTACTCTTTCTTCAGCAAGCTCAGAGATATGAACTAATCCATCTTTTCCACTAAATAACTCTACGAATGCACCAAATTTCTCAATTCGTTTAACTTTTCCAAGATACATTTGTCCAACTTCAACTTCACGTACAATATCCTCAATAATTTTCTTCGCTTTTTCATTCATCGCTTGATCTACTGAAGAAATGAACACTGTACCATCTTGTTCAATGTCAATTTTAACACCTGTTTCATCAATAATCTTATTGATTTGTTTACCGCTAGGTCCAATAACATCACGAATTTTATCAGGGTTAATTTTCATTGTTAAGATTTTTGGAGCGTATTTAGACAATTCTTGTTTTGGTTCATTGATTGTACGTAACATAGATTCTAAAATTTCCATACGACCAGTTTTAGCTTGTAGTAGTGCTTCTTCTAGAATTTGTTTAGACAATCCTTCTATTTTGATATCCATTTGAATGGCAGTTACACCATTTGAAGTACCGGCCACTTTAAAGTCCATATCGCCGAGGTGGTCTTCCATTCCTTGAATATCCGTTAGAACTGTATAATGTTCATCCTTTTTAATAAGTCCCATTGCAATACCAGCAACTGGTGCCTTAATAGGAACCCCAGCATCCATCATTGCTAACGTACTTGCACAAATACTTGCTTGAGAAGTAGAACCATTTGACTCTAATACTTCTGAAACTAAACGTATAGTATACGGGAAATCCTTTTCAGATGGAATAACTGGCTCAAGAGCACGTTCACCAAGTGCACCGTGACCGATTTCTCTACGACCTGGTCCTCTCATAGGTCCAGTTTCACCTACACTGAATAACGGGAAGTTATAATGGTGCATAAAACGCTTGGACTCTTCAATTCCAAGCCCGTCCAAAATCTGAACATCACCTAACGCACCTAGGGTACAAATACTTAAAGCCTGTGTTTGACCTCTTGTAAATAAGCCTGACCCATGTGTACGTGGCAATAAACCAATCTCTGAAGATAATGGGCGAATTTCATCCGGCTTTCTACCATCTGGTCTAATTTTCTCAACCGTAATTAGTCGACGAACTTCTTCTTTAACAAGTTTACCTAAAATTTCTTTTACTTGTTTAAGCGTTTGATCATCTGCTTCTTGTTCTTCATATTTTGCAATGACAGCTGCTTTCACTTCACTAATCGCATCTTCTCTAGCATGCTTCTCATGAACCTGAACTGCGCTGTTTATATCTTTTTCTGCAAGTTCACGTACTGATTGCTCCAAGTTCTTGTCTACTTCATATAATTGAATTTCTCTTTTTTCTACACCAACTGCTTCCATAATTTTTTCTTGGAAAGCAATTAATTTTTTTATTTCTTCATGTCCGAACATGATTGCCTCAAGCATTACCTCTTCAGGAACCTCATCTGCTCTAGCTTCAACCATGTTAATAGCATCCTTAGTTCCTGCTACTACTAAATGAATATCACTTTTTTCTAATTGTTCAACAGATGGATTAATAACAAACTCATTGTCAATTCTGCCTACAATCACTCCAGCAATCGGTCCTTCAAATGGAATATCCGATACACATAGTGATAAAGAAGATCCAAACATAGCTGCCATTTCAGACGAGCAGTTTTGGTCCACACTCATGACAATACTGATTACCTGAACCTCATTACGGAATCCATCCGCAAATAAAGGACGTATTGGTCGATCAATCAGTCTACTAGCTAAAATTGCTTTTTCACTAGGTCGTCCTTCACGCTTAATAAAACCACCAGGGATTTTACCCACTGCATACAAGCGTTCCTCATAGTTAACAGTTAACGGGAAGAAATCTAAATTTTTTGGTTCTTTTGAAGCGGTTGAAGTACTTAATACGACAGTTTCACCATAACGTACTAATACTGAACCACTTGCTTGCTTTGCTAGTTGGCCTATTTCAACAGTAAGCTCACGACCAGCCCACTCAGTGGAAAATACTTGTTTTCCTTGATCCATATTTTGTGCCCCTCTCTATATGTACATTTTTAAGAATATTATAAGTATTTTATCTATAAAAAAACGATGATTGTTTGATCATTGTTCTCTTTTCATTATTAACAACTATAGTTGAAACTATATTTTATGTATAGTATGGACAAAAGTTATTCAACATAACAATTTAAAACTGGAATATGTACCGTAAAAATATGCTAATAAAAAAGCGGGAATTCTCCCGCTTTCTTTACATTATCTACGTAAACCAAGTTTAGTAATTAGTTCACGGTAACGAGTTACGTCTTTGTTACGAAGGTAGTTTAGTAAATTACGACGTTTACCAACCATCTTCAATAGACCACGACGTGAATGATGGTCCTTCTTGTGAGTACGTAAGTGTCCGTTTAAGTTATTAATTTCCTCAGTTAGGACAGCAATTTGAACTTCTGGAGATCCAGTATCAGTATCATGTGTTCTGTATTCACTGATTAGTTCATTCTTGCGCTCTTGTGTGATAGCCATCCTATTTCACCTCCTAATATTGTAATCCCCTATTACCGAGCAAGCGTTGGTGATTCGACTTGCCAAGCAACGGTTCTGTAGTACGTTTATTAGAATACAACTTTTTACCTTAAAAAGCAAGTCTCGTGTGACATATTCTCAAAATAGAGCTTCGTTTCTTCTCTATCTTCATTAATTTGCTTTACTAATTCTGCAACATTGGCAAACTTTTTCTCTGATCTAATTCGTGTGTGCCATTCAATTGTAATTTCTTGATCATAAATAGACTCATCAAAATCAAAAATGTGCACCTCAATTGTAGGTACCTTTTTATCCTTATGGAAGGTTGGCTTAAAGCCAATATTACATACTCCAAAGTACCAGATTGAACTTACACACACTCTTACAGCATAGACTCCTACTGGTGGTGTAATAAATCCTTCTTTTACATCTAGGTTTGCTGTGGGAAAACCTATTGTTCTACCTCTTTTATCACCATGAACAACTTTTCCTGTGTGGGTAAAATATCTACCTAACAAATTATATACCTCAGCAATTTGACCATTATTAATAAGTTGTCTAAGTAAGGTTGAACTAATTTTCGTTTCACCGTGAGTTTGTTTTTCTATAGTCGTTTGTTCGAATTCACCACGAGAGTGAAAAGGCAGTGTCTCCATTGTCCCTTTCCCTAATCTACCATAGCTAAAATCAAAACCTGCTACAACATGCTTTACGTTCAGCCCAATAATATAATCATCTATAAATTCTTGTGGTAATAAATTGGCAAACTCTTCATTAAAGGTAACGATATAGAGGATATCAATTCCTAACTCCTCGATTATCGCTGCTTTCTCTTCAATGGTAGTTAGGAGGTCGACCTTTTTCCTTCCGTTAGCAAGAACAACAGAGGGGTGGGGGTCAAAAGTCATAACTGCACTAGAAAATTGATGATGAGATGCTATATTTATAGCTTCCTTTATAACAGATTGATGCCCTTTATGGACTCCATCAAAATATCCTAATGCTAAAACTGTGTTTGGGAGTTCTGTCTTACTTAATTGGTGTGGATGAGATATATAAATAATTTTCACGTATTTTTCACCTAGCTATGCTTTTAGTTCTTGAGCATTTACTAATACCTTGACCGGCTTCATTACATTGGGTTTGCTAGGATGTTTTTCATAAATTGCAATCGTTTCCCCAGCTTCATTCAATATTGTGAATGGTTCTCCACTTTCTAATGACGAAAGCTCCTCCGGAATGGCAAGTACTGCCCCATTTTGTACTTTACCTGCTACTTTATCATTAATTTTTAGATTCGGCAAATGAGAAAGTGCAGTTTCGATAGGATACAGAGCTTTATTAATGTCCCCCATTTGAATTAACTCTTCAATTTCTGAAAATGTTAAACAGTTTTCAAGATGGAATTGTCCTGATGCAGTTCGAACTAAGTCTGACATATGCGCAGGATATCCTAATTTTTCTCCTATTGTTACCGCAAGAGTTCTAACATAAGTTCCCTTACTACCTGTGACACGAAAGCGGAATGAGATCGTCCCATCATTACCTTCAAATAGCTGGCGCTCGTCTAATAAAACAAGTTCTGAGATAGTAATTTCTCTTGAAGGTCTCTCAACCTCAATCCCTTGTCTTGCGTACTCATATAGCCTTTTACCATTCACTTTAACAGCTGAGTACATGGGGGGTGTTTGCGTAATCTTCCCTGTTAATGAGCGGAGAGTTGCTTCTATTTTTTCCTTGGTAAAAGCTTCAGTCACTGTTTTTCGAGCAACTACTTCACCTGATGCATCCTCGGTAGTGGTTGAAAAGCCAATTGTGACCTCTCCCTCATATGTCTTATCCGCACCAGTAATGTACTCAACCACCTTTGTTGCCCTACCTATACAAATTGGTAAAACTCCAGTAACATCCGGATCAAGTGTACCAGTATGTCCCACCTTTTTAATTCTCAATAACTTCCTTACTTTAAAAACACAATCATGGGATGTCATCCCTTTAGGCTTATTTAATAAAAGTATACCATCCATGCTTACGAAACAGCTCCTTAAGTCTTGAATACAAACGGCTGTGTTAAAGGTTTGGTTGGTAAATGGGAGTCAAAACCACTCGCTTTCCGCGGGCAGTAGAGGAAGGTTATTTTCACTGTCGTGAAAAAAACTACCTCCTCGTTCGTTTCACTCTCTGCGTGGTCACACGTCTACTGCATTTCCCGCAGGAGTCTCGTAGTTTTGACTCCCATTTATAATAAAGTGTTATAACGACAGCCAGCTATAACTAATTCAGAGTACAGTTATTCGCAAAAATTCACGAGACTCCTGCGGGAGAACAGTTCAGGAGAGACCCCACGGGATCTGTGCTCCGAGGAGGCTCACCGAATCGCCCGAAGAGGAATCGCCCATAGAAAAAGGCGGGTAGTTGGGCTTTTTCTATATTCCTCCCTCGGAAAGCGAGTGAATTTTAGAGAATAACAACAATGTGGTTTGACAAACATTTTCTTTTAAGGGGAAGCTTTACGAATAAAAGGATAGACTCTAAAGCCTATCCCTTTATCAATCATTCTGGATTCGATTGTTTATTAATTTCATGAAGTAATGTATCAATTCGATTCCCGTAATTAATGGATTCGTCGAATTCAAATGAAATTTCAGGTGTTTTTCTTAGACGAATACGCTGGCCAATTTCAGAACGGATAAACCCTTTAGCTTTTGCAAGGCCTTTTAACGTATTTTCCTTCTGCTCATCATCACCTAGGACTGAAATAAACACTTTTGCCTGCTGCAGATCGCCAGTTACCTCAACATCTGTAACAGTCACAAAACCAATCCTTGGATCTTGGATTTTACGCCCAATGATCTCACCTAGTTCTTTTTTCATTTGTTCTCCCACACGAGTAGGTCGTAAACTCATTTATCATCACCTCGAATCAAATGCGCCTTGGCGTATTTGCTGAATGGTATCCTTTATTGCATTTATCCACCAGTTATAGAAGTGGGGACTTCCTGAATAAAGTTAAAGCCACTCAAATTCTGTTATCGTACGTTCAATTTCAGGAAAAGAATCGATCATGCTCAAGGCATGGTTCAATTCTATTTCAGTTGTTTTTCGACTTGACGAAACAACTGCCATGGCAAGTTTTGTTCGTTGCCATGTATCCTGAAAATCTATTTCTGACACTGTAATATTATATCTCTGCCTAAGCCGAGTAATTATTCTCTGCAACACAGCACGTTTTTCCTTTAAGGAATGAGCATCGTAGATTATGCATTCACACTCTACATACCCTATCATTCATTATGCACGCTCGATTTCTTCCATTACGAACGCCTCAATGATATCTCCCTCTTTGATGTCATTGAATTTCGTAATTGTTATTCCACATTCATAGTTACGAGCAACTTCCTTCACGTCATCTTTGAATCGTTTTAAAGTATCAATTTCACCTTCAAAAATAACGACTCCATCACGAATAAGGCGTACACCACTATCACGAGTAATTTTTCCTTCAGTTACATAACAACCAGCAATTGTTCCAACTTTTGAAACCTTGAAAGTATTACGAACTTCTGCTTGACCAATAACTTTCTCTTGGAATTCTGGATCAAGCATACCTTTCATTGCTGCTTCTATTTCTTCGATTGCTTTATAAATAATACGGTGTAAACGAATATCAACATTTTCAACATCTGCAGTTCTCTTTGCACCTACATCTGGACGTACGTTAAATCCAATTACAATCGCATTAGAAGCAGATGCTAGTATAATATCTGATTCAGTAATTGCACCTACACCTGTATGAATGATTTTAACTTTTACGCCTTCTACATCAATTTTTTGTAGTGAAGCAGCTAATGCCTCTGTAGATCCTTGAACATCGGCTTTAACAATTAAGTTAATTTCTTTCATTTCACCTTGTTTGATTTGTTCGAATAAATCTTCAAGGCTTACACGGTTTCCTGAACCACGTTGTTCAACAAGCTGTTTTTGCAGTCTAGCTTCCCCTACAGAACGAGCTGTTTTCTCATCATCGAATACAAGGAACTGGTCTCCTGCTTGTGGTACATCATTTAATCCTGTTATTTCAACAGGGGTAGACGGACCTGCTTCTTTAACTCTGCGTCCCAAATCGTTAACCATTGCACGTACGCGTCCAAATGTGTTACCTACAACGATAGGATCACCTACGCGTAAAGTTCCGTTTTGAACTAGAAGTGTAGCAACTGAACCTCTACCTTTATCAAGCTGAGCTTCAATAACTGTACCTGTAGCATTAGCATTTGGATTAGCTACTAACTCTTCAACTTCAGTTACTAAGAGAATCATCTCAATAAGTGAGTCGATACCCTCTCCTGTTAAAGCAGAAAGTGGTACAAAAATCGTTTCTCCACCCCAAGCCTCTGGAACTAACCCGTGATCTGTTAATTCTTGCATTACACGGTCAGGATTTGCAGATGGTTTATCCATTTTATTAACAGCAACGATAATTGGTACCTCTGCGGCTTTTGCGTGATTAATTGCCTCAACTGTTTGTGGCATAACACCATCGTCAGCTGCTACAACAAGAATTGTAATATCTGTTACTTGAGCACCCCTTGCGCGCATTGTTGTGAATGCTGCGTGTCCTGGTGTATCAAGGAAAGTAATTTTCTTGCCACTCTGCACAATTTGGTAAGCACCAATATGCTGAGTAATACCTCCAGCTTCACCTTCTGTTACTTTTGTATTACGGATAGAGTCAAGTAATGTTGTTTTACCGTGGTCAACGTGACCCATTATAGTAACAACAGCTGGACGCTCAACTAGGTCTTCAGGTTTTTCTTCATTAATATATCCTTCAAACTCTGTTTTTTCGTAGACAATTTCTTCTTCTACTTCAACGCCATATTCACCTGCGATTAACTCAATTGTATCTTTTTCTAGGTCTTGGTTAATCGTAGCCATAACACCAAGCATAAGGAGTTTTTTAATGATTTCGGAAGGTTCTTTCCCTAACTCCTTCGCCAATTCACCTACTGTTAGCGAGCCAACGAATGTAATTTTTTCTGGCAACTTTTTCTCTGGCTTTTTTGGAGCAGGTGCTTGATTTTGATGTTGGTTATACTTGTTTTTATTGTTGTTATTGTTCTTATTTTTATTCTTGTTAAATACTTTTTTCTCTACTTGTTGACTTTGTTGAGCACCCTTTTTACTATCCGTTTGCTTTGGTGCTGCCTTTTTAATTGGCTCAACTTTTTTTACAGGAGCATCATCATCTTCATCATCAAATGATTTTGCTACAGGCTTTTGCTTTGTATTAACCTTTGACTTATCTTCAACAGGATTCCCGGCTTCGGGTTTCTTATTATAAGTTTCATCTAACTTTATCACTACATCATCTTCTATTGTCGCCATATGATTATTAACCTCGATGTCCATTTCTTTTAGCTTAGAAATTATATCCTTGCTTGAGATGTTTTGTTTTTTTGCATATTCATAAACTCTCATTTTACTCATATGTTCACCCCCAAATAAATTAATCGAGCAAAGACATCAATTTATTGGCAAACCCACTGTCAGTAACAGCAACAACAACTCTAGCATCTTTTCCAATCGCTTGACCTAGGATGTAACGGTCATCTACAGTGCGAAGTGGTATCTGATAATAGGTACATTTGTCACTAATTTTTTTTGTAGTATTTGCTGATGCATCCTCCGATAATAAAACTAGTTTTGCACGTGAATTACGAATTTCTTTAATAACTAGTTCTTCACCTGAAACGATTCTTCTTGCTCGACTGGAAAGACCTAACAATGACATCCATTCTTTATTACTCATTACCTGCAATATTCTCCTTATCAACCAATTGAACTAATTCATCATATATCTCGTCAGGAATTGAGACTTTTAATTGGTTTGCAAGAATGTTTTTCTTTTTAGCTAGTGAAATAAGGTCTTTATCTAAGCTAATGTAAGCTCCCCTTCCGGCTTTCTTGCCTGTTGGGTCAATAGAGACCTCTCCCTCTTTGGAACGTACAATTCTTACTAGCTCTTTTTTCGTTTTCATTTCACCACTAGCCACACATTTTCGTAACGGAACTTTTTTACGAGTTACCATTTATATCACCTCTCACTCGATTTCTTTTAAATGCAAATCGAATGTATCATCAGTGTCATCGTTTTCCTCTTCAAAGAGAGAAATACCCTCTCTTGGAAAAATACCGGATTCTTCTGCTTCTGATTGGCTCTTAATATCAATCTTCCAGCCGGTGAGCTTTGCAGCTAAACGTGCATTTTGACCACGTTTTCCAATTGCTAACGAAAGTTGATAGTCTGGAACAACAACTGTTGTTGCTTTCTCTGCTTCATTAACCATTACATCCAGAACTTTTGATGGACTTAAAGCATTCGCCACAAAAACAACTGGATCTTCTGACCATCTTACTATATCAACCTTCTCACCTTTAAGTTCATTGACTATAGCCTGGACACGTTGACCTTTTGGTCCTACACATGAACCTACTGGATCTACCTCTTCATTGTCAGAATGTACGGAGATCTTGGATCTGTCTCCTGCTTCTCTTGCAACTGACCTAATCTCTACAGTACCGTCATAGATTTCAGGTACTTCTATTTCAAATAATCTTTTCAAAAGACCAGGATGTGTTCTAGATACGAAGATTTGGGGTCCTTTTGTTGTTTTTTCAACTTTTGTTATGTAAACCTTAATGCGGTCATGAGGCTTATATTTCTCATTCGGCATTTGTTCATTTGCAGGTAAAAGGGCTTCAATTTTACCTAAGCTTACATAAATGAATTTTGAATCAAGACGTTGAACGATACCAGTCATAATATCATCTTCACGATCCATAAACTCCGAATAAATTACGCCTCGCTCTGCTTCTCTAACACGCTGTGTTACTACTTGCTTTGCTGTTTGGGCTGCAATACGTCCGAAGTCCTTTGGTGTAACTTCAATTTCAAGTACATCATTAACTTTGTAATTCGGATTTATCAATCTGGCTTCATCAATAGAAATTTCAAGACGTGAATCATACACTTCATCAACAACATCTTTTCTTGCAAATACTCTCATCGAGCCATTTTCAAGATTCAAATCAACTCTCACATTTTGTGCCTGATTAAAATTTCGCTTATAAGCAGATATCAAAGCAGCTTCAATCGCCTCGATTAATACATCACTACTTATGCCCTTTTCTTTTTCGAGTAATGTTAAGGCATCTAAAAGTTCACTACTCATTCGTATTACATCCCCCTTTATTCCTACTATAATGGTAAATAATTAATTGAAAGTTACAGCTAGTCTTGCACTTGCGACCTTTTCATATGGTATTTCAATTGCTTTTCTTCTGGTCTTAATCGTAACCGTAATTGTTACAACATTTCCATCAAAAGAAGTTAATTCACCTTCAAATATCTTTTCTCCATCAATAGGCTCATAAGTTTTTACATGGACTTGTTTTCCTAATGAATTATGGAAATCCTTTTCCTTTTTCAATGGACGTTCTGCTCCAGGCGAGGAAACTTCAAGGAAGTAGTTATATGGAATAGGATCAATTTTATCAAGTTTTTCACTTAATCGTTCACTTACTACCCCACATTCCTCAATATCAATTCCCTTTGGAGAATCGATAAAAACACGTAGAAACCAATTTTTACCCTCTTTGACATACTCAATATCAACTAGTTCAAGACCTAATTCTTCTAATATAGGTATCACTAAATCTTCTACGGTTTGTGTTACCTTTTGACTCATGTTATTCCTCCTTAGTTTTAACAAGGAACTTTCCTAAAATTATTTTGGTGTGAAAAGACCCTGCTATGATAGCAGGGAACAAGTGTAACACTATATAGCTAAATTGCGACTGATGATGGTCCAAAATTATGTAATAGCACTAAAAACACCCTCACATCAACAAGAAAGAGTGGGTTTCCCCACTCCTTTTACCTAAACTATTAATAGCATTTCCATAAAAACTATAACATAACCAGTAATCTAATGCAAATTAAACAAAAAATTCACATTAGAATAATGACAATTGATTTTGCTCTGGAAGAGATTGCAAGCAACCTTGACTATCTAAGTATTCTAAGATTGTTTTTGAAACCTTTCCACGCTTTTGAAGGTCTTCTTTGGACAAGAATTCTCCTTCTGCCCTCGCTTTGACAATGTTTATCGCTGCATTCGTCCCTAAGCCAGCTATAGAGTTAAATGGTGGAATTAATGATTTACCATCAATTATAAACTCTGATGAACTCGAACGGTACAAATCAACCTTCTGGAATGAGTATCCTCTTTCACACATCTCTAAAGCTAATTCTAATACTGTTAATAAGTTTTTCTCTTTCGGAGATGCATCTAGTCCCTTTACATTTATTTCATCAATTCGTGCTTTAATCGAACTAGACCCACGATTCATGACATCTATTTCAAAATCATCGGCACGAACTGTAAAATATGCCGCATAGTAAAGTAACGGATGATGCACTTTGAAGTAAGCAATCCTTACGGCCATTAGAACATAGGCAGCGGCATGGGCCTTAGGGAACATATACTTAATTTTTAAACATGAATCAATGTACCAACTTGGAACATTGTTTTTTTTCATTTCTTCAATAAACTCATCGGAAAGTCCTTTACCTTTACGAACAGATTCCATAATTTTAAAAGCTAACGATGGTTCTAATCCCTTATAGATTAAATAAACCATGATATCATCACGACATCCAATAACTTCACTTAGAGTACATGTTTGGTTATGAATTAACTCCTGTGCATTTCCAAGCCATACGTCTGTACCATGTGATAATCCTGAAATTTGTACAAGCTCAGAGAAGGTCGTAGGCTTCGTATCTTCAAGCATTTGCCTAACAAACCTTGTACCAAATTCAGGTATTCCGAGTGTTCCGGTCTTACACATAATTTGTTCTTCCGTAACACCTAGTGATTCCGTTCCGCTAAAAATTTTCATTACTTCAGGATCATCTGTAGGTATTGTTTTAGGATCAATCCCGCTTAAATCCTGTAGCATCCTGATAACAGTTGGATCATCATGTCCTAAAATATCAAGTTTTAACAGGTTATCATGGATGGAATGGAAGTCAAAGTGAGTTGTTTTCCATTCTGATGTTGAATCATCCGCCGGAAACTGAATAGGTGAGAAATCATAAATATCCATATAATCTGGCACAACTATAATCCCACCTGGATGCTGACCAGACGTTCTTTTAACACCAGTACATCCTGATACAAGGCGGTCAATTTCAGCACCTCTTAACAGAAGGTTGTTGTCATTTGCATATCCCTTTACATATCCATAAGCTGTTTTCTCAGCAACGGTTCCAATTGTTCCTGCTCTAAATACATATTCCTCACCGAATAACACCTTTGTATAATTGTGAGCACGTGGTTGATATTCACCTGAAAAGTTAAGATCGATATCAGGCACCTTATCTCCTTTAAATCCAAGGAAGGTTTCGAATGGAATATCATGCCCATCTTTATTATATTTTCCACCACATTTAGGGCAGTCTTTGTCTGGTAAATCAAAACCAGAGCCCACAGAACCATCATTAAAGAACTCAGAATCCTTACATGTTGGGCATACATAATGTGGCGGTAAAGGGTTAACTTCAGTAATTTCTGTTAAAGTTGCCACTAGGGATGACCCTACGGAACCACGAGAACCTACAAGATACCCGTCGTCTAGAGATTTTTTTACTAGTTTATGAGAAATTAAATAAATAACTGCAAACCCATGACCAATAATACTTTTAAGTTCTTTTTCAATTCTTTTCTCAACAATCTCTGGTAATTCATCCCCATAGATTAACCTTGCACGGTCATAACTCATTTGCCTGATTTCATCATCGGCACCTTCAATTTTAGGAGTGTAAAGGTCATCTTTGATTGGTTTTATTTCATCCATTTCTTCAGCAATTTTTTGCGTGTTTGTTACTACAATTTCATGTGCCTTTTCACGATCCAAAAACGAGAAACACTCCATCATCTCATTAGTTGTTCTAAAATGAACATGCGGCAAAGAGTGACGGTTTAAAGGGTTAGCACCACCTTGTGAACCGATCAGAATCTTTCGATAAGTGTGATCCACTGGATTCAAGTAATGAACATTCCCTGTCGCTACGACCGGCTTATCCAATTTTTCACCTAGTCTAACAATATTTGCAATAATCTCTTTCAGTGATTTACTATTGTGCACAAGCTCTAACTCAATTAAATGTTTGTAATTATCAGGAGGCTGAACCTCGATATAATCATAAAACGATGCAATCTCTTCAACCTCTTCAGGAGATTTTTGCATCATCCCTTCAAATATTTCTCCCTTGTCACATGCGGAACCAACTATGATTCCTTCTCGATATTTCTGAAGGATAGACCTTGGAATTCTAGGCACTCTATAAAAATAATCAATATGAGAAATTGATACTAGCTTAAAGAGATTTTTTAGTCCTATTTCAGTCTTTGCCAACAAAGTAACATGGAAAGGTCTTGATCTTTGGTATGCCTTTCCTTTTCCCATGTTGTCATTTAACTGGTCATGATATTCAATACCTTGTTCCAAGGCATCCTTTAACATTTTGACTAACAAGTATCCTGTAGCTTCAGCATCATAGATTGCTCGGTGATGTTGTGTGAGTTCAATATCAAATTTCTTACACAAAGTGTTTAATCGATGATTTTTTAGGTCAGGTAATAAAAATCGTGCAAGTTCTAATGTATCTATAACAGGATTCATAACCTTCTCGTAGCCGATTTTTTTATAGCCAACATTTAGGAATCCCATATCGAAACTTGCATTATGAGCAACAAAAATATCATCGCCACACCAAGCATGGAATCTTTTTAAGACCTCTGATACATCTGGGGCATCTTTTACCATATCATCGGTGATACCTGTTAAATTAATTGTTGTTGCTGATAAAGGATGGTGGGGGTTTGCAAAAGCTTCGAAACGGTCAATTATTTCCCCACCTTTAATCTTTACAGCAGCAAGTTCAATTATCGAATCATATACGGCAGATAAGCCCGTTGTTTCTACGTCAAAAACAATAAACGTATCATCCTGTAGTAACCGGTGTTGGGGGTTATAAGCAATTGGTACCCCATCATCAACTACATTTGCTTCCAAACCATAAAGAATTTTAACACCGTTCTTTTTCCCTGCAGAATATGCTTCTGGGAAAGATTGTACAACACCATGATCTGTTACTGCGATCGCTGTATGTCCCCATTTACTCGCTTGTTCAATATATTTGCTCACTGAAGTAACTGCATCCATTTGACTCATTGGAGTGTGTAGATGTAGCTCCACTCTTTTTTCATCTGGTTTAGCTGTATCTTCACGACCTTTTGGTTTAATCTCATTAATGTCATTGGCTATCATTACAAGGTCCCGAACAAAGGTATCATTTTGAATACTGCCTCTAACCTTAACCCACATACCTTTTTTAACAGACTGTAATAAAGTCACGTCTTCTTTATCTCTCGAAAACATTTTTACAAGTATAGAACTTGTATAATCAGTAACTTTAAACGTTAATAAAGAACGACCACTTCGTAGTTCCCTTGTCTCTGCATCAAAGATGAACCCTTGTACAGCTATACGACGCTCTTCATCATGAATAGACTCTATGTTTCTGATTTCTTCGTCTTCTTTAATTGTATAACCAATGGTTAAAGGTCCGGAATGCTCGGATGGACTATCCTTATCTTTTTCCTTTTTATTCATCTCGGTGACAGCAAGTAGTGCTTTTGCCTGATCTTCTTGCTGCTTTTGCATCAGAAACTTTTCATATTCTTGCTGATCAGCCTTTACCTCTGTCTCAAGTTGAAAGCTTGGAAAACCTAAAGCTTGATAAGAATCAGCAACTAGTTTGGAATATTTACGCTTAATTGCTATAGCTTCAGTCTCATTTTTCGTTTTAACAATAAGCTTTAACCCTTGTAAGACTGGAACTTGTTCATTTAATAAAGCTAAAAGTGGAGGGGCAATTCCATCCATTTCTTGAAGGCAGATTGTCCAATATGATTGAACCAGTTCCTCTGTGAATTGCTGATTTCTTGCCTTGATTGAAAACGTAATTCTAGCAATATGCTCAAAGGACTTTTGTAGTCTCATGTAAAACAATTGATAAACATCGATTGGTATGATGTTTTCTACAATAAAATGAAAGTGCCAGGATTTTTTCTCTTTTTGAATCACTAGCTTTTCAATTTCTGCACTATTAAAATGCTTAACAGGTTCATCGTCTGTTAACCCAATTTGCTGTAGTAGGAGTTTAAATCTATCTATCTGCTCTGAACCAATTCGATCCAATTGCCAATCACCTCATCCCACCAAAATTGAAGGTACCCCAAAAGAGGTACCTTTTTTTATCTATTTTCTTATTTTACTATAAAAGTACGTAAAGTTTCGATGAGATTTTCAGTATGAACTTCCAATGTTTCCCCATTTAAACGAACCTTCACTTCAACGATACCTTCTTCTGCTCGTTTTCCAACTGTAATACGTACTGGAATTCCAATTAAATCAGAATCCGCAAATTTTACACCTGGACGTTCTGCACGGTCATCATATAATACCTCAAAGCCTTTGCCTTGTAGGTCTGAATATAATTCCTCTGCGAGTTCGCGCTGTGCATCATTTTTATTATTAACAGGAATCACATGCACTTCATAAGGAGCAAGAGCAGTTGGCCACATTAAACCGTTTTCGTCATTATATTGCTCTGCAACAGCAGCCATTGTTCGGGAAACACCAATACCGTAACATCCCATAATCATGTGCTGAGTTCTTCCGTTTTCATCTAGATACGTAGCTTCCATCGCCTCACTATAACGTGTACCTAATTTAAAGACATGTCCAACCTCAATACCACGAGCAAAAAGAATCGTTCCTTCGCCGTCTGGAGATGGATCACCCTCTTGAATAAAACGAAGGTCTTCATATTGGTTAACAGTAAAATCTCGTTCAGGATTCACTCCTACGAAATGGTAGTCCTCTTCATTAGCACCACATACACCATTAACTATAGTTTGAACTGCATAATCTGCAATTACGTTTACTTCATCATTAATGTTGATTGGACCTAATGAACCAATCGAACAGTTCATAATAGAACGTGTTTCTTCAGGAGAAGCCAGTTCAACAGAGGTAGCTTCCAAAAGATTTTTTACCTTTATATCATTTACCTCATGATCGCCTCGCACTAGTACAAGTACAAAACGATCATCTACTTTAAATAATAGAGATTTGATACATTTCGTTTGGTCAACGTCAAGGAAAGATGAAACCTCTTCAATCGTTTTTTGTCCTTCAGTTTTTACTTTTTCTAGTTCTTTTGGTGTCTCATTACTCTTTTCATAGTTGGTAACTACCGGAGCCATTTCAATATTAGCCGCAAAACTCGATGAATCTGAGTAAGCAATTGTATCTTCTCCAACATCAGACAGCACCATAAATTCATGCGTATCTTTACCACCCATTGCACCAGAATCAGCAATAACTGCACGGAAATTCAAACCGCATCTTGTGAAAATATTTGAATAGGCCGTAAACATTTTCTGATAAGCTTCGTCTAAGCTCTCTTGACTAGCATGAAAAGAGTATGCATCTTTCATAATAAACTCTCGTCCACGTAATAATCCAAAACGAGGTCTTTTCTCGTCTCTAAATTTCGTCTGAATTTGATATAGATTTAAAGGAAGTCTCTTATATGACTTAACCTCATCTCTTACTAGACTTGTAATTACTTCTTCGTGAGTAGGTCCAATCACAAAGTCACGCTCGTGACGATCTTTCATACGCATTAACTCAGGACCATATGAATACCAACGCTTGGATTCCTGCCACAGCTCAGCAGGTGTCAAAGCTGGCATAAGCAATTCAACTGCTCCAGCACGTTCCATCTCCTCACGAACGATTGCCTCAACTTTCTGTAACACTTTTCTAGCAAGTGGCATATAACTGTAGATTCCACTTGCATTCTGGCGTATAAAACCAGCCCTTAATAGTAATTGATGACTTTTAATTTCTGCATCTGCTGGAACTTCCCTAAGTGTAGGAATAAGCGTCATACTTTGTTTCATTAACTAGCACCTCATTTAATTTTCACTCTACATAATCATCTAACTTTTATAAGAAAAATCTTTGAATATCATTCCAAGTAACAACCAACATCAATAACATTAAAAGAGCAAAGCCGATAAAATGAACCATACCTTCCTTATGACGATCAATTGGTTTTCCTCTTACAGCTTCAACCGCAAAGAATAATAATCTACCACCATCAAGTGCAGGAATTGGTAATAAATTAACGATTCCTAAATTAATACTTAGGATGGCAGCCCATCTCATAAGGTAATAGATACCAGACTGTGCTACTTCATCTGTCATATCATATATACCTACTGGTCCTGAAAGCATATCAATTGAGAACTGACCTGTAACCAACTTGCCCAAGCCAACAAGTATTTCTTTGGTCCATAAGTACGTTTCTACAAACCCATTTTTTATTGCTCCAACAAATGATTTTTCCATTGGCTTATATACACCAATTATCCCAATTGATTTACCTTCAATTTCTCTTATATCAGGTGTAACAGGTATTTGCATTGTTTGCCCATCACGAACGATAGAAAAGTTAATCTCTTGGTCAGGATTTTTTTGTATTATTTCCACTACATCATTCCATGAATCTACAGAAGTACCTTCAATCGATGTAACAACGTCTCCTTGCTTTAATCCAGCCTCTAACGCTGATCCATCCTTTGTTAATTCCCCTAAAATGGGTTCATTAACAAAGGTTCCTTGTAGAATACCAATTGTTAAAAAGATAAAGAATGCCAATACAAAATTCATTGCTGGGCCTGCTGCAATAGCCAATGTTCTTTGTGTCAGTGTTTTTGAAGAAAATTGTCTAGAATAAGGAGCAATTTGCGTCTCCTGTTCATCTACGACAAAAAAGGCCCTATCACTCACTTCAAATCGTTGCAATTGTTCATCATTACCTTCTTCATAACCAGTAATAAACAGATCATGCTCTAAATCTGCCTGCTCGACTTCTATAATTCGTGCATTCGGATGCTTATCCTTATTATTCAAAATAATTTTATTAACTTTGCCTTGATTATCTAGTTGAATACCTATGTTGTAACCAGGCTTAACTTCGATTACTTCGGGATCTTCACCTGCCATACGAACAAACCCTCCGATTGGCAATAGGCGGATCGTATAAACGGTTTCATTTTTCTTAAAGGAGAAAACCTTAGGTCCAAAGCCAATCGCAAATTCCCGGCAAAGTATTCCGGCTCGTTTTGCTAGCATTAGATGTCCAAGTTCATGAAAGAAAACGAGCGCACCAAATATAATAATAAAGGCAATAACTGTATTCACATGTCTAACCACCTTTTGAAAGTTTAGGGTACATTTTTTACTCTTTAAATTAAAGTATATTCTGTCCTGTCTTATACATGTCCCTATTTTTATTGAAGGAGTTGTTCTCTTACATAAGCACGTGCTTCAAGGTCCACTTCTTTAATGACATCCAATGAAGGATTAGAAATTGACTGATGTTTTTCAAGTGACTTTTCAAGTATTGCTTCAATTGTTAGAAAAGGTATAGAGCCCTTGAGAAAAGCTGCTACAGCAACCTCATTTGCTGCATTTAATACGGTTGGCATTGTACCGCCAATTTTCCCAGCATGATAAGCTAAATTTAAACAACGGTAGCGCTCAAAATCGACTTTACTAAAATGTAAAGTTCCGACTTCCCAAAGATTTAAGGACTTTGTTGATGGCAACATTAGTCGATCTGGGTAGCTTAGTGCGTATTGTATAGGTACCCTCATATCTGGTGTTCCAAGCTGGGCTATTACACTTTTATCATGAAATTCAACCATCGAGTGAATAATACTTTCCTTATGTAAAACAACCTCAATTTGATCATATGGTAGTTGGAATAGCCAATGAGCCTCAATTACTTCCAAACCTTTGTTCATCATGGTGGCAGAATCAATCGTTATCTTAGCACCCATTGACCAGTTTGGATGATTAAGCGCTTCTTCTACTGTCACACCTTCAAGCTCATGTCTGGCCTTATCCCTAAAGCTACCACCAGATCCAGTTAAGATAATCTTTTCTATATTTTTTTCATTCTCTCCTTGCAAACATTGAAAGATTGCTGAGTGCTCACTATCAACAGGTAAAATTGAAACTCCGTGTTTTTTTGCTGCATCCATAACAATATGTCCAGCAGTGACCAAGGTTTCCTTATTAGCAATTGCAATTGTTTTTTTTGCTTCAATAGCTTTCAATGTAGGAATCAATCCAACACTTCCTACTACTGCATTTACAAGTATAGTTGCTTCATGATATGTAGCTACTTCTACTAAACCTTCTTCTCCATAAAGAAAAGTTATTCCATTCGTGAATTCTGTTTTTAATGTATCACAAGCTTCCTTATTTCTAACGGAAACCATTTTGGGGCTAAAATCCATAATGATTTTACGACCAAACTCTATGTTATCACCCAAAGACATCGCTACTAATTCTAATTCCCCTGGATGGGCTTTGATGACATCAAGAGTTTGTTGACCGATAGAGCCTGTCGCGCCTAACAAACTTATTTTCTTCAAAATCTCACTCCTAATCAAATATCAAAGAGACCTTTACTTCTGCTTGACCTCTTTAATCACCTAAAACATAAGCTGTAAAAAGTATAGCACCGGTAAAACAAATAACAGACTATCAAATCGATCGAGTATACCACCATGACCTGGAAGAATATTTCCTGAGTCTTTCACAAGGAAATGTCTCTTTAAAGCAGATTCTACTAAATCTCCAAGTTGTCCAAAAATGGATAAAATAATTGTGAATACGACTAGCGTTAGTAAAGATTCATTTAATGGTACGAAATACTGATAAATAAAAACAATTAATAGGGCACATACAATTCCACCAATGGATCCTTCCACAGTCTTATTAGGACTAATTTCAGGCCAAAGTTTATGTTTCCCAATTGCACGACCAATAAAATAGGCACCAGAATCTGTGGACCAAATAACAATTAATGCATAAAAAATGTATTTAAGTCCTTCTAAAGTAGTTCCTCTTGTTTCAATAAAATAGAAAAATCCAATTCCAATATAAATCACAGCTAATAAAACAAAACCAACGTCATCAAATGTGAATTTGTTTTTCTTCAAAACGGTATAGGATAGAAAAAATAAAACCACAAGTAATGCTACTTCTACTTTTGAAATAGTTAGCTCAGTAATTATATCTTGATATCCATTTGGCAAAAGAAATATCCATAATAACAATAAAGATAGTATGCCGGGAAAAGAAGTAATTGTGATGTGTTTCATTCGTAACAACTCATATAAAGCAATTGAAGCTAGAATATAAGCGGCAACGGTAAATGGCAATCCACCATAGATTACAATTGGTAAGAGAATGGCTGCTCCTATAATTCCTGTAATTATTCTTTGTTTCATTCTTATATCATCACCTTTTTTGGCCCTAAACAACTATGTAAAGGCAGAAATGGTAACTCAGGGAAAAAAAGAGTTACCCTATATAACGACTTTGCCCAATATAGAGAATTTTATACTCCACCATAACGACGGCCACGTTGTTGAAATTCATTGATTGCTTCAAGTAAATGTTGCTCTTTAAAATCCGGCCAAAGTATATCTGTAAACCAAAACTCTGTATAAGCTAATTGCCAGAGCATGAAATTACTTAACCGAATTTCACCACTAGTTCTAATTAGTAAATCAGGATCAACCAGTTTATTAGACATTAAGTATGAGGAAAATAGATTTTCATCTAAATCATCAAGATTAAATGTCCCCTCTTTCGCATCTTCTAGAACTTGTTTAACAGCACCCAAAATTTCTGAACGGCTGCCATAATTTAATGCAAAATTTAAAATTAATCCTGTATTTTCTGTTGTTTCTTTTACTGCTTTCTCTACAGCATTCAACGTATGCTTTGGCAAAGCAGATTTATCTCCCATGATTCGAACCTGTACATTTTCCTCAATTAATTCTGGTAAAAAAGTGCCTAAAAATTCTTCCGGCAATTTCATTAAATAATCTACTTCTAATTTAGGACGTTTCCAATTCTCGGTTGAAAAAGCATAGACAGTAAGAACCTTAACTCCTAGTTCATTCGCCAATTTGGTAACTCTTCTAACAACCTTCATTCCTTCATGGTGACCTGCTGAGCGTGGTAGTGCACGTTTCTTAGCCCAGCGACCATTGCCATCCATTATAATTGCAATGTGATTTGGCATTTGCCCTTTTATAATATCTTCTTTGGAAAATTCTTTAGCACTCTTCTTCCAGTTTTTTAGTTTACCTAACATACAACTAGTCCCCCATCGCCCTTAAAGATCTATAACTAGTAGAGGTTGTTCAAAATGGAAATAAACAAGCACTAGTAACGTTTATAATGATTTTTCCTACCTACTTATACTAACATATTACTATTGATGGTCTAATTATGTAAGTAGCATTAACAAAAAAACCCCCTGTTTACGTTAGAGGGTCTTTTCGTATATTGTACCTTGAAATCGATTATACTTCCATGATTTCTTTTTCTTTTTCTTTTGTGATTGTTTCTACTTTAGCAATATAATCATCTGTAAGTTTTTGAACATCATCTGTGTAACCGCGCAATTCATCTTCTGTGATATCACCATTTTTTTCAAGTTTCTTTAAATCATCATTACCATCACGACGAATGTTACGTACTGCAATTTTTGCTTCTTCTGAGTACTTTTTAACTACCTTAACTAATTCGCGACGACGCTCTTCTGTTAAAGCAGGAATGGCAATCCTGATAATTGAACCATCATTTGATGGATTTAATCCTAAATCTGCTTTGATAATTGCTTTTTCAATACTCCCTAAAACAGTTTTATCGTAGGGTTGAATAACAAGCATACGAGCTTCAGGGACATTTATCGAACCCAGTTGGTTAATAGGTGTTGGGGCACCGTAATAATCAACTGTTACTTTGTCAAGAAGTGCAGGATTAGCTCTACCAGCTCTTACAGTAGCAAGCTCACGTGAATAAGCTTGAATTGCCTTTTCCATTTTATCTTTCACCTGATTAAGTGTACTTTTTGGCATCCTTATTTCCCCCTCACAATTGTTCCAATATTTTCACCTAGTACTGCACGTTTAATGTTTCCTTCCTCTAGGACAGAGAAAACAATCAATGGAATATCATTATCCATACATAAAGATGAGGCAGTTGAATCCATAACCTCTAATCCTTCTTTTAGTACATCCAAATAAGATAGTGTTTCATATTTTTTTGCATTAGCATCTTTTGATGGATCTGCAGTGTAAACGCCATCTACATTGTTTTTAGCCATTAGAATTACATCTGCCTCTATCTCTGCAGCTCTTAAGGCAGCTGTCGTATCAGTTGAAAAATACGGGTTACCAGTTCCAGCAGCAAATATGACAACTCGCTTCTTTTCTAAATGGCGAATTGCTTTTCTTCTTATGTAAGGTTCTGCAACCTGTCGCATTTCAATAGAAGTTTGTACTCGTGTTTGAATGCCAATGCTCTCTAAGCTATCTTGTAGAGCTAATGAATTCATAACGGTAGCTAACATCCCCATGTAATCTGCTGTTGCACGGTCCATTCCCATCTCACTACCGATTTTACCACGCCAAATGTTTCCACCGCCTACTACGACTGCTACTTCAACACCCATTTCAGCTATTTCTTTTACCTGCTTTGCAACAGAGTTAATAACAGTTGGATTAATACCAAAGCCTTCTTTTCCAGCTAAAGCTTCTCCACTAAGTTTTAAAACGACCCGTTGATATTTAGCGCTCATAATTACCTCCATTTTTAAGTAAACCTAGGTAAAGTACTGTCCTTTTTTTATATACTTAATTTTTGTAGGTACTGTAAAAACAGGGAACACAAGTGTGTTCCCCATACTATCTTACTTCTTAACTTGGCTCATTACTTCTTCAGCGAAATTATCTACACGCTTCTCGATACCTTCTCCTACTTCATAACGAACAAAGCTTTTTACAGTAGCGCCTTTAGATTCTACATATTGACGTACTTTTAAGTCTGGATTTTTTATGAAGCTTTGATCTAATAAACAAATATCTTCGAAGAATTTGCTTAGACGACCTTCTACCATTTTCGCAACAATATTTTCAGGTTTACCTTCGTTTAATGCTTGTTGAGTTAATACTTCACGCTCACGCTCTGTTTCTTCTTGTGAAACTTGATCACGAGAAATATATTTAGGATTTGCAGCAGCAGCATGCATTGCAACATCTTTTGCAACAGCATCATCAGTTGTACCTTCGAGTAATGAAAGAACACCAATACGACCGCCCATGTGAAGGTATGCACCAAATGCATCAGCATCTGTTTTTGTTACAACAGCATAACGACGTAATGAAAGTTTTTCACCGATTTTAGCGATAGCACTGTTAATATGTTCTTGAACAGTTTCACCGTTATCCATTTTTTGCTCTAAAGCTTCTTCAACTGTTGCTGGGTTATTTGCAAGAAGGTGAGCAGCTAAGTTTGAAGTTAATACTTTAAATCCTTCATTTTTTGCAACGAAGTCTGTTTCAGAGTTCACTTCTAAGATAACAGCTTTGTTACCTTGAACCTCGATGTAAGTAGTTCCTTCAGCAGCAATACGGTCTGATTTTTTAGCCGCTTTAGCAATACCTTTTTCACGAAGATAATCGATTGCTTTTTCCATATCACCATTTGTTTCAGTTAGTGCTTTTTTGCAATCCATCATACCAGCACCAGTTTTTTCACGTAATTCTTTTACCATTTGAGCAGTAACAGCCATGAGTAAATTCCTCCTTGTTTTCTCATAAGTATGTAATATTGACACATTTTAATTATTTACGTTTCTAGTTTGCTCTAACTTTGGGTTCATTAAATCTTTTACTTTAAAAAAGGTGATAAAAGGCAGCCCCTCTTATCACCTTTCGCTCATTAAGCAGAAGTTTCTTCACCTTGTTTAGATTCCATAATAGCATCAGCAATTTTAGCTGTAAGTAATTTAACAGCACGAATTGCATCATCGTTTGCAGGAATTACATAATCAATTTCATCTGGATCGCAGTTAGTATCAACGATACCTACGATAGGGATATTTAATTTATGTGCTTCTGCAACTGCGATACGCTCTTTACGTGGATCAATAATGAATAAAGCATCAGGAAGTTGCTTCATGTCTTTAATTCCACCTAAGAATTTTTCAAGACGCTCTAATTCTTTCTTAAGTTGTACTACTTCTTTTTTAGGTAGTACTTCAAAAGTACCGTCTTCTTGCATTCTTTCGATATCTTTTAAACGTTTGATACGTTTTTGGATTGTTTCAAAGTTAGTTAATGTACCACCTAACCAACGTTGGTTAACAAAGTACATACCTGAACGTTCAGCTTCTTCTTTTACAGAGTCTTGAGCTTGTTTTTTAGTACCAACGAAAAGCATAGTACCACCATTAGCTGCTAATTCTCTTACAAAGTTATAAGCTTCTTCAACCTTTTTAACTGTTTTTTGAAGGTCGATGATGTAGATTCCGTTACGCTCTGTAAAGATGTAACGTTTCATTTTTGGGTTCCAACGGCGAGTTTGGTGACCGAAGTGAACACCAGCTTCAAGTAATTGCTTCATAGAGATTACTGACATGAATATTTCCTCCTAAAATGGTTTTTTCTCCTCCGTTCATATCATCTTTAAACAAAACTGTCATTGTTATTGATTTTGTAAATGACTGTCGAAAGAACAAAATGCAATACATTGAACCAGCACCAATGTTTAAATCTATGAACGTGTGTAATAACACCAGAAATTAATATAACATAATCTGTTATAACTAATCAAGAACAATTGCTAGTTTTGACGAAATTTCAGTAATAACTCAATTTCTGTTTTTCCTTTACCTAGCTTTTTGGCAATTTGTTCAATACTGTCACCCTTTTTTTGTAGAAGTAAAGCTTGAGCAGATAGGGATTGAACATATAAGTCGTCCTTTACTTTTAAGGTGGACTTTGTTTCCGTCTTACCCTTCTCTTGTTTTGAAATGGTAGGGTTAGTATAAACTTTATTTTGTATATCCTTTTCCAATGTATTTTCATCATCATACTTAGGTAATAAGCTTTCCATCTCTTGTGTAGTTAGAGATTTCTCAATGATTTCAAAAGGTTCATTATTAAAGGATTCTTTTTCAAAACTTGAATGACTTAGTTTACTTTCTACCCTAACGTTTGAGCCATCCAAATCTTTTTCATCCTTTAACAACTTAGTAAGAAATGCCTCATTTTCTTCCTTCATTTCCAAAAGGTAGACAGTTATCATCTGTTCCATTTCATGGATAATAGTTGATTGCTTTTTTTCTAATTCCTTAATTGTCGAGAACTTTTGATATAAGACTATGATTAATAAAAAGGCAATAGCAATTAACACAAAACAGAACAGTAGTAAAAATGTAGTCATCTTATCCCTCTATCCAACAAAATCTACAATGTTTCCTTTATAAGGGTGTTGCTCTTTCAATTCGTCTTGAAGCTTTTCATTATTCTTGTTTTCTTTATTTTGGGTAGTTTGCCCAAAACTTTTTTTATTCCCAGTTGATGTTTTACCAAGTTCATCGTTTTTAGTTACTTGTTTTCGCTTCTTTTCTTCTTCTTGCTGAGCTGCATTTACAAGTAGGTCTTGCTGCAGTTGGGATCTTTGGTTCACCTGTTCTTGAACCTTTCCCATATCTTGAGTTCTAGGAAGTGCAACTTGCAATTCGATTAATTTTAAACTCATTTAGACCACGTCCCTATATATGGTATCAGTAAGACCTAAAGACTTATTTAATAGAACGAATAACAATTTCTTTATTATCTAAGTGGATTTTCACTGCTTTGTTTGGGGAGTTTATTATTCTCTTATATTTACCAAAGGTTATCGTTACATTTGGATAAATTATCCCATTAACAAGTAAATAACTTTGTTCAATTTCTTTAATAGCCCTATGGATCCCTTGTAGCTGTTCGAATACTTCTAGTTCCTTTGTATTTAGTTGTGTTTCAGTTATCTTTTGCCTTTTTAGGAGGGTTAGTTCTTGAGAGTTTAGTGATCCTATAGAACGATATTTTTCCGTTAACTTCTCTGCAATAATCTTAAGTTTTTCGGTTTCAGCTTTTATTTGTTCCAATTGGTGAGTTAATACCCTTTCTTGTTCTATTAATTTTGGGTCTACATTGAAACAAATCTCCGTCTTAGAGTGCATTTCATTCCCTAAATTTAATGTATGAATAGATTCAGCAGCAGTACAGCATCCTCCGATAATGTTACCACTGTTACAGAAAACTTGTTTACCAGCTTTTAAAAAACTATGTAAAATGGTCGATTTTACTTCAATGTTATGCCCTGCTTCTATATGACCTTGATTAATATAAGAAGCGTGGATGTCTCCTACTGCTGTAACTTTTCCACGATTTGACCCAGCTATTCCCCCAGAGACATAAATAGAACCGCCAGCATTCAGGTCTGCTCCTTCTACCAATCCATAAATTTTTATATCCCCACCTGCATGAACAGAATATCCAGTTGGTACATTCCCTCTAATAATGACATTCCCGATAAAAGAAATATTGCCAGTTTTTAAGTCTAAGTCACCATTAACTTCAAAAACAGGAAAAACATTTATTATTTTTCCTGTTAAACTTAATTGTCCATCAATCGTAGCATAGAGTTGGCCATCTTTTTCAACGATATTTTTCCCCACTCTTAGTTTCAACGGCTTGCCAGGAATTGCTGGTAACTCCTGATTAAAAATTGTCTTCCCATTTACACCACTAGTTGGAGGTATAACGGATGCTATTTTTTGGCCGATTTGAACTGAAGGAATTTTAATTACATTTCGATAATTAAATTCCTCGTTACTACTGTTGGACTCATCGGTTATGTCTATTTTCAAAAATCCATCTTGTCCATTTATAGGCTTCTGGCCAAGTGCTATAAGGTTTTCACTGTAAAGTAATTCAGGGTTTTCTTTTATGTTCTTTACTGCTTCTCCTTGGATGCCAAAAGTTACTCCTTTGGATTCTAAGAAGCTTATAATAGACAGTTCTGATACAAATGAAAAATCAATCTCTTTTTCTTCAACCGTTAAAATAGCCTGTAAGGAATCTTTTGAAACTTTGAGCCTGAACAAGTCACTCATTTCTCACCCTCCCTTAGTAGATGACATAAATTTATCTCTACTCATTTCTTTATATTACTTTTTCAAGAATATTTTTCAGCTTAAATATGGCTTTTGAATGAATTTGTGAAATTCTAGAAGTTGAGAGTTCCATGACTTGTCCTATTTCTGTTAGCGTGAGTTCTTCCTTGTAAAATAAACTTACAACTAACTGTTCCTTCTCGTTTAGCTGAGCTATTACTTCAGCTAATTGGCTATATATTTCATCTTTAACTAAATGCTCTTCAGGTGTAAGGATCCTTTCATCTTTTAAAGAGAATACAGCGCTCTCTTTCCCTTCACCCTCTTGGAGTTGCTCATCAATGGATAGGACATTAGCAAAAAATCCTTCATTCACCGCCTGATATACTTCTTCCTCTGTAATTCCCAGTTCTTTTGCTATTTCTTCAGGTGAAGCATTCCTCATATACCTCTGTTCAAGCTTTTCAATCGCAGCCTCAATTTTTTTTGTTTTTTCTCTAGAGCTTCTTGGAAGCCAATCCTCTTTTCTTAGACCATCAAGTATTGCACCTCTAACTCGAAAGGAAGCATATGTATCAAATTTCAAATCACGTGATGGGTCAAACTTCTCAAGAGCATCATACAGCCCAAAAAGACCTAAACTCGTCAAGTCATCTTTACTTACACTCTTTGGAACACCGACTGATATACGTCCCACATGGTATGTAACTAAAGGCATATATTTGCGGACTAATATATCACCTGCCAGAGGGTCTCGTGAGTTAATCCATTTATCCCAATTTTTTTGATCCTCACTTGATGACATCTGTGTCATGATTCTCCTCCTAAACATATGTAACAAGGTAAAATAATACTTATTTACCTATAGTATAACAAAAAATGCAGGAAACTTTTAAATTACTCGTACAGTTTTATAAATTATCTATAAGTATAAAAAATACGAAGGCTACAACCTTCGCATTCATCATGTGTATCTCTGTTGGTCTTAGAGTATATTAAAAGTGTTAAATTTCTGTAGTCCCCTGGTTTACTGTTCGAATGGATAGTAATGAAGTCGAAGGAAAAAACTCAATAGTCCTTCCACTATTTCCACCAACATCCTCAGAGACGATATCGATTCTAAATCGCTCAAGTTCTTTTCTCACTGCCTCCACATTCCGAGGACCAATTCTCATGACATCACTACCACTGGTGAACTGAAACATTTGTGCCCCTCCAGCAATTTTTGCTTGGAGAGCGTACTTCTTTCCGCCCATTTTTTCCACCATTTCTATTAACTTCTCAATAGCCGTATCAGCATATTTAGCAACATTAATTGTTCCTGCCTTACCTAAAGAGGAATCAGGCAACATGATATGGGCAAGACCTGCAACTTCTCTTTGCTGATCGTACAAAATAATACCTACACAAGAACCTAAGCCGGATGTTCTTATCGAATCAGGAGCCTTCACTACATTCATGTCAGCAATACCGACCTTTACCACATTAATCGTTTGATTCATCTAACATTACTCCTAAAGACTTAAAGATAATTTCAAACGAATCGGGGTCAGGTAATAGAAAAAAGTGCCCTTTTACGTCCTCGCAACTTCCGTCCTCTTCCTCAGTGATGATCGTATCAATAACAATAGCAAAATCACTGACTTGTGATAACTCAATTAAACCATATCCGAGTATTGCCCCAACCATATCTATTGAGAGCGCTGGAACAGTAGGATAAAGATTTAAGCTTGTAAAATCCGAAAGTGAAGATAAGTAAGATCCTGATAGTATGTTTCCAAGTTCCTGGAGAGCCGATATACCTAATTCAGAATAAGGGGGTTCCTTAAAATCAAATGTGTTTTCTCCGGTCATTTGATGAATAAATCGAGTTGCCTGAGGAAGCGGAAGCACAAAAAACATACTACCAGGGGCATCTCCTTCAATTCTCAAGAAAACACTTGCAACCACATTATCTGGTCCACCCGCCATATCCATCATTTCATCAAAAGTCACTAACTTTACATTCGGGACTTTCATATCAATTTTTTTGTTTAATAATTTTGAAAGTGCAGTTGCAGAATGCCCCGCTCCGATATTGCCAATTTCTTTTAATACATCAATATGAGTTGAATTTAGTTTTTCTATCATTGACATAAAGTTACCCTACAATTTTGTCAGCGAAGTCTTCTGGATTGAGTACCTTCTCTAAATCTAATAAAATAAGTAGTCTTTTGTCTAACTTAGCAATCCCGTTGATATATTCAACTTCAATTGCTCCTACAACATCTGGCGGTGGCTCAATAGAATTTTTAGAAATGTCGATTACATCATTTGCTGCATCAACAATCAATCCTACTTCCATATCTTCTAGTACGACTATAATTATACGAGTATTCTCAGTATAATCTTCCTCTGCAAGACCAAAACGCTTCCTTAAATCTATTATTGGAGTAACAACACCTCGTAGATTAATTACGCCTTTTACAAAATTTTCAGTACGAGGAACTCTAGTAATATGTAAAACTTTTTCAATAGAGCGTACTTGTTCTACAGGAACACCATATTCCTCATCCTGTAGTTGAAAAACAATTACTTTTAGTTCGGTCATTTCTTTTCCTGACATACTTGTTCCCTCCCCCTTGCTTTAGTAAAGAAATGCAATGTCTTATCTTATAAACCTATCTCCAACAAGACATTGCTTTTCTTTATTTTGAAGATTGATTAGTTTATCAATGCATTACAATCAATAATGAGTGCAACCTGACCATCACCTAAAATTGTTGCACCCGAAATCGCGAACACTGTATTTAAGTAGTTTCCTAAAGATTTTAAAACGATTTCTTGTTGACCAATAAACGAGTCAACTATAAGACCTGCCATTTTTTCACCTTTACGAACAATGACAACTGAGAAAAAGTCATCCTCTGCCTTAGTTGAAGGTACTTCAAAAATATCTTTTAAGAATACTAGAGGAACTACCTTTCCACGGAAATCGATTACTTTTTGGTTGTGCGCACTTAAAATATCTTGTTTCTTAATAATTGCAGTTTCAATAATTGAAGATAGTGGAATTGCAAATTTTTCTTTTTGAATCTCTACTAACATGACTGAAATTATCGATAATGTTAAGGGTAATTGAATTGAAAAGATAGATCCGTTTCCTTCTTTAGAATCAATTGTAATCGAGCCACCTAGGGATTCAATTGTATTTTTAACAACATCTAATCCTACTCCACGTCCAGAAACATCGGATATTACCTCAGCTGTTGAGAAACCAGATGAAAAAATCAATTCATAAACTTGTTTATTGGTTAAAGTTGAGGCAGATTGCTCAGTTACAATGCCTCTACTAATTGCTTTACGTAATACCTTTTCTCTACTAATTCCTGCTCCATCATCTTCAATTTCAATGAACACATGATTTCCGCTATGAAATGCTTTAAGTATTACTTTTCCTTCTTCAGACTTTCCATTTTTTCTTCTTATCTCAGGGGTTTCTACACCATGGTCGAGTGCATTTCTTAATAAATGAACCAATGGATCCCCAATCTCATCAATAACTGTACGATCTAACTCAGTTTCTGCTCCAACAATTTGTAAATCTATTTTTTTGTTAAGATCCCGAGCTAGTTGACGTACCATCCGTGGAAATCTATTAAACACAGTTTCTACTGGAACCATTCTCATTGTTAAAATGATATTTTGTAAGTCATTTGAGACTCTGGACATTCTTTCAACCGTCTCATGAAGTTCGGAGTTATTTAGATCATGGGAAATTTGCTCTAAGCGACCTCTATCAATAACTAATTCTTCGAATAAATTCATTAGTATATCTAGGCGTTCAATATTTACACGGATCGTTTTATTATTTACTCCAGCACCTTTAGCAGTAACCGGTTTCTTTACTTCTTCAGCCTCAACTAACTCTAAACTTTCATCTACTTTAGATTCAGGTCCATCGACAGCTACTGTTGCAGCTATCTCCTGTTCTGCATCCATAGAACCTTGATTAACTAACGTTTCGTTTGAGAAATTAAGCACTTTAATATCTACATTCTCGACTTCAGAAACCTTCATCACTCGTTTTTGTAGGTCTGTACTAGGTTCTTTAGAAACGATCGTTACACAAAACTCTTGGTCGAATTGTTCTTCCTCTAATAATTCAACTGAAGGTGTTGATTTAATTACCTCTCCAACCTGCTCGAGAATTTCAAACACCATGAATACACGAGCAGCTTTTAACAGGCAATCTTCACGTAAGCTAACTGTGATTTCATAGCTCTCAAAGCCTTGTTCCTTTGATTGTTGTAATACTGTAAGTTCGAAGTCATCATAAATCATTTTATTTCCAGATTCAGCCTTTACTGTTACTGCGGGCTCTTTATTAATTTCTTCGCCCTTTTCAATACTTTTTAACTTCTCTACTACTTGAACTACATTCCTCTTGCCATCTCCACCTTCTGCAATCGAAAAAACCATTTGTTCTAAATCATCCACTGCTTGGAAAACTACATCCAATATAGAGGGGTTTACTTTGATTTTTTTGTTTCTAATTGCATCAAGTACATTCTCCATTTGATGAGTCAAACTAGCTAAATCCTCATAACCCATCGTTGCAGACATACCCTTTAATGTATGTGCTGAGCGAAAGATCTCATTTACGATAGTCAGATTTTCAGGATTCTTTTCTAGTAGTAATAGTTGTTCATTACATGACTGAAGATGATCCTTACTTTCTTCGATAAATACTTCTAAATATTGATTTAAATCCATTACTTCTTCACCCCTTTAGTGGATTGTCCCTAGGTTTACCCCTTTGAACTATTACTTACTTCAAATAGCGCATGATTGTGTCAGAAATAGTATCCAATGGAACTACATTGTCAATCAGATTGGTAGCTATAGCCGCCTTGGGCATTCCAAAAACAATAGACGTATTTTCTGATTCAGCAATTCCGATTACCTGGCCCGACTCTTTTAATTGTTTTAATCCTCTTGAACCATCCGAGCCCATTCCTGTCATAATAACTGCAATCTTCACATAATCTTGTAACTCACTAATCGATTCAAACAAAACATCAACCGAAGGCCTATGCCCATTACGCACTTCAGAGTGCTCTATGTTAATTGCTAAGGAAGTACCAATTCTCTTGACCTTGAGATGATATCCTCCTGGAGCTATGTAAGCTACTCCATTTTTTATTACTTCCCCATGCTCTGCCTCTTTGACGGTTATTTCGCATAATGAGTTTAACCTATCTGCTAGTGATTTGGTAAAACCAGGTGGCATATGTTGGACAACGAAAATAGGAACGTCAATACCTCCGGGTAAGCCTGTAAGTACTTTTTGAAGTGCTCTAGGTCCACCTGTAGATGTCCCAATACACAGAATTTTCTTACTACTTTCCATCCAGGTTATATGTTTACTTGATAGTTCTATTTTACTATATATATCGCCTGAAATCGTACTTTCTTTAGTTGATTCTAGTAATCCTTTTATATTACTTCTGCTTGCATGTATCACTTTGCTGATTATTTCATCCTTGACAATATGTAAGTCTAGTGAAATGGCACCAGAAGGCTTTGCTATAAAATCGAATGCCCCGTATGTCATTGCTTGAATCGTGTTTTGAGCACCTTCTGTTGTAGTACTTGACAACATGATCACAGGTGTAGGGCGCACATGCATGATTTGTTTAAGAGCATCAATTCCATTCATGACAGGCATTTCTACATCCATCGTAATAACATCGGGGTTCAATTGTTTTAATTTAGCTAGGGCATCTTGTCCATTTCGAGCTATTCCAACAACTTCAATCATTGCCTCACTCGATAGAAAATCAGAAATCAACTTTCTCATAAAAGCAGAATCGTCTACAACGAGAACTTTTATTTTTTTCAAGATGTTAAAACCCTACCTTTCAATTAGTTTCTTTAACTTTGTAATAAAGGAGTACCTCATTTCGGATCCTTCGTTATATGCTGTATTCTCTAAATAACGACTTGTTAGACTCTCAATCGCTCTACTAATCGTTGATTTTGGAGAATATAGTGTATATGGTATTTGATGACTAACAGCTTTGCTAACCGTTTTATCATCAGGCAAAATCCCTAATTGAATGGTCTCTTTGTTTAAAAATCTAGTAACAACATTACTGAGTCTTTGTAAGGTTTGCTTCCCCTCATTCTCTGAATGGGCCCTGTTTACAACTAAATAGTACGGGATGGAGTTATTAAATGAATAAATATATTTCATTGCAGCATAAGCATCAGTTATTGATGTTGGTTCAGGAGTAGTAACAATAAAAAGCTCATCCATAGCTATTAAGAATTGTATGGATTCATTTGTCATTCCAGCTCCCATATCAAATATTACATATTCATATTGAGGTAGCACTAGTTGCAACTGTTCAAAAAAACGGTCTATTTTTTCAAACTCCATAGTAAAAATTGATGATAGTCCCGTGCCTCCTGAAATATATGCCAAGCCATTTGGACCTTCTTTAATAATTTCAGTTATTGGAAGTTGATTATCCAGCATATCAACAACTGTGTGTTGAGAAATAACACCCATTAAAATATCAATGTTACCCATTCCGATATCCATATCAAACAGTAATACCGATTTCCCTTGTTGTGTTAGAGACAATGCAAAATTTAAGGACAAGTTTGATTTCCCTACTCCACCTTTTCCACTTATTACTGCGATAGAGGTTGTATTAATAGTAGATGATTTTTTCTGTTGTAATTTAATACGAAGGCTCTCTGCTTGGTCTTTCATAGCTTCTCGTCTCCAAATAACGTATTAACAACTATATCAGGGGTTGCAATCTGAATATCATCTGGCACATTTTGTCCATTTGTTAAATAGGCTACTCCCAATCCAGACTCATCTAACAAATTGATCATTGGACCATATACACTCGTCTCATCCACTTTTGTAAAAATAAATTTATCAATTTTAACAAGTGAGAACTGCTTATATATATCCTTCATATCTGAAAGCTTAGAAGTTAATGTAAGAACCAAAAGTGTTTCCATCTCTTCGTTGAAATCAATGATTCCTCTTAAATCATCAACATACTGTTTATTACGAAAGTTTCGGCCTGCGGTATCAATTAAGACTACATCATAATCCTTGAATTTTTCTTTTGCTGCTTTAAAATCGCTTAGATTATAACTAACTTCAATGGGAATCCCTAATATCTTTGCATAGGTTTTCAATTGATCAATGGCAGCAATTCTGTAAGTATCTGTCGTTATAAATGCCACTTTTTTGTTGTCCTTAAGCTGACATTCGGCAGCAATTTTCGCAAGAGTAGTGGTTTTACCAACTCCAGTTGGACCAACGACGTTTATATATTTTTTTTGATACGTAATTCCACCAAATTGATAACTCTCAAACCTTTGAATTAGGAATTCTTTTCCCCATTTGAATACCTCATCAGTAGAGGCAGTGGCATTTGTTAGATACCACCTTTCAATTAGATGAGTAAGAATGTCCTGCCTTATCTTGTCACATATTTCTTGCTGAATTAATTGCTTATTCAGTTCTTTTAAAGGCTCTGGATAATGCTCGAAGCTTGAACTAATCCCTGTAGAAATATCCTGCATTAAATCTCTTAGGCTTTGGATTTCCTTAATGAGTTCTGAATTATTGCTGTTTATTACAGGCGTAGATATCATACCTACACTACTAGGGATTCCCTTTTTAGGATGCTCAATTGTCTTTTTTGGTTTTTCTTTAACCACTGGCTTTATATTTTGGGGTTGTAGTGGATCGATAGCAGCTATTACTTCGATATTTTTCTTAGTAAAGAAGCCTAAAAAACCACCCTTTTGTACAACCTTTGAGTTCAAAATTACTGCATCACTACCAAGCTCGCTTCTAATTTGCTTCATAGCTTCAGGCATTGATTTTGCTATAAACTTTTTTACTTTCATTCAATATTCACCACCCCTACACTTTGAACTTCAATATTAGCCTCTAACTCGTTGTAGGATAAGACCGGAATTTGCGGGAAATACCTTTCAATCATTTGTCTTACATACATACGCACTGCTGGTGAGCATAGTAAAATTGGTGATTGTTCTTGTAGGGATACATGCTCAATTTGTGTTGCTATATTTTCGATTATCGTCTGCGAAACAGTAGGGTCAAGGGATAAATAGTTACCATGTTCAGTTTGTTGTATACCCTCAGCTACTGTCTTCTCAATTTTCCCTGATAAAGTGATAACCTTAAGTGTGTCACCATTATTTGCGTAACTATTTGTAATTTGTCGAGCTAAGGATTGTCGAACATATTCAGTTAACAAATCAGTATCTGAAGTCATTCGACCAAAGTCTGCTAAAGTTTCAAAAATAATAGGTAAATTACGAATCGAAACATTTTCTTTTAATAATTTTGCTAATACTTTCTGAATATCTCCAATAGTTAGAGGATTCGGTGTAACCTCTTCAACTAGAATTGGGTAAGACTCCTTTAGATGATCAATTAATTGTTTTACTTCCTGTCTACCAATTAGTTGATGTGCATTTGCCTTAATTAATTCAGTAATATGGGTAGATACAACCGATGGTGGATCAACTACCGTGTAGCCAAGCATTTCTGCTTGATCCTTCATATCCTCAGATATCCACTTTGCAGGTAAACCAAAGGAAGGCTCAATTGTTTGTATTCCTTCAATTGAGTCATCTTCAATGCCTGGACTCATCGCTAAATAATGGTCTAGGAGTAGCTCTCCTCTTGCCATTTCACTACCTTTTATTTTTAAACGATATTCATTAGGCTGCAATTGTATATTGTCACGAATGCGAACTACTGGAATAACTAAACCTAGTTCTATTGCAAGCTGTCTTCTAATCATGACAATACGGTCTAATAAGTCTCCTCCTTGGTTAGTATCAGCCAAAGGGATTAGACCATACCCAAATTCAAATTCAATAGGATCCACATTTAACAAGTTGACAACACTTTCTGGACTTTTCAATCCATCGACGACAAGTTCTTCTTCGGCTTCATCTAATGATTGTTCTTCATCTTTATCAGATCGACCAATCTTAAATGCGCCAAATGCAAGCGCTCCAGCAATTGGGATTGTTAATATATCATTAATTGGAGTAACCAATCCAAGCATAAGGATGGTCCCAGCCGTTACATAAATCATTTTTGGATAAGCAAATAATTGAGCCGTAATGTCATGTCCTAGATTACCATCTGAGGCTGCTCTTGTTACAACGATTCCAGTTGCAGTTGATATTAAAAGTGCTGGGATTTGACTGACAATACCATCTCCAACTGTAAGCATCGTATACTTTGATAACGCTTCAGTTAGTCCTAGACCTTGTTGAGTCATACCAATAATAAACCCAAAAAGTAAGTTAATTAAAACAATAATAATACCAGCAATGGCATCTCCTTTTACGAACTTACTCGCACCGTCCATTGCTCCATAAAAATCTGCTTCTTTACCAATTTTATCTCGACGCTCTCTTGCTTCCTTATCTGATATCATTCCTGCATTAAGATCAGCATCGATACTCATTTGTTTTCCAGGCATTGCATCTAGGGTGAAACGTGCTGCAACTTCTGATACACGTTCTGAACCCTTTGTAATTACAACGAATTGAATTATGATTAAGATTAAGAAAACAACGAAACCAACAACTACATTTCCACCAACAACGAATGTACCAAATGTTTCAACTACACCACCCGCTTCACCATTCGCAAGTATTGATCTTGTAGTTGATACATTAAGTCCCAACCTGAATAAGGTTAAAAGTAGTAATAATGATGGAAAAATAGCAAATTGAAGTGGTTCTTTCATATTCATTGAGGTAAGTAAAACAAGTAGAGCAAGAGCTATGTTTATGATAATAAGGATACTTAACATCCATCCTGGGAATGGAATAATAAGCATAGCAACAATTAATATTACACTTAGCAGTACAGATAAGTCTCTTGCTGACATGAATTACTCTCTCCCTTAAATCATTCTATCTAGTGACATAATAAATTTTTGTGGTTTATGCTTTTTGTTTAAGACGATATACATACGCGAGTATTTCGGCAACAGCCTTAAAGAAATCCTCAGGTACCGCATCCCCAATCTCTGTCTGAGAGTACAATGCTCTTGCAAGAGGACGATTTTCAACCATGATAATATCATTCTCGTTGGCAATTTCTTTTATCTTTTGAGCTACAAAATCAACACCTTTTGCAACAACATATGGTGCATCCATTTTGTTTTCATCATATTTTAAAGCAATTGCATAGTGAGTTGGATTCGTGATAACGACATCTGCCTTAGGAACTTCTTGCATCATCCTCTGCATCGCCATCTCACGTTGCTTTTGCTTAATTTTCGATTTAATTAAGGGATCTCCCTCTGTCTTTTTATACTCATCTTTTATATCCTGTTTAGACATTCTAATATTTTTCTCATAGTCATATTTTTGATAAAAATAGTCTAATACTGACAATAATAAAAGTAAAAATCCAGAAGCTAGTCCCATTTGAATGGTAAGTTTACCTAGGAATGCTAGTGACTTTGTTAAAGTCAATTGTGACAGCAGTAATATATTTTCAATATTTAAGTAGATTACGAAAAAGGTAACTGCCCCAATTAATGTGATTTTTAGAATAGATTTAATCATTTCTACTAAAGCACGTACAGAGTATATTCTTTTAAAACCTTGTATCGGATCAAGTTTGTTTAATTTCATTTGGATAGATTCAGTTGAAAATAAGAAACCTACTTGTAATAAATTAGCCCCAATACCTGCTAATAGGGCGATAACCATAATTGGACCTACTATAATAACCGTTTCTAGTAATAAATCTAAAAATATTTTATGAACAGTAGCTACAGACACATCCATTAACATATATTCCTGAAAAGAATGACGAAAAAAGTTTAAGCTAATATCTTTCATAAAACTACCGATGAACAAAAACAATAGGAAAATAGCAATTAATAGAATCGCAGTATTTACATCTTGACTCTTGGCAACCTGGCCTTTTTTTCTAGATTCGTCCCTCTTTTTTGGAGTGGCTTTTTCCGTTTTCTCCCCAGCGAAAAATTGCAAGTCAAGTCTTAACAAATTCATCTAACTGCCTCCTAGTAGCTGCATTAACCCCCTCATGATATAAATCATGCTTTCAAACAACTGGCCAACAAGCATCATCATAGCTGCCATGACAAGTATTAGAACAATGAAGCTTGCTAAAATTTTAAGAGGTATACCAACAACAAATACGTTCAGCTGTGGAACTGTTTTTGCAACAATTCCTAACGCAAGATCAACTAAGAAGAGCGACCCTACTACTGGAATAGCCATTTGAAAGGCTATTACGAACATGTGATTAAATACCTTCATGACAAACTCTATTACATTCTCATTGCCAAGCGGGAGAAACATTTGCTCTATTGGTATGAACTGATAACTGTAAAATACTCCATCTAAAAGTAGATGATGACCATTCACAGCTAGAAGAAGTAGTAATGCAAAGGTATAAAGATATTGACCAACTAAAGGACTTTGAGCTCCGGTTTGTGGGTCAACAACATTTGCAATTGCAAATCCCATTTGAAAATCTATAAATGCACCAGCTACCTGGATAGCAGAAATAATCATATATGCAACTAAGCCAATCGCTAGACCGACAAGTGCTTCTTTAATGACTAACATCAAGTAAAAACCATCGATCGTTAAGACAGGAGCATCAATCGTAAAAAACATAATCCATGATAAGAAAAAGGCAAACCCAATCTTATGCTGAGCCGGTATTGTACGATATGAAAATAATGGCAGGGTAGCAAAAAAACTAGACACCCTAACAAATACTAGTAAAAAAGCTGGAAAACTTGTATATAATTCAAGCATTCTATTATCCTACAAATCTATTTAAATTACCGAAGATATCATGGGCATATGTCAGCATATGTGTTAACATCCAAGGTCCAAAAAAGATTAAGCCCACCAACACAGCAATTATTTTAGGTACAAACGCAAGAGTTTGTTCTTGGATTTGTGTCGTTGCTTGAAAGACACTGACAATTAATCCAACTACAAGAGCTAGCAATAATAAAGGACCACTAATAATAAGTGTTGTATATACCCCTTTTTCGGCTAATGAAATGACAAATTCAGGACTCATTTAGTTTCCCCTTCTCTAGAAGCTCTGTAATAATGATTTAACGATTAGATACCAACCATCTACTAAGACAAATAATAAAATTTTAAAGGGTAAAGAAATCATAACAGGTGGAAGCATCATCATCCCCATTGACATTAGTACACTTGCAACTACCATATCTATTACAAGAAATGGTATAAAAATCATAAAACCAATTTGAAAGGCTGTTTTAATTTCACTAATTGCAAATGCTGGTACAAGCGCTGTTAAAGGAATCTCCTCAATTGAGGCTGGTCGTTCACTTCCGGAATAATTCAAAAATAACTCTAAATCTTTTTGTCTAGTGTGTTTGGCCATAAACTGTTTAAATGGTAAGGCAGCTCGTTCATATGCTTCTTCCAAATTTATTTCTTCGTTAAATAATGGCGTTAATGCCTCCTCGTTTACCTCAGATAAAATCGGTGACATTATGAAAAAGGTTAAGAATAAAGCTAGTCCGATTAGAACCTGATTAGGTGGCATCTGTTGAGTTGCCAACGAGGTTCGAACAAATGAAAGAACGATAATTATTCTTGTAAAACAAGTCATCAATATTAAAATACTTGGTGCAATCGTTAAAACGGTTAGCAATAGGAGCAATTTAACAGATGTGGATACATTTTCAGGCGCGCTGTTATTAAAAAACTCCATAAATTCATTCATTCTTTGTTAGATCCTTTCTTCGAGAACTCCTCTAACATTTTTTTCCTACCTTTTGAGAGTTCAGATAATTGCTCTTTTAATATTGATTTAAATTCTTTCGTATCCTCTGTTGAATTGCCTTTTTTATATTGTAGAAGTTTATTGAGGACGTCTCTTGGCTGAGCTAAGTGATCTAATCTAGAATTGTGCTCTTCAAGAATTTCCTTAATTTCTTCGTTATCATCAATTTCTTTTAATAATTGGATATCTTCACCTACACCAACTACTAATATTCGGTCTCCTACTTTAACTAATTGAATGGAGCGATTGGTACCTAAGCTCGTCCCTCCAATGTTTTCAATATATTTATAATGGTTAAATAATCTATTTTTTTTATTAATAAATTTTAATAAAAGGTAAATTAGACTCACTACAAAAAGGGTTGCTAAAATCATTTTAAAGAAATCCCAAGCAGAGAATTCCGTAGAAGAACCTAGTTCATTCATATCAGTTTCACTGCTTGTACCATCCGTTTCTTCAGCCGGTTTATCATTATTTTCTAACCACTCATCAACGTTCTTATCTGATTCATCAGCATTGGCTACTGTTGAAAAAATAAATATGTTTGATAAAGTTATTAAAAGAATAAAAGTTAAAATCATACTACGCTGTAGCAAATGCCACACCTTCTTTATTTGGATTAGCTTAATGTTTTGCTGATAGCTTCAATAACTCGATCAGCTTGGAAAGGTTTAACAATAAAGTCCTTTGCACCTGCTTGGATTGCATCAATTACCATTGCTTGTTGTCCCATTGCTGAACACATAATTACCTTCGCATTTGGGTTAATTTTTTTAATTTCTTTTAATGCAGTAATTCCATCCATTTCTGGCATCGTTATATCCATTGTTACTAAGTCAGGTTGAAGTTCCTGATATTTTTCAACAGCTTGTGCACCGTCTGCTGCTTCCCCAACTACATCAAAACCGTTCTTAGAAAGAATATCCTTAATCATCATTCTCATGAAAGCTGCGTCGTCTACGATTAAAATTTTGTGTGCCATAAAGTTAACTTCCTCCTAAATTTATCTAAGATTATTTATTCTATCTTTTTGACTAATGATATCTGTAATGCGTACACCAAAGTTCTCATCAATAACAACAACTTCACCTTTGGCAACTAGCTTATTGTTTACTAGGACATCTACAGGCTCACCTGCAAGCTTGTCCAATTCAATAATTGAGCCTGTTGTAAGCTCAAGAATTTCTTTAATAGAACGTTTTGTTCTACCTAATTCAACAGTCACTTGAAGTGGAATATCTAAAAGCATATCTAAATTCTTTGCTTCGTTTTCACCTAACTGAACCTGCTCAAAATTTGAAAATACAGCCGGTTGAACATTTGTAGGTTGACCCATTGCTTGATTGTAATTAGCGCCCATATGCTTTGGTCCTGACGGTTGACTTGGTCTAGTTTGGTAAGCTGACTGACTTGGCGGTTGTTGGTACGTTGGCTGGCTATAGTCATTTGCCATGGTTTGCTTTGGTTCCATAGTTGCCAAATCTGGTGTTAAAACAACTTGTTCTTCATAGCGTTCCGCTTGAGCAGCTGGTGCAACTTCATCAAGTGCCGAAGGATTCATAAGCTCATAAACCAATGCCTTTGCAAATTCCAACGGAACTAACTGCATAATATTTGAATCTATTAAATCCCCAATTTTTAAACGGAAAGAAATTTTAGCGAGTATTTGATCAGTTGGAATCTTTCCAGATGTCTCACTCTCTGTAAAATCGAGTACATCAATACTTGGCGGAGAGATATCAACCTTTTTATTAAAAACAGTGGACATAGATGTGGCAGCAGACCCCATCATTTGGTTCATCGCTTCTTGTACTGCACTTAACTGAATTTCTCCTAGTAAATCTGCCGGGTTTCTTCCGTCCCCGCCTAACATTAAGTCTGCAATAATAGCTGCATCACTTTGTTTAATAACTAATAAATTTGCACCTGAAAAGCCTTCTGTATAACTAACCTGTATCGCTACATAAGGTTGAGGAAATTCATCTGAAAGCTGACTCTTCTCCACAACGGAAACACTTGGTGTTGTAATTTCAACTTTTTGATTTAATAATGTCGAAAGAGCAGTTGCTGAGCTTCCGAAAGAAATATTACCGATTTCCCCAAGAGCATCTTCCTCCATCGAAGTTAGATATTCTTCAGTAGGGGAACTATCATTTTTTTCTTCCTTGTCATTATCAAAATCAGTGACGCCTCTTAATAGTGCATCAATTTCGTCTTGTGAAAGCATATCACTCATCGTCATCGCTCCCCCCTTGAATCGCATTTATAATTTGAATCCCAATTTTTTTATTGACTTTACCAGCTTGACCAGTAAATTTAGGTGTCCCAGCTACTTTTATCGTAAGTGGTTTTCCAATTGTTTGGTCAAGTTGAATGACATCTCCTAAATCAAGCATTAAAAAGTCTTGGATGGATATATCGGTTGACCCCAACTCAGCTATAATCGGTAAATTTGCATGTCTAATTTGCTTTTCAATTGCGGCTACTGCTTGTGGTGCACTTTCCTTTTTTACATTTTGCATCCAGTAATGTGCAGATAGTTTTGGTATGATAGGCTCTAGCACAACATGTGGTATACAAATGTTAATCATCCCACTTGTTTCACCAATTTGCGTGTTCAATGATATAACTACTACCGTCTCATTTGGTGAGACCATCTGTAAAAACTGTGGATTCACCTCAAACTCTGCCAACATTGGGTCAATATCTGCCACCGAGTCCCATGCTTCTCGAAGATTTTCGAAAGCTTTTTCAAAAATGTTAGACATAATTTTAGTTTCAATCTCAGTTAAATTTTCAACCTTGTTAATACTAGCTCCTCGTCCACCCAATAAGCGATCCATTATCGCATATGCAATATTTGGATTTACTTCTAAAAGGATTCTCCCATCAAGTGGTGGAACTTCAAATACATTTAGGATGGTCATTTTCGGGATTGAACGTATAAACTCTTCATATGGAACCTGGTCAGCAGAGCCTACAGAGATTTGTACATACGTTCTTAATTGTGCAGAGAAATAAGTTGTTAATAGTCTAGAAAAATTCTCATGAATTCTAGTTAAACTCCTTACTTGATCCTTTGAGAAGCGTAAAGCACGCTTAAAATCGTAGACTTTAACTTTCTTTTCCGTGACTTCTTTCTTTAATTCATCTGCATTCATTTCCCCAGTTGAAAGGGCGGATAATAAAGCATCTATTTCACTTTGAGATAAAACTTCCGCCGACATGATGCATCACCTCGATTCACCTTAACGTTATAAGTAATATTTATTGAGGGAGAAAGGAGGTTGCATAAACACTCACGACTGTACCCTCTTGCATGAGTTCGTTAATACGGTCTTTTAATATATTTTCAAGTGAGGAAATACCTTGTTCACCTTCGAACTGATCTATTGTCATTTCGGATATTTCTTTAATCACTATATTTCTAACCTGAAAATCTCTTTTCTCTAATTCTGTTTTCGCCTTTTTACTATCAGTATGAATGTTAAAAGATATCAGCATATAACCTTTTCCTTTTAACTTCGTAGTCATCTCAGGTAAAACAACTGTCGATTCTAAGACCTCATCAATCGTTGGTTCGGCTTTTTCATCACCTGTAAAATTCATGAGAACGACAAAAGCTGTTGTACCTACTAGCGTGATAGCACTGATAATAATTAGCATGATTGTAAGTAGCTTATTTTTCACAATGACGATCCCTCCGTGTCATTTTGAAGCCCTAACACATTTACACTGTGATAAAAATTTCTCACCTTCAGGTTAACATCATCTTCGGATTCCTTCACGACAAACTTTTTTCCATTTGTTAAGGTAATGGTTGTATCCGGGAATGATTCTACCTGTTCAATATAAATAGCATTTAATGTAAAAGGCTTTCCATTTAATCGAGTCAGTTTTATCAATCTATATCAGGGACTAAAGTTTATACTCCAGCCCCTTACCTCCCTTACCTATCGTTTAAGGTTTACTAATTCTTGAAGGATTTCATCTGAAGTTGTAATAATACGAGTATTCGCTTGGAATCCACGTTGAGCAACAATCATATCTGTGAACTCTTCTGATAAGTCAACATTTGACATTTCAAGGGCTCCCGATACTAATGTGCCCGTCCCACCTGTACCAGGAGCAACTGGTACTACTGGAGTACCTGCTTGACTCGAGTTAGGCGACTCTCTATAAAGATTATCTCCTGCTTTTTCTAATCCTTCTGGGTTAGGAAATTTAACCAAACCAATTATTTGTGTAGCTGGAGGTGTAGCAGAAATTATATTTATTGTTCCATCTTTAGCAATACTAAAGCTTTGTGAATCAGTAGGAACATTAATCGGGCTATTATCGGTGCTATCTACTAGATATAAACCATCTGAATTAACAATATCCCCATTAGCATCTAGATAAAAATTACCTGCTCTAGTGTAATACTCAGAAGTTCCATCTGTTACCTTAAAATACCCATCACCCGATATTCCAAGATCTAAAGGGCGTCCCGTTGTTTGTAAACTACCTTGAGTATGAATTGTATCAATCGAACCCAATTGTGAACCAAGTCCAACCTGCTTAGGGTTTACTCCCCCAGTAGTTCCACCCGGCGCCGATGCCCCAGCAATCTGCTGACTCACAAGATCTTTAAATGTTGTTCTACCTTTTTTATATCCATAAGTATTTACATTCGCTATGTTATTTCCGATAACATCTAACTTTATCTGGAAGTTTTTCATACCACCGATACCTGAGTACATAGATCTTAACATTATATTCTCTCCTCTCGATTAGCCTGCTTCAATCAGTCAGCAAGGCATTGGCTTCCTTTCGGTCCAGCCATTTAGTCTATTAGTATTGTTCCGTTTATATTGGTGAAAATTTGTGAACTTGCTTCACTTCTATTCATTGCTGTAATGACGGTATTATTTTTTGCATTAACAATCAATGCTGCTTCATCCATCACCACTAATGAGTCACCGATGCCCTTGGATTTCGCTTCAGCTACTTTTGCATTGATTTGAGCCCATCTTTGTTGATCAATTGATATATTTCTTTCATCAAGACGCTTTTGTGCATGCTTACTTATTTTTAGAGCAGTTGCCTCTGCAAGAGTTTCTTTAAATGAAAGAGTAGATTGTTTTATTCCAGCTGTATTTTTTTTGGATGGAAATGACAGCGGATGATTTTGTAATTGATGTATTCTATGATCCATTTTTTCTTCCCCCCTTATTGTTCAGGTACGGGCTTAGGAAGACTTACTTTAATAATTTCATCTGTATAAACTTTTGTCCCATCTTCAAGTTCCAGCTCAATATCAGTACCCTTTTGTTTGATTGATTTGATTATCCCAGAACCAGACTTTTCAGTTTCATTACCGTCAGGGTCTGTTGTTTTATAGCCCCATTCTACTTCTTTTCCGATCATACTACTGTATTTAAGTAACCGATCACCAGTCTGAGCATTTACAAACTTCTCCATCGTCTTGCTCATATTAGTCATTTGCTCTAAAGAAGAGAATGTTGCCATTTGGGCAATAAAATCTTTATCTTGCATCGGGTTCATTGGGTCTTGGTTTTGCAACTGAGTCATTAATATTTTTAAGAAATCATCTTTACCCAGAATGTCACTTCCGGTTTTTCTCTGTTGCTGAACATTTGAGAGATACAGACTAGAGTCAATCTTATTAGTCATGCTATCACCTATACTTTCACGTTAAGTTCTTCTTGTAATGCGGATTCAAATGTTTGATTTTCCTCAGACTCTTCATGTTGATTATCATTCATTTGGCGATTACCCTGTCCGTTGTTTTGTTGGGAATCTTTTTGTAAAGAACGCTCAGATTGTTGTAATTGCTGCGAAATTTCTATTTTTTCAACCTGAATATTTTGAGATAAAAATGATTGCTTTAATGATTGTATCTGAGATTCTAGAACATCTTTGGCTGCACCAGATGAGGCAATAATACGAGCAATCATCATGTTATCTTTTTGTAAAAGCTCTATTCTTAAAGATCCTAGGTGCTCAGGATAAAGCTTAATTAATAACTTCATTCCTTCCTTGCCGTTCCCAAATTGACTACGAGCCAGTATATTTTGGAATTCTTTTATAAATTGTTCTTGATTGATTGTTTGTTTACCATGCTGCTGTTCTACAAACAAGGCAAACTGCTGTACTTTCGTCAATGGAACTTGTAAGTCTAGAGCGCTAATAGAAGGTTGGACAACCAAATCAGATTTCATTGAAGTTTGTTTATCATCTTGAATACCAGTAACTGTTTGTGAAACTATGCTTTGGTTTTTCATAGAATTAATCTGGTGCAATTTAGATGGTTCCACAAAGTATCTAGAAAAGACTGATTGCAGGTAGCTTCTATTATTACTATTATTATCACCTTCAGTGATTTTCCCCTGCGTCTTGTTTGTTTCAACTAAGGTAGTTGACAGTTCAACTAGCTTTTTTAATGTCTTTGAAAGGTCCTCTTTAGCAGGTATAATCTCAGTTAGGTTCATCGTTTCAAGTTGTCTATTCACGAACTCAATTAATTTTGAAACTGACGGATTCTCATTTAACTTCTTTCCATCCTGTAAAGATCGTGTTAGCAAAATTAGGAGCGCAATAGTGCTTTCAGGCTTAGAAAGTTCTTCATTAGATGAGCTATTAAGTTTACCCTCTTGGAATGCTTGTAGGGTTTGTTCAACATTAATTTTTACTTCTATTGGTAAACTAGCTAGTAAATCAGAAATTATTGACTCAGTTTCAGTCTTAACTTCTTGTCCAGGCTGGTTAACTAAGATTGCAATTGCTTCATTTAACTCTCTATCAACGTTAGTATCACTCCCCAAAAAACCATCTTTTGACTGGGTTAGTAATTCAATAAAAGCGGAAAGACTTTCACTGTCTAGCTCCATTAAATGCTCTGATTCACCAATGTTAGTTAACTGTTGTTCCATAACCAGGCTTTTTTGTAGCTTATGTCTAATTGATTCAGTAGGATTTTGGTCAATGGATGATAATAGACTGATTAATCCACTGAAATTAGAACCATTGCTAGATTGCTCATTCAGAGATACTTTACTGTTATCATTTTGATTAGTTAATGAAAAGGTCTGTATTCTCATTTTTTTCACCCCCTTTCAGGTAGTAAGCTTCTACTCTGTAAGTAACTGCGTGTATTTAGCTGCATCCTCAGGATCCATTTTCTCTAGGATCTTTGAAACAGTTTCAGTTTTTAAAACCGAAAGGATAGATAAAGCCTCATCATTATCAAGTTTTGGTATGATAACAGCAGCATTTTTGGGTGACATTGTTTCATACATTTTTGAAATTTCTGCTATGGTTTTTCCATATGTTTCTTGTTCTTCTTTTACTAATAACTCTTCTTCAAGATATAACAATTCTTCTTGGAGAGAATTAATTTCTGATTCTTTTTCTTCCAGATTTTTTTCTAATTCAGCAATTTGCTCTTCTTTTTCTTGAATTGTCCCCTCTAAACTACTAATTTGTAACTCAACACTTTCCCTGTTTTCAACAACAGCATTTTCATCACTTGAAACATAGTTAGAGAGAATTGGAGTATTTTGAGTAATCACTTTCGAGTATTCAAAAACATTGACACCTGCTATTGTCAATAAGACCAATGCCAAGGTGACTGTAAAAAGAACAGGTATTACTATAACAAATAGAAACCATTGAAATTTACTATAAATCTTGCTAGCTGAAACTTTTGAATCCATTTCTCCACCTAATTTCCTTTACCCATAAATTGTTGGATAGAAATTTCATCCATTAACTTACTCTCTTGATAATTAAGGTCAGCAATAAATGCCTGAAGTCTTTTTTCCTTCATCTTTTCAAACTTTTTAACTTCAATGTTTTTTTCAAGTAAGATTGCTTGAAACTGCTGCATTTTCTGTCGGCTTTCCATAACTAATCTTTGATAATGTGCAATTGTCTTCTCGAGATTAGTAATAAATTGCTGCTGATGTCTAATATCTTGGATTTGTAAACCTGAACTCAACTTTGATACCTTTTTTTCTTCCAGGTCTTCTTTACGCTTTAAATAGGAATATAACTTTTCAGCAAGAGTTTCAAAATGTTTAACAGACTCATTGTAATCAACTAAGACTTTGTCTTTTTCTCTTTCTTTAATTGCTAATAACTTTTGAAATTCAAACTGATAGTTCATTCACTATTCACCTACTTCTATTAATCTCTTCAATCTTTGCAAACTCTCTTCAGCAGATATTTTCTCTTCAGTACCTTGCTTTAAGAAGGTTGTAATTTTGGGGTAGTAACGGATTGCCTCATCAATGTCTCTTGAGGACCCTCTTTTATATGCACCGATATTTATCAAATCCTCAGAATTGATATAGGTTGATAAAAGATCTCTTAGTCTTTCCGCATTATGACGGTGTTCTTCAGGTACAATATGATTCATTACACGACTAATACTTTTTAACACATTGATCGCTGGAAACTGTCCTTTATTCGCTAAAGCTCGATCCAGAACTAAGTGACCATCAAGTATCCCACGAACTGTATCCGCTATTGGTTCATTCATATCATCACCATCTACTAGTACTGTGTAAAAGGCGGTAATCGTACCGTTTTTATTTGTACCTGTTCTTTCTAACAGCTTGGGAAGAATCGAAAATACACTTGGCGTGTAACCTTTGGTTGTAGGTGGTTCACCTATTGCTAGCCCGATTTCCCTTTGGGCCATAGCTACACGAGTTACCGAATCCATCATAAACATGACATTTAGGCCTTTATCCCGAAAATATTCTGCAATTGAAGTAGCTGTATACGCAGCCTTTAATCTCATCAGTGCAGGCTGGTCAGAAGTAGCGACAATTACAATTGACCGCTTTAAACCATCGACACCCAAATCACGCTCAATGAACTCTCTAACTTCTCTTCCACGCTCTCCTACTAATGCTATTACATTAATATCAGCTGTCGTATTTCGAGCAATCATTCCCATTAAGGTACTTTTTCCTACACCACTTCCTGCAAAGATTCCTACACGCTGACCTTTCCCAACGGTTAAAAGACTATCAATCATACGAACACCAACTGAGATCTCTTCGTTTATCGGCGGTCTATCTAATGGGTTCGGAGGATTTTGATCAGTTGGTACAGGTGTTAATCCTTTTGGTAGTTGGCTACCATCTAGTGGCATTCCAATAGAATCAATAACACTTCCGATTAGAGCAGAGCCGACTTTTATTTCTAACGGTTTTAGAGTTGCTTCTACTATACTCCCCGGAGAAATTTCATTAACTGATGTATAGGGCATTAAAATTACATATTCTTCACGAAAACCAACGACTTCTGCCTGAATTTTCCGCTTGTGTTTTGAACCAATATTGATATAACAGACGTCACCAATCGAACATTCTGGACCTCTAGATTCAATCATTAATCCAACAACTTTATTCACTTTCCCATAACGCTTATACGGATTGATCGTATCTATTTCCTCTAGTAAGTCTACTAGTTTCATAATTTATTCACCTACCAACAAGGAAAGAAGTTTGTGCTTAATTTCAATTAATTGACTATCAACACTAGCATCAATTCTTCCAAAACTAGATTCAATCACACAGTCGGTTTCTTGTAACTCTTCATTTGGATAAATGGATAATTCTGTTTCCTTGTTAAATAGATTTCTAAGTTCTTCTTTTTGATTTAACATAAGCTCAAAATAGCGTGGATGAACATGTATTTGAATTTGAGTGTATTCACTAACCTCTTTAATTGCTTTTCTAACAATACGCAGAAAATCTTCATTGTTCTCATTTAACTCTTTATTTATTATCTTTTTCGCTACATTTAAGCCAATCTTTAAAATGGTCTCTTCTGAAGAATCTATTAGAGTACTATACTCTTGCTTTGAAAGGTCGATAATTTCCCTTGCTTCTGCGATAAGAGTTTTATACTGTTCCAGTCCTTCATGTTTACCCTCATCAATTCCTAAGGAATAACCCTCTTTTTTTGCCAGCGCTATGAGTTCTTGTTTTTCTGAATCCCATTTTAATTTTTGATTTTCAATTTCTTCAATTGTTTTTTCCAGTTCTAACTTTGCGCTTGAAAGAAGATTATCAGCCTTTCGCTGTGCTTCTTGAAGAATTGCCTCAGCCTCTAAATGGAACTTAGTAAGATCAACTTCAATATTTTCTTGGTCGTTTTGTGGAGATCTAATTTTTTGTAATGCAATAATTCTTTTTTCATCAATAGTCGTATTTGTAAAGTTAGATTTTATCACTCTAGACAATGATATCATCTCCTCCGCCACGAGCTATGACGATCTCCCCAGCTTCTTCAAGCCTTCTAATTACTGCCACTATTCGAGATTGTGATTCTTCCACATCTCGTAATCGAACTGGTCCCATGTACTCCATTTCGTCTTTAAATGTATCCACCATTCGTTTAGACATATTTTTAAAGACGATTTCCTTGACTTCTTCACTTGCAACTTTAAGTGATAATAATAAATCCTCATTTTCAACATCTCGGATAACCCTTTGAATTGAACGATTGTCTAATGTAACAATATCTTCAAATACAAACATTCTTTTCTTAATCTCTTCGGCTAGTTCAGGATCCTGAATTTCTAGTGCATCAAGAATTGTACGTTCTGTGCTTCTGTCAACCCCGTTGAGCACTTCTACTACAGCCTCAATACCACCCGTTTGGGTATAGTCTTGAGTCACTGTAGCAGATAATTTTCGTTCAAGTATTTGTTCAACCTCATTAATAATTTCTGGTGAGGTACTATCCATAAGTGCAATCCTTCTAGCTATATCAGCTTGCATTTCCTGAGGAAGTTCCGATAGGATCTGTCCTGCCTGCGTAGCATCTAAATAGGAAAGTATTAATGCTATCGTTTGTGGATGCTCATTTTGTATAAAGTTCAATATTTGAGCTGGATCTGCTTTTCTTGCAAAGTCAAATGGTTTAACCTGTAAAGAAGATGTAAGGCGGTTAATAATCGTTGCAGCTTGATCAGCACCTAATGCCTTCTCTAACACAGTTTTGGCATATCCTATACCACCTTGAGCAATATAGTCCTGTGCAAGAGCAATTTGGTGAAACTCATCCATTATTTCTTCTTTTGCAGATGCATCCACCTTTCTTACTCCTGAAATCTCAAGTGTCAACTTCTCAATTTCTTCCTCAGAAAGATGCTTATAAACAGACGCAGAGACGTCAGGTCCTAATGAGATTAAAAGAATGGCTGCTTTTTGTTTTCCAGATAGTCTAATGTCTTTATCTCGTTTTGCCACCATTAATCCTCCTAATCTTCAGCTAACCAAGAGCGCAGTAATTTTGCAAAATCCTCTGGTTTTTCCTTCGCCATCTTTTCAAGTTGCTTCCTACGAACAGTTCCTTCAGTCTCTCTTTCTCGATTAACATCTGGTACGTGATTAATATAGGACTTCTCTTCTTCCTCATCCTCAATTTCAATAGAATCATCAGTCTTTCTCTTTCTAAAATTAAGGAACAGAAGGAATAGAATTACAAGTACTAATCCACCACCAACAAAGTAAATCCAGTTTGGTAGTGTATTTACAACTGGTTGGGTGGTTGTTTCAACTTTTCCTTTAAATGGTTGAACAGAGACAACAATCTTATCCTCGATATTTTCCTCTGTAAGCTGTGGTGTATTTTCATCCTTATTTATCGTTGTACGAACAATCGTACCGAGAATTTGTTTAATATCTTCCACACTTTCCTGTGGTAAGGATTCTCTATTTTCAGCATCAGGTGGCTCGACCATTACCTGTATACCTAGGTCTCGAATTTTATAAGGACTTTCAACAATTTCTTTACGAATACGATTCACATCATTGTTTATTCTCTCTTCGATCCGTTCATAGTCTCCATTGCCTGTAGCACCGTCTGCTGGGTAGTTTGTGATATCTGTTTCACCTGTTCCAACAACACCAGCTGCTTGTTCTCCGTTTCCTGTAAAAGTTTCGGTAATCCGTTCTACACTAATTTCAATTGCTTCATTATTTTCCCTATCAAAAGGCTCTACGATATTTTCCTCACGATTTTCTTGCGTAAAGTCAAGGTCTGCAGTTACTGAGACAACCACTTTATCTTGACCCATCATTGTTCCAAGCATTTGCTGAACTTGTCGCTGGATATCTCGTTCTATTTCCTTTTTAATATCGAGTTGTGATGCAATATCACCAACAAATGAATTATTTTTTTCGTTCTCTAGATCAAAGTACTCAAAATATTGATTCGTGATGACGATATTATCAGTGGGAAGGTTTGGAACACTTTTGGAAACTAGATGGTATAGTGAACTAATCTGCTGTTGATCAAATTTATACCCTGGCTTTGTGTTTAAAACAATTGACGCACTAGCAGCTTCCTGACCACTTCCTACAAAGATGTTTTCCGGAGGAAGATTAATCATTACCTTCGCATCGTTAATCCCTTCAATTCCTTTCATAAGTCCTGCTAGTTCATTTTGCATAGCTTCAAGCTTTAGTGTATTAAATTCATTATCCGTCATACCGAAACCAGCATTTTGACTAAAAAACGAGTAGTCTATACTTCCGCTATTAGGTATCCCTTCAGCAGCTAATTCTACCTTTAAAGTATCTACTACTTCTTTAGGCACACTGATTGTTGCCCCATTATCTGATATTTGAGAACTAATTCCCCTCGTATCAAGAGTAGCTTTTATTTGACCGGTTTCTTGTGGTGATAGATTACTATATAAAGGAACAAAGTTTTCTCTAGTCGTGAAAATAGAGATAAGAACAATTACGAGAAGTAGGCCAATAATTGAACCTACCACCAGCATCTTTAATCCTTTTGAGCGACTTTGCCAATATTCAGTTGATTTATTTTTATAGTGTATTAATTTTTCGTTCATCCCTAGCCCCCGGTTATTAATCTTGTTTTCTCTCGATGCAGCTAATAACCGCTATTGTATAATTGCACCCAAGCAATTATACTTGCATCCTCATTACTTCTTGATAGGCCTCAATTACTTTGTTGCGAATTTCCATTGTAGCTGCCATAGTAACACTTGCTTTTTCTGCAGTGATCATAACTTGATGTAAGTCAACATTTTCACCTTTTGCTAGCTTCACTGTCATTTCATCAGATTTACTTTGTGCGTTATTAACATTATTTATTGCATTTTTCAACATCGAAGAAAAAGCTTGGTGCGCTTCATTTGGCGTAGCCACTTTTTTCGTAATTGGCGTATTTGTTAATTGATTTGCTATTGATATTTTATCAATCATCTAATTTCACCTATTTCCCAATTTCTAGTGCTTTCATTAACATACCCTTTGTTGCATTAAGTACCGTAATGTTCGCTTCATACGAACGTGTTGCACTAATTAAATCTACCATTTCCTTTAAAGGGTCAACATTTGGTAGTTGAACATATCCATCCTCATTAGCATCTGGATGGTCCGGATTATAAACTAATTTAAATGGAGTCTCATCTTCAGCAATTTTTGTAACCTTAACTCCATTTCCAAGAGAACTGCCACTATTTGCTACAGCTGTTTTTAAAAATGAAGAAAAGTTTCCTGCATTTTCTTGTGTAACAACCATTTTTCTACGGTAAGGTTGCCACTCTCCGTCTACAAATTTCCCACGAGTTGTATCTACATTAGCCATATTTGATGAGACAACATCCATCCTTAACCTTTGTGCTGTTAAAGCCGATGATGTCGTATTTATACTATGGAAGATAGTCATTTCTACTTCCCTCCTCTGATCACAGTTTTAAGAGAATTGAATTTACTTCCTATCCTGTCAGCAACGGCATTATAATATATTTGATTTTTAGCAAGTTCTGCCATTTCTTTATCAATATCTACATTGTTACCGTTATGGTTGTATGAACTACTATTCTGAGTAAAAACAGAGAAGCTATTGCTTGTATTAGTAGATTTAAAATCATAATGGCGTATATCAGTTTTATTAGCTTGCATGGAATCTTTTAGAATTCTATTAAACTCAGAATTAAAACTAACACTTTTCGCTTTAAAATTTGGTGTATCTGAATTAGCGATATTATGTGAGATTACTTTCTGCTTAGCAGTTGAGTAATTCATCGCCTGTTCTAAAGTGGTTATTGTACTGGAAAAAAGTTTCAATGGAGGTCCCCCCATAAAATTTCTACATATTTCGAATTAATATGATGTAATATGACTATTTTAATGAATTATGACACGTATGTCTATGGAACTTATAGAAAAACCCTCATTTTTCGACAAGATAGTTCTTTTTTCATACATATCTTTATATTGAATATGTAGAAAACATAAAAAAAAGAAATGTCCGAAACATTTCTAACACCTTATAAATATATTATATGTCAAACTTTTTGCATATTCACTGTTTTTCTTCAGGTTTCGACAATAAAATTTTTACCAGTACACATTTATCCCCTATAAATCAACAAAAAAAAGAAGACTGGTATGACCAATCTTCTTTTTTAAATGATTAATTCGATTTTAACTTAGATAATTCAACTAAGAACTTATCATTTAATACTTTGATATACGTTCCTTTCATTCCTAAGGAACGTGACTCAATAACTCCAGCACTTTCAAGCTTACGTAATGCATTTACGATCACGGATCTTGTGATTCCTACTCGGTCAGCAATTTTACTAGCCACTAATAGTCCTTCACTTCCGTTCAATTCTTCAAAAATATGCTCGATTGCTTCTAACTCACTATATGATAATGAGCTAATTGCCATTTGAACAACAGCTTTACTTCTAGCTTCTTCCTCAATCTCCTCAGCCTTTTCACGAAGAATCTCCATTCCAACAACTGTAGCTCCATATTCAGCTAAAATTAAGTCATCATTTTCGAAAGATTGTTGTAATCGAGATAGTATTAGTGTACCTAAGCGCTCTCCACCACCAATAATTGGAACAATAGTTGTTAACCCATTCTTAAATAACTCTCTGTTTTCAACAGGAAATGCAGTGTATTCACTTTCTACATCAAGGTTTGAAGATGTTTCTGGAATATTGAATAAGCTTTTTGTATATTCCTCTGGGAACTGACGATCTTCAAGCATCTTTTTCATGCGCTCATTCTCGATTTGTTGATTAATAGCAAATCCAAGTAATTTCCCTCTACGACTTAATACGAATACGTTACACACGATCACATCACGTAATGTTTCAGCCATTTCCTTGAAATTAACTGGTTTTCCAGCAGCCTTTTGTAACATTGAATTAATCTTTCTTGTTTTTTCTAATAATGCCATGAATAAATCCTCCTATTTACTTTTCGATTCCTTATATTGGTAGATCTTTAATCAAGATTATTTCTTTATAGTGTTATGACAAGGATTTATAAGATAAATTGACTTAAATCTTTGTTTTTAACAATTGTATTTAACTTTTCATCAACATACTTTGAAGTAATCGTCACCGTACCCATCGAGATTTCAGGTGCTTCAAAAGATAAATCTTCTAACAATCTTTCCATAATCGTATGTAACCTTCTTGCACCTATATTATCAGTATCTTGATTTACTTGGTATGCAATTTCAGCTAATCTACGAATAGCATCGTCAGAAAATTCTAGTTTTATACCTTCCGTTTCTAATAAGGCAATGTATTGTTTAAGTAATGCGTTATCAGGTTCAACTAAAATTCGAACGAAATCATCCACCGTTAGTTTAGTTAGTTCAACTCTAATCGGAAAACGTCCTTGTAGTTCAGGAATCAAGTCAGAAGGTTTCGCCATATGGAATGCACCAGCAGCGATAAATAATACATGATCTGTTTTTACCGAACCATATTTTGTAACAACCGTTGACCCTTCAACAATAGGTAAAATATCTCTTTGTACTCCTTCTCTAGAAACATCTGCAGAAGAAGACTGACTTTTACCCGCTATTTTGTCTATCTCATCAATAAAGATGATACCAGATTGCTCTGCTCTAAAGATCGCATCTTGACTTACTTCATCCATATCAATTAACTTTGATGCTTCTTCAGTTGTAAGCACCTTCCTTGCTTCTCTTACAGTAAGCTTTCTTTTTTTGCGCTTCTTTGGCATGAAATTACTTAGAGCATCCTGCATATTCATGCCCATCTGTTCCATTCCTGAACCTTGAAGCATATCGAACATTGATGGTTGCTGTTCATCAACTTCAACTGTTACATAATGATCTTCAAGTTCTCCAAGGGCAAGTTGATGCGTAATCCTTCTACGCTTATCAGAAATGCTCTCATCCTCTTTTGTCGTTTCTGGCTCAGATTGAACATTAGGTTGACCACCACCGAAAAGCATTTCTAGTGGGTTCTTATATGCATTTTGCTTTTGGGGAGCAGGGACCAATAACTCGACAATACGTTTGTTGGCGTTCTCCTCTGCCTTGCCCTTAACACTATTCATCTTTTCTTCTTTTACTAACCTTATTGAGGTTTCAATTAAGTCTCGGACCATTGATTCTACATCTCGCCCTACATATCCAACCTCTGTAAACTTTGTTGCCTCGACCTTTATAAATGGAGCACCTACTAGTTTGGCTAGCCTTCTGGCGATTTCGGTTTTCCCTACTCCTGTAGGACCAATCATTAAGATGTTCTTGGGAACGATTTCATCCCGAATTTGATCATTTAGTTGACTTCGGCGATAGCGATTTCTTAATGCAACCGCAACAGCCTTTTTGGCATCTTTTTGACCAACGATATATTGATCAAGCATTTCAACAATTTGACGTGGAGTTAGATTATTATTCATGAATGAAATCCCTCCTTATAGCTCTTCAACAATAATATTTTCGTTCGTGTAAACACATATTTCACCAGCAATCTCTAATGAAGCTTTCGCTATTTCTACTGCTGTTAAATGTTCTCCTGAATATTTCTTTAGTGCACGACCAGCCGACAGAGCATAATTTCCTCCTGAACCAATTGCTAGGATACCATCATCAGGCTCAATCACTTCTCCTGTACCAGATACAAGTAAAAGATCCTTTTTATCCATAACTATTAACATTGCTTCAAGCCTTCTTAATACTTTGTCACTTCGCCATTGTTTAGCAAGTTCAACAGCAGCTCTTTGGAGATTACCATTGTATTCTTCTAATTTTCCTTCAAACATCTCAAATAAAGTAAACGCATCTGCGACCGAACCAGCAAATCCAGCCAAAACCTTCCCTTGGAAGATTCTTCGTACTTTGCGGGCAGTATGTTTCATTACGACTGCATTACCAAAAGTTACTTGACCGTCACCTGACATTGCACATTGCCCTTTATGATGTATCGCAAAAATCGTTGTAGCGTGAAACGTAGACATTATTTTCGACCTCCTCTAAGAAAAAATGCACCCAAGACTAGGGTTGGACATTAAATATGTATTGGTTAGAGCGTTTTCGAAAACCTCATGATTGTATGAACCTCTATTTCGACGACAATTGTATATTTTAATCCCTTTTATGGGTTTGTAAAGATTAAAATGATAAATGTAACGAAACATTCATATTTACCAAAATTTTCACCTTACAAAGGCTACTAAATATTATCACAATTTAGTAGCCCTTGCAAACAATTTCTCTTATTTTTTTATAAAATTCTGAATTGTTTTAAGTGCCCTGTCAGCATACTCTGCATAACGCTCTTGTTTATTCTTAATCTTTTGATCGAGGTCTGGAAACAAGCCAAAATTCGCATTCATTGGCTGAAAGTTCTTTGAGCTAGTTGAGGTAATATATCTAGCCATACTTCCTATTGCTGTCTCAGCGGGAAAAGTTAATAATTCTTCCCCTAACACATGGTTAGCAGCATTTATTCCTGCAACTAGCCCTGAAGCAGCTGATTCAACATAACCTTCCACACCTGTCATTTGCCCAGCAAAAAATAAGTCTTCTCTGTCTTTATACTGGTATGTTGCTTTTAGCAAGCTCGGTGAATTAATAAACGTATTGCGATGCATAACTCCGTATCGAACAATTTCTGCATTCTCTAACCCTGGTATCAACCGAATAACTTCTTTTTGAGGTCCCCACTTTAAATGGGTTTGAAACCCTACAATATTATATAATGTGCCTGCTGCATCGTCCTGTCTTAGTTGAACAACTGCATAAGGTCTTTTCCCCGTTTTAGGGTCCTCTAAACCAACGGGCTTCATCGGGCCAAAAAGTAATGTTTTCTTCCCACGATTTGCCATTACTTCGACTGGCATACAACCTTCAAAAAAGATTTCCTTCTCAAATTCCTTTAAAGGGACCGTCTCAGCAGTTGTTAATGCTTCATAAAATCTATCAAATTCCTCTTCCGTCATTGGACAATTAAGATATGCCGCTTCTCCCTTATCATACCTAGACTTAAGGTAAACCTTATCCATATCAATGCTATCTTTTTCAAGAATGGGTGCAGCTGCATCGTAGAAATATAGATAATCTTCCCCTGTTAGCTCTCTTAATTGATTAGATAACGCCTGGGAAGTCAAAGGCCCTGTTGCAATGATTGTAGGTCCTTTGGGTATCTCAGTAATTTCTTCATTAAATACGGTAACATTTGGATGGTTTCTAACTCTTTCTGTTACATTTCCTGCAAATTCATTACGATCTACAGCCAATGCTCCTCCAGCTGGAACTGCACAAGCATCTGCCGAACTTATTATTACAGAGTCTAGGTAACGCATTTCTTCCTTCAAAACCCCAACTGCATTCGTCAAAGAGTTTCCTCGTAAAGAATTACTACAAACTAATTCTGCAAATTTATCTGTATGGTGAGCCGGCGTTTGCTTTACAGGTCTCATTTCATATAAATGAACCTTTACGCCTCTTTTCGCTATTTGCCAAGCTGCTTCGCTACCAGCTAATCCTGCTCCAATTACATTTACAAAAACTTCACTCATCTTTAATTGCCTCCATATCTAATGCCTATACTTCTATTATGTTAATCACGAAAACAGTTATACAACATAAAAGTGGTGAGCACAATTCGAGCCCACCACAGAATTAACTATTTTTGCGTCTCTTCTTTGTAATCACACTCTACACATTGAACCTGTTGTCCTTTTTTGAGCTTTTTCTCTACAAGCATGCTTTCACACTTAGGACACTTACGAGCAAGCGGTTTATCCCATGAAAGAAATTCACATTTAGGATACGTGTCGCAACCATAGAAGATTCTTCGTTTTTTACTTTTACGCTCAATAATATTTCCTTCATGACAGCTTGGACATGTAACACCTATTTCTTTTACAATGGCCTTCGTATTACGACAGTCTGGAAAATTCGAACATGCCATAAACTTACCATAACGTCCCATTTTAAAGACCATCGGGTGATTACATTCTTCGCAATCAACACCTGCTGGTTCATCTTTAATCTCTACTTCTTGCATTTCATTCTCAGCCTTTTCAAGGCGCTTCTCAAAACCGTTATAGAAGGAGTCAATTACATTTACCCATTCAACCTTGCCTTCCTCTACCTCATCTAACCCATTCTCCATCTTCGCTGTAAATTCAACATCTAGTATCTCAGGGAAGAATTCTAGGATTAATTCTAAAACAATTTCGCCAAGTTCTGTTGGAATGAATCGTTTATTATCCAGAGAAACATATCCTCGTTTTTGAATGGTATCAAGTGTTGGTGCATAAGTAGAAGGGCGACCAATGCCTAATTCCTCAAGTGTTCTAACCAATCGGGCCTCTGTGTATCTAGGAGGTGGTTGAGTGAAATGTTGTTTCGGCTCAATATCTTTCGAGATAACTTTATCCCCTTCCTTTAAATCAGGAAGCATTTTATCTTTTTCCTCTATACCGTCATCTGTTCCTTCAACGTACACTTTCATAAACCCTGGGAATTTCACTTTAGATCCAGTTGCTCTAAAGATGATATCTTGGTTCACAAGATCAACACTCATAGTATCCATTATTGCAGGTGCCATTTGGCTAGCTACAAAACGTTCCCATATTAATTTATATAGTCTCAGTTGGTCTCTACTTAGGTACTCCTTAATACTATTAGGTTCTCTTAGGGTAGAAGTTGGACGGATTGCTTCATGTGCGTCCTGGGTATTCGCACCTTTATTCTCTTTCTTTTTATTATCAGTTAGATAATCAGAGCCAAAGCTACTTGTAATATATTCTGCCGCTTCGTTTTGAGCAGTTTCAGAAATTCGTGTTGAGTCTGTTCTCATATATGTAATTAAACCAACGGTTCCTTCTGCTTTACCCAAGTCAATACCTTCATACAATTGTTGGGCAAGCATCATGGTCTTTTTAGCCCTAAAATTTAGCTTTCGGGCAGCTTCTTGCTGTAAGGATGATGTAATGAAAGGTGGTGCCGGGTTTCTTTTACGCTCTTTTTTCGTGACCGTTTGAACAGTGAATCCATTACCACTTAACCTGTTTAACACTTTATTCACATCATCTTCATTTGTTAACTCTAATTTCGAACCATCCATACCGTAAAACTGAGCATCAAAAGTTTCCTTACCCTTAACAAAGTCAGCTTTAATTGTCCAATATTCTTCTGGTATGAAGTCTTTAATCTCTTTTTCACGCTCAATAATTAATCTTACTGCAACAGATTGAACTCTTCCTGCACTCAGACCTTTTTTAACCTTTTTCCATAATAACGGACTTATATTGTAGCCAACAAGGCGATCAAGGATCCTACGAGCTTGTTGAGCATCTACCAAATCCATATTAATTGATCGAGGATGTTTAAAGGATTCTTTAATTGCGTCCTTCGTAATCTCATTAAAGACTACTCGACAGTCAGAAGTAATATCTATATTAAGCGTATGAGCTAAATGCCACGCAATTGCCTCTCCTTCTCTGTCTGGATCGGCTGCGAGGAAGATTTTTTTTGCTTTCTTAGCTGCTGTTTTAAGCTCTTTTAAAACAGGTCCTTTACCACGAATTGTTATATATTTAGGTTCATAATTATTTGTCGTATCTACTCCCATTTGACTTTTCGGTAAATCACGAACATGTCCCATCGAAGCTTTCACTTTATATTTTTTACCTAGATATCGTTCAATTGTTTTTGCTTTTGCTGGTGATTCAACTATGACTAAGTAGTCAGACATAAAACGTTTCCTCCTTAAGAGGGTAATAGAAATCTTCATTATTATTAAATATTAATTGATAGTTTGTCAAACAGTATACATAAAAATGAATAATTTAATTTTATAAACCCTATTTTTTTATTCTATCTATTTAAGAATTTGTTTAAACATAATACACTTCTTCTAATTCTTCAAGGATGTCTATATGGGATAGTACTAGTTTAGCACCTTGTTGTATTAGCTTATTCGTGCCTGTACTTGTATTACTTAGAATGGAACCTGGAACGGCAAAAACTTCTCTACCTTGTTGTAGAGCTTGATCTGCAGTAATTAATGAACCACTCCTGTCTTTGGCTTCTACAACAATTGTTCCTTTTGTCATACCACTTATAATACGATTGCGCATTGGAAAATGCCAACGTTGGGGTTTGGTATTTGGTGGATATTCTGACAGTAGAAGGTGTTTTTGTATAATCATATCTACCAGCTTTAGATTGCTTTTTGGATAGATATAATTAAACCCACTTCCTATAATAGCAATTGTTTTTCCCCCATTATCAATCGCAATTTGGTGGGCACTCGTATCAATTCCTTCTGCCATACCGCTTACAATACACCATTGTTTTTCAATCAATGGAACGATCAACTTTTCCATACAGTGATATCCGTAGGCCGAAGGTAATCTAGTACCGACCACACTTAGTTGCTTTTTCTCATGAAGAATAGACAAATCACCTTTTGCATACAACACCCAAGGTGGATCAAAGATTTGCTTGAGGTGGTTTGGATAAGTTTGATCAAAAATGGTAATTAAATGAATATTTTGTTCATTATATTGTTTTAGCATACTTTGGATTTCAATAGAATGCAAATCTTTTAGGAAAATTTGTGCAGAGGGTTTAGAAAGAGTTAGAAGAGATTCTACAAAATTGTGGGATAAAGAATAGAGAGAGTCTAATGAAGGGTCATATTTAAGAAGTGTTGCAATACCTTTCCAACTAACACCTCTACAATGGTGTAAATGGATTAATCGTTCTCTTGCGTTTTTCACTCACATACCTCCTATTTTAAAAAGTTAAATACAAATAGCCCCCCCTTAAAGGGAGCTATTTGCAAATTAATTAATGAGTTTTACATTTTTCATATAATCCTTGTTCTTTAAGAACTGAAATTAATGTTTCACCCATTACAGATGGAGTTTCAGCAACTTTTATGCCACACTCATTCATTGTTTTAATTTTCTCTTCAGCAGTACCTTTACCACCTGAAATAATCGCTCCAGCATGGCCCATACGCTTTCCTGGAGGTGCTGTTTGACCACCAATGAAGCCTACAACAGGTTTCGTCATATTAGCTTTTACCCATTCAGCTGCTTCTTCTTCAGCAGTTCCACCGATTTCACCGATCATGATAACAGCATACGTATCCTCATCTTCGTTAAATGCTTTTAAGACGTCGATAAAGTTCGTTCCGTTAACAGGGTCTCCACCAATTCCAACTGCTGTCGATTGACCAATACCTTCTTGAGATAATTGGTGAACCGCCTCATAAGTTAAAGTTCCTGAACGAGAAACAACACCTACATGGCCTTTTGTATGAATGTAACCTGGCATAATTCCAATTTTACACTCATCCGGAGTAATAACTCCAGGACAGTTAGGACCCACTAAGCGAGTCTTTTTCCCTTCCATGTAACGCTTAACTTTAACCATATCTAATACTGGAATATGTTCAGTAATACATATAACTAAATCTAATTCTGCATCAACAGCTTCCAAAATTGCATCAGCAGCAAATGGTGCTGGAACATAAATAACAGATGCATCTGCTCCTGTTGCTTTTACAGCATCACTAACTGTGTTAAATACAGGAACTCCTTCTACTTCTGTTCCACCTTTACCAGGTGTTACTCCACCTACGATATTTGTGCCGTATTCAAGCATTTGCTTCGTATGGAATAAAGCTGTAGAACCAGTAATACCTTGTACTAGTACTTTTGTATTTTTATTAATAAATACGCTCATGAATTGTCCCCGCCTTTCTATCCTACAAGTGATACGATTTTTTGTGCGCCATCTGCCATAGATTCAGCAGCAGTGATATTAAGACCTGACTCTTGTAAGATTTTCTTACCTAAGTCAACATTTGTACCTTCTAAACGAACTACAAGCGGAATTTCTAAACCAACTTGTTTTGTCGCTGCTACAACACCTTCTGCAATTACATCACATTTCATAATTCCACCAAAGATATTAACAAAAATACCTTTAACTGCTTTATCGGATAGAATAATCTTGAATGCTTCTGTAACTTTCTCAGCTGTAGCACCGCCCCCAACATCAAGGAAGTTAGCGGGGTCTCCGCCGTAGTGCTTGATAATATCCATTGTAGACATAGCAAGACCTGCACCATTTACCATACAACCAATATTTCCATCAAGTGAAATATAGCTTAGGTCATATTTAGATGCTTCAATCTCTTTTGCATCTTCTTCATCTAAGTCGCGATATTCAACAATGTCTTTTTGACGATATAAAGCATTAGCATCGAAATTTAGTTTTGCATCTAATGCCATAACTTTTCCATCACCAGTAACAACTAAAGGATTAATCTCAGCGATTGAGCAATCTTTTTCAACAAATGCAGTATATAAGCTCATCATGAATTTAACTGCTTGACCAACTAATTCTTTTGGAATGTTAATGTTAAAAGCAATTCTACGAGCTTGGAATCCTGTTAATCCTACTACAGGGTCAATAACTTCCTTGAAGATTTTTTCAGGTGTTGCTTCAGCAACCTCTTCAATTTCAGTTCCACCTTCTTCAGATGCCATTAATACTACGCGTTCAGTAGCACGATCTAATACTAGACCAATATAGTATTCTTTTTTGATATCGCAGCCTTCTTCAATCAGTAAGCGCTTTACCTCTTTACCTTCTGGACCTGTTTGATGAGTTATTAATGTTTTGCCAAGAATTTCACTAGCGTATGTACGAACCTCATCAAGATTCTTAGCTACTTTAACTCCACCAGCTTTTCCACGTCCACCTGCATGGATTTGAGCCTTAACTACACAAACTGCAGTGCCAAGTTCTTTTGCAGCGTCAACAGCTTCTTCAACCGTAAATGCTACTTTACCATTTGGAACAGCAACCCCGTATTTTCTGAGGATTTCTTTCCCTTGATACTCATGGATATTCATTTCCCATCCTCCTATCATATGTAAGCCAATTTTTTAAAGAAAATAGAAGCAATGCTGCTCTATTTTCAACTTTAGAAATCAGAAAAACGATAATTTCTAATTAAAATAAAATAGACTGCGTTTACATTGTATAAAATGATATCTACCTTGTCTACTATTCGAACTAAAATAGTGTCTAAATGATTAACTTTTTATCTGAATAAAATATTTATCAAGTATTTTTACCTTCTATTGGCTTTTAAATTATTTAAAAATAGCAATTACCTATCTAGTTTTTTGTCTACTTTATAAATAAAGGCAAATATTTCCGCTACGACTTGGTATAGCTCCTCTGGGATAGTTTCATTTATTTTTAATTGACTCAATAATTCTACTAGGGTTGGATCATCCTGAATCGGTATATTTTGCTCTTTTGCAATCTTTATTATGTTTTCAGCAACCTCACCTTTACCTTTAGCTGTTAATCTTGGGGCAAAATGTTTTGAAGAGTCATAAGAAAGAGCAACAGCTTCTAGCTTTTGCTTTTTTTCTTCATTCATATTTTAATATCAACCCCTGTATATCCATCATTTCTTCTCATTATTACTGAAGCTGGTGAAACTTTCTCGGTTCCTGTTAATTTTTCACTTAATTTAATTACTTTTATAGATGATAGTTTATAACCTGCTTTTTCAAGTCCATCAGCTAATGAAAACTTCATTCCTTGTACCAACTTATCTAATAAGGTGTGGTTATTATATATCGTTATACTCAAAATGCGGTTTTGTATTTTAACATCAATCATGGTTTCACGAAGAGTCTCTAGCTCTAGCTGAAAGAAAAGCTGACAATAATTAGGATCAATCGCTTTTCCCTTATTCTTTTTACCCGAGTATTGAATAGTTAAATCCGATAACTTCCCACCAAGCTGTAAGGGTATTTGGAAGATAAGGTGGCCATAATCACTATCACCAAGCGAGAGAAGTTGTTGACCGGTAATACGGTGTATTAAATGCTCTAGTGTCTCTTTACCAGGTAATTGATTTAGTTCTATTAGTGCCGTCATGAGAAGAGGCTTTAGTGATTCGTATTGAATAGGTAGGCTTGGCCTATTTCCACCATCCATAAATCTAGCTAACTCATTTTCATATTGAAGACCAAATGAAGTGATCATTTGTTTGAAAACCTTCTGCATTGTTTGATCATTTGGTAACCCTACTTTACTACCGGAGGATTCAATAACCTTATTCATTTCCTCACCGAGTAGATTATGCAACATAGCTATTAACCTATTTGTATTTGGCGTCTTATCTTGCATCTTTTCTAGTTCAACAAGTAGCTTTGAAATATAACTCGCCATAGGCTTATCATCCTGTATAGCTATTAATGAATGATATGTTTTCGTAGTGATAGGGAGCTGATTCAAAAGAAGATACTTTACTACACTTAAACCTTTGGTGAATTCTTTTTGATTTAAAAGTTGGTTAGTAGCTTGTTGAAATTGCTCCTTTGTAAATGGAATATTTTCATTATGAAGATACTTAATAAGTTGAAGGGAAGCATTCGTTGCCTTTACCCCAAGTTTATTTAATAGTTGTTGTGAGGCTATAGGTTCACTTCTATTAGATTCCTTAATAACCCCTAACTCCTTATTATCAAAAACCTTTAACTCTGTTTGTTCATCATTAGGTTGAACCTGAAACCAATAGTTTTGGTGTAAGATTAATGGTGCTTGAAGCTTTGCTACAAATTGAGTTGAACCTACCTGAATTTGGGCAACATCTTCTCTAAATAATTTAACAGCCTTCCCTTGTATAATTTGCCCAACTTTTAAAGAAAGAGCATTTGTAGGATTGAGTTGTTCGGCTTTTAGTAATGTCTGAATCACACCTAAGTTCACAAATACTCCACCTTCGAATTTAGTGTTATTTAAAACATCTTATTTACTGAAGCAACTGGTGCGAAGGATTGACGATGTTCTTTTGTGGAACCATACTCTTGTAACGCCTTCATATGCTCTTTCGTTCCATAGCCCATATGATTCTCAAAGCCATATTCAGGGTAAACGTTCCCCATTCTTCGCATGAGTCTGTCTCTAGTAACCTTTGCTACAATTGAGCTTGCTGCAATAGAGATACTTGCTGAATCTCCTTTGATTATGGAAGTTTGTGGAATATTGATAGGGAGCTTCATTGCATCTATTAATAAATGATCTGGTTTTACAGATAGTTGATTTATTGCTTTAATCATTGCAAGTTTGGTAGCTTCATATATATTAACTTCATCTATTTTTTTTGCTGATATAATTCCTATACCAATTGCCAATGCTTCCTTATTAATAGCCTCAAAAAGCTCATTTTTATTGTTATCAGTTACCTTTTTTGAATCATTTAAACCTAGAAGTTTGAAACCTTTAGGCAAAATCACCGCAGCAGCAACTACAGGACCAGCTAATGGGCCTCGACCTACCTCATCAACCCCTGCAATAGTATCAATTCCTTGACGATATAGGTTTTTTTCATACACCGACATTTTTGCAAACAATAATTCAAGACTTTCTAATTCTCTTTTAGTCTTTTCCCACCTAGAAAGTGCCTTTTGAACACCGATTCGATCATCCTTTTTATATTCAGCAATTAATGGATGATTTGAATCTTCAATCCCTTCGAGCATTTGTTCAACTTCTTTAATCGTTTTATTTTTCATAACATTTCTCACTTTCAATGATGTCCATACTATGTATATCGGTTAATGATTCTAATTAATTAGAATTGAAAAAGAAATAAGACTCGCTATTGAAAGCAAGTCTAAGGGCTATTGATTAGGTTCATTTTCTTCAAGCTGCTTTGGTTCTTCAAAAGAAATAGGACCAAGTTTTTGGGATCGGAGTTCTCGTAGAATAAGCTCAGAGGTTTTGTCATAATCAATATATCCACCCGCAACCATACAACCTCTTCTTTTCCCTATTTCATCAAACAACGGTACAATCTCTTCAGGAATTTCTTCAATATTATATCGTTCTTTTAGACGTTCTGGATATTCTTCCTTTAAGAAATTTAATACATAAACGGCGATATCTTGAAGGTTTAATATTGTATCTTTAATTGCTCCTGTTGCAGCTAGTTTTTGACCAACGAGCTGGTCTTCAAACTTAGGCCATAATATTCCTGGAGTATCTAATAGTTCAAGGTCTTTTCCAACCTTAATCCATTGTTGAGCTTTGGTGACACCTGGTCTATCTCCTGTTTGAGCAATATTTTTCTTTGCTAGTCGATTAATAAGAGTAGATTTTCCTACATTAGGTATCCCAACAATCAGAGCACGAATCGCTCTAGGTTTAATCCCTTTTGCAACCATTTTATCAAACTTTTCTTTTAAAATGTCTCTTGAAGAGGTAATAATCTGCTTTAATCCAGTACCTGTTTGCGAATCGATCGCAAGTGCTTGAATTCCATGGCTTTTATAAAAGTTAATCCATTCTTTCGTAATCTTTGGATCTGCCATGTCTGCTTTGTTTAATAAAACTAACCTCGGTTTATTTGTAATAATCTCATCAATCATTGGATTTCTAGATGCTAACGGGATTCTAGCGTCCACAAGCTCAAATACAATGTCGATAAACTTAAGTTTCTCCGTGACTTGTCTTCTAGCTTTGGCCATATGACCAGGAAACCATTGTATTGTCATTATTTCACCAACTAACTTTTTCGTACTTTTTTTATTTTACAATTCCTATATCAGAAAGTGGCCAGTAAATCATATTTGTTTTACCTAAAACCTCTTCTATCGGAACAGGACCGATATGACGACTATCTTTACTTTGTCGTCGGTTATCTCCCATCACAAAAATATGCCCTTCCGGAACTTCTTCAAGTACAAAAGGATCTGTTAATGGGCCATCAACCACTTCACTTTTATATTGCTCTAAATACGGCTCTTCATACGCCTGTCCATTTATGTATAAGGTATCATCTTTGTATTCAACACGATCACCTGGAAGCCCAATAACACGCTTTATATAGTCCTTTTCTTCGGTAGCATGAAATACGACTATATCAAACCTTTTTGGATCTCCTATTTTGTATCCGATTTTATTAACAATCATACGATCTTCATTATGTAATGTTGGCATCATTGATAAGCCATCAACAACAATCGGTGCAAATAAGAAGTACCGTATGGTCGCTGCTAAAATAACAGCTATCGCTAAGGCTTTAACCCACTCCCAAAGCTCATTCTTTTTTCGAGTCATCTCCGTTCCTCCACCTAAAAAGTCTATGTACTTACTATAAATACAATATGCCCTTAAAAACAAATAATTTCACTCTATAGCTTTTATTATAGGTTCTTTTTGATGAAAATAAAAGGAGCTTGATCCACAAGCTCCTTTTTACTGAAATTATCGAATTTCTTTAATACGTGCTTTTTTACCACGTAATTCACGTAAGTAGTATAGTTTCGCACGGCGAACTTTACCACGACGAAGAACTTCTAGCTTAGCAATTTTCGGTGTGTGCACTGGGAATGCACGTTCAACACCTACACCGTAAGAAATTTTACGAACTGTAAATGTTTCGCTAATTCCACCACCACGACGCTTAATTACAACACCTTCATAAACCTGAACACGCTCACGAGTTCCCTCAATAACTTTTACGTGTACACGTACAGTATCTCCAGGACGGAACGCAGGAAGGTCTGTTCTTAATTGTTCTTTAGTGATTTCTTCGATTAACTTTTGCATCGTTTTCTCTCCTTCTCACGGACGCTCATACAATATGATTGCAGCGGAACATCGTTATAAAGACTTAAAGCTTTACAGCCCAAGTCACAAGGATTATCATACCATAATATGATACTACCTGCAATAGTTACTCTAGTTCTTTCTTAATTTCTTCAACCCATACTTTCTCACTATCTGATAGGTTATTCAAATCTAGTAAATCAGGTCTCCGTAGGAATGTTCTCCTAAAAGATTCCCTTTCACGCCAATCTTCAATTTTTTTATGATTTCCTGATATTAAAACTGCTGGTACCTCCATACCACGAAAATTCGCAGGACGGGTATAATGGGGGTGTTCTAACCTTCCACTACTATGCGAGTCTTTTATTGGAGAATCTTCGTTACCTAGTACATTTGGCAACAATCGAACAACACTATCAACAATCACCATTGATGCTAGCTCTCCCCCAGTTAATACGAAATCACCTATAGAAATTTCATCAGTAACAACAAACTCTCTTATTCGTTCATCATAACCTTCATAATGACCACAAACGAAAATGAGATGATCTTCTTTTGCAAGCTCCTCAGCCTTTTGCTGGGTATACTTTTCACCCTGGGGGCACATAAGAATCACTCTAGGTTTTCTAGTATGATCCTTCACCAACTCATCAACCGCATCAAATATAGGTTGCGGAGTTAATACCATGCCTGCACCACCTCCGTAAGGGTAGTCATCTACATTTTGGTGCTTGTTTGTTGAGTAATTTCTAAAGTTTACAACATTTAGGGAGACTGCGTTTTTCTCTTGGGCCTTTTTTAAAATCGATTCACCAAAAACTCCAGTAAACATCTCTGGAAAGAGTGTTAAAATATCGATTTTCATTTTATAATAACCCTTCCATTAGATGGATTTTAATTACTTTATCCGTAATATTAATTTCCTTTACAATTTCCTCAATGTATGGAATAAGGAGATCCTTTCCACCTTTACGTTTCACAACCCATACATCATTTGCCCCAGGTGTTAGTATCTCACTGATTTTCCCTAACTCTTCTCCCTCTTCGGTGAAGACGGTGCAACCAATGATTTCATGGAAATAATATTCGTTTTCTTCTAATTCTTCTAGTTGCTCTTCAGGGACTTTAATAAAATAGTCTCTCAACTTTTCTACTTCATCTAAATTGTTATAGCCCTCAAATGTCAATAAATCAAAGTTTTTATGTACGCGATGACTTCCCACAGTAACCTCAATAGGCTCAGTGCCTTCATTTTTAAAAAGATAGAGTGTATTTCCTACCTTATATCTCGATTCTGTAAAGTCAGTTCTAGAAATCACTCTAACCTCACCTTTAATACCTTGTGTATTTACAATTTTACCAACGTTAAACCATTCTGACATTTGTTTTTCACCCCTGACGTATTTCGTCTACGATACCATCCTTAATGATAATCGTCTTTGAAATTAAATCTTCCCATTTATCACCGATATTAATGTCTACAACTGCTTGTACTTCTCTCTCTTTTAATTCGCTACCAATGGGTAGAATATGTATTTGCTCTACTTGAAATTCGAGTATTTTAATTTTCTCTTCTCTCTTCAATATTTCTTTTTCATAATGAGACTGAACTTTAGAAGGGTTGTATTTTTTATTCTTAGCTAATTTTCTGGCTTCAAACCGTAATTGGTCACATTCTTTCAGTAAATTTTGTTTTCTGGACTCGTAGTTTTGCATAAGCTCGGCTTTACTGTGTTCAGTTAAAATTTGTTTAACCACTACCGTTTGCAATAATTGCATTATACAACCCCCATTATCCTTCTTCAGCAAAATAGCTTTTACATGATTATAGCCATATTTTTAAATACATAAAAAAGGGGAGGTTTCCCTCGCCCTTCTCCATCACTTTGATTATTCGTTAATTTCTAGATGAATTCGTTTATCAAGTCCAGTGCCTGCTGCGTAAACAACGGTGCGAATAGATTTAATTACTCGACCTTGCTTACCGATGACTTTCCCCATATCCTCCTTATGAACAGACAATACATACGTAATTGTACGTTCATCAGAAGTTTCAGTAACTGACACCTCTTCTGGATGATCTACAAGGGCTTTTACAACTGTTTCAATTAACTCTTTCATCTTGACCATATTCATTACTTGCTTTGCTTAGCGTTGTGGAATTTTTCCATAATGCCTTGTTTTGAGAACAAGTTACGAACTGTATCAGATGGCTTAGCACCATTTTGTAACCATTTTAATGCTAACTCTTCATTGATTTTAACTTCAGCTGGTTGGTTTACAGGATTGTAAGTTCCAACTGTTTCAATGAAACGTCCATCACGTGGTGAACGAGAATCTGCAACTACGATACGATAGAAAGGAGACTTATTAGCTCCCATACGCTTTAAACGAATTTTTACTGCCATTTTATATAGCACCTCCGAAAATATTTCAACAAGATATAATATTAGCAATTCCTTTTATGTTTGTAAAGTGTTTTTTCTTAACAGCTCTTAACATTACATAAATGGGAATTTAAACCCTTTTTTCTTACCTTTTGACATGCTTGTCATCTGTTTCATCATTTTTTTCATGTCTTCAAATTGCTTAAGTAGTCGGTTTACTTCCTGAACGGATCTTCCACTTCCTTTTGCAATTCGCTTTTTCCTGCTTGCATTAATGATATCAGGGTTAACTTTCTCCTGTTTAGTCATTGATTGGATAATCGCTTCGACATGACTGATTTGTTTTTCATCTACTTGTACATTTTTAAGGCCTTTCATCTTGTTAGCTCCAGGGAGCATGTTCAAGATTTCATCAAGAGGACCCATATTTCGAACCTGAGAAAGCTGTTCTAGGAAGTCCTCAAATGTAAAGGACATTGAACGCATCTTTTGTTCGAGTTCTTTTGCTTTGTCTTCATCAACAGAGGCTTGTGCTTTCTCAATGAGTGTTAACACATCGCCCATTCCAAGTATTCTTGAGGCCATACGTTCAGGATGAAATGGCTCAATTGCATCCATTTTTTCCCCTAGACCAACGAACTTAATCGGCGTGTTTGTAACCGCCTTAACAGATAAGGCTGCTCCACCACGAGTATCACCATCAAGTTTTGTTAAAACAACTCCTGTTAGACCAAGTAAGTCGTTAAAACTTTCTGCAACATTAACCGCATCTTGTCCAGTCATCGCGTCTACTACTAAGAAAATTTCATCCGGATTTGCAATTTCTTTTACTTGCTTTAATTCATCCATTAGGGCTTCATCAATGTGAAGTCTTCCTGCTGTATCAATTAATACATAATCGTGATGATCATCCTTAGCTTTTTGAATCGCTTGTTTTGCTATTTCAACTGGGCTAATTTTATCCCCTAGTGAAAAAACAGGCATATTTAGTTGTTTGCCTAGTGTTTCTAACTGTTTAATAGCAGCTGGGCGGTAGATATCGGCCGCAACGAGCATAGGATTGCGATTATGCTTTTTTCTAAGTAAATTCGCAAGCTTACCGGTTGTTGTTGTTTTACCTGCACCTTGTAAACCTACCATCATAATCACAGTAGGAGGTCGTTTGGCTACTGCAATTTTGCTTTGCTCGCCACCCATTAATTCAGTAAGCTCTTCTTGAACTACTTTTATGACCTGTTGTCCTGGAGTTAAGCTTTTCATAACTTCCTGACCTATAGATCGTTCGCTTACCTTTTTTACAAAATCTTTTACTACTTTAAAGTTTACATCCGCTTCTAGAAGCGCTAATCGAACTTCACGCATCATTTCCTTAACGTCAGCTTCTGTAACTTTACCTTTGCCACGAATTTTTTGAATCGTGTTTTGCAGTCGGTCGGCCAATCCTTCAAATGCCATATATGCCGCCCCCTAATCTAATTTCTCAAGTCTTTCAATTATATTCAAAAGCTCATTCTTAACAGTAGCTTCCTTATTAGAAAGATGTTTAAGCTGTTGAAACAATTGTTGACGCTCTTGAAATTTTTGAAATAGTAACAGCTTTTCTTCATACTCTTCAAGCATTACTTCGGTACGTCTTATATTATCATATACTGCTTGACGACTAACTTCATATTCTTCTGCAATTTCACCTAGGGAAAAGTCGTCTAAATAATATAAGCTCATGTAGCTCCGTTGCTTGGGTGTTAGTAACGACTGGTAAAAATCAAAAAGATAATTTATTCGAGTCGTTTTTTCAAGCATGGTGGCTCCCCCCTTGTTAAGTGAATTGCCTTTACAAGTAAATAGTTTACAAGCATAGGGTTTTAATGTCAAGTTTTTTTCTTGTCATAGCCGAAATGCGGAGGGAGCCCGTTCAGCGGCGTATGGACTGAGTCGCTCTGCATGAGATAAAGGAAACACGAAGAGCGAAGCGATTCGATGTTGACTTATCGCATGGAAGAGAGGCGAAGACCACTAGACGCTGGGCTCCCGAAGCTGGACATACTAGTTTTAGTTTACATAATGTGATTATGGTTATCTTAAAATGAAACAGTATGTATAAATACATAGTGTGTTATTTGCTAAAATCCACTCGCTTTCCGCGGGCGATTCGGGGAGCCTCCTCGTCGCTCTGCTCCTGTGGGACCTCCCCTGAACCTTACTCCCGCAGGAGTCTAGTAGACTTTAGCGAATAACTCAACTCTGAAAATAGGGGAATTAGTTCATAGTTTTCTCTGAAAAACTTTACTGTTGTTATATTGGTTTGTTGATGGTATTAATTTAAAATCACATAGTTGATTGGAGGGAAAGGCACTTGACTCCTGCGGGAAGTAGAGGAAAGGTCGAGACACCGCAAACGGAACGTTGAGGAGGTAGTTTTTTCACGCTACTGAAAATAACCCTCGACTTCCTACCCGATGGGAATTTGCCCATAAAAAAGCCGGCAGTTGGGCTTTTTCATAATTCCCCGCGGAAAGCAAGTGCCTGGACCGGAAATCAACGGCTCTAAACTTAGACAACCCAAAATTTTAATTTATTGAGTCTTTAGCCTTAAAAAATAAGAGTGCTCCTTAAAGTCAATCTAGTTGGCTTTTTTGGACACACCCTTAAATTATTCTTATTCCGCCTCAGGTTCTTTTTCAATTAGATCCGAAAATAAACCATAGACATATTGTTCTGGGTCAAATTGTTGTAAATCGTCTACTTTTTCTCCCAGACCCACGAATTTAACTGGAATTTTAAGTTCATTACGAATGGCAAGTACAATTCCGCCTTTTGCTGTACCGTCTAGTTTCGTTAATACAATACCTGATACATTTGTCGCCTCAGAAAAGGTTTTCGCTTGTGCCATTGCATTTTGCCCTGTAGTAGCATCAAGCACGAGTAGAACTTCGTGTGGAGCACCTGGAAGCTCACGTTCAATAACACGCTTTACCTTTTCTAGTTCTTTCATAAGGTTAACCTTATTTTGTAGTCGGCCAGCCGTATCACATAAGAGCACATCTACATTACGAGATTTAGCAGCCTGTACTGCATCAAACATAACAGCCGCAGGATCTGATCCTTCCGATTGCTTAATCACATCAACACCTACACGATCACCCCAAACTTCAAGTTGATCGATGGCACCAGCCCTAAATGTATCTCCAGCTGCTAGTAATACGGTTTTCCCTTCATTTTTCAAGCGATTAGCTAGCTTCCCAATTGTAGTCGTTTTCCCTGCACCATTAACACCTACAATTAGAATAACCGTTAAGCCTTCTGATTGAATATTTAAATCAGAAGACTCTATAGTTCCACCTTGATAGATGTCTACAAGTTTTTCGGAGATAACTGCTTGTACTTCTTTCGTATCTTGAATGTTACGTCTTTTCACTTCTGTTTTAAGCTGGTCGATTAATTCCATAACAGTCGATACGCCAACATCTGCACCAATCAAGATTTCTTCTAACTCTTCAAAAAAGTCTTCATCTACTTTTCGATATCTCGCCACAAGATCATTTACTTTTTCAGAAAATGAATTTCTTGTTTTAGATAAGCCCTCTTTAAACTTTTCGCTTACCGAATCTGTTTGCTTAGTAATCTTGTCTTTTAATTTCTTAAAAAAGCTCATCTTAGGTATCTTTCCTTTCGTCAAAAACTATTTCACTAATTCCTTTGTATCTTCAAGTCTTACAGAAACTAGTTTGGAAACACCAGATTCTTGCATCGTTACTCCATAGAGAACATCCGCCTCTTCCATTGTACCTTTACGGTGCGTGATAACAATGAATTGTGTATCACTACTAAAGTTCTTTAAATATTGGGCAAAGCGAAACACATTCGCTTCGTCAAGAGCTGCTTCTACCTCATCTAGTACACAAAATGGAACTGGTCTTACCTTTAAAATCGAGAATAATAATGCAATAGCCGTTAATGCTCTCTCTCCTCCAGAAAGCAACCCTAAATTTTGTAGTTTTTTTCCAGGCGGCTGAGCAACTATATCGACACCAGTATTAAGTAAATCAGATGGATCCGATAAACGCAAGTCCGCTCTACCACCGCCGAATAACGCCTGAAAAACTGGTTCAAAGTGTGATCGGATACTAGTAAACGTTTCATTGAAACGCTTTTTCATTTCATCATCCATCTCATCAATAACCTTATAGAGTGTATCTTTTGCTTCTTGCAGATCATTCTTTTGCTCAATTAAGAATTCATAACGTTCTGAAACTCTATCATATTCATCAATTGCACCCAAGTTAACCGTGCCGAGTTCCTCAATTGCTAATTTTATGAGCTTTACTTTCTTTCTTGCTTCTCCTACTTCAATTTGGAGAGGATATTTTTCCTTTGCAGCTTCATATGTTAACAAGTATTCTTCGCGTAGCTGTGATAAGCGATTTTCTAATTCCACATCTAATCGATTCATCTTCACTTCTTCATCTTTTAAGATATCGACTAATTGTTTATAATTTCGTTTCTCTTCCTTTACTTCTCGTTCAAGGTCTTCTAGTTTTGTTTGAAGCTGCAATCTCTGTTCCCTTCGACTTGCGATAAGTTGAATGGTCTCTGTTTTATCGCTTAACTTTCGTTTTGCAGCAATTTCAAGTTCTTCTTCACCTGAGCTATTTGTTGTCATTTCACTAGTTAGAAGATTCAAATCTTCAGTTGTCTCTTTGTACTTGGCAACAGTTTCCTCGAGTTCCTCAGTCATTTTTTGAAGCTTCTCTTGCTGATTTTCTGCTGACTGTAATTTTCCAGCAAGCAACACCTTTATGTCAGTAATTTCTGACTGAAGAGATTCCTTAGAAGTTTGCTGGTTATTTTTTTGAAGATTTAGTTGACTAATGCTCTTATCAAGATTCGCTATTTCGGAAGTAACTGTCTCTAGCATTGTTTCTAGCTCAACAATTCGGTCTGACATTTTTTTATTTTCATATTCAGACATCAGTCTTTCCTGATCATAAAGGGATAGATGCTCATTCGCATTTTTCTCTTTAAACTCAACCTCTCGAAGATCACCTTTCATCTTTTGCTGCTCAATACGTAGAGCTTCCCCAGCTTCCCTTAATTCTGCCACGGTAACTTCTTGTGTTGAAATGGACTGTTTTAATTGTTTAACATTCTCCTCTAGCGTTGCAGTTTTCTCTTCCATATATGAAAGTTTTTGGGAAATGTCCTCTAACTCACGACCACGACTTAATAAAGAATTCGATTTTTGTTTAACCGCTCCACCTGTCATGGATCCACCTGGATTAACCACATCTCCCTCCAATGTCACAAGACGGAAACGATAGTTACAGAGACGAGCTAATTCGTTTGCTCCTTTTAAATCATTCGTAACAATGACTGTTCCTAGTAGATTCGTAATCACAGAATGATATTTATTATCGAAAGAGATTAAATCGGAAGCAACACCTATAAAAGCAGAATGCCCCTTTAATGTTTGTAATTGGGTAGATGGAATCGTTCGCTCTTTAACAACCGTTAGTGGCAAAAATGTAGCTCGTCCAAATGAATGCTGTTTTAAGTAATTAATAGCTTGTCTACCATTTTGTTCATTATCGACAACAATATGCTGTGTAGCTCCACCTAATGCAATTTCCATTGCCGTTTCATATTCTTTTGGTACATTAATTAACTCAGCGATTGCCCCTTCAATACCTGAAAGCTTATCTTCTCTAGCCGCATGTAATACCTCTTTTACACCTTGGAAGAAGCCTGCATAATCATCCTGCATTTCCTCAAGCATTTCCTTACGGGATTTGGTCTGTTGTAGGAACTGATATGCTTGATAGAGTGTTGTTTCTTTCTTTTGATAGTTTGCCTTTAAATTTTCGAACTTAGCTTGTTCTTCTCTATAAGAAGCGATTTGCTGATTTAGGCGTTCTTCAAGTTTAGATAAATCAGAAGTAAGTCGTGATTTTTCTCCACTAATGTACTCTCGTTCTTTAATGTATTTCTGATTTGTTTCAACTAGTCTATTATTTTTTTCATCTTGCTGCTTCATTTGTTCCTTGAGATATTTCAATTCATTTCGTGAAGTTGCCTGTTTATTTAGCAATTCAATATATTCACTTTTTAAATCTTCAAGCTTTTCTTCAATGTTCTGGTCTTGCCCCGCTAGCAAAACTTGTTTATCTTTCAATGAATCCTTTATACTTTTAACTTCTGTTGTTAACTTGTGTAGAAGTTCATTTTCAGATTCGCGGGCAATCGTTAATTGTTCTTGCTTCTGTTTAAGATCAGAAGCAAGATTGTATAATTGTTCTTTATTTTGATGAGCATTCTTTTTTCTTTCTTTTAGGACTTCCTTACGACCCTCTAACTTTTCTAGCTCTTCACTGACTTTTAACAAGACCTGCTGTAAATCATTTATAGATTCATCAAGTGCATCTATATGATTACGTACCTGTTCTATTTCTGCTTCCTTCGTCTGTAAATCAGCCGAAAGCTCTATTTCCTGACGTTTATGAAGCTCAATTTGTTGATTATAACTTTCCCATTTTGCATGAAAGTCCTCAATTTCATAGACAGTTAGTGCTACTTCAATATTTTCAAGGTCCTCTTTCTTCTGTAGGTAATCCTTTGCAATCGAAGCCTGAATCTTCAAAGGTTCTACCTGAGCTTCAAGCTCATGCAAGATATCATTAACTCTATTTACATTTTCCTGAGTTTCTGCAAGCTTATATTCTGCCTTTTTCTTGCGGTTTTTATATTTTAAAACACCAGCAGCCTCTTCAAAGATACTTCTACGTTCTTCTGCCTTACTACTTAAAATTTCTTCAACTTTCCCCTGACTTATGATTGAGAATGCTTCTCTTCCAAGGCCAGAATCCATGAAAAGATCCACAATATCCTTAAGGCGACAGGACTGTTTGTTAATAAAAAACTCACTATCACCAGAGCGAAACACTCTTCTTGTAACGCTCACCTCGTGATAATCAATCGGTAAAAAGTAATCTTCATTATCTAAAGTTAGGGTAACCTCTGCTATATTCAATGCTTTTCTAGAGTCACTACCTCCAAAGATAATATCCTCCATTTTTGCACCACGTAATGATTTAACAGATTGCTCTCCTAATACCCATCTCATTGCGTCTGTTATATTACTTTTGCCACTTCCATTTGGTCCGACTACTGCTGTAACCCCTGGAACAAAATCAATTGCAATTCTCTCAGCAAATGATTTGAAACCAACAATATCTAAACGTTTGAGGAACATAAGTCTCCCCCTTATGCATAATTAATATGTAATCTATGAATTCTAACATATTTTATCATAAATACGGGTGTTATTAAGATGTTTTTTTGATGTGGATATTGGAAATTGATGAAATAACAAATCCCCCTATGACAGGGGGATTATGATTTTATTTCATTTTTTCTAGTAACACCTTCAAAGCAACCTGAGCAGCCTTCTGTTCTGCTTCTTTTTTTGATTTACCAATCCCAATGCCAAGCTCTTCACCTTCAAGGGAAACTCTAGACATAAACTCACGATTATGTGCAGGGCCTTTTTCTTGTAAAACTTTATACTCAAGCATTCCACGTGCGTCACGTTGAATGAGTTCTTGCAACTGACTTTTGTAATCCATCACATGAGAAAAAGCACCTTCATTTATTTTTGGAAACACAACTTTTTCTAAGAACTCACAGACCTTATCAATCCCTTGGTCTAAATATAATGCACCAATAAAAGCTTCGAATACATCGGCAAGTAGTGCTGGTCGTGCTCTCCCACCTGTCAATTCTTCACCTTTGCCTAGTAATACCAACTCTCCAAATGAAAGCTGGTTAGCAAAAGAAACTAAAGAGGGCTCACAAACAATCGAAGCACGGAGCTTTGTCAATTCACCTTCGCTCATAATTGGATATTTTTTAAATAGGAATTCAGAAATAGTAAGCTCTAGTACTGCATCTCCCAAAAATTCTAACCGTTCATTATCTTCATACGGTTTCTTGCGATGCTCATTCACATACGATGAATGAGTAAATGCTTGAATTAGTAGTTTTTCATTAGTAAATGTTATGCCAATTTGCTCTTGAAAGGTAGTAAATTTAGCACCTACATTGTTTTTCTCTTTGCGATTCACTCGTTTTATCATAGCTTCCTCCATAAAACACTGCACAATATATCTAAAATAAATGTTAGTAATTTAGAATTAGTATTCCCTCACATCATAAATCTATAAAAATCCGTTACCGCCTACTTAAAAAATATGGAAAGCCCCGTAATAATTTACGGGACTTTTTGTGTACTAGATTAAAGCTGGCTATTTATGTAGTTAACAGCATCGCCAACAGTTGCGATTTTTTCTGCATCATCATCAGAGATTTCCATATCGAACTCATCTTCAAGCTCCATAACAAGTTCAACTACATCAAGGGAATCAGCCCCAAGATCATCTTTAAAAGAAGACTCTAGCTTAACTTCAGCTTCATCTACGCCTAAACGATCTACGATAATTTTTGTTACACGTTCTAAAACTTCTGCCATCTTCGGTCACCTCCCCTCAAGTATTATAGAATATATTAGCTTAAAAAACCAGTTCAAGAAATAATTTGTAATTTATGATGAATGTTCTAAATTACATAACCATTCCGCCGTCAACATGGAGGGTTTGCCCAGTCATATAATTGCTTTGCTCTGATGCAAGGAATAGAACTACATTTGCAATATCCTTTGGTTCTCCGAATTTAGCTAACGGGATTTGTTTTAACATCTCCGTTTTTACCTCTTCAGGTAATTTGTCTGTCATATCAGTTGTGATAAATCCAGGGGCAATTGCATTTACAGTAATATTTCTAGAAGCAAGCTCCTTTGCTGCTGTTTTTGTTAGTCCTATTACACCAGCTTTTGCTGCAACATAATTCGCCTGACCAGGGTTACCACTTACACCAACAATAGATGCAATGTTTACGATTCTCCCTGATCGTTGCTTCATCATTTGCCTCGTAACTGCTTTAGTACAATTAAAGACACCTTTTAGATTGATGTTAATTACATCATCCCATTCATCCTCTTTCATTCTCATAAGCAGGTTATCTCTAGTAATTCCAGCATTGTTCACTAATATATCAATCGTACCAAAGGTAGAAATGACTTCTTTAACCATATTTTGAACAGAGTCACTATCTCCAACATTAGATTGAATGGCAATTGATTCTCTTCCTAGTGCCTTTATTTCATCAACTACTTCATTAGCCTTTGCTTCACTACCTGAGTAATTAACTGCAACGTTTGCACCTTGTCTTGCTAATTCCACCGCGATTGCACGGCCTATTCCTCTAGAGGCTCCAGTAACTAACGCAACCTTACCATTAAGCATTCTGAGTTTCCCCCTTAATTGATTCAATCGTTGATACCAATGACTCCTCATCATTTATGGAATACGTAGTCAGTTTACGATTTACTTTTTTTACTAATCCAGATAAAACTTTTCCGGGACCAATTTCAATAAATGTATCTACACCAAGCTCAACGAGTGTTTCAACGGAATTCTCCCATAGAACTGGTGAATACAGTTGTTCAATAAGCTTGGCTTTTATTTCATTAGCATCAGTAATCGGGCCTGCTGTTACGTTTGAGATTACTGGTACACTTGCATTGTTAATGTCTAGACCTTCTAAAACATCAGAAAACCTTTTAGCAGCAGGCTCCATTAGTGCAGAATGAAAAGGGCCACTTACATCAAGCGGAATAACTCGTTTAGCACCTTTCTCCTTTGCCAGTTGAGAGGCAAGAGAAACTCCTTCAACCGTCCCAGATATTACGATTTGTCCTGGACAATTTAAATTCGCTAATTGAACAGAATTCCCTTCAAAAGTAATCTGATCAGTTATCTGTTTTAATACTTGGCTATCCATTCCTAGGACAGCTGCCATAGTCCCTACACCTGCAGGAACAGCTTCTTCCATAAGTTCCCCTCGTTTACGCACAGCATAGACAGCATCTTCAAAGGAAAGTGCACCAGCTGTAACAAGGGCTGAATATTCTCCTAAACTATGTCCTGCCACGAAATCCGGAACGATGTTGGCTTCTTTAAACTTTTCTAAAATGGCAATGCTGGTTGTTAATAATGCAGGTTGAGCATTTGCTGTTAATGTTAACGTTTCCTGAGGCCCCTCAAAAATTAGTGAAGTTAGATCGATTTCGAGTGTGGAATCTGCTTTCTCAAAAGTGCTTGCAACGTTCGGATACTTTTCAGCTAGTTGTTTCCCCATTCCTACCGTTTGAGATCCCTGACCAGGAAAAATAAATGCTATTTTCCCCATAACTCTACCCCCTCCTTCTATCTTTCTCTTTTCATACTCGATAATGTTTCTCGTATCGTATTTGCAACATCATTTTGCACCATATCTCTTGCTTGACGAACAGCATGGAATAGCGCATTTTCATCAGATGATCCATGTGCCTTGATAACTGGTGCATTCAATCCAAAAAGACCTGCTCCACCATATTCTGAATAATCCATCCGATTTTTTATCACTTTTAACTGAGGTTTAAGAACAGCCGCCGCAAGTTTGCTTTGAAGATTACTAGTTAGTGCTGACTTTAGCATAGTAAATATTGAAAGTGCTGTACCTTCGATTGTCTTCAACGTAACATTTCCTGTAAAGCCATCTGTTACGACAACATCAGCAACTCCCTCTAGCAAATCTCTAGCTTCTACATTCCCAATAAAATTCAAACCAGAATCTTTTAAAAGATCAAATGCAGCTTTCGTTAATTCATTTCCCTTTTTTTCTTCAGTCCCTACATTTAGCAAACCGATTCTAGGATTAGTCATTCCTCTGACCTTCTCTGAATAGATGGAGCCCATAATAGCATATTGAAGAAGGTGTTCAGGCTTTGCATCAACATTTGCTCCTACATCCAGGAATAAAAACCCTTCTCCTCCTATTGTTGGAAGAGTCGGTGATAATGCCGGTCGGTCAATCCCTTCGATTCTACCTACAATGAATAAACCAGCTGTCATTAACGCTCCTGTATTTCCGGCTGAAATACATGCATCAGCTCGTCCTTCTTTCACCTCTTGAGCCATCAGTACCATTGACGCTGTTTTCTTTCTTCTTACTGCACGAACAGGCTCATCTGTCGCCTCAATAACTTCATCTGTATGTATAATTGAAATACGTTCATCGGTTGTTAAGTATTTACGAATTTCTGATTCTTTTCCAACTAAAGTAATATGTAAGTCCTTATAATGCTCGATAGCTTTTACTGCTCCATTTACAATTTCCTTTGGAGCATTGTCGCCACCCATTGCATCTATTACGATTTTCATAAATGATCATCCTTTATCCAATTTGTTTGAACGGAACATTTCAAACTCGCCAGAAAACACTAACTCATTACCAACATAGCTACTGACTTCTACTAGTGTTCTACCTTTTGTTTGTTCTACTTTTTGAACTCTAGCTTTTGCTACGACTCTTTCATTTACTTTCACTTGTCTTGTAAAGCGAATGTTCGCCTTTGCAGTTAAAGCTAGCTCATCGTTAATTACTGCTACCGCCAACGAATTCGCCTGTGCAAATAAATGGTGACCACGAGCAATCTGATTTCGTTTGAAAACATGCTCACTGGTTACTTCAAGAATCGAGATGGCGCTATGATCCAATTCTATATCTATAATATCTCCTATAACTTCATCAATAGGAAGAGAACGAACTTCATCTTTAAGATTTTTTTCAGCTACATGCTTAATTCGTTCTCGAAGCTCTGGAATTGATAGTTCGAGACGATCTAACCGTATAGTTTGTACACTTACTGAAAATTTCTCAGCTAGATCCTCGTCTGTTATAAAAGGATTCTCGTTTATCGTATCGAGAAGAAGCTCTTGTCTATCTTTTTTATTTCGTCTCATTAAACAAACACCATCCGAACTATTATGACTAGGTACTAATAGTAGTATATAGTTAAAAAACGTAGAATGCAAGAAAATCCTTACGTTCTACGTTTACATAAGCTGAATTAATCTAGTTTGTCTCCATCTAAAACACCGGACAATTCTAGGTCTTTTCTTAACAACAGGTACTGTTCCTCTTCCCAGAAAGCTTTAGATTGGATTAACCTAGTCGCATCATCTCTAGCTACCTCAAGTGCACGGTAATCGTGAACCATATCTGCAACTTTAAACTCCGGCATTCCGCTTTGTTTTTTCCCAAAGAAATCACCAGGACCACGCAATTCTAAATCTTTTTCTGATAAGACAAAGCCATCGTTTGTTTCTGACATAATTCTCATTCTTTCCTTACCAACTTCAGATTTTGGATCTGCTAGCAAGATACAGTATGATTGATCACTACCACGACCAACCCTACCTCTTAATTGGTGTAGCTGTGACAAGCCAAATCGTTCTGCATCATAAATGACCATAATTGTGGCATTAGGAACGTTTACTCCAACTTCAACCACTGTAGTTGAGACAAGTAATTGAACTTCATTTTGACTAAATTGCTTCATTACAGAGTCCTTTTCATCTGACGATAAACGACCATGCATGAGCCCTACTTTAAATCGGCCTTGAAAGTGATAAGTTAGAGTGCTATGAACATCAATAGCGTTTTGCACGTCCAATTTATCTGATTCTTCAATCAAGGGGCAAATGACATAGGCTTGTCTTCCTTTTGTTAATTCTTTTTCAATAAAAACTAATATTCTTTCAAGCATGTCATGCTTTGCCCAATATGTTTCAATCACCTTACGACCGGCAGGCATTTCATCAATGACTGATACATCCATTTCTCCAAACACAGTTATTGCTAACGTCCTTGGAATTGGAGTTGCAGTCATAAATAAGACATCAGGGTTCTCCCCTTTTTCTCTAAGAACTCTTCTTTGCTCTACACCAAAGCGGTGCTGCTCATCTGTAATCACAAGACCAAGTCTATTAAAATCAACCTCGTCTTGAATTAAAGCATGTGTACCGACAAGAATATCAATCTCTCCTGCTTGTAAGCTTCCGAGTAATTCTCTCCTTCGTTTTCCTTTGACAGAACTAGTTAGGAGTTCAACTTTTACATCATAGGGTGAAAATAATTCCTTTAAAGAGGTCACATGTTGCTCAGCTAAAATTTCAGTAGGGACCATTAAAGCACCTTGATAACCCGCTAGAATCGTTGAGTAAAGAGCAATAGCAGAGACAACTGTTTTACCTGATCCTACGTCACCTTGTAATAGGCGATTCATACGGTATGGCTTTTCTAAATCTCCAATTATTTCTACAACAACTCTATTTTGAGCATTTGTAAGCGGAAATGGTAATGCGTTAATAAATGAATCTAACGAAGTTCTTGAGAATTCTTGCTGTATCCCTTGTGATTGCTCACGTTCTACTTTACGTAAAGCTTGCATTCTCAATTGAAATAATAAGAATTCTTCGTAGACAAATCGGCGTCTAGCTTGTTTTAAATCCTCATGACTTTTAGGAGAGTGCATAACTTGTAAAGCCATGCCTTTTGGTAAAAGCTTATACTTATTGAGTAGTGCGTTTGGAATATTCTCTTCAATAAACTTACTATATTGATTAAAAGCAAGAGAGATAAACCTTCTCATCCCTTTAACTGTCACTTTCCCTTTTACAGAATATACAGGTTCGATTTCTTTATCTATTGAGTATGGTGTAAAAGAGATTTCACTCACTGTAATTGTTTGGCGATGTTGATCCCATTTTCCAGTTATTGTTACTGTCTGATTTAGTTCGAGTTTTTCCTTAACATACGGTCTATTAAAACAAACAGCCTTAATTAAATATCTTCCCACTAGCACTCGAATGGTTAGTCGGTTACGTTTTCGTCCAAAATACTGTAAGGAAGGCTCACTATGAACCTTCCCTTCTACTGTTACTCGTTCATCATGTTTGACTTCTGCTAAATCACGTAACTGGTAATCCTCATATCGGTATGGGAAATACTCCAATAAATCTTTAACCTTATAAATATTCATTTCAAATAGATGATCGGCAGTCTCCTCACCTATTCCCTTAATATTTGTAATAGGGTCATATAATGGATTACTCACTTTTATTTAACGGAATACCAAAAATCTTCGCTTCAAGCGCTCGACCCGTTGGTGTTGCCGCTAATCCTCCCTGCGCAGTTTCTCTAAGAGCTGAAGGCATTGACTGCCCGATTTTATACATAGCATCAATTACCTCATCACATGGTATACGACTTGTAATTCCTGCAAGAGCCATGTCTGCCGCAACCATAGCGTTTGCTGCTCCCATCGCATTTCGCTTAACACATGGTACCTCAACAAGTCCAGCCACAGGATCACAGACAAGGCCTAGCATATTCTTCAAGGTAATTGCCATTGCTTCTGCAGACTGCCTTGGTGTACCGCCAGCCATTTCAACAATAGCAGCCGCTGCCATACCAGCAGCCGACCCAACTTCTGCCTGACAGCCTCCTGCAGCACCAGAAATAGAAGCATTGTTAGCCACAACAAAACCAAATGCCCCCGCTGTAAATAGAAATTGTACCATTTCTTCTCTTGTTGGATGTAATTTATCTCTCACTGCAAATAACGTCCCTGGAACAACTCCGGCAGAACCTGCAGTAGGTGTCGCGCATATAGTTCCCATTGCAGCATTTACTTCATTTGTTGCCACAGCCTTACTAACTGCATCTAAAATGGTTTTGCCTGTTAGGAAATTCCCTTTTTCAATGTATTGTTGCAGTAAAACAGCATCTCCTCCAGTTAAACCTGAATGCGATTTTACCCCTTTCAATCCATCTTCAACAGCTTTCTCCATTATCTCAAGATTAAATAGCATTTGCTTCATAATCTCTTCACGGCTCTTACCAGTAACTTCGACCTCTTGGTTTATCATTATTTCTGATATTTTCATATTTTTACTTTCTGCTAATTCTATCAATTCTGCCACATTTCTAAACATCATGTATGTCCTCCCTGTCCATGCAACTTTGGAAACGGTTCCAAGCCCAACCTCGATGTATTATTAATCAACAATCTTAGTTACTTTTAAGATGTTTGGAAGTGTCGTTAATTCATCGATAACATGCTGATCAATGTTTTGGTCAACTTCGATTGTCATTAGTGCCAGTTGTCCTTTTTCTTTTCTAGAGACTTCCATATGTCCAATATTTATTGCATATTTTGCGAGTACATTAGCTACCCCGGCAATTGCACCATATCGATCATTATGAATAACTAAAATCGCCGGATGATTTCCTGACAACTTTAACTCGAAACCATTTAATTCAGTAATTTCAATTTTGCCTCCACCGATTGAAATACCAACTAGTTCAAGCTCACCATGCTCATCACCAATCGATACTCTTGCTGTGTTTGGGTGATCTGTTATAGCATCTTCCTCAATAAATGTAATCTTCATTCCAGCCTGATCAGCAATATCAAGTGAGGTTTTGATTCTTTCATCAAAAGTATCAAAATCTAGCAATCCACCGATAATTGCTACATCTGTTCCGTGCCCTTTATACGTACTTGCAAAGGAACCATATAAAGAAATAGTAGCCCATTTAGGCTCTCTTCCAAATAAACTCCTTGCTACTCTGCCTATTCTAGCAGCCCCTGCAGTATGTGAACTAGATGGTCCAATCATGACCGGGCCAATAATATCAAAAACGCTTCTATATTTCATATTATTGCTCCTCTCCCCTATGGTACTATTCTATTTATAAAAAAACACGAATGTTCATCAATCATGTACGAAACTGTAATATATACTACCATAAACTAATGGATTTAGACAGTAAAAAAAGAAGGGAAGTCCCCTTCTTCATTTACTCTATTGAGATAATAAATGTATACAATGGCTGGTTACCATTGTGTACTTCTACTTCTAGGTCTTCATAATTTTCCTCGATGTAAGAAACAATAGTGTTTACATCTTCTTCTGACGCATCTTCACCATATATTAACGTCAAGATTTCATCAGAATCAGCAACCATCTCTGCCAACAAGTCAATAGTTGCTTTGATTTTATCTTTATCCGTCGTGACAATTTTCCCGTCAGAAATTCCCATAAAATCATCTTTAGCTATATCTAATCCGTCAATATTTGTATCACGAACCGCATACGTTAATTGTCCTGTTTTTACAGTTCCTAACGATTCAGTCATAGCATCACGGTTTGATGATAAGTCGACCCCTGGGTTAAAGGCTAACAAGGCAGCCATACCTTGGGGAACTGTCTTAGAAGGCACGACAACAACATTGTCTCCTACAACTTGTGCAGCTTGCTCTGCAGCCATTATGATGTTTTTATTATTCGGTAAAATAATGATTTTTTCTGCATGAACCTCTTCTATTGCTTTTACGATGTCTTCCGTACTAGGATTCATCGTCTGCCCACCTTCAATTACAGCATGAGCACCAATACTTTTAAATAATTCTGAAATACCTGAACCCATTGCTACAGTCACTATCCCGAATGGTTGTTTTTCTTTTTTAGCTATAGGTGCCATTGTTGCATGAGATTGCTGCTCTTCATACAATAAATTACTGTGCTGCTCTCTCATGTTCTCAATCTTCATATTGATCAAGCTACCGTATTTCTGGCCATAAGTTAAAACATCACCAGGGTGTTCAGCATGTATATGTACTTTAACAACTTCTTCATCAGCAATGACTAGTAGTGAATCTCCATACTGACTTAAATCGTTTCTAAATTTTTCTTCTGAAAAAGTATTTTTATCTGTTTCAAACTTAACCATAAATTCAGTACAATAGCCGAACTCAATGTCCTCAGTATTAATATGACTATGAACACTTTTATGGTGTTCTGCACTTACTAGTTCAGATAATGATGGCATAGCCATAGGGGCTCCAGGAAGCTTCTCACCCTTTAAGACAGCTAAGAATCCTTCATATACAAGTACAAGCCCTTGTCCACCACTATCGACAACCCCAACTTCCTTTAATACTGGTAACAAATCTGGAGTTCGATTTAAAGAAGCTTTTGCCTCTTTAAGCACAGCTTCCATTAACAACGTAATATCAGGTTGCTTTTTTGATTCAGCTACAGCACGCTTTGCTGAATCTTTTGCAACAGTTAAGATTGTACCCTCTACAGGCTTCATAACTGCTTTATAAGCCGTTTCAACACCAGCCTCCATTGCATTTGCAAATTCGATAGAGCTAATGCTATCTAGCTTTTCAATGGATTTAGAAAAACCTCTAAAAATTTGGGAAAGTATTACACCAGAATTCCCTCTTGCGCCCATCAATAACCCCTTAGACAGCGCAACTCCTACTTTTCCAATATGATCTGAAACATTACTTTTCACTTCTTTTGCACCAGATGTCATAGACAAATTCATATTGGTACCGGTGTCACCATCTGGTACAGGAAAAACGTTTAAGGCATCAACCATTTTTGCGTTATTTGATAAATGGCTAGCACCAGCCAATATCATTTCTGCAAAACGTTTTCCGTCTAACTTTGTAATCGACACAAACTTTTCCTCCTCTTTACGGGTTCGTTACACGAACTCCTTGTACGAAAATATTTACTGAATCTACAGCCAGTCCAACGGTTTGGTCCAGTGTGTACTTGACCTTTGTTTGAACATTATGAGCCACTTCAGAAATCTTTGTACCATAGCTTACGATTATATACATATCAATATGTACTTCTTCATTTTCTTGACGAATAAGAACTCCACGAGTGAAATTCTCTTTTCTAAGTATTTCTGAAATTCCGTCACGGATTTGATTCTTTGATGCCATACCAACGATTCCGTAACAATCAACAGCAGCTCCACCAGCAATCGTAGCGATCACTTCATTCGATATATCAATTTGTCCGAATTTCGTTTTTAATTCGATCGACATGTCAGTTCCCCCTTTGGAATTGTTCATCTTGGCTAAAGCCATTTTACTATAAGAAAGCACATTTTGAAAGCAATTGTATATTTTTATTGTTTCCTTATGTTTATTATTATACAGAAAACATAATTTTATATGTCAAGGTTATTTTCTTGAAAGCTATGTATTGCATTCTAGGTGTACTTGTGATAAATTAATAAAGTATTTTCATGACTAGTTGCTTATAACGGTTAGTTTTTTTGTGGTAAGGAGGGAAATTTATATGGCACGCAAATGTGTAGTTACGGGTAAGAAAACTCGTTCTGGTAATGCACGTTCTCATGCAATGAACGCTTCAAAACGTACATGGGGTGCAAACCTTCAAAAAGTACGTATTTTAGTAGATGGCAAACCTAAACGTGTATACGTTTCAGCTAGAGCACTTAAATCTGGTAAAGTTGAGCGCGTATAATTAACAAAAAATGCAAATAAAATGAGGACAATAAATACTGTCCTCGAGAAGAAAGCACCTATACCGGTGCTTTTTTATTTATCCTTTTTTTATTGATCCTAGCATTGCACGAACGATGCCCCCTAGAAACCTCGGTAGCTTAATCGTATAAAATTTCATAGTTTCCCTCCTCAACACAAGTTCCCGTTCTTTTTCTTTTTCTTGAATTCATTTTTAATAACATGAGTCACTATAAGTATATTCATTACTTTCAAAAGAGTACCTCGTGCTTGAATAAAAAATCTCGTTTAATAATGTCTTATCAAAATAATATGCCTCTTTAAAATAAATAAGTACCCTATAAAAATAATAAGTTCGTTACTTAATACATAGTTTATTAAACGTTATATTATGACATCTTTTAATAAAAAAAGGTACTAACTTTATCACTTTTCATCTTGAACGTTCCTTTACGCTGCGGGCACTTGCTTTCCGCGGGGAGGAATGCGAGCCTCCTCAGCGCTTCGCGCCTGCGGGGTCTGGCACTTTCCTCACTTCCTGCAGGAGTCAAGTGCCCTCCGCTCCAATCCACTCTCTCAAATTACATTAGAAAGCAACCATCAATATAAAGTCTCAAAAGAAAAGCCTTTCCTCACCCTGTTTTAACAGGAATAGGAAAGGCTATCTTTTTTATCTTAACTTAGAGATTGCTTGTGCTCGATCTTCTTGGTTAAACACGGCTGAGCCTGCAACTAGAACGTTTGCTCCAGCGTCAATACACAGTTTGGCAGTTTCTTCATTTACACCACCATCTACTTCAATTTCAATGGGAAGTCCAAGGGAAGCTATCGTTTCTGAAAGCTCCTTTATTTTAGGTAGGACTGATGAAATAAATTTTTGGCCTCCAAAGCCGGGGTTTACTGTCATTAGCAATACCATATCAATATCAGGTAGCACATGTTTTATTGTGTCAACAGGTGTTGCTGGATTTAATACGACCCCTGCTTTTACACCCTGATCCTTTATTAATTGGATTGTACGATGAAGGTGTTTGCAAGCTTCTACGTGAACAGTTATATAGTCTGCACCCGCTTTTGCAAAATCTGCAATGTACTGGTCTGGATTTTCAATCATTAGGTGAACATCTAACGGGAGCTGCGTAATAGGCCGAACTGCATTCACAATTAAAGGACCGATTGTAATGTTAGGAACAAAGTGTCCGTCCATTACGTCAATATGAATGTAGTCTGCACCTCCACGCTCAACGTCTTTTATTTCTTCCCCTAACTTTGCAAAATCCGCTGACAAAATGGAGGGGGCAATCTTTACCATAATGTTAGTACCTCGGCTTTCTATCTTTTATTTCTTCAAGGAAGCTAATATAATGCTTATAACGATAATTATTAATCTCACCTAGCTCAACCAGTGTTTTTACCGCACATTTTGGCTCAGAAGTATGCGAGCACCCTCTAAACTTACAATCTGAACCAGCTTTATAAATTTCCGGAAAACAATAAGACAGCTCATCTGACTCTATTTCATTGAACTCTAGGGAACTAAAACCTGGGGTATCAGCGACAAGCCCAGAACCAACTTTGATTAACTCAACGTGTCTTGTCGTATGTTTCCCCCTGCCTAGATGGGACGAGATATCATCCGTTTTTAATTCTAAGTCAGGACGTAACACATTTAACAATGAGGACTTACCAACCCCAGATTGCCCTGCAAATACAGAGATTTGATTCTGAACCAAAGGCAGAAGATCCTCTACACCAAGGTCTTCTATTGTAGAAGTTAAGATTACTTTATAACCAATTGATTCATAATCTTTTGCACTTTGTTCTATTTGTTTTTTAACATTGTCATTCGTTAAATCCATTTTACTTATACAAATAATGGGTTCAATATCATTGGCCTCTATTAACACCAAGAAACGATCGAGAAGTAAGGTTGAAAAATCTGGTTCAACAGCAGAAAAAACGAGAATAGCTTGATCTACATTTGCTATTGGTGGTCTTATTAACTCATTTTTCCGCTCAAAAACCTCTAAAATATATCCTTCCGTTTCATTTTCAGCCTGGAAAACTACATGGTCACCAACAAGAGGGGTTATCTTATTCTTCCTAAATATGCCCCTACCTCGGCACTGTGTAATTTGATCATTTTCATCTAGCACATAATAAAATCCGCTTAGCGCCTTAATGATTTTGCCTTCTGGCATATTTTCACTCCTTGTTATTCCTTACTCTTCTTCTGGGTAAGGAATCTCTCCACCATCAAAAAACTTATCGTTAATATGAATTAAATACCTAGCCTTTTTACCTGGTTCAATTACAAATTCAATATCCCTTGTACTTTGTGAAACAATATCAAATGGAGGTAAATAAAGCTCTGTAATTGAATGTTCAGCATCTTCAACATAGATTTTGACATTTAATACTTCACCTTCAATTGCCGGTTCGTACGGAATGTCAATTGTTTTGATAACAGTTTTAGGTAGTTTCTCTTCCGCTCCAAGAGAATAAATAATTTCAATTTTATCTCCTTTTTTCAGCTCGGAACCTGCTGGAGGAGTATGAGAAATTACACTTCCTTCAGGAACAGTGTCATTATATTCCTGTTTAGGGTCTTCTCTGAGCTCATTATTAGCGATATAGGAGTTAACCGATTTTTGGTTCCAACCTGTCAAATCCTCTAAAACAATCGGTTGAGGACCCTGACTAACCTCAAATACAACTTCCGTTTCACTAGGTATAACTAATTCACCTTCTGGTATCGATTGGTCTAGGATGGTACCTGGTTCACTCTCATTGTAAATATAATTTGGAGAAACACTTTTATAATCATTTAACACAAGTAAAATATCTTCAAAAAGTTTTCCTGTGTAGTCTTCAAACTCTTCTTTTTCTTTTCCAGTACTTTCATAGATAGTAACAGTTTGTCCCTCTTTTACAGTCTCGTTTGCACCTGGATTTGTCCTAATAACATAACCTTCTTCAATTTCCTCATGAATCTGCTTTATCGGCTCACCAATTTTAAAACCAGCGGCTTTAAGTATTTCCTCAGCTTCATCATAAGGTAAATTCACCACGTCCGGAACATCTATATCCTTTGGTAACATTAAAGACGGGATAATAGTTATAGCAGCTACACCAGCTGCAATTAAAACTAAGAAAGTTGTTATAATAAACAAAGCAACTTTATTTCGTTTTTTAGGTTTCTCGGCATCCTTATTTACCTGGTTTTGACTTTCAGGTTTACGTATGATCGTATCATCCTTAGCGGAAAAATGTTCATCCGTTATTATTGGAATGGCCTTTGTGATTTCTTCCCCATCTTCAGGTACCATAAATTTAGGCTCATTTATTCTATTAGGCTCAAGTGCGGTTAGTATATCCTCTTCCATTTCCTCCGCAGATGCATATCGGTAAAAAGGATCCTTTGCCGTCGCCTTCAAAATGATATTTTCTATACTTTGAGGAATCGCCTGGTTCCATCTTTTTGGTGATGGCGTTTCAGTTTGAAGGTGTTTAAGTGCTATTGACACCGCTGATTCACCCGAAAATGGTACTCTCCCTGTAAGTAATTCAAACATTACAATCCCTAAGGAATATAAATCCGATTTACTCGTTGCCATTCCACCTCTTGCCTGCTCCGGGGATAAATAATGGACTGAACCAAGAACAGAATTTGTTTGCGTAATAGTTGTGGAACTAAAGGCTACAGCAATTCCAAAATCAGTTACTTTAACTGTTCCATCATGATCAATTAAGATATTTTGTGGTTTTATATCTCGATGAACAATTCTGTTGTGATGGGCATGTGAAATAGCGGAGGTCAACTGTTCCATAATATTTATTACTTCTCTTGGGTGTAGAGGTGCATGTTGCTGTATGTACTGCTTTAATGTTTTACCGGCCACGTATTCCATTACGATGTAATAAATATCGTCCTCTTCTCCTACATCATAGATACTAACAATGTTAGGATGAGCAAGACTTGTTGCAGCATGTGCTTCACGTCTAAATCTTTTAATGAACTCTTCATCATTTGAAAAGTCTAATCGAAGAATTTTAATGGCAACATCTCTCTCAAGAATAACGTCCCTTGCTAGATAGACGTTAGCCATTCCTCCTCCACCGATAACCTCAAGGATTTTATATCGTCCACTTAAGCGTCTACCAATGAGCATATTATTCACCTACTTCACTTTCAGACGAGTACTGAACAATCACTAAGGTAATATTGTCTTCCCCACCGTTCTCGTTCGCTAAAGAAATAAGTGTTTCTGCCTTTTTATCTAGGGATTCTGATTGTAGTAATATTTCTTTCATGACTTCATCAGGTACTTTATTAGATAATCCATCTGAGCACAATAATAGATAATCATCATCTTCTAAGATAATCGTCTTCTTGTCCATCTCCACACTTACTTCAGTACCTAATGCACGTAATACTACATTTTTTCTAGGATGATACTCAGCATCTTCCTTTGAAATTTGGCCTAATCGCACTAATTCACCCACTAATGAATGATCATCAGTTATTTGCTTAAAACCAGTTTCATTCAAAATGTAGCAACGACTATCACCTATATGACCAATTGTTGAAAATTTAGGAGTACAGATTGCACCCACAAAGGTTGTTCCCATCCCTTGGCATTCACTATTCATTTGTGAATGGTTATAGAGGATGGTATTAACATGGAGGATATGCTGTTGTAACCATTGCTCAGCAATTTCTGGAGAATCAATTGCACTTGATTCCTCCCATAGTTCCTTAAGGGTTGAGATGGTCATTTGACTAGCTACATCACCTGCACGGTGGCCTCCCATTCCATCCGCAACAATAGCTAGTAAATCACCATCTTTATTTGTAAAAACGCCACAACTATCTTCGTTATGCTGCCTGACTTTTCCCCGATCTGTTAAAAAAAACGATTTCACTTAAGTCACCTCGTCTCCTCTTTACGCTCCTTTGCGCGCAGCTGCCCACATGCAGCGTCTATGTCATGGCCTTGTTCACGTCTAATTGTAACGTTAACGCCACGTTTCTTTAATACTTTTTCAAAAGCAAAAATTTGTTCTTTTGGTGTACGTACATAGTCACGTTCTGGTACATAGTTTACAGGTATTAAGTTGACATGACATTTTACACCTTTAAGTAATTTGGCTAATTCCTCAGCGTGTTCAACTTGATCATTAACCCCACCGAATAGGCCATATTCAAAGCTAATTCGTCTACCTGTTTTTTCGATGTAGTATGAAACTGCATCCATTAAGTCCGGTAACTTGTAAGCTTTATTAATTGGCATTAAACGGCTTCTAATTTCAGTATTTGGAGCATGCAAGGAGATAGCGAAATTTATTTGAAGATTTTCATCTGCAAACTTATAAATTTTCGGGATAATTCCACTAGTTGATACAGTAATATGCCTTGCTCCAATATTTAAGCCCTTATCATGATTAATAATTTTTAGAAATGATAACATCTCATCATAATTATCAAAAGGTTCGCCAATTCCCATAATAACAACATGACTTACTCTTTGTTCTAGTTCATCTAAAGCCTGTTGAACCTTTAATACCTGGGCAACAATTTCACCCGCTTCTAGATTTCTTTTTAACCCTCCGAGGGTAGATGCACAGAAAGTACAACCAATGCGACAACCTACCTGAGTTGTTACACACACAGAATTCCCATATTGATGTCTCATTAATACGGTTTCAATTGAGTACCCATCATGTAGCTCGAATAAAAATTTCATCGTTCCATCTGAAGATGTTTGCTGAATGATTGTTTTTAAGGGTGTTATGGTAAAATATTTATCTAAATTATCACGAAGGTCCTTTGATAGATTTGTCATCTCTTCAAAGGAAGTTACTCGTTTTGAATATAACCATTCAAATATTTGAGATGCTCTGAATGGTTTCTCTCCTATTTCACCCAACCAATTCTGCATATCCTCTAACATAAGAGAATAGATCGATTTTTTTGTATTTGTATTTTCAATTCCGTTCTTCTGGGATGTCTTAACGTCTTCCATGAACGTTACACCTGCTTTCTAAGACTTGCAATATAGAATCCATCCGTTTCAAAATATTGAGGATATATTTGTAATTGACCATCCTTAATATATGGGTGAACTCTAGTAGGAAGTCTATCGTTTAATGTAGAATCTTGCTCAAAATCAGGATTTTCAGAAAGAAACTTTTCTATAATCTCTGTGTTTTCTTCTTTGTCAATTGTACAAGTACTATAGACAAGTATACCACCTTTCTTTAGAAGGGGTGAAACAGCTTGCAATATGGATAACTGGATAGATGACAGTTTTTCAATATCGTTTTCCCTTTTAGCAAATTTTATATCAGGTTTTCTTCTAATTACACCAAACCCTGAACATGGTGCATCAACTAAAATTCGATCAAAAGATTCCTTTTCAAATTGACCTTCTGCCTTCCTACTATCCATAGCAAGAGTCTTAACATTTGTTAATTTTAAACGACTAACCTGTTGGTTAATTAGTCTTACCTTATGCTCGTGAAGATCTAACGACATGACTTGTCCGCTATTTTTAAGTAATTCAGCAATGTGTGTCGTTTTCCCGCCTGGTGCCGCACAACTATCTAGCACTTGATGATTATGCTGTATATCTAAAGCACGTGCTACCAGCATTGAGCTTTCATCCTGTATCGTTAGATAGCCTTCACTAAATGCATGAGAAGAAACTAGATTTCCTTTGGTTATTTTAACACTATCCTCTGATAGGTCCCCTTTTTCTACTTCATAACCTTCTTCCTTTAACATCGTTAGAACTTCTTCTATAGTTGTTCTAGAGAGATTAACACGAGCTGTTTGAGAAGGGGGAATAAGGTTTATCTCACACATTTTTTTTGCTTCTTCGTATCCCATCTGTTCAACCCATCTTTTGACAAGCCACTCTGGATGACTTGTTTCAATGGCAAGACGTTTAACCGGATCACCAATTTCCTCAATTGAGGGTGCACCTTCTCGTTGTAAGGTTCGTAATACCCCATTCACCATTGATGAAATTCCTTTATGTCCTCTTCTTTTTGCAATCTCTACTGCCTCGAAAAAGATTGCCCTGTCTGGAACCCTATCTAAAAAAATCATTTGATATACTGATAGTCTTAATAGGATAGTTACCCATAATTCCAGTTTTTTTTGTTTTTTTATAAATGGAGCTAAGTAATAATCTAAAACATCACGCCTTTGAATAGTACCATAGACGATTTCTGTTAATAAACCAATGTCTTTTCCTTTGATGCTGTTTTTTTCAATCATTTTGTTCAAAAGAAGATTACTGTATGCCTGATTTTTCTCGATTGATAGTAAAATCTCCAATGCTGCTTCGCGTACATTTCCCTTATTCATCTTGACCGCCTAACTTTTCACCAATTTCGAGTTGATTTCCCTGTAAAAACTGTTTTGTCGGCATCCGTTTTTTACCTGCTGGCTGAAGCTCGGTAATTTTAATACCTATTTCACTACCTGTACTCACAACAAAACCATCTTCGTCAATTTCTACAATGGAACCAGGTGACAATTTTTCTTTGTTATATTCTACTTTCTCCCCTGCCCATATTTTTATAACATCACTTCTAAAAGTTGTATAAGCAACAGGCCAAGGATTTAAGCCACGGATGTGATTATAGATATCTACTCCTGACTTATTCCAATCAATTTTTTCCTGTTCTCGTTTGATATTGTAAGCAAAGGTAGCCTTTTGGTCATCTTGCTTAATAGGTTCTAATTTATTCGATAATAATAACGGGATTGTTTCTGACAGTAGCTTTGATCCAGCTACACTAAGCTTGTCATGTAAAGAGCCTACGGTATCTTTTTCCTCAATCGGTACTTCTACCTGAGTTAAAATATCACCTGCATCTAATTTTTCTACCATGTACATGATTGTGATTCCTGTTTTTTCTTTACCTTGGATAATTGAATAATGAATCGGTGCACCACCTCTAAGTTCTGGAAGTAATGATGCATGTACATTAATACAGCCATGTTTAGGAGTTTCTAATATCTCATTAGGTAAAATTTGACCAAATGCTGCAGTTACAATTAAATCTGGTTTAAATTCTAATACTTTTTTTATCTCTTCTGGTTCACGAATTTTATTTGGCTGAAGGACTGGAATGCCGTGTTTTTCTGCTTCCACTTTTACAGGTGGCGGAGTCAGAACACGTTTTCTTCCAACTGGACGATCAGGTTGTGTAACAACTGCAACCACATCATAACCGTCATCAATTAATTGTCGTAATACTGGTACTGAAAAATCAGGTGTACCCATGAATATCATTTTTTCCATTCTAACAATAACCTACCCTTCAAGTTCACCTTCATCATAGTATCGGGTGACCTTTGATGTAAATAATATTCCATTCAAATGATCTATTTCGTGCTGTATCGCTCTTGATAAAAAACCTTCTGCTTCTAGAATAAAGGTTTCTCCACGATGGTCTTTTGCTTGTACTTTCACATAGTCAGCACGTTTTACTTCGCCAAAAAGGCCCGGAAAACTTAAACAGCCTTCTGGACCAATTTGTTCTCCCTTCATCTCTAAAATGACAGGATTAATTAGGTCAATTCGACCATGTTCATCATCAATTTCTACGATTGCGATTTGTTTATCAATGCCAACTTGAGGTGCTGCTAATCCCACTCCATCAGCCTCAACCATTATTTCATGCATAGAATCTAGAAGATTTATAAGGTCACTATTAAACGATGTAACCTGTTTACATTTTGTTTCTAGAATATCGTTTGGATATTCAACTAGTTTCAGTTCTGACAATCTATTTCCTCCACAAAGTATGTCTTTATACAGTATGTTTCATTACATTAACATATAAGGATTTAAATCAATAGATAATGTAAGTTGATTTTGAGATATTTCCTGTTGGTATCTTTCTACCACTGTTTTCAATGCAATGGTAAGATTTGGCTCATGCTTATATTTTATCATGCATTGGTAGCGATATCTATCATTGATACGGGGAATAGGGGATGCTACCGGCCCTAAAATAATCGCTGATTCGGAAAGTTGCATGCGTAAAAATGATGTTATTTTCTCAGTAATTGAGACAACTTTTGTTAACTCCTGATGTGAAACAGTTACTATTGTTAAATAATAAAACGGTGGGTAAGCATGAGATTTACGTACCATCATCTCATTTAGATAAAATTGGTCAAAATCATGCTGACTTGCTAACGTAATACTATAATGTTCTGGTGTATAAGTTTGAATTATTACCTCACCTGGAAGCTCATGACGCCCTGCTCTACCGCTTACTTGGGTTAATAATTGAAAGGTTTTTTCTGCAGCCCGAAAATCCGGAAGGTGTAGCATTGTATCCGCTGTTAATACCCCAACAAGAGTTACGTTTGGAAAGTCTAAACCCTTTGCAATCATTTGAGTTCCTAATAAAATATCAGCACGGCCTTCTCCAAACTCTGTCAACAGCTTTTCATGTGAACCTTTCCGACTAGTCGTGTCAACATCCATTCTGATGACCCTTGCTTCAGGTAGAATTTTTGATAATTCCTCTTCGACTTTTTGTGTACCTGTCCCAAAAAAACGGATATATTCACTATTACACTCTGGACACTCTTTAGGTAAGGGTTCTTCAAAACCACAATAATGACACTTTAATCGTTGATTTGAACGATGATAGGTTAGTGAAATATCACAGTGAGGACAATTCATTACATAGCCACAGTCTCTACACATTACAAAGGATGAATACCCTCTTTTATTGAGAAATAGAACAATTTGTTCCCCTTTTTCTAACTTTTCTTGAAGCTTCTCAAGTAGTAGACCTGAAAACATCGAACGGTTTCCATTCCTTAGTTCTTCTCTCATATCAATGATTTCAACGGCTGGTAAATCACGTTCATTCATTCTTTTCCTTAATGTTAAAAGCTTGTATACCTGCTTAGAGGCTCGAGCGAATGATTCAAGAGTTGGGGTAGCACTTCCAAGAACAATTGGACAGTTATGATATTTCCCACGATAAATAGCGACATCCCTTGCATGGTATCTAGGATTATCTTCCTGCTTATAGCTACTCTCATGTTCTTCATCAATAATAATAATTCCTAGGTTCTCAAAAGGTGCAAAAATGGCCGATCTGGCTCCGACGACTAATTTAACTTCTTTTCTATGTATTTTACGCCATTCGTCATATTTTTCTCCCGCAGAAAGTCCACTATGTAATACTGCGACTTGTGAGCCAAATCTTCCTTTAAAACGATTTACCATTTGTGGTGTTAATGAGATTTCAGGAACGAGAACAATAGCTTCTTTCCCTTTCTTTAGAACGGCATCAATTGATTGAAGATACACTTCAGTTTTACCGCTTCCTGTTACACCATACATAAGAAAAACATCATGCTTTTCGGCTTCAACACAATCTAAAATAGGTATAATAGCTGTCTCTTGTTCTTTGGAAAGCTCAAATGGAGATGTTCGTTTAAACGATTTATCTTCAAAAGGGTCTCGATAAACCTCTAGTTTTGTCTCTTTTAAAATCCCCTTGCTAACCAATGTTTTTATTGAAGAATCAGTCGTAGCAATAATTTGTAAAAGTTCTTTTACTGGAATCGCTTTTGGATTGGAAATAAAATGGTTGATTAACTCCATTTGTTTGCTAGCATTTCTAGGCAAACCCTCCACATATACTTTCATTTCGTCCTTTGGAACAGCAGGTTCAACCTGACGAATCAACTTCTTATTTGCTCGGTCCTTTACTTTATAGCTAACTTCAAGCAGTCCCCTTTGGATTTCTTTTTGAAAAAGTAGTACATCATCTGATTTTTCAATTTCCTCCCACAACACAACATTCCGCTCCCGAAACCAGGATTGGACTTCAATGGTTAACTCATCAAGTTTGTTGCGGTCTGACATAATAATTTCTTTTTCATATTTAGCCTTTAAAGCTGCAGGTAACATTGCCTGAAAGGCTGATATTGTGTAACATAGGGTCGTTTTAGTTAGCCAAAACCCTATATCTAATAGTTCCTTGTTAAGGACAGGTGAGATATCAAGAATAGATTGAATTTTTTTTAGTTTAGTAAATTCTGATTCAGTCTTTATTTCAATGACAAATCCTTGTATTTTCCTTGGTCCAAAAGGAACCACTACTCTCATCCCTGGTTGAATTACCTTTGCCCACTTTTCAGGTATTGCATAGTCAAATGCACGATCAGTTTGTTTGGCAGGAACATCTACAATGACCGAGGCAATACTCATTTTGTAGCCTCTTCTTCAAGTTTGATAATTTCAACTAATAACCGCTTAGCTACATCGTTTTTTGACAGCAATGGTAATTGAATGATATCCCCAACACGTTTATAAATTGTTACAATATTCGTGTCACCCGCAAATCCCGCACCTGTTTCATTTACATTATTCGCTACTACCATATCTAGATTTTTATTAATTAGTTTTTTCTTAGCATACTCTTCTACATTTTCAGTTTCAGCAGCAAATCCAATTAATAGTTGTTCCTTCTTCTTCTCACCAAGCGTTTTTAAAATATCTGTTGTTCGCTCCATCTCAATGGAGAGATTTCCCTCTTGTTTTTTCATTTTCATTGTATATGTTTCACTTGGCCGATAATCAGCAACTGCTGCTGTTTTCACAACAATATTTGTTTCATCATATCTTGTAATTACTTCCCGAAACATTTCCTCTGCCGATTCAACTCGTATGGTAGTTACACCTGTGGGATCTGGTAACACTGTCGGACCAGAGACTAACAAAACTTCGGCTCCTAACCTAGCCGCTTCTGTTGCGATTGCATAACCCATTTTTCCACTAGATCTGTTTGAAAAAAATCGAACCGGGTCAATTTTTTCTCTTGTTGGTCCAGCTGTAACAATCATTTTTTTACCTTGTAATGGCTTTCCTTCTGTAAAGTACGACTCTATAAGCTCAACAATTTTTTCAGGCTCCTCAAGTCTACCTTTTCCTACATAGCCACATGCCAAATACCCTTCTGAAGGTTCAATAAATCGATAGCCAAACCCAAAGAGTGTTTCAATATTCTTTTTAACAGCAGGGTGATCATACATGTGTACATTCATAGCTGGTGCTATCCAAACTGGTGATGTTGCTGCTAACAATGTGGTCGTTATCATATTATCAGCGATTCCATTTGCTAATTTACCGATACTATTAGCTGTAGCAGGTGCAACAAGGATCAAATCTGCCCAATCCGCTAGTTCAATATGTGCAATTACAGATGAGTCCTTCTCATCAAAGGTATCATAGTAAACATCATTCCTCGATAGTGCTTGAAAGGTTAATGGAGTTACAAATTTAGTCGCTGATTCACTCATTATTACTCGAACAATAGCTCCAGCTTGAACTAATTTGCTAGTTAGCGCAGCAGCTTTATATACTGCAATTCCTCCACTCACACATAATAAAACCTTCTTACCCTTTAACATCACGAATCCCCCCTAACTTAAAAAAATAACAACCTCTTATATCAAGGTTGTCATTTAAATTCTAAACTCTTCTATGCATTAGTAGTAGGCGTAGTATCAGATTCACTCTTTGTATCTGAAGTGTAGTGTAAAATACCTGCATGAATTTCTTCCAATGCTTTTCCTACAAATTTGTGCGAACGTGGTTTTTCGATTTTTTGGTCCTTGTTTTCCTGCATTTTACGAGCTCTCTTAGATGCAACTGTTACTAAAATATATTTTGAATCTACCTTTGTCATTAATGAATCAATTGATGGATATAACATAGTTTATTCTACCTCCAGCATTTTTTTATATCTTTTCGCAACTCGGTCACGGCGGCAATGTTCCGCTGTAACAATGGCTTTAATACGATTACATGCAAACTCAATTCTATCATTTTCAACAACGTAATCATAAGCATCCATCATTTCAATTTCTGCTTTTGCTACTCTCATACGGTCATTAATAATGTCTTCTGATTCTGTCCCTCTTGTCACAATTCGGTTCTTTAGTTCTCCTAAGCTTGGTGGCATTAAAAAGATAAATAATCCTTCTGGAAATGCTTTACGAACCTGTAGGGCGCCCTGAACTTCTATTTCTAGGAATACATCTCTTCCTTCTTGCAAAGTTTTTTCAACATATTCAATTGGGGTTCCATAATAATTCCCAACAAATTCAGCCCATTCTAAAAGTTTACCCTCTTCAATTAATTGCTCGAACTCTTCACGTGACTTAAAGAAATAGTCGACACCATCTACTTCGCCTTCACGCGGCTTTCTTGTTGTCATTGATATTGAGTATTGAAATTTCGTGTCTGGTTGCTCGAAAATCTCTTTTCTAACTGTTCCTTTTCCAACGCCCGAAGGTCCTGAAAGAACAATGAGTAAGCCTCTTTCATTCATAATAGTAAACCAATCCTACCCTTCATCAGATAAATCATCTTTATTTGAAAGTCTTTGTGCAACAGTTTCAGGTTGGACAGCGGATAATATAACATGATCACTATCCATCACAATAACAGCGCGTGTTCTTCTACCATATGTAGCATCAATAAGCATTCCACGGTCTCTAGCATCCTGTACAATCCTTTTAATTGGAGCAGACTCTGGGCTTACGATTGAAATGATTCTATTTGCTGACACGATATTCCCAAACCCGATGTTAATTAACTTTATACTCATGAATGCTCCCCCTAATGTCACACTTCTATTTTTGCCGTGTCCACCATTTCGTAACCATTCTTTTTAGATTATTCTATATTTTGGACTTGTTCTTTTATTTTCTCTAATAAGCTCTTAACTTCTACAACTTGCCTTGCAATCGAACTATCATTACCTTTTGCACCAATTGTATTGATTTCACGATTCATCTCTTGTACAAGAAAATCAAGTTTTCTACCGACTACCTGTTTATCTACATTACGTAGTGTATCAAAAAATTGCTGTGTATGGCTGTTAATTCTGGTTATTTCTTCACTTATGTCAATTTTCTCGGCATATAAGGATACTTCTGTTAATAGTCTGTCTTCTTCAACCACACCATTTATGTATTCATTTACACGCTTTGTAATCTTTTCTCGAAATTGTTCAACAACCGTTGGAGCTAACTTAGCAATTGTTTTTGTGCACTTTTCAATTTCTTTAAGATACGAGGTAATTTCAATAAGAAGTTTTTCCCCTTCATTAATACGCATTTGCTTAAGCTCTCTAGCTGCATTTTGAATTACTTCTAATACGATTTCTTTCAGTTGTTCGTTTTCAGTTTCTTCTTCATTTATAGAGATGATGTCATTTACACGAAATAACTGTTCTAAGGTAATTTCATCGTTTAGAGAATATTTTTCCTTGGCGTGCTTTAAGCTTTCGTAGAAACTGTCTACTAATGACCAATCAATTTGTATTGATTTTTTGCTTAGGCCATCACCTTCTATTGTGATGAAAACCTCAATGCGTCCACGCCCAACATATTGACCAATAACTTTTTTTATTTTATCTTCTATTATACTTAATTGTCTAGGCATTCGTATCGAAATTTCACAGAAACGGTGGTTAACCGATTTCATTTCAACTGTCACTGATAGAGAATTAGAATCATTTCGAGCATATCCAAAGCCTGTCATACTTACAATCATTTCATCACATCCATTTCTTTCATTAAACGTGTAACGAAATCCACTTTAAGTTTACCATCTATTTTATCAATAAAATAGCTACCTTCAGAAGAATTGATATGTTCATACTAAAAAAAGGTAATAGAGGATATCTCTACTACCTTTTGGATTATAACATATTTTATTTTCTTTTTCTTGTTAAAAGTGTACCTGCTAGTAAAAATGTTGGAACTGCCGATAAGCCAATAATCAATAACCAATCTTGTAAAATAATAGATTGTGTGTGGAAGATAGGCTGTAACGGTGGGTAGTAGATGACAACAAGCATTAAGACAATAGATGAAATAACCGCCCAAACAAGGTATTTGTTTTCAAACGGATTCCTGTCAAACACAGATCGTTCACTACGACAATCGAACACATGTATCAGCTGTGCTAATACTAATGTTGCAAAAGCAATTGTTTGAGCATATCCTAGATTGTTTGGATTTCGATCATACACAATCATAAAGGCAATGAGAGTAACTATACCGATTAGAAAACCTCTACTAATGACCTTCCAACCTAAACCTCGGGCGAACACACCTTCCCTTGGGTTACGTGGCTTTCTTCTCATTACATTATCCTCTGCTTGATCCAGTCCCAAAGCCATCGCAGGTAGACCATCCGTTACAAGATTTACCCATAGGATTTGAATAGGAACTAAAGGCAATGGTAGTGCCAATAACATTGCAAAAAGCATGACCAATATTTCTCCAACGTTTGAGGCTAGTAAGTATCTAATGAACTTTCTGATATTTTCATAGATATTTCGCCCTTCTTTAATAGCAGCCTTAATCGTTGCAAAATTATCATCAAGAAGAACAAGGGAGGATGCTTCTTTCGCCACATCTGTTCCTGTTATTCCCATTGCAATACCAATATCAGAAGCTTTTATAGCAGGTGCATCATTCACACCGTCACCAGTCATTGCCACAATATGACCTTTCTTTTGAAGAGCCTTAACAATTTTAAGCTTATGTTCCGGTGAAACTCTTGCGAACACGTAAACATCGTCTACAATTTCTTCCAACTCTTCTACTGACATCATAGAGAGGGTGTTTCCATCAATGACCTTTCCTCCCATAGGAAGAATACCAAGTTGTGTAGCGATTGCTTTGGCGGTAATTACATGGTCACCTGTAATCATGATTGTTTTAATGCCAGCTTGTTTACATTCCTTTACCGCATCCTTTACTTCAGGACGTGGTGGGTCAATCATCCCTTGAAGTCCGATAAAAGTTAAATCTTTTTCAGCTTCAAATTCGTTCATAATTTTTTGACCAGGTTGTATTGGTTTAAAAGCTATTGCAATTGTTCTTAATGCCTGACCAGCCAAGTGATCAATCGCATGCTGAACTTCTGTTTCATATTTATCCGATAAAAATTGTTGTTTGTTATCCCATAAAATGGAGCCACTCACCTTTAACAATACATCTGGTGCACCTTTTGTAACCACAAATTGTTTGCCACTCTTATCCTCTACAATGACACTCATCATTTTTCTTGAAGAGTCAAAAGGAAACTCGTGTATGATCTTAAACTCTTTTTGTATACTATCCCTAGATAATCCTGCTTTAAGACCTGCTACAACTAAAGCACCCTCTGTAGGATCACCATCTACAATGTACTCTTTATCCTTTAGCTTAAGTTGGGCATTATTACACAGAACACCGAACGTTAAAATTTGATGAAGTGCTCTCTCATTCTTAGGTTGAACTTCAGAATCTCCTTTATGAAAATGACCACTTGGGTCATAGCCCGTACCACTTACTTGCCAAGTAGAGCCTCCAGACCATAGATGTGTAACCGTCATCTTGTTTTGTGTTAATGTACCTGTTTTATCTGAACAAATAACAGAAGCACAACCCAGTGTTTCGACGGCAGGAAGCTTTCGAACAATTGATCTCTTCTTAATCATACGTTGTACACCTAAAGAAAGAGCAACTGTTACAATTGCAGGTAAGCCCTCTGGTATGGCAGCAACTGCTAGTGATACCCCAGCAAGAAACATTGTATAAATATCATGTCCTTGAATGACACCAACAAGAACAACCAATGCCGTTAAGAGCAATGCTACGGTTATTAAGATTTTTCCTAATTGTTCAAGCTTACGTTGTAAGGGAGTGATCATCGTTTCTGCTGATTGAAGTAAGTCAGCAATTTGTCCCATTGCCGTATTCATACCTGTTCCTACAACGACACCAACACCACTGCCTCTCGTTACCATCGTTCCCATGAAAGCCATATTTTCTTGATCACCAATATTTACATTGTCACCAGCTATTGGTTGCACAAATTTAGCTACAGGCACAGATTCACCAGTTAAGGCAGATTCTTCAATTTCTAAGCTCTTAGATTCGATAATCCTAAGATCTGCACCTATTCTATCTCCACTTGTGAACTTAAGAATATCGCCTGGAACAACTTCCCTTGAAGGAACTTTCACCCACTGTTTATCTCTTAAGGCAAATACTTGAGGTGCGGATAATTCCTTTAGCGCATGAAGAGACTTCTCTGCTTTACGTTCTTGTATAAATCCAAGTACTCCGTTTATAAGGACAATAGCCATGATTGCAATTGCATCTAAATACTCTCCTAAAAGCCCGGAAATCAATGTTGCAGCTAATAATACAATGACCATAAAGTCCTTAAACTGTTCTAAAAATACTAAAAACGCAGAAGGACGATCAGCCTCTTTAAGCTCATTAAAGCCTAATTGCTTATGTCTTTGCTTAACTTCTTTATCTGATAAGCCTTCCTGAAAATTAGTGTTAACTGTTTGTTCAACTTCTTCACTTCGCATTTCATACCATTTCATTCAGCTACCACACACCTCTCAACTAAAACTTTTCTATGTTGAATAAATCTCTATCAAAAGCTTATTCAGCCTCGTCCAAAAAAATGCTATACTTTTATTAGACAGGTAGACAAAGTTATAGTTGGTTAATATGATGATTTCTGCGGAAGGCAGGAGACTCCTGTGGGAGAATCGCGTCAATGTGAGACCCCACAGGCGCGAGTGCCTGCAGCATAAATCAGCATAGTTATTCTAAAATCTAAAGATAAAAGTAGAAATGGGGCTTTGCTATGTCCTTTGACGGCATATTTACATACGCAATGACGAATGAACTAAAAACCACACTTGAAAGTGGTCGTATCTCAAAAATATATCAACCATACAAAAATGAACTCATATTCCAAATAAGAGCAAACGGTAAGAATCAAAAACTACTACTATCTGCTCATCCAAGCTATGCAAGAATCCACTTAACAGATGGAACTTACGATAATCCTAGTGAACCACCAATGTTTTGCATGCTTTTACGAAAACACCTAGAAGGTAGTATCATTGAGGAAATATCTCAAGTTGGATTGGACAGAATTATCGTTTTTACGTTAAAAAGTAGAAATGAAATTGGTGACATTTCTTACAAGCAACTTTACATCGAAATAATGGGTAGACATAGTAATATCATCCTTGTTGATCGCGACAAACAAGTTATTTTAGATAGCATTAAGCATATCTCTCCTGCTGTTAATCGACACCGGACGATACTCCCAGGGCACAGCTATGTTTCACCACCAGCACAGGAGAAAATGAATCCCTTTACTGTCGATGAGGACCATTTCTTAAGAAAAATTGACTTTAATTCAGGAAAACTTAGCGAACAAATCGTAAACAAATTTGAAGGTATTTCACCAATCCTTGCGAAAGAAATTGTCTACCGAGCTGGGCTAGCAAACCGTAAGACACTCCCTGCTTCATTCCTTTCCGTTATCAGGGATGTACAGGATCATGCATTTCAGCCCCAAATCATTAGATATGGTGCCAAGGATTTGTTTTACATCCTTACCCTCTCCCATCTCGAAGGAGAATCACAGTCTTTTTCTACAATAAGTGAACTTTTAGATCGCTATTATTATGGGAAAGCAGAAAGAGACCGTGTTAAACAGCAAGGGAATGACCTAGAACGTTTTATTACGAATGAGCTTAATAAGAATAGAAAGAAAATAAAAAAGCTTGAAGCAACATTAACTGATGCTGAAAAAGCAGATAAATATCAAATTCGTGGAGAACTAATAACTGCGAACCTCTATGCGATCCGTCGAGGACAAAAACAAGTTGAAGTTATAAATTATTACACAGAAGACAATGAAACCATGTTAATTGAGTTAGATCCACAAAAATCACCATCTGAAAATGCTCAAAGCTACTTTTCTAAATACCAAAAGGCAAAGAAATCTGTAGCTGTGGTAAAGGAACAAATTGAAAAAGCAAACGAGGAAATCATCTATTTCGAAACATTATTTCAACAAATTGAATCTGCTTCACCTAGGGACCTTCAGGAAATACGTGAGGAACTAACAGAAGAAGGTTATTTACGAGCAAGAGGGAAAAAAGGTGCGAAAAAAAATAAGCCACAAAAACCAGTTATAGAACAATACATGACTACTGATGGTACTGAGATTCTAGTTGGGAAGAATAATAAACAGAATGAGTTTTTAACAAATCGTTTAGCTGCGAGAGATGATGTGTGGTTACATACGAAGGATATTCCAGGCTCTCATGTTGTTATCCGTAGTAAAACTCCATCAGAACAGACGATTTTAGAAGCTGCCAATTTAGCTGCTTATTTTAGTAAAGCCAAAAGCTCTTCTTCTGTTCCTGTTGATTTCACTCTTATTCGCCATGTAAAAAAGCCAAGTGGTTCTAAGCCAGGCTATGTGATTTATGACAATCAGCAAACTGTATATGTTACACCTGATGAAGAGCTAGTGATTAGGATGAAAAAATAGGTCCTGTAAAACTTGCCTGTTGATTTCCGCTGCAGGCACTCGCTTTCCGCGGGCAGTCCGTGAGCCTCCTCGACGCTTTGCGCCTGCGGGGTCTCACTTTGACGTGCTACTCCCGCAGGAGTCTCGTGCCTTCCGCGGAAATCAACATAGTAATTATGGCATTAATAAGGTTTAACATAGCCCTAGAGTTAAAAAATGAGATTGAACCAACGGGATGTTGACCAAATGGAATGATTTTCTTGTTTTTGTATGTAAGCTTTTAAAAACTAATAAGTTAGAAAACCATTTTATAAGCTCTAAGCAGACTGAATCCACGAAGACTCCTGCGGGAGAAGTGGCCAATGTGAGACCCCGCAGTGAGGAACGAACGAGGAGGCTCACGGGTCACCCGCGGAAAGCGAAGTGGATTCAGGCTGCGGCCACATTACAAAAAAGAAACTCACTTAAAAAGGGTGTCCCTAAATTATTTGGGACACCCTCATTTTACTTACTATTTTACCCAGCTTTCATCAGAAGGGTCTTTTCTCCAGCTTTCTAGTCTTTCTAAGTCTTCGCTGGATATTACACCTTTTTCTAAGGCAACTTCAGATAGTGTAGTGAAGTCACTTAAAGCGTAGGCTTGTATATTCGCGTCTTTTAATCTTGAAAGTCCTGATTCTAGGCCGTATGTAAAGATGGCAACAACGCCAAGTACTTCACAGCCAGCTTCTCTTAACGCTTCTACGGCGGTAATTGCACTTCCACCTGTTGAGATTAAGTCCTCTACAACAACCACCTTTTGGCCTGGTTCAGCCTTACCTTCGATTTGTTTACCTTTACCGTGTCCTTTTGGTTTACTACGAACATAACACATAGGTTGATTTAATATATCACTAACCCAAGCTGCATGTGGGATTCCTGCCGTTGCAGTCCCTGCAATAACCTGTACATCTTTAAAATTTGTTTCAATCAGCTCTGCTAAACCTTGAGCAATTTCCTTTCGGACCGTTGGAAATGATAATGTAAGTCGGTTATCACAATAAATAGGAGATTTTATTCCTGATGACCAAGTAAATGGATCATTTGGCTGTAAAAATACTGCCCCTATTTCTAGTAAATTAGCTGCAATTTGCTTTTTCATACTGTTACCCCTTCCCAATCAGCTTTAATACGATTATAAGCTTCCAAAGGTAGCTCTGCCTTCGTGATGCTTCTTCCTACAACGATGGCTCTTGATCCAAGCAGCCTTGCTTTCTCAGGAGTTACTACTCTTGCTTGGTCACCAATTTCATCAGTAGCAAGTCTAATACCCGGTGTAACTGTTACAAAATCTTCACCAATGTTCTCAATTAGCCTAGGCACTTCTAAAGAAGAGCACACCACTCCATCTAGTCCGCTTCTTTTAGCCATTGAAGCATAATGTAGTACCGTGTCATCTAGACTTTTGCTAATCCAAATCTCTTCGTTCATCACTTGTTCAGTCGTACTGGTCAGCTGTGTAACAGCGATACACATAGGTCTTTTTTGTCCTGCATGTGTACCCGCTTCTAATCCCTCAATCGCAGAGTTCATCATCGTAGTTCCACCAGCAGCATGTACATTAATAATGTCAACACCTAAACGGGCGATCCCCTTCATTGCAGATCCTACGGTATTCGGTATATCGTGTAGTTTTAAATCTAGGAAAACCGAGTGACCTTTCTCTTTTAAGCTATAAATAATATTAGGCCCCTCTTGATAGAAAAGCTCCATACCAACTTTGACAAAAAGTTTTTCCTCTTCAAACTTAGTTAAGAAAGTATTTACTTCTAAGCTACTTGGAAAATCAAGAGCTATAATTAATGGCCTTTGCACGCTTTCCCCAGCTCCTTCCAATACACTCAGAAATATGATCAATCTTAAGTTCATCTAGTAGATTAGGAAGTTCGTCAATAATAGAAGGACAAACAAATGGATCAACAAAGTTGGCTGTTCCAACTGCAACTGAACTGGCTCCAGCATAAAAATATTCAATAACATCTTCAGCTGACTGTACGCCACCCATGCCTATTATCGGAATCGATACTGCCTGGCTTACTTCATAAATCATTCGAATAGCAACAGGTTTAATAGCTGGACCAGAAAGACCCCCAGTTTTATTCGAAAGAATTGGTTCACCTGTTTTTAGATTGATCCTCATCCCAATTAACGTATTAATCATTGTTAAGCCATCTGCACCAGCTTCTTCTACTGCTTTAGCCATTGCTACAATGTTGGATACATTTGGAGATAGCTTCACATAAACTGGAACTTCAGAGACGTTTTTAACTTGCTTTGTTAGTTCAGCAGCAACCTCAGGAATCGTTCCAAACGCAATTCCACCTGTCTTAACATTAGGACAGGAGATATTTAACTCAAGTGCTTTTACGTTTGGCGCTTTAGAAATTTGCTTTGCAACCTCCACATAGTCCTCAACCTGAGAACCTGCTACATTTGCAATGATTGGAACATCATACTGTTCTAACCATGGTAATTCCTCAGACATAACTTTCTCTAAGCCTGGATTTTGTAACCCAATCGCATTTAACATCCCAGAAGTTGTTTCTGCTACACGAGGTGTTGGATTACCAAATCTAGGATCGAGTGTTGTTGCTTTGATCATAATGGCACCTAACAGACTCAAATCGTAAAACTTTGCGTATTCTTTGCCAAATCCAAAGCACCCAGATGCAGGCATAATAGGATTCTTTAGTGTTAGACCTGGAAGTTCGATTTGTAATCTGCTCATAGTACCACCTCTCCTACCTTGAATACTGGACCATCACTGCATACCTTTTTGTAAGTGAAACCATTTGGGTCATTTTGCAAATGACATACACAGGCAAAACATGCACCCACTCCACAACCCATTCGCTCCTCAAGTGAAATAAACGCTCTTTTTTGTGAATATCTTTGTTCTATTGCCTTTAACATCATTGTAGGACCACAGGAATAGAGAGAATCAAATAGAATACCGTTTTGGTCAATTACATCTGTGACAAAGCCTTTTGTACCATATGAGCCATCGACAGTGGCAATAAAGGTTTCTCCTAGTAATGAGAATTTCTCCTCGTAAAACACGGCACTTTTCGTTTGAAATCCTAATACACTTACAACATTCACGCCTCTACTAACTAAACGTTGGGCTAGCTCGTATAAAGGTGGTACTCCGATTCCACCGCCTACTAAAAGGGCTGTTTCACCTTTTACTGTAGCAGAAACAGGAAATCCATTACCTAAAGGTCCTAATACATCCACTAACTCACCTGATAGTTTTTCAGAAAGGACTCGTGTTCCGAGTCCTTCCCTTCTGTAAATCATCGTAAATTGGTTTTTAGCTTGATCAATGTTTGCGATGCTAATTGGTCGGCGTAGTAATGGGTCTGTCCCTCCAGTTACCTTAACATGAACAAATTGCCCTGGTTCGTTCATTTCAGATACTAAAGAGCCTTCAAGTGTTAATTCAAAGATGTTTTCAGCAATTTGCGTCTGTGTAACTACACTCATTAGCTCTTTTTTGATCACGAGTAAATCACCTCAGGTTTTTTAGCATGGGTTGCCATTGCTTCTGCTGAAAAAGTCATAGATTCTAATACTCTTAATATTGCTTTCGCAGTATCTAGTGACGTTAAACAAGCGACACCATTTTCAACTGATTCACGGCGTATTCTAAATCCATCACGAGCTGGCTGTTTTCCTTTTGTAAGGGTATTGATTACGAACTGAGCTTCCCCTTTACGGATAACATCTAGTAAGCTTGGTTTTTCTGTGCCAATTTTGTTAACAACTTGGACAGGTATGTTTGCTTGACTCAAGTAGCTTGCTGTTCCACTAGTTGCTAAGATTCGATAGCCTATTGTATGGAAACGTTTTGCAATGTCTAATGCTTCTTCCTTATCCTTATCTGCAACAGTTAGTAATACTGATCCGTACGTTGGAATTTTATAACCAGAAGCAACAAGGGCTTTGTAAAGGGCTTTTTCTAAAGTAGAATCTTTCCCCATTACCTCTCCAGTTGATTTCATCTCAGGCCCTAGTGTTATGTCTACACCTCGTAGCTTTGCAAAAGAGAACACAGGCGCTTTTACATAAACACCTTCACTTTCAGGATATAGTCCTGTTGTATAACCCAAATCTAGTAAACTATTACCTAAAATAACCTTTGTAGCGATATTAGCCATCGGAACTCCAGTTATTTTACTTAAGAAAGGAACCGTTCTACTTGATCTTGGATTTACCTCAAGAACAAGTACTTCACCCTTAGAAATAACAAACTGAATATTTAGTAAGCCTTTTATTTTTAAACCTTTTGCTAAAGATATTGTGTATTCTACAATTTGTTTCTTAATCTCGTCTGATAGACTCTGTGGAGGGTATACTGCGATTGAATCTCCTGAGTGAACACCCGCTCGCTCGATATGCTCCATGATTCCTGGAACTAGTACCGTTTCTCCATCGGAAATTGCATCTACCTCAATTTCTTTTCCAATTAAGTAGCGGTCAATCAATACAGGGTGCTGAGGATTTATATTTACCGCATTTTCCATGTAATGTAAAAGTTCCTCGGTTTGATAAACAATCTCCATTGCACGACCACCTAGAACATAAGATGGACGAACTAATACTGGATAACCAATTGACTCTGCAATAACAACCGCTTCTTCAACAGACGTTGCTGTCTTTCCTTTGGGCTGAGGAACACCTAGAGTTGTTAGTGTTTGCTCAAACTTATCACGGTCTTCTGCTCGGTCCATGTCCTCTAATGATGTTCCAAGAATCTTAACTCCCCTAGCGGATAATTCGCTTGCTAGATTAATAGCCGTTTGACCACCGAATTGTACGACTACACCCATTGGTTGCTCTAGGTCAATGATGTGCATTACATCTTCTATTGTTAGAGGTTCAAAGTATAGCTTATCTGAGATAGAAAAGTCAGTTGATACTGTTTCAGGATTATTATTAACGATGATCGCCTCGTATCCCGCTTCTTTTATCGCCCAAACTGAATGAACCGTTGCATAGTCAAATTCAATTCCTTGGCCAATACGGATTGGTCCTGAACCAAGTACAACAACACTTTCTCGCTCTGTTACAATGGATTCATTCTCATCCTCATACGTACCGTAATAATAAGGTGTCGATGATTCAAACTCAGCTGCACACGTATCTACCATTTTATATACTGGCATAAGACCAGCTTGTTTACGGAATTCATAGACTTCGCGCTCTTCACAATTCCAGAGCTTAGAGATTGCTATGTCTGCAAAGCCCATTCTTTTTGCTTGTAATAATACATCAATATCAAAGATATTCTCTACAATTGTAGATTCAAAACGAATGATGTTATCAATTTTTTGCAAGAAAAATAGATCAATTTCACTCCACTCGTGAATGGTCTCTATTGTAATTCCGCGTCGTAATGCTTCAGCGATATAGAATAAGCGCTCATCTCCGGCTTTACGAATACGTTTTTCAATAATTTCATCACCAATTAAAGCAGCATCCTTTAGTTCGAGGTGATAAATATTTGATTCTAAAGAGCGAACTGCCTTAAGAATTGATTCTTCAAAGTTTCTACCGATGGCCATTACCTCTCCAGTTGCCTTCATTTGTGTTCCAAGTCTGCGGTTAGCAGATTCAAATTTATCAAATGGCCAGCGAGGAATTTTTGTAACGATATAATCAAGTGCTGGTTCGAAGCATGAATATGTCTTCCCAGTTACCGGGTTAATCATTTCATCAAGCGTTAAGCCTACCGCAATTTTTGCAGCTAATTTCGCAATTGGATACCCCGTTGCTTTAGACGCTAAAGCAGAAGATCGACTTACACGCGGATTAACCTCAATGATGTAATAGTTAAAGCTGTAAGGATCTAAGGCAAGCTGAACGTTACATCCACCTTCAATTCCTAGTGCTCTTATGATTTTCAGGGATGTATTACGTAACATTTGGTATTCTCTGTCACTCATGGTCTGGCTAGGTGCTACTACGATTGAGTCACCCGTATGCACACCGACTGGGTCAATGTTTTCCATATTACACACAACGATTGCGTTATCTGCCGAATCTCTCATAACCTCATACTCAATTTCTTTAAAACCAGCAATACTCTTCTCAAGTAAACACTGGGTTACTGGACTACTTTTTAATCCACTTGTGACAATCTCAATAAGTTCTTCTTCATCACTACAGATTCCCCCACCAGTTCCACCTAGAGTATAGGCAGGACGAACAATTACTGGATATCCAACTCGTTCTACGAATGAAAATGCTCCTTCAAGAGTATGGATAATATCACTTTCTGGTACTGGCTCATTTAATGTGTTCATCAACGTACGAAATAAATCTCTGTCCTCCGCTTGTTCAATGGACGAAAGTTTAGTACCAAGAATCTCTACGCCACATTCATCTAACACACCTGATTTTGCAAGCTCAACTGCCATATTAAGACCAGTTTGACCTCCAAGTGTTGGTAATAGAGCATCAGGTCGTTCTTTACGAATAATTCGACTAACAAACTCTAGCGTTAATGGCTCAATATAGACTTTATCTGCTATTTCAGTATCTGTCATGATTGTTGCTGGGTTTGAGTTTACCAAAATGACTTTATAGCCTTCTTCTTTTAATGCAACACAAGCCTGTGTTCCCGCATAGTCAAACTCTGCTGCTTGACCGATTACGATTGGTCCTGAACCTATTACAAGAATACTGTTTATGTCTACGCGTTTTGGCATACTTCTTCCCCTACTTTCTTAGATGTTTTAATCATGTCTATAAATTGATCAAATAAATGGTTTGCATCCTCTGGACCAGGTGATGCTTCTGGGTGGTATTGTACAGTGAATGCTGGATAATCAAGGTGCTTTAACCCTTCAATTGTTCCATCATTTAAAGCTATATGTGTAACTGTTAATCTTGTATCTTTTAATGACTCTTCGTTTACTGTATAGCCATGGTTCTGTGAAGTAATCGCAACCTTACCTGTTACTAGGTCTTTTACAGGGTGATTTGATCCACGATGACCAAATTTTAATCTTTCTGTATCAGCTCCACCAGCAAGTGCAAATAGTTGATGTCCAAGGCATATTCCAAATAGAGGAACTTTACCTATAATACCGTTGATCATTTCAATGGCTTCTGGAACATCCTTAGGGTCTCCAGGTCCATTACTTAACATAATTCCATCAGGGCTTAAACGAAGAACTTCTTCTGCTGTCACATTATATGGAACAACAATCACATCACAATTACGCTTATTTAGTTCGCGTAAAATACCATGCTTCATTCCGAAATCGACCAGAACCACTCGATGACCACGTCCCGGGCTTGGGTAGGCACTTTTTGTTGATACTTGTTTTACTTGATCCGTTGGTAAACTTACCGTTTGAAGTGAAGCAACAACTTCTTGAACATTCACATTCATGCTACAAATAGCACCTTTTAACGTACCGTGCTGACGAATAATTCTTGTTAACTTCCTAGTATCAATTCCAGCTAATCCAGGAATATTCTTAGCTTTAAAAAACTCATCTAATGATGATTGACTTCTAAAGTTAGATGGGTGGTCACATACTTCTTTCACGATAAAACCTTGAATGGCTGGAGTAATCGATTCAAAGTCATCACGATTAATTCCATAGTTTCCAACAAGTGGGTAAGTTAATGTAACAATTTGTCCGCAGTAAGAAGGGTCTGAAAGAATTTCTTGGTAGCCTGTCATACCTGTATTAAATACAACCTCACCGATCGACTGAGCCTCACTACCAAAACCTGTTCCTACAAATATCGTGCCATCCTCTAAAATTAATTGACGCTTCATACTGAAACACTTCCCTTCTCCCAAACTCGTTTACCATTTACAAATGTCATTACTGGCCATCCCTTACATTTCCAACCTGCAAATGGTGTGTTTTTACCTTTTGATAAAAATGTACTTGGATCTATTTCTTCTTCTTGTTGTAGATCAATGATTGTTATATCAGCTTTAGCCCCAACCTCAATTTTTCCGTATGGAAGTTCGAAAGTGTCTGATGGTTTTGTCGCTAAGTAATCGATTAACTGTTTTAAAGTGATCGTCCCAGACTGAACAAAATGTGTATAAAGTAGAGGGAATGCAGTCTCTAGACCAACAATTCCAAATGGCGCTAGCTTCATACCCTCCGCTTTCTCAGCCTCAGTATGTGGAGCATGATCTGTTGCAATAAAATCAATCGTTCCATCTAATAATCCCTCGATTAGTGCAGCTCGATCAGCCTTCCCTCTTAATGGTGGATTCATTTTAAAATTTGTATCTAATCCTGGTATATCTTCGTCAGTTAGTAATAAGTGGTGTGGTGACACTTCAGCAGTCACACGGATACCAGCTTTTTTTGCATCTCTTACAACCCTAACTGATTCCTTTGTACTAATATGACATACATGATAATGACAACCAGCTGCCTCAGCTAATAAAACGTCACGTGCAATGTGTACTGATTCGCATACAGAAGGAATACCGTTTAGTCCATGTTTCTGAGAAAATTCCCCTTCGTGCACGCTTCCTTTATTAATTAAAGTATCTTCTTCACAATGAGCAACAATCGCCATACCAATTTTTGCAGCCTCTTTCATAGCTTGTAGCATCATCGCTGCAGATTGTACACCCACACCATCATCAGTAAATGCAAATGCACCAGCATTTTTCAGTGCAATCATATCTGTCATTTCTTCCCCAAGCTGTCTAGTTGTAATGGCTGCATACGGTAACACATTCACATGAGCTGTTTCGTCAATTCGTTTCATGAGCCATTCCATTTGTGCTTGGGTATCTGGGACCGGTCTTGTATTTGGCATAGCTGCAATGGTTGTAAAACCACCTTTGGCTGCAGCCAGAGTTCCTGTTTCGATCGTTTCCTTATGTTCTCCACCTGGCTCTCTTAGGTGAACATGTAGATCAACAAAACCAGGAGCAATAAGATTTCCTTGAACATCGATAAGTTCAGAGCCTTCATGATTTAACTTAGTACCGATTTCTACAATACGGCCCTCAGTCATTTTAATTTCAACCTCTTCTATTTGACCATTTGTGTTCATCCATTTACCGTTTGTTAAGATTATTGACATACTTTTGCGCCCCCTTGAACAGATTGTAATGCTCTTTTTAATACAGCCATTCTTGTATAAACACCATTTTCCATTTGCTTAAAGATTCTAGAACGCTCACATTCTACTAATTCACTTGCAATCTCTACATCTCTATTAAAAGGAGCAGGATGCATAATGATACTGCCAGATTTCATTCTTTTTTCACGTTCAACAGTTAACCCATATTGTTGATGATAATCCTTAGCCGATTGTTCAGCTGTTTTACCATGTCGTTCATGTTGAATTCTTAATAGCATGACAACATCTGCTGTTTGAATGGCCTCCTCGATATGGACGTATGTACCATATGGAATCGTTTGATCATGCCATTCATTCGGCCCAGAAAAAATAACTTCTGCTCCAAGCCTTGATAAGGCTTCTGCATTTGATCTCGCGACTCTACTATGTCGAATATCACCTATAATTGATACTCTTAAACCTTCGAATCTATTAAATTCTTGTTTTATTGTTAATAAATCTAACAAACTCTGTGTTGGATGATTACCACATCCGTCACCTGCATTTAAAATGGGGATACCCACTTTTCCACGAAGTTCCTCGAAGTAATTATCTTGAGGATGTCTGATGATAACTGCTTTAGTCCCGATTGACTCTAAAGTACGGATTGTATCATACAGAGTTTCTCCTTTTTGAACACTTGAAGTTTCTGCTTCAAAGTTCAATACATCAAGGTTAAGTTTTTTTTCGGCAACCTCAAAACTAAATTTTGTTCGTGTACTTGGCTCGAAAAATAAGTTGGCTACAAAAGTTTGTTCAGGTATTTTCCATTTCACACCTTTTGAAAATTGTTCTGCCTCACTTAGAATATCCTCAATCTCACTGATAGATAATTCATTCATCTGTAACAAGTGCTTCATGGACCTTCCTCCATTCTTTTATAAAAAAACACCCCGACTATTTTAAGTCAGGGTGTGTAAATTGCGGCTTTTTTCCGTGACGAAGCAACAGAAATTGTTTTCTCCTGTTTACGCCACTAACCACACCCTTGGAAGCCTCTCTGTGCTTTTTTAAAAGGTGATATTATGCAACTGAATCTTTGTCTAATTCATCTATATTTTCTCCGTTATGATCTTTTCCTGGTAACAGTAAGTTTAGAATAATACCTAGAATTGCTGCTAATGCCATTCCATGAAGTTCAAACTTATCTCCGATGTGAATGAACGCTCCACCGATTCCAATAACCAGGATAACAGATGAGATAATTAAGTTACGTTTTTGACCAAAATCAATTTTTCCATCAACTAGCATGCGTAATCCAGACGAAGCGATTATTCCGAATAGCAAAATTGAAACCCCACCCATAACCGGGGTAGGAACCGAGCTAATTAATGCAGTGATTTTTCCAATAAACCCGAAGCAAATCGCTATAACTGCTGCACCAGCAATTACAAAGATGCTGTAAACTCTTGTGATCGCAAGCACACCAATGTTTTCTCCATACGTTGTATTAGGAGGTCCACCAATTAATGCTGCAATCATTGTAGCCACACCATCTCCTAGAATTGAAACATGAAGACCAGGTTTTTTCACATAGTCTCTTCCAACTACATTTCCTAGAACCATTTGGTGTCCAATATGTTCAGAGATTGTTACAATTGCAACTGGTACCATTAGTAAGAAGATCTCCCATGAAATAGAAGGTGTATAACTTACAAATGGTATTAGGAAATCTGGCGCTGCAATCCAAGGAGCCTGTGCAATTCCAGTTAAATCTACAAGACCCATAAGGCTTGCGAAAAGATATCCACCTACAATCCCAACAAGTATAGGTATAAGACCAAAGAAACCTCTAAAAAAGATTGCACTTACAATTGTGATTCCGAGTGTAACTAACGCTACGATAAGATGTGTTGAACTATAGACAAGCTCACCAGCTGGCGCTCCTGGATTCTCATACATTGCCATACCTACTGCAACACTTGCTAACCCTAGTCCAATGACTATGATTACCGGCCCTACAACTACTGGAGGGAGTACTCTCATTACCCATTTATATCCTGCCATTTTTATAATTAAAGCTACAACTCCGTATGCCAATCCAGCAAGGAAGCTTCCTACCATTGCTGCACCGGGTCCATCTACTGTTTGTGCTGCAATAATCGGGGCAATGAACGCGAAGGAAGAACCAAGATATGCTGGAACTTGACCTCTTGTAATTAATAAAAAGGCAATCGTACCTAATCCACTTGATATTAATGCAACTGCCGGACTTAATCCTACCAAGTATGGCACTAAGATTGTAGCACCGAACATTGCAAAAAGGTGCTGTAAGCTTAAAGGTAACCACTTACCTATTGATGGAACATCTTCTACATCTAAAAGTACTTTTTCTTCGTTTGTACTCATTTTAAATTCCTCCTCATTATATATCGTCTCTTTTATCTGTGATTTAATCCAAGTTAGTTTTGAAAGAAATGTGGAGGTAATAAAAAACCTCTTCGTGGCTTTTAAGACACAAAGAGGTGATGTAACCCTGCTTTCTAAAGCAAGAATTATCTCTCCACCTTTGTTAGTCTCTCGGGACTAGCTTAAAAGGGATTATTCTTTATCGTGTATTGTTACTAAATCTGTCCCATCAATTTCTGTTAGTTCTACCATAATTTTTTCAAGATTTGAAGTTGGAATGTTCTTACCTACAAAATCAGCTCTAATTGGCAATTCACGATGCCCTCTGTCAACTAGAACAGCTAATTGAATATGTGCTGGTCTGCCAATATCAATCAATGCATCAAGAGCAGCTCTTACGGTTCTTCCTGTGTACAGAACATCATCAATAAGAATAACTTTTTTGTTTGTGATGTCCACAGGGATATCTGAGCCTTTAACAAGTGGTTCTTGATTTTCTGTCTTCTTAGTTAAGTCATCTCGATATAAAGTTATATCTAAATCACCAACTGGTATTGGTTTTCCTTCAATCTGTTCAATTCGTTCTGCTAAACGTTTAGCCAAATGGATCCCTCTTGTTTTTATCCCAACAATGACACATTCATCAATACCTTTATTTCGTTCAATAATCTCATGAGCAATTCTAGTTAGTGCTCTTCTTATGGCTTGTTCATCTAATAAAACGGCCTTCTGTACCAATTTCTCCACCTCACTATTTCTTATCGTACAATAAGAAAACGGAAAAACCCTCTCACCATTAGTGAGAGGGTTTGGGTTGCATACAAATGGATACAATGATCCTATTTGTTATCTTACTCCGCTTCCTTCTCAGCCTCACGGGACTGTGTTAAAGGTTCATATTCAACTATAGAAATCATAATAAAATAATCGAAATTTGTCAACTGCGATTTTTTAATAAAGTGAGAAGGCTTTCGAATTCCTCAGGCAACGGAGCTTCAAATTCTAGATACTCATTCGTCCTCGGGTGAGTAAAGCCTAGGATCCCAGCATGTAAAGCTTGTCCATCAATCGACAGAGTTTTCTTAGGACCATATTTTGGATCACCTGCAAGGGGATATCCGATGTATTTCATATGAACACGAATTTGATGTGTTCTCCCAGTTTCTAATTGGCATTCAACAAATGTAAAATCTTTAAAACGATCAATCACATTAAAATGTGTTATCGCTTCTTTACTATTTTCATCTGTTACCGTCATACTTTGACGATCTCGTTTATCTCTTCCAATAGGGGCATCAATAGTCCCATGGTCATGTGGAATAATTCCATGAACAATAGCCTTATATTTTCGAGTAACAGTTTTTTTGACCAATTGATTTACTAACGATTCATGTGCCATGTCATTTTTTGCAACCATAAGCAAGCCTGACGTATCTTTATCAATACGATGAACTATTCCTGGTCTTAACACTCCATTAATACCTGAGAGGTCTTTGCAATGAGCCATTAAACCATTTACTAACGTACCAGTAAGATGACCAGGTGCCGGATGAACGACCATCCCTCTTGGTTTATTTACTACTAGTACATCACTGTCTTCATAGTAAATTTCTAAATTCATTTCTTCTGCTACAACATCAAGTTCTTCAGGATCTGGGATAGTAACAAGGATTTGGTCCCCATTTGTCACTTTATAGTTAGACTTTATTTCTTTTCCATTTACAATAACTTGTCCCTCTTTAATCCATTGTTGTACTTGAGTTCTTGACCATTCATTATTGATTGCTGAAACTGCTTTATCAATGCGATCACCCTGTTGTTCTTGTTGAATTATTAACTCGATTTGATTCATTTACTTTCTCCTTCTTTAAATTTCCCTTCAAACAATGTGAGTACTAAAACAATTCCGACTCCCACAACTAATGCTGAGTCTGCGATATTGAAAATAGGGAAATCGTATGTGAAAATGTATGTATTTATAAAATCTACAACTTCTTTTCGGAAAATACGGTCAATAAAATTACCAATTGCTCCTCCAAGCATTAATCCCAATGCATAACCCATTATACGCTGATCTTTAGGAAGCTTTTGAATATAGGTCACAAGAATAATGACTACAATTACCGTAACAATGTAGAAAAACCACATTTGGCCTTGCAATATACCCCAGGCTGCCCCACGATTTCTATGAGAAGTAATGTAAAGGAAATTTTCAACTACAGTGATACTTTCCCCAAGTGACATGTATGTAACAATTGCCCATTTTGTTAGTTGATCAAAGACAATAATGACTAATGCGATTAAGTAATAAATCACAAATGTACCCCCATCTTAACATTTTATGTACCTTTAGAATTTTAGCACAAGTTAGTCTATATACACAATGAAGTTCGTTCTAAAGTTCAGTCATACAATGAAAAACAGAAGTGAGAAACTCACTTCTGTTAGTGTGTTAATTGAGGATCATACGTTTGGGGATATGCGGTTTTTTGATAAAAATAACTATATGCAAAATCGTAGATCGTTCTTGCAGTTGGTAATACATTTAATTTTTCAAGGGGAATCTTTTCACCTGTTTCCTCACAGATACCATACTTACCATTTTCAATTTTCCAAAGTGCTAGCTGAACATCCTGTAAATCTTCCTTTACATGATGCAAGATAATTTTTTCTTTTTCACTATTATCACCTTCATAGCCTAGTTCAGCACTCATTTCATAATATGCGGAATGGGAAAAAAGTCTTGTTTGAAGTTCGTCTTTCATCATAAGTAATTCTGCTTTAATCTCTGCATATTGACCGTTCATTCGAACGCCTCCTTGTAATGCTTTTGATTAACGCTGATCTGTTAGTAGTGATAGTGTAACCGAAAACAATATCTTTAAAAGCCCACAAGTTTTTCCTTTAAAGCTCTTTTTAAAAAATAAATAGCCTAATTAAGTCGTTCAATGAAAATATACGCAAGAGGGGTTTAATATGTGTCGGCAGACAAGACTAACGAAAAAATATCAAAGGGCAAAATGAAAGAAAACCCGCCTCTAGCGAGTTTCCTTTCTTTTATTTTATGAGAAAAAGCAATTTCTATGATTGATAACTAGTTTTCACAACATTTGCACATCTAGTACAAAGTGTTGGATGTTCTTCGTCTTGACCTACTGTTGTTGTTACAACCCAACAGCGTTCACATGTTTCCCCTGTAGCAGTACCAACAACTATTTTTACGTTCTCAAAATCTTGTGCATTTTCAGGTGCTTCAGTAATACTTCCACCAATTTCAAATCCAGAAACAATGAATAGTTGTTGAAGGTTTTCATCAACTGATTCCAATAAGGCTTTCGTTTGATCGTTAGGATAGAGAACAATACTAGCACTAAGTGATTTTCCAATCACTTTTTCATTCCTTGCTACCTCAAGTGCTTTTAGAACATCGTCTCTTAATGTCATGAATGAATCCCATTTTGATTCAATTTCTTCTTGATTTGCAATGGTTTTCACTTCAGGCATATCAACTAACTGAACACTTTCTTCTGTAACAAAAGCGATTTGCTCCCAAACCTCATCAGCTGTATGTGAAAGAATAGGCGCCATTAATTTAGTTAATGCAAGCAATGTTTCATATAACACCGTTTGTATTGCACGACGTTCCTTATTGTCAGCAGATTCGATATAAAGTACATCCTTAGCAAAGTCTAAGTAGAATGAACTCAATTCAATTGTACAGAAATTGTGAACGGCATGGAAAATAGCTGCAAAGTCATAGTTCTCATAAGATTTCTTAACCTTAGCGATAAGCTTATTTAATTTAACAAGCATGTAGCGATCTACTTCTCTTAGCTCTGAAACATCAAGTGCGTCAGCTGGGGTAAAATCAGCTAAGTTACCAAGTAAGAATCGATAGGTATTACGAATTTTACGATAAACTTCAGCTACTTGCTTTAAGATATTATCAGAAACCCTAACGTCTGATTGATAATCTACGGATGCTACCCATAAACGAAGGATATCCGCTCCAAGTTGATTCATAACTTTTGATGGAACTACGACATTTCCTATTGATTTACTCATTTTTCGACCTTCACCATCTAAAGCAAATCCATGACTTAAAATTCCCTTGTATGGTGCTTTTCCGGTCACTGCAACGGAAGTAGATAATGAAGAATTAAACCAACCACGATATTGATCAGATCCTTCTAGATATAAATCTGCTGGACGCTGTAAATCGTCTCGTTCAACTAAAACTGCTTGGTGTGAAGATCCAGAATCAAACCAAACATCCATAATATCCTGTTCTTTGGTAAATGTTCCGTTAGGACTTGACTCGTGAGTAAATCCTTCAGGTAATAAGTCTTTTGCCTCACGTTCAAACCAAACATTTGAACCATGTTCCCTAAATAAGTTTGATACATGATCGATTGTTTCATCCGTGATAATAGGCGTTCCATTTTCCCCGTAGAAAACTGGGATTGGTACACCCCACGCACGTTGCCTTGAAATACACCAGTCACCACGGTCACGAACCATGTTGAAGAGACGAGTCTCACCCCATGCAGGTACCCACTTTGTTTCTTTTACTGCATCCATTAATTCACTACGGAAATCTTTAATTGATGCGAACCATTGCGCAGTTGCACGAAAGATTGTTGGTTTTTTTGTACGCCAGTCATGTGGGTATGAATGGGTGATAAATGAAAGCTTTAACAGTGCTCCTACTTCTGACAATTTCTCAGTGATTGGTTTATTCGCCTCATCATAAAATAAGCCTTCAAACCCTTCAGCATCAGATGTCATATACCCCTTTTCATCAACTGGACATAATACATCTAATCCATACTTTTGCCCTACAATAAAGTCATCCTCACCATGACCTGGTGCTGTATGAACACATCCAGTACCTGATTCTGTAGTAACATGCTCTCCGCACATCACTAGGGAATCACGACCATATATTGGGTGTTTAGCAATTATATGTTCTAAATCTTTACCTTTTACTTTTTTAACAGTTGAAACATTTTCCCATTCAAACTCTTTTGTTACACTTTCAAGTAAATCTGTAGCTACCACATATTTTTTATCACTAACATCAACAACACTATAATCTAGGTCTGGGTGCACAGAAATTCCAAGGTTAGCTGGAATAGTCCAAGGTGTTGTTGTCCAGATAATAATCTGTTCGTCCCCTTCTAATACACCCTTACCGTCTTTCACCTCAAAGCCAACATAGATAGAGGCTGAGCGCTTATCTTGGTATTCAATTTCCGCTTCAGCTAGTGCTGATTCACTTGAAGGAGACCAATATACAGGTTTTAAACCTTTATAAATGTACCCTTTTTTTGCCATGTCACCGAAAACTTTTATCTGTTGAGCTTCGTATTCAGGTTTTAGTGTGATATATGGATTATCCCAGTCTCCTCGAACACCCAAACGTTTAAATTGTTCACGCTGACTATCAATTTGTTCATAAGCATATTCTTCACAAAGCTTTCTGAATTCAGCAACTGACATTTCTTTACGGTTCACTTTTTTATTTTTCGTAAGAGCAGTTTCTATTGGTAATCCATGTGTATCCCATCCTGGAACATATGGAGCACAATATCCATTCATTGATTTGTAACGAACGATAAAGTCTTTTAAAATTTTATTTAAAGCATGACCCATATGGATATCTCCATTTGCGTAAGGAGGGCCATCATGTAAAATCCATAAAGGGCGATCTTTCGTACGTTCTTGTACTTTTTTATAAATATCCATTTCTTCCCACTTTGATTGTATCTGTGGTTCTCTGTTTGGTAGATTTCCACGCATTGGGAATTCGGTTTTAGGCATTAGTAACGTGTCTTTGTACTCCATAAAAACATTTCTCCTCCAACTTTGGTTTCACTTTCATCATTGCCAAAAATAGTCATTTACTATCAGTTTTAATGAAACATAAATTTCAAAAAATGCAAAAAGACCTTCTCATCCCAAAAGGGACGAGAAGGTCTCGCGGTACCACCCTTAAATGACTAATGAAAAACAATTATTAGCCCACTCAAACATTCGTAACGTGAATGATTCGCCTAAACTTACTTAACGTTCAGAAAGGAACTCCAGGGTGATCTTCATATTTTATCCTTAGTCAGGCTCACACCGTCCCCGACTCGCTTCGTAAGTAAAATAAAACACTACTGTCCCCATCATCGTTTACTATTAAAATTCACTATAAATTATATGCTATTAATCGGCTAAACGTCAAGTTTACTTTTATTTTCATCTGAGTCATCAAAAACAGGTTCCACATTATATTTCATTAAGTGGTCCCAGTCATCAGATTGAATTAGATCTAGTTGTGCTTCAATCAGCATTCTAAATCGATTTCTGAAAACCTTAGACTGTTTCTTGAGCTCTTCAATCTCAATAGCAATTTTTCTTGATTTAGCAAGAGATTCATTGATTATGCGATCAGCATTCTTTTCTGCTTCTTTGATGATAAGTTTTGCTTCTTTTTGTGCATTTCTTTTTACGTCTTCAGCAGTTTCTTGAGCTATTAAAATTGATTTATTTAACGTTTCTTCAATATTTGTAAAATGTCCTAATTTTTCACCCTGCTCAGCCAATTTTGCTTCTAGTTCCTTTTTTTCACGAATAACCAATTCATAGTCCTTAATCACTTGGTCTAGAAATTCGTTAACTTCATCTTCATCGTAACCACGAAATCCTTTATTAAACTCTTTGTTATGAATATCTAATGGTGTTAAAGGCATATTGCCACCTCCAAAAAGTAGTAGTATTAGTCCATAAATTTCACTATTCGACATATTCGACGTTTTGTAGTCAATATCCTGCAATGATTTTGGAATTATTTTTGTTTCCCTACAACGATTCGCCATTTTTCCTTCTTTGTTTTACCTTCATTCGTAAGAAGCTTACTTCGGCCAAATCCACGAAGGGAGAGTACGTCTCCTTCTTTACACTCAAAAGCTGTTTGTTCTACAACTTTCCAATTAACCTTAACCAAACCAGATTGAATCATCGCTTGAATCTTCTGTCTAGACAAGTTATAAATGGATGATAATACCACATCAAGCCTCATTGAAGAAACGGTTGTAGTATGTTCATCCCACGCTTCCTCAGTAAAAATAAGTTGATCAAAAGAAATTTCTTTAAGCGATACTGTCGCTTTTCCAACAGATTCCAAGTTCGTCCGAATATAATCGGCAATTTCTTGTGCAACAATAATCTGAACGAGGTCACCAGAAACAAGAATATCTCCAAATTTACTTCTCTTAACACCTAGAGACATTAGTGATCCTAATATTTTTCGGTGATCAATTGTAACAAATTTGGAAGGATATTCGATTTGAAAAACAGATAGCTGATAATCATCAACGGAAGGTTTGAAATATTCAGGATACAGTAGTGCACGGTTTCTTTCGGTAGAATCATGCCCACCATAGAAATCAACCTGAACCTCCGAATCATTTCCAATAACAGCTCTAACTATTTCCTGTTCTCTAGGATCTAAGAAGTCTGTTATTTTAGCAGCATACTGTGTAAGTACTGCTTCCTTCCATGACAATACTTGATCAATGAAGACATGCTCTTCTTTTCGAAAATGTTGATAAATACTCATGTTAATGACTTCTCCATATAATTAATTAGGTTAAACTATCTAAAGAAACTCGGCTATTGCCGAGCTTCACAAGTTGAACTATATGTTAAAACATTCCAAATAAAGTATTTAATCCAATTGAAGCAAAATTTAACACAAATATTGCTACAATGGGTGAAATATCAATCATACCTAATGGCGGGATTATTTTTCTGAAAGGTTCTAAGTATGGTTCACATATTTTTGTAAGAAATTGGCCAATTTTTGACTCTCTAGCATTTGGAAACCAAGACATTAAGATGTATGCAATTAATGCATAGGAGTAAAATTGAATAGCTGTTTGTAAAATACCTTGAAGTAAATCCATCTAATCTACCACCTCTTCTCAGATAACTCATCCTCTGTAACAACGTCTGAAATATTACCAGATACATCAACATTTTCAGGTGTACATAGGAAGATATTTGTCCCAATACGCTGAATATCTCCACCTATTGCATAAACAGTTCCACTTAGGAAATCAACAATACGTTTTGCTTGGTCATGCTGAATTCGCTGTAAATTAACTACAACTGCACGTCTGTTTTTTAAATGGTCAGCAATTTCTTGTGCTTCAGCATAAACTCGAGGTTCAAACAAAACAACCTTAGAAGATTTTTGTACACTTTGTAAGCTTACAACATTTTGTTTAGCTGAAGATCTAGTGGTTTTTACAGGTTCAAGTTCCTCTTCTTCAAAATATTCCTCTTCATTGTAGTCATATTCATCTTCTAATGCAAAAAAGCTTTTAAATTTATTTTTAATACTCATCTATCTTACCTCCTCAAAATTCCTTTCCAACTAAAGAAGTTCCTATTCTAAGAAAGGTCGCACCTTCCTTTACAGCAATTTCAAAGTCATTTGACATACCCATAGAAAGTTCAAGACATGGTGCAAATGGAAGCTTCAAAGCTTGTACATTAAGACTTAGAAGTCTAAGGGTCCTGAAGCATTCTCTGATAATCTGTTGGTCTTCAGTATATGGAGCCATCGTCATTAACCCCACAACTCTTATGTTCGGAAAATCCTTCAATTTATGTATGAAGTCAATTACTTCGTTTGGATGAATTCCATGCTTTGATTCCTCACCAGAAACATTTACTTGAACAAAGCAATTTATCTGTCTTGAGGCTCTCTTATGGATTTCTTCTGCTAATGACAATCGATCTAGTGAGTGTATATAGTCGACTTTATCAATAATCTTTTTAACTTTTTTAGTTTGAAGCGAGCCTATAAAGTGCCAAGATACTTTATGATTTAGTTCATCCCACTTTTTTAATAATCCATCATCCCGGCTTTCACCTAAATGCATAATTCCTGCATCAACTGCTTCAATAGTACGTTCTACACTAACATATTTTGTAACGGCAATAATTTTAACGTTGCTACGATCCCGCCCAACTTGCTTACAGGCTTGGTCAATACTAGCTTCTATCTCTATTAAATTTCCCTTTACATTCATAGTCCGATATCCTCCTTACGTCCAATAAAGCTCGCCATTCTTCCTGACTGACCTTTATCACGTCGATGTGAAAAAAACAATTCTTTTTCACAACTCGTACAGTAAGAGGAAACATGAATATTTTCTTTAGGCACACCAGATTGAATTAAGAGAAGTTGATTTAGTATTTTTAAATCCAGAGAATATTGTCCTTCACTAACAAGTTTATAAGGTATGTATTCATCATAGGTAAGGACTTCATTTACTTTTTCAATTACATAGTTGTCTACGATATAACAGCATGAACCAATAGCAGGCCCAATCACGACATGAATATCCTCTGGAGTAACTTCTTCTTCGGTATTCCAGATTCTAATCATCTTGCCCCCTATATCATTGACTGTTCCTTTCCACCCTGCATGAGCTGCACCGATTAGATTATATTTAGGTGCAGAAAAGTATAATGGAACACAATCAGCAAAACATAACGTTAGTAGAAGGTTTTTTTCACTTGTGTAAAGGCCATCTGTTCCCTTTATGCCCTGCTCGTATATATGTACACCTTTGCCAGCATGATTCCTAGTCACTTTCATAATTTCAGCATCATGGACTTGTTCTGAGCATACCCAATCTGAGGTAGGGAAGCCAATGGTATTAGCTAATTTTCCTCGGTTTTTTCCCACAAGTTTAGAATCATCTCCTACATGAAGACCCATATTAAAGGACTGAAAAGGAACATCACTAAATCCCCCTATCTTTGTAGTAAAACCTGCTACTACAGAGGGGTCTATGTTTTCCCAGCTCTTCAATTGTAAAATTCCTTCACTTTGTCTTGAAAAGAGATTTTTTGTCATGAGTTAAATCCTTTTTTCGTTAAATTTTTACCTTCTTTTGCTTATTTTATCATAGTTTTACATAATTGAGTGCGAAAACATAAGAAAAATGTCAAACTTATGTAACCTACTCAAGATTTTTCATTTGTCTTACGAGAATGACATCTGCTCCAACTTTGACAATATTCCTCCACGGAATGACAATATCTTCATCTTTTCCAAAAAATCCCAATACTTTTCCTTGGCCAGATATTATGATTGCTTCAATTTTACCAGTCATTAAATTAATGTCAAAATCTGTTATACTACCTAACCGCTTCCCATCACCAACATTTACAACTTCTTTCATCTGGAACTCTGATATATGAATCATACCGTACCCGCCCTCTCGAAAAATCCTTTTACTGTACTATATGATTCTGCAACGAAGAATATTGTATAAAATTTTATCTCTCTTAAAAATAACCCTAAAAGTAAATGTGGTGTTTTTCGCTTAAGATGTTGTTAATTAACAATGTTTAAAAAACTAGAGTGCATTGGAGCGGAAGGCACTTGACTCCTGCGGGAGATAGAGGAAAAGTCGAGACCCCGCAGACGGAACGTTGAGGAGGCTCGACTTCCTCCCCGCGGAAAGCAAGTGCCTGCAGCGGAAAGGAACGGTCAATGTTATTAGTAACAACAAAATATATAACCTATAAAAAGAACTGCCCCTATAAAGAGCAGTTCTATGCATTAGTTTTGAATGTTCTTATTCATTTGTTTAATTGCAGCTTTTTCAAGGCGTGAAACTTGCGCTTGAGAAATCCCAATTTCTTCAGCAACTTCCATTTGAGTCTTTCCTTGGAAAAAACGTTTTCTTAAAATTAGTTTCTCACGCTCGTTAAGACGTCTCATACCTTCTTTTAACGCTATTTCTTCAATCCAATTCGTATCCCGGTTTCGTTCATCACTTAACTGATCCATTACAAAAATCGGATCTCCCCCATCATTATAAATCGGTTCAAATAATGATACAGGGTCTTGAATAGCATCCAATGCAAACACAATTTCCTCATGGGGCACATCAAGCACCTTCGAAATCTCTTCTGCAGTTGGTTCCCTTGAGGTTTCACTCATTAATCGCTCCCTCACCTGTAAGGCTTTGTATGCAATATCTCTGAGTGATCTTGATACTCTAATTGGATTATTATCTCTTAGATAGCGTCTAATTTCTCCAATGATCATAGGCACTGCGTATGTAGAGAATTTGACATTTTGGCCTAGATCAAAGTTGTCAATAGACTTCATCAATCCAATGCATCCTACTTGGAATAGGTCATCTACAAATTCTCCTCTGTTATTAAAACGTTGAATAACACTGAGAACCAATCGTAGATTTCCATTCACTAATTTCTCACGTGCAGACAAATTACCACTTTGCATTTGTCTAAATAGTTCTCTCATTTCTTCATTCTTAAGTACTGGTAGCTTTGAAGTATCTACTCCACAAATTTCAACTTTATTTCGAGTCAATTCTTTCCCTCCTAACAGGAGTTGCTGTACAAAGTTAAGTATCTCCTTTGGAGGGAAAAATATGCACAAGCTATTTCTCGAATTAACAGGAAAAGGCAAGAAAAAACCCGATTAGTAGCGTAATTTCAGCGACTTAATCGGGTTAAAAAATTTTTTTATTACACCATTTTATTGAATTCTTTTCGGAGTCTTTTAATGATCCTCTTCTCTAGCCTGGAGATATAAGATTGTGATATGCCAAGCATATCTGCTACGTCTTTTTGAGTTTTTTCTTCTCCACCAATTAACCCAAAGCGTAGCTCCATGATTTGTTTTTCTCGCTCGTTTAATTGATGTAAAGCTTTAACAAGTAGCTTACGATCAACATTTGCTTCTAAATCTTTTGTAATAATATCTTCCTCAGTACCTAAAACATCTGATAAAAGTAGTTCATTACCATCCCAGTCGATATTCAGAGGCTCATCAAAGGAAACTTCTGACCGAATTTTATTATTTCTTCGTAAGTACATGAGGATCTCGTTTTCAATACACCTTGATGCATATGTAGCTAATTTAATTTTCTTCTCAGGATTAAAGGTATTTACTGCTTTAATTAGTCCTATGGTTCCAATACTTATTAAATCTTCTATATTAATGCCCGTGTTTTCAAATTTTCTTGCAATGTATACAACCAATCTTAAATTTCTTTCAATTAAGATTGACCTTGCAGCCTTATCTCCCGTAGGAAGCTTTTTTAATAACAGCTCTTCTTCGTCCTTTGAAAGTGGTGGTGGCAGGGCTTCACTTCCACCAATGTAGTAAATTTCATCAGTTTTAATTCCAAATTTCAGTAATATTTTATACCACAAATAGGTTAAACGAAGTTTAAGTTTGACCACGTAAAGTTCCTCCTTCTAAATTGTAGTTTGATGAGTATGATAGTATAGATAACACTAAGATGCCGGTTGAACAGACGATGAGAGCAGCATTTTGGGATGAACAATACATTCATACTCTCCATCGGATGATAGAGGGGTATGATTTAGTGCAATCAAACCTTTCGTAACAGAAATTTGCTCACCGTTATGGAAAATCGTAATTTTATCAGGTTTAATAGCAAGTAAAAATTGGTGGTCTTGACCAACACCTCGATACGGTATTATTCGGATTCTGCTTTCCCATTTATGGGCTTCTTGGTCTTGATCTGAACCTAAAGATTCAATATTTTTTGACTGTCGAATAATTGATTCAGGAAAAAAATGCACTGTTTTAGTCGTGTCAACAATAAGTACAGGACTTTTCGTTATCGGGTCATATAACTGATTTCCACTATCTATTAAACCCTTAATTCGAAGGTCAAGAGAGTCTATAGATATGACCACTTCAGCAATCTGATCAAAGTGTATCTTTTTCATTTCAAAATCACTAATCTGATTTCTGGTAAAATACCATAACACAGGAAACCCTATCACTACGAAAGCCCAACTAATAGGATTGCCTAACCCTGTTGAATTTGTCATAAGTACGCCATCCATTACTTTAACTTCATATTCCAAGAAATTATGGACACCAATCATTCCACCACCAACTACAAAGGTAGCAAAGTAAAAGGTTAATAGATTTTGGATAAAATAGCGGAAACGTTTAAATCCAAAGGCAGTGCCAATTATTAAAAATGAAAAAATTAGTTTTATAATTGGATGTGATGCATACATTGACAAAGGAGATACCATTAATATAACAATTAAAGACCCAATAAATGCCCCTAATGCCATTCTCCAGATCGAGATTTTACGCTTTAGAATGAATGCCGTTAATAAAAGTAATAACCCATCAAATAGAAAGTTCAGTAACCAAATAACATCAAGGTAGATGTTCAATCCCGTTCTCCTTTCAAGAATGCCCTTTTTCATTAACTACCTATTAATTAATAGTATATAGTACATTCTCTATTGAAGTCTGTCACTTACTGACGATTACAGAGGAGAAATTTTGATAGATTTTTACGAATATTGTAAAACAGTGTATTCTAGATGTTTTTTTAGAATAGCATTTAAAGATAGACAATCTGTAAAACCTCCCCCATTCGGAATTTCGACCAAAAGAAAAAGAGTCCATCCGATTGGAAAGACTCTTTCTATTATTATCTACGACGATTACGATTTCTTAAGAATGCAGGTATATCTAGAGCTTCGTCATTCTGAGAGCTTTCTTTAGTAGGACGGGATTGATATTCGTTTGAAGAATCATCTCGTTTTGTTTCTCTCGTTGTAGTTGAAGCTTGTTTTGTAGTGTTAATGGCTGGTCTTACAGGTTTAGAGGCAGTAGTATCAATATCATTAAAGCCAGTTGCAATGACTGTAACTAAAATTTCATCCTTTAAATTTTCATTGATAACTGATCCGAAAATCATATTTACTTCTTCATCTGATGCAGAGGCAACTATGTCTGCAGCCTCTTGAACCTCATACAAGCTCAAGTTAGTACCACCAGTGATGTTCATTAGTACACCTTGTGCACCATCAATAGAAGTTTCTAATAATGGACTTGAAATAGCTCGTTTAGCTGCTTCAGCTGCGCGATTTTCACCTGTTGACATTCCAATACCCATTAATGCTGAACCTTTGTTTGACATTATTGTTTTAACATCAGCGAAGTCTAGATTAATTAATCCTGGTACTGCGATAAGGTCAGAGATACCTTGTACACCTTGACGAAGTACATTATCAGCTTCTCTAAATGCTTCAAGCATCGGAGTATTTTTATCAACGATTTCTAAAAGGCGGTCATTTGGGATAACGATTAGGGTATCTACGCCCTCTTTCATTGCTGCAATCCCACCTGCAGCTTGCCCTGCTCTTTTTCTACCTTCAAAAGTGAAAGGACGAGTAACAACACCAACAGTTAAGGCACCAAGGTCACGTGCAATGGAAGCTATAACCGGAGCTGCACCAGTACCAGTTCCGCCACCCATACCAGCTGTAACGAAAACCATGTCTGCACCTTTTAATACTTCTTCGATTTGTTCTCTACTCTCTTCTGCAGCCTTCTTACCAACCTCAGGATTTGCCCCAGCACCTAAACCACGAGTAAGCTTACCACCAATTTGCATTTTGATATCAGCTTTTGATAAATTTAATGCTTGTGCATCTGTGTTAACAGCAATAAAGTCTACACCTTGTACACCATGTTCAATCATTCGGTTTACAGCATTATTACCACCGCCACCGACACCAATAACTTTAATCGTTGCTAATTGGTCAAGATTTGTATCTAACTCCAACATCTAAGATCCTCCTAATTCATCGAAAGAGCTTTTCGATACTTCTACTCGAAGAAGTAACCGAAAAATCTTTTAACTTTTTTTCCAATATTTTGATCATTGTTTGTGTTTGGCTTGTTTTTTACTGGTTGTTGTTTTGTGTTTCTCTTTTCTGATTCTTGTGAAATCATAGAACCAATTCGCTTACCTTGAATTTTTGAATGCTCGTAGGCAAATTGAATGAGGCCTACACCAGTTGAGAATTGTGGCTCGCGAACTCCAATGTAATCTGGCTTTGCAATTCGTACATTACTCTGCAGTACTACTTGGGCTAGTTCTAAAACCCCTGGTTGATTAACAACTCCACCGGTTAGAACAAATCCGCCTGGAAGATCTCTAACATTTAATTTCCTTAATTCATTGATAACAAGGTCTAAAATTTCTTCTAATCTTGCTTCAATTATATCTGATATTTCTAATTGATTAAACTGCTGATGCTGGTCACTACCAATAATCGGTACACTAAATACTTCTTCTTCAGATGCATCATCATAGAAGGCATGTCCATGTTTAATCTTTATTTTTTCAGCATCTTCAGTAGATGTACGTAAACCAATTGAGATATCTTTTGTGATATGATCTCCACCAACTGGAATAACACTAGAAGATTGTAAGAAACCATCTCTAAAGATAGAAACTGTGGTTGATCCACCACCAATGTCTATTAAAGCCACACCTAGATTCTTTTCATCTTCTGAGAGAGTAATAGAACCTGCTGCTAGGGGCTGTAGGCAAATGGCTGCAATTGTAAGTCCTGCTCGTTCAACACAGCGCAATAAATTATGTAATATCGTTCTTGAAGTGGTGATAATCGTCCCTTGCATTTCAAGACGAACACCAAGCATCCCACGAGGATCACTAATTTCATCATATCCGTCAACAATAAACTGTTTAGGTATAACATCAATGATTTCACGTTCTGGTGGAATCGAAACAAATTGAGCTGCCTCGATAACCCTCATTACATCCTCATTACTTATTTCACGATTTTCGCGGCTTTCACTTGAAACGGCTATAACACCATGACACTCTTTCAATTGTACGTTATTTGCGGGCACACTAACAACAACTTGTTTTATTGGCATACCAACCATTCTTTCAGCTTGTTCAACAGCCTTTTTAATTGAATGAACGGTTTCATCTATATCCACAATTGAACCTTTTTTAAGTCCTTCAGATTTCACATTTCCTACACCAATTATGTTTAAGGAATCATGGCTCATTTCACCAATGATTACTTTAACACTGGATGTACCGATGTCAAGACTTACGTAAATTTCATTGCTGTTCATTCTTTGGCACCTCCTTTTACAATTAAAGCATCTCTCTTTTTGAGCATATTTGAAGAATAACAGCTATTTTTCTATTATAAAATAGTTACATAAAACAAATATTCAACAAATACAGTATTTTCCCTTTTAAAAAATTCAATTTTTTTCAATTTTATCTCTTGAAAGACTCCACTTAGCAATTAATATCCTTCTGATTACAGCGATATTTTGAAATAATCTAACTCCAAATGCAAAAACCGCTACTAAATACAAGTCTACACCAAGATGAACACCTAGAAAAGCTAAACTTGCAGCTAACAGAATATTAAAGAAAAAACCAGAAACAAAAACAGCTTGATCATAAATATTTTGCAAATGAGCACGAATTCCTCCAAAGAGAGTATCAAGTGCAGCAAGTACAGCAATCGATAAATAGTTGGAATATTCATCTGGCACTTTAAATTCTGATGATAATCCTAGTAATATACCTATTAGTAATCCTATAATAGGGAGCCACATGTTTAACTTCCACCTTTTCCACTTGTAACTGGTTCTAAATGTTTAATACGAACCGCATCATCGTAAGCCGGAACCGTCACTTCCTTTATTGCGTCTGAGACTGATAAAATAAGGTTATCTGAGAAGAAATCTTGAATTGAGTTTGAGACTTTCATTCGATTAGATAGTTTCTCTGCATCATCGGTGATAACTCTTATTTCGATTGGAAGAGAACGGATAGGATACGTATCAATTTTAGTATACTGCTGTATTTCACGAATGACAGTTGTATTAATAATCCTATGGCCGTCTATTGAAATTTCCTCAGCATCATAGGAGTTTAATTCATTTATTAATCGCCTTAAAAGTTCAGGAGAAACGTAACTCACAGGCTCACCAACGGCGTTAAAGGAAGGTTCAACCGTTAAAATGATACCTTGTCCAGTAACTTCAGTTAGTCCAGCCTTTTCCCGTAATTCCTCTAACGTCTCCCTCAAGATTGTTTCTTTACTATCATCTTTTTCTGTATCGTACTTCACAATTTTCTCTTCATATTTATATATTTCAGATAAAAGGTCTGAATGAAGTTCTTGTTGCCTTTTTAAATCCTCACGAAGTTCCCAGGTATCACGTGTATCTCTTACAACCGGTTCTTTAATGGTTTGGAATTGGACGGCTAACATGACACCGACTACGACTGTAACAATAGTAAAACTAATACTCGATTTTTTGTCCAACATTCCCACCAACTTCTAAAAATAATATCTCTATTCTCGACTGATTTACTAATTATTCATTCGTTTGTAATAATGGGTCCATAACAATCTCAGATTTTTTTTCTACCTTAATTACAATGTTATCCTGAAGTAATTGATCAATTACACCACCATTAATATTTAAGGCAGGAATTAAAACATCAGGGTTCCCAATCCCGGCAATGACAAATGGAGCAGGGTAAGGGTTACCATCGACTGTTACAACTGGTCCATTACAGTAAATGTAGGAGTCATGTGAAAGCCTTTTACCATTAATAGACACAGCTTGGGCACCGGATATATATAATTCATTTATTACTTTAAATAGATGACTCTCATGAACAATATAGTTATTTACGTCCTCACCAGTTGGTACATATGAAGCATCTGATAAGGTAACTTGTATGCCTTGGCCCTTAACCTTGACATCTCCAACATACATACGAAGCTTCTCGACATCTTCAACTAAATTGAAATAAATCTTTTCTTGTTCACCCTTTGCAAGTTCTTCCTCTATTTCACGAACTTTTTCTTGCTTTTCTACTAATTCCTTTTGAAGCTCACGATTTTTTTCCTCTTGTTCGATCAAATTATTTCGATATTCATATTCCTTAGTCCATTGCCGTTCAGTTGGTTTACCATTTCCGTTTGCAGCCTCTTGCTTAGTAAACTGATAAGAAAAAGAAATCATAAACCCTAACACTAGACATACAAACGAAAGAATGACATGTTTACCTCTCACTTTCATTCTCTTCTTCTTCCTCTCGTTCATAAGCTTTAAAATAAGAAACTACCTCAAGATGTATAACCCCTTTTAAACTAGGGTCAAGCTCACTTATGATCGCCGGATAGGCAGACATTTTATCAGCAAAGTTTCGAACAGTTGCACTCACTTCATAGCCATCATTCATAAACAATGTTATATGTAAAGGGTCAGATGACTCAGGTGTATGGTGAATTTCAGATATAGAATTTGCAATACTTGGGTTAAGCTTGGTTAGTTCCTTCGCCATATCCTGAATATCATCATTGTTTAACCAATTAATTAAAATGGGTGCATCAGCAGGAATTGTTGCTTCACTTAAGGATTGAAGGACTTGTCCATTTTCTAATATAGGATAATATTGTTCCTCACTTGAAATATAGGCAACCCTTTTATATTCACTCACTTTTATAAGGACTTTATTTGGTAGCTTTTTCTCGACACTTACCGATTTAATCTCTGGATGTGTTTCAATTTGTTTACTAGTCTTCTCTATGTTAATTCTCCAAAAGCTTGTCTTTTTGGAAAGCTCACTTAACTTAATAATCTCAGTTTCTGAAACATTATAATATCCGGATACCGAGATTTTAGAGACTTTACTTAAAGGAGATTGAATGTAAACAACACACATAACGAGCAGAAAAAAGAAAGAAATGTACCATATGAGTCTTTTATTTGCTTTTTGTTTTCTCTTCTGTTTAAGTTTTGGGATCCGGTCTTCGATTGTTACAACTTTCCCTTTGGACAATTAACTTCACCCCACACTAAATTACAATATTCGAATAGAGAAAACATAGAAAAAGTGAAACAAACGGCACCTAAAATGCCGTTTTACTAAAAAAACTCAATAATGAATATTATATCATAAATGTAATTAATTAGGACATCATAATATTTATTTTCTCCCTATAATTTCAACTTCTGTCTCCATTTTCACATCATGTTTTTCCTTAATCGTTTCCTTCACATACTGTATTAAATCCAAAACATCTTGTGCTTTCGCATTACCTGTGTTTACAATGAAATTCGCATGCATATCCGAAATTTGCGCTCCGCCGATACTATGTCCCTTAAGACCTGAATCCTCTATTAATTTCCCTGCGAAGTTTGGCAATGGATTTCGAAATATACTACCTGCACATGGGAAATTCCAAGGTTGCGTTTCCTTTCGGTAATCCTTATTCTTCTTCATTTGATTAACAATTGCTTCACGGTCACCATTTTCCAATTTAAAAACGGCTTCGATACAAATACCTGGTCGTTCCTTCTGTAAGATAGATGTACGGTATGAAAATTTGAGTTCTTCATTTGTTAACCACTCCATCGTACCATCCGCAAATAAGATATGTGCTTTCACCAGGATTTTAGAGATATCAGAACCGTGTGCCCCAGCATTCATATAGACCGCTCCTCCAACAGAGCCAGGGATACCACTAGCAAACTCTAAGCCTGATAATCCTTTTTTGCTAATCATAGTTGATAATCTAACAACCGAAAAGCCAGCACCAACAGTAATCACTTCGCCTTCAACAGACAGATGGTCAAGTCCATCTCCCAATTTAATTACTGCTCCTTCAATACCCTTGTCAGAAACTAATAAATTTGAACCTCTCCCAATAGCTATCCATTCTATATTGTGCCTTTTGATAATTTCAATTGTGTTTTTAACACCTTGAATATCCCGTGGTTCTATGAAAATATCTGCCGGGCCACCGATTTTCATTGTTGTATGATTAGCTAATGGTTCATCTCTCAACACTTTTCCGACATTTGCACTTATTAATTCTTGAACGATCGCTTCCACGATAGGTCTCCCCCTTTAGTAAAGACTTTATTACTAAATGCTGTTATGTTTTAATCGTTAAGCAAAGTATTAGTAAAAAAGTTTTTTTATTAGTTTATGCATGATGTTAACCTAAAGGTACTCAACTACTTTTTTATAAGCTGCTTAGTTTCAGTATAGAGTCTTTGAGCTGCATCTCTAATACCCAAATCTTCAGACGCTATCTTCATTCTTTCCAATTTTTGATGATCTAAAAGGACAGAATCTATATCAGATAATAATTTAGACCCATTCATTTCTGCCTCTAACCTTAGGATAGCTGCACCATTATCACTTAGTGCTCTTGCATTTTTTTCCTGATGGTTGTTGGTAACATATGGGCTAGGAATAAGTATGCTTGGGAGACCTAATGCTGTTATTTCTGCTAAAGTAGTAGCACCTGCTCTAGCAACGATTAAATCCACACCAGCTAAAACCTCTGGCATATTATGGATAAATGGCTTAATTACAACATTATTAGGGCTTCCAACTTCCTTTACACGCTGCAACACTTTATCATAGTGTATTTCACCTGTTACATATACAACCTGATAATCCTTCTTACCAATATCCGCCAATACCTCTAAAAAGGCGTCATTAATTGGTTTGGCCCCTCTGCTTCCACCTACAATTAATACGGAGCGTTTATCATGACTTAAGCCAACAGATTCTTTACCTTTGAATCCATCTCTTCCAACAACCTCAGATGCTCTTGGATTACCGGTAAGAACAACCTTCGGACCACGAAAATAACTCCTAGCTTCCTCAAAGCAAATGGCTACTGTATCTACATAACGCGAAAGAAACTTATTGGTTAGACCAGGTACACTGTTTTGTTCATGTATAATTGTTGGGATATGTAATTTTGCAGCTGCATATACAACTGGTCCACATACGTAACCACCAGTTCCTATTACAACATCTGGTTTAAATTCGTTTAAGTACTTTTTACTGTCTCTTACACCCTTAACAAATCTAATAATTGTTTTAATATTATCTAATGATAGTTTACGTTTAAAGCCAGAAATGTCAATGGATTTAAAAGGGATATTCTCTCGTCTAACAATCTTATTTTCTAGGCCAATTTCAGTTCCAATATATAAAAATTCTACTGTAGAATCCATTTTTTTAATTTCATTGATGAGTGCTAAGGCTGGATAAATATGTCCGCCAGTTCCTCCACCACTAATTGCTATTCTCATTGATGTAATTTACCTCCTAGGTGCAAACTTATAAGCGATAAGCCGCAATATAACATTTGTAAAAATAGATAAACCCTGTTATAAAGAACAGGGTTTACACTAGTATATCTATTATAACATCGGTCAAGTTGTCTATAAAAGCATTTTAATTAATACCTTGCGTATCGGCTTATATTAAGTAATACACCGACAGCCATGAGCATTAGTGTTAAAGAAGAGCCACCATAACTTAAGAAAGGTAATGTTATACCTGTTACAGGCATTAACCCTGTTACTACTCCGATATTAATGATAACTTGGATGGCTATCATTCCAATAATACCAATCCCTAAAAAGCTTCCATATAAGTCAGGTGCACCTAATGCGATTCGAACCCCTCTCCATAATAGAAGACTGAATAGAAGGATGACAAAGGAACCACCGATAAAACCAAGTTCTTCAGCAAGAATCGCAAAGATAAAATCTGTTTGTGGTTCAGGTAAGTAAAAGAACTTTTGCCTACTTTGTCCTAGTCCTAAGCCAAATAATCCACCTGGTCCAATTGCATAAAGGGACTGGATTATCTGAAAGCCACTTCCTAAAGGATCTTCCCAAGGGTTTAAAAAGGATGTAATACGTTTAATTCTGTATGGAGCAGAAAGGATAAGTGCTACAAATCCCGCAACCCCCAATAAACCTAAGCCGACAAAATGACTAATTCTTGCCCCTGCCACGTAAATCATAACAATACAGGTACCTACCATAACAGTGCCAGTCCCTAAATCCGGTTGAAGCATAATCATTCCAAAAGCTAAAAATACAAGTGAAAGGGACGGCACTAATCCTTGCTTAAACGAAGTAATCTTCTTTTGATTTTCCGATAAATACTTGGCTAAAAAAGCAATCATAGCTAACTTCATAAATTCTGACGGTTGAACGGAAAATGCTCCTACGCCAATCCAGCTTCGTGAACCATTTCTTTCCATTCCAATTCCCGGAATCAATACGGCTACTAATAGTACAAAACAAATAATAACGATTACCTTAGCCCACGTTCTCCATGTCCAATAATCTATATTCATAATAAAAAACATCGCTACAACACCTACACCAGCAAACAACAATTGCCTTTTTGCAAAAAAGAAGGAATCATCAAATTTATAGGTCGCCCAAATTGCACTAGCACTATAAACCATGATTAAACCAACAGCTAGTAGGGATAATGTTATAACTATTAATACTATGTCAGGCGTGGATTTTTTGGTCGACAACGTAAACACCCCAAGATCTTAGATTAAGGGCTTGCATTACGGTGAAAAAATAGAAGTTATCTATATTTAAACCACAGCATTTTTACTCTTAGACGAGCCCTCATTTAAGCTTATGCACGGCATGAATAAAAATGTCTCCTCTTTCTTCAAAAGTTTTATATTGATCCCAACTTGCGCACGCCGGAGACAGTAAAATTACATCTCCTTCGTTTGAATGATCATATGCCACTTTTACCGCATGTTCCACATTATCGACATATTTTATTGAATCTATTCCAGCTAATCTACCTGCTCTTTCAAGTTTAGGAGCAGTTTGACCAAACACAATTAATGATTTAACAGACTTTAACTCTGGTATTAAATCATCAAATTCATTTCCGCGGTCTAGCCCACCAGCTAATAAAATTATAGATTGATTAAAAGCAGTTATTGCTTTTTGTGTTGCTAAAATATTCGTGGCCTTTGAGTCATTAAAAAATTTACGACCATTGATTGTATCAACGAATTGCAAGCGGTGTTTTACACCTGTGAAAACCGTTAAGACTTGCCTGATAGCATCATTTGATACTCCAATTAATTTAGCAGCTGATATGGCAGCCATTATATTTTCAAGGTTATGTGTTCCGGGTAGTGCAATATCATCAATGCGAATCACAGGTTCTTGATTGTAATAAATATAGCTGTCTTTTACGTAGGTCCCTTCTTCGAGAATACGTTTTGTAGAAAACAGAACCCTTTTAGCCTTACTATTTTCACCTAAACCCATTACTTCTAAGTCATCAGCATTAATGACGCTATAGTCAGTCTCTTCTTGATTAACAAGTAATTGACCTTTTGCATTCACATAGTTTTCTTTCGTTCCATGATAATCAAGATGGGCGTCAAATATATTTAAGAGGATCCCTACTTTGGGTCTAAAGTTCTCGATTCCCATTAATTGAAATGAAGACAATTCGGTAACAATGACATTGTCTTTTGTTGCTTTTTTTGCAACTTCACAAGCTACTGTCCCTATATTTCCTGCTATAAGAGGCTTTTGATTACCCTTTTCTAGGAATTCATAAAGTAAAGTTGTAGTAGTTGTTTTGCCATTCGATCCTGTAATACCTATAAAGTCTGCCTCACTGATTTGATAAGCGAGTTCAATTTCTGTAATGATCGGAATTTCCCGCTCGATGGCTCTAACTAAAAGTGGGTTCGTATAGGGGATTCCAGGATTTTTAACAATAACGTCAAAATGATCATCCAAAATTTCAATTGGATGACCTCCACATACGACTTTTATACCGATTTGTTGCAATGCTTTTGCAGCTTCGTTCTCTTCGATCGGCTTTTGATCATTAACTGTAACATTTGCACCCAACTCATGAAGTAAAGTTGCAGCCGCGGACCCACTTTTAGCCAATCCTAGAACTAGTACATTCTTCTGAAGATATTTATCTGTTTTTTTCAATTAAATCCACACCTCTATATAGATTGCTAGCATTGCAAATAATAAACCAACTGTCCAAAACGTGACTACTACACGCCACTCAGACCATCCTACAAGCTCATAATGATGGTGCAACGGACTCATTTTAAAGATTCTCTTCCCTGTGGTTTTAAAGGAGATAACCTGTAGAATGACAGAGAGTGTCTCAAGTACAAAAACTCCACCAACAATGATTAGTAATATCTCTAGTTTTGTTAGGATCGCAATGGTTGCAATCGCTCCACCTAATGCAAGAGATCCTGTATCTCCCATAAATACCTTTGCAGGGTGTGCATTAAATACTAAGAACCCAAGCACTGCCCCTACTATAGCTACTGAAAAAATGGCAATTTCAAACTCTGATTGATTCCAAGCTAATACAGCGAAGGCACCAAAGGCGATGGCTGCTGTACCTGATACCAATCCATCTAATCCATCTGTCAAATTAACAGCATTTGAAAAACCAACAAGCCAAAAAATAATAAAAAATACATACGTCCAACCTAAGTCAAAACCAATATCTAAACCAGGTATTTCAACCACTGTAGAAAAACCATTCTTATTAGCTATAAAATAAAATATAATAGCAATGATTATTTGACCAGCGAGCTTTTGTTTTGAAGTAAGTCCTAAGTTTCTTTTCATTACAACTTTTATAAAATCATCAAGAAATCCAAGAAGACCATAACCAAGTGTTACAAATAGCAATAAGAAAGTGGTTACTGTAGGTTCGGAAAATTTACCCGTCATAACAAGTGTTGTTATAACAATGGATAATAATATCACGATACCACCCATTGTTGGGGTCCCTGATTTTTTTTGATGTGACTTAGGCCCTTCCTCTCTTATGCTTTGTCCAAATTTTAATCTACGTAAGAAGGGAATAAAAAGTGGGGATAGTAGGACACAAATTAGAAACCCCATTATAATTGTAAACAAGATGACTTGTTCAAGCATGATTACTCCCTCCTTCCTGAGTTTTGCCCTTTAAATCTTCAATTTTATCCGATAATTTTATCAATCTACGGGTTACAGGACTATCATATGTGAAATTTTCTTCATTATGATTATCTGTTTTAGATAGTCTAAATTCTGTTTTCAACGTAGGCATATTGTCTTCGTATAAATCTACTAGTTTTTCAAGAGCCTCTAATGTATCATCTACCATAAAAGTTGGAAAATGATTTGGTACAAATTTCGGTACTGGTTGACCATTTGGCCAGATAGCCGCTATCGCACCACCATTTATAGCATCTAGTAAGTAATCGCTATACTTTTTGTCAGTTGAATCAACAATTGGAATGTAAAGACCTTTAGAAACAGTTTCCTCAGAATTTATATAGACTGTTAGAAAGGGAAGCGTATCCTCTTGTATTCCCTTTGTTAAGGGAAATAATTCTTTTACATGTTTGTAAAGTAACATTAGTTTCTACGCTCCTTTATAGCCTTTGCAGCAACGAGTCGATCATCAAAATCAAGCGTGTTAGCTCCAATAATTTGATAGGTTTCATGACCTTTTCCAGCGATTACAATTACATCATTATTTTGAGCTTGGTTTACAGCAAATTTGATTGCTTCTTCTCGGTCTATAATTGTTTTATAGTTCCCCTCTGCCCCAACTTCCATTTCAATTAGGATTTGTTGTGGATCCTCAGACCTAGGGTTATCTGATGTGAAAATAGAACAGTCAGCATATTTAGTCGCAATGGAAGCCATTAACGGTCGTTTTGTCCTATCACGGTCTCCCCCACACCCTACCACTACTGTTACTTTTCCTTTTGCAAACTGTTTTACAGTTGTAAGGACATTTTCAAGGCTATCTGGCGTATGTGCATAGTCAACAATGACTGTAAATCCTTGGCCTTCGTGGACCAATTCAAAGCGACCAGGAATCCCCTCTAAGCCTTCAATTGATTTGATAATCGTTTCTATCGGAATACCGGAATATAGACATGTCGCAACTGAAGCTAAAATATTATAAATGCTAAACTTACCTACTAATTTAGTATTCACTGTTTTCGACCCAAATGGTGTAACCAATGTGAAGATAGTACCAGACGAAGTCATTGAAATATCTTTTGCCATAATGTCGCTATTGTTGTCAATGCCATATGTAATAACAGTTGCTGCAGTGCTTTTTTGGTACTCCTGTGAAGATATGTCGTCACTATTTAAGATAGCAAACTTGGGATTATGTATGTTAAAGGAATTTCCTAGTCCCGAAAATAACAATCCCTTTGCTCTTCGATAGTCATCCATTGATTTATGAAAATCCAAGTGATCTTGTGTTAAGTTCGTAAAAACAGCAATATTAAAATCACAACCATGAACTCGTCCAATATCTAGTGCATGTGAAGACACCTCCATTACAGCTGTGTCAACCTTCTCAGTAACCATGGTTGCAAACGTTTTTTGTAATGTTAATGATTCAGGAGTTGTATTTTTGGTCTCATATACTTTTTCCCCAATTTTCATGTACATCGTACCAATCATACCAGTACGCAGCCCTTGGTCTCTCATAACCTTTTCAATAATATGTGTAGTTGACGTTTTACCATTTGTTCCAGTAACACCTATTAAATGAAGTTTTTGAGTTGGCTGATCATAAAATGTATCAGCTAATATAGCCATAGCTCTTCTTGTATCTCTGACTCTAACTACTGGTACGGGAAGATTTAGCTCCACTTGTGATAAGATTGCGACAGCACCCTTTTCAACTGCCTGTTTCGCAAAATCATGCCCATCAAACTGATCCCCTTTGATACATATAAACAGGGAACCGCTGGTGACTTGGCGTGAATCCATTTCTATTGAAGTAATAGAAGGGTTATTGTTTATCCCATCAATTGAATGTGTATGTAAATTTGTAATTAACGTGTTTAAATCCATAAAACCATTTCCTCTCATATTTATCACGAAGTTCTTCAGACTTAAGTTTTCATATTACGATATTTATAAAAGTTTTGTCTAGGGGTAAAATGACTACTTTGCATTTGTTCCCCCTAGTTATTTTAAATGATGAACAGTATCATTGTAAATTCCCTTTACTATTTATGAATACTTTTGTGATTTGTTCGTGATAGAAAAAGAAGCCTTAAGGAAGAATCCTCCAGGCTATTATTTTTGTCATTTTTCCCCTAAATAAACTCTTATTGTAGTTCCTTCTTTCACCTTAACACCCGGTTCAGGAGCCTGCTCAACTATTACGTCTCCTTCTCCACTTATATCAAGCTTAAGATTTAACAATTGTTGCTGGATTTCTCTTTTAGTTAATCCAACCACATTAGGTACCACAACAGGCTTTGGATCAAGCCAATTTGTATATTCTTTTTCAATTTGATTTTTACGAGGCTCTACATTTAAAGCTCTTAAACTATCTTCCATGATGTTCCCAACAATAGGTGCGGCTACTACTCCTCCAAATTGAAGTGTATTCTTCGGATTATCTACCGCTAAATAAACTACAATTTGTGGATCATCAGCAGGCGCGAAACCAATAAATGATACGATGTGATTGTTTTGTAGGTATCCTCCACCAGGCTTAGATTTCTGTGCTGTTCCTGTCTTACCTCCAACTCGATAACCCTCAACAAATGCGCCTTTCCCTGTTCCTTGTGCAACAACGCTTTCAAGGGCATGTCGTACTATCTTAGACGTTTCTTCTGAGATAACTCTTCCTTTAGCCTTTGGTGTATTTCGACTTATAACATCCCCACTGATTGGGTCAACCCATTCCTTTGCAATATAAGGTGTATAAAGGGTACCACCATTAACTGCAGCGGCAACGGCGGCAACTTGTTGAATTGGCGTAACGGAAACACCTTGACCAAAGGCTGTTGTTGCTTGCTCAACTGGGCCTACTCGGTCCATTTTAAACATAATCCCTTTACCTTCACCCTGAAGGTCAATACCAGTCTTTTGCCCAAATCCAAAATTGCGAATGTATCCAAATAACTTTTCTTTACCAAGACGTTCTCCTAATTCAACAAACCCCGGGTTACAAGAATTTTGGACAACTTCTAAAAAGGTCTGGCTACCATGACCACCTTTTTTCCAGCAACGTAATCTCGCATTGGCTACTTTCACAAAGCCAGGGTCATGAAAGTTATCTTTTTCTAAGTCTACTTTCTTCTCTTCTAAAGCAGCTGCAAGTGTAATAATTTTAAACGTAGATCCAGGTTCATACGTACTCCAAACTGGTAAGTTACGATTATAGATTTCAGATGGAACGTTTCTAAAATTAGCCGGATCAAAGTCTGGTCTACTAGACATCGCCAAAATTTCACCATTGTTCGGGTTCATCGCAATTGCAATTATCCCATCTGGATTATAAGTAGCTTCAGCATTATCTAATTCTCTTTCAATAATCGTCTGAACACGTGTATCTATTGTTAATTTTAGATTTGACCCATCAACCGGTGCTGTATAATCATCTGCAATGTCTGGCATACGTTTACCCTTAGCATCTGAATAATACTTAACACTTCCTGCCGTGCCACTTAATTGTTCATCATAATATAACTCTAGGCCAGTTAACCCTTGGTTATCAATACCCGCAAATCCTAACACATGGGATAGATAGCTTCCAAAAGGATAATGACGTTTGGAATCTTCAGCAATATAGACTCCCTTCAAACCCAAGGCTCTAATTTCTTTAGCCTTCTCATGTGAAATTTTTCTACCTTCTGGATGAATTCGTTCAATTCTTTCGTTTTTTGTTACATGCTTATATGCCTTTTCCTTTGACATATTAAGGGCTGCTGCTAGTTTTTCAGCCGTATCAACCGGATCTTCGACCTGCCTAGGCACGACCATAACTGACGGGGCACTCATATTTGTAGCAAGTGGTACTCCGTTTCGGTCGAGTATCTCTCCTCTTTCAGGCTCAAAAGGAATATCCCTACTCCAAGAATCGTCGGCAAGCCCGGTTAGTTTGTTCCCTAAGATAAATTGAACATAACCTAACCTTACATCAATGATTAAAAAAATGAGAATTCCAACTAATAATACAACCGCTAATCTTTTACGTACTGTTACATTTGAGACCCGCATAGATTAGAACCTCCTTTAACTAGGCTCGTTCAAATATATGCTTGTACTTTTTAGGCTAGAACAAAAAAAAGAATGGATTTATTAACCCATTCCTCACCACTTTAATCAATAGGTGGAGACTCTCCCTGTCCCTCTTCCCCATCCTCTAAATCTGAACTTTCCTCTGGACTATAAGGAGGTTTAAGATGAACAATAAGATAGTCCTCCTCCTTTAATTTTGTCCCTGGTGCAAGGTTTTGTTGAAATACATAGCCCCTGCCAACAACATTCGGCTGTAACTTTACTAGATTAGCTACTTTCATTACATCCCTAAGTGACCAACCAGTGACATCAGGCATGACAACATTTCCTTCTGTTAGTATTACCACACGTTCTCCCAGAATGACATTTTCACCATCCGCTGGAATCTGAGCCTTAACAACCTTCCCTGAACCTAAAGTAATAACGTTCAATCCTTTAGCTGTCAAATCAGTCATAACCTGCTCTACTTCTGTCCCAACGTATGATTTAATTTCAATCCCTAGCTTACTTCTTGTTGGACCAGGAGTTTCCTTCTTTTTGATAGGCTCTATATTTAAGTATTGTAAGCTATTTTTCATAACTGGGTTAAAAATCATCGAAACAGGCTCAGAACCCTTTTCATACTCTTTTAATTTAGGCTGCTCAACGGCAATATAAACGATTAATTTAGGATCTTCTTTTGGTGCCATCCCGATAAAAGAGAAAATATTATTACCATGTCCAGTTAGATACGGTGTTTCTCCTGTCGGATTAGGTATTTGGGCAGTACCTGTTTTACCAGCCACATTATATCCGTCAATAGCATATACCTGCCCGGTTCCATTTTCAGAAGTAACAACCGTCTCAAGAATATCAAGAACCTTTTTGGATGTGTTTTCCGAAATTGGCGTACCAACCTCAACAGGTTTATAATCATTGATTACTTTATTTGTGCTTGAATCTACAATTCTATCAATTACATACGGCTTCATCATGACTCCATTATTTGTTATTGCTGTGGCTGCTTGAACTTGCTGAATAGGTGTAATGGCAGAGCCTTGTCCAAAAGCAGTTGTTATTTTTTCAAGCTCGTACGTGAAATTGATAATACTATTTACTTCTCCATCAATATTGATTCCTGTGGGTTGATGAAATCCAAAGCGATTGAGGTATTGCAATAAGGTGTCGGTTCCAAGTTTTTCAGAAGCTAGTTTCGCAAAAGCAACATTGGATGAGCGTTGAACTCCTTCATCATAAGAAATCTTACCCCAACCACGTTTATTATGGTCCCTTATTCTAAACCTTCCTACATGGTATTCCCCTGATTGAAAAGCTTCTTGACCATTGTAAACACCTTCCTCAATAGCTGCTGCTAGAGTAAAGATTTTCATGGTTGAACCAGGTTCAAAACGATAAGAAATCGCATCGTTTAAATAATTGCTAATATTCCTCACATTTGGGTCAAAACTCGGCCTAGTACTCATTGCTAATATCTCGCCAGTCTTAGCATGTGCGACTATCCCGATGATCTTTTTCGGTTCATACTGTTGGACCGCCTTATTCATGGAGTCTTCTAGGAAGGTTTGTATTTTTTGATCAATGGTTAAATAAACATCATTTCCATTTTGAGGTGGAACAATTTGCTCTTCAGCCTCCGGGAGCTTAAATCCCCGATTATCTGATTGAAACTTAAGGTAACCATCCGTTTCAACTAAATAATCATTCAAGCTTTTTTCTAACCCCAGCATACCAACAGTTACACTTTCACTTGTATCCTCGTCTTCCACCTTTTGGGCATAGCCTATTGTGTGGGAGGCAAAAGTACCATTCGGATAGTACCGTTTCGAATCACGAATGAAAGCAATTCCAGGTATTTCTAATGCTTCGATTTCAAGCTTTAGGCTATGACTAATATCACGGCCTTTTGATCCAAACTCTACTTGTTTTCTATCCTTTGTAAGGATTTTCACCACTTCTTCTTCACTTATCTTTAGAAGTGGTGAAAGTTTTCGAGCTGTATCATATGGATCAGTTACATGCGATGGTAACGTTTCGTCTAGAATGGCTACTACTGTGTAAGCTGGGGTATCTTGTGCAATAGCTTGTCCAGTTCTGTCGTATATCGTTCCCCTCTTGGCTTCAATCGTCCTTTGTTTTGTATACTTTTCCTCCGCCAATGCTGCAAGAGCTTGTCCGTCAACTACTCCAGTGGATTGAATATAAATAAATCTTCCAATTAACAGAAAAAAGAGCATTGCAAAAAATATAGATATAATTGCAGCTCCTCTGTTTATATTTTTACTTTTCTGCCACTTCATAGCCTTAATCCACTACAACCTTAACGTTATCTTCGTTTAAAAATAGACCAAGTTCCTGAGCTTTCCCCCAAATTCTCTCATATGTACTTAGCTCTTTTACTTGAACATATAAATCATTATTTTGCTTCAATTGACCATCAATAGCAGTCTCTACTTTTTGGATTTCAATATTTGTAGTATAAATTGTAATTTGGTTTGAAATAATTTCCGTTGCACCAAACATAACTACTCCAGCAAATAATAAACCTAAGCATTTTTCACCAAGAGTAAAACGAGCTTTTCTTTTAGTTACAACCTTTTTCTTTGGTGACTGATTGATTTCCTCTTGATATTTATGTGTTTGATTTATTTTATAAGCTAAATTCCCCACTTGAAATCCTCCTTCTCCCATTTGTAATATATGTGATCGTCTATAATTTTTCAGCGATTCTTAGTTTAGCAGATCTTGCTCTTTTGTTTTCTTCAAGTTCTTGCTCTGAAGGTAATATCGGCTTTCTAGTAATTAATTTTAGTTTTGGTTTATATTCTTCTGGAATGATTGGCAATCCCGGAGGAAGTTGTGGCCCTTCACTCATTTTCTTGAAAGCAACCTTGCAAATTCTATCTTCTAAGGAATGAAAAGTAATAACGCTGATTCGTCCACCTTTTCTCAAAATGCCAATCGAATCAATTACAGCTTCCTCAAACACTTTCAATTCATCATTAACAGCAATACGAATTGCCTGAAACACTCGTTTAGCTGGGTGACCACCTGTTCTTCTAGCAGGTGCAGGTATTCCTTCTTTAATTAGTTCAACAAGCTCACCAGTTGTATTAATCGGTTGTTTTTCTCTTGCAGCTTCGATCTTTCTGGCAATCTGTTTTGAGAATTTTTCTTCTCCATATTGAAAGAATATCCTTACAAGTTGTTCGTATGGCCATGTATTTACCACATCATAAGCCGAGAGTTTAGCTTCTTGATCCATCCTCATATCGAGAGGTGCATCATGATGATAACTAAAGCCTCTTTCTGGAGTGTCTAATTGTGGGGATGAAACACCCAAGTCAAACAAAATACCATCAACTTCTGTAATGCCTCTTTTTTCAAGTTCCTCTGAAATATGTAAAAAGTTACTTCTTATTAAGATTACTTTATCTCCATATTCGGCAAGCTTTTCTTTTGCATTCTCAATTGCTACTTCATCTTGGTCAAAAGCATATAATTTGCCAGAACCTGTTAACTGAGAAGCTATATACGAACTATGGCCTGCTCCACCAAGTGTACAATCTACATATATTCCGTCTTTTTTAATAGCCAAACCATCAACCGCTTCATTCAGAAGGACTGTTGTATGTTGAAACATGATAGCACACCCTAACAATTTGTTTTCAAATAGTTTTCACTACAAGTCATTATTATATATCAAAATCAATCATATTTTCCGCAATTTCTGCGAAAGATTCTTCAGAATTCGCAAAATACTCTTCCCATTTGGCTTTTTCCCAAATCTCTATTCGATTAGAAACCCCAATTACCACACATTCTTTTTCTAATTTAGCGTATGACAACAACGGAGTAGCAATATTCACTCTACCTTGTTTATCAATTTCACATTCGGTCGCTCCAGAAAAGAAAAATCGTGTAAATGCACGGGCATCCTTCTTGGTAAGTGGGAGTGTTTTTAATTTATCCTCAAGCAGTTTCCATTCACTTAGTGGGTATCCAAATAAACATTGATCAAGTCCTCTTGTTAAAACAAAGGTTTCACCGAGGTTGTCCCTAAACTTAGCAGGGATGATCATACGACCTTTGCTATCAATGTTATGATGATATTCTCCCATGAACATACTCTCTGCCCCACTTTCTAACACAATTTTACCACAATCCCCCACTTTCCACCACCAATACTTTAGTAAATTTCTAGAAAATTAAAAAAAACCCTGCAAAATGCAGAGTTTTCGTTAGATTTGGCTCTTTTTTAATAGATTGTTTTAAATGCGGTTGAATTCAAAGTGGATTGGAGCGGAAAGAAAACGGTCTTTATCCAAAATGAACAACAACAATTTTTTCACGAAAAAGGGTTAGACTTTAATAATTTTATGATCATGATTAAACTCATATGGCAATTCCATCAGATCTTTTACAAAACTAAATCCATATTTATTTATATAATAAAACAGATTCCAGATCCTTTCTTGAGGAGAATTGTTCGGAAAGAGAGATAGTTCTACCCTTAAAAATTTATTTAACTCCGTCTGATATTGAGTTTCTACTCTTTTATTTATCGTAGCTTTTAAGAATTCAAACTGCGACTGAATTAACTTTGCATTTTTATGGAGCAATGGTTCTAGGCTTCGGTCAACATCTAGAGCCATCAACCTTAACTGACTATGTAATAATTCAACTTCACCCTGAGTTTTTACGACAGCTTCTTCAAACCGGTTTTCCGTCTTCTCTCTCAACCAATTTTCTCTTAATTGAGCAGTTCCTTTTAGCCCTTCACTGAAAGAAATACCTAGTTCTCTCATGTCAGCTTCAATGTCTCGCTCTAACACTGTAATATTAAACCTCGGAACAACAGGTGGCATTTTCAGATCAAATAACCCAAAAACCTTTTTAAGTTCAGCCCAATAAGCAATTTCCCCCGGGCCAGAAATGAATGCTAAGGTAGGAAATAAGAATTCTTGCATTAACGGACGGGTTACTACGTTATTACTTAACTTCTCTGGAGAAGTAAGAGCAATATCGGTTAACTCTTCCATTGTAAATTCACATTCATTATTCTTGTCTTTGAAAATCCTACTTTCGGGAAAATACTCTAATAAGACTCTTTCATGATCAAAGTGAAAAAATAGGTTTGCTGAATACTCTGAAGTTTCAATAACTCTTTTAAATCCATCGTTTTGAAGATTATGATGTTGAAACAATAGAGCATCTCGAATATTTTTACTTTCTACTACTAGCTTATAAAGAAATTCAGACTCGATTTTGCGAAGCTCTTTCGAACCAGAGTCCAGCAATACAATTCCATACTCTTTAAATAGCTCAATAATGATTGCCGCAAAAAAGTCTACATACGTAAGAATTGTTGGATCATCTAATTTTTTCTTTAAATTAAATAGAATATCATTCGTAAAGTTTGTTTCTTTATAGGACTGAAACACCTCTTCAATCCAATTGAAACATGCCTCTTTGTCAATCTCTATATCTGAGACCGACTTTTTAAAGACTTCCCTCTGAGGAATTGACTTCTTTTTTATCTGATACTTTTGCGAAGTAAACAAATGATTAATTTCAGCAAAATCATGGTCTTCCCCCGCTATCCAAAATACAGGTATAACTGGGGTTTGCAACAGCTTTTCTTGCTGCTGAGCTAGCTTTATTATCGAAATAAGTTTATGTATAGTATAAAGTGGTCCTGTTAAAATTCCTGCCTGTTGTCCCCCGATAACAACAACACTATTAGGGTCTTTTAACCTATTAATATTATCTATAGTCTTCTCATGACATTGAAAACGTTTATTATACGATAGCAAATGTTCTGTAAGGGCAACTCTTGGGAAGCTCCTACTAAGTAAATCAACTTGCCGCTTTTGAAAAACAGCAGAATCATGAATATCGTAGTCAAAATATTTATCAACATCTATATTATTTGTAAGATAACTCTTAACAAAATGACTTGTTGGAGGGTTAGAGACACTTTGAATCTCCATAATTAGAACTTCCTTTCTAAAGTAAGGATTCTTTAACTTATTCAAAAATTATAGCACTTTCTACTTTGAAAGAAAAAAATCCTGCTTAGTAACTTGTTGAAAGAAAAATACTTTGTATTAACCCTACAACTAGTAAAACGCAATAACTTATGGTGAAAAGGAGGAAAGTAAAACGCCAAAAACCTTTAAACACTTTAGCAGTATCAATTTCTTGTTTCAATTTCCAGTGCATTATCACAAACATCATACATATCGATATCAAAATTAGTATGATTAACCACAGAAACGATTTACCGACAATTACTAACACTAAAAAGTGAACTGCTATAATAAAGAGAATTGTTGAGAGATCAATCGTTAAGAGCATAGATTTTTTTTTATTTGAAACGAAGCTTCTACACGCTATAAAAATAAGAAATAAACCTAAAAATGGCAATGTTATAATTGTTGCTATTACGCCACTAACCACACCCTCCAATTTAATCCCCCCTTTTTTCTAATCCTTTTATAGAATGATATAGAAAATTTATGACTGGCAAATCAATTTCTTTCCTTTTACCAATCTCAAGAACATAACCTAAAATAGCATCTATTTCTGTTAGGCGTCCCTCTTCAAGATCCTTTAACATCGATGACCTATTATTTGAGGTTTTTTCACACACCTCTACTACCCGATCCCATACCTCCCTATTTTCAGACGGAAATACTGAAGTAACTTCACTGAAAAGCTCCTTCATTAACTTATAGAAATACACATTTCTGAGAAGCTCTCCATTTTTCACTCCATATAGTGATGTCAGTGGATTTATAACACTATTAATGACTAACTTTTCTATTAGCATTTGAGACCAGTCTTCTTCAAAAGTAAAAGGGAAGTGACTAGATCCAACTGAAGCAATGATAGAAGAAATAACTGTTGAACTTCCCTTAAAGGAACTTATCTTTGTTATACCGATACCAGTGTGTTCAACAGAATGACTTGATAAAAGCATTGCACCATGCTCAACAACTCCCACATAAATAGAGTCGTTACGAAGTTTGTCCAAATAGCGAATATGTCCCATCCCATTCTGTAAAAATACTATTGTTGTTGCTTGATTTATAGATGGAAATTGAGTGATCAGGTCATGTAGATGATATTGTTTAACCGCTATAATCAATAGGTCTAGTTGTTCGATACTTTGATTTTGTAGAATTTCCGCACTAACCTTAATGTTGAACTTCTTTCCATTTCGTATTAATAAAAGGCCTTCTTTATTTAACCGTTCCCTTTGGTCCAATTTCCTTGTATAAATGGTTAAGTTATGTGTTGGAGCTATGTAGGAGGCAAATAATAAGCCTATAGCTCCCGCACCAATGATTCCTACTTTCATATAAACACCCACCAACCACATTAATACTCATATTTTACCAAATGATTAACGGTTAGTTAAGAGAAATAACTACTCTAGTTTGTACACATAAAAAAATAGCGAGAGAAGCCTCGCTATTTTTCTATTATACTGGATATACAGGGTGCTTTTTAAAACCAGATGCTAATTCTTTTGTGTCATAATACGCAAATCGGTCACATAGAACGTCACGTAAATCAGAAGCAGCAACGATATCGTCGATAATCATCTCAGAAGCCAACTTGTAGATATCTATTGTCTCTTTATACTCCTGTTGTTTTTGCTGGACGAATGCAATCTTTTCTTTAGGATCTTCAATTTCATTGATTTTGTTTGAATAAACAGCGTTCACAGCTGCCTCAGGTCCCATAACTGCAATTTGAGCTGTTGGTAAAGCGATACAGCAATCTGGCTCAAAAGCCGGGCCTGCCATTGCATAAAGGCCTGCACCATAAGCTTTACGCACAACAACAGAAATTTTCGGAACTGTTGCAGAGCTCATTGCAGCAATTAACTTCGCACCGTGGCGAATAATCCCTGCTCTTTCCACCTTTGTACCAATCATGAAGCCTGGCACATCAGCCAAGAATAATAGCGGAATATTAAATGCATCACATAGCGTGATAAACTTTGCTGCCTTATCAGCAGAATCCACGAACAATACTCCACCCTTAACCTTAGGCTGGTTAGCAATAATACCAACCGGTCGACCATCTATTCTAGCTAAACCAGTAATGATTTCTGCAGCAAATAGTTTCTTAACTTCAAAGAAGCTTCCTTCGTCAATTAATGCATCAATACACTCATACATGTCAAAAGGTGCATTCTGGTTCTCAGGTATAATATCAACTAGATTACGACCTTGTTTTGGAGAAACACTGTCAATAATTGCTGGACGTTTTTCAAAGTTCTCTGGAAAATAACGAAGATAATCTCTAGCAACCGTAATAGCTTCCTCTTCATTGCTAGCTAATACGTCTCCACACCCGCTGACTGTACAGTGCATTCTAGCACCGCCCATTTCTTCAAGTGTAACCTTCTCCCCAATTACCTTTTCAGCCATCCTAGGAGACCCTAAATACATTGAAGCATTTTTATCAACCATGATTACAATGTCACAAAATGCTGGTATGTATGCACCACCTGCAGCAGACGGTCCAAATAAGATACAAACCTGAGGAATCATCCCAGAAAACTTAACCTGATTATGGAAAATTCGGCCAGCTCCACGTCGGTTTGGGAACATATCGAGCTGATCAGTTATTCTAGCCCCTGCAGAATCAACTAAATAAAGTAAAGGTACACGTAACTTTTCAGCTGTTTCTTGGATACGAATAATCTTTTCAACTGTTCTTGCTCCCCATGATCCAGCCTTTATGGTTGAATCATTTGCCATAACACAAACTGTTTGGCCATTCACTTTTCCAATGGCAGTAACCACACCATCAGCTGGTAAATCTCCAGCCTGATTATTTGCAAATTTACCGTCTTCAGTGTACTCACCATTATCAAACAACAATTGTAAGCGGTCACGAACAAATAATTTATTTTGTTCTTTCAGCTTCTGATGGTATTTTTCATGCCCACCTGCTTCTATTTCTTTAACCTTTTCATTAAGTCTTTGCTCTAAATCATTTGTTCGAATCATGTTGCTCCCCCTAAAAAAAATTTTATTCAAGAACTAACAGAACATCGCCCTCATTTACGAAATCACCAATAGCTACTTTTACATCAGCTACTTTTCCAGCCTCTAGGCTTTCTACTGGAATTTCCATTTTCATTGACTCTAACATTAAGACTTCTTGACCAGAGTTAACTTCGTCTCCCACGTTTACTAACACATTCAATACTGTTCCTGCCATAGATGCTGTAATTTCTTTCATGATTGTTTCCTCCTAGGATAATTAATTTTAAATAGTCAATGCTGTTTTGGTTAGATAATTTGTTGTGTATTCACCTTGTTTAAAGGATTCCTCTTTTAGAACAGCTAAGAACAAAGGAATATTTGTTTTGATACCTTCAACCCTAAGTTCAGATAAAAATTGATAGGCTTGTTCTAACGAGTGATCACGCGTTTCACCACTAACAATGATTTTAGCAATCATTGGATCATAAAAAGGACTTACGGTTGAGTTAGATTCATAACCACTATCAACACGCACATTCGAATTGGTAGGATATGTAAATAGATTAATCAATCCAGGAGATGGTAAAAACTTTACCGGATCCTCAGCGTACAACCTAAATTCGATTGCATGACCTCTAGACTGAATTTCATCTTGTGTTAATGGTAAAGGTTCTCCTCCAGCAACAAGTATTTGCCATTTTACTAAGTCTAGATTTGTAACCATCTCAGTAATTGGGTGTTCAACTTGAAGTCGAGTGTTCATTTCTAAGAAATAGAACGATTCATTTTCATCTACAATAAACTCTATAGTCCCTGCATTAGCATACCCAACATGCTTAGCAGCCATGATTGCCGCTTCATAAATCTTAGCCCTTGTATCATCAGTTATAAAAGGAGATGGGGTTTCTTCAATTACTTTTTGGTTCCTTCTTTGTATTGAACAGTCTCGCTCAAATAAATGAACAACATTTCCATGATTGTCTCCAAATATTTGAACTTCGATATGCCTTGCTTCAGCGATAAATTTCTCTATAAATACTTCATCATTTCCAAAATAAGCTTTCGCTCTTGCCTTTGTTGAATCAAAAGCTTTCTGTAAAGCGGCCTCATTATCGCATCGAATCATACCGATACCACCGCCACCTCCACTAGCTTTGAGCATAACTGGATAGCCTATTTGATTTGCATATTCGCAAGCTTCTTCCAATGAAGTAATACCCGCTTCACTACCCGGCACCACCGGAACTCCAGCATCAATCATTGTCGTGCGGGCTATGACTTTATCACCCATCAGCGAAATGATATCAGGGCTCGGTCCAATAAATACAATGCCTTTTTCTATGATTGTTTTTGCGAAATCACTATTCTCAGATAAAAAACCATAACCAGGATGGATGGCATCGACCTGCTCCATTTCAGCAATTTCGATAATTGTTTGAATTTGCAAATAAGATTTAACAACCGGTGGTTCACCAATTCTATACGCTTTTGTTGCTTGTTTAACAAACGGTAGGTCCTTATCAGCGTCCGAATAGATTGCGATTGTCTCTATTCCAAGTTCGTTACACGTTTTAATTATTCTTGAAGCGATTTCTCCACGATTTGCTATCAATATTTTTCGCAAACTATAAACCCCTTTCTTTTTATACTCAGGCTACGCCTTAATAATGTTATTCTACAAATTTTTTAAAATTCCTTCTTTTTCTGTAACCGCTTTCTATATTTAATACAGAATTTTAAGTAACTTTAGTATATAATGAGTATATCACAGTAAATTTTTGAGTAGGAGGAAAACTAAATTGGTACTTACGAAGGTTGAACGTTTATTAATAAATTATAAAACGTTAGAGGAATTTAAAAAATTTAAAGAATATGGTTTGCAGGAACTTTCCATGTTGGAAGACCTTCAAGCGAATATCGTTGAAAATGATAGCGATTCACCCTTTTACGGAATTTATTATGGTGATAAACTAGTTGCCAGAATGAGCTTATATCGCTTTGACAAAAAGTTAGATAAATATTTCGACCCAGCTCAAGATTATTTGGAGCTTTGGAAACTTGAGGTTCTCTCAGATTATCAGCGTAAGGGATTTGGAGAAGCGTTAGTTAATTACGCTAAAAGTTTTAACTTACCAATTAAGACGAATCCAAGAGTAAAGTCAGAAGACTTTTGGAACAAAATGGGCTTTAAACCAGTAACGTATGATATGGAAAGAGACTTGGGAGAGAACCCGCTCGTTTGGTATCCTGAAGGCGTTCAAGAAAAGAAGTAATGAACAAAAGTAAACAGCTGAACCTTTTGAGGCTCAGCTGTTTTTTTATTATAGGCTCTTTTCCAATAGTTTAAATGTATATTAAACAAGTTACTTCTCAATTCTTTCAAGATTACCGTTTCGATCCATCTGAAATTTCACCTTCCGGCTTCTTTCATCCTCTTGAAGGACAACCATTTTTCTCGCTCTTTCCATAATTTCTATAAGAGCATTATAATCCTCTTCTATTACTTCTAAATTGTTTGCTAGCGTACCATTTTCTTCTAATAATTTTTTGTTTTTTTCTTCAAGAGATAAAATTACTTCTCTCAATTCAGTATTTTCTTGCTTAAGCACCTCGTGATTTTGCTGAGACTGCTCATATTCCTCTAGAAGAGAAATAATCTTACGAATAGTTGAGACTTCTATTGTTTTTGGCAACTGGACACTAGCCTCTTCTTGAATACTATTATTCTTAGAAGCTGTAGGGGCTTCAAGCACCGTAGTGTCTTTCTTAGCCTCTTTCCTTTGTTTTTTTGCGAGTTCAATCCCAGATTTATATTGTTTCCTCACATAAGAATTCCATCTAAATCCACATGCTGCAGAAGTTCTTGATAATTTCTTGCCAACTTCCTCAAATGCAGATAACTGTGTTCCACCATCACGAATATGACGAAGTACAACCTCAGCTAATAAAAGATCTTCATCTTGTGTCCAGGCATCCTGGCGTGTTGTTGTCATAATACTCCCTCCTAGTGAATGCTTTTTTCTATACATATGCACCTACTAGAAAAGATAGACTACCGAGAATTCTATCAATAAAAGAATATGAGGAAAAAGTTCTATTTATTTTCCTTGTAAAAACGCATCGACTGCGTGATGATGCTCATCGGATTCCCAAAGACTAGAGCATCTCTCTATTTCAGAAAACATTCTTTCCTTAAAGGTTTTATCCCATTTTCTTACAGCAACCATTTTGTAGGCTGAAAGAACTTGTGTATTTAATGAGAGATAAGGAACTAAATAGGAATTACATGCTTCAAACAACTCTTCAGGTTCAACCACCTTATGTATAAATCCGAGTTTTTTGGCTCTTTCTGGAGTCAAAATAGTTGCTGTCATCAACATTTCCATTGCTTGGTCATATTTCATTTTTTCAAGAAGCATAGTTGCACCACCCCATCCAGTAGTGATACCTAACTTCCCTTGAACAAATCCCATTTTACTGGTAGAACTTGATATTCGAATATCACAAGCCGTTGCTAACTCTGCTCCTCCTCCAATGCATGTTCCATTTATTAAAGCTACTGTTGGCTTGGGTAAACATAGAAGTGAATACAGAATAGATCCCATTCTAGAGAGCATCCCATAAGCTTGGGGCTTTGTCTTTAAATCATGAAACACTCCCAAGTCACCCCCCGCACAAAAGGCTTGCTGGCCACTTCCAGTTATAACAAGAGCCTTAGCATTATTATTGAAAGAGACTTCCTCAATCGTTTTCTCTAGTCCATCCATGACATCATAATCAATTGCATTCCGTTTATCTGGTCGATTGATTGTAAACCAGACTATACCAGAAGAATCAAGTCTAACAGTATACTTTTCCATTAAAAACACTCCCAACAAACCTAATTTATTTTCATTATAGATTAAAAGTGTAGATAAATGGGATTATTCTAGACAATAAAAAAACAAAGCAGTCAAATGACTACTTTGTTTTTTTAGCAACAGATTAACCGTTGTTTACTACTTCTTTTCCTTTGTATGTTCCGCATGCTTTGCATACGCGATGAGCTAGTTTCATGTCACCACAGTTTGGGCATTCTACCATACCTGGTACTTGAAGCTTGAAATGTGTACGGCGTTTTCTTTTTGCAGTTTTAGATGTTCGTCTAAAAGGTACAGCCATTATTCCCACCTCCTTAAAACAAGAATTAAGATGGATATGAAGGCCGGATAATGCCGGTTCTTCTAATCTTAGTCTTTTTTGTCGTTTTCAAAAAATTTTGATAACCCAGCCAAACGTGGATCAATTTGATTGCTCTTGTCTTCCTCTGTAATAACTTCCCAGTCACGACCTGTTTGTGGTGCGCCACCAGCAGGGTTTTCATCTTCACTAAAAACCTGCAAAGGAATCTCAAGAAGAATCAGTTCTCTTATAATTGGATATAAGTCAATCATTTCTCCATGCACAACATGAGCATCTTCATCAGCTTCAAAATCTGATGTTTGACTTAGTAAAAATGTCTCAGTTGACTTTACTTCGAACGGGTAGTTTACATCTACTAACGTTCGAGAACAAGGTAATACCATTTTACCTGAAATTGATAGATGAAAGGTAACTTTTTTTGAGCTAAGGTCAGCTGTTCCGCTAACATTAACAGGGTCAATACCTCTTATCGAGTTGACTCCTATAAGATCACTAGCATCTACCGATTCATTAAATGATAATCCTTTATTTTTCAACTGATGTAGTTGAGTAATTGACCATTTCATAATGAAATCACCTCAAGGCAACAAAGGTAATTATAGCTTTGTAGAATTGATTTGTCAATATTTTTTCTTTACACTATAATATAGACAATCTAATTATACTTTAACACGTTTGTTGCGAAAATCAAAAAGAATAATGAAATAATTTAAATAAGTTTATAGGAGCGTACGATTGTGAAGTCAGTTGGTGTTGTAGTTGAGTATAATCCCTTCCATAATGGACATTTATACCATATCGAGCAAACTAGAAAACAAACAAATGCAGATTGCATTGTAGCTGTAATGAGCGGTAACTTCTTACAAAGAGGAGAGCCTGCACTTCTTTCAAAATGGTACAGAACTAAAATGGCTCTTCAAGGTGGAGCTGATATTGTAATTGAATTACCCTATGCTTTTGCCACTCAAAAGGCCGAAACTTTTGCAAATGGCTCTATTTCTATTCTAGATGCCATCGGCTGCAGTGAAATGTGCTTCGGGAGTGAACATGGTTCGATTATAGATTTCAACAAAACTGTATCATATATGATAGAAAATGATGAAACCTTCAATAACAAAATTAAAAATACCATTAAGCAGGGTTATAGTTATCCTAAAGCGGCTTCACTTGCTTATTATGAGCTCGAAGGACAAGAATCATTCTTAGATTTATCAAAACCAAACAATATTTTAGGTTATCATTATGTAAAAGCCATTAAGGACCAGAAATCTTCAATGAAACCTACTACAATTCAACGAACAGGGGCTGGATACCACGATGTTGAGCTTCCACCCGAAAATATTGCAAGTGCCACAAGCATTCGTAAAGCAATATTCGAGGAAGAAGATAGCTTAGAAAAAATTAAACCATTTATCCCTGCCACAACACTACTTGAACTGAAACAGTACGTTTCTGAATATCACCTTTTACATAGCTGGGAAGATTATTTCTCATTTTTAAAATATAAATTAATGACTTTAACCGCTAATGACCTTGAAAATTTATATGAGATGGAGGAGGGTCTTGAAAATAGACTTATATCCAATATTTCCAACTCACACACCTTTGAAGATTTTATGAAAAAAATAAAGACAAAGCGATATACATGGACACGACTTCAAAGGGTGTGTTGTCACATTCTAACACACACAACGAAACAGCAGATGTTGATCGTTAAAGATAATCCTAAAGCCACCTATTTACGTTTACTAGGAATGTCAAAAGCAGGACAAAGGTATTTACAATCTATAAAAAAAGAGCTTTCCTTGCCCTTAGTAGCTAATCTAGCTTCATATACCGATTCCTTAATCGAACTTGATAAAAAAGCCGCGAATGCATACTCGATGGTTTTGCCAGAACCAATTCGATCAAAGGTCTTAAAGCTCGAGTATTCAACGCCTCCTATTCGATATAATGAAAAAAACTTCAATTCCTAAAAAAAAGCTTTCCGAACTATACATCGGAAAGCTTTTCTTATTTAGCTATTCTTTTTTGGTAAGCTATTTAAATAGTCAATAGCATCTTGAAAATTATCAACCGGGACAATCTTCATGTCAGTCTCGATGTCCTTTGCTGCCTCTAATGCTTCATTATAGTTGGATTTAGGAGAGTTTTTCTCGTTGGGAGCAAAAAACACTTCAACTCCAGAATTATGAGCTGCGACTATCTTTTGTGAGATACCCCCTATTCTCCCCACTTCACCCTTTTCATTAATGGTTCCTGTACCCGCTATTTCATAGCCCTTTGTGAGATCATCTTCTGTTAATTGATTCAATATTTCCAAAGAAAACATTAATCCTGCTGAAGGTCCACCAATCTGTTCAGAATTAATCGTTATATCAGGCTCCACACTTATTTCACGATCAGTAACCAACGATATCCCGATACCAAATTTTGCAGGATCGTCTGGGAATTTTGCTATCGGTATTGTAATCGTTTGTTTTTCCCCGTTTCTTTCATAACCCAACTCGACTTGCTCACCTTCTTTTTTCGCACTCACGATTTCAATAAACTCTTCAGAAGTTTGAAAATCCTGTCCCTCTACTTGAAAGATTCGGTCACCAGCTTTTAACGATTCATTTGCTGGCATTCCTTCAAGTACAGACATCACATATACCCCATGATACTCAAATGTGACCGGTTTATTTGCATACCTATATGCAACAGCGATCGCAGACTCCTTTGAGCCCTCCATAAGATGGAGTTGACGGTTTGAATATTCTTCGTCAGTCTCACCCTCATATCGAATTTGTTCAATTGGATAAATAAAATGATATTTATTCACATGCGCCCAGCCATAGGTGAAAATATTCGCTCTACCCATTCTAACAGTCGTTAACATAAAGCTTCCTTTTTCTTCATCAAAACCACCTTCTATGCTAACAAGTGGCTGTAATTCTGTAGCCATCCCTGGTTTTGTCACATAGTAAGGCAATTGAACAAAAGTTAAAGCAATTGCTATAATAGAACTAATAACTAATATTTTTATGTACGTACTATTTCGCTTCATTCGTTTTCTCCTTCCACTCCTCAACTAATTGTTTTATTTTTGGAATGTGTAGTTTCGTTTCTTCTTCACCAATTCGTATAATTTCCTCAATATTAGTAAAGGCCCGTGAGCTATACTGTTCAACTCTAGGTCGAATCATGATATCGGATCCAATTTCCCGATGTCGAACAAGCTCATCTTGCATAATATCTATACTTTGAAGGATAACATCAAAAATAGACGTGATCTCTTCGTTCCTCTTTACATGTGAGACATCAACAGCAATAATAATATCTGCTCCCATCTCTCTTACAACTGAAACAGGTACCCGATCTATTACCCCACCATCTACGAGTAATCGACCTTCGACCCTTTCTGGTACAAAAATTCCTGGAATTGCAATACTTGCTCTAACAGCATCTGCTATTGAACCACTTCGAAAGACAACCTTCTCTCCCTTTATTAGGTCGGTGGCAACAATACCAATTGGGATGTCTAACTGTTCAATTGTTTTATTATGAGTAAATAATCTGATAAGTTCTTTCACACGCTTCCCTGATATAAAGCCCATTTTGGGAACAGTAAAATCCAAGTAATATTTTCTTTTGAAAGCAACTGCAAATTTATATAAACGCTCAATATCTAACCCAGCACCATAGAATGAGGCAACTAAAGCTCCCATACTACTACCTGCAATCATATCTATCGGTATATTTTCTTCCTTAAGCACCTTTATTACACCTAAATGTGCAAACCCACGCGCTCCCCCAGAACCTAAAGCCAGACCAATCTTCGGTTGAGACAAGCTAATCACCCCACACTAATACTTTCTTGCCTTACATTAATATTGGTTGAAAATTAAATCTTGTACAATCTTATGGTCTAAAATTAGCACCTATACACGTATATTGAAATATAATTGATTGTCCTAATTTAAGGATTTATTACTACTATGTTCTCATATTCTATCATTCATCATGACAAGTTGTATAGAATTTGGCATGCTAGGAGGCACAGCTCTTGACACGTTCTCGAATGAAAACAGTTGTATTAGCATCATTTGTTATAATTATGGCGTCAGCCTTAGTAACATTCCCAAAAGAATCACTCGAAGCTTCAAAAATTGGATTAACCATGTGGTGGGAGGTTGTTTTTCCATCCCTTCTACCTTTCTTTATTGTCGCAGAAATGTTAATTGGGTTTGGGGTAGTTAAATTTATCGGAGTTTTATTGGAACCACTCATGAGGCCCTTATTTAGAGTTCCTGGTGTTGGGGGTTTTGCTTGGGCAATGGGAATGGCATCTGGGTTTCCAGCAGGAGCAAAAATTACAGCACGCCTTAGACAAGAAGAACAAATCACCGCTATAGAGGCTGAAAGACTTGTTTCATTTACAAATGCCTCAAATCCGCTCTTTATATTTGGGGCAATTGCCGTAGGTTTTTTTGGAAATCCCAATTTAGGGATTATTCTAGCGCTATCCCACTACCTAGGAAGCTTTTTTGTTGGGATAGTCATGCGCTTCCATGGACCGAATGAACAAAAAGGTAAGGAAAAGCAAAAACTGAAACCATCATTAGTGGAAGCATTAAGGGTACTCCATCGAACACGGTTAAATGATAAACGGCCATTAGGAAAATTATTAGGTGATGCTGTTATTTCATCAATTCAAACCTTATTGATGATTGGTGGATTCATTATACTATTTTCTGTCTTTAACAGACTTTTATCGCTAGTAAACATAACAGAATTAATTGGTTATTTCACTTCCTTTTGTCTACAACTTTTTAAACTTTCACCCGACCTAAGCATCCCACTTATTTCAGGGTTATTCGAAATTACTTTAGGAAGTAAATTAGCAAGTGAATTGGTAGATGTAGAATTACTTCAGCAGCTAATCATTACTAGTTTTATACTCGGCTTCAGCGGGTTTTCGATTCACGCACAGGTTGCGAGTATTATTGCTGACACAGATATCCGGTATAAACCATTTTTTTTCGCAAGAATCTTACAGGGTTTTATTTCTGCAATCCTTGCATTAGTTCTTTGGAAACCGGTCTACCTTAACAATTTAGCATATGGTGAAGTCATTCCTGTTGCATTAGTAGAACAGCCTAGTGTATGGGCCAACTCCATATGGGCGCTCCTTTCTACTTATGGTCCACTCATTACATTGGCATCCTTAACTCTATACATTTTTGTTTACGCATCAAGACTTTTTGCTCTAAACACTCACAAAAGATAAACAAAAGAACTCGCCAATTTCGGCGAGTTCTTTTATGTAAACTTCTTCAATAGAGCATTTTCAACAGCTTTTGGAACAAGTTCTGATATATCACCTTTATACTTAGCAACCTCTTTTACAATACTGGAACTTAAAAAAGAGTATTGGTTGTTAGTCATCATAAAAAATGTTTCAATGTTTTCATCTAATACCCGATTCATCGAAGTAATTTGCATCTCATATTCAAAGTCTGAGACTGCACGCAATCCTCTTAAAATAGTACTCGCTTGTTTATTTCTAGCATAGTCAATCAACAACCCTGAATGTGAATCTACAATTACATTGTCAATCCCCTTTGTAACCTCTTGAATTAGAGCAATTCTCTCTTCTAAAGAAAAAAGTGGCTTCTTTGAAGAATTATTCAAGATTACAACATAAACCGTATCAAAAACCTTTGCACCTCGACGAATAATATCAAGGTGTCCATAGGTAATCGGATCAAAACTCCCTGGGCATACTGCCACTCTAGCCATCATAGGTTCCCCCTAATCCTCTTTTCTACTTTGAAATACTGAAACAGACGTAACCCCATAGTTTTCAAACTTTATCTTTTTTAGTACGCCTATGCTGATGGGTAAATCAACCTCATCGCTGTGCTCTGCAATTATGTATCCATCCTCATTCAGTAGATGATTGTTTTCTATCTTCGAGATAAGCTCGTTTAACTGCTGCTTTTTATAAGGTGGATCAAGGAATATTAAATCAAAGCGAAGATCACGTTTTAGAATAGCTTTTAATCCACGCTCAGCATCGTTACGGTAAATTTCTACTTTATCTGTAAATTTACATGCTTCAACATTTGATCGAATCGTTTGTATAGCTTTCTGATCTCTATCAACAAATATAACCTTATCTAGGCCTCGACTGAGAGCCTCTATACCTAAACCTCCACTACCACCAAACAAATCAAGACCAACTCCTCCTTCAAAATAAGGACCGACTATATTAAAGATTGCTTCTTTTACTTTATCGGTTGTTGGCCTAGTAGACATTCCAGGTACAGCTTTTAACGGTCTACCCTTACACACTCCAGAAACTACTCTCATATTTTTTCACCACACTCTATTAAAAAAATGATTAATATAAAGATCTAAATACTTACTTATTACTTTGATTATTAAACATCCTACCATAAACATTTGCAAGAGGCTAGAATTCAATGTTATAACCTCAATTCAAAAAAATAGGGTTTGGATGTATACTCAATGCGAGAATGGTCATAATTAGTAAAGACAACATCATTCGAGGATGTTGTTGCCAACCGCGGAGAAGACTTACGTTTCCCCATAAGTTCTTCCTCCGGTTTCTCCTCTCCCTTTGCCTTCCACTTTGAGACATTATTGTTTTCAACTTTGGAAGGAACCTGCAGGATATTCTGCAGGTCTTTTTTTTGTTTAGGTAATTTTCCGTAAAATTATAGCAATTACAATAAATTTAAAACAAGAGTGGATTGTAGCGGAAGGCACTTGACTCCTGCTTAGAAGTTGAGGGTAGTGCGTACCCCACACGCAAAGTCGAGGAGGCTCGCATCCCTCCCCTATGGGAATTCGCTCTTGAAAAAGCCAGTAGCTGGGCTTTTCAAACTCCCCGCGGAAAGCAAGTGCCTGCTAAAAGAAACGGACAAGGTTCATTATGAACTTTGATTATATGATTTATTTTATTGAAATCTCATGGTAAAGTAATGTGGGAGAAAAAAGAGGAGGACATGAAAATGATTCAACGATTTATTGAACTTGGCGAAGGCTATTCAGATATTTATGAGCTAATCGAACTGACTAGAGCAAACAAACATCGAGTTTCAAGAATGTTTGTTTTAAATACAAAACATAATGGACGGGATTTATCCTCATTTATCGTAGCATTAAACCCTACTGACCCAGGAAAATTCCAAGCACTTTACATTTGTCGAGAAGGCATTCCAAATCATGAAGTAACACCCAATAAGAGGTATGAGCTATTTGCCCAATTAGCTAATGAAGTAGAAAAAAACATCATCTCCTTTGATGTTAAACATTCCTCAATGTTTGGAGAAAAAGAACTATACTTTCAACACTTAATTGGCATCCTTAGAATGAACCGATACATCCCACCTATGCAATAAATGAGTAAGGTATTGTTCGAGGAGTACATTGAATAAAAGGAGTTTGCTTCTCTGTATACAATTTAAAAGAGTTGATTGGAGGGGAAGGCACTTGACTCCTGCTCAGAAGTAGAGGAAAGGTCGAGACCCCACAGACGGAACGTCGAGGAGGCTCGACTTCCTCCCCGATGGGAATTCGCCCTTGAAAAGCCGGTAGTTTGGCTTTTTCATAATTCCCCGCGGAAAGCAAGTGCCTGGACCGGAAATCAACGGACAAAATAACTAGTTCTAACCTAAATTAAATTTCAAAAGAATAGGGCTGCCCTAAAAGTCACTCTGTTTGACTTTTTGGACAGCCCTATTTTTTATAATCCAACTTTATAATCGTATTCTTTGGCTTTATCTGGTCTTGCATTTTCAAACTCCATCTTTAAAAAAGGTTTATAGGAAGGTTCTACTTTCTTTACAAAGGAAAATGCCTTTAACTTAGTTATCGTATGGTCTAGATCTTCCATATTTATATATATAACTACATACTTTAGTTTTTTGGATACATAATGAATGTTTCCGAAGCGACGTAGCATTTTAACTTGCTTTAAGGAATGCAAATATACAATTATACCTTGACGATTACCAAACATAAATTTTCTCCTTCTAAACGATCCATTTAACATTGTCCATTATTAGTCTAGCACACTTTTTTACTATTTTACAATATTTTTCATACAATTTTGAAATTAATATCTATAACCTTCCCTTAAACAAAAATAAAACGGGAACATATCCCGTCTTATTTGCATCCGCAGCCCCCACCTGATCCACAACCTCCACCACAACTCATGGAGTCAAAATAAGGATTTCCTGACGGTACCTTAATATGTTCAGATATGGCAGTACCTAATTGAACACTAATTTCATCTAGGACAGTTTGAAGAGCATTTTCGGCTTTCTTAAATTCAATAATTGTTTCATTTAGGTCGACGGCCCTCTTCAGCTCTCTAATTTCTTTTGATATTTCCTTGTAATTGGGATGATATTTCCCAAACCTTTGAACTTCCTCATAACGCTCTTTGCATACTACAAACTCTGAGACAAGTTTTTGAGCAACAGGGTCTGTATTTAATGTATATAAACATTTTCGATAATTATCGGCAATGTCTGAATGTAGGATCATATTAGCTAATTCTTCTGCACTTTCCAGTATTTCAATTCTTTCTAATGTGGCAAGCATGCATACACCTCCAGAATCATCATACCATAGTTCCACCTTGAATTGCTAACTTTGTAAGTCCTACTTTTCAATAGATACATCGAACTCTTTACTGATATTGTATTTAAGTGAATCATTATGAACTAATTCAAGCTTTACAGTGTGGTTCCCCGGAGGTAATTCTTTTATGATAAAAGCTGCCGTTGCTATTTCATCGACCTTTTCCCCATTGAGGTATAATTCAATGTGACCTTCTCCATCTACATTTTTATCCTTGCCCTTAGTAAATGTAAAGTTAGTTACCACACATTCCACATAAATATCATTTCCCTTTATTTGGTGCTTAACATCTAATGACCGTTGGACTTGTGTACTCGATACCTCAATCGAAGCATTATCTTTAGAATGTTCTAAAACCATAGGGATTACCTTAGTGTTTGTTTCAGGGTGAGGCTTATCGTTTGTACATGCAGTTCCAACTGTAATTAAAGAAAGAATAAACAGACTAATAAAATACCTTTTCAATCACTATCACCTCTTAGTGTATAGTGTTGCACGCTTAAAGGGAAAATAATCAAAAAAAGAGACATGAATTCATTTACAATTCAGTCTCCCTCTTTCATTGATTGATACATATGCAACATCATTGATGCTAACCCAAGGGTATTTGAAAACTTTTCAACTTTATCAGGAATAGTTTGCTTATAATAATACATGGAAGAAAGTTTTAATGATTCAATATCTGTGGGATTTCTTGTAAGATTCCGATACCATCTTGGATTTGCTCTTATAAATTGAAGTATTTTTTTATCATTTTGAATAAGCTGAATGACATCTTTTCTCATAGCTATACATTCCCCTTATTAGAAGAACCAACTGTTAGTCCTTTCGAAAAGAAAATGGATGGTTCCCTCCTGTTGGTTGCTGTCCAGTGTTGTTGGTATTTCCACCCTGAAATTGGCTTATTACACTTTGAATTGTAGATATTGCACTGCCAGCATTGGAAATTTGTTGTTGAAATTGATTCATATCCACATTTTTTATCATAGTAAAGATTTGTGACATAAAGTCTTTTTTAGATTCACTATTAGAATCACTTTTCGATCCAGATTGATTGCTTTTATATTTTTCCCATGACTTATCACTTTCACCTAAAAGATACCAATCCTCATATACTTCCTGCCAAGATTTCTTACCAGCCCTAACCTCTTGAATTAGCTGAGGATGCTCTTTAACAAATTCCTTGAATTTCACAATAGATGGATGTACTTGTTGCCTACTCATATACCTCACCTCATAATTAATACAATTGCCTACTACATACTATCTAAGATACACCTTAATTGTTCGCCCAATTTTAGAGGATTGAAAATTGCCAAATGACTTAAATTGTTGTTACAATGTCAATATTACTCAGGAAAATGAAAGAAGGATTTATAAATAATGAATGCAGATCTTACACAAAAATTTAATCAGATTTTAGAAAATTCAAGTGAAAAGGACCAGCAAGTTCTAGAAATACTGCTTGATGGTTTAGTTAGGAAACAGACAAAACAAAATGGATCTTATTTGGGTGGAATTCTTGGTTCCACTAGCCGTCTTACAGATGATAAACAATATGAGATGATCATTCCAAATACAGACCTTATTCAAAATTCGCTTGATATAGTCCACGGAGGTATTACTGCAACCCTTCTTGATTCAGCAATGGGTTCGTTAGTTCACTACCATTTACCCGAAGGACAGGCAGCAGTAACGTCTGAAATGAAAATAAACTATGTCGCACCTGGAAAAGGCTTAGAACTTAGGTGTGTTGCAAATATTATTCATCAAGGTTCAAAGATAGTAGTAACTGAAGGAAAAGTCTTTCGTGACGATGGCAAACTAATTGCCCACGCCACGGGCAGCTTTTTTATTATAACAAAAAGATAAGTTTATAAGGTCAATATAACCGGAGGAATAGGTATGGTAGCAGCAATTGTGATCCCGATTCTCTTCCTTTGCTTTTTCATTATTACAAAAAGAGAAAGAAAAGATTTCACGGCTAAATGGCTTGCTGTTAATAATGTTGAAGAAGAGGCTATGCTCAGTGGTACAATTACTAATATTACGAAAGAGAAACAGAGGTACTATTATAATAGATACATTTTTGTAACGGACCTTGTCATAAAAGAACAACATAAATACACAAAAGCAAGACATATCGTCCCGATTACTAATGAATGTACACCACCTACATTTACACATGGAACTAAAATACAGTGTATTGGTAAGTGGGAAAATGATATCTTTCGATTTACAAAGTTTAAAGAACAAGATTAAAGAGAAGGCTCTTAACGGGCCTTCTCTTGTTTTTTTGGCAATAGGTTAATTTCTAGGCTATTCCCAAGTTTGTATAAAATTCTGTGTGTAGTATTTTTCAAAGACCCCTACACCCAGGTGTGTAAACTTTTCGTTTAGTAACGTTTCACGGTGTCCTTCACTATTTAACCAACCTTCTACAACCGCAATGCCATCTACATATTTTGCTGCAATATTCTCACCAGCTAACTGATACAATACCTCACCTTTTGCCAATCGATCTGCAAGGCCGCCGTTTGTTGGGGAGTCATGTGAAAAGAAATCATTATTTCTCATATCCTCACTATGTTTATAAGCAACAATAGAAGTTTCCTCATGCCATTTTACAGGATCTAGGTTATGCCTAAAACGCATCATATTTGTTATATCAAGGATTTGTGTTTCTATTCCTTTTTCAACGTTCTTCCACTCATCCACTGATAATTCCTTTGCGGATAAAAGTTCTCCCCGATAAACAAGTTCATAAGGTCTTTGTTTGACTAATACTTCGTTATCCATTAAACGAATACTTGAAAGCTTACCTGTAATTTTATCAAAGTAAAGCTGAACATAAATATCTCCAAATACAACTAGTGGTCTCTGTTGTCTTTCCTCTTCTGTTAATTCAAAACGATACGAATTTCCTTTTGCAGTTAAAGAAATAGTATTCTCAAATTCAAATTGCTCCTGAACCTCTTCCATTGTTTGATTAATTGATAGTGGAAGAGTATTTATTTCTTCACCAATACCATATACAGTAACTACTTTATTATCTTTGATCCCAACTTGAATGTAGGCATTTGGATAGTGATTATAAATCCACCAATTATATTCGTATGCAGATTGGTCTACTCTGGTGGGCTTCCCTAGCAATTCTTCAATCTCCTCTACCGTCTTCCCCATATATGTAAAGAGCCCATCCGTGGGCATTTTTCTTTTAGGGGATTCTTCTAGTACAGGAATTTCCACACTAGTTTCTGTTGCAGTAGGGATACTACTATTTAATATTGGATCTTTTTCTGTATTGGCTGTAATAAGTATGAAAATACTAGTAAGGATTAATAGAATGAATATAGTAAAACTTCTAAAATGTTTCAGGGGTATCCCTCCCTATCATGTTTTCTATCATTATATTTTTCATTACTAGATTTTATTACTTAAAAATGACACAATTTAATTTCAATAAACAAAGTGCCAGTATGTTAATGTTCTACTGCTGAAAGAAAGTGCTATTTTTTACAACAAAAAAACAAGGTCACTTAAGGTTCTTAAGTGTCCTTGTCAATTTTCACCTTATTAATGATGCATAGTTTCATTCTCTGAAATTTCACTAAGTGCTTGTCCTGCTTTTTGATCTGACAACTTATTAGTTGCTAAATCCCCTAGTGCTACAATCCCAACTAACTTATCATGCTCAACAACTGGTAAACGTCGGATTTGGTGTTTAGACATTAACTGAGAAGCTTCGTAAACAGAAGTATCAGGTTTAATGGTAATTAATTCATCGCTCATTACATCCGTAACTTTTGTCGATCCAGAATGTTTTTCTGCATACCCTCTAATAACTAAATCTCTGTCAGTGATCATGCCAACCAGTTTATCATTATCAACAATTGGAATTACACCAACATCATGTTCTTTCATTTTTACTGCAACCTCATATACATTGTCTAATGGAGTACAATACTCAACATCCGAAGTCATTATTTCACGAACAGATTGCATAGTAGACCTCCTCAAATAATAAATCCTGCCCTTAAACCATAAAGAAAGGCAATATTAGTTTGTTTCTCAAACTCTTGTCCTATTCAATAAAATAAAAATATGACATATTTAGTACATTTTCAGTACGTCTTACATCTATAGATTGCATCTTGACGTTTTTCGTACTATTATTATACAGAGAACATTTCTTGTTGTATGTTTTAGGAGGGACTATTATGAAATTTGAAAATACTGGTATTGAAAATCAAACAGTAGATTTCTCTAGATTAACTTCATTAATGGAGGATTTAGGATTTGTACTAGCTGGTCAATGGGATTATGAGCGTGTTACATATGATCGCAAATTTGAAACAAAAGATGGTGTTTTTTATTTACGAGTTCAAGGTTTTGCTGTTGAAGGTGAAGTTGACGCTAGTCACGCAATTATAAAATTATTACCACCTTTATTAGGAAAACACTATTACCCACATGGTGTGGAGTATGGTGAAGGAGAAACCTTCCCTAAAGCGCTTGTAGATCAAAGCCAGAAACTACTAAGCCAAATCAAAGAAGGCGTAGCAAAAATTAATCAGTAATATTCGAGGGGACAGATAACTAATCATCTGTTCCCTTTTCATAACTTTTTTAAGATGCTTTAATGATTTGCTCAACTTTAATGTTAATGTCCTTTACAACAACACCAGTCATTGCTTCAATTTCTCGGACTACTGATTCTTGAAGCTTTTTACATGTTTCAATGATATTATTTCCGTAGTAAAGTGAGATTCGAATCTCAATTGATACCCCACCCTCTGAATTTTCTATGGTAACACCTTTACGAGTGAATTTTGAACTTAAGACATTGAAGATTTCATTCTTTACTCCAGAGACAGTCTTAGCTATACCTTCTGTTTCATCTATTGTTAATAACGTAATTAATGCTAATACCTCTTCAGTAATGAGTAGCTTTCCATTTGCAAGTAATTTTTCGATCAAATAAACCAACTCCTTATAGCGCGATTTTTTTCTGAAATTACATCTTTATATAGTTTATGTTGTTTACCAAAAATGGGCACTTATCCAAACAACTTATTTTGTGCTTTAGTTTGATATATTTTAGTTGGTTTTATTGTAATTCTTTACTATAATTTTATGTAGCATTGTTTTTTTATGAAAGGAGTAACCTATTGTCCAGTTTATTCAATAAACGAACCATTTTAATTGTACTTTCTATTCTACTCATCATTTTACTTGGATATTGGATACTTCCTGTTTCCATACCTTTGATTATCGCTTTTGTTACTGCACTTCTACTCGAACCCGCAGTAAAACTTTTTCAAAAACGTTTTAAGATAAAAAGAACTTTATCTGTTACTATCATTTTCATAATTTTTTTATTGTTAATGGCACTTGGAAGTTACTTTTTAATAACAAAGGTAATTGCAGAGGCTATTCAAATTATTGAAAATGCACCTATTTACATTTATGAAATAAACCGTGTGTTATTAGAAGTTGAGAAAAACCTGTATTATCGATCACAAGATCTTCCTCCAGAGTTTGTCGAAGTAATCACAAGGCAGGTTGAAGAAACTTTATACAACTTTCAAACGGGACTTCTTGCATATGTGAATATTGATAACTTAAGATCACTAATAACAGAAATACCAAGTTATTTAGTAAGTTTTATTGTATATTTAATCGCATTATTCTTACTAATGATAGAAATGCCTAACCTTAAGGAAAAACTATATACTCTATTTACAAGTCGAACAGTTGATAAAGTTAACTTTATGACTTCTAGACTTTCATATGTTTTCTTCGGATTTATAAAAGCACAATTTTTAGTAAGTATCATTATTTTCATTACTTCATTCATTGGCTTACTAATTATTGCTCCAGATGTTGCGTTAATGATGGCTTTTATTATCTGGATTATTGATGTTATTCCTATTATCGGTTCTATCGTAATCATGGGTCCATGGGCACTATTTCATTTCATTACTGGAGATATTGTACTTGGTACAGAGTTAGCAATCTTAGGAGTAATCTTACTAGTTATTAGGAGAACAATTGAACCAAAGGTAATGGGAAGTCATATTGGGCTATCTCCATTGTCGACCTTAATTGCAATGTATCTTGGGTTAAAACTAATTGGAATCCTTGGGTTTATCATTGGCCCTATTTTATTAATTGCATTTAACTCAGCACGTGAAGCTGGAATTATAAAATTTAATTTTAAAATATAAGAGAGGTGGCGAAATCCACCTCTCTTTTTTTAGATCGCTTTTCGTAGCTCCCATTTTAAAAAACTTCCATCTTTCCTAGTACATCTCATTCCTAATTTCTCAAACAACTTAATTGATTCAGTATTATGATCACAGCATTCTGTGATTACTTTTTTTACATCTTTTTGAGTAATCATCCATTCAATTAATGCGTCCATACTTTCATATGTTAAACTGCTGTCTTCTAAATCCTTAACCATCGTATAACTCAAATGAACCGTACCATTTTCATCAGGCTTGCTATTAACATAAACATCCCCAATAATACTCTTTTCCGCATAATTAATGATTAGCCAAAGTCCCCAGCCATATTCAGACTCATCATTTTCTAATTTCTCAATATAAATCGGTAGCATACCTGTCACACTTGGATAAGGCCACCCTTTAGGAATAATAATAGGAGATCTCTTTTCTAGCTCTTTCCTATGGAAAACCAAGGATTTGGCAATATCTAGCGAACAAGGGACGATAAGTAAACGATCTGTAAAAATTTCAATCATTATTCACATCTCTCCCCTTTCAAATATTGTTTAATCGACAAAATAGTGAATTAAAGAAATAGCAATTAAGAGGTGGATGTTGATTTTACAAAAATAAAAAACCAATTTTTCTCAATAAAAAAAGATGCTATAGAATAATTGTATTCCATAACACCTTATACATATTACAATATTAGAAACCTAGTATTGCTTTTATAACTGAAGTTGTTTCCCCACCTGAGTAGAAAACATATAACAGCAGGTAAACTGCAACACCTGTAATTGCTGTAAAGAACCAAATAATACTTGTAACCGGTCCAAGTTTTCTATGTTTGGCAATACGATCTTTAAACCCTAAATATAGTGTAGTAATCCCAAAAACAGCCCCTGTTGTAGCTAGTATAATATGAAATATTAGAAATGATGTATAGTAAATTTTCATATCTTCAGGACCACCAAAGGCAGTATTTCCAACAAAAATAGTTCTTGATGCATAGATAATAAAGAAAATTAAAGCAGCCACTGCTGCAAGTGTCATAACTTTGCGGTGACCTTCTATATTTCTTTTACTAACTAAATACCAACCTATCGCCACCAGAATCGCACTAATGACAATAAAGATTGTACTAATTGTAGGTAAAACCGGTATTGAATGGTTCATATTCTTTCCTCTCTCATTTCAAAAATAAAGTGTCTAAACTGAGATAAAAATATTATTCAGTCGTGTGTGGATTCATTTGTAAGGTATCAATGTCATCCTGCTCTTTTTCCCTACGAACCCATTGGTAAAATACATATCCTAAAATACTACCATACACAATCTCTTGAATAATTTTCATAATAACTCCACCTGTACGTTGGTCCTCTAAAGGTGACATGATGTTAAACATTTCGGGTCCTCCCAGGTCAAGGGTTGCTAACATACTAGCTGGTACACAGAGTTGTAAAGCATTTACCCATGCTTGTGGATCTGTATATGTCGCATAGAGAGGTGTCTCAGCAAAAATGATTAGTGCACATGCTGGAGTTAATAAGATACCATCCGCAAATATATATCCAACCTTTTTAACGCCTGACAATGTCTCCCACTCTTCTAAAGGATTTACAAGTGGCCACCACATAATAAAGGAAGCGATGAAAAGTAGAGCTGTTGTCATTGAATGTAGTAACATATCAGTTTTAACAACATCAAAAATTAATGGGATATGATAAAAAGAGAATACTCCATTAAATAGAATTAATGCAATTAATGGTTTTGTGAAAAATTTCATCAATGGTTTAACAACTGGTAATTCAACAATACTACGTAAGAGCCAAGAAGGTATACCTAATATAACTAATGGAGGAATAGCTAAATATAAGATTGCCATCTGTCCCATATGAGCACTAAATATTAAATGACCTAAAAGATCCAGTGGACCACCTTTACAAATATATAATAGTATCATGGCTGTTACAAACAGGAACTGTTGCTTTAAGGTTGCAGGTTCACTGTTCTTAAATCTACTTCTCATTGGGCCAATTAACACAAAGTAAAGAACGGTTAAAGCCAAAACGGTAATGAAAAAATATGGACTCCACATCGCTTGAAATCCGAATAAACTTAAAGACATAATTTCACCTCATTAAGTTGCAAATTGCGACAATTATATTATACATCAGTTTACCTGAACTAAACAAATGAACGTTTTGGTAACATTTTTACACTCTTAATAGTGAAAACTCTTTAAAAAGAAGTCCAGATAGTAAAAAAGAAAACCGGCTATAAGCCGATTTTCTTTTCGATATAATTACCACCAAATGATTGTCATAAAGGCAAGGATAGTAATTGCAGCTACTGCTACACCGGAGTATAGGAATAGTGCAGGAACTTCATGACCTTTATGAGACATATGCATGAAATAATAAAGTTGAAAGATTAATTGTACGACAGCCAACAGAATGATAAATGGAACAACATACCATCCTGTAAAATCAAGACCAACTGCCAAAAATGCCATGATTGTTAGAAATAACGTAATTATAAATGTAATTACTTGGTACTTCATGTCTTCTGCATTTTTCTTCTTACGATATACCAAATCAACTTTAGGGTTACCTGAATTTGATAAATTTGCCGCCATCAGTTTATCCCACCATTCCCATTAAGTATACTACCGTGAAGATGAAGATCCACACAACATCGATAAAGTGCCAGTATAAACTCGCAACATAGAATTTAGGTGCATTGTAAAGATCTAATCCACGTTTTGAATTACGAATCATTAATGCAGTGATCCAGCATAATCCAAAGGCAACGTGAGCACCGTGAGTTCCAACAAGTACATAAAATGCAGAACCGAATGCACTACTAGTAATTGTATGCTCTAAGTGCACATAATGATTAAATTCATAAATTTCTAGTGCTAGGAACAAAGCTCCTAAGAATACAGTTACACCAAGCCATAACTGCATTTTTCTAAAGTCAAAATTTTTCATATGGTACATTGCGTACACACTTGTTAACGAACTAGTTAATAACAACATTGTTGCTATGAAAACTAGTGGAAGGTCAAAGATCTCCTGACCTGTTGGACCTCCATTTGTTTGATCCTTTAATGCAAGATATGTTGCGAATAAAGAAGCAAACAGGACAGTTTCTCCACCTAAAAATAACCAGAAACCTAAAAACTTATTTTTACCTTCAAGGGTTGCTTTTTCGGGAGAGTCAGGAAATGTTTCAGCTGTTAATTTCTCTTCAACGTGCATTATGCCTTAACCCCCTTATCATTATCATCCTTCAATAATTCTTCTTTATGAATATGATATCCGTGATCATCAATTACTGAACGTAACAACATTGAACCAAATGTAATGATTGCACCAAGGAATAATACCGGGTAAGCCCAAGGTTCTTCTGTGCGGTACATAATTCCAAATGCGCCAATAAATAATCCTAATGAAATGGTGAACGGTAAGATTGATGCATTTGGCATATGGATATCACCGATTGGTTCAGCAGGTGTCATTTCTTTTTTACCTGCCATTTTCTCAACCCATAGTGCATCTAATCCACGCACTAATGGAAGTTGTTTAAAGTTGTACTCAGGAGTAGGAACCGGAAGAGCCCATTCTAAAGTACGACCGTCTCCCCAAGGATCTTTACTTGCCTTTGGTCCGTTAATTGATGTCTTAATAACGTTATAAAGTAATACTAAAGTTGAAACGGCCATGAAGATTGCACCAATTGAACTGATTAAATTACCAGTATCTAAACCTTTTCCTGGAAGGAATGTAAAGATACGACGTTGCATCCCCATTAAGCCTAGGAAATGTTGAATAAAGAATGTTAAGTGGAAACCAATTAAGAATAACCAGAAAGTGATTTTTCCTAATGTTTCGTTTAGCATTCTACCAAACATTAATGGCCACCAGTAGTGCACACCTGCAAGTAAACCAAACACTACCCCACCAACGATAACATAATGGAAGTGAGCAACCACGAAATAAGTATCATGGTATTGGTAGTCAGCTGTCGCAGCCGCTAGCATGACACCAGTCACCCCACCCATTACAAATGAAGGGATAAATGCAATCGCATAAAGCATAGGTGTTGTAAATTTAATCTGTCCGCCCCACATAGTAAATAGCCAGTTAAATATTTTAATACCAGTGGGAACCCCAATAGCCATAGTTGCTACAGCGAAAATCGCATTAGCAATTGGGCCTAAACCAGTTGTAAACATATGGTGAGCCCATACCATGAATCCTAAGAATCCAATTAATACAGTAGCAAATACCATAGATGAGTAACCGAATAAACGTTTTCTTGAGAATGTAGCAAATATTTCAGAGAAAACCCCAAATGCTGGCAAAATCAAGATGTATACTTCAGGATGTCCGAAAATCCAGAATAAGTGCTCCCAAATAATTGTGTTTCCACCCATTGTAGGATCAAAGAATCCAGTACCGAAAAGACGATCAAACATTAATAGTGCTAAACCTACAGTTAATGGAGGGAAAGCAAATAATATTAATGCAGAAGCTACAAACGTAGACCATGTAAATAAAGGCATACGCATATAAGTCATACCAGGTGCACGCATATTAATAATTGTTACTAGGAAGTTAATACCCCCAATTAACGTACCAATACCTGAGATTTGTAGACCAAGTGCATAAAAGTCAATACCGTGTGTAGGTGATGCTAAAGATAATGACGCATATGAAGTCCACCCTGCATCAGGTGCTCCACCTAAGAACCAACTTAAGTTTAAGAAAACTCCACCAAAGAAGAATAACCAAAACCCTAATGCGTTAACAAAAGGAAAGGCTACGTCACGTGCACCAATTTGTAAAGGAACAACGGCATTCATCAATGCAAACAATAACGGCATTGCCGCAAGGAAAATCATCGTTGTACCATGCATTGTTAATATTTCATTATACAGTCCTGCACTGACAAAATTACTATCAGGTACAGCTAACTGAATACGGATAATAAGTGCTTCTAATCCCCCAACAAGGAAGAAGAATCCACCAGCAATTAGATAAAGGATGGCGATTTTTTTATGATCAACAGTTGTTAAATAATCCCAAACTGTTGCGCCGAATCCTTTTTTCTGAGTTAACGTACTCACAGTGTTACCTCCTTTTTATCGTAATGGAAAATCCATTAATCTTGTACCTTAAGACCCATTAAGTATTCTGCAAGAGCATCTAACTCTTCCTCAGAAAGTTCAGGGTAAGTGTTTGTCATTTTGTTACCTGGTTTAATTGATTCAGGATCTCTTAACCAGTCTTTTAAATTTTCTTCATTGTAATCTAAGATACCAGCAATTTTCACACGTTCACCGAAATTAGCTAAGCTAGGTGCAGTTGCTCTCTTTTCAGAGGCATTAATTGCGTGACATGCAATACAGCTACTATCATTAAAGATTTGTTCACCCGCACTAGCTAATTCTGATTGTGGCTCGTGAGTAGCTACTTTCATATCCTCAATCCACTTATCAAACTCTGCTCTAGGCAATGGTTTAACTTTAAAGTCCATGAAAGCATGTGAAGGACCACATAGCTCAGCACAGATACCATAAAAGATTTCTTGAGCTCTTTCTTGGTCAAACTCTAACCAAAACTGGTTTACGTTATCAGTGTTTGTATCCATTTTCCCACCAACAGATGGAATCCAGAATGAGTGCTTTACATCAGAAGCTTTTAAGTTGAAGTAAACTCTCTCATCAGTAGGAACAACTAATTCTTGACCAGTAACTACCCCTAAATCTGGGTATTCAAACTCCCACCAATAAAGGTTTGCAGTTACATTAACTACAAGAGCATCCTCATCACGTGTTTCTTCTAGCATAGGAGAAACATCCGCAAGTTTAAAAGTAGAAGCAACTGTAGGCACAGCTAAAATAATTAAAAGGATAATTGGGATAACTGTCCAAATTACTTCTAGCTTGTGACTTCCTTCTACTTGCTTAGGGACAATATTTTCATCCCCTGGACGTCTACGGAAACGTATTACAACATAAATGAATATAACTGTTACTACTAAAATAACAATTACCATAATTAAGGTACTCAAAATCATTAGTGAGTACTGATCATCCGCCACTTCACCAGCTGGTTGAAGTGTGGACAAAAATGGTTTACCACAACCTGCTAACAGTAGCGCCATCAAACCAAATAATAAAAATGTGCGCACCTTTGGTAGCCATCTTTTCATAGCTTAATCAAACCCCTCTTTCAAAGTTAGTAATAAATGATTCCTATTGAGTAAGTATTACTTTCAAATTAATAAAAGTAGACTTTTACTAATAGAAAGTATGATCTAGTTGTATCCATAAGGTTAGCTTACAAACACAACTAGAAAAAATTCCTTCTATATATAATTTCTGTTGAGAAAGAATTACCTAAAGTAATTGTGTATAACTACTAAATAGTTACAATAACCATTGCTACAAACAGAATGGTCAAATAGTTAAGTGAGTATACAAACATGAATTTTGCCCACTTAATGTCATCCTTCATTTTAAAACCATATAGACCTATTATTAGCCACCCTAGATTTAGAAGAGTAGCAAGGATCATAAATGGTATTCCAAGAGAAAAGAGGTAAAAAGGAAGAGGCAATAAACATGCAACCCAAATTACAATTTGTCTCTTAGTAACTGCAAAACCATGTACAACAGGCAGCATAGGAACCCCTGCAGCACGGTATTCTTCTACACGCTTCATAGCTAGAGCTAGAAAGTGTGGTGGTTGCCATATAAAAAGGATTAAAAAGAGAATCCAAGCAACCATATGAAGGTCAGGATCAACCGCGGCCCAACCAATAAGTGGAGGTACAGCTCCTGAAATACTTCCTATTACAGTATTAATTGTATATCTTCTTTTTGACCAGATTGTATATAGATAGACATAAGCTACAACACCAATGATTCCAATCACTGCAGCTGTAACAGTCGTTAGCAACAAGAATATAGTACCAATGATTGTAAGTACAATTCCCATTACAAGTACACGTTTTGGATCAACTGTACCAGTAACGGTTGGTCGCGATTTTGTTCTTTCCATAAAAGGATCAATATCTCTGTCAATATAGTTATTTAGACTACAGGAACCAGCGATAACCAATGAAGAACCAATTAATGTATAAAGGACAATGTCTAAATTATCTAGAAAAGCCATTCCTGAAAAATGAAGGGCTAACCACAATCCAGTAAAAGTAGTAATAGCATTAGAATTTACAATTCCAATTTTGATCAACGCAAGAAAATCCTTGTAAGCGGACCTCTTGTTTATATTATGAGAGCTCGTTTTGTCTTGCAGTTCATTGTCATCAACTGCTCTCGTATTACTCATATTTATTCCTCCTTTATCTACGGGCATAGTCTAGCTTCACATGTCGTGAATCCGAATGTGAAGTACTATACCATTTGGTAAATAAGATAAATTTATTCACCACTGATAACTATATTATAGAATGAACCAAATTTATATAAAAAAGGAATAATCTAAACCAATTTTCTACAACATTTTTATCATAACATATTGAGGACATTTTTTATATTATATTAATAAATTCCTCTTCTGTATATTAAATCACATTTTCGATACTTTTTGTGAACACTTTATGAATAATTTTTGTCTAAATTGTGACCCAAGATTCATTCTTATTATATGCGATTTAATCTACTAATAAAATATATTTTTTCGAGTTTAGACAAGATTGAATTTAACACTATATACAAGGTGTAAATGTTTAAAACACTAGTGAGGAAAACACTTTTGCCCCTGTCTATTTATTAATAACCCCAAATCTACTCTTCTATTTCTAGCAAATTAAAAATGATAAATCAACTACTTTTGAAATAATTACATTATATTTTTTTACTATAATTATAGTGTATGTTTAGATGACTCTCTGCAATATCGACAGTTGTTAAATTTTATCTTTGATTAACCATCGAAAATTGTATATTATTGTAGAGATGGAATTTGATAAAACTATTACTAATCATTCATTGCATAGACGATCATGAAACGATGTATTAGTAAGTTGGAAGGTGAATATATTGCATCGAATGCTGAAATGGTTCGCAGTATTAACTACACTTGGTATGTTATTCGTTCTTATTGGTGGGGCATTAGTAACGAAAACTGAGTCAGGAGAAGGTTGCGGTGATTCCTGGCCTTTGTGTCACGGGGAATTTGTCCCAAGTAACATTACTCCTGAATTATTAATTGAATTAAGCCACCGTCTTGTTTCTGGATCCGTTGGGATCATGGTATTAATCCTATCGATTTGGGCATGGAAAGCAATTGGGCATATTCGAGAAACCAAATTTCTAGCTCTTATATCCTTTTTCTTCTTAGTATTACAGGCATTAATTGGTGCTGCTGCTGTAATGTGGGGTCAGTCTGACGCCGTATTAGCCTTACATTTTGGAATTTCCTTAATTTCGTTTGCGTCTGTTTTACTATTAACCCTATTAATATTTGAAGTTGATAAGAAGTTTAATGCTGAGTCACTTATTATTAATGCAAAAATGAAATTCCATATTGTTGGTATTATTTTATATAGCTATGTTGTTGTATATTCTGGTGCTTATGTTCGACATAAAGGGGCAAGCCTAGCATGTCCTGATTGGCCGGTTTGTAATTACAACCAACTCGGATTTCCGACTCAGACCCATGAGTGGGTTCAAATGGGTCATCGTTTTGCAGCAGGATTAATCTTCATATGGATTTTTATCGCAATGCTCCGTGCTATTAAATATCATAAACATCAAAGTGTTATTTACTGGGGCTGGATAATTGCATTTACTCTTGTTAGTTTACAGGTACTTTCTGGTGCAATAGTAGTGTTAACAAGACTTAACCTTTTTGTTGCATTAGCACACGCTTTAATCATTGCATGTTTATTTGGGGTATTAAGTTATCTACTCCTGTTAACATCTAGAAGTAAAAAGAACGAATTATCTCTTAAGAATTCAAAAACAGATAAGTTTAATATTAGTTAACACAAAAAACCAGAGGAGCTTTGAGCCTCTGGTTTTTAAATTATTTATTTAGTTACTTCTATTAATAAATCCCCTGTTTTAATAGATTCTCCATTTGCAACATAAATGTCTTTAACAGTTCCTGCAAATGGTGCCTGTACAGTAGTTTCCATCTTCATTGCTTCTGTAATCATTAGATGGTCACCCTTGCTGACCTTTTCACCTTTATTTACTAACACTTTTATAACTGTTCCTGGCATTGATGCACCAATGTGTTCAGGGTTATCTCTATTTGCCTTTTGTTTCACTACAGCCGTTACTTTGATATTTTCATCCTTTACAAGAACTTCCCTCGGCTGACCATTTAGCTCGAAATACACTATTCTCATTCCGTCTGCCTGTGGCTCTCCTATAGAGACTAACTTAACAATTAGAGTTTTTCCTTTTTCAATTTCTACCTCAATCTCTTCCCCAAGTCTCATTCCATATAAAAAGGTCGGTGTATCAAGCATTGAGATATCTCCGTACAAATCAAAAGTTTTGTGGTAGTCCATGAATACCTTTGGATATAACGCATGGGATATTATCTCAAAACTTGTTACTTGTCGGCCAAGAGTATGGAAAAGATGTTCTTTTTGCTTAGTAAAATCTACAGGTTCTAACAGCTCTCCTGGACGTACTGTTATAGGCTCTTTCCCCTTTAAGATAATACGTTGTAATTCTTTAGGGAAGCCACCGTGAGGCTGACCTAAATATCCTTCAAATAACTCAACTACGGAGTCCGGATAATCTAACGTCTCTCCTCTATTGTATATATCGTCTTCGCTCAAATTATTTTGAACCATGTATAAAGCCATATCCCCTACGACTTTTGAAGATGGAGTTACCTTTACAATGTCACCGAACATATCATTTACACGTCGGTACATTTCTTTAACCTCATCCCAACGGTCACTTAGTCCTACTGCTTTAGCCTGCTGCTGTAAATTACTATACTGACCTCCTGGCATTTCATGCATGTAGACCTCAGTATGAGGAGAGTTCATACCACTCTCAAAGTCAATATAATACTTTCTAACATCTTCCCAATAGTGAGAAAGCTGTTCCAAAGCTTTAATATTAACGTCTGGCTTACGCTTTGTACCCTCTAGAGCATAATATAGTGTATTCATACTAGGCTGTGAAGTAAGTCCAGCCATTGAGCTTATAGCTACATCTACAATGTCTACACCTGCTTCAATTGCCCTTGCATAAGTCATAATACCGTTCCCACTCGTATCATGGGTATGAAGGTGGATAGGAATATTTACCGTTTCCTTCAAAGCTGAAATAAGGGTATAAGAAGATTCTGGCTTTAATAGACCTGCCATATCCTTTATTCCTAGAATATGAGCTCCGGATTTTTCTAGTTCCTTTGCAAGCTCTTTATAATAATGTAGGTTATATTTAGTTCTTGATGAATCGCTTATATCACCTGTATAGCATATGGTTGCTTCTACGATTTTCCCGCTATCTCGTACTGCCTCGATTGCAGGCATCATTCCTTTAATCCAGTTTAAGCTATCAAATATTCTAAAGACATCAATACCTGCAGAAGCAGAGTTATCGACAAACTCCTTTATTACATTATCAGGATAATTTTTATAACCAACTGCGTTTGAAGCTCTAAGTAGCATTTGGAATAAGACATTCGGTGCTTGCTCACGCAATGTTAATAATCTATCCCAAGGATCTTCTTTTAAAAAGCGGTAAGCTACATCAAATGTCGCTCCACCCCACATTTCTAAAGAAAATAGTTCTGGTAGCATTCTTGCCGTTGGCTCTGCAATTTTTGCAAGGTCATTCGTTCTAATACGTGTTGCTAATAAAGATTGATGTGCATCACGGAAAGTGGTATCTGTTAAGAGAACTTTATTTTGATCCTTAACCCACGACACTAGACCATCTGCTCCATTTTGATCAAGGATTTGCTTTGTTCCACTAGGAATTGGTTCCGAATATTGAATGTTAGGTATTCTCGGTTTAGCAAAAACAGGCTTTTTCCTCTGCTCAACTCCTGGAAAGCCATTAACCGTAACAGTTCCGATATAAGATAGCATTTTTGTCCCACGGTCTTTACTCTCTGGGAAGATAAAAAGTTCAGGAGATGAATCAATAAAAGAAGTATTGTACTCTCCGTTCATAAACTTTTCATGTTTAATAACATTCTCTAAAAATGGAATATTCGTTTTGATTCCTCGTATTCTGAACTCTTTCAAATTTCTGATCATTTTAGCTGCAGCTTGTTCAAATGTTAAGGCATGAGTGGAAAGCTTAACTAATAATGAATCATAATACGGTGTAATCACTGCACCTTGGAAACCATTTCCTGCATCTAATCTTACACCAAACCCACCACCCGAACGATACACGGTAATCTTACCAGTATCCGGCATGAAGTTATTTAATGGGTCCTCTGTTGTCACCCTTGACTGAATGGCATAACCATGAGTTGTTATATCAGATTGAAGAGGAATACTAACCTCTTTACTGTGAAGAGAATGACCTTCCGCAATCTTAATTTGCGATTGAACAATGTCTATCCCAGTAATCATTTCTGTTATGGTGTGTTCAACTTGGATTCTTGGGTTTACTTCTATAAAGTAAAATTCTTCTCCAGAAACTAAATACTCTACAGTACCTGCATTTATGTATTGTACATTTTTCATTAATGAAACAGCTGATTCACATATTTTTTGGCGTAGCTCTTCCGACAACGAAACGCTTGGTGCAATTTCTACTACTTTCTGATGACGTCTCTGAACCGAGCAATCTCTTTCATACAGATGAATAATATTTCCATCAGCATCTCCTAAGATCTGTACTTCAATGTGCTTTGGATTCTCTATTAATTTTTCAACATAAACTTCGTCATTTCCAAAAGCAGCTTTTGCTTCTGATTTAGCTCGTTCATAAGATTCTTTAACGCTAGATTGACTACGAACAATCCTCATACCACGGCCACCACCACCTAGTGAGGCTTTGATAATAATCGGATAACCTACTTGTTCTCCAAACCTAACAACATCCTCTAACTTTGATACAGGCCCATCACTTCCAGGTATAACAGGAATATTGGCTAACTGCGCCTGTTTTCTTGCTTTTACCTTATCCCCAAACATATCTAGATGCGAGGATTTAGGGCCTATAAACGTAATCCCCTCTTCTTCACATCTCTTTGCAAAGTTTATATTCTCTGACAAAAATCCATAGCCTGGGTGAATTGCATCGACCTTATTCTTTTTAGCAATTTCAATGATTCCTTCAATATCTAAATAAGCATCAATTGGTTTTTTTCCCTCACCAATCAAATAAGCTTCATCAGCTTTATATCGATGATAGGCACCGGCATCTTCCTTAGAATAAATAGCAACTGTACGAATATTTAATTCAGTGCAAGCTCGAAAAACACGAATTGCAATTTCTCCACGATTGGCAACTAATACTTTCTGGATGCGATTTCCCATTCTGTTCCTCCTCTAATTTTTCTATTAGTATATCATAATTAAAAATAGTATAACACATTCAGAAACATAATCGTTAATAAGAATAACGATTGTTTTTGAATTTTGGTTCATTTACCGTTTGAGGGACAGTTTCTTTTTTATAATTCTTCTCATAGTTTACAAACATTGATACATTTAAAAGAATTCCCATACAAAGCAACAGTAAGATTATGGAGGATCCACCATAACTAATAAACGGTAATGTAACACCTGTGATTGGGATTAGACCAGTTAAACCTCCAAGATTAATAAACGTTTGAATGGCTAACATAGAAGAGATTCCGATGGCTAGTAAACTACCAAATGGATCTGTACACTTCCTAGCAAGCAGTAATCCTTTAAAAATAATAAATGCCAATAAAAAGATGACGAATAGAACTCCAAATAAACCTAACTCTTCTGCAATAACAGCCATTATAAAATCAGTATGAGCTTCAGGTAAATAACCAAACTTTTGAATGCTTTGCCCCAACCCTAAACCTGTAATTCCTCCTGAACCCATTGCAACATAGGAATTTATCAATTGGTAACCTGCATCCCCTTGATGAAGGAATGGATCTAAATAGCCCTGAAATCTAGATATTCTCTCTGTAGTAAAGATAGACTCTCTTTTCAGCAAGATTAACGGAGTCAAGATACCTACAAGTGTAAGGGCAAAAAATAATAGTTTTATTATGTTTTTAATGCCCATTCCTGAGCACACGATTATCGTGCCAGCGATCAAACTAATAATAAAAGCCGTTCCTATATCAGGCTGAATTGCCACGAAAACACATATACCTACTGTAAATAAAATTGGAGGGAGTACAGCTCTATTTAAATCGTTTATGTATGATTGTTTTTTAGCATATACTGCCGCTAAATAAATGATTACACTAAGTTTTGTGAATTCAGAAGGCTGAATTCCCCTAGTTCCAAGCTTCAACCAACTTTGGGCATTGTTTGCAGTTGCTCCAAATGCAGCAACTAATAATAGCATTCCTATAGAACCAAAGACGATTAAAGATAATAGTTTTGAACTAGCATAGGCCTTATATGGAAAAATCATCGCTGCTAGAAGACCTAAAAAACCAATTATCATCGATAGTTTTTGTCTGTCGTAGAAAAACTCAGGATTATTAATCTTAGGATGGGAAGCAGCAAATACCATGCTCGAACTATACACCATAACTAAACCAAAAAAACAAAGCATACAAATAGCTATTAGTAAGGTATAATCATAAGATTTTATAATTTTTTTAAACATTACGCATCGTCCTCTTGGTAATCAAATAAATACTATGTATTAATTACTTCTATTTAAATTGATTAAATCCTTTTAAATTTTAACTTTCCAACGGGCTATGTGGCATATAGATAAATAGTTGTAAAAAAACTCAAACTATCCTCCATAAGAATAGTTTGAGTTTTCTAATCGTTTTTTTATACCTTTTACTTGTACTACTATTTTCTTACAGAAGACTCATGAAGTGCAGATAATTCTCGCTCTAACTTATCAAGTAATTCTTTTCCATCCAATTCTTCAACAAGACCAAGTCGGACAGCAAAATCTATTTCCCGTGATAATCCAAACATTTGTGTATCTAAAACTTCCTCATACAATGGACATTGAGGCATAGTTAAATTATCCATTTGGACCTTAATCAATTTTAGTATTTTATCAGCATCAGCTTTAAGAAGAGCATATGCTTTTTCGCGATGGTTGATAACGATTTCAGATGTCATTTTAAACCCCTCCGTTCCGAGCGATTACCTAATCCTATCTATAAATATTAACGTGAAAACCATAAAATTGCAAGAGAAATTGAATAGACTCTAGTATTTTTGCATACTGCTAGATAGGAATTCCTGCTAGAGTCAACATGGTATTTAAGTGACAAAACTAGCTAATAAATTTATACTAATAAATGAAAGGCTGGTGCAATAAATTGAACTCGATCGTTATGCTTGAAGGCAAGGTAGATTTTAAAATAACTCTTGATCCTGGTGTCTGGATTTTCGACGACCGAAAAGTGAATCTAACCACTTATTTCACTTCAACTCATACAGTGGTAGATGAATTAGAAGAGTATACAAAATCCGTCTCGAAACACTGGGACCGAGAGATACAAGAAGGGGCTATCTATCCGCCTACTTTAAAAACTGAAACAAAATACAAGAAAGAACAAATCCTTAAGGGTACTTTTGGAATCCCCTTTCGAAATTTCATTAAGAATGCAGGACCACAAGAAGGTTCGTCTTCATTACACATTGAAACAAAGAATGGTGAAATTAAAGTTCCATTAGAGGAGGCCTATGACTCTATACTCGGTTTTTCAAAAGAAGGAAAGCCTCTTAGGGAGGACGGACCCATTCACTTCTACTTTGGGGATGGCTCAAATCAGCATGAACCTATTAAGGATATTATTAAATTTAGGATTGAATAAAAAATGAGCCACTATAGGCTCATTTTTTCTGCTTATAATATATCTGCTGCAAGTTGTGCTAGACCAGATCTTTCTCCCTTTACTAATTTAATATGTCCAGCTATCTTCTGATCTTTAAATTTTTCTAAAACATAGGTAAGTCCATTATTATATTCGTCGAGGTAAGGATGGTCAATTTGTTCTGGATCTCCCATTAGAACAATTTTACTTCTATCTCCAACCCTTGTTAGAATGGTTTTTACCTCATGCTTCGTAAGGTTTTGTGCTTCATCAATAATGATGTATTGTTCTGGAATACTTCTACCTCTAATATACGTTAGAGCCTCTACTTCAATTGACCCCATTCCTGCCAAAATAGCATCGAGTTCTCCTGGCTTTTTGGTATTAAATAAATACTCTAGGTTGTCGAAGATTGGCTGCATCCAAGGTCTTAACTTTTCTTGTTTCTCGCCTGGTAAATAACCAAGATCCTTCCCAACGGGAACGATAGGTCTTGCTACCAACAACTTCTTAAATTTCCCTAGGTCTTCAGTTTGCAATAATCCAGCAGCTAGCGCTAGCAACGTTTTCCCTGTACCAGCTTTTCCGATTAAGGTAACCAGTGGAATATCGTCACGTAATAGAAGTTCAAAGGCCATAGACTGTTGAGCATTTCTTGATTTAATTCCCCATATATGATCATGATTGAAGACCAGTTTTTTAACTTTTTTTCCAATATGATCAACAATACCTATAGCTGAAGAAGAAGTACCTAACGCATCTTTCATTACGATAAACTGATTTGGATAAAAAGGATGGTTCGCCAATTCAGATAAATTTAACTCCCCTTTTTCATAAAAACGATTAAGCAAATCCGTATTTAAATAAAGAGTTAACTCTCCAGTGTATATATGATCTACTTCAACTACACGGTCACTTAAAAAGTCCTCCGCTTGTAAACCCAAAGCATCCGCTTTAACCCTTACAAGAGTATCCTTACTAACCAATATGACAGATCTTCCATTTTCCTTCGCTTGCTCTTCTAGTGATAAATTTTTTGCTACTGCTAATATGCGATTATCATTTGTTTTTTCTACAAATATTTCTTGAAGTTGATGGAAAGATCGATGGTTTAGTTCAATCCTTAATACTCCACCATTTTCTAATGGAATCCTTTCATGCAATTTCCCTGTTTCACGCATACGATCGATTAATTTAGATACATGACGTGCATTTCTCCCAATTTCATCCATATAACGTTTTTTCGAATCAACCTCTTCAAGGACAACAGCTGGTATAACAACCTCATTGTCTTCAAAAGAAAATATTGAATGCGGATCTTGCAATAGTACATTTGTATCTAGAACATATATTTTACTCAAACTTCCGCCTCCTACCCTATTATTTTTTTCTGTTTGTAAAGGGAGTGAAACAGGTGTCCGACCAATCGGAAGCAATAAATTGACAAACTCCTTTTTATTTCAAACAAAAAATTCAATTTATATAGGATATGTTTTATAAGGACTCCTTGCAACCTGGTTACCTCTGTTGGACGGACCGTTGATAAAAATATATGAGAGCATGTATAAAGATAGAAGAATTATTAAACAATAAAATAAGAAAAACTTAGTCTAGGCACCTAAACCTAGAAGTAATAAGGAATTTTATTTGAGGAGGGAAAGTGTTGAAAAGATTACTTACAATTATCATTCCTATTGCCTTCATCCTAGCTGGCTGTGGTGCGAATCAAAATGCAGATGAAGGTAACGATAATAGAATTCATGTAAAAAACACAGCGGATGATTATATTGACAGAAAAACAGGGCAAGAGATCTCAGAGCATTTAGTGGAACTAGCCTCAAGTATACCAAATGTAAATGACGCGACTGCAGTTGTACTTGGTAATTTCGCTGTTGTTGGTATTGATGTGAACGCAAAGTTAGATCGTTCACGTGTAGAGTCTATAAAATATTCGGTGGCTGAAAGTTTACAGCATGACCCTTATGGGGCGAATGCTGTGGTAGTTGCAGATGCTGATACTTTTGAAAGACTAAGACAAATGGGTCAAGAAATCCAAAATGGTCGTCCAATCGTTGGTGTTCTGGATGAGCTAGCTCAAATAGTTGGCAGAATCATACCTGATGTACCAAGTGATATTATCGATAATGATAATGCAAATCCTACAGAACAAAATGAAAACCAACTTAATCCTAAGGAAGAAAAGAAGTTAGATAAAGAACAACAAGATCAATCTAAAAATCATATGAATAATCGACAATAGTGTAATAAAGGCTGCTTAACGGTTTTTCCATTAAGGCAGCCTTTTTTTATACAGCATATCTTTTCATTGCATCCATTACTTGTTTATCCAATTTTTCAGCAGCTGTAACATCGTATGTTTTTTCATATTCTGGTTCTACTGAGATTTTCGAACCATAAAACATCACATCACGAACTTCATTAATCAATATTTCAATAAGTGCTAGCTTTAGAGGTACACCCTCCATTTTCTCTGCTTTAATACTTGCTTTTCCACTAATCGAAAAATTTGATTCAATGGCTGTTACATTTAAAACAACAAGAGAATTCTTGAGTATGTTCTCAACAATCCTTGACCGATTATCAATTGCAACGTAAATCCTCTTTTTGTCTGGGGCAAATACCCATGATATTGCATTTACATTGGGTCCTCCAGTTTCATAATCAACTGTTGATAAGGTAACAAATCGCTCACGTTGAAATATGTCAAACAATGACTGAATTAATTGTAATTCCACTTGATTTGCCATCAATTCTCCTCCTACTGAGCTTTTCTATAATTTATATCATACCTTTTTTTTACAAAAGATAAAACAATCGTTATTGAATATTATCATTTCATGCTATACTGAAAAATAAAGAAAATCGATCCACAATGTATAATTGGATAGGTATATAGGAGTGTAAGAAATGAGAGTTAAATGTGTATTATGTGATCAAATTAATAATATCGAAGATGAATCTAGTCAAGCAAAAAAACTAAGAAATAGACCGATACATACTTATTTATGCCCTAATTGCAATAAAAGGATTGAAGAAAGAACAAACGAAAGAATTGCCACAGGAAAATTTAAATTATATCGCAAAAAAGTAAAAAAGGATGACCTATTTTAAAAGCCGAACAGATTGTTCGGCTTTTTAGGTTATTCGGGATAATTAATATATCTTTCAGGTTCTTCCTCGATTTGATCATGCATGATATCAATTAACTCTGCCGCAAAGCGAGCTTTTTTTTCTTCACCATCTTTTTCAAAGGTAACGAAATACATTAAGTCGTCCTTTTCTACCTTTACATTGCTAACCTTATGGTCTGTTTTCAATATATCATCAAATAATTCGAATGTGTCACGTGCCGCTGTATCATCGGGACGTGCATCTGCTACAACCTTTATCGTTAACCAATTGTAGAGCGTATCTTGTAAGGATTTCAACTTTTATTCACCTACTTCACTGTTGATTCTTGCTTCTTTGATTGATGTAATCTAATTTTATAAACAATTAGAACAAGAGCTGCAACGATAAGGCCCTCCGCTACTGGTAGAAAAACACCTAAAAAGGTGAGAAAAGTGCCTCCTAACGCAAGAAAGAAGTAAATAACAATCGATTTTAATATTGGTAACTTTTTGGCAAAGCCTAGTTTATAAACAAGAATCGATAGTCCAACGATTGTTATGTACAAAAGCCACATTCCTACTTTTGGATTTGTATCTACTCCAAATAAAGCAGCAAAAAATGATAATTCTTCACTAAGTACCATTGTTTATCCCCCTTGGGTCAATCTTATATCTATAAAGTAACAGAAAGAGACAAAGTTCTCAATATATGAACAATGCTCGTTAACCTCACCTGTTATATTCAGCTGGAGGTACTCGCTTTCCGTGTGCGGTCCGGGAACCCCTCGTCGCTTTACTCCTGCCCACAGGAGTCTCGTGCCTTCCTCTGAAGTTAACAAGCTTTAAACTCACATAAGGCTATATATGCGCAAAATAAGACCCTACAACTATTAGCAAGTTGTAGGGTACTATTATTATTTTGCTGATTCTGCTAATTTCTTTTTCTTTGTAACTCTTTCACGTTCGTTTTTCTCTAATATCTTTTTACGAAGGCGAATAGATTCAGGTGTAATTTCACAATATTCATCATCATTTAAATACTCAAGTGATTCCTCAAGTGACATTAAACGAGGTTTTTTCATTGTTGTTGTTTGATCTTTATTTGCAGAACGCATATTTGTCATTTGCTTAATTTTTACTACGTTAACAGTTAAGTCATTTTCACGTGTATGTTCTCCAACAATCATACCTTCATAAACATCAGTACCAGGTTCAACGAAAATCGTTCCACGATCTTCAATACCCATAATTCCATACTGACTTGCTTTACCGCTCTCCATAGAAATAAGAACACCTTGTCTACGACCACCTACTTGACCTGAAGCCATAGGCTGGTAGCTATCAAATGAATGGTTGATAATACCGAAACCTCTAGTTAGAGTTAAGAACTCAGTAGTATAACCAATTAGACCTCTTGCAGGAACCATGAAGATTAACCTAACTTGGCCATTTCCATTATTAATCATATCAAGCATTTCACCTTTACGTGCACCAATTGACTCCATAATAGAACCAGTATGTTCTTCAGGAACATCAATTTGAACTCGTTCTACAGGTTCCGAACGAACACCATCAATTTCACGTACAATAACTTCCGGTTTTGATACTTGAAGTTCAAAGCCTTCACGACGCATGTTTTCAATTAAAATAGATAAGTGGAGTTCCCCACGTCCTGAAACAACCCAAGCATCTGGTGAATCTGTATTTTCAACACGTAAACTTACATCAGTTTCTAATTGAGCACGTAGTCTCTCTTCGATTTTACGTGCAGTTACAAATTTACCTTCTTTACCAGCAAACGGACTATTATTAACTAGGAATGTCATTTGTAGTGTTGGCTCGTCAATTCTAAGCACTGGTAGAGCATCCTGATGAGTAACAGGACAAACAGTTTCACCAACGTTAATATCTTCCATTCCAGAAACTGCAACTAGATCTCCAGCTTTAGCTTCTTGAATTTCAATACGCTTTAGTCCAATGAAACCAAACATTTTCGTAACACGGAATTGTTTAACAGTTCCATCTAACTTCATTAAAGCAACCTGTTCTCCAACTTTCATTGTACCGCGGAATACACGCCCTATACCAATACGACCTAAATAGTCATTATAGTCTAATAAAGCAACTTGGAATTGTAGTGGTTCGTCACTATTATCAACTGGAGCAGGAATATGCTCTAAAACAGCTTCAAAAAGTGATTCCATGTTTTCATCTTGTTGTTCAGGGTTTGTGCTAGCCGTTCCGTTGATCGCTGATGCATAAATTACAGGGAACTCTAATTGTTCTTCTGTAGCATCTAGTTCAATAAATAAATCAATTACTTCATCAACAACCTCTGCTGGACGAGCAAAATCACGGTCAATTTTGTTCACAACAACGATTGGTGTAAGCTTTTGTTCTAATGCTTTTTTTAACACAAAACGTGTTTGTGGCATACAGCCTTCATAAGCATCAACAACAAGTAGAACTCCATCAACCATTTTCATGATACGTTCTACTTCTCCACCGAAGTCCGCGTGACCAGGTGTGTCCATGATATTAATACGCTTATCTTTATAGTTAATTGCCGTATTTTTCGCTAAAATTGTTATTCCACGCTCACGTTCAATTGCATTTGAGTCCATGGCACGTTCTTCAACCTGTTCATTAGTTCTAAATGTTCCAGATTGATGTAATAACTTGTCAACCAAAGTAGTTTTCCCATGGTCAACGTGGGCAATAATCGCGATATTACGGATATCATTGCGAATGTTCAAGTTTTTCATCTCCTAATTATTCGTCTCTATAATTACAACTTTGATATTATACCACAAAGATAGTGGTAAAGTAGCAAGTTTATTTGTAAAATAAATATTAAGTACGGAAGGTACAAGTCGTAACCATCCTACTTTCAAGGGGGACATCATATGAAATCAATCAACTTTCCGATGCTAGGCATTGCTTTATTAACTGCAATTTGCATTATGCTTATTGGAGTTTCCATTGCTTTACGCAGTGTATTAGGTATAGTGTTGTCAATCATAGCTGTTTTTATTGTTACGGGTTTTGGCTTTGTTACCAAGAAAAAGCTACGTGAAAAAGGCAGGATTTAATCTCCTGCCTTTTTTTGTTCTTCTTAAAAGCAACAGTTATTTTAGCGGTAGTACAAATACTAAATAATTCCGGCCATATTCATCCTTTTCGATTTTAAATTGTTCAAATCCACATTTCCCTAAGAATATAGACCATTCATTTATTTCGATTGGAATACCGCAAAAGACTGCCTCGTCTCCTCTTGAGACGGCTTTATCTGCAAGTGCTTGGAGTATTTTCCTAGCATATCCTTTATTCCTATGTTCTTTAGCAATTAAAATGGTTCCAAGCCACATTTTATGATTTGAAGGTGCCTTATTAACAGTAAAGGTAATTCCTATAGGTATACCTTTATCTATCCATACCTTCCAGTCCCCATGTAAAGAAGAATATCCATGCAAATATGCGTCCAGTGCTAAATCTTTTAATTCATTCTCCTTCCAAAGAGGACTATCCTCTATCAGCATGGTAAAGAAATCTAAATGGTTAGGAGCCATTTCGACTGAATTCATTATTTACACCTACTTTAAAACATAATCCTCTACAATTGTTTTATGTAAACTTTTGTTCGTTACAAGAATTGTGTTTTCCCCTAAAAAATTAAGTGGATTCCCATTTAATGTTGTAACAATGCCACCCACTTCTTCTATAAGGATTGCTCCTGCAGCAAAATCCCATGGAGATAGTCTCATTGAGATATATGCATCCAGTCTCCCAGTAACTACATACACAAATTCTAGAGTAGCTGCTCCATAAGACCTTGTTCCCCTTACGGACTTAACAAGTGGGGCTAAAATTGCTGAATCGATTCGCTTGTTATCGGTTACCCAAGTAGCGTTTATACCTAAAATAGCTTTATTCAACTCGACAGAAGAAAGCATGGGAATCTGTTCATCATTTAAGAACGCTCCTCCCCCACTAATTGCGTGATAAAGTTCGTCATGTACAACATCATATACCATTCCAAACTTTCCAATTCCATCTTCATATAAAGCAACTGAAATAGCAAAGTTTCTTTGTTGATGTATAAAATTCATTGTTCCATCAATAGGATCGATAATCCAAACCGGTCCCTGAAGTGATTCAATTTTATCTCCAAATCCTTCCTCACCCATTATTTTATGAGAAGGATATGCAGCTTTTATATGCTGAATAAAGAATTGTTCAGTTTCTCGGTCAATGTTTGTGACTAAATCATCGGCATTTGATTTAGTATGGATTGTTAATTTCGTTTGAAATGATTCCCGAATTCTCTTTCCAGCTTCACGAGTCCACTCCATGGCATTTCTGTACATTTCATTTAAATCACCCATCACCGAACACCCTCTTCTAATAAAATGGTTGATATAAGATTAAGGTAAACAAGGGTGTGAAATCAAGTAATTATCACCCACAAATAAAAACGAACCTTTCATGGCTCGTTTTTAAATGCCAACCCTTTTGAAAGATTCAAGCTTTTAACTGAATCATTTCACTTCTTATTTTCTCAAGTTTTTTAACACACTCTTGTTTCTTTTTTTCATCTTTATTTATCATCGCATCATAAAGGGTTGCCAATTCATAATCTAACTCAAGACGTAACACTGCAATGCGCCTCTTACTGTCATTAAGTTTCAACGCGTTTGTCACTTGCTTCATTCTCATGCACCCCTTTCGTTAATTTCGAAACATGTAACAGAAATAACCTTATTTGTTTTTGTAAAAAAGTCTTATTATTTTGTTTACTTTATAATATGTGAATTCTGTCTCCATGCAACAAATATGTGCGTTTACCTAGAGTAAATACTATATAAGACCCGGATTGATATTAACTCTGAGTATTTCGTTTATATATTAGACGATTAGTATGATACTATGATAAAAGGAATGTTTTTGGAGGTATACATATGGATTTTAAAGGTTTTACGAATGAGGATTTTAATGTATTTACAATTGAGGGTTTAGATGCCCGAATGGAAGCACTAAAAGAAACCATCCGACCAAAGCTTGAGGCTTTAGGAGAGCATTTCTCTCCTACATTATCAACCTTAGTTGGAGAAGAAATGTTCTTTCATGTTGCTAAACATGCGAGAAGATCTGTAAATCCACCTAAAGATACTTGGGTTGCGTTCGCTAATAATAAAAGAGGATATAAAATGGTCCCACATTTTCAAATAGGATTATGGGAAACACATATCTTTATCTGGTTTGCTGTAATCTATGAAGCAAACGGAAAAGAAGTGTTTGGAAAGTCGTTAGAAAAAAACATAACTAAAATTAATGAGCTTATCCCTACTGATTTTGTTTGGTCAATGGATCATACAAAACCTGAGGTAATATCAAACATGGGATTATCGCAAGATGACCTATTATCGATGTTCACTCGTCTCCAAACTGTAAAAAAAGCAGAAATTTTATGCGGTATAACAATTGATAGAAACAGTGCAGTTAAAATGACATCTGACCAGTTTATTCAAAAAGTTGATGACACTTTTAAACAACTTATTCCTTTATACCGACTCTCTAGTAATTCAATATAAATGGTTGAAGGCAGAAGATACTTCTTCTGCCTTTTTACTTAACCCTTAATAGTTACGTTTGCCTCTGCTTCCTTGGCTTTCTTAATAATCCTGTATGAGGAATAACCGCTAATTTCTTCAAACTCTCGGTCTATCTGTTTTTCTTCGGCTTTACTCGGGACAATCTCTTTAAATCTGCGGTACGTTAACATTAAGTCCTCACGATTAATCCCTTTCTCATATGCTTTTTCCACAGATTGGTAAAAGTTTATCACATCAATGATTTCTTCTGTTTTCCAGTCTGGTGAAATTGGGTACTGATAATCCAAAATGAAACACCTCAATATTGTCAATTTTTCTATCTATTATTGCCACTTCCTACGTATTTCTTCCCCTTCAAATATCATGCGTTCAAATAAGTCCTTAACGGAGGGGATATCATGTATTAAGCCCATTACTTGCCCTGCCCAAGCGTATCCCTCATTAAGTGCACCATCATAAATATACCTCTTATTTGAGTTACCACTAATATAATCTTTTAAACCTTCATACCCACAGTTCATTTCTTCTAGCTCAAGGATCTTCTTAGTCCATTCATTACCAATCGCTCTACCTGGTGCTCCTAGCGATTTTTTAATAACAACTGTATCACTTTCAGTACCCTTCACTATAGCCTCTTTATAAGTAGGGTGTGCATGAATACATTCTTGTGTAGCAATGAAACGTGTACCCATTTCAATTCCTTCAGCCCCCAAACTAAGAGCTGCCATTAGGCCACGTCCATCGCCAATTCCACCAGAAGCAATTACAGGGATGCTTACGCTTTCTACAACCTGAGGAATTAATACAAAAGTACCTGTATCATCTTTTCCTAAGTGTCCTCCTCCTTCTTGACCTACAACCATTACAGCATCTGCTCCAAGCTCTTCAGCCTTTACTGCTTGACGTTTGGCAGCCACTAAAACGAGTTTTTTTATGGCCGTACCCTTTAATTGGTCAAACACTGGGGTAGGATTTCCTCCAGTCATGGATACTACCGGAACTTTTTCCTCAATTGCAACATCAAGCATATGTGAAAACGGTCGTCCATGCTGACCAATAGCAAAATTCACACCAAATGGCTTTGACGTTTTCTCTTTTACTTTTCTTATTTCTTCACGAAGTTCCTCTGGACCATCTAATGACATAGCCGTGATTTGTCCTAATCCACCAGCGTTTGACACCGCTGCGGCTAAATCTGCATAAGCTAGATACGCGAGTCCACCTTGAACAATAGGATATTGTATTCCTAGAAGTTTCGTTACTCTAGTTTCCCAATTCACAAGCAAAACCTCCTTTTTTCCTCTACCTTTTCATTCTCTATTTATAAACAGAATCCTTTTTATTTCTTTAAATCATGTTTATTAATAGTACTGATGAGTTACTTTAATATCATACAGAAAATTTCTATGCAAATGGTACGATAAATGCTATAATTCATTTGTTTTATGACTTTGCCAATATGAAATAATTGTATATAGATGATAATAATAACAAACTGCAATCCTATTGGCTTAAAAAATATCGATTTATAAAGAGGTGCGTACTAAAATTGTCACAATCAGAAACACCATTATTTAGTGGATTAGTAAATCATTCAAAAAGAAACCCTGTTCAATTTCATATTCCTGGACATAAAAAGGGTACAGGTATTGACCCTGAATTCCGCAATTTCATAGGAGATAATGCCCTATCAATTGACTTAATCAATATCGGACCGTTGGATGATCTTCATCAACCAAAAGGGATGATTAAAAAAGCACAAGACCTTGCAGCAGAAGCATTCGGTGCTGACCATACGTTCTTCTCTGTTCAAGGTACAAGTGGAGCAATTATGACAATGGTTATGGCAGTTTGTGGACCTGGGGATAAAATTATTGTTCCAAGAAATGTTCACAAGTCAGTTATGTCAGCCATTGTCTTTTCAGGTGCTGTACCTATCTTTATCCATCCAGAAATTGATAAGGACCTTGGTATATCTCACGGTATAACAACTGATGCAGTTGAAAAAGCACTAGAGCAACACCCTGATGCAAAAGGTGTTTTAGTAATTAACCCAACCTATTTTGGGATATCTGCAGATTTAAAGAAAATTGTTGAAATTGCACATTCCTATGATGTTCCTGTATTAGTCGATGAAGCTCATGGGGTCCACATTCATTTTCATGAAAAGCTTCCACTATCTGCAATGCAAGCCGGTGCTGATATGGCAGCCACTAGTGTTCATAAATTAGGTGGATCAATGACTCAAAGTTCAATTTTAAATGTAAAAGAAGGCCTTGTTTCACCAAAACGAGTTCAGTCGATTATAAGTATGCTTACAACAACATCTACATCATACTTATTATTAGCCTCTCTTGATGTAGCAAGAAGAAGATTGGTAATGGAAGGTCACGACCTAATTGAAGAAGCTATCCGAATTGCTGAAAAAACACGGAAAGAAATAAATGAAATTGAAAATCTTTATTGTATTGGCAGAGAAATTGTCGGTTCAAAGGCAACGTTTGACTATGATCCAACCAAATTAATTATTTCTGTTAAAGGACTTGGAATAACAGGCTATGAAGTTGAAGGTTGGTTACGCGAAAAATACAATATTGAAGTAGAACTTTCAGATTTGTACAATATTCTGTGTATTATTACTCCTGGTGATACTGAAAAAGAAACAAGCATCCTTGTAAATGCTTTAAAGGAAATGGCAAATGAATTAAAACAGCAAAGTGATTTAGAACATAAGCCAGCCGTCTTACTACCTAATATCCCTCGCTTAGCATTGACTCCTAGAGATGCTTTTTATGCTGAAACTGAGGTTGTACCTTTTGATCAATCGGCAGGAAGAATCATTGCTGAATTTATTATGGTTTACCCTCCTGGGATTCCGATCTTTATTCCTGGTGAAATCATTACGGAAGAAAACTTGACTTACATCAAAAAGAATATTGAGGTAGGATTACCAGTTCAAGGTCCCGAGGATAGTGAATTAGCTTCACTAAGGGTTATTAAGGAGCATAGAGCAATAGAATAAGCACAAAGCACTTAGCCCCTTGATCAGCTGTAGCAGGATGAAGTAAAACTTTAGACTTGGTTATACTTGGTACTGTTTAATAACTTTCTAGACCAAAGAAAAAGCATGCAAATTTGCATGCTTTTTTAATATATATAACTTATTCTCGCTTATTTTTTATCTGATGGTTCGCAGTTACACTCTTCACATTTTGCATAAAGTGTTGTTACTTTTTCGTCATCGAAATGGTCAATTGTGTTATTACAAGTTTGACATACGATTGTTCCCATTGTTCAAAAACCCCTTCCAAAGCATTTTTGTTTTAATATGACGATATTTGTTAACACAGCACTCATAATGTAAGCGCTTAATGTTATGTTATTTTTATAATAATATGTCACAATTGATTAGTCAATGGTCAATTGTATGTCATATTTATTTTTTAAAAAGATTAGTAGAATTAAAAGAAAAAATGCAGACCAACAGCGATGCTGGCCTGCATTTCTATTAATCATATTGCGTTTCAAAAGGAATATGTGGTAAGGATGTTCTAAAGAAATCAGCGAGATCTGCAGCTTCTTCAAGGGTATCAATGCGGAAGATTCGACGTAGATAATCTAGATCCTCAATATCTTTTGGATCGAGGAGGGTTGAGCGTCCTGTTTGCATACAAATGACCAATGGTTTGCCAAAGAATAAATTCGTATAAACTATACCAAAATCATATCGTACATTTTCTGTTGTAAACCCTACAAAACGTACCTTTACGTTTTCTTGATCATCATATAGTTTGTCAAATAGATTCATAGGTTACCTCCTTATTAGATTTGATTATTCAGAATATTATTATAACTTATAAATCAGCTTTTAACAAGCCTCTTTTCGATTATTTGTTGTCAACAACTTTTAATAAATGCTAGAATGGACTAGTATTATGAAGTTTCTATTAGGAGTGAACCGAATATGGCAAACGCATACATAAAACTCGTTCCAGGCTCAACTAAGCAAGAAATTACACTTGATGAAGTAAAAGAACTTTTTCACTATTATAAAGAGATTACAAGTAAAACCGGACAGCAATTAGACTGGGAGTACGGAGACGCTGCATTTCCATACGATATAAAGGAAAACAACGAGGAAGGAACAAACTGGTTTTATTTAAAATCTACAGATAGCCGTTATAACCTTATTGTATTAGGTGTAGGTAAAGAAGAAATTGAAGATGAAGATCAAAATAAGATTGAACAATATTTTATTCAAATTACTCTTCCTCAAGCCTCAACACATGGAGATAAAGGAAAAGCAAATGAATTCTGTAAGTTTTTAGGCAGAAAACTTCAAGGTGAATTACAACTATTTAATGGTAGAGTTATGTACTACTACCCTAGAAAGTAATAAAACACGGGTTAATTACCCGTGTTTTTTGGCGTTTCAATTGTATTTGGATCCACTATTTCATATCCTTTTGACTGAAGACCTGTTACGATATCAGCCAGTGCGGCATTTGTCCATTCCCTATCATGCATTAGAAGATTAGCACCATTTCTCAAGAGTGGAGTATTAACCATTATATCTGCTAAGGACTCTTTCGTACGATAGTCTTTTTCCCAATCATATCCGTAAGTCCAGTTCATTAAGAGCATCCCCTCTTGTTCAACCAATTGCCTACTGTAGTCAGTATTTACACCAAATGGTGCCCTGAAAAACCGAGGCCTTTCACCTATTATCTGTTCTATCCTATCACTTAGTCCAACAATTTCTTTATACTGCTCCTCTTCAGAACTATTTTTCAGATTTGCATGCGTCATTGTATGATTGCCTATCGGAAATCCCATCTCATGAATTTTCTTGAGTATTTCTTTTTCTTCATTAGTATCAATAAAATGCCCGTTTACAAAGAAAATTGCACTTACTCCTAATTCCTTTAATGTCGATGCCATTTCTAACGCATGTTGGTCTGGAGCATCATCTATGGTCAGTAGGACAACCTTTTCATTAGCCTCACTAATGGGCTCAATTGCCCAGTTTGAAGGATTCAAACGGTAAGTAGGTACTGTGACAACTTCCTTATCCTCCACTTCAACACTATCTTCTTTCTCAGTAACATCATTATTTGCTTCATTACCCTTTTCTTGTTCTGTTTTAGGAGGCACCTTGGTTTCCTCAGTGGAATGGTTTTCTTTCTGTTCTTGTGGCATCGATTTTGGATGATCGTTTGTAATTCCACAGCCAGTTAAAAGAATTACAAGGATGACTAGTCCGAATATTTTTTTCATGCTGCTTTCCTCCTTTGTATTCCGCACCTTTCCATTATAGTAAAAAACTGCCTCAGTTTATATAGCTAACCAGAATAACTGTTGACATGAAAAGAATGCACCCATTGTTACTAATGTAGTAAATAATGCCTTTCGCCTTGTTAACCCAATTGTTGTTGCAACCCAAAATGCTAAATAACTAAATACAAGAAAGAGAATGGATTTAGACTTAATGCCATCTTGATTTGAGACCCACGAAGCAATTGAAAAACTACTCCAAATCAAAAATTGGACCAATATTATCACATATACCCTCATAATGAAAGCCCCTTCACTTGAATTAAACATTTGTAATATATATGTTCAAAAGGAGCTATCTATTTTTCATTTCTGTAACAATTACATGACAATCAAAAGAAATATTTGAAGACATGATAGAATAGGATTTAGAATTTGTCGATTAACTTAGAAAGAAGTGGACCATCGTATATGAGAAGCTTAGTTGTTTTTATGCTATCATTTCTTTTGCTCTCATCTTGTCATCTCGCTCATAACACTCCATCAAGTCTTATCTTCAACAATGCAGAGAAACAATTATTATTTTTTTCTGACGAAGATAACTTGCATAATGAATCCAGCTATTATGATGCCTTATTAGAAATAAAAAAAACCTATCCTGAAATTGTTACCTCAATGAAAGTCATTCCATCTAGTGAGAAAGTCCGTTATTCAAGCTTTGATGTAGACACCTTTCCAACCTTACTCGTGATTCATGACAATCAAATTATTGCACAAATTGAGGGAGATTTATCAAAGGAAGAAATTATACAACCCTTAATTGATGTTTTAAAATAAAAATCGCTCTCAAAAAAATTGAGAGCGATTTTATCTGTTTATTTATTTTACTATATGAATCGGACTTCCAATCGCTACCTCTGCAGCTTCCATCGTAATCTCACCTAAAGTCGGGTGAGCATGAATGGTCATTGCTAAGTCCTCAGCAGTCATACCCGCTTCAATCGCTAGCCCTAGCTCGGCAATCATATCCGAAGCACTTGGTCCAGCAATTTGTGCACCGATTACTAATCCATCCTCTTTACGAGTAATTAGTTTTAAGAAGCCATCCGAATTATTCAGCGCTAATGCACGGCCGTTCGCACCGAACGGGAATTTTGAAGCAGTAACATCAATACCTTCTTCTTTTGCCTCTTTTTCAGTATATCCTACAGACGCAAGCTCAGGGTCTGTGAATACCACTGCAGGGATTCCTAAGTAATCAATCTCAGAAGCATGACCTGCAATTGCTTCGGCAGCAATTTTAGCTTCATATGAAGCTTTATGAGCTAATGGTGGTCCTTCTACGATGTCACCAATCGCATAGATATTACTAACGTTTGTACGACATTGTTTATCAATCTTAATTAATCCACGATCTGTCACTTCAATACCCACTTGCTCTAAGCCTAACTCATCTGTATTCGGACGACGGCCTACCGTTACAAGCACGTAATCAGCTTCAACCGTTTGGCTTTCACCTTTTACTTCAAAGGTTACAGTAGCTCCATTTTCATTTTGTTCTACACTTTTTGCTAGTGCATTTGTATGGATCTCTGCGCCTCTTTTCTTAAGCTTTCTTTTCACTAGAGAGCTCATTTGCTTTTCAAAACCAGAGAGGATTTCATCCGCACCCTCTAAGATGGTAACCTGCGTTCCAAAGTTAGCATAAGCTGTTCCTAGTTCTGTCCCGATGTAGCCACCACCGATAACTACAAGTTTCTTTGGAATTTCTTTTAGATTTAAAGCACCAGTTGAATCCAATACTCTTCCACCATATTTAAATGCAGGTATTTCGATTGGACGAGAACCTGAAGCAATAATTGCATTTTTAAACGTATATGTTTGTGCAGAATTTTCATCCATTACACGCACAGAATTGCTGTCAACAAAGTAGGCTTCCCCACGTATAATGTCAACCTTATTACCTTTAAGTAATCCTTCGACCCCACCGGTAAGTTTGTTAACGACGCTTGCCTTCCATTCTTGCACCTTCGAAAAATCAACAGTTACATTCTCAGCTTTAATGCCCATATCTTCTGAATGTAACGCATGCTCATAACGATGAGCAGCTGATATTAAGGCTTTAGATGGAATACATCCAACATTAAGACAAACACCACCTAGTGTGCCTTTTTCAACGATTGTAACCTTTTGTCCTAGTTGGGCAGCACGAATCGCTGCAACATAGCCACCAGGTCCAGCACCGATAACGAGTGTATCGGTTTCAATTGGAAAATCTCCTACTACCATTTATTACGCCTCCATTAATAATAATTGTGGGTCGTTCAATAAACGTTTAATATGATTTAAAGCATTTTGTGCAGTTGCACCATCAATCATACGATGATCGAAACTTAAGGATAATGCTAAAACAGGAGCCACTACAATTTCTCCATTGTTCACGACTGGTTTTTCTGCAATACGACCGATACCAAGGATTGCAACCTCTGGATGATTGATAACCGGTGTAAACCATTGTCCACCTGCAGAGCCGATGTTTGTAATCGTACAAGAAGCACCTTTCATATCGTCAGACCCAAGTTTACCGTCACGAGCTTTACCTGCAAGTTCATTTATTTCATTAGAGATTGTAAAAATTGATTTACGATCCGCATCTTTTACAACAGGTACTAATAATCCTTTATCCGTATCAGCTGCGATTCCGATATTATAATAATGCTTATGAATAATTTCGTCTGTTGCATCATCTAATGAAGTGTTTAAAGCTGGGAATTCTCGTAAAGCAGAAGTTAAAGCCTTTACAACATATGGTAAGTACGTTAGTTTAATGCCTTTATCAGATGCAATTCCTTTAAATTTCTTGCGATGAGCAACTAGTGCTGTCACATCTACTTCATCCATAAGAGTTACATGAGGAGCCGTATGCTTTGAATTAACCATTGCTTTAGCAATTGCCTTACGAATTCCACTGATTTTCTCACGAGTCTCTGGGTATTGACCCGCAGGGATTGGCTGCTTAGCAGGTGTAGCTTTTTCTTTATTCTCTGCTTTAGCTGTTACAGTTTCTTGTGTCGTAACTTCTTCTGAAGTTTCTGTTGCTGCTGTTACTGGTGCTCCACCTTGTAAGAATGAATCAATATCTGCCATTACAATACGTCCATTTTTACCAGAACCTTGAACAGCTTTAATATCGACACCTTTTTCACGCGCATACTTACGGACAGAAGGCATTGCAATAACTCTGCGGCTAGGATCTACCTCAACCTCTTTAGAATCAGCTTTTGTTTCTTCCTGAGTAGGATTAGCCTTAGCCTCTTCTTTTTTAGGCTTATCTTCGTCATCACCTTTAAACTTAAGGTTTTCATAGCCTGGTGCATCAAATTTAATTAATGTGTCCCCAACTATAGCAACTGTACCTTCTTCTACTAATACTTCTAATACTTTTCCTTTAACAGGTGAAGGAATCTCAACTACTGCTTTATCATTCTGCACTTCACATAATACATCATCTTCATTTACTTCATCGCCAGGTTTAACAAACCATTTTACGATTTCACCCTCATGGATACCTTCACCGATATCTGGCAGCTTAAATTCGAATGCCAAGGTTTTTCGCCTCCTATTTATAAATGCTAACTATATTTCAAACGTTAAGATTGTCTAGAAATTAAGGACTTTCTTTGCTGTTTCAAGTACATCTTTATAGTTTGGAAGCCAAACCGATTCAGCAGCAGAGAATGGATACACAGTATCAGGGGCTGCAACTCGAAGCACTGGAGCTTCAAGACTTAAAATAGCACGGTCATTAATTTCAGCTACAACGTGAGCAGCAATTCCCGCTTGCTTTTGAGCTTCTTGAACAACAATAGCTCTTCCTGTCTTTTCTACAGAAGCAATAATCGTTGGAATATCTAATGGACTAATCGTACGTAGGTCGATTACCTCAGCCGATACGCCTTCTTTTTCAAGTTCTTCAGCTGCCTTTAAGCATTCATGAACCATTGCACCGTATGTTACCATTGTTAAATCTTTACCTTCACGCTTAATATCCGCTTTACCAATTTCAATGGTATATTCCTCTTCAGGAACCTCTTGGCGGAATGAGCGATATAATTTCATATGCTCTAAAAATACAACAGGATCATTGTCTCGGATTGCAGAAATCAATAGCCCTTTTGCATCATATGGAGTTGAAGGTATGATAACTTTTAGTCCAGGTTGTGAAGCAACAAGACCTTCAAGGCTATCCGCATGAAGTTCAGGCGTATGTACTCCTCCTCCGAATGGAGAACGAATTGTTACAGGTGATGTATATCTACCACCTGAGCGGTAACGCATACGTGCCATTTGTCCATTTAATGAATCAATTACTTCATAAACGAATCCAAAGAACTGAATCTCTGGAACTGGACGGAAACCTTGTAAGCCAAGACCAATCGCTAAGCCGCCGATACCTGATTCAGCTAGAGGTGTATCAAATACGCGATCTTCACCGAATTCCGCTTGTAGACCCTCAGTGGCACGGAAAACTCCACCATTCACTCCAACATCTTCTCCAAATACTAAGACATTTGGGTCATTTTTTAGTTCTGTGCGTAACGCATCAGTGATTGCTTGAATCATTGTCATTTGCGCCATGGCTTACTTCGACTCCTTCTCTTTATAGATTTCCATTTGCTCTTGAAGATTTAGCGGAAGGTTTTCGTACATGATTGAGATTAAATCTGTAACTTTTTGTTTTGGTGCTTCGTCCGCTTTCTTAATCGCATTTTTAATATCTTCTTTTGCTTCTTCAATTACTTTATTTTCTAATTCTTCATTCCATAATCCTTTACCCTCTAGGAACTTACGGAAACGGACAAGAGGATCTTTCTTTTCCCACTCGTCATCTAATTCTGAAGAACGGTAACGTGTTGGGTCATCCCCAGCCATTGTATGTGGACCGTAACGGTACGTTAGAGTTTCAATTAATGTAGGTCCTTCACCATTAATAGCGCGCTGACGAGCTTCAGCAACTGCAGCATAAACCGCTAATGGATCCATTCCGTCAACCTGTACACCTGGTATACCTGCGGCAACAGCTTTTTGTGCAATTGTTTTTGCAGCAGACTGTTTCTCAACTGGTGTTGAAATAGCAAAACGATTGTTTTGTACGATGAAAATCGCTGGAGCTTTATATGCTCCTGCAAAGTTAATTCCTTCATAGAAATCACCTTGTGAAGCTCCACCATCACCTGTATATGTAATTGCAACAGATTTAGCACCACGTTTTTTCATACCTAATGCTACACCAGCACATTGTATGTATTGAGCACCAATAATAATTTGAGGCGAGATTACATTCACACCTTCTGGCATCTGGTTGCCATGGAAGTGACCACGAGAGAATAAAAATGCTTGATAAAGAGGTAACCCGTGCCATACAATCTGTGGTACATCACGGTAACCCGGTAAGATAAAGTCTTCTTTTTCCAAAGCAAACTGAGATGCTAATTGGCTTGCCTCTTGACCGGCTGTAGGCGCATAGAAGCCTAGTCTCCCTTGACGATTTAAGGAAATAGAGCGTTGGTCAAGGATACGAGTATAAACCATTCTTCTCATTAATTCTTTTAATTGATCATCACTTAAATCAGGCATTGCTGCCTCGTTTACAATTTGCCCCTCTTCATTAAGGATTTGTAGAGTTGGAAATTGTTCAGCAACCTTTTCAAGTTGTTGTTGGCTATCAAATAATGCTTCATTTGTTTTTGCAGCCATGTCAGTCACCTCTTCCTTTCATTTTCCTAGATATTAGTTGATAGAGACTTTACACAAAGTGTTAAAGCAAGGAACTGCCCTAAGTTGCGGGATAAGTTATTTATACAGCAATAGGTTACCCAAAAACGATTATTACAAGACATTTTTTGCGTTTATGTACTACTGCTTATCTATCCATTTATGGTTTGCTCATATTCCATCTGAAACATCTTGTAGAAAAGTTCACTTTAAACAATCTGTATTAATCACTTCGAAAGAAATAATAATACAACTTTTAGTAACAGTTTTAAGTTTACAATAAGAACTTTTTGATAGTCAATCCTTTTGCCTTCATATTTTTCTTTGGAAACACAGCAATAACTTTTTTCCATTTATGTCCAGGATTAAAAATCTGTATTAATACACCCCCGAAAACTGTATTAATAAAATAAACACACAAAAAAAGACTAGAGATTATACCTCTAGTCTTTGTATACCACCTCTAAGCCAGCATTTTCATAAAAAGCTAGTTTAGATTCGTTGTACTGCTCTGTAAAATTATTAAATTCTTCATTTGCTGCAATAACCTTTTCATAGCTTTCGTTTATTTTCTTGATTTGTTCTTCTAATTGCTCTAGAGTAAGATCTTCACTCTGGAACATCGTATAAAGCTCTTTATCATGTCCAATAGCCTCTAAGTAATTTGAGTAAAGGGTTGAATAACTAGAATATCTACTTTCCATTAATTCGACAAGTTGAGTTGCATCCTTTGTAAGCTTTTCGTCTTCAAGATTAGCAATATAATCTTTTACTAAGTTAAACTTTTCTTTTGATGCCTCTATACTCGCATTTTCTTCATTTAACCTTGTTTCACGTTCCTCAACAATTGCTAATGCTTCTTTGGAGAGAGCTACAATTTTATCAAATTCCTTCATCCCTAATGAAATAATTTGATCGTAAAGTTCTTTTTCCTTTTTTTCAAGTTCAACTAGAGGATTCTGCTGCTCTTTAAAAGAAGTCTCAAGATTAACAACTTCTTCAAGCGTCTCATAAATTTCTTCTTCTGGAGTTGGTCCTGTATTACAACCTGATAAAACTAAGCCAAGAACCATTAATAATATCGTTAATTTAAGTTTCACCTTTAAATCCCCCTTACCTATGTACCATATTCTACTATAAAGTTTTACACTTTTTTTTACAACCTGTTCATTTCTTTTTTTCAATTTAATGACTTATCTATTTTTTATGAAGTACCTTGGAAATTATTCTTTAATTAGTGATTAATAATATGTATGTGCTTGTCCACTTACTTAGAACTTTTTTTATTAGTCTTCAAAACATACTAATTTATCCCTAAAATGTATTACTTGTAATAAGAATTATCTAATTCCTACAATAAAAAGTGTTTTTAAAAACAACTTTCCTCTGCTAAACTAAGGATAAATGTATATATAAGCATCTGGTACATAAGGAGTGAATGTTAAAATTGATTACAATGGCAAATATCATAACCGAGGGTCATCCCTCTTTAAGAGCTAATGCTGAAGAGGTAAAATTACCTGCAACACAAGAGGATAAGGATATCCTGATTAAAATGATGGAATTTGTTCAAAATAGTCAGGATCCTGTAATAGCCGAGAAATATGGCCTTAGACCAGGTATTGGCCTTGCGGCTCCCCAAATCAATGTATTAAAAAGAATGATTGCAATACACGTAAGAGATGAAAATGACAAACTTATAAGCTACGCTCTTTTTAACCCTAAAATTATAAGTCATTCTGTTGAGAAAAGTTACTTAACTAGTGGAGAAGGCTGCTTATCAGTTAATCGTGAAGTACCTGGGTATGTCCCAAGGTATGCTCGAATTAAAGTAAAGGCTACAACGGTTGACGGTGAAGAAGTAAGTCTCAGACTTAAAGGTTTACCGGCAATTGTTTTCCAACATGAAATTGATCATTTAAATGGTGTAATGTTTTATGACCATATTAATAAAGAAGATGCATTTGCTACGCCAGAAAATGCAATTGGAATTGAACGGTAACAAAAATAGTAAGGCTGTATTATATTTAATGTTGACATTATCACATTAATATTTAATACAGCCTCTTACTACTTAAGCAATCCTATTAATTGTAATCCATGAACAATACCATCTTCATCAACTGATTTAGTTACAATATCAGCGCGTTGCTTTATCATTTCCTCAGCATTCCCCATTGCGACACCGGTCCCTACAAAATCTAACATTTCTGCATCGTTTAGACCATCACCGAACGCATAGACGTCTTCCCTATTCACTCCTAGTGCATTCATAATCTTTTTAATTCCTTCTGCTTTTGAACCACCATAGGGAATAATATCAGTTGAAAATTCATGCCACCTGATGAACTGAAAAGAAGGAAAAGATTGAATATATTTATTCTCTTCTTCTTTTACACAAAACAGTAGAGTTTGGTAAATATCTCGATTTGCTAAAAAATCGGGCTCGTAATTCGGATGTTCAAACTTTAAGCTAGAGATGCTTTTATGTACAAACGGGTGATTTTCAACATTTGAACGCATCGTTTCTGCATTCATATAAACAAGAGGATGTTTATAACTTAGTGCAAATTCCCTTAATTCATCTAGTTTTTCTGGATTGAGAGGATTCGTATATAAAACTTCTCCTTCATACACAACATATTGGCCATTAAAACTAACGAATGTAGTAATCTCTAACTCATCTCTCAGATACTCATACATAAAAGGAGCCCTACCAGTTGCAATTGCTACGTTAATTCCTCTTCTTTTCAGTGAGAAGATAGCTTCTTTCGTACTTTCAGGAAGTTTTTTATCATGGTCTAAAAGAGTTCCGTCTATATCAAAAAACACTAATTTTTTAGTCATTTTTGCCACCTCAATCTTAAGCTTATATTTCTTTCATAAAGCTACTTTATCAGTTTCATCTTGTCAAATTAGAACATTCACATTTACCAAATATCCCCACGATAATCATTCCTAAAAATCCATATACTAATCATGGAATTAAAAAGAAAAAAACATTAATCAAAAATAAATAAACAAAATTAATTAAATTGACCTATGACCTATTTAATAATGGACAAGGAAGGTTTAAAATAGTAAATTAAGGAGATGATGTAATCATGCTCAAAAAGCTTCGGAAAAAGTTACTTCAACAGTGGACAGATATCTTAAAGAAAAAAACAATTGCTTAAATTTTCTTGATAAAAAAGTGCCCTTCTGGACGTCTGAAGGGCTTCTTTTCTACATATTGAAATGGGAACAATATGCTAAATTTTTATCAAAAATAGAAAAAACATGAAAAACTTGTTAATTTTTTATATAATAGAACAAGTGAATCTTATAAACGGAAATTAAGGAGAGATTTGGCAAATGATTTTTAAAGTTTACTATCAAGAACAGGCAAATGAAGTACCTGTGCGTGAAAGAACAAAAACACTATTTGTAAATGCAGAAGCAGAAAGATATGTTCGTGAGAAATTAAAAGATCGTAACTACAACATAGAATTTGTACAACGAGTTGAAGGTGCACATCTTGCTTATGAGCAACAAAATGAAGACTATAAGGTATTGGAGATCTGATTATGAAATTTGTTAAAAATGACCAAACTGCTGTTTTCGCATTCGGGGGACTAGGCGAAATCGGTAAGAACACATATGGTGTTCAGTTTCAAGATGAAATTATTTTAATTGATGCAGGAATTAAGTTTCCTGAAGATGAGCTATTAGGAATTGATTATGTTATTCCAGACTATAGTTACATCATTAAGAATGCAGATAAAATCAAAGGATTATTTATCACCCACGGTCACGAAGACCACATTGGAGGAATCCCGTACCTTTTACGTGAAGTGAATATTCCTATTTACGGTGGTAAATTAGCACTAGGTTTAATCCGAAACAAATTAGAAGAGCACGGTTTACTTCGTACTGCAAAATTAATTGAGATTCAAGAAGATGATATTATTAAATTCAGAAAAACATCTGTTACTTTCTTTAGAACAACACACAGTATTCCTGATTCTTATGGAATTGTTGTAAAAACACCACCTGGCCAAATTGTTCATACAGGGGACTTTAAATTTGATTTCACTCCTGTTGGAGAACCGGCTAACTTAACAAAGATGGCTGAGATTGGGAAAGAGGGCGTTCTCTGTCTACTGTCAGATAGCACAAACAGTGAGATTCCTAATTTCACAATGTCTGAGCGTCGTGTTGGTGAAAGCATTAACGATATCTTCCGTAAGGTAACAGGAAGAATTATCTTTGCTACGTTTGCATCAAATATCCACCGTCTACAACAAGTTGTCGAGTCTGCGGTCGCCCATGATCGTAAAGTCGCTGTATTTGGACGTAGTATGGAAGCTGCTATAAATATTGGACAAGATTTGGGTTACATTCGTTGCCCTAAAGACACGTTTATTGAGTCTTCACAAATAAATAGACTTCCTGCTGATAAAGTTGTCATTCTATGTACAGGAAGCCAAGGAGAGCCAATGGCTGCCCTTTCAAGGATTGCCAATGGCACTCATCGTCAAATTCAGATTATCCCTGGGGATACTGTTGTATTCTCTTCATCACCAATCCCAGGAAATACAATTAGCGTAAGCAGAACAATTAACATGCTGTACCGCGCAGGAGCTGAGGTTATTCACGGTACCTTAAGTGACATTCATACTTCAGGTCATGGTGGTCAAGAAGAACAAAAACTAATGCTTCGTTTAATTAAACCAAAATATTTCATGCCTATTCACGGTGAATATCGCATGCAAAAAATGCACGCAAAGCTTGCCGTTGACTGTGGCGTTCAAGAGGAACATTGCTTCATTATGGATAATGGTGAAGTATTAGCTTTAAGCGAAAATGAAGCTTCTGTAGCTGGGAAAATCCCTTCAGGAAATGTGTACATTGATGGAAGTGGAATTGGTGATATTGGTAATATCGTTTTACGTGATCGCCGTATTCTTTCAGAAGAAGGACTTGTTATTGTCGTTGTTAGCATAAACATGAAAGATTTCAAAATAGCAGCTGGACCTGATTTGATTTCACGTGGATTTGTTTATATGAGAGAATCTGGTGATTTAATCAATGATGCACAAGGCTTAATCTCTAAACACTTAAATAAAGTAATGGAACGTCGTACAACTCAATGGTCCGAAATCAAAAATGAAATTACAGATACCTTGGCACCTTTCCTTTATGAGAAAACAAAACGCCGTCCAATGATTTTACCTATCATTATGGAGGTATAAATAGAAAAAGAGACAATCTCAGATGAGGCTGTCTCTTTTTTCTTTATATTTTACTCACCAATCATTGTTTTCTCGAATCGGTCAATATCTACATCTGCCCCTATTACAATGAGTATATCCCCTTTTCTAATCACTTCAGTAGCTTGTGGCGATACAATAATATCCTTGCCACGTTTGAATGCAACAATGTTAATACCAAATTTCGCTCGGATGTCTAAACTTATCAGTGTATGACCATCAAGCCTTTGGCTAGCAACAATCTCGACAATACTATGTTCATCTGAAAGTTCCAAATAGTCCAAGACATTATTAGACATGATGCTATGAGCAATACGTCTACCCATGTCACGCTCTGGGTGAACAATCTGATCAGCACCTATTTTATTTAACACTTTTTCATGATAATCATTTTGAGCTTTAACAGTAATATTTTTTACCCCAAGCTCTTTCAAAATTAAAGTTGTTAGTATACTAGCTTGAATATTGTCTCCAATTGCTACAATGACATGATCAAAGTTACGGATACCTATACTTTTCAAGACGGATTCATCAGTAGAATCACCAACAACAGCATGCGATGCTATTGAAGAAAATTCATTTACCTTTTCCTCTATTACATCCATAGCCATTACTTCCATTCCCTCTTCACTAAGGGCTCTGCAAATACTCCCTCCAAAACGTCCTAACCCTATTACTGCAAACTCTTTTTTCATATATAAACCCCCGAATTTGTCGCTGACTAATATATAAGATGGTTCCCATTTTACCACAAAATAGAGAAAAAAGAATGAACTTAACAAAAAAGCCGAGATTAATCTCCCGACTTTTGCTGTTCCTCACGTATCTTTTGTCTAGCAATTCTTCTCATAAATAGATAAACTACAAATCCAAGTAATCCAAGTAATAATAGGATAGGTGAATTTCCAATTAAGAAAACAAAGAAACCAGAAACAGCCCCTAAAATAAAGTTTATACTATCCATAAACTGCTTTTTTGTCTTATCCCATGTATTCAATCCACTACCATCGATTTCTGGAACAATTACTTTGTTTTCATATAATGTCATAGAAACAGTCGATAAATTCGCCTGGTTTTCGAGGTAATTCATTCTACCCTTGATCTGTTCAATTTCTTCTTGTACAACAGCTAGATCCGATGATATTTGTAGAAGATCTTTCGTTTCTTTGGCGTCTTTCATAAATTGTAGCAATCTTTCCTCAACAACCTCTTTAGACTTTAATCTTGACTCCAGGTCTACATATTCCTCGGTTACATCTTGCCCAGTTATGTTTTGGTGGTTTACTTTCTCACTCATGTCTCCAACTTGTGAAATAAATGAATTGAAGTAAGATTGTGGAACACGAACAGTTAGTCTCCCCTCCATTTGGTTTTCACCATGATTATAAACATTGGATTCAACAATATAGCCCTTCATTTCATTGACTAGCATCTCAATTTTACTGTGAACGGATTTGTAATCTTTCACTTCTAAATGTAGATCCGCATGGTAAATCACCATTCTACTTTGTTGACTACCCTTATTTGAATCATTGACTTCCTTATTTTCATTACCTAATCTATTTTGCTCTGTCTTAGCCTCTGCTGGAGCTTCCTCTGAAGTTGCCATATCCATTGAAGTTTTACCATTTTCAGTTGATTCTGAAGAACCACCACTACATGCTACCAAAAAAAAGCTAAATGACAGAATTACAAGGGTTACTAATTTATATATTTTCATTTCAACACCCCTAGTCCCTTTAATGATATAGACGACTAAGCACAAAAAAATGTTACAATTTTCCTAAATTTAAAAAACGGGAGATTCCTAATCTCCCGTTCACCTTGTTACCCTACGTCTAACATTTTAAATTGCGCTTTGACTAGGTTATGATATTGGCCTTGTAATTTCATTAGCTGGTCATGTGAGCCTTGCTCTATGATTTCACCATGATCAAGTACGATAATGTTATCAGAATCACGAATGGTAGATAGTCGATGCGCAATTATTATTGCAGTTCTACCTTTAAGCAATTTTTTTAGAGCGGTTTGGATTTTAACCTCAGATTCCGTATCAATACTAGCTGTAGCCTCATCAAGAATGAGTATTCTTGGATTAGCAAGTAATGCACGTGCGAATGAAAGTAGTTGTCTTTCTCCCACTGATAGTATATTACCTCGCTCTTCTACCTCAGTTTCGAAGCCCTTTGGTAGTCTTGAAATAAATGAGTCTGCTCCTACTGCCGTAGCAGCCTCAATTACTTCTTCATCTGTCGCATCTGGTCTACCAAAGCGAATGTTCTCCATGATTGTTCCTGAAAAAATAAACGTTTCTTGTAGAACAACACTTATTTGTGATCTAACACTAGCAACAGACAAGTCTTTTACATTATAACCATCAATCTTAACCTCGCCCGCTGTTGCATCGTAAAAGCGGCTAATTAAGTTAGCAATCGTTGTTTTACCTGAACCCGTATGGCCAACTAAGGCAACAGTTTGCCCCGCTTCCATCGTTAAGGAAACACCTTTTAATGCTTTTCGCTTTTCATCATAAGAGAATTCAACCTTGTCAAATTCAATTTTACCTTTCATATCTGTAATCGAAATTGCATCTTCTTTTTCAGAAACAATCGGCTTTTCGTCTAAGAATTCAAAAATACGTTCAGATGAAGCCATTCCCATTAATAATTGATTATAGACCTGACCCAAACGAGAAATTGGTTCCCAGAACATACCTAAGTAAAAGGCAAATGAAACAAATACACCAATTGTTACACCACTATCTGGACTTTGTATAAGCATCGCTCCATACCAGATTAAAATGGCAGTACCGATTGCATTTGACATCTCTACAAATGGTCGGAACATCGCATTTTTCTGAGTAGCATCTCTCCAGCTTTCATATGTCTCTGTGTTTACACCGTCAAAGAAAGCCATGTTCTCTTTTTCTTGTGTGAATGATTGTGTAACACGAATTCCCTGAATACTTTCGTTTAAATGGGAATTTAGCTTTGATTGCTTAATACGTACTGTTTGCCAAGAACGTCTAATTTTTTTACGTAGACTTGTTGAAATAAAAAACATAATTGGAAGTATAATTAAGATCGCGATCGTTAACTCAGGACTTAATGCAAATAAGATAACGAATATTCCTATTAATAATAAGAAATCCATGAGAAGGTTGATGACCCCGCTCGTAAATAATTCCTGTAAGGAGTTAATATCATTCATAATTCGCACTAATATTGATCCTGCCGATCTTTGATCAAAAAAGCGGTGTGATAGTCCTTGAACATGAGTAAATAAATGTTTACGCAAATCATAAATTACGTTTTGTCCTAGTAGATTCATATACCGGATTCGGAATGTATTTGCTAAATAAGATAAGAAATAAAGACCAGCAATGATAAGGACTAGTTTTATTAATAAATTTGAATCTTTATTTGCAATCGCATGATCCATTGTATATACACCAATAAGAATTGGTACAATCAATCGTACAGCTGTTGCAACGATTACTGTCAAAAATGCTAATGGTAATAGACTCTTAGAATAGGGCTTCATATAACTAAATAGTCTAGCCATTTGCTTCCAGTTAAAAGGCTTTTCTATTACTTGATCTGTAGAGTATTGGAATCGATCTAGTTTATTTCTTTTTTCCTTCTTTTCATTCATGTTGTTCACCTACCTCATCCTGTTTGTGATTGAAGCACCGTTTTTTGATCTTTGTATTGAATATCATAAATACGTTTATAAGGTCCCTCATTTTTAATTAACTCTTCATGTGTACCACGCTCTACGATTACACCTTGTTCTAGTACAAGGATTTCATCTGCATGTTTAAGTGATGAAATACGGTGAGCAATTATGAATGTTGTACGACCCTTCATTACTTCTTTTAATGCTCCTTGAATCTTAAATTCAGTCTTCATGTCAACCGCACTTGTTGCGTCATCTAAAATAAGAATACTAGGATCTATACAAATGGACCTTGCAATGGCAATACGTTGTTTTTGACCTCCTGATAACCCCATACCACGCTCACCTAGCATCGTATCATAACCCTCTGGTAGCTCCATGATAAACTCATGTGCATCTGCGCGTTTTGCTGCATCGATAATTTGATCCATTGTTGCATCAGGGTTTCCGTAAGCGATATTGGCTTTAATAGTTGAAGAGAATAAGAACGATTCTTGTAAAACAAAACCAATATTATTACGTAAAGTATGTAGAGAGTAATCTCTTACATCTTTTCCATCAATTAAAATTTGCCCACTACTAGGTTCATAGAATCGTGTTATCAGCTGTGTAATACTTGTTTTACCTGAACCAGTTGCCCCAATCAGACCAATAACTTTACCTGGCTCTGCATCGAAAGTAACATTCGATAAGGCTTTTTCATCATCCTCTGTATAATTTAGGGTTACATCCTTAAATTCTACATGTCCTTGTAAACTTTCTTTTTTAATTGGGTTTTGCTTCTCAACAATATCCTCTTCAGCCTCTAATATTTCTAGAAGTCTTTCTCCAGAGGCTTTTGATTGTGAAAACATGTTAATAACGAACCCTAAGTTCATGATTGGCCACATAATGTACCAAACTAAACTAAAGAAAGCAACTAACTCCCCTGGTGTTACCTGATTATTGATAACTAAATAACCACCAAATGAAAGTAAGGTCACCACACAGATATTACCGATAAACTCCATTAACGGAAAATACTTTGCCCATACATTGGATGTCTTCAGGTAGTGGTCTTTATAATCTGTATTTGAATCATTAAATTTATTAATCTCAAAACCTTCTCTTGATAGAGACTTAACTGTGTTAATACCACTGATATTTTCTTGTACCTTCGTATTAAGTCTTCCAAATGACTTTCTAATACCTCGGAAAGCAGGATGTACTGTTTTATCAAATTTATATACAGCCACCGCTAAGAAAGGTAATGAAGCAATTGTTACTAAAGTTAAAGGCACTGAATAATAAAACATGACACTAAAGCTAATTCCTAATAAAAGCACAAAGCGAATTAACTCTGCAAAACCAAATGATAGGAAAAAACGAAATCCTTCAACATCTGCCGTTAAACGAGACATTAAATCCCCGGTTTTTGCATTATCATAGTACTTAAATGGTAAAAATTGAAGTTTTTCATAAAGAGAATTACGAAGCGAATAGACTGACTTAATTCCAAACATATCCCCAAGATATTGGTTAAAATATGTCGCAATTCCCTTTATAATCATAATACCGATAAATCCCAATGCTAAATATGGAACATATTGATATTGTCCACCTCGTATTACATCATCAATTGTAAATTGAAGAACAACTGGATATACAACGGTAATCGCTGTTACGATAAGTAGGAATGAAATTGACCAAATAAAATACCGCTTATACGGCCAGTAGAACATTTTGAGTTTCTTAAAAGTTTCCATTATAAGCCCCCTCCATAAGATGTGAATTTTTTGTGAACTATAACACGTATATATAAATATATCGAGTTTCGAAATAAATTTCCAGTGAATTGTGAGAAATTGTTGAATTTTTTTAGCAAAATTGAAATATAAATCAATTCTAGTTCCTATTTTAAGTAAGTTTTTCCCTATATTCATCAACTACCAGACCGATTAATGTCTACGACTTTTGGTGTAGAAATTTAATTATTTAACCATAGTTGTTTGGAGCGGAAGGCACTTGACTCCTGCGGGAGATGAGGAAAAGTCGAGACCCTGCAGACGGCACGTCGAGGAGTGGGTTTTTTCACGACAGTGAAAATAACCTTCCTTTCCCCTCCCCGCGGAAAGCAAGTGCCTGCAGCGGAAAGTAACGGACAATGTTGATAGTGAAAAACCGCTTGAAATTAATCAAAACAATTTATATCTAAACAAAAAAGATCGAACCTAATAGGTCGACCTTTATTTGTTATTCTGATTTTTCGTTTTCTTCTAACACGCGGTTTACACGTTTTGTTAGCATTTTCATTCCACTTCCGCCTGCTTGGAAATGGCGTAGTTTGCCTTCAGCATCAAATACATAGTACGCAGGTACGTATTGATTTTCAAATGCATCTGTTAGTTTATGATTACTGTCAACATAGATTGGCTGTGAAATATCATGTTGAGCGGCAACTGCTTTGATTTCTTCAAGATCAAGATCCTTTTCTGAACGAGGCATATGTACAGCAATCACATTCAGTTTATCTTTATATTCATCACGGAAATTATTAATATCTGGCATTGCTTCTTTACATAGACCACAGCTGATTGACCAAAAGTGGATAAGTGTTGGTCTTTCTCCAACTAAATCAGCTTTTGATACTTCTCCATTTAACCATTCACTTGCGCCATCTAATTCTGGCATCGGTTCTCTTAGCTTCATGAAAAATCCTCCTCCTCATTGAACAATATATATAGAATGAAAAGGCCTAACATAACTGTTAGACCCCTTAAGATAAGCTTAGAAGCTAAAATTAAACGTTAAGCGTAGCTTGTCCTGGCTTCCAGTTTGCTGGGCAAAGTCCACCAGTTTGTAGTGCTTGAAGTACGCGAAGAGTTTCATCTACATCACGACCAATGTTGTTGTGGTTAACAACAGCATACATTAGTTCACCCTCTGGGCTGATTACGAATAGACCACGAAGTGCGATACCTTCTTCTTCAATTAACACTCCGTACTCACGAGATACAACATGATTTGTATCAGCAGCTAATGAATATCTTAAATTTCCTAATCCATTATCTGTACGATCTGTATTAATCCAAGCTAAGTGAGTGTGGATTGTATCAGTTGATACGCCAATTACTTCTGCATCTAAATCTTCAAACTCATCATAACGATCTGATAAAGCTGTGATTTCAGTAGGACAAACGAAAGTAAAATCCATTGGGTAAAAGAAAAGTACTGTCCACTTGTCGTTTTTCATGTTTTCTTCAAGGCTAACTTTTCCAAATTCCTTGTTTGCTAATACTGCATCCATTTCAAAGCGTGGTGCTTGTTTACCAACCATACGTTCTGCCATATGTAATTCCCTCCAATAAATAATAGTAAATGAGAATGAGGGCAACCTCAATATCATTTATAGCTATCTTAATCACAATAATTAGTATAGAATAACGACTGTTTTGAGTCAATATTAAGTAATAATTAATTTAAAAAAGAACCTAAATCATTAATAATTTACCCAAAGTAATTATTCCCGGTTTATCCTAGCTTTAAACATACAGATTTGACCTGAGTGTGTATCATTTGATTTCTTTCGTCACTATGTTACAATTTTCACTATGTTTTTAGTTTACCAAATTTTAATCAGGGAATAAAACAATATGCATTATTAGTAAATAGGAAAGGAAGATACATACTATGGATTTTAATTTTGACATCGATTGGTCAACGATTGTTACAGTTGGCAGTGTAATTATCCTAAAACTTTTGGCTATTATTATTGTTTTTCTTATCGTTAAAGCAATAGGTAACAAAATAATAAAAAGGTCATTTGAGAAAGTTACAAAACGTGATGAAATTTCAAAAGGCCGTGCCAAAACATTAGAAGCTTTAACTATTAATGTGTTTTCTTATGTATTAATCTTTATTTTCGTCGTTATGGTATTCCAAGTGTTTAATTATGATGCTACAGCGATTTTAGCTGGAGCAGGAGTAATAGGTCTAGCAATTGGTTTTGGTGCTCAAGGACTGGTAAGTGATGTTGTTACTGGATTCTTTTTATTACTTGAAAAACAAATTGATGTAGATGACTATGTTACAACTGCAGGATTTTCTGGAATTGTTGAGGCAGTGGGATTACGTACAACGCAAATCAGAGGTTTTGATGGTACTTTACACTATTTACCGAATCGTCAAATTTCAAGTCTGAGTAACCACTCCAGAGGAAATATGCGTGCTCTAGTTGATATTGGAATTTCATATGATGACGATATTGATAAAGCGGTAACTATATTACAAGAAGTTTGTGACCAGATTGCTAAAGAAGATGATTCGATTAAAGATGGTCCAAATGTGCTTGGTGTCCAGACACTAGGTGCATCTGATGTAGTAATACGTGTTATTGCCAAAACAGAAAATGGTGGCCAATGGGCTGTTGAAAGAAAACTTCGCAAAGCATTAAAAGAAGCACTAGATGCTAACGGAATTGAGATTCCTTTCCCTCATCAAGTGTATATTGAGAAAAAAAATAACTAATATAGCACAAGTAAAGACTAGGTAGCATCTACCTAGTCTTTTTACATGAATTATGAATTTTGAGTACGATTTAATCTACTTTCAACTTCTTGACATACTTGGTCTGCTGTTAAACCATTCGCTTCAATTACTGATCCTTTAGTAACTGTATCAGCCATACCCATCACATTAGAATCAAGTCCAGTTAATACACAACAGTCACAGCCTTGTGCATCACTTTCTTGTTTTAATTGAACAACATCATATCCTCTTTCTTGTAAAGCTTGTTGAACATCGGTTAATGAACCTTCAACTCCGACTTTTGCCATTACTCATCCACCTCCTCATATATGTTAATTTGTCACAATTTCTTCCCGTTTATTCTCGGGCACATAAAATGAGGAGTGAAAAATTTCCTTTACCTAATTTCCTTTAAAATTTAAATATTTTGTAATAAGTTCTATCGCTATAGGAATGGCCTCTTCGCTTGGTGTTAGCTTTGAATGGTGTAATCCAAAATCTGATTTTACACCTAACCAAAACATAAACCCTGGAATGTCCTTAATCATATATCCAAAGTCTTCCCCTGTCATAGCTTCCTTACACTCATACAACCTCACATCAGGTTGTTCACGTACAAAATCCATAAATTCTTTCGTCGTTTCCGATTCATTAAATACTTGATGATACATAGCACCGTAATCAATCATTGCTTCACATTGGTATCCCATTTCAATCCCTTTAACAATCTCTTCTATCCTCTTTTTTACATTTACCATCGATTGTTCCGATAGAGTCCGAATGGTTCCTTCAAGTCTTGCATTTTCAGCAATAATATTTTGTACAGTACCTCCAGTAATTTTCCCAATAGTAATGACCGCGCTATCTAAAGGGTTTACATTTCTAGAAATAATTGATTGCAGTTGAGTGACCAAATTACAACCGGCAACAATCATATCATTTGTTAAGTGAGGATAAGCCGCATGGCCTCCCTTACCTTTCAAGTCAATATAGAGTTCAGAGGTATTGGCAAATAAAAGGCCAGTCTTTGTAGCAATTGTACCTACTTCATACTCCGGAGCGATATGTAATGCAAATAAAATATCTGGTTTCCACTCGTTCATAATCTCACTTTGAAGCATAGGGAGAGCGCCACCAGGTCCTTCTTCTGCAGGCTGAAAAATAAATAAAACATCATCTTTCAGTCGATTTGAAACTACGGATGTTAAAACACCTAATGCAATACTCATATGTAGATCATGCCCACATGCATGCATACGTCCAGAGTGTTCTGACTTAAATTCATACTCTGTTTGTTCATCAATCGGAAGTCCATCAATATCAGCTCGATACCCAATAAGTTTTGATGGATTAGTCCCCTTAACCTTTACAAACAAACCTGTCCGCCACTTCTTTATCTCCAGATGATCACCCGGTAAACTTTCAATATAGTTTAGCAGGTAGCTTTGTGTCTTATATTCTTGAAAACCAAGTTCAGGTATTTTATGTAAATCTCTTCTAATTTTCACAAAGGGATGAAGTGCATCCATCATAGTTCCTCCTATATAAATGGCGCGGATTATAATAATCCACGCCTACGGTTTTACTCTTCGTTTAATTGACGAAGTTCTTGTTTAATTTCAGTTTTTGCTTTTGTCTTCTCATCAATTTTCTTAATTACACGTGCAGGTGTACCAGCAACTACAGTGTATGGAGGAACATCTTCAATAACAATAGCACCAGCTGCTACGACAGCACCTTTACCAACAGTAACACCTTCAAGAACAACAGCATTTGCTCCAATCACTACATCATCCTCAACTACTACAGGTTTTGCAGAAGGCGGCTCAATTACCCCAGCCAAGACTGAACCTGCTCCGATGTGGCAGTTCTTACCAACTGTTGCACGTCCACCTAAAACTGTATTCATGTCGATCATCGTTCCTTCACCAACAACTGCACCAATGTTGATAGAAGCACCCATCATAATTACAGCATTATCACCAATTTCTACTTGATCACGAATAATAGCACCTGGCTCAATTCGTGCTTTGATGCCCTTAAGATCTAATAGTGGAATTGCTGAGTTACGGCGATCATTTTCAACAACGTAATCTTCAATATTGGCTTCATTCGCTTCAATTGCAGCTTTGATGTCTTTCCATTCGCCGAAAACTACACCAGTGTTGCCAGTTAAAAACGTTTTAGAATTTGCACCGAAGTCAATTCCCTCTAAATTTCCTTTTAAATACACTTTTACAGGTGTAGATTTTACGCTATTTTGAATAAACGAAATAATTTCATTTGCATCCATCATTTTCATATGTAGTTTCCTCCTTAATATGCTATAAATCCTAGAATATAAACTTTACCTAATTAATGTATCAAACAAAGACATGTGTGACAAGAAAATAGTCCTTCATCGGACTACAAATGTTTTGCACTATCCTTCATGATTTCAACAAAAGCTTGAACTTGTTTTAATTCAAATGCAGATTCGTACCCAACAAGCCACGTATCACGTTTAATTGGCTCATCCTGCTCATTTAATAGAGGAATCTTATAAATATTTGTATCTGACTTATTTAATGTAATGGAAGGTAAAATTGCATATCCAATGCCATTTAAAGTCATTTGTTTACATGTTTCAATTTGGTCAACTACAATTGTCCGTTTGGGTGGAGTTTGAAATTTACTATACCACCATTCCTGAATTTCTTGATAGTATGTTGAATCACTTTTAAATTGTATAAAGGGTCTTTCTGTCTCCAGTACCTGTTCAATTTTATTTATTTCTGTGTCAACCAAATATAAGGTATCTGTTAGTAAATGCTCTTTGACACCCTTCCATTCAGGGTTGCCTCTAATTATTCCGATATGCACAGAATTATCATAAAGATTTTTTAATATTTCACTACTCCAACCTGTTAGTAGAGATATTTTTGCATGTGGGTAGGCTGTAACAAATCGTTTTAAGATTTGTGGTAACCAATTTTGACCTATTATAGATGCACAAGCCAATTTTAACGTTCCATGAATTCCATAATCCAATCCTTGTATTTCCTCACGGATGATCTCCTCTTTTTCTACTACCTCTTTTGCATACTCAATAATTCTTTCTCCAGCAGGTGTTGTTGTAAGACCCTTTTGTGATCGTAAAAATATTTGAGTTCCCCAAGACTTCTCGATGGTTTGTAGCCGTTGTGATAGGGCTGGCTGTGATACAAATAATTTCTCTGAAGCCTTTCTCATATTCATTTCTTCCGCAAGTACAACCAACATTTTAAATTCTGAAAACTGCAAATCAATCAGCTCCGCTTATCTATAAGAATTACTTATAGTATATCTTAATTTTTCTGTAATTTCATTATCACATTTGTAAGTATAAGATTTAGTTAGAGGATATTAGAAAGACGGTGTTGTTTATGACTGAAGTTCTATTAATCTTAGTTGGATTCCTGGCTACATTTATTGGAACAATTGCAGGCGGTGGAGGAATGATTAGCTTACCAGCAATGCTGGTAATAGGTGTACCTATCCATTCAGCGATTGCCGCTAATAAATTTTCTAACACGTTTAGTTCATTTTCAAGCTTTGCTGTGTTATTAAAAGAAAAAAAAGTCACTTTAAAATCAGCTCTCATTATTGCTCCATTTAGCCTAATTGGGGGTATGACAGGAGGAGCGATTGCTTCATCCTTATCTGAAAGACATTTAACAGTATTTGCTATAACCTTATTAAGTTTTGCCCTATTATTAAGTTTAAAAAAGAAACCTCTCTCAAACGAGAATATGTCACATAATATTCCGAGAAGACTTCTTCCTTATGTCTATGGAGTTGGCATTTATGATGGAATGTTTGGCCCTGGTCAAGCAACATTATCCATGTATACGTACCTTCATCAAGGTTTTTCATTTATGGCATCTATGGCCTTTACTCGATTTCAAACCTTTTTAAGTTGTTTTGGTGCCGTTATGATGTATGTGTCTTCAGGACACTTCGAGCTAAAAGTTGCACTCTTTCTAGGTATTGGGTCTATTATTGGTGCACAATGCTCAGTTAGAATGGCTAATAAACTACCAACAAGACATCTACAAATCATTTTACGTGTTGTTACAGTGGCTTTAATTCTTTATCTATTAGTAAAATTCATTTAACTAGGAGGATTAAAATGATAATCCAATATAAAAGACTAAATCATGTACAAATTTGTATACCTTTTGGTGAAGAGGATAATGCAAAAAGGTTTTATACTGACCTGCTCGGTCTTGAGGAAATCGAAAAACCAGAATCATTAAAGGCAAACGGTGGACTCTGGTATCAAATAGGGGATATCGAACTTCATATTGGTGCGGAAGACATGGGAAACTATAAAAGTAAACGCCATCCAGCTTTTGAGATTAGTAATCTAATAGAAACAAGAGACTTTTTAGAAAAACACGATGTTAAAACCCAAGATGAAAAACCAATTCCAAATGTAGATCGATTCTCATTTTTTGACCCATTCGGAAACCGTATCGAGTTCTTGGAAAAACGTTAAAAAGCATCCGCTTGGATGCTTTTTACTTTTCCCCTTTAGGCAAAAACAGAATCAATAGAAAGCTGATAACTGCAAAAATAAAGACTCCCCAATACACATAATGCAAGGATATCGTTAGACCATCTTGAAGTACAGATCTGACACTTTCGGTTAAAGCATTTCGCTCTTCCTCATTTAAGAGGATGTTAGTTGAATCTATGGTTACATTTTCAATCCCTTCGGCTTGAATATAGGACTGTAGCTTGCTATTAAGAATCCCACCTAATAATGCTGCTCCTACAGTACTTCCTAATGTTCTCATAAACATATTTGCTGCAGTTGCAACACCTCTCATTTGCCATTCAACCGTACTCTGAATGGAAACGATGAACGAAGTTGTGGTCATCCCCATCCCGATACCAACCATAAACGACCCAAACGCAGCCCATACCGGACCATCATCCGGAGATAACGTTAGGAAGATAATACTTCCTAACACAAGTGCGACACCACCAATAAGGGAAGTAGTCCTGAAACCAACCTTTAGTAACATTCGACCCGCGACAGTAGCTGCAATAGGCCAACCAATAGACATTGTTGTAAGGGTAGAGCCAGCTACAATAGGAGATCTTTCCATCACTCCTTGAACGAAAGCAGGTAAAAAACTCGAAATTCCAATTAGCATCATACCTGTTGTCAAAGAGGTTATATTAGCTATAAATATCGATTTTTCCTTCCAAATTGCAAATGGCATCATTGGCTCTTTTGCTCTATTTTCTTGAAAAATAAATAATAATAATGAAACTACAGCAACCACTATTAATGTTAGGGACTGAGTAGATGTCCAAGACCAATGAACTCCTCCTTCAACAAGGACGACCATTATTGCACTAATTGCCACAAATAATAAAACTGCTCCTATGTAATCGATGGAATGCTTTTTCTTTTCAATTCCCTCATGTAAGAATAATACAAGAACAATTATGGCTAGTATGCCTAGTGGAACATTTACCCAAAACACCAGTCTCCAGCTAACATACTCAACAAAGATTCCTCCAAGTGCAGGCCCCATGATGGCAGAGATTCCCCATACACTCGAGAGATACCCTTGTATTTTTGCTCTCTCTTCCTTCGTATACATATCACCTACAATGGTAGATGCGATTGGCATAACTGCCCCTGCTCCAAATCCTTGTATAAACCTAAATAGGATTAGCATTTCCATATTACTTGCAAAACCGCATAGCACAGACCCAATCAAAAAGACGACTATACCAAATATTAGAATAGGTTTACGCCCAAATAAATCGGATAACTTTCCATAAATTAAAACCGTAACCGCATTCATTAGTAAGTAAGCTGAAAATACCCAACTATAAAGAGAAAATCCTCCTAAGTCCCCTACAATCGCAGGCATTGCAGTGGAAACAATAGTGGCTTCAATTGCTGCCATAAACATAGCTAACATCACTGCAGCCAGAACCAATGGCCTCTTAGTTTGATTAGGCTGAGATAATCGTTCAGCTTTACTGGATATAGCTTGGCCCATTCTTATCTTCACCCCTTCTAATCTAGAGTCTAAAATAGTAAAGACCTTCTGCTTGAAGGTCTTCACCACTATCTACATGTTTTATTTATTTAACTTTTTGACATGCTTGTTTAATTGTTTTAGAACAGCACGTCTTGTAAAGATTCCTTCAAAAACGTTCTCTTCATTTTCGACACAAACAAAAGGATGATCAACGACCAGCTCTAAGCCTCTTTCTACTTTATCATTTAGCTTTAGAACAGGTATATCCTTATTCATAACTTCTTCAACCTTCATGGCTTCTAATCTTTCAAACTCAATACGCTCTAACCCAAGAATTGAATCAAAGATATGTGTTGAACTAATGAGCCCGTGCAACTTGTAGTATGGGTCTAATACTGGTACTGCTGTATAGCCCGTTTTCGTTAAAACAAGTAAAGCATGTTCGAGATTATTGCCTATCTGGACGTGTGCTACCTTATCGGATTGTATAATTAAGTCCTTAATTGTTGTTTCTAGAAATTCATTACTTTGGAGGCTAATCATGATTGTATTCCCCTTATCACTATTAATTCTCTTTATCTATAGTATACTATATGCATTTTGCTTAATTTCGTATTACGGCTAGCATGATTATTCATAATTTCATTTTATATTTTAACACATCTCTGGTAGGAATGATGTCACTTTTTTTCCAAAAGACTTTTTTGCAAAGGTGGCTATTTCCTCTTTGAATTGTGCCGTTCCTTTCAGCTGCATACACTTGCTTTCCGCGGGGAATTAAGAAAAAGCCCAACTGCCGGCTTTTTCAAGGGGGAATTCCCATCGGGGAGGAAAAGGAAGGTTATTTTCACTGTCGTGAAAAAACCCACTCCTCGGCGCTATGCGCCTGTGGGGTCTCGCACTTTCCTCACTTCCCGCAGGAGTCAAGTGCCTTCCGCTCCAATACACTCATAATTAATTTATAAGTAACTCTCTTACACTAGAGTACCTTACCCAAAAAAAAGACTATCACTTTGAGTAATAGCCGATACCATTCTATATTTCATCTACAAGCTTATCATAAAGGGCAATTAAGCGCTTATAAACGATTTCATCTGTTGGTTTAGAACCATTCTCTATGTCTGCGATTTCTACACTTACCAAGTCTAATGCATAACGCTGACTAAATAAGATTTCTAATAACAAAGCTTGTTCATCCTTAGACAGAAGATTCACGGTACCAATTTTCATCTCTATTCCCTCCAACGTAGAAACCTGATTATTAATTTATAGTTTCAAAGAGAGGTAAACATGCTTGTCAATAATTTACATCTACTTCGTATAGCGGTTTGCATAGCTGAAAGCGGCATAAGAATCGGGTTTAATTTTTGCTTCAAGACCCATAGCAGTAATTCTTCCTGTCATATCCTGAATTAATTCCTTAGTTGCTCCTCTAGTGCCAATATCCAAATGAATCTCAATGGTTAGGTCTGACCCCTCATCAGCATAAGGAAGGATGATTTCAGTTAAGTCAGCTAAATCCTCAGGAGAAAATAAATAGGTAACTTCTTGACTCAATGCAGTTTCTAATGATATTTTTTCTCTTATGCTTTTTATGGGTCGTTTAACATTATAATTGCTTAAACATCCCCATGCACCTTTGCCAACACGGTGTAAGTGAATCGCTGTAATAAATCGAGTTTCGGTTTGATGTACATGTGAATCAGTTCCAATGGAAAGAACATACCGTGAACGTGGATCCTTCCTCATAAACTCCTTCATTCGAGTTAGTACCAACTGAAAGTCCATATCCTTTTCCGACACATTATAAAACCTAAACGATTCGATGATACAACAGCTCCTTTTGTCTCCTTTTATATACTATACGTCCAACTTAATAAAGATGTTAATAAATATATAGGAGACCTAGGACAAAATAAAAAAGCCTTTCAATCGCTTGAAAGACTTTTTTACCCTTTACTTGTTTCAATATTTCGTTTTGTATAATCACATTGTGAACAGCGATAAATGACATTTTGATTAGATTGAGCAGTTAAGACATCCTCAAATCTTGCTTTCGATTGACATTTTGGACAAGTAACAATTGGATCCATAAAAAGCCTCCTATTGTTTAAAATTCAACTTCTGGTACAAAAATATCGTTCTTATTTATGGCTCTACTCTTCGTGGCCAACACTAATCCAAATTCTGTTTCATGATTTACATCATTAAAAATTGTAAAGGGAATATTTAACTTATTAACAATCTTTATGTATTTAGATAAATATGAATAATCCAAATCTCCATCTAAATACATGTGACAGTCTGGATAAATTTTTATCAACTCAACGATTGGGGCGTACGTCTCATTCTTCATAACCTGTCGATTAGTTAATGCGACTATCACTCTTTCTCTGAGTGTTGAAAGAAATAGTTTTCGCTCATCCACGTTCGTTTCTTTATTTCCATACATGCCTCTATTTAGATAGTCCTGAATATTCTCGCCCATTATTCACCTCTGAGCACAAATCAAATGTATTAGCTATAACTAGCTAATTAAATCAAAAATCTCAATAGCAATCATATCTACATTATCAAATTGATAGGATTTCGGCTTTTCCCCTTGTTGATAAATTTCCAACTCAAAGGTTCCTGTTTTATCAAAATACTTTACACTACACTTTTTCTCACCATTCACCTCAAAAAAACGTTGCGGTGGCTCTCCACCATCTGATTTTTCTTGAAGACTAATTAAACGTGTTAAAATTCCTTGAAGCTGTGACATTGTCCCTCTCCTTCCTTTATTACAGTGTGACTTCCCTTTTATATTAGCATTAACAATCCACAATGTTCTATCCAAAAACATTTTGATTTTGAAATTCTTCTTATTCTTTATAATTAGAATTTTAAATCAATATCCTGTAAACTGAATACAATCACTAATTTTAGGGAGTTGAATACATGAATCGGTTAATTGAATTAAATGAGAAAATCACCTTAATTGATGACTTTGATTTAGGTAGACCGGCTAGAACGGGTACATATGTTATTAAAGAGGAGAAACTCGCCATTGTTGAGACATGTGCAAGCCCATCAATCCCTTTTATCCTAGAAGGTCTACATAAGCTAGAGATTCAACCTGAAGAGGTTGAGTATATCATTGTAACACATATTCACCTCGACCATGCAGGTGGAGCTGGTCTTTTACTAGAAAATTGTCCAAATGCAAAGGTTGTAGTACATCCTAAAGGAGCACGACACCTCGCTAACCCTTCAAGATTAATTGCTGGAGCTAAGGCTGTGTATGGTGAAAAATTCGAAACATTATTTGAACCAATTTTACCGATTCCTGAGGAAAAAATCATAACCATGCAAGATGGTGAGTCACTCCAATTGTCTCCAGCTTGCACGTTAACTTTCTATGATACCCCAGGGCACGCAAACCATCATTTTAGCATACATGACTCAGTTAGTAACGGGATATTTACAGGAGATACAATTGGCATCTACTACCAGGAACTATTGAAAGATGGAATTGAACTTTACTTACCAACAACTTCTCCTAACCAATTTGATCCGGAGGCAATGTTGAATTCTGCCAGACGTATAAAAGAGCTATCTCCCCGTTCAATTTATTTTGGTCACTTTGGAATGTCTTCAAACGTTAAAGAAGTATTTAAGCAAATTGAACACTGGCTCCCTATTTTTGTCACCTCAGGTGAAGAGGCCCTTAAAACCACTCAAGGTCTATCTTTCAAAGAAAAAAATGAAGCTGTCAAAGCTCGGCTTTTGGAAGCGCTTGGCCTTCATCTTGATACACTAGGCATTTCTAGAAATCATGAGGTCTATTCCATTCTGGACTTAGATTTAGACGTATGTGCAATGGGAATAATTGATTACCTACTAAAAAAATAAATTAAAAAAAGGAACCTTAGTGGTTCCTTTTTCATGACTTGAGTGAACTGATTTTGATATTCCATTTGTAAGACAAAATAGCTACCCCAAAGTTGATACGAAATATATGAATGATCTTGTGTTGGAACTATTTTAAATTCTTCCTTGTTTGGTACCGTCTTATTTGAAACGGACTCATTTTCTATACTTTCAATAAACTCAGGCTTTTTAGCACTTTCTACAAATTCATTAACCTTCCAGTTTCCTTCATCTTCTATTAGGATCACTGTTTCATAATGATCCTCATAATCTACAGGTCCCTCTTCAGGTTTAAGAAAAAACTCATATACATAGATTTGATTCTTCTCTGAATCATATATAAATTTTGTATCGTCTGTATATGAATAAAAAGGAATATAATATAGCGCAAAATCAGAACCGTAAATAGTGTACCCACCTTCCTCATATACAAGGTTCTCTTCGAGGAATAACTTTGCATAATCGTCAGTGAAATAAGGATTTAACGTTTCTCTTGCCTCTTTATAAGTTTGATATTTTTCCCCTAAAGAAGTTTGTGCTTTATATGCTTCCTTAAGAAAATCGAATGCGTCTTCCCTTGTTAACGGTTCCTGTGCCTTTACAGTCTGATGATGAAAAAGAAATCCTAGTACAATTATGGACATGATAAAATAATGACGTTTACTCAAAATATCACCCTTTCCTTAAGGCTTGTACTTATCATTGTATCAACATTATCTTTCATAAAGACCATTAATCGTTCGTAAAAATCCCTTACCTTTTGACAGGTTATTCCCTGTACGAACAATATTCCCCCTTTCTTTTGACCATAAACAAGATTGCTCAGTTAATATGAGATAATAAGGTGGATTTTGTTTAGATTACGTATAAACTGTCGACAGATAAATGTGAATGGGTCGTTCCTTTCTGCTATTGGTTACTTATACTCAGAGCACATAAGTCTCCTTCGAAGTAAATAGGTAAGTTTAAGAGTGGATTGGAGCGGAAGGCACTTGACTCCTGCGGGAAATGAGGAAAAGTCGAGACCCCGCAGACGGAACGTTGAGGAGTGGGTTTTTTCACGACAGTGAAAATAACCATCCTTTCTTCCTCCCCGATGGGAATCCGCCCATGAAAAAGCCGGCAGTTGGGCTTTTTCATGATTCCCCGCGGAAAGCAAGTGCCTGCAGCGGAAAGGAACGGACTATTTTCAAATTAAAAAAACCACAAAGACAAATTGTCCTTGTGATCTTGGTTTACCATGAGGTAGCAACAGCATTATATATTATAAAAGCAATGACTAACACCGCTGCTATAGCATAGGTAAGGAAAACTGGATTAAGAATATATGGATGGTCTTGGACTTTTTCACTGATTTCAGTATCGTATTCGCTACGCATAGTATGTTGTTTTGTTCCAAGTCTATACGTATAGATCAGTCCAAAAGCCAGTATAAGAACTACTAATATTGAAAGAACAAGATTCAACTGCTCCATACTATATCACCACCTTGTTTTTGTTACTTTCCCACAAAAACAAAATCCTTATCCATAAATAAGATAAGGATATGTGCAAATACTATAAAGCATCATGATCATATAAGTAATCGTAAGGTACGTCTATAAATAAGTATAGTTGATCATCTAATGGGTAAGAAAAGGTCCTTATGGTCTCCCCGGTCTCAATATCACTATATAAATCAGAAAGGATTCCGATTCGTTTCGTTCTCATTCGAAAAATAGTCTCAAGAAAGTAAGGTCGCCAGCTCCAATTTTTCATATAATAATGCTCTTGAACTAGCCAATTATTGTCCTTTTTAAGAAGGTTAGCTGATTGCTGAAAACCGTCCTCATCACAAATGTACATTCTAAAACTTTTATCATGAAGTATTTTCCCCAAATTCGTTAGTAAGTCATTATAAGGATCGTTCCTTTTAAATTTTAAAAGAGCAGACTGTAACTGCACATGAAATTGCTCAGATATAACATACAGCGCTTCAAGCTTTTTCTTTTCATACCTAATAAATTGGTGAAATTCTTGCTTTAAACGCTCTTTCAGAATGTCTCTTTCTACAAATTCTCCAGCCGGTTTTTGAAGGTAATAGCCCTGATAGTATCGTCCACCATTTTTCCAAGCATATTGTAGCTGAAATGAGGATTCAATATCCTCATAAAGAAGGTTTGCTCCAAGCTTTCTTGCTAACAAGGAAATGGAATAAACGACGTCATGAAACGATTGACTAATTTCGGTTTGGCGTAAAACCTGTAGATCTATTTTTAAAATATCAGGTGATAATATACCGATTCTCTCCAGATTACTACTTTCTTTACCGATATTATCGACTGCAATTTTAATTCCGTATGTTCGATAATAGGTAAGTAAATGATTTAGATGTTCAATATCACCTTGGAAGTTATGCTCAGTTATCTCAACTACGACATTTTTAAGTTCTAATCCTTTTTGTTGATAGGATAAGAGCATTTCTAGGAATGCTTCCCCATGGTCTAGCATTAATAAGTTTGCATTACGATTAATAAAAATCAGACTAGTTTGATGGAATTCTGAAAAAACTCCTAGAGCTTTTCTTAAAATTTCATTATCAACCTCTATTCGAAATTCCTCTGGAATGGTTTCATCATGAAAAAATGGACCCAGACTTTTGATCCCTTGCTCAGTATTTATTCTACCGAACACTTCATATCCAATTACGCATTGTTCATCGGCGCTAAAAATCGCTTGATAATAAGGAACAACTTGATCGATGTTTGCCATAATATCCAATGGATCCATCTCGATTTCACCCCTACGTTCTAGCCTATTATGCAAGATTATACCATATGTTTTTGATCTGCTCTAACTAGGATAACTAAAAAGAAACCTACTTTATTCAAAAGTAGGTTTCCAAGCATTTATAGTGTATGTTCCTTAAATTGAACCATCATTTTAGAACGGGAATTGATTTAGCCATTGGCCACCATCCATCGTTATACATTCACCATTAATATATGCTGCTTCATCAGATAATAAGAAATAAGCCAGACCCGCAATTTCTTCTGGAGTTCCTAACCTGCCAAGAGGAACACTATTTAGCGTCCGTTTAGCTGCTTCCTCTGACTCCCATAGTCGGTCTGCTCCACCAGTACGTTCAATTGGACCAGGAGCTATCGCATTTACTCTAATACCATATTTACGGCCCCACTCAACTGCTAAGGTTCTTGTCATAGAAAGTACCCCTGCTTTTGCACTTGCAGAGTGTACAACCCCTGCTCCAGCATTCCACGCATATGTAGCAACCATATTAATAATACTTCCCTTTATCCCTTTTTCGATCCAGTAATTACCTACTGCAGAACTACAGTAAAACGTTCCATTCAAAACAATATTTATCACTGAGTTCCAACCATTAGCAGAAAGCTTCTCTGCAGGTGTAATAAAATTCCCGGCTGCATTATTTACAAGATAATCAATTCTACCAAATGCCTTATCAGTCTCATTGACCATATGTTCAACGTGTTCAGGCTGACGCACATCCATTTGTACAGGAAGTACTTGACCCTCAAAAGTTTCAATTTCTTTTTTTGTTACTTCTAATTTCTCAAGAGTTCTACCAGTAATGACAACATAGGCTCCTTCTTTTGCAAACTTTTGAGCCATATATTTCCCCATTCCATTAGAACCACCGGTTACGATTACCACTTTTCCTTTCATCTAATCCACTCCCCTATTCCTATTATTCTTAAAAACTGAATGACTATTCATTTATTCTACCACTATTTATCGAAATTTTCTAATTTTATTTTTAAGGGTATCATTTGCATTAATTGTACTATTTTGTATAATGATGGAGATATACTAGTATAATTTGGGGGGATTTATGGAAACATTTCAGTCATCAATCATCAATGAGAATGATATTTTACTAGCATTAAGTTCTACAAACAAATTAATTAAAAGCCTACCTTTTTCAGAGATTGATAGGCAAAAGGTTTTTGTTAGCATCTCCGAATTAACACGAAATGTGATTATGCATGCGCAAGGTGTAGGAGAGTTTATCTGTGAAGTAAATGACAAAGGTGTAACGATTATCGTTAAAGACCGGGGAATTGGGATAAAATCTGTCTCTGATGTAATGAGCGGCATAAAAAACCCAAATTCACAAGGTTTAGGTCTTGGACTCCTCGGTGTAAAAAGATTAATGGATGAATTTTATATTAAATCATCTGAGGAAGGAGGAACAACAGTCATTGTCACAAAATGGATTAACCACCAATATAGAAAGTGACGAAAAGCTAAGACTAAATAGACTTGCTTCTATAGGTCAATTATCAGCTGGGATTGCTCATGAAGTTCGTAATCCATTGACCGCAGTTAAAGGGTTTTTACAGCTTGTTAACGAAGAAAAGTCTGAACCCTATATTGATATTGCATTAACGGAACTAGACAATGCACTCTCTACTCTAAATAATCTCTTACAAGTTTCTAAACCAGACCTAGAGGCTGAAAAATATGTCTCTATCAATCTATGCTCTGAACTCGAAGCTATTCTCGCACTCTTTCAAGACCAAATCTATAGAGTGGAGATTATCAAAAGTTTTTCAAACTGTGACAAGGTAATCTTAGGACAAAGAAACACACTTAAGAAAGCGTTCTTCAACTTACTTAAAAATGCATTCGAAGCAATAGAAGATCGTGGGTCAATAACCGTTGACCTCTATTCGTCAGGAGAAGAGCTTTGTGTTCGGATTAAAGATACTGGAGTGGGGATTCCTTCTGAAAAGCTAGAGCTTCTCGGAACTCCATTCTTCTCAACTAAAGACAACGGAACAGGAATGGGCCTTACCCAAGTATTCACTACACTACATAAGCACGGTGCGAAGGTTAAAGTTGAAAGCTTTGTTGGTATAGGGACGACCTTCGATATCGTATTTCCAATCACACAAAAAAAGGAGTTTAAAGTAACCAAAATGGATGGATTACAATATATAGAAAACCACAGCTTTAAGGAATTTTTATATTTTAATAAAGAAGTCTTTGATGACCTTTTGCAAAAACGTTCTCGAACCATTTTTGCCGAAATTAAAGATTCACCAATTACAGAAGACCATTTACATGAAATCGCTTTACGAATCGTCAGTTATTTAGATCAGGATTCTGAACATGAGCTTTTAATCCTTGCTAAACAACAGGGTGTAGAATGGGCAAAGCATGACCTCCCCTCAATCATCAAACTTGAATGGTTCCAAGGCTTACGTAGTTTGTATTGGGACTTTATGTATAATTTCTTTAAAAATTGCAATGTGGAGATTGACGAATTCTTTTCTCTTGAAAAAAAGACGAACTATTATTTAGATATGTTTTTAAATCATTATATTATTAGTTTCAATGAATACAAGAACAATCTTTTCCATTCACAACGTGAGGTCATTGAAGAACTATCTGTTCCAATTATCCCTTTAACGGATACAGTTGCTGTGTTGCCTATAGTTGGAACAATGGATACCTATCGAGCAAAAAAACTGCAAGAAAAAACACTACGTGAAATTGAGAAGAATAAATTTAAAAAGATGATTATCGATTTATCAGGAGTGGCATACCTTGATACGGCAGTCGTAGCTCATATGTTTAAAATTATAGATGGGTTTAGGTTATTAGGTTGTAACGCTGTTGTAACTGGTATACGCTCAGAGGTTGCTAATACTATGATTGAACTTGGTGTTGCGTTGGATGACAAAGTTGAAACAAGAGCAGACTTAAAACAAGCACTCGAGGATTTCAAAATTTTATAAGTTAGTATATAGGTCTAGCCATATGGGCTTAGGCCTTTTTTATATTCTATAAAGAGATTTGGTAAAGAAGAAATGATATACTAGATTAATAAAAAAATAATAAGATAGGGTTGTTTAGTTATTATGGCAAAAAAATATTCGCGTCGATTCTTTTTAAAACGTATCATTTCTTCCGTTATTGGAGCGTTTTTAGCGTCAGCCTTTGGTTATTATTATGCCAGATATATAGAACCTAAAATGATACACCTTACAAAGCATACAATTGAACATCCCCTTATCCCTAGTTCCTTCAATTCTATGAAAATAGTTCAATTTAGCGACACCCATGTCGGGTCTTTTTTTACAACTGAACAATTAGAAGAAGTAGTCGAAAAAATAAATCAGGTTAAGCCAGATATTGTCCTATTTACCGGTGACTTACTTGATGAACCCAATAAATACCCTTTTCCAGAAACCATACCTCCAATCCTATCAAGGATCCAAGCTCTACAAGGCAAATTTTGTATTTATGGTAATCATGATCATGGTGGATATGGTACAGAAATCTATAAGGAGATTATGCAGCAAAGTGGTTTCACTTTATTAAAGAACAACTCTGCAGTTATCTCACGAGATGAAGGAGAGATTGTGATATCAGGACTAGATGATGCCATGTTAGGTAAGCCAGATTATTCTCATACCTTCTCCTCCATTTCTCCAGAGTCAATATTTACGATTTTAATGGTTCATGAGCCGGATTTAGCACCACAATCTGCCTATCATGGAGCACACATTCAGCTTTCGGGTCACAGTCATGGAGGCCAGATTCAGCTGCCTTTTCTAGGGCCCATCGTTACTCCGCCACTCGGAACAAACTATTATGAAGGTACACATACAATAGAGAATTTAACACTATTTGTTAATAAGGGATTAGGAACAACTCGTCTTCCCTTTCGCTTCCTAGCGATTCCAGAAATATCAGTTTACACCTTAAAAAGCCCACACTCATAAACCAGTATAACTGCTTTAGAGTGTGGGCTTTTCTGACATTATTTTTTTAAATAGTTGAACTCTACAGCTTCTTCATTAATCGGCCTACTGAAAAAGTATCCTTGTGCTTTATCACATTTCATCTTTTTTAAGAAAATAGCTTGTTCTTCATCTTCCACACCCTCGGCTACTACAGCTAAACCTAAGCTTTGAGCAAGGTGAATAATAGTTGTGGTTATCGCCATATCTTTCTTATCTAGCAAAACCTCTTTAATGAAGGATTGGTCAATTTTCAGTGTATCTATTGGGTAATATTTAAGGTAACTCAAGGAAGAATAACCTGTTCCAAAGTCATCTACTGCAACTCTAACACCAAGTTTTTTCAATTCTGCAAGTATATGTAAGGCTTCCTTCGAGTCCTGAATAGCTCCTTCGGTTATTTCAAACTCAAGATTGTTAGAATCAATCTGATTAGCTAGTATGCTGCTCTCAATATACCTTACCAACCCAGGCTGTTGGAACTGTCTAGGTGATAAATTAACAGCAATTGAAATATCACTATACCCAGCTTCCTTCCAATCCCTGAGTTTTTTACATACTTTTTCTATCACCCATTCACCTATAGGTATGATAAGACCAGTTTCTTCAGCCAGTGGGATGAATTCTCCCGGCGAAATAAAACCACGCTCTGGGTGATTCCACCTAATTAGTGCTTCAAAGCTTGTAGTTTCACCTGTTAGAAGATCGATCTGAGGTTGATACATAAGGACTAATTCATCACGTTCTATCGACTTTCTAAGACCTGTCTCCAATAGCATGGTTTGTGAAGTACCTTTTTTCATATCCTTACGATAATATTGATAATGCCCTTTTCCACGTTCCTTTACTTGATAAAGTGCCGTATCAGCATTTTTGATTAACGTTTCACCATCTATTCCATCGTTAGGAAAACAACTGATTCCGATGCTAGTAGTCATAAAATATTCTTGCTGAGCAAATATAAACGGCTTTTTAAATACATCTAATATCCTATCCGCTAAAATACTTGAATTTTTAATCGTTGAGTTCTCAAAGAGGACAATAAATTCATCACCGCCTTGGCGGTAAATGGTATATCCACCTATATTTATAGTTTTTAAACGGTTGGCAACTTGTATTAGAACTTCATCACCAACATTATGTCCTAATGTATCATTTAGAAATTTAAAGCGGTCTAAATCTAAGTACATAATAGAGAATTGTTGCTTTATTTCATTTGCTTTTGAAACAATTCTCGTCAAATCTTCCTTTAATGAACTACGATTCGGTAAACCTGTTAGTTGGTCGTAGTAAGCCATGTGTTTCATCATTTTATGATAGTGTATTTGTTCAGTAATATCTTTTACAATGGCGAATATGCCACTAACCTCACCACTGACTATGATTGGCACAGTTTTCACATGAACATAAATGATTCTGTTATCCATGCACTTTATCTTACATTCCATTAACTCGCTTGGTTGCCCATTCAACGTTTCTTGGAATATTTCTCGAAAGTGTCCAATGTCACTTTTGTCTATTAGATTAAAAATAGAATTGTGATGTAATGGCTCTTCATGATACCCAAAAATTTTTATTGTTGATGGATTTGCATGAAGAATTGTCCCCTTTAAATCCAAAGATATGACTGCATCCATATTATGATCAACAAGTGATTTATATCTTTCAGTGCTTTCAATTAGTTTTTTATTTTCATTTACACGATTAGTTATATCCCTCGTTATACTAACAATATACTGAATGACATTTTCCTCATCAAAAATAGGTGTAAGTATCGATTCGCTGTAGACATCCCGTCCGTTTGGGAGAATAACATGATCCTGAAAGGATACTACTGATCTGGATTTTATTACTTCTCCATATTTGTCTTGTAGATGTACAGCTATACGTTCAGGAAGGATATCGTGAAACGTTTTACCTATGTATTCAGGGATTAGCATTGCTTGTTTTAATGCATTTTCATTTGCATATAGATATCGAAAAGTAATATCATTATCTACTTTCATGATATAGATAAGATCTTCAATGTATTTTAGAATGATTTGAAAAATATCATTCTCCATTTTTTCATTATTCATGATGCTTTTTAAATTTCTGCCAATAGTCCCTTTGCGCTTTTCCACTTTACCAATCCTCTACAATCAACGAGCTATATTATTTTCAAATAAAAATTTTTTGTATGAATTATCTATATAATATTCCTTATAACTAGTACTAGTAAAATTTCCTTACTATTTATATTGTATGTATATATTATTCTACATATTATGACAAACCTCTTCAAGGATAAAATTTAGTTAGAGCTACACCTTTTTGGTGATATCAACTACTAAGGAACAATTTAGATGAAAATAGTCATTTTATGATCCTTTTTTTGTGTATAATAGATAGTACTTAAATGTGTGAGGTTTAATATGACTATTTATCAAAATTTTATTAAACGTACCTTAACGAACTATGTTTTCGGATCCTTTGTAGCTGTTGTAGGTGTTGGAGGTATATTTATATTTTCTACTCTCTCACTCCTAGCTTCCGAGACCTTTTACCTGATAGTTACTTTGTTCTCTTCACTGACGATTATGTTCATAGCGGAATTAAGTGTTTTCCGCAAACACACTCGACCAATTCAAATAGCGTTCAATCGAACTGTACCATCACTAGATGAACTCGAAAAAGCATATATCCAAACCCACAGGTTTCCTATTTTAACTCTTAAAAGAATTTTTGGGCCACACTTATTTGGTTTGACAATTCCAGCAGTTAGCATTACTTTTGTATTGATTTATTTTGACCTTTTGACTTTGCCTTACAGATATATTCTTCTAGCCATTTTAGGTGGGGTTCTAGTGGCCTTCATGCATGGATTAATAGAATATTTTTTAACAACGAAAGCCATTCAGCCCATTCTACACCATTTAAGAAATATGGCTAGTACGCTTTACAATGAGGATATTTCTTTACGCGGTAAGGTACTTGTATCTATTCAACAGAAATTTTTATTTAGTTCCTTATTTATAGGGGTTTTTCCTCTTTTATTATTTAGTTTAGCTTCACAAATCAGACTTCAGGAATATGAAGTAGTGCAGTTCAATGATTATTGGAATTGGGCCATTGTTGTTCTAATCATTGCAATTTTATCTGCCATTTATGGAGCTTTCCTATTGTATAAAGATATCTCACAACCAATCGAGCAATTGCAACAAAATATGAAGGTAATTGAAAAGGGGAAATATACAATCTCAGAAGATAGTTATTCAGATGAATTCTCTCGTGTTATATCAGGATTTAACTTGATGGTAACAGGCCTACGTGATAGAGAAAGAATGAATCAGCAATTAATGAATAGCTTTTATACTACCTTCGCGATGACACTAGATGCGAGAGATCCCTACACTGCGGGACACTCGATTAGAGTAGCAGAATACTCAGTAAAAATTGCAAAAGAAGCTAATTTTTCTGAAGAGGAAATTGATCTTTTAAAGAAATCGGCTTTGCTACATGATATCGGAAAAATTGGTGTTAGAGATAATGTATTATTAAAAGATGGAAGATTAACAGATGAAGAATTTGAAGAAATAAAAAAACATCCAGTTATTGGGGCTTCAATTCTTTCTCAAATCCAACCAATTGAAGCTATTGCTCCCCTCATTCCTGGAGTAAGACATCACCATGAACGAATGGATGGTAAAGGATATCCGGATAAACTTAAGGGTGATGAAATTCCTATTTTCGGGAGAATAATGGCGGTTGCGGATGCATTTGATGCGATGACATCAGATCGACCTTATCGAAAAGGAATGCCAGTTTCAAAAGCTCTTCAAATTCTTGAAGAAGGAAAAGGTACACAGTGGGACCCTCGTTTTATAGATATCTTTATTAATATTATGAATACAGAGCTACAAAAGAATGGAAGAGCGACTAGTTAACTAGACGCTCTTTTTCAGACGCTAATTTGCAAAAGTCAAAAATGTCAGTATAATGGTATATAGAAAGGAGAGAAATGATGAATAACGAAGATAACCATACTCCATTATCACCAACTGTTCAAAACCTCGCAAAGGCAATCTTCATTGTCAATCGACATGCGAAAACTGCAACGAATCCTAAATATCTCTATCTCTTAAAGCGCAAAGCCTTAGAAAAACTTTTAGATGAGGGAAAAGCTAAAAGAGAGGGATTACATTTTTCACGAAACCCAAAAAACAGTCAGCAACAATCAGATGTTTTAGTTTCAGCAGGAGACTATTATTTTCATATGCCTCCATCTAGAAAGGACTTCGATGAGTTACCACACCTTGGAACGCTAAATCAATCCTATCGAAACCCCAAAACACATCTATCACTCCAGCAGGCTAAAACTCTTTTACAGCAATACGTAGGAATGAAAGAGGAATCTCCCCTTGTTAAAAATCCAGACAAGAGAAAGTTTTCTAAACCTATGTTTAAAAAACTTGGTGAAAGTTACTTTTAAACCTATTATAAAAGCAGATAAGGTGTTCCCACCCTATCTGCTTTTTTTAGTCTTTTTCTGGTTTAGGTATGTGAATTTCACCACTTCGATCTTTCTGTAGTAATGCTTGAAAAATGGTATTTGTTAACTTACTAGGCGAATAGGGTTTAATCAAATAATCATTAGCTCCTAAAGCGACTCCTTTTTCTCTCTCTTCAAGTGCTGAAGAGATGAAGACTGGAATTGAAGATAACATAGGATCATTTTTTAGTTCGCGAATAATATCCCAACCATCTATTCCTTTCTCAGCTAGCATAATATCAAGAACAAGTGCATCAGGAGTATTTTCCTTAATCCCATTCAGTGCTTCCCGACCTTCCTTGTAATGCTTAACATGTAGCCCACTTTCCTTCAACTCAGCAGCTAATAAAGCTGCAAGGTTACTATCATCTTCTACAATCACTACATTTGCATGATTTATTGTTTTTACTACAACAGGCTCAGATGAAGTTGATTGATGACCTTTGATTTGAGGAAAGGCAACTGTAAAAGTGCTTCCTTCTTTTATGACTGATTTTACTTCCAGAAACCCTTCATGTGCTTCAACAATCTCCTTTACAATAGCAAGCCCTAAACCAGTTCCACCTATCTTTCTTCGGTCTGAATTATCAATTCGGTAGAACTTTTGGAAAAGGTTTGGAATTGCTTCTGTAGGAATTCCAAGTCCCGGGTCTTTTATATCCACCTTTAAGAACTCTTCCTCTTCTAAAATGGTAAGAACTATCTCCCCTCCATTAGGAGAATATTTAATTGCATTGCTAACTAAATTATTGAAGACTTGTGCTATTTTATCTTTATCACAAAGAATGATGGATTCGCTTGCTTTATTAACGAGCTTAATAGTGTGCTCTTGAGTATTCACCTGATTGGTGTCTAGTACATCTTTTATAATAGGAATGATATCCTCATACTTCTTTTCGTAGGATTGCTTTCCAGCCTCCATACGCTGAACGTCAAGGAAATCATTAATCAGGGCGGTTAACCTCTTGGCTTCCTGATAGATTGTTGTTAAATATTTCTTTTGACGTTCTGGCTTAAGTTCCTTATATAAAAGTAACTCTGTAAAACCAAGTACACTCGCTAAAGGTGTACGTAATTCATGACTTACGGTACTTACAAACTCTGATTTCATCTGATCAACTTCAAATTCTTTTGTAATATCACGATGAACAAGAACAGTACCTATTTTTTGCTTATTTCGGTATAGTGGTTCACAATACACGTGAATAACCTTTTTCATTGGTTCTTTAATATGATAGATGAATGACTCTTCTTTACTACTATCTTTCATAAGAGAATCTTGATAGAAATCGAGCAAGTCTTTGCTATTCTCAACTACTTTTTCAAAGTCTTTTGTCCAGTTGGAAAATGGAGCATTAATTAAAGTGTCTGGATTTTTACATTCTACTAATTGGCAAACTTGATCGTTTACCTGAAGAACCTTTCCATCTTGGTCAACTAAAAGGATTCCTTCATGAATCGTATTTAAAATATCTTGAGTTAAAAGACGATCCGATTCTGTTTGTTCATACAATTTTACATTTTCTAGCGAGATAGAAATTTGCTTTGCTAAAGCTTCATATTCCTCTATTTCTTCATCTTTAAACTCATCACCATATCTGGTATAAACCATAACAGCTTCTACTTTATCATTGAACGAAAGTACTGGTAAATAGAGATCATGGCAGTACAACTCATGTGTATGATATCCTTTTTCTTCTTCTAAGTAGCTTCGTTTAATTGAAAATCCTTTTTTCTTTTGAAGAAGACGGTCGAGCTGACCACTCTCGAGATGATCCATAAATTGAGAAAGTCTATTTTTAGTGATTCCGAATCCTGCATAATCACCTTTTGAATTAAGAAGGGCTATAACTCCACAATCTGCTTCTATTAATTTACACATATTTTCAACAATGCTGTTAAGAACATGGTGCTTATCGAGAGAATTAGCTAAACCCCTGATTAATTCATTTCTTCTCTCAAGCTCTAATTCACGGTGCTGCATGATAGAAATTGCTCTCTCTAGTTCAATTTGCTGACTTTGTAATTCATCTTGTTGGGCTTGTAACTCTTCGTTTTGGGAAGTTAGGTCCTGTTCATTCTCATAAATACTTTGAACCATCTTATTAAACGATCGTGACAAGGCTCCTAATTCGTCATCGCGGTGGGTTTGTCCGATAATACTGACCATTTTACCGTTTGCTACATCTCCTGCTGTTATGGATAGTTCTCTTAGTGGCTTACCAATTTGCATGACCATAAATCTAGTTAATAGTAATAAAATCAATAGCATTAATCCTAAAAATAGAATGAAGGCAACTTGACTGTCAGTAATTCTTGAATTTAACTCTTTAAAGTTTTCCTCTACATTGTTATCTTGGTCTGAACGGAATTCAGTTAGCTTTGCTTGAAACTCATTTACCTTAGCAGTTGGACCGGCACTAACATAAATCGAAATAGCCTCTAAATCTCCCTCTTCAAGATATTCTAGAACAATTGGCACTGATTCTTCGAAGTAAAATTTGTTGAACTCAACAACCGCATTATAAAAAAATAGATCTTCGTTTGTTTCAATTAAAGATTCAAGCTCTGAAATATATCTACTAATAACTTTTTGTTGTCTGAGGGCTGTTAGCTTCATCGACTCTTTTTCAAAAGCAACATAACCTCTCATTTCAAAGAATGCAGTATTAAAAGCTTGGTCTAGCCTTTGGGCAGTTCTTTCTTTCTTTTCAATTATGTTATTCTTTTCACGATAGTCCTCAGACAGCTGATGTTGATACCATAGAAATATGGTTGCACTTATAAAGGAAATTACAAAGAAGATACTCATTAATAAAAAAAATTTACTAGCCAAACTTTTCTTAAAATATTTATTTACCTTACTTTCCTTCACTAAGTATCTCCTCAACTCTCTTTACTAGCTCCAAAGGACTAAATGGTTTAGAGATAAAATAGTTCGCACCAGCATTTAATACTTGTTCTTGGTCTGACTTCTGATTCTTAGCAGAGAGCATCATAACCTTAACTTCCTGTTTACTAGGCATTGTTCTTATTTTCTCTATCACTTCAAGTCCAGTCATACCTGGCATCATAAAATCTAAAATGATGAGATCATAGTCCTTCTCACATATTAAGTGATAAGCCTCCTGCCCATCACTTGCTTCGTCGATTTCATACCCCTCATCCTCAAGTGTATCGACAACTAACATGCGAAGGACTTCTTCGTCCTCCGCTAATAATAGCCTTGCCAAAGTAATCACTCCTTTACATCCATATTTACATAAAGATTTTGCATCATATAATAAGATTTTTTCAGTCTTTCATGATAGTTAGGCTCCTCCCATTTAGGAAGAGAATACTTATAAAACATTGAAGGTGTAAAGTTTTGATCATTTATGCTTGGTACCGTTTCAATAACATCATGATCTAAGACTACTCCTATTTTTATATCGTCAATAAATTCACTATTTTCTAATCCGCCTTCGCTCCATACATTCCCCATTACTTCATTTAAACTAGGGTCTTTGAAGTTAAGAAGCTGCCATGGTAGTCTAATTTCAATCATGTTGCTTGACTCATTCACACTAACATCCGTTAGAGAATTGTAGTCTTCTGAAGTTGGATTTCCGTTTCCAAATTGTAGCTTTCCTGTTTCATAGTAATCGAATGGCAGGGATACGGTTTCACCAGTTTCTGTTCGAATGGTCACCTCTTTATTTAGGGCCAAATGAATTGGATGGAAGACACCATTATTTTTCACAGAAACATTTTCAGTTCTTTCACTTAGAGGAATAGCATTACCATAGTGATAGTAAAATGTATCATAATAGCTATCAACCAACAATCTTGATTGTTCTTCTCCTTTAAGCTCAAGTACAAAATCGATTCCTTCAGTTGTTAAGTTTGATAACCCTGGAATAGAGGCTTGTCCTTGATTAGGTATGGTATCAAATAATATATAAGTATTCATCTCGTCAAACTTCTCTTTTGAATCCAGACGAAGATATAAGTACTTCTCATCACTCGATACAAAAACATGTTTTACTACTCCATTAGATGTGATCGCTGGCTCAATTCCATTGTCAGCCCAATCAGAAGGATCACCGTCAACCTTTAACATATTTTTGTAACTCGAAGTTGGATCAAAACTCAACAATCCAAATTGTTGTTCATTGGTTTGTGCATTTGACCAATATGGCCTCCGATCCTCGTTATTATAGTCCATTGTATTCCAAGTTCGCTTAAACCACTCATCTTGCCATGTAAAGACAATGCCACCAGCCATGTCTTCATGAACAATATCCTCAAATAGACGAGTGTTGTAATAACCTTGTTCTTCTTCACTATGATGCCCCTGGTCTCTACCATGAACATTTCGATGTGTTAATCCACGAGAGCCTGGTACTCCGAACTCTGCTACAACAATAGGTAATCGGTGGTTATTCTTCATTTCATTTAGGTAACCAGCGTAGTTATTCTTTTCACCACGATGATCTTTATATTCTACATATTCCTGTTCATAGTTAAGGAAATCAGGATAGTAAGGATAAAAGTGATAAGAAGCAAACAGTCCCGAATACATTTGTTCTGTTGAGAAGATAACATTCGGATTAATTGATACCATATCTTCATATTCATGAGGCTCTGTTGGATGATTTAACAGATCTGTTGTTGGCCAATTTGTAAAGCTCACCGGTCTCTGCCACCCATAGTTTGTTGTCTCATACTTAATTGTATGATTCATCATTTTTGCTAGCCAAATCTCAAATGGATTTGCACCTTTAGTATAGATATACTCTCCCTTAAAGTCCTTCATTTCCTGATGTTTTTCATTAGTCGAAGCAACAACAGTTGGATCCCACTCAACACCGAGAATCCACCCTAACACGTACGGTGATATATCATAATTATACTCTCCACTTGCATGTCCAGGTCTCTTGGGGATACTAATATTACCGTGAATAAGATTAATAATCTTATTAATCTCCTCTGTGAATTCCTCTGTATTTTCAAGTGTAAAAGCATCTTGTGATTCTAGGAATATCTCTTCATTTATCCAAACACCATGCATTATATATAGAGGTGACTTAGAAACTTTATTGTATTCATATAAAGCTTCATAAAATTCTGGAGGATGAATTGTATACACCCTAATAACATTCGCATTCATATCACCAATTTGGGTAAACCAGCGGTAATATTCTGCTTTGGAAATACCGGTTTCTCCTGGCCAGGTTCCAGGTTTCGCAATACCCATGTTTACCCCTTTAACTAATACATTCTGCCACTTTCCATCTTTAAACACTTGAAGATACGTGTCGCCAACTTTAGCTCCAACTTTTATTCTATTTTCTTCAGCGACCTCTACCTCAGTAGATAAATCTTTTTGTAACCCATTCGTTTCTTGTAAAATAACCTCCATCATAGGCAGATAGGCTTTCCAAAAGAAAGGTAAGGTTCCTGTCTGATTACTGGAAGTAACCCACTTTTTCCAAGTAGTGAAGCCAGCAGTTTGATAAAGTCCTGGTAATTCAGCTTGATCCGCATAGTCTCCTGCAAAGTAATAAGAACTGTACCGATCTGTCTTATGATGAACAACGGCAGGAAACTGTAAAGGTATATCATTTTCCCTTAATATTTCCTTTCCACTTTCATCAACAAATAGATTATAGACTGCAAGTACTTCTTCTTCGTTTTTCGGGATAATTACATCAAACCAGTAATCATAAGTTACTTCAGTATTTTCTTCAAAATGCTTTTCTCCATTATCCGTGTAGGTAAAGGTAACTCCCTCTTCATCGATTTGTGAATGATCTAAAATGACAACCTTATCATTTTCGTTAACAAAGACAAAGCCTGAGCCTTTAAATTGATAGCTCTCTCCTGTTTGAGATTCATAATTTGATCTTATCCACACAGGTACCTCATTAATATCTAATTCGTCAAAATATCTTGCGATCCAACCAGTCCAGTTGATGTTCAATAATTGATAAAATTCTTCTTTTACATCTGGTGGGGTAGGACTTGCAAATGTATTAAATTCTGCAATTAAAGTAGTACCATTCTTAAATACCGCTTCTCTAATTCTCGCAATTTCTTCAGCAGTCATTCCACCATAAATAATATTTGATCGTTCACCTTGTTGATTATTTTCATAAAATTCTTCCTCATATACTCCATAACCATCGGCAATGTAGATCATTTGATAGGGATCCAAATTTTCAGGAAGATCTTTAATTCCGTATTCATCGTTTTTCTTAGGATAAAACCCTATATAATCGTTAATTAAATGATATTTTGAACCATCTGATTGTACATACTTTAAATGATTTAATGCCCACATAATTCCCTTATGCTCTCTATAAGTCTCATCAGGTACGGTCTTATCCAATACTAAGACCTCCAACGTCTTTTGAGACTGTAATTGCCATACCCAAAAAGGAGCTGTAATAGCTGCAAGCATAACTAGTATGAACAATAGGAAAATGGGTAGCTTTTTAGTAGATTCCTTAGTCATTTGACACACCTTTTCTAACCATTTCTCCCCATCCCTGCTTACGTAGTAATAAATGTAAAATCCCTTCACATCGCCACAATACAGTTAAGGGTCTATACCATAAGGTTTCTGTTAAAGAATAGAAAAACAGCCTTAAAATATCAGTTACTTTCGGGAATTTTCGTAAACTCCATTCCTCAAGTAGAACAGCTGCCATTGAAAAAACGGATCCATAAAGCATCGATAATAAAAATAGAAGTATTGCAAACTCAATATATATTCCACCAAGAAAAATAGATATTATTATAATAAAGTACCCAAATAGCTCAACTAGAGGGCCTAAAAACTCAATAAAAAAGAAATAAGGCATAGAAACAAATCCAATCGAACCATACTTTGGATTAAACATTAATTTACGATGTGTCCATAAGCTATCAAATAGTCCTCTGTGCCACCTATTTCTCTGTCTTCTTAAAAACTTCATAGAATCCGGTGCCTCAGTCCAACAGACTGGATCAGCAACATAGATGATTTTTTTATCGGCTTTTCGCTCTTTTATTAACCGATGTAATCTAACCACTAACTCCATATCTTCACCAACAGTATGAGCATACCCGCCTGCTTCGATGACCCATTGCTTAGAGAAAACTCCAAACGCACCCGAAACAATTAATAAAAGATTGTGTTTACTTAGTCCAATTCTTCCCATCAGAAAAGCCCTTAAGTATTCAATAATCTGCATTATAACTAGAGGTTTTGAGGGTAGACCTACACTAACGATTTCTCCACTTTCAATTTTACAACCGTTTGCAATTCGAACACTTCCGCCAGATGCGATAACATCGCCATCAGACTCAATGATAGGCTTCATAACCTTCACAAAAGCATCTCTCTCTAGGATAGAATCTCCGTCCATAGAGCAAAAGTATGGATATCTAGAAACATTTATGCCAACATTCAGTGCATCTGCCTTTCCACCGTTTTCTTTATCAATCACTATTAAATGGTCATAAATTTTTGATCGATAAATCCCCCTTACTTCCTTTGTTTCTATCTTTTTCTGGATAACGTGATTTGTTTTAATTAAACTAAACCGTTCAATTAATTTTTCAAGTGTATCGTCCTTTGAACCATCATTTATAACAACTACCTCATACTCTGGATACTCAATACTTAATAATGAACGGACGCTACCGTATATTCCAACACCTTCATTATAGGCAGGAACCAATATTGAAACAGGCTTTGTGAAACCAAGCTGAAGGATTTCCTCATAAGGCTCCTCATCATCCAGTTGATATTCTTTTCTTAACTGAAAGATTGATGTTAGTAATAATACGGTATAAAAAAGGATTACAATTAGCATGTAAACAAAAATAAATGTACTAGATATCACGATGAAGTGATGCCAGATATCACTAACGTAATTCATAATTTGTACCTCTTTCTAACCAATCGATTGCCATATCTCTAGCATACATATCGTCAGTAGTCTTTATTATCTCCTCTAGTAATTCTTTACCATTAGGATATAAAAGAAGTGACCTTGCTGCTTGAGTACGAACTGAAAAATGTTCATCTATTAATAATGGCTTTAAATACGGTAAGAGAACGTCCTCCCGAAGAGTGCCACACACTTTAGCAGCCATCATTCGAATTGCCCAATTCGAGGACTGTAAAAATTTTTCCACTAATTCATTAGGTAGTGGATATCCAATTTCTGAAATTACTTTTAAGATTCGAATTTTTGTTTCTTCTTTCCCTGAGGATTCTCGTAGTAACTTTTCCAAAAAAGGGCCTTTGTGAATTAAGTTCTTCACTCCAATAATATCAATTAACGGTAGTTGCAAATCGTAAGGTAATTGGTGATATTTTGCTATTGTGTATTCAAGTGTACTCGGAGTCATCTTGTTAAAGATGGATCGATAAGTAAATTCAGATAAGTTGAACTTTGAACTTTGGATTTTGTCTAAGATATCAGGGTAATCAAACTTTGACATTAACTGTAAGATTTGGCTTTCCTCTGATTTAGTTACCTTTTTCGATTGATATAACTGTAAAACTTCAGGCATTAGTAAGGACAAATTAAAGTCTTCAATCATATAAAGAGTATTCATGCGCTGGCTCCATCGTCTACTAGATAAGTTTTCACGATAGTAGTCAACAAAATGATCAGTAGCAAAACCAGTTATATTCCTTTCAGCTTGTTCACCAGATAAAACATTAGCGAAATCTCCTAATAACTCCTCTATAGCTTGTAATTTTAATTCATTGTCTGGCACAAGCATTCTTGTGGTTTGATTTTTATAGATATAAGCAAACATTTGTTCTCTATGCTTTTCTTTATAATCTTCTATTTTAGCTTTTCGTTTATTTTCCCGCGCCTTTCGAATCATTAAGTAAACCAATAACAGAGACAGTAAAATGATTAAGATAGACAGACAAAGAAAAAAATAAATGATTTCATTTCTTAACAACTTACTTCATCCTTTTTAATAAATGGCGTATTCTCGTTTCCAATTCTAAAAGCTTGAATGGTTTAGTTATATAGTCATCTGCACCTATTTGAAGAGCTCTTGCAATATCACGTTCACTTTTCCTTGATGTAAGCATAATAACTGTGTATCGTTCGGAATTATGTGAGCGTAATTGTTGAAGAACTTCCAGGCCATCCATTCTTGGCATAATCCCATCTAAAATAACTAAATAAGGATGATCAGTCTGAGACCATTCATTTGTAATAAAAGCAGAACCATCTTTAAACGACTCAATTTCTAGATGATAGTTCCCTTCCCTTCCTAGCGTTTCTAACAGGTCAACTAGCATTGTCCGAATAATCGGATCATCATCCACAACGGCAACCTTCACCAGTTTGAGATGGCCTCCAGTTGACTCATGATTTACAGCTTTAACCTGACTTCTACCAGATTCTTTTGCGTCATATAGAGCATTATCTGCTAATACCAACCATTCCTCTATAGACTTTCCGGTGCTATTCACTTCAACTATCCCGGCAGAGAAGGTACATGTTAATTCACCTTCTAAGGTATTGATTGTTATTTTTCCAAGTTCTATTATTAGACGTTCTGTTACTCTTTTTGATTCTTCTAATGATAAATCAGGTAATAGAAGAACAAATTCTTCGCCACCATAACGAATCACGCTATCCCCGGTTCGACTATTGTTCTTTAGAAAAGTAGCAAACGCCTTTAACATCTGATCTCCCACTAAATGCCCGTATGTATCATTTACTTCCTTAAAATGATCGATATCAATCATAACAATTGAAAATGTCTTTTTGTTACGGACCAGTTCTGAATGTAGTTGTTCATATGCTTGATTTAGAAACTTGCGATTATATACTCTTGTCAATTCATCAACTAAAAGAAGATTATCAATTAAAATTTTCCGTTCTATATGGCGTTGTATCCTAACAGTCAATTCATCAAGCTCAAAAGGTTTAGCTATGAAATCGTCAGCGCCCATTTGATAACTTTGCATCCGAATACTTTTGCTATTGTGAGAGCTGATCATGATAGTTGGAAGGAATTGCTGCTTTATTTTTTCCTTTAAGAAAGTTAATACTTCAAATCCACTCTTTTGTTCCATATCCACATTAATGACGACACAATCAGGATGGATATCATAAAAGGCACCAATCACCTTTTCTGGGTTTGCAACTACATTGACAATCCAACCTTGCTTTTGAAGCTCATCTTTTAAATACATCAACATACTTGTTTCATCATCTATAATTAAAATAACAGGTTCATTACCTGTCATCTTTATAATGGGTGTTCCTGCGATCTCTTCTTCGAATTCATTGTCATAGACAAGAGTTAGTAATTCAAAAAAGAACACCTTAACATCTTTTATTTCCCACTGCTTTGGGTCATCCTCTTTTAGGGTATTTAATAAATTTCTTGCAGTTTCTCCTATCTCCTGCATGCCAATACTTGATGCAGTTCCAGAAACAGAATGCAAAAACCGATATATTTCTTTATGTGGAATAGGTTCATTACCCTCAAGCCAATTCCCTAATTGTTTGTGCATATTTTCTATTAGCTTTTTTTTATATTTCTCCATAATATCCCAACCTTTAAAAACTCCTCTTTCCACTATATTACAATATTCGACAAAAACATTATAGTTATCTAACTTATGTTAGTTTATTTATTCCCAAAAACCATAAAAAAAAGAGACCAAAAGTCTCTTTTCCCTCTATAATATATGCTCATCAATTAGATTTACTAGTTCTCCAATTTCTGGTTTGCTGACTTGTCCGTTTGCTCCTACCATTTGTCCCTTATGGCGAAGGTCATCTGTTATAAGTGAGGAGAAGATTATCACAGGTATTTTGGCTAGACGAGAATCACTTTTAATTCTCTTTGTTAAATGGTGTCCATCCATCTGTGGCATTTCAATGTCTGTAACCACTATTTGTACATGGTCTTCAATACGCTTATTATCATCTACTAGGCTTTCTAAATAAGAAAAAGCATCTTTTCCATTCTCGAAAAACTCAAGATTATAGTATCCTGCTTCAGACAAAGTATCATGAAGTAACTTTCTTAATAAAGGTGAATCCTCTGCTACGATAACCTTTTTATTGGAACGTTCGCGGTTTCCTAGCTTTTTGATCTGATTAACATTAATTCCAGATTCAGGATTGATATCTACTACTATTTTTTCGAAATCAATTAATAAAAGCACTTCTCCATTTAACTTAATTACGCCAGTGATATGACTTTGGAGACCCTGATAAACAGTGGATGGCTTTTCAATCTTATCCCACGAAATGCGATGAATTTGTGTCACTTGATGAACATGAAACACAATTTTTTGTTTATTGAATTCAGTAACAATAAATTTATCTAAAGATGGATCTGCTGACTGCTCAAACCCTAAAGCTGTAGCAACATTCACTACCGGTAAAACCTCGCCACGAAGTTCAATGATTCCTTCTACATTCTTGTGAGAGTGAGGTATTTTTGTAATAGCAACTGGGTTCATAATCTCTTTTACTTTTATAACATTGATACCAAATTTATTTGCACCTATACTAAATTCTACGATTTCTAGTTCATTTGTTCCACTTTCAAGTAAGATCCCTTTTTTATCATCCATACATGTCTTCCTTCCACTTACCTATTTACTCTCATTATATTCTTTTAGGAACTAACTTTAAAGATGTTTGTAAAAATTTCGACAAATCTAGACAATTACATTACCCCAGCACAATCATAAATGGCTGGGGTAGTTTATTAATATAAATATTGCAACACCCTACTATCCGCTAAATTTGTATCAATTGGGCATTCAGATGCATCTCTTCCATATTGCCATAACCATACGTTTCCCTGGCAATTAGGCTTAGCTGGTTTAAAGGCTGGTGCATTTCTTTCTCTTGTTGGACCTGGATCAGGTTCAGCGCTCCATAAAATTGTTTGAACAGCCACTTGATTATTTTCAGCGACAGCTTTGCAATATTCAACTGCAAACGGACCTTCAGTTGGATCATGGTAAATTCCTGGGCGATATCCTGTAGGATATAACGCTTCAACCCAGCCTCTAATCCAAGCCTCATCTGCCTCAAAAAACCGTTCAACATTTGCAAAGATTGCAACATTAGTAGGTATTCCTAATCTCCTTGCATGAAACACCGCATTCCTAGCTGCTACCTGACCCTTAGGATAGCCTACGGCCTCAGAAAATACATTATAGATTGGTAAAAGCTTCATTCCTTTACTCTGAATAAAGGCTATTTCACTTTTGGTTAGCCCTTCTGAGACATTTGGTACCTCTGTTAAATACCTTCCCCAGTAGCGCGGAGTGCCAAAATTTGATTTTACACAACTATACAATTCATCATTGACAGTTGCAGCTGAATCTACCCCCCATATATATCGAGGCATACTCATCACATCCCTTCATCATACACCTGTATTATGTATATGAAGTTAAACCTTGTCTAAATCTTATTTTTATTTTGGCTTTACTATAGGCCTTCCCTCATCTCATTCAACCAACAAAGGAATAAATAAGTGAATTCATCTCATACTAAGAACAACAACATAGACTTTAAAGGGGATGAACTTATGAAGAAATGGTTGTTTATTATTTTCCTTGCATTGTTAACTACAGCCTGTACCGCAAATAATCCCGATACTGCATCACCAACCCATGGGAACAATAATGATGAAGGACTAACACATACTTTTGATGATGGTGTTCAAACTGATGAGGAAATATTAATTGAAGCCCGTGATCATGTAAACATAAATAGGACAACAAATGATAATCATTTGTCGAGAACAGAAGCCGAAGAATTAGTACGTGAACACCTTAATATAGATGATAATGGTGATATTGCTGTATTTTTTGTACGAGAAGAAAATGATAACTATATCATTCAAGTAAATCATTTAGAAGGAAATAGCAGTGAAACCTTTATTGTAGACCCTAATACAAGAAAAATAACAAAACAAAGAGTTCAAAAGTAAAACAGGTCTTCAAAAAAAGACCTGTTTTACTTTTGAAATTTATAGACTTTGGATAACTAATGTAGAAATTATTTCATATCAATTGTTGGTAGGATGATTAAAACCTTTGTTCCCTTGTTCAGTTTACTCTCATACTCAACTTTCCCATTCATATCTCGAATAAGACGGTTTGTAATCATACTTCCAAGACCTGTACCTTTCGATTTTGTTGTAAAATAAGGCAACCCGATTGTTTCTAGCTGCTTTTGATTCATACCCTTACCATTATCCTCAATCTCAATGGCTACGGTATTTTTATCATCACCAGGACGCTTCGTAACTTTTACGTAACCACCATCTTCAATCGCTTCAATTCCATTCTTAATGACATTTAATAAGGCTTGTTTTAAATGGTGTTCATCAGCATATACATAATGATTCCCACTCCCTTGGTACAGTATGGTTACATTGTCATACATTCCTAGCGGGCGAAGTAGTTCGATGGAGTCCTTAATTACTGTATCAATTTCAACCTTTGAAAATTCAGAATCTGAAGGCTTAGTTAGCTTTAAATAATTTGTAATTATCTTATTCGTTCGGTCTAATTCTTCAATAATAAGTGGTCCAAACTGCTTAAGTTTTTCGTCAGTGGTGTCTTTATGAAGAAATTGAATAAAACCTCTTACTGTGGTGATGGGGTTTCTAATTTCATGAGCTATAGATGCAGCCATTTGACTAATCATTGAAAGCTTGTCCAAATAGACGGTTTCTTTAAATTGCTGATTAGCAATAATCAGCTTTTCTATGATAAATATCAGTGCAAAATATGTGGCAAGAAAGGCTGTAAAATAAGCTATGTAAAAGGAAACATTTAAAAAGTCAACTGTATAATAAAGAATTATTACATAGAATAAACAGTAAATAGCAACAACTACCGCACCCACAGCCATTTTCGCTGTAGACCTATGATAAAATCCCCTTAAAAGAACAGCAACTATAAAAGGTAGAATTGATACAATAATACCAATTAATACATAATCGCCACCGATTATACATCTAACAGTCAATACAAGCACTAAACAAACGAGACCCGATAGATACCCACCATATAAAGTGCTAATCATGATTGGTATCATTCTAAAATCAAAATTCGTGTCCCCTAGGCTTTCAATAGGATAAAACATGCATAATATCCCAGCAAATGCACTTATTAGTCCATAGATTATTTGTTGTTTATATGTAATAGGCGTTTTATTATTAAATGGAAAAAATAAATTTGCATTAAAGGTCAGAGAGAAGATTATTGTAATATTTACAATTAGAGGTTTTAATATAGATAGCATTCTTTACCCTCCGGGCTGTTAAAAACTTTTAATTCTCATACAAGCTATTTTAGCATAGAACTTCCAATTAACCCAACTACAAAAATTGTAAAAAAAAGGAAACCGCAATGGTCTCCCTATCAGACTTATTCTTTCCATTTATGAAGAAGTTGATCTTCTGGCCCTTTTGCAAACAGATCTATTCTTCCTTTTCCCCATGAAACAGCTGCTGGTTCAGATGTAACACTATTTCCGATTCTCTCCCAGTCACTCCATTTAGTTTTATCCCAATTGATAGTATAAATATGTTCATCCGTTCCCTTAACAAAAACATCTAAGCGGTTTGGACCCCAAGAAGCGACACTCGGACTTGAAGTTAAGGTTCCTCCCAGGCTTTCCCAACCGGACCATTGATTTCCATCCCAATACTTATGATACAATTCTCGATTTTGACCTCTCGCAAAAACATCCACTCGGTTTGCTCCCCAAGAAATGGCAGCAGGAGCTGAAGTTAATTCCCCGCCTAAGTCAATCCAATCTCCCCATCTCGTTCCATCCCAAACCTTCTGATATAGCCTTTTATTTGAACCCCGTACAAAAACATCTAACCGATTCTCACCTCTAGACGATACTGCTGGCGATGAGGTTAGTGTTCCTCCCAGGTCTTCCCAAGCACTCCAACTAGATCCATTCCAATATTTATGGATTAGCTGTTGATTTGTACCTCTTGCAAATACATCTACGCGATTGTTTCCCCATGAAACGGCTGCCGGTGCAGATGTTAAGGTGCCTCCTAGCCCTTCCCAGTCATTCCACTTAGTACCGTCCCACCATTTATGATATAGCTGTCTATTTTTACCCCTAACAAAAACATCAATTCGGTTCCTTCCCCATGATGAAGCGGTAGGACCAGATGTTAGTACACCACCTAAATCCTCCCATTCACTCCAGTCCTTTTCAGGCTGGTAGTCTAGATTTAAGAGAACTAATCGAATAAGATCCTTTATTGCTTTCTCAAATTCTTGAACTGGAAGATTATAAGCTTGTAACACGTTAAATAGCCAGCCTAGCTGGTTTCTTAACGCATTATATGCTTGATTAACTCGTTGTTTTATGGAACCTGTATACTGGTTCTGGGTGACAATTAGAAATTGAACTACCTGTCTGAAAAGAAAACGTAAAAACCTTCGATCAATATTATACTCTTGAAATCTTTTAAATATCGGCTCTACCTCACTCTTAATGGCATTCCAAACCCTTCTAAACGTGTCTTGCTGTTGTCTAATATATTCTTGAGAATAGGCTGAATTATTTGATCGATTGGGTGGTTGCTGATAATAATATGAATAAGAGCCATAAGTGTATTGTTGAGGATATGGTTGATAGTGATTTGGGTAATGATACATGAACGTAACCTCCCTCAGTTAGTTAATTATCATTCTATCTTATGATGACATTAGTCCAGATAATCCATTAAAATTAAACTTATCAAAAACGAAGAATGGAGAGTTATTATGAAAAAGGGAATCATCCATCACATTGAGCTTTATGTTTCAAATCTAGAAAAATCAAAAGTGTTCTGGACCTGGTTATTATCTGAATTAGGGTACGAACCTTACCAAAAATGGGACAAGGGATTTAGTTGGAAGCTTGGAGATACCTATCTTGTTTTTGTTAAAGTTGAAGAACGATTTAATGACATTGCTTACCATCGCTGTCGGGTCGGATTAAATCATTTAGCTTTTCATCTTGATACAAGAGAAGAGGTAAACAAGATTACAGAAAAATTAATGAGCAAGAACATTCCGTTATTATATAAAGATAGGCACCCTTTTGCTGGCGGTCCAGATTACTACGCAGTTTTTTTTGAAGACCCTGACAGAATTAAAGTCGAATTAGTTGCTTCTTCAGAATAGTAGTGGACTTAATAAATAACTACTTTTAGATAGGTAAAAATTACATTATCAGATATATCTAAATTTTTAGAAAAATACTTTACTTTTTCTTCGTTTCAGTTAATAATAGTAGAAACGATAGGAGGAGTGATTAAAGATGAACCAAAACGGGCAAAAGAATGAATTACTTATTATTACTTCTAATAACAGCGAATCTACAATGTTTGAAAAGGAAGCTGATTTGGTTATTAATCAATCACTGTTCTCCTTTAAGCAAACAAAACTAATGGAACAAATTGATCATACCCTTGTTAACAGAGATGAAGTCCTTTTTATGGAACTTTCAAAAAAGTATTCGATGCTTTTATCTCAGTACAATTATTTACTATAGGGGGTTATCATGAAAACGTGTAAAAGAAAATATGTGCTAATAAAAAACAATGAAAAGAAATATATAAGTTATAATCTTACGGAAGCTGACCGATTCATGTTTGAGCAATATGCGGGTATGGTTTTAGATGAATTATGTTATCGTTTTAACTTACAAAGATTGCAGGAGTCAATTAATAATGCGCTTGATAAAAATGATAAACAACTATTTGCAGAGGTAAGTCTAAAATATAACAAGCTTTTACAAGATAATAGATAAATAACAAAGGGCTGTCCAAAAAGTCAAAATTACATGACTTTTTGGACAGCCCTCACAATTTTTAGGATGTTTATTAAATTTATTATTTGGAATTGTAAAAGTAATAAGGTCCGTTGATTTCCGGTCCAGGCACTTGCTTTCAGCGGGGAATTATGAAAAAGCCAAACTGCCGGCTTTTTCAAGAGCGAATTCCCATCGGGAAGGAAGTCGAGCCTCCTCAACCTTCGGTCTGCGGGGTCTCGACCTTTCCTCTACTTCTGAGCAGGAGTCAAGTGCCTTCCCCTCCAATCAACTCACTACTTTATATTTAAGAAGTATTAAACAAATGAATAAAGTTTTATAAAAAATTATTCTATTTTATACCTCTTACCCTTCTTTTAAAGTTTGGACTAAATCTACAAACTTATCGCTCGATTAAGACTGCTCGGACTGGACTTCCGTCAGCTTCTTTTATTGGAAGAGGAAGAGCTACTAATTCATAGATCCCTTCTTTTACGGAATCTAATACAATACCTTCTAGGATGTGAATATCGTTTTCTAATAAACTATGGTGTGCTGGTAACTCTTTGCTATCTAGCATATCTACCGAAGGAACATCTACTCCAATTAATTTTATCCCCTTCTTTGCTAAAAATGGCGCAAGATCTGGAGATAGGGATGGAATGGATGAAGGAAATAGACTTTGATCAATCCACGATCCAGTTTTAATTAAAATCCTAGAGACTCCCTCAAAATTAACATCATTAAAGTGTTCAGGAGAAAGCATTTCAATATTCTTTTTCTCTACTACTAATGCTGGCCCTATATAAAGTTCTAAATCTAGTTCTATTACTTTTTTACCCTCGTTATCAAAGTGAAAAGGTGCATCAATGTGAGTACCCGTATGAGCGCTCATCTCTATTTTACCAACATTCACGGAACCTGAAGCCTCTTTAGTCCAGCTTAATTCAAAAGAAAATGGAGTATCCCCTGGCCAAACTGGTATGTCATTATGTAATACCTGAGAAATATCAATAATTTTCATTTCTTCAACCCCTACTAAAATTACTTGGCTATTCGTTATTTGTTACCTTTCTAGAGAATCCATTAAAGCGAGTTCCCTGGTACATAAGAGTGCCTTTATCCCCTTCGACGATTAGGCCTGAATCCTTGGGTTTTACTTGTAGTTCTACTCTTTCTCCACTACCTAATTCAAACGTAATAAAGTACGCAGTTCTTGCCCTTGATTCACCGCTTCCACCATATACCTGTGTACGCTTTGATAAGACCTTTGCAAAAGTAGAAACTGGTGTAGCAGCATTATTTGATGACCATGTCATTAACCCTTTTCCAATAACATAGATAAATCCACCTATTACGATAAGGAAAATGATCGTTCCAAAAGCACTCATCCAAGTTGGTGGGCCGCCAAAACCACTGTCAAACATCTAATCCCCCCATATTTTCCCTTTTCTAGTATCATAACATAGGATAATCCTAGAGAGTTATAATTTTCAGATAGATAGAATGGTGTTTATTGATCATTTACGATAAAATAGGTTAATATTGCATTTCTTAATTGGAAGGATGAATCAGTTCGTGGAGCACCTAATAAATAAAAATGTACAATCAATTGAGATCTCAGGGATCCGTAAATTTTTTAATATGGTATCAGATTATAAAGATGTTATTTCTTTAACAATCGGCCAACCAGACTTTCATACACCAAACCATGTAAAATCAGCTGGTATTACAGCCATTGAAAAAAATTTTACTACCTATACTCATAATGCTGGCTACATAGAATTAAGAACCGCAGCTTGTCAATTTCTTGAAAAAAAGTACAACCTAGTCTATAAACCAGAAACCGAGGTCATTACTACAACAGGTGCCAGCCAAGCAATTGATATCGTTTTTAGGACCATTCTTGAAAAAGGATCTGAAGTCATTTTACCAGGCCCTGTCTACCCAGGTTATGAGCCACTTATTACGCTCTGTGGGGCAGTTCCTGTTTACGCTGACACACGAGAAAATGGCTTCCGTTTAACAGCTGAAATAATTGAAAAGCACCTAACGGCAAATACACGATGTGTAGTTTTACCATATCCTTCAAATCCAACGGGTGTTACATTATCCGAGAAAGAACTTAGTGACATTGCTACTCTTTTAAAAGGAAGAGATATTTTTATATTATCTGATGAAATTTATAGTGAATTAGTCTTTGAAGGAAAACATCATTCAATCTCCAACCTACTGAGGGAGCAAACCATCGTAATTAATGGGTTATCAAAATCTCACTCAATGACCGGTTGGCGAATTGGATTTGTTTTTGCACCTGAATGGCTAACACGTCATATGTTAAAGGTCCACCAATACAATGTTTCCTGCGCTTCCTCAATAAGTCAGCAAGCTGCTATCGAAGCATTAACAAACGGAGTAGATGATGCCTTACCTATGAGGCTTGAATATATGAAGCGTCTTGATTATGTATACAATCGCCTTGTAGCTATGGATATTGAAGTGGTTAAACCAAATGGAGCCTTCTATCTCTTCCCGTCTATTGAAAAATTTGGAATGACATCATTCGATCTAGCTATGAAGCTTGTAAAAGAAGCTGGAATAGCCGTTGTACCAGGAAGTGCCTTCTCACACTACGGTGAAGGCTATGTTCGGTTATCCTATGCCTACTCTATGGAAACACTAGAAAAAGCACTAGACCGATTAGAAACATTTGTTAAGTCACATTCCTAAGAAACAACAAGAGCCATGATTAAATTCATGGCTTTTTCTTGTATATATCGTAGTTTAATGTTGAAATAATATGTTCAAGGATGCTGAGTGGATTGAAGCGAAAGGCACTTGACTCCTGCTCAGAAATAGAGGAAAGGTCGAGACCCCACAGACGGAACGTCGAGGAGTGGGTTTTTTCACGGCAGTGAAAATAACCTTCCTTTTCCTCCCCGATGGGAATTTGCCCATGAAAAAGCCGGCATTTGGGCTTTTTCATAATTCCCCGCGGAAAGCAAGTGCCTGCAGCGGAAAGGAACGGTCAAGATTCAGCGTAAATAACACCATTCTGTTAGGAAGAAATAGTTACCGAACAACATTTAAGTTAGTCTTCAAGTGGTAAAGCAACTGTTATGGTAGTACCTTTATTCATCTCACTAAAAATTGTAATCGTTCCCTGGTGATTTTCAATAATTTTAAAACTAACCATAAGTCCTAAACCTGTACCTTTTTCTTTTGTCGTGTAAAAAGGTTCCCCAATACGTTTTACAATGTGTTCTGGAATTCCAACACCTTCATCCTTAACAGAAATCCTTATCTGGTTATCCAACACTTCAGTCGAGATAGTAATGACTCCACCATTAGGCATCGCATCAAGCGCATTCTTAATAAGATTAATAAATACTTGCTTTATTTGGTTTTCATCACACATTATAGTAGATTCTGTTTTCATAAAGGACGATTTTAATTGAATATTGTTCATAATTGCTTGTGTTTCAAGTAGTGTCATTACATCTTGAATAAGTAATTCAATATTTGTCCTCTTAAACCTTATTTCTGTAGGCTTTGATAAAACCAACAGCTCACTTAAGATGGCTTCAATCCGATTTAATTCTGATTCTACTATATCAAAATATTGTTGTTGCTGATCCGTTTTTATAAGGTGGAAAAAGCCTTTTATAGCTGTTAATGGGTTTCTTATTTCATGTGCAATTCCTGCTGCTAACTGTCCTGCTATTGAAAGCTTTTCAGACTTGAGCATTAATTCTTCTGCTTGCTTTCGCTCTGTAATATCCCTAATGATTACTTGAATGGCAGGCTCACCAAAATATGTTGTAGGAATGAATATTTGCTCAGAGTAAAGTTCTTTACCAGAAGCTGTATACCAAGTTTGTTTACTCTTCCTTTCTTTCTTTTCCGAGAGTACAGACCCGATCAATTCATCAACTTTTGAATGCTCATCTGAGTGGAGATATTTATAAATACTTGTTCCTAGCATCTCTGTGTAACTTCCAGACTCGAACATTTTCACACCAGATTCGTTAATAAATACCCAACGATTGTCAAATACCACTGCTATTGTATCAATAGAGTTATGAATAATGTTTTGGTAACGTTCTCTACTTTTTTGGAGGATTCCTTGAAAGTTTTTTCGTGAAGAGATATCGTCTAATACAAAATACTCAAAAAGTTGTCCTTGTAACCTTACTGAAGACAACCGTACATCTACATCAATAATTGATTGGTCTAATCTTTTCCACTTTTCCTCAATAACACCAACTGTGTAACCATCATGAATTGACTTTAATCTTTTCTCTATGACAGTATGAAAGGGTTCCAGTGCGATCTGATAGATGTCTAATCCAATAATATCTTCTATTTTTTTAGCACCTAACAATCTCCTCGTTGCTTCATTAACATAAACAATTCTTCCCTTATCGGCTAGGATTATAGCGTATGGTGTAACCTCGACCAACGAAAATGAATCTTCCTTAGTAAAAAGCAATTCAGTCTGATCTTTATTAGTAGTCGAGAGAAGTTCTAATGTAGGTTTACTTCTGACTGTATCTTGATCATTTACAATTATTTGGAATAAAATTTCTTTGGATTTATCTGTTAAGGTCTTTTTTACTAGGTCTATTTTACTATTAACCCATAAATAAGTTCCATCCTTATGAAGCATCCTAAATGTACAGGGTTCATGGGTCGTCTCATTAAAGAAATAACTTTCCACTAAAAATTGGTCATCTTCATGGATAACGCTTTTAATGTATGAACCAATTAACTCACTTTGAGAGAATCCTAGAATTTCCTCACAGTTTGAGGATATATAAAGAACTTTACCACTTGAATTAACAGATAATACTAGATGCACAAATGAATGATCATTTATTGTTTCATTTACAAAAGAATGATTCGTTGAAAGAAATCCTGTTTCTAGTTTCATTGGTAGAATATATCCCCCCTTATAAGGTGATCAGTAGAAAAATCTATGATTCACTTTTTTGCTAAACAATTCATCTAATTCTACCTTAATTTAGAAATTTTATTCAAGCTATAGGAATTAATGCTTAATTTGAAAGGAATTTTTTGGAATGAAGAAGAAACTAGGTAATAAGACCTAGTTTCTTATAAAAAATTATAGTAATCTTTCTACCAGTTACACCTCTTTTACGGTCTTTGTGTTAAATGCAATCTTTAGTGAATTACTTATATGTTCAACTGCAAGTTTACCTTGATGTAATACACTAAACATGCTTATAAAACCATGTATCATACCATCGTAACACTTGTATTCTACCTCAACACCAGCCTCAATTAATGATTCAGCATATGCCTTCCCCTCATCTCGTAATGGATCGAAACCTGCTGTAATAATTAGGGCTGGTGGTAAATCAGTCTTATCATCCATTAATAATGGTGCAGCAAGTGGATTTTTTAAATCTTCCGTTCCATTTAGGTAACAGTCTCTAAACCAATTCATTGCCGATTTCGTCAAAAAGTAGCCTTCTGAAAACAATTGATATGATTCTGTTACTTCAAAATTTGTAGCTGGATATAATAGGGCTTGAAAGCACAGTTTTGGAGATCGATTCTTCTTTGCAAGATTGGAAACGGCTGCCGCCAAGTTTCCTCCCGCACTATCCCCTCCAACAGCCAGGCGTGTTGGATCCACTTTTAAAGTTTCTGCATTATCATAGACCCACTTTGTCGCATGGAAGGCATCATAAACAGCAGTAGGGAATTTATGTTCAGGTGCTAGGCTATAGTCAACAGATATCACAACACACTCAGCACTATTTGCAAGGGCACGGCACAATGAGTCATGGCTATCTAAATTACCTAAAACCCAACCCCCACCATGAAAATATATAAGAGCTGGTAATAGTTCGTCATCTTTTGGAGAGTACACTCGAATTTTAATGTCGTCTTTGACACCTTTAATAGTCATATCTTCAATTTTATGAATGACTATTTCTGAAACTCCTTGGCGCAATCTATTTTGAGTAAGTGCGAATGCTTCTCGGGCTTGTTCAGGTGTGAGTGTTTCAATAGCCGGGGCACCAGAGGCTGCCATCATATCAAGTAACATTTTTGCTTGAGGATCTAAACTCACTATTATCATCCTTTCGTTTTAAAAGAGCTAATCTGACAGTCTAACAAACTTTTATGATTTTCAAAGGTGGAGTAGTAATACGTTTGCTCAATCAACTTGAAGTAGTGTAATAGAAGAATTTGAAGAATAGTAGTATATAGATGAACTTTTCAATCAGCAGGTTCTCTTCCACTCCTGCTGATTGAGAAAATGTAATGCCTTTAAGGAATTAAAATAAGTTTACCTTTTGTTTTTCTACCTTGTAACAAAGTATGAACGGAGGCAGCCTCATTTAATGGAAATGTCCCTCCAATTGTTAATTTTAGACTTCCATTATTCACAAAAGACAGTAGTTCCATCAGGCTTGATTGGAATAACTGTGGTTTTCTCATAATTTGAGGCAAGAAGAAACCGATGACAGACTGGTTTTTTGCCATTAAAGAAGAAGGGTAAAGCCTGCTCTGTTCACCACTGGCGACTCCATATATAACAACACGGCCGAAGGGAGCTAGACACGTTAACGTTTTTTGAAAGATATCTCCACCAGCCATCTCTAATGCCACATCTACTCCCTTGCCCTCCGTAATCCTTAAAACTTCTTGCTCCCAGCCAGCTTCCGTATAGTTCACAACAGCATCAGCACCTAATTCTTTCGCAAGTGCTAGCTTTTCATCAGTACTTGCCGTTGCAATAATTTTTCCTGCTCCAAATAACCTAGCTAATTGGACTGCAATGGTCCCAACACCACCTGCAGCAGCATGAATAAGTACACTTTCACCTTGTTCGATTCTGCCCATTGTCTTAAGGATATGGTAAGCACTTAGCCCTTGTAGAGGGAGTGCAACTGCATACTCAAACTCTACTCCATCTGGTAATGGAATCAAAGAACGTTCATGAGCAACTGCATACTCTGCATATCCATTCGATTCAATTAATGTAACCACACGGGTACCAACCTGAACACCCGTTACATTGTCTCCTACCTCAACAACAACTCCCGCTACCTCGGCACCAGGAATAAACGGTAAAGTGGTTTTTACAACGTACTGCCCTTCTCTCCGTGCAGTATCGGCATAATTAACTCCAACTGCTTTTACCTCTATTAATACTTCATTTGAATTTGGAGTTGGTTTTTCAACATCAACATACCTTAATACTTCGGGTCCACCGAACTCAGTTAATTGAATAGCTTTCATTCATAACAGCTCCCTTATTTACCTTTAAATACAGGTTTTCTTTTTTCCCTAAAGGCTGATACCCCTTCTAGATGATCCTCTGTTTGTACCATCATTGTTTGTGTTATACGTTCCTGCTCAAGTATTTCACTAAGACTTGAATTGAAAGAATGATCAGCAATTTTTTTCATCATCCCAAAGGCTTTAAATCTTTATTAACAAGTGTTCACTCATCCATATCCCCCTTTTTTACCGATACAAACATATCTAAACTGTATATTGTTCTGTATCTATTAAGCGATTAGCAATCTGACGTTTACGTTCAACTACGCCTGTGACTTGGAAAGGACTCAAACTTTTTATAACTAATAAGAGTGTTTGCTGAAGCTTACTTTCATCTACTACACCTGATATTAATTTTCTAGCAGTTACTTCAACATCGAGTACTACATCATCCATAAATGCCTGGGCTAATTTAACTTTAAAATCGGATTGAGTTTTTTTGGATCTAAGGACTACGGATTCTGCTGCATACAGATTCATCGCAATGTCTGCTAATTTCATAAGTGTTTCCTGTTCATTTGGTAATTCTAACCCGTACCGTTCATAGGCCACACCGACACATAGTAAAAAGATTCTTCTAATCGTTTTTACAGCTTCAATTTCACGTTCAAGTGTTCCTTCAAACTCTCTTTTTGGGTTCTGTAACTCTAGGATTGCCTTTTGAACGATTTCTTCTAATTGTATCTCTCCCTTAATAGCCTTGCGGAACAGATGGGTTGGTATCAAGAGACGATTGATCTCGTTTGTACCTTCAAATATTCGATTAATCCTTGAGTCTCTGTACATTTGTTCAACTCTATAATCCTTCATAAAGCCTGAACCACCATGCAACTGAACTGCTTCATCAGCTACAAAGTCTAAGGTCTCAGATCCATACACTTTGCATACAGCACACTCAGTCGCAAACTCCATCATTCTTCTTCCAATTAATGCAAGATCAGTAGATTCATATAAATCACCTAATGAATCCTCTAACAACTTTGCAGTTCTATACTGTAGAGATTCTGCAGCATATATTCTTGTAGCCATCTTTGCAAATTTTTCTTTACTCGCACCAAACTCAGAAATAGCTTTCCCAAATTGTTTGCGTTCATTTGTATATTTTAAGGTAAGATGAAGACCATATTTTGCAGCGCCCATACAAGCTGACCCTAGGTTGAATCTACCTAAATTCAAAACATTTAGCGCAATTATATGTCCTTTACCAATTTCACCAAGTAGATTCTCAACTGGTACTAGACAATCCTCTAGGATAACCGTTCTTGTTGAGGAACCTTTAATTCCCATTTTCTTCTCTTCAGGCCCTAAGGATAGCCCCTGAAAATCTTTTTCAACAATAAAGGCTGTAAAATGAGTGCTATCAACTTTGGCATATACAATGAATGTATCTGAGAAGACAGCGTTAGTGATATAGAGCTTTGTTCCATTTAATAAATAATGAGTTCCCGCTTCATTTAAAACAGCTGTTGTCTTTGCTGCTAACGCATCAGACCCAGACCCTGGCTCAGTTAAACAGTAAGCTCCAATGTATTCACCGGAAGCTAGTTTCGGCAAATACTTTGCTTTTTGTTCGGGTGTTCCGAAATAAGTAATAGGTAAAGTGGCTATACATGTATGATTGGAGTGAGCTACACCGTAGCCTCCAGCCCTTCCAACTACCTCTCCAACTATCCCTTTACTTATTTTGTCTAGCCCTAACCCACCATAAGCTTCAGGTATACTATGAGCTAAGAGACCCAACTCTCCAGCCTTATGTAACAAATCTACAACTTTATCAAATTCTTGGTTTTCTACCGCCTCGTTAAGAGGGTCTACCTCTCTATCGATAAATTGCTTTGCTGTGGCTGAAATCATTTTATGTTCATCTGTAAAATCTTCTGGAGTAAATATGTCATTTGCTTCAATCTCTGAAAATAAAAAACTAGCACCTTTATGAGTCACTTTTATATTTTCCAACGTATTTTACCTCCTTATACGACGATTCGACCATCTGCTAAATATGGAACGATAGGAATACTCCCATGAATCCCTACAAATCTAACTTCTTCTTCATATCCGTACTTTGCAAGTAACTTCCCTACTCGCGAACTTAGTAATACCTCATTTGACCTTTCTGCCATTCCTTTGTAAAAGAGTAAAGCTGATTGGGCAGCATCTGTTAATTGCCACTCCTTATCTTCATTCCTCACTAAGCAATCAAGAAGATATCCTGCACCATAGAAGTCTTCTAAACAAAACTCTCCAGAAGATCCTGAGCAGATCACAACTACTGTTTCTTCATGTACTTCTTGATTAAGTTCTTCCGCAACAGCCTTTCCATTCAATAAAGAACTAATATATACCCTCTTGGCATCAGCTGCTTTATTAATAGCAACAGTACCATTCGTAGTAGATAGAATCATTGATTTACCTTCTAGAGCTTCTCTTAGTTGCAGAGGATTGGGATCTAGGAAGCCCTCAATTGTTTTTCCTTCATATTCACCAACTAAAACGTAGGTTTCCTTGTCTCTATTCTCAGCTACTTTTTGAGCTTCCTCTCCATTTAACACCGGGATTACCTCCCTCGCACCAAAGTGCAAACCTGCTGTAATGGTTGAAGTAGCAAGAAGTACATCAAAAACAACAGCAACCTTGTTGTCTTTCATTTTTGTTGAATCTATTTCTTCCTTTTTCATAAGAAGATGGAGCTTTGGCATTTTAAGCACTCCTTCACCCACTGAGTGAATAACCTATGATTAACTGATACTATTCACTTTTTATTTAGTTCTAGAAGATTCTACTAGTGCATATTGAATTAGGCTTTTTACTGTATAATTAAACTTGGCAAATCGTTGATCGTTTGTCTGTCCTTTTTTATAACGATAATAAATTTGCTGACAAATTACGGCAAGTTTGAAATAGGCGAATGTTAAATAAAAATTCATAGATGAAACATCACGTCCACTCTTTTTTGCATACTCCCCCACAAATTCATCACGTGTATAAAAACCTTCTTGAACTGTTACAGGTGGCTTTCCAAGACCCCGTTTTAACATTTCATCATCGTCAGATTGAATCCAATAACTCATGGCAGCACCTAAATCCGCAAGAGGATCACCAACGGTGGACATTTCCCAATCAAATAAGCCTACCATTCTAGTTAAATCCTCAGAAAACATAGCATTATTTAATTTAAAGTCATAATGAATGACAGTTGGCGTTTGTGATAAAGGAATATTTTTAACCATCCATTCTTTTAGAATTTCAACTTCACGTATCTCGTCGGTTTTTGATCGTTCATACCTAGAAATCCAGCCATGAACTTGACGCTCCATAAACCCCTCAGGCTGAATCATGTTGGTTAAACCTGTCTGTGTAAAATCAATATCATGTAATTTAACAAGCTCATCGACCATGATATCTGATAACTGCCTACACATATCCTTTGTAGGCGTAATGTAATCAGGAAATTCAGTATCTAACACGATTCCATGCTTCCTCTCCATAATAAAGAAAGGACTTCCTACAACACTTTCATCTTCTGAATATACATAAGGCCTTGGTGCTGCCTGATAAACTTTATATAACTCTGATAGGATTCTAAATTCACGATTCATATCATGAGCTTTAGGAGCTACTGGTCCAAGTGGTGGACGTCTTAGAACCGCAGTCCAGTCAGCTATCCTTAACTGATAGGTTAAATTTGAATGCCCAGCACCAAATTGTTCGATTTCAAGCTCTCCCATAGGCAAGGATTCAATTTTTTCCCTTAGAAAAATTTCTAACTCGGTTCTATTTAACTCTTCCCCTTTACGGACGGGAATAGTGTCTTTTAATTTATTTGTCATCAGTTCCCTCTCCTTTCTACGAACTTGCTACAAGATGACGTTCTAGCTCAACCTTAAGTGATTCTGGAATGACTATACTTTGTTGCTTTTCAAAATCAAAATAAACAATAATTGCATTTCCACGAGCAATCAATCGATTTGTTTGATCATCAAAAATTTCATGCTCTAACTGAAAGCTCTTATTTCCAATTCTTGCAACAGTTGTGGTTATTCGTAATGTCTGATTAAAATATCCTTGACCAATGAAGTCACACTTAGTTGAAGCTAATATAAAGTTCCAGGATGTTGTGCTCATATTACAACCAATGGATTCAAAGAAACCTATACGCGCATCTTCGAGGTAAGCAAAATAACTAGAGTTATTTATATGTCCTAAGGCATCTGTCTCCCCAAAACGAACCTTAATTTTTGTTATATGGTTCAAGTATTAACACTCCATTCATGTTTTTACTAACCAGTCAGTATGTTAAAAGTAAAAAAATTTAGATTATACAGATAATTATATATGTACTAAGAGAATCCCTGCACTTTTTATGAGATTCCCTACATTTTATTTAATACTCTATGCTTCAATTCCATTTAATATCATTTCAACAAAAATTCTAGCTACTTCATGATCTTTTAGAGTTCCTTTCGGGTTATACCAGTTATAACTCCAGTTAGTAATTCCGAGGATCCCAAACGTCACAATGCCCACGTCTAGGTCTTTTCGAAACTCTCCATTTTCTCTTCCTTGCTCTAGTAAGGATTGTAGGTTCAGTCTAAATTGATCACGCTTTGGCAATACCTGTGCAAGATGATCGTCATTTAAATTTCGTAGTTCGCGAAAAAACACTCTAGCACTAGCACCTTGTTCCTCAATAATATGGATGAGCATGAAGACCATATCATAAAGCTTAGTTTTACAGTCCTTCGTCTCATCTGAAAGGATTTTGTCTTGCAATGCCAATAAATTTTCAATATAACGGATATGAATATCCATTAGGAGTTCCTCTTTACTAGAAAAGTAATAGTAGAAAGTTCCTTTCGTGACACCAAGTGCATCAACAATATCTTGAATGGACGTTTCGGTAAATCCTTTTTTCTCAAATAGTGCCTTACTTTGCTCTGTTATTCTTTCCTTCATGACATAGCCTCACAATCTATAGTTATCCATCAAGATTATAGCATAATTTCATCTCCTCATAAGTTAAAAAGGACTTTATATATAATGTATAGGCGTATATAGTCGTTATTCGCTAGAATTCACTCGCTTTCCGCGGGCGGCTCGGGGACCTCTCGGCGCTATGCGCCTGTGGGTCTACCCTAATCCGTTCTCCCGCAGGAGTCTCGTGAATTCTAGCGAATAACTGCACTCTGAACCGTTGATAAAAAGAGAACTAGCAAAACTTATTTATTTTACTGCATTAACCTCATCTCGAAGGGCTCTTCGAAGGATTTTACCAACACTTGTTTTTGGTAATTGGTCACGGAATTCGATAATTGTAGGGACTCTATAGGAAGCCATATTGTCTTTACAATATTGTATAATCTCTTCTTGAGTCGCTTCCTTACCTGCTTTTAGAACAATGACAGCTTTAACCGTTTCGCCACGATAGCTATCAGGAACACCGATGACAACTGCCTCTTGAACAGATGGATGTTGGTATAATACTTCCTCAACATCACGTGGATAGACATTGTACCCACTTGCAATAATCATATCTTTTTTTCGGTCAACGATGTATAGGAAGCCATCTTCATCCATTCGTGCAATATCACCTGTATAAAGCCACCCATCACGTAATGTGTGTGCTGTTTCTTCAGGCATATTCCAATACCCTTTCATAACCTGAGGTCCTTTAATGATGACTTCACCTAACTCTCCTGCTGGAACCTCTAACGAACCTGTTGCTACGTCAACAATCTTATAGTCTGTTGAAGGGAAACCAATACCTACGCTACCAGGTTTTCTTTCAGCAAACATCGGATTACAATGAGTTGTTGGAGCCGCTTCTGATAACCCGTATCCTTCAAGTACCTTAGCCCCTGTTTTTGCCTCAAATTCTTTCATAAGTTCAACAGGCATCGGTGCACTACCACTATTACAAACTCTTATGCTATCAATTCCATAATCCTCTGCTTTAGGATGGTTTGTTAAGGCAACATACATTGTTGGTACTCCAGGGAATGTAGTTGGCTGCTCTCTTTTTATTGTTTGAAGCATTTCTTCTAGATCAAATCGTGGTAATAGAACGTTACTAGATCCGCAGAAAATGGATAAATTCATACCAGATGTCATTCCAAACACGTGGAATAGTGGAATAACCGTTAAGCACTTATCCTGACCTAGATTTATATCCTGTTTGAAGAATTCATAGGATTGAACAACATTCGCAACTAAGTTTCTGTGGGTTAGCATTGCACCTTTTGAGCGGCCAGTTGTTCCTCCTGTATATTGAAGAACAGCAATGTCATTTACTGGGTCAATAGCAACAGGAGCAATATGCCCATTTGCAGTTTGCATGAACTCCTCAAAAGAGCGGTCTTGTGTGAAGCTAGTTTCAGATGGTTGTAGGCTGACAACAATTACATTTTTCACATTCGTTTGATCCTGAATTGACTTTAATCGTGGGTACAATGCATCTAAAATAACAATCGTTTCAGCACCAGAATCTTGGAGAATATACTGTAATTCTTTTTCTACAAGCATAGGATTTACCTGTGTAATGATTCCGCCTGCCATAAGAGTACCGAAATAGCTTATAACATACTGAGGACAATTTGGAAGCATCACTGCCACACGGTCTCCTTTTTGAACACCATTTGCTTGTAATGCCGATGTAAATGCACGGGATAAACCTGTTAATTCTGTATACGTCATTCTTTTGTGATAGAAAATAATAGCTTCATTTTGAGGATACTTAGCTGTAGAATCTAGGAGCATTTGGTGGACAGGAATATTAGGGATCTCAAGCTCTTTTTGAATACCTTCAGGATAGTGCTTTAACCAAGGTTTTTCAGTCATGTAAACGCCTCCATTTTTTGATAAAAGATAATAGAATCTTATTAATAGATATTACCTAAATACGAATTAAGACCTAAGATTGTACAAAATACTTAAAAGGTAAGGCCTCCACCATCAACATGAATGGTTGAACCAGTAATAAAAGATGCATCAGAGGATGCAAGAAATAGCACTGTAGTTGCAACCTCATCAGGAGATCCAATTCTTCCTAGCGCATTGGCTTTGGAGATGAATGGCCATTTTCGTTCATCCTTTTTCCACCCATCAATAATGGGGGTATCGATGACTCCAGGCGCTACTGTATTCACCCGAATGTTCTCCTTTCCATATTCCAAAGCAGCATTTTGAGTAAGTAAACTGACTCCTCCTTTAGACGCATTGTATGCTGCCATATATTTTTTCCCTTTAAATCCTAGCAAACTAGAAGTATTTATAATAGAACCGCCACCTCGTTTTCTCATTTCCGGAATAGCATATTTGATTCCTAAAAATACACCTTTTAAGTTTATATCTAAGACATGATCCCATTCTTCAATAGAGAGATCCTCAATCTTGAGCTCTGAGTTACCAATCCCAGCATTATTAAATAGGATATCAACCCCACAAAAAGTTGAAGCTGTATAAGCAACTAAACTCTCAACCTCTGTGGGCTCAGCCACATTTGCCTTAAAGAATGTACTTCGTCCTCCTTCCTCTAAAATACGATTTACAGTTTCTTGACCGGTTTCCTCATTTACATCTGAGACAACAACTTCGGCACCTTCTTTTGCAAAAAGAAAGGCTGTTGCCCTTCCAATGCCTCCACCTCCACCAGTGATAATAGCAACCTTGTTTTTTAATTTCATCTTACGCCCCCCCTTTCTATGATGAGTACAATCTCTTGTCCTTCTCCAACACAAGCATTATTTCGGGTTGAACCCTCCTAATCTATTAACATAGAGAGTGTACATTTTTATTTACATCGCATGTGTTCCACCATCAACAACTAGCGTATCCCCAGTAACAAAGTTCGAAGCATTTGATGCTAAAAATAAGGCAACTCCCTTTAAATCTTGATCAGAACCAAACTTTTTTAATGGGGTGGTCGCTAAGATATGATCCTTTCCACGTTCGATAAGCACTTTTGACATTTTAGTCGGAAAGAAACCAGGTGCGATCGCATTTACATTAATATTATGCTGACCCCATTTTACTGCTAGGTCCTTTGTAAACGTGATAACAGCTCCTTTACTAGTATTATAGGCAATCGTATCCATGAATCTAGGATCTGTACCTCCTAATCCGGCAACTGATGCTATATTTATGATTTTCCCGCCTTTTTGTTCAATCATAACTCTACCTACAGCTTGGCTCATCAAGAATAATCCAGTAATATTCACATCCAGGACCTTATTCCATGCCTCTAGAGGCATATCAGTAACTGGTGATGACCAAGTAGCACCACTGTTATTAACTAAAATATCAATCGAACCAAACTCTCTTACTGTTTCATCTACAACTTTTTGAATATCTTCAGGGTTCGTAACATCGCACTGAATTGCTATAGATTTTACACCTAATACTAATAATCTATCACTCACTTCTTGACAGGCTTCTAGTTTACGTGAGCATACAACGACATTTGCCCCTGCTTCCGCAAATCCTACTGCAATTTGCTCCCCTAGTCCTCTACCACCACCAGTAACAATCGCTGTTTTTCCTTTTAGACTAAACAAATCGAATACATGCATTTTCAAAAAACTCCTTTACTCTAGTTTCTGTATTTACGCAATTCTAGCTTAGCTACTTGCGCTTTATGAACTTCGTCTGGTCCATCAGCAATTCGTAACGTACGAGCATTTGCCCATTGAGCTGCTAGTGTCATATCGTCACTAACTCCTGCTCCACCAAATGCTTGGATAGCACGGTCGATTACCCGCAATGCCATGCTAGGCGCAACAACTTTTATCATGGCAATTTCAGCCTTTGCTTCTTTATTACCCACTGTATCCATCATAGAAGCGGCTTTTAATGTCAGTAACCTCGCCTGCTCAATATCAATCCTTGATTCAGCGATCCATTCCTGTACAACACCTTGGTTTGCGAGTGGCTTTCCAAAAGCAATTCGGCCAGAAACACGTTTACACATTTCTTCTAGTGCACGTTCAGCGGCACCAATTAATCTCATGCAATGGTGAATTCTACCAGGACCAAGCCTTCCTTGTGCAATTGCAAAACCTTTTCCTTCACCCCATAAAATATTTTCAGCTGGGACTCTTACATTGTCATAAGTAATTTCAGCATGACCATGTGGTGCGTGATCATACCCAAACACTGGTAATACTCTTTCAACCTTTACTCCTGGGGTATCAAATGGAACTAATATCATTGCTTGTTGTTCATGTTTAGGTCCATCAGGATTCGTCTTACCCATGACAATCGCAATTTTGCAGCGAGGGTCTCCTGCCCCTGATGACCACCACTTTCTGCCGTTTATCACATACTCATTTCCATCTCGAGTAATGCTCGCTTCAATATTTGTGGCATCACTTGAAGCTACTTCTGGCTCAGTCATCGAAAAACAAGACCTGATTTCTCCTGATAGAAGCGGCTTTAACCACCGTTCCTTTTGCTCTTCTGTTCCATAACGTACTAGCACTTCCATATTCCCAGTGTCCGGGGCATTACAATTGAATACCTCAGGCCCAATTAAGGAACGACCCATAATCTCGCACAAAGGGGCATATTCGATATTCGTAAGTCCCGCTCCATATTCACTTTCAGGTAAAAATAAATTCCATAATCCTTGATCTTTCGCCTTTTGTTTTAATTCCTCCATTATAGGTGGTACAGCAGACCAACGATTAACTTGCTGATTCAACTGTTCCTCATAAACCTTTTCGTTCGGATAAACGTACTCTTCCATGAAAGCGTTTACCCTTTCTTGTAGTGCAATCACTTTTTCTGAATATGAAAAATTCATCTCATACCATCTCCCATATAGAACTCCAACCTTACTAACCGGTCGGTATGTTATCCCCACTTCTATAATACAACTGATAGATAAAAATATTCAAGTTTTATTCTAAAAATTCTAACAAATTAAAGCAAAAAAAGAGACTGTCCAGTAAGTCCCTTTCTGTATATGTAATTTATGAGTTAATTGGAGGGGAAGGCACTTGACTCCTGCGGGAAGTAGAGGAAAGGTCGAGACCCCGCAAACGGAACGTTGAGGAGGCTAGACTTCCTCCCCGATGGGAAATCGCCCTTGAAAAAGCCGGTATTTGGGCTTTTTCAAAATTCCTGTCCGTTAATTTCCGGTCCAGGCACTTGCTTTCCGCGGGGAAAATTAATTCATAATCCAAAGTAAAAATTTAAGACATTCGGGACGGGTTTTTCTATAACCCACCATGATATTGCCCGTCATTTTTAGGTGCTTTTTCTTTTTTTGCTTTTTTCTTATGCTTCTTATTAGCATCATGGCTTCCTAATTCATGACTAAATTCTGAGTCGATAGTTGCTGAATCAAAGCCTTGTTTATTTTTTTGATCTGCATCATTCTTCTTATTTCTTTTTGCCATAACAATCCACTCCTTTATATTAGCCTTGCTAGTATAGTATTCGCAGTGAAATTTCTAAATATAAGAGGAAACTACCTCCTTATGATTCCCCACAAAAAAAACTCCTAGGATTAACTAGGAGTATAATTGACTTATTTATAAAATTTAAACAATGCTTGTGTTCCACTATTTTCTTCCCCATTTTCAGCAAGCTGTTCATAAAGCCTTTTCGCAAGGGAGAGCCCAGGTGTATTCATTCCCATTGCCTCAGCTTCATCAAGTGCAATTCTCATATCTTTAATAAAGTGCTTAATATAAAATCCAGGTTCAAAGTTACCTGCTATCATCCTTGGTCCTAAATTACTTAGCGACCAACTACCAGCAGCACCAGCAGAAATACTATTGAGAACGGTTTCTGGATTAAGGCCTGCTTTTTCGGCATAGACAATGGCTTCACAAACTCCCATCATATTAGAGGCAATGGCAATTTGGTTACACATTTTTGTATGCTGCCCTGCACCGGCTTCACCCTGAAGGATAATGTTTTGACCCATTATTTCTAAAATTGGTTTACAAGCTTCAAAGGCCTCTTTATCACCACCAACCATAATGGTTAATCGTGCTTCTTTTGCTCCAACGTCGCCACCTGATACAGGAGCATCAAGTGAATGAATGTTACGTTGCTTTGCTTCTTTATAGATTCTTTGAGCCAAAGAAGGAGTTGAGGTTGTCATATCAATCACATAGGAGCCTTTTTTCGCATTTGATACTATACCGCTTTCTCCTAGATAGACCTCCTCAACATCTTTCGGATAGCCCACAATTGTAATAATGACATTTGATTCCTTTGAGAGTTCTGCAACGGAATCTTTCCAGATTGCACCTTGACTTACTAACTCCATGGCTTTATCTTTGGTTCTCGTATAAACGAGTACAGGATATCCTTCTTTAAGCAAGTGACCTGCCATACTTTTTCCCATAACCCCTGTACCGATAAAACCAATTACTGTATTGTTTTTTGACAACATGTTAACATCTCCATATCCAGCAATTCTTACTTTTTAAGGTATGCAATTCCGTCTGGGTGTACTCCTGCCTTGATTCTACTCTCTTCTTCTAATGTATTCATATTTATTACCGAAACATCGTTCGTTTTATTGTTAGCTACAAACGCTTTGGATCCATCATGATTGAATACAGTTCCACCAGGCCATACACCAACACGGATACGCTTGATTTCCCATGGTCTTCTGTTTCCTTTTAGCTCGTGTGCTGTTTCAATAATTGATAAGTCTCCAGATTCACGGTTAGGTATCAATGCATACTTACCATCTGGTGAAAAAACAACGCGGATTGGACATGCTCCTAATCTTCTTTTGTAAAGAACTTCTAACGTTTCAGTATCAATAATAAACAGATTGTTGTCATCTTGATTTGCTACATACAATTCCTTCCCATTTGGATGGACTGCAACACCTTCAGGACCTTTCCCAACTGGGAAATGGTTCACAACCTTTTCTGATTCTGTGTCAACGACGGTAATATTATGACTACCGATATTTGGGATATACGCAGTCTTTTCATCTGGAGTTACAGCTACCATATGAGAGTATTTTTGATAGGTTGGGAATACCTTTTCGATTTCATCTGTTTTAAGGTTAATAATAAAGACCTTTTCACTATAGGTTGATGCAAGATATAATTTCTCGCCAGAGATTCCTAACCCATGAGGAAAATTAAAGTCTTCATGTTCTAACGTTTTTTCAATTTCAAACGTTTCATTGTTAATAATGTTTACTTTGTTTCCTAAAGAACAAGTAACATATGTTTTCGCCCCATCTGGAGTAACGATTACTTCATGTGGGTTAAAGTCTGTCTCAATTGTTTTTTCTACCTTACTTGTTTCCACGTTTACAAAGGAAATTGTGTCTTCATCTTTGTTTAGTACGATTAGATATTCTGCCATGTATGATTCTCCTCCAAGTTGAAGATAATTAACTGTTTATTTGTCTAATCCTCAATCCATTCTCCGCCCCATATATTAAATTTATTCCCGTCTGGATCATAGCAATCAAATGCTTTCCCAGTCCATGCTTCACGAAGTTCACCAACATTTACACCATTTTTCAACAGACGCTGGTGAAGGATTTCGGGGTCTTTTACATTTAAGGTTGCTAGGTAAATTTGTGAGTTATCTGAATGTGGTACATTACCTTTTGTATATGTATGTTGATTTTGTATTTCTTTTGTCTCAAATAGAAAAACCCATTCACCATTTCCGACTCTAAGTTCTGCTTTCCCTGAGTTCGAATTAAAAGGGGTACCGTGTTCTACATTAAAATTTTCAATCCACCAATTTATTGATTGATGTAAGTCTGATACTGGTACATGTATACAAGGAATACTTTTTATAAAACTCCCACTCACTCTTCTTCCCCCTACCAACAATTAAATTGATTTTACCATTCCACCATCCACAAGATAGGAATTTCCTGTCATATATGTATTTGCACCAGAAAGTAGGAATGTTACGACCTTAGCAAACTCTTCAGGTTCTCCTGATCTTCCTAGTGGGATTGCCATCTCTGCTCTTTGTTTTACTTCCTCTTTAGTTACACCTAGTTTGTCAGCATTAACTTGGTCTAAATATGAAATTCGATCTGTTTCAATTCTTCCTGGCGCAACTGTATTAATTATAATGTTTTCTGGAGCAAGCTCAGTAGCTAAGGTTTTCGTTAGTCCAACAATACCTAATCGGAACGTATTTGATAACAAAAGACCTGGTATTGGCTCTTTTATAGAGACAGAAGCTACATTAACAATTTTCCCCCCTTGCTTACGTAAATAAGGCAGAGTTTCACGAATAATTCTTACATAACTAAGTAAGTTTAATTCAAAAGATTGCTGCCACTGCTCATCTGTAAGCGTATCTATACTTCCCGCAGGGGGCCCACCAGCATTATTTACTAACAAATCAATGCTTCCAAAATCGTCTATTGTTTTTTCAACGACATTCTTAATCTCTTCTATTTTGGTGATATCCGCTTGAAGATAGGACACTTTTCCCTTACCAAGCTTTTGTAATTCATCTCTAACTAATTGAAGTTTTTCTACATTTCGACTAGTAATCATAACATTTGCGCCTTCTTCAACCAGTTGTTTTGCAATAGCCTTTCCCAGACCTTGACTAGATGCAATAACAAGAGCTGTCTTACCTTGTAATTGAAAATCCACTGTATCACCCCTTCATCGAATTACACACTCTACCATTATACTGATAATTGTGGAACTTTTCATTAAATTTGAAAAAGGGTGCCTAAGAATAGCACCCTTTTCTTACTTCTTATTGCCTTCAAAGAACTTTTTGAACTTTTCCATTTCTGGATCCACTTTTGGATTTAGATGAAGAGGATTTTGTGGTTGCGTGAAACTTTCAGGATTTACATCAACTCTTACACCCATTGTATTACCTGCTGATGCTGTCGTATCATTAATGACACTTTCTAGCCTTTCATCTGGATTAAAGTCATGGGCATGAAAGTTATTATCTCTTCTTTGTGACATCTTCAATCCTCCTTTAAAACAGACCTTATCTTACTTTCTGTTTAAATAAGGAGAAGTATGTATCTAATTCAGTACTAGCTCTGGGTCTTTTTTAAAACAAATGACTGAAAAGATAAATCGGTTCCGCCAATAGTCTCTGGTCCTAATTCAATAAAGGAGATAACAGTGAAGTACTTTTTTAGTATGGCTATGAGCTCTTCGTTTGTATAAAAAGAGAAAAATCGTTTTGGTTCATAAAAATCATCTTCCCATATCCCTTCAGAGCTACGGCCACCATATACCCCCATATAAAAATAACCATCTGTTTTTAGAACTCTTTTTATTCCTGCTAAGATATCCTCTAGTTCTTTCTTGGGAACATGCAGAAGACAATTTAATGCCCATACCGCATCAAAGGATTCATCCAGGAAGGTTAGTGAATCAAATCCCATTTCCTGTGCTTCAAGCCCTTTTACCCTACATAGATTGATCATTTCCGTCGATAAGTCTGTACATATAACAGATAACCCTTGATCCTGAAAGTACATACTGTCTCTGCCGGCTCCGGCACCAATCTCAAGTAGCGTTTGCTTATTGTTTTCAAGCAGTCTATTTAAGAAAGACTCTCTTATGTCAACTTTCCATTGTTCAATTTCTAGAGAATCACGTTCACTTGCTTTACTGTTATATGCTTCTTTTAAGTTAGTCTTTATTTGGCTATAGCTCATGCCGTACACTCCCTACAATAAATATGGTTTCATTTTATCACAATATCCTTAGCAGGGTTATTTGTTGTATATTTCAGTACCTCGCAGAAAAAAATAAGGGGAAAATTGAAATGGAGTGAAATTAATGGGAGCAATCGACCGTGATGGATATCGATTTGAAACAGAATATAGTGTAATTAATCAAACGGGTGCAGTACATGTTTATAAGGAAGGAGATTTTGTGAAAGAATTAACATTTACATTTACGGGTGAGAAACCAAGTGGAGATCAGATCGAGAATATAGTGAATGAGTTTTTTGAGAGAAACTAATCATTATTAAAATTTTGATTTGTTCTGAATTAAGTTTCCGTTCTGGATTAGAAAGTAATTTGCTATAATAAATAAAGTTTTACCCTTTTAAGTTAAGTATGAATGTCCTGGATTAAGTATTTTCAATTTCTAGTTAAGTATTATAAATAAATTGAACAAACGCTCGCAGTATTCAATTATCTCCCCTTATAAATACAAAATGACATCTATATTAGATGTCATTTACACTTTTATTGATCCCAAAATCCCGGGATTTTATCAATTGGAACTGCAAGACCCACGGATTCTTCACCTTTACCTAGTTGAGGAATGGTCTTTGCATACACTACTCCTATAACCAACCCGTTCGAGTCAATTACTGGACTGCCACTGTTTCCTTTATGTATTGGGGCTGAAACTTGCATTCGATTGTCTAACCCTACAATGTTCCCTTCCATCACAATTTGGCTATATGCAAGAGGATTACCTATTACATATATGTGGTCATCTAACTTCCACTCTTTTTGGTCTTGGAGTTCTAAATAAGGTAGGTTTTGCGCTTCAATTTCAAGCAATGCGATATCTAGTTCAGGATACGTTTCTTTAACCGTTGCTTGATAAAATTCACCATGTGGAAAGATGACCAGGATAGCTAACATATCATCAATAACATGGTGATTTGTTACGATAAAGCCCTCTGGAGAAATATTAAATCCGGTTCCTTTAGAATTGCCACCTTCTATTGTTACAACAGCTTCTTTATAATTCTGGATGTTTTCAATTTTAGATAATTCGTTTGATTTTCTTAAGAATTCAAAGGATGGGATATTAAATACATTAACCCATACACTAAAACCACTAACTAAAAGTGCAAGGACTAACACGAAAGCAATAAGCTTACCACTAGAATTTCGTTCTTTTTTTCTATTCTTCTTCTCTTCCAATTCTTCTTTTGTGAATAAAAAATCTTCAGCAGAAGGCCCTTCATATTTCTCAGGATCTTCGAATAAATCTACATCTAAATCATTCAGTTTTTTATCTTTTTCGTCCATACAACATTGACTCCTTTAGCTGAGTTCATATGTATATACTACCACAAGTAAGTCTCTCTCATTTAGAGTAATAAAAAAAGTAAGGATTTGTATCCCTACTTCTTTCAAAAGTTTCCCTTCACAAAGTTAACTACTTCCTCTGTCGTACTCATGGATAGGATCTTCTCTTTATAGCTTTTTGAGTCTACATACGAAAGCTTACTCAACTGTGTTCTTGCTGGGAGAATAGATGTCGCACTCATACTAAACTCATCTAAACCTAACCCTAGTAATAATGGAATAGCCACAGGATCACCAGCCATTTCTCCGCACATACCAGCCCATTTCCCTTCTTTATGAGCAGCTTCAATGACCATTGAAACTAGTCTCAAAATTGCTGGATGATAGGGTTGATATAGATATGATACTGTTTCATTCATTCGATCTGCAGCCATAGTATATTGAATTAAGTCATTCGTTCCAATACTAAAGAAATCTACTTCTTTTGCAAATTGGTCTGCAATTACTGCGGTAGAAGGAATTTCTACCATAATACCAATTTCAATTTCATTTGATACCGATTCCCCTTGTGCAACTAACTTATCCTTTTCCTCTAGTAGAATACTCTTAGCTTGTCTAAATTCATCAAGAGTGGCTATCATCGGAAACATTATTTTTAAATTCCCAAAAGTACTCGCTCTCAGAAGGGCACGTAACTGAGTTCGAAAAATATCTTGTTCTTCTAGACAAAGACGAATTGCACGGTAACCTAAGAAAGGATTCATCTCTTTTGGTAGGTGTAAATAAGGTAGCTCTTTATCTCCACCAATATCTAACGTTCGAACGACTACAGGTTTCCCTGCCATTTTTTCTAATACTGCTTTATATGCAGCAAACTGTTCATCCTCAGTTGGAAGCTGGTCACGACCCATATATAGGAACTCTGTTCGGTAAAGGCCTACACCCTCTCCACCATTCTTCAATACACCTTCAACATCGTCTGGTGTACCAATATTAGCAGCTAGTTCAACATGATGGCCATCACTTGTTACTGTCTTCTCTTTCACTAACTTAGACCATTCAGCACGCTGCTCTTCATAATCTCGTTTCTTTTGCTCATATTGTGCAATTTGTTCTTCTGTTGGATTTACAATGACATCACCACTTAATCCATCAACAATCACTATATCACCATTATCAATGTTAGCAGTAACCGTCTTCGTCCCTACAATCGCAGGAATTTCCATGGAACGAGCCATAATTGCAGAGTGTGAAGTTCTACCCCCAATGTTAGTTGTAAAACCCTTTACATATTTTCGATTAAGTTGTGCGGTGTCTGAAGGAGTCAAATCCTCGGCAACAATAATCACTTCTTCTGAAATCATGCTTGGGTTAGGGATGGTAACCCCTAACAAATGACCAATAACGCGCTTTGTAACATCTCGTATATCTGAAGCACGTTCTTTCATGTATTCATTATCCATCGACTCAAAAATTGAAATAAACATATTTGCAGTCTCTTGGAGAGCAAACTCTGCATTGCTGTTTTCTGTTTTAATTCGGTCTTCAACAGGATTTACTAACTCCGGATCACTCAGAACAAGGAGGTGTGCAGCAAATATGGCTGCTTTATCCTCCCCTAGATCTTCGTTTGTTTTTTCTTTTATTTTTTCTAGCTCGTCTTTAGAAAGATCAAGCGCTTTTTTAAATCGAGCTAATTCTAATTCGATATCACTCACGCTTTTCTTTGTAACAGTTAGTTTTGGTTCTTCCAGTCGGTATGCTTTAGCAATTGCTATCCCTGGAGAGGCAGCAATCCCTTTGATCAATTTAGACATTTATTCGCCAAGCCCTTCTTTTGCCATTGTTTCAGTTATTCCTGCGATTGCAGCTTCTTCATCATTACCTTCTGCAATAATTTTAATTTCTGCACCTTGTTGAACGGCTAGTGACATTACACCCATAATTGATTTTAAGTTTACTCTTTTCCCATTGTACTCAAGATGGATATCTGAGTTAAACTTTCCTGCTGACTGAACTAATACTGTAGCTGGTCTTGCATGAATTCCTGATTCACTAGTAACTTTAAATGTTTTTTCTGCCATGTTTTTTAGTCCCCTTTATCATTAATGTTGATATAATTCCCTCTTGTTTTTGTTAAATATGGATATGTACAAAAAACAAAAGGAACCTTATTAACTAGTATCCGAATAATCATGATTTATATATGTAAAAAAGGCATGAGTAATAGAAGTAAATTTATTATCCCATAAGGTTAAATTACCCAAATGAAGATAAATAAACACATCTAATTTACTCATGCCTGCATGATCAGTAACACGTAAATTGTAATTATTCAATTTTACTAGTTAATCTTTGTAGATGCATTGTGAAATAGGCTACTTCTGCATCATTCACTGGTAATTGTAAAGCATTTTTTATTTCCACTATTACTTTACAAGCAAGATTATAGCACAGAGGATATTCTTCCTTCAACAAATTTGCTAGATCACTTGATACATCAACCTTATCATTGTTTTGTGCTCTTTTTATAATATTATGTAGATGCCTTGCTAGACGAAGATATTGTATTTGCTCACGGTCGAGTGTTATTTTTAGTGATGCCTCAATCAATTGGATCAATTCACTAATTAAATCCACATATTGATTAAACCCATTCGATGATTTGTTTGAAATGGCACTATGAATATGTAATGCTATAAATCCAATCTCACTATCTGGGAGCTTAACTCCCACGGCACTTTGCAAAAGCTTAACAACCTTTACTGCAAGTCCATACTCCGTTGGATACATTTCTTTTGTTTCAGTTAAAAACGGGTTATCAATTTGTATCCCTTGCTTTACCCGCTTAATCGCAAATGCAATATGATCAGTTAAGGCAATATGGATATGCTCATGTATTGGAGAGTGAATATTTTCACTTATAAGATAAATGAGATCGTTCATTACCTCTACAAACTCTTCATCAATAGTAGGTAATAATTTCATATATTGTTCTTGTTCGACTTCATTTTTTAATACAAACATCTTTTCATAGGAATCAACCTCAATCCAATCACCCTGGTTCTTCCCAAAGCCTAGACCTTTTCCTAACAATACTACTTCTCCATATGCTTCATGAACTGCAATGATTACATTATTATTTAGGCGTTTCTTTAAAATAAACGAAGCCATCTAATCATCCCTAAACATTTATAAATTTCGTTTTCATCTTACTAATAACTTGATTTATCATCAATGATACTACACATTTCTAGTAACTTTAAAAACTTTTTTAAAAAAATGTGTATATCTTTTAAGATTAAACACAAGATAGTAAGGAACATACGAAAGGAGGTCGAAAACAGATGGCTAGTAATAACACAAACAACTTACTTGTCCCTGGTGCTGAAGCAGCGCTTGACCAAATGAAGTATGAGATTGCACAGGAATTCGGTGTAAATCTTGGTGCGGACACTTCTGCTCGAGCTAACGGTTCTGTTGGTGGAGAAATCACTAAACGTCTTGTAAGCTTAGCTCAAGAACGTCTGTAAGACAAACTGCCATTACACCTTACCACAACTTGAATTTTTTTAGCTAACGTAACTACACACCATAGAAACGTAATCAATACCACCATGATCTACTTCTTGAGATAATTGATTACCTAACACCATGACACATTTAAGCGCTAAAAAAATTCACCACAAACATGCACGGTCATTACACCTATCGAGGTGTAATAATTAAAAAAGAGGCTGTCTTTTGGGTTATCCCAATGGATAGCCTCTTTTTTATTTAATAAAGAAGCTCATTCTGTTCATACTAACTGTAAAATCGTACGAACTTTGGAGGATGACCATGCCTATTGCAGAAATAAAAAATAAATCTGTACCGATTTATTATGAAAGTGCAGGCTCTGGAATACCTATTGTGTTTATCCATCCGCCTGGAATGGGATTAGTAACCTTTAGAAAACAGCTCCCTCTCTCAAAAGATTATAATACTATCTGTATTGACCTAAGAGGGAATGGCAAAAGTGGATATGATGATGAAAAAATTACTTTACCTTTGTTAGCTCAAGATATTTGTGAAGTTCTTGATCACTTAAACATAGAGAAAGCAGTCATTTGCGGATACTCTAATGGAGGATCAATTGCATTAGAACTTGCATTATCACACCCAAAGCGAGTAAGCGGTTTAATTTTAATAGGAGGATTCTCAGAGGTAAATACGTTTCTCCTTAGATCGGAATTCAAGCTTGGTATTTTCACTGTAAGAATGAAGGGGCTCCCTGTTTTAGCAAAAGTTCTTGGACAAGCCCATGGCACAAGTAAGGAATATAAAAAAGAGATAGAGCAATATGTTTTGAAAGCAAATCCTGCAATACTTTATCAAATGTATAATGAGGGGCTTAAGTATAACTGTACGAATAGACTGTCGGATCTTAGAGTACCTGTGTTATTGATTGATGGTACTCGAGACCATTATCTTCATAGCTATCAAAAAATGTTAGAACGATATATTGAGACAACAACTAAAGTATTTATTTCTAAAGCACGCCACCAAATTCCAACGAAATACGCAAATGAGGTAAACCGTATTATTCATGAGTACATGGAGAATTTAGAAATGCATAGAAACGTGTAAGAATTGACATTCTATAATTGCGTATTGAATTTAAATCGAAGGAGGGGTACGCATTGGCGAAAAAAGGAAGACAAAATAAAATTACCCAAGAGGTTGCAAATCCAAACGTTTCAGGTCAAGATGCTGAGTTTGCTGGAGAAATAGCTGGAACACCTAAAAAAGCAAAGAAACAGAAAAATAAATAATTGATACATAAGAAGGGCCGGTAGCAGCCCTTCTTTATTTATATTCAATTAAACAGGCTGTTTCAACTTATTTTTTGATACTGAGTTATAAGCAATTTTAACCTTGGACAGTGTGGCTTGAAGAGCTTCCTGCGAATCGCTTTCTTTCCCTAATTGAATGTTGGTAAGTGTTACAAGTGACCTTGAAAGATTTTCGACTGCACTTCTTAATTGGTTTTCATCATAAGCTCTTCCATCCTTAAGCATCTCCCTAATCAGGCTCGATGCAATTGCATTTACTCGTATTAGTTTTTCATGATCATTAATTAGTGTCATCTCTCCCACCTCCTAGTTCAACTATATGAGTGAGAGGGATAAGGAAAGACTATAAGTTTCTATTTTTTGTATTTATCTTTTAAATCCGCCTTCAGAGTGGATGATCTGGCCAGTTATCCATTCGGCATCATCACTAGCTAAAAATCTGATTAGCCTTGCGATATCTTGAGGACTCCCAATTCTTCCAAGTCCGAACCTTGGCTCTAACTGAGCTCGAAGCTCGTCATCCATCCAGCCTGTATCAGTTGGTCCGGGGTTAACTGCATTAACCGTAATCCCCTTAGAAGCTACCTCTGCTGATAATGTAACAGTCATAGCCTCTACAGCTCCTTTAGTTGCTGCATAGGCTAATTCTCCTGGCATAGGTCCAAGTGACTGTCCTGAAGTTAAATTTATAATTCTTCCACCTTTTCCATTTGAGAAAGCTTTGGCAAAAGCAGAACTTAATAAGGTGGTGGCCCTTATATTAATGAAGTAATGAAGATCTAGCTCTTCTGCTGTTATTTCATCAAAATTCGTACTTGTTGAATAAGCAGCATTATTAACTAAGATACTTGGAGAATCTAGGATATTAGTGACTTGATCCAATAGATAGGCTACATTGTCTGGTTTTGAAAGATCTAGCTCACAATGTTCACACCTTACCCCCTTCTTTATAAGCTCTTCTTTTAAAACATGAGGATCATTGATTTGTTCTCCCCACGGCATCCCACGGTCATAGGGGGACCAATGTGTAAAAAAGATATCCGCCCCAGCATCTGCTAACGCATGACATATCGCAGCCCCAATTCCAGCCTTTCGACTTGCACCTGTTACAATAGCTACTTTTCCATTTAAATTAAGTGCATGTGTCATTTATTAATCAACTCCTGATTCTACAAAAGTAAACCGCTGCAGATAGCAAGCGGCTTACATTTAATTTCCCTTTTTCAGATCGCGCATTTGACTCTTTAATTGTTTTACAATCACATCACATTGTGCATTTTCAGTTTCGGATAATTGTTCTTCTCCATATCTAACCTTTTCGTAGGCTGAAACAAGGTTTCTATCTAAGAATTTTTCGCGCCTTAACCATTCTTCAACTGTTTCATAGACAAATCGCCCACGACCTTTTTTAGCAGCATGTGTTTCAAGTTCTAATACCAATCTTCGAACCTTTTCACTCGGTGCATCTTTTCTTTTCTTAAACCAAGATTGCTCGGACAGGCCTGCATTACCTGTGGCCATGGAGAAAGGTATACCTGCTGCAACAGCCTCTTCACTCCTAATCATTCGTTTTCGAGCCAACATAAATGCAATGACAGCAATAACGATGATTGAAAGAATGGCTAGCACTGTCCATATATTGAACAATGAATCACCAATTGCCTGTAATTCTTTATCCTCTAATGCCTTATCCCATCCACTAACACCTTCTGTATCTCCTTGTGAATTACTGCTAAATTCAGCGTTGTCCACGGCATTAAATAAAGGGACTGAGATAGCATACATTCCTTTTCCAACAAGGCTCATTAAACCTGACAGGACAAATTTAAATAACAAAGGAAAACCGACGGCAAGGACTGCAGCAGCAACAGTTAACCCAAAGAACATTCCTACCATTGACCCGGTTTGTTTCCCGGCTGCCTTGCTCTTGTTCGAAACGGAGCTTATATATATACCATTAATCATTTTGCCAAGCATTAAAAATAACAATTGTGAAAGCATCAAGTACAATGTAACATTTTTCAAAGGATAACCTTGTACAACAGACCCTAAATAAATTAAAAAACCAGCAATTAGAGTAATAACTAATACGGTTGATTCAGATGGCCTAAACCCTTGATTATAGTAGGCAATGACTCGCCAACATACAAAGGCTGACAAAGCTAAACTCATACCGAATCCATAGCCAAACAAACTACTAACATAAGCAATAATTGGTATTAGAATCATCACTACAAAAAAAGGTGTTCGATCCTTTAGTTTCGTTAATATAAATAAGTAAGCTAATCCTCCAAAACCAACAATAATGATAAACGGAAGGATAGGTGGCAAACTTGGGGTATGAAAGTAAAACAGTACTAGTAGAATGTAGAGAAAAATAATCTCCATTAAATACTGATAAACTCTTTGAAAAGAACTATCCTGCATACCATCCCACCTTCCTTTCCAGCAAGGCGGTTCGCGTTAAATGAGTAACTCCTTCATGTTCAACCAGCTTGAATGAATCTATACCACGCTTCTTCAGCGAGTTTAATACAATGACCTCATTCTGTTCGAATTCACCACATAGAATAACGTAAGGAGATAATTGGCTATGCCTCCCTACTGTATATACCATATTGTGAAAAGGAATTGTCACACTATGTTTACTTAGTCGAGCGATAATCTCCAATACTTTTTGTAGATGCTCTTTACCAACTCCCATAGGAATATGTAAGTAAGGTGTTTTCCCTGCCCTTCTTACATTTACAAAAAGTTCAAACGCTATATTTTTCTTTGTAGCATACTCTAAAAGGTAAGTTAATCCACTTACTATTTCTTCTAATTTTCTTTCCCTAACATTTACAAATAAAGTCCACGAAAACAGGGCTGTCCTCTCAAACTGCTTCGTTTGTAAACGTGAAGTTCGGGCAGAAGCTTTCCAGTGAATACGATTAAAAGGGTCTGCAGAGTTGTAGTCTCTTGCTCCTGTAATCGCCGACATATCTTCAAAAAAGGACTGCCTTATAGGATATTCTCCTTGATTCTTTGGAACAATTCGTTCAATCCCACTTACTGCATGTGGGTTTGCATAAACAATGGTTTCAAAAGGAATTTGCTTTATCCTTTTAAGATACAACTCACCAAAACCAAACATATGAGGAATCCGCATCTCAATTGTTCGAATTCTTGCTACTCCTCTTTTCCTAGCGACAAAAGGAAGCTCGATATCTACTTTTTGTTTTCTAAATAGAGAAATAGGAATGACCAATTCCACCTGTTCACCATCAATAATATCTCTACCATTTTCAAACTCTAGAACATTATCAATTGTGACTCGCATTGACGCATTAAAAATTGGAAAGATACCTCTTTGACTCAAAGCAAGTGTAAATCGATCACTTTCACCTTGGAAAAGTTTAACCACCGATTGGCTACTTGAGATAGTTAAGTGATTTCCTACCCTCTTAAGATAGAGTTGATTTGCATAAATAAAGACGAGAAAGAATGCCCCCACAAAAAGCAAGAAAAATGATTTTCCTAGGATACCAGAAAATAAAACCACTAAGGAGACGACCCCTAAAAAAGATAGCTCATTTCCTAGAGCAACTTGCTTTTGCCATTCCATTATTTAACCGCTCCCGCTTCAACTGGAACAGAAACCGTTGATAAAATCTCTTGAATGACTTGGCGATTTGTCTTCTTAAGAGAACCCTCCATTGTAAGTACTAAACGGTGTGCTACTACAAATGGAGCCATAAACTTAATGTCTTCTGGTGTCACGAAAGAACGACCAGAAATATAGGCTTTTCCTTGAGCCGCTCGCATTAGTGCAAGCGTTCCACGTGGACTTACTCCTACTTCTACATCTTGATGTTCCCTTGTTGCATGTACGATTTGTAATAAATAGTTTTCAACATCATCTGAAAGCTTAACAGCTTGAACTTCACGCTGCATCTTTGCTATATCTTCTTTTGTAAAGATTTCTAGTAAATCCTCGATTGGATTATTTTGTCTATACGCATTCATCATTTGCTTTTCTTCTGCAAAGCTAGGGTAGCCGATGTCAATTTGAACAAAGAAACGGTCCATTTGTGCCTCAGGTAAAGCAAACGTTCCTTGCTGTGACTCTATCGGGTTTTGAGTTGCAATTACAACAAATGGGGAAGGAAGTTTTAATGTTTCTCCATCAATTGTTACTTGTCGTTCTTCCATTACCTCTAGTAAACTAGATTGAGTTCGTGGTGTAGCCCTGTTGATTTCATCTGCTAAAAGTATATTTGTCATAACTGGGCCAGGACGTAATTGAAACTCTTGTTCTTTCGGATTAAAAAACTGAATACCAGTCACATCACTTGGAAGTACGTCCGGTGTAAATTGAATTCTCTTAAATTCTCCACTTATTGTTTTAGAAAAGCTTTTTGCCAACATCGTTTTACCAGTTCCTGGAACGCTTTCTAGCAAGACATGCCCTTTATTTAAAACTGCATTCAATAAAAGTTCTACTACCTCATCTTTACCAATAATAACTTTACCAATGCTTTCTTTTAATTGTTTTGAACTTTCTCTTATATCCATAATAGCCCCCATATTAATATTTTTAAATAATACTAATTTTCCTAAAATTCAACCCATTAGTCAACTTATATTTCAGTAACATGTCAATTATTTCAGACTAGGTCCAAATCAACCATAACCATAGCTCATTTATATATTTTTTAAACCAGTCTAGAAAGGAAAAGAACGCTTAGCATTTATTTGCCAAACGTTACTTTTCTTCTTGATATACTGGAATTTTTACTATTACTGTTGTTCCTTTACCAACTTCACTCTCGATATCCATGGAACCCTTGTGTTCATGTATGATTTTATTACTAACTGTAAGACCCAAACCCATGCCTTTCTCTTTAAGCGTAAAGAATGGCTCTCCTATTCTTTCAAGTCTTTCTTCAGGTATACCTACACCTGTATCTTCAATTCTAAATTCCACTTTCCCATCCATTTTTACTGCAGTAAAGAGAATGGTTCCACCCTTAGGCATAGCATCTATAGAATTTTTAAGGATGTTTATAAAGACTTGAATTAGCTGATTAATGTCACCATTAATGTAAGTGTCTTGAACCTTTTCACGAACTTCAAGCTGAACGTTGTACATTAATGCTTCATGAGAAGTTAAGTTAACTACATATTTAATCATATCATTAATATTGAAAGGCTTGTGAATCACACTCTGTGGTTTAGATAACACCAATAATTCACCAACAATTTGATTAATTCGATCTAATTCTGAAAGGATAATATCATACCGATTTGTTGAAGTTTGATCAGACTCCTTCATAAGCTGAACAAACCCTTTAATTGATGTTAGTGGATTACGTATTTCATGAGCAATACCTGCTGCAAGCTCACCTACAACCGAAAGCTTTTCTTTTTGTAAAAGCATAGTTTCTGCATTTTTTAGTTGTGTTATATCTCTTCCGATCGTTACAAGACCCCTTCTCCCCCCATTACTAAAGAAAAGAGGAACCTTGATTACATCAAACGTTTTAAGTTCACCGCTTGGTACGTGAAATGACTCTTCACATCGAGAGGTTCCATTAATTTGCCAGGCTTCCTTATCACTTTGAATACAGTATAAAAAAGCATCCTTAAAGAATGGAGATACTTCTGCGAGTTCTGCATCTGTTTTACCATAGTAATTAATGTGATTTAGATGATATAAATCCTTTCCAAATTGATTCACCCTCATCCATCGCCCTTCTCCATCCTTAAAGCACACAAAATCAGGCATGGCATTAATCAATGATGATAACTCATGTTCTTTTTCTTCTAAAGTTCTATAAGCCTCATGCTTTCTTATGATAAGGTAAATAAGAAAGGTGGTAAATGCGACGAATAACAAACCCTTTCCTGTTTGTATGATTTCATATAGTTTAGCGCTTATCTCTAGTTGATTAATTAGCATTTCTGAAAAAAAGATCCAACCTAAGCTAAAAACAAAATACAGCAACGGGATATTTTTCATTAATTTTCTTCGTTTCATACTGTCACCTACTTAAAATATCAGCATTTTATATCCGTTTAGTTTCTCCCAAAAATGGAATTGTGTTGACAAATCAGTACTATTAGAGTAACATTTATACTTGTGGTTCTTCGCAATAGCGTAACTATATATAACTAATGTTTAAACTATCATAAAATAAATAAATTAGCTAGTCATAGCAAGGCATAACCACTAATCACATACAATATGCAGAATTTATTATAAATGTAGGCAATTCCGTTAAGTTGGTTTTTAAGAAAGACTTATTCACACTGGATCGGCTAAGGAGCCGTAAGGACGGAAGAGAGGTAGGGCTTTCGTTGTTTAAGAAGTAAAACTACCAGGAAGATTACCGCGGCTATTGGTAATTAGATAACATAGTTACGTTAAACTGTTTCATGAACGAGCCTATTGGGCTCGTTTTTTATTTTTACTTAAAGTGAGGTAATAATACATAATTAGTTATTCCGTTATTCATACTAAAAGTTTTATTAAAATATAATCTTATATGTTATGTTAATACAGCTTATATTTAAGCAAGAGTGGATTGGAGCGAAAGGCACTTGACTCCTGCGGGAAGTAGAGGGAAGTGTGAGACCCCGCAGGCTTAAGCCGAGGAGGCTCACATCCCTCCCCGCGGAAAGCAAGTGCCTGTAGCGCAAAGGAACGGTCCAGGTTCAAAGTGCCAAATTATATTCAGCAAATAAAAAAACGTCTACTCAATTAGTTAGACGTTTTAATTATGTGGTTCTGTTGTTAAAAACTCGATTGCTTTCACACTTTGTTTAAGGTGACTTTTGACCTTAAAGATTTCTGCTTCTTTTTTTGGCAGGCGGTTAGAAGTATGAACAAGGCTTGCTAACTGATCAATATCCTTATAGATTGACAGAAATGCCTCATACAAATCATTCTCTAATCTAACTTTTTTACTTTCCATAAGTATCCCCACTTTCCTCTATCTAGTTAATTAGACGGATAAGAACAGGGAAAGTTTCACACATTTTATAAAAAATAGAACTTTTGTAACACTTTTACTTAAAAGATTTCATTAATACGTTTTCTCGGTAGATCATAATTTGATTTTTACCAGAGTTTTTCGCATTATATAAAGCTTTATCTGCATAATCAATTAATGCATTGGGATCTGATTCTTTCGTTAAATAATCTGTGGAGACAATCCCAACACTTACAGTTACATTATTATGAACAGTTGAAGAGACATGAGGAATATTACTCATCCACACTGCTTCAACAACATCGTTACCAAGCTGACTTGCTTCTTCCAATGTTGCACCCTGTAAGAGAATAATAAATTCTTCTCCTCCGTAACGGAACAATTCTGCACCATACTCACTTGCAATTCTGTCAACCGTCTTTGCAACTGTTTTTAAACATGTATCTCCATTGATGTGCCCATATGTATCATTAAATTCTTTAAAACAATCAATATCAAACATTAATAATGAAAGCGTGAGATCTTTATTGATATACTCCTTCCACTTTGCTAAAAGTGCCATATCGAATTTTCTTCGATTTCCAACATTCGTTAACCCATCTATATAAGATAAGTATTCAAGTTTTTCATTTGTTTTTTGTAATAGCTCGTTTGCTTTCATTAGTTCATTTTCTAAAAGCTGACGTTCAGTAATATCACGCGTAATACATATTAGTTCAGTTGTTTCCTCACTTACAATTCTCTTTCCTGTAGATTCTAGCCAAATTATCTTATGATCTTTTCGAATCGCTCTAAATGTAAACGTAACAATTTCATCTGAATTTAACATTTTTTGATGATTCATATAACAATGTTCATGATCCTCAGGATGGATAAAGTCATAAGAGTTATTCGAAAAAAGAACATCCTTTGGTTTCACGCCAAGTATCTTTTCAATAATGGGCGATACATAAAGAAAAGTTGAATCCGATGAGAGTTTCATAATGATATCAGTTGCGTTATCTGTAATAAATTGAAAGTGATTTTCTGTTTCCTTAAGCATTTCAACTGTTTGATTTCTTGCTGAGACTGGTTTAGAAACAACCACTAATGAGACAGTGGCTTCATTCTCATGTTTAATAGGATGAATGGTTGTTTCTAAATGTTTTTCACCTAATGGAAAACTGACTGTTGATTCATATTCGATTGGAACTCCGGTATTAATCGTTTCTAAACACTTCTCAACAAATTCTTCACCAAACCATACAGATGCCAACGTGCCAGTCACTCTTTGCTTTGGTATTCCAGTTATCCGCAGAAAGCTTCGATTTACAGAAGAAACAAAAATGTTATTATCTTTTAGCTCCAGTAGAAACACAAGGTCTAATACGGAGTCAAACATACTTGCTAGAGAGTTTTCTTCCCTCTTTTTTAAATATTCGTTTTCACCTTCTAGTTTTAAAGCCCTTAACCGACTTTTATCAAGTAAAGAAGCCATTATTATAACAAGTATAAAAAACAGAACTACTCCCGTTATAAAAACAGAAATATTTTCTACTTGTGGTAGGATGAATATCGAAATGAGAATACTTAGAATAAACGCAAGGAAGGGAAACACTACAGTTGCTTTTAATCTCATTGAATTTCTCCTTCTATTAATCTACTTATACTTAACAATTGGTAATAATATAAATGATAAACTTAATTTTACAATAATTCGTAAAATAATTAGAGCTTTTCTGGGTTATTTTACAAAAAAGATTTCGATTCTTTTCGACAAATAACAACACTGACCTTTCCACCCCATTGTATACATTCCGCAAAAACCGGTAATGATGAGAGTAAAGGCTGGTGGATCGCATGTTAATAACAAATCTAGTTATATCAAATATTACGAAAAGAGTAAATCATTCTATTATTAAGGCTACATTTTCAAATGCAAGTGAACCGGAGGATTGTAGAAATTTTACCATGACAATAAAAAGTGAGTCAGCCACAGAGCACTGTCTAGAATTTCTTGTCAATAACAAGAGAACAGATAGACTCGAAGATGTTCAGTCTATGTACTCTGAGGAACTTATTGATAACATAATGAATCAAATCTTGTCCGTTTCTACTATAAAATCTGCTCTACTAGATTCTGAAGCAGAAGCAATCTAATGCATAAAAACAATGATTATTGAAAAAAATGATTAGGAAGTACCAATACATAATAAGGAGACATGATTTTAATGGATTTAAACCGTGCTAGACAAATTATCTCATCCCCTGAAGAGATAAGGGTAACTTATAATGGAGTTGCAGTAAGATTAATTGAAACGGATGAAACAAACAACACAGTAAGCATCAGACCAGAAACAAATCCTGAGGACCTTATGCACTTACCTGCTGACGAATTAGTTGAGGCGTAAAAAACAAAGCTCGAAGTAACTCACTTCGAGCTTTTTCGTTGTTCCTTTATAAATTCATCACGCTCTCCACCATCAGACAATTCTTCTGTGAACTCGATTATTCCTCGATTGTCCTCTAGCTCAAGTTCACCTTCATCTTTCAATTCAACAACTTCGCCTGGAAAGAATTGTTTTTCATCTTTATTGCCCAAAATGAACACCTCCACTTTAATTCATGTGTGGTTAGCATTCCCTACTAAGTATATTGTAATCGAGGGTCAGATATTTTCAATAGATGTCTTAACTAATTGCAAAAGTACCTATTTTGTGTGAAAATTAAAACTATTATTATAACTTAGGAGGTTAACCATGTTTAAACAATCATTCTTTGAGCAATTAAAAGAATTAGCAAGTATTCAAGGTGCTCCCGGACAAGAAATGCTAGTCGTAAAAAAATTAGTAGAGTGGTTTACACCTCATGCTGACCGAGTTGAAGTAGATCACATGGGAAATATATATGCATATTTACATGGAAATAAGCCTGGTCCTACTGTAATGGTTTCAGCTCACTCTGATGAAATTGGCTGTGTTGTAAGAGATATTGATGAACGAGGTTTTATTAGAATAGAACGAACTGGTGGAATGATTGAAGCTTTAATGGTAGGCAGAAAAGTAAATGTAAATGGACATTTCGGGGTTATTGGAGTTAAGGCTGGACATCTTCAGACACCTGAGGAGCGTAAAAAAACTCCTTCAATTTATGAATTGTATGTGGATGTAGGAGCTTCATCTAAAGCGGAATTAAAAGAAATGGGGATAAAAATTGGCGATCAGATTACGTATATAAGTGATCTTGAACAGTTCTCAAATAAAGATTTAATATGTGGGAAGGCCATCGATAACCGAAGCTGTTGTGTTCTTGTTTTAGAACTACTTAAGGCTTTATCTAATCGTAACTTTAGCGGAACACTCGTTGGTGTAATAGCTGTCCAGGAAGAAGTGGGATTACGTGGGGCAAAAGTGGCTTCCTATAAGGTAAATCCTGATTATGCTCTTGTTCTTGATACAATTCCTTGTGCAGATACACCTGACAGCCTATCAAGTGGCTATCCAATTGGGATTGGCCGTGGTCCAGTCATACCTGCATTAGCTGGCGGGTCTGTTCGTGGAAATATCATGTCGCCACAAATGAAAGAATTGATTTTAAAATATGCAGATCAGTTAGACATGCCCTACCAACTAGCAGTAATGACTGGTGCAACAACTGATGCGGCAGCAGTACATCTTGAACGTGAAGGAATCCTTACAGGAGCAATCACCTTTGCTCGTCGATACTCCCACTCTCCTGTCGAGGTTGCTGATTTAAATGATTTTGAGAAAGGTCTTAGACTCCTAACACTTATGGTCAGTGAGGTTGAGCACTGGGGAGATATGAATTTTATAAAATAATGAAAAAAATGCACACTACCTCAGGTGTGCATTTTTTTATTCGTTAGATATACCTCCGAAAGAAAGTCTAATACGGTTTCGTTAAATTCCTTCGGTTTTTCCATGTTTAACATATGTGCTGTTCCTGGAATCATTGTGATTTTAGAGTCTTCTATTTTTTCATGTAGAAAGATAGCAATCTTTCGGAACTCAGGAAAGTCATACTCTGAAGTAACTAGTAAGGTTGGAATCTTAATTTCTTCAACTCTCTCAATTGCCTTTTTTTCAGGGAAAAGCATCCTTCCCTTTCCTTTTGCCTCCTTTGCATATGTTTCTTTTACCATTTCAGAAAAAAGGTTCACGACATCCTTAGAAACCATATCTTGATTCCTATTAGGTCCCATTACCCATCCGTTGCACATAAGTTCAATCGTTTTTTCTAGATTACCTTCTTGATAGGATAGATTTATTTTTTCATTAAATTGTTTTCTCTCTGTTGAAAAGTCAGTCCAACCTATGATTCCATTGGATACTAAAACAATAGACTCTACCTTCTCCGGATAGTCTAACGAGAAATCAATTCCAATTTGCCCTCCAATAGATAACCCAATAATTGAGACAGTTTCAATATGTAAATAATCTAGTAAGCCCTTTAGATCCTCTACAAATGAAAAATCATTATCATGTGCGCCAGATTTGCCGTAACCAGGTAGGTCAAAACGGATTACCTTATATTGTTTTGATAATTCTTCAAACTGGCCGTCCCACATTCTTGAATCAATCGGTAATCCATGAATGAGTAGTAAGGGTTTTCCATTCCCTACAATCTCATAATAAATAGATGCTTCATTTATGTTTGCAACACCTGATTCAATTACTAACATATTTTAACCTCCTATATATGTAATTTTCCAGTATAAGAACATTCCTTAACGTTTATATCATCTAATGCACCATCAATAATTTGCTGTACATCTCTGAGTGTATCCTGTAAATAAACATATTCACCAGGTTTACCTGTAAAGCTTTCAGCCACAAAAAATGGTTGTGTAAGATAAGCCTCTAATCGTTCCCCTCTCAAATATATTTGCGTATCTAATGAGGGTAATTTTTCAAACCCAATTGCATTGACTAAAAATCTTAATTCACGATAACGCCTTAACAACTTTTTCGCTCGTTGACGTAAAAGGTTATGGGTAGATTCTAACTGTGCATTTTCAATAATTACAGAAGTAGACTGTATTGGATTGACTGCAGGATACATTCTTCGTGAGGCTAATTCTGCATCAAATTGCCATAATGATTCAAGGGGCCCATATGGCTCTTCTTCATCAACTGCATCTCCACGAGGATCCACTAAGAATGTAGTTATGGGTTGTATGCCTTCCTTTTCTAACCGACCATGAAGTGTATATAGCTCACCATTCAATACAAGTGAACGATCTGTTGCAAGGGCTACCTTATGATTCTGTCCTACTTTTGTAATATGGTTATAAACTTCCTCTATCGTATTACGGACTATAGAGGCCACCTCTATGATATCACTTACTCCCGGATCGGCATCAGTTGACAATAAGAACACAGTCTCATATCCTTTGTCATTTAAACGTTTAAACATCTCAGCTAGTAAGACCAGCTGCCCCATCCCAGGACGTGCAACAAAGCCATTAATCCCTCCAGAAACTAAAGGTGCAAAGAAGTCTACTACCTTAATACCTGTTTCAATCATTTCTCCTCCATTCCCTCGAAGGATTAAATCATCTAGAGAACATTCTGCTAAAGTTGCAAGAGCAATTAGTGTTCGAACTTCCGCACGTTCAATTGGAATTTTACCAGTGCAAAGATTTGAGACTGTTGCCGGTCGAAGGCCAACTGAGCGTGCAGCCGCTGTTAGATTTGGAACTTTTTTCCGTAACAAAGGAACATTCAGCCTTATTTGATCCACCATTTCCAACCCCTCTCCATTATTTACCATAATAATAAACCAACTTACGCTATAAAGCAACTTAAATTACTAAATAGAGTAAATCACCCAACAAAAGAGCTCACTAGATACGCTACTAGTGAGCTTAGTAATCTTACCCAATTTAACTTGTGATAATCCCTTACTCAGCTCGGTCTTGTTCTTGAAAAAGCGTACATTCGCTTTCTGGAACATCTACGAATGCCTGAATACTAGGTTGACGTAATGACATCCCTTCAGTCCATTCAGCAAACATGATCTTCGTCGTAATTTTTGGTTCCACCCAGTATGTACCTGATGAATTTGGAAGATTTACAAAGGGAGAGTGTTCGATCTCAATTTGTTTTAGTACGGTTGTAAGGTCTTTCCAGTCTTGGCTTGATAACTTGCCTGTACCTGTGTGACCAATATAGACAAACTTGTTCTCATGATAAACTCCTAGCAACACTGCGTTCACTGTTCCTGCTCGTAACGTAAATCCACCAATAATTGCAAAAATATCACGATAATTCTTTACTTTTAACCAATAATCCTTTTTAGAACCACCTAATATATGTGGTGAATTAATTTGCTTCATAATAATGCCTTCCATGCCATGCTCTTTTATCGCCTCGAATAAAGCAGCACCGTTCTCCATGCTTGGGACAAGTTGAACTGTATCATTTGGAGTCAAGATTTGAGCTAGTAATTCCATTCTTTCACTCCATGGTTTTGTGTTAACCCATTCACCGTTGTAGTACAAAATATCAAATACCATATAGGTAATTGGCGTATGTTGCTGTACTTCACTAACACGGTCTAATCTTCTTAATCCATCACGTTTCATAACTGCTTGAAACGATGGTGTACCGGCATCGCTAAGCGCGATTATTTCACCATCTAGTATGACTGAATCAGCTGAACAATACGAAGTAATGTCGGCAACCTCAGGAAAATGCTTTGTTCTTTCATTTAACTTACGGTTAAATAACTGTACTTTATTATCTTCAAAGTACGTTAGGATTCTGACTCCATCCCATTTTATCTGAGCAATCCAATCCTGACCTTCTGGTATGGACTCACTTCGCAAGGGTTCCATTGGAACAATTGGCTTCATATTCTCACTCCTATATCTCTTGTATCTTTAGTTTCTACCTTTGAAAAATATCTATGAGAAGTACTACATAATTTTCTTACACACTAGAAATTATAAGTAAAGACATATAGGAAAGGAGTACCGGTTATATGAATAAAAAGGATGTAATGTTGCATTTAGTTGAGATTTGTATGAATCATACAGAGGAGATGCCCTCTGAGCTTAAATCTAAACTTGAAAAGATAAGAGAGGGTCTACAATCATCATCCGATGAAGAAATTGAAAAGATTGATGGGGTAGTAACTGAACCAGCGAGTGAACAAGAATACAATCCGAATCATCCAGTTATGATGTTACTTGATACTTATAGTGATATAGAAAAGTTTGCTTTTACCGGTGAAAAGGACAAAGAACTATATAGTGCAGTTGATCAGCTTCGTGGCTTATTTGATATTCCAGATCGATATTATCCTTAAAAAAAGAGTGACCTTTATGACCGTGGTAAACGGAAATAAAAGTCACTTTTTTAATTCTTAATATACATCACGTTGGTAACGCTTTTGTTTCTGCATGTCGTTTAAATAAGCTTCAGCATCTTCTTGAGACATTGCTCCTTCTTTTGCAATAATCTCAATAAGCGTATTATGAACATCCTTTGCCATATATTGCTTATCTCCACATACATAGAAGTATGCACCTTTTTGTAGCCATTCAAATAGCTCTTTGCTATTTTCAGACATTTTATGCTGCACATATACTTTTTGCTCAGTATCACGAGAGAACGCAGCATCTAGTTTTGTTAAAACACCATTTTCTTGATGTTGTGTTAACTCATCATGGTATAAGAAGTCTGTTTCTGAACGTTGGTCACCAAAGAATAACCATGTTCTACCTGTTGTACCATTAACTGCACGTTCTTGAATAAATGAACGGAATGGTGCAATGCCTGTCCCCGGCCCTACCATTATGATGTCAGTCTCTAAAGATTCAGGTAAATTAAAATGTTTGTTTTGTTGAATAAATACTGGTAAGGTTTCGCCTTCTTGAACACGCTCAGCACATTGTACTGAACAAACCCCTTTACGCTCACGACCATGAGCAGTATAACGAACTGCACCAATAGTTAAATGTACTTCATCAGGGTTAGCCACAAAGCTACTTGCTATCGAATATAGACGTGGTGGCATTTTTCTTAATAAAGCAACGATTTCCTCAGCAGATGCATTCCAAGGACCAAAATCACGTAACATATCAAGTAAGTCACGACCATCTAAATACTCTTTTAATTGATCTGCATTTTCGATTGCAACCAGATTTTTAAGGTCTGCATTGTCCGTCAACTCAGCTGCCTGCTGCATGATTTTTTTAGTAAGCAACGTAATTTCAAAGTAAGTTGTTAACGCTTCCTTAAGTGGAAGTGTTTCACCTTGTTTATTAATTGTTACAGTAGTTTCTGAATCCCAGTTCATTTCTTCAAGAAGGGTAGTGACTAGTTCTGGGTCATTTTCAGGGATAATTCCAAGGCAATCTCCCGGGATATATGAAAGATCTGACCCTTTTAATGACAACTCAATATGTCTTGTTTCTTTACTTGAACCAGCACCATTTAAATTTATATTTTCGAGAACCTTCGCTTGAAATGGATTCGTTCTAGAATATGTTGGCACTTTCTTCTCTTCCTTTTTATGTTCTAAATTTTCTACTGCGGTATGTTGCATATTCTTCACCTCATCAAAGTTGTATATAGAGAGGATAGCATAGGATGAGTAAATTAGGTGTGCGTTTTTTCACACTCTGGGAATCACAGCATCCTCTTTCTTTACTATTATAGAATATTTCGTCAATAACTGCACGGCTTTGTTAGGAATTCGTACATTTTTTCACAAAGATCTCACCTATATCATTACTATTGGGAGAATTCACGAAAATTAATCATATCATTTTACTTACGAACAAAAGCGCAAGCGCCTTGATCAGCCCCGACAAGCAAATGTTCTGTGACATAAAAAGTCTGCACTTTGACTTTTTATGGCGCAGGTTATTTGACCTCGAGGGGCTAGGCGCTGGAGCTGGCCGCAGTATACCTTAAGGCTAGGTTATCCACAGGGTTAATTTTTATAATTTCCTAGACCACAAAAAAGGCAAAGTCCCATGTCTTGAGGAACTTCACCTATGGTAAGAAGTATATTTTTATTATTCTGTTTTTGCGTTCTTAATTTGTTGTTCTAGTTCTAATTTATGAACTTCAGTTTCCTTAAGTGACCACCTAAAGTAATTCGACATGAAAGTAAGAACCTTTTCTTTTGATTGTTCAACCAGGCTTAAATCAAAATATAATGCTCCAGTTCTTCTTATATAAAAATCACTCGGTTTCACAACCATTTCATGCTCTATACCATAAATAAGCGCACCAAAAAGATCGTTTGGTAAATGAAGTTTATTTTTACTTTTATTTTCCTCAAGAATTGAAAAAATCTTTGTTATATTTGTTCCATACTGCTTTGCTAGTTTTCTTACCTGCTCTTTCGTTAATCCAAACTTGTGTGCTTCGTCAGCCTGTTCTTCTATAAACTTTTCAAGATCCTTTAGATCTCCACCGGAGATTGGAATCTTTTTTGTACGACAACTTGGAACCTTCTTTCCTGCTTCCATTTTAAAACTAGAACTAATCAAGTCTACAACTGTCTCTGCCATTTTTCGATAACCCGTTAATTTTCCACCGGCAATCGTAATTAAACCAGATTCAGACTCCCATATCTCGTCTTTACGTGATATTTCTGAAGGATGTTTCCCTTCTTCATGGATTAATGGTCGAAGTCCAGACCAACTGGATTCAATATCCCGAGAGGTAATTTGCATGGTTGGAAACATGTGATTAATGGTTTGAATAAGATAATCCCGATCTGATTTGGTTATTAGAGGATTAGCTAATTCATCTTCATAAAAAGTATCTGTTGTACCAACATAGGTTTTTCCATCTCTCGGGATTGCAAATACCATTCGATTATCTGGAGTATCGAAATAAATCGCTTGTTTTAGCGGGAACCTTTTTTGGTCAATAACAATATGAACACCCTTCGTTAGCTTTAACGTTTTCCCATTTCGAGATAGGTCATACCTTCTGACGAAGTCAACCCAAGGTCCTGTAGCATTTACGATTCTTTTTGCATAAAGGTTAAATGTTTTACCCGTTAACTGATCAACTACCTTTACACCAATGATCTTTTTATTTTTGAAGAGAAAATCAACCACCTTCGTATAGTTTACAGCTTTTGCACCAAATTCAACTGCCTTCTTAAGTACTTCAATTGTAAGCCTAGCATCGTCCGTACGATATTCAACATAATAACCGCTACCTTTTAGTCCTTCTTTTTTTAAAAGGGGCTCTTTGTCTAAAGTGGTTGAAGCATCGAGCATTTTTCTTCGTTCAGATTTTTTAACTCCCGCTAAATAATCATATACTCGTAACCCCATAGATGTTGTAAACTTACCGAAGGTTCCACCTTTATAGATGGGTAAAAGCATCCATTCAGGTGTCGTGACATGTGGACCATTTTCATAAACTACAGCACGTTCTTTTCCAACTTCTGAAACCATCTTGACTTCAAAATGTTTTAGATAGCGAAGGCCACCGTGAACGAGCTTGGTTGATCGACTGGAGGTCCCAGCAGCAAAATCCTGCATTTCAACTAAGGCTGTAGATAGACCACGACTAGTAGCATCTAAGGCAATACCTGAACCTGTAATTCCTCCTCCGATGACTAGTACATCTACCTCTTTATCTTTAAGGTCATATAAAATGATGGATCTTGCCATCCCCGAAAATTTCACATTCATTTTATAAACCTCCTTTATATCATCTATGCTCTCTACTAAAAGGAAAGATGCTACTACTTTGAACTTAGAGAGTTCCTTTGCGCTGCAGGCACTTGCTTTCCGCGGGGAATTATGAAAAAGCCTAACTGCAGGCTTTTTCAAGGGCGAATTCCCATCGGGGAGGAATGCGAGCCTCCTCGGCATTATACGCCTGTGGGGTCTCGCCGGATATTCCTCTACTTCCCGCAGGAGTCAAGTGCCTTCCGCTCTTGTTAAATACAGTTAAAAGCAACAAACTTTACGAAAAGAGCCTATCATAAAAAAGACCACAAGACACTATAGAATCTATAATGTATTTGTGGCCTTGCAAAGCTATCCATATATTACCTTATTTTATAATAGGCACTTTAATTCCAATCATTTGAAAGTCATTGCTGCATGTACAGCCTTTTTCCAGCCATTGTACAGGTGCTCTCTTTTTTCATTCGACATGGTTGGTTCAAATAAGTTTTCCATTTTCCACTGGCTTGCAATGTCATCTTGGCTTTCCCAATATCCAACAGCTAGACCGGCTAGATAGGCAGCTCCAAGTGCTGTCGTTTCATTAATGGTTGGTCTTTCAACTGGAACTCCTAAAATATTACTTTGGAAATCCATTAAGAAGTTATTCTTCACTGCTCCACCATCTACTCGCAAGGTTTTTAGTAAAATTCCCGAATCTGCCTCCATGGCAGTTAATACATCTGTGGTTTGATATGCCATAGATTCCAGGGTTGCCCTTACAAAATGCTCTTTTGAAGTTCCTCGTGTTAATCCAAACACGGCACCACGAACATCACTGTCCCAGTAAGGTGTACCTAATCCTACGAAGGCCGGCACAACATACACACCTTCAGTTGATTCTACCCTACTGGCATAAAGTTCACTATCCTTTGCATTTTTCAGAATTCTCAGCCCATCACGTAGCCATTGGACCGCTGATCCTGCCACAAAAATACTACCCTCAAGTGCATACTGAACCTTCCCATCCAAGCCCCATGCGATGGTTGTTAGGAGTCCATTTTTTGATTCTACTGCTGTTTCACCCGTGTTCATTAACATAAAACAGCCTGTTCCATACGTATTCTTCGCCATCCCCTGTTCAAAGCAAGCCTGACCAAATAATGCTGCTTGTTGGTCACCAGCTGCTCCTGCAATTGGGATTTCTTGACCGAAAAAGTGATGAGTAGCTGTTTTTGCATAGATTTCAGAGGACGAGCGTACTTCCGGTAACATTGATTCTGGTATGGATAGTATTTCGAGTAGCTCCTTATCCCAACGTAGTTCATGAATATTGTATAGTAGTGTTCTAGAGGCATTAGAATAGTCAGTTACATGTACTTTACCACCGGAAAGTTTCCAAATTAACCATGTATCTATGGTTCCAAACAATAATTCTCCCTTTAAAGCCTTTTCTCTTGCACCTTCAACATGGTCAAGGATCCATTTGATTTTTGTTGCTGAGAAATAAGCATCTACCACTAATCCAGTTTTCTTTCGAAATGTTTCTTCATGACCCTGTTCTTTTAATTGGTTACAAATTTCAGAGGTTTGTCTAGACTGCCAAACAATCGCATTATAGATTGGTTGGCCAGTTTCCTTATCCCAAACAACAGTTGTTTCACGTTGATTTGTGATTCCGATTCCTGCAATTTGAACTGGTTTGATATTTGATTCAGACAAAACTGTAGCGATAACAGCCAGGATTGAACCCCAAATTTCGTTTGCATTATGTTCAACCCACCCGGGATTCGGGAAGATTTGAGTAAATTCCTTTTGGGCCACATGAACAATCTCACCAGCTTTATTAAACAAAATCGCTCGTGAACTTGTTGTTCCCTGGTCTAGAGACAATATATATTCTTTACTCATTTGTTGCCCTCCCTTTCAATTTGCTTTCTAATCTCCAAAGCCTTTTGGGGGTAATCAGTAAAGATTGCATCAATGTGATGCCTAATAAAAAATTCGATTCGTTCATCCGTATTTACAGTAAAGGTTCGTATTGGAATAATAGTAGATTCCTTCATTTGTACATAATAGGAAGCAGCTGGCTCAAAAACATGAATAGAAGTTGCACCAACGTATTTAGCATATTCCCATGGTTTATACAGACCTTCCATAAAAAGAACTCCTGTTTCGAGTGCAGGATTCAAATCAAGACATTTTCTAATGCTGTAATGATTAAAGGAAGAAAGAATGACGTTGTCTATATAAGAATACCTCTCTACTTCATTTAACACGGCTTCCTCTATTCCTTCATAGAGGAATACATCATTTTTTAATTCTATATTCAACGTAAAGTTCGAGGGCTTAACCAGTTCGAGTACTTCACTTAGAGTTGGAATCTTTTCACCTTCATACTCACTTGAAAACCATGAACCAGCATCTAGCTGCTTAATTTCACTAAGTGTAAGATCCTTTACGAATCCTTTCCCATTTGTTGTTCGATCTACCGTTTCATCATGAATTACGACTAATTGTTTATCCTTTGTCATATGTACATCTAACTCAATTCCTTCGATTTCCAAAGACAAAGCTTCACGAAAAGCTGCTAACGTATTTTCTGGCCGATTTCCTTTACTACCTCTGTGGGCAAAAATGGAAGTTTGTTTCAAACATATCCCCCCTACTATGAGTCATCTAGACCATTTACTATTATTAGTTTATTACCATTACATGATAGACATTAAGCTTCTTTTGCAAATTGCACCTTTTATGGCAAAGTAATCAATTTCATCAGGCAGCACTTCTTTTAACGGTTTTAATTTTTCCCCACCTAGCTCATCTATCTTTGAAAAAATCAATTCTTCAAACTTGTTCGGAACAATTCTCTCCCAATCAATTTCATGCCCCTCAGAGATTGCTCGGATAAGGTGATTTTGAATAGTAACAGATGACATTTGACGTTCCTTAGCAATGGTATTTATTTCCATTCCAACTTGGAATAAGTCGTAAGATACAATATGGCTAGGTTGCCCTTCATCATTAGTGTTTCTTGGTTCTCCATCGTCTACTTTTACATCTATGATTTCTGATTCAGGTTCGCCATGTTCACCGATATATTCTTGAATGACCTGAAGAAAGTCCTGACCAAAACGTTCAAATTTCACCTGGGCAACACCTTTGACAGCAAACATTTCTTTTTCATTTCGTGGACATCTCTGGCTCATCTCTCTTAATGTACTATCTGAAAAAACAAGGTAGGGAGGTATGCTGTCACGCGAAGCAATTTTCTTCCTCACATCCCGTAATAAATCAAATAAGCCATTATCCTCGATGATTGTAATTGTTTTTAGCTTTTCTTTCTTATAGACCTTTTCCTGACCTTTTAGAACAAACAAAGCTTTTTCATTTAAGGTTAAAATCGGGTACTGACTGTTTGATAGGGATACATAGCCTTCCGCTACTAAAAAGTCAATGAGACTCACTATATCTTTTTCTGTATATTCCTTCATTAAGCCATAAGTTGATAACTCATCAAAACGGAACTGTTTTACCTTTTTATTATTTGATCCTTTTAGCACTTGAGCAACAAGTGTTTTTCCAAACTTCTCATTCATTCGTTTAATACACGAGAAAATTTTCATTGCATCTGTTGTAATTTCAATTTGTTCACGAGTATCTCTACAGTGGAGACATCGCCCACACCCGCTGGTCTCATGTTCCTCACCAAAATATTCGAGAATGTATAATTGTAAACACTTCTCAGTATGGCAATAATCAATCATTTGTTGCAATTTGATGTATTCATTTTGTTTTTTCTCGTACTCCAAGCCCGTTTGTTCAATTAAAAACTTCTGAAGCTGAATGTCCTGGGCACCGTATAAAATATGACATTCACTCGGTTCTCCGTCACGACCTGCTCGTCCTGCTTCTTGATAATAGGCCTCAATATTTTTAGGGAGGTTATAATGCAGTACGTACCGAACATTTGATTTATTGATTCCCATGCCAAAGGCATTTGTTGCAACCATTATTGTTAAATCATCATAAAGAAACTTTTCTTGATTGTCATTTCGCTCCTCTTCAGAGAGTCCCGCATGGTATTTTCCAACGCGATATCCACTCTTAGCTAAGAAGTTATGCAAATCATTTACTTCTCTTCTAGTGGCAGCATAGATAATGCCGGCTTGATTCTGATTCTCTTTCAAATATCGCGTCACAAAATCTCGTTTGTTTTCACCTTTAATCACTGAAAACAAAAGGTTTTCCCTCTTAAACCCTGTTATAAATACATCCTGCTCCCCAATCGATAACAATTGGCAAATATCTGTTGTAACTTCTTTCGTTGCTGTAGCAGTCAACGCAATCACTACCGGTTTTACGGGTAACTCCTGAATCATATGTTGAATGGAACGATAACTTGGTCTAAAATCATGACCCCACTGTGAGATACAATGGGCTTCATCTATAGCTAAAATTGATACATCTAATTTATACAGTAATCTACGGAATGAGCCTGAATCGAGTCTTTCTGGTGCTATATAAATTAATTTATATTCACCGTTTGCAGCATCTTCAATTCTATTTTCTATTTCTTGATGGCTTAAACTACTATTAATAAACGTTGCTGAAATGCCGGTCTGTAAAAGGGCATCCACCTGATCTTTCATAAGTGAAATAAGAGGAGATATAACGATTGTTACCCCATTTGCCATTAAGGCTGGAATCTGATAACAAATCGATTTCCCTCCACCTGTCGGCATAATTCCTAGTGTATCCTCGCCATTTAACACATTTAAGATAATTTCTTCTTGTCCCTTTCGAAAGGAAGAATATCCAAAATAAGATTGTAAAAGTTGTTTGGCTTGTTCAAGCATAAATATCACCTTGCTTTACGATTTTTTCGTTATTATCATTTTAACATGATTGGAATCTTTATTGTTAGGAGGTCTTTTTTTTAGAAATTGAAGGTGTAAAGAAGGAAAAAACGGAAAAACAGCTTTCGTCTTTCCGTTCTATGAAGTTAGGATTTAGCTAAAGGTATACGGCTGTTTCGAACGAATTTATGATCGAAAATACCGCTCCCTAAAAGTACGCCTGAAATAATGAAAATAAACCCAAGTAATTGAAATGAAGTAATACTCTCACCTAAAAATAGAACAGAGCCTACTAGCGCAAAGAAAGGAGTTAGGTTTATAAAAATTGCAGTCTCCCCAGCACCTAGATGATGGATAGCACTGTTGTAAATCATATGACCTATTCCTGTAGCGATCACAGCAGACGCTAGAAAGATTAACCAAGCAACCGAGGTTCCCTTACTTAAACTAGATAATCCAGCTGGGTCCATTAGTAAGCTTGTAATAAATAAGAAACTTGCCCCTAGAATAAGCATGTAGCAGGTTATAACCTTTGCTTCTAAAGTTTGAGTTGCCTTCTTAATAAAGATAAAACTAATAGCTTGGGCAATCACTGATAAAAAGACATAGATATCTCCAATAGAGATATGATGTACTCCCGCCCCGTTCATAACAATAAACGAAACACCTGTAAATCCTAAAATAACACCTAGTAGTTTAGTAATCGTAAAACGTGCTTTTAAGAATAAGACTGCAAATATAGATGTCACCAAAGGAATCAATCCCAAAATGAGCGCAGCATTAGACGCAGTTGTAGTAGTTAATCCTACTGCTAAAAACAAATGATGACCTAGCACTCCAGAAAAGGCACCAATCAAAATATACGTTGCTTCTTGTTTAGTTACCCTTTTAAGTTCTTTTCGATAAAATAAAACACCTAGTACGACTAACCCAGCAAGAAATACACGTAAGGAGGTTATTGTTACAGGAGAAAAACTCTCGACAATAATCTTTACAGCAATGACATTGAATCCCCAAACCACCATGACAAATAACAACAATCCATATAACAATGGCTTTTTCACTTTTTTCTCATCCCTATCTCTCTTTGATGTACGATGATTTATTATAAACCAAAATAAAATTTATTTCGAGAGACAAAATATTTGATTGAATTAACTTATTATTCTCATAGCATTTTAGTATAATAGAAACATTGTTATGTAACATCAGAGTAAAGGGAGTGCTTAGTTGGCGAATTCATATTTCCTTTTAATTATTGTTGCAGCCATTTATGCGGGTAATTTACTAGTCGGGAAAGCGGTGGCAGATTCTATTCCACCAGTAACACTCGCAATCCTACGTTTATTTATTGCCTTCTTATTTTTATTACCTTTAGGTATGAAAGAATGGAACCAAAATAAAAAGTTATGGCTTAAAGAATGGAAAGTTATTGTCATCTTAGCCTTTACAGGGATTGCTGCCTTTAATACTCTACTTTATTATTCATTACATTTCACCTCCCCCATTAATGCCGGAATTGTGGAATCATCCACACCCATTTTTTCAGTTATTATCGGTTTTTTATTAGTTAAAGAGAAAATGGAGAAACGCAAGCTACTGGGTGTTTTTATCTCATTGGCAGGTGTTCTATGGGTGTTATCAAAAGGGTCATTGGAGGTTATCACATCACTTTCTTTTAACTTTGGAGATATTTTAATGTGCTTAGCTGTCATTTGCTGGGTTTTATATTCATTTGTCGTTAAACATCATTCAGGAAAATTTCCATTGTATGGTGGGTTATTGTCAATTATTTTTATAGGCCTTATCATTCTGATTCCCTTTACTGCCTTTGAATGGAACTCTCTACATAGCATTAACTGGAATTGGAATTCAATTTTGTCCCTTCTCTATTTAGGAATTTTCCCATCTGTCATTGCTTTAATTGGCTGGAACAAGGCAGTTGAGAATATTGGTCCTTCACTTGCTTCAGTTTTTTTAAACCTAGTACCAGTGTTTGCAGCAATTGGTTCTTTTATCTTTTTTAGAGAAGCAATAACGTGGCATCAATTTTTTGGTGGATGTGTCGTACTATTAGGCGTTTATTTAACAACAAAGGAAAAAGTGAAAGCTCAGGCAGCTCATACCAAGTTAGATATGTAGCACATGTTGAGTAGTACAACGAGGTGATAGAATGAAACATCTACATTGGGGAAGTATTTTTAAAAGTTATATCATTGCAGCTATTGCAGGATACTTATTTCACTTAGGAGATCTACCGATTCCGTGGATTCTCGGACCAATGACAGCAATGATCATATGGAAGGCAGTCCGTCCACAGGAAAAGACAGTGCCAAAAGCTATTTTTAATGGAGGATTAGTCATTCTTGGCATATTTTTTGGTCTCTCATTTACTGCAGCAACCTTTATCACCGTAGGACCTTATATTCTTCCGTTCTTACTAACAACCATTGTTTTATTGGCCGTTAGTGTCATAAATAGTTTAGTAGCAGCTCGTTTTATTAACATAGACTCTGCTACAAGTGTGTTCGGTTCAATCCCAGGAGGATTATCAGAAATGGTTGCAGCAAGTGAATCAGTGAATGCCAATTCTGCAATGGTGACGATTTTTCAAACGGTCCGACTGCTTACCGTTGTTTTTACTGTTCCTTTTCTGGTCGTTTACATGTTTGCTGCAGATTCAGTGAGTCCACTTCAGGCAATTGCAAATACGAATTATAACGCAAGTGTTTTTTCTTATGGATGGTTTATCATTCCTATTTTGGCGGGATGGCTTTTACGTAATCGTTTGCCAGCAGCCTACGTGATTGGGCCACTTTTGGCAACTGCCTTGTTAAATAGTAGTGGTGTGGAATTACCTATGCTACCTAAGTTCTTACTCATTCTTGCACAAGTATCAGTAGGGATAAGCATGGGGAGTAAAATAACAATACAAGATTTAAAATTAGGAGGAAAATACTGTGGCATTTATTTTCTTTTGGCGATGATTATCATTGCAACCTCTTTTGGTCTTGGTTATTTGTTTTCATTAGCGACAAACCTCCATCTTCCAACCGCACTATTAAGCTTTGCACCTGGTGGGCTTGTTGAAATGGTGTTAACAGCAAAAGCTGTTGGAGCAGACCCTGCGATTGTTAGTTCATTACAATTTATTCGATTGTTGTTTATTATTATATTTGTACCGAGTATATTGAAATGGTTTTTTACGATTAAACAAAGAAAGCATCTTGCTAGTTTCTCATCAAGTAATAAAGTGGGATAGCTTACTACTTTTCCAGTCCGAATCTGTATGAGGTTTCGGACTGGTGTTTTCGTTTTCTTTTACTCTACTTGTCCGAAGGATTTGGACTCGTTTCTCTTCCTACTACTCTACTTGTCCCCAATCTAGAAAAAAATCATGTTGCTATTAAATCTCTCCCCCAAGTGGCAAGGTTATTAAAAATGTAGTTCCCTTCCCTACAACACTATCAACCGAAATTCTACCGTTATGGTTTTCAATAATTTTATAGCTAGTCAATAAACCTAATCCGGTACCCTTTTCTTTCGTTGAGTAGAAGGGTTCTCCAATCCTTGGTAAGCGTTCCTTCGAAATTCCTGGTCCATCGTCCTCAACGAGTATGGTTATATGATCGGAGAAGGAACTTACCTTTATCATGATTTTCCCTTTCTCCATAGCCTCTATTGCATTTTTCACTAAGTTTATGAAGACTTGTTTTATCTTTGTTTTATCACAAACCACCTCTAAATAATTGCTTTCATATTCGGTTTCAACAACAATACTCTTCATAATAGCTTGTGTTTCCAATAGTAACCTAACTTCATTAATGATGTCATATAAGTTATGTTTTTCATGAGTCTTTGATTGAGGCTTTGCGAGCATTAATAGCTCACTTGAAATCTCTTCAATTCTTTCTAATTCATTGTCAATGATAGTGAAGTATTCATCCTTTTGGGTAGATGACTTTATCAGTTGAAAAAATCCTTTAATCGCTGTTAGCGGATTTCTTATTTCATGTGAAATACCTGCAGCTAATTGGCCCGCTAAATTTAATTTTTCAGATTTCAACATTAGTTCGTCAGCCTTCTTCTGCTCTGTGATGTCTCTGAAGGTAACTACAACTCCAACGATATGACCATCCTCAATAATGCCAACGCTTGTATACTCAATAGGAAAATAAACTCCATTACTCCTATGAAAAGTTTCATCTTTTTGAGTTCTTCTTAAGCCATCTATTAACGTTAGATGGATACTCGTGTTATCGATTCCCTTAAGAAACGTAGAAGAAGGATTATTGTGTTGTAATTCATCAATAGAATATCCTACTATCTCAAGAGCAGAACGATTGCAATATCTAACCCTTCCATCAAGATCAAGACCGAAAACACCTTCAGAAAGTGAATCAAGTAATAACTGTTTTTCTTTATAAAGCTTTGAATAATCGATTTCTACCTGATTTTTATTATGCTCAAGTTCAACCACATAGGTAAAAAAGGTTGACATTGTTTGAAGTAGCTGCAAATCCTGTTCCGTAAATGAATAGATATTTTTATCAAAGCAGCAAAGGTTACCAAATAATTCTCCATTTTCCCGAAATATAGGCACACCTAAAAAACTTCTTATTTGGAAATGCTGTGTGATTTCCATATCACACGTGTCATGATGTTGTAGAGCATCATTTATGATAAGTGGTTCCCGACCACTTTTAAATAAGAGATGTCAATAAGCTTCATAAACTGAAATAGTAACTCCTGAACTAGCAATTTGATCTGATCGATTGAACACACTAACAAAGTAACTATTCGTTTCATTGATACTTGTTATACAAAATGTATTCACGTTAATGAACTTCTCAACCATATTTAAAATATAGTCTCCCGCTTCCTCAAGGGTCATATTTGCAGCCACATTCTTATCTATCAACATTTAAAATCACTCCCTTCCGTATCCAAATAGGAAAGAACATGATTTTGTTCCCAATAATAATTTGGATTTATCTATTAGTGTAAATTCGACAAATAAAGCAATTTACCTTCAATTTTCCCAAAAGAAAAAACTCTTGGAAAAGAATTTTTCTACTTCTTAACACTATAGTATGGTATCTTTATCTATGTGAATTTTCGCAGGAGGGAAATGTGCATGTTTGATACACAATTTTCTTTTTTAGATTTTAGTTTATTACTATTCATATGTCTGATCATGTATTTTTTTAAAAAGCAACTTTTTAAAATTGAAGTGACTACAAGTCACAAGGAATTAAATATGGACCAAATTACTTCGTTTCTTAATAAGCATGGAGGCAGTCATCTCTCACATCTAATCTTTCTTCAAGATAAAGAAGTTTACTGGGCAAATAATCAAAAGGTTTTAATTGCATATAAGAAAATTTCCAACAAATTAATTGTATTAGGTGATCCAATTGGTGATCCTTCATTTATTGAGGATGGTATAAGGGAATTTGATGAATATAGTAGAAAACGAGGGTTAAAACCTGTTTATTACCAGGTTAATACTCAAAACATGGCCTTATATCAAGATATGGGCTATCAATTTCTAAAACTTGGAGAAGAAGGTCTTGTTAACCTTAACAATTTTACACTTGAGGGGAAGAAAAACGGGAAACTTCGAACAAGTATGAATAAACTTTCTCGGGATTCATTTACGTTTCATGTTATCCACCCACCTTATTCAAATAAGCTCATCTCTAATATAAAAACAATTTCAGATTCATGGCTTGGTGATAATAAGGAAAAAGGCTTCTCCGTCGTTTCATTTACGGAAGAATATGTTTCTCGGTTTCCACTAGCCACTTTATGTGATGGACAAGGTACTATCGTTGCCTTTGCTACTTTAGCAACAGATTATAAAAACTCAATTAGTATTGATTTGATGAGAAAAACGACAGATAGTCCTAACGGTACAATGGATGTCCTATTCGTGCACATCTTCAATTGGGCAAAAGAAAATCATTATCAAGTTTGTAGCTTAGGCATGGCACCATTAGCAAATGTAGGTACAAGCTGCTCGCCATTTCATTTTGAAAAACTTTTAAGATTAGCTTATCTTCATGGGAACTCAATCTACAAGTTTAAAGGGTTAAAAGCGTTCAAAAGTAAATTTGCTTGTTGCTGGGAACCAAAATATCTTGCTTACAAGAAAACCTGTCTTCCTATTGTACTCATCCAGCTAATACTGTTAATCAACAGTAAACCTAACCCTACTTATGTAATGGTTGATAAGATTAAGTATTTCCTAAGAAAAGCAAGTTAAAAAAACCACATGAGTAGAAAACTCTGTGGTTTTTCACATTTATGCTTCAAGTTGCTCTTTTGTATCATCATAAATCGATGTATCAAGTTCACCTGTCATCCTGCCTGTTAGAACACCTGCTGTCATACTACCACTTACATTAACAGCTGTACGTCCCATATCAATTAGTGGTTCTACTGAGATTAATAATCCTGCTAGTGCTATTGGTAAATCCATTGCAGATAATACGAGTATCGCTGCAAAAGTAGCTCCTCCCCCTACACCTGCTACTCCAAAGGAGCTAATAGCAACAACAAGGATTAGTGTTGCTAGAAAACCAGGGTTTAGAGGGTTAATCCCAACGGTAGGTGCAATCATGACAGCCAGCATAGCTGGATAAACACCTGCACAACCATTTTGGCCAATTGAAAGTCCGAAAGATCCTGAGAAGTTAGCAATACCATCTGATACACCTAGGTCTCTAGTTTGAGTCTTAATATTTAATGGTAATGCACCAGCACTTGTACGGGATGTAAACGCAAATGTTAATACAGGTATGGCTTTTTTAACATAGGTTACTGGATTTAATCCTGAGATAGCAATAAGAATTAAATGGATAATGAAGACAATTAACAATGCTACATATGAGGCAATGACGAACTTTCCTAACTTCATGATTGCGTCATAATCACTAGTTGCCGTAACTCTTGTCATAATTGCAAGAACGCCATATGGAGTCAGCCTTAGGATGAGTGTGACGACTCTCATTACAATACTATAAAAGGTATCTACTAGTTTAGAGAAAGTTTGAGCATGCTCTGGGTTCTTTCTCCGTACTCCTAAGAATGCAATCCCGATAATGGCTGCAAAAATCACGACTGCAATTGTAGAAGTTGGTCTAGCACCTGTGAAATCTAAAAATGGATTCGCAGGTAGAAAATCAAGTATTTGTTGAGGAAGCGTTCGGGTTGTAACATCTGCTGCTCTTTGTTCCATTTGCTCTCCACGTGACGTTTCAGCTTCACCTTGTGGAATCTCAACAGCCTCCAAGCCAAATGCTAATGTCACCGTTATTGCAACCGCAGCAGCGATAGCAGTTGTACCAACTAATATACTTAGAATCATTCCACTTATTTTACCAATATTATTAGAAAGCTTCATTCTCGTAAAAGCAGCAATAATTGAGATGAATACGAGTGGCATTACGATCATTTGAAGGAATTTTATATAACCTGTACCTACAATATTGAACCATTGAATAGATCCATTTAGCACTTCTGAACCAGCACCATAAATTAGTTGCAGGACAAAACCATAGACAATCCCTAAGCCTAGAGCTAAAAAGACTCTCTTAGAAAAAGATACGTGCTTTTTCTGCATAAAATAAAGACCAGAAAGTAATAAAATCATAAAGGCAATATTAACAATAATTAATAAGGTCCCCATTTTCTTCCCCCTTTTTCACTTTACTGGATAAAATTTATCCTATTAACACTATATGTACAGGGGGAATAACTTTTCCTTGTCTTAAAAAATTTATTTTAAACGCTTACACTATAAATAGTTTATAAATCTAAATACCTTTAAGCTAATTAAGGGTTGAATTATAATAGTAATATTGTCCCGTTGATTTCCGGTCCAGGCACTTGCTTTCCGCGGGGGAAGGATGGTTATTTTCACTGTCGTGAAAAAACCCACTCCTCGACGTTCCGTCTGTGGGGTCTCGACCTTTCCTCTACTTCTGAGCAGGAGTCAAGTGCCTTCCCCTCCAATCAACTCAGCGACTTTTATATTTAAAGTGCAACATAAAAAGGAAGTGGAGAAAAGCAATTCGCTTTTTCTCACTTCCTTTATTTTTAGGGACTTATTGTACAACTACTAAAAGTAATCAAGGCCTTGTTATAAACTTTTTAGAATGACCGTTAGGAGTGGTTTGTGAGGTTAACTCCGCAATAACGACATATCTTTCTGGTGCACGACCGATGTAATTAAAAGGATAACATGTTGTTAGTGTTAATGTACCTCGTGGACGAGGCATTAATGATGTTTTATCTTTAGCACCGACAATTCTTATCTTTTTGACTACATACTCAAATTCACCAGCATCTGTCGAAACAAAAAGCTTGTCATGTACTTTAACATCCTTCAGCTCACGGAAAACAGTGTCACGATGACCTGAGAGAACGGAATTATTATTTTCACCTGGCAGGGCACTTTTCGTATAGTGCCCTACTCCCTTTTTTAATACCGACTTACTTGTACCTTGATAGATTGGAAAAGATCGTTTTAACTTGGGAATAGTCAAATTCCCTATACTTTCGCCTATGCTAGGTATATCCGCATATAGTTCAACATTCTTTTTCGGGTACTGAGCTTTCGTGAGCTTTGTTGTTTGTCTTGTTACTTTACTAGCTTCAATTGTAGTAGTAGCGGTGTACCCTACTAAATAGGAGTATAAATTCCAGGAAAAAAAGATAACCCCACATCCAATAAGAATGATGGATAGCTTTCTCATAGCTTAAAATTGCTCTCTTTTACGAGTTTTTTGAAAGACTAGGAATCCAACTATTATGGTTAAAAGTCCAATAAGCATGTTTATCACATAAGGTGATGCTGTCTTTGGAATGGTATCATGCTTAACTATAGTTAATTCACCGGCAAGGTCGCCAACTTCTACTAATTGGTTAGCAGCTTGGAAAAGGTAATCAGAAGTAAGCATTTCATCCGATAACTGCATATCTAATAGGAGATTTCCTTCTAAATCATATAGCTCTAATACTAGGCTTCTTCCACCTAAATCATTCATGCCTAATAATTCCTGAAAGGATACGGGTGTAGCTACACCATTCGCATCTAACAAATGATAGTTTGGATTTAAGCCTATAAGACTCATCATGTCAGTCCAAACAGCAGCTAGTTCACTTTTTTGTACTTCGGTAAGTTCTGCCTCAGGATCAAGCGTAGCAAATGGCTCTAATTTCGCAGCAACCTCTTCCATTCTTTGCTCTAGCTCTGTTTCGTCCAATGCCATTAAATGATTAAAGAGTTGATCAACCTCTTCTTCTGTAAGTCCGACATCAGCAAGGTATCCTTCCGCTTCCTTCATGTATTCATCATGATTCAAATAAAAGTCAATAGAAGCATCTAGTTCTTCATAAATCAAGTAATCCTGGGCAGAATCACCAAAGCTTGCAAATAGTTCATTCACTTCGGCTTCTGTCATATTATAAGTAGCTAATAATTGCGCAAAATTCTCTTCTGTTAAGGGTGTTCCTAATTCGGTTTGTAGTTCTTCGATGGTTGCATATTGGTCTAAAGATAACTCAAAATAATCAAAGTACTCTTGAAGCTCTTCACGTGTCCAACCTATGTCCGTTAAATATTGATCTAGTTGTTCATCGGTAATTGCAGCATAAGTTGGATTAGCGTAAGCGGTAAACAGGATAATGCCTAAAACAAATAATTGAATGACTCTTTTCATCAAATATACCTCCTGTAATTTTCTAATGGTATTATGTGAAATTACAGGAAGATAATGCATCTTATAAAATATTTTAGCTCTTTTCTCAAAGATTATAGTTTAGTCTTTGAATAATGTCCGTTCCTTTCCACTACAGGCACTTGCTTTCAGCGTGGAATTATGAAAAAGCCAAACTGCCGGCTTTTTCAAGGGCGAATTCCCATCGGGGAGGAAGTCGAGCCTCCTCAACGTTCCGTCTGCGGGGTCTCGACCATTCCTCAACTTCTGAGCAGGAGTCAAGTGCCTTCCGTTGCAATCCACTCTAGGTTAAAGATATCACATCAACATTTTTTAGAGATAGAAACAGTATATTTACCTATTGATTAAGTACAATTGTTACTTTAAATAAATCACCATCAATGTCGAGTTCTAGTGTTCCTTCGTGCATATCAATAATTGATTTTGCGATTGCGAGTCCAAGTCCTGAACCCTCGGTGTGTCTTGATACGTCACCACGCTTGAACCTTTCAAAAAGCTCATCAATATTGGCACTTAGCTCATACTTAGATACGTTCTTAAATGAAATTGTGGCTTGGCCGTCTTTCTCATCTATACTAATATATACCCGGGAATTGTCTAAAGAATACTTGATAATGTTCCCTATTAGATTATCAAATACGCGCCATAGTTTTTGCCCATCTACTGTTGCATAGATTGGATTTTCTGGTGTATTAAATCGAAATAGTAAGGTAGACTCTTTCATCTTATCATCATACTCTGCTAGAGATTGTTGTAATAGCTGAACAAGATCAACCTTATTTTTATGAAGCTCTATATTTCCACTTGCCATCTTTGACACTTCGAATAGGTCATCTATTAATAGCTTCAAACGCTTTGACTTTCGATCGATAATTTCGAGATAAGCATTTCTATCTTCCTCTGAAACATCTTCCTTTTTTAACAGCTCGGCATAAGAAATGATCGAAGTTAGTGGTGTTCTTAGGTCATGACTAACATTTGTAATTAATTCTGTTTTTAGGCGTTCACTTTTCGCTTGAGCATTTTGTGATGCTTTTACACCTTGTTTCAACACATTAATATTCTCCGCAAGACTTGTTAATATGGATTTTCCAGAAATATCAAGGTTTTGGCCCATCTTTCCTGCTGCCAATTCATTTGTTGTTTCATAGATACGATTAAACTCTCCTACTCGACGTACCAATATTATTACAATCGGTATACCGATTAGTGCTAGAAGAACTAAGTAGACTAGGAAAAACACCGGATGAACAAATACCATGAAAGCAGCTACACCTAAACCAAATACCATCCCTAATACAATGAAAAGCTGGGTTCCGGTATTTCGATTTAAAAAGGCTTCGTTTACACGATATAAAGCTTTCTTACTCAGTATTTTAAGTTTTAACCAAACATTGTAAGTGATTCCCTTTTTCCATTGCTGCTTTACTTTCTGCCAATCCTTTATTTCTTTAGCAAGAACCAGTCCTTGGATAATAGTCACTCCCAAAAATACCGTTCCACTTGCCATATAGAAAACAAGCTCCCCGATATACCTCAACGGATAGTCAAGTACAAATACGAAGATATCCATATATAAGACAATAGATATAAATGTCCCAATTGCAGTTAAGATAATAATTACGACTTTTAAATCAATAGGTAGTTTGTCATACCATGACTTCCAGCTTTCTGCTTCAACTTTTAATGCTTTTGATTTTTTTACTATGAAAATACTTAGACCAAGTGCGATTACACTAATAAGGATGTAGATAATTATAAAGCTTTGCTTAGATTTATAACTCTCATAATTCTGGTAAATTCTACTTGATGTGGATTTTGGTACAATTATCTCTCCCTCAACCGGTCCAATTTCTAATGGTATAACGCTTTGTAATAATTCTTCATAACCTGGTACATTATTGTAAATTAAGTTTTCTCTTGCTATCGTAAAATTTGTCTTAAACATAGAATCTTGTTTAGTAAGATAAGCTTCAAGTGATTCGTTTTCTGGGATCGTCATATTTGTATATACATTTTCTGTCCCAGTTTCTTTAAAATAATATTGAAAATCTTGAGTGTATCTGACAAAATCTGATCGATAATTTTCTCTATCATTAAAATATAAGTCTATTGCCTTTTCTTTTTCTTTTTTAACTTTGGAACGAACATGTTCATCACTTTTAAAGTTATTTGTAATATCCTCTATTTTCGTGTCTCTTTCTAAGATAAGTGCGTCAGCTATTTCCTGGTTTTTAGCGGATAAAGCCTCCTGAATGCGATGTTCATACTGAGAATTGATGTTTGCAATTTGTTCTGGAAGATCACCGTATCGGTATCTATGTTCATGAATTTCTTCATCTGTTACGGTAATTGCAGCCTTTGCTTCTTCCAATGTAAAGTCACTTAGTTCAAACATGGTGATATACCACGCTAGATTATGAGTATCTCTTTGAAATTCATCTGAATGGAAATAATCCTTTTGAAAATAATTACTACTGAATAGTAAGAAGGACAACAAACCGCTTACACCAAATAAAAACATTAATGAAATAAGGAAGATGATGGTTTTATTTTTCCATTTTATACCCAATTCCCCACACCACCTTTAAGTATCTTGGATTTTTTGCATCAATCTCAATTTTTTCTCGTATTTTTCGAATATGTACAGCTACTGTATTTTCAGCATTAAAGTTTGGTTCTTTCCACACTCTTTCATAGATTTCATTAATTGAAAATACCCGACCTGCATTTGTCATTAGAAGCTCCACAATTTTGTACTCTATTGGTGTGAGTTTGATCGTCTCCCCATGAACGGCTACTTCTTTGGCAGATTGGTCTAATGTTAACCCATGTAAATCGATAACCTTATTCATTCCTTCATACGTCCCAAAGGAAACATACCGTCTAAGTTGTGACTTAACCCTTGCTACTAGTTCCATAGGGTTGAATGGCTTTGTTACATAGTCATCTGCCCCTACTTGTAATCCCAATATTTTATCGGTATCCTCACTTTTAGCACTTAAAATAATAATAGGGATATTTTTCTTTTCCCGAATCTTATAAGTCGCGGAAATGCCGTCTAGTTTTGGCATCATAATGTCTAAGATTATCAGATGAACTTGGTGTTCATTTAAGATTTCCAGCGCTTCAATTCCATCTTTAGCCTTTAACACGACAATCCCTTCATTTTTCAAATAAATCTCTATTGCATCTCTTATTTCCTTTTCATCATCTACTACTAAAACAAAATATGTATCCATTTCCACCCTGCTTTCTAGCAATCAACTTCCTATATTTTCATATTAACCGGCAAATCTTAACAATTAATAATAAAAAATCTTAAGAATTTCTTAAGATTGAATGATAGATATTAACTTTGTATCTCTTTTATATTAGAAATCATTCTGCTAAAATACACAATACTAATATTATTGCGAGGGAATAAAGATGCATCTATTAACACTTAACTGTCATTCCTGGCAGGAGGAAAATCAAGTTGAGAAAATAAACTACTTAGCTGAAGTCATAAAAGAAAAAATGTATGATGTCATATCATTACAAGAAGTAAGTCAACTGATTAATGATGAGTTTGTGACGGATAGAATAAAGAAAAGTAATTATGCTTATGTACTTCTTCAGAAATTAATCCGATTGGGAATTGAAGATTATTCAATTGTTTGGGACCTTTCCCATTATGCATATGGAAATTATGAGGAGGGTTTAGCAATTTTAACAAAGTATCCGGTCATAGGAGAAGATTCCTTCTTTGTATCAATGAATAACGATTTGCACAGTGGAAAAACTCGTAAAATTGTTGGGGCTAAAATTAACTGCGATGGCAAGCCTATTTCTATTTATTCCTGTCACATGGGTTGGTGGCATGATAAGGTTGAACCATTTAAATACCAAGGAGACAAACTAATAGAAAATCTAAACTGGGACGAGCACTTTTTTCTTTTAGGAGATTTTAATAATGATGCTAACTTAGAGGATGAGGGCTATGAATATTTGCTCAAACAAGGCCTTGTTGACACATTTGAACTTGCTCAGGAAAAGGACGACGGTATAACAGTAAAAGGGAAAATTGCAGGGTGGAGTGAAAACAAAAAAAATCTAAGAATTGATCTAATACTAACAAACAGAAATCTTAAGGTGGATTATTCTAGGGTCATTTTTAATGGTGTTAACAAAAATATCGTATCTGACCATTATGGAGTTGAGGTAAAATGTTTGTTGTGGGAATAACCTGGTAAGTTGCTATTTCTCCACTTACTCCCTTATACTCAGAATAAAACTATTAATCTATGAGGATTGTATGAGTAAAATTGATCGTTTAATGGCCATTGTTTTACAATTAAAGAAGCAAAACAAAGTCACAGCAACAGAATTAGCTAACTTTTTCGAGGTTACACCTCGAACAATTTATCGCGATATCCAGGCTCTGAGTGAAATGGGTATTCCTGTTATTGCCCTTCCAGGAAATGAAGGCGGTTATTTGATTGCAGATCATTATTTTATCCCTCCGATTATGTTCACAAAGGAAGAGGTATTTTCCCTATTATTATCTGAGCAAATCATTAACCAAGTGGAAATACCTGGACATCAAAGGTCAATTAATACTGCGTTCTTAAAAATTAAAAATGTACTTGATGATGATACTACCTCTACATTTCAGCATTTACATAAACGTATTGTCTTTAATATAAAGGAACAAAAACCTTCTGCAATTGACCAGCAGCCGTTCCAACTTGTTACAACATCAATTGAACAAAACAAAAAATTAATACTTACTTATTTCCACCCAAAAAAGCAGGAGTTAACGGAGCGTAAAGTTCATCCATATGGCCTTATTTATGAAGATGGCCTCTGGTATATAATTGCTTATTGTGAATTAAGAAAAGAAGAGCGAATGTTTGCAGTTAATCGAATTAAATACATAAAAGTACTAGAAGAAGACTTTTCTCTACCTCAAGAATTCAAAATAGAAAAGCACTCTTCACAAGCATTATATAATGGCGATGGAGAAACACAGGTAATTCTTAAGGTTTCAAAGTCCCTCTTTTACATTATTAAAGACTACAACCAGATGATATCAAGTGAAATTGTCGAAAAGAATGATGAATTTTATATAGTTGCCCTACAAACCATTGCGCCGAAAAATTACCTTTCATTCGCACTACGCTTTGTTGATGGAGTAGAAATTATAAAACCTCTTTCACTTCGTAATGAAATGAAAGAGCTCTTATCTACTACAATAAAAAAATACCAATCTTAGTTTCAAACCTGACACACTGTTGTCAGGTTTGTTTTTGTATGATGATAGTAGAATAAAATAAAAAAGGATGAGATATATGTTAAAACAAAGATTCGTCACAACAAATGGTGTTCGTTTAAATGTGTTGTTAACCGAAAAGATACATACTGAAACGATTGTTTTTCTTCATTATAGTAATGGTGATGCAACCGTTTGGAATGCGTTACTTCCTTATTTTGAGAATGATTACAATATTGTTATTCCTGAATTTCGTGGACATGGTGATAGTGACAAGCCTGAGAGAGGATATACAATGGATTATTTTGTCGATGATTTACTTGGACTTTTTGATGAGCTAGGGCTTGACCAAGTACATATTGTCGGAAGTTCATTAGGGGTGGATGTAGCTGTAAAGGCTATTCCTAGTCTCGGCTCTAGAGTTTTATCGTTTATTTGTGAAGGACCTCCTCAAAGCATGTTTGGTCCTTTAGGGGTATTCGATCTTAACAATCAAGAAAAAGAAGAAAAAATACAAGAGCTATTACATGAGCGTAGTCAAAAACAATATTCAGACTACGTAACAAAACAAGAGTTAATCAATGCTGGAAAACAGAATATTGTAAATGCTGGGCTTCCTTTAAATGAATATATCTCCACAACAATTGAACAAAACGTTTTTGAAACAAACGAAGGAACGTTTCGTTGGAAAATGCCACGTATTGTGATGGATGAGTTTATGGAAGATTTCTATCATATTAATTTTGAAAATCTATTTAAAGCAATTACGTGTCCTGTATTGTTTATACCAAGTGAGGATGAGTGGGCAAGTGAAAGTTTTTGCAATTTTTTGGACGAGTTGAACCAAAGTTTACCTTATTTTAAAGCCGTAAAGATTCTTGGTGCTTCACATGCTTTTACGTTATTTTTTCAATATGAGGAAATGGCTGCAGCGATAAAAACATTTTTAGAGCAAATAAAAACAAGTGGTATTATCTCTTATCAATAATTGTTTATATACAAATCAAAACCACAGAGGTAAATTCAATTAAATGAGTTTTCCTCTGTTGTTTTTTCATTCTTTCCACCATTCCCCTTTTTCAATTTACTTGAAATTAAGATTGGCCTTCCACTCATAATTGACCAAATAAAAATAGGTGAAAGAATATTAAAACCAAGAACAACGATAACAATGCTCCACACAAACCAACTCGCATTAAGAATATATTCATATACCCAAGTATGATATAAATTCAACGTCTCTTCCTCCTTCTTATCTTCTTATCTTTTTATACCAATCCGGTAATTGTTATACGTCTATATGCTGGACTTATCTTACTACTTCGAATAAAGCTTCCCTTTCATGGCGATAAAGATAACAGTGTTAATGTAAAGAGGTGCAATATGGTAGAAAAAGATAACCTACTAGAGAAAACATTTTCTACAAGCATTGATGAAAATGAATCTTTGATTCATTCCATTCTAGAGAATAGTGTTGACTTAATTAAAAGAAAAATCACTTTTCACGAACATAAAAATATTCGTGGCCTCTGTTATTATACAGATGGTCTTGTTAATTCACAGTTAATAGAAAAAGTGATAGATGCTCTTCAATATGAGGGAAATGAACTTTTACAGAGAACAGGTATCACTGAAGAAAATCTAGAAGACTTAATTACTAAGCATATCCTTGTTAACTCATCGTTTGAAGTCATTCAAAAAGTAGATAAGACGATAGATGCGATTTTATCCGGGGTCACAATTTTTTTTATTGATGGCTGTAGTAAAGCATTCCATGTCCAGACAAAAGGTTGGGATGCTAGAAGCGTAGACGAACCCCAAACTGAACAAGTTGTCCGTGGGCCAAGAGATGGTTTCACCGAAAACATCCGAACAAATACAGCTCTAGTTAGAAGGCGAATTCGCGATCCATTATTTCGAATTGAATCTATGCAAATAGGAGAACGGACAAAAACAGATATTAACATTGGATACATTAAAGGGACGGTAAAAGATGGATTAGTGGAGGAAGTCAAAAAAAGACTTCAAGGGATAAAAATAGATGGCATTTTAGAAAGTGGTTATATCGAGGAGTTAATTGAAGACACTCCCCGTTCACCCTTTACTACCGTCATGAACACAGAGCGTCCGGATAAAGTATCATCAGCTCTCCTAGAAGGAAGAGTTGTCATTTTTGTAGACAATACACCATTTGCTTTAATTGTTCCTACTTACTTTTGGCAATTTTTACAGGCAAGTGACGATTACTACACCAAGTATATGGCAGGTAGCTTCTTTAGAGTCGTACGTTATTTTGCATTTATTATCAGCTTAACGTTAACATCCTTTTATGTCATGCTAGTGAGTTTTCATCAAGAAATGATTCCCACCCCACTTGCACTTACGATTGCATCAGGACGAGAAATTGTTCCATTTCCTGTCTTATTAGAGGCATTAATTATGGAACTTGCCTTTGAATTAATGCGAGAGGCCGGCTTAAGAATGCCAAAACCAGTAGGTCAAGCGGTGAGTATTGTTGGTTCCTTGGTTATAGGACAAGCGGCAGTCCAAGCAGGAGTGGTATCACCATTTATGGTAATTATTGTAGCAATCACGGGGATTTCCTCATTTGTTATCCCTAATTATTCAGCTTCTTTTTCTATTCGATTGATTCGGTTTCCTTTGCTCATAGCATCAGGTACCTTAGGTTTACTCGGATTTGCAACAATGTTTGCTTTATTAGCAATTCATGCATTGACCCTGCGCTCATTTGGAGAATCCTATTTGGCTCCTGCTAGTCCTTTCAAACCTTCGGATCAAAAAGATGCTATTCTGCGATTCCCATGGTGGAAAATGAATAAAAGACCACAACTTGCTGATGGAGACCCATATCGTGAAGCCGAGAACCAGATGCCTAAACCACCTAATAAAATTTCAGGTGATTCTGAAGATAATGGAAATCAATTATCACGTTTTGAGAGGAACAGTAATAAACGAGGGGATGATGATCAAGAATGAGAAAAGCTAGAATCTTGTTTATGATGTTACTTTTTCTACTCGTTCTTACTAGTTGTGTTGGAAAACGTGAAATTAATGATCTTGCCCTGGTGATGGCAGTAGGTTTAGATAAAGGTTCTGAAGAGGGAAAGATAAAAGTAACTGTTCAAATCGCTCGTCCAGCAGATGCTAGAGGACAAACAGGGGCACCTTCTGGTCAGACAGGTGAGCCTATATGGTCAGTTGAAGCCGAAGGTGAGACTATAATTGAAGCCATCAGAAACCTCTCTAGCTTTACTTCAAGAAGAATTTTTTGGGCACATAACTTTATCATCGTTATAAATGAAGAGCTTGCTAAGGAAGGAATTTCTGAAATCATTGACTTCTTTACAAGGAATCCTGAACTGCGAATGAGAACTTATGTTGTCGTTTCACCTGAAAATGCAGGAGAAGTTGTTTCAACGATTACTGGTATTGAGGTAATCCCTGGGGAAACATTATTTAAATTATTTCGCTATAGTAGCCTTTCTTCTTTTGCTCCAAGAACCCAGATGATGGACCTTCAAGCAGCTTACCTAAACGAAAGTAGTCAACCTGTATTAGCTAGGGTTAAATTTAAAAAATCTGGTATCTCGAATAAAGAACCTGGTAAAGGCCCAACCATAAAACAAATTGAGTTAGCAGGCGCCGGAATATTTGTAGACGATAAGTTGGTAGGGATTCTCGAGGATAAAGAAACAAAAGGGTTGCTTTACTTTAGGGAACGGTTAGAATCTGTTGTTCTAACTGCTCCCTGTCCAAGTGATAGTGAAAAAAAAATAAGCGTGGAATTGAGACATGAAACCTTTGACGTCGATCCTCTATATAAGAATAATACAATTAGCTTTCAAGTAAAGATTACTTCTTATGCAAGTGTTGTTGAAGCTGGTTGTCCTTTTAGTATCAGTAATCGAGATGAGGTTAAGCAGTTAGAACAGGAAATTGAAAACGAAATAAAAACTGATGTAAACCAAACAATTGAGAAACTGCAGAAAGAGTATAAATCAGATGTCTTGGAACTAGGTAAAGTTTTTCAAAATGAATACCCATACGAGTGGAAGCAACTTGCAGACAAATGGGAAAATGTATTCCCGACTGTAACAATCAATATAAGTGTTGATGCGCATGTAAAGCATGGCTCATTACTAATAGAAGAAACGAACTCGGGTAAGAAGGAGAATATAATCGAATAATGAGGGTTCAAATAACGAATGGAATGTTTATGGCGTTAATTATTAATATGATTTATGCAAAAGGTATAGGATTAACACAGGGTGCAATGGCAAGAGAAGTAGGAGGAGACATTTGGATATCGACTTTTTTTGCCATTATTCAAGGTGCCATCATCATGTATTTAGTAGTATTTATTATTACGAGATACCCAAATGGGGATTTAATAGACCAATCCAGTATCTTACTTGGTAAGTATTTCGGAAAATTTATTGCTTTTTCTATCTTCCTATTTTTCCTAGGGGCTTACGGCACAATTATGGCAACATTTATATACCACTTAAAAGATTATTTTTTACCAGATGCCCCTATTTTTCTCTTTATTTTAGCCGCTTTCCTGCTAGGTGCTTATGCAATCCATTTTGGAGTAGAGGTTATTGCAAGAATGGCGTTAATTGGTGTCTTTTCAATTATTTTATTAAACATCCTTTTAATGATGGGGTCACTAGGTGAATTTGATATTAGGGAATTACAACCAACACTCCAATCTGGATTCTTAGAAACAGCCTGGGCTAGTAGGCATCATAATACCGATTGGGCAATGGCTACAATGATGGCAACAATCATCCTTCCTCTAGTAAAAGAAAAAAAGGCCTGGAAAATGTCAACATTTACATCAATTGTATACAGTGGCCTTTTTATCCTGATGTGGCCAATCCTTGAGGTTGGGGTTCTCTCACCCGAAGTTGTTGCGCAGTATATTATTTCTTGTATGCAATTGGCAAGAAGCGCAGAAATTGGTCTATTTATCCACCGCTACGAAATGCTCATGATTGCATTATTTGCTACCTCAGCTCTAACACAAATTATGATGTCGCTTTTATGTTCATCCGTTGCTCTACAGAAAATAATTGGCCTTAAAGATTACCGGCCAGTAATCATACCTACCTGCCTTATCCTAAGTGGTTTTGGGTATTGGATTGTTTTTGATCATCATAGGGCTATGTATTTTATTGAAAACACTTGGGTCACCATTTGTTTAAGCATTGCTGTTGGACTTCCTCTACTCTTATTGGTACTAGGTTGGATTTTTAAAAAGAAGTTAAATAAAGGAAAACTAGAAGAAACTGAAATACAAGCAAATACCACCTAACACAACTTGTCTAATCTTATACCTAGATAATTTTATTTGTAGTTGGGAATTGTAATGGTAGATATCTTATCAAGGAGGAATCATTTTTGAAATTACCTTTACAGCAGATTTCGGAACTACTAAAAGCTACCAAACAGAATGGGATTATTGTTATTGATGGTCTACCACATGAAGTTACCTTAACCATAGATGGAGATATTACATTAACTGGTGGTACATGGAGATGGGAAGAAACCTTAGCTCCTTCTGCACACGGAGATTATGTAGTGGAAGCAGATGAGCTAATGAAAACGTCAATTTCTGAACTACCAGAGATTCAAGAAGAAGAAACTTACGATTTTTACAACACTGTTGACGATTACTTAAACATGTCTAAGTAGACAGTTAAAGCGGTGTATCATGTATAAATCACAGACCGAGCAGGAATGGGTGTACGAATATGTAAGGACTAAAGAAAAACCGTTACCAGTTGTCCTTGGAACAAGAGGAACATGGAGTGGAAATGGGAAGCAGATGGTATTTTTAATTGCTTTTACTGTAATGGATTTATTTGTTCTAGCTGATATTTATCATGTTGGCCATCATCCAATTAGAGAAATGAAAGTAAAAGACATAACCTATTTTGCCATTAATATCAATAATAGCAGGCAAGTAAAAGACATTATAAAAGACTGGAACCAAACTACGATATAGCTTTCTTTATAGCTACTTCCCTTTCACTCTCAAGTAATTGATCAATGTCAATTCTACGAATAACAGGAGTATACTCTTTTTCTTTATAGTCAAAAGCAGTGTTTTCTAATAGTTGATCAATATCAATACGTAGCATGTTCATATAACCACCTCATAAAACATTCTTTTCTAGGAGTTTTCCCTTTTTTTGCTTCTGTTAAAACTTTCGAAAAGAATGTTCTGGGTATGGGGGTGGTTTTTTAATTGATTAATAAATTAATTTAGTCTTTTTTCCATTGCAGTTGACACATCCGAAAAACCTAAGGCTTTGTACATATTATAAGCTGGGTTTCCTGAAAAAACGTTTAAATGAGCTGTTTTGAAACCTCTTTGTTTTAAGAAGGATAATGAATGCGTCATCAACCTTTTTCCATATCCCTTTCCTCTGTTCGTTGGTAAAATATAAAGCTCTAAAATAATTCCTGTTGGTTCATTCAATAATGGATGAATAGTTTCACCAACTAATACCCAGCCTTGTAATTTTCCCTGATGAATTGCAACAAAATAATAACTATTACCTCCAAAGCTTGATTTAATATTCGGCACGTCATCGTAATGTTTTAAATAGCCTACAGTTGATTCTTCCTGTACTATCTTTTCATAACTACTTATGATAATAAGGTCTTTCTGTGTAGCAACTCGTATATACATTTCGGACACTCCTTTGTCACTACAGATGAAACAACATCTTCATCTCTTTAATCATACTTTATTTTCCAGAGGTAATTTATGTGTAAAAAAAGAGCCAACATTTTTATGTTAGCTCTCTCAATCTGTTCTCTGCATGAGTTATACTGTCTTTTGGCCAAATTGGCATATCAGGATGATTCATTACCTCATCATAGGTCATCCATAAAACGTCTGACACCTCGTCCGAGCAATTTGGTTTCGCATCCCCTTTTGCATATTCACAAAGGAATACAATGTTAATCACATGCTCCCCATTATCTGTTACAAATGATGTATTATGCAGATACGTTACTTTATTTTTAACTTCAATATCTACTTCTTCAAGAATCTCCCGCTTAACTGTTCTCTCTAATATATCCTGAGAGTTTCCTTCCACATCTACCTTCCCACCTACTAGGGAAAGCATTCCACCAGCATGCTCTTCCTTTTCACTACGTTTAATTATTAACCATTTATCCCCCTTAAAAACTGCACCCTCTACATTAACGATAAACATAGTAATCACTCCTTTTCTAATAATATACTAATCTATAATTGTAAAATTTTTCAATATAAAAAACCATATCCAGTCAAGATATGGTTCTGTAAAATACGTTGGGTTAGATTGTTCTTAATTTGATGCGGGACACTGAATGGTTTGTCCCTTTTTCTAGAATCAAATTTGCTCTAGTACGAGTTGGTAAGATATTTAGGCGTAAATTCTTACCGTTAATATTTGTCCAAATATCTGTTGCAAATTTTACAGCTTCTTCATCTGTTAAATGAGCATGGCGATGAAAATACGATTTAGGATTACTAAACGCTGTATTTCGTAAAATTTTGAAGCGATCAATGTACCATTCTAATAAATTCTCTTCATCTGCATCTACGTAGATTGAGAAATCAAAGAAATCAGAAACAAACAGCGGTGAATGTGACTTTTTAGGCTTATTGGTTTGAACTTGTAATACATTGATTCCTTCAACAATCACAATATCTGGTTCAACAACGTGTTGAAACTCACCTTTTAAAATATCGTATTCTAAGTGGGAATAGATAGGTGCCTTTACCTCTTTTTTACCTGTCTTTAAATCAGCTAAAAATTGTATTAGCCTTCCTGTATCATAACTCTCAGGAAATCCCTTTCGATTCATGATTCCTCTCTCTTCAAGGACTTGATTCGGATAAAGGAATCCGTCCGTAGTAACTAGTTCTACTTTAGGATGTTCAGGAAATGTGGAGAGTAAATGTTGAAGTAAACGGGCGGTTGTACTTTTGCCAACTGCTACACTTCCAGCAATTCCGATAATAAATGGGACTTTTTTTATACGATTATTAAGAAACGAAGTGGTTATTTGGTAACGATCCTTCGTTGCTAGTGAATATAAGTGTAATAGACGTGTCAATGGGCGATAAATGTGTGTAACTTCATCCATTGATATTTGTCGATTAATTCCTTGTAAGTCCTTAACTTCCGTTTCTGTAAGCGCTGTCGTAGAAGTTGTGTCAAAGCTCGCCCACTCTTCTCGATCAAATGTTGTATAGGGTAAAGTATAATTTAAATCTTTCAGCATATTAGCACCTTTCTGTCTGAAGCCGTTGTTTGCTCTATATTTTCAAAGATACCTACTATTTTCTCACGTTTGAAGACAAAATAGTAGAAGTTATTATCATTTTACGCTATTTTATATGTAATTCTAGATAAAAAAGGGATACAATCAGAGGTTACCATAAGGAGGAAAAGAAATGAAGAATTTACACTCATGGTTTGAGAAAGGATTAAATGCCCATACCTATATTTCAAGCATGAACGTACATCAGGAAAATTTATTAAATGTATATAATCATGTTCAAGTTCAGATCAATAAAGAGGAACTTGATTTCTTACATACACTTCAAACAAGGCAGTTAAAAGCTGTAATACTAACAGCTGATTGGTGTGGTGATGCGATGGTGAATCTCCCAATTTTCTTAAGGCTTGCAAATGAAGGATTCATTGAAACCCGCTATTTAAACAGAGATGAAAATTTAGAATTGATGGACCAGTACTTAACAAATGGAACAGCAAGATCTATTCCAATTATCATATTACTTGATAAAGACGGTAAGGAAATTGGAAAATGGGGACCAAGAGCACCTTACGTACAAGATCTCGTTTCTACACTAAAGGAAGAAGTCCCAGCTAAAGAGTCACCTAATTATGAGGAAGCTTTTAAACAATTCATATCTACATTAACAGCACAATTCGCAACCGATGAACATCTTTGGAATGAAGTAAAAAAAGATTTAATTACATTTCTTAAAAGTGTGAATGTATAACTTTTTAATTATAGCCATAGAATAGTAACAAGGGTCATCCACCTCTATCTAATCGCCTCGTTGCGGGACTAACCAGAACGGTATGTGGATGGCCCTATTTTTGTGTGCGAAAATGTTAATCGTTTTCTAACCTGTGAAAATCGCTACTTAATATGATATGGTTAGTAAAAAGCATTAGGAGGAAAATCATGTCTACTTGTAACATTGACCACTCGTTAGAAGACGTACTTAAAAAACTTGAAAGCCAGAAAGCCTTTTTACCACAATCATTATATGAAACAACTGAAACTTATTTATCTACTACTAGAACCCAGGAAACACTAAATGAAATCTTTCACCTTCTCAAGAAATATGACTTAGCTACAGACATAGAGCAAAGTGAGAGAAATGAGAAGCTCTCTACACTACTTAATTTATAGTGATGTTAATCCTAGGTAAACAAGCATAAAAATGAAGATGTTATGTAATGTAAAAAGGCCAATGAACGTGGCCTTTTCTGTTTAACTCTTTTCGTAGAGAATGTTGCTTAAAATATAGTAAATTAAGAGTGGATTGTAGCGGAAGGCACTTGACTCCTGAGGAATTTGTGGGAAGGATGAGACCCTAAGCTAAGAGAGCCCAATGAAAAAGTGAATTAAGTGAGTAGTGTCTTATTCAGACTTCAATTCGCTGTTCGTTTTAGTTGAAGTCTGAATTCATGCCCCTTTCAGACTTCGATTCCTCACTTGTATGAGTTGAAGTCCGAAAACATGCCTAATTTAGACTTCGATTACGCGCTTGTTCGAGTTGAAGTCCGAAAACATGCCTAATTCAGACTTCGATTACGCGCTTGTTCGAGTTGAAGTCCGAAAACATGATTATTCAGACTTCAATTCCTCGCTTGTATGAGTTGAAGTCCGAAAACATGCTTCTTTCAGACTTCGATTACGCGCTTGTTGGAGTTGAAGTCCGAAAACATGCCTTATTCAGACTTCGATTACACTCTTGAATGAGTTGAAGCCCGAAAACATGCCTTATTCAGCATGGTGCCCCGCGGAAAGCAAGTGCCTGCAGCGGAAAGGATCGATCTATGGCCAAATTATAAAACTCATTTCGGCAAAACAGAGCGTTCTATTTCACTTCATATCCTGCTAGTTGTTCACCCCAAGGAGCAATTCCCTTATCCACGAAACCTACAGATTTATATAAGTGATGAACTGGCATGTTTTCCTGATGATACCCTACCATGATCAGTTGACAGTCAGGCTTTTTCATTAGGTTAGCAAGCACTTCTTTTATTGCATGTTTTCCATAACCTTTGCCTTGCTGTTTCTCATCAATCATCAGACGATAAATCCAATAATTATTGTCATCTGGATCAAGACCGTACATTGTAAATCCAACCATCATGTCTTCATGATATATTGCTAAAGCTTCAAAATTGGGTAAGAACTGGGCTTCTGCAATTGAAAAAAGGTTAGATGCAACAAATTTTTGTTGTTCTACACTTACTCTTAAGTCAATACACTCTTCCCAATTCTCTCTTGTAATCTTTTTTTAAAGTAACCGACACTTAAGGTTCTCCTCCAACAATGTTTCAATGATAATATGAATCTATAGTTCCTCATGTATTTTAACCTACATTTCCATTATTTGCATGAGTTTTTACACTAAATAATTAGTCAATGTAATTAGGAGTATGCAAAAACCCCAGGTCCGTAACGGCGGATTCATCATTTTTAGAAAAATAGACTATCGCCCAAACCAAACAACCCCCTCCTCCATAGTCTATAATTGTATAACACATATGGAGGTGTTACGAAATGAGTGGAGTTGGTTATGGCAGCGGATTTGCATTAATCGTTGTGTTGTTCATTTTGCTAATCGTTATCGGAACAGCATATGTGTAAATATGAGTGACAAAAATGAAACTGATTTAAAAAACTATTAAGGAGTGAATATATCTATGCATATGTATCATGGATGTGGGTATGGTTATGGAGCACCTGTAGCTGGAGTTGGAACTGGTGTTGGAGGTTTCGCACTAATCGTAGTGCTATTTATCCTTCTAATCATCGTTGGAGCTGCTTGGGCTTAAGAAATAAATAAATCCTAGGAATAAGTAGAATCCCATCCTTTTTTGGATGGGATTTTATTATATTTTCTCCTTTAGTCCTTCACGGTTTTACTTTTTTCCATAAAAACAGGCATTTGACCCATGCACATAAGCCTCATATTACATAGGCTACTATGTATATTTCTTTATTTATTATGAAATCTCAGGAGGAGAAAAGAAAATGAATCAACAATTCTATAGCACACCAATGAATAATCAAAATGATGAGCGCTTTGGACCGGTAGGAGCAGGATTACTTGGCCTTGGATTAGGAGCTTTAGGTAGTGGATTAGCTGGCTCTGGCTACGGAGGATTTGGATATCCTGGTTACGGATATGGCTACGGATCACCTGGATATGGCTATGGCTATGGTCATGGTTATGGCTATCCTGGATATGGTTATGGGCATGGTCATCACCACCATGGTCATCACCATCATCACGGTCACCACCACCACGGGCATCATGGACACCATCATCACCATCACGGCTACGGGTACGGAAGATAACATAAAAAAGAAGGCAGCAGATCCATTCTGCTGCCTTTTTACTTATTTATTTAACTTCTTCCGTTCGTTCATACCTAGAATCTAAATAATCAACAATATGAATTAAGAAGCCTTCCACTGTTTTCGGTGCGATATTTGCACCCCATTCGAGCTTTCCGTGATGACACAAAATGGCATGCTGTAGCCGATGAATGTCCTCTAGAGTCATTACGCAATTCTCTGTCTCAATGATTTTGGCAACTAACATAACACCATAAGGAATGTGACCCACTAATACTCCTAAATCATCCATTGTAATGCCAGTAGGCTTACGGTTTGCTAATGAAGATTGATCAGCTGTTGGATATAAGAATGCAAATTCGCTTGTACCCTTTCCAGCATGATGATATTCCATTAGCTTACCAAGATCATGATAAAAAATCGCACACATAAGTAATGAATAATCAACTTTTTCATCTCGATTCTTGGCCATTCCATAAAACATTGTATACAAATGATCAATTGAATCCTTCCAAACTAAATTACGTGGATTGCCCCCTGGTGAATCAGAATTGAGGTCCTTCCACAGCTCCTGCTTGTACACCTTCTCAACTTGATTAATCAGTTTAAGAACTGCCTTATAATGATCGTTCTCATGAACTAAAATGTATCTTGCTAATCTCATCAAACCAACCGTATGCTTTAAAAGTCCCCCTAAATAAGCGTGATGATGCCCCATTGCAGCAGGACGTATGCTAAATTCTGTCCAAAAACGCTTCATTGCAGCGAGGCTTATCGTTCGGTAAGGTTCCTCAAGTTCATTTAAATAATGATGCAATTCAACCGTAAAATCCTCTAAAGACTGCTGAGTGCAAGCAATAAGGCTAAATGGATCCACCTCATTTTCACAAGGATTCATCTCATTAATTGTTATTGATTTAAATCCTTTAAACTCCTCAACTTTTCCAGAAATCTCAAAAACACTGTTGCTTTCAAGGATAGGTGTATATCGGTCAACCGCACCATTATTGTCCCACATTTTTGCACTATACGTCCCTAAGTGATTAGATAATTTCATTTTTAAAAAGGGCTTTGGGCTAGCACCTTGGGTACGTTCAACTGAAAATTCATTTAAAAGAAAGGTCACCCTATCTACATTCTCACCATGTGATTGAGTATCTAATGTAAACCCTTCAGTACTCATCGTAAACGTAGGTACAGGAAAATCCTTTAATATAACTTCTCTATTTTCGTCATTTATTGAATCGTGTATCGGAACAATTCCGTAAAAATATTGACTCATCGACATGCAAATCACTCCTCGAATAAAAACCTTTCATTTTCTTTATTAATCTTTTTTTGAAAATTTGTACCAATTCATATTTTCGGGTAAGGATTACATAAAACCTTTTATAAAACCTATACTACCAATGATACTATAAAATGGAGATGATAATATGGGTAGAACAAAACGTGGAAACGCTAATGCTCAGCGTAATAATAATGCTAAAAAAGGAAACAGAATTAGCAGCGAAATGGTTGAGTTCGCTGCTTATACAGATGTAAAAGCGGAAAAACAAAACGTGCTAGACGAGAAAAAGTAAAAAACATATCGCCTAGGTTTTCCTAGGCGAATCTTAATAAAGCCTTTGGGAATAGCTTTCTTTTAATCGTTCTTCCACTTCTTCAACCGTTAAATTCGTTGTTTTGGCATGAGCAGATAGGATTTTCGCTGCTGAAGGAAGACTTTCTGCAGGAGGCCAAGTGCTAGGTTGCCATAGTCCAGACCGTTTGAATGCTTTTGCACAATGAATAAAACATTCCTCTACCTCGATTGCAATAGCAATTAAAGGTTTTCTACCATTGACCGCCATTTCTTCTAATAGGTCCTCATCCTGAATTAAACTTGCTTTTCCATTAATACGTAAAGTCTCTTGTAATCCAGGGATAACAAAGAGCAATCCTGCATGTGGATTAGATATAATATTATACAAAGAATCCATTCTTTTATTTCCAGGTCTCTCCGGTATTAAAAACCTCTTCTCGTCAATAATCTTTATAAATCCAGGGTGGTCTCCTCGGGGAGACACATCACATTTCCCATAATTGTCAGAGGTCGATATAACTAAAAAAGGTGAACGTGAAATAAAATCAAGGCAATGATGGTCTAAATAATCAATGACCTTACTTTTTACTAAATCACTAGGTTCACCAAAAAATCCACTTAATTCATCTTGGGTTTTGATGACTTTATTAAACATATAACCAACACCTTTTATGTTTTTACAATCTACTACTCTTTATGTCTAACAATTATGTAGGGAATAAACTTAATTTTACCATGAAATAGTAGCTCTTCCTACAGTAAAAAAAGCTTACCCCAATTAGTAAGCTTTTTACTCTTATGTGTTTGAAGAGAGTGTTTCATTTCTTTCTTTTAATATGTCTTGAATAATCTCAATGTGGAAAGCTGCCCAGGCTTTTTCACGAAAATGAACAACTACACTAACACTTAGTGTCGAGAAATAAATGATCCCAAAAATAATCCATAATGTACTTCCCTCTTTAAATAGAAATTCCTGTAGCTGCTTTGAAAACAGAAACAAAAACCATGGTACAGCGGTTACAAAGATCGGAACGATACCTGTTCCGTTTTTTTCTTTAATCATTCGATAGTAAATTAGTTTTAACGTTTCACTATTGATTGATTGGTAATGCTGTTGAATCTCCTCAATCTCTGCTAACCCCTTAATACTACTAAACGATTCCCCGTTCTTTAATGTTTTTATTAGTCGAAGATAAAATTTATGTGCATCCCCACGTAATGAAAACATGCTTCCATCCCTTCTGCAGAAGAATCTAATAAAGTAGTATCCGACAAACTGCTTAATAATATACAAACCTTACCTAAAATTAACGTATATATCATTCAATATTCTATTATGGTTTAGTTGGTCAAACCACAATAGAATATTGAATGAATGAGAATTATTTAGGTTGACGGGAGAGCTTATACTTAACTTGTGTTGGCATTCGAAAAGCTTCCTCCGCTATCGCAAGCACAATAGCTAAAATTAGTTCAGCGTTCAAGCTTACATTAGTTCCACTCAATAATTCATCTGAAAGATGGATTGCAAGCCATGCGAAAATAAAGTCAACCATCATTCTACAAAAAATGATTCTTACTCCTGTAACTTTCTCGGAGAGCATGTACTTTGCTAATTTTGAGAAAACATCTGTAAGTATGCTTATACCAACATAGAGAAGAACAAAAAACAGGATCGAAACCATTGAATCATAGTGAACTCCGGTCAGGTGTAAGACCCCTAGTATTCCAAAAAAATATAGACTGAATACAGAGGAAATGACCATAAAAAACAAAAAAATCATAGCACTCCAAACTATGATTTTATCCTTACCCCTGTTATTCATTTCACCCTCCCCTTCTACTCTTTTTGATTTACAAGTTCTAGAAAGTGTGTAAGAATCCGCGCGGTGAGTCCCCATATAACCCTGCCCTCAAATTGATAAAAGTACTCATCGACCTTGCGCGCAGCCCAATTGTAATCCTTTCCACCTTCAATTAATTCAAAAGGAAAGTTTGGTTCAGGTTGAAGGTTGAAATTTATCTTAAAACAATCAGGCTTTGTTTTTTGAAAGTACGATAGTGGAACGGTGAAAACCTCTGCCACTTCAGAAGGGTTAGGAATTATTCGCTCAGGCTCAGTTATAAAACCAACATAAGGATAAATGATTGTTCCAAAAGCCGTAACCATATAATCAAGTGGCCATACGTGTTCAATAGAAGATTCCAAAACCCCCAACTCCTCAGTTGTCTCACGAATAGCTGTATAACGCTCATTTGGGTCATCTGGATCAATTCTGCCGCCTGGAAAACAAATTTCTCCAGGCTGTCTTCTCAAGTTTTGAGAACGTACTTCAAATAGAATGTGGGTTTCTCCATCTTTTTCAAGCAAGGGTAGCAAAACAGAAAACTGTGCGAAGTTTTCACTTCCTAATATCTTCCTAGTTCGATTTTCTAATTGCTTTTGTATGTGCTTAAGATCCATCTCTACGCCTCTCTAATTAATTTTTCTTATTAGTATATGATTATTTATCCTGAAAATGAAGGAAGTTCTTTTTTACGTGATATCAGAAAAATGACTAAATGACCTTCCTACTATTCTAATGATAAACCACACTATACGAATAGGGAGAATCATTAGCTCAGGAATAAAGAAAAGAATATCTAATAATCCATCCCAAAAAGTATAACTTCCACTTATTTTTTTATGTATCCTCTTATCTTTACGCTTTCTTAGGATTCCCATGTTAACTCTCCTCCTATCTTCTTATCCTTTAGTACGTTCATCAAATAGGGATGGTTTCAATTTTATAGCTAAAATGGGCACTTAATAAATGAGACAACTCTCTATAAAACATTCAATTATTCGAATAGTATAGTACTAACATTATTAAAAATTGAGGTGAAATTATTTGAACCATATTAGCGTAGCCATTCTAAAAGACATATATATAAAACAACAAATCACAAACTGGATGCCATCAATTGAAACATATGGTCTTCAGGAAAAGTCTCAACCAATGAAAATAAAAGAAATCATGTTTCATATATTTGAGTTGGAAAAGTTAGGATTTGTTCAGTTTGATCGAATACCTTGTCAACAGCAGTGCATCCCTTACCATCCTTTTTATCGAAATAATTGCATTTCGATTTGGTGGGAAGAAATTAAAATAACGTATAAAGGAATTAAATTTCTAAATTGATTGTCCCCTTCATAGAATAGATAGGGGACAATTATTATTTATATTTGTGGATAAAATGTGAATTTTTTACAAAATTATACATATAGTTACCAAAATATGTTATTTTAATTATTGAACAACTATATACATAGTGAATATAAGTACAAACATCTCAGTATCTACTCAATGATCTAACTATAGAAAGAGGGGATTTAATTGAAAAAAGTAAGATTGTTGCTATTATCTTTATTACTGTTAATGGTTTACCCTAGCTTTATCTTTGCTAGTGAAGGTTCATCTTCTTTTACAAAAGCATTGGAGGAACGGTTAGATTCTGCAAGCTCATATTATGACGAAAACTCCGTTACGATTGTAGACTCCATTTCACTTAAAGGTGAAGTCTTTAAGGTTGTTACAAAAGATAATCGAGACACACCCGAAGATGAAACTGAAACAGAAACCTATGAATCAACGATCATAGCTGCATTGGTGGAGTATCAGCAGGTTCGTGACTCCATTTTTAAATTTAATAAAACCGAAATTTATTATTACGATTTAGATAACAGCGAGTTTTTAGAGGTGTCAAATGTAATTGGGAATCCTGAATTTGAAGCATTTACTAATGAAAACACTGAGAAAGTTCATAAGGAGATTACGCCCTTTTCATCAACGCTTGCCATTCTCTTAATATTAATTGCCTGTTTCTTGGTGCCAGTATTAATCTTTATGTTTCATGGCACTTCAGGTTCAGGTCAGTATCATGTTACAAATGGAAGAAAAGCCTCTTATTAAAAACTAAGCGCTCGGGAATTTTCCCGAGCGTTTTTGCTTGTTATATATCAGTCTCTTCATTTACTACCAACTTTCGATAGATATCTTCACCATTTATTGTCCATGGGCCAGTGGTACTTTCTCTTTCTAATTGAATTTCTGTCTGTAAGGTCACTTTCCCTTCCCCACTAACATACATTTTCATCTCAACTGGGACTTTCAAAAAGGACAGATTTGAAAGTTCTTCTTTCGACAATTCTTGATCAATATTCACCTTTATTTGCTCTATATCTGTAGTATCTTTGAACAGCTTATCCACACTTTTTCTTGGAACAGTCAAAGCTAATATCCTCTTATCCCTTTGAACAATCCCTTCTGAGAAAATATGAATGAGCTCGTATGGATTAGCACGAAGTACATATTCCTCTAGTTGGCCAGCTGCTTTTAAGATCATTAATTTATGAGCTCTATTCGCAAGTCTAGAGCGGTGTGTAGTGCTATCGATAAAATGAACACAAAAGTGTCCTGGAAATCCATTTTGTATAGCACCAGCACCATGAGGCATACCATGCATAGAAGCGGCTAATAAATTATCATCCTTTACTACGAAAATCGCTCTTCTTTTCCAGCTCCACTTTCCACTATAAATCTCTTTCATGATTTTTGTATCTTTCCTGGTAAGTGGCTGCACATCAGCATGACTTCTACCCGCTCTCCGCTGAACTTGAAATTGCATTCCTGTTTCAACATCAAGAATCGTAAATACAGATTTATATGGGATGATCTTATTGACGAGTTCCCACGGCAAAACCTCAACCGTGAAACTAATTGGATTATCCATGTCCTGTATCTCGACTGCACCAGTTTCTAACGTTTTGAAACTAAACAATATACACACAATTAAGAGTGACTTGCCGATTTTATTTACCATTAGTAAAACCTCATTCTTTTTTGTTAGTACTATTTTTGTACAAACTTTGGATTTCGATAAATAAAAAGTACTGGAAATAAAATACAGCGACATTAAAAGGCTATCCTCTCCTCATACTAAGAACAGGAGGCTGATTACTTTTATGAAATTGCTGAGTGTTTTTGCACTTATGTCCGTTTTTTTACAACCCATCAATCCACAGGCAAATTTGATTCTTACCCATAAAGACGAAACCGTCTCTGTAGTAAACAGAGGAGAATTTTCCATACCACTCTTAACTGTGCCAGTTTTAGATGAGTCTAAGTATAACCAATTCATTAGTGACTTAGAGTCTCTTGTATATGAAAAACCAACAAATGCAAGGTTTGGTAAATACGGTGAATTATTGCAAGAAAAAGTTGGCTATAGATTGAATCATGATAAATTCAGAAGTACGTTTTATGACTATTTTTTCAATGAAGGTCCTTTAAAGGTAGAGATCCCAACTTCCACAATTTACCCTAGGGTAGACAGTGAATTGCTTGTCTCAATACATACAAAGCAGATAGGACAATATATGACCTATTATAAAACACGTAATAGGGAGCGCTCTCACAATATTGCACTAGCTACTCAAGCAATAAATAACCATGTTGTTTTTCCTGGAGAAACGTTTTCTTTTAATGAGGTAGTCGGAAAAAGAACCGAAGAAAAAGGATATCTTCCTGCCCCCATCATTATTAAGGGTGAGTTATCTGAAGGAATCGGTGGTGGGATTTGTCAGGTTTCTTCAACACTCTTTAACTCCGTTGATTTTGCTGGATTAGATATTGTACAGAGATACTCCCATAGTAAGCAAGTTCCCTATGTTCCTCCTGGGAGAGATGCAACTGTCAGCTGGTATGGGCCTGATTTTCAATTTAAAAATACTTATAATCAGCCTATATTAATTCGCGCCTTTACTTCAGGTGGGAAATGTATCATCAAGATATACTCCTCTGATGTTATTAACTACAAGCCAAGAACAATATAGGAGGAAAGGAAATGGCAGAAACCATGAAAGAAATAATAATTATTTATGGTCGAATCTTCACCATTTTTCCATTACTTTTGTTTTCAACATTAATTATGGGAAAGCGTTCTATCGGGGAACTACCTGTCTTTGACTTTCTTATCATTTTGACCTTAGGCTCGATCGTTGGTGCTGATATTGCGGATCCAAAGATTGAACATTTACACACAGCCTTTGCTGTTTTGGGCGTTGCACTCTTACAGCGTATGTTTACGAGCTGGTCGATTAAAAGACGTTGGTTTGGAAGGCTAATAACCTTTGAACCAACCATCGTGATACGCAATGGGGAATTCATAATGGGAGCAATGAAGAAGATTCGTTATTCTTTAGATAATATTTTACAGATGTTACGTGAAAAAGATGTTTTTGATCTAAGTGAAGTCGATCTTGGGATCATTGAGGCTAATGGTAAACTAACCGTATTGAAAAAAACCACTAAATTAACCCCTACCTTAGAAGATCTTAATATTTATAAAAGTAAAGTAGGTGTCTCCTATCCCATCATTGTCGAGGGAAAAATATATACTAACATTTTAACTCAATTAGGATTGGATGAGTCTTGGGTTCTAGGTGAGCTTTCAAAACATGATCTGAGTCGAAATGATGTTTTCTTTGCTTCGGTTAACGAGAAACACGAACTCACTTATTCAGTGGTGAACAATACGACCAGTTCCCCTCCAGATATTTTGCATTAAAAATAACCCTGCGAGCAAAGCACACAGGGGACTTACTTAACACTTAAAAAGTTCTTAAATTTATTGACTAGTTTTGTAGTGAATTCTTTAAAATCAAAAGATTGGTCTGCTGACTGTTGGTATAATAAGCGAACTGATTCAATGATCCATAATGGAATCTTTTTTCCGTCAATTAAACCATAGTACTCTTCATACCCTTGTTTTAAATAATTCCATCGATAATCGTTTCCGGGATACATATATTCTGAAACGTCAAGGAGCTTTGCTCTTCCTTTTTGAAGTAAAATGTTTTTTAAATGAATGTCCCTTGGATTTAATCCTTTTCTTAAGCATTCATTTCTTGCTTCCTCAACATCCATTAACACTTGTTTAGGGATATGGGAACCAGTGCGAAGACAATCATATAAAGTCATGCCCTCTTCATAGCTTATAACTAGATAATTATGGCCTCTACCGAATAAAGCTGGAAACCATTCTGATTTCCCCAACTTCTGATACACTAGAAACTCTGTTTCCAACTTACTTAATTTATCTTCTGCATACACCTTAAAAGCTAAAGTTGGTTCATGGCGCAGCTTGAATACTGCTGCATCTGTACCTACCCCAATACATTCTAGGTTTTGACTAAACTGTCCGATTGTAACAAGTTCATTATTTTTCGTTGAAGTGATTTTAATTTTACGTAAATCCTCATCAACAGCCTTCCACCTGTCCTCCATATGACCACTACCCTTTATATAATTTGGGTACATTTTAAGAAAGAGAACGGATCAGATCTTCCATCTCTCTGAGCAATTGCGGATATTCCACTATATTAACTGCAACAATCCCCAAAGAAATAATAACATAAAATCGTACCCACTGAGGTCTAATTAAACGTGTAAATGGATTTAAATAAGTTATATATCTACCCACTATGCCAGATACAGGAAATGTAAGTAAAAAAGCAAAAAATAAAAGAGTAATGACCCAAGCATTTCGGATTTCATACACTTTATACTGCAATAACCATAACGATTTAACATTATCATCGGTTATACGAAACAAATGCTGCTCCTTTTCCATTCCTATAAAGTTGGTTTCCGTCACAATTAATACATCGTCACTTAGTGTGGAATGATAACCATTTGGATAGAAACTAAAGGAATCAATTAAAAGGATGGTTATCAATGATAGGCAAATATATATACAACTAAAAATAGAAATGAGTGTAAGTTTACTTCTCTTTTTTTCCTTCAATAGTAGCCCAACTTTCTAAAATAGTAAGGGACATTTTTCATATATAATGGCTCTTTTCCTAAAAAATCTTGTTTTCACATCGAACCCTGACCGTTCCTTTGCGCTACAGGCACTTGCTTTCCGCGGGGAGGAAGTCGAGCCTCCTCGGCGCAAGCGCCTGTGGGGTCTCGACCTTTCCTCTACTTCCCGCAGGAGTCAAGTGCCTTCCGCTCCAATCCACTCTTAAAGCAATAAGCTTTTCGAAAAGTGCCTATATAATACATATTTATTACAACATATTTTGTCTTATGGCATTAATTCGCCCCTAGGTTTCCATTATGGGCAAAATTTGAGATATTATTCTAGAAATATAGGCATCTATCCCTTACAAAACTCAGGCTTTCTCCATATTATATAGTAAATAACACATATGGAGGTGTTATTCTGAAGAGTGGAGTTGGTTATAGCGGTGGATTCGCACTAATCGTTGTGCTATTCATCTTGTTAATCATTGTTGGCGCATCTTGGATGTAAATTTAACTAAAATTTAATTAGTTCGATAGAGCAGGAGCCCTAATTTCAACTAAGAATAGGGCTCCTTTATGTTTAGTATTATTCTAATAAACTATATTCCAAAGGAACTGGGCGTTTATCCCTTACGAAACAACCCTTCATTCCATAATATATAGTAAGTAACACAAATGGAGGTGTTATTCTAATGAGTGGAGTTGGTTATGGCGGTGGATTCCCACTAATCGTTGTGCTATTCATCTTGTTAATCATTATTGGCGCATCTTGGATGTAATTTAACTAAAATTAATTAGTTCATATAGCAAGAGCCCTGTTCTTAAGTTAAGAACAGGGTTCTTTTACGTTGTATGGCTAATATTATTGCGATAAATCATTTTCAAGAAAAACTGGGCATTTATCCCTTACGAAACAACCCTTCTCTCCATAGTATATAGTAAGTAACACAGATGGAGGTGTTATTCTAATGAGTGGAGTTGGTTATGGCGGTGGATTCGCACTAATCGTTGTGCTATTCATCTTGTTAATCATTGTTGGCGCATCTTGGATGTAATTTAACTAAATAAAATTAGTTCGATATAGCAAGAGCCCTGTTCTTAAGTTATGAACAGGGTTCTTTCACGTTGTATGGTTAATATTATTGCGATAAATCATTTTCAAGAAAAACTGGGCATTTAACCCTTACGAAACAACCCTTCACTCCATAGTATATAGTAAGTAACACAAATGGAGGTGTTATTTTGATGAGTGGAGTTGGTTATGGTGGTGGATTCGCACTTATCGTAGTGCTATTCATCTTGTTGATCATCGTTGGCGCATCTTGGATGTAATTTAACTAAATTTAATTAGTTGATATAGCAAGAGCCCTGTTCTTAGTTAGAACAGGGCTCTTTTACGTTGCATAACTAATATTATTGTAATAAATCATATTCATGAAAAAACTGGGCGTTTATCCCTTACGAAACAACCCTTCACTCCATAGTATATAGTAAGTAACACATATGGAGGTGTTATTTTGATGAGTGGAGTTGGTTATGGTGGTGGATTCGCACTTATCGTAGTGCTATTCATCTTGTTGATCATCGTTGGCGCATCTTGGATGTAATTTAACTAAATATATTTTAGTTTGATATAAGAACTCTGTTTTTTTAAACAGAGTTCTTTGTTTTTTTAATACCTACTGAACTTTTTAATACATCTATTCGTATTATCTGTGGTTAAAACAACTATGATACGAAAGGTGATTAATGATGACAGAGTTTATACTTTTTTTAGGATTAGGTTTAATCGGAGCATTTGCCGTACTCCCTTATCAATTTTCCATGATGAAGGAGAAAATTGATGAAGATAGAAGGAATTATCCAACAAAGAAAATTCCACCACTTCCTATATTAAAGCTAATTAGCTTTTTTCAAACTGGGATATTAATCGGGATAGCAGCATTTTTCGGTGTAAAGATTGCTCCAATAGTAGGACTTGATTGGCCAATAATTAATTTTCTACTCGAAGGAACCCCCATTCCTTATCCACTCCCTTCTACGCTATTTTGGAGTGTAGTAATCGCCATTTTAACAGTATTGTTCATCGTTAGATTAGATTTACTATTTATGAAAAACATAGATTCATCAAAAGTGAAAATACCTTCTAGAAAACAAGCAATCACCGCTTCTTTTTACGGAGGATTATCTGAAGAAATCATCACCCGTCTTTTCTTTATGTCTCTTATTGTCTTCTTATCAACTAGATTGGGATTTGAAACGTCAGCTTATTGGATTGGGATTATTGTTGCTGCTTTACTTTTTGGATTATTACATTTACCTGCAGCGATTGGTTTGTTTGGAAAATCTCCACTAGTGATTGGAAGAACTATAACCCTAAATTTTATCCCTGGTATTATTTTCGGCTATTTGTTTTGGAAATATGGAATTGAAATAGCCATGTTTACACACTTTTGTGCAGATATACTTTTACATGCAGTTTTCGCACCTTATTTTAACAAGAAAAAGGAAATAAAAAAGAACAGAAAACCTTAGGATTTTCTGTTCTTATCATTTTCCCAACTGCCTATTACAAAGTAATAATGATCGGTTCATCCTTTGTGATGATAATCGTATGTTCAATCTGTGCTACAAAACTACTCTCCTTAGGAACATATGTCCAGCCGTCACTTAGTTGAGTAATATGCTCAGAATTTGTAGAAATAAATGGTTCAAATGCAATAACCATTCCGTCTTGAAGCAGTTCATTGTCCCATGGGTCGAAGTAATTTAATACATGGCTTGGCGGTTCATGAAGGGCTCTCCCAACACCGTGACCTGTTAAATCCTTAATCACAGTTAACCCATTCTTTTTGGCTACATTATGAACAGCTTTCCCAATCCCATTAAGTTTAGAACCTGCTTTACATTTTAACAGACCAGCCTCAAAAGCCTCTTTAGCAACTTTACAGATTTTAGTTAGAACTTCATCTCCATTACCTACAACAAATGAAAGTCCAGTATCGGCAAAATATCCATTTTTAGAGCCTGAAACGTCGATATTTACTAGATCTCCATCTTTTATCACGCGAGAACCAGGAATTCCGTGTGCAATCTCCTCATTTACACTAATACATGTGTAACCCGGGAAGTTATATTCTCCCTTTGGACCTGAAATCGCATCAAATTTTTCAAATAGTATTTTAGCATGTTCATCCAACTCTTTTGTTGTGATGCCGGGCTTTGTCATTTGAATCATCTCATCACGAATGGTCGCAACAATTTTTCCGATTTCCTTTAATGCTTTTATATCTTGTTCGTTATTAACAATCATTTTCTCGTTCCTCTCATCCTTAATCTATTTCTTAACTATACCCTATCCTGACTGTAAATTACATAAACTTGCTTTAAAAGCTCCTATGTTGAACCTTCAATGAAACTACTCATAGCTTATTCATCTTCTAAATTAACTGTAATTAAACTTCTACCTTTTCTTAAACTTTTTGTAACTTTTAACCTTTCCCTTTTTTATAAAATCACATTATAAATAATTCATCAACCATTTGGAGGAAAAAACAATGAATATAAAAAAGCTTATGATTACAGGACTAACAATCGGATTATTAGTAACACCATTTTCTCAAGGCACCCAGGCTGTGCATGTTAATGAAAATAAAACAGTCTCAGTAATAGGTGTAAAAAAAGCAATTTCTTCGAAGTTAGTGATTTCCCTAACTAGTAAGCTTGCTGAAACAATGTCCTATGTGCAATCAGGAGGAAATTATACAGAAGGTGAGTACAAATCATTTATGTATAAAGACAAGTATTACCGTTATTTAGCTTCTGATATCGATACAAAAAAAGAATTAATGAAATACTTAAAACGTACCTTAACACATAAAGCAGCTGAACAGTTTATTGTGGACTCAGGAATTGTAGAATATAAAGGTAAAATGGCACAAATAGAAGCAGACGGTGGGTCATTACTTCAATGGGAAAAGGCCAACACAGAATATGTTAAGACTGAGAAAAATAGAAGATTCTATCGTGTTATTGTTCCTGTAGCCGAAACAGAACAGAAAGTAATGTACATCGTGGAAATGAAATATGTTGGAAAAGTAGGTTGGAGAATTGACAAAGAGCCTTATTTAGATTTGGATATTCCGTTTAATATAAATCCAACCTTTATATTCTTTAACTACTTACTAGATGATTCTGCCCATTCTAAAGAACAATTGATTGATCCATCTATTTTTAATGTGGATTCTTTAAAGGAAGGTATTAAGAAAATTGAAGTGAGAGAATTAATAGAGGTGGGTAGAAGTGAATACCAGGTTGAATACAAAGCTACATTTAACGTTGAACTAGAGAACGGATATAAGGGCTCTTTAACGACTGGCGACAATCAATTATTCTTCTTAATTCAACAAACAAATGAGATGGAATTTAAGATTGAGAGTATTGGTACTGGGCAACATTTAATAGAAGAATAGTCATATTAAAAGCTTGAGTGTTAAATTCTCAAGCTTTTTATTTTGTTCGTAGAGATCGAAACATAAAGATAAAAATCGTTCCCAATAGAATCAGTATAAATATTAACATACTCCATGTGCCTAATCCATTCGAAAGCCCTTTCGCTACTTGAACAATTTGATAACTGCTATATGCAAAATCTACGATGATAATTGTATTAACTATAGTTAACATTAATCGAGCATTTTTATATTGAAACTCAGCGTTTTCGTCTGTAATTTCTATTAGAAAATTAAATACGTGTGGATAGTGCGATAAGATTAACATCCCTACCCACAATAGACTTCCGATTAGAAGGAGTATCCAAACTGTCCATTTACTTCCCCATCCGTCAGCCTTTCCAACTCCATTAAAATGCATTGGCACTTGATTGGGTAAACTGCTCCATTCAGATAGTAAATAAGTTGCACACAAAATGATTAAACATAAGGAAATGCCGTTTAATAAGTATTCTAACGGTGTTGTTTTTAAGTTGAGTTTTGGACGCTTGTTTTCTAAGAACATGATAATCCCTTCCTTTACTTGATATGTTATTTACGCAAATGCAGTGAGATAAGTTTCACTTCACAAAAAAAATCCCCCGAAATCGGAGGATTTTCTAGTTAGCTAATTAGTGGTTCTTGTTTATCAAACTTTGTGTGAATTTGATTTAACACAAGTGCACCAATTGCTTGAATGATCGTTTTAAAGATTACTTGACCTAGGATTGCAAAAATGACCATTTCCCATGTTAGGAATCCTGCCCCGATTGGGCTTAATCCTATCACAACAAAAATCACTGAATCTAGGAAACCACCAACAAAACCGCTATAAAACACTCTCCAGGCCATTGGTAATTTTAATCTTGTATATATTTCAGTATCCGTTGTTTCTGCGACTAAAAATGCTAAGGCTGATGCAACAACAATCAGTAGTGTGTCACCTAAGAAGTTAGAAACAAGTGCTGACATAAGTAGAGCTAATCCAATTAACATATAGGTCTTTTTTCGCCCATATTTATTTTGAACTAGATCCCTGAAAATAAAAGTTGCACCAATTAAGAATGTTCCCATTGGTACTAAGAAAACACCTACCTGCATTGGGGCAAATTTTGCTGTTACTACGTTAGCAGCAACAATTGACAATAAATAAAATAAAATTCTCATCTTTCTTTCCTCCAAATAAAGAAAACAGTACACCAAAAAGAGTACTGTTTCCTCTTAGTTTTTTTGAGAGGGTAGCTAATAACCTCTACCGCAAAAGCGGGTTTTATATTCAAGTGAAGCTATTGTAACATAAAAAAAGTCAAAATACCGTTTTTTAAATATTTCTATAATTAGTACAAACTTATCCTACTGATTTAGGCTCGAGCATTAAAAATAATACACTTTTTGGGACGTGAATGATGGCATTTGCACGCAATTTTTTATCAGCTTGTTCTAATAAACTAGCTAATTCTGTACGTAAAACTAAATCCTCATTCGTATTCGGTTCAAGAGGGTAAAACCATTCTTTTAGAACTTTACCAGTCTCAACCTCAGACTTTTGTATTCCTTGATTAAAAACAATCGAGTTCATGTTTTTATAGCCAATGTATTTACTTGGTCCAAACATATTTAAATCTGGAATGTAATACCAGTGCTTAAACTGACTTAAGAAAGCAGCAACCTCTTCGTCATTTTGTAAATCTTCGTTAAACTGATATATATTTATAAGTACATCGTTATATTCTGTAACTAAGTTATCAATAGCAGACATGATAGGTCCTCCAGTAAAACTATATTCTCTACTATTCTATCAAGAATTAAAGAATATCTCCAATTTTGTTTTAAATACTTTTAATAACAATCGTAAAAAAGGTAGTTAGTTTTAAGCTAACTACCTTCTGTATTTACCATCTCTCGTTATGCTCAGCACCTATTTGTTCAATTGGCGGTGCTTTAACTTCTTCTCTAGGTTGATTATTTGTCTGAGGATTTGTTTGAGTTTGCTGCATATTTTCCTGTTGGTTCATATTATTGGGTTGCATTTGGTCTATTTGGTTTATTGTTTGTTGCATTTGGCCTTGTTGGTTTATTGGGTTTTGTTGGATCTGACCTTGCTGGTTCATTGGGTTTTGTTGCATCTGGCCTTGTTGAGCTGTTGCATTGGTTTGTACTTGAGGTTGTTGGTTTGCTGTATTTACTCCACCATTGTTTTCAGAAGTCATAGGTATTCCATATGAAGCAGAATTTTGAATGCTAGGTTCATTGGTAGGCATTTGCTGATTTTTGTTGGTCATTTCATTTTGAACAAATTGATTTTGTACATTTTGTGCCATCTGTTGACCCGTTTGACCAGTTACATTTTTTTTGATAGGAAAGTACCCTTTACTTGCCTCTGGATTTGAAATAATACCAAGTGCTACAAGGATTCCTAAAATACCATTAACATACGTTTCCCAGTGCGTTAAGTCAATTTGTAATCCCATGTCCCGTAAAAACATATATAAAAGAGAGGCGATTGAAGCCCATAACCCATAATTTCTCCATCTCATAAAGAATTTACCACCCTTAAAAGAATGTTATGTTGCAGTATACTCTTTTAAGCGGTAATACGTGAGGACTAACATAAGAATTAGAACCATTGCACTATTTGGAACGAAAAAAGATGAAGCTACTAAGCCTCATCTTTTGGACTAATTGTTACCTTCTCCAATTTTCGAAAGGTATTCCTAAATTCCCTGATAAGTAGGATAAAAAATAATTCAACAATAAAAGATACAATGGCAACAGCAACAAGTACATATATACCTGCTTCATCATTCAAATTCAAGAAAATCGGCATGATTGCAAGAATAATAATGGACGTAAAAATATAAAAACGCGCTCTTCCTTGTACTCGCTCTGGCGTACCATGAAGATTGGCTTGTATAGCCATCTCCCTCATTCCTCTAAAAATATAAAATGCGAGAACAATGTGTAAAAAGCCAAGAAAGCTAGAGAAAAACAATGAACCTATGAAAAGGTTGGTCGGTAAAATCCCCTGTTCTAATGGAAATGTCGCTGCAAAATCAATCGTCGAGGGAATAGAAAGGATGCCGAGAATTACACCAAGAACTTGTGCTTTCTTGAAAGATTCTGATTGTGCACTTAAGATATTCAAACCCGAAACAACAATAAAGTAACCAACTGCATCGATTAACACATCAAAGCTCATGATTCGAAGATCGAGTATAACAAGTAGAAATCCCCAAAGTAGCCTATTATAACCACTATTCACCTTATTTCCCCCTTTCCTCTTTTATTATCTGCTTTATATCGTACTCACTAAAATACGGATTATAATGAAGAACCGTACCATGGATAAAGGAACTTCCATTCTTTGTTTCTCCATTAAATTCAACTTCAAAATAGTAATAATGGTGTCGATTTGGATCTATGTTAGTAAAAGAAAAATGGTGCTCTACATTTAAGAAATCCCCTGTTTTTAGTTCAAGTGGAAAGATGTTTTGATCTAATTTGTCAACCGTAACATCCTTTAACTTCTCTGATGGATTATCATCTGGCAGATGATGCCCATTTCTCATCTCTATAGCAATGGGCGTAAGGGAAGCTTGCTCATGATTTACAAACAATGTTAACCCATTTGATAATCTTTCAAGATATGGTACTTCGTACGAATGAAGAGTTAGATCTTCTTCTGCAGCCACAAAGTCGAAGGAGCTGCCATCTGATGAACCACCTGCAGCACGAAATTCAAATGGACCTCGCTTCCACTCACCAAGGGTGATTTCTCCAATATCATATATAACTCGTTCCCCATTTGTTAGGAACGCCTCAACTTCATTTATGACGAATCCGTCCTTGATTTTGTCCTCAAGTACGTGTTTGTCAATTTTAACAAAAACTGTTTTTAATTCATGATGTCGATATGTATTGTATTGATGGCCTTCATCAATGATTTGAACATAATCTAATCCAGGAATATGAATAGTTGAAATATCTACCACTTGATTACGATTAATCAAGTAATGTAATTCAAATAACGTTTCCTCTTCAATATGTTTTTGGTAATAGTGTTTGAGCATAACTGGTTTATCTAGTTGATTCATAGAAAAATAGAGATAATTGCCAACCCAACTAAGGAGTATAATCACTAATCCAACATACAATATGGATTTTTTCATCGGTTCTCCTCCTTGATTTGTTTTAATAAAACGAACATTTCATTATGTTCTACCTGCTGCTGTTCAAGTAGTATTTCTAGCTTTCTCACTTTATTGAACAGAAAGATTAATAGAAACAAAATTGTAATAAAGAGCACACTAACTAGGAGTAACATTTTTTGTTCACCACCAATTTATAATACTCTTTTGTCTCATCATAACTTAGTTCATCTAAGACCTGGTCTCTCTTAACAAATTTGACCTGACTAATTTCATCATCAATAGGTTGTAACGATACTCGGTCTCCTTGAAATTCAACATAAAACATTGTTGTTTCCTGTGAATCATAGCCAATCTTTTCTTTTATATCCTGAGAAAATTCAAAGCAAACTTTCTGGTCAAACTGCCTTATGACTTGATAATCCTTTGAACCGGTTTCTTCATATAATTCACGGAGTAGTGCTTCTTCAAGATTAACATCAGACGGTTTGACTCCACCTTTCGGGAAATCCCATTCTCCTACTATGTGTTCTGGACCTGATTTTGCCTCGCTCATTTTCACCTTATGTACAAGTAGAATTTCATCTTCTTGATAAATTATTGCCCCTACTGCTTTTCGAATCATACTATTCACTTCCGGTTTCGCAATTTCCGTATATTATACCATTCTTTTTCCAGTTGATTTTACTCTTTTTATAAAAAAGCAAAAAAATGAAGATTACGACATACGTATTTTGTGATATTCTAATTAGTGGTCTTTCATTTTTTAATCGACTAACATATGGTAAACTTATAACAAACAAACTACATATATAAAGGAGATTGAGTATGGAAAAAGTACTTATTTTCGGTCATAAGAACCCTGATACTGACACAATTTGTTCTGCGATTGCCTATGCAGATTTAAAAACGAAACTTGGCATGGATGTTGAGCCAGTTAGATTAGGAGAAGTTAATGGGGAAACTCAATTTGCTTTAGATACATTCAAAGCAGAAGCTCCTCGTTTAATTAGCTCTGTTGCAACTGAAGCTAAAAAAGTTATCTTAGTTGACCACAACGAGCGTCAACAAAGTGCAGATGGCATTGAAGAAGTGACGGTATTAGAAGTAATAGATCACCATCGTATCGCTAACTTTGAGACGAGTGATCCTTTATACTATCGTTGTGAACCAGTTGGTTGTACAGCAACAATCTTGAATAAACTATATAAAGAAAATGGTGTAGCAATTGAAAAGAACATTGCAGGTTTAATGCTTTCTGCAATCATTTCTGACTCGTTACTTTTCAAATCACCTACATGCACTGAGCAAGACGTCGCTGCAGCTCGTGAACTAGCTGAGATTGCTGGTGTAGATGCAGATAGTTATGGTCTTGATATGCTAAAAGCTGGTGCAGACTTAAGCGATAAAACAATTGCTCAATTAATTACTCTTGATGCAAAAGAGTTCCAAATGGGTAGCTATAAAGTGGAAATCGCACAAGTAAATGCAGTTGATACAAAAGAAGTTCTTGCTCGTCAAGGTGAGATTGAAGATGCACTAAATGCGGTTATCGCAGCTAAAAACTTAGATTTATTCTTCTTTGTAGTTACTGATATCCTAAATAATGATTCAGTAGGTCTTGCACTTGGTAAGCAGGCTGATGCTGTTGAAGAAGCATACAACGTTAAACTAGATAACAACACAGCCTTATTAAAAGGTGTTGTATCACGTAAAAAGCAAATCGTACCGGTTTTAACTGAAACATTAGCTAGACGATAAGCATATATAGGGTAAAAGCTGGCACTGGTGATAACTCGTGCCAGTTTTTTTGTGTCTCTACTAGTTTTCCGATGAACTTTTCCAATAAAATGGTAATACGTGTCTAGTTTAGTGATTTACATGTCCGTTTCAATAAAATACATTTGAACTTTGACAAGATACATGTCCACTCTAACAAAATACATGTCTAAATACGCTAAATACATGTCTAAGATGTCTAAGGCCTGTTCTGTCCAGTAACCTACAAAACCATTTCCTTTTACTAACAAAATCTCCCATGTATAATAGTAACGTGCCATGAGGCTAATCTATCAGAAAGGTGGGGTGAATAATGAAAAAAGATTATTTACTAAATAAACAATTTGTGGAGATGCATTACACATAGTGAAAGGATATAATATGAAAACTACTACAACTAAATTTGATAAGTTATATAATTTTCGAGACATCGGCGGGTTAAAAACAACAGATGGTCGGTACATGAAATCTGGCGTACTTTACAGATCAGATGAATTATCCCGATTAACACGAAAAGACCTCACTACATTGGAATCACATAACTTAAGATTAATCATTGATCTTCGTACTGAAAATGAAAGAAAATCAAAGCCAGATCGAGTCCCACATACTCAAGATTTACAACAAACCCACATCCCGATCTACCATGATAGCCAGGATTTTTCAAAAGTTGAATTCTTTAAGTTTTTAACCGGCAAATCAAAAGATCTTGACTTTGAAGTTTTAATAAAGGAATTTTATCAAAGCATGGCTACTGAAAGAGTCGCAGAAATAAATCAAACGCTAACTCTTATCTCACAATCTCGTAATTTGCCAGCTTTGATTCACTGTACAGGAGGTAAAGATCGTACAGGACTCCTTTCAGCTTTGATTCAATTGACGTGTGGTGTTTCATTTGAAACAGTCATGCAGGAGTATTTACGTTCTAATGACTTAATTGAACCAAGAATGAAAAAGATTGAAAGATTTATAAGATGGATGAGTTTATTTCAAATTCCACGAGAGAGAATTAAACCAGTACTTATTGTGAAAGCAGATTATTTACACGATACACATGACTATATGTTGAAACAATTTGGTTCAGTTGAGGGATTTTTAATAGAAGGCTGTAAGATTGAAGAGAGAACTCTCCAAAATATTAGAGACTTAATGTTAGATTAAGTTGAGCTTGAAGGTTACCTACTCTCTCAGGTAACCTTCTTTCATGAAAAAACCCCCTATTCACTCTCCATAATTTGGTATAATCAAGTCATAAGTTTATTTGAAAAGGATGAATCCTATGACAAAGACAATCTATGTGAATTGGGATGAGCACTATATAAAGCTAACATGGTATCCTTCTACAGAACTTCCTCCTCTTGAGAAAGTGACAAGTGTCCATGGATATTGCTTTTATAAAGACAAAATATTACTTGTACATATAAAAGGAAGAGGCTTTAACACCCCAGGTGGCCATATAGAAGACAATGAAACACCTGAAGCCGCTCTCCATCGAGAAGTATATGAAGAGGGCTATGTTAAAGGGACTCACAAATACATAGGAATGATTGAAGTAAGTCATGAAGAAAACCCACATTTTGATTCAGGGGGGAAGTATCCTCTCATTGGCTATCAATTATTTTATCGAATGGATATAACTGAGTGTCTTTCTTTTAAACGAGAAAATGAAGCAACTTCAAGAATATGGGTCGAACCAGAGGAACTTCCATATGTGATAGATGATCACGAGCTTAGTTCACTCATTTTAAAGGAAGCCATGAAACAAGGGAGTTGTTTGGTTGAGTAAGACATCAAAAAAGAATTCATTACTACTTTTATTCGGAATAGGAACATCAACCTTTGGTGATTTCATTTACCTTGTTGCTATTAATATCCTGGTCTTGCAAATCACCAATTCTGCTGCGGCGGTAGCCGGCTTATGGATCATGGGGCCAATTGCTTCCATACTGACTAAATTTTGGTCAGGGAGCGTCATTGATCGAATGAACAAGCGAAATCTAATGATTGCATCAGACATATTTCGTGCACTTTTAGTAGCCGTTATACCTTTTTTAACATCCATATGGCTTATCTATGCTTGTCTATTTTTTCTTTCTATCGCAAAAGCATTTTTTGAGCCTACATCAATGACCTATATTACCAAACTAATCCCTCAGGAGCAGCGGAAGAAATTTAATTCATTTCGTAGTTTAGTAACATCCGGTGCGTTTTTAATGGGTCCCGCGATTGCTGGTATTTTATTAATTATTAGCTCTGCGAAAGTTGCTATCTGGATTAATTCAGTTACATTTATTATTTCAGCAATCATCTTATTACTCTTACCAAATCTAGAAAAGAACAATAGTATTTCACAAGGAAATGTTTTAAGCCTCACTAATCTTAAACAGGATTGGCGACATGTTCTAGTCTTTAGTAAAGACAGTAAGTATATTGTAATGATCTATGCGATTGCCCAGTTTATAATGGTCATTGCTTTAGGGATGGATGCTCAGGAGGTTGTCTTCACCCAAAAGGTACTTGGGCTATCAGAAGCAGAATTTGGGTATTTAATAAGTATTACAGGAATAGGCCATATAATAGGCGCTTTGACTGTGTCAGTTTTTTCAAAGAGACTCTCCATCCAGCAGTTAATCGGAATTGGTTATTTAATGGTTGCTATTGGGTATCTTATTTACGCTTTTTCGTTCTCTTTCACATCTGTCGCAGTTGGTTTTATCATACTAGGTTACTTTAATGCTTTCTATAACACTGGTTTCATGACGTTTGTTCAAAATAACGTACCAACCGATATGATGGGGCGGATCTTAAGTGTGTTTGGGACATTCCAAAGTTTCCTTCAAATTGCATTTATCTTGTTAATTGGTTTTACTGGAGAGATTCTAGAACTACGATATACTATTATCATCGCCTCAGTACTTAACATGGTTGTTAGCTTAGCTTTAATCTTACTAGTATATAGGCCATCTAGAGCGATCTTTTTTAGAGAAACGAACGAATTGTCGAATTAGACAAAAACTAAGCAAAAACGAAGATTCTACGTTTTTGCTTGTTTTAGTTATTTACTTCATTTTCCTTAACCGTTATCTTAACTTTCATTATACGTTTATCACTCATTTCTTCAATTGAAAAAATGATGTTTTGATATTCAACTATAGGTAAATCATGAGCCGAAGGAATATAGCCGATTTGACCAATCACAAAGCCACTTATTGTGTCGAATTCATCTGTTGGCAAGTCCATTTTCACTATTTCTTCAACTGTATATAGGTTGGCACTTCCTGCTATTAGATATTGGCCATTACCAAGCTCAACGATTTCATTTTTATCCTCTTCATTTTCATCATATTCGTCGAAAATATTACCTACGATTTCCTCAATAATATCTTCTATTGTAATAATACCATCTGTGCCTCCATATTCATCAACTGCAATAGCCATGTGAATATTGAATTCCTGCATTTCTTTTAAAAGGTCGTCGATTTGTTTCGATTCAAGAACAAAATAGGGGTCCCTTAAAAGCTCTCTAATATTAAATCGCTCTTCCTCACAGTTCTCGATAAATTGAATTAAATCCTTGGAATGCAAAACACCGATAATGTTATCTATGTTCTCTTCATAAACTGGAAACCTGGTGTATCTCTCATCTAAAACTAACCTAGTCGTTTCCTTGAGCGTATATTGTATGGGAATGGCGACAATGTTTGTCCGATGTGTCATGATGTCAGAAACCGTTTTGTTATCAAATTCGAAAATATTATTAATCATTATTTTCTCGGCTTCCTGTATTGTCCCTCTCTCTTTTCCGACATCCACCATCATACGAATTTCCTCTTCTGTTACATTTTCATCCTCCGCATTAGGGTCTACTCCAAATAGACGGACAATTATATTCGTTGAAAAAGTTAATAGCTTTACAAATGGTGAAACAATTTTTGAAAGATAAGTTAATGGAGCAACTGCAAACATTGATATAGCTTCTGCTTTTTGTAAAGCTAGGCGTTTTGGAACGAGCTCTCCTAGTACTAATGTAAAATAAGATAAAATAAGAGTCACAATAAACACCGAAAGCGTATCAAGTATTCGTATAGGAATGGGTACACCAAGTGCAATAAGGAGTTCTGTTAACTCCCCCGCAAAGCTACCCGCTGCAAACGCACTCGCTAGAAACCCTGCAAGAGTGATCCCAATTTGAATCGTAGCTAAAAACCGGCTAGGTTCATCCAGAAGGTTATAGAGCATTTGTGCTTTTTTATCTCCACTATCCGCCATCAATTTTACTTTATTATCATTTAAAGAGATTAGGGCAATCTCTGATGCAGCAAAGAAAGCATTCAGTATTATTAAAATCAAAAGAATGATTAATTCAATACTCACCATTACCAGCTCCAATTAGTAATCCTCGATGTAAATACCTTCACAACGATATAATAAATAAGCCCCTTCTACACGAGGGGATCTACTATCATTTATTTAGTTTTTAATTAATTGAAACGTTTTATTCAAATTATAGGTAAAGAAAAAAGGACCAATATATATCGGCCCTGCAACTGACACTATTTTCTTAATCTTTTTTCTTCACAATTTTAAGCTTACTATCATCTTCTTCCTCCACAAGATGCTTAAGCATTGAAAGTTTATTCGAACAGTATTGTTCGAAATAGGACAACCAATCCTTTAACTCGGAAAAGGATTCAGGGTGTAGCCTGTATCTTTTCTCTCTTCCAACCTTTCGCCCGCTAACTAGTTCAGCCTCTGAAAGAATATTCAAATGCTTTGCAATCGCTGTTCGGCTCATTGGGAAATGTGAGGTAATCTCAGAAATAGGCAGCTCTTTTTCTGCTAATAATTTTAATACTTCTCTACGAGTAGGGTCTGCAATTGCTTGGAAAACATCATGCTTATGCGCAGGCTGGGACACCTAAGCCTCCACTGCCTTACCAAGATTTTCAATAATGCTTGTCCAACCTTGGTTCATACGATCACGTATAACAGAAGCTTTTTCGTTGGCCTTTCCAACAATTTCTTCAGAGTCTCTCCAACCACTATGGATTAGCGTAAACTCAGTCTTATCCCCTAAATCTTTTAAAATGAATTCAACAATCCATCCATCTGTATCCCAAGTGAATGATAAACGATTAGGTGGTTCAATTTCTAATACTTTACAAGGTGACGGACCAAACGGAGATTGCAAATGAAACTCGTGACCTACTTTTGCCTCAAAATCATTTGGCATAAACCAAGCAGCAATTCCTTCTGAAGTTGATACTTTGTCCCATACTTTTTGGATAGGCGCATTAAATGTTATAGTTTGTTTTATATCTTGTACAGTTGGCATTTCAATACCTTCTTTCTTTTAAATATAAAACCAAATGGTTTCACTTTTAATATTATATAGAACCATTTGGTTTCATGTCAACCTTACTATATTTTCAAAATAAAAAAGGCAGCTCTCAAAGTACTCAAGAACTACCTACTATTATTCCTTAATTACTAAACCTAAAAGCCTTGCAAAAGCAATTGCTTGTTCAGTTGAAACTACGCATCCCTTTAAATCTCCTGGTGAAAGACTTAATTGATCAATCTTACAACTACTAAGATCAATTCCATCTAATGGAGTATTCGTGAAATTGGCTTCAACTAAATCACAATCAGTAAAATTAATTTTGTTGAATTTACATTCAAAGAAATCCCCATTTCGTAGGGAACACTTTTCAAATTGCACATTTTTTAAAGAAGCATATCCGAAGGAACTTAAGTTTGCAAAACAGTTGTCAAATAGCACATTCCCCAAAGTTGCCTCTGTAAGGTTAAGACCTAGTAATTTTGATTCTATAAACTCTACTCTATGAATAGCAGCACCACTAAAGTCTGTATTTGATAAGTCACACTTTTCAAATATAACATCGGTAAGTTCAATATTCGTAAATGTAACATCCATGAAGGTTACATTTTTAAAAACAACTTGATCAAACCTCATTCGATTGATCTCTTCTTCAAAAATAGTACAATCGCTAATAGTACATACACTTAGGTACCTGTCTTCCATATCCTCAAAATGAGCTGATTCTAAGTACGTTGGTATTTTGGGTGATTGAATCTTTATTTTATTCATTATAAGAACATCCTTATCAATTGATGAGAGACCCTTCTGGATTTCTTCTTATAACTTATGTTACATGATTTCTCCTTAAAATAGTAGCATTCTACATTAATTAGAATATCCCCTACTCTGTCTTTTATCTCAATTTATAATAGGTTATTGCAAGTGCAAAGGCTAACACTGCTCCTTTTACAATGTCCATGGCATAGTAAGGAACGGACATCATGACCAGTCCGTTTTGTAAAATTCCAATTAAAACAGCACCAACAAATGTACCAAACGCATTCGGTTTACCAGCTCCTAATACAGAAAAGCCGATAAATGCAGCTGCAACTGAGTCCATTAGATATGGCGAGCCTGCGTTGATTTCTGCAGTCATGACTCTTGATGCCAATATAATTCCCCCAATTGAAGCAAACAGAGCAGACATAAGATAGGCAATAACCTTATAGCGATTAACAGGAATACCAGATAATCTTGCTGCTTCTATATTTCCCCCAATCACATACATGTACCTCCCATGCTTTGTGTACGTTAGAAAAATATGAACGAAAACGACAACGACAATCATAATGATAATAATCCAAGGAACCTGACCAAGACTAGCAAAAAATGGGCTAATCACTCCTTCTGCAAAGCTGCCATCAGGCATAATCATATTTTGAGAAATTGTAGCACCCTTTGTGTAGGTAAGAGCAATTCCCTGAATAATAAACATCATTGCTAAGGTTAATAGCATGTCTGGAATTTTCATTTTAACAATCAAAAAGGAGTTTAAAGCCCCCACCAACAAGGCTGCAGTAATCGCCGCAAAAATGGCAATCACCGTATTCTGAGAAAACCAGACAAACATGGATATGACAATTGCATTAGATAACGAGGCCACCGAGCCTACTGATAAATCAAAACCATTAACTGAAAGAGAGATGGTTATTCCAATCGCAATGATAGTTACGATAGAAATAGATCTCAAAATACTAATTAGATTGTTTCCCTGAATAAAAGTTGGGTTAGCAGCGGCAAAAACAGCAACTAACACAAAGATTGTCAGGATCGTTCCATATTTATAAAAAAACTGAAATAAATCAAAGGATTTTTTCTTTACGCTCGTAGTTGCCGTGACTGAACCCTTCATGTGTAGTACCTCCAGCTGCATAAAATAAGATTTCTTCTTCGTTCGTTTTAGAAGTCTCTAGCTCTGTTGCCACTTTCCCATCGTACAAGACATACACTCGATTGGTAATTCCAATAATCTCTGATGTTTCTGAAGACGCATAAAGTACTGCTTTTCCTCGCTGAGCTAAACCGGAAATCAATTCAAATATTTCTTTTTTCGCACCAACATCTACCCCTTTAGTTGGTTCATCAAAAATATAAACATCTGCCTCCGTAATGAGCCATTTACCGATTGCAATTTTTTGTTGATTTCCACCTGAAAGATGTTGAACTTTCGTTTCTGTCGTAGGTGTTTTAATGCCAAGACTCTTGATTAACTCAGCTGCTTGGGCCTTCTCTTTAGCACGATTAATAAAAGTAAAATAGCTAGTAAACTTATTTAAATTGGCTACTGTAAGGTTTGTTACAACTGATTCCTCAACAAGAATTCCTTCTTTTCTTCTTTCCTCAGGAACGAGCACAATACCTTGTTTTACAGCATCATATGGACTTCTAAGTGTTACCTCTTTTCCATTTAACAGAATCTTTCCGGAAGTTATTTTAGATGAGCCAAACAAAGCTTTACAAAGCTCTGTTTTTCCAGCACCTACAAGACCTGCTATCCCAACAATCTCACCAGCAGAAGCATACATTGACAGGTTCTTAGTTTTAAACGTGTCTGATAGATTGTAAACTTCAAGAATCGGTTCACCTATTGTAAAAGCATGATTTGGATATTGTTCCTCTAGCTTTCGTCCTAACATTTGTTCAACAACCCGGTTCTGTGTTGTTTGAGAGATGGATTCACAATTTACAAATTCACCATTACGCATAATAGTGATTTCATCACATAGTTCAAAGATCTCCGGTAGACGGTGAGAAATAAAGATAATACCAACATTGTTTGCCTTTAACTCGTTTACAATTCGGAACAACTCCGCTGTTTCAGATTGGCTTAATGGCGCAGTAGGTTCATCTAAAATAAGAAACTTACATTCTGTCATAATGGCTCTAGCAATGAGTACCATTTGTTTTTCAGCTAGTGTTAGTTCACTAACAAGCGTTTTGGAGGACACATTTATCTTTAATTTATTTAGAATGGTGGTAGCCTTGTTATGTAGCTCATTCCATTTGATAAATTGCTTCTTGCCTATCTGATTTACTGTCAAATTAAGCATGATATTCTCACCAACTGTTAAATTAGGAATGAGGGCTGTGTCAACCTCTTGATAGACAATTTGAATCCCATAGTCCTGAGCAGCCTTTGGAGATTGGATAGACAGTGGCTTCCTATCAAGGCTGATTTGACCAGAATAATGATTATACGCACCTGACAAAACCTTCATAAGCGTTGATTTCCCCGCTCCGTTTGCACCGATAAGGGCATGAACTTTTCCAGTTGAAGTTGTAAAATGTACATTATTCAAGGCTTTTACACCAGGAAATTCGATGGAGATGTTATTCATGTAAAGTTGTGATACTGACATCCATCCTCACTCCTTTTTGATGAATTTTAAAGATGTGCTGATACTGTTTTTGTGACTCGTATTTAATATCTTGCAAGATTGAGGTCGCATAAACTGATTTATGTGACCTCGTTTCTTCCTTTCTACCGAATTCAGGTCACATAAACCATAGAAACATAATTTATTTCTGATAATGCTCTTTTAACACCTTCATCCATTCTTCTTCAAATGCAGTTGATGTTCCCCAGCCTTCTACAATGTTTGCTAGATTTACCATATTTACTGGCTCACTAGAACCCTGAAGGTCAGTCTGCGAAATAAGAGATGCTTCTAAATCATAATTTTGTGGAGTTTCTTCTCCCGCTAACTTTTTCGCAAGAAGTCTTAAGTTAACAGCACCAATTAATTTTGGATCTACAGCCGCTGTATATTTCCATGAGCTTCCGTCGGTTTGAATTTCTTGAAGGTCTGCGTTAGAAACATCGATACCGTAAATTTTAATTTCATCTCTACCAGCTTCTTTAATCGCACGTGCTGCACCAATTGCGAAAGCATCCCATGTAGCAAATATCGCATCGATTTCACCTTTTGGATGTTTATTTAACATGGCTGCAACGGCATTTTGTGTTTGAACAGATGTATCTGCTGCTGCAACTCCAAATCGTTCAACCTCTGTAAGACCAGGATTATTTTCAAGTACTTCTTTATAAACATTGTTTCTTCTTACCATAGGTGGAAAACCATCAACCCATAGGTATACGATATTCGCTTCTCCGTTATGCTCCTTAACAAGTGCCTCAAGAGCTAATGTTGCTAGCGCTTCATCATCCTGTGATGTTAATGTTACGCCATTAATTGTCGCAAGGTCTGGGTTTGAATCAAATGTAACAACACTCTTCCCGGCTTCAACTAATTTTTTCACTCCATCAACAGTCGCCGCATCATCACCATGTGAGATAATAAACCCATCATAGTCTTGTGTTAATGCTTGCTCGATGGCATCATGGAATTTAGCTGTATCACCATTTGCTGTGAATACATCCACGTCAAATCCGAGAGACTCTCCTTCTTCCTTTGCACCCGCTAAAAATTGAGCGGTATGATCATCTCCACCAATTTTACGAATGACTTTAATTTTTGCGCCTTCCCCATTCGCAAATCGTTCAGGAACATTTTCAAAACTTACTTTCTCATTACTCGCTTGATTTGTTTTTTCTCCAGAAGCACATCCTGTTAACAGTAGTGAAAAGGCAAGTGCTGAAGTTAACGCTGTTTTGACAATAGTTTTCTTTAACATGTTGTTATTTCCCCTTTTCTAAGTAGTTTTCTTAATACTGATCTAAGCTGTCATTTTCCTCCTTGCCTATTGTATTGAGAGGGTAATATGTAGACAATAAAAAAACCTCTCTAGAAAGAGAGGTTTAAGCGGCATTATCCGGTCTATCCTCTCTCATCTTCCAAAACAACTAAATTGTTTTGCAGGATTTAGCACCAATTCCATTTGAAAATATGGAACGGTTGCCGGGCATCGTAGGGCCAGTCCCTCCGCCACTCTTGATAAGAGATCACGTATTAAGTTTGTTAGTTAAATTTGATAGTTATTACTTTAACGTGGTAGAGTAATAATGTCAACAAATATTTTAAATATTTTTTAAGTTAAATAACTTCTAAATAGTAGTATCATAATTTTGACTAGAATTTTCAAGACCGATTCACGCATTTACCACACTATCTTCCTGTAAGGTAGTGTCTTTTTTTCTATAATGCCGATTAAGAGCAAATCCAAATAGGGAGGCGAGCAACTGCTGAAACAACATCCCTACTACGACAGGTACAGCTACCTGAGCTGGGAAAAAGGAAGTTGCAATAACCGCTCCAGCACTGATGTTTCTCATTCCACCAGTAAATGTTAGAGCAATGATCGTTTCCTGATTTCTCTTAAACAATTCACCTAGTAAAAAGGCAAATAAATAACCTGTGAAAGCAATAAGGAAAACAACGATAGCTACCCAGATTAATTTCAAATCAACATTTCTTAAGAATGGAGCAACAATCGCACCATTTAACATAACAACAAGACCTAAACTAATTTTGGAAAATGGGGCTAACACGGGTCCCCAACTCTCCTTTATTTTCCCATTCGTCAGATGATTTAATAGCATACCTACCAATGAAGGTAAAACAACCATTAAAAATAAGCCTGTCATCATGCCTACAATGTCCATTTCCACTTTCGTCCCGACAAAAATCGAAAGTGTATAAGGGACAATAAACGGAGATAGTAACGTATCAATTAAGATGATTGATAAAGTAAGAGCAATGTTTCCTCTACATATCGAAACCCAAAGAACACTTGTAATCCCAGTTGGAATAACTAAAGCTAATATGAGCCCTGTAATTGTGTAAACATCACCACTAAAAGTAAGATGCCCTACTGCCCATGCCCAGATTGGCATTAAGACATGTAATAATACTAGGGCTATTAAGATTGGAAATGGGTGTAGAATTGCTCTTTTCAAAGCGGTAAAACTCGAACTTAAGCTTCCTGTAAATGTTATAAAAGCAAAAATCCAGGGTATTAAATAGGTATAATCTATTAACCATCCTGCAAATAATACTCCAAGAATAACTCCTGTTGGAGTGACCAGAGCCATGTATTTTTCTAGTTGTCTATTTACTGTTTGTAACATTTAATAACACTCCTACACATTGCTTCAACAAACCTAATTATTTATTCTACTAGAATACCAGTAATTTGAATAGATACGTGTTAGGATAGTGTTCCTCTCTATTCTTCCTCTTACAAATATTCAAATTTTACACTAAAATAATGTTGAAACTCGTTTTTTTTGGCTAGAATGGTAGTACGTAAGAAAGGAGTTGAGATCGCCTGAGACGATTGATTTTATTTTTTGCTTTTTTATTATTTCTTTTTTCAGCTTGGTCTACCTTTGAAAAATGGTTAGAGAAAAATAAACTAGATGTAACGTTGAACACCATAAAAACAGACATAGATGAAATACGTGATAGTCCTGAATATATTGCTGCTGTTGGAACAATACAAGAGGGTATTATTCAGTTAATGGATCAGCTTGATCAAAGGTTACAAACATCAGAAACAGATGTGAATTCAAAAACCGAGGTCCCAAAACCTGAGTTAACAACTCCAATAGAGCAAGCCTTTTCGATATATAATGTTGAACTTGGTGAGACCCGAAATGATATAGAACAAAGGATTGGCTCACCGAGTAGATCTACCCTTAACGAATATGGTCTTATGTGGAATACCTATCATGATGATTATCAAAACTTTATCATGATCTCCTATAATGAAAACGATGTGGTTGTGGGATTATATACTCCTCATGACCTCATCTCCTCAACGTACGGTATAAAAAGAGGAAGCTCAAAGGCATCTGTATTAGAGAAATTAGGTACCCCACTTGATAAGATTAGAAAAGGAATGACCTATTACCAATTTGAAAAAGACCGTGATTATGATGTGTTTTTAGTTGATGATAGCTATGTCACTGTCTTTTACGATCAGCATCAACAAGATACTGTTACTTCCATACAAATCGTAAGTGAAGAAACAGAAAAAAGTAAAAAAGAATTTTATACAGCTTCTAGTGAAACATTAAAAGAAGGCTTTGAGTACCAGTTGTTCGACTTAACAAATGCCACTCGTATTAATCATGATTTACCTATTCTTTCATGGGATGATCATGTAAAGGAAATCGCTCGCAAACATAGTTTTGATATGGCGGAAAATAATTATTTTTCACACACTAACCTTGATGGCCAGTCCCCTTTTGACAGGATGCTGGAAGACGATATACTTTTTACAGTTGCAGGGGAAAATTTAGCATATGGACAATTTAGTAGCATATTCGCTCATGAGGGATTAATGAACTCCATAGGTCACAGAGAAAATATCCTCCAGCCTGACTTTAGAAACTTAGGGGTAGGGGTTGCCTTTAATACAAAATCACAGCCCTATTATACACAAAAGTTTTATACAAACTAATATAACTGAACACCCACATCGAGGTGTTCTTTTTTAGTTTTTAAAGCACGTGATAATTATTTTAGAAATATTCATTTAATTATAGTTATTATAAAAAAGTATTGATTTTACTTTAGTAAATGTTATCATAAAAATATATGATTTAGGCATTTATAACTCTAGCTGAATCAACGTTTTTAAATATATGTGGATAGGATGTTTTTATCGTGGAAGAAGATCAATACAAGGAACTCATTCCCTTTCTCAAAGAACATGGTTTACGGATCACACCTCAGAGACTTATTATCCTAAAAACAATCATGTCACTAAAAGGGCATCCAACAGTTGATGATATCCATCGTGAAATACCCCATATTAGTGTTGCAACCATTTATAACAATATTAAATTATTCGTGAAACTTAAAATTCTAAAAGAACTTCCCTATGGTAACGGTTTTAGCAAATTTGAGTTGCACAAGTCGAACCATTACCACGTAATATGTGAAACATGCGGTGCTATCGTAGATTTTGACTATCCCAGTCTGGTAGAAGTCGAAAAAGTCGTACTTAAGCTAACACACTTTAACATTCGTACTCACCATTTTGAAATCTATGGTGAATGTGCTGTTTGTCAGGAAGATAATTAGGGAAGAATGCCATTTATTGAGTTACTCTGGAAAATAAAAGAATTGAAATAGAGAGAGGTTAGAAAGGAAGATATAATGAATGTTAACTAAACAAAAAATTTGTCCAAAATGCAATAGCATCGTAAAAACATTAAAACATAGTGTGAAATGTAATTGTGGCATCCGTATTAAAACAATAAATAGTAAGTGAAACCAATAAAAAAAACAGGCGATAGTTGTATAAATCACCTGTTTTTATTAATATCTACTACTCTATAATTCTGGATGAGTAGCTGTAAATTGTTTAACGATCGTACTAATTGTACCCATTGTTTGACCTTTAAACGAATCTGGTACTGTTTCATTGCTATTTGTTGAGTAATAGAAAGTGCCCTTTTCATTATCATACCAGTAACCAAGGTTTTTTAATAAATCTTGTAACTCCTCAGGTAATGTTGTTATACCTGTATTCTTAACGAAATACTCTGAAGGTAAAATCCATACATCAATGTCTCCGGTTCCAGTATGAACCTCAAACAGGTCCCGCTCCGTTTTTGATATCCATTGTCCTTTAGAATAAAGTGAGATACGTGCTGCCTCTAAGCCAGAAATTCCATTTAAATTTATACCATAGATTTGATTAATTACTCTACGAATCTCCGAACTTTCTATTTTATCACCATAATATTGAAGGTATAAATCCATTACTTTTACTTTAGGAAGGGACATAATATAGGTATCTTTCTCAACAGAAGTGCCTTCCATAGAAAGGACCTTTCTTACGCCTTGCATAATTTCATCTGGATAGGATTGAGTAGCCTTGCCCTCTCCCTCTTCCGATACTCGGTTTAAGTCTATCGTAAAAATATCATTAACGACTCTTCGAATTTCTATAGAACCTATTTTCTTTCCAAAAACTAAGTACTTATCCATGACCTCAACCTTAGTCATTACTTCAATCGACGGCATTGAATCCGCATATAGTAATGGACCTTGCTTTTCCTTTTGCAATGTCTTCATGACCCCCTCAGTGATCTCGATCGAATATTTAGGCGACATTTTTCGACTTAATTATATAATTTCCTTCATATCATGGACAACTAATTTTTACCATAGGTGGTACGATTCACTAACTTTAAGTCTTTATACCCATAAAAAAACAACCAATTCACAGGATTGGTTGTTCAACAATTTATTCTTCCTCGTATTCTTCGATGTCCCAAGAATGCATGAACTCAACATTTCCCTTTAAGGTTTGAGCAACTGGACAGCCCTTTTCAAAAACATGTAAAGCACGTTCAGCAGCTTCTCTTTTTCCTGCTGGGATTTTTAATTCATAGTGGCAACGAATTTTGGTAATCTTTAAAACACCCTCTGGTGCTTCTATGGTTCCTTCAACCCTCGTTTGCAACTTGTTTGGATACGTTGGGATTTTACGCACTACCAGTGCGCGTGATAGTGTACCAGTTAGTCAGCCACCAGCAGCTGCTACAATATGGTCCAGTGTTGATGGATATTCTACTTCGGGTACCGCCCCGTAAAATTCCTTTACTCCACCATGAACTCCATAATCAACTGGCTCATTGTCAAATCCCTTAATAACAGCTTGACGATGTGGGGGTTCCTTTTGAATAATCGTGATTTTTGTCAATTCAATCGGTTTGCTCATCCTATCCCCTCCATTTACCTGTTTATTCTTTAATAATTGTCAATTGGTTCGCTAAATTCACTTTCTTCTTTTAGATTAAAGTGCTTCATAGCTAGATACATATAAGCAATTGCAATGACATAATAAACTAAATTGTGCAGATCCGTGCCAAATACTTGTAACACAATATCTAATAGAATTGGTGCGGTTAATGCATAAATGGCTAAACTGTATAAGCCTCCAAACGATATCTTCTTTTTTCGAATCGCTACAAGGATTAAACCAACCAAAGCTAATAACAGCGAACTGAATAACTTTCCGATAAAAAAGCCAATCCAGACAAAGAATGCAGCAATAAAACTAAACCATTGAAGCAAAGGCAATTTGTCAACTATATCATCCTGATCGAATGTAATACCCACAAAATCACCGAAAGAAAATTCTTCAGATTTAAATCCATTATCTTTTGTAATCACTCGGTCTGATAAAATTAGAGTAGCAGATTCATACTGATCTAAAATATCAGGAGTTGTTTGTCCAGTCGTATCGATAATAAGTGTACTACCATCCAAATCCTCATGGATAATTGGCATTGGTTCTTTCACATCAAGAATACCATCTGAGAAAGTAAATTCAGGAATGTTCCCACTAATATCTGAAACAAAGCCTCCTATGTCCTTATTGATCTGAAAACCAATAATAATGCTATGTATTGTGCCAAAAAGGAGTGTAAATAAAAATAAGTATAAAAATGCTTTACCTACACCCTGTTTAACCATATCTGGATACTTTTCAAATTTCCCCATACTGTAAATTATCTTATTAAAAAAACCCATGTTGAATTTCCTCCTAAACCTTGTCTTAGTTTCCATTTTATTCATTACTTTCATAAATAATCAAGTTATTTTTAATTTCCCAAGAGGTAGTCTTTGTGCTTCTGCACTAGATTTAATAGTTGAAAGTTCTGTTTGTTAATATTATGAAGAAGAGCTTCTTCCACTGTGTTCGCTAAATTAAACATAGATTGGTCAATCCAGCCCATATGTAAAGCTTGTGCCAATTCATCAGCATCTTTACGAATGACTTCACCTGTATTTAGCACAACAATATCCAGGAATAAATCATCCATCCAAGGGATCTGTCTCTCATCAATACCAATTCTATAGCAAATATCAATATACCATTGCACGACTTCACCATTCTCGTTAAACATTGTTGTTACTGAATAATGTTTGTTCGTCGGGAAATGTTGAAGCCACATATAACCATCATCGACAATGCAAATCTTTTTTTCACCATATTGAACAAATAATGGTTCAGTTACTTTTTTTATTTTTAGTAGTGTAATATGCCCAGAGAATTCAATATCCTCAATAGATGTTTGGTAATACTCTCTTTGAACAACACGTTTCCAATCTGGTCTATTCCCGTATACTCTTTTTAACACGGAATTTCTCCTTTATTTTAAGTAGTAATGTAATTGAGCAAACTGATTAATGCGTGTAATTTCCTTTAAGGAGTACTCTATCTCATTCTCTAAGTCCTTAAATAATGGAATTCCCCTCCCAATTATGGTCGGAGCGATGGTTATGATCATCTCATCAATTAATCGCTCTTTAATAAACGTAGTAAGAAGTTCTCCTCCACCAACTAACCAAATATTCTTTCCTTCCTCATTCTTTAAGCGATTTGTAAATTGCCTAATATCCTCACTTACAAATTCAACATATTCATTGCTAGACATATTTGAGCGTGAAAACACGTAGCACTTTTTGTTCTTGTATGGAAAATTGCCTTTCTCTAGATGGAGCACTTGATCATATGTCTTTCTGCCCATAATGATGGTGTCAACTGTGTTGTAAAATGTTTCATACCCATTATCACCTTCACCTTCAACGTTGAACAACCATTCTAGAGAGTCGTCCTCTTTTGCAATAAGACCATCTAAACTAGTTGCAATAAATAAAATCACATTTCTTTGAATTCCCATTCTAAATACTCCATTCAAGTAGATTATTATTCTTTTAAAATAGCACAACTTCATGTAATAGGAAATATTACCAAGATATAAAATGAATAGTTATTTCACATTTTTTCATAGGGATCTAAACATGAGCATATACATATATAGGTTATTTAGATTTTTTAAAACAGGGGGTATTCCTATGAAGGTTTTGCGCTTAGGTCATGCGATGTATCTGCTAACAAGTAAGTGTGATAAGAAGTTTTTAATTGATCCATTTTTCGAAATGAATCCTGGTTGTCCAGAGGCCTTTCAAAATGAAGCATTCCTACAAACGATTGATGCTGTCTTTTTAACTCACGGTCATTTCGATCACACAAGTGGATTACATAAGCTTAAGGATGCAAATCCTGGCTGTCTTGTTGTTGCCCAATATGAGCTAGCGATGATCCTTATGCAAAAAGGCTTTAAACATGTATTCCCTCTGAATTTTGGTGGTTCAATCCAGCTGGAGGATACGACAATCACAATGGTTCAAGCACGTCATAGTTCTAGCTACGGTGAAACAGAGGGAGCTCCAATATATGCAGGTGAATCTGCAGGCTATATTTTTGACTTTGATGGTGATCATACGCTCTATCATTCTGGTGATACAGCACTTATGTTAGATATGAAACTGATACAAGACGTTTATCGCCCTACCATTGCCATCTTATCTGCTTCAGGACAATTTACAATGGGCCCTAAGGAAGCTGCATATGCAGTTAAAAATCTGCTAGATGTTGATTATGTCATTCCTAGTCATACTTTCCCATCTAAAGAAACAGCAGCATCACCAGAAACACTTTCTGCCCTAGTAAATGCTTTCCCTGTTGTTGAAAATATGATCGGTCGAGATTATGAGTTCAAGACAGCTCTTGGTAATGAAACTAGAACAAAGGTCGTTATTCTAGGATACGGTGAAGAAGTGAGTTTTTAAAACAAAAAAGGCTGTCCAAAAAGTCAATATTATGGTGACTTTGAGGGGAGCCCTTATTATTTCTATTAAAATTGTAAATTTGTAATGTGTTAAAGATAGAAGGTTTTCATGTGAAGGCATATCAGTATACTATTCACTAATAGAGAGTTATAAGTTGATTGGAGGGGAAGGCACTTGACTCCTGCGGGAGAAGAGGAAAGGTCGAGACCCCGCAGACGGAACGTTGAGGAGTGGGTTTTTTCACGACAGTGAAAATAACCATCCTTTCCCCGCGGAAAGCAAGTGCCTGGACCGGAAATGAACGGGCTATAAATCTAACTGACCAATCATTCAATTATGAGAGCACCTTATCACACTTTCACTATGCTAACCTTTCCTTCTTCATTCTTTTCATGGTTCCACTGTACCTGAATTTCAAATGTCCCCTCTTCAAAAAATAAAGGAAATCTTCGTTTAATAGATTGTTGCATAGGTAAATCCATTGCCTCTTTAATCGATACCCAGACCAACTTTCCTTCTGGTGGATTTTCAAGCAACTCCCCACTGAAATCATTTGATAAGTAATTAAAAATCATGTAACGGTCCTTGGTAGTAGGGTTAACGTATTCATATAAGCCTTTGAATATAAGGTTACTCACCTTAAGACCTGTCTCTTCTTTTACTTCACGAATAGCTCCTTCAACAATACTTTCCGGGAACTCAACCTTTCCACCTGGGGGTATGAATCCTTTAAAATGATCATGTTGACGATCCATTAACAATACCTTATCGCCATCCTGAATCATACACATTGTCCAGAGTTTATAGTTTATAGTCTCAGTCATTAGTATTCTCCTAATTTCAGGTTACTTTTAATTCTTTATAATAATAAATTGTAGAATGATAGTCACCATTTGCTGATTTGGCATAATTAGGGATTTTCCCTGCTTCCACGTAGTCCATTGCTTGATAAAGACGGTTAGATGGATCACCTTCTCTTGTATCGAGAACAAGTAGTGTTCTTCCATCTCTTTTCGCCTTATCTTCAAGCACTTCCATCAACTGACGACCAAGCCCCATTCGACGAAACCCAGGATGTGTCATTAATTTGGCCACTTCTGCTCGATGACGTCCGTTTTCTTTCATACATAAATGAAGTTGAACAGTTCCAGCAATCTCTTGATTTACCTTGGTAATGAATAAGATACAATCGGATTGAAGGACACCTTCCCAATAGCACTTCGCTTCTTCCATTTTTAAAGGTGGCAGGAAACCAATTGAGGCTCCATCACCGACAACTTGTATTAGTAGTTCAGAAAGCTCGTCCACGTAATCTTCAATTTTAACAACTTGTTCAACCATTACCTCGTTCTCCATCAGAGAATCCCCCTTCAAATAAAAGCACCATTGTTATCAACATCTCATATCAAACAACTACCATATTTGTTAAACTTATGAAAATATTTTTTAAAATCGTGAAACTCTTAAACCACTAAAACCGTATTAAGAAATAGAAGATAAGGAGGTTATTTAGGTGACAGGTCTAGTAGCGGTTGTCATGATTTTTTCCATTCCATTAGTCGCGATTGTTACAGAACATTTTCAAAAACAATCAAAAATAAAGCGAGACATGCTTAAAGATGAGTTAGAGCTTGAGAAACTAAAGCATGAAAACTACCTGATTGAAACAAACAAATTAAGACTTGAACTCGAACACATGCAAGTAAAAGAATCAAAAAACGAATCAAAGTTACTATAGTATGTAGCTTTGATTCGTTATTTTGTTTTTTAGAATTCCTCATGCCAAACTTTTTCCTCTAAATGAACTCCCCTATCGATGTACTCAAGAGAAACACTACCATGCTTGACTTCTGCCTCGTTTTTTAGATAACCAACTATACCTTCAAATAGTTCTTTGTCTTCCGTGTCTGCTTTCCTTGGGATAAAAATCATGACATGAGGTTTGGCATCATAATCTTTATAACTACTCGGTTGATTGGGATCAACGTTTAACTCAATTCCCGTACGTTCCGGATAAAAAATCCACAGTTCATCAAGTGTACCCAATGTCCTCTCAAGATACGGTCTAATTTCACGTTCTAATTCTCGTTCCCATTTATCTGCAATGTAAGTGTCTTCCATCTGATTTGTTGCTTTATTAAAGAACACTAGAAACTGAGTCCCATCCTGTTTATTTTCGGCATTGGCCGCATACTCAAAATAAGGGAAATTCCCCATATTATCAAATAATGTATCAAAGATAATAACTTCATCCTTAAAGGTATTTACTATATATTCTTCAGCTTGTTGTTGAACTTTTTCGACCTCTTTTTGATCAGGCTTCATACTTTGAAAAAATAAAAAAATGAAAATCCCCATAATCAGAGTAACGACAGCCAGAATTCCTATCACCCATTTTAGAAATGTCTTCATAATTCCCCCTACTTCTCTTTTTTTCTATCGTAACATATTTCATTCCAATTATATCCATAAAAAAATGCGCACCTCAAAGAATTGTGCACATTTTTATCTTCCTTTACGTTTCCGCTCATTTGACTTACGAATTTTCATAAGTTTGGTTGCTGGTTGTTTTCGGATCCACTTAATAAAGCTTGCAAGTTGTTCATCTTCCCGTAATTCCCGGATTGTTGTTAAACGGGCTGCGATTTCACCATTGGTGTAGAGGGCATGTATTTGTTTATGACACGGGATACATAAGTTAGCTGTAGCACCAAATGTGCCCCCCATTTCTTTAGGTAACAAATGGTGGATTGTCGTCGCAACTTCATCTCTTCCGCATAACTCACATACTTCCATGCCATACCCTCCTATTCAATCTAAACATTAAAAGAGTGGCCTATATTAAATAAACCTATACATTCATTTCGTATTTGCAAAAATACCACTTGCTCTTGCTACTAGCACGTTATTTTCATCATAAATATAACAGTCTACGTGGTTTAACGTTCGGCCTTTCTTTATAAGATGAGCATCAGCAACCAAAAAATCCCCAGTTGCACCTTTTAAGAAGGAAGTCTTAATATCTACAGTAACGACCGATTGTTTATTACCTGTAGTTTTTGTTGTATTCCCCATCGCAATATCGGCAAGGGTAGAAATAATTCCCCCATGTACAACACCAATTGTATTTAAAAATAATGGCTGTATAGGCATGGTAACCTTTATATTTGTATCACTCACTCTTTCATACTGACATCCCATAAACTCATCGAAGGGATTATTAATATAATTATGATCCATGAAACTCCTCCTCAGCAACTTTACATAAGCATTGTTGATCAACGACTCTTTATCTATTACTACCTTTATGCCGATCGTCGATCAAAATGTCTTCTAAGTCCTTCTCCCAAGATATTAAAGGTAAAGACTGTAAAGGTAATTGCCAAACACGTATAAAATGGAATCCAAAAGGCTTTTAGCATATCATTTCGAGCCTGCCCTAGTAAAGTTAACCAGTTTAAGCTTGTATTCATCATTTCCGCTACTAAAGAACCCGTTTGTACAAAGACTTGAGAAATAAATATCCCAAAAATCCCCATTTGTCCAATCAATAAGGCTGTGCGACCAATATCGATAAAGAAATTAACGACAATGGCCGGAAAGATGTTCGGTAATATATTTGAAGTTAACTGTCTTATAGGATGCATTCCAACGGTTATGCCTGCTTCAATGTAAGGCTTTTTAAGAATCCCTCTTGTTTCTTCTTGAACGATATAAGCAACTTTTCCAACCTCTATTAAAGCTAGAATAAGAATAGACCAATAAAATCGAAATTCATGCATAACAAGTACAGGAATACTTAGTAGAATCATAGCTGAAAAGATAATAGGAATACTCGAAAAAATATGATTCCATGAGGAGACAATCCATGAGAAAAAACCCTTCCCTCTTGATGCTAACAAACCTAAGGGAATTCCTATAAAATATCGAATAACACAAATCACAAGCATCATAAGAAGAGTATCCTTTGCACCAACAATAAGAACACTTAACAAATCTCGGCCCTCACGATCTGTCCCAAAAGGAAATTGATCTTCTGGAGAAAATGGAGCTGTCATAATAACGTTATTTTCCCCAAATCGTATCCGACTCCCTTCATCTATCTCATTTTTTATATATGGAATATGAGGTCCAATAATGGTAATTAGTAATAAAATTGTAATCATAATAGTCCCCATTATTAATAACCGGTTCTGTTTCATCGCTTACTCACCCCTTATTTTGGCTCAAACTTCAATTTGATTAGTCGACTAATAACATGGGCAACCATAACGAACATCAAAAAGCAAATACTAATACCAATTACTAACCCACTTTCATCAACCTTTCTTGCAAGCATAAATGGACTAATAAAATTTGAGTAACCGATTGATGAAAATAAGCGGTATGCTGCTCCCTCATAGGCTAATAAATACTCAACAACTAACAAGTTAGACAATAAGAAAACCATAACCGAAGGAAGGTACCCGGATACATTAGTTATACACGGCTTGAACATGTGCCGATAGAGTACTAGTTTTTCAGTAAAACCCTTCGAAAAAGCCACCATAATATGAGGTTCATCTTTTTGACTAAGTAAGGATACTGACGTAATTCTCGCAACATAGAACGTAGGGGCAATCGCAACTAATATTCCTGGTGCAATAAACTTATACCAACCTTCATCTCCTAAAATAGTAAAAGGCATCTTAAAGAAGACAATCCAAATAACACAGATGACGATAAAATAATCAGGGATAGATTGAAACAGCCAAGTAGTGCCACTACCCAGGAAGTTCTGTTTTGTGTTGATATTTCGATAGTCATATATCCCTTTTAATATACCAAAGAATAAACAAAGGATTAGTCCTGTAAATACAACAAGCATGCTTTTTGGGACAAACTTCAGCAACTCATCTTCAACGCTTCTCGTTTTCCACTTTGTAGGACCAAGACTTTTTGTCTCTACCACTCTAGATAGGTATCCAAGCACATTGTTCTTATATTCTTCAAAGCTAAACGAGTAATCATAATTGATTACTCCTCCCCAACCTTTGCCGACCTCAAGGTTTGGTGTCCTTGGTACTAAAACAAAAAGGATGATACATGTAATAACTAGCAAATAAATAAAAATAAGCTTTACCATTTCCTTTAATACCTTCATGGCACTGCCCCCTTACACCTCTATATCCTTACTTATATTCGGCACACCGTCTCCATTCCCTTTTTTTGTAAGTTTTTTCTTAACAAAAAAACACCACCCCAATTACAGGAATGATGTCTTTTAAAAAGCTTACTTTTCTATTTAAAAGGAATTTCTATAGCTCTCAAGCTTTAACTCAAACTTGTTCTTTAAATCAGATAACCATTGTGGGTTAGATTCACCTTCTATAAGGTCAACTGATCGAAAAATCTTTGCAAAAGTAGTGAGGTTATGGAGCCTCATAAACCAAGCTAGATCCTCCAATAAATTGAAATCAATGCTTGTCTCAGATATATAACCATTCATAAATTGCTTAAAGGATGGGTGATTAATATCAATATCCTTTTCAAATAAATCCCGAAGTGCATAGGCGATATCTGCAACATACCAATGCTGTACACAATCATCAAAGTCAAGAATCCCGATCCCATTCTCATTCCATTTGAGATTATCTAACTCAAAATCATAATGGATGAGCCCAAATGTTTCTTCTGAAACTTGTAAACTAGTCAACCATTTCTCTACCTCAGATAATTCTTTGTACAAAGCACTTTCATCACTAGGTACAGTGTCCTTTATGAACTGAATGTGATTACGCCAACTTGGACGACTATCCTTTAATTCCTGTGGAATCGTTTTGAAGGCTTTATGTAGCTGACCAAGAGCTTTCCCCCAGGAATAATAGCCTTCCTCGTCGAGAGCCTCAAGCTCCACTTGTTCACCTTTTAATCCTTCAAAGACCACACAATGGAAGGTTCCTAGTTCTGTAAATATTGTTTCAATTAGGTTTCCATCCTCTGACTTCACCGGCTTAGAAATGGAGATAGAAGACTCTTCAAGATACTGAAGAATTTGTAATTCAGTTTGGTAATCCTTGATGTTTCTTTCTGTAGACTCATTACACCTTAGAAAATACCATTGATTTTCCCTTTTAAACATAAAGATGAAGTTCGCACTTCCACGAAAATAATAAACCTCTTTTTCATCAAAACCCCATTTTTCTAAAAGTTGTTCAGCGAAAGAACTTCTCCAATCCTGATCAACTGTGGCTACAACTTTTTTCATTGTACTTAGCTTCATCATAAAAAACACCTCATGTTATATACCTTTATTTCTCTCTTGTATTTAATGCAATTTAAATAGAACTACAGGAATATATTACCACTGTTATAGAAAAAAGCCATTCGAAAATGAATGGCTTTGTTTACTATTTTAGTTTAGCTTCCTGGAGAATTTCTTTCCTTGCTTTTAATAAACGGGCTGTATTTAGCACCACCGTCTTTAGCACAGCATAGGTCGGAATGGCAAGAATCATTCCCAAAACACCAGCTAAGTTCCCTGCAACTAATAATAGAATGATAATTGTTGCTGGGTGTGTATCTAATCGTTTTCCTAATATAAGTGGAGAAAGAAGGTTTCCTTCCACCTGTTGGGCGATTACAATAACAACTATTACTAAGAGCGCTGTCGTTGGTGAAACAAAAAATCCAATAATAACTGCGGGTGCTCCCCCTAAAAAAGGACCTACATAAGGAATAATATTGGTTACCGCAACAATCATTGCCATTACTAAAGCATACGGCAAGTCAATAATTAGGTAACCTATAAATGCTAGGGTTCCTACAAATAAGGCCACAAGAATTTGTCCTTGAATATAGGCTGCCAACGTTTCACTTGTGTCTTTTAATGTATCAATGGCTTCTTTACGAATAGAACTAGGAAAAAACTTAGAGACCGCAATCGGAAATTTATGACCATCTTTCAACATATAAAACAATAGGAATGGGACGGTAATAATAGTGATTGTTACGTTTGCAATTAAACCAAATATATTTGCAATGGCTTGTGACGCCATATCCGGCAAAGAATTCGCTAGGCGAATAAGCTCCTGTTCGATTTCACTGATTGGTACATAGGTTTGAGTCATAAACCAATTAAACTGTGGCGTTTTTGACAGATCATCCATTAGTTTCATTGTCTGTTCTGCATAAAGTGGCAAATCTCTAACTAGCTGCCCGAATTGATTGGATATTAATGGGGCTAGAATACTGATAACTAAAACAACGACCCCAATAAAAACAATGTACATGATAAGAATAGATAGAATTCTTGGGATTTTCCACTTCTGCAATAGACGTACCATTGGGTTCAATAAGAAAAACAAAAAACCAGAAATGATTATAGGAAAAAACAATGTTGTTACAAAAACTACGACAGGTTCAAATAAGAATGTGATCTTTGTCGATAAATATAAAATGGTTACTAATATCAAAATTTGTAGCGTCCAAAATTGAAACTTATTTTTAATCAACCGTACCTACCTCTTTTTCTAGGGCTCTTAATATTGAGAAGTAGCCTCTTCTATAGTATGTATACCTCTATACTAAAGGTATTTTTTGGATTTGTACATATTAAGAAATAACTCGCCTCGTTAATTAGTAAGATCTCTGACTATTTCTAAAGCAACTCGGTTACCACTTTCCACAGCTCCATTCATATAGCCTTGGAATTGAAGGGAGGTATGTTCACCTGCAAAGTAACAGCTGCCTTCTCGTTCCATTTCGACACCAGCAAACTTTGTAAACTGACCTACTTTTCGAAAAGAATACGAGCCTCTAGCCCACTTACCTTCTGCCCATAGGTCCATACAATACTTTCCTATATAAGTGTCTTGTAGCCCCGGAAAAACCTGCTCTAATTCTTCTAAAACCTTTCTACTGTAAGCACTTTTACCCATTCTTCCTACATTTTCAACTCTACTACCACCAGAAATTTGTACGAGAATTCCTGGACCTTCCTGTCCTCTAGAGCTGTCTGATGTAATTTGAAATGGTAAATTCGAGTACGTAGTTCCATTACATTCATACATTTCCCAGAGCCGTTGTGCAAACTGGAAATGTATTTTTGAATTTCGCCCCATTCCTAATTCCTTAATCGCTGCCACTTTTAAAGGTTTAAAATCTGCATTAGTAATGTCAACCGAGGATGCTATAACAGAAAAGGGAATCGCTAATACTACTTTATCTACTATTATTTCCTTAGATATTCCATTGTTTATAAAGTTCAATGAATAGGTTTGATTCGCATTTTTCTTAATTGATTGTAATGCATAATTATGTTTTATATGATGGACAAGTTGCTCCTTAAGTTTTTTTATAATTAAATCGTTACCTCCACTTACCCTGTATCTTAAGTCAGTATTTCCTAATACAGAAAATTGTTGATTCTTTTCCTCCGCAAAAAATTGCACTAAATTTAATGCACTTTGTTGGGAACAATCAGTACCATGCTCAATGGTATAGGCGACACATAAAAGTTGCCCAATACTAGATTCTATTCCACCTTCAACATTTTGTTGTATCCAGTCATAAACAGACATCTGGTCAAGATTTAAAGCATGCTTTGTATAACCACGGTAAAGGACAGGGAACTCAGCTAACTGATACTCCGTATGTAGTTTTTGAGCGACTTCTTGTAACTTCATTTGTAGAGGATTGTATAGATTTTCACCTTTAAAATAGTAAATAGGGGAAGTATTTGTTTTCTCAGACGCAATGATATCATCTACTTCCAGCCCAAGTTCTTTTATTAATGAAAGAATGTCAGAGTGTTTAGAATCAATTAATTCTCCACCGCGTTCCACAAACTGACCATTATGAAAAATTTCTCGATTAGTCCAACATCTCCCACCTAAACGATTGTTTCCTTCAAAAATAGTGAATTTAATTCCTTTAAGAGCCAAACGGTATGCACAAGTAAGCCCCGCTAACCCACCGCCAACAATGGCTATCGTAGGAGATAAGTTATTTATCTTGTCTTTATTTTGTAAAAGTACTTTTTCATGATGATCATCCATAAATTCCAACGATTCCTTCTTTCCTTTAGAATCTTTAAAGTAACCAAGTTACTATGTGATACATATTAGTATGATTTTTCTTGTGAAGTTTCATAACTACCTTCCTCATTATTGTTGTGGTGGTATTTCGAAAAAAATAAACTTATCTTTACTTACAAAAAAAGCCAGCCAAATAATGGCTGCCTCAAGGTACTAGGATTTTTACTTTAGTGTCCTGACCTAACGACTTTTGTTTTTAGATCGTTTACTCAGATATATCTCCCCAAAGTGTGTACGTCCAGATAAATCCATAGCAGCACTTTTTAATACTTCCACTTTTCGAGGATTGTTTGTAACTAATGTCACTGGTTTTGATCTTAGTTCTTTAAGGATATGAATGGCACCATCGTAATTTCTAGCATGGTCAACAAAACCGAGCTGTAGGTTTGCTTCAACCGTATCATACCATTTTCTTGATGAACTTATGCCTTAAAAATAATTACACGAATCCTCAACAAAAATTCGTGTTTTCCTGCGAGGCTTTTTTTGAAATAAAATAACAGTTTAAACTTGTTGCAAATGTAGGTAATAGACTCCAGATGAAAAAGCCCCAATTTCCAGTTAAAAGTGAAACAACCAAAAAAATAAAATTAATAGTTAAACCAATTTGTAGTGATCTTTTAAACATTTGACTCGCATCAACTTTCTTGAACATCAAGACTCCTCCTAAAGTTTAAATTGATTGTATACACCTAGAACTGCCCAACCTGCTAAATGGACGATAAACAAAATACCCAATGTTGTATAAGCCGATAAAGTAACACCTATTATTTGCAACGTAAACAACACATACAAAGCACCTAAGGTAAGCATCCAACTTCCTCCACGTGCATTTTTCCATATTTGAAGATAGCGCTCATCAAGTCCCCGCTTCTTGGCTGCCATTCTTCTACCTAACCACCAGCCTAAAAAACCAATTAAAGCTCCTCCCCATAAACCTGCTAATCCAATCCATTGTATCTCTCCCATAAGTTACTCCCCTTCCTGAAAAGTAAAAATGTCCTCAATTTGACAACCAAACGCTTTAGCTAATTTAAAAGCTAACTCCAATGATGGATTGTACTTCCCATTTTCTAACGAAATAATGGTTTGCCTTGAAACGCCAACTAATTCTGATAATTGCTCCTGGGTAATGTTTTTTTCTGATCTTTTTTTCTTTAATCGATTTTGAATAGGAATCAACCCCTTAATGTAAAGTTACCTTTACGTAAAATAAACTTTACGTAAAGTTTACTTTACACCACTGTATTATGTAAAGCATATTTTACATTTTTTTCTAACTTATTTTTCCTAAAAAAAAGCCAGCCAAATATTGGCTGACTCAAGGTACTAGTATTTTTTACTTTAAGTGTCCTGACCTAACGACTTTTGTTTTTAGATATTTTTCGTTAAACTCAGAAATATCTCCCCAAAGTGGTGTACGTCCAGATAAATCCATTCCAGCACTTTTTAGAGCCTCCACTTTTCGAGGATTGTTTGTAATTAATGTCACTGGTTTTGATCTTAGTTCCTTAAGGACAAGAATGGCGTCATCGTAGTTTCTAGAATCATCAACAAATCCGAGCTTTAGGTTTGCTTCAACCGTATCATACCCATTTTCTTGAAGAACATAGGCCATTGCTTTACTGAATAGGCCAATACCTCTACCTTCGTGATTTGCTAAATAGAATAAAGCACCAGAACCGTGTTCAACGATCATTTGTAAGCTTTGATCTAATTGGTATCCACAGTCACAACGTTTGCTTCCAAAAATATCACCGGTATGACATATTGAGTGCATTCGTATAAGAGCATCTTCATCATTTTCAAAATCACCATATACTAGAACACTTGATTGCTGAAGTTCAGCTAAATTAACGGAAGAAAGCTTTTCAATAATACGTTGATAATTTTCGGTTACTTCATTGCATTGCAACCAACAATACCACTGAAAAATAACCGTTTTTCCAGCAAGTGTTACTGGAAGTTTAATAGGTCCTACTAAGTAGATAGCACCTTTTGCTGATTTGATAAGTTTTATTTTTTTCTCTAATATAGTTAGGGTATTTGCGTCAAGTTTGCTACTGTTCATCATTGTTTACTCCTCTTTTCACTTACTATACGTAATGACCTTTAGTATTGTAATAAAATTACGTGATGTGAGCTTTTTATTAAAAATAAACTTGTTTTAAAAAGTTAGTTTACGTTAAAATATATTAAGGTTCTTTTTAGAAAAATGCAAGAAAGTAGTCCTAAATCCGAATGAGGTGATAAAAATAAATCCATCTATATTATGCCCTAGATTTGAAATTGCCATGAAAATAGTAAGCACCCGTTGGAATGGATTGATTGTTTTTTCACTTCTTTCCGGCACACAGCGGTTTAGTTCAATGGAAGCATCTTTGCCTATAAGTGGAAGACTTCTATCTGAAAGACTAAAAGAACTTGAAAAAGAAGGAATTGTTCATCGCGAAGTTATTCCTGAAACACCTGTGCGAATTGAATACTCATTGACTGAAAAGGGACGCGCTTTAGAACCTATCATTACGGAGATTCAAACTTGGTCACAAGAGTGGATAACAGATGAAGATATTGAAAGGAGTAACCGATGAAAAGAAAATATGCCACGATTCTATTATTGTTCACACTATTTTTATCAGCGTGTGGTGCAAATAAAATGAATGAACCGATTACAGTTCTAGATCATACTGGAAATGAAGTGACCTTTCCACAAGATAAACCAGTTATCTTCTTCTTTATAACAACCTACACCTGAGGACTTTGTCAGCAGCAACTAGGTCAGTTGCATGATAACTTTGAATTATTAAATGATATTGATGCTAACATGTATATCATAAGTGCCGATAAACCTGAGGAACAAGCTGAGCTTTATAACGGAATAGAAGAATCTTTTGGTTTTAGTTTACCTTTTATTTCAGACCCTGAATTTAAAATCATTGACCCATTTAACATGAGAGATAACGATGTACCCTATAGAGGCTATGCTCTACTAGATACAGAAGGCAATTTTGTGTTTCACACGGTGAACGATCACTGGGGCGAAGAACTTGAGAAAACAGTTGCTGAAATTAAAGAAGAATTAGAAGGATTAAAATAAGTGTTTAATTAAAGTGCTGGGAGATAGACATATTTAGGGTCTACATCCTGGCATTTTTTTATGGTCCATTCTAATTCCCTTGCTTTTTTAACGTTTTTTTGTTTAGGTACTTTTTCTAGTATAATAATAGTAAATACTAAAATGAAGATAGAAGGAATTAGCATGTTAAGTTCGATTATTGAAGATTTACGAAGACGTTTGTATGAAGTTAGTAAGGAACACGGAATTGCGTCTAATAAACTATTAGAATTAAGCCGAGAGTTTGAGCAATATACAAACTTTTATCATAGAGTAAACACAAAATCTTACAATCCTTTTTCTCCAGATGCTAAGGTGCACTCCAATGCCATTCAAAATATCCTTGAGGTAGCAAACAAAGAAAAATTACAGTTACCTTCGTTTATAATAAATGATAAAAAGTTTTTTGAAGAAGCCTGGTTTCAAATGGACCTTGTAAATTATCTCTTATTCTACATAGAAAAGAATCACGGAAAAGATGCCGTAGAATACATAGGAGCACAGGTTCCTAAGCATTGTTTTTTACCTGATTCTATTCAATACTTTAAAGATTCAATTCAAACCTTAGACAATGCTTTTCATTTAAACCATAAAAGTAGTAAGTTTATTGGTGAATACCTCCCCTATATGGATACTAAAAATGAAGTTGTGCTTTTCTGTAACACCCCTTATTATCCTGCTCATTTTAACCTTGGCTTAGTAAAAGGGTTAGCTACTAAGTTTAATTCTCCGTTAAAAATCGCTCTATTGGATGAAGAAAACGGAGGTCAGTTTAAAATAAGTGTATAAGAAATGGCTGCTCTGTATTTGACAGAGGCAGCCATTTTCCTTGTTTTGTGATATACCTACTACTGGAATGGCATCCATTTAACCTTCCAAACTTCATTCTTATTTTTGACTAACCCAAAACTTGCACCCTCTATTCCGGCAATTGTAATGGCTGCATTCACATCATCAGGAAGAATAACCTCCATTAGGTCACTTTGGGAAACCATATCAAGTAAATTGGAGTCTGTTTCCCTATTCTCAGCAACCATGGCTTTGTAATAATCCTCATAAGTTTCAAATACTTTAATATATTCCTCATCAGAAATATATAACTCATATTGTGTTCGATAATCTTCTTCCATCTGAGCATAAAAATAGAGCTTAAAAATATCTAAAGGTGTCAATTCCCTCAAAACTTCTTCATTATAATCAGTGCGATAGTTTTGATAAGCTTCTTCTAACATTGGAGAAATCACTTCAAAGCTTGAAGCACCGTCAAAAGAAACGAGTGTTGCATAATCATAAACTTCACTAGGAACATATTGAACACTGTAATCAGAAAGAGTTACTTTAATTCCCTCTAAAGTTTCCCCTGAAGAGAGTTGGAGGATTTCTTTGGCTTCTTCTTGATTCTCGAAAACTAACCATTTATTTCTCGTATCGTGATGTGAGATAGGTAACAAGTGAATTGATTTTTCGTCTGGTGTAAATGTAATGAGACCTCCTAAAAATTCATTTGTCTTTGGAACAAGTTCAACTTTCCCTGTTATTGTTGCCTTTCCTTCGAAATAAGCTTTTGTCATATCATAATGATAATCAACTCTACCAGGAAAAGCTTCAATTTCAACGAGTCGCCATCCAGCAACCTGCTCCCCTGGCTTTAAAAGGGTGGGATCAAAGATATTATTTCCTACTAAAGGTAATCCTTCTTTTTGTAGCGCCTTTGCTATTTTTTCTGACTCAGTAAGTTCTTTTGGTTTCTCTACAACCTCACGTTCTTTATCCTCTCCAATAGGAGTTGTTATTTCATTGGCAGGTCCTTCTTGTTTAATTAACCCCATTTTTTCTCCACCAATACCGACTGAAAATGCAATCAATGCAACGATAACTGCCACTGTCATTACCCTAGGAAAAAAATGAGAGCCACTGAATTTCTTTGAAGGGTTATCATTTTCAATACGATTCCTAATTCTCATCTTATCTTTCTCTGTAAATACTGGATTTGAAGAAAAAGTAGAATGGTAATCTTCTTTTAATTTGTTAAGCTTTGATTCCATTGTGATTGCCTCCTTCTACGATATAACTATTTTTCAGCTTATCCCTACCTCGTTTTAGCCTTGTTTTTACAGTTGAGGTGTTAAGTTGAAGGACCTCCCCCACTTCTTCAATGGATAGTTCTTTCAAGTAAAATAAGATAATAACTTCTCTATACTTCATTGGGAGCATCATCACTTGCTCAAATAGCTGTTGATTTTCAAAGTTTTTTACGAGGAGAACATCTGGTTGTTCATGGAGATAGTCATTTTCCTGTTTAAAAGAATCCGTAATCACCATTTTTCGGTATGCCCAACTACGTAAGTAATCTTTTGATTTGTTAATCGCAATTCGATAAACCCAAGTTTTAATATGAGACTCTTCTCTAAAACCATCTAAATTGAGATAGACGGACACAAATACTTCTTGAGTTAAATCCTCTGTTACCGTCCAATTTTTTGTAAAACTAAAGATTAATCTTTTTATTTCTTCTCCGAATCTATTCATAATGTCCTCTAACTGGTCATCTTTTTGTCGGATTTCATGTAGTGTATTCATACTGTTTTACCCTCTTCTTTGCTTAAGCCCACGTTCAATTTTAAGAACCGGTTTATTTTCTCGTTAACGACATTCATTTGACGAGTTACCCATAGCATAGGTTTCAAATTGATAAGTTTGCTGAAAAAACATATGAGCTTTCATGAGCAACTAAATTGACACTTTATATTTCGTTTTACTAAAATTATGATAAGAAGATATATAATAAATACATTTTGGAGGTACAAACATGTATGACATTCTAGTTATCGGCGCTGGACCTGCAGGTGCAAGTGCTGCTCTATTTGCTGCGAAGTCTGGTAAAAAAACTCTAGTATTAGACAATGATAAAAGTATGACTAAACGAGCTTGGGTTGAAAATCATTATGGTGTAAAAGAAATTTCTGGTCCAGATTTGATTGAAACTGGGAAACAACAAGTTCAAAAGTTTGGTGGGGAGATTGTCCAAGCTGAGGCGACAAACATTGAGAAGAAAGGTGAAGGCTTCACTGTTGAGACAGACAATGGAAGCTTTGAGACTAAACATATTATCTTCGCAACTGGTATAGGTGTTGATTTAGCTGAAAAAATCGGCTTAAATACTAAGTCAGGTACTGAGCCTAGAATAAAAACTGTATTAGACGTAGATGGTGATGGTAGAACCAGCATTGAGGGTATTTGGGGTGCTGGTACTGTAGCAGGATTAAGTGTTCATACGATCATCACAGCTGGTCACGGTGCACATGTTGCAATCAATGTTATTAGCGAACTAAATGGCGAACGTTATGTTGATCATGATGTGTTAAAATAATAATGACTTAATCCTTTATGTGGGATTATTGCCTTTTGTACTGTTTGAAACTTTAAGAGAGAGCTATGAAAGGATTTGTGTGACCTCTCTTTGATTTTTTTATTCTTTCGAGGGTTGATAAATCAATTTTGTTACCTCTCTTTGATCTTTTTACTCGTTCGAGGGTTGATAAATCGATTTATGTGACCTCTCTTTGATCTTTTTACTCATTTGAGGGTTGATAAATCGATTTATGTGACCTCTCTTTGATCTTTTTACTCATTTGAGGGTTGATAAATCGATTTATGTGACCTCTCTTTGATCTTTTTACTCATTTGGGGGTTCATAAAATAGTTTATGTTACCTCTCTTTAGCAACTTCATTCACTTGGGAGTTCATATATTCTCCCATCACCATCTATTTAATCTCAATCCCCAATTTAGCTTTTATTTCTTCAATTTGTTCAAGATGCCTCTTCTCGTGCAAACCAACAAACGGAACCCACTGCTTCAAGCTTAAAGGTCCGAATACAGGATGAGGATAAGATTTTTGCTCTAATACACTTTCCTCAACATTAGCGACTGCATTGACTAGTGCTTCACGAGATTTTGCCAGCTTCTTTATTACTTCTTCCAAAGTCAAAAATTCCCCGGATGGTTCAATAAAACCTGGAGCTTTTACTTTATGTCGGCGATCAACAGTAAATTTGATAGGTTTGTCCTCTGCTCTTACACTTTGCTCATTCTTTACTTCCTCTGTAATTGCATTTGCAACTACCATTTCAATTAAGGACAAGTGCTCTAATACCTCCATAATTGACCAACTCGAGCTATCGAGACGTTCATTTAATTGAGTGTCATCGATAGAGCTTACACTTGCTAACAAAGCCTCTCTAATTCTATCATTCTCTTCCATATCCTCATCCCCCTTTATCCATAACTTATTTACTTACTATTATAAAAATAACACGGATTAAACAAACATAACAATTTTTTCTAATTATTGACAATGAATAATTTCCAACATACACTAAGTATATGAACATATGCTCATATACTTTAGATAGGATGAAATAAAATGATATATGATGTAATTATCGTAGGTGCTGGTCAAGCTGGATTAGCCATGGGTTATTATTTAAAAAAGAGCAATTTGTCTTTTTTACTTTTAAACAAAGATACCCAGGTTGGGGTTAGCTGGGCAAAGAGATATGACTCACTAGGGTTATTTACTCCTAGGGACTATAGCTCCCTTCCAGGCTTACCTTTAAAAGGAGCACAAAATACTTTTCCTACAAAGAATGAAATCGCTACCTATCTAGCAAATTATGCAAAGGTCTTTGACTTACCAATCTTACACAATACAGAAGTAATTAAAGCTGTAAAACACAACAATCTATTTCTCTTAATGACGTCTGCAGGAGAGTATAAATCTAGGAAATTAATTGTTGCAACTGGCCCTTTCCAAGCCCAAAAATTCCAGCTTTCTCTCAAACAATTGATGAGAATGTCTTACAACTACACTCATCACAATACAAAAACCCTTCACAGCTAAAGGAAGGATCTGTTTTAATTGTCGGTTGTGGGAATTCAGGAGCTCAAATTGCCTCTGAACTATCTAGTGAAAGAGAAGTCTTCCTTTCAGTTGGACAAAAAATAAAATATTTGCCTTTAACGTTTTTAGATAAAAGTATATTTTGGTGGTTTGATAAAGTAGGTGTTTTACAGGCTTCTACCCATTCGTTCATTGGAAAATGGTTAAAGCATCAAGGTGATCCCATCTTCGGTTATGAAATGAAGGATAAAATTAAAACAGGAACAATTCAACTCAAATCCCGAACCATATCCTGGCAAGGAAAAAACATAAAATTCGAAGATGGTAGCAAACTTAAAGTTGATAATATCATTTGGGCTACTGGTTTTACCTCAAATTATGAATGGTTGCAGATTCAACAAGCGACTAATTCAAATCACATGCCTATACACAATAGAGGAATATCAAACATAAATGGATTATACTTTTTAGGCTTACCTTGGCAAGCCAAAAGAGGCTCTGCCCTTCTTCTTGGTGTTGGAGATGACGCTCACTATTTATATCGTCATATTACATCTTTCAGTTAGAGAGGATTTTACTATAAAAAAAGATAAACATCCCGTTTTATCACCAGAAACCATTGATGAAGCTTCCCGTATATTTAAGGCATTATCCGACCCTACTAGAATTAAAATCTTATATTTACTTTCCCAAGAGGAATGTTCTGTAACCCATATCGTAGAGGTACTTGAAATGACTCAATCAGCTGTTTCTCACCAACTTAGTTTTTTAAGAAATCTCAGACTGGTTAAATATCGTCGCGAAGGCAATACGTTTTATTATACATATGACGATGAACATGTTATAGAAATTTTGAATCAAGTTCTATCGCATATAGACCACACCTAAGGGGGAACGAGTATGGGTCATCATCATGCTCACCATAATCACGACCATGGACACGAACATCATGATCACCACCACCATTTTAAAATTACAAGAGAAGGAAATAAGAAAGGATTACTAATTGCTTTATTGATCACCACTTGTATAATGTTTCTCGAGTTCTTTGGGGGTTTACTAACGAATAGCTTGGCTTTATTAAGTGATGCCGGTCATATGTTAAGTGACACAAGTTCTTTATTTTTAAGCTTAATAGCGATTTGGTTTGCTTCACGACCACCTTCACCTAACAAGACGTATGGATTTTTCCGCTTTGAAATATTAGCTGCACTGTTTAATGGGGTTTCCTTATTTGTCATTGCTGGCTTTATCGTCTGGGAAGCGATTGAACGATACTTTGCTCCTCCAACCGTTGCAAGTGGTACCATGATTATTATTGCTTCAGTTGGGTTGTTTGCGAATTTACTGAGTGCATGGGCTCTAATTCGTAAAGGCGATGTGAAAAACAATGTGAATTTGCGCAGTGCATATCTTCACGTTTTAGGAGATGCCTTAGGTTCGGTAGGAGCAATTATTGCAGGGATTGTGATGTTACTGTTTTCTTGGTACATTGCAGATCCAGTCATTTCAGTAATCGTCGCCCTTTTAATTTTAAAAAGCGCATGGGGTGTCATACAACATTCAATCCATATTTTAATGGAAGGAACGCCAATTACCGTTGATCAACAAGAGGTAAAAAATGCACTAAGAGAGATCAAAGGTGTGAAGGATATTCATGACCTTCACATATGGACGATTACATCTGGTTTAGATTCATTAAGCTGTCATATGGTGATAGAAGACCAGTTAGATAGTCAGGAAATTCTACAACAAGCCATTGATAAAATTAAAGAAAAATTCCACATAGATCACACCACAATTCAAATTGAAACATCAAAAATCAAGCATAATGATATGCTGTGTAGGTAGAGTAATGATTAATTTTAGAATGGACACGGAACCCCTTCTCTTGTAGGTGAATATCCTATTTATGTAAAGGAGGGATGTTCATGTACAATCAAAATGGTTATCCTGGGATGACGAATCCTATGGATATACAAAATGCTTGTCAAAGATACATGAATTACTATGTTACTGGCCAATTAGCTGATGGGTCACAAGTTGAGGGAATCATTACGGATATGGATGATAATGGAGTAGAAATGATGGTTCCAGAAGAAGTCCAAGAGAATACAGCAGACATGCGCTATGGTTATGGCGGTTATGGTGGTTATAACGGTTATGATGGATATGACGGATATGGGTATGGTTACGGAAGACCACGAAGAAGATATCGCCGTTTCCGTCGCCGTCGCTATCCATATGCTCAATTTGTCTTCCCATTTATTCTACCATTCCCATTTTACTACTAATATCAAAGGACCATTATGGACTCTCTCTAGATGTAGAACAACAAATAGAGACCCTATGGTCCTTTTTTTACGCAAAAAATCCTAGTCTATTATCTCTTTTTACAAACATAAATCATCTGAGTACTTTCCCTCGATAAAGGGGTTTCATTCCAATCCTCATATACATTAACTATTTCAAAGCCATTTGAAGATAAAATACGGTCCATCTCTTTTGGGAAAACATAACGCAAGCTGATGTTAGTTCTCTTATCATCAATTACTTTATCTCCATCTTTACGCCTTCGGATCGTTGTATAATGTTGAACCTGGGTTAGTGAATCGTAAGAACTTATTGTATACACATCAACTTTGCCCAGTGTTTTAGGGTCTACATATGTTCTCCAGTATTCTTCCGTGGTTGGTTGAAGTAACTCCGCCTCACATGGAAACCTTGTGTTAAAAATAAACAAGCCGTCCTTCTCTAAATGCTGATTCACAGATGTAAGTAAGCCATCTTGCTCCTCGTTTGAAAAAAAATGTTGAAATGAATTACCAACCGAAAAGATTAGATTACTTTTCAAAGGAATGCGTAACTTTGTGCAATCTTGGAGAAACCAATCAATCGATAATTGTAACATTGAAGCTTTCCTCTTTGCTTCAATTAACATTCCTTGATGCAGATCTACTCCAATTAACTGATGTCCCTTTCTTGCAAGTGGAATAGTTGCTCTACCTGTACCACAGGCTAAGTCAATAATAGGGCCATTAATCCGCGAAGCAAACTTTGATAAGAACGGAATATCTTCTTTGAAGGATTTGGTCTCTATATCATATAAGATGGGATCATTGTATTCTTCAAAATTATTCTTCATTTAGGATTACCTTCAATAGTTTATTTTTCCTGAAGCAGGCTATTGATAGATTTTCAGTAATTTGTAACTCTTTTGTTTTTGTAAAACCATATTTCTCATAAAAAGCCAGTGCAGGGCTATTTTTAGCACCTGTTGAAACAGTAAAAGAGTAAGAATCATCAAATGATTTCTCAACAAAATCTAATAACCGTTTAGCAATCCCTTTTCTAAAATGACTTGGATGTACAACCAATCTGTGGATATCAATCTCTGACTCTTCTATCTTATAAGAAATGACTCCACACAGTTCTCCGTCTTGGTAACACCCTAAAAACGTTTCTCTACACTGAGTCAAACTTTCGACTGTATCCTTTAATGGAGGTAGGTCAAAAAAATCAATGATTTCAGCCTCCACCTGATAAGCAGGAATTTGTACCTTTAGTACATCCTTAGCAATAGCTTGGTTTGTAATATCTAAGTTCTTTATCACCATTGTTGATTACCTATTCCTTCCCACTAGTCCATAAAACCTTTAAATACAGTCCTACATGTCCCGCTTAATTCAACTGTATTTTCTACTACTCTCACTACCAATTCTCCACCACGTTCTGAAGCTTGATAGGCTTTAAACTCACTTTTAAGTAGTCTCTTCTTCCAATAGGATGCTAGGGCACAATGGGCTGAACCAGTAACAGAGTCCTCATCGACCCCTATTTTCGGAGCAAAATATCTCGAGACAAAATCATAGTTAGTGGAATTACTAGTTGTAACAACCACACCTGCAGCATCAAGTTCTTTTAATAAATTTAAATTAGGAATTACTTTTCGTACTTTCTCTTCAGATTCTAGCTCAACGATATATCGATCCTTAGCCCAAGCCATAGATAAAATGGGCTCACCTAAAATAGATTCCATCTCCGCTATGATTTCAATATCACTAGACTCTATAAGTGGGAAAGTTAGCTTTATAGATTTATTCAGCCTCTCTGCTACTAACCTTCCAGACAGAGTTTCGAATCCAATTGGTCTAGCTATGTCCCATAACCCCTCACTCCAAATAATATGTGCAGCTCCTAGGGTACCATGTCCACATAACCCTACCTCACTCTTCGGTGTAAACCACCTTAATTGAAATACCTCTTCCTGTTTCATTACAAAAGTAGTAATTGGTTGATTTAGCTGTTTTGCCATTTGCCTCATCCAACCTTCTTCCACCTCTTTATCTACTAAAATAATGGCTGCAGGATTTCCCTTAAACTCTTCTACGGTGAACGCATTTATAAAGTAAACTTTCATATTCAATTAATCTCCTCTCCTTACTGGTTGGAATATTACAATATAAACTAATTGTAAAGTTTTCAATTTTCAATTAAATAACGTTTCATTATTCTATTATTTCAGTTATAGTTAATTTAATATTTTAATAGAAATAGGTGATAATAATCTATGATTGAAAAATATAAAGGTAGACTAATTGCAACCATAACATTTATTTTTGCCATTTCTATTTGGAACTTCATTTATTATTACTACAATAACTATTCATTTAATCTACTATTAGACCTTTCTTACACTGTCATAGTTGCATTAGTTGTATGGTGGCTTGCATCCTATTATGATAAATCAAAGGTTCTACTGAAAGAGCTAAAGAGTAATGAAGAAGAATATAAAAAGTTATCTGAATCCACTACCTACGTTTTTGAAAACCTAAACCAAGTCGTTTATCAAACGGACTGCCATGCTGTTTTTACACTTTTAAACTCCCAATGGGAAAGATTAACAGGTTTTACCGTTCAAGAAACGGTAGGTAAGAGTATCTTTATGTTTATCTACCCTGAAGATTTAGCAATAGCCACCGAAAAAGCCGAAAGTTATAAACAAAATAAAGAGAAAGTATTACAAGAAGAGATGCGCTTTCGTAAAAAAGATGGTGGTTTTATTTGGTTACAGATAAATACTAAGATCAATTACAACCCTAAAAACGACATGCTTTCTACTGTAGGTACTTTAACTGATATTACGGAATGGAAGATATCAGAAAAAGAATTACTACAAATAAACGAAGATTTGGCTATGAAATCAGATAAATTAAGTGTAATTGCCCAAATGTCAGCAGCTATTGCACATGAGGTTAGAAATCCTTTGACTTCCATAAATGGATTCCTACAATTACTACAAGAACAAAAGCATTTAAAAGATGAATACTTAGAGATCATTTTTTCAGAGATGAAGAGAATTGAACTCGTTTTAAATGAAATGCTTATGCTGTCAAAACCACAATCAATTCTATTCGATAAGGTTGATCTAGTTCGAACACTTGATCATGTTTTGGCTCTTATAAGTTCTGAAGCAAATATGAAAAGTATTGAATTAATAAAAGAAACTGGAAAAGAACCTGTTTGGGTATATGGTGATGAAAATCAGTTGAAGCAAGTATTTATAAATATTATAAAAAACGGCATTGAATCAATGACGACTGGTGGAAAAATACATATTTATTTGGCTACCAATAATGAATTTGTGTCAATTTATTTTAGAGATGAAGGTAGTGGAATATCCCCAGAAACCCTAAGGAAAATTGGACAACCGTTTTATACAACCAAAGAAAAAGGGACAGGTCTTGGCCTTACCATTTGTTTTAAGATTATTGAAAATCACCGAGGAAAAATACATATCACAAGCCAAGTTAAAGTTGGAACAACATTTGAAGTCATTCTACCTTGTCACTTACCTGCAATTACTGAAAATGTAAGTTAAGAGAAGAACTAACTCTCACTAATTTATGGATTGTGGGAGTTTTTTTAGGTTACACTTCTAAACATTCCATTCGCTCAAAAACTAAATCCAACCTATGATATACATTTCTCCATCGTTGCTCCATATCTGACGAGTATAAAAATGGTTTATATCCTATAGTAAGATAGGTCTTTAAAGCTGGTAAGCGATGATCATTTGTCACGACTCTGATACTTGTATATCCTGCTGAAATTAACCGCCTGGTAGCTAAAGCGGTAACATAACGTCCTAAACCATTATTTCTATGGTCTTGTTTTGTAAACACAAACCCAATATTCCCACCAAAGGGAAACGTGTAATAACTTGATTTAGGATTATGTAATGCTGCTGCAGAAGCTACAATCTCCTCAGTTTTCTCACAAACGATAAAAAGCAGACCATCAGGTAAAATGCGGTTGAAAAAATCCTCTAGTTGTTCTTCGCCTAGTTTCCATCCCTCTTCTTCTAACAATCTATTATACTTTTCTCTATCTCCATCCCTATATGTTCTTACATAGTATCCTTCCGGAAGACCTTCTTCGAATGGTAATTGAAATGATTCTTTTGGAAAAAGCAAGATCAATGCGTTAGTTTTCATATACACTTTCTCCTTGCTATTAATTAATTGATTTTCTGCTTTTTAGAACGACGAAAACAACAACCAGATTCGTTAGAACAAATATAATAGCATAGAGTATCCATCCAAACACCTGACTAAAGCCATCACTTGCAAAGAATCCCCACCATATAAAAGCAGAAGCATATAAACCAAAACTAAGTAAAATTGAGGTAATCATTTTATTACTCAAACTATCTTTCTTAATTCTTTTAACATACATAAAGCTAAATTGGACTACTATAACTAGGAATAGTACACTAAAAAATAAAATTCCTTCTACTTGACTAGATATTTTCATCTCTCCTTTCACTTTCTACTATTTCTATAGACGAAAAGCTGATACAAATGTTTTAACATAACATAATAAGCATAATATTAAGATCGTATCTCCCAAGGTGTAAGTACCCACGATAATAACCACCCCGGATTCCTAAATGTTAATCAGCCATCCTGCTTTCGATAAACTTTTATTTTATATTTTTTCCAACTCTCATAAAGCTCATCTTTATGTACAATCTTCCAAGGATTAAAGAAGGTTTGTCCATTTTTATTAAAAAATAGATTTGAAGAGATATGATAAGTAGCATGTTGTATCATACCCTCTGTACTTTCCCATGTCACAATATCTCCTGGCCTAATTTCACTATCAATTAGGTTATATCTAGCGTTTTTTAATCCTTGAACAAACGTCTCTGGATGTACCCATTCATGTACCATCCAATCATGACCAGTAATCGCAAATAGCGTGGCAGCTAAGCAGTTGCTACCTGACTTTTCTGGATAACGATTAGCATACCTTATTAAATGTGCAGGTATATTTTCTGGAACTTTTTGGCCTTTACAATTATCCCATTCAAGAGCATATATCTTTAAGAACACTTCTTTATATTTAAACGGAAGTTGATCCCACATCGCCTTTTGAATAATAACAAACTTTTCATTATCAATTTCAACTATATAGTCTGTTGGAATCTTAGTTTCATTTTGAAATAGAGAAAACGGGAAGATTAATCCTCTTTTCATCTTAACTTGTACCTTAAATAGCTCATTCCTTGTACCATCTGTTAAACTAGTAATCCAGTCAGGGTGAGCTATAATAACATACTGAGCATTTCTTGATATTTGCCAATATAAGAAACTATTCACAAGTTGAATTTGTCCATAAGAAGAATGATTAAAAAATTCTCCTCTTGGCATAACAAATACATCCTGTAAGTTCCCTTCAAACTCAAGCAAATCCTGCTCTTCTAAGAAAAAAATATCAAATTCTGGTACATATTCTTTAATCATCTAGTAATCTGTTCTTTTTGTGGTTCAAAGGTAATCATCTTACCTCCTCCTTTAGGAGTTCATTCTCTCTGTTACCAGCTAGGAGTTTCTAATACTACGAAAAGCATCTATTTTTAAAACACCCTAAACAATCTCTTTTATTCCTCTGACATAACTGATTTCTCTAAAACATCCTTAATTTCGCTTACACTATCTACAATATAGGTTGCTTGAGCTTGCCTTAGTTCATTCAAAGAGCCATATCCATAAGTAACCCCTATTGAATCAATACCTGTTTGATTAGCTCCTATAAGATCATGTTCACGGTCACCAATCATAACAAAATCATCAAGGCAATATTCATTATAATGATTTAAAATGTATTGAATAATATCTGCTTTCGCTGATCTTGTACCATCAAGATTACTACCTACGACAAGATCAAAATAATGCTCAATCTTAAAATACTCTAAAATTTGTTTAGCAAAGATAGTAGGTTTTGAAGTTGCAACTACTAAGGTGAAGTCTTGTTCTCTTAATGATTTTAGTAGGTTTGGAACGTTCGGATAGAGTTTATTTTCGTACATCCCTCTCTCTTTAAACCTTTCTCTATAAAACTCAATTGCCTTTTTTATAGTGACCTCATCAAAACCGTACCTTTCAGAAAAAGAAACCTGCAATGGCGGTCCAATAAAGGTTTGCAGATTCTCAAGATTACTTTCAACAATCCCTAATTTTTCTAATGCGTATTGCACGGATTTAGTTATACCCTCTGCAGGATCTGAAAGTGTTCCATCTAAATCAAATAATAGTACTTTATATGTTGCCATAATAACCAACCCCCTAAAAAATCTAATGTTTAAGAAAAAACTCATACCATTCCTTAAAATTGGCAAACTAAAATTGGAGGTGTTTTTATGAATAAAAGACATGAAGTTGCATTTTTATCATTTTCAACACTCGTTTGTATTTTTCTTCTACCATTCGCGATTGTGAAAAAATCCTTTAAAGATTGGGTCATTGTCTATCTTGTTAGCATCCTCGGAAATTCAATGGCTGACCGATATCTTGTTTCAAAAGGATATTTAAAATATAAAATCAGGCCTTTTGATAAGAAATTTTCCATACACTTACCTTTCGATTATGTGCAATATCCTTTAATTCTTCTGTATTATAATCAGTGGACATTGAACAGCAAACCTTTGGGTATGTTTTTAAAACTTTTCCCATTTGTCATTCCACAAGTTCTTATTGAAACATTTGCAGCCAAGAAGACAAATTTGATTTCTTGGAGAAAAGGTTGGTCATGGAAGCATTCTTTTATCAGCTTAGTAATTAAACTTCTGCTATGTCGAGCAATCATTGCTTTCATACGAAAAGTGAATAAAGGAACAATCTCCGTTAGATAAGAGTGACTTTCCAGCAGATAGAAGCTGGAAAGCTCGTCACTATCTTATAGTTGTTTTTTATGTAAGATAAACTGGGACCTACTGTATTTGAATCTGGTTTTATGGATAACAACATCTCTATATAGGCTCGGAAATGACCATCCGTGATTGCTCTTGCAAATCGAATCAAAGTGTTATCCTGCCATGCACCAACTGATGTGACTTGTTTAAGCATCTCTGCAATGTCACTTTCTTTCCTTTCTTGCCACCAACCTACATTTTCGTATAAAGTCATTAAATCTAAAGCGTTAATTTCTTTATCTGAATGTCTCAAAAAATTGTATACTCATAAGCTCCCCCTTGAACTACTTCTCCCCTACAAACCCACGATACGCCTTTTCCCAATTTCTTTCTTCCCCAACATTTGATTCAAGTGATTGTAGATTTCCTACTTGCCATTTGTCTTCAGTAGTATTATGAACAAATGAGATAAGTACGTCCTCATACACACGCTCTTCCCCATTTTCCATAACCGTTAAGGTCACATAACCTTTTGGATAACCATCATTTGATCGAATTTTCATTCCACTATATGACTTTATGTAGATACCTTCAGCTTTCAGTGCCTCAACTCGACTAACCCAAATTTGTTTAGCTTCATTTAGCGTGATTGTTACATCCTCATCGTACGCATTATCATGAAAATACACATGCTCAAATGCCTCTTCATATTGACCCTCTTCAATATTAGTAAGAAATTTACTAGCCGAATTCCTTGGACTGCCTGGTCCTAAATTAAGGTATAAGAAGATTAGAACGACTGTTAATATAACTAAAAGTCCCCATTTTATTATTTTCATTGACATTTCCCTCCTCTGTTTATACCATCTATCTTAATTTGACGATTCATTGCCGTTATTAGTTTCAAATCCAACCAGATACTCATTTTCTCTAGTAATTTATTGCTTGGGTTTTTAACGGTATACTAAGATGAAAAAGGCTGTGATTTTTGGTGTGTTTAATCCTATTTTCGTACAACACCCATCCAATCTACAAATTAATCGTTGCTGCAAACCGAGATGAGTTTTATGAAAGACCTACTGCCCCTGCTCATTATTGGAACGACAATCCGATGATTCTTGCAGGTCGAGACTTGTTACAGATGGGCACATGGATGGGAGTAAGCACGACCGGACGTTTTGCAGCATTAACAAATTTTCGTGACCCTACAGAAAATACAGTAGGAAAACGTTCCCGTGGCGAGCTGGTTTCAACCTTTCTAAATACGTCACTCTCTGTAAATCAATATATGGAAAAAATCGCCTTAGAACGGAGCAATTATCCTGGGTTTAATTATATTGCATACGATAACAATGAACTTTTCTACTATTCAAATATTGAGAATAAGATTAAACAACTGAAGTCTGGAATCTATGGTGTAAGTAATCATTTATTAGATACCGAATGGCCAAAGGTGACACGCGGCAAAGAGGGATTAGCAAGAATAAGCAATCAACCTATAGATTCTATGGTTGAAGATCTTTTTCTACTTTTACAAAATACCGATCCTGTCCCTGATCAACTCCTTCCGAGCACTGGTGTTTCCTTGGAGTGGGAGCGAAGACTTTCTCCGTTGTTTATTAGAAGCGGTGAGGGCTATGGTACGAGATGCTCAACTGTTTTATTAATGACTGATAAAGAGATAGATTATATAGAGCGAACCTACTCAACTTACGGAGTAAGCGACCGGAACTATACGATTAAACGATAAGGGGGGTCTATCAACCCCACTTCTATCTTTTATCCTTTTCTAATAATTCTATAATTCGATCAAGTTTTTGCTCGATTTGCGAGTTTTGTTGTACATTTGTCCGTTGATTCTTAAAGAGTGACCTTACGAATGCTCCGATAGAGACAAAAAACAAGATAATTAATAAAAAAATAAATAGTTGAAATACGATATCAGCGATGTTCACTTTAAACACCCTTTCTATAAAACTATAATTAGCGCCTTTCTTGCATAAACCTCATCCATTTTTTTTGCTTTGAATTAACGAATAGGTATCCGATAAATGACACAGAAACTATTCCTAAGGATAGCTGTAAAATTGATAAATGGTTTATAGCCAATCCCAGTAATATTCCACCCACACCAACTAAACCGAAGTAGGATAATTGTTTCTTATTATTTTCAAACACAGTAAAGCGAAACTGTCTTCTCTGTTCTACTTCTTTTAATTGCTCCATTCGGTTCGGTAGATCTAAAAATTCTCCTACAGAGTGAATAGCCTTGAATAGAGGCTGTGATTGTACCCATTGCCATAGGAATGTCCATTTATTTGAGCCTTGCGTTTTCAACCATTCTGTTAATACAGGTTTAAATAAATCAACCAATTCCTCATCAGGAGCGATGGATAAAAGCATACCTTCTATCGTCACATAAGAACGGCCTAAGAAAACAAAACGAGTAGGAACTTGAATGGGCAGCGTCTGTATAATATCATTCATTTCCTTTTTAACTGCAAACATATCCATCTCTTTTATTTTTGTAAAATCAATTGCTAACATGTCAGCTAGTAGCTTCTCCATTGATTTTAGATCTGCTTCAGGTAGAAGGAATCCTAGCTCAGACAAACCATTTACTACCTTTGCATAGTCTTTCACAACAATCCCTTCAATTAGTTTTTGAAAATTTGCAGCATCCTTTTTAGTTATTTCGCCAACCATTCCAAAATCTAGAAGAATGAGGTTTCCATTTTCATCAATTAATACATTCCCAGGATGAGGATCTGCATGAAAAATCCCAGGCTCCATCCACTGTGGAAGAAAGACTTGTAAAAGTCGCTTGGCAGTGTGGACACGGTTTATCTGTAATTCATTAAGAGCTTTATCATCAGTTACTCTCCTACCCTCAACCCACTCCATAACAAGTACTCTGGATGTACATAGTTCTGGATAGATTTCTGGTATTTTTAAGCCCTCGAACTCTTTAAATCTATTTTTAAAATATAAAAGTGTTTCAAGTTCTTTGTGATAATCTAGCTCTCTTTGAATAACATGTTTTAGCTCTTGAAATAACACCTTGAAATTAATGAAGCCTTTAGGAACAGGTACAAAATGATCAGCAAACCAAATAATGATTGCTAAGGAACGAAAATCTGTCTTTACAATGCTAGCTATAGTTGGGCGCTGTACTTTTACAGCAACCTTTCTCCCATCTCGAAGTACACCTTGATACACTTCACCTATAGACGCAGAGGCTACTGCTTCCGAATGAATAGAAGTAAAGTATTCTTCAATTCTACTTCCCCATTCCTCCTCTAAAATCGCTTTAATTTCATCCCACTTTGAAGGTGGCACTTTATCAACTAAATCCTCTATTTGTGAGATAAACGTTTTTGGCAATAAGTCACCTCTAATACTAAGGAATTGACCTATCTTTATGAGGAGCCCCTCTAATTCAACAAGTGTTTCTCGAAACCTTTTACCAATAACTCCCCAAAGTTTCTCCCACTCCGACTCTGGTTTTCTTGAAATTTTAAACCAATAGATTTTTAAGAATATCATGAATGCCATAGATAAAATTTTGTACATTCGAAGCAACTTGGATTGTTTTTTCATAAGACTTAACCTCATTCTATTATTAATAAATCCTCTTCGAGTTTACCATAAGTATCCATTTTAATTATCCTATTTCTTAAATTTGAATGGAATTATTTTGTAGAAATAAACAAACACTACTTGTAAAAATGCGACGAGGTGAGGTTATGAAAAAGAATCAACTATGGTTATTAATGGTGTTAGTCAGTTCTTTACTTATCCTGTTTTCTTGTGCACCACCCGAGGATGAGGCAACTAATGAAAATAAACAAGAGGAAAAAGAAAACAAAGAATCAGAAGTGGAGGGTGATGCAAAAGACAAGGGTGGTAAAGAAGATAAAGGAACAGGCGATGGGTTACTAAAAAAGGTAAAGGATGAAGGAGTCCTTTTAATTGGTACAGAGGGTACATACCCACCTTTTTCATTTCACAATGATGCAGGTGAGTTAACTGGTTTCGATGTAGAAATAGCAAAAGAGATTGCAAAACGAATAGGGGTAACTCCAGAATTTAAGGAAACTCAATGGGATGCTATGTTTGCAGGCCTTGATGCAAAAAGATTTGACATGATTGCTAATCAGGTTGGAATAAGACCAGATCGTCAAGATAAGTATGATTTTTCAGATCCTTATATTACATCTTCTGCTGTTTTAGTTACTCATTTAGATAATAAAGATGTAAATAGTTTTGAAGACATGAAAGGCCTACAATCAGCCCAGTCCTTAACTAGTAACTTTGCTGACCTTGCAAAAGCATTCGAGGCTGAAATCGTTGGTGTTGATGGCTTTAATCAATCAATTGAGCTGTTAACTTCAAAGCGAGTGGATGCTACTATTAATGATAAGTTAACTGTGTTGGATTTTTTAAAACAACGACCTGATGCACCTGTAAAAATTGCAGCCACACACGAAGAAGCCTCACAAAGTGGATTCATGTTTAGAAAAGGTAGTAAAGACTTAGTGGATGAAGTGAACAAAGCTCTTCAAAAGATGATTGATGATGGGACATATCAAGAAATATCTAAAGAATGGTTTGGCGAGAATGTTCTTAAGTAGTGTTTTTACGAACCCTGAACGATTAGAAAGATTGACAACAATTGCGATGAATTCCCTTCAACCTTTGTTGGAGGGTGCAATTGTTTATACCATTCCACTTACGTTACTTTCCTTTAGTTTTGGAATCATTTTGGCTGTGTTAACTGCTTTAGCTAGAATCTCTAGTATAAAGCTTTTTGAAATCATTGCTAGTTTTTATGTGTCAGCCATTCGAGGCACACCACTTCTTGTCCAACTTTTTATTCTTTTTTATGGATTACCAACGCTTGGTGTCGTGATTGATCCTTTTCCTGCTGCTATCATCGGTTTTTCATTGAATGTTGGGGCTTACGCATCTGAAATTATTAGAGCTGCGATTCTTTCCATACCAAAAGGACAGTGGGAAGCAGCATACTCTATTGGTATGTCCTATCAACAGGCATTAAAACGCATTATCCTTCCACAAGCATCGAGGGTGTCCATTCCTCCTCTTTCGAACACTTTTATTAGTCTGGTAAAAGATACATCCTTGGCCTCATTAATTTTAGTAACTGAAATGTTTCGGCGAGCACAAGAAATTGCAGCAACCAACTATGAATTTTTACTTTTATATACTCAAGCTGCCCTGATTTATTGGCTTATTTGCTTTATCCTTTCAATTGGACAAGCAAAGCTTGAACATAGACTAGATCGTTATGTTTCAAGATAGTGGTGAAAGGAGCTCATACAATGATACAAATTCGTAACTTACATAAAACATTTGGAGAGCTTCAGGTATTAAAAGGAATAGATTTAGACATTCCAAAAGGAAAGGTTATTGTTGTCATCGGCCCCTCTGGCTCGGGAAAGACCACATTTCTTCGTTGTTTAAATATTCTAGAAGTACCAACAAAGGGTAGTTTATCAATTGATCAACAAACGTTGGATTTCACTAAGAAAGTGCCTAAAGGACAAATCCCCCCTTTTCGCAGGCTAACTGGAATGGTGTTTCAAAACTATAATCTTTTTCCCCACAAGACTGCGCTTGAAAACGTAATGGAAGGTCCGATGATTGTTAACAAAGAAGAAAAATCAAAGGTTGAAGGCCGTGCACGGATCCTGTTAGATAAAGTAGGTTTGGGGGACAAGGTGGATGTTTACCCCTTCCAGCTTTCTGGCGGGCAGCAACAACGTGTAGGTATCGCAAGAGCCCTAGCAATGGAACCAAAGGTAATGTTGTTTGATGAACCAACTTCAGCATTAGATCCAGAGCTTGTAGGAGAAGTGTTAAAAGTTATGAAGGATCTAGCTAATGAGGGAATGACAATGGTTGTCGTGACTCATGAGATGAGGTTCGCAAAGGAAGTTGCTGATGAAGTATTATTCATGGATCAAGGTGTAATTATTGAAAAAGGCCAACCAGATCAGATTTTTTCTAATCCAAAAGAAGAACGGACAAAGCAGTTTTTGCGTTTGATTCAGTAGGAAAAGTGAATGTTCCTAATGACCTCCTCTCAATATTTTGAAAATCATTAGACAATGTTAGGGAGAAACCAAATTGGACATCAAATCTGCAAGATATTAGAAATAGTTGCACATTCCCCTCAGTTACTTGCAATTTTTGCCTATATACTTGCAATTTTCATCATAATAGTTGCACACTCACACAAAATAGTTGCATATGAGATTTAGTTATATGAAAAGACCCGCACCTAAATGCGGGTCACTCAATACACCAGAATCAAAGATCCTTACTAATCTTTTCTCTTTCTTCCTTTACTTTGTCCATCATTTCGTTCATCATATCTTTTGTTAATTCTTCTAATTCATCTAGAATGTCATTTGCTCTTTTTCTAGACTCTTCAGTTGGCTCGCTCATACCTAGTAATTTTCCTAATTCATCCTGTAGTTCATCATAACGCTTTTGTAAGTTAGACATGCTGTTTCTACTCCTATTCACTAATCATTCTTATTTATAGTTTATCATACAAGGTTCTTTATTGATCGGATTACCTTCTCATAGTATGACTTTTCATGGGGAACAAAGTCCGCCTTTGTTACGGTTTTATCAATAGACATTCTTTCTCCTAGTCCACTTTCTTCAAACCCTATAGCATGTACTTCATTTAGATTACCAAGCCATAACTGCTCGAAATCATCAAAAGTAACCCTGTAAATTCCAGATACTTCTTCACGTTGAATAGTGAAATCCTTAAACCCGAAATCACCTTTAAATAAAAAAACATGCGCTAGTTCTTTATCAATAAATTCGCCTTTGAAGACAGAATAATCAATGACTCCAACCGTAATGAGTTCTTCCATGTTTACATCTATACCTATTTCTTCTTTAATTTCTCTAATACCATCTTCGACCGTTTCGTGAGATAGTATGTGTCCTGCCGCTGTAATATCTAAAAGAGTAGGATAGTCTTTTTTCAAAGGACTTCTTAATTGCAAATATATATATAGCTGGTTTTTTTCTTGTTGAATTAACCAACAATGAAAAGTCTCATGCCAATATCCATTCTTATGAACTTCTTCTCTTGTTGCTGTCCCAATCGGATTTCGATTTTCGTCAAAAATCTTAATCAATTCAGATTCCATCAATAGTGCTCCTCACAAGTTAAGATAAAACGAAGAGTTCGGGTACTTACCTTCCTTTATAAACCCTATTCTTCCATAAAATTTGGATGCCTCTTCCGTATCTGTATAAAGGACAATAACGTTAAATGTAGATCTTGCTTCCTGTAAAATCGTATTAACAAGTAGCCTACCAAGTCCCTTTCTTCGTTCATTTTTTGCTACATAGAACCTACGAAGCCGACCAATTTTGTTATCCCCAGCATAAGGATCAATAGTTAAGCCACCAACTGCAACGAGTAACCCTGCTCTACTGAATAAGCCGTACAATACTTCTCCTGGCTTGCTAAAAGTGTTCGTGCCTGCTTTATAGTCAGAAACAAGCCTTTCCAAAAATCGAAACCCTTCAGCTTTACTTTCATTGACTAATTCTAGATATTCAACTTCAAACAGATTATTAATACGCCTTATTTCGTAATCTTTCACACTATCTTTTACTAAATAAAAATAAATTAAACCATCTTTTAATTCCTCTGACTGAGTAAATCCTAATTTATGCATAAGTGCAAGAGATTTTTGATTTTTAGGCTCTACGGTGGCATCGATTACAACAAAGCCGAATTCTTTAAATCCATAGTCAAGTACAGTGTGCATCACTTCTGTCATGATTCCTTTTCCCCAAAAAGCTTTGGCTAAATCGAAACCAACCTCTGCAATTAATAGATTGTTGCTGTTTCTTATATAATGATATCCACAAGTCCCAATAAATTGATGTGATTTCTTCTCATAAATTCCCCATCGACAGCCCTGATCCTCAATATGGTAGGTAATGATCTCAATCGCCTCTTGGATATCCTTACACGGAGCAATATCCATGAATTCTGTGATTTGCGGATCTGAAAAATGCTTATACACATCCTCTGCATCATCAAGGGTTAATAGTCTAAGATAATACCTTTCCGTTTCTAAATTTGGATAGTAAAATTGGGTAGTATTTTTCACGGTATCCTTCCTCTCCATTAAAAATAGACCGAAAGAACACACTGTCTTTACGGTCTAATGGATTCATAAATTCCGATCGATTAGTTGTATATGACAGTGTATCCTAACTTTTTGTGAACAGGTAAATAAAGCACCTTAAATGTGGGTACTTTTCTTTTCCTTCATCAAAAAAACAGTTAGAATCTCTGTGCATAAACAACCCCTCTACTAGCTTCTATTTTCACTATAATGGAATAAATTGTGAATGTCTACAAATAATTCTTTAGTTCACAGTCGGTCCTGTCCAACTCATTATTCCACCTTCAACATTGATGATTTTGTTATATCCAAGGTCTTGGAGAATTTTAGCAGCTTGCATACTTCTATTTCCACTTCTACAAAACAAAACAACCTCTGAATCTATCGGAATTTGATTATAGTTCTCTTTTAATGTACTTAGAGGTACATTTATCATCCCTTCAACATGTTTTGCCTGGAATTCATCCACTTCACGTACATCAATAAATACAACATTCTCAGTACTAGAATCAAGCTTTTCTGCTAGTTCTTCAGTAGTAATGGAAACGATTTCTTTTGAATTAATCATATTAATCCCTACATAAACGACTACAAGAACGATAGGTATAATGAATAGAAATTTTTTATACATGGCTATTTAACTCCCCCTTATATACCCAAGGTATATCATCAGATAAAAAATAAAAGAGCCATTGACTCTCTTATTTTTACGAGAGGGCTCCTACTCAGTAACTAGAATACGATCCTGATCTTTACTCTCGACACCTTCGTTAAAAGTTAACCTTGTTTTAAATCGGTAGGAAACCGCTTCAGAACTCACAGGGATGTCCTCAGGTAAGGAAAAGGTGAAGGCCATTTCATTTGACTCATCCGAATCAATTTTCTTCGAAGTTAGGACTGTAGTAGAATCAATAAGCTTTTCTTCCCCTGATACTTCATTTAACATAACTAGATCACAATCGATTCGTCTAATTTTCTGCTCAATTGTTCCACCATGAATAAGAAAGTGTCCATTTATATCTTCCCCACGTCTGTATTTTTCTTTCGGCAAAATAAGATCTATACGTGCGGAACCAATTCCTAAAAGTGATAAATATTTTCTTAATATCAACTCTCCCCTCCCCCTCCTTAATTAGTACTAATAATTTTACTATATTTATCATCAATGCGCTTTTCAATTCTTTCTAGTTCATTTTTATCTTTTAGAAGTTCTTCTTTGTTTTTCTTTAATAGGTCTTGTAAAGATAATTTCATTTTTCTCATTTTGATATTCCCCTTTCAATGATAATTGTAGTGTTAGGATTAGTTCATCTAATCTCTGGCTTTGTTTTATCGTCTCTTCACAATTTAATCCGTTGGTTTGAACTAAGCTCGTAAGTTTATCTTTTTCGTCCTGAAATTCATTTAGTAAGATTTGAGAATTCTTCATGAGCTAACCCCCATTTCCAGTTAAAATAATAAAAACCTTTACCGATTATGGTAAAGGTCTTTAAATACATAAAGACCCTTACCTATTTGGTAAAGGTCTTGCTAACAACGTTAAGGTTGCCAACAAAGCCGAGAGCCTGTTAGCTCCGAAATGACGACTTTGTTGTTAAAGCTACTCCCCTTTAGGAGAACTTATTCAACTGTATGCATTAATAATATAAGAATTGTTGATAACTGTCAATCACTATTTGTTAGACAATTTAATCAATTGAGAAAAAACGAAGTAATTCTGTTAGAAGAAAATGGGTATCTTTGTTAATATAGGGAAAGATAAAAATAGTCTGTAGAAATGAGGTACATGCAAATGACATATGTTCTTTTATTAGTTGGATTTGCATTATTAATTAAGGGGGCTGACTACTTTGTAGAAGGTTCTTCTACGATAGCAGCAATGCTAAAGATATCCCCACTATTAATCGGCTTGACTATTGTTGCATTTGGTACCAGTTCTCCTGAAGCAACAGTAAGTATCCTTGCAGCTCTTGATGGAAATGCTGGAGTCGCAATTGGGAACGTAGTAGGAAGCAATATTTTTAATATTACGCTTGTCGTAGGGATTACAGCTATGATTAATCCTTTAAAGGTTGAAAGTACAACAATCCGTAAAGAGATTCCATTTACTTTATTAGCTAGCGTTACCCTTTTAGTACTCGTCGCAGATATTACATTACAAGGGTTTAACGAGAACTTAATTACTAGAAGTGATGGACTGGTATTCTTACTTATTTTCGCAGTTTTTTTATATTATATCTTTGAGGTTGCCCGAAATAACCGTGAATCACGTTCAGATACTACTCCTACTGAAAAGAAAGGTCCTATGGGAAAATATATTCTTTTTACAGTTGGAGGGCTAGCAGCTATCATCTTTGGTGGAGATCTCGTTGTTGATAGTGCTACAGAAATTGCTTTTTCCTTTGGAATGAGTCAAACGCTAGTTGGTCTTACAATTGTCGCAGTAGGAACATCACTTCCAGAATTAATTACTTCAATAACTGCCGCAATAAAAAAACAAAGTGAAATTGCTCTAGGGAACATTGTTGGTAGTAACATCTTTAACATTCTTTTTGTTCTAGGTGCCTCTTCACTTATCTCACCACTTGCCGTGATTGACGAAATATTCATTGATATCATCCTTATGATTCTCTTAACTGTTGTACTACTCGTCTTTTCAAAGTCTCAATTCAAAATTGCAAAATCAGAGGGATTTATCTTAGCCGCTTCGTATGTTGCTTACATGGTTTATATAATATTGAGGAATTAAAAGAGAAAGTCCTACATCACGATGATGTAGGACTTTTCAATACAAAGGCCTGATATTAAAAGGTTCTTTTCCCTTTCGCTAAATGATCTCGGTCAATATTTTGCGGGGGTTCTTCCATCCACCCCTCGTTAATCATAATATTTGCACCGTCTTCCGCATATAAGGTAATCTCCGGGATTAGTGATGCATATTTCGCACCCAGGTCCCGACGAGGGCTTGCTCCTAGTGCCATTCCGTAGTTTCCTATCCCTGCAGCAATCATCCCTGAAACGTGAAACATGATTAGCTTATCTGAAAAAACCTTTTGGGTCGTACTAGTCACATCCGAGTCCCATGTCATCGGTGCAGGTAAATCTTCCTTTAAAAGAAAATCATTAAAGTTCTCAATATGTTTTTGTGCGATACGTTTTCCTCTTATAAGATAATCTTTTACTTCTTCGCGCGAAGCTACCTGAGCAAAGCCAACCATTAATGCTTTTCCAATGGTATTTGTTTGTATGTTTAAAAATAGATGGGTTATTTCAATGGCAGTAAGTGGTCTTTTTTCACCCAAAAAACCTGTTAAAAAAGATTGTTTTTTAATAAAATCTACCTTTTCCGGTTTAGATATATAAGGTGGCCTAATGTAAGTTCCTTGTTTTAGCATAATGTCTCTTGCCATGTCCTGTAGTTTAACAGCTGCTTTAAAAACGGACTTATGAAAATCTACGATGTCCTCTCTAGTTACAATCCCAAGTGCAGCACTACTTGCGGTCATTGCAAGGATTGACATTTGACGTAAATACATAAGAACAAATGAATCTGAGAAGAGTCTTGGGGCTGTTACATCCACATCCTCTTCTGTAAAACCAATCGGTACCGGAAAATTTTCTGATTCAAATAATTCACCCAAGAAAGCAACATGTTTTTCAGCTGATTGTAATGTAAATTCAATTACAGGACGTACTTCCTCGTCCTCAACCTTTTCTAAGAAATAACGCTGAACACATATAGATAGAGAATCATTAAAATACTGTGACCACAATGTCGCCATTTCTGCAGAGGTTAGTCTAACTTTTAACTTGTCTCCCATTGCTTGTTACACCTACTTTGCATAGTTACATTCAGTATTTCCTGTACCTCTAGAGAGTATGTTATTTTAATTAAATTTACAGATTACAAAACGTTGGAACCTCTCACTTTTTTTAAAAATGATTTCCTGATTTCTAACCTAGAAAAGTTATCTTTTTTGGTCTCCTCCTCTAAATACGATTTAACTAAACAACTTGGCTAGAGGATAAAAAATATAAACATCATCAATCGTTCTAAACAGGATGAGCCACGTACAAAATCCAATTAGCCCAATCATAAAAGATTGCCATGGTTTTTTATTCCACTTAAATACAGTAGCAATACCTAATGCTAGTAAAATAAATGCAATACTAACTGTTATTAAACCAATAGAAAATGCGGAAATAAAACTAAATACATACACACAAAAAGCAGAAATTAAGTACAATCTTGCTTTATTGTCAATATTCTTAAAAAACATCTATGTCATCTCCTTTTCCCCATTGTATTAACTACATAGTACCTTTTTTCCTTTATTTGTAACAACAAATAGAGAAAATGTTATCGCGAGTTAGGTTGAACTCTTGAATAGTAAGCCTCTTTTACGGTATCTTTATAACATTAACTAAAACCTAGAAGGTGTGTTACATAGTGAGAATTAATAAATATCTTAGTGAGTCTGGAATTACATCTAGACGCGAAGCAGACAAGTGGATCGCAGCAGGAAGAATTACAATCAATGGAGAAACGGCTGAATTAGGGAGCAGAGTTGAGGATGGCGATGACGTTCGTGTTGATGGAAAACCCGTCAAACTTACCGAAGAATATGTTTATATTGCATTAAACAAGCCAGCTGGTATAACAAGCACAACTGAACGCCATATCAAAGGGAATATTATTGATTTTGTAAATCACCCCCAAAGAATATTCCATATTGGAAGGCTTGATAAGGAATCCGAAGGCCTTATCTTACTTACAAATGACGGAGATATCGTAAATGAAATCCTTCGTGCTGAAAATAAGCATGAAAAAGAATACATTGTAACAGTAGACAAGCCAGTAACACCTGAGTTTCTAAAGCAAATGTCTCAAGGTGTAGAAATTTTAGACACCAAAACCTTACCCTGCAAAGTAACACAGTTATCAAAATATGTTTTTAAAATCATCTTAATGCAAGGCTTAAATCGCCAAATCAGACGAATGTGTACAGCGCTAGGTTATAACGTTCGAAAATTAGAACGTACTAGAATCATGAATATCCATTTGAAAGATCTTCCTAGGGGACAGTGGAGGGATCTTACCAATAAAGAACTGAAGGAATTATTTTGGGAGTTAAATTATCAACCAAAGCAACCGAACTAGACAAATAATAGCCCAAGGTTATTGTAGGTTGAGCTAGTAATCCTCTTAACGTGTCTGAATGCAAAGGGTATGCGGACTGGTTGACCTTGTAGTTCAATTAACGTGTCAGAATCCTTAGGGTATTCGGACTCGTTGACCTTGTAGTCCGCTTAACATGTCTAAATCCAGCGTCTATTCGGACTGGTTGACCTTGTAGTCCGCTTAACGAGTCCGAATTCATAGGTTATTCGGACTCGTTGTTCTAGTCGTCTGTTTAACGAGTCTGAATCCTTAGGGTATTCGGACTCGTTGTTCTTGTATTCCGCTTAAAGCGTCCGAATCCTTAGGTTATTCGGACTCGTTGTTCTAGTCGTCAACTGAACGAGTCTAAATCCTTAGGTTATTCGGACTCGTTGTTCTTGTATTCCGCTTAAAGCGTCCGAATTTATAGGTTATTCGGACTCGTTGTTCTAGTCGTCAACTGAACGAGTCTGAATCCTTAGGTTATTCGTACAGGTTTACCTAGTAGTCCGCTTAACGAGTCTGAATCCAGCGTCTATTCGGACAGGTTAGCCTAGTAGTACGCTAAACGAGTTCAAATTCACCCTTGATTAGCCCTGACAAGCCAAATAACCTATGCACTCGAGATGGACGATTAAAGATTAGTTACTCTCAACTTACTTTTTGATTTTCAAAACACAATAATAAGAAGGAGCGAATTTCAAATTCGTCCTTCCTATCTTTTATTTTCAGTCTCTAACAGCATATTGACTTTATCTACTGGTAGAGGTTCAGAGAAAAGGTAGCCTTGCCATAAATCGCACTTGTTCTCTTTTAAAAACTCAAGCTGTTCCTCTGTTTCTACTCCCTCTGCAACTACTATGACATTTAATGCCTCTGCTAAAGTAATCAGGGCTTGAATAATATAATTTGTCTTTGAACATGGTCCAATTTTCCCGATAAAACTCCTGTCTATTTTCAACGTATCAAACGTGAAATCCTGCAAGTAACTTAACGAAGAAAAACCGGTTCCAAAATCATCAATCGCTATTCTCACTCCAATATCATTTAACCTTGAAAAGATATCCTTTGTTAATTCAGCATTTTGCATGGCCATTGATTCAGTTATCTCAAGCTCAATTAATGACGGTTCTATCGCTTCCGCATGAATACAGTTCTTAACTAGATCTGGAAACTCTCGATCATTCAACTGTTGATAAGAAACATTTACACATAAAACTAAATGCTGATAACCCGCTTGGTGCCAAACCCTTAGTTGCCTAATGGACTCACCTAAGACCCAAGCTCCAAGTTCGTTTATAAGTCCTAATTCTTCTGCGATTGGAATAAATACATCAGGAGGGTACTTCCATCTAATAAGTGCCTCAAATCCTTGTATTTGATTAGAAGAAGTATTTAACTTAGGTTGATAATAGATTCTAAAATCTTTATCTTTCAGAGATGCTCTTAGCTCTCTCTCAATTGTGGAGCGCCTTTGAATCGCTTTTTCCATATCTGGGTGAAAAAACAAAAAGTTATTTTTCCCACTATGTTTTACAACGTACATAGCCGTATCCGCTTTTTTAATCAAAGTCTCAATATCGATTCCATCTTCAGGAGAGAAAGAAATACCAATACTAGATGTGACAAAATAGTTCTTATCGTAAATTGAAATAGGCTGCTCTAAAACAGATAAAATTCTTTTTGCTATAGTCTTTGTTTCATCTTTGGTTGCTTTTTTTAAAACACAGAGAAATTCATCTCCACCTATTCTTGCTAGGATATCTTCTTTCCTTACACAAGCCCTCATTCTATTTGCAATTTCGAGTAAAGCTAAATCTCCAACAGGATGACCATCTGAATCATTGATAATTTTAAAACGATCTAAATCAATAAACATAAGTACAAATTGTTCACTGCCAACGATTTTTTCTAGCACCTCGGTCACAAAGGCACGATTTGGTAACCGTGTTAATGAGTCTCGATAAGCCAGGTCATTAATTAGTCGATCTGCCTTTTTCTTTTCCGTAATGTCTCTATAATTTAAAACAATTCCTTCAATACCCCACTCGTCTATTAAGTTAGTTACACTAATTTCAGTGTCTCTTGCACTTCCATCAATATGTAATAATTGCATTTCAAATAATACTGTCTTTTTAGGAAGTTTTAATACTTGTTCAAAGTCTCTAACGGCTGTTTCAAGATATAGGTTAGGTACGAATTCCGAAAAGTGCCTACCTACCACTTCACTAGGATGATAACCTAGTATTGTCTCAACACTTAAACTGATATATGTAAAGTATCCCATAGGATTTACAATGGCGATTACATCAAAGGAATGCTCAATTAGTTTATAAAGCTGGACTTCTTTTTTCTTTTGTTCAGTGATGCATTTAATTACACCATTTAATTCAACTGGCTCGTTCTTTTCATTACGGACAACATACCCTTGAGCAGAGAAATACTTTATCCCGTCCTTAGGTTGATCAAACCTAAAGTCAGCATCAAAAAGGTGATTCTTGATAAGTGCTGCTCTAAAGGAATTACGAACTTTAGGAACATCTTCAGGATATATTCTTTCCAAAAAGACCCTGGCATCTAGACTTTCTTTCTCTTCTGAAGGTACTCCTAGCAATTCCCATAGCTCTGGAGAATACTTGACTAAGTTAGTAGTGATGTTATATTCCCAATTTGCTACATCACCCATTCTTTGTACATTTGTAATATGTTCATAGGTTTTCTTCTGTTCTGTAATGTCCATTGATAAGCCATCTAATCTTGTTAACTTTCCATTTTTGAAAGTCGGTTTAAGCTTTTCACGAATCCAACGAATCTCACCAGATGGAGTAAAAATTCGATACTCACGATTTCTGATTGCTTGTACAGAAGCTTCCCTTTCCTTAAAAAAAGAGTCCCTTAAATCTTCTTGATGCATAATCTCAAACCATACTTCAGGTTTGTTATAAAATTCTCTATATGAAACTCCAAAAACTTTAATGGCATTTTCAGACATATACAGAACTTCTCCATTGGAGATATCTGCAGCCCAAATGGCAATCTCCAGTTCATCTGTAATATCCTTTAATAACTCCTGTGTTTCACGTATTTTATGTTCATATTGACTTTGGTAACTTAAGTCAGGTGTAAAGTAAACAAAGAGTCCAATGATTTTCTCCTGAAAGTATAAAGGTGAAAGACAAGCAAAGACCTTTATATATGTTTGATCCACTTGCCTAAATCGACATTCAACGTTTAAAGCAGGAAGATGTTCATCTTTTAATTCCAAATGATCCTCCCATAGGTGATAGTCGTCTGGATGAATATGTACTGATACGTTTGAATGAACTAGTTCCTTTGGAGTGAGTCCCAAAATAGTTCGACTAGCATCATTTACTAATTGAATTTCTCCTTGTCTGTCAATTATGAACATCATATCTTTGCATTCAGTAAACAAATAATGCAAAATTAAATCTTCTGTCACAAGGTATTCAATCATATTCACCAAAATCACCTTCCCTTCACATGTTTCATCTAACCTTTAGAATGACCAATGCATCAAGATAGATACGTAAATACAAACATAAATTACAATTTATAACAGTCCCTAAAAGTGACTGGTTTAGAGTTAGAGACTTTAATAGTTGCAAAGCGTCTTCCTAGGTTATTTAGGTATTTGTTCGTACTGTCCACCAGTTACCCTTGCAGAATGTATCCAGTTTACCACTTGCTCTTTTTCATTTTGTTTCAAAAGCTGAAAACTCACCTTAAGAAATATGGCCAGTTCCTCTGAGTCTATTTTTGAAATATCTAGAGGAAAATCTTCGTTTTGGTTTACATATTTAACAAGATTGCCTAACACCTTTTTACCAGCAAGAGTTAACGTGACATATTTGTTCTTTGATTTTGTTCGATCATATGTAACTTCTATTAATTTTGACTTCTCTAGTTGCCTAAGTATCCTTGAGGTTGATGAGACATGCCAGCAACCCATTTCACTAATTTGACTTACTGTCATTGGTTCGCCAATTGTTTCAACTATAAATAAAATGTGTTGTTGCGCTGGTGTAATTCCATATTTACGCCCAAGTTCTTCCCAGTTTTTATCAATTGAATGGTAAAGAGCCCTTGTTAGTAACAAAAAATCTTGTCTTGTACGAAACATTATTAACTACCTGCCTTTCCTCGTCATTAGTATCCACAAATGATAAATTAAGCTATACATCTATTTCCTTGTTATACTTTAATACCTATGATAATAATGAAAATAGACGAATCTAGTATGAAGGTGATTACAATGTGCGGACGTTTTACTTTATTTGCTGAATATGCGGACATTATTGAGCGTTTCTCTATAGAGCAAGGCATTACTATCGATGAATATGAATTTAGCTATAATATCGCTCCCTCTCAGACCGTGTTATCTGTCATTAACGATGGAACGAAAAATAGAATGGGCTTTTTACGTTGGGGTCTTATTCCTCCATGGGCAAAGGATGAAAAAATAGGTTATAAGATGATTAATGCACGTGCTGAAACATTAGCTGAAAAGAATAGTTTCAGGAATGCCTATAAATCTAAACGCTGCCTAGTCATTGCCGATAGTTTTTATGAATGGAAGAAACAGCCTGACAAATCGAAAACACCAATGAGAATTAAATTGAAATCATCGGACCTGTTTGCAATGGCAGGATTATGGGAGCATTGGAAATCTCCAAAGGGTGAATCCGTTTATTCTTGTACAGTCATTACAACTACTCCTAATGAACTGGTAAAGGACATTCATGATAGAATGCCAGTTATATTGAAACCAGAGGACGAAAAGATTTGGTTGGATCCAACAATTACTGAATCTGAGCGATTAGGGAATTTATTAAAACCACTTCCAGAAGAGTATATGGTGGCGTATGAAGTATCTTCGTTGGTTAATTCCCCAAGGAATAACTCCCCTAATTTGATACAGGAGATTGGATAGGTGGAGAAAAGGTTATAAATCGGTTTATGTGACCTCGTTTCCGTATTTTTGTGGTTTTGAGAACTCATAGATCATTTTATATGACCTCTCATTGGAATTTTGCCGGTATTGAGGACGATAACTACAGCTGCCTCTCCATTAAATAATAGTTGTAATCATTTTCAGAAAATTCTAGAATATACATAAGGTAGACAACCTTACTAAATGTATAGGAGGAATTTTATGAAGGAATTCAAAAATTATGAAGAATTTTGGCCCTTTTATTTAACTCAACACAGTAAAAAGTCAACTAGAATGTGCCATTTTATTGGTACAACCTTTGTTTTCATTTGTATTGGACTTGCAATCATTTTCTCAAATGCTTGGTTGATTTTACTCGCACCTGCAATCGCTTACAGCTTTGCATGGATTTCTCACTTCTTTATTGAAGGAAATAAACCAGCCACTTTCGGCCATCCATTTTGGTCGTTACGTGCGGACTTTCAAATGTATTTTTTCACGCTGTTCGGTAGACTAAACAGTGAATTAGCGAAGCTTGAAGAAACAAATCACAAAATAGCAAAATAATGAAAAAAGGCAGCTCTATTTTTCTAGAGCTGTCTTTTCTAAATTCAAATATAAGTTATCAGTTCAGCCGGTGCCTTAGTTAAACCTCACCCTTCTAGATCCTCAAACGAGTTCATCATCCATAAACCAATGTCCCTAAATCCAATACGTTTATAAATATCACCAGCTGCTGGATTATCGTAGAACAGACATAATTCCTTATTCTCAGCGAGCAACTGCTTACAAAGCTTAACCATGCATTGAGAAGCATATCCTTTTTTCTTATAGTTTTCTAGAGTTGCAACCCCAACAACCATTGCAGATAACGTATTTTCTGCTGTAGTTGATGCTGTTGATACCATTTTTCCATCTTCCCTAATAAAAAAGGACCTTGATACGCCCTTTTCTAACCCACGGCGTTTTGACTCCACAGTTGTTTTAGATTCACTAAACTCTGGAATTGCACTTAATAAAGCAACAAGTTCCTCAGCATCATCTGGCACCGCTTGAAGTACAGTGGATGTATCAATAACCTGTGTTGTATCAGAGCTTAACTCTGTACATTTTGCATAATAAAATTGTCTTTTTCGTTTAAGACGCTTCCTTTTTATGTATGGTTCTATCTTTTCTGTTATCTCTTTTAATCCAGACAACATCGAATACGTAGCTTCCTGATCCATAATTTCAGCAAAAGCCTGGGCATTAAATTCAGAAATCGCATAGGGAATAAAGTTTTCTTCATATCGTAAAAGGACAGCAATTAATTCTCCATTCTCATTAAACTCCCCCCATACCTTCTGAAATTCCTGATCATACCCAAAAGCCTCAATATCCCCAATCAAAAAAAGATTCTCAGCTGGCTGTCGTTTTAATAGTGCAAAACACTGCTCGTGGTCATGTTGATTCAGTCGTCTTATCAATTTGCTCTCTCTCCTCTTATTCTAAATTTCTCCTATTTTACTCCAACTTCCATTATTAAGGAAGTATTAATTTTCATTCTAAAAAATGACGATTCTCCTATATCGAATAGTTTCTGAGTCCTATTCCGGACTACTTGATCAGTTCATATACTATAACGAAAGGAGGTCATAGTATGGAATTCAAAATAGACAGTTTAGTATTTTTATATTTAGCTTGTATTCTTGCAGGATTTGCCATCATAAAGATTTCAACTACAGCAGCTATTTTGATTAGCTTAAAGCCAATCCTTATCATAATCGCCGTCATTGTTATCTTACTATTCTCATTCCTAATTATATGGAAAGGGATTAAAACTCTAATGAAAAAGTAGATACAAGAAAGACTCAAGTTAAAAGCTTGAGTCTTTCGACCTACGAAATAAGTATATTTTTGTAAATTAATAAGAAGAAAAGAAGGAAAACAAGGTATTGAGTCGAATTATTCTCAAAAGAATACTGGTAGAATATTGGAGGTTAGTTTCATTTGAATTCTATCTCAAAAGCATACAATCACGAAGAAATCATTCGATTCCTTGAAGAGAGAGAAGCAAGTTTTATAGAAGAGTGGTATCAAAAAATTATAATAAATAAACAAGGCATTAATAGGGAAAAAATTAAAGAAAACGGCCTGCAAATGTATGCTTTTACAAAAAGAGCGATTAGCTCAACCTTCTGTCCAAAGGAGCTTAGATTATTTGCATATAGTGTGGCAGAAGAAAGACTGAAGGCAAATGTCAACATTGGTGACTTTATGTACAATGTCACTATGGGAAGAAGTATTATATTAAAAAATGTACTACTTTCAGACCTTCCTGTTAATGAGTTACGGATTATAAATGATGAAATAAATGATTTATTTGATAATTTTTGCTATCATGCTGTCTCAAAATACACAGATTTAAAGGATAAACAAATTGAAGAGAAAAATCTATTTATTAACGAAATCCATAGTGATAAATTGGCTGTACTTGGCCAAATGTCTTCTAGTTTTGTACATGAATTTCGTAACCCTCTCACCTCAATTATTGGCTTTACAAAGATATTAAAAAATGAAAATCCTAATCTAAAATACCTTGATATTATTGAACATGAGCTTAATCAACTAAAATTTAGAATTACTCAATTTTTACATACCTCTAAGATTGAAGTGAATGGGCATCAGAAAGAAAATATTCAAGTATCAAACTTATTTGAAGAGATTTTACAGTTAACCTATCCTAGTATTGTTGATTATGATGTAAATATTTTCTCTGACCTTGATAAAGACGTTTTCATTGAGGTTAACAAAGAAGAAGTTAAGCAAGTCCTTCTTAATATCATTATTAATTCAATTGATGCGTTAAAACAAAAAGAAAAACCTAGAAAACTCACTGTTTCGACTTTTATGGAAAATAGTGAAAATATAATGGAAATATCGAATAATGGACCAGAAATTCCACCCACATCTCTAGAAACAATTTTTGAGCCTTTTTACACAACAAAGAAGCTTGGTACAGGAATTGGTTTATATGTTTGTAAGAAAATTATTGAGAATCACGACGGGACCATCACATGCCAATCAAATCAAGATCTAACCACCTTTAGAATATCAATTCCTACTCAATCGAAGTCAAATTAAGTTAAGTAACGGACTTGGCATCGAATAAAATAGGATAAAAAAACTTCTACAGCTTTATAGTTGTAGAAGTTTTTTATTATATTACCTGCATTTTATTGGAAGGTTTGTAAATAATAAAAACGTATTTTTATAAAATATACTTGTTCTAGGAGTGCATCCTGTGAATCAAATCCCACCTTATCGTCGTAACAGAGCATATATTACTCAATCCACATCAACACAGCTCCACTTACGTAATCCTTATGTTGTCGCATTCTTTTCATTTGCCTATCCTGGATTTGGCCATCTGTTGCAACATAAGTATTTAGCTGCATTTATCCTTATTTTATGGGAGCTGTTTATTAATAATCTTGCGAATGTAAATCTTTGTATTTACTACTCAATGATTGGGGAGTTTGAAACAGCAAAAGAAGTCGTTAACGAAAGATGGCTTATACTTTACGTTAGTATTTATATGCTAGGGATTTGGGATAGTTACCGAACTACAGTGGAGCTAAACAGGCAATATATTTTAGCAGATCGTGAGGATGCTCCTGTTCTTCCTATAGTGCTAGGAAGTTTAGGAATAAATTACTTGGATAAGCGTAAGCCTTGGATTGCATTAGTTTGGTCAGCTTTAGTACCTGGTTTAGGTCATTTATACATTCATCGCACCATCACTGGTTTTTTTATTTTTGGTTACACAGTTGCCATTCTTTATTATGGTCATATCCCTATGGGAATCAAATACTCAATGTTAGGTAACTTTGAGAAAACAAAAGAGGTTTTAAACATTCAATGGTTATTGTACCTTCCTTCAATTTACCTTTTTATTATATATGATGCCTATACTTCATGTGTCGAGTTGAACAAATTAGCAGAGAAAGAATTGTCTAAGTTTTTGCGTCAACATTATCAACAACCAAACTTTGAATTCCCCTTAAAAGACTAGGAGTGTATTTAGCATGATGGTGATTGCCACTTTCGAAAATTCAATCTATATTGAATTAGCCATAACTGCTTTGGAGCAGAAAGGAATTCCTAAAGAGAAAATATTTGCTGCCCCTCTTGATAAAAGACAAGAGCCCAGGCAGATCTTTGATACGATTCATCAATCAGATGGAATTAGTATTTTTGATGCTGGGGCTATTTTAGGAACATGCTTCATGCTTTTAGGGGCTATTTATGGAATGGTTTTAGAATGGGGACCGATTCTTTGGGGAATAATCGGAGCTGTTTCAGGGATCATACTAGGAATAGGTATCAAATTATTTATCTTCCGAAAAAAGCAATTCAGTAGAAAAAAAATTGTATCCGAAGTAGTCTTAATGATACGATGTGATGCCCATCAATGGGATGCAGTTGAAAAAATACTCTGGGAAAATACAGCTATAGGTTTAACAAAGGTGAAATGAATTCAAATTATTTATTGGATCCTATTTACCAAAGAAAATACATAAAAAAACACGTACCCTCTACTTAAAATAGAAAGTACGTGTAAACCTTACTTTTCAATATTAACAACATATTCATCTGCGATTTTATAGCTTTTTGATTGCTCATCATACTTAATCACTAGTTTATATCCAGCGTAGTATTGGGCTCTCTTTTTTGACTTGATGTCTGTCATGTCCTCATACATTTCACCATAATAAATAAACTGTTTCTCCTGTTTTTCTACCCTTTCACTGGCAAAAGAGATTTCATGATACTCGTAAGAATTTAAATCTTTTCGTTTTTTTCTACCTGCAATATATTTATCGAGAACTGCACCTTTAAAATAAGTCTCATTATGCAATTGATCATAGCTCACAATTTCACCATCACCCGTTGTTTTATACATACCATGATTTATTTTTAGCAATAAACCTCTTGAAATAGCAATCATTTCCTGTTCGCTTAATTCGTCCATCTTCTTCTTATTTGACTGACCAATAAATTCTTCAGTTAATTCACCTATTTCTAAGTAGGATTGATTTATCTCTAGCTCTTTCTCAAGGACAAACATGAGTTTGTTTGCTTCTGTTTTTGTTGTAGGTGTTTCGATCATTTTTCCTAATTTCCCACTATAATCATTAATGATCTGAAGCTGCGTAGTCGTTGGCACCTGGTTATCCATGAGATTCAAAAAGTTTTCATGTGCTACTTTGCAAGCTGTTTCAGGTGTTAGTAAATCAATCAATTCATACATGGCAAGATAGGCTTTCTTGTACGACACATCAAAACCAGAATCTGAGCTTATCAGAACTTTGTCTGGATGTTTTTCAATCAACTCAACAAAATCAGCCAATTTTAAACTACTTTGAGGATTGTAGGCTGTGAAACCTGCGAAAAAATCAATATAAAGATTGCTGTGTTTTTCTAATAGCTTTTCTAGATCAGCAGGTTGAGAAAATGCATTAGCATGGCCAAAAATGAAGTTCGTGTTCGGGTAGCTTGTCATTGCCTCTTCAAATGTCGTAATAGCCTCTCCCCTTGGTGGGTCAATATGAAGTAATACAGGCACATTGTACTCTGCAGCCATCTCATACATTTTTGGAAGATTTCCATCTAGTGCATGTTTACCCTTCCATTCTGCTTTACTCACAATAGGAGATTGGGTAGAATGTGCAGCAACTTCCCCAATTCCCATAAATCCTAATTCCAAATTCGTTCGAATGGTTTCAATTCCAGCTTCATCGTATATATCAAAAGATGAGAAAAACGGATATAATCGATCAGGATATTTCCGATAAGCTTCCCATGCCATCTCATCAGATAAGACACCATTTTTACGGGAAACATACCCTGAGATCATCAGTTGATCAATATGATGCATATCCCATGAACTCTTGGTGTGTTGATACCTCGTACTATCATGAGTATGTACATCAATCATCTTTAAATCCTTATACTTCCCAATTAACGTAAAATCCTTGTACTTATGACGCATCGCTTGTATTTCTTCCACACACCCCTCACCAGCTGTTACATCTACTATAGTATCTGTATCGACTTGGGTTGAGGTAGGTTCAGTAGATGGAAATAACTGATATGACGAAAGATTCCCGATCAATATTGCTGTGATAAGAACACAAATTCCTAATGATTTTTTAGGATGAAGCTGAGGTAATTTTACCACCCTCTCTATAATTATACGTTTGCGGGATTTTTCTTTTTTCGTCATACTCTTCACATCTTTTCTCCATTTCCTTTCAAAGTACTGCTGTAGCCCTTCTCCAAATATGTTCAGGCTTAAGATGGTATAAGCTATAACAATTGAAGAAAAGAGTGGAATCCACATCGCAGAACGAATATCTTGTAGATAGTTTTCTAGAAAGAAAGGCCAAGATAATGAATCGTTTTGATAATATCCCCCCGATGGTGTCGAAACCCAAGTTTGATCCACATAGATTGAAACAAAACCTAACAACCCAAGTACGAACATCACTCGACTCATGTCATTTACAAAGTTATAAATAAGCTTTTGATACATATTTGGCAAGTAATATCTTTTTAATAATTGAAAGCTTGTGTTTCCAGCGACGATACCCGCATCTATATATTCATTTTGTCTAATTTTAAGAAATTCCGACTTCATTATTTCACTTACTCTACCGACTTCAATTATCGCTATTAAAAACAACATCCAATACATGCGCTGCTCACTCATCGCAATAGCTGGGCTCTTCGATAAGACAGCAACAATGATTATCGAAGGAAAAAATGATAACACACCATTTAGCCAGCTTGATAACCCTCGTATACTACTGTTTATTGAAGCAAAATATCCAAGGGGAATAGCAATAAGATAACGAAGCAACGCAATAATAAATACTTGTAGTAGTGTTGTCTTAGCTCCTAACACAAGCATACTAAACAAATCTCTACCATCGCGGTCCGAACCAAAAAGATAGCCTTCTTCTCCTGGCGAGAGAGGTGGAGCCAGAATTTTTTGTCCACTGTCAAGAAACTTAAATGTAAACCGTTCTAGCTCATTATCAACAAAAGGTAAAATAGGCCCAAACACAGCTACAACAACCAGTAGTGAAAGCATTGAAGTACCCAATGATAACAAGGGGTATCTTTGACTAAAGTCAAAAAACTTTATTACCCAAACTAGCCTTCGTTTTTTAGATACAGTTTTGTAAGAAGGGTCCTGCTCTAACTCAATTGTTGACGGAACCAATAAGTATTTAATGGTTTCTGAGATTAATAGACTAATAAGCATGATAGCTAAAAAATAGACAGATAACGGAATGATAATACTTAAGTCGTCTTCTCTAATCGTTCGAAACAAATAGTACCCCGCTCCCTCATACAGTGCGACAAATTCAATTACAGGTAGTGATGTCACGATATAAAGCATTACGGTTTGGGTATAACTTAAAATGGTTCCCCAAGAATTTCGTAACAAATGGCGAGTTATAACAAAATATTCAGATGTTCCCTTTGAATAAGCCGTACGTATGTAGTCCTTATTTTCATCCTCACTTAGGGATTTATAGGTCATATGTGAGATAAAAACAATTGGGTAAATGCATAAAATGAGTGTTGGAAAAATGGCATTATACCAAAATTCATGACCCATCAGATCCAATCTAGGAATTCCAACACCCATGAGCGAATCCATGATGGTCCATAAAATAAGTTGAAAGGAAATGAACATAAAAAAGTCAGGTAATGAACCAAAGATGATTCGATCGATTAACCAAATATTTCGAAGCTCTTTTTTTCTGAAATAAAACATAATCATTCCTTTTGCAACGCCAACTACCATACTTATAATGAAAGCAGGAATGATAAGCTTTAAACTTCGAATAAAATAGATAGTTAATTCCTCTTCGATCTTTGTACCATGAGCCGTATACCCAAATTGCCAGTCCTTTATATTTTGTAAGGAAACTAGAATTGAAGCTATTCCTTCCCTTCCCTCTGACAAATTGACGATGTAAATAATGCCAATAAAAGCAAAGAAAAATAAGGCTAAACTTTTAAGCACTTTAATTAAAAGAGTCATTTTGAATCTTCCCCCTGTAAAAAACCTATCTCTATTTATCTTTACTAAAAATTACCATGACTTGAAAACTGAAGTCAATCATTTTAGGAAACGTTTCCTAAAAATAATTTTACAAAAGCAGACATTTAACATTATTGTTATAGTAATTAATAAATAGATTCCCACCATCCATTCGTAAAACGGAAACGTTTCCTAAAAAAAGTGGAAAATAATACTTAAATTCCCCGCTCCCCATATGGTATAGTAAAGGTACTAATCATCTCTTGGAGGAAGTTATGGGTGTTTCAATAAAAGATGTAGCAAAAAAGTGTGGTTTAGCTGTTAGTACAGTATCCCGAGCACTAAATCGTCAATATGGTGTAAGCAAGGAAACAATGGAATATGTACATAAGATTGCTGATGAACTCGGCTATGTACCAAACCTTCAAGCCAAAGAGCTAGTTCAAAAGAAAAGTAACTTAGTAGGCGTAATTATTCCTGAATCAGACGCAGAAGCAAGACCTGCTTTTTTCGAAATCATTCCATTCTTAAATCAAACATTGTCTCTTTACAATAAAGAAGTTTTAATTGTTACTGTTACGACAACACCACGGAAGTACATTGCAAATAAGCTAGAGATGTTTATTAAAGCAAGAAACCTAGAGGGTTGCATTATTTTTCCTGGGTTTGGAAGTGATCATCCAATTTATAAGGAAGCCAAAAAAAGTAACTATCCTATTGTTGTTATTGAAGAGAATGTGCTAACAAAAACGTGTTCCAATATTCAAGAAAACAATGTAATGGGAGCATATTTAGCAGTTAAACATTTGATTGACCATGGACATAAGAAAATTGGGTTTATAAACGGACCTACTCTTGCGTCGATTTGTCATGATAGATTAAAAGGCTATCGGCAAGCAATGGCTGAGCATTCTCTACCTCTTGAGGAAAAGTGGATCATTACCAGTGATTTCACAGGTGAAGGTGGTGCGAAAAGTGTAAGTGAGCTTATAGCTGCCCAAAAGCAAATCACAGCTATATTTTTTGCCAATGATATTATGGCTATTGGTGCTATTTCTTATCTTTCTTCTAAGGGAATTAACGTTCCAAAAGACCTTTCTATCGTAGGGTATGATGGAATGTTTATAACGAGATACACAACCCCACCACTAACAACAATCGGATCTGATCCCTCTATTATCGGAATACGTACAGCAGAGTTACTCATGGAATTAATTAATGGCGGAGTAGGTAAAATGGAACGAACAACTCCTGAGCTAATTATCCGGCAAAGTGTGAAACAAATATAAAAAAGGCTGTAAAATTAACAGCCTTTTTTTACATTCTTTATTTAGTTAATACTGGTGACTTTCGATGCTTCGTTGCTTGTTCATAGCTATAACCTAACTTAAGTAAAAGCCCTTCACTAAAAGCTCCTGCTGCAAAGGTAATACCAAACGGTCTCCCGTTTTCCATATAACCCGCAGGTAAAGCAATCGAAGGATAACCTGCTTTTGCACTTATCGTCGAGCCAATATAAGATGGGAATAAAATCGCATCGAGATTATACTTTTGTAAAGCATAATCAATGCCCTGCTCCTGTGAAAAATATAAATCTTCTACTCTTGCTTTTAAATAGCCCGGACTTCTGAATGCATCAGTTAATGATTCTCTATATTCTAATTTATCCTGTCCATATTTTAAGGCCTTTTCATGATGGTCTTTATTAAATTGAACAAGTTCACTAAACGTATGAACAGGAAGGTGACTAGGTAAGTTTGCTAGATAATTTCCAAGACTTATCCTTAGTTCATTGATATTTACATCCCAGCTCCACTCTCGATGGAAGGAAGGAATTTCGATATCTTCAATAACAGTGGCACCTGCCTCTTCTAAGTTACGAATAACAACTTTGAATAAATCTTCATCAAACTCCCCAGATTCGTAGTATTCTTTATCTGACTGATTGAATGTGCCAATTCTAGCACCAGATAAACCTTGTAAATCTAGGAATCTTGTATAGTCAATCTCTGCTCTACCTTCACTTTTGAACGTAGCTGGGTCCTTTTGGTCAACGCCTGTTAGGACTCCGAGTGTAATCGCTACATCCTCAACTGTTCTTGCAATTGGTCCAGCCGTATCCTGAGTGATCGTAAACGGTATGATTCCAGATCTGCTTATCAATCCAACTGTCGGCTTTAAACCGACGACAGAACTTTGAGTCGCCGGGCTTAAAATTGAAGCATCGGTCTCCGTTCCTATCGCTAATACTGTTAAGTTTGCTGAAACAGCAACCGCTGACCCTGTACTCGATCCCCCTACAAAAAACTCACCAGGACCATAAGGGTTAACGACTTGTCCCCCACGTGAACTATATCCTGCCCACATTTCTGATGACATCCCATTCGCGAATTCTGTCATATTTGTTTTACCTAAAATAATGGCTCCTGCTTCACGTAGCTTCTCTACTAAAAAAGCATCCTTTGAAGCTAAATGATTTTCAAGAGCAATCGACCCTGCACTTGTGTGGGTATGGTCATTTGTTTCAATATTGTCCTTAAGTAGCACAGGGATTCCATGTAATGGACCTCTTATTCCCTTTATCGTTCGCTCGTGATCTAAACCTTCAGCTATAAAAATAGCATCAGGGTTCACTTCAAGTATTGAATTTAACTTTGGCCCATCCTGATCGTATTGTGCCATTCTATATAGGTAATACATTACTAGCTCTTTGGAGGTTAACTTTCCAAATTTCATTAGTTCTTGTAATTCTCGAATCGTTAGTTCCTCATTTAAAAACTCATTAAATACTAATTCCATGTTCCTTTTCCCTCTACTTCTATAAAATTACCAAACACTTGATATTATAGCATTAACTTCCAATTAAAGGGGGTTTTTCTTTCAATTGGACCGTACTTGACTTTCATCTCTTACATCATAGTATAATTGATACAAAGATTATCAATGAGGAGATTACAAGTAATGAATCCAGTTTATAAGAGAAATGAAGGATTCCGACTAACCTTTGAAAATCCAGTTCCCGGAACGTTTATCATCTTAATGATGCAAGGTAAAAGTGCTGGTGCTAATAAAGGTACGCTTACCATTATTGATATGAGTTTAAAAGGAGCTAAAGTGTTCTCAACACTACAACTTCCAACACCTAACACTCAAATAAAAATTGAGACAACCATAACTGACCAACCACTATCCATAGAAGGGGAATTAATCTGGAGCAGAAAAAGCAGTACTGGTTATACATATGGAGTATTGTTTGACATCCATTCCTACTCAGAGCAAAAACTTCTTTCAGAACTTAAAACCTATGTAGCTACAAACAAGTAACTGAATGAGAAAGTAAACTGACAGTCCAATTGATTGTCAGTTTTTTACTTTTTTATCAGATGCCTTTAAAAAAGTGGTACAATAGTAGATATTATGACCTGCTAGGAGGATTAAAAATGCCGGATTGGTCCTATCATGTCTTGTTTAAACCTATACTATCTAAATTATCACCAACGAGATCAAGAGAATTTATTCATCGTGGGATGAACCGAATCGCTTCTGTTCCAGGAGGACATCATTTTATAAATTTCCTTGGAAGAGAAGAATCCTCTCCTGCCTTGAGGGCGGAATTCAATAAAATACAGTTTAGTAATGTAATTGGTCTTTCAGGGAAAATTGATCCCCTCCTTTCTGGAACAAAAGCATTTTCAAATCTTGGCTTTGGTTTTTTAGAAGTTGGTCCTGTGACCATCGAGACAACCTCAATGACTTCTCCTACCATTCGGAAAGACGAGCAAACCATTGAGTTTACATCTTTTGTTGAATCTATAGGTCTGACTAAAACAGTTGATAAACTAGAGCATTTTCCAAGAAAACAACCTGTTATCGCAAGACTTGCTGGTAGTACAGATGAAATAGAGATTATGACACAAGAATTAGAGCCTTATGTAGAGGCCTTTATTATCGATACCCGGGAACAGAAAGAAGATTGGAAGCACATTCCTGCCCTTTCTACAAAACCTCTTTTTATTGGAATAAAAAGCAATCAGATTACTAATCATCATTCAATTGAAGTGTTCGATTGTTTTAGCGGAGTTGTATTAGATGAAGATGAAGGGGAGATTGATTCTATTAATCTTGAAAATCATCTTAGAGCACTATCCTATCTTCGTGAAGAAAAGTTTTCCAAAACTATCATCGCAGTTGGTGGAATTCTTGAGCCAAGTGATGCATTAAGCATACTAGACGCAACGGCAGATTTAGTCATGGTTTCCGGGGGATATGTGTTTTCTGGACCGGGACTACCCAAAAGAATTAAGGAAGCACAATTATCAAGAATTCCAAACCAGCCTTTACAAGAGGTGAAGGGCTGGGGCTGGTATTTTTTGTTCGGGCTTTCCATTTTGATAGGTGGAGTGATTGCCTTATTAATAAGCATAACTTCCATTATTCTGCCATATGATGAATATTTTCTTAACATGACGAAAGAAACACTAGATAACTTCAACAACCGAATACTATTCTTTATGACACATGATCGGATGACCCTGGCTGGGACCATGATTTCCGGGGGAATTGTATATATAGCACTCTCTTATTATGGCATCCGTAATGGCTTACTCTGGGCAAAGCAAGCTACCGATGCTGCAGCTATTATTGGCTTTTTAGGGATACTTATGTTTATTGGGTACGGTTATTTGGATTGGCTTCACCTTTTGTTTTGGATTATTTTAGCTCCTTTTTATGTAATGGGTTTTATAAAAACAAAGAATCTTAAAGGAACACCTTCCTCTACTAATAGAACTAATCATGTAATATGGAAAAATAGTTTAGTCGGGCAATTTTTATTTGTTGTTCTTGGGTTCTCTCTTACATTAGGTGGAATGATTATTTCTTATATTGGAATAACGACTGTATTTATTCCAACAGATATTCTCTATATTTGTATGCCACCTGAAATACTTGATGAGTTTAATGAAAGATTAATACCTGTTATTGCTCATGACCGAGCAGGGTTTGGAAGCGCACTTATTAGTGTGGGGTTATTAATTCTCATGCTTAGTCTATGGGGCTTTCAACAGGGAAACAAGTGGGTGTGGTGGACATTCTTGATTGGAGGATTTCCAGCTTTTGTTGCCGGTATAGCTGTTCATTTCGCCATTGGCTACACGACGTTCATCCACCTGCTTCCTGCTTATTTTGCCTTAACTTTATTTACACTTGGGTTACTATATACCTATCGTTTCTTTCATTACAACGAAAAGGCCTGAGCCCAGCACGTTATCGCTTTAACGTGCCGGGGGTCAGGCCCCAAAATAGGTTAATTGGTTTTTACCGTTTTGCTTGGATTGATATAGGGCATTGTCTGCTTGACGCAATACTTGATTTAAGTCCTTATCGTCATTTGGCCACATAGCAACACCTATACTGCATCCAATTCGAACGCTATTCCCTTCAACTCCTATTGGATCATTTAGGGTTTGGATGATTCGATTTCCTATCTTGTCACTGTCCTCTTTACTATTAAGTTCGAGTAAGACAACAAATTCATCTCCCCCAATTCTAAAGACAGCTTCATTGCTACTGACTGAGTTCTTCAGTCTAAGAGCAACCTCTTTCAATAATAAGTCTCCATGATGGTGACCGTTGGTATCATTTACACTTTTAAAACCGTCTAAGTCTAGATAAAAGACAACAACTTGCGAAGGACTACCCTTGGAATCAATGATTCTATCAATATACTGATCTAATGCTAGTCGATTTGGCAATTCTGTTAAGCTATCTAGTAAAGCCATCGATTCCATTTTATCCAAGTTAGATTCCGTTTTGGTTAGTGTAGTAACCAAATCTCTTAATGAAATTGATAGGGCCTCGATGTCTTTAATCCCCTTATTAATTGGTACTTCAACCCTCTCTCCGTCTCTTAAACGTTCCGAAGTGTTTACTAATTTTCTAATTGGGTTTGAAATAACTCCTGCTAAAATCCATCCAATAAATGAGAAGACAACTAAAAATAATAGACCAAGCAAGATAATTTTATCCCTTATTTCCGTAACTGATTTGAAAGCAATCTCTTCAGGCTGGCGAACGAGCACAGTCCATTCTAACCCTGGATATTGCAAGAAGCCATCTGATAATGCAAATCCCGTTAAATAGGTACTGCCATCTGGCCATTTTTCAATGGTCCAGTTGTTCTCTCCAACTTGTGCTTTTTCGATGGCCTTCAACTGTAACTGTTGACCAATCATTTCTTTAGGACCTAAAAGTACGGTATTGTTATTTTTACTAATGATAAAGACATCTAGTTGATTGTCTTCTTCCTTTTGGATAGGTTCAATCACTGCCTGTTCGACCTCTTTTGCCCAATGCCAGCTTAAGTGCGCAGCTAACACCCCAACAAATTGGCCTTTATCATTTACTACAGGAGAGCTTATATCAACAAACTTTATTGGTTCTCCAGTAGGATTAGGCAATAGCTTTGCGAGTAACACAGCTTCATGTACATCACCGACAAAAGTCTCCTTTGTAGCTTCAGTGTAGACCGGTCGTTCGGAAATATCTTTTCCTACTAAAATATCATCCGTAGCTGCTTTTACAATTCCATTTTCATCCGTAAAACCGATCCATGAATAAGCAGGAATATTTGTCTTTAATTCATTTAATAATTGACTAATTCTTTCAACATCATCGCTCTTTTGAAAGGTTTCTAGCTTACTAAGTAGCGTGACCTCACCATAACGTGACCACATGAAATGATCTAATTGGTAGGATAATTGAAATGCTTTTTCTGTCAGAGAATTACTTATCTCCTTCTCAACACTTTTGCTCGTTTCTTTACTTATGGTAGAGCTTAAGATGGATGTAAAAACGACTATAAAAATAATAAAAATTAAAATAAAATAGGTTCTTAAGTTTAATGACATCCTTGTATTCTCCTTGAAACTCTCGCGAATATTGTCGAATAACTTTCATAGTTATTATAGTTTATAATCTTATATTAGAAAAGTACATTTTTAGGGCCTGCCCCCGATACGTTAACACTTTAACGCACTGGGGGTCAGGCCCCATTTCTCTCTAGTCTTGTATAACCGCCCATGAGATGGAGGAATATTTAATCCATTCTTCTAGTTGGTATTTGCTAAAGTGCATTTCTCCTTCGATTGTTATGTAAGGAATAAATTGATACGTTGCAAAAGAATCAAGTGTGGATCGTTCTAAATCTTGTTTGCGGATAATTGCCTCAAGTTCTTCCACTGTCAAATTTAAATATTCTGCAGTCTCCTCTATGCTCATTAATCCTTTGTCCATGCTATTAAATTGTCCGCTATGACTGCTTTGTTCATCTGCTTGCCCAAACTGTAATCCAGCAAAAACGATTGCAGCACTTAAAATCACGATGGCAATCGGTAAAAGGTATTTTTCCATTTTCTTTCCCCCTTATTTTATGGTATTAATTATACATAAGAAACGTATGGCTACATACCAATTTTGGGAAAAAGTTGAAACAAGACCCCCTCGAAAGGAAGAATGATTATTTATGGCATTAGAAATCTTAAAAAAATTAAACTATAAAGATCAGGGACAACCTGTCTTAATACTTAACGCACCTACCTCATATCAAGAGGTTATGAAGGCTTTTGAAGGCGAAGTACATACAGAGCAACTTGCAGAAAGCTATCATTTTATTCAGGTATTCGGCACTTCCAATGAGGAAATACGAACTGCATCCCGTAATGCTGTAGATTATTTAGTAGAAGATGGCTTATTGTGGCTTTGTTACCCTAAGAAGTCTTCGAAAACTTACAAAGGTTCAGACTGTAGCCGGGAAACAGTTGCAGGACTCTTAGCATCAGAGGGATATGAGCCTGTTAGACAGGTCGCCATTGATGAAGATTGGTCTGCGTTACGTTTTAGAAAGCCTGATAAAATCAAAAAGATGGTACGAACCTTTGCTGTTACTGAAGAAGGAAAACAACGAACAGAGCAAAAATAAAAAAATCCTAATTTTAAAATTGGGTATTGACGAACAGGAATTGGATACACTATAATCCAACTTAACAAATTAAACTATAATTTACTTATGCTTTGAAAAGGACACGAATTATACGTTAGAATCTTTTCCAGAGAACAGGGTCATCGGCTGAAAGCCCTTAAAAGAGACACGTTTGATTTACCACCTTTGAGCAAATATGGGGAATCGTATTCGTATTACATGAAACCATATTCGGGATTAACCCCGTTATCCATTATGAGCGTATTGACCTTTTATGTGTCCGTACGGAATTAGGGTGGCACCACGACCGCACTCGTCCCTTGTTTAGGGATGAGTGCGTTTTTTTATTTTCAAAAAACTAAATAAAACTTGCTATGAAAAGGACATGAATCACTTGATCACATCTTTTACAGAGAATAGGGTCACCGACTGAAAGCCCTTAAAGATACCATTTGATTTACCACCTTCGAGCATTTATGGGGAATTGCAAGCAAACTGCATGAAACCATATTCGGGATTAACCCCGTTATCCATTATGAGCGTACTAACACAATTATGTGTCGTACGGAATTAGGGTGGCACCACGACCGCACTCGTCCCTTTGCTTGGGATGAGTGCGTTTTTTTATTCAAATTTTTAATTAAACTTTAGGAGGAAGTAACATGTCATATGAAGTTGAAGTAGAAAAACGTAATCACCGTGTATTAGGTCAGGAACTAGAATTATTTATGTCGATGGAAGAGGCACCAGGAATGCCATTTTTCCTACCAAAAGGAATGATTATTCGTAATGAGTTAGAAAACTTATGGAGAAAAAAACATCAAAAAGCTGGTTATCAAGAAATCAAAACTCCCATCATGATGAAACAGGAGCTTTGGGAACAGTCAGGACATTGGGATCATTATCATGAAAACATGTATTTCTCAAATGTTGACGATCAAAATTATGCAATCAAACCAATGAATTGTCCTGGTGCAGTTTTACTATTCAACAGTAAACGAAGAAGCTATCGAGAGCTTCCTGTTCGATTTGCCGAGTTAGGGTTAGTTCACAGACATGAGCTTTCAGGGTCGTTAAACGGACTATTGCGTGTTCGATCCTTTACTCAAGACGATGCTCACCTATTTGTTCGAGAAGACCAAATTGAATCTGAAATTGATAAAGTCCTGGAATTAATTAATGAGATTTACTCAGAGTTCGGATTCAGCTATAAAATTGAACTTTCCACTCGTCCAGAAAACTTTATGGGATCAGAGGAACTATGGGACAAAGCGGAACAATCTCTAGAGGCCGTTTTAAATTCAAAGAAAATTGATTTTGTTATTAACCCAGGTGATGGTGCGTTTTATGGTCCAAAGATTGATTTTCACATTTTAGACTCTTTAGGACGTAGCTGGCAATGTGGAACTGTTCAACTCGACTTCCAAATGCCTGAAAAATTTGACTGTAGTTACATTGGTGAGGATAACAAGCCACATCGTCCGATTATCATTCATAGAGCAATCTATGGTTCAATTGAAAGATTCATGGCCATCTTAATCGAACACTTTGCTGGTGAATTCCCTGTTTGGCTAGCTCCTGTTCAAGCAAAAATAGTACCAATCGCTGAGGTTCACCATTCATATGCAAGAGAAATTGAGGAACAATTGTTATCTGCTGGTATACGCATTGAGTTGGACGACCGTGATGAAAAATTCGGGTTAAAAATTCGAGAAGCTGAACTAAAAAAAATTCCTTACATGGTGGTCATTGGTGATAAAGAGTTGGCTGACAAATCAATTGCCATTCGAAAACGTAAAGCAGGAAATCTTGGTGTGATGAATGTTCAAGAGTTTGTTCAAATTCTAATAAAGGAATAATAACCTAAAGCGTTGAATCAATAAAGTACTCACGCTTAAGGGGTTGAATGTAATGACAACGATTCAGGAACAGATAAATGCACTTGAACAAGAGATATTGCAAAAAAAGAAGCAGCTTTTAGATTTACGAAAGTCTGTTGGAGAAAGATTAGTTCCAAATTATGAATTTGTTACATCTTCAAAGCAACAAACGACATTACTCGATTTGTTTGGTGATAAAAATGAATTATTTGTCATTCATAACATGGGTAGAAGCTGTTCTTACTGTACAATGTGGGCTGATGGATTTAATGGAGTATATCATCATTTAGTTGCAAAAGCCGGGTTCGTCCTAGCGTCTCCAGATGAACCTTCTGTTCAAGAAGATTTTGCAGCTGAACGAAAGTGGCAATTTCCGATGATATCAGTAAAAGAGAATTTATTTACTGAAGATGTAGGCTTCATTATTGAGAAAAAACATTACCCTGGTGTTTCGATATTCCGAAAAGATGAGAATAATAACATTTACCTTTACACTCAAGCTTTCTTTGGACCTGGTGATGATTATTGTGTTCCTTGGCATTTATTTGACCTTTTACCATCGGGTTCTGAAGGAGTTCAAACAAAGAGAGAACTAAACAACCAATCACCTTTTCAGCTCACGAACAATATTGCCATTGGCGTGAAGGATTATGAAAATGCGCTTGCTTTTTACAAGGAAGTCATAGGGATGAAGGTCGAACAAATCTTTGAAAATGAAACTAAATTTACAATGAGTGGAACTACTTTCTTTATTGAAAATAATCCAGAAAACAACGTTCACTTTGAATTTGCAGTTGAAGAGATTGAAACAGTGAAAAACCTACTATTAGATAACGGCTGTCTAATCACAAAAGAATATTCAGCAAAAAGTGTGATGATAGAAGATTCATTTGGATTAAAGTTTCACATGTTCGAGCCAAAAAAATAAGAAAGAGAACAACGCTTGGGAATAAACATCTTACCCAAGCGTCATTTTTATTTCATAAGTATTTCATGTAATTCTAGTGGTGTGATCGTACCTTGATGGAAATATAACTGCCACCTACCATCAATCATCTTCCAGATGGAGCTACGTAACGTATTTCTATCTCTCGTCTCATCTCGAATATAATAGGTTGATAGTACTACGCCATCAGCTAAGGGATAGATTTCATAATTATGTAGAGTCATCTCAGTTAAAACAACACCCGTATCAAGGCATTCTTGTTTAGTAAACATATACCCTGAACTTCCAATCTCAAAAAACTCATCCGCTAATATTTTATCAAGCTCTTCCCTACTCTTACGAATTTCTATACTCGTATGTCGTTCCTCTAAATCTTTTAGATGAGCTTTCAATTCTTCCTCCATACGTCTCACCTCTTCTTATTAGATTGAATCAAGTTCAGCAACTGTTCTTTCATTGACTTGGTCTCCCGTATTTAGAGTAGATTTAGGCTCAAGTAAAAGTACGTGAACTTCCTCTTCTGCTACCGGCAAATGGTCTACTCCTTTTGGTACAATGATAAATTCTCCTTCATTAACCCAAACATCTTTATCTCTAAATTTCAGGAGCAAAGTCCCTTTTACTACCAAAAACATCTCATCTTCATGTTCATGACGGTGCCAAATAAATTCTCCTTTTAATTTTGCAAATTTGACATGTGTATCGTTGATTTCCCCAGCAATTTTAGGGCTCCAATGCTCATTAAAAAGAGAGAACTTTTCATTGATATTTACTTTTTCCATTCGTAACCTTCCTCCAAGAATATAGATTATAATTCACCAACCATATTTTTACATAATCATCTATACGTAAACTGATATTTCGATTATTATAACACTATTACATTATTTTTGAACGGAGAAAGATTCATGAAAAAACCTTCAAGAAAGACTGGTTTGTTTCTCGTAATTACAGGATCTTTATTTTGGGGAATATGTGGCACTGTTGCACAAAAGCTTTTCCAGGAATACTCAGTTGATATAAATTGGCTCGTTACCATGAGATTACTTATTGCCGGTGTATTACTCTTAGCTGTTCAATTTTTTATAAAGGACCGAACACAAATTTTAGGAGTTTGGAAGATTAAAAGGGTAGCCATTCAATTAATCATTTTTGGGTTACTCGGGATGCTTGCAGTGCAGTACACCTATATGGCTTCCATCCATCATGGAAACGCAGCTGTTGCAACCTTACTACAATATACAGCTCCGGCAATGGTTATTATCTACTTGGTTTTACGTAAGCTTACCACTTTAACAAAAATCGATATTATCACAGTTACCCTTGCCATTGTTGGCTGTTTTTTTCTATTAACGAATGGTTCACTTTCTCAACTATCTGTCCCAACAATAGCCATTATTTGGGGGCTTCTATCAGGAATTGCATTAGCCTTTTATACGTTATATGCTGTACCATTGCTGAAACAATTTGATTCACTAGTTATCGTAGGCTGGGCCATGATTGTTGGCGGAATAGCCTTAAGTTTCATCCACCCACCATGGAAAATGGATTATACTAGTTTAACAGTGGAGGCTTATTTATATCTTACTTTTGTGATTGTTTTTGGAACAATGATCGCCTTTTGGTTTTACATCGAAAGTCTACAAAGTCTTTCTCCAAAAGAAACAAGCTTATTAAGTAGTATTGAACCACTTGCTGCTGTTCTAACAACAGTGATTTGGTTACATGAACCGTATGGTTTTTATCAATGGATCGGAACGGCATTTATTTTTGGAATGATTGTACTACTAGCCTTTTCTAAAAAATCCCCTGCCACTACTTCTCAAGTCCAAAACAAGAGTAAACGTAAAAAGCCCCTCAGAGTTAGTTAAACTCAGGAGGGGATTTCTCTTTTTATTTTATAGGAATCCATATCTCGGAGTAACAATCAAGACTTGTGGGGTCATCATCTGTGTACATCTCAAATTCCGGTGTCCCGGCATGTAGGTAACCACTTGTTGGAAACCATTCCGAAAAGATTTGCTTCCATGTGTTTTGCATCGCATCTGGCATCGCACCGTGCACTTCAAAGATCACCCATTTCGAAGTAGGGATCTCTAAGCTATCATATCCCTGAGGTATGTTACCCACATATTCTGTTGCTACCCAATAGTCCATAGCTTGGTTTGAGTTACCATCCCTTTTATTCACACAAACACCAAGAATCCCTTTGATTTGTCCATTATTTGATTTTGCTAGAAATCTACTAGTACCATCTGAATTAACTTCATCCCACATTCTTGGGATTTCCGTTAAATTTTCTCCATTTAGCAAGCAAAATTCTCGCTTTTTTCCTATTACTCTAAATGAATTTCGTTCTATTATATTACACTTCATTGGTTCTGCTCCTTTCAAAGTTACCTGAATAACCAGGCGCTCATAGAATGTCAGCTTTCCAACAAACTTTCTCGCCTCACTAGGCACAATTCCGTGCTGCCTACGAAAAGCTTTTGTAAAAGCCTCGGGAGTGTCATAACCATATTTATAGGCGACATCAATCACTTTACAGCTAGTGGTTATTAGTTCTTGAGCAGCTAGGGTAAGTCGGCGTCTTCTTACGTATTCTCCAATCGATATCCCAGTTAATAGAGTAAACGTGCGTTGAAAGTGAAAAGCCGATGCATTTGCCTCCTTAGAAATCTGCTCAATTGTCAGCTCTTCTACTAAATTGTCTTCGATAAAATTAATTGCTTTTTGTATTGATTCAACCCAAGCCATATGACTCACTCCTTAGTTCTATCTTAAACATTGCTTCAAAAGGGCATCCTGTCAATTAATGCTTAGTTATGACAGATCAACTACTTATGAGGCATCAAGTTTCTCCCGATGAGGTTCGCTGTTACAGGCTTCTGACCTAGTTCTCTTGCCCACACAGATAGTTGACCAATATGATGAATCTCATGGGCGATAATATGTCTTAAAATTTCTCCTTTTCTATAAGGTACATCACTCCAAGATACATAGACCATTTCATTCTCCATGGATTCGTTCCAACGATCTAGATAATGTTTAACTTCTATATGTAATGACGAAGAAAGTTCAATCATTTTATCAAGCGTTTCATATTCGCTAAAATTCAACTCAAAATCAGCCCCACCTTGAAGAGCACGTATCCAACTATACTCAACATCAATAATGTGAATAAGTGTGTGTAAAAAGCTCCCCATTCCTCCGTGACGTTTACGAAGTAAGTCTTCAAGAGCCTGCTTCCTACACCAGTCAATCCAATCTTTTCTTACTTGCCAATTGTATTCAAATAAGGTTCTCATGTATTTCCTCCTTAGGCCGTCGCATGAGTTTATAATTCTACTATTTTCGGATAATTCCTTGTTTGATTTTAATCTTAGGACTTAGTTGACCGAATTCCATATTAGTTAGACCGATATCGTTCGTAAATGACCGAATATAATTTGTATTTGACCGAAATGACACTCTTCTTGACCGATACAAATAAAAAAGCAGTAACTTCTAAGAGAAAAGTCACTGCTTGATCGTTACTTTTATACATTTTGCACATATCTATCATCAGGAATTTTATTTAACATCACATAAAGACTTGTATTTTCTTCTCCTTCTGCAACAAAAGAAAAGTCTGACTCTCCACCGCATACTACAACATCATCTTTAGTTACCTTTAGTTCATTTCCATCAATCGTAAATGTTCCTCCGCCATTAAGTACTAATAGATATACATTAGTACCTGGATGTTTATGAGTGGGTAGTGCTTGACCGGATGTAAAGTTCAAGGCAAAAACAGTGCTCTCACCTTCTTTAAAAATAATCCTTTTCGTAAATCTCTCAGTACTGTATTCAATAAATTCTTGTAGGTTTGCTTGCTTCATTTAAATCCACATCCCTTTATTAGTAATCTTACTACCTATATGATAGTCCTTCTCAATTATAGAAGGTGTGATTTATATCACGAAATAAAAGTGATGTTTGTTCTATAGTAAAAAGTATAGTTGAAGTAAAAATAACAAAGTGCATTAAACTAAGCATTTTGTTCTAATATAAATTGGGAGGTCACATACATGTTATCTGGAAAAATTATATCTGTTATCTCTGGGAAAGGTGGAGTTGGAAAATCTACCGTTTCCGTAAACTTAGCTTTGTCTTTAGCACGGTTAGGCAAATCTGTTGCATTAATTGATGTTGATATTTATGGAAGTAGTATACCGAATATGTTGACAATTAACTATGGTCCAAAAACGATGAATGGTAAAATCGTTCCTGTAGAGTCACATGGTGTAAAGGTAATGTCAATGGGCTTTATCGTAAAAAATAATGATCCTGTCGTATTGCGTGGACCAATGCTTGGTAAAGTAATCGAACAATTTATTAATGATGTTTTATGGGGAGAGTTAGATTATGTTGTTATAGATATGCCACCTGGAACTGGAGATGTGGCTCTAGATGTTAACCGTCTGATTCCAAGCTCATATCAAATTCTAGTAACTACGCCACATCCGACAGCCTCACATGTTGCCCAAAGAGCTGGCAAAATGGCTAACGCCAATAACCACCAAATCCTAGGTGTAGTTGAAAATATGGCTTACTTTCAACCAGCAAAATCTGAACCAAAGTATTATATTTTCGGAGAGGGTGAATCTGACCTGCTAGCAGAATCACTTGGTACTCAGTTGATTGCCCAACTTCCTATCGTTGCTCCAATTAAAGGAGAGGTTGAACCTTCTATTTACAGAGAAGGCACACTTCTTTATGAAAAATATAAGGAATTAGCACAAAAGGTTGAAGAATTGATTAGCTAAGAAAAAAATGCTCAGAATATTTTCTGAGCATTTCTTTTTGCTTCTATTAAATGTGCCCTTAAGTAGTATCCTTACTGACCTATCCTGTAAAAATTTCCTCTTCCGGGTATTTAATTGGTGATTTCTTTGGCCTTGCTAAAGTAAATGCTAGTGTTAAAGGCCCGATTCTACCAATAAACATCATTATAATGATCACTTGTTTACCAACAGCTGTAAGCTCAGGTGTTAAACCCATTGATAGCCCAACTGTACCAAAAGCTGAAACCACCTCAAAAAGAATCTCTAGGAAAGGTGCCTTTTCTGTTATCGTTAATGTGAATAAAACAAGGATAGTAACAGAAAGGCTTATAACAATAATTGCCAATGACTTTATAATCGTTTGCAGTTTAATCGTTCGATTAAACACCATTGTTTCACTTCTTCCCCTTAGAAAGGTAATGGTAGCTAACACCATCACGATAAAAGTAGTTACTTTAATTCCACTCGCAGTTGAGGCACTTCCTCCTCCAATGAACATGAGTAGAATCATAAGTAATAGAGCTGGTGTTGTCATTGCTCCTATATCAAGTGAGTTAAAGCCAGCAGTTCTTGGAGTTACGGCCTGGAAATAAGCTCCCCATAACTTATCTGATAAGGGTAGCGAGCCTAACGTCGCTGGATTGGCATACTCTAAAACAAAGATCAAAAGAAAGGCAACAATATTAATAGAAAAAGTACCCACAATCATAATTTTAGAGTGTAGTGTTAATCGCTTGAAATTTCGTTTAGACCATAAGTCAGCAAGAACAGTAAAACCAATTCCACCAGTTATAAATAAACCTGTAATGACGATGTTAACAATCGGATCACCAACATAATCTGACAAGCCATTTGCCCATAAAGAAAATCCAGCGTTATTGTATGCGGATATTGTATGAAACAAACTTTGGTACATGCCTTCTCTCCATCCAAATTCAGGTACCCACCTAATAGATAACAAGATAAAAGCAATACTTTCTAGTAACAGTGTAAAGATTAGTAGAATTTTAATTAAACGAACAAGCCCTCCTAAGGAGGTCTGATTAAATGATTCTTGGATTAGGATTCTTTGTTGTAAGCCAATTTTCTTACCAAGCATCATGACAATTAGAACAGCAAATGTCATTAACCCTAATCCACCTAATTGAATAAGACACATGATGACACTTTGACCAAAAACAGTAAAGACGGTTCCAGTATCAACAACTACCAACCCTGTTACAGTAATGGCAGATGTAGCTGTAAAAATAGCATCTAACCAAGAGATTGATGCTGTAGTAGCAACAGGCAGCTTCAATAAAACAGCACCAATAAAAATAAAGGCTATGAAACCTAATGCTAATACTTGGGGTGGACTAAGATGAATAACGCTACCTTTCCATCTATTTTTGGAAATAAATTTGCGCATTGTCTTTACACACCTTTTTCTTCAAAGCGTCTGATATCACTGTTATGTCCCATTACTACTAAAATGTCTTTCAACAACACTGTATCTGTTGGCAATGGTGAAATATTGACATCTTCTCCTCTTTTTACTGCTAAGATCGTACAACCAAACTTTGCTCTTACATCCATTTCTACAAGTGTTTGGTTTGCATTTCGTTCTGTAGCTACTAACTCTACGATACTATAATCATCTGATAGTTCGATATAATCTATAATTTTTTCTGAGTCTAGATGATGCGCTACCCTTATTCCCATGTCCTGCTCAGGGCGAACAATGCGGTCGGCACCGATCTTCTCTAGAACTTTATGATGGTAATCATTTTGGGCTTTTACCCACACGTTAGCAATACCCATTTCTTTTAATAACATTGTACATAGAATACTAGATTGAATGTTATCGCCAATCGCCACAATAACATAGTCAAAGTTTCGAATGCCCAATGCTTTTAATGCATTTTCATCATTTGCATTAGAAATGGCTGAATGAGTCGCATGATGAGATATGGCATTAACTCGCTCCTCTATCTGGTCAACTGCTAACACATCGTGCCCTAATCGGTAAAGCTCCTTGCAAACACTACTGCCAAAACGTCCTAATCCAATAACTGCAAATTGCTTCTTCATGTTGTTTCTTCTCCTTTTTTCACCTTACACCATAGAAAAAAGACCATCACAAATAGAATGGTCGTAGGTTCAAGCCTATGACCTTTCTCTCGGAAAGATACATTTAACGCTTACGGAGTTAGCTGTCGGATTAGGGACTGAGAGTATCCCCTCTTACAAAGTAAGACTCACCCCAAGGCAATATTCATGCCATAAAAGTGGTTCCCCCGCTCTATAATAGATTCAGCGATTAAAAGGTGCTAGGTATTATTTTTTTGATTTATGGAGATTAATTTACTCCTGTTTTTAACTTCTGTCAATCGTTTTTTTGTAAAGATTTGTTAAGAAATATCTGACTATTTATGAGTATAAATTTCCTTGCAACAATGCACTGTTCCATTAATTCGTATATAAAAACAAATTTAGCAATTGGCTATTAGTTTCATATTAAATAATTATTCTATCATCTGAATAATTGACCATTTCTTCTTAGGAAAGTCAAAGAACCAGTTTGCCTTACTGAGTGTTGTGTATCCTAAAATCAAATCCATTGGTATTTCTGTTGAGGCATTAACATGGGATAAGTCCACACCGACCACTCGGTGAGCAGGGAAATCATTGTTTCCAATTGAAACGTTTTGCATAAGAAACATGGGTGTTTCTCGAGTTGTTCCTGTTGAATCAGTTCCCATTGAACTTCCAATCTCTTGAAAATGACCTGGATTATTTTTTATAAAACCTAAATCTACAACTGTCATTCCAGCTCCGGTATCCCAAACAGCATTTGCTTTCTCAGGCCCAAAACAAACGCTAACATAAGGATGATACTTCTTTCCAAGAACTAGTTCATGATATGTAGCTAAACTCTCAACCTCATCTACCACAACTCTTTGTTGATCAAAGTAAAAATGAAACCTAAAGTCTTTTAGGAAATCCATCCCTATTAGATTTTTAACCGTATGTAACGTTTCTTCCGAACGAACCATAGGAAAATCATTCTTTTTTATTTGACCCACTTCTAGACTTGGAACAATTATTTCGTCTTGATTTATCGAAGAGAATACACCATTCCCTATACTTGTTCCCACACTTGGAAATGTAGATAAATAGTCATCCGATTTAATCGAAGATTTTGCAGAGCCTGTATCTAATAGAAAACAATACTGGTTACCTACTACTCTCCCCTCGACAAGAATTTCGGCACTTCCATCATTGTCTTTCTTTAGGTTTAAGAGAATTTCTTTCATAGTTATTTACCCCGTTTCGACAATCTAAAGTATATTTTATTTTATCACTTATCTATTCAGCATAGGGTACTATTAACGTTATCCTTTTCAAACACATAAAAGTCGAACAAACGTTCTTTACTTATGTATTATAAACCCTTATTATGGGTATATAGAAGATAGATTGGAGTGTATATCAATGATAAAAAAACAAGCTATACCATATCTAACATTTGTGGACAGTGCACGGAAAGCACTCGAGTATTATAAGGAAGTATTTGAAGGCGAAATTCTAAATGTTCAAACCTTCGGAGAAGCAGATTATCCAACACCACCTGAAGTCAATGATCGCATTATGCATGCACAATTTAAAAAGGATGATCTCTACTTAATGGTTTCTGACTCTTTCCCAGGACACTCTATAGAAGTTGGTAACAATCTTTCCTTAGTAATAGAATTTGAAAGTGAAGAAGAGATTAATAAAATCTATACGAGATTAAGTGAGACTGGAACCGTTCTAATGGAATTACAGGACACTTTTTGGGGAGCAACCTTTGCAAAAGTTCAAGATAAGTTCGGAATTACTTGGGATTTAAATTATCAAAAAGAGCAAAGTTAGGATTTATAAGCGAAAACACCTGGCTATTAAAGGGCCAGGTGCTTTTTGCTATACGGTTTTCCTCATTTGGGTCGGTTCTTCAATCATTTTAACGGGTAACGTTTGTATCGATTCTATGACACTATCCAGTTTCGTTTCAATTCGATGTAGAAGATAAAATGTCACCAAAATCGGAAAACCTACTTCTTGAATGAATGGTAACCATTGTTCCATTATCTTGCCTCCTTATCTATTTATGATTTAAAGAGCCAACCCTCGCTAGAAAGTTGGCTCCCTCTATTATGCTAGTACAACATCTGTTACGTTACGTTCAATAACGCGTGCACCATGTTTTGCAACAAACCCACCACCTGAGCTTGTAAACACATCATTTGTAATAATGGTATCCATTGCAGCTGATAACGCAATTGGATCAATTGGCTCAATTGGATTTTCAATTGAAACCTTTGCTACTTTTCCTTCTAGGTTAGTAAAATGCATTTCTAACACCTTTGCCATACTCTCTTCCTCCTTTCTTTAGTATTTTTCATTCATTACACTCCTAAGACGAAAGAATCATTCTTCTCAATCGTGTTAAGTGGTAACGTTTGTAAACTGGCGATTGCTTGAGCAACTGCAAAAAGCTGGTCTGGTGTTACACTTGGCTTGATGTTGTTGTAGTTTTTACTTTTGTATTGCATCTTTCCATCTCCATCAAGTCCAGCCTCTAACACTAATCGAAGTTGTACATCTTGTAGGTACGTTTGTGCCATGTCTCTCACCCCCTTTCACCCTAGTTATAGAAACGTCTGGCAAAAAGGTGGCATTAAATTATAAAGTTTTTTTAAAAGGGTAGACTAATAGAAGGAAGTAGCTCATTTGTCTAGAATAGAGATGATTACCTAGACTTAATGAAAAGGAGAAAATCTATGTACGAACTAAAAACGAAGGAATCAGAAAACAGCGTTATTGAATTTATAGAGAAAGTAGATAACCTGAAAAAGCGTGAAGATGCATACAGGCTATTAGACATATTTACAGAAACAACGGGATATCCAGCAAAAATGTGGGGGCCAAGTATCATTGGGTTTGGATCGTATCATTATAAATACGCAACAGGACATGAAGGAGATGCACCACTTGTCGGCTTTTCGCCAAGGAAAGCAAAAATCAGCCTCTATTTTGCCACAGGTGACACCGAACGCGATGAATTATTGAACAAGTTCGGAAAGCATACCTCCGGAAAAGCCTGTGTTTATATTTATAAAGTTGCGGATATTGATGTGGATGTGTTGAAAGCTCTTATAAGGCAGTCCGTTACATTTTTGCAAAAAACTTATTCTTAAAGACATTAGCTGTTTATGTAACTTAAACCTTCTCTACAACGAATGACCAAGTTAAGATGTAAATTACAGTCATTGGAAAAGCGTATCTTATTTAAATTAAATACCTCAAAATACCCAATAGTTGATTGGATATTTTGAGGTTTCTGGATTTATGATAGTTTGTTATGGAGTTCATTTATTCGAAGTTTAGAGATATGTGCGTAGTGGGTATGGTTTCTAAAGTGCGCATAATATGTCTCGCCTTCTACTGTAATATGTGAAATGTGATTTAGGTTAACGATGAATGAACGGTGCGTTCGAAAAAAAGATTGACTAAGCTTTTTAAAAATACTATTCAATGATTCATTTGTATTATAACTTTGTTCTAGTGTATGAATAATTGATTTTCGATTATATCTTTCTATAAAAAACACTTCGGAAAAAGGTATAAAATAAGTTGTTCTATCCATTTGAATCGACAAGTTTTTCTTTTCCTCTTCCTGTTGGTGTGGAATAATGATTTTTTTGGCCTTTTCTAAGGCAACATACAATCGATCCCTTTTTATCGGCTTTACAATATAATCCACCGCATTTAAATCGAAAGCCACTACAGCAAACTTATTATATGCTGTCGTAAATAGAAACTTTAATTCTGGATTTACTTTTAAACATGATTTAATGGCTTCAATTCCATTTAGTTTCGGCATATCTATATCAGCTATAATTAACTGAGGTTTATAATTTGCATTTAAATCTATTAAACTTTCACCATTGTCAGTTATACTAATAACTTCAAAGGCTTCAAGTGGTTGAAGAAGACTCACAATAATTCTTTGGGCTTCGACATGAGCCTCAGCTATAATTACTCTTATTTTGTTATCCAAATGATATACCTCCTTTTTTTAAAAGCGCTTACTAACCTTTTGAATGAGGTATATATCATTCTTGGATTAAAAGAATAACTAATAAAATCATTTTTCAAAGAAGTACTTATTTAATCGTATCATTATTCTCTTTATATTACTCAGTTTTGAACGTAGCAATATTTGTAAATTAATTCACGTTGGAATAAAACTTGTAATCTCAGACTACCTATTCTACCTTCTTTTTATCATTCAACATTCTACTCATAATCTCTTGCTCTAACATATCTATAAATTCATCTTCTAATTCTAGTAAAATTGCTTCTTTGTAAGCACTTAGGAGTTTTAAATCTTTTAGATTTACCATAATTCTCCCTCCAAACTAATAATACGTATTTATATTAATATACCTTTCATTGAATGGATGTTAAACATTAAAGTTCTATAATCATATACATTAAAATCAAATAATTCTACTTGCGAATCAATAAATAAAGTGTGATAGACAATTAATCCCACATTCTAACCAGTCAAATCTAATTCTTCAAAAATGGCTGATAGTCGTTTTTTGTTGGATTTTTCTGCGAGACTCATATGAAACGAAATTAAAGTATCAAAGTTCAAAGTAAAACGTATGAAAGCTACTTTTAATTCCTTACTTAACAGTATAAAGTAAAAATTAACCATTGAACTCAGAGCTAAAAAGATGTAAGATAACAATACAAGCTGCGTTGTACGTAATTTTAATTAAGTTTTAACCTTTAAGCTGTAATAGGGAGTTTAACATCGAGCTGGAATGTCATGCCTCATCATGTGCTGGAGGAAGACAGGAAGGTTTCTGCAAACACCCACTTTGAGAAGTGGTGGTTTAAAACTTTCTTATGCGGATTACGGCAAATGTGGCTTTCTACCTTTATTATTCCAATCCAGTCCCTAATCAGGGATTGGATTTTTTATTTGTTTAACATAACTTTTCCCACAAATGCTTTAGTTGTTGGTTAATCGCTTTTTGCAGGTCATCATTTTCGATTTTCCTACTTCCTACTATATAATCGACAGGTGCTTCTCCAACTGCTTTTCTACATATCGGGTAAAAATAAGTAGCCTCCCCTATATCAATTATTCTTTCTAAAACAATTTCATGCTGCCAATAGTTCCCGAAATCATAAATATAACAACATGTATCCTTCTCTCTTGTTAACCAATTTTCTAGTATACAATCGAGTTCAGGGTAAGTATCTTCTGCCGTCAAACCCTCTGTGGGCCCAATCGTAATTTGCTGATTTCTTTTCGTGAGTCCTCCAGTTTTAGTGATTTCAAATACATGCAAATGCTCTCCTTCCCATTCAAATAGAATCTGAAGAATTTCATGTAAAACTCCAAACGTCAAATGACTGCTTACTTGAAGCCTTCGCCAAGTAACAGGAATTGATCCTGTTAATGTAATTTTTAATTGGTAAATCATTAAAAAACCCCTTTCTTAGTTAATGAAATTGGAAACAAAAAGTAGTAGGTTGGGATTAAATTAGGGAAGGTCACACTTACTTGGGAGATAAAAAATGACATTACAATGGATTGCACTGGGGGCCCTTGCTGCAACGTTTATATTTGATCTAACTCGGTTTAAAGTTGAACAAGAACGTGAAGTCGAAAAATCTTGGCAGAAGTTGAATGATAAATTGTAGCGCGAGGGTAGACCAAGATTAGACAGTAAATCCAAGCGTAAAGAAGAGTAGTGAGGAACTGCTAATTTTAGCGGATTTGTACTCTTAATAGAGTGGGAAAAATAGATGAATAGTAAAAGCTACTGTAAATGTAAATGCAGTAGTACGGTGAAATTTCTTTCGAAATCCCGAGGATTTTTTATGTCGTAAATAACCTGCAAACAGGGTTAGTACTAAGAAAAGGATTGAAAAATAACCACTTACTAACTTGCCATGAAAAAATCCAATACGATCACCTAGTTCGATAAGCATGATAATTGCATGAACAGTTACAAAAGCTGTTCCAACAATCGCCATTGGAATATGAGCTTTCATCATTTTTCTTGAGAGCTTGGCTAAGGTTGTTCTAAGCTTACGAATTTTTGACTTACGAATGACAAGAAATATAAAGTACATATTAACATTGACTAAAAATAACAGTATTCCTGCTTGTGCGAGTAATTGCCCTGTGATTACCGATAAGGACTGATTCTCCTGAAACAGCCAGATATATACTCCTGACCCCAAAACAAACAGCACATTAATAACAATCCAAGCATAATAAGACATCCAAAACATCCCCCTTACCTACCCATTATACCAAAACCCTCTCCCCCCGCAGTGTTCTCAATCACATTGTGGGGCCTGACCCCCAACACGTTAAAGCTTTAACGCGCTGGGGGTCAGGCCCCTAAAGACTTAATTGTTAACTATTTATCTGCCATGAAGAGATGTACTCGTAATTTGAATTTGGAAGGTTCATTTCTGGGTCTTCTACTATCCATTTACCTTCTAGATCTAACTCTTTGCAAGCCATATCAAATTGGCACATTGCAATGCCCATGTCCAAGAGTTGCATATCATAACCTAAACTACTGCTATAATTTGGAGTATGTTCTATGTACAGATGAGAAGTCTTTCGATCAGCTGATACGACTAGCCTCCATGGTTGTTTATTAGATGCAGAGGGTCCTAATCTCAACATTTCTATTGGGATGGCAAGAGGCCCAGCATTCTCCTCTAATAATGGTTTATCAAATGCAGCATCAAAGAACAGCTTCTCCCACGCTTTTTTGTTATCTGCTTTTACAACTACCCTTACTGCTTTATCAAATATTCTTTCTCTTTCATTAGGATAGCCAATTGGTGTGATACAAGGGATAAATTCTCCCTTTTTCATTGAAGAGAGCTCCTGTTCAAATGAGTTTCGACTAAATGTTCCACCCATCCAACACGTTCCCATTCCTAACCTCGTAACAAATAAAGTTAATTTATGAAAGCTATATGCAAAATCAATTAGGGAATATTTATTATTTTCGGTGATTCCTACTAAGTATGCTCTTGGATTCTTAATAAATCCATACGTACCAAGCTTAATCCCTTTATCTGTTACATTTTTGTTCACTCGAACTAATTCTACCTTACCTTGTCTACTGAAAGGTCCACTAAAACTTTCTGCTTTTTGTATGTATTCAATAATAGCTTGATAATCTCCCTCTGATATGTTTTCGGTTTTATAGGTTCTAATTGATTTCCGATTTCTCATCACTTCAATCATAGACTTATTATCATTCATTGACTCTCACGCCTCTCTTACCACGTTACTTATACATATCTTAACACATACAGGCCGCCATTCCCCCACTCTACGAATCAAAGCATTATTACATACATTTAACATGATATTTTTTCTTTTGGTTACATTATCTCTAGGAGGTGAAAATGATATGAATAATAACAAGAGTAAAAATGAAGATGTGCATGTTGAATTAGGTGGTATGGGTCTATATGGAACGACATCCAACATGGAGATAGCAGGCTATGAGGCAACCGGCGACATTGAAAATGCTGGACAGATTGACAAAGGATTCAAAAAAGAACAAGGTCATCAAGGAGCAACTGCCTCCTTAAGAGGAGAACATCAAAGAGATTAAAATGTGTCCAAAGGGGCCTGACCCCCGGTGCTTTAAAGTGTGAAAGTTAGAGGCCCCTTGATAGGATAGTTTAGTTCATTTGGTTAGGTGTTTTAGTTTGTCTGGATTACGGATTATATAAATGTTTTTTATTTTTTCTTGTTCTATATGAAAGGTAATGACACTTTCTGGTTCAGATCCTTTCAATATCACAATCCCAGTTTGACCGTTTATATTTTGAAATTTGACCTCAAAAGATTCGCTTACTGCTTTCTTTGTTATGCCAAGAATAAACATAGCAACGTGTTGGCTAGTATAGATTGGAAGAAGTGCAGCCTTTACTTTGCCACCACCATCTGAATAAAGTACCGAATGATCACAAAGCAAAGTTAGTAACCCTTGCAAATTACCAGTTGAAGAAGCATAGATGAATTCGTTAATAAGATGATTTACCTGCTTAGGTTGATATCCGTCTTCCATTCTAAAATCTAAATGACTTACTTTACTCTTTGCTCTACTTAGTATTTTACGACAAGTTGCTTCACTTTTACCCAGGATAGTTGAAATCTCACTATAGTCATAATCAAATACAACACGTAATACATATACTGCACGTTCAAACAGCCCCAGTTGTTCTAGCATCATTTGTAAAGCATAGGAGACTCGGTCATGACGGATTACTGTTTCTAGCGGATTATTGTCATAACTAACAAGTGGCTCAGGAAGCCACGGACCCGAATAAACCTCTCTTTTCTTTTTTGCTGACTTTAAGAAATCAATCGTTCGGTTTGTTACCATTTTGCATAAATAAGCTTTTGGATTACTTACATTCCCAAAGTCTACACTCTGGGAATCAACAAAAATATCATGTACAATATCCTCCGCCATCGTAACCTCTCCAAGCAAGCGGTAAGCAATTGAAAACAGTAACGGCTTATACTCCATATAAAATTGTTCATCCATTTATTAAATCCCCCTCTCTTTCTACTATTCTTGCAGCTGCTTTTTCCGCACTTTTAAATGATGCATCAACAAGCCACCCCTCATCTCCAACCCAGTCCCCCGCAATATACAGCCCTGGAAGTTGTAGAACCTCTGGGTCTGGTCTAGTACTCACTCCTCCTTTACTATTTACATGTGTTACAACCATATTATGAAGGTAGCGTTTATAAACAACAGACTTCTCCCAACCTGGTTGGATTAATCCCATAAAAGACAAGAGCTGAGCTTCCTGCTCTTCTTTGCTTAATTGTTCATCAGAATTTACATACTTAAGGACATGTATAACTTCATGCTTATCATTGCGGCTTAATTTCGTTACTTTTGAATGATTTGAAAAATAGAAACCAGAATCCAAACTTAATGCAAATGAAACAGACGGTTTTGGGATACTATCTAAAATAACATCCAGACTCGCAGAGTATACAGGCCTCATTTCAGTCAAAAAATGCAATGAACCGGAGTGCTCATGTTCTTGTACAAGTCTACTTAAACTAGAAGGGTCTAAAGTAGAAAGTACATTCCTAGCTAATAATATTCTGTTATCGTTTGTTTTAACCTGCATTTTTGGAAAGGTTCCAGTAATAGATTGAGCCGAACAACCAGATACTATTGCAACTCCCATTTTTACGGCTTCTTCCCTTAAAGCGTCAACCATCGTTTGCCAACCATTTTTCAGGTAAATGGTCTTCTTCATTCGAAGTCGCTTAAAAACAACTTCAGCACTAAGATCATCTGGATTGCTACAATAAGTTGATAGCCTCATGAGGGTTAGTAAGAACTGTTTAGCCTTCTCACTATGAATATGTTCGTCCAGCCAATCCTTAAAAGAAACATGTTTTAATGGCTCCTCTTTTCCCCTTTCTAATTTCAAATAAAATTGAATTAGTTCCATCTTCCCTTTCCAGTCGATTAATTTACTGGTTAGGAGTGAAAACGGACTCGTTGGAAGTGGACATAGGACATTTTTTGATAAGAGAATACCATCTATATCAGGGCTTCCACCCTCAAGGCTGATACCAAGCTCCTTAAGTATTTGCATACTGTGCCCATCTTCATAAAGCGCATGAGGACCTAGATTCAAGAAGCCACCTTTCACTTCTTTTGTTATAGCTCTTCCGCCTACTTTTTTTGACTTCTCGATTATTAAAACTGTTTTCCCACTTCGCCTTAAAAAATTGGCTGCAACAAGACCACTAATCCCACCACCGATAATTACACAATCCCATTTTTTTTCATCTGCTTTACTATTCACCATTCTAATTACCTCCTGGATCGTTTAAAAACAAGACGATTAACCACAAATTTTTGTGACATCAGCCAGAAAAAATTTTAGAGATTCTTTTCTAAAAGGGATTCACCTAATTTTCATGAAATGAAACAAATATAAAAAGTCTAATAATTGTTAAATATAATTAGTTAAAAAGTAGTTATAATCTATTATAATAAATAGTGGTTTTCTTGATTTTGTAGGAGGATAGTTAATTGAAGATATTTAAGATTTACTTTTGTATACTAATTATGCTATTTATAACCGGTTGCTCCAGTCTTGAGACAGATAACGAACAGAAGAATAACCATGTTGAATTAACCATCTCAGCAGCAGCCAGTTTAACTGATGCGTTAAATGAGATTAAATTAACCTTCGAGACAAAGTATCCAGAAATAAAAGTAACATATAATTTCGGTAGCTCAGGAACCTTGCAGCAGCAGATCATTCAAGGTGCCCCAGTTGATTTATTTTTTTCTGCAGCAGAGGACAAATATAATGAATTGGTTGAGAAAGGGTTAATTACACCTGATAGTGGAGTTAGTTTAGTCGGGAATCAGCTTGTATTAATAACACCTAAAGAAAACAGAAAGGAAATAAGAACGTATGAGGATTTAACTACTAAAGCTGAAACGATTTCGATAGGAACACCTGAATCAGTCCCTGCCGGAAAATATGCAAAAGAAGTGTTGGAGAGTTTAGGAATCTGGGATAGCCTTGAACAAAAAATTATTTTTGCTAAAGATGTACGACAGTCCTTAATTTATGTTGAAACAGGAAATGTAGATGCTGGTATTGTATATCATACAGATGCCCTTTCTTCAACAAAAATCACTGTACATGAGACAGCGAACGTAGATACACATACACCTATTATTTATCCATTGGGAATTTTAAAAGATAGTATAAATCCGAACGAAGCCAAGCTATTTTTTGAGTATATGCAATCGCCAGAAGCTCTTTCAATTCTCGAGAGCTATGGATTTGTGAGTCTTTTACAATGATGAATGAGGTAATCTGGATTCCTGTAAAACTCTCATTACAAATTGCTTCGTTTTCTTTACTAGTTGTCTTAATTTTAGGTGTACTAATTGCCCGTCTAATGGCAAATCGAACGTTTAAAGGCAAGTCAATCGTTGACACATTGTTGCTTTTACCTTTAGTTCTCCCGCCATCTGTTGTTGGATTTTTATTAATTGTGATTTTTGGCAAAAACTCATATGTTGGTCAATCTATAGAATGGTTGTTTAATCAACCAATCATTTTCACCTGGTGGGCAGCTGTCATTGCTGCAATTGTTGTTGCCTTTCCATTGATGTATCAGTCCGTTCTGATAGGATTTGAGTCAATCGATAAGGATATTGAAGATGCTTCTAGAATCGATGGAGCTAGTGAGTGGAATGTCTTTTTAAGAATTACTGTTCCATTAGCCTCAAAGGCCATCATAACTGGAGGAGTCTTAAGCTTTGCCCGTGCACTAGGGGAGTTTGGTGCAACACTCATGTTCGCAGGAAATATTCCTGGGAAAACTCAAACGATCCCGACTGCCATTTATTTTGCAATGGATTCTGGAAATATGGGACTAGCATGGACCTTAGTTATAATTATACTAGCTATATCTTTTCTAATGCTGATCTCAATTAACCTTATTAAAAAGCTATATTAACTAAGCGTTTCTACACCGTGTAGGGACGCTTTTTTTCAAAAAAAATAACGCCCAGAAAATATTCTGAGCGTTACGGTTTATAATATTATTTTGAAACTCCACCCATTGTTTCTTTTTGTTTAACTAAACGAGGTGCAGTTACTAGTAAAAGAACTAAAACGATTGAGCACAGAATGAATGCTCCTAGTGCTGTTCCACCATTAACAAACAATGAGTAAACGACTGGTGACATATCTTCTGGCGCATAGTCTCCCCAGAAAACTACACCTGCTAGGAAGTGCCAGAAATAACGCGCGATTGTTCCAACTAACACAGCAACAATGACCCAAAGGGCAATGCCACCCTTATTATTGTCCTTAATGGCTTTTTGGACGGAAGGATACAATAGACCTGCAAACCCTACAAATGCAAAAGCAATAAAGTATTCAATCGCAAATTGAAGTGGCGTTAAAAAGTAAGCATCTCCTGTTACCACCTGAAGTAGTCCCCATAGGAAACCAGATACTAGTGCAACTCTAAAGCCCCAACGTAGTGCCAAAATAAAGATAGGGACCATCGCAATTGAAATGGACATCCAAGGTCCAAGTTGGATTGCTGGTATAAAATCAAGAATAAGTGCAAATGCTGCGAAAATTGATGCCTCAATCATCGCTTGCAAGCTCATTTTTTTCATAAAAAAATCTCCCCTTTGTTCGTTATCCGTAACCTCAAGGGGAGATTCATAGTTATTATCGAAAATACCTATATCTCTAATTCACATTCCTGCGCTAGCATTAACTAACAGGTTCGAAGGGTCAGAACAGAGAAAAACTGTTCACTCTCAGCATAAAGCTCCCCTTGTGGTATACAAGTTATTAAGTTCATAGTTGATTATAACCGAATTATATATTTGTTTAAAGTGTTAAATGTTAATTATTTCATTTAGTTCCTAGAGCTGAACTAAACTGAAGACTCCACACTATAAATCTTACTAACTATAACCCTTTCAATGACTCACGCACAGGAGTTACTCCATTTACAAGGTCAAAGCCTTTATAATGTGTGTTTTCTTCAGTAAGTGACTCGAATACCACCTTTGCTACATCCGCCCGAGTAACAGAACCTCGATCTAGTCTAGGTCCTACAGTCACCTTTCCTGTTCCCTCTTCATTTAGAAGAGCACCTGGCCTTACAATTGTATAGTTCAACGTACTTTGAACAAGCGCTCTGTCTGCATAGTGCTTCGCAACATAATACGGTCTGAGCTTCTCATTCCAAGTATCACGTGCATTTGCCCCAAGCGCACTTACCATCACAAAGCGATTAACGTCCACCTTTTCAGCTGCCTCAACAGTTTTTACCGCACCATCAAGATCAACTAAAAGAGTTTGATCATATCCAGTTTGCCCGCCAGATCCAGCTGTAAATACAACTGCATCACAGCCTCTAATTGCCTCAGCAACTTGGTCAACTCCATCTGCGAGACTAGCTACAACCGTTTCTACACCTTTGGACTTAAAGAACTCAACCTGTTCGTCTTTTCGTACCATCGCTCTAACCGTATAAGCCTCACTATCCTGCAGGAGGTCTACAAGTAACTTTCCAATTTGACCATTTGCTCCAATTACACAAACCTTCATTCAATCAAACTCCTTTCTTGTTTCTACATCCATTATTGCATCTTAGGAAACTACCTTCAAACCTTATGCTTTTATCAGGCAAACTAGAAGCTTATATATACCTTAATAATATTCCGAATTTTAAGATTAATTCTCATAAAACAGACCCTTCGCTTATATAATAAATATAAATATTATCACTGTTAAAATACTATTTAAGGTGGTGGCTACGTGGAGTTCTTCGAATATCTATATCCTACTACATGGACAGGAGCAACTTTATTTTTACTGGGTAGTTTACTAACAGTATACTTACATTTAAAAGTCTACAAGTTTGAAGAGTAGGGTCAATTCTTGTTGTTTTTACCCATAAAAAATACCGGTGCGTTCTGCGCCCGGTATTTTTACATATTAACCTTCTTCGTTTCTAAATCATACCATTTCACCCAACGAACACTCCCCACTCCATTGCGTTCATCGATTTTCACTCTAAAATTGTGCTTTCTATAAAAATGCTTCAAACCTTCTGGGCTATCTGAAATATCTCCAACGATTTCAATAATCCCCTCAGACAAGCAATAGGATTTTAAATATTTGATGAGAATGGATCCAAGACCTCGATTGTGCTTATGCCCACGAATATCCCCAATATGTATACACTTATTGTTATAAACCTGTGATTTCGCTTCAAAGGTTAAAATTGCTGCATCACATGAAAATGGGTCACTCCATTTATTCTTGCCTTCTTTTTCATACATGGCAAAAATACAATAGTTATCACGACTTCTAAACTTATAAACAATAACTTTATTATTTGATTTGTCCATTTCTGTTCCTAAAAAAACTAGGTCATGCTGTTCCAACGTGTTAATTATCTTTTCCATAATTATCACCTCATCCTAGTTTATGCTTGTATTAGCTAAATCAGAAGGATAAATTAAACAGGTGTTTAGGAAAAAAGTCATAGGTCTTATTTTCCTTATAATCTATAGGAAAAAATTCCTCTTTTCCACATTTGTCGAACGTACGTTCTAAAAATGATAGAATTTTTTACCACTTGATGCTAATATTAAACTAGTATCTATACAAGCAGGTGGGCGGTTCACCATTTCCCTTGAAGGGAGGTGGTAAGATGACGACGTTCGAGGCAATTACTGTAGCACTTCAATCAAACCTTGTATTGGTAGGAGTATTAACAATTGTGGTCATGTTATTCGTCGAAAACAAAAAGAAGTAACCTCCCCCGCCTGACCTAGGTAATGGGTAGCTACTTCTTCTTGTAAGTACTTGTTATACTTGGTGGCCGCTCACATTGCGGCTATAGATGCGATTGATCAGATGTTCGCAGCATCTGATCTTTTTTAGTTAGTTCAATTATAGAATAAACTATACAGACGAATCAAGAAGTTGTAAAGAAAAACCAATTGTCTACGATAGCTAAAATATAAACCATCCCTTGCTATGTAAGTTAATAATCAAGGGATGGTTTTTAAAAATTAATCTTTCAATTTAACTGGTGTAACAACTGCATATAGGTTTTGCGATGAATCTTTTACATTCACTTCTACTACTTTGTACCCTGTTCCGTTGTTGTCTTTATTTGTAATCATAGTGTTTAGTTGATTTACGTACATCCTAAAATCATCCTTTCAATGTTACTCACACAAGAACTACTATATTCAGGAGATTCAAAAATGTGACAGCTTTTTTGTGAAATTTATGTAGTAATCTTTTTTATAGGCTCTTTTCTCAAAGAATGTTGTTATCAATTAACCATTGACCGTTCCTTTGCGCTCCAGGCACTTGCTTTCGGCGGGGAGGAAGTCGAGCCTCCCGCAGGAGTCAAGTGCCTTACGCTTCAATACACTCTTGTTTAGTATACAGTCAGAACCAACAACCTTTGTTAATTGAGCCTTATTTATATAACAAGCACCATTAGCTCTTCATCGAAATATTGATTACCAATCCTTAATGCTCGTTTGTCGATCCCATATGTTTTAAAACCGAGTGATAAGTACAGCTTTTTAGCTGGCTCGTTACTGGCGTTAACAGTAAGGTAAATTTGTTCAATCCCATCCAATTTCTGTGCCTTTTCAATTGCCGAAACCATTAATTTCTTTCCCACACCAAGTTTACGATAGTCAGGATTCACATACATCGCAAAAATATTTGCTCGATGCTTTATTTTTTGCCTCGTCTCCAATACTAACGAAACAACTCCAACTAACGTATTATCTTTAAACGCACCGAAGGTAAAGGAAGAGCTATCATCTAGGCGACTTGCTGTTCTTTCAATAGGAAACTCCATTTCTTCTTCATAACTTGAAGAAAAAGCCTCCGGATTGCCTTGTAGTGCATTTAACCTTATTTTTCTATAAGCTTCTGCATCGCTGGAATTTAATACTCTAACTTCCATGTGATTCCCTCCTTTTAAAAAGGAGCTGCACTAGGCAACTCCTAACAAATAAATACTATAGTAAATTGCAGCCACTGCTTTTGAATGCATCTGATTCTTGTCTGACGATAACTCCGATTAGGACAACGCGTATATAGGAAGAGATGTCACCCTTCCTTTGTACAATATTCGAAAGAGCATTTAACACTTCGGACTTTTCTGAATAGGTAAGATTTGTTTCAATCGCTTGAATGATTTTAGATCGATTGTATAGGTAGATCTTTTTTCCAAGCTTGACTCTTATGTGCAGTTCAGGCAGATCACATAAATTTTCAATCGTACCCCATGAAGCCTCAGAAGTAGTAGTTTTAGTAGAAATCGTATGTAAACTCATGATGAATAGCTTCCTCCTTGGTAACTTGGCAATCATAGTGTTTTCCTCACGTTAGACCCATAGCTTTGCGTCCTTACCTTTCGATAAGTTTGCCATTTAACTAGAATCAAAATCCCCTTACTAATTAGCGTACTATAAAATGGACAATCTTTCATTACTAATTTTTCAGCAATGTAGTCAATAAAAAACATAAAAAAGAGTGGAATATCCCCCACTCTCTTAATTAAACAGCCTCAATTGTATTTTTATTATCTTTTAAACTAGTTAAATAATTGATCGCTATCTCATTAAATTTCTCAGGTTGGTCAACATTACAAACATGACCACTGTCTTCAATAATTTCGAGTCTTGCATTTGGGCTTTTCTTCACTGTTTCTTCCACAGGAAGTAAGAACATGTAATCTTCTTTCCCCATGATATAAAGAGTCGGAGTTGTAATTTTATTTTCCTCAAAATGAACCAATAATGGAGCAACATCTGTTGTAAGCTTGAACCACTTAATGAATTCTTTCTGACATAGCTTTTTTGCTTGATTAACGAAGAGTAATCTTGATTCTACATGTCGTTTTTTAGGCATTAAACACCAAGCAAAAAATTTATATAACCACATATATGGGATTAGTTTCTTTCCTAAATTACCTAACGTAATGAGTGTTTTTACACGAGTATTTAAGCGAATCACGGCTCCACCTAATACCATTGATTTTATTTTTGATGGATCAATCTCTGCAATATTTCGAATTAAAATCGTTCCAAGTGATATACCAATAAAGTGGGCTGATTTAATTTGCAAATGATTAATGACTTCTAAAATATCTAGGCTTACTTCTTTAAAAGAATAGTTTTTGCCTAGCATCTTTTGGTCCTTAGACTTCCCATGTCCTCTTAAATCAATCAACAGTATATTAAAATGTTTCTTAAATTCTCTCAACTGTTTATACCAAATGGACGAACTTCCACCAGCTCCATGGATAAATACAACCCAGTCCTGTTTAGCACCTAGTTCATAAGTTTTATAATAAAGCATCCTGTCCTCCTGAATACACTAGTTGATACGAATATGCTGTAATTCTAGTATTTATTCATGATAAAAAGACCCTATCAATACATAATTGATAAAGGTCTCGCTAACAATTAATTTGCCAGCAAGGCCGGGAGATACTCCGTAATGACGACCTTTGCCGTAAAAGCTACTCCCCTTTAGGAGGTCCCTATTCACTTATATACAGAATACTATAAAATGAACTTTTTTGCATTATTAAATAACAGGAAATTATCTAGGAATCCTTACATATTTTTTTCAACTAGTTCTGCTTGAGGTGTTCCGGATTTTAGGACTCCGTAGCCTATGATTATGGCCGGAATTGTTATTAGTAGTCCTGAAAGTAGCGCCATTTGTTCAGGTGCAATTTTTGCGAGCAACGCACCTGTCAAAATCATTGTCGTTCCAAGAACAACATTAACTATGGTATAGATAATAGAAAACAGTCGACCGAGATACTTTTCTGGTATATATTGCATAACCATAGTCCCTACAAACGTGTTTCCAACACTTACGCCCGTAAGAGCAATGATTAGCATCAAACCTCCTACTATTATATTCGGTGTAAAACTGAAAAAGGTATAGGCTATTCCCTCGATTAGAAATCCAATGGCAATTGCTTGCTTTGGCCACTTTTCAAAGTACGGTGAAAGATAACCACCTAATATTTGTCCGATCCCAAAGCAGGCATACAATATACCAACTCCAACATTCTCTAATCCGTAGACTTCAAAGGCAAAAACATTCGGAATTAAGTTCATAACCCCTCCACCAATAGCCCAGATAACATAATAGATTAAAACCAACTGGATAATCGGAACCTTTCGAATGAACGGAAATACAACCTTATATTGTTTAAAAGAGAATTTTTCATCTGTTTCAGCATGCTCATGTTTCGGAAATCTTGTCGTTAGCATGATTAATCCAGCTATCACCAAAGTGATTGCATTAACACCAAAGGCTAAATTACTTTCCAAAATAGCTGTAACAATTCCTCCAAGCATTGAACCAAGAACCATCATGATTCCAAAGGCTGTAGAATGTAAGGAATTTGCCTTAAGGATATTCTCTTTTTTGACCAATAACGGGATAGAAGAAGAACGGGTTGGCATTTGAATGGCTGTCGCTGACATCAATATAAATGTTGAAACATAAATCATCCAGATATCCTCAGCAGTCGAAACAAAGATAAGAGAAAAAGCCGCCAAAGCTTGGACCAAATCACAAATGACTAAGATCTTTTTTTTAGAAAAACGATCAGCTAGTAATCCACCTATTGGTCCAAATAAAAGATGAGGTAACACTCGTAAAGCCATTGTAATCCCCAAGGCTATACTTGTATTTGAAAGGTGCATGAGTAGACTAAATACAGCAATACTGTGAAACCAATCTCCAACCCCACTTATGAAGACAGACGTTAAAAATCTAGTATATTTCTTCTCTTGTTTCAGTATTGAAAAGTTATTTTTCATAAGAACCTCCATCATCAATCGATGATTAATAATGGATAATTTCGACAAGAAACGTATAATACCTTTATTGACACATTTTGTTTATCACTTTGCATCTTGCCGTTCCTCTTCGCTGCAGGCACTTGCTTTCCGCGGGGAATTATGAAAAAGCCAACTGCCGGCTTTTTCAAGGGCGAATTCCCATCGGGGAGGAAGTCGAGCCTCCTCGACGTTCCGTCTGCGGGGTCTCGACCTTTCCTCTATTCCCGCAGGATCAAGTGCCTTCCGCTTCAATCCACTCGGTTAAATAATTTATGGAGCAACTATTCTTACGCGAAGGAAATAAAAAAGAAAACGAGCTACCTATTGGCAACCCGTTTATACTTTTCTCTTTACTTATACTCCAAATGCTTATGTTCAAAAATAGATTCAGTGGAATTTCTAACTAAGATAAAGTGACTCACGTTATCTAATCCATGCAAATTGCAGTTATGGTGTGCAATAATTTGTTCAGCTGACAATACTTTATTATCAGTTGTTGAATGTCCGTCTGCGACTAACGTAACATCAAATCCAAGTACAGTTGCACTTCTTGATGTGGTGTCCACGCAAAATTCCGTTTTACATCCAACAATCACTATATGTTCAACATCTAACTCTTTTAGGGTTTCTGTGAGAGTAGTCATATAAAAGGCATTGGTGGCTGTCTTGTGGATGACCAATTCTGTTTCTAAAGGAGCAATGGTTGGATGGATCTCTTGCTCTGCAGGATTGTCCGCACCTACATCTAAATCTTGTATATAAATCACAGGTACATTGTTTTCTCTTGCTCTTTCAATAACATTTTTCATAACCTCGAGGACTTGTTCCTTCTTTAAAACTGGTCCAATCGAGGGACCTTCAATGATGCCAACTTGTGCATCAATCACAAGAACAGCTGTTTTTGACATACTCTTTTTCCTCCCTAAAACCTTAATATTTCTATCAATACAGGTTATTATATAATTCTACGGAAATGTCCCAATTCCTACCATCTCACAAAATAAAAAAATCCCCTACTAAAGGGGTATAGAGTATAGATAAAGTATGATGATTTTGTCTTTTAGATAACCGGGTAGTACTGCTCATATCTTGGATTGCAGTAATATGGAGGCCTAAATCCAATTTTAGGTATTTGAAAATAAAAAGGGTTTGAATTATATAATATAACTTCCTTTTCATTCGACTGATCTATTAGCATAAGTTTTACTTCCCAATTCAGTTGATAACCGGCGGCTTGCATACGACTCCCCCTCTAACTTTTTCTTTGTTCCTACATTATTCATTCTTTTTAGATTTTGACACCTTTGCCCAGGCACTCCACTCGCCCATGTTACATAATGTAATTCGGAATGAACATTTATAGGAGGATACCCATGTCTAAAGAGAAACACAATCAAAACAATCAAGAGTATCCAATGTACCCGAATTATGGAAAGATCACTAAATATCAAGATATTGCTCTTACTGTTCCTGAACAGCGTCAAGTCCGTCAACCAGGAGTAGAGAGTCTAATGGTTCCTAGACCAATCGTCGAAAATCCTAATTATATAGGCAGTGGAAAATTAAAAGATAAAGTTGCTCTTATAACAGGTGGGGATAGTGGAATGGGTGCTGCAGTTGCCATTGCATTTGCAAAAGAAGGAGCAGATGTAGCAATCGCATATTTGGATGAGCACGAGGATGCAACCCGGACGAAGAACCGAATAGAGGAGCTTGGCAAAAGATGTATACTACTACCTGGTGATTTAAGACAAAAGCAGCAATGTGTAGATATAGTCGAAAAAACGATCCAAGCCTTTGGCAAGCTTGATGTTTTATGTAATCACGTTGGTATTCAGTTTCTACAAACAAGCTTACTGGATATAACAGATGAGCAGTTTGACGACACCTTCAAGGTTAACATTTATTCACATTTCTATACAACAAGAGCAGCCCTTAAATACTTAAAAGCTGGAAGTTCAATTATAAATACTTCTTCAGTTGTAGCTTATGTGGGATTTGAACAATTAATTGATTACACAGCGACAAAAGCAGCAAACGTTGGGTTTACTCGGGCATTGGCCAACAATTTAGTACAGAAAGGCATTCGAGTAAATGCTGTCGCACCAGGTAAGTTTTGGACTCCACTCATCCCTTCAAGCTTCTCTGCTGACCTAGTACCAGTTGCAGGAAATCCTATGGACCGTAATGGGCAACCCTTTGAAATCGCTCCAACATTTGTGTACCTTGCTTCCGATGATTCCCGCTTTGTAACGGGTCAAACTCTTCACGTTAATGGTGGTCAATTCACTGCGTCATAAAAATTTCCCCAACGAAATGTGAAGTTCCGTTGGGGGAATTTTTTTCATAGCTTCTTAACAAAAGGGACTCTATTCTGAGCAGGGCCATCATAATCTAGGAATACAGATAAACCTTCTATTTTATGGTTACTCTCTTCAATGTCAAAACCCATTTTCTGATGGTAAGCAATTGATGCTTGATTAACTGGGGAAGTAACGGCTCTCACAACGCTACGATTATTTGCTTTAACAACCTGGAAAAATTCATGGTAAAGTTTCCTACCAATTTGATGTTTTCGATATTCCGGGTGAACCCCTACAAAATGAATATATGATTCATTGGTATAGGTTTGAGATAGGAAGCCAACTATGAAACCAACAATCTTTCCATCTATTTCAGCGATAAAACTAGTTTTACTGAAATGGTCAAAAAATAGTTTAGGCAACATATCTGCCATTTGCCTACCACCCCACCAATCATTAATAAGTGGTGAAATAGAATAATAATCTGAGCTTTTCACAAAACGAATTTCCACTGTTAGCAGCCTCCCTATTCAATTCGGTTTGAAATCAACCAATCAAGTACAAGTTCTTGAACAATCTCCCGCTTCTCAATCGGCAGCATGTGTCCTGCTCGGTCTAAAATAATATTTGAGGAGTGTGTAAACTTTTCGATGAGTGTTAATTGATCCTTATAACCACAAATGGCATCTTGTTTCCCGACAATAATAAGCATTGACTGAGGCATATTATCCTCCTGAATAAAAGGAGGGTCTGATAAGAAGTATCCCGATTCTCTCCAGTTTGAAGCTAAGAACGTCCTGTTCGCAAGGAGTCTTCCTGGTTGAACCTCTTCAACGAAACGGGTAAGAGTTAGTTCATTCTGAACAACTATGAGTAGTTCATAGGCAGCTCTAACATCAGCATCCAATTGTTCAAGAGAGTGATTGCACGAACGGAAGACCTTATTCTCTGGTAAAGTTCTTTTCTTAATATGTAAGGCTGGTGCTATTAGGCATATGCCCTTTACTTGATGTGACCTCCTATGAACAATCCCTTGTGCTAAATATCCCCCGTAGGAGTGGCCGATGAGTGAGTATTCCTCAAAATCCATCTGATCAATGAAATCTAGTACACTAGCAAGGATATCCTCCGTTGACTTCACAGTATCATCAATTTTACTTCCACCATGTGCTGGAATATCTACATAAACTCTTTTAAAGCCATCTAATCGGGTGAATATTGGCTCTAGCCATGCCTTCATCGAACGGTGGTCTGTTCCCATAGCATGTAATATGATAAGTGGAAAGCCTTCTCCATAAACTTTATAATGAATACTTCCTTTATTAGTGATGCATTCCATACTTGAATTCTCCCTTTTGGTAGTTTGTATCACATCATCTTAATCATTTCTAATACAACAGCTGCTGAATGGTTTGCCCGGCTTTTCTAACATCATGATGTGTCACATCTGATGAAATAACCATGTCTAAAATACCAATTTCACTTTGTAAACTTCCTGCAATCCCAGTGTTAATAATACAATCAACGTTAAAGCGGTCAATTAAGACTTGTGTACATGCAGCTGAATTAACCTTACCAACTCCACAACGTGTTAAAACAATATTCTTTCCAAACAATGTACCTGCGTAGAAAGGGAATCCTGCGATTTTAGACTCTTCATAAGAATCCATTCTAGCAATGAGTAAATCTATTTCAACCTTGCATTGCTCCTATAATGCCTATCTTCTTCATTATCAAGTTTTCCTCTCTACTTAAATAGTATCTAACATTAATTCGACTAATTATCACTTTTTCCTTTTCAAAAAACTAGGAAGTTTACTAGATTGTGTTATGATAAATGTGTTAACTTTAAACGAAATTAAGTTTACGTTTTAACGCGTACCTTTGAAAAAGGGGGATAAATATGTATAAACTTCGAGGTCATCATTTATTTTGCCTTCTCGGCTATCGTGGAATGGGTTATTCAGAAGAATATGTGGAGAATATGACCCGCTTACACCAAACCTTAAGAGACAATCCCAAAACGTTGGTTCAACTTATAAAGGGCCCTGATCACCTATGTGAAAAATACCCTTGCGAATCGGATACATACCATTGTGAAGATGATAATATCTATGTCAGGGATGCTGTGATTTTAGAAAGAATGGGACTAAAACTTGGACAGATTTTGAAATGGGAGGAAATTGAATCAAGTATTCAAAAGCATGTCATACCCTCCGATATTCAACATGTATGTGAAACCTGTAACTGGCGTTCATATGGAGTTTGTGAAGAAGGAATTCAAGACATCCTTGAAGGTAAGGGCTTAAGAGAGGTTAAGTAACCAAGACATTAAATTCAGCAGCAATTACCTTCTCAGAGGTAATTGCTTTTTTTCCATTTAGTTTGTAGTGGTAATATAAGATAATTACCTACCCCATAATCTTTCAACATCTAAGGGCACATACACTTTAGAACCACTTATTTGTTTATGAATAATTGGTTTCGAAAATGAGTCAAAATCAGGTTCACCGTCATTTCTTGAACGCGCTCTAACATCTACTCCTAATATACTTTTCACATAATCTTTTTCACGTTTCATTTTTTTTCATACTCCCTTTTCTAAATCTAAATTGTAAATGTTTCTGTACTTCTTAATAAAGTTAAAACAAATTTCATTCGTATTTAATGGTGCTCCTTTCACGGGACATCTTGTTGGAATTGAAATACCGTATGTATTGGCCAAATCCCTTAATTACATGTTTCTTTCCTTTAACTTTTAGTTTTTCTTTAGTACCATTAGCCTTTTTGGTAATTTCTGTTTGGGTACCTATTAGAGCTTGATAAATAATTAACTCATATGTACAGTCCTTTGATTCAATTACAGGGCCTCAACTATTTCTTTCATAATTCTATCTCCATTACTAGACCTGAGTTATTTAACTTACTTTTTCCTGGAACATACTTTTAAATGTAAAGTATTTTTCGTTTTCTTTCGACATTTTTCGATTTAAAAAAAGCATAAAATTTCATGGTTACCTGAAATTCTATGCTTTCATAAGCCTTTAACTATTTATTTGTTTTCAGTGCTTTTGTCTGCTTCTTCGTCCATAATCCCTTTTGTCGCTCTTTTAAATTCACTTAAAGTTTTACCCGCAGCCTTACCGAGTTCTGGTAGTTTCTTTGGGCCAAATAGAAGCAATGCAACGAATACGATTAAAGCAATTTCCCCAAAACCTAAATTCATATGACTCAGCTCTCCCTTTGTCTGTTAGACCATAACATCATGTTGACTATCAAGCTAATCATACTCCGTTTTCTGTCAAATTGATATAGAAATAATCTTAGCTTTTTTTCATTCAATAACTACTAAAATGGCTTCCTTTTCTTCAGCTGCTTTTTTGTAAAACGCTACTAGAAATTCATAATTCTCTAGTAAATAATCCTTATCTTCTAGACTCCATTTACGATACATCGGATAAATATTGTTTTCACTAAATTTCTTTATATCAAAACGATTGGAGAGATCAGTTAAAGATACTTTTTGTAATTCATGATAGAGATTCTGGACATCTGTTGGCTCATGATAACGCATTGGTCCATATCCAAAATCTTCTCCAACTTCAGTCCCGCCAAGAATGGCTTCTCCAACTAATGATGTAATTGGTTTTTCTAAGTCTGGCTCACCTGATAAAAGAAAGTAAATTCCATGCCAGGATTTATCTATATCTAGTGCAGTTTCTTGAACTTCATCTGAATCCAAAACAAGTTCTTCAATATGATCTGGTTCTGCTTTGATCAAATTCAATAGTGTGTTCGGCACCCTAAAAAATGTTGCAATCATTCCCATCATCAATCCTCCATTACTCTTTCATTTATAAATTAATATCCTTATTCTTAACCTTTCGATCTCCTGCATGCAATCATTCGACATTAATGACAATGTCTATTAATGATTCCTTCGCCAATTCTACTTGTTTATCTTGAATTTTTTTAAAGTCATGCAAGTTGGAGCAGAATATTTTTTCTTGAACATTCCCTTCTACACCTTATAATCAACAAGCCAACGTAGACGTCCCGCTAGTTTATTCGATGGAATTGTATGAAACACTAGATTCCTTGCTTTAATTGCTAAGGGATTTTCCATTTGAACAAGCCTTGCCATACGTCTTGATTGTGTGACAATCTTGGTTGTACGCGGTATTCTTTTCTTTTCGAAGATGCGTAAAGATTCATCTACTGAACTAGTGGTAGATAAACAGTTAGTCAGAACGACCGCATCTTCCATTGCTTGTGCCCCGCCTTGCCCTAAGTTTGGAACCATTGGATGAGCAGCATCTCCTACTAACGTAACATTGCCTTTACTCCATTGTGCTATAGGTTTACGATCAAAGATATCGTGATGTAGTATAGCTGATTCATCGGTTGCTTGGATAACAGATTCAACTGGGTTATACCAGCCTTTAAAAGATTCTAAAGCTCTCTTTTTCCTCCGACCTTTTGGGATTTCTATACCTTGAGGCGTGTTTATTGCTGCAAACCAAAATACTTTCCCTTGACCTATATAGGAGAAGCCAAACCGCTTTCCAATCCCCCAAGCCTCGAAGCCGCCACCGTGCTCTGTTAAGTAATTTTGATCTTTAAAATCACATATCCCTCTTAGCGCGGTATACCCACCATATCTCGGATTGGATAAACCAACTAATTGCTCTCTAACTACCGAGTGAAAGCCGTCTGCACCGATAAGCACATTCCCAGCTACCTTCGTACCATCAGAGAAAACAGCCTCAACTCTGTCATCATTTTGATTAAAGGATACGAAAGACTTTTTTAACTTGAGCGTTGTACCCTCTTTTAAGGATTCTACTAAAATTTGTTGTAGATCAGCCCTATGGATAAGATAACTTTCAGTATGTTCCGCTGTTGAAAAGTCTATAAGCATGTCTCCCTTCCAAGTACGGACCTCTGCCCGTCCTACAGAGGATCCTCTCTCCCGAACCTGATATCCTACACCGAGTTTATCAAGAGCATGTAAAGCATTAGACGCTAATACAATACCCGCTCCTACTCCACTCAGTGCATTTGCCTTATCAAAAATTGAAATCTTCCAACCTTTATTCTGTAAAGCGATAGCCGTACATAAACCACCAATACCTGCACCAATTATAATCGCTTCTTTTTCCACGCAAACCACCTCCTTGTTAAAAAGAATTAGAGTAGACAGAACTATAATTTATCTTGCTATTGTTTACAGTACCTTTATTGCCTATGTACCGACGGTTGTTATATTCAATGATTATTCCTGCTAATATCTTGATATATATTTTTATTTTTATGGGAAACATATACAAGAGGTGATGTATATGGACAAAAACCAGTTAAGGCTGACTTCTTCTGAAATAGGGACTCTATGGGGCCAATATATGAATGGTACTGCAGTTGAGATTATAAATAAATATATGTATTCAATTGTAGAAGACCCAAAAATTAAAGCACTATTTAAAGATGCAATCGAAACATTTTCAAGGCAAAAAAGCCAAGTGACTGATTTCATTAAAAATGAAGGGTTTCCTGTTCCAGTTGGATTTAGTGAATCCTCAGATTTATTTACTTGTGAAACCAGATTGTTCTCAGATATCTTTTGTTTACATTTCTTACATATTATAACGCTTCATGGGCTACTAGGACATACAACCTCCCTTTCTTCTTCTGTTCGAAAGGATCTTCGTTCCTTCTATGATTCATGTGATAATGATGGAAAGAAAATGTACCATCAAACAAGTGAATTATTACTTGAGAAGGGACATTTCCAAAAAGATCCCTTGTTTTATCCAGATGAAAGCCCTACTTTTATCGATGGACAAGACTTCATGACTGGTTTCTTTGGTGAAAAACGCCCACTAGCAGCTACTGAAATGATTGCTCTTTCTTTAAATATTAAAAAGAAAATTTTAGAAAAATCACTTGCCATTGGTTTTAGTCAAGTTACCCAATCAAAAGAAGTTAGACAATTTTTAATGAGTTTACAAAAAACATCTGACGATCAAATACAGGATCTTGGAAAGATTTTAAAGGGGGATAACCTACCTGTTCCAATGTCATGGGAATCTGAAATTACAAACTCTGCGGAATCTCCATTTTCAGACAAGGTGATTTTGTACCTTATTGGCTTTTTGATTCAAGCTTCACAAAATTACCACGGGGCAGGATTAGCTTCAGCCATGCGTACGGACCTTGTTTATAGTTATGAAAAAATTATCCTTAAAAATCTAATGGTAACAAAGGAATGGTTTAATATAATGGCCAAAAACAAGTGGCTAGAACAACCACCCCTTGCTCCAAATAGAAACAGGATTGCACAAGATGAACACTAAGGCCAAAGCCCTTTCCATAAGAAGGGCTTTAATCCTCTAAGATTCTTTCCTTAATCCTTATCTAAATCATTATCAAAAACAGATGGTTTGCGAATATTTTTCATTCCTAACTCTTTTTTAATATCTGCTATTTCTTTTAGAATAGTACGCGTATTTAACCACCCTAAAATTGAACCGATAATGGCTAAAACTAAAATAACTAATAGAATGATATTAAGTCCCACTTGTCTACCTCCACTGTGTTAATATACTTAAAGATTACCTCTTTCATTTATCTCCTTATAGTTTACCAGTTTTTGATTTTGAATATAAATTGAAAATTCATCCTACTTTGGCACTATACACCCCAAAAAAAGATTGATATGATATAGAAGAATTTTATCGAATTTTTACATATTTAAGGAGTATTTACATGCTAAGAAACAAAGGGCTTAAGCTGCAGCTCGCAATCAGCTTGCTAGTTATTACAACAATCGTACTTACCATTGTTGTCAATTTATATTCGTCTGCACAGGCTCTAAGAGCATCGTTAACAGAAAACTATTTAACAAGCAATCAAAAATATGCTAGTAAACTTTCCACAAGTGCAAGCGATTTACTACACCATATGCAAGGGAACATCAATGCACTTGGAAAAATGAGTAGCCAAAAAAGTTTGTCTCAAGAAGAACTGGACCACTGGCGTTCAGCCATCAAGAATCATTTTAACTCGATATTTATTGTCAACCCAGAGGGCGTAGTTCAAACAATGAGTCCTAAAGTTGTTCAATTTAATAAGAAAGTGTTAGCTGGAACTAAGCTTCAAACGGAGACCATGAAATATGCCCTTGCATTAAAAAAGCCATTTATTTCTGAACCTTATCATGGTACATCTGGTCAATTAATTGTACTAATATCTTCACCTGTATTCGATGAAGCTGGTGTCTATAAAGGACTTGTTGCAGGAACAATTTATTTAGAAAAAGAGAATGCCATTAATACCATGCTGAACGATCATGAACTAGGGAACAGTTCCTATGTCTATGTTGTTGATTCTCAAGGAAAGATTCTTTACCATCCTGAAACAAGTCGTATAAATGAAGATGTTTCAAGCAATACGGTTGTCCAACATGTTTTACGTGGTGAAAGAGGAGCTATAGAAGTAACAAACTCCCAAGGAGAAAATTTCTTTGCAGGGTATGCTTCAATGAAAAACACAGGCTGGGGAATCATTTCCCAAACACCTATTACAGTTGTTGAAAAACCTATGAAAGAGCTAATGAAGAAAGTAATACTTCAATCACTGCCGTTACTATTAATTATTGTAGTACTCGCATGGATACTGACACGAAACCTTGCAAAACCACTTAGTACTCTAGCTAAATACTCAGAGGCTGCCATTACGCAGAAAAAACTACCTACCCCTCTGAAAAATAATAAGTCTAGCATCTATGAAGTTCGCCAGCTTTATCATCACCTATTTAATCATATCAATCTATTAAATACACAAATTCAATTAGATGGTTTAACTGGCTTAGCCAACCGAAGAAGTTTTGATATCGAAATTCAATCCTTAATTGAACATAACCAACCTTTTACAATCATGATGATTGATATCGATAAATTTAAACTTGTGAACGATACTTATGGACATTTAGTTGGTGACGATGTGCTAAAATATTTAGCCACAATGATGAATTTGTACTCAAGTGAAAACACTATCGGCTTTAGGTACGGTGGTGAAGAATTTGGGATGCTCATCAAGGACACTAGTTTGGAAGATACCGTGCAGATTGCTGAACAACTAAGGAAAACTGTTGCTGATACCCCAAGTCCAACCGGGCAACCAATCACCATTTCATTAGGGATATCCCAATATCACATAAAAGACCAGCATCCAGAAACGATTATAAAAAGGGCTGACACGGCACTTTATCAGTCTAAACAAAATGGTAGAAATCGAACAACGGTGTATGAGGAGAAGAAAGTTCCAATACATGCTTAAACTGTCCTATTATTAGGACAGTTCTTTTTATATAAATACCACGAATTGTTGAGGAGAGGAACATGAATCATTAAAAGTTGGATTTACGTGACCTCAAATTACAAAATCCACGAAATCAGGGCACACAAACGGATTTACGTGACCTCAAAACACAAATTCCACGAAATTAGGGCACATAAACGGATTTACGTGACCTCAAAACACAAATTCCACGAAATTAGGGCACATAAACGGATTTATTAAAACACAAATCTCACGTTAATTCAGTTACTTACTACCATCTTTCTTACTATACAAATTTAACCCTGTAGCTCCAACTACTAAGGTAACTGCAATAACAGTTAATACAACAGTAGCATCTTCACTCCCACCAGCCTTGAACACATTTTATTCTCTATCCCAACTTATCCTGTTGCATGTCTCATTACACTAGTAGTATTTCATTTCGTAAAAAAGAATTTCAAAGAACTTATTCGATAACACCAAAAAGAGGATGTGTGTTCCAAGCACATCCTCTTTTAATTTGAAAATTACACTTCAATAATTATCGGTAAAATCATCGGTTTTCTCTTCGTATGCTGGAATAAGTACTGACCGACTGTTTTTTTCAATTGGTGTTTGATGTCACCCCATTGACGTTTGCGATCATGTTCTAGCCCATTCACAGTATTAGTTATAAGTCGGTTTACATCCCGTAATAATTCCTCTGAATCCCGTGCATATACAAAACCACGCGTAATCGTATCCGGATTTGAGATTAATTTACCATTTCTTTTACTCATTGTTAAAATGATAACAAGCATCCCATCTTCTGAAAGCTGTTTACGGTCACGCAATACAACTTCTCCAACATCTCCAACACCTATTCCGTCTACGTAAGTATTACCAGCAGGAATGTCCCTTGTTTGACGAGCAATACCATCATTGATATCAACAACATCTCCATTTCCCATAACAAAGGTGTGTCCTTGTTCCACACCGACAGACTCTGCCAGCAAACGGTGATGATGCAGCATACGATATTCACCGTGAATCGGAATAAAGTATTTTGGCTGCATTAAGGTTAACATGAGCTTTAGATCTTCCTGGTAGCCATGCCCTGACACATGCATCCCTTTTCCTGATCCATAAATGACGTTTGCTTTTAATGCAAATAAATTATCTATAACTTGCGACACATTCTTTTCATTTCCTGGTATTGGACCTGCAGCAAGAATGACTGTATCTTCTGGTAAAACTTCAACCCCACGGAAATTACCAGTAGATAATCGTGCCAATGCTGCCATCGGCTCACCTTGGCTTCCCGTACATAAAATAGCTACTTTTTCAGGCGGTAACTCATTAATTTGATTTTGGTCGATGAGCATTCCTTCAGGCACATCTAAATAACCACGTTCCATCGCAACATCAACTACATTCACCATGCTTCGTCCTAGCAAGGCAAGCTTTCGATTTGTTTTCATACACGCATCTACTACCTGCTGTACGCGATTTATATTGGAAGCAAACGTTGAAAGAAATACCTTACGAGTAGCTTTCGCAAAAGCCTCCTCGATATGGGTACCAACACTTTTCTCAGATGGAGTCGATCCTGAACGTTCAGCATTGGTACTCTCTGATAAAAGAAGCAGGACTCCATTTCGACCGATTTCAGCCATCTTATGAATATCCGAATATTGGTTATTCACAGGGGTCAGGTCAAATTTAAAGTCACCACTATGTACAATGACTCCTTCTGGTGTGTCAAACACAATTCCTAAGCAATCAGGAATACTATGATTCACCTTGAAAAAACTTACATCAATTTTACCAAAGGATACATTGGAATCTGAGTTAATTTCTATTAACTCTGTCTCTCTAGAAAGCTTATGTTCAACAAGTTTTAACTCAATTAATCCTAATGTAAAGCGAGTCCCATATACAGGAACATTTATCTTTTTTAAAAAATAAGGAATTCCACCGATATGATCCTCATGTCCATGGGTTACAAGTAATCCCTTTACTTTCTCACGATTATCTTCTAAATAAGTTATATCAGGAATGATTAAATCAATACCTAGTAAGCTTTCATCAGGAAACTTATTTCCACAGTCTATAACAAGTATCTCATTGTTACATTCAATGGCATACATGTTTTTGCCAACTTCATTAAGCCCACCTAGGGCATAAATAGATAGTGCATTTTCGTTCTTGCTCACAAAATCCCCTCCAAGCATTCTTAATATGCTTAGTATGACCTTTATTAAGAAAATAAATTGATAATTTTATGATAAAAAGAAGATATTATTATTGAGATTGCTCTAGAAAGAAGGCCTACGTTATGAATAAGTTTGAGGTCTTAGAAAGGGTTCACCAACTTGAACAAGAAGCCTTTCAATTAGATCAACACAGCTGGTTTCACTATGAACTATTCACATTTGAATGGTGGATTCTCGTCATTTTCACAGTTGCACCATGGATTTTATGGATTATGTTAGCAAATCGACAAAAGATGCTTGAGACAGTACTAGTTGGAACATTAGCCATTATACCTACTACGTTATTAGACTCGATTGGTTTGCAATACGAGTTCTGGATCTACCCGACACAGTTATTACCAGTTGCTCCAAGAGCCATTCCCTTTGATATGTCGATGGTTCCGGTTGCCTTTATGCTTATTTATCAGTATTTTGAGACGTGGAAATCATACACTATCGCATTATTGGTGACCAGCACATTATATGCATTCGTAGGTGAGCCATTTTCAGTATGGATGGAATTAGTTAGATACATAAATTGGAACTACTTTTACTCATTCTGTTATTATCTGCTGTTAGGTTTTAGCATAAGGGCTTTACTTATAAAGCTAAGAAAATTGCAAAATAATAGCTGGTAACACAATTGCAGGTCTGGAAGCTAAGTTAGAAAAAATAAAGGGAGTGCACTAGGCATCTCCCTTTTTCTTACTTTATAAAAGCTTCACATTAATCGGATACAAATAAGGTTCTTCAGGCTCACTGATTTTTTTCCAATGGGTGATCTTAAGTACAGGCATTTCAACACCATTATAAGTAGTAACTTCTAAAATCCCTTCAGCCTCAATCCATGTGTCGACATCAATACTAGATGCCTCTGGCAATTCCGATAAAAAGCCAACAATGCTTGCATCTGCCACACAGTGTGTGATTAAAAATCTTGCAAGGACTAATTGGTCCGAAGCAAACCCCTCTTCTTTATAGACGAATCCTTTTAGCTTCATTTTTTTACCTTTGTAGTGGTCTAAATCACTACTTATCTCTTCATAATAGGTACTATACACATAATCATCCATTATGATATCAGGACTTTTCCGAAGCTCTTCAATCATTTTTTCATACTCTTCATTTGAGATTGTTTCACCCATTACAATCGGTTCAGCTGCCTCATGGTCATAAAGTGGGTCTTCTTCACCCTCAAATGTTTCCTCCGAATCCTCTGAATCCACCGATTCATCTTCATATCGATCGTTTTGCGCAGATTGTTGCTGACTTGAAAGTAACACCATCGCTCCTTTTTTACTCGCAATGGAAGCATCAAGGACCTTAGCTGGCAATACAAAACCTGTGAGAATCGGAGTCACGAGTATACAATAAGAAATAAATTTCCGCATTGAGAAAGATGAAGTGCCATGGTCGTGTGAACAATGGTGATCTTCATGACTACAAGCATGATGATCATTCTCCTCTTTTACAGACCAAACCCTAGCCAACTGAATCAAAAACAAAAGAAAAAATAAAATGGCAGCTGATTGACTTAAAAAGTCATATTTAGGATTGATATACTTAGTAATATCTCCTGTCAAATGAAGCTTAACGATCATGGCGGAGAATGCTACTAAAATCAGTGCTCTAAGAGCTTGTTGAAAGTGAAATTGCATACATATCTCCTCCCCCTATAGAATACTTTGGACAGCCATCAACGTTATAAATACCATAGACGATATTAATGCTAGCATTGCCATTACAAATTTAAAACGGAAAACACTTAGCATGATTAAGGTATTTTTCAAATCAAGCATTGGCCCGAGGATTAAGAAACCTAAAATAGAATGTTGTGGGAACAAGTTGCTGAAAGAAGCACCGATAAATGCATCTGCTTCAGAACAAAGTGATAAAATATACCCTAGGCCCATCATTACTAATAAAGAAGTAACCGGACCACTACCAGCCTCTAACAAAGCTTTTGCTGGCATATAGGTTTGTAAAAAAGCTGCTAAAAATGCACCTATTACAAGAAATTTACCCATATCAAAGAATTCATCAATTGAATGTGTTAACATCGACCATAATTTATCACCAAATGATTTTCTCGTTCCGTGATTGTGTTGATGAGTGGCTTGTACCTCTATAGATTTTTTAAATTGAGTTCCTTTAAAAATCCAGCCTACTACTAATGCAACAAGTAAAGCGATTAAGAACCCTAATCCCATCCTTAACGCTGCAATCTCAATATCATTACCAAAAGCCATAAAAGTAGATGCAATAACAACAGGATTGATCAGTGGTCCTGTTAACATAAACCCCATTGCTGCATAAATTGGCACGCCTTTAGAAATAAGTCTTCGTACGATAGGTACAATCCCACATTCACAAGCAGGAAACAAAGCCCCAATTACACAACTCATTAGAACGGCCAAATATTTATTTTTGGGAATTAAGCGCTGAATATGCTCTTCAGTTATAAAAATTTGAATTAAACCTGCAATCAACACACCGATTAGAACGAAAGGTAAGGCTTCTATCAATATACTAAGAAAAATCATATTTAGGTTTAATATTGAAGGTGGTATGGCTAATGAGCTTGACCCACCTACCCCTGGAGTAAACATGAGCAAGACAAAAACGATAATTAGAACACCTGTAATATCAATTATGCTACCGCGAAGTGTGCGTTTCATGGATTCCTCCTAGATAGTTTCATATTTTCGAAGACGTCAACTTTATGTAGAAAGTTTTATTAAGTTCCAGTAGATTTCTCTTGAAATTAGGAGTCGTCTTAGCTTATGATAGTCTTTGTGATTCGTAAATCAATCGTAATTATTACGTTTTATATTTTAAAGCATACTTGCTTTAATGTAAATAAAAGCGTAACAGTTTAGAAGAAAAATTACTACTTGTAATAACTTCTAAATTGTTTTAATATATATTCTGTAAATCGAAACTATTACGATATATATTAACTAAACTACTTTATTCATAAAAAATCACGGATATTAAATCGTAATCATTCCGAAAAGACTGAGAGGAGAAACGCATGAAAATAACCAAGCGAAACACGAAACTTACTATTCTATTACTTATCATTTCTATGTTTTTATACGGATGTGGTAATGAAGAAGCAACAACAACTAAAGAACAAGAGGATACAACAGCTGAACAAGAGAATACAACAAATGTGACAAGTGATGTAACTCCTCTAACCATCTATACAACGATTTTTCCACTGTATGATTTTGCAATGAAAATAGGTGGCGAACATGTAAAAGTTGAAAATGTATACCCACCAAATGTAGATGCACACTCATATGAGCCAACTGCAAAGACCATGACAAATATTGCAAGTTCAGATGCACTCATTTACAGTGGTGCTGGAATTGAAGGATTTGTTGATGCTGCCTCTGAGGTTTTAGAAAAAGAAAAAGTGAAACTGGTAAAAGCTTCCGATGGTATTGAATTACTTGCACATGGGGAATATGCTGATGAGCATGGACACGATGACCACGCTGATGAGCATAAAGATGAGCACGGGCACGATGACCATTCTGATGAGCATAAAGATGAGCACGGGCACGATGACCATGCTGATGAGCATAAAGATGAGCACGGGCACGATGACCATGCTGATGAGCATAAAGATGAGCACGCTTCTGAGGAAGGTCACCATGACCACAATCACGGAGATACAGATCCACATGTATGGCTTGATCCAATGTACGCGATCAAAATGGCTGAAAACATTAAAAATGCCTTAGTTGAATTAAAGCCAGAAGCAAAAGATGAGTTCGAACAGAACTTTCTTTCTGTAAAAGCAGAACTAGAAAAGTTAGATTCTGAATTTAGTAGTGCAATAAACGAGGCCGCTCATAAGAAAATCCTTGTTGCCCATGCAGCTTATGGATACTGGGAAGCACGCTATGGTATTGAACAAATTGCTGTTACTGGTTTATCACCAACACAAGAACCATCACAAAAGCAATTAACAAAAATTATTGAAACAGCAAAAGATAACAATTTAAGCTATATTATTTTTGAAGAAAATGTAACTAGTAAAATATCAGAAGTTGTTAAAACCGAAATTGGTGCAGATGTTCTCTACCTCAATAATCTTGAATCTGTTTCTGAAGATGATATGAAAAACAATGAAGATTATTTTAGTTTAATGAGAAAAAATATTGAAACTCTGAGAACTGCTCTAAACTAGATTATAGTAAAAGGTAAAAGCCCCCATACTATCAATAACGGGTTCTCTTTTAAAGTGCAAAATCATTAATAACAGTACAAAAAACGTAGTAAAAAGCATGTTGATTAGCAATTTAATCATCATGCTTTTTCGCTTCTTAATATTATCCGTTGGAAGATCAGATAAGCACCCGATTTGATAAATAGACGGAAAAATTCCGCTTAAATAGAAAAATTTCATTGAAAATAGCTTAAATAGCCGGAGAGATTCCGCTTATTGACTCAAAAAACATGAAAATAGGGGATTTTGCTTGGCATAACCGGAAAACCTCCGCTTATTTAGCCTCAAAAGAGCTCCATTCTGAATTTAACCGGAAAATCTCCGTTTATTTTACTATCGCTGGTTGCTTAATAAAAGGACAAAGCCGCTTATTGATAAGGGGTACTATTTAGAATATTGAAATCAAATTGAACAAAGTACTAACAATTGTTTTAGCATATAAACTAACGGCATGAGAATCCTCATTCACACATTGCTATATCGTTTTGCACTCCAAAAGAGAACCCGTTAATACTATCAAGTAAGAGGGCTTTATTTTTTATTTAAGGCTAAATAGCGCGTGTTTTATCTCGCGTAGTACCAAATTTATTTTTCCAGAAATCTTTTAATGTTGGGACGATCCAGTAATCCAGACCAACCTTCCCTGCATTTGCTCCTGCTACTAAAATGAAGATTGTTAGTAATACCATTTGTGGGTTCGTGCTCGTTGTTCCTGAGAACAAAAATGCAAAGTTCATTACAATACCCATTAATGCAGCAAACGTTGTAAAAGTACCTAATAATAGTGCAATACCAACTAATAATTCTCCCCATGGGACCAGTATATTAAATAGACCTACATTTGGAATCGCTACATTTTCTAAAAATGCAGCCCACCATCCTTGAACTGCTGGATGTTCCCCGGTTGCTTTTCCTACTGCTCCTTGTAAATAACCACCTGCATCAAAGTCCCCAGTTACCTTTTCCCATCCTGCGACCATCCATGACCACCCTAAATACAATCTTAATACTAATAAGATACCAGATGCGATTCGATTATTTCTTAAGAAGTTAACAACCATTTAAATCACCTTTTCTTTGAGTTTGTAAGGTTTTCCCTTAGCTAAAGAATAGATGAAATAGGTGTTCATAAATGTGAGATTTATCACATAAATAAGCCCTTTTTTGGTAGGTTTTTCCTGAATTTCAGTAGGGGAAAATGGCATTATTCATCAGGATATAATCACTTACAAGTTTGGAAAAAGGGGCCTGACCCCCAGCGCGTTAAAGCTTTAACGCGCCGGGGGTCAGGCCCCAATAGACACAAAAAGCATAATTTAAGATCCTGTGCTAGAGTAGTTTCTTATGCCAAAGTTCCAAACCCGAAGAGCAATGAGCCATAATACTACTGCAATCACTGGTGTCAGCAGACTCATCATGATTGGTCCTTTATCCAAGAAGAACCCTGCAGGATAATAGCTTGCGAAAGCATATGGAATTAGCCATGTTAATAGAATTCCAATCGCTTTGTGATAAATCCCTAATGGATAAAGTGCGAATTCTGATAACGAAAACGTACTCCACATGAACATATTACTCTCAACAAACCAAAAACTGGTTGTGGTCGTAATTAAGTTAATCGCAGCAAAGATAAAGCCACCGCTAATCACAAAGATCAACATCATGAAGAAATCCAAAACTGTAAATCCAATCCCTAACTCCATCACTGATTTGGTTACAAGAATGATTCCAATCACAAGGTTCCCAAACCCATCTTGTTGAATCTTATCAGCCACTAAATGAAACAAAGGTGAAATCGGTCGTAACAACAATACATCAAATTTGCCCTGCCTCACATACTGCTGACCTAGCACCCACAGATTATCAAAGAAGATATGATTGATACTTTTGGCAAGGGTTAACATTCCGTATATCAATGTAACCTCATAAAACGTCCAGCCCTGAATGTCACCGATGTTATCAAAAATAACCCATATAAAGAAAATTCCACCGACCTGAAGCAAGAAGGTCGAGAAAAAACCGATTAAAAAATCCGCTCGATACTCTAGCATGACTTTAAAATTTTGCTTCACAAATTCTAAATACAATTTTATATATCTCATAACCGCTCTCACTTCTTACCCTCCTTGAACCACAATCTTTTTCAACGCATGCTTAAAGAACATCCGTGAAAGAATCCACAGAACAACTACCCATAACAACTGAAACAGAAGTGACTCAACCATTTCTTGTCCCTCAACAAAGCCCAAATAGATAGAGATCGGGGTATAAACCATATCCTTAAACGGTAGAAAACTCACAATATCCCTTAGTATTCCGGGAAAAAACACCAGTGGAACAATTGCTCCTGAAAAGAAGTTCATAATTGCCTCTTTCAATACCTGTAATCCCCAGCCATTTGTTGTGTAAAACGAAAGTAACCCTACGATAAACTCTATAAAAAAAGCAATCGTAATTGCCATAAAAATACTGATAACAAAAAACATACCCGAGCTTATACCCGCTGGCCCAAGTAATCCAAACATTAATGCTGATATAATCAGTACTGGTGCACCATTTAACACCGTAAACATTAAAAAGTCACCAACCCTCGTAGAGTACATCGCGAACTGATAGTCCACTGGTCGAAGTAGTTCCATCGATATCTGCCCTGTTTGGATTTGATGCGCAATCCAGTTGTTCACGCCCCAACTGATTGCAATAAACAAAATTCTTGAAAGAATAACATAGGTAATCATTTCATGAAACGTTATTCCTTTTAGTACTTCTTTGTCACTGTATACTGCTGTCCAAATATAATAAAACACAATAATCTGCAAAATGTTTACAAAAACCGATGCCCATACAGAAGCAACATATGCCAAAGTGGTTTTCATACCCATTGCACCAAGTGTAGCCATTTTACGCAATGTCCACATGTTAACCACCTCTTATTTATATAAACTCTTTACAATCGTTTCAATTGACACTTCTTGAATCGATAAATCAACAACTTCACAATATGGAGAAACGATATTGATGACTTGTGTTGCCGTAACAGTTTCTCTATTAAACTGAATTTCTAGCGTATCTTCAGCTTCTTTTAAAAGAGACAAGCCTTCACTCTTCTCAATCACATCATATAGGTCTTCACTTTTGGATTTCACTTTAAATACAACCGTTCTTGTTTTACCAAGTACATTTTTAACACTCTCAAGGTCACCGTCATAAATGACTTTTCCATAATCAACAAACATTACTCTTGAACATACTTCTTCAATATCCTGCATGTCGTGGGTTGTAAGGATAACGGTAACTTTTCTTTCTTTATTAACTGTTTTAATAAACTCTCGAATTTTTTCTTTAACCATAACGTCTAAACCAATTGTAGGCTCATCTAAATAAACAACCCTTGGATTATGTAAAAAAGCTGCCGCAATTTCGCATCGCATTTTTTGACCTAAGCTTAGCTGTCGTACTGGTGTTTTTAATAATTCATCCAAATCTAGTAACTCTCTGAACCGATTCAAGTTTTCTTCGAAAATATCTTTAGGAATTTCATAGATATTTTGCAGAAGATTATAAGATTCAATTACTGGCAGATCCCACCAAAGTTGTGTTCTTTGACCGAAAACAGTTCCAATTTGCTTATTGTTTCGTACACGATTCTTTTGCGGAACCAATCCATTAATAAGTACCTCACCATTAGTTGGTGTTAGTATGCCTGTTAACATTTTAATTGTGGTTGATTTTCCCGCTCCATTGGCCCCAATGTACCCAACAACTTCTCCTTCAGCAATTGAAAAACTAATATCATCTACTGCTGTTTTCGTTCTGAACTTAGGACGAAAAACATTTTTAATTGCCCCAATTAGCCCAACGTCCTTCTCACTGATTTTATACTCTTTACGTAAATTCTTTACTTCTATGATGCTCACGAGCTACGACCCCCATAAAACGACTTGATAATTCTTTCGCTTGATAGAAAACGCCTAATTTTACATTATTTTCTACCCTAAGCACAATACTTAAAATGTAAATAATTCAAAAAAATACAAACGATTGCACAAAAAGCCTGACCCCTATGCGTTAACGTATTAACGCACCGGGGGTCAGGCCCCAGAAGACACAATTAAAACTGTGGTAAGTTATCAAGGTTATTTTCTTTTACTCCATCAGGTTCACTTCGTAGGATGTCTCGTCCATATTTGTGAAAGACATCTACATGGGCAAGCTTGCCCTCTTGTGCTTCGTTTAGTGCCGTAACATAGTCTAACTCGCGACCACTACTTGTTTTAAAGGCAATTAGATCTCCATCGTCATTTTTGCGGACAGCTACGATTTCCTCTGCTCCTGATGAAACATTGTCAATAGCCTCTACTCTTGCCTGCTCTTCTCCTTGATGCTTGTATTCATTATAAATTTGCTGAAACTCTTTATTGTCCATAAAAAAACACCTCCGAACATACGTTTAGTATAAACGGAAGGTGGCGTTTTTATTTCATTTATTTACTCTTTGTTTTACGATGTACCTGCTAAATGTCTTACCCAATTTAACTGGCAAACATTAACTGTATTTTGATGATTAAAAAATAGTTGCAAAAGCACCCTATTGTATAGGAGGTGTTCGTATGGCAAGATTAATCAACCCAGTTGAACCTAGTAAGCGAGACAAACCAGGTATTGATGGACAGCTTCATGGAGGAACAATGGAAGAAGTCGATCAAATGTCGAATGCAATTGCTGAAACGGTAGAGAACATGACTAAGGAGGACGAAAAGAAAAAGTAAAGGCTTTGACAAAAGCAAGGTTTAAAAGCTAGCTTGGCACTTACACCCAGGCTAGCTTCTTATCTTCTTTTCATACTTGCTATGCCCATCCTCGGTTCCGACCCATTCAAAACCATTTTCTTTGTAAAAACGGTTCAATTTACTATTCTCTGAAACACAATCTAACCGAATTAACTCAATATCATATCGATTGGATTCAATCCAATTCAATAAACTACTGCCTAAACCTATGTTCATAAAGGAAGGATGTAAAGCCAGTCTATGTAAATATAGCCCATCTATGGAAGCGCCACTTCCCCAAACATGCCTATCCCACTCACTAGGTTCCTCCAAAAGCGTAAAGGTTCCGACAAGTTGAGTGTCTTTTAAAACGAGATACGTCTCACCATTAACAATGGATTGTTCTATTTCTTCGTCATCTCCACCCTCTAACAGATAACCCCATTGCTTGATTCCGCTTTCTCTCATCCACAAAGCCAAATCCTTCAGCAAAGAAATAACTTTGCCAGTATCCTGAATTTTGGCCACTTTAATTTGAAATCCAGCTAAATTGGTCATCTTTTTCCCCCTACCTTTTACTGCATTGGTTTTTCATAATTATTGATAAATAATTTAATGTCATCTTCCTTTTTAATTATACCAGGTTTTTCCACACCACAGACAATGCCTCGACGTTTTCTTCCTGCCAATACAAACGTTTTATCCAGTTTAGGTATGTCTGGATAGGCTTTTTGGATTTCCCGTCCAGGAAATATGCATGGTAAGTTTTCTCCATTACAGATAAGACCTGTCCCGTCAGGAAAAAGCAATCGCGACCCCATAGGCAATTTTGTGAATTCTGACATTCCACTAACTAACAGATTTGCACCTAACCATTCAGGTTTAACTTCTGGGATACCTAATTGGTCAGCAATGAGTTTACACTCTTCTATTGATACAATAGTAAGTTGCCGTCTATTAAGAATCTCCGAACCACGTTCATACATAGGCTGACGAGCATCTGCAGGTCTAGTCATTCCAAAGTGTCGATCACCCGGAATTCCTCCAAATTCCACATTAACTTCGTTCACTTGCTCTGTAACAAACGTTTCCGAATCATATGCTACTAAGATGGCTTCTACTTTTAATACTGCTTTTTTCAAGTTTTTCTCTCCTCATCCTTGTGACAATTATAAAATATTATTTCTTCTATTATTATCTCCACTAAAACATTCAAAACTTGTTTAGATGTTACTATTAACTTTTTTCCATATGTATGTATTTTCACGTTTATTCTTCTATGGGTAACATTCCTTTAATCCTAAAAAAAAGTATGTCTTATCTATTTATTTTTTCACATAAATGGTAATATATGTTCGTCTACATACTATTTGAGGTGAATTATGGAAAAGGACTTTTCTTCATTAACGCGACAATACGATTTAGATTGGATTCGTGTAATTGCAACACTTGCTGTCTTTCTTTACCACTGTACAATGTTTGTGAACCCATTTCCATGGCATATTAAAAACAATGTACTGGATTCAGAAGCCATTTTAGTCTTTTCACTTTTTGTAGGGTCTTGGATTATGCCCTTATTTTTCGTTATCTCAGGAATTAGTGTCGCCTATGCACTAAGAAGCAAAGCAAAATCTGGGTATGTGAAGGAGCGCTTTATTAAATTGGGTGTACCATTAGGATTTGGTGTTTTAATCCTAACTCCCCATCAAATCTATATAGAGAGAATAACAAACGGACAATTTGATGGCTCATTCTTATCCTTTATACCTCATTTTTTTGATGGAATTTATTTAGATTTTGGCGGTACTGGGAATTTCGCTTTTTTTGGTTTACATTTGTGGTATTTGCTAGTTTTACTCGTATTTTCATTACTAACTTTACCTTTATTCCAAAAAGTAGGAATAAAACAATTCAAAGCCTATCATTTTTATATACTACCTTTTTTATTGTTCTTATCAGGCATCATTAAAACACAAGGCTTAGGTGGATGGGATCTAATTTTTTATTTAATCATGTTTATGTATGGCTTCTATTTTCTTTCAGCTTCATCATTTAAAACTGCTCTTAAAGAAACAAGTAAAATTCACATATTTTTAGCTGTAACCACTTCAATCAGTTATATCATTTGGTTTATGATTGGCTTTCCACAACCCGGAACGATTGAAAGTTGGATCTATTTTGCAATAAGGACCATTAACTGTTGGAGTCTTCTATTATGTATTTTTTATTTAGCAAATCGATATCTATCCTACTCCAACAAATTTTTAGCCTACACAAGCGAAGCTTCAATGCCATTTTACGTATTACATCAACCCGTCATTGTATTGATCGCCTATTTCTTACATGATCTATCGTGGCCTATTTATGTAAAATTGCTTTTCCTTGCTGTAGTCTCATTCTTTATCATTATGTTAAGTTATCATATTATCATTCGAAGATTTACTAGTTTACGATTTTTATTTGGCATGAAAGCGCAAAAAAAGGTGAAGAGCGATTCAACTTTTTCTCCATTCACCTCTAATTAACGTAGTAAGGGACAGTGTAGTTGAACTGTCCTATTTTATTTACATAAAAAATTATCAAAGAATTCAACCCCATTAACTTTCTGTCGTCCTTACACCTCACGCCTGCTCGTAGCATAGGATAAATGACTATTTTAATACGGAGGATTGTTATGAATCAGTTCTATCAAAATCATCCCTATAACAATTATTATTCTCGCCTTAGAAACAACGCTCAATTTATAAAGGATATTCAAAAAGCCATTCACGGGGAATATAGCGCTATTGCATGTTATGAGAAATTAGCCCAATTAGCACCCACAGCATTGGAAAAAAATCAGATATTAGAGATACGTGAAGATGAACAACGTCACTATGAAGAGTTTCGTAATCCCAGAACGTAAATGCTTTTACGTAACCTCATTTGCTGAAATCCACCATTTCCCGGAACGTAAACGCTTTTACACGAAGTAATCTGATTTATGTATGGTAAACCTCCCTATCTCTATAAACAATCCTTTTATAAAGATTTGCACTACCTATTAGTAGAAAGTAAATCAGAGGCAAGATAAGAATACTTTGCGTTTTCAACATATTCTTTTGAAGTAAAAAGACATCCGTTCCAAACATAAATAAAAACGACTTTATTTTATAAAATAAGTTTTCATCCTTTGTCCACCAAGCAAGAAGTATTGAATACGTCAAACCAAATAACGGGGAGATGACAAAATGATTTTCCCATCTTAGATTTCCTGGTTTTCCGTAGCGAAGCTGTTTTAGCAACGCAAGGAAAAATATGATATTCATCCACGTAACCTGGATCATATTGAAAAAAGAAATAAATAAAAACACTGGACTTCTGTTAGTCAACTTTCTATACCAGAAGTCATTAACGAAAAATGAAGTCACGATGGTCAAAAAAGTATAGCGGGTACGCCACCAATTGTTTTTAAAAATACCCATGTGAATAAACAATTTTTCCAATAATGTAAAATAGATGCCAAACAATAATTTCACCTTCCAACCAAATTGAAAGGCTGTAATAAATAAAGCCGTTACAGGAACATAAAAAAATTGAGACCATATTGCACCCGAAATGTTATCTTTGTGTTTTTGTGCAAAAAATTTCGGCTGGTACTTATACGCATCAAACAGGACAACTACAATATATTCAAATAAATACGCAAAACCGACATAGTTTAGTAATAATACAAAACATTTCTTTCGATCCTCGCATTTATAAAAAGTGATACATACCATGATTAGATGGATGATACCTAATATAATATATGGATATTTATTATGTTTCCGTTTTGACCTCATACCGTTTCACTTCCGCAATTATTTATTTAATTAGTATTGGTAAACACTAAAAGAAATATTTTAGGGATATGTAATTACTCATGTTCCTAAAATATTTCTTTTAAGAATTTCCTGGACAAATTTCGTTTTGTCATCTGCATACTGATGCTTGTTATCACTATTTTTCTGCGACAACTCGATTTTTAGCTTTTCATATTCAAGCCTTGCATCATCATTTTTTCTTAAATAATCTCTAAATGCTAAATGCTCAAGCAGATACCTATTACCACTTTCATACATATGAATTTGGTGGGTCCTCGGCTCTCCCTTGCTAAAATAGTGACGCTCTGGAAGTATATTCTCACCTTTGTAAGAATACCCTAACTTCTCTAATCTGCTTACAAACTTTGGCCCATCAGTAAACGTATGAATTTCTATTCCTAAATCAATGATAGGTTTGGCACTTAAGTTCTTGACAGCTGTGCTTCCGATATGATGAATGTTTATAATTTCTTTGCCAATTACCTCTTCTATCTTGTTTTTTTCTTCCAAGAATGCTTTTTCCCACTCTTCACTCCAAGGAAGTAAAAATACCTCACCTTTTGGTAAACCTAACATCAGTTTCCCCCTATTTCTATAGTAGTTAAATAATCTTGTTCTTCTCTCCATAATCTACCATTTAATTAAAATTGTTGATACAACAAAATATTAAAGACTTATTAAATAAAATTAAGTCTTACTGAAACCTTTTTTAAAAAAAAACGTAAATACTATATATAAATAGTTAAAGTTGGAGGGGTTAGAACCTATGAAAAAAATGAAGATACTTTTATTGATTTTTTTGGCAATGTCATTAAGTGCTTGCTCATTGTTAGAAGAAGTGAATAATTCACTTGATTATGTTAATACAGCCACCACACATATTAATAACTTGAGTGCTTTTGCTGAGGCTGCACCACAAATGATGGAAGATGCTGTAACAAATCCCGAGGCACTAAAGGAGCTTGAAACTGAGTTATCAACGTTGAAAGTCCAAATTGAGGAATTTATTGCTTTAGAAAACATTCCTACTATTGCAGAAAGCATACATCAAGAACTAATAGCAAAAAATGAAGCACTATTAGCTGAAATTAATGCTGTAATGGAGAATGGTAATTTAGTCATCGAACAATTAGAAAACTCTCAAATAGTAACAACAATTACCGAGGTGACAACTTTATTAAATCAACTAGAAAATTTAACACAATAAAGATTCCTTAGACAGGTTCAAAGCCCACTTTAATAGTTGACTTTGAACCTGAGCTTTAAATAATCAAGTCCCTAACTTTCTAACATATCTAACACATAAGTAAATACCAACAAATAATATAATACTTGCCAGTAAATACGGAACAACATATTGAATAACACTTCTCCCTCCGTCTGGTCCACCACTACTCCATAAAGCGTTGTTCCACCACCACAATCCAAACCCGCCGAATACTGTTAAAAGTACGCCTAAAATACCCTTAGTCATATCTTTGGACTCCCTCTTAAGATTGTATTTGCAATTGCTTTTCAAGCTCCAACAGTTTCATTTTCATGTCTAATCCGCCCCGATATCCTGTTAATGCACCGTTTTTACCGACTACACGATGACACGGGATTTTAATTAAAATAGGATTTGCTCCAATGGCTGCTCCTACCGCTCGAACAGCTGATGGCTTATTGATATGAGTTGCAATATCTGAATAAGACCATGTCTGTCCGAAGGGTATTTCACAGAGTGCATCCCAGACAGCAAGTTGAAAATCGGTTCCAGTAAACACACATGGAAGAGTAAAACTCTGTTTCTTTCCTTCTAAGTACTCGGTAATCTCTTCAACATAATTTTCGAGTTTTTCAGAGTCTTCATATAGAGAACTTCCAGGGAAGCGTTTTTCTGCCCATTTAACCAGTTCCTCAAAAGGCTTGTTTTGTGAACCAACAAAACACAAACCCTTTGATGTCGCAGCAAGATACAGGTTCCAGTCTTGATGCTTAAGTAAAGACCAATAAATCGGACTGTTCGTAGATTTCATCTTTAATTCCTCCGACCGGGAACATGCCCGACTTTTTCAAAAAACATAGTAATTAATAACAATTATATATTAATCCACAAAAAAAGAGCCATAGGGCTCAATTTTTAATGTAAGTGCTCTGGGTTTGGAGGGTAATTTGTTTGCGTTAGTTCATCAAAAAGATTCGTATTTGTTGTAACAGATGGTTGTTGTTGAGGAAAAGTATAACCTAGTTGAGACATCAACTTTTTAAACTCTCCAACAGTAAGTGGCTGTGCATCAGGAATTAATTCATATCCAACCTGACCATTTGGTTCCATCGTTGCTGTTTTTACATCGGAGATTTTTGTAACCCCTTTTGAACGCAACTGCATTTCAAGCTTATCAACAGTTAATCGCATCTTCTTTAATGTATTTTCCTGCAACTCTCCATTTTGGATAACGACTTTTGCTTTTCCAGTTATCAATTTCTCAAAGCCATTAAATTTCATCCCTAGGAATTCGACTACTATCAAGAATAATATAAATACTGATGTTGCTAAAAGAGTGTTAGTAATTCCATTGTCAATTAATGGCTGGATGATGATTGATCCCACAGAAATCAAAACAACTGTAGTAGCAATTGTCATTTGAGAAACAGATTTTCTACCTACAAAGCGAAGAAATAAAAAACCTACTGAGACCATGAGAGCTGCTTTCCATATTAAACTGTAATCCATATAATACCTCCTGATAATATCCTAAGGATTATTATTAGAAAAGGATGCAAGATTATTCACCCTAGCTGGAGGTAAATACAGGAACATATTTAAAATATATACGTTTTCCCATCGTTCTTATATTTATATATCGGTGATTGTTACAATAAAGGAATATTCGCCTCTTTGCATTCCTGTAAAATAGACTCATTCCAGACGGAGGAGTGAACCTCGCCAATGTGTGCTTTCTTAAGTAAAAACATGCATACTCTCGATTGACCAATGCCTCCCCCTATTGAAGTAGGTAGTGCATTTTGTAAAATCATTTGATGGTATTCTAGTTCTTGTCTATCTTGATTTCCTGAAACAAACAATTGGCGTAATAAAATTTTTCCATCAACACGGATACCCATAGAAGAAATCTCAACAGAGCACCCTAAGGTTGGATACCATAGAATCAGGTCTCCATTTAATGTCCAATCATCATAATCTGGAGAACGTCCGTCATGTTTTGCTCCAGAGCGAAGTTTGCCTCCGATTTGCATAATAAATACCGCTCCATGCTGCTTTGAAATTTTATCTTCTCTTTCTTTAGGAGTTAATGTAGGAAACAGGTTCTCAAGCTCCTGAGCAGTGATAAACTGAATTGTATCTGGCAAAACTGGTTCAAGTTCAGGATAATGTTCAAATAAATAGTTCTCAGTATCTTTTAAAACCTTATAAATCGTTTTCACCTCAGATATTAAAGTACTTATGTTTCTTTGCTCAGGTGATATCACTTTTTCCCAATCCCATTGTTCTACGTAAAAAGAGTGCAAATGATCTAGTTCTTCATCTCTTCTAATCGCCTTCATATCTGTACAAAGCCCCTGCCCTACTTTTAAACCATATTTTTGTAAGGCAATCCTCTTCCACTTTGCAAGAGATTGGACAATTTCAAGTTTTTCAGATTTCAAATGTAATCCATCAAAAGAGACAGTCCGTTCACTTCCGTTTAGATTGTCATTAATTCCTTTTCCCTCTTTAACAAAAAGGGGTGCTGAAACCCTTATTAGATTTAAGGCTTTAGACAGTTCAGCTTCAAAATAATCCTTCGTTTGTTTTATCGCTATTTCGGTTTGAAGTAAACCGAGTTTACACTCATACGTAGTTGTTTTCAGTTTTGACAAGTATCATCATCCTCCACATCAAAATAATTAATTTACTGTATGACATCGTGCTGAAGATGTGACTAGATAATATGATACCAACCTGACTACAAATGTTATAACTTTATACACTCATACTAAAATTTAAGATTGCAAATCGACACATTTTTCCTTTATTATATTAAAGGTTTACACCAATTATTAATGATTTATCGTGAAAGGAATTTGTTATGATAAGTAGTCAACCTATGATAAAAAAATTCATGAAATATAGTCTTGTGGGCTTACTATGTGTTGCCATATATTTTCTATCCATGTTTATTTTTGTAGAACAAGTTAACATTGAGCCGGTCCTGGCATCAACGATTTCCTTTATAATTATGACTCTTTTTTCTTATATCCTAAATAAAAGATATACCTTCGGTGGGACCTACTCTCATACACAGTTCGTGAAGTTCATGGTCGTAGCATCCATCGGTTTCGTCTTAAATGTGGGCATTATGTATATGATTGTTTCTATTCTCGTTTTACATTATCTGATTGGTGAATTATTTACCGTACTCATTATCCCAGCAGTTAATTTTCTATTAAATAATTATTGGACATTTACTAACAAATAATAGATTTTCAGAACTACTTATATCAGGTCGCAAGGGTACCAAAACACACCCATCGCATACGATAGGATGACCATGATTATAGGAAGTGATAGGAATGAGCAAGTTAAATCCCAGCAAGCTGTCAGTCGAATTTAAAGATGGAGTAACTCCCCTGTTCCCGACTTTTCACCGTCGGCACACTCTCACACATTCAGATGAGACAGGTGAGTTATTCTTAACGATTGGCATACAATTTGCTTATGAAAAAATTAATATAACAATGAGAGATGAAGTACTTGGAGAATGGGTGAATGTACATGGGGAATGGATGTATTACATTCATTTATATGTTGATGGTGGTGAATTCGATCAAAATACTGTAAAAATAAGAAATACCATTTTCAGGCGTGAATTACCCCTTGCATTAGAAGCCATTCGCTATGGGGATCAAACCTTCTTCCATGCCTACCCGTGGCTAGATTACTCACCCATTATTGTCCATTTTCTATCTTCTAGTTCAGAATATAATAAGGTTGAATATTGGGGACAGTTTTCCAATTATCGTGTTATGTAATGCAATATGAGTTGGAGGTAGGAATGAGATAATGCTTGTCTCCAATTGTCTACTTTTCATTCTGAAAAAATAGCTTTTCGTATTTACAATTCAGCTTTATGATTAAAAAATAGAGTAGAAAGCTACCTACATAACTGAGGAGTGAGAATCGTGAACTTAACTTTTGAGGTATTACCTGATGAAAAGATTGAAACTTTACGAGAGTCATGCAATGATCTTATGGACTTTCAAAAGTCAGTAGCTTATGTGAAACCAGAGTTATTTGACAGTATGAATTTTGATACTCGTTTCCTCCCTTCGTTTAAAAAAGCCATTCATAATTATACGGTTGTTGTAAAGGACAATGGAGAGGTCATTGCATATGTGTATTCAAATGTCTCTCAAAAGGAAGTCTATTCAAATGAATTTGCTACATTTTTTGATATGGATTCTGTAAGTACTCAAAATGTTGGTTGTTTATCTCAGTTTTATATAAAAGAAAACTACAGGCAATATGGGATTGGATCGAAGTTATTTAATTTATCAATGGATTGGCTAAGACAATTTGACGATGTAGAAGATTATTTTATCTATGTCTCCAACGGCAATAAGAATGCTTTAGAATTCTACAAACGTAAAGGATTTAAAGTAAGTCATGATATCCTAGATGGCTTTATAACGGTTTTGAGAAGTAAAAAGGAATTTTAGTAAAGTAGTAAGAGCTAGTCTTACAAAGCCCAAGCTATTCTTTTCTCGGAAAATGTAAACTTTTCACCTACCAACTAGTACATAAAATATGTGTTTTTAGCTAACGATACAGTTTATACGTAAATTATGATGAATCGGAGTGTAGTTCGATTGCTCTCGAAGAGCCTAAACTACTTTAGGCTCCACTTTTAAAACCCAAAGCTTTTAACACCAAAGTAAAAAGTGTTCTAGTTTTTTCTTAAGGAGACTCATTCCATGCACGAAGTATTAAATATATTTATTGCCAATATCACATTAATTATCTCATTTATGTATGTTGCTTTAAAATTTAAAGAGTACTTAATCATTCGATTAAAACAAATTGATAACATCCTTTGGATTGTTTCACTAGTTATCAGTTTATTAAGTATATGGATCATGCACCATCCATTGTTATACGAAGGAATGCGTATTGATTTAAGGGGAATACCCATCTATTTTATTTCTTATTTAGGTGGATGGAAACTTGGTCTTATCGCCACTATTTTGCCTTCTTGGTATCGGTTTGAGTTAGCTGGACCAACTGTATTGCAAGGGATAACGCAAGGAATACTTCTTCCTTTCCTCATAGGTTCCCTTTTTCATAGAAGAAAGGCATTCAATCCACCTTTAACCATACTACATATTAAACATATGTTAATCGGGTTTGTCGCTTATGGAATTATCAGGTCGTTACTCATGGTTTGGACAACTCCCGCAACACTAATGACCACCCTATTAATGATCGGTTTTGAGGCAGTAGGTCTACTTGTTATTGGTTTAATTAACAACGATGTAAATCGGAATCTATTGCATAAAAAAGAATTGGAATTCCATTCTAGACATGACAATATGACAAACTTGTATAATCTTCGTTATTTTAAATCGAAGGTAAAAATTCTGAATGAACAAAAGACTCCATTTGTGATTGCGATGTTCGATGTTGATTACTTTAAAAACTATAATGATACCCATGGTCATCCAGCTGGCGACGCCGCACTCCGAACAATTGGCCAACTCTTAAGAGATAGTATGAGACGTGAAGATGTATTTGCAAGGTACGGTGGTGAGGAATTCATTATTTGTTTTACAAATGTAACAAGTACAAAAAGTTTTGGTATTGCTGATAGGTTTCGCAAGCTTGTAGAAACCTACCCATTTTATGGAGAAGAACTTCAACCCAATGGCCAAATAACCATATCAATTGGTATTAGCACGACTTCTTCAGACAAAGGTCTTGATACACTAATTGAAGAAGCTGACCAAGCTTTATATACTGCCAAAAATGCAGGTAGAAATAAAGTACATTTGTATAATCTAAATTCTTAAATAAACTATGTAAAGGATTGACAGTTTTGGTGTTGTTAACCTATTATTAACTTAACAAACTAAAGGAGGTTTCCCGATTGATGATGAAAAAGTAATTCCCCATTTGCTTGTTATGTGTCAAAACAAGAATGCAACTCTACTTTTTGAAGAGCACGGGATTACTTTGTCTTTTTTAGGGATGCCTCAGGCAGGTTACTTAAAATGATACTGATTACGCATGTTAATAAGAAGGTTAACCTAAATAGGTTACTACCTTATTTATGTGCACCTATAATCTCCGTCTTCAAATCGTAAATAGGCATTTACGATTTTTTTTTTGAGAGGAGAAAACAATTTGAAAACATTACTTGAAGATTTTGCTGTGAGGTCCCCTATAATGGAGGATGCTTCTGCTGTTACTGATTTTGTATCTATTGTAGATATTGATGAATTTGGATTTCCCGATATAGAAATACAGGATGTTATTGATTTATGGAACGAGCTACCGATAAACAAAAATGTTTGGATCATTGAGTTAAAAGATTCAAAACATATTGTAGGGTACGGATTTATTGAGGAATCCGGAGAAGATAGTCTTTACTCCAGCGCCTTTGTTCATCCACAATTTAAAGGCAAGGGAATCGGAACGAGCTTACTAGAATTAATTGATATTCGTGCAAAGGAAATTAGAAGTATAAAAGAGAAATCTCTTAAATTAGATAATGTAATTCCAGCTACCAATACCAATGCAATTAACCTTTTAGAATCAAGAGACTACCAATTTAATAGACTTTATCAACGGATGAGAATTGATATGGATACGATGCCAGAATCTGTTTCTCTCCCACAAGATATTACTATACGTCCGTATCAGCATGAACTAGATGCCGTTCGCCTTCATGCAACCCATCAGGAAACATTCAAAGATACAAGAGATTTTTCACCTCAACCCTATGACGAGTGGATAAAGCAAAAGAGTACAGCAAACTATGATCAAACATTATGGTTTGTTGCCTATGCTGGTGATGAACTTGTTGGATTTATTATTTGTAAACTATTTGATGGTGAACATATCTACGTTGACCGATTAGGAGTAAAACGTCCTTGGAGAAAACATGGAATTGGTTTGTCACTTATTAATACCGTATTTAGAGAATCCTATCAACGTGGAAATAAAACAGTATTAATTTCTGTTGATTCTAATAGTTTAACAAAAGCTAATCTTCTTTATGAACAAGCAGGCTTTAAGACTGTATTTAAAGTTGCAGCGTTCCAAAAAATGATTTAAATAGGAAAAAGAGGTGGATCTTTATCCACCTCTTTTGATGAGTACATTCTAAGTAATTAGATACTTTCGTTAAATCAACTTCCTTACCTACCTTGCATAGTTAGCATTTCTCCCACCCACTCACAGGTGTTTGTCATATACCATTTCCGCTAAAGACTCCACTTTCGTATATTCTCTTTTGATTAACATCCGTATCAGACTAAGAAAACCAATATGAATATTATCAAACACTACAACTCCAATCTTATGCTCTTTTGAAAAACCGATATGAGTTTTAAAGCCCAAGGTAGTTCCACCATGTGTAATTATTTCTTTTTTCTTAGTGCCGTATAGTGAAATCATCCACCCAATCCCCATCATGACATCTTTATTTAACGGAGCTAGATTTTGATTTTGATGGCTTAGCATCATGTCTTCATACAGCGGGTGTTCGAACAATCCCATGTTAGCTTCAAGGAATCGTAACATATCCTGTATCGTTGATTTAATTGCTCCAGCCGGTGCATCCCCATACAACTCAAGACGAGGATAATAGTCTTTTAGATTAATAGGTGCCTTTACTTCTTGTATAGTTTTATTTTGATCAAACGTAATAAAGGTATCATTCATTTGTAATGGTTCAAAAATATACTTTTTTAGTGAATCTTCATAAGACAATTCCTCTACAGATGCTAGCACATTACCTAACATGGCCATTCCAATATTAGAATAGCGTGGCTTATGAGCTATACCTTTCTTTTTTGATTTATAATTTTCCATAAAGGAATACGCATCTTCCAATTGGAATTCTTTAAATGGGTTATGACGATTCTTCCATTTCAACTTCATATTGTTTGCATCTCTTGGAAGTCCAGAGGTATGAGTTGCCAATTGGTATAGCGTAATATCTGAATCTATCATTTTAGGGATATAGGTATTTAATTTATCATGTAACCCTACCTTCCCAAGCCTTACAAAATGCATAAATAAAATCGTAGTAAAGACTTTTGTAACTGACCCAACCTCAAATACTAAATGACCAACATCCCTAAGCTCTCCATCGCTGCTCATACCAAAGTATGTTCTCTCTCCATTTTGAGTAACACCTACTGCAACCAAGTGTTTAGGCTTTAACTTATAATGTTTTCCTACTAAATCTTTCATCATCACAACTCCAGTTAGCTATAATCATATTTAACCCAGTTTTATATTCTCTTCTTAGAACAGTTCTTTTGTTAACCAGACTTTTAAAAGTAAACCTAGGATTATATAAGCTAAAACATACTTCCAGTCCACAATTAATTTATCATTTCTTTTCCTTACAATCCCTAAACCTATTACCCACCAAAACAGATTTGAATCTGTTAATCTCTTTTTTCTGGTTAGATTGGTTCCATCCTCTATCTCTCTCTTCCTATTTTCATGACGTGCCCACAATATAACAATAACAATATCTGCAATCGCCCCAATCGAAACGGCAGTCAGTACGAACCCTGGTGAAGGAGTCCACTTGTCCGGGTCTTCCGACTCCTTCTTCTTCTCAATTCTTTCTTCATCTGCCTTTAACGCTTCACTGAAGGCTTGTTTGACTTCATTTTGTTTTGCTTCGTTAGTCAACGTACCTTCCGGGGTGTTGTCACTAGAATAATAAAATCCTATTCCAGCTGCCAATAGTATGAAGACACAATAGCCTATCGTAAACAAAATCCCTTTTTTCACAATTTCCACCTACTATACGTTTAAAATCAAAATGGTTTCGTTAGAAAGTTCTTACTTAACTGCCTTTCCCCTTTGATGAAAAAGTCATCTTCAATCCTTCCTCACTCGATTCCATCTTCCATTTAATGTTCATTTCCCTTGTCATCATCGAAATAATCGTTAGTCCTATTCCAGAACCTTTTGTTTCATTTGTAGCTCCGTCCATTCCAGGTCCTCGATCTTCTACAATAAGAGTCCCTTCTTGTATAGCGATTCGGACAAATTTGCCGCTTCTGGCATGCCTCAACACATTTTGAAGGAGGTTATCTATAATTCGTTTCAGCCACTTTTCATCTACTTCCCAATATAGAGCTTGTTCAGGTAAGTCTATATCAACCTCGAATCCTTCTTCTTCCAAAACTGAATACCAGGTAGCAAGATGGTTTCGTACCAATCGAACAATATTTAGTTGCTGGGGTTCGTATGGGTACTTTCCAGAAGATAGTAATGTGTATGATAAGAGATTTTCAATTAAATCAGCAACATAACTAATTTTGTCATCCATCGTTTCAACTAGCTCTATCGATTTTTCAGATTGAATTTCTTTTCTCAAACTATATAGATTACCCCGCAATACTGTTAAAGGGGTCCTTAAATCATGTGACAGGTTAGCGATAAGCTGCTGTCTCAGTTTTAACTCTTTTTGCTCTTTTTCCCTACTTTCTTGTAGTGCAGATACCATATTATTAAATGACTCTTCTAATCTTCCTATTTCATCTTCTTTAGAGATTTTAATAGGATTAGGTATTAATGAATTAGTAGGAATCATTGCTTCCTGAAGACGAACAAGTCGTTTTCGAATTCCTTTAAAAAATAGCCAAGATATAAACAAGAAAAGGGTAATTAATATCACAAATGTAAGTATATAAAGATGGTTGTATTTATCTTGAAATCGAATTAACGGTGGTTCCATATACTTTTTTGGCATTTGAAAAACCATAAAACCTTGATTTCTGTCTTCCCCTATAAAAGCAACGACTGTAAACGGATCTCCACCAAAGCTTTTTTTCATAAAAGAAATGCTATCTGAAGCTGACCATTTTTCAGGAATTGTTCCAAATGGGTCAATTACCTCCTGTGTAAAACCAACCTGATTAACCCAAAACATACCCGCTTCTTTATACTGATCCTTTACATGTAATAACGTTTGGTTAATCTCCTCTTCCCCTTTTCCCTTTAACTGTTTAGCTTCTTCATGCCACATGCTTTCAAGTTCATTTGCCTGATAAACATGTCCATATTCATCTTGAGATACATAGACAAAAGGTAGAAATACAATCATCGATAAAATCGTAAGTAGGAAAGGAATGGCTAAAATTGCTCCAATAATTAATAAAAGATATTTGGTTTGCAGCGACATTTTCAACTTCATTTTTTCACCCTATACCCTATTCCACGTATTGTTTCAAGGATTGTTGGATTACTCGGATCAATTTCGATTTTTTCTCGTAAATGTCTGATATGGACCATCAATGACTTGTCCCCTTCAATCAAGGACTCATTCCATATCCCCTCATAAATTTGTTCTTTCGTTAATATTTGATTCAAGTGTTTTAAAAGATAAAAGAAAATATGATACTGTTTTCCAGTTAGGATAATCTCCTCATCTGTCCGTGTATCAAGAATACGGTTTTCTTCCAAATTAACCTCAAGATGCCTCAAGCGCACCGTCTTTTCCTGATACTTGTTATATCTTCTTAAAAGTACCTCAAGTCTTGCGATAATCTCTTTTGGGTGGAATGGTTTAGTCACATAATCATCTGCAAAGGTTAACCCTTGTACCTTGTCTTCTACTGCTATTCTTGCTGAAAGCATTAAAATAGGAGTCTCTGGGTATTCACGCTTAAAACGCTGTCCCAATGAGAATCCATCTAATCCAGGAAGCATTACATCTAGTATGATAAGATCGGTACTTTCTAGATGTTCCATTGCTCCATCCCCAGACGTTAACCAGGTAACTTCATATCCATTGGACTCTAATTCTTCTTTTACCCATGCGCCAATATCTTTTTCATCTTCTATATATAGAATGCTTTTCAATTTTCTCTCAGCTCCAGTTATTTATCTTTCAACCTTATCGTAAACAATCTGCTATCATTTGAAAACATAATTTTCCAAGTTTAATCAAAACTGATGCCAGATTTAAACAAAACTTAAACTTTATAAACCTCGTATTTTAACCTTCCTTGTTTATACTGAGTTTCGAGGTGATAAAATCATGAATTATTTTATTGAAACGAGAAATCTAACTAAAAAGTATGGACGTCAGCAATATGTTGTTAACACAGTTAATTTAAAAATCGAGAAAGGACAGATTTATGGATTTTTGGGTCCAAATGGTGCAGGGAAAACAACGACGATTCGTATGCTTTTGGGTTTAATAACGCCAACCTATGGTGACATATCGTTCTTTGGCAAAAGTTTTAAAAAGAATAAAATGGAGATTTTACGGGATATTGGATCATTAGTAGAGTCGCCATCTTATTATGGACACTTAAATGCAATTGAAAATCTCGAAGTATATCGAAAAATACTAGGTGTAAATAAAACGCGAATTCAGGAAGTATTAGAAATCGTTGGATTAACCTCTGCTGCCACAAAAAAAGTTAAAGAATTTTCATTAGGAATGAAGCAGCGACTTGGAATTGCTACAGCTTTACTTGGAAATCCAGAGATCTTAATTCTCGATGAGCCAACCAATGGTCTAGATCCTTCAGGTATCCAAGAGATTCGTAACCTTTTGAAGCGACTTGCTTCTGAAAGTGGATTAACAATCATTGTATCTAGTCATCTACTAAGTGAAATTGATCAGATGGCTACACATGTAGGGATTATCTCGAAAGGGCAACTTATTTTCCAAGATTCCATTGAAGAGTTACGTAAAAAATCAAAAAGTTCGATTCGATTTGAAGTGGGGCAAACTCGAAACGCCTGGAACGTACTACTCGCAAAAGGATTAGAGTGTGAACAAAAGGACGACTCTATTTACTTACACAACGCAGACCATACTACGGTTGCCATGGTAATTGAGTCTCTTGTCAAAAATCATATACCGGTATATCGGGTTGAAGGGCACACATCCTCACTTGAAGATATATTCTTGAAAATTATTGAGGAGGACAATGGCCATGTTGCAACATCTACTAGCAGCTGAATTTTTAAAACTTAAGCGCAAGTGGGCCTGGTTCCTAGTATTCCTCGGCCCCTTTGGAGTAGTAGCCCTTCAAGCATTGAACTTCGGGGTTCGTTACGAATATTTAACGAAGCAATACGAGGATAACCTTTGGGGAGGTTTACTAGGAAATGTTCAATCATTAGTACCTGCGGTTTTAATTATGGGAATGGCTATCATTACATCGATTGTTGCCCATGTTGACCACGAAAATCGTTCATGGAAGCATTTGCTTTCATTACCGATTAGTAAGGGTTCTTTACTTTTAGCAAAATTCATTGTCAGTATTGTGTTGTTAGGAGTTTCTACTTTATTACTGGTGATTGGAACGGTTATCCTTGGGATTTCTTTGAAATTTGGAGTAGATTCAATTCCTCTCATGGAAATAACAAAAATGGCACTCTTCTCTTATTTAGCTGCACTACCTATCTTAGCACTACAACTTTGGATTGCAGTTATTTATAGTCATCAAGGGGCAGCTATCACAATCGGTATTCTAGGGGCGTTATTTTCAACCTACTCTTTTAAAATGCCAGATTGGGTGATTTGGAAATGGCCTTCGTTACTAAATAATTGGGAGGTACCCGTATATAGTGCGTATTTGGGAATGGGCACAGGACTTGTTATTTTCCTCATAGCCACCATTCATTTTAAAAAGAGGGATGTGGAAGAATGAATTTATTTATTAATACACTACGATCAGAGTTTTTAAAAATAAGAAAAACAAAGATTACTCAGTTAATCATTGTTAGCCCATTAATATGTACCATCATCGCCTTTAGTGGTGGGTTTGCTGTATCTGAAAATGAATGGCTTAATTCTTATTATGCGATGGTATTTACACATGGCACATTATTTCTTCCGATGATTACTGGAATTTATGCTTGTTATGTTTGTCGATATGAACATTTAGATGGTGGATGGAAGCAGATGCTTACGCTCCCGCTTCCTCGTTACCAACTTTATATTGTAAAGTTTACAATGATTATGTTATTGATTGGTATCATGCAACTCCTTCTCCTCCCGGGTCTATTTCTAGCCGGTACAGTAAAAGGAATGTCCGGATCTTTTCCATTAGAGCTTGTGTTGACGAGTCTGTTAGGCGGGTGGATCGCAACATTCCCATTAGTTGCATTACAACTTTGGGTTTCTACAGCATGGAAAAGCTTTGCCGCACCAATGGCGATTAATGTTATTTTCACCTTCCCTAGTATTCTTGCTGTGAACTCAGAAAAATTCGGTCCGTATTATCCATGGGCTCAGCCCTTCTTAGGCATGATTCCAATGGAAGGACCAGACAGTATGTTTTTCTTTAGTGTTCAAACTCTTATTTTTGTTATTTTAGGTAGTTTCCTTGTTTTCTTTTTTGGTGGATTGAGAATGTTTTTGAGGAGAGTATATTGAGTGTGTTTATGTACCTCGCTGCTTGGGGGCGTGGAGGTGAGGGTTCAAAATCATTTTATTTGACCCCATTTCCCGAAAACCAATTATTTCGGGCTCAAAAATTCATTTACGTGACCTCATTTCCCGAAAATCGATTATTCCGGTCACGTAAATCCGTTTACGTGACCTCATTTCCCGAAAACCAATTATTTCGGGCACGTAAATCCATTTACGTGACCTCATTTCCCGAAAACCAATTATTCCGGTCACGTAAATCCGTTTACGTGACCTCATTTTCCGAAAACCAATTATTTCGAGCACGTAAATTACTCATCCTCATGAAACTCCAAACAAAACTATTATTAGAAATGCTCCCAATACCAAAAAGGACCCTAGCCACTCATGATAATAAGCTTTCTTCTCCCGGTTTGTCATCCATTGCTCAATTCCACCCACAATACTTTGAAGAAACATCATACCAAACAAAGGACTTACTTTAACAGCAGATGAGTTAGCTTCCGAGCCAGGTTCAACATTCAGCTGAAACATAAAAAATAAAAACAATACAAAAATACTAGAATCAACAATCCTGAAAACAGGTTTTCTTTTATCAGACAACATCCATACCCATTCTTTCGTTTTAATGCCAAGATGCTGCTTCAAGTAAAAAGTAATTAAGAAATATACACCAAACAAAATTAGCCATCCGATAATCACATTGATATTCATAGAATTCCCTCCTTTTCCATAGCCCTCTGGTAGAGTTATAATCTATAAGTATTAATTTTCCAAATTCATATAAGGTCATTGTACCATGGATAGAAGTGTACTTTTTAATAAATCAAAATAAAATGGGAACCAAAAGGAAATAGCGTCGTCTAACGTTATGTAAGACCGGCCTTATAAATTGAATAGCCTTTTAAAAACAGAAAGGAGGCACTACATACATGCATGTAAAAGCCATACAAATCAACTCCCCCTCCCTCTCTGATGTGAATCATTTGTCAAAGGAAGCTAAGCTTGAATGGTTAATGGAAGAGTATGGAGATATGGTCATGAGACTTGCTTATACGTACGTGAAACAAAAGCAGCTTGCAGAAGATATTTCCCAGGAGGTCTTTATTAGCTGCTACAAAAATCTAGATGGATTTCAACACAAGTCCTCTTATAAAACTTGGGTTTATCGAATAACGGTGAACAAATGTAAAGATGCCATTGGTAGTTGGTCATCTAGAAACATCCATTATAAAGATATTCTTAGTTCAATATTTACAAGTGGCACCAAATCGACAGAGGATAGCCTTATAGAATTTGAAGAGAATGAGGAAGTTTTTCATAGAGTGTTAGAGCTACCTGTTAACTACAGAGAAGTAATTATTCTCTATTACTATGAAGAGCTTACAATTGAAGAGATTTCGGTGTTACTCCGTATTAAGATCAATACCGTTAAATCAAGACTTCATCGAGCTAGAGCTGCACTAAAAAGTTCAATAAAGGAGGAGATATAGTATGAAAAATAAATGGGATTACCCAGATCAAGAAAAAAACAATCTCCGATTTGAACAAACACATAAGCAATATGTTTTACAGAATGTAAAGAATCTTAAAGATACAGGTAAACAAAATGAGCATAATAGCCTAGGAAGATTTGCAACAAGAATTTCTTTTACCGGAGTAGCCATAGCTGCATTGGTCTTCCTATTAATTGGCTCCACCTATGTCTCACCTGCCATGGCAAAGGTTGTGTCTACGATTCCATATCTTAGCCAATTTATTAAACAAGAAGAACACAAGGTTGAATTGTTCGATACTGTTTATGGGGTTATAAGAGAGAATGAGTATAAACTTGGAGATATTCAAATTAAGAATAACAAAATCATTGTTTCAATCGCTGGTTCAAAAGAAGAAGTTAAGAACATAGAAGACGAAGTAATCTCGAATTTAACTACAGCATTACAAACTAAAAACTTCGGGAAATTTGAAATTAAAGTAAAAGATGTAAAAGAGCAACCAGCTTCTCTTTACGAGCCTAGTCCTGAGGAGATAGAAAACCAAACAAAAAGTGAAGAACTTGAAGCAAAAATTACTGTTTTACTAGAGGAACTTAAACATGAGCTAGCCTTTCCATTAGAGGTCCGCTTTACCGATAATTTTATGTATGTTTCTGTATACAAAACCGAAAAAGGCACGAAAGAATTAAAAGCTCGATTGAAAGAGATTTCCGCAGAATATGGGGAATTTAAGATGAGAGTAACTCAGATTGATAGAAGAGCACGTGAGCAGGAGCTAAGGTTTCAGGACACTGTGCACATTATTGGTCATGGCTTAATGGAGAATAAGGATTTTAAGGTCACTACCTTTTCGTATTCCTTCCATCCTTATCCATTGCAGCTTACATTAAAAACGTCGATTAAATCATCTGACCCTAACGCAAAAGAGTATGTCGAACGTATCGAAAAAGAAATCACCGATTTCATCAAATTGGATGAGAGAACAAAGGATGTTCGAAATGAAGAGTATGAGTTAACGATTTTAAGTAAGGATAAAAAGAAACTTAACTAAAAAATAAAACCTCTCTTTCATTGTCTTAGACTTGGAAAGAGAGGTTTCTTAATTTCTATCTAGATAAACTAAATTGTTTTTTTGTTATGTCTATTGCTTCTATTGAGAAACAAGCCAATTCTTCTGGAAGATTTGATAGATTAAACCAGCGAACATCTTGTAACTTATCAGGCTCCATGTTTTTCAAAGTGCCTTGTACATTTTTAGTACTATATACGATGGATACATAATGCTCATTTGTACTTTTATCAATTGTTTCAGCAGTACATAGTAATTTATCAATTTCAATATCCAGATTAACTTCTTCTTTAATTTCTCGAATAGTTGCATCAGCTAACGATTCGAATAACTCAACTTTCCCCCCAGGAATACTCCATTTGTTTTGTTCGGGGGCTTTCCCACGCAGTGCCAACAAAACTTCATTCTGTTCGTTTAAAATAACTGCTCCAATTCCAATAGTTATGTAAGATTGCATTTGTTTTTCTCCTATTTCCCGAAATAGTTTCTTCTGGATAAACCAGCCTAGTATGGTTTTGCTTGATGCAAATAGTTAGGTTTTATCATACCATTCTTAGAAGGTTTATGGAACCTATCCTATCCCCACCCATATCCACTTATTTTATTACGTGCAAAAAATTTTCCTGTATATAATTTCCAATTATACTTACAAATATTTACTATAAAAGTGGCTATACTACCGTAAGAATAATATTCGGAGGTAGTTAACTTTGAAGGAGCATAATATTGATTTAACCTCAGCAGAGCTTGGATTTTTATGGTCAGCATATATGGCTGAAAGTTCCACGATCCCAGTATTAACCTACTTTTGCCAAGTCGTTGAAGATTTAGAAATAAAACCACTAATGGAATTAGCCTTAGCTAGATCAAAAGCAAACTTAGACACCCTAACTACTATATTTATCAATGACAATTACCCAGTACCTATCGGCTTTTCAATGGAAGACGTTAATTTAGAGGCACCTAGTTTATATTCAGACACATTTATGCTGTATTTTATTAGAAACTTAGGAAAAGCTGGAATCGCAGCTCACGGGATGGCTCTATCGGCTTCGGCAAGAAAGGATATAAGGGAAGCTTTCAAACAATTTTTAAGTGCTGCAACGAAAATTGAAGACCAGGCAAAAGAAGTAATGCTTTCTAAAGGGGTATTTATTCGTCCACCATATATCGCAATTCCTAAAAAACCTATGATGGTTGAAAAAGGAAGTTTCCTAAAAGGCTGGTTTGGAGAAAGACGGACACTAACAGCACAGGAGATTTCTCACATCTTTATGAACTATAACAATAATACATACGGTAAAGCTTTGTTAATCGGTTTCACTCAGACAGTACAATCTGAGGAACTTCGTAACTATTTTGTTAGAGGAATTGAAATTGCACGATCAATATTAGATACGTTACGTAATTTATTTGAGGAGAGCACACTTCCTTCCCCAATGACCTGGGATACAGAAGTTAAGGATTCAACAGTCGCTCCATTTTCAGACAAGTTGATGCTTTTTCAAATAAACCAATTGAATGCCATTGGCATTGGAAATATGGGAGGTTCACTAGCTTTTAGTATGAGACGAGATATCGCTACTAAATACACAAAAATGCTAAAAGATATAGGATTATACGCTGAAGATGGCATAAATATCATGATTAAGAATGATTGGTTTGAAAGACCACCGCAAGCGATTGATCGTGAACACTTAACAAAGGAAAAAAATAATTGATTTGTACCAACTAAAAAACCTCTCTCTTAAATGGAATATGCTAAGAAAGAGGTTTCTTTAATATTGATTTTAATATAAATAAAGTACTACCATGCCTGTTTAAACTAAGAAACCTCAACAGGTTTTTTAAATGACACCACACAATTTCTTCCATTCTTTTTAGCTACATAAAGAGCCTGATCTGCCTGACTTATAAGAGCTTGTACGGATATTTCTCTATCAATATAGGCTGTATTGGTAACTCCAAAACTAGATGTTACTGAAATACAATGACCACCAACGACAGTAGGCATTTGTTGAATAATATCCTTGATTGAATGTGCTACGTTCATAGCTTCATCTATTGTTCCAGCTAGACAAATAAGAAACTCTTCACCACCGAATCTACCGAATAGATCCTCTTCTCTTAAACAACTCTTAACAATTTCAACCACATTACAAAGGACCGCATCCCCAGATACATGACCAAATGTATCATTTACTTTCTTAAAATGATCAATATCAAACATAATAACTGAAATGGGTACACCATTATTAAGATATTCCTCGGCTGATTTTACAAAAAAGGCACGATTGTAAATGTTGGTTAAGCCGTCTGTACTTGCCAACCTTTTAAGTTGTTCCTCAAGTAACACTCGCTTAGTTACATCCGTGAAGGTAATTATTTTACCAATGAGTATGTTTTTACTGTTCAATACTGGAGTAAATTTGACTTGGTAATAGTGTGAGATTCCCTCACGTGTATAGTGATAATCTGTTTCTGTCTCGTTCATTGCAAGTGATAGAAAGGTTGAATCGATAACATTGATAGTATGTAACTTCTGGCCAATATAGCTTGGTTCTAACGCTGGTAACACATTTACCATTGCTTGATTATAGTCAACGATAACGTTATTTTGATTAAGTACTAATACTCCTTCATCAATGCTTTCAAAAATTCGTTCCCTAGCGATAGGGGTAATATCAAACATTTTATAAGATACCAGTGCTATACCATGAAACACAAACGAAAAGCACATTGATACTGGACCAATATCCACACCGTTTGGACTTAATCCTGTAATATAAAAGACACTAGAAATGATCGGGATTAACACTCCCGTTACCATTAACAAGATTTGTTGTTTAAGTTTAGTGGATAATGTTCTAAGTTCCAGTAGTAGCACAACAACACTAGCTGCAACTACCCCATATAAAAAGACAGAGTGAATAACAAACCCAAATCCAGGCTCTAGCTCTACGATAGGATATGGACTGTCTAATTTTAATTTTACAGATGAATAGTAAAGATGATGAAAATCATTTGTTAGATGAAGTGTGATTGTCACAAATGGTATTCCAAATAGGACAAATGTAAAAAATCGATTAAGCTTCTTTCCAACATAGTCAAGACACATTAATAAAATAAAGACAGGTATAAATGGAAGGGCTAGATATTCCATCCTTACCCAAAACTTTATTTGTTCTAAATTATAGCTGAGTAGTTCAAATCCATAAGAGAATGTAAAGAAGGAGGCCAAGAGCGTAGCTACTATATAATACTTACCACCTGGTGTATTCTTTATATTTAGGTACGCATAAATACATAAAATCAGACTCAGTATTCCACCTATAAAGGTGAGAACGACAAATCCCAAAAGTTCATTATTCATTATAGTTAACTCCGATGGTAGGTTTATAGTTTTCAATTTATTATATAGTAGCTATACTAAACTTACTAGCTAGAATAGAAATCATTGGAAACTTTAGTTTGGAACTATATTCGTTTACACATTAATAGAACCTTCTAAATAAGCAACTGCTTCACCTGACATTTTAACCATTTCGCCTAAGTCTTCACAATAAAGCTTCCCGCCTCTTTCAGATAATTGCAATGCCACGAATTCACTCTTTCCTAATACCTTCTTCCAGTATGGCACCAGGGTACAATGGGCTGATCCAGTTACAGGATCTTCATTAATTCCGATTTTGGGTGCGAAAAATCTTGATACGAAATCCACTTCATTTCCTTTTGCAGTAACGATAACCCCTACTGCATCTAGTTTCATCAACTCATCCATATTTGGGGCAAGATCTATAATATCCTGTTCAGATTCAAAAACAGCTAAATAATCTCTGGACTTATATACTTCTTTGGGTTCCTTACCTAGTGCCTTGATAAGCATTTCCGGTACATCACCGCATATAACCCCTTCTCTTGATGGGAAAATAAGTGTAAGTAACTCTTCATTTTTTGATACTTCAAGAACACCACTTTTTGTATGAAAGGTAACCTCGGATAAATCTTTTTCTAAGTATGTAAAGATAACATAAGCAGATGCTAGTGTTGCATGTCCACACAAATCAATCTCACCCGTAGGAGTAAACCATCTTAATTCATAATCTCTTTCTTTTTTTACAAAAAAAGCCGTTTCTGCTAGATTGTTCTCTGCAGCAATGTTTTGCATTAACTTATCCTCAATCCACCCATCCAACGGGCAAACTGCAGCCGAATTCCCCTTAAATAACTCATTTGTAAAAGCATCAATCTGATAAATTGGTATTCTCATCAGGTACATCTCCCTCTAATTCCTTTTCTTTAGTATAACTTATTGCTTAAAAAATCAAAAAAGAAAACCGCTTAAAATAAGCGGCTTTCATTAACTATTGAATGACTCTTTTTGCGAATAAATAATTTTTACCCCAATAAGGGTTAGCTAACACATTTGGTGTGATAATAACTCCTTTTGAAGAAGAAGCATGAATCATACCTCCATCAGCCATGTAAATTCCAACATGTCCAATTCTTCCATCAGAATATAAGCTACTATCTGTAAAGAACAACAAATCCCCTTCTTGAAGCTCCTTCACATACGTTCCTATACTTGCTTGGTCCCTAGATACTCTAGGGATTGAAATACCGTTATTTCTAAAAACTAACTGAGTGTAAGATGAGCAATCAAAAAGTCTTGGCGCTTCAGCTAATGTAGCTCCGAATTTATACCCGGCACCAAGGTACTTTCTAGCCTCAGTAATAATGTTTTGTCTTTTTTGTTGTAGTGTAGGACCCTCACTAATCTTAACAGGTTCTTTTTCACGAATTGGCTCAAGTTCTTTCGTTTTCTCTCTTGGAGGGATTTTTAAAACCTGATCATTGTAAATTACATTTGATTTTAGGTTATTCGCGGCTTTTAAAGCACTTACCGTTGTATGATGTGCTCTCGCAATGGTCCATAATGAATCTCCAGTTTGAACAATATATAATTGAGCTGGCTTTTGAATCTGAAATGATCCATTAGTTGGTTCAAAGGAAATATAAACATTAAACAATGAACTACCCGCATGTAGCGTTACATAGGCAGTGTTATTGATCCATCTTGGCGCATCAATGTTAATGTACTCATTACTTTTCTTTGCTCTTGTTCCACCCATTGTTGTTCGTATCGTAGTCGAACCATCTGTTATTTGATAAGTTAATGTACTCTGATTAAATTGGATATTGTTATAACCAAGAATTTTCGATAAAGGAACCAACGGAAGATAGTAGGTGCTACCAATTAATATTGGATTAATTCCATTTACTATCTTACCATTAATGGCCACACCGCTAGTTGGTACATTTTTATACTGTGCATGTACCCCAATAGGCCCACTTATGGAAAATACAAGGATTAAACAGGTAATAATTGCGCATTGCAGTCTTTTACTATGTGATTTTACCATCGCAATTTGCTCCTTTGCTAAGTTTTTCCCATCAATAATATCTTCCGTTGGAGCATATTGTTTTATTCCATGTATATTATGGAATGGCACGTATGTTCTATTTCTCAGGAAATGATTGTAGAAATTTGTCGAATATGACGATATAATCCCATACCATAAACTTTCATTCATACTTCATTCACTTTAAGTAAACAGTAATACATGAGGAGCAGAAGCTTTCAAAATTTGTTTAAAGGTGTGAGTAGTATGAACAACATTATCAGTATTCTTATGAATTTAATGAAAAACCAAGATCTCTTAAGTATGTTTGGACGAAAAAAAGATTCTAAAGGATGGCTCTGGGGTTCAATCATCGGTATGGGCATCGGTGCTGCTTTGGTTAGTTTAAGTAAGAATCGAAATATGATGGATTCAGTTAAAAATATGACCAATAATATGAACCTTGGTCAAAAAGGATCTATGCCAAATTTTAACCTAGCTGCACTTACTGAGTTTTCAAAAGAATTAACTCCAAAACGTAGACAAAATAATATCGAATAGATTAGTTTTTTAGGGATACCCATTTTTTATGGGTATCTTTTTATAAGGTTCTTTTAATAAAGTTTGTTGCTTTTAACTGTATATAACAAGAGTGGATTGGAGCGGAAGGCACTTGACTCCTGCGGGAAGTAGAGGAAAGTGCGAGACCCCACAGGCGTATAACGCCGAGGAGGCTCGCATTCCTCCCCGCGGAAAGCAAGTGCCTGCAGCGCAAAGGAACGGTCAATTTTCAATGTAAAAACAACATTCTTTGAGAAAAGGGCCATTTATAAATAAAAAAACCATTAGCTAAGTAACTAATGGTATCTAAATAGTCATAATCTGTTAATTCTTTAACTTTCTCTGTTTTTAATAATTGGTACATTCTACTTAATCGAAGCATGAATTCTTCCCATTATAATCGTATTATAATAGTTGCCATCAGATAAAAGCTTATCTCTCCTTAATACCCCTTCTATTTCAAAACCATATTTTTCATAAAGTTTGATTGCTTTCTCATTTGTTTCAAGTACGTTCAGAGTTATTTTCTTTAATCCATTATAGTCCGCCCAGCATATAGATTCCTTTAAGAGGCTTTTACCAATTCCATGTCCCCAAAATTCCTTTAACACACAAACGCCAAATTCAACTTTGTGGGATGTTCTTTTCAAAGTATCTCCATCACACCTAGAAAAACCTACAATTCTACCATCCACTTCAGCTACTAAGAATAAATTATGTAAATGGTCTGTATCTACTTTTATAATTCCTTTAAAACCACCTTCATCTATATATGCCTCTCCCTTTTCTCGGTCCATATTTTCCGTTTCACCATCAATTTGTAACCTTACCTCTGATAACTGTTCTGCATCTGAATCTTTTGCTGAACGTATTACAAAATGTAGCCCTTTTACTGTGTATTCTGATTGATTGATTTTCATGTTGGTCTCCTATCCTTCTTGTTGAGGCATTATAGTCCACCTAATAGAATAGCCTCAACATTTGGATTATGATTATAAATCTTGGCTATATCAAAAGCTAACTTTTGTAATTCCATTTTTCCTCTCCTCAATAAAAAAACTGGTTAATTACTATTTGCTAAATTAACATAGAGTACGTTCAGTTCAATGTATAATACTGTCAAATCTATCACATTTTAATATATAGCATGTAGAAAAAAATACAACTTAACATTAGGAGGCAATTAATGAAAAATAATAAAAATACTAATAAAGAGAATTTACCACCATATGCAACTAATCCTACTCCACGTCTGGATTTACCTAATAAAGAAGAGGGAATTAAAAATTTGTATTTAAATGAGAATATCGAAAAAGAACAAATTTAATAGTTTTAAGAGTGGTTTATTATCTAGAAAATAGATGCATCTTATATCCCATATTACACAGCTTACTTTCACTCCCTTATATAGGTATGCCTGTAGCATTGATCAAAAAGACCCCAATGCACAGGCATATTTTTTTATGTAATTAACATACAAACCTTATTTTCTTGTGATTTTTGTCACATAAAATATATTTAAAATCTAGTAAGCTAAGGCTAAGTTACCATTTAAAAGGGGGAATAACAACATGGTTTTAGCTTGGATTATTACAATTAGCCTTTTTTTACTTTGTTTATCTGCAACGATGTTTATTATGAATGGAGTTAAACAATCAGATGAGCAAGAATTAGCAGAGTTTCACTCTAAATTTAAAAATGTAGCTATTAACACTAACTTTAAAAAGGTAAGCTAAACATCATAAAAGGGATAGGATAACAGAAATTCAATCTGTTACAACTATCCCTTTTACTTATATTCTTTTACTGTAGAGGCTGATTGTTATTATAAGCAGGTTCCATCTTACCTGCCCCCTGCATTAGCCTCAAATCTAAAGGTGGTGTTCCATGAATATATTTAGGACCCGGTTTTAATTCCGGCTTTTGTCCCATAGCTTTTGGATTTTGAATGTATTCAAAGTTAGCCTGACCATCATAAGTTGGCCCATTTGCCCATCTTCCTGTGCTACTCTCTTCACCTTGTGAATAATTCATGAAGGAATAAGAAACTTCTTGCTTTTCATATTCTTGATTGAACGTACTTGGTACAATAGCACCCTGCGTTTGCTCTAACTCTTCAATTGCTGCCATCCATTGATTTTGATGCATCGTATCTCGAGCAATTAAGAAAGAGAGCATATCTCTAACCCCAGGGTCTGTAGTCATTTCATAAAGTCTAACCACTTGAAGTCTTCCTTGAGACTCAGCATTTAGATTTGCTCTAAAATCAGCTAATAAGTTTCCACTTGCTATCGTATATCGTGCAGTCCAAGGGAAACCAACACTGTCATTAGGTTGTGCTCCTAGTCCATTTACGATTGCATGCTGAGGATTCATCCCACCAAGAACGGCTTGGACAGCTGGGTCTTTTGCTCCTTGTTCTTGGTCATGGGCAGGTGCACCATCCAATAATTGAGCAATCATAGTTGCAATCATCTCTACGTGAGCAATTTCTTCTGTAGCGATGTCTAATAACATGTCACGATATTTACTTTCTGCACGGCAATTCCACCCCTGAAAAAGGTATTGCATCATAACAGACATTTCACCATATTGCCCACCCAATATTTCTTGTAACTTTTTTGCATAAACTGGGTCTGGCTGACTTGGTTTTGCATCATATTGTAATTCTTTCACATGGTAAAACATTAGATGAAACTCCCCCTTAACGGTAGTAGGTGTTCAGTTTATATTTTACCGATATGAATCATTTATATTAGATGTAATATCCCCCAATAATAGCTCTACTAAGTCATCACAAGGAATAGACGTCCATATGCTTTCTTCCGAATCAATTTACAGTTGATTTACTTACCTTCCTAATCAAACTGTAATAATACTCACCAACTAGTAACATTGTTATATGAATTGGTATAAGTGCATATAAACTTCTCGAATTAGACGGATGAATAATTTTATATCCAAACAAAAGCCGATCGATTAAATGATGGACTGCCATTCCAACCAACTTTGACTTTCGTCTTAAATGCACTGTTGTCATTGCCCCAATGAACCCTGAAATGAGTGTATAAATCGGAACAAGAATAAAATGCTCCCAATATTTTCCTTCTATAAAACCTATTCTGAACCTGTACTTATTAAATAGAGCTAAACTAAAAAAAAGAACATTGGTATAATTCACCCAGTAAAAAAATAAGACGGAAATATAGATATACACTTTATTCCCTTTTTGGACACCCTCCCACCATTTTGAAAGAACATAAAAATAGAGCGGCATCGCAGTGACTGTGTAAAATGTACTCCAATATCTATTCTTATACACACCTAAATGAATAAAGACACGTTCAACCAATGCATAAAAAAAGGAAACTCCTATTCGCCATTTCCAGCCTTTGCTAAACAAAGTTAATAGCGTCCCAGCTATTGGCACAAACAGCGACTGAGACATAAAAGCACCAAATACAGAATCAATCCAATTATTTCTGAAAACTTTAGGGTAGTACCAATACATTTTAAAGACATTTAAAACAACATACTCAAAAACATAGGTTATCCCGATACTAATCATTAGCAAAGGGAACGTTTTTTTGCCCTTACGATATATAGTAAACACCAGCAAAAGTGTATGTATGATTGCTAATAGTATAAAGGGAATCCGATTCTTCATTAAGTGGAGTTTCCTTTCTTCAGCCTAAACGTTCATGATAATTAAATATCAATTGCATATACAAATGGTTTCTTTAGTATTCTTATTAGTAGATGTAAATATGTATAGCCCCGTAGGCAGTAACCTCCATGATAATTCAATAAAAAATAGAGCAAATTCGTTTGCTCTTTAAGTGGTAAAATACTTATCAAAGAAAGAGAACTATAATGTTTGCAATGCCTATAAGAGTACATAAAATTCCACCAAAGCGTGTGGACCATTTATATAATCTCGAAGGTCCATCACCGTCATTCGTTTTCCAACTTTCTGTTAAGAGCCATAATCCTGTTGGCCAAATAAGCATTATCAATCCTAATACTAATAAAAATATTCCTAATGCCATCATCAAGAAGTCTCCTTCCTTACTCAACAACTTTATTGCTATTATACGTAGGAGAGGTATTATAAGTTTCATCGTCAAAAAAAAACATTAACCCCATTGAGGTTAATGTCAGAGTAACAAAATATATATGTAATAAATTAATAATGCCGATAAACCTTCCCATTATAAAGATCCTCAATATCAATATCATGTTCAGAGTTCATTGAATGCTCCACAACTTTAGATAGAAGGTTCTCTTCAATCATTGAATCAATATGGATAGTATGTATCAGACCAAATTCAGTATTGTCTATTTCTTCGTAAGAATGTAAGTTATAAAAATCAATTGCCTTTCTTATTAATTCTCGAATACATTCTCTACTTTGAGGGTCAAACCCGGTTGTATTTTCAATTGTTTCACTTACAAAAGTATATATATTTTTATTCATAAAAACTCCTCCAAACAGACATAAAAAATAGAAATGATGTCCCCTTAGCTTCGTCAATTTATATAGAAATATCCCGTGAAGCACCAACATGTAGTAATTTAAGAGGAAATAAAAAAGATCCTATATTACACCAGTCACCCTATTTGAATGTCCATGAGTAAATATAAGATCTTATAATTATGGTTTTAAACGAAATTCTATGTAAATAGACTGGCGGAGAAGGAGGGATTTGAACCCTCGCGCCGCTTACACGACCTACACCCTTAGCAGGGGCGCCTCTTCAGCCTCTTGAGTACTTCCCCAATTTACGATTGAGTAAAAAATGGTGGGCCTAAATGGACTCGAACCATCGACCTCACGCTTATCAGGCGTGCGCTCTAACCAGCTGAGCTATAGGCCCATTGTAAAACAAATGGAGCGGGTGATGAGAATCGAACTCACGACATCAGCTTGGAAGGCTGAGGTTTTACCATTAAACTACACCCGCATATAGTAAATAAATTATTGATACACTTAAAAAGTAATGGCTGGGCTAGCTGGATTCGAACCAACGCATGACGGAGTCAAAGTCCGTTGCCTTACCGCTTGGCTATAGCCCATTGATAGAGTTAGCAGTACAAAATATCATCGATAATAAGTACCTTTAAATTCACATTAAAATAAATGGGGCGACTGATGGGAATCGAACCCACGAATGTCGGAACCACAATCCGATGCGTTAACCACTTCGCCACAACCGCCAAATTAAATTAAATTAAATTAAATTCAATTCAATTCAATGCCACAATAGAATAATGGCGGAGGAAGAGGGATTCGAACCCCCGCGGGCTTTAACACCCCTGTCGGTTTTCAAGACCGATCCCTTCAGCCGGACTTGGGTATTCCTCCACTGTACATGGAGCCTAGCGGGATCGAACCGCTGACCTCCTGCGTGCAAGGCAGGCGCTCTCCCAGCTGAGCTAAGGCCCCATAATAATACTAAAACTGGTCGGGAAGACAGGATTCGAACCTGCGACCCCTTGGTCCCAAACCAAGTGCTCTACCAAGCTGAGCTACTCCCCGTGAATAAATAATGGCGCGCCCGAAAGGAGTCGAACCCATAACCTTCTGATCCGTAGTCAGACGCTCTATCCAATTGAGCTACGGGCGCAAATATTATAAAGATTGTTATTATTGGTGCCGAGGACCGGAATCGAACCGGTACGGTAGTCACCTACCGCAGGATTTTAAGTCCTGTGCGTCTGCCAGTTCCGCCACCCCGGCACATAAATACAGCAGCCTATTTTTGGAGCGGAAGACGAGGCTCGAACTCGCGACCCCCACCTTGGCAAGGTGGTGTTCTACCACTGAACTACTTCCGCAACTTTTGATTTTCTATAATATTATTGGTGCGGGTGAAGGGACTCGAACCCCCACGTCATGGACACTAGATCCTAAGTCTAGCGCGTCTGCCAATTCCGCCACACCCGCACAACAAAATATGGTGCCGGCGAAAGGAGTCGAACCCTCGACCTACTGATTACAAGTCAGTTGCTCTACCAACTGAGCTACACCGGCGAATGATGAAAGTGTTAATTTTTATGTGTTTCTTAATTTCACTTCGTGAAAGATATTGGTGACCCATACGGGATTCGAACCCGTGTTACCGCCGTGAAAGGGCGGTGTCTTAACCGCTTGACCAATGGGCCAATTTAAAGTTTTTAGCAAAATAATAGCCCCAATAAAGGGACATTGCCTGGCGACGTCCTACTCTCACAGGGGGAAACCCCCAACTACCATCGGCGCTGAAGAGCTTAACTTCCGTGTTCGGCATGGGAACGGGTGTGACCTCTTCGCCTTAATCACCAGACTTTTATTCTACTATTTAAAGAAACAATTTCAACTAGAAATTTGTTCCTTCAAAACTAGATAACGTAACTAAGACATTTTGTAAGTATTTTGTGGTTAAGTCCTCGAACGATTAGTATCAGTCAGCTCCACACGTCACCGCGCTTCCACCTCTGACCTATCAACCTGATCATCTTTCAGGGTTCTTACTAGCTTGCGCCATGGGAAATCTCATCTTGAGGGGGGCTTCATGCTTAGATGCTTTCAGCACTTATCCCTTCCACACATAGCTACCCAGCGATGCCCTTGGCAGAACAACTGGTACACCAGCGGTGTGTCCATCCCGGTCCTCTCGTACTAAGGACAGCTCCTCTCAAATTTCCTACGCCCACGACGGATAGGGACCGAACTGTCTCACGACGTTCTGAACCCAGCTCGCGTACCGCTTTAATGGGCGAACAGCCCAACCCTTGGGACCGACTACAGCCCCAGGATGCGATGAGCCGACATCGAGGTGCCAAACCTCCCCGTCGATGTGGACTCTTGGGGGAGATAAGCCTGTTATCCCCGGGGTAGCTTTTATCCGTTGAGCGATGGCCCTTCCATGCGGAACCACCGGATCACTAAGCCCGACTTTCGTCCCTGCTCGACTTGTAGGTCTCGCAGTCAAGCTCCCTTGTGCCTTTACACTCTGCGAATGATTTCCAACCATTCTGAGGGAACCTTTGGGCGCCTCCGTTACATTTTAGGAGGCGACCGCCCCAGTCAAACTGCCCACCTGACACTGTCTCCCATGCGGATCACGCATGAGGGTTAGAATTTCAATACAGCCAGGGTAGTATCCCACCAATGCCTCCACCGAAGCTGGCGCTCCGGCTTCTACGGCTCCTACCTATCCTGTACAAGCTGTACCAAAATTCAATATCAGGCTGCAGTAAAGCTCCACGGGGTCTTTCCGTCCTGTCGCGGGTAACCTGCATCTTCACAGGTACTATAATTTCACCGAGTCTCTCGTTGAGACAGTGCCCAGATCGTTACACCTTTCGTGCGGGTCGGAACTTACCCGACAAGGAATTTCGCTACCTTAGGACCGTTATAGTTACGGCCGCCGTTTACTGGGGCTTCGATTCAGAGCTTCTCTTGCGATAACCCCTCCTCTTAACCTTCCAGCACCGGGCAGGTGTCAGCCCCTATACTTCACCTTGCGGTTTCGCAGAGACCTGTGTTTTTGCTAAACAGTCGCCTGGGCCTATTCACTGCGGCTTTTCTGGGCTATTCACCCTAAAAAGCACCCCTTCTCCCGAAGTTACGGGGTCATTTTGCCGAGTTCCTTAACGAGAGTTCTCTCGATCACCTTAGGATTCTCTCCTCGCCTACCTGTGTCGGTTTGCGGTACGGGCACCTCTCACCTCGCTAGAGGCTTTTCTTGGCAGTGTGAAATCAGGAACTTCGGTACTATATTTCCCTCGCCATCACAGCTCAGCCTTATGGAAAGCGGATTTGCCTACTTTCCAGCCTTACTGCTTGGACGCGCATATCCATCAGCGCGCTTACCCTATCCTTCTGCGTCCCCCCATTGCTCAAACGGTGAGGAGGTGGTACAGGAATTTCAACCTGTTGTCCATCGCCTACGCTTTTCAGCCTCGGCTTAGGTCCCGACTTACCCTGAGCGGACGAGCCTTCCTCAGGAAACCTTAGGCATTCGGTGGACAAGATTCTCACTTGTCTTTCGCTACTCATACCGGCATTCTCACTTCTAAGCGCTCCACCAGTCCTTACGGTCTGACTTCGCTGCACTTAGAACGCTCTCCTACCATTGTTCGTAAGAACAATCCACAGCTTCGGTGATACGTTTAGCCCCGTTACATTTTCGGCGCAGAGTCACTCGACCAGTGAGCTATTACGCACTCTTTAAATGGTGGCTGCTTCTAAGCCAACATCCTGGTTGTCTAAGCAACTCCACATCCTTTGCCACTTAACGTATACTTTGGGACCTTAGCTGGTGGTCTGGGCTGTTTCCCTCTTGACTACGGATCTTATCACTCGCAGTCTGACTCCCATGGATAAATCTTTGGCATTCGGAGTTTGACTGAATTCGGTAACCCGATGAGGGCCCCTAGTCCAATCAGTGCTCTACCTCCAAGATTCTTACACATGAGGCTAGCCCTAAAGCTATTTCGGAGAGAACCAGCTATCTCCAAGTTCGATTGGAATTTCTCCGCTACCCACACCTCATCCCCGCACTTTTCAACGTGCGTGGGTTCGGGCCTCCATTCAGTGTTACCTGAACTTCACCCTGGACATGGGTAGATCACCTGGTTTCGGGTCTACGACCACGTACTAATGCGCCCTATTCAGACTCGCTTTCGCTGCGGCTCCGTCTCTTCGACTTAACCTTGCACGGGATCGTAACTCGCCGGTTCATTCTACAAAAGGCACGCCATCACCCATTAACGGGCTCTGACTACTTGTAGGCACACGGTTTCAGGATCTTTTTCACTCCCCTTCCGGGGTGCTTTTCACCTTTCCCTCACGGTACTGGTTCACTATCGGTCACTAGGGAGTATTTAGCCTTGGGAGATGGTCCTCCCTGCTTCCGACGGGATTTCTCGTGTCCCGCCGTACTCAGGATCCACTCAAGAGGGAACGAAGTTTCGACTACAGGGTTGTTACCTTCTACGACGGATCTTTCCAGATCGCTTCGTCTACCCCGTTCCTTTGTAACTCCATATAGAGTGTCCTACAACCCCAAGAGGCAAGCCTCTTGGTTTGGGCTATATTCCGTTTCGCTCGCCGCTACTCAGGAAATCGCGTTTGCTTTCTCTTCCTCCGGGTACTTAGATGTTTCAGTTCCCCGGGTATGCCTTCATATACCCTATTTATTCAGGTATCGATACTACTCCATTACGAGTAGTGGGTTTCCCCATTCGGAAATCTTCGGATCAGGGCTTACTTACAGCTCCCCGAAGCATATCGGTGTTAGTCCCGTCCTTCATCGGCTCCTAGTGCCAAGGCATCCACCGTGCGCCCTTTCTAACTTAACCAAGAAAAAAGCGTTAGCTTTTTTGTTTCATTAGAAAGTTTCTCTTTCTCATATAAAGAAGAAAGAACTTTACACATTTCTTACATTGAATGTCTTGTTACGTTATCTAGTTTTCAAGGAACAATTGGATGTAAGCCGAAGGCTTATCATCTTCCTTTTGAAGGTTTTTTAAGTTCCTTCAAAACTGACCACAACACAAAGCGTCTTCTTATGAAGTACATCGTACTTCAGTTTCCTTAGAAAGGAGGTGATCCAGCCGCACCTTCCGATACGGCTACCTTGTTACGACTTCACCCCAATCATCTGTCCCACCTTAGGCGGCTGGCTCCTTACGGTTACCCCACCGACTTCGGGTGTTACAAACTCTCGTGGTGTGACGGGCGGTGTGTACAAGGCCCGGGAACGTATTCACCGCGGCATGCTGATCCGCGATTACTAGCGATTCCAGCTTCATGCAGGCGAGTTGCAGCCTGCAATCCGAACTGAGAATGGTTTTATGGGATTCGCTCAACCTCGCGGTTTTGCTGCCCTTTGTACCATCCATTGTAGCACGTGTGTAGCCCAGGTCATAAGGGGCATGATGATTTGACGTCATCCCCACCTTCCTCCGGTTTGTCACCGGCAGTCACCTTAGAGTGCCCAACTAAATGCTGGCAACTAAGATCAAGGGTTGCGCTCGTTGCGGGACTTAACCCAACATCTCACGACACGAGCTGACGACAACCATGCACCACCTGTCACTCTGTTCCCCGAAGGGAAACGCTCTATCTCTAGAGTTGTCAGAGGATGTCAAGACCTGGTAAGGTTCTTCGCGTTGCTTCGAATTAAACCACATGCTCCACCGCTTGTGCGGGCCCCCGTCAATTCCTTTGAGTTTCAGTCTTGCGACCGTACTCCCCAGGCGGAGTGCTTAATGCGTTAGCTGCAGCACTAAAGGGCGGAAACCCTCTAACACTTAGCACTCATCGTTTACGGCGTGGACTACCAGGGTATCTAATCCTGTTCGCTCCCCACGCTTTCGCGCCTCAGTGTCAGTTACAGACCAGAAAGTCGCCTTCGCCACTGGTGTTCCTCCACATCTCTACGCATTTCACCGCTACACGTGGAATTCCACTTTCCTCTTCTGTACTCAAGTCCCCCAGTTTCCAATGACCCTCCACGGTTGAGCCGTGGGCTTTCACATCAGACTTAAAGGACCACCTGCGCGCGCTTTACGCCCAATAATTCCGGACAACGCTTGCCACCTACGTATTACCGCGGCTGCTGGCACGTAGTTAGCCGTGGCTTTCTGGTTAGGTACCGTCAAGGTACCGCCCTATTCGAACGATACTTGTTCTTCCCTAACAACAGAGTTTTACGACCCGAAGGCCTTCATCACTCACGCGGCGTTGCTCCGTCAGACTTTCGTCCATTGCGGAAGATTCCCTACTGCTGCCTCCCGTAGGAGTCTGGGCCGTGTCTCAGTCCCAGTGTGGCCGATCACCCTCTCAGGTCGGCTACGCATCGTCGCCTTGGTGAGCCGTTACCTCACCAACTAGCTAATGCGCCGCGGGCCCATCTATAAGTGATAGCTAAAAGCCATCTTTCAATAAAAGATCATGTAATCTCTTATATTATCCGGTATTAGCTCCGGTTTCCCGAAGTTATCCCAGTCTTATAGGTAGGTTGCCCACGTGTTACTCACCCGTCCGCCGCTATTCTTAGGAAGCAAGCTTCCTAAAAACCGCTCGACTTGCATGTATTAGGCACGCCGCCAGCGTTCGTCCTGAGCCAGGATCAAACTCTCCAATAGAGTTGATTAGCTCATAGCTAAAACAAATTATAAAACAAACATTGACGCTTGTGTTGTGTTCAGTTTTCAAAGAACTTTTTTTGGGACAGAATCATAATTTAACAAAATTATAATCTCATGTCAATCACTATTTTTAACTTGTTTGCCTTGTTAAGCAACATCATTTATTCTATCACACTAATTCTCGAAAGTCAACTTCTGTGAAGTAACTGTAGATTAAAAAAGTGTTGAATCCAATGTGTATCAGGCAACACAACTTATCTTACCATCTATTCATTTCATTGTCAACTTCTACGAAGTTGTAATAGTTGGTAAAAGCCTGGCGACGTCCTACTCTCACAGGGGGAAACCCCCAACTACCATCGGCGCTGAAGAGCTTAACTTCCGTGTTCGGCATGGGAACGGGTGTGACCTCTTCGCCTTAATCACCAGACTTTTATTCTACTATTTAAAGAAACAATTTCAACTAGAAATTTGTTCCTTCAAAACTAGATAACGTAACTAAGACATTTTGTAAGTATTTTGTGGTTAAGTCCTCGAACGATTAGTATCAGTCAGCTCCACACGTCACCGCGCTTCCACCTCTGACCTATCAACCTGATCATCTTTCAGGGTTCTTACTAGCTTGCGCCATGGGAAATCTCATCTTGAGGGGGGCTTCATGCTTAGATGCTTTCAGCACTTATCCCTTCCACACATAGCTACCCAGCGATGCCCTTGGCAGAACAACTGGTACACCAGCGGTGTGTCCATCCCGGTCCTCTCGTACTAAGGACAGCTCCTCTCAAATTTCCTACGCCCACGACGGATAGGGACCGAACTGTCTCACGACGTTCTGAACCCAGCTCGCGTACCGCTTTAATGGGCGAACAGCCCAACCCTTGGGACCGACTACAGCCCCAGGATGCGATGAGCCGACATCGAGGTGCCAAACCTCCCCGTCGATGTGGACTCTTGGGGGAGATAAGCCTGTTATCCCCGGGGTAGCTTTTATCCGTTGAGCGATGGCCCTTCCATGCGGAACCACCGGATCACTAAGCCCGACTTTCGTCCCTGCTCGACTTGTAGGTCTCGCAGTCAAGCTCCCTTGTGCCTTTACACTCTGCGAATGATTTCCAACCATTCTGAGGGAACCTTTGGGCGCCTCCGTTACATTTTAGGAGGCGACCGCCCCAGTCAAACTGCCCACCTGACACTGTCTCCCATGCGGATCACGCATGAGGGTTAGAATTTCAATACAGCCAGGGTAGTATCCCACCAATGCCTCCACCGAAGCTGGCGCTCCGGCTTCTACGGCTCCTACCTATCCTGTACAAGCTGTACCAAAATTCAATATCAGGCTGCAGTAAAGCTCCACGGGGTCTTTCCGTCCTGTCGCGGGTAACCTGCATCTTCACAGGTACTATAATTTCACCGAGTCTCTCGTTGAGACAGTGCCCAGATCGTTACACCTTTCGTGCGGGTCGGAACTTACCCGACAAGGAATTTCGCTACCTTAGGACCGTTATAGTTACGGCCGCCGTTTACTGGGGCTTCGATTCAGAGCTTCTCTTGCGATAACCCCTCCTCTTAACCTTCCAGCACCGGGCAGGTGTCAGCCCCTATACTTCACCTTGCGGTTTCGCAGAGACCTGTGTTTTTGCTAAACAGTCGCCTGGGCCTATTCACTGCGGCTTTTCTGGGCTATTCACCCTAAAAAGCACCCCTTCTCCCGAAGTTACGGGGTCATTTTGCCGAGTTCCTTAACGAGAGTTCTCTCGATCACCTTAGGATTCTCTCCTCGCCTACCTGTGTCGGTTTGCGGTACGGGCACCTCTCACCTCGCTAGAGGCTTTTCTTGGCAGTGTGAAATCAGGAACTTCGGTACTATATTTCCCTCGCCATCACAGCTCAGCCTTATGGAAAGCGGATTTGCCTACTTTCCAGCCTTACTGCTTGGACGCGCATATCCATCAGCGCGCTTACCCTATCCTTCTGCGTCCCCCCATTGCTCAAACGGTGAGGAGGTGGTACAGGAATTTCAACCTGTTGTCCATCGCCTACGCTTTTCAGCCTCGGCTTAGGTCCCGACTTACCCTGAGCGGACGAGCCTTCCTCAGGAAACCTTAGGCATTCGGTGGACAAGATTCTCACTTGTCTTTCGCTACTCATACCGGCATTCTCACTTCTAAGCGCTCCACCAGTCCTTACGGTCTGACTTCGCTGCACTTAGAACGCTCTCCTACCATTGTTCGTAAGAACAATCCACAGCTTCGGTGATACGTTTAGCCCCGTTACATTTTCGGCGCAGAGTCACTCGACCAGTGAGCTATTACGCACTCTTTAAATGGTGGCTGCTTCTAAGCCAACATCCTGGTTGTCTAAGCAACTCCACATCCTTTGCCACTTAACGTATACTTTGGGACCTTAGCTGGTGGTCTGGGCTGTTTCCCTCTTGACTACGGATCTTATCACTCGCAGTCTGACTCCCATGGATAAATCTTTGGCATTCGGAGTTTGACTGAATTCGGTAACCCGATGAGGGCCCCTAGTCCAATCAGTGCTCTACCTCCAAGATTCTTACACATGAGGCTAGCCCTAAAGCTATTTCGGAGAGAACCAGCTATCTCCAAGTTCGATTGGAATTTCTCCGCTACCCACACCTCATCCCCGCACTTTTCAACGTGCGTGGGTTCGGGCCTCCATTCAGTGTTACCTGAACTTCACCCTGGACATGGGTAGATCACCTGGTTTCGGGTCTACGACCACGTACTAATGCGCCCTATTCAGACTCGCTTTCGCTGCGGCTCCGTCTCTTCGACTTAACCTTGCACGGGATCGTAACTCGCCGGTTCATTCTACAAAAGGCACGCCATCACCCATTAACGGGCTCTGACTACTTGTAGGCACACGGTTTCAGGATCTTTTTCACTCCCCTTCCGGGGTGCTTTTCACCTTTCCCTCACGGTACTGGTTCACTATCGGTCACTAGGGAGTATTTAGCCTTGGGAGATGGTCCTCCCTGCTTCCGACGGGATTTCTCGTGTCCCGCCGTACTCAGGATCCACTCAAGAGGGAACGAAGTTTCGACTACAGGGTTGTTACCTTCTACGACGGATCTTTCCAGATCGCTTCGTCTACCCCGTTCCTTTGTAACTCCATATAGAGTGTCCTACAACCCCAAGAGGCAAGCCTCTTGGTTTGGGCTATATTCCGTTTCGCTCGCCGCTACTCAGGAAATCGCGTTTGCTTTCTCTTCCTCCGGGTACTTAGATGTTTCAGTTCCCCGGGTATGCCTTCATATACCCTATTTATTCAGGTATCGATACTACTCCATTACGAGTAGTGGGTTTCCCCATTCGGAAATCTTCGGATCAGGGCTTACTTACAGCTCCCCGAAGCATATCGGTGTTAGTCCCGTCCTTCATCGGCTCCTAGTGCCAAGGCATCCACCGTGCGCCCTTTCTAACTTAACCAAGAAAAAAGCGTTAGCTATTTTGTTTCATTAGAAAGTTTCTCTTTCTCATATAAAGAAGAAAGAACTTTACACATTTCTTACATTGAATGTCTTGTTACGTTATCTAGTTTTCAAGGAACAATTGGATGTAAGCCGAAGGCTTATCATCTTCCTTTTGAAGGTTTTTTAAGTTCCTTCAAAACTGACCACAACACAAAGCGTCTTCTTATGAAGTACATCGTACTTCAGTTTCCTTAGAAAGGAGGTGATCCAGCCGCACCTTCCGATACGGCTACCTTGTTACGACTTCACCCCAATCATCTGTCCCACCTTAGGCGGCTGGCTCCTTACGGTTACCCCACCGACTTCGGGTGTTACAAACTCTCGTGGTGTGACGGGCGGTGTGTACAAGGCCCGGGAACGTATTCACCGCGGCATGCTGATCCGCGATTACTAGCGATTCCAGCTTCATGCAGGCGAGTTGCAGCCTGCAATCCGAACTGAGAATGGTTTTATGGGATTCGCTCAACCTCGCGGTTTTGCTGCCCTTTGTACCATCCATTGTAGCACGTGTGTAGCCCAGGTCATAAGGGGCATGATGATTTGACGTCATCCCCACCTTCCTCCGGTTTGTCACCGGCAGTCACCTTAGAGTGCCCAACTGAATGCTGGCAACTAAGATCAAGGGTTGCGCTCGTTGCGGGACTTAACCCAACATCTCACGACACGAGCTGACGACAACCATGCACCACCTGTCACTCTGTTCCCCGAAGGGAAACGCTCTATCTCTAGAGTTGTCAGAGGATGTCAAGACCTGGTAAGGTTCTTCGCGTTGCTTCGAATTAAACCACATGCTCCACCGCTTGTGCGGGCCCCCGTCAATTCCTTTGAGTTTCAGTCTTGCGACCGTACTCCCCAGGCGGAGTGCTTAATGCGTTAGCTGCAGCACTAAAGGGCGGAAACCCTCTAACACTTAGCACTCATCGTTTACGGCGTGGACTACCAGGGTATCTAATCCTGTTCGCTCCCCACGCTTTCGCGCCTCAGTGTCAGTTACAGACCAGAAAGTCGCCTTCGCCACTGGTGTTCCTCCACATCTCTACGCATTTCACCGCTACACGTGGAATTCCACTTTCCTCTTCTGTACTCAAGTCCCCCAGTTTCCAATGACCCTCCACGGTTGAGCCGTGGGCTTTCACATCAGACTTAAAGGACCACCTGCGCGCGCTTTACGCCCAATAATTCCGGACAACGCTTGCCACCTACGTATTACCGCGGCTGCTGGCACGTAGTTAGCCGTGGCTTTCTGGTTAGGTACCGTCAAGGTACCGCCCTATTCGAACGATACTTGTTCTTCCCTAACAACAGAGTTTTACGACCCGAAGGCCTTCATCACTCACGCGGCGTTGCTCCGTCAGACTTTCGTCCATTGCGGAAGATTCCCTACTGCTGCCTCCCGTAGGAGTCTGGGCCGTGTCTCAGTCCCAGTGTGGCCGATCACCCTCTCAGGTCGGCTACGCATCGTCGCCTTGGTGAGCCGTTACCTCACCAACTAGCTAATGCGCCGCGGGCCCATCTATAAGTGATAGCTAAAAGCCATCTTTCAATAAAAGATCATGTAATCTCTTATATTATCCGGTATTAGCTCCGGTTTCCCGAAGTTATCCCAGTCTTATAGGTAGGTTGCCCACGTGTTACTCACCCGTCCGCCGCTATTCTTAGGAAGCAAGCTTCCTAAAAACCGCTCGACTTGCATGTATTAGGCACGCCGCCAGCGTTCGTCCTGAGCCAGGATCAAACTCTCCAATAGAGTTGATTAGCTCATAGCTAAAACAATTTTTAAAACAAACATTGACGCTTGTGTTGTGTTCAGTTTTCAAAGAACTTTTTTTGGGACAGAATCATAATTTATCAAAATTATAATCTCATGTCAATCACTATTTTTAACTTGTTTGCCTTGTTAAGCAACATCATTTATTCTATCACACTAATTCTTAAAAGTCAACTTCCGTGAAGTAACTTTAGATTAAAAAAAGTGTTGAATCCAATGTGTATCAGGCAACACAACTTATCTTACCATCTATTCATTTCATTGTCAACTTCTACGAAGTTGTAATAGTTGGTAAAACTATTTTCTTTTACTCAAGTAAATCATTTTTACTAGGTAAAAGCCTGGCGACGTCCTACTCTCACAGGGGGGAAACCCCCAACTACCATCGGCGCTGAAGAGCTTAACTTCCGTGTTCGGCATGGGAACGGGTGTGACCTCTTCGCCTTAATCACCAGACTTTTATTCTACTATATAAAGAAACAATTTCAACTAGAAATTTGTTCCTTCAAAACTAGATAACGTAACTAAGACATTTTGTAAGTATTTTGTGGTTAAGTCCTCGAACGATTAGTATCAGTCAGCTCCACACGTCACCGCGCTTCCACCTCTGACCTATCAACCTGATCATCTTTCAGGGTTCTTACTAGCTTGCGCTATGGGAAATCTCATCTTGAGGGGGGCTTCATGCTTAGATGCTTTCAGCACTTATCCCTTCCACACATAGCTACCCAGCGATGCCCTTGGCAGAACAACTGGTACACCAGCGGTGTGTCCATCCCGGTCCTCTCGTACTAAGGACAGCTCCTCTCAAATTTCCTACGCCCACGACGGATAGGGACCGAACTGTCTCACGACGTTCTGAACCCAGCTCGCGTACCGCTTTAATGGGCGAACAGCCCAACCCTTGGGACCGACTACAGCCCCAGGATGCGATGAGCCGACATCGAGGTGCCAAACCTCCCCGTCGATGTGGACTCTTGGGGGAGATAAGCCTGTTATCCCCGGGGTAGCTTTTATCCGTTGAGCGATGGCCCTTCCATGCGGAACCACCGGATCACTAAGCCCGACTTTCGTCCCTGCTCGACTTGTAGGTCTCGCAGTCAAGCTCCCTTGTGCCTTTACACTCTGCGAATGATTTCCAACCATTCTGAGGGAACCTTTGGGCGCCTCCGTTACATTTTAGGAGGCGACCGCCCCAGTCAAACTGCCCACCTGACACTGTCTCCCATGCGGATCACGCATGAGGGTTAGAATTTCAATACAGCCAGGGTAGTATCCCACCAATGCCTCCACCGAAGCTGGCGCTCCGGCTTCTACGGCTCCTACCTATCCTGTACAAGCTGTACCAAAATTCAATATCAGGCTGCAGTAAAGCTCCACGGGGTCTTTCCGTCCTGTCGCGGGTAACCTGCATCTTCACAGGTACTATAATTTCACCGAGTCTCTCGTTGAGACAGTGCCCAGATCGTTACACCTTTCGTGCGGGTCGGAACTTACCCGACAAGGAATTTCGCTACCTTAGGACCGTTATAGTTACGGCCGCCGTTTACTGGGGCTTCGATTCAGAGCTTCTCTTGCGATAACCCCTCCTCTTAACCTTCCAGCACCGGGCAGGTGTCAGCCCCTATACTTCACCTTGCGGTTTCGCAGAGACCTGTGTTTTTGCTAAACAGTCGCCTGGGCCTATTCACTGCGGCTTTTCTGGGCTATTAACCCTAAAAAGCACCCCTTCTCCCGAAGTTACGGGGTCATTTTGCCGAGTTCCTTAACGAGAGTTCTCTCGATCACCTTAGGATTCTCTCCTCGCCTACCTGTGTCGGTTTGCGGTACGGGCACCTCTCACCTCGCTAGAGGCTTTTCTTGGCAGTGTGAAATCAGGAACTTCGGTACTTTATTTCCCTCGCCATCACAGCTCAGCCTTACGGAAAGCGGATTTGCCTACTTTCCAGCCTTACTGCTTGGACGCGCATATCCATCAGCGCGCTTACCCTATCCTTCTGCGTCCCCCCATTGCTCAAACGGTGAGGAGGTGGTACAGGAATTTCAACCTGTTGTCCATCGCCTACGCTTTTCAGCCTCGGCTTAGGTCCCGACTTACCCTGAGCGGACGAGCCTTCCTCAGGAAACCTTAGGCATTCGGTGGACAAGATTCTCACTTGTCTTTCGCTACTCATACCGGCATTCTCACTTCTAAGCGCTCCACCAGTCCTTACGGTCTGACTTCGCTGCACTTAGAACGCTCTCCTACCATTGTTCGTAAGAACAATCCACAGCTTCGGTGATACGTTTAGCCCCGTTACATTTTCGGCGCAGAGTCACTCGACCAGTGAGCTATTACGCACTCTTTAAATGGTGGCTGCTTCTAAGCCAACATCCTGGTTGTCTAAGCAACTCCACATCCTTTGCCACTTAACGTATACTTTGGGACCTTAGCTGGTGGTCTGGGCTGTTTCCCTCTTGACTACGGATCTTATCACTCGCAGTCTGACTCCCATGGATAAATCTTTGGCATTCGGAGTTTGACTGAATTCGGTAACCCGATGAGGGCCCCTAGTCCAATCAGTGCTCTACCTCCAAGATTCTTACACATGAGGCTAGCCCTAAAGCTATTTCGGAGAGAACCAGCTATCTCCAAGTTCGATTGGAATTTCTCCGCTACCCACACCTCATCCCCGCACTTTTCAACGTGCGTGGGTTCGGGCCTCCATTCAGTGTTACCTGAACTTCACCCTGGACATGGGTAGATCACCTGGTTTCGGGTCTACGACCACGTACTAATGCGCCCTATTCAGACTCGCTTTCGCTGCGGCTCCGTCTCTTCGACTTAACCTTGCACGGGATCGTAACTCGCCGGTTCATTCTACAAAAGGCACGCCATCACCCATTAACGGGCTCTGACTACTTGTAGGCACACGGTTTCAGGATCTTTTTCACTCCCCTTCCGGGGTGCTTTTCACCTTTCCCTCACGGTACTGGTTCACTATCGGTCACTAGGGAGTATTTAGCCTTGGGAGATGGTCCTCCCTGCTTCCGACGGGATTTCTCGTGTCCCGCCGTACTCAGGATCCACTCAAGAGGGAACGAAGTTTCGACTACAGGGTTGTTACCTTCTACGACGGATCTTTCCAGATCGCTTCGTCTACCCCGTTCCTTTGTAACTCCATATAGAGTGTCCTACAACCCCAAGAGGCAAGCCTCTTGGTTTGGGCTATATTCCGTTTCGCTCGCCGCTACTCAGGAAATCGCGTTTGCTTTCTCTTCCTCCGGGTACTTAGATGTTTCAGTTCCCCGGGTATGCCTTCATATACCCTATTTATTCAGGTATCGATACTACTCCATTACGAGTAGTGGGTTTCCCCATTCGGAAATCTTCGGATCAGGGCTTACTTACAGCTCCCCGAAGCATATCGGTGTTAGTCCCGTCCTTCATCGGCTCCTAGTGCCAAGGCATCCACCGTGCGCCCTTTCTAACTTAACCAAGAAAAAAGCGTTAGCTTTTTTGTTTCATTAGAAAGTTTCTCTTTCTCATATAAAGAAGAAAGAACTTTACACATTTCTTACATTGAATGTCTTGTTACGTTATCTAGTTTTCAAGGAACAATTGGATGTAAGCCGAAGGCTTATCATCTTCTTTTGAAGGTTTTTTAAGTTCCTTCAAAACTGACCACAACACAAAGCGTCTTCTTATGAAGTACATCGTACTTCAGTTTCCTTAGAAAGGAGGTGATCCAGCCGCACCTTCCGATACGGCTACCTTGTTACGACTTCACCCCAATCATCTGTCCCACCTTAGGCGGCTGGCTCCTTACGGTTACCCCACCGACTTCGGGTGTTACAAACTCTCGTGGTGTGACGGGCGGTGTGTACAAGGCCCGGGAACGTATTCACCGCGGCATGCTGATCCGCGATTACTAGCGATTCCAGCTTCATGCAGGCGAGTTGCAGCCTGCAATCCGAACTGAGAATGGTTTTATGGGATTCGCTCAACCTCGCGGTTTTGCTGCCCTTTGTACCATCCATTGTAGCACGTGTGTAGCCCAGGTCATAAGGGGCATGATGATTTGACGTCATCCCCACCTTCCTCCGGTTTGTCACCGGCAGTCACCTTAGAGTGCCCAACTGAATGCTGGCAACTAAGATCAAGGGTTGCGCTCGTTGCGGGACTTAACCCAACATCTCACGACACGAGCTGACGACAACCATGCACCACCTGTCACTCTGTTCCCCGAAGGGAAACGCTCTATCTCTAGAGTTGTCAGAGGATGTCAAGACCTGGTAAGGTTCTTCGCGTTGCTTCGAATTAAACCACATGCTCCACCGCTTGTGCGGGCCCCCGTCAATTCCTTTGAGTTTCAGTCTTGCGACCGTACTCCCCAGGCGGAGTGCTTAATGCGTTAGCTGCAGCACTAAAGGGCGGAAACCCTCTAACACTTAGCACTCATCGTTTACGGCGTGGACTACCAGGGTATCTAATCCTGTTCGCTCCCCACGCTTTCGCGCCTCAGTGTCAGTTACAGACCAGAAAGTCGCCTTCGCCACTGGTGTTCCTCCACATCTCTACGCATTTCACCGCTACACGTGGAATTCCACTTTCCTCTTCTGTACTCAAGTCCCCCAGTTTCCAATGACCCTCCACGGTTGAGCCGTGGGCTTTCACATCAGACTTAAAGGACCACCTGCGCGCGCTTTACGCCCAATAATTCCGGACAACGCTTGCCACCTACGTATTACCGCGGCTGCTGGCACGTAGTTAGCCGTGGCTTTCTGGTTAGGTACCGTCAAGGTACCGCCCTATTCGAACGATACTTGTTCTTCCCTAACAACAGAGTTTTACGACCCGAAGGCCTTCATCACTCACGCGGCGTTGCTCCGTCAGACTTTCGTCCATTGCGGAAGATTCCCTACTGCTGCCTCCCGTAGGAGTCTGGGCCGTGTCTCAGTCCCAGTGTGACCGATCACCCTCTCAGGTCGGCTACGCATCGTCGCCTTGGTGAGCCGTTACCTCACCAACTAGCTAATGCGCCGCGGGCCCATCTATAAGTGATAGCTAATAGCCATCTTTCAATAAAAGATCATGTAATCTCTTATATTATCCGGTATTAGCTCCGGTTTCCCGAAGTTATCCCAGTCTTATAGGTAGGTTGCCCACGTGTTACTCACCCGTCCGCCGCTATTCTTAGGAAGCAAGCTTCCTAAAAACCGCTCGACTTGCATGTATTAGGCACGCCGCCAGCGTTCGTCCTGAGCCAGGATCAAACTCTCCAATAGAGTTGATTAGCTCATGCTAAAACAATTTTTAAAACAAACATTGACGCTTGTGTTGTGTTCAGTTTTCAAAGAACTTTTTTTGGGACAGAATCATAATTTATCAAAATTATAATCTCATGTCAATCACTATTTTTAACTTGTTTGCCTCGTTAAGCAACATCATTTATTCTATCACACCAATTCTCAAAAGTCAACTTCCGTGAAGTAACTTTAGATTAAAAAAGTGTTGAATCCAATGTGTATCAGGCAACACAACTTATCTTACCATCTATTCATTTTATTGTCAACTTCTACGAAGTTACAATAGTTGGTAAAAGCCTGGCGACGTCCTACTCTCACAGGGGGAAACCCCCAACTACCATCGGCGCTGAAGAGCTTAACTTCCGTGTTCGGCATGGGAACGGGTGTGACCTCTTCGCCTTAATCACCAGACTTTTTAAGAACAAAACTTATTATATACCCTTTATATGATTAAATACAAGTGGAAATATTTTCTTACTTAAATGCTCACGGATATCCCACCGGACCTCCTAATTTAATAAGAAGAAAGTAGTCGTTTAACTAATACTAGTTAATTGAGGCAAAAGGATGGGGAATGAAACTAAACATAATGAAACGATAGTTACGCATACTTTTACTGCGGCCTCCTTCTGCACATGTTTTTGAAGGAAAGATTTTTATTTACCCTTTACATGGTCTTAAAGCAAAAAGGTTTTTCCCTTGTCTTCGGGGCCAGACCTTTTTACTTTATCGTCTATAGCTAACTTTCTATGCTTTTTTTATACTAATAAATCAAATCTTCACGTAGTAGGATTCCTTGTTCAGTACAATAATCACAATATCGTTTATATACCGAAAATATATCATCTTGACCAATCACATTGTCTTCCTCGTCAAAATACTGAGGAGACCCTCCTAAGATAAATAAAGTAATAACTTCTTCTTCCTCCGTAATCAGCGTATGTATATCTCCTGGTGGTTCAAATACAAAGGTACCTGGTTGTGCTGTCCACTCTCTTTCTGCATATCTCCAACATCCCTTCAGATTAAACCCGATTACACTTCCACCAGTATGTCTATGTCGAGTTAAAACTTGATTGCTTTTTATTTTAAATAGATAGGTCCATGCTCCGGTTGTAAAATCAAACCGAATCGGTTTAAAGTGGCATGGTGCATTTTCGTCAAAAGGAATCCACGGAATATCCTCTGTGTCCACTATTCTTTCAGGAAGTTGAAGTTTTTCTGCAAATTTTATTAAATTCTCATTTACAAGTTTATTCATATTTATATCTCCTGGTATCTTTTTTGATTTATTTGCTTCTTTACTTCAACATGCAGAGACACAATTCCTTCTTACGGTTACGGTATTCCATTTTCTATACAGTGAGTTCTATAACTATTTAAATCTACTTGCTCCCATGACTAAAAAAATTTAATAGATAGTTATCCCTCTTGTACCTCCCATTTATCTTTAATTAATAACACTCCAATCAAGCCTACTATGGAGAAAATCACTGGGATGATGAAGCCGTAGTGGTATCCAGCATTTAAATTCCCTGATACCTCGAAAAAATCTAGAACTTTCCCAAAGAAGCTTGGCAGTAATACTGCGCTTAAGAACCCACCTGTATTAGCAAACCCTGATACGATGCCTGACTCTTTTATAGGGAAAGATTGGCGTACTGCAGCAAATGTTAAGGCATTTGCCCCATATGAAACCCCAATAATAAAGAAAAGGGTTATTAATAAAACAAATGGTGGGTTTCCGAAAAAAAACAGAAAGATTGACCAACTAAATAATAGTAAGAGATGAACAACAATGTAAGGCCTTTTAATCATCTCTAACCGACTGGAAATCCAGCCTGCTAAAGGGGCACCAATAAGAGCACCGATTAAGCCCAGCATGATTAGAAGACTGGCATCTGACCTGGTCATTCCATAAACCGTCATCCCATAAGGAACTCCCCAGGAACTAATAAATCCAACATACGTACCAACAATCCCAAAGTGACACATGAATAAAGCCCATGCCTGCCGATTTGAAAATATTCTTTTCAGTAACACGAATGTCTTTTCACGCTGTATTTCAAGTTTACTAAAAACCGGTTGATTTGGCTTTTTCACAAGTACAATATAAAGGAGTAAGCCACATAAACAAAGCAGTAGTCCTATAGAAAAAAACGCTACTCTCCACCCCAATTTGGCAATCAATATAGCAAATGGAAATGTAGCCAAAATGAAGCCAAGACTTCCTGTCATTGCTGCTACCCCAATTAGCCGTGTGAATTCCTTTGCATTGAACCATAGGCTTAGAATTAACACCATATTGACCCAGATTGTCGCATCTCCAATTCCAGTTAAAATTCTTGCAACAAAAAGAACTAACTCATGTGTTCCAAGACTGTAAATGATCGTACCGATACCAGTAAGGAACGCACCTATAATTAGAAAAAAATTAGGACCAAAGCGATCAGCCAGTAACCCCATTGGAATTTGTAGGCCTGTGTATACAAAGAATTGAATGCTTGTAAGTAACCCTATGGTTGTTGCAGTAACACTAAAATCAAGCATGACTTGGTCAGTAATCAACCCCGGAGCTGTTCGTTGACTCGACATTAAAATATAAGTAAACAAGACAGAAGCAAATACAACCCATCTAAACCGACTATTTTGTTTATCCATGTATATCTACTCCTGTTAGACTTTTAATCTATATATATGGATGTTCCTTGATGATAGGAACATTTTTTAATAATAAATTCCAAACAAAAAACCCAAATATATCAACATTATCTGGGATTCTATATCTTAAATTTATTGATTTTTTTCTTTTACAGTCTTAAGAGTAATTCTTTTGTTAACAAATTCCTGTTTGAAGTATAAAAAAAGATTTACCAACTAAAAAAGGCCGACTCAATAATTTTTTGAGTCGACCTCGAGCACCCTAACTAGTCGGTGCTATTGTATTCAAATAATATTCTGCTTCTCTTTTAATATGCTGAACAAAGAAAAGTGGTAATTTATCTAGGATAGAGTTCTGCGCCTCTAGTATTTCCAAGTGATTCAATGCTTCGATAAATTCTCTAACAATGCGTATCGTATCGTCTTTAAATTTCAATAATGCCGGAAAATCACGTACTCCTGTTCTCATAATTCCACAAAGTTCTATGGCAAAAACGTATTGCTTTTCAAACATGTCTGAAAAATCGAGATATTTTGTAACGAGTGATCGTTCTAGACTATCGAGTGCCCCTTGAATGGTAAACGCATCACCAGACAAGACTGGCAACCAAATTAAATGTGGAGCTATGGAAGATGAATCAACTTCGTTTGACACCGTTTGAATAGCAACGGTAGATTCAGTAATGAGGTGACTTAGAAACGTCGGCGTTAACAATATTTTCAGCCCAGTGGTAACTTGTGTTCTCAGCAACTGAATAATAAAATGTTGTAAAGAATAGACATCATGTATAAACTCCTGCTTATCAGCGACCGTAAGGGTATCGACATACTTTTTAAACAGATGGATATAGTGTCGTGCCATTTTCTGCGCCTCTGGTTCCATGGGTGAAAGGGTATCATACAAAATAATCGTATGCTCATACATATTTTGCTTCCAAAAACTAAATTCATTTAGTTCCATAATTAAGTCCTCCCTAATACGTTTATTTAATAAACATATGAAGGAGGATAATATAAAGTACAGGACAAAACTAAAGTTAAAATATACGTTTTAGGGAAATAGACTAAAACGCAAATCCATAATTTTAGAGATGCAAATTGGATTACTTTTCAACCATTTCATAACCGTTTATAAAATACTCAATTGTTTCTAACTCATCTTCATTTAGCTCTCTATCCATGGATTGTTTATACGCTAACTTTATTTTCTCTGCATCACCATGATACTTTTCAGTATAAATTCCTATGGTTTTTAACATTTGAATTTCTTGCAAAAATTCACTTCTATTAATAGGTTTCCAATGTGAAAGAATGTAAGTCTCTGCGTCAAATGCTTCCAATTCTTGAATTAATGCTAACGTTCGTTTAGAAGTGTAATTTCTCTTTGGAGAAAAGATATCTGGATAAATACTGTCACTTAAAAATAATATTTTTTCCTCCTTAATATAAACGACAACAGAATCTTGTGAGTGGTCTCCTCCTACATGTTTCAACATACAGGTCACATCACCCAGGTTTATTTCAAGTTGACTATCAAATGTTAAAGAAGGTAATTGAATATGGATATTCCTTTCCTCACCAAATTCTTTTTTTATACAAGTAGCACAAAACTCTATTTCTATGCCTTCTTTCACTCGCTCATCCAAAGCCACGTCTGTCCATTCGTATGAGGAAAGTTTATCCATTTCTTTTTTTGTCTCAAAAGAGGATATAGATAGCACGTTCTTTAATGCAGAGAGGCCAAAAATATGGTCCCAATGCCAATGTGTAATTACCACCATGTCGGGCGTTGATAGATTATGTTCTTTTAACATCTCTAAAAACAAGTTTGCATGTCCCTCTGAATTCCCAGCATCTATCATCAAAGTCCGCTCTTTCCCCACTACCATTCCTAAAATTGGTCTGTCTGTCTCTGAAACGGGTGTCATATACCAAAATGAATTTCCAATTCTTTTTACTTCCTGCATAATTATTGCCTCCATAATTGATCTGGATAGAATAAAGAGACCAAAAACACTACGGCTTGGTCTCTTGCTCCTTTTACCTTTTATACTCCTATTTTCGAGTGCTCTATAAATTGAGTAACGCAATTTCTTCCGGATTCTTTTGATTTGTATAAGGCTTTGTCAGCCATTTCCACCAATTCGTCAGGTGTATCCCTATCAGTCGGAATAAATGTAGCACAACCAAGACTTACAGTTATATAACGATCAATTTTGGATTGGATATGAGGTATGTTTTCTGCTCTAATATTGCTTCTTAAGTGTTCAGCCACGGTCATTGCGCCATCAGCATCTGTTTCAGGGAGGATAACAATGAATTCCTCTCCACCATACCTAGCGACAAAATCTCTTGGCCTTTTCAATGTGTTATTTAATAAGCTTGCTACTCTTCTTAAACAATCATCGCCTACTAAGTGGCCATATTCATCATTATATCTTTTAAAATAATCAATATCTAATAAAATGACAGTTAATGGAATACCTGCTCTTTTACTATTATTCCATTCCTCCGTAAGCTTTGTATCAAAATAGCGTCTATTTGGGATTTCTGTTAATCCATCCATCATTGATAGTTTCTGTAATAATTGATTGGATTCCTCAAGTGCAATGGCTTGTTCTTTTCGACTCGTTATGTCTCTTGTAATAAGCAAGATACTCTCCAAGTTATTTCCGTTTCGAACAGCTTTTGCAACCGTTTCCAGCCAAATATATTCATTACTTTTTGTCTGATATCGATAAGTGATTGAAACAAACTCTTTTTCAAAGTTTTGAAATTGTTCATGAAGATTTATTATCTCCCCAACGTCCTCTGGATGAATATATTTAAAAACATTCTTACCAATAAATTCTTCTGTTGTATATCCAAACAGCTTTTCACAAGCTGGTGAAATGTACCTGACAACACCGTCACCTTCTAATATCGTGATTACATCTTTCGAATTATCCATGATAAATTGAAAACGTTCAAGTGTTTCATTTAATTCTCGTTCTAGCATTTTCCGAACAGTTACATCTCGATAAATTACCTGTATTGCACCCTTATTATTGTAACGGATGTATTTACTAGTTGACTCAATATCTAAATAACGGTTTGTTGATGTTTTGATTTTAAATTCTAACGTACTTCCTTCATTCTTTTCATTATATAAATTCTTTAACTGATCTAATATAATTGGATGATATTCAGGTTCAACAAAATCAAAAATTGACATACCGAGCAACTCATCAACTGAATATTTTCCTAATTTACTGGCTTGTTCATTAGCAAATATTATTTTGTTATCTTTGTGAACAATCATTGGATCAGGCATATATTTAACTAAATTACTATAGCTGTCCTTACTTTGTTTAAAAGCATCCTCTATAACCTTTCGTTCTGTTATATTCCTAGAAACACAAATGAATTCTTTAGATGAACTTGGAGAATCTGCCATTTGTCGTGAAGTGGTTTCCAACCAAATGAGAGAACCATCTTTTCGTTTAAAACGATATTCCACAGTGTACGAATCTGACGAATTACTTACAGTTTCGTGAGATTCAATAACCTTTTTCATATCTTCCTCTACGTGAAAATCATAGGGATTTTTGCCAATTAGTTCTTTAGGTTCATAACCTAGTATTGTTTTACAAGAAGGAGATAAAAATTTAAAGGTCCCATCCAAATTGTGTGTGGATATTAAATCGGTTGAATTATCGGCCATTAATTTATAATATTTCATGTTACGTTGATTTACGTTCGATTTTCGAATGTATTCAGCGATGGAATATGAAAACAGGCCACCAATAATTGAAATTGGTACATAATATAATAATGTCTTATAAGAAATAGACGGATTACCTACAACTATAATTAATGCTATTGAATTAGTAGTCACAAAGGCACTGTTCATTAAAAAGTATTTATATTTTTTGCGCATGTCAAATGTAGCAATAAAACCAATAACCCCACCCATAAGAATGGCAATAGAACACCCTACAATAGATGCATTATTTACCCCAAACAAAAGTATTCTCATCGCACCAATAATAAGTCCTGCTACTATAGCTGAAACTGGACCACCATAAACCGCAACAACAACTATGGCTAAATGCCTTAAGTCTACGATAGCTGTTTCTGTTACTTGTATCGTGCTTAACATTAATAATGAACCTAAAATTCCCGCCCATAGTCCACCATACAATCTAGATTTTAGTGTAGCCTGTAAAGTAAGTGGTCTATTCTCGAAAAACTTCCCCGCTATAAATAAAAGTGCTGCTGTAATCGCCAGGTTGTTCAATAAATCTATTGCCATGTTAATCCCTCATTTTATAACTAAGTAAGTAATAAAGTCCTATACTAAAATATAACACAAATCGACAGTTTTCTACCTAAAAATTTCTTCGATATATGAAATAAATTTATAGGAAATGATAACCAAAAAAAGGTACTAATCTCATTTGATTAGTACCTGTTCATTATTCATTGTAGATTCTGTTATCTAACGATCACTTCATGCAACCACTCAAACTAGTTATATTTAAAAATACTTATGAAATAATCCTCTTCTGTATAATCTCCTAGATACGAAAAACCATGATTAAAATAAAAACTTTTCAATTTTTGATTACCTGCCCAACAATCTAAGTACATTGTCATATTTTTTTCATCTGCATAAGAACAGGCAAAACCCGCTATTGATGAACCGATACCTTGTCCTTGATATTCAGGTAAAATGGCTATTTGGCAGAGGTATCTACTTCTTGGGTGAATAGGAAAATCACTTAAAGTATCTATGACTTTTATACAAAAAGTGCCAATCGCCTTATCTTTAACTACTATTATATATACAATGCTACTTTCAATGTCATTCTTGATTTTAATTGAATCCCAAGGATAGTCCCATTGGTTTATCCCCTTTTTATGTAAATCTAAGGTTGTCTTATCCAGTATATCCTTCACACTTTTCCAGTCAGCTAAGCTTGCAAGTCTAATAATCACTTACCTTAACATCCTTTTCACCAATAATTTTTCATGATTTCTGATACCCATGCAGGTTGCTCTACTGATTCCCTTGGTAAAAATTCCTTCATAACAGGTTTAATGTCAACTACTGGGGTACCGTCAATGGCATCCAACCCGTTCACATAGAGAGCGTTTCCTTCACGTTTAATAATTTTTACAGTGGTCACACCTAAACGATTAGGTCTGTTCTTCCCTCTTTGTGCAAAAATACCCATTTTAGGTAACGATTCATTATTCCTTGGATGTCTGGCACCATATTCTATTTTTTCAACATCTACTAAATGAAAGTAATAAATAATTTCAGCATGAGAAAAAAGTTCTATTCCGGCAAGACTCTCTACAGGTACGTTATCTGCCAATGTAATAATAGAGTCAATATCTCCCCAATTATCATCCTCTGGAATCTTCCTAGGATTTTGAATAAAGGCAATTGGTTTTAGTTCCATTAACATCTTTCATCCTCCTTAAAATGCAAAGAGTTGTCTTGATAATTCCTCAATGCTATCACAATTATTTGCTTCAGGATTTCTTGAAATATAGTACTCTATGTTGCTGAAACGATGGAGGAGTGTATAAATCATGAGCTTTTTTCGAAGCGAATCATTAAGCTCTTCTACTCTATAGCCATAACTTAGTAAAAATGACGTCGTAAACTCTTTATTACCGTTAAACATAAAAAGGATGGGGCCAAGTAAATCATATTCTGAATCGCCTAAAAAGCAATCAGCAAAATCGATTACTCCTGTTAACTTCCAATTATGATTCTTTTCATTAAATAAGAGATTAAATGGTGTATACTCACCAGTTAACAACCTTAGTGTAGGATGGTAATTTATATACGACTCATCCACATAGTCTTCTAAATCATTAAAAAACTTCTGAGGTAACTTCGACTTTTTTTGGTTATCAACCATAGTTAGATATTGATTTTTTATAAATGACTGCCAATCTACATCTATCGTTTTAAAAGTGTCAGTCGGGATAGAATGAAATTCATGGATGACTTTCCCTAAATCTTTACTACATTCATTCTTTTCTTCAATTGTAAGTTGATCCCACAAATCAATTAATAGCGCTCCTTTTAGTTCATTCATGATAAGGTAGTCCCAGCCTTCATATGAACCAACCGAGTGTATCCTTGGTATTTCAACAAATGTTATCTCGTTTTCAATATTTTTCAACACTTCAATTTCACGTTTAAATTCATTTTTAAAATAACTAGGATATAGTTTGATGACTAGCTCACCTTTATAGCTATAAACAATGTTTGAACCGTATGAAAAACGTGTCAAGCTTCCTTCAGGTAAGTTTTCTTGTTGACGAATACCAATCATCTTACTCTCCCAAAAGCCATTATCCTCATTTAAAGTTTGATATTGTTCATACGTTAAATCTGACAAAATCATATGTTTTGATCCCCTTATTTACGCAATAATATTCCACACAGAAGAATCCACCTCTGTTTATAAAAATGTTCACTCTTGTAATTTCAACACAAGTAGTTATTAATCCTTCTGACTACCCTCTATTTAGGTTTTCTACATATTCCTGATACCAGAAAACCCCTTTAAGCAAAGTATTTAAAACAAGTTTCTTTGTAAATACTAAGTTTGATAAACGATACTTTGAGGAGGAATTATATGAAAAATCAACAAACTAAAGAAAATGTTAATTCGATTATGCAACCAGAATATGCGGGAACTGATGCACAAAAAGTCAAACAAGAAATTCAAAAAGATGTTAGTGAAGGTCAAGGTGCCATGACTTCACGCGAAGCAGGAGGAATGAGAGAGTAATAGCATAATACAAGTTTCACGAGATCATTTTCTTTTCTGAACTTAAGAAAAAAAGAGTGTTGATCCCCACTTGGATCAACACCCTAATCTCTACATTTTGGCACCTGTATGATAACCAAAATAATAGAAACTTCCAATCAAAATGACGTGTGAGATAATCCAGAAAATATTAGTGAATCTAAATTTCTCTGAATTAATTGGATAGGTATCCTTTTCTGGAATGATTCTCTCTCCAATAACCTGAAATATCAACAGATAGATCCACCAGCTAGCGTAAGAGTTTCCCGCGTCCCATTTATTTAAAAATTCTATGATGGTCGTATTTCGTATAGCCCAAATTTCAAAACTCATTCCGGCATGAACAATTGTCCAATAAAAAGGGATTTTCCATTTCCATTCTTTTGGACTAAAACACACCGCTGTTATTACAATAAAAGGAAAAACCGTTGTTATTGCTGTTATAGGCATTAATGAATAGTTTGGTAACAAAGTATAAGGGTAATGATAATACTCAAGTTTCACAAAAACATAACATATAAAATACCCCGTGAAAGAGCTCAAAAGAAACAATAGACCATATCTTTTCCAATTCAGCCTAATAATTAAAAAAGAAATAATGATGGAAATGATGGTAGAAAATATAATTACTAAACCTTCTACAGAAAATGGTTCATTCAAATCGTTTCCTGCCCCTCTCCAAACAATTACTAATAATTAGTAATCTCTCCCAGTTATAAACTTATTATTAGGTAAAAATTCACATAAAATCGGTTTTATTTGCCAACCTATATGTTAAGAAGAGGAAACGTAAGGAGAGAATACGAAAAATGTCACGAGAACAACTCCAACAAGAAATCCGTAATTTAGATAATGAACTAATGGAACTTATTTTAGAGCACTGGATTCGATTTGGACATTTTGGCACGTGGCAATTTTGGCTGAACGTAATTTTTTTTATACTACCTTTACTTGTGACACTTGTTCTTATCGACAAGAAAAAGATATTTCAAATAGCCTTTTATGGTTACACTTTTCATATGTTTTTTGTTTATTTAGACATATTCTTTACCCGTTTTAACTTTTGGTCTCATCCTTACCATATGATCCCTTTTATACCCGTAAGCATTCCTGTCGACGGGTCGTATGTTCCTGTCATTTTTTTGCTTACTTATCAATTTGCTATTAACCATAAAAAGAACTTTTATCTTGCCTCCCTTTTTACAGCTGCTATAGTGACTGCTACTGCATGGGTCTGGCAAAAGTTAGAGCTATTACAACTTCATAATGGTATGAATCTTTTTCATATCTTCTTTCTTGATGTTGCAATCTCCATACTTGCTTATTGGTTTACAGCCTTTTTCTTTAGGTTAAAAAAATAAGAGTCTTGATCTAGTGTCATTAATACTACTCAACCTGTCCGAATCCACACGGGACTCTAACTCTTACTACTCAACCTATCCGAATCAGCTCTGGATTCGGACTCGTTTTCACTTGCTACTACTCAACCTGTCCGATTCAGCTCAGAATTCAGACTCGTTTCCCCTTGCTACCACCCAACCTGTCTGAATCAACTTAGGATTCGGACTCGTTTCCCCTTGCTACTACTGAACCTGTCTGAATCTACACTGGATTCGGACTCGTTGATCCTTGCTACTACCCAACCTGTCCGAATCAGCTCAGAATTCAGACTCGTTTCCCCTTGCTACCACCCAACCTGTCCGAATCAGCTCAGGATTCGGACTCGTTGATCCTTGCTACTACTCAACCTGTCTGAATCCACCTGGGATTCGGACTCGTTGATCCTTGCTACTACTCAACCTGTCTGAATCCACCTGGGATTCGGACTCGTTGATCCTTGTTACTACTTAACCTGTCTGAATCAAGGTGGGATTCGGACTCGTTAATCCTTGCTACTACTCAACCTGTCTGAATCAGCTCGGAATTCGGACTCGTTGATCCTTGCTACTACCCAACTTGTCCGGAATTAGCTCCGTGGCTCCCAGACTACTATATGGAAATCTAACTTTTTACACCAACAGTTGGCCTCGTCACCGTGCAATGCCAGTGCCTTTAGCTGAAATCAACAGGCAAGGATTAACAGAACCATAAAAAAAGCCATCCCTCTCATAAAGAAGAACAGCTTTGTTACTAATCTATTTAACAAAAGTTACTTATGATCTACTATTTTATGTTAACTTTAAACATCCCCGTCATATTAGGTGAGTAATCTTTAAAATCAAATCTTTCATAGAAGTGTCCTTTACCTTCAGAAGCAAATAGACCTACAAACGCTTTATTAGGCGCTTCTTCTTTAATATAACTCATTAATAATTCCATAATTTCTTTACCAAGTCCATTACCTTGATAATTCGGATGAACAACAATGTCTTGGATATAGAAGTAGATGGCACCATCCCCTACGATTCTACCCATTCCAATGATTTCGTCTTGATCTTTAATGATAACAGAATAGATAGAGTTCTGAAGTGACATTTCTGCTACTTCGAAATTCATATAATCCTTCCATCCTACACTAGAGCATAAATAAATATATTCTTCTAATGTTGGAGTGGTGTTTAGTAAAACTTGATAGTTTTTAACCATTATTATCCCCCTAAAATTACCAATGTTACAAATATAGAATTATTTTACACATACATCCAGTTTTTTTCTACAATTTAATTTGGAAATGAGAAGTATCGGATAAACTCAGCACTATCAACAAATAAATAAGCACTGGTATAAAGAGTTATTCATGGTTAATAAAGTAAGGGTAAAGTCATATCAAATAAGGAGGAACTACATCTTGTATCCTATCCCCTTTCCAGACGAGCCCACTATACTTTCACGAGTCATTGGAATCATTGCACTATTACTTGATTTAACGGGAGTTGTTTTCGGGGTTCTAGCTATTAACAAAGAGAAGTTGAAAATAGTTGGATTTGCTGGGTTTATTCTAAATTTATTAATTGCGTTGTTTTGGCTTTCATTTTTCTTTTCTTTTGGTTCTGGAGGTTACTTTTTAAAAGATATTCTAGAATACATTAGTTAATAGAAAAGTTTATAATTCTTTAACATTAAATTAATTCAGCCTCAAAAAATTAGTTTTAAAATGAGATTGTACTTAAGATTACTCATTGTTGGAGGAGTCAAAATGATGCTTAAAATAATTGTTAATGAATTTAAAAACTTGTGGTTCGGTAATCCTGGTCCGAAAATAGATAATGTAGAATTTGAACGTATTGAATCCAAACATACTAGAGTTCAATTTGATACAGATCTTAATGAAATCATTCGTGTTCGTTAAATAGCTCCTCTTTAGCCTTCATTTTATGGAAGGTTTCTTTTATGTCTCATACTCAAAAAAATAGCACTTCTCCAAATTAAAGAAGTGCGCCCTCAATTAAGAATCTTTGGCTTCTGTTTTTATACGTGTCTGAAAGAAATTTAAAAGTGTAATATTGATAAAAAAAGCAAAAAGGTATACCGGAAACGAGTAGATTAGCTTCCACTTGCCGTCTACATATTCCAAAATATGAACTTTTAGAGCGACCCACTCTAATAGAAGGAGCACCCCTGATATACCAATGAGGTAAATAAAAGTCCCAAACCCCTTAAACTTAAAATGCTTATAGCCATATAAAATTAGATAGGCTACTCCAGGATAGAACGTAAAATGTATAATATTGTACACAAGTTCAAGCTTAGGCTGATCCATAAAATCGTATAAATTAAATGGCTTTACACCCAATGTGAAGTCAGCAATCATAACAAAGTTAATATTGAACAGCCAAATAAATAAAACAGTGCTGGTACTAAATTTCTTCGGTAAAATGAAAATAACTAGAAAACATAGGACAGTAACCCCTATGGCAGACCATTCATTTAGATCAAACTGTTTTGGGAGTGGAAGTAAACTCAATATACCACTTCCTTTTTATATAAAAATTTAACATACCTGCTAAATAGAAGAGTTAGCGAAACGATACCAATCCATTCTATTACTGTCCACCAAACATTCCAATCATTATGATTCATCAAACCTAACCAATCACCCATATACTCTGCACCTGTAAGTACAGCAATAAATAGGAAGAAAAATAAGAGTTTGTATACAACTGATTTAGTGTGATAAAGAAGTGATAACAACCACATCACAATAAAAGGCATAAGAACAGATCTGTTCAATGCAATTAGTAGAAAAAATGCTTTGCTGCTTGTATTCTCAATTACCTTTAAATTTAAATTTACAATCACAAAAAATTCATGTCCTAAAATCGAAACGATTAGCCAAGAGAAAAGGATTTCAAAAGGTGGAAGAAACTTTAGCAATTTTTTAAGGGATAAAATAGCTAGACTGTTAAGAATCACATAAAATAAAATAATCATTTATAACCCCATCCAAAAGTAAAGGTTTTTTTCCATATCCTTCCTCACTGACAGTCTTTTATACCTGCTAAAGTTTTTACATAATAAATATAAAATATGTGTGTAAACTATAGATAAAAATTGCGCGGGAGGTGCTAACTGCATGTATCACAATCCTAAACTTGTTTCGACTGAGCTTTCACTATTATGGACTACATACATTCAAGATTCTCTTGCTCAATACATATTAAAACACTTCGGTTTAACGACAGAGGATTCCGAACTAAAGCCAATCATTACATTTGCACTAGAGTGTTCAAGGCAACACCTAAACGAAATAGTCGATATTTTCACTAAAGAAAACCTCCCTATCCCGAAAGCATTTAGTTATGAAGATTTGAACAGTGATGCTCAAAAACTATTTCCAGATATGCATATGTATCGTTATCTTAATCATATGGCTCGTGGTGGACTCACCAATTATGCTTTTGGTTTATCAACTTCCGTAAGAAGTGATATCCGCCAATTGGCTAGTAAATGGCTTACTCATGCAGACAAATTATATAATTTAGCTATTGATGCAATGTTAAAAAAGGGAATTTTAGTGAGAAGTCCAGCTATGGCTTATCCTACTGAGAGTGAATTTGTGCAAAAAGCACATTTTTTCACTGACGGTTTCGTAGATGAAGATCGGCCATTACTGTCAGTAGAAATTGCTCATCTTGGCACAAATATCGAAGCCAATCTTGTTGTTGCAACAACTTTACTTGGATTTAGTCAAATTGCAAGTGAACCTAAGTTAAAAAATATTCTTTACAGAGGATATCAAATCTCGAAGAAACACGCAGAGGTGTTCTCTTCTATTTTGCGCAAAGAAGGGGTTCATGCACCTTCAGGTTGGGATAGTGAGCTAACAGATTCAACAGCTACAACCTTTTCAGACTATCTCATTGTGAATAATGTTGCTTCCATGATGAGTATTGGGATTAGTAATTATGGGACGTCTGTTGGAGCAAGCTTGAGAAGGGATTTAGGGATCAACTATGCAAGGTTGATAGCTGAACTAGGACTGTATGCAGAAGACCTTGAGGAATTAATGATTAAACATCAATGGATGGAAAAACCACCACAAATTTTGAACCGTAAGGAATTAACAAAAGACAGTTAACCAAAAAATAGTTCAATAAAAGGAGAACAAATTAATTTTTGTGCTCCAATACTGAACTACTGAATAGGTTTCGTGTTATTTAGTCTGCGCCATAAAATGACGAATTAGAGCAGCAAAAGCTTCGGGTACTTCCAATGGTAAGTGGTGATAGGCCCCTTCCATCTCATGCAGTTGACCATCGGTGATACGAGCGAGTTCTTCGGCACCCTCAGCCGGCATAACTAGACTTTCCTTCGCTCGTACAATCCAGGTTGGGCAGCTAACCTGCCTAGCAAGTGCAATTGATTCAACATTTTCAATCGCTAACGCACGTCGATCAAACCGCTCTCCCCAGTGTCCATCTTCCAATTGATGATAACACTCCTTGGCAATTTGCTCTACCCGTTCCATTGGGGCTGTATGCTTTGGTGGCAGTAATTTATAATTAGCCACAGCATCATGAAGAGTCTCATATGTACGTCCACTCTTTTGAGCAGCTTTATGTAGACCTGCTAACTCTTCGTCTGGAGAGTCGATTTTCATATCAGCGATCAGTAAAGCTGAAGGAGGACAAACTCCCCGGCTAGCTACTGCTAATCCAACGTATCCACCCATTGAGTGCCCCACGATGGCATAAGGTCCTTCGAATGTTCTAGCTAGTTCTTCTATATCCATTGCGTAATCCTCGAAGCTATACCTATCCGCCCAAGGGCTCGTACCGTGACCACGTAAATCCGGAGCAACTAAGTAAAACTCCTTTTCTAAATAAGGTGCTACCCATTTCCACCAGCCATTATGACAAGCAAGGGCATGTAGTAGTAGTATGGTTGGCTTTTTTGGGTCTCCCCACGTTCGATAATGCATCTCCATTTTTTAACCTCCAATTGTTGTAATCTATTATATTTCCTAGAAAATGTCATAGATTACAAGCTAACAAAATTCCTGACATTATAATTTATGAATCCTACCTATGAAAGATTACAACCGTAACCCTTGTAATTCCCACTTTTATAAGTTTCCAATTGGGCTTCTACATATCCCCATTTGAATACCCTGTTCATTAATACTCTTCTTCAAATTTACTAAAGGAGACCCATTATAAATTTGATGAATAGTTGATTCTATCTTATCTCTTTCATGTTGAGTAATAGCTTTATTAGCAAGGATGTTAGTAAACCAATGGAGAATTTCCAGTGGAGAGATATTTCCCCCGATTGAAGAAAGACGGTCAAATCCTTGTTGTATTTTTTCTTCTAACTCCACTTCTCCACCAGCATAATAATAGAAATTACTTCTCTCAATATTGTTTTTTAGCTGTTTGACCTTTTCTCTTTGTCCAGCTTCCTTTAATCCCACTACTAATTCAGATAGACTTAATTGAATAATACTATTTACGGATAAATCAAATCCCGTTCGTTTGGGGTTATTATATAGAATAGTAGGCTTATTACAAAGATGAATAATAGTTGTTGCATAAACTAAAGCCTCTTCCTGAGTCGGTAAGACATATGGTGGAAACCCAAGCAAAATCCCTGATATTTTAGTAGGTTGGATCTTTTTAGCTAGTTCTTCTGCCTCTTTTTGTCTAATGGAAGACACTCCAAATAGTATTTCCATATTAGTAATAAGTTCATCTTCCAAGACTAACCTATCAAGTAGTTCAACTTTCTCTTTTAAGTTCAGACTATGCTGTTCACCTGTTGAACCCGAAACAAGAACAGACTTTACACCTTGTTTATACAGATAGTTTATATGAGCTATTGTTCCCTCGATATTGATAGATTCATCTTCAAAAAATGCAGTTGGCACAGCAATGTGAAATGCTTCTTTTAGCATCAGATTATCTCCTTTATCCTATTTCCCTCTTTTTCCGCTGACCAAGATGGTTATGGATAATTAATTCATCATAAAGAGCGTTAATCCTTCTTTGCAAATGGCCTCTTACAAAAAATATGTTCATAGTTTAAAAAGGAGAAACGGACTGGTTCTTTTTTGGAACTTTTATTCTTTTAGTTTCGTATGAATTACTGGAGGTAGAATGATGAAAATAGTGAGGCAGGTTATAGGCACTATATTTAGAATAGACTCATTACATATATTTGCTACTCATACTTCAGTTGATGGGTTAGAGACAACCTCTTATCCTAATCCAATTCCCATTGTAGTCTCTATTTCATTAACACTGCTTTTCGGTAAATTATTTAATATTAAAAATTGGTAAACAAGCGAGCTTCTAGTATGATAAAAAGGCATTACCCCTAATGCCTAATGATGAAAAATACTATAAGACTTCATTTCTTATAACTCTACTTAAAGGAAAACGTATAAAATGAGGCATCCAGCAATCAGCAGCTTCTTTTCCCACAGTGTGTCCGTTTTTGCAATAAATATTGAACTCAGAGGAATCTGGGCCGCAGCAACCAGAAGCAGCTTCTTTCTTTACATCAAAACAAAGGGTTTCAATAGGTACAATAATCTCATCCTCTGAAATTTCATTGACTCCACCCCATGGTAAAAGGTCTGCTTTTATCAACTCGTGCCCATAAACATAGTTCCTCTGCGGGATAAAAGGTTCTTTTTCCTTTAATGAGATTTCATTTAAATTTCCGACATGACCCAAAATAGCGGTTATAGGGCATTCGCATTCCTTACATAAAATAGAGGCGCGATTCATATCTTGGATGCGCCATGATTGATCGAAATGAATGGTACTTTTCTTGTAAATTTGCATAGACACGTTTATTATACCTTCAGCAAAATCCATTACTTCCTTTATGTAATTCACTACATTCCGCTTTTCATAATTTCCTCTTTGAGTTCTCCTCGGTATAGGGATAATATGTATTGTCTTTTCGTCAGTGAATTCAAATACATTGCCTTTCCGATTAGCCTTCAAAAATTGCTCCATATATTCAACTTCAGCAATCTCAAAGTCTCTTAATGATTTTTTAAAGACAATAACATCAGCTGGACTTTGCTTAGAAGCACAAGAATCCGCTATCTGTATTGCACTATGTAATTCTTCCATCATCGCACAGAATTCGCTTATAAAAATATGGCTAGTTTCTTCAGTTATTTCGTTAAAGGCTTGAATCGATTGGTGGTAGTGATAGTTCGCGCACTTAAATTTAAATTCAGCTGCTTCTATAGCATTCTTCATATAACTAAATCTCCTACTGTTTCTCATGCATCTTGTATTTATAACTTTACCATAAAGGAAGTTGCCGTAATGACTACTCCCCGATTAATGCTTAGTAAGTCTGTCCGAATCACGCTAGAATACAAACTATCTACTCTTCCAAGCTTCCCTTGTTAATTTCATATTAATTGAATCAATCCATTCACCTTCAAATTCCAGGTCTTTTTCATCTATACTCTCTACAACAAAGCCTACCTTTTCGTAGACAAACTTTGCTCTTGGATTAAAATCAAATACACTTAAGGTAATTTGATTTAACTTTGTGTTAGCAAAAATGTAATCAAGTATAAGTTCCGTCGATTCGGTTCCCAATCCTCGGTTTCTGCCTCTAGGTCCAATCAGAATCCTAAAGTTCATACTTTGTTTTTCTTCATCATACAGATTAAGAACTACTTCTCCCACCAACACGCCCTGAAATTGGTCTACAATGGCAAGATCCAATCGGTCTGTTGTTTCATTTCTTGTTCTATACCAATTCAAAAACGTTTCTCTATCAAGATCCGCTGAACTTCCTGTAAGTTTTATGACTTCAGGGTCCTCCATACATTCTTCTAAATAAGGAATATCATCCTCTGTAAATGGTCTAAGAATGACCTTTTTGCCTAAAATAGTTGGCTTATCAGCTAAGTTTATCATTTGACACACTCCAAATTTTTCTTTACTTTAAGTCCCTACTAATTCAACGTAAAGAGCCATACTTCCTTCTTAAGAAAGCATGGCACCTAACTTATATATAAGGATGGTATTAAATTTCGATATCTACACCGATACTATCAACACGGCCAACTTCACGGATAAACGCTGCAACAGCCTGATGATCTTCGTTAGTAGAATATGCATCTAATGCAGCTTGATTCTCGAAGCGAACCATAAGCATTACTTGGAACTCCTTACTTTTTTCAGCTATATTTAGACCAGCTTGAATTTCTACTATTCCTGATAACACATTTTGTAAAGCCTTGAAACGGTTAACAACTTCGACAAGTTGCTCCTGAGTCGTGCTTTCCGCAAATTTTACTAATACAGTACGTTGGATCATATACAAACCCTCTATTCTATTAATTTTATGACTTCTATATTTTACTTGTCAGAGATTTATTTTTCAATTAACCAAGCTTAGACTAACTTACAATGATTACGCGTATCCTATTTTTTACTTCTTAACTTCTAAAACAACACTGTTAAACAACTTATTATTGATATAGACACTTAACCTCCAAGTTCCTGCTGATGGAAAGGATATATTACTTTCTGGAATTTCAACCCCTTTGTAGCCATCAACACTAAACGGAACGATAGAGTTTTTTTTCCCTTCTAAATTCTTCAATTAAATGAAAGGTCAAAAGAATTATATCAGTCCTTGTTGTACTGATAAAACCATTCGATTATTTTATTCTGTCCATTATGTTTCTCCTCTACGTTTTTCAGAACACCTATTAATCGAACCATTTCATGAAATATTTCACTTTTTTTTAAAAAACATAAAAAAACCGTATTTAAATATAATACGGTGTTCCAATAACTCATTATTTCAATATAAAAGGGTAATCTCCTTCTTTGAGATTTGCCCTTTATATTGTTAGCTGTATATTATTCTTCGTCACTTCTGTACTCTAAAATATCCCCAGGTTGACAATCTAAAGCCTTACAAATTGCTTCTAAAGTTGATAGCCGAACTGCTTTTGCTTTTCCATTTTTCAGTATAGATAAGTTAGCCATTGTAATTCCAACTCGTTCAGATAGTTCTGTTACACTCATTTTTCTTTTAGCTAACATCACATCAATATTTATAATAATCGCCATTTCCTTCACCTCAGACCGTTAAATCGTTTTCTGATTTTATATTAATCGCTTCTTGCAAAAGTCGTTGGAGAACAGCTGCAAAGACTGCAATAACCAATGATGCTCCAGGGATAACCATTCCGATTAATATTAGACCAGGTGCATCATCCCACTCTGCTATGATATATACCAATGGTAATGCTAGCACATAGAGACCACTAATAGTAAGGGCACAGTATTTGATTTTCATAAGAGCACTTACAGATAACTCCGAGAACGCCAGGTTCTTATCAATATAACTTAGAAGCTTAAACGCCTGAAACAATGCAAAGTAAAACGGTACTGTTGATACATACATTACAATTAAAATGCCAAATACGACATAAGCCAGTTCTCCACCAGTTTTTGCTGCTTCAAATGCTTCAGCCGCTATCATCGGTAATAGAAAGATACATGCAGCAAGAACTGGAGCTCCAATAAGAAAAACAGCTATTTTTAAAAAGATTGTTGAACGTTTCATTTAAAAAACACCTCACTAAAATATTGTCATTTTGAATTTACCACATTATTTATCGTTTTACAATAAAATTTTATTAAATTAACTATTTGTTTTATTGCTACTAACACATTATTTTCTAAAACACACAACAAAAGCAAGGAGAAATATCCCCTTGCTCAATCCTCACTTTTGTTTTAATAAAAGATAGATAAAATATGGAGCACCAATAAGTGCTGTCATAATCCCTGCAGCAATGCCTTCAGGTTCTAAAATATTTCGACCAATCGTATCTGCGAGTAGTAGTAACCAACCACCAAGCAAGATCGCTATTGGAAGAAAAAGTTGATTTCGTGGTCCAACAAGTGCTTTTGCAATGTGAGGAGCCATTAATCCAATAAAGGCAATGCCTCCTGTTACTGAAACAGCTGAAGCAGCTAGGGCTACTGCTATCACTAACAGTAGGAGTCTTTCTCTCTCAAGTTGTACGCCAACTCCAATAGCAACTGGCTCACTTAAAGATAATAAGTTCAAGCGATGTGCTTTTAGTAGTGTTAAAGGAATTAAAACAAGTAGCCAAGGTGCAAGTGCAAAGATAAATGGCCAGTCTGTTCCCCATATATTCCCTGCAAGCCATCTAGCAATAAAGTCTACTTTTTCCCGTTCAGAAGAAGAAATAAGAACAACCATTACCCCTGATAAGGCCATCGAAAAACCGACACCAATCAGAATTAAGCGTATTGGTTGCAATCCCACTTTACGACTATACGCAAATAAATAGATGAAAAAGGCAGTTATGAATGCACCGACGAATGCAACGATCGGGAGCAGATAGATAAAGGATGTTGCATCAATTGGAAAATACAAGAAGAATAATGAGACTCCAACACCAGCACCTGCATTTATTCCGATAATCCCCGGATCAGCAAGGTCATTTCTCGTAACGCCTTGTAAAATTGCACCTGATACAGCAAGCGCCATCCCTGCAAGAATGGTAATGAGCATACGAGGCAAACGAATCTCAAAGATAACAAATCTTTCTTTAAACGACCCCTCACCAAACAGTGTAGGGAGTATACGATCGAAAGATACGGATGAATAGCCTAACCCCATGCTAACAATAGCTGTTCCTATAATTAAAGCTAGCATAACGAGTAGAGTTACTCGTTGCTTTCTGATCAGATTTGGATGTATCATTAGAATGCTTTCCCTCCTTTACGAACAATGAAGAGAAAGAATGGAAGTCCCATCATCGCAACAATTGCTGGAACAGGTGTTTCAAACGGTGCATTTAAATTACGTCCAAGTGTATCTGCTAGCACTAAGAAGGTTGCTCCACAAACAGCTGACATTGGCAATATGTAACGATAGTCTGTACCAACGATTGTTCGAACAATATGAGGAATCATTAATCCTATAAATGCTAAGTTTCCAACTAATGCCACAGACGCCCCTGCTAACATAATTACAATAATAAATAAAACATATTTTACAACTCTAATATTTTGTCCCAGTCCAATAGCAAGCTCTTCATCTAAACTAAGAATCGTAAGCTGCCTTGAAAGAAATATAGAAATAAGAATGCCGACTATGATGAAAGGAACAATGATTTGAAGCTGCCCCCACGTAGTACCAATAATACCTCCAGCACTCCACATGGAAACTTCCTTAGTAATTTTAAAATAAAGACCAATCCCTTCTGCAATTGCATATAGAAAAGCTGAAACCGCAGCACCAGCTAAGACAATTCGAAAAGGAGAAAAGCCACCTTTTTTTGCTGCACCAATACTTACAACCATAATGGTTCCAACCGCAGCACCAATAAAACAGGCAATCGTAATCGCGAAGTAATTGGCTGTAGGCATTAAGGCAATAACTAACGCTAAAGCTGCGTTTGCTCCAGCTGTTAATCCAAGTAGACTTGGATCTGCAAGTGGATTTCGGGTTACTCCTTGCATGATAGCCCCCGCCACAGACAGCCCCGCCCCAACAAATACTGCGGCAATTTCTCTTGGCAATCGTATTTCTCGAAGCATAATGATTGTATCTGTTTTTACAGTCGACGTAAGTGCCAACCAAACCTCATGTATACTTGTATCAGCTGCTCCAAACACCATCGAGATAAAGAAGGTGCACACAAGAACAATACAGCCAGCTATAAACTTAAAACTAAATGGGATGGAATGGATGTGATTATTCATAGGTCCTCATCTTTTCTGTAACAGATTGGATAGTACATTTTTAAAAATACATTAAAAACGGAAGAAGAGGAATTCTTCATAATAAGAATTCCCCTAAAACCTATTAATTACCTAAAAATGAGTCAATAAAGAATTGTAATTGAAACTCAAGTGTAATTGGATCATTGAAGTAAAACTCATTCGAGTTAACCATATACATTTGATTGTTTTTTACAGCAGGAATGTTCTTAAATGTTTCTGACTCCATGAAAGATGTTTCCGTTTCTGCACCTTTACTTACAATTAGGTAATCCCCAGCAAACTCAGGTAGAACTTCTAGAGATAATGAGTAGAATCCTGGCTCTAGTGCCATTTCTTTTACTTTTTCTGGCATATTTAACTTCATTTCTTGATAAAGAATTTCTGTTCCACGTGCCCAGTTGTCTCCAAAAACATAAAGCTCTTTATCAAAGTTCTCGATAACTGATACAGTTGCATCTTCACCGATTTTCGCTTTAATTTGCTCTCCAGCTTCAGCAGAACGCTTCTTGAAATCATCAATCCAGCCTTGCGCTTCTTCTTCTTTATTTAAGAGTTTAGCAATCTCTAAGTGTTGTGTTAAGTAATCTAATTTTCCATAAGTGTATGTCACTACAGGAGCAATTTCTTTTAATTTATCTACGTTTTTCATTGTGGAAAGACCGATAATTAAATCTGGCTCTAATTCAATAATCTTTTCTAAGCTTTCATCTGTAACTTCTTCAATGCCCTCTAATTCATAACGAGGATTCATCTTCGACCAAGCATCAACCCCAACAAGTGGAACATCTAAAGCCAATACATTTCCTGTGTATGTTGCAAGAACAATTACACGTTGTGGGTTTGTCGGAACTTCAACTGGTCCATTTTCTGATTCATACGTTCTTGTTTCTGAAACTGCTTCTTCTTTTGATTCTTCTTTATTTGCTACTTCTTCATTTGCATTCTTTTCATCTGTACCCTGTGTTTCTTCTTTCGCTGTACCGCAAGCAGCTAAACTAAGAGCTAGCAAGAGTAGTAGGATAGGAAGGAATAGTTTTTTCATGTTTGTCTTCTCCTTTAAGTAAGTTGTACGTCATACACATTGGTTTATGCGTTCTAGGATCTAAACCTATTTGAGCATCAATTTGGAATACTTCCTTAAGTACCTCATGAGTAATAACCTCTTCAGCATTACCTGTTTTAACAATTTGACCGTACTTAAGCGCGATAATATGATCAGCGAACCGGGCAGCATGGTTTAAATCATGTAGCACCATAACAATTGTTCTCTGCTGGTCATGGTTTAGCTTTTGCAATAATTCCAAGATTTCAAGCTGATGAGCCATATCTAAGTAAGTTGTTGGTTCATCCAAAAAGATCATCTCAGTTTCCTGAGCCAAGGCCATTGCGATCCAAACTCGTTGACGTTGCCCACCCGAAAGTGCGTCAACAGGATGATATTTGAAGAATTCTGTTCCAGTGACCTCAAGTGCCCAATCAATGACTTCAAGATCCTTCTTCGTTAATCGGCCAAATCCCTTCTGGTATGGAAAACGTCCATAAGACACTAGTTCTCCGACAGTCAATCCACTTGCACTCTCAGGATTTTGTGGAAGAATAGCCATCTTCTTTGCCAACAGTTTCGTATTTTCTTTTGCTATGCTTTCTCCATCAAGAATGATCGTTCCTGACTGATGTGAAATAATACGAGTCATCGCTTTTAAGAGAGTCGATTTCCCACAGCCATTTGATCCAATAATGGTCGTAATCTTCTTATCAGGAATTTCGATACTAAGATTCTTAACTATTAATCGATCGTCATAGCTAACATTTAAATCCTTTGTATAAAGGCGTACCATGACTTTAGCCTCCAGTTTTTAAAAAATCCGCAAATAGTATTGATAATCGTTATCATAATAGTGTACTATCATACTATAAAACGACTGATAATGATTGTCAACGTCATTCGAAAACTTTTTTGTAGGATAATATTTACAATACACAATTTAAATATAAATTAATAACAACAAAACACAAAACCTTGCAACCTCTAAGGAGTGACTTAAAAATGAGTATGAATGAAGCGGAATGCTTTGATGTAACTATTATTGGCGGTGGACCTGCTGGTCTCTATTCGGCTTTTTATAGTGGACTTAGAGAGATGAAAACAAAGATTATAGAATTTCAACCTCAACTAGGTGGAAAAATTCATATTTATCCTGAAAAAATGATCTGGGATGTTGGAGGATTAACTCCTACCCCAGGAGCAAAACTGATCGAACAACTAGTAAAGCAAGGCTTAACCTTTAATCCAACAGTTGTCCTAAATGAGCGAGTTACGTCCATTTCAAAGAATGAATTAGGCCTTTTTGAATTGCGTGCGGCTTCTGGTAATGTTCACTTCTCCAAGACAGTAATTGTTGCGGTTGGTAGCGGAATCCTTAAACCTCAAAAGCTACATATAGAAGGAGCTGAGCGTTATGAAGTATCTAACCTACATTACACCGTTAAGTCACTAAAATATTTTAAAGATAAGACGGTCATTATCTCCGGTGGTGGGAACGCAGCAATTGACTGGGCAAATGAATTAGAACCTGTTGCGAAAAAAGTATATTTAACACACCGTAGAGAGAACTTATCCGGCCATGAAGCCCAGGTTACACAGCTTTTAAATAGTTCAGTAGAATGTTTATTCAGTACATCCATTACTAAATTAATAGCTTCAGGCAATCAGGAAGTTATTAATAAGGTAGAGTTAACACATAAAGAAACGGGTGAAGTAAGTCACTTGGAAATCGATGAAGTCGTTATAAATCATGGATTTGAACAAGACACCTCTCTACTTGAACAGAGTGAGTGTGATATTCACTTACTAGATAATTACTATATAGCTGCAACGTCTTCTAGCCAATCCTCTGTCGAAGGACTTTATGCTGCAGGAGATATTGTAAAATATGACGGAAAGGTCAATCTAATAGCAGGTGCCTTTCAAGATGCAGCTAATGCAGTGAACAAGGCAAAGCAATACATTCAACCAGATGCTTCAGAAGCGGCGATGGTCTCTTCTCATAATGAAGTATTTAAGAAAAGAAATCGTGAACTTGTTCAAGAACTAATTAGATAAAAAAGAAATCAGTAGGCCTCGTCTAGCCTACTGTTTTTTATTGTTTTAATGAAGAAGATCTATTTCAGAGTTATCTCCCATACTTTTTTCACACTGTTGAGTAAACGGACAACTAATACAATCATCATTATTCGCATACTTTCTTTCATAGTCTGTCGGTTCAAGAAGTACATTTTTCATATATTTAAGATACGTTATTCCTTTTACTAAGTCATCTACGGAAGGAGAATAGGTAAACGTCTCCCCTTTTAATAAGGTAACTACCTCAATTTTTTCAGGCAACTTACCAAATGCCTTATAGGAAAACACAACTAGTAAGTGGTTATATAAATGAATCATTTCTTCATCAGCTTCTAGAAGGAACTTTTTAATTGTGAAGGATTTTTCTGACCACTCTGATACATCAAATGTTAATGAAAGCTGTGTTTCTAATTCTTCGATATATGTACTAAGTTTTTTATATAGAAAAATAGGAGGCGTTTGGGATACTCTCGCTGATAAAAACTGAAGCAAATGGTCCGTTGTCTTTGCTAGGACCTGATAATAATGATATTTTGTATCAAATATAGATGAACTGATTATACTCCACAGACTCTCGATGAGTTTTAAAGCGCTCAGCTTGTGCTGCTCTTCAAATGGCAGCTGATAAAACTTATGAACCACTTGATTAATAATGAATTGAACAGCCTGCCTCCACTTAATTTTACTAGTTTTCACAGATAAAACATGCTGATAATAAAACCGATAAGGACACCTAATAAAAGACTCTAAGTGATAATCTGTTATCGTCTGTATTGAAATTTGGGTTTGTTTATTAATCGTCATTTATTCGTCCCACCTATTTAGCATCATTTTGTCTTATCTCCACCATGAATACCACAAGTTGGACACTCGTTGCACTCAAAAGCATATTCTATATCCATTAATTCACTGTCCTCGATATGACCACACCACTCACAGATAATCATGATAGAGACCCTCCTATTGAAAAAGATTATGTATGTTAGTTTAATTTGATATTAGTGATAATGATTATCAGTATAGTGCCATTTTAAATGATAACGATTATCAGTGTCAATGTAATTATTGCTGATAAAGTAAAATAAAAATTACTATCGAGCGGAGTTTGGCAACGTTAACAGAATGTTCACATTCCTTAACAAGTGGCCAGTTTTTCTTGTACTATAATTGGCTTAATACCTAAAGAAAGGAAGTGGATAATGTTAGTTAAGAGTCGTTCTGAATCATTAGAATTAGTGGCTATGCGTTATTTAGCCTCGAGAGTGGATTTAACCGAACAAGAAAAGTATCAGCACGTAAATCTTGAAAAAGGCTATGAAGGAGAGGTGAAATTTGACCAACTTGCGGAAAGTTTACTAGAGGAAAGGTACGTTATAAATGATCTATTACTAGAAGTCAACAATTCCTATTTTCAAATTGATACTTTACTTATCTCACAAACAGTTATTCATCTTTTAGATATAAAAAACTATCAAGGAGATTACTACATAGAGGGCGACAAGCTTTATTCAGTTACTACTAGACGTGAATGTAAGAATCCTATAGACCAATTCAAAAGAAGTGCAACATTGTTTCGCCAACTACTCCAAAAGCTCGAGATGAACTACCACGTAGAGGCCACCGTAATCTTCATTAACCCTGAGTTCACCCTATATCAAGCTCCTCTAGAACTGCCTATAGTTTTTCCAACCCAAGTCAATCGCTTTTTAAAAGATCTCAATAACACACCATCTAAGTTAAACAATAAGCATCAACAACTATCTCAGAAACTACTATCCTTGCATCAGATTAATAACCCACACTCGAAGTTTCCTAGGTATACTTATGAGCAGTTGAGAAAGGGAGCTTTTTGTAATAGTTGCAGATCCTTGCTTTTATCAAAAACACAACAGTATTTTCTATGTACAAAATGTGGTAGCCATGAAAAGATCGAACAGGCTATATTGAGGAATATAGAAGAATTTAAAGTACTCTTTCCTGAACGATTGATTACTACCCAAAACATCCATGATTGGTGTGAGGTCGATTTAAATAAAAAAACCATTTGCAGGATATTGAAGAAACATTACACTCCATATGGGGTTTCGAAGGATACTTATTATAAGTAATGTATGAATGCGGTTGGATTCGGACTTGTTTTTCCTTGCTACTACTAAACCTGTCTGGATTAAAGCGGGATTCGGAGTCGTTGCTCCTTCCTCCCACTCAACCTGTCCGTATCAACACAGGATTCGGACTCGTTGCTCCTTCCTCCCACTCAACCTGTCTGAATCAGACCAGGATTCAGACTCGTTTTCCCTTCCGACTACTCAACCTTTCCGAATCAGCACAAGATTCGGACTCGTTTTCCCTTCCGACTACTCAACCTGTCTGAATCAGTACTGGATTCGGACTCGTTGCTCCTTCCTCCTACTCAACCTGTCCGAATCAACACTGGATTCGGACTCGTTGCTCCTTCCTCCCACTCAACCTGTCCGAATCAACACTGGATTCGGACTCGTTGCTCCTTCCTCCTACTCAACCTGTCCGAATCAACACACGATTCAGACTCGTTGCTCCTTCCTCCTACTCAACCTGTCCGTATCAGACCAGGATTCGGACTCGTTGCTCCTTCCTCCTACTCAACCTGTCCGAATCAACACTGGATTCGGACTCGTTGCTCCTTCCTCCTACTCAACCTGTCCGAATCAACACAGGATTTCAGACTCGTTGCTCCTTCCTCCCACTCAACCTGTCCGAATCAACACAGGATTCGGACTCGTTGCTCCTTCCTCCTAGTCAACCTGTCCGAATCAACATAGGATACGGACTCGTTGTTACTTCCTCCTATTCAACCTGACCGAATCAACACAGGATTCTGACTCGTTACTCCCTCCTCCTACTCAACCTGTCCGAATCATACGAGCGCAAAGCTCATTCCTACCCAACAAAAAAATGAACCCCTCTCTAAAGGGATTCATTAGTATAGTTTATAACCTAAAACGCTCAATCGTCTTTTGCAATTGCTCAGCAAGACTTGTTAGTGAATTAGATGCAGCATTTACTTCTTCCATTGAAGCGAGTTGTTCTTCGGAAGCCGCTGCTACTTCTAATGTGCTTTTTGAAGCAATTTTTGCAACTTCAGCCATTTCGCTCACGCTCGTAGCCACTTCTTCAGAACCGGCACTGATCTCTTGAGAGACAGTTGATATGCCTTGAATTTGTTCGTTTACTTTTGTCATGGATAGCAAGATTTCTTTAAACTTATCTGATGTGTCTTTTGCCAATGTTAAGCCGGCATTTACCTTTTCTTTTACCTCATTAATAGATTGAACGGTATTTCCGGAATCGTCTTGAACATGCTTTACAATAGACGTAATCTCCATTGCTGATTTTCTTGTTTGGTCAGCTAACTTTCGGACCTCTTCAGCTACAACCGCAAATCCTTTACCTGCTTCACCCGCTCTAGCCGCTTCAATCGCTGCATTTAGAGCTAGCAAATTCGTTTGTTCTGCAATCTCTGTTATAAGATGGATAATTTCATTGATTTCCTTGGAGCGTTCATTTAACTTCCTTACATAAAGGTCAGTTTCAGATACGGTACCATGAATTGAATTCATTTGGTTTAAGGTATTTTCTACAAGTAGCGTCCCTTGGTCAGCTTCCTTATTTGTATTTTTCGTTATATCTGCAAGTACTATCGCACTGTCAGCAATTTGAGATATACCAGCCGTCATTTCTTCAGCAGATACTGCTGATTTGTGTCCAATTGCAGTTTGCTGCTCTGCACCAATCGATACTTGTTGGATAGACGAACTGATTTGTTCAGCACCCTTCATTGTTTCATCTGCACTTGCCATAAGTTGTTCAGCAGAAGCTGCAACCTGACTGGAGCTATTACCAACCTCAGTTATAAGCTCTCGAAGGTTTCCTACCATTTTTGTAAAGGCTTCATTTAAAACATATACCTCATCTTTTGTTTTAACTGTTACCTTCTCAATTAATAAATCACCGTCAGCAATTTTTTCTGCTTGTTTTGTAATTATTCTTATTGGTTTAACCATTCTGTTTGTAAAGAAGATTGCGAATGCTGAACTCAACAGTAATAATACAATAACTGCAATTGTAGCAAATGAAACGATGGTGTTTATCTTATTTTCTAACTTAATTTGTAATTCCAAGTATTCATTATTTATCTGAAACTTTAGCTCATAAACATCATTTACGATACCCTTTGTTCGAAGAGATTCTCTCTTAGCTTCGGAAGGATCCTTACTTGCGACAGCCTTCTCGACCTTACCAGTTAAATCTTTGAATTTAGCATTAACTCGTTCAAACTTATCTATCTGACTGTTATCTGTAATTTCTTTTTCCAGTTTAGAAATAATGTGATCTGTTTCTTCCAGGTTTTCAAGAACATCTCTAGAATTACTATCTGTTAAATTAATAGAAAACGAGCTTAAAGATTTTTCTACCAATTTAATGGAACCGTTCAATTGTTCAACATCAATTAAAAGTCCTACAATTTCATCTGAAGATGACTTTACACTCCTTAGCTCGATGATCATATAACCAATAATCAACGCAGAAATTATAAGGGGAATGATCGATAATAGGATAATCTTTTGTTGTAATTTCATATCACTGTCTCCTCCTTTCTATTAATACTGAATCTTAATTTTTCCGTTTTTTATATCGTCTCTCAATTTATTCAATAATTGTTCTTCGCTCTCTGATAAGGTTAACACTCTAATAGGAGCAAGCCCGACACCATCTTCCTTAATCCCAAGAGTTGTATCCTTTTGTTCAAGCTTTTTATTTTCAACCAGTTCTTTTGCCACATTATACACAGCAACATCAATGTTCTTTAGCATTGAGCTAACAACCGACTTCTCTGCTAAAAAGTATTGGTCACTGTCTACACCAAAAGAGTAGACACCACTTTTTTGAGTTTCTTGTAGAACCCCAACGCCAGTAAATCCTGCGGCTGGATAAATGAAGTCTGCTTGATTGGTAATCATGTTCCTCGCAATCTCAGCGCCAAGCTTATCGTCACCAAAACTTCCTGCAAATTCAGAGATTACAATCGCCTCTGCATTTACTGTCTTAACTCCTTCAATAAAACCCTTTTCAAACTTTCGGATAAGCGGAACATCCATACCACCCACAAACCCGACAACACTAGTCTGTGTCTTCAAGCCTGCAAGGACTCCAATAAGGAAGGACCCTTCTTCTTCTTTGAAGGTAATCGAATGAACATTTGGAAGTTCTGACACACTGTCAATGATTAAAAACGTTTGCTCAGGGTATTTCTTTGCTACAACATCTACTGCCTCTTGCATAGCAAATCCTAAGCCAATAACAATTTCGTTCCCTTGTTTAACTAGTTCCTCTAACCCAGCTTCATAAGTTTCGGACTCACTAATCTCTCTGTAGTCAAAAGATATGTTCAGTTCATTTCGAGCTCTTTCTAACCCTGCAAAGCCCGCGTCTGAAAAGGATTGATCTCCAAGACCAACGTCTGATAACATAATCCCAATCTTAAGACGTTCATCAACTTGCTGATTAGTAGTTTCTGAGTTTGAACAGCCTACAATAGAAGTCATCACTATAAAAACAGTTATTAAAATAAAAAACTTTTTCAACATGGTTTCACCTCAATCTAATTCTAGTTGTTTACTTTTATTTGACATTTATCTCTTAATTAAGAGATAAATGTCTGATTGAGTTAATTTGTCACTTTGTTTTGTAATTCATATATGTATGGGGATACACTTTCAGAAGTTACTATTTTAAAAAACATTTATTTCGATACAATCATTCGTTCAATTCAAAACGACCTATTAACTCTCTATTTACATCGTCTTTATATATCAAGTTTTAATAGTTAAAATCGAAGTAAACGTTTACAACTCATAAATAAAAATATTCATAATTATCCACCATAAAAATTATTTCCATATAATTAAAAATTCATAATCTTTATTAAACTCATTATCTACTAGACAACAAAAAAGGCGCATCCTCATCGACGAGGAATGCACCCATAATCTATAAATTAAATTTATATATAGGAAGGTTTTTACACTCTAAGGTTTAGCTAGCCAAAACCTTAGCCGAAATTGGCAATGTAATCGTAAAAGTTGTTCCCACTCCTACATTACTATCAACTTCAATCGTACCACCATAGTTTCCAATAATTTGATAGCACACCATCAGACCAATCCCTGTTCCTTTTTCTTTTGTGGTATAAAAGGGTTCACCGATTTTGTTGATCATTTCTTCAGGAATGCCACTGCCCTGATCGATTACTTCAACCTTTACTTCTTCACTTAGATTTGTTGCTCGAATGATGATATTACCGCCACTATCCATGGCATCAATGGCGTTTTTTAATAAATTGATAAACACTTGCTTAATCTTCGTATCATCACAATTCACAAAGATATCTTTATCATTACTTTCCACTATCAACTCAACATTCTTCATATTCGCTTCTGAGATAAGCAAGAATTTAATTTCATCGATAATTTGAATAAGATTATAATTTTTTCGGTTTTCAGAGTGTGGCTTAGCTAGTGATAATAATTCGCTTGATATCTGTTCAATTCGAGAAAGTTCATCTTCTATTATGGAATAATACATACTTTTCTCTTCACCTGTATTCTTCAACATGTGAAAAAAACCTTTTATTGAAGTAAGTGGATTACGTAATTCATGAGCAATACTCGCAGCAAGTTCACCTGCGATATTCATTTTTTCAGAACGAATGAGTAGATTTTCATTTTCCTTCTCTTGGGTTATATCAAGAAACGCATGTAGAATAGCTGGAGTATCTTCAAATAAAATATCGATTGATTTAACGATATAGTATTTCTTTTCACCATTATTATGGATAAACTTATGCTCCTGTATTTCTGTAGTCGAGGAATCTACGAAGGCAGAGTCATAACTTTTAAAGAAAGTCTTAAAAGATTTCTCATTCACCCATTTATATAAATTAAACTGCATTTCCGTTAGTTCATTGGAAAATAGAATCGTATTCTTATTTCTAATAATGATAGGGAGTGGAAGTTCATTGATAATCGTTCTAAGCTTACTTTCACTATCTTTGATTACTTCACTTTTCAACTTAATTAAATGATTTTCTAGTATTAGGTGAGTTGTTTTATTTTGAAGATAGTTATTTCGTTCTTCTAATCTATCAAGGCGATCTGCATCTTCCATGGTAATTGATTTATGATAATCCTTCCTATAAAAGGGCGATTTAATAAACTCTTCATCTGTAATAAGGTGGGTGTGACTTTTCAATAACTCATTTTGTACATAGGCAGGAGTTGTTATCCCATTATAGCAACAAACGGATATAACTCTCTGTTCACTAATAAAACCGTCACAATTACATTCGTATGAAACTAGTCGTTCAATCGGGTCTCTAGATGGGACAGGCACTTGTCCCCAGGTACGTATACGATAACCACTATTTAGATAAGGTTGTACGAGATTTATTAGTTTTTGTCCAGTTCCATTGTAATTAAAAAACTCACCTTTAAAATAAAATTCTTGATTATTGATATAGGTAATGAATTTTAACTGTTCATCACGTTGGTTCGTTGCTGATAGGTGATTCTTAATTTTGTTAATCATTTCATCTGTTTCAATAACAAAAACGATTTCTTCTCTCTCTATCCCTTCACAAATAAAGTTAATTGCATTTAATACATACTGCTTCGTTTCATTAAACATGTATAGAATATGTCCTCCATCTTGAAACATTGAAGAATTGTTTATCAGTTTGGTAACAGGATTTGTATTGGTCATATTTGTTTCACCTTCCACTATTTTCTAAATTTGTATACTAATTACCCTATTAAACTAAGGTTGAAACATAAATTGGATAAAAAGTTTACTAATTTTCTTAAATAGGCCCAAATCAATATTTAACTATTCTAAAGTTTGTAGTGTGTTTTATTAGTTAAATAAAAAAAGCACCGGAAGTTAACCGATGCTTTTTTTGCCAAAAATTTTACCTCACGGATTCTTTACACTACTAAACAAATAACTTTGACTCTACCTATTTTCAAATGACTCTTTATAAACTTCCCTTAACTCAGCGGAATTATCTTTCCATTCGACCGGATGTCCATTGATGATTTGGTGAAGTACATCTAGACACCTATGCCATCCAGCAGCAACATACATTGCCATTTCCTTATCGTCAAACGTGTGGATGAAGATCATTTGGCAACCTTCATCCTTTTCTGATAATGATATTTGTAACAAATCATCCACTTCACGGAACTCAAAGGTATTGGGTTTGTTTAATTTAGTTATGATGCCTTCATATGTCGACCCTTCACCGTCATCGAAGGCAATCTTACCTCCTAGTCTAACGTCCATCTCCCCTGTTGCGAAAGGGTACCATTGGGAGAAATACCTAGGATTCGTAATGACATCGTATACCATATCTGGCTTAAAAGAGAAAAAGAGCTCAAATCTTAGAGCACAACGACCATTTGATTCATGTAGTGTTCCATACTGATTCATCATATCATCCCTTACTACTTTCTATTTTCCCCCTTTTGTTTGCTTTCTGTTGGAGGAGAACTTTATTTATTTTATTAGTAAAAATACGATACTAACTGCCTATCAAAACAGGTAGACCTCCAACTACAAACTCTGAACAATCTCCTGCTTTTCTTTTTCAACCATCTCTAAATGATTCTTATGTTCCATATACTGCTTATTAAGTTTTACTATAATGTCCTTTACTTGTTTGTATTGGTATTCAATTTCGTGTGTGGCCTTATTAATTTTATCCTTGACCATAAAGTCGGCGATTAAGCCATCGAAGAAGAAATCCGCAAATTTTAACATACCTGAAACATTGATTTCAAGATGTGCTTGTTGTTGAACATCTAATAGTTCTTTTTGAAATTGGCGCATGCGGGTTTGGGCTCGATGTAGGTTACGTTCAGCATCGTCTATATGTTGGTGCTTAATCATATCTGAGATTAATCCTCCACCTAGCAAATCTACAGTGCCCCAACCTCCCGCTTTTTCAAGGGAATCTATCCCTTCTTTCAGCGCACTTTTAACAAGGTTTCCAGCATCAATTGCTTCTTTTAATTCTGTTAAGTGATTGGTAAGTACACCTTCTTGTTCACCCAACTCTAGCAACTTTACAGAAGAAGGTGATGAACCTTTCTTAATCATTTCTTCTTTCTGTAAAAGGAGCTGTTGGTACTCATGATCTGTCGATTTTAGTTTAAGGAGTTTGTTGCGAATCTCAATCATTGCATCATCAATTTCTCTTTTGGTTTTTTCGGCTTCTGCCAGTTTATGTTGTGCTACGACCAATTCTTGTTTTTCTTTTGATAATTTTTCATCCTTTGTACCTGATAATGTTGCTAGTAGATTAGTTAGAGAAACTCGTTCTAACTTAATTACATCTTTCTGTTCGGATTCTAATTGTCTATGTAACTGCGAGATTGTTTCTTCTATGGTTTCTAATTCCTGCTCATAATCCGCAAGCTGAACTCGATATTTCGTTACTTTCCTTAATTCACCTTGTATCTCGACTAGCTTTGCATTTATATCTGAAAACATAAAATCCCTCCCATATGTTATTTATATTTACGAATGAGAGGGAAAAATGTTTCAGTTACTTACACTAAAATTGGTATTTTATTAGTAATCACTTAATTTGGTTGAAACCATACTTACATAGGTGTAGATTGCTACTTTATTCGCGAACCTCCTCTACATTCTCGCCTTTCTCTAAAAATACTCGCCCATCACTAGCATTTATTCGTCTTTTGAACCCTTTTATTCGTCTTACAAATGAAAATTCTCGTTTTCCATATAAAGAGGTACAGATGTAATAGTAAATAGGTAAAGCCAGAGATTCTAAGTGAACCTCTGGCTTCTTTATCGTCAATAGTGACCTAAAAAAACTCTTACAAACTTACTATAGCTTTAATAACTCCGGTTTAAATCGCTTAGCTAATAACCGGTGGGCTTGGTTTGGATCAATCTCGTAAACTAATAACTCCTCTGTCGTTGGTCTACCTGATACCAATCGCTCTCCGGATGGTGAAATTAGAGAAGATGTGCTTTGTTGATTATCTAATGCAAAATTTACACTCGCAAAGTAGATATTATTTTCTACACTTCTACAAACCATTGCATGGTTATAAAATTCTGGATTTGGTACTTCTCCAGTAAAATGAGGATGGAAAACAATGCTTGCTTCGTTCCATGCTGCAAAGCGGACTGTCTCGGGATATCTCCAACCCTCATGACAAATTACGATACCGAATGTTACATTGTCGATTTCAAATACTGTACGCCCCTCACCAGGCACATATCCAAACTGATCTTCATCTGGATCGATTTGATTTTTTGTCTGATACCCAAGTATTTCACCATGTTCATCTATAACAAAGGCAACTAAATGAAGTCCAAGATGATCCTTCCATTCCATCGGTAAAATGACTGCTACTTTTAAATTGTTTGCAATTTCACAGATTTCCTTTAAGGCAAGACTTTGAAAATCGTGATTATACTCTTCAACGGTATAGCCAACTCCCCTTAATCCTGGAATAATCGATTCAGGAAAACAAACGAGTTTACACTTCTTTTCACTCGCCTCACGTATCATTTGCTTAACACTTTCTAGACCTTCTGCTGCAGAACCAGGAAACCTCGTTTGCGCTAACCCTATTTTCATATTTGCCATCTCCTACTATTAATAGATCAAGCTAAGTTTCATTTGCGAGTACCCTTGAGTTATGGCAAATACATCTCCCATATAAAAACAACTTCCCCATCTTTTTCAAATAATTGAAGGAAACCTCGATGATTCACTACTTGTTCCCACTCTACATGCTTTAGCCTTGAAGGATCATCAAGTAAATAAATAGGTACGTCTTTTGATATATTTAATGTTTTTGTTCCTTCACTTGTTTCTACTAAATCAAAACCATTTGGAGCCTCGTCATCTTGGATTTTATTTGTATATGTAACGTCTAAAAGTAATTGTCCATCTTTAATTTCTGCCTTATTTAACATAGCTGTTTTCGAAAACGTTGTTTGTTGGATTAACTGGTTCAACATATATACATCATCGTGCAAATTGACGTTAGATTCCTCTAGTCTTGTGATGTTTTCACTTAGCACTTCTAACTCGTTCACTTTTGATAACTGCTCTCCTTGTTCTTCAAGTAAGGTTTGTTGTTGGTTGACCCTAATTTCAAGATTTCTCACCTTATTTTGCAAATCATCTAACAAACCATCAGATTCTGTCACTGCCTCTTTACTCGTACATCCAACAGTAAATAATAGAACTAGGATACTTAAAATTGCTATGACTTTCCTTCCAAGCATAGTAAAATTCTCCCCTTATATGTAGGCTATATTTCTATGTAAATTAATAATTCCATTTTAACAAAATTATCCAAAAAAGTATCTATTTTAAAAAGGTGTAGGTTAGTTTTCTTTTGATACTAACTTAGTAATATTTACGTAGAAATGGAAGAACAATAAGAAAAAGGACACTATTGAAGTGGAGGCAATCATGCAAAAACAGGACATCTTATTCAATCTTGACGATACTTTATCTTACTGCAATCGCTATTTTAATCAAGTAATAGATGAATTTGCTGACCAAATGACCAAATGGTTTGACTCTGTTTCTAAGGACCAAATAAAAGAAAAACAACTAGAAATTGATGTTGCAGCGATTAAAGAGCATGGACTGAAGTCTGAACGATTTCCAGAATCCTTTGTTGGGACGTATGAATACTACAGCGATCTACTGGGGAAAGAAAAGAAAAAAAGTGAAATCGACTACTTACGAGAATTGGGGTTTAATGTATTTGATATTCCCGTTGAACCAATTCCACATATGTATGAAACACTTGAGCGTTTAAAAGACGAAGGACATCAATTGTATTTGCATACAGGTGGAGATGAAGCAAATCAGTCTCGTAAAATTGCTCAGTTAGAGCTCGGTGTCTATTTTGAGCATCGTGTTTTCATCTCAGAACATAAAGATCGAACGGCTTTAGCAGATATTTTAAAAACAATTCATGCAGACCCGAAAAAAACCTGGATGGTGGGTAACTCATTAAGGACAGATATTGTACCTGCACTCGAAATGAATATCCACGCTATCTATATTCCTGCTGAAACAGAATGGAAGTATAACATGGTGGAAGTTGACGTTGAACATAGTAGTACTTTTTTAACCGTAGATTCACTTAAAGAGGTGCCTGATATTATCAGTAATCGTATCCATTAGGTTCCTATGAACTAGCTAGGAAGACCATTAGGACAGTCCCAATGGTCTCTTCTAGTTTTGATATTGCTCAATTGAACCTATCTTTTCCAGACTATACTCTTCATTTGAATTCTTTATCACAACATCAAAATTCACATGATACGGATGCATAAACACTTCATATTGAATTCTACGTTGTTCATGGGATTTTCGTAGGTAGTTGATATCCATTCCTCTTTCGATAATATCTCGTACACTTCTTCTAGTAAACTCGGTTTCTCCGTCGGTATAGAAGTAAATCTTTATGTCATAAATTTCAGGATTTGTAAAAGCAACAGTCATGCCTTCTACAATATTGATTTTGTTTTGTGAAGAAATTCTCTTGCTCTCTTTAAAATCCATTGTATAAAAGTCTAAACCCTCTCTTAACATCCGAATGTCTCGTTCCAAAGAGCGTACATTATGAGCAGCAGGATGACACGCAGTCATTTTGTCTTGGTGTTGCTCATTGTTGTACTCATAGCTGATCGTTGTGAACTGTCTTAGGTTCCCACCAATAATATAAGGGTCTGTATTAATATAGTTCACCTCATCCTGTCCTAAAAGCTCAATAAGTTGATTCGTAAAAGTTGTCTTTCCAGCCGCTCCGTGACCAGATATTCCAATGATGATTTTTTTATCTTCACTCTTAATTTTCTTAGCAATCTCATGTAGTACCTTTTCCATTTTTCTCCCCCGAAATATGTATTATTTTCCTATTATACATTGTTTGATTCTCTTAAAATACATGACTTAAAAAGCCCATTATGAAAATTATCCAATAAAATAAACGAATTTTTTTAAACGATCCGCTATTTTCCACTATTTAGGAATAAACTTTCGAATTCTTCACAACCTATAGCAAAGTGCTTGATATTATTCGAAGGGTAAGTTGAACATGATTACTCAGCAAAAACCACCTTTAGCCAAAATTGGTTCTTTAGGTATTAACTTTATCCAACAACAAAATCCCATCATGATTGCCTGGTGGTCTGCAGTTTTTCCTGGTATTGGTCATTACTTACTTAATCAGTATTTAAGAGGAACCTTATTAACTTTAACGGAAGTGTTTATTAATACACTTGCTCACATTAACGAAGCGATGGTTTATTCATTTTGCGGACAATTTGACCTTGCAAGAGAGGTTCTAAACCCTAATTGGGCATTTGGATATCTAATTATTTATTTAATCACGATTTGGGACAGTTATCGCTCAACTATCTCGCAAAATAAATTATGTCAAATCGCCTATTTAGAGAATTATCCTGTTCATAGGAAAGGAACTAAACCCACAGCACTTCAATTTTTAGAGAAGAAAAAGCCAATCGTAGCTGTGATTTACTCCTTTTTCTTTCCTGGTTTAGGTCAACTCTATAATAATCAAACTTTACTTGCCTTTTATGCCGTGTTTTGGTGGTGGGTATACATCGTCTTATCGGGTATACACGTATCTCTTTTAACATTAATTCTTGGCAATCTAAAAGAATCAAGTATGATGCTTCATCCACATTGGTTATTATTTATGCCATCTGTTTTAGGCGGTGCCATCTATCAAGCGTATGTTACAGCAATCGAACACAATCGACTTTTTCGGATCTCACAACGTCAACATCTCATAGAACGATATGGAAAAAACAGACTAAATATCCTTCAGTAAGCAGGAGTTTCTACTATGATCATATTGGGGACCTTTGAACAATCAATTGAATTAGAACAAGCATTAGCCTTGCTAGAAAATGAGTATGTTCACCGCGAACAAATACTTGTTGTCTTTATGGACGAAAACCCATCAGCCTCTCAATTGAAAGGTAGAACAAAAAGTATACATTCAAACGGCTTTGAGGTAGGCATGGCAACTGCTACTGGATGTGCTGTGGTAGGAGCAAGTATTGGTTTTAAGCTGACGCCAGGCCCTATCCTATGCGGACTAATCGCAACCTTTATAGGATACTTTTTTGGCTATGGTATTTATTATTTTTCTAACAGAAAGAAAGCATCCATTCCTTCAGCAAAAACGTTGACTGAAGTTACTGTCATGATTCGCTGTAAAGAGAATGACGCCTCCTTAATCAAGGATGTTTTATGGAAGTATCAAGCTTTAACAGTTGGCGTAGTGCATGATCCTTAATCCAGAACTACACTTAAATGCAACTTTACATACCACAGGCAAAAACTTTACCTGTGGTGTATGGAAACCATCAATGCCTATTTACGTAATTTAAATACAATAAAGTTTGAAAAGTTCAAGTCTTCTTCGAAACTAGGATACTTCTCAAGCATTTCTTCAGACGGTTTTGGTTCAATTAATTCTTCAAGGATGAATCCTGTTTTTTGAAAGGTTTTAAAATAACTCGTTAACGTTCGATGATAAAAGACTACCTTTTCTTCTGCATCAACAGGAAGCATCTGCTCATAAACACCCTCATGAAAATAGTTTTCTAGTCTCCAATACTGTTTTCGACCTTGTGAATCCCGTACCCACCAACTCTTCGGAGTCACAAAGCATGGATGGAGAATCGAGAAAATAAAATAACCATCCTCTTTTAATAGTCGATGCATTTCATTTAGGGCTGCACCATAATCTGCCAAGTCCATCATAACCATATTGGACACGATCATATCAAATGTAGAATTCTTAAGAAAATCAAGCTTCTCGCAATTACCATGATGGTATTCTATGCTTAAATCACTCGTTGTTCTTCGCCTTGCGATCTCAAGCATGTTTTTTGAGTAATCCACAGCTGTTACAATTGCACCTTTTTTTGCTAGAATTCGACTTAAATAACCCTCACCACAACCAGCATCAAGGATACTGTTCCCCTCAACTTCTTCAACTAAAGAAAAAATTGTTGGATTAAGCAGTACTTCGCGGTGAACGCCTCCATGTTCATCATACTTTTCCGTAAACGCTTCAGCATGTAAATCCCACCGTTTAATTGCTTCTTCACTTGTCATTTGTTTCTTCATTTAACGCCCTCACTTCAATCAAAGTCGTAACGTTACGCTATCTGTGCACAACCTAATTTTTGCATCTTTTAAAAAAAAGAAATAGACTTATATTTTAATTTTTTGTATCATGTAGATAGAGGCATGCCTTCTTTAAATGATTAATTTCGCCAGAGATTTTTTTTGATCTCTGGCTTTTATTTTGTTTTTATAAATGAAAGTTCATAAAAATTGACGAAGAAATCAGTTGCTTGTTACGATAAGTAAATCTTAAAAAATAGTGATACGCTGAGACAACCACTATGTTTAGAAAGGCAGAAAACTACATGAAAACACCTACAGGAAAGAAACGTTTACAACTTGCATTACTTCTAGGATCACTTGGACTTCTAGGTCCATTCACAATCGATATGTATTTACCATCCTTTCCTACGATTGTGGAGGATTATGGAACGACTGCCTCTTTAGTACAAATCAGCTTAACAACTTGCCTATTAGGACTTGGAGTAGGTCAACTATTTATCGGTCCAATGAGTGATGTACTAGGCCGTCGAAAGCCATTGCTTATTTTCCTCATCTTATATTTAGTAGCTTCCGTTATTTGTGCCTTTTCTCCATCTATTTATCTCTTTATTGCCGCTCGTTTTCTACAAGGGTTTGCAGCTGCAGGTGGTCTTGTTATCTCTAAAGCAATTGTTCGAGATATTTATAGTGGAAGAGAATTAACTAAGTTTTTCTCTTTATTAATGTTGTTTGGTAATCTCGGACCTATTGTTGCACCGATTGTTGGTGGAGGAGTTCTTGCAATTACGGATTGGAATGGTGTATTTCTCGTATTGAGTATTGTGGGCTTAGTGATATTTTGTACCGTTTTAATTAAACTTGAAGAATCTTTACCACCTGAAAAGCGTGTTCCTAGTAATCTAGCACAAGTACTAAAGAATTTTGGTTCTTTAGTAAAGAATAGAGAGTTTCTTGGATACGCACTTACACAAGGCTTTATGATTGCAGGGATCTTTGCTTACGTATCTGGTGTTCCTTTTGTGTATCAGAATATTTATGGAGTGTCTCCTCAAGTTTTTAGTTTTCTATTTGGAGTAAATGGGCTGGCTTTAATCATTGGAACTCAGTCAGTTGGCCGTTTAGCAGATAAGATTTCAGAGAGAACATTCTTGAAATTTGGCTTATTTTTATCAACGGGGGCTGGCACTGTTTTACTAACAGCTCTTCTACTAAAAGCACCACTTTTAGCAGTTGCTATACCAATTTTCTTCTTAGTTTGTTCCATCGGGATGATTGCCACATCATCCTTCGCATTAGCACTTGAGTCACAAGGACATATTGCCGGAAGTGCATCCGCACTATTAGGTGTTTTACCATTTGTGCTAGGCTCCATTACTTCCCCATTAGTGGGAGTTGCAGGAGAATATTCTGCCATTCCAATGGGTGTTGTAATTTTATCAGCAAGTTTACTATCTCTCCTTGCCTATTTTGGGCTGGTACAAAGAGCTTCATTACCTGTACAGACAGCAAATAGGTCGTTGGGCAGTTAACTTCTTTGCTTTTTAAAAATAAACACCTCTTACGTTGTACAGATCACACTGTATATCGTAGGAGGTGTTTTTTGTAATACTTTATCCTTTTTGCCTAAATAATAACAAAAGAACAAAACTAACTATGAATTTGAGGATATTTTAAGTTGGACCCTAATGAAGAATGGCTATATTCGCGAATCGCAGCTATATTCTCGCCTTTCTCTTAAAATACTCGCGCTACTCTCTCGTTTATTCGTCTTTTGCACCCATTTTCTCGCGTTACTGGTAAATACTCGTATTCCTATAAAAAGACAAGAAACCAGACTAACACCTTACATACTTCCGTTTGAAACCTAGTTGCCCTCTATCGACACCCTTCTGAATTGTTTCAGATGCTTGTAGGATAATGCTTTTTTTATTATCTCGTTTAATTTCAACTGGGCCAACCTTGCATTCAGTCTTAACATGAAAATACTAGTAGACTGTGCTAAAGTTAATCTAGTAACTATCTTTACAATAACGAGGGATTCCATGTATAAAATAATGATCATTGAAGACGATGAAAAAATCAGGAGAATTGTCACTGATACCTTAAAAAAATGGCAGTATGATGTAGTGGAAGTGACTGAATTTGACCAGGTGCTTACCGAATTTCAGCAATTTGAACCACACCTTGTTCTAGTCGATATCAATCTACCTGTTTTTGATGGATACTATTGGTGCCAGCAAATACGGTCCGTTTCTAAGGTGCCAATTATTTTTCTTTCATCTCGAACTCAGAACATGGATATCATTATGGCGATTAATATGGGTGGGGATGATTTTATCCAGAAGCCGTTTGATTTGGATATCCTAGTCACAAAAATCAGTGCGCTTATCCGCCGGAAATATACCTATCAGGAAGATGAGACCATCCGTTTCAACCATCGGGGTTTAAAATTAAATGTAACCAATTCTACTATTGAATATAATGGCCAAAACGCTGAGCTAAGCCGGAATGAATTTATCCTCTTACAATTGATGATGCGCAATACTGGGAAAATTATCTCACGTGATGACCTAATGCAAGCTCTCTGGAACGAAGAACAGTTTGTTGATGATAACACACTAACTGTGAACGTGAACCGGCTGCGTAAGAAAATTGCTGCACTAGGACTTGAGGAATTCATTGTCACCCGAAAAGGAATGGGGTATTTGATCGAATGACCTTTCTTCGCTACCTACACTATGAAAAGCCATATATTTTTCTATATCTAGCTAGTTTCCTCATCTCAGCCGCGGTATTTTTTACAGATAGCAATGATGGCTTGACGTGGGGAACATTCTTCTATGCCTTTACCCTATCAACCATTGTGTTATTCGGATTTTTGTTAATTCGCCATCAGCAAAATGTACGTGTAATCCGACAAATAAAGCATAGTGAGGAATATGATAGCTTGTCGCTAGAAGGAGAATTCACCAATCAGTACATCGAAGAGCTACATACAAAACATATTCGTGAAATGAATAAGATTCAAGAGCGGCAGAATGAGCACTACGATTTCATCGTCTCTTGGTTCCATGAAATAAAGACGCCGATTGCAGTTATTCGCTTACTGCAGCAAACTGATATGGACGCAGACAGTTTAAAAGAAGAAATCGCAAAAATTGAAAACTACGTGGATCAAGCACTTTATTACGCGAAACTCGATAGCTTTAACCAAGATTATGATATACAAAATTGTGACACGATCAAGATTACAAAAGAGATTGTTAAGGCCCATTCAAAGTCATTTTTTACAAAAAAAATCCGAATTAACTTTCAGGTAAATACACTTACGGTTCAAAGTGATCCTAAATGGTTGCAGTTTATCATCAATCAGTTACTAACGAATAGTCTAAAATACACAGAACCTGATGGGGAGATTACCATCTCAACATCCGAAAACCCGCAGGAAAAACATCTGATGATTCAAGACAACGGAATTGGTATAAGTCAAAAAGATTTGCCCCGAATTTTCAACCGAGGGTTTACTGGTGAGACTGGACGGACGTATACGAAGTCTACGGGAATGGGGTTATATTTGGCTCAACAGTTAAGTAACAAATTAGGACATTACATCAGTTGTACGTCGGAAGTTGGAACGTACACGAAGTTCACCATTCACTTCCCGCAAGATAGTGATCCTTTTTTACAACGACAAAAAATACACAATGAGTGAATGACTCATCGTGTATTTTTTTCATTAATTATTTTGAAATAAATAGATGTTGATGATACGTAAAAAATGAGATAAGTTACCACATACAAACCCATTACAGAAAAAATAATCGTCGTTAAGGAAGGTAAGTCTTTTATTACTAGAATAACTGTATAGTATAATAGATACCAGCTGTGGACTAATCCAAGTAGTAGTGGCGGCAAAAAAACAAATAGCAATTGCTTTCGAATAATCTTTCTTATTTCTTTGTTGCCAACACCAATTTTTCTTAAAATTGCGTAGTGTTCTCGCTCTTCTGTAGCTTCCCGTAACTGTTTAAAGTAAATTACACTTCCTAGGGCAAATAATGCAATTCCTGCAAAGAACGCAACAGAAAACAAGATTAAAGAAGATGACTCAATATCAATGGAATACATATCAATATATGCTGAATAATAGGATCCGTCTGTTTTCATAACGATATCATATATTTTTCGTGATACCTCATTCGATGTTTTCGGATCTTCGATTTCATAAATTTCATAAGAAGATAGGGTATATGACTCTTTTAAGTTCTCAAATACTTCGTCTGAAATAATGAGCACAGATGGTTGAAGACCAGAACGGCCACCAGGCATCGTTGGCACACTTAACAAAGGGTATCTGATTTTCTCAACTACACGAAACGTCTTGTCTTCTAAAAGGGTCAATTTAGGCTGTGGACTTTTATATTTTGTCGGCTCATCGATCCCTCTTGTTAAGATGATTGCGTCCTCACCTTCCAAATCTACTTTTTGACCAACTTCACGTAAATCAACAATCGCATTAAGTTGTGACTCGGGGAATAGGTAGAACTCCTCCGTGTAATATTCAGGAAAGCTAAATAAGGTATTTCTATTTTGAATTTTTTCTGTTTCAATCCCCGTTATCGTTTCATGATCAATAATTGGATGTGTTTCATTCATTATTTGTTCAATTTGTTTTTTGGTCTCATCATCTTGCGTTGAAAAAGCAAAATGGTTTGGATACTCTTTTTTTACAACTTCTGCCTTCATGGCATAATCCACAGCAATAAATCCAACTGCAAAGATGACAACAGCACTAATCAACGAATTGAACGTAAAGTTTACTGTGTTTCCTCGAATCGAAAAGCGTAGTGAGGAAATCCATAACATTTTGTTACCCTTATAGTAATTTTTACTTTTACTCATTCTTTGTAAAATCCATCCGGAAAACTGGCGGAAGAACAAATAGGTTCCGACAATCAACGCGATAGTTGTAGCCAGTAAGGTTTCTCTAAAATAATTCTTCCATATATCTGTTTCTCCTGCTAAGGTGATCGTGTAGTAGGACCCTACAATTAATACGAGCGACAATAGCGCCAATCCAAAAGAAAATCGAATCGGTTTGTCCACTTTTTTCTGTGCATGAAACAATTCAACTAACTGAACACGACGAACCGTTAAATAACTTTGGATTGTAATCACAACGATTAATAAACCAAATAACAGAATGGTTGAGACGATGGCTTCAGGTGGAAAAGCAAAAGAAATGTCATCATTATAGTTCATTAAGTTCATTAATACCTTACCGAAGAATTTTGAAAGTAACCCTCCAATTACTATCCCACTGAATAAAGCAATGGCGCTTAAAAATAACGTTTCAAAAAAGACCATTGCGGCTACTTGTCTTTCTTTCATCCCGTATAATAGATACATACCAAATTCCTTTTTTCGTTGCTTCATAAAAAAAGAATTTGCATACAAAATAAAAAACACGATAAATAAGAAGACAATCGTCGAGGCAATGAATATACCTGATTGGTAGTTTTCTTTATTTTGGATCGCTGTCACTACGTCCTTGTTAAACATTAATCCTGAAAAGGTAAAGTAAATCACGACACCGACAAGCATGGAAATGAAATAGATCGTATACAACCTGAAATTCCGCTTCATATTCCTCCATGATAAATCAATTAAGCCCATCGTTGGTCGCCTCCTAACGCACTTTGAATCGTTAGAATGCGGTCGAAGAATTCTTTTTCGTTTTGCTCTCCTTTAAACATCTCATTGACGATTTTTCCATCCCGAAGAAAGATGACACGTTGACAATAGCTCGCTGCATACGGGTCATGGGTAATCATCAAAACAGTTGTCTTAAATGTTTGATTAAGCAATTGCATTTGCTCAAGTAACTGCGTTGCAGACCTGGAATCGAGTGCCCCCGTCGGCTCATCAGCAAACACAATGGCTGGATTGGTAATAATCGCCCTCGCAGCAGCTGTGCGCTGCATTTGACCACCCGATATTTCAGAAGGATAGTGATTTAAAATGGATTCAATATTTAAGGCTTCAATGATTTTTCCTAAACGCTGCTCCATTTCAGCAACAGGTGTTTTTTGTAAGGAAAGCGGCAGCAGGATATTTTCTTTCACCGTTAATGTGTCCAATAAGTTGTAATCTTGAAAAATAAAGCCCATTCGTTTTTGCCGGAATGCTCGTAAGTCTTTCTTTTTCATATCCAACAGGGAATTCCCCTCAATCCAAACATCCCCACCGCTAAAACTATCAATTGTAGATAAAGTATTCATTAATGTCGTTTTCCCAGACCCAGATGGGCCCATAATTGCCGTAAATTCCCCTTGTTCAATGGTCATATCGATGTTTTTTAAGACTTGTGTTTTTCCGTAGGATTTAGATAAGTTCTTAGTTTCTATAATGTTAGTCATGATTCGACCTCCTTCACAAGCCTACTATATCGGTTAATTTGCCCTCTAACCATCGATATAACAATATCTAATGTGACATTTTTGTCATGTTGTTACTGATTTTATTCTTTTAAAGTTGATGAGCACTATAGAATGTGAAGTTCTTAATAACAAGCACACGTTTTTTATGTTATTTCAATTCACTTTTTATTGAATATTTTCATCCAATTTCTGAAAGAACATCTACAATTCGAAAACCAAAAAATTCATTTGCCATTATCAATGACTCACTTTTAAAAGAAAAACTCCATTCAACCAACTTCTCAAGCAAAAATAAACTCAATCTTCACGACAGAAGCACAACCCCTTCTCCTATCTCAACATAAACTATTTAAAACTTTTGATCTTAAAAGATTAAATTTGTAAGAGAGGAAGCGATAGAGTGAAAGAAAATAAAATGATCAAACTAGACGATCGATTTTAAACAGGAGGTGAAATATAATGAAGCGATTTTATCATGTTGTTTCTATTCCCATTCGAATTGTCGTTAATAATTTTGGAGATTACAATCCGAATGGAATGATGTACGTATTAAAAGAAAATGAGCAAAAAGTTAAAAAACTTGTTCGTAAAAACCCCTTTTCGACTGTAGATCTTGTAGAACCACTTGTTATTCGTGCAAACGAAGGGGACATTGTTGAAATATTATTTGAGAACCAGTTGCCTTTTGAAACCGGAATGCATTTCCAAGAAGCAGATTACGATGTATTTCAGTCAGATGGTGCAAATGTAGGGTTTAACCCTAGCACGCTGGTTCCTTGTGGTGAAAAGATTCTTTATCGTTTAAAAGCTTCTCATGAAGGAATTTACTTTTTTTCTGATTTAGGGAATCCGTCAAGCTCAGAAGAAGGCTCTAATCCAAATGGGTTGTTCGGAGCTCTGTTTGTTGAGAAAAGAGGCTCAACATGGACACATCCAGTTACTGGAGGTCCCATTAAGAGTGGGCTTTATGCGGATATTCACAACCCATTCTTACCTTCATTTCGAGAATATGCATGGTTTTTCCAAGATGAGATGGAAATTAATGATATTACAGGAAACCCACCTATTAGTGATTTTACTGGTCAAGAAACCGAATCCTTTCATGGTGTCAATTATCGGTATGAGCCAGAATGGAGAAGAAAACAATTAATCGATGAAGGCGTTGTGTGTCCTGACTGTGAGGGCGAAGAGGTCCACCATGATTCATGGGTGTTCGGTGATCCAGCAACACCAATTTTAAGAGGGTATGTAGGAGATCCAGCCATGATCAGGCTTATTCATGGAGGAGTAAAGGAAACTCATGTTTTTCATTATCATGTCCATCAATGGTTTCGAGACCCAATGAATTTAAACGAAGAAATTATTGACTCACAGTCAACCAGCCCACAAACGCACTATAACATTCAACCTTTGTATGGTTTAGGTAGTCTACATGGAGCAATTGGTGATGTTGTCATACATTGTCACTTGTATCCACACTTTGGAGCAGGAATGTGGGGGATTAACCGAATTTTTGACACACTCCAAGATGGGAGTCAATGCTATCCCAACGGTGTACCAATTGCCCCTTTACAGCCATTACCTGATCGGCCATTACCACCAACACCAACACCAGAACGTCCTGGCTTTCCTAACTTTATCCCTGGAAAAGTGGGTTGTAAAGCGCCACGTCCACCGCTTGGCATTGTAGGTGGTAGGGAAATGACGGAGCTAGAACGGAATGCTGCAATTCCGAATGCTCGTCCTGGAGCTGTATTCGCTGATCCATGTATGGAGAATGCAGTAGTTAAGGAGTTTAATATTTCACTAATAGAGCTTCCCGTTGTATATAACCGCCAAGGTTGGCATGATCCCAAAGCACGCATTTATGTCTTTGATGAGGATATAGAAGCTATCTGTTCAGGAAAAAAGGAACCAGAACCTTTAATCTTTCATGCGGCTGCAGGAACTTGTCTAAGAATAAACTATACGAATAGAGTGCCTCATATTTTAGATGGTGATGCCTTTCAATTAGTGACAAGAACGTATGAAAACGGATTGCATATTCATTTTGTTAAGTTTGATGTTTTAACCAATGATGGAGCCAATATTGGTTGGAATTATGACTCAAGCGTATTACCAGGAGAAACGATTCGTTATGAGTATTTTGCAGATGTTGAGTTAAAGGCTTGGTTTTTTCATGATCATTTATTTTCAACAGCTCATCAACAACATGGTGTATTTGGATCCGGGGTTATTCATCCAAGGTTCACCAAATTTTTTGATTCCAAAACAGGGGCAGAGGTAGATCATGGCGCCCAAATCACAGCAGTAAATCCACTCGTTCCTGATTATCGTGATTTTGCATTAATGGTTCATGATTTTGCACTGTTATTTGATAAAGATGGAACTCCTTTAAATCCTCCCCCATTTCCAGGATCTCAAGAGGACCCAGGTTTGTTTGGTGTGAACTATAAAAATGAACCATTGCAATTCCGATTAGGAAAAGACTGTGACCCTGCCTATTCGTTTAGTTCCTATGTAAATGGTGATCCGATTACACCAATTCTCCAGGCATATGAAGGAGATTCAATCCGGATACGTCTCTTGCAAGGAGCACAGGAAGAATCACATAGTTTTAACCTCCATGGATTAAGATGGCTTCGCAGACGTAGAGATTTAGAATCAAAGAGAGACGATCAACAGCATATTGGAATATCTGAATCTTTTACATTTGACACATATATTCCTAGGTCAGGTGACTATTTATGGACGTTTGAAACCGAAGAAGACCTCTGGAATGGCTTATGGGGTTTAATCCGTGCCTTTGATGAGGAAGTTCCTAACTTAATTCCGTTACCAGATCGCCCTCGTCCTCCAAAGAGAACAAAGCCATTACCTGAGTGTACTGGGTGCCCACCAGCCCCACCGACTGAGGTTCTTAGTGTAGGTGCACCAGGACCTGTAGTTTGTTATGATGTAGTCGCTTTTCATACTCCTATTATCTATAATGCCTATGGAGATCATGATCCTAATGGAATTGTATTTGCACTAAAAGAGGATATGGAAGATATTCTTTGCGGAAAGAAAAATCCTGAGCCTCTAATTCTACGTGCAAACGAAGGAGATACGGTTGAAGTCACATTAACTAGTTTATTAGATTTTGATAAATTTACATTTAAGGATGGAATTTATCCATATCCTCGAGTTAGGGAACAAGCATTTTATCCACCATCACTTAGAATTTCGCTGCATCCACAGTTAATACAATATGACGTAAAAACATCGGCTGGAGAAACGGTAGGATTTAACCCTGACCAAACAGTAGGTCCAGGAGAAACGATCACTTATCGTTGGTTTGTTGATGAAGCACTTGGGGCATGTGGAATGTGGGATATGGCTGATATCAGAAATCATAGGTCTCAGGGGGCATTTGGAGCATTTATTGCTGAACCACGAGGAACAAAATACCTTGACCCTCATACCTTAAAGCCTGTTCGAACCGGGGCGAACGTGATTTTGACTAACCCATATTTACCAGATACAAGGGAATTTGTCATGATTATGCATGATGGGGTTCGCCTATTAGATAAATTTGGTCAGCTAATCTTTGATCCTTTTGAAGGAATTCTATTAGGGACCGATGAAGCCCCTGCTGAAATAGGCGATACGTACGATGAAGGATCAAGAGGATTTAATTACCGAACAGAACGCTTAATTAATAGATTCCGAGAACATCCAGACCTAAGTGACCTATTTAGTTCAAAGGTATTTAGTGATCCTGCTACTCCGGTTTTTGAAGCGTATCCGGGAGACCCTGTTACAATCAGGTTAGTTACTCCTGCAGAACGCAGAAGAACCCATACTTTTCATTTACACGGTCATTATTGGAGAACTGATAAAAATTCCGAGGATTTAGGAATCGAATCATTTGTTGGAGAGAATGTAATGGGCTCCAAAGTAAATCTTGATTTAATAGGTGGAGCAGGTAGCATTTTCAATTTTCCTGGAGATTATATGTATCGAGCAGGCAATATAAGATGGGATATAGAGCTAGGCATGTGGGGAATTATGCGAGTTCATTCTGAGTTACAAAAGCATCTACCACCATTACAATATTAGGAACTGTTACTAAGGGGGCTATTAATGGTCCCCCTTATCTGTTTCCGAAGCTGAATCCCCACGGAAACTCAAATGAAGAATGAATTTTATTCGTTGTCTACAGCCATATTCTCGTCTTTCTCTTAAAATACTCGCCCTTCTCTCTCATTTATTCGCGGTGTGTATCTATTTTCTCGCTTTGGTGCAGGAACCGACTATACTCATCGATCTAACAACATTTAATGTGACAGTTTTTATCATGTTAGGTATCAAAGTAAGAAAGAGAAGTCCTTTTTAGGTCTTCTCTTTCTAAATTTATTTACTATATTGTTTTTCCTTTTTTCTTAGCATCGGCGTCTAAACCAGCACCAATTGCTATACCTATTCCAAATCCAAGCGGTATACCCATTGCAATATTTTCAAATAAAGTTAACCCCAAAACGACTCCTAGACTCATTCCTATCGACATGTAAATTGAAAGATACGTTCCCTCTTGCACTAACTTATGTTTTTTCTGCAAGTGAGAAGCTATGTGATTTATTAATTGTTTATGTTTTTTATCTACAGGGTAAGCAAGTTTGTCTAAATTGGTTTCTAGTTGAATGAAATGATTCTTTAGTTCATCCAGTTGTTGTTGACACTCCTCACAACTATTTGAAAAAGACCCTAGCTTTTCAGCTATCCGTTCACATTTATCTAAATCTAGCTTTTTTACAATTGGCTTACTAACAACATCCCTAATCTTCTTGATGATAATTTTCACATGCTCAACTTGATTTTCCAAAAAGACGCCCTCCTAAAGATAAAACAACTTATTACATTCTAATACGATGATAAGACAGAAAGGTTTCATAAATAATCCTTCACATTTTACAGACCAGAGCTAGTTAATTGGCAAACTTCATCATCGTCCTTCTTTCTTCACTAATTTAATAAAAAGCTTAGTATGATTCTCATTGGTTTTTATCAGTTCCACATTTCTTGGATTAAGAAGGATTTTCTTAATATCCTTGTTGTTCCAAATCCTAGTCGTATAGTGTTTATTTTTATATAAATCCCTAAACCATTCTTCGGTACTTAAGTTTTCAATGGCCAATTTAAGTTTTGAATGACTATTAGGCTTCATTAAAATAGCATCCGAAATTAAATCAAAACAATTATCCACTGTATCACCTTCCCTTTTAATAATCTAGTTTATAAAACAGAAGATATAAGGATGACAAAATAATAAATAACATAAATCTCGAATACTTCAATAATCAAAAAATTACCCCTAAAACATTTTTTTAAAATTTTTTCAAAAAAAGTGATCTAACTAACGATCCTCTTCGTTAGCCTATATGAATTCAAAAAACAATCCATATAGGAAAGGGAGAAAAAATCTATGAACATTAAAAAATCGTTAATTGTCATTCCTCTTAGTCTATCACTCGTTTTACCATCAGCTAGCTTTGTAAGTGCACATGGTCAAGGAGGAGGAACTCATCACAGTATGGAGGTGCCTTCAATATCAACACCAGCATCGGATTTACGTGCAGCACTTGATGCACTTTTATCGGAGCATGCGTACTTAGCAGTTGTAGCAATGCAAAAAGGGATTGATGGAAGTGAAGATTTTGAAGCAGTCGCAGGAGCACTTAATGAAAACACAGAAGGATTATCTGCAGCAGTAGCATCGGTATATGGTGAAGCTGGTGGAGCACAATTTAAGGAAATATGGAGTAGTCACATTGGCTATTTCGTTGATTATGTTAAGGCAACAGCTGCCAATGATCAGACTGCTAAAGACCAAGCATTAGCAGAGCTTGATATCTATCGTGCAGAACAAGCTGCATTCTTTGAAACAGCAACAGGTGGAAAGTTAAAAGCAACTGAATTAGAAGAAGGATTAAAAGTTCATATTAACCAGTTACTATGGGCGTTTGATAACTAATCCTCCAACTAGTATAAATTCTTCCAAAACTGCCTTCCATTATTTTTAGCTAAATATTGGAATATTTTTTATTAATTTTTGGTTAAGAGATGAACATTACCCTTCAAGTTGAAGTTACTAATTAGGTTACAAGTACAAATGTGGGTTAATATGAGGACTTTTTTGGATCTTTTATCAAGATCGATCTATTGATATAGGACTTATTCGTTAATTGGAGCTATATTCTCGCTTTACTCTTGAAATACTCGCGCTTCTATATGATTTATTCGTAGTTTGTACACTTTTTTTCGTCTAACTAAAGGAAATACTCGTGTTCTTATAAAGAAAATCTAAATACAAAAAAGAGCCCAGTAATAGTGAGCTCCGATCATGGGAAGGTCTCTGCATTAAGTTCTCCCCTGTTACTTCTGATATAAAATCGTTTGGGCAACTCCGATAAAATATTCTGATTCTACGATAATATGGTGCAAAACAACTTTAGCTGTTGGATTTGTGCTGATTGGTTCACTTTCTTCTATCAGCATTCGGCAGAAATTAATAAATTGTTGGCTCTGCTGCAGGCAAAAGGTAACAAGCTGCAGGATATCTTGGTAAAGTGCCTGAGAAACTTGCCCTTGTGAACGATTGACTGTTTCAACATACCTTATCACTTGTTGATGTGTGGTAGCAAAGGCTTTCTCCCATTCCTTTAAAGCTTCCACATACTTCTGTTCAAGATTTCCTACAAGCTCCCGAATAACAACAGTATGTTCCTCTTCTTGGTGCTTCCAAAACTCAGCCTCGTCAAGAACACGCAGCGGCATCTGATTTCCATAATAATATTGCATAATCCCAACCTCCCCAGTCCTATTATTCTCGTATACTATATATTCCTGAGGGTGGAGATGTAGAACTTAGTAATGATTAGGGAGAGTACCGTTTTTTCTGGAATCATCCTTTGTTTTATGTATCATTTTAATAGATATCCGGCCTAGCATTTGTAAGTCTCTTGTACTGATAAACAAGTGAGAAGATCTTTCTCGAAAAAAGGGGTGTCCCTAGTAGGAACACCCCTAAATACATTTATTCTCATTATTTATGCTTCAAGCTGTTGTGTTGTCTCTGAATAAACTGAAGTATCTAATTCATTTGTAGCTCTACTTGTTAATACTCCTGCTGTCATACTTCCGCTTACATTAACAGCTGTACGACCCATATCAATCAGTGGCTCAACAGAGATTAATAGTCCAGCTAGAGCAACAGGTAGATCCATTGCAGATAAAACTAGTATTGCTGCGAAGGTTGCTCCCCCACCAACTCCCGCTACACCAAATGAGCTAATTGCAACAATTACAATTAGTGTTGCTAAAAACCCAGGGTTTAAGGGATTAATACCTACAGTTGGAGCAATCATAACTGCAAGCATCGCTGGATATACACCCGCACAACCATTTTGACCAATTGATAGCCCAAATGAACCTGCGAAGTTAGCAATTCCCTCTGAAACCCCTAAATCTTTTGTTTGAGTTTTAATATTCAAAGGTAGTGCTCCAGCACTTGTTCTCGATGTAAAAGCAAAAGTTAGAACTGGTATCGCTTTTTTTACATATGTCACTGGATTTAAGCCAGATAGTGTAATTAGTAATAAATGAATAATAAATACAATAGCCAGAGCAACATAGGAAGCTACTACGAATTTTCCTAGCTTCATAATCGCAGTGTAATCACTTGTAGCAGTTACTCTTGTCATAAGCGCCAATACACCATAAGGTGTTAATCTTAGAATTAAAGTTACAACTCGCATGATAATGCTATAGAAAGCATCTACTATTTTAGCAAATAACTCTGCATGCTCAGACTTTTTTCTTCTAACTCCTAAGAATGCCAAACCAATAAATGCTGCAAAAATAACTACAGCAATTGTTGAAGTCGGTCTTGCACCTGTAAAATCTAAGAAAGGATTTGCAGGTAATAAATCTAATACTTGTTGTGGTAACGTCCGATTTTCAATTTCAGTAAATCTTTGTTCTAAGTATTCACCTCGTGAAGCTTCCGCATCACCCTGTGGAATTTCAACTGCTTCAAGATTAAATGCAAGTGTAACCACAATTGCAACAGCGGCAGCAATCGCAGTCGTTCCTACTAGAATACTAATAATTAATCCACTGATTTTTCCAATATTATTGGATAGTTTCATTTTTGTAAATGCGGCAATTATTGAAATGAATACAAGTGGCATAACAACCATTTGGAGTAGTTTAACATACCCTACCCCAACTATATTAAACCAATCAACAGATCCCTTTATAATTTCGGATCCTGCACCATAAATAAGTTGTAAAGCAAAACCAAAAACAATCCCAATCCCTAATGCAGAAAAAACACGTTTAGAAAATGATACATGTTTCTTTTGCATAAAGAATAGAGCTGCTACTAATAAAATCATAACTGCAATATTAACTACTAATAGAACAGTATTCATTTGGAAAATTCCCCCTTTATGTACTTATTGTAAAAATAACTATAATACTACAATTCCTATAAGTCAAGTATGAATAAAAGTATAGAAAATCCAATTATTTTTTCGAGAAAACATTGATTCTATTTGAATAAATAATCCTTATAATTTTAGTAGGAATTTAAAACAAAAATAAATTCTTTAAAACTCACTCCCTGTTAATTCCATCCAAATATTAGTATTATAGTTAAAAAGAAAAAGAGCTCTAATCAACCTTGTTTATCCAATCTAAAAAAACCTTATTACTATTAATAGAAGGGTTCGAAAATACTCTTAACATTTTAAAGTATAATATAGTGGCATGGTCAAATATATGTTTGGTTTCTTCTTACAATTTTATAGGAATAGAGATGTTTCCTCTATAAAAAAAAACAAGGCTGCTTGAGAAATCCTGAGATTATAAGGCTTTGTCCTATAGGTAAGCTAGTTGCTCACGTTCAACAAAGTTAAATAATCATCCTGTCAAGAGCCTTGTGAAGCTAGGAAATTTTCTTATAACTCAACTATTTAGTGTTACAGATATTCAGTATTACTTACTACTGATATAAAAAAATTACTGAACAGGTAATTAGCCATTCGCATTAATCATCATCTATTCAGTCGATATTCTCTATTGAATTTACTCTTTCCCAATCTTATCGTTCAACTTCTCGCGATATTTGTCTTTCCAAGTTTTCGTGTCCTTTACTAGTTCGTCGCAAAAAGCGGCCACATCCTCACCCGTGAGATCAGTGACTTTCTTTCCATCGGCTGCACCTTCCTCGAAAAGATCGATAAGACCTCCAAAGATACGGCTGGTTTCCTTCCAGTCAGTAAGGCCACTAGTCGTCCACATGTATTGTTGGATAGCATTGTAAGCACTAAGGTACTCACTTGGAAGTGCTTTTGCACGAGCCTCCATAGCCTTCCATTCTCGCTTATCTTCTAGACTTCCAATGATTTTTTCTAAAAAACTCATTATACTTCTCTCCTTTTGATATCTTTAGTTTTGAGTTCGTTTATCTTACTAGAAACGAATTCCCATTTTGTCCAAAATACTTCAAGTTGCTTTTGACCTGCTGGGTTAAGTGTATAAAATTTTCTAGGTGGCCCCATAGTGGATGGCTTTTTTTCGATGTCCACTAGATTGTTTTTCTCAAGCCTTATTGTAATCGTATAAACAGTTCCTTCTACTACGTCAGTGAAGCCAAGTTCTCGAAGCTGTTGCGTGATTTCATAGCCATAAGTTTCGCCACGGCTGATGATTTCAAGCACACACCCCTCAAGCACCCCTTTAAGCATTTCCGTGATATTTTCCAAAAATTCACCCCCATTTTTAGTTCATTCTATTTTAATCAGCACTCCGGTATTGTGTGACACTGATATTCAGTATTACTTACTAATGGTATATAGTAATACATAGTAGTATCATTTGTCAACATACAAACTTGTTGTAAAATAAGACCGTTATTTACAAACCATTTGTTGTTGGGTTTCTGCTTTAAGTTTAGACTTATCAATACGTGTCTGAAGAGATGTACTTAAACTACACCTTTAGCAATTTAAAATACATTTCTACGGGTAAAATTTTTCTCTTTTATAACAACAAAAATAGAGGTACAAATTGCAGAGCAAGTTGGACCTCTAAATATTATGAATTTGATATAATTTACTTCCCAGCCGAACGGGTAATTGTTAATAAAGTAACCTATTTAATTTAACTATTAGTAAGCTGTTTCTTCGTTATTAAGATTCAACTGCCAGATTGTGCCGAATTTATCGGTAACTTGCCCATAGAGCTTTGCCCAAAAGGTTTCTTGAAGCTCCATGCCTACCGTTCCATCTTCTTGAAGTCGATTAAAGACAGATTGAAGTTTGTCCGCGTCAAAAGAATGATAAGCTAGGCTTATGTTGTTTCCAACCGTATACGGTGAACCAGGGAACGTATCTGAAAACATTACATTGCTGCCTTCGATATTAAGACGAGCATGCATAACCAAATTCTTCGCTTCTTCAGATAGTGGGTATTCTGGATTTGGAGGTGTCTCTCCAAACGTCATAATTTGTGATTGTTCCGCCCCAAATACTTCCGCATAAAAGTTAACTGCTTCACGACAATTTCCATTAAACGTTAAATACACATCAACAGCCATATCATTCACTCCCTAATAATAGTGTACATTAAAAATGTCCCTAGTTCATTCTAACCAAAAAATACAAAAGAAAACATCTATACTTTCTAAAACTTCTATTTGTTCTTGGGTAACTTGTATGGGAAGAAGGTCCGTCCCAGCTTTTCTGAAGATCTGTTTAGGCTGTTTTGACAAAATAAGTAAAACAACTATACCCATAGCTTTCTTTTGGAATACAGTAAGGTAATTGATAAAAAAAATAAGGAGTGCTCAGTACCATGTTTTTTTATCCGAATCCTGCTTTTTATAACAGACCCTATTACCCAATGATGCAAACCTATTATCCTCCAATACATTGGATTGACGTTGAATTTCCTGGAAGTTTTCAAACATATGTTGAACACTCACCATTATCTAATCCATTTACAACCGTATATGGCCAACACACGACAGGGGGATTTGTGCCTAGTAGATGGCCCAATCTTCGCTTTAGAAGGGAAAGTTAAAACCACAAAAAAGCCAGAGATCACTATATAATCTCTGGCTCTTCTACATTCAAATACATCTCCCTCAACATCTTTTTTGCCCGAAGCATCCTTGTTTTTATAGTTGACAGGTTAATATTCAAATGTTGTTCGATTTCTTTTAACGATTGATTTTTTAAGTAGTAGAGTTTAAGGACCTCTTGATACTTTGAAGGCAGCAATCTTAATTTATCTAAAACTTCTTCATAATCACAACGATCTAACACCTCTGTTTCAGGTGTACACTCTTCCTTATCCATAAAGACCTCGATATCATCATGCAGCACATCACGATGCCGGTAGCCTTTTCGTAAATAGTCTATACAATGATTGGTAGCAATTCGATACATCCAGGTACCAAAAGAGCATTTGCCGTTAAAGGATTTATGTGCTAAATAGCATTTTATTAGAATTTCATGGGTAAGGTCTTCAGCTATATAGTTATCTTTGACATAAGATAGTGCTATTCGATACACTTTCTTTTTATATTCCATATATAGCTCACTAACATTTGTATCACTTATTGATTGGGTTTTCACAGTACCCCTCCTCTTTTTCTAGAAAAAAGAGATTTCACACTCTCCTTACGTTCAACCCTTTAAAAAAGCAGGAAGGATTCTACCGTACATTTATCTCTATTTTACAAATAGTTCATGCAGATATAATTCGAATTTAGGCTTTTCTTTGGCTGAATCCTTGAACACAACCTGGCCGGTAAAAAGGGCTTCTCCTGTTGTTACGTCTGCGACAATTACATCTATATTCTGGTTAGAATTCATTTGTGAAGTTGCAGCATAAAGTTTACCGTCTTTAACGGTAACGATTTGATGGTGTGCTTGACCTTTTTTGCTTAGTGGAATACGAAATTCTTTGGAAGCTTGATTATCCTCTAAATGATATAAAGTGACTACAAGCTCATGCTCAACTATACTCGTATGGTAAAGGACACCATCAAATAAACTAAGTTGGGTCTCATTTGTACCGGAATCTGATACATTTACCGTTTCTTTTTCTTTTGTTTCTAAGTTAAAGGAAATAATTTCTTGTGTTGACTCTACTACTCTATCTGATTCCTTCTCTTCTATGACTTTTTCTTCCGTTAGTTGAAAAATCAGGTTTTCATTCGCACTTGTAGGGCTTGATTGTATTAAACTAACATGGGTATAGGTATCATTTTCACTCTTAGGAACTTGAACAATCAGTTCTTGGTGGCTGATTTTTTGATTTGCTAAATCAATTGTATAAAGATAGTGCTCTCCATAAGAGTGATGATTGTTTCTCTTCAAATTTCGTGTGATCAGAACTAAGTCTTCTCCAATCATTTGTACATCTTCAACGTGAATATAATTAAATTTTTTACTGTCAGGAACTTCAACCGTGAACGAGTTCGTCTTATTATTTTCTTTATTTAAAACAGAAATTTCAATTGGAAAATCTCGGGACCCTAATAAGCCACTATCATTCACCATTGCATAAGCAAGTACCTGGTCGTTTTCAAAATATGATTCAGCCCAAATACTTTTACCACGCATAAAGGTACGATATTTTTCTTGCAACTCTTGGATTACCATCGGGTAATTTCCTATCACTTGATTTAGAAAAGTTCTTTTATCGTAGACTGACCCTTCAGCACTAATTTTGATGTTTGAACTTACATAGCTCCTATAGGACATATCTGTAAGTAATCCTTCCAACACCAATGACTCTATCTCTTCGGGATTACCGCTTACAGTTTGAATCTCTAACTCTGGGAATTCTTCAGCTGACCAAGCAGAATTCACATAGAATGTTCCTATGCTAAGCACGATTACAGCAATAATTGCAGTCGTTTTCCAGTATTTTCTCATGTTCCACACTCCTTATACGGTAATCTTTTTCCTTAATAAAAATCCACTAAACCAAATGGATGCTGCGAGTATAAGTACGCCCATCAAAACGACTAGCACAAACAATTCAATAGGATAGAAGAATTGATTAAGAACAAACTCGTGTAATAGAATGGGCAAAATTAATACAAGGATAGCTCCACCGCCATACAATACACCAGCAAAAATCCCTTTCCACTTAAAACTTCTTTCCAGTAAAATGGCAGTGAATAGAATGGATACACTCATTACTCCTGCTCCATAAAATAGAATCAGTTCAATAAAACTAGTTGGAATTATAATCGATAGCTCTGGCATACTAGTCAGAATTTGATATATACCTATATCGATCCTGAACTCAGCTGGAACTATCAGCTTCATTACCCACATCTCGATTGGTAGTAGAATTAGTTGAAAGGCAACTAAGCCAATCGTTAAGATAAGGATCGTTGTAATCTTGGCATAAAAGATATTCAATCTTGATGTTGGTAGCATTAATAATCGGTAAATAAATGTGTTTTTTCCAAACCAATCGCGATACCAAATCAGAAAGATGTAAAATCCTATACCAGCCACGCATAATGCGATAGGACCCATGAACCAAATGCTTCTAACTACTTGTAATAAACTCATTTGGCCGTGGGACTCTAGAAACTGAGCACTTGACATCATCTGTTCAAACATTTGTTCATTCGCCATTGAAAGATAGCTTTTTGATTCGACAATCACGCCTATCATCTGTGAAACAAGCGTTATTCCAAGTAAGACTGCAAATAGTTTTGCAACTCTATTAAATTCAAAATTTAGTAACTTCATGTAATTTATCATCGTTGATACACCTCTCTCATCACATCAATGACAGATTTCCCTTCCATTTCACGTGCTTCTTCTGCGCTAAACTCTTTTGTTACCATTCCGTCATCGAGTAAAACAACTTTATCTATTAAATGCTCAATATCTCCAATTTCATGAGTTGTAATGATTACGCCTCGATTCTCAATCAAATGACTTGTGAATACATTCGCAATTTCCTCACGACTGAACATGTCAATTCCAGAGAACGGCTCATCCATTAATACATAATCAACATCAAGCGCTAGCCCAAGTAAGAGATTCACCTTTGCCTTATTTCCTTTTGATAGTGACGAGATTCGATCACTTTGATTTAATCTGAAAAAACCAAGTAGTTCATTCGCACGCTCCTGATTCCAACATGTATAAAAGTCCTTCATGAACTCCACGGACTCTGCAATTGTCATGTGTGGTAGCATCGTGATTGTATCTGGAATAAAGGTAATTTTTTCGAACGATTCTTTATGTAGCGGTTCCCCATCGATTAGGATTTGTCCCTTACTAATAGGGGTAAGTGCCATAATTGCATTTAAAATGGTCGTCTTCCCAACTCCATTAATTCCAATTAAACACGTAATTTCACCCTTGTTTGCTGTAAAAGATACACCTTTTAAAATTTTCTTAAACCCGTATTTCTTTTCAACACCTATTACTTCAATCATGGTTAAGCCTCCTTATCATCAACAGACGTATACTTATCTCTAACTAGTTCAAGAAGCTCCTCAACTGGCGCATTAATCGAACGAACCGATGTGACAAACTGATCAACTGCCTCAATTAGCAACTCTTCTCTTACCTTTCCTAATACCTTACTATCTGTTGTAATTTTACTAGGGTAATTCTTCTCTGTATAAATCAACCCTTGTTCCTCCATTTCCTTATACGCCCGCTGCGCTGTATTAGGATTCACTTTCATTCGATTGGCAAGCTCCCGTCTTGATGGGATTTCTACTCCCGGCTCCAATTCTCCAATTGCAATCTTTTCCTTAAAATAACGAACAATCTGCAAATAAACAGGATCACGATTATTAAAATTTACATTCATTGAAACAACTCCTATATGAACTTTTGGATAACTATTCTACCTAGGTGTGTGTATTAAGTGGTTCATACATCATAGGTGTATTATATGGTTCATACACTAAACTTGTCAATCACATTTTGTAAAATTCTTCTAAAGTCTAATAGCAAGTGGTTTAAAATTCATTCTTGACCTTTATGATTTTGAATTTGTATAAATAAATAGTTCCGTAAGAAACTAATAACCAACTAAACGAAAAGCGTATATTCTTATCGTATTTTAGAGGAGTTTAAAGGGTCATGAAAAAGAAAATAATTATTTCAAATAAATGTGAAATTCATATGGAAGTTCATCATAATGATTTCTTTTTTGATTGGAAAGAAATGCTAAGAAGCTATGAGCAAGAAGGATATTTCGATAACTTATCAAATCAATTTGAAAAAATAATTATTAATTCACCCGAACCGATTGGTATTTCATCATTGGTAAACACGGATGAAGATTCAGAAATCGTTTATGCTAAGCGAAAAGAGAGAGAGATTTATACTAGGTTTGTTAAAAATAGAAAGGGTAGCATAACCAGTTCCTTTGTGGTGATCCTTAACAGAAGTAGAGATGATAACAATAAGTACTTTTTAATCACGATGTTTCCTGGCACAGGGGCATATAAAGAACCTGAAGATCCTAGCATCATAACAAAAAAAGACCTCGCCGAGTCTTTGTTTTTTTGGAAAAATCACGCATTAGTGTTTGATGAAAGCACAATTGATCACACAACAATCACTCCTATATGTCCATATGATCATCTTTATATTGGACTTTCAGAATAACTTTAGAAGGATTTTAATGATGAACATTTAAACGATTTTAACGTTCATCTTGTAAGTTATACTAGAATATTTTCACTAATTGTGCCTTATTCGTATCGTTTATTTTCAATACTTGTAAGTTTATTCATCACATATTTAACGAACACTCCAATAAGAAAATAGATAGGAACTGAATAGATATGTTTCCAATGATATATTTTATAAATGCCTAACCATTCATAAAGATTCCCACCAACATAAGCACCAAAGAAACCAAATAGTATCATCGCCAAACTATACACTTTCCATTTAGGGAAATATTGATAAATCATCATATAACACAAGGGTAGAATAGCAAAATCAGCTGGATCAAACACTTCTCTAGAAAGCGGAGTAAGAGTTATAGGGTAACTCCAAAGTAACAACGCAGCACCCAATTGGTCTAATAAAAATGAAAGTACCATAATCATGACTCCAACATAACTAATTTCTTTAATTCTGCTTTTGTCAACCAACTTCCACCAGATTATCCATGGCAGAATTAAAGTTCCAATGACAAACCACCATTCAAAAGTAAATACAACTTCTTTGTGCCAATACTCCTTATGTAGGTCAATCAGCTTCTCATTTAATTGGGTTATTTTTTTATAAAGATCCATTTACAAATCTCCCGTAATCTTTTAAACCTATCTTCTCTATTTTGCTGACATTCTAGTCAAATTAACTATTTTAATTTGTCTGTTAAAGTAAAATACCATATTTCGTAAACTACATGAAACACGGGGACGGACCTTATGTTATCTTCGTTTTGCTAAACGAAAGAAACATGAGATTCGTCCCTATATTTTGTCTGTTATAACTGAACAACCTGTATCGAAGGTAACTTATAACTTAATCCTTCTGGAACTTCTGCTACGAGTGATATAACATCTCCTGCTAATAATGAAAATAACTGAGTTGAGAAAAGATTTGTAGAGGATGTTGATTCTGTTTGAGAAGAAACAACTCTTATTACATCATTAATTACTAGTTGAAATTCTGCTTGGGTGTCAGAAGAAGAGGACTGTGATTCTACTGTTACTTTATAACTTATTTGATAGGTACCAGTTTTAGAAACTTTTAATCCTTCCGAAGTTAGATCAACAGCTTCCATTGGACCAGCTATTGTAAATTTCACAAGACCACTTTGATTACTTTCTAATGGGGAATACGCGAAACCATAAGTTGAAGTCTGTTGCCCTGGAGGTCCTGGTGGTCCCATTGGTCCTTGCTCGCCTTTTGGCCCTGGTACCCCCTTCGGACCCGGAGGACCCTGTTTTCCTTTTGGTCCCCGCTTTCCCTTCGGACCCGGAGTACCTTGCTTACCACGAGGTCCTCTTGGTCCAATGCAGCATTTGCAACAATCATCACAACCCTTGCATAATGGACAAAAATCCATATCATTTTCTCCTTTCATTTTATTGGCGAACATTTAAAGGAACATTAATAAGTGTTCCACCTGAGCTTGATTGAAGGGAAATGGCTCGCGTGGCATCAGGCTGGATTTCCGATGGCTCAACTCGATATTGCCATGCACCAAGAGCATCCACTTCTACGACCGCTAACACGGTTCCACCAATCGTGTCACCGATATAAATCGTTACACTTACCCCCGCTCCAGGTACATCGGATGTTCCTGAAATCCGCCACTCTGTGTCATCAATTCTATACTCAGCCCGAGTAACCGTTAAGTTATCAGGAGTAGAAGAAACCTCCACCTCATCCGAAGAAGTGCCTCCAGGTCCTGTTACCGTTAGCTCAAACACCAGGGTTGTTACTTGTTTTGGCATAGTAAATGTAGGTGTTAGGGTATCCGCACCTGTTAACACTACTTCTTGACCTGAAAGCTGTGTCCATTGATAAATTGTTACATCACCTGTTACACTTCCATCCAATGTCACAACAGATCCTTGTCGGACAGTTTGGTCTGGACCAGCATTAGCGATAGGTGCTGGAGCAAACTCAATCACTTCAACATTCACTGTATCAGAAGAAGGTCCACCCTCCCCTTCCACAACCAATTCAAATGTTAGAACTGTAGCCGTATCAGGTGCTGTAAAAGTAGGTGTAGCTGTATTTTCGCCTACCAATGTGACAGGAGAACCTGCAAGCTGATTCCACTGGTAAGCAGTGATTGGACCTGTTGAATTTGTTCCGTTCAGTGTAACCTGAGAACCGAAAGTCACAGTTTGATCTGGACCAGCATTGGCTTTTACACCAATTGGATTAATTGCTGAACCCGTTACAGCAAGCGGAAACATACTTTCACCTCCAGCTGTAGATTGAATTGTTATGTTCGCTGGGATATTCGATAGAGTAAGCTCTAGTACACCATCATCTGGAATTGGTAGATCGCCGATTCCAAAATCAGTGACGGTTAATAAAACTGGATTAATAGAATCACTTGATGTTGCTAGAATGGATAGAGTTTGAGTATCAGTATCATAGGTTGCATTGCCCGTAATAAAATCAACCGGGACAGCTTCTTTGATACTTGGCGGAATGTCACTTGTATTTGTTACTGTCACCGTACTAGGTGGAAGCTCCCCTGTATAAGCTACCCTTGCAAAATAAAGACCATTTTCTCCTTGTAATACGGTCGGATTCAATCCCTGTCCAGAAACTTCAATCGTTTGTGGCGTGATATCAGATGTGGCAAACACATCAATATATCCACCCGATGCATCACTTTGAGTGTAAGTCGTTCTTGTCACATCGACTCCAGATATCGTTGAGATTTTTCCAGTTACTGAAAATAAACGTGTTTCAATCGCGTTATCAGGATTGAGTCCCGGTGTTGTTGCACGATCAGGTGAACCCACCCCAATACCAGGTCCTTCAATTCTAAAAATATTTTGAGCTTCTCCAAAACGATCTGTAAACACACTGCCTACTAAGGGATGCAGGGTATTCGGATCCCCTATATATCCCTCTGGAGGTGCTGGCTCAACAGTTGGGTCCCAACGCAAAAATGGATGAATTCGACTATTCAAAGCTAGTTCAAAACTTCCTCCATTCATTCCACCGATATCCTCTGTAAAATTAATTTCACCAAAACCGTCACCATCAGGTTCAGCGATAAATGTGTCCACTCCATATGGATGAGTAACAGTGTATTCCACATTAGGCTGTAAACCACCTACCCGGATACGGACTCTTCCAAATACAACTTGTTCCCCGGGGCTAGGAACCTCATTTACAAAGGCAGCTTCTAACGCTAAAACTAGAAGTGCCCTTTCCCCTGTACCAGTTTCCATCTCAGCTTCTGCAGCAAAATAAAATGCCTCTCCCGGATAATTATCAGGAAACGAAACAGGCTGAGAAGGATTTGGCAAATCTGACGGAGTAATAAGAGAATACGGATCACTCGGATCAACATTCAATTGTAGCCTTAAACCATTTTCATCCTTATACCACACAGGAAATCCATCAAACGCACTAATCGGCCCTACTTCCATATAAGAACTCCTTTTCTATAATATTTCATCCAAAACCAATAATAGACTCATCTCCTAAAGTAATCTATTAATCTTGAAATGATACCTTGTTTCATTAAATGATATCCACAGACAAAGGGTGATAAAAATGTGTACTCGACCATGTGAAATACAACTAGAAGGGAAAGCTCGAAAGACTATACTTTGAAATAACCTTAACAATCGAAGTAAGACCACTTTTGAATTTAAGTGTTGGGTTCTTAATGGAGGTCCATAGAGGGAGGTAATGGAGTGTAGCATATAAATAAATAAAATATGTAATACACTGAAACTTATATAGTATGGAGAATATTTTCACCTAAAAGTAAAAAAACAAGCCGAATCCTCCCTAATTAACAGGAGAATTAGGCTTTATTGTTTAAAATTCTTTTTTCTCTTCTCTTACCGATAATATTGAAGCCTCTACCCCGTATTCTACTCGAATGGCTTTTCTTGCTTCTATCGGAGTCTTCGCTTTCACTGACTTAAATTGCTTTTGACCCTTTAATTCCATTTCGACAATAAAGCATTTTGACCCACATCTCATGATGAATCCTCCAACTAACCTACGTTAACTTTACTTCTTATTTTATAAAACTCAAACTATTTAAGGTAAGAAACACAAGGACGGACCTTATGATTGCTTCGATTTATGAAACGAAGGAAATATGAGATCCGTCCCTCTGTTTTTTTCAAAAAAAGTAAATTCTATTAAAACTTGGTGTTTTCATCTATACCAAGCATTTTATCATCACCATACGTCATGTTTTGCCTAGGAAAACGTAACGTTTGAACCACCTCTCCCCTGGCAAACATCAACTTTATCTGTTGGATAGACTAGTAGGATTTGAATTATTGTAGTGCTACCGGCGGAATACATGGTAAGCGCGCTTCCTTTAAGGAAGATACAATTGGACATTTCAAAAATGTCTTTTGAAGAATTAATAGAAAAGCACAACCCACTTATTTTGCATATTTTAAAGACACTCCATATTTATAAGGATCATGATATCTATTATCAAGTTGGACTAGCTGGCTTATGGGAGGCACAGTCTCGTTACAATCCTGAAAAAGGAGCGTTCTCAACATTTGCCTTTTCAATTATAAGAGGAAGAGTCTTAAGTAGTCTCACGAAAGAAAATCATTTTTATACTCGCTTTCAACCAACAGAACACGAAGAACAACTCGATGCATTTGATGAGAGTTCAGAAATTACATTAGAGGTAGATATCCTAACCACCTACTGCTTCGACCTTACCGAAAATCAACGAAAATGGGTGATTGGAAAAATCATAGAAGATAAGAAAATTAAGGACATTGCCCTTGAACACGGAGTAACTGAGGATGCAGTTAAAACATGGAGACGTGAGGCTTTGAAGAAATTAAGAAAGACGGTTGCTGGTATGGGTATCAGATAAGCTATAAAACAAAGAAACAAGCCTAATCCTCTTTCTTTTATCCGAGGATTAGGCTTGCGGTCTTTATTAGACTTTTGTTTGTTAATTAAGACGTCAATAACGGTAACTTGCGGTTCGATATCATTCTCTCTACTTCCATTATACTACCAATTAGAAACCATTTATAGACTACACTTTCTAAAATTCCTGTTTTATACTGTTAACTACAAATCTAATATAAGAGGTGTATCAGTATGAATGATAAGAAAGATGTTCTAGATCATGGTCCTTTTTTTCATGGTACTAAAGCAGAACTAAAAATTGGAGATTTATTAGAACCTCAACACTTATCAAATTACCAAGACAAAAAATCGAACTATATCTATTTCACTGCAACATTAGAAGCAGCTAAATGGGGTGCTGAACTAGCAAAAGCTCAATCTAAAGAAAGAATTTACATTGTGGAGCCATTAGGTGATTTTGAAAATGATCCGAACCTTACTGATAAAAAGTTCCCTGGAAACCCAACACGCTCTTATAGGTCTAAATCGCCGTTGAAAATAATAGCTGAATTAGGTTCATGGGAAAGACATTCCGATGAAGAAATAAATCATATGCTTACATCTTTAAAAAAGTTACGTGAACAAGGAATAGCTGTAATATACGATTAATCTGGAACATGGATAGTGATGACTTAAAAAGAACAGAATTAGTAAGACAATCACCTTAAAAGTGATCGTCTCAATAGCAATATTTAATCTTTTCTAAATCGATAACATCAGATTGTTGCTATTAAATAGTGGTTTGTTTTAAATATCTTTTCCTCATCATTTACAAAAACTTGTCGTGATTTTCGATTACTAAGGCATTGCAGATTTTGCAATTTCTTCAGTCCACTTCCTCTAAAAAAGGCTTATTCGCATAATAATACATGATCCCCATCATAAATTCTCCGCCAATCAAATTTCCAATAGTAACTGGAATAAGGTTATGTATCATACCAGGAAGGGTAATGCTCTCAGGATGCTCTAGTATTAAAGAAATCGAAAACGTAACCATATTTGCGATGCTATGTTCATAGCCAGAGATAAAAAAACAAAAAACTAAAAGGATCATAGTAACAATTTTAGCTGTACTTTCTTTGAACGCCATAGGAATAAAGAATGCGAGGCAAACTAACCAATTACACAAGATGCCTCTGAATAGGAATTCCCAGAATGATGCGTCTAATTTATTCTCAACCACAGACATTAGAAATTTAGTTGATTCGGGCTTTTCAAATAGTGCTGCAAAATAAATCAACAAAGCAAATAATACCGCTCCTAAAATATTGCCTAAATAACTGTAGAAGAGAAGCTTAGCAACTTGTAACCATCTAACCTTACCCCTTAAAGCTGCATACGTATAATAAAAAGTATTACCAGTGAATAAATCTCCGCCGCCAAATGCGATCAAAATGATAGCACTTCCGAATGCAAAAGCTGCCATAGGATAAGCAAATGGAGAATGAACTAAATAGAAAAAATTCCCCGTTTTAAATGCTACTATGACTCCGAAACCTATGAACATACTAGCTAGCACACTTCTTGCAATGTAACGAGCTTTACTTTGTTTATATACCTTCAATTTTTTTAGTACCAAATTTTCAACTTCAAGCAACAGTTTTGTTTCCATAATTTCACCCAATTATATCGTTCCCAGGAAAAAATATAATATGTTATGTTGTTGTTTTATTAGTAAACGTAAGGTGAACACTCTTAATAATGAGTGAAAAATGAAGGTAAGCAAACTTTAAAACTCTGCTGAAAAAGACCATTACTTACATTTACTTAAAATTCGGATTCAAAATTAACCTATAATGCGGGGGTTAAATAGCAAAAGTAGACTGTTCATTAGTCTACTTTTTTTTATTCTCCTCCCTACTTAAACTATTAAAACAATGGTTATAGCCCTTTTTTCTAGGTAACTATATACAATTATTTAACAATAAACTAGTAAAAACGCACTTTTTTCATTTTAATAATTAAACTGACCAAGCTAATTTAATATTTTGCCATATATTGTACTATCTCTAAAAAAAAGAGAAATAAGTTTGAAAGGAGTGAAACACATTGGGAAGAAAAAGAAAAAGAAAACAACGTAAAGATAAGTTATGTCAGTTACTTGCGAGCTTACCACCTAACTACACGTTAGGAACAGTGTATTTGAAAGGGCAACCTGTAACTGTGACAAACTTCTCTAACAACGGTGGTGACCTATCTTTCTTCATTGCTGATGGTGCAGTTACTGTACTAGACTGCCGCCACATTCACGGGCTTGGATTTGCCCCTGCCGAAGTAGAAGAACCAATTGAAGAGGAAGAGGAAGAAGAAGCAGAGTAAGTAAACATGCAATAAAGGGGAACGAATATCGCTTCGTCCCCTTTATTATGAAAAATGAAATCTACTACGTTCCTTACTAGTTAAAAAACACTTTTTTACAAATAATAGATAAACAGTCTAAGCCAAATCTATTAAACATCATAAAATATACTATCTCTCAAATTGAGAGAAAAAACTAAAATGGAGGAAACAAAACGATGAAAAAAAATAGAAGAAAGAAAGTTAAAAAAGACAACATGCGTGGATTATTAGGGAGCTTACCACCAAACTATACAGTTGGAACTGTATACTTGAACGGCCAACCTGTTACTGTTACAAACTTTGTGAACAAGAACAATGGCCTTTCTTACTTCATTGCAGAAGGTCAAGTTACAGTTTTAAAAAGCTGTAAAATCGACGGTATTGGATTTGCACCAGCTGAAGTAGAAGAGCCGATTGAAGAGGAAGAAGAAGAAGAAGCAGAGTAAGTAAACATGGAATTAGGGGGATGAATGCCATTCATCCCCTTTATTCCGACTTGCATTAAATCTCTTCCCTTCTGTGTTGGTAAAAGACTTTTCACCTAATTCTATTACTCACTAAAAACCAAATGGAGGAAAAGAAGATCATGAAAAAAATGAGAAGAAAGAAAGTTAATAGAAACCACATGGATAAATTATTGGCGAGCCTACCACCAAACTATACAGTTGGAACGGTATACTTAAATGGCCAATCTGTTCGTGTTACAAATTTTGTTTACAGTAACGACAACCTAGCACACTTCATAACAGATGGAGAAGTTACGGTTGTAAGATGCTCAAAGATCGACGGTATTAAATTTGCTCCAACTGAGTTAGAAGAAACTGAACAAACTGAAGAAATTGAAGAAGATGATGAGTGTTGGTGTTAAGGGACAGGTTTTCTCTGCCCCTTCTTTAATTTGTCTGAAATTCGTTTTTTCAATGGTAAAAATGGGCGACTGCTCTTTCCTGTCGTATAGGCACTCATCCTAAGTCACTACATATCCTATGTTAGAGCTTAAGCGGCGGAGGTGAAAATATGGTGAATGAACAATCGGTTATCCAAAATTCCACTATAGTAAACAACAATCAACCAAACGTATGGATTAACAAGAACATAATGAACTATACTTCAGCTAAGCAACAATCAACTTATATTATTAAACGAAGTATACCTAAATTAACGAAGAGTCTGATGATTTCGTCCGAGATTGACGATGTGATCCCGAAGAATAGGGTAAATGAAATTAGAAAAAGGAAATCCATTCATTTATTATCTGTTGTTGACTTAAGCGAGGAACACGTAAATCAACCCAAAGCGATTGAATGTTGGAGGTTTCGAACCCGAATAGACATAGCACATTCTCTCAATCTTACTGATGGCAAACTCCAGGTGAAACAAATCGAGGTATTGAAAAGAAATCAGGAAATTAAAGGTTGTATCGAGATAATTGATGGAGCTACTAAGGAAGAACTATCTTTCTCTCTTTCGTTTGAATGGACCGATAAAGTAAAACGGGGTTCTAATTACAATAGCACTCCCCTTAATTGGACGGTAAATACGATAAGAGATGAGTCAGATTCTCTTGAACTTCTTATGGAAGGGTTTATTTTATGGAAAAAGAGAAAGTATTATCTTAAACCAGTACCAACATATTTTAGTTATAGAAAAATTTATCCAAAGACTACTCGAACTCCTCCATCGCAGACTATGGGCCACCTTCTAGAACCCAATGAGAATCGGGTGAATAGTGAAGAAAAGAGCTCAGGTTCACTAAAAGAAAATACTACACCTAAAATAAGTTTACTCCCAACTTATAATCACGACCAAGATGAACGAGTCTCTCAAAGTCAAGATGATCATGGTACTGATGATCAACCAGTAACACAACCAGAGACAATTGAGTTTTCAACTGAAAAGAAGCAAAGTCATCAAAAGGAAACACATGTTCAGTATCCAATTCAAAGATGGATTCATCCTTTTGGCAAATTAATTAGAAGTCTCCCCCCTTCCTATAAAGTAAGCACCATTTATTCGAATGGTGATAAAATCACTGTAACGAAACTAATTGACCTTGATATTGAAACAGGGATAATACGATTCATTTCCACTGACTCTCACCTGCTGACCATAAATTGTTCAGAAATCGATGGACTATCCTTTTCACCTTTAATAGAAAATGAAGAATAATAGGGCTTTCCTGTCACGAAGATAGGAATTAGCCCTTTTTCACTTTTGTGGGCTAAACGTCCATTCATAACAGATGGTTAAAACTATACTATATTATCCTAATCAAGGATCAATAACTATGAAATGGGGATTTTTAGTGACTGAAAAAAAACTACCTATGCATGATTTACTAAAGAAACTTCCTCCTAACTACAGTTTAGGAACAATTTATTTAAATGGCATTCCAGTTCAAGTAACTCATTTTTCAAACCTAGATGAAAATAGCCATCTAGCCTATTTTATTGCTGATGGTCAAGTAACTGTATTAGATAGTCAGAAGATTGACGGAATTTCATTTGCTCCAGCTGCGGATGTTGTTGAGGAAGTAATTGAAGAAGAGGAAGAGGAATGGTAAGTAAACTATAAAACAAATTACCAATAGAAAGGCTTAAGGATTCCTGAAGTGAATAAGCCTAATCCTCTTATCTAACGAGCAATTAGGCTTATGGTCTTCCGCAATAGCGCACGTTTGTGGAATTTCATTATCTACTGAATTGTATTCAGTTGTTCACTTTTTAAGCTACCGCCTCTTATTTAATGATTTAATTACAAGTATCCTTGAACTGTGCAATATAAGAGTGGGATTATATATTAACTATTTGCCCAACTAAGATTAAATGCATAGGGTTTTAAACATTTATTAATTTCACATAAAAATTTTGATTTCTGCCAACCTATATCCAGGGAGGTGTTATACTTTTGAATAATAAATTAGATAAAACAATTGAATTATCAGCGTGGATAATTACCTCGCTCTTATTATTTAAATATGTTCCTAAAAACAGAATACGGGAAGCACATACATCTTTTTTGTTTAAACAAGTCATTACATGGCTCTTCGGTTTACTTGTAGTTGAAAAAGATCTAATTTCTTATCCTAATCGTCTATTCTTTAAAAAAGCAATCAAATCTAGCTTTACATTTGAATACTTTGTTTATCCTGCGTTATGCTCATTATTCAATTTATATTATCCAGAAAAGAGAAATAACGTTGCAAAACTAATTTATTACTTTTTCCATACATCAATAATTACATTATTTGAGATATTTGCTGTAAAATACACAAATTTAATTAAGTATAACAATTGGAAATGGTATTGGAGCTTTATAACAATGTGGTCAACATATTACTTATCACGCATTTACCATAGATGGTTTTATAAAGATAGCTCTACCTTCAAAAGACTTTTCTACAATATTGTTAAATAATCAAAGGAGTACACGAAATTCATTAAAATTTTCTACTCTTTTGAAACACAGGGACGGACCTTATGTTTGCTCGTTTAGCGAAACGAAAGAAACATGAGATCCGTCCCTCTGTTTTCATTATAATTTTTCTTTCTGGATAAAATAACTTGAAAGAAAGGAGTTACTAAAATGGTAAACATCAATAACATACGCTTAACAGCTTCTGAAATTACCAACCTTTGGACTACATATATGAATGATTCCATAAACGACTGTTTAATGTCACATTTTCTACAACATTGTATAGACACAGATGTAAAGCCAAAAATTGAACAAGCAATCAAAATAGCTCGAAAACATAAAGAACAACTATCAATGATTTTTAATTATGAGAATATCCCTATTCCAGATGCGTTTTCAATAGATAAAGATGTTAACTTGGATTCACCTAAACTTTTTGCTGATACGTTAGCACTTGTTTACCTCAAAGATATGAGTATATTTGGGATTTCGGCTTATGGACAAGCAGTTTCTACAAGTGCTAGAAGCGACATAACCGATTTTTTTGTTCAATGTTTAAATGATACGACAAAACTACAAGTGGATGTTATTCAAACGCTACAACAAAAAGGAGTTTATATTCGCATTCCTTATATGACCAAGCCTGACAAAGTAGAATATGTTAAGAAAGGGTTCTTGACTGGTTGGTTTGGAGATAGGAGAGCATTAACTGGATTAGAAATTACACATCTTTGTGTAAACTATCAACATAACGCTTTAGGAAAAGCCATTCTTATTGGCTTTAGTCAAGTATCACAAAGTAAAGAAGTAATAAATTACTTTTTAAGGGGAATTGAACTCTCTAATTCAATAATGGCACTAATCGAAGATAAATTAACGGAAGGATTTGTTCCACATCCTTTGACATGGGACAATGGTGTTTTAAATTCAACAGTCAATACCTTTTCTGAAAAGTTGATGATGGCTTTAATTACTGGAATTGCAACATCATCAATAGGGAATTATGGAATCGCTTTAGGGTTTTCAGCAAGAAGGGATATAGCCGCACTCTATGCTAAATTCATAAAAGATGCAGGGCAGTTCTCAGAGGACGGAGCAAATATACTTATTAAAAATGAGTGGATGGAAAAGCCACCCCAATCGGATGATAAATTGAAATTAGCCAAACAAAAGCATCAATAGACCATCTGTATGTAATTAAAATATGGAGACGTAAGATATTTAAGAACTTAAAAAAGACAGTTGCTAGAATGGAAATGAGATACGATAAGAACAAACAAATTACCATTATTAGATTTTTAAAAGTGAACAAGCCTAATCCTCTTTCTTTAATCGAGGTATTAGGCTTATAGTCGTTGGGTTTTAACTTCATTCTCTCTACTTCGATTATACTACCAAGTAGAAACATTTATAGACTATACTTTCTAAAATTACTGTTCTATATTATAACAACTTATCAAACTCTAAGAGGTATATCATATCTTCAGCTAACCTCAACTACCTCCATATATCCATATACTTTTTTTTGTACTTTTTGTCATCTACCGTATCAATCAAATCTAAAGCCGTTTGTTTGATAGCCTCATCATGAAAATGGTCATATAAATTTCTCATGTTTTGAAGGATGTCATTACGAATTAAAGTGTAATTTTTTTCATCGGTTCCATTATTAAAACGTTCTACCATATATTCCATAACCAGTTCTTTTTGGGGCGTACCCGCAATTCCAACCTTCCATATAGACTGGAGGCTATGTCTAGCTGTTACAAACTTTTCATCTTTTGTTACCTCCCACAACTTAGGGAAATCCTTCATAATTCTCATCTCTGGATCGCTTTTAGCTAGATTCGCTAAATATTGTGCTGCACGAGAGCGTTGATGGTTATCTTTATGAGTTAAGTCCTCTACTAGTTGATCCCATACTTCATACGCCCAATCAACTTTTTGGTCAGTTACATTTAAAATAGTTTGATATGCTTCATAACGCTCAACTTTATCGCCAGATTTTGATTTTTCAAATTCCAATTTCATTTGACTATCCATTTTTACATCACCTATTTTCCAAGACAATTCTTGGTGAATTTAATGGTCCTGTGACACCAAACCTATCATCTACCTAACAACCTTCTCACTTCTGAATCATCTCTACGTCTTCATGACATTACTGCTGTATTATCTGAATAAGGTTACCGCAAGTATCGTCGAAGACAGCTATTGTGATTTCGCCCATTTTGGTAGGCTCCATAGTAAACTGCACGCCTTTTTCCACTAATCTTTTATACTCTTTTTGAATATCTGCAACCCCGAACATTGTTACTGGTATGCCATCATCAAATAGCCTCTGTTGATACTCTTTTGCTGCTGGGTGTTCATTCGGTTCGAGTAAAAGCTCAGTTCCGTCTTGTTCATCGGGAGAAACAAGCGTTATCCACCTATGTTCTCCTGTAGGAACATCATGCTTTTTAACAAATCCTAACGTTTCTGAGTAAAATTCTAACGCCTTGTCTTGGTCTTCTACGAAAATACTAGTAATAATGACTTTTAACATTTTGGTGCCTCCTTTGACATTTGCGATGTATGGCTCTTTTAGAGAAACTCATACAGTGGTCATTTTTTATAAAATTAATCTAGCCATCCTTTCAGCAAATTTCTAAGTGGTTCTTTGTTTAAAAAAAGTACCCGATATTTACCTTTTCGTTTTGATATTACGAGCTCAGCAGCTTCTAATGCAGAAAGATGTTTTGCTATCGCTTGTCGTGAAATACTAAGGTTGTGCTTCATAATGAGTCGTGCCGTAAGCTCATATAAAGTTAGCTCATTACGTTCTGATAGCTCGTCTAATATAACCCGTCGAGTCGAATCACTAAGTGCTTTAAAAATAGCGTCTTTATCCCAATTCATATATCGATTATATGCAACCTTAAGGTTGCTTGTCAAGCATAAGCAACTAAAAGGTTGCATAACAAACACACCAAATTTTTTATCTCATCAGTTTACTGCAAGGAAAAGTCCCAAGTATAAACTTAGATCATTTTAACTATTTAAGTAAATAGTAGATCGGTGCTCTCCTATTTTTAAAAAAAGAATGAGCATTGTCTAGTTCAGTATTGCATTTTTCCTAAATTAAAGAAGTTTATTTTAGTGGTAGGTGATAAAATACATTTCTTGAAAACAATAGGTTAATTCTTTTCATATTGCTAATAATAAATATGTTTAATCACACCATAACATTCTATTGTCCTTAACCTACCGAGGAGGTAAACCTATGGATGAAATGACGAAGAAACAGCTAGAAATGTATAATCAAATCGGGAAAATAAGAAGTGAATTATTAAACATAATGTCAGAATATTGGGAGAGATATTCAGCATTTAATACTTGGCAATTTTGGATAAAAGTCGCTTTATTGATTCTACCTTTGATTATTCTATATTTTGCAATAGATAGAAGACGGATGTATCAATTAGGGTTCTATGGTTTTGCTGTTCATACAACCGCGATATACATAGATGCCATTATGAACAGATTAGGTTTTTGGGATTATCCACATTTTTTGACTCCGTTGATGCCTATAAATGTTTCAATCGGTGCTTCTCTATTGCCAGTAATTTTCATGTTAATCTATCAACAAACATTAAATAAGGGAAAAAATTATTTTCTGTATATGATAGGCGCTTCTTTTATAATGGGTCTGGGTTTTAAACCTTTAATGAGCTGGTTAGGGTTGTTTGAAATTAACACAGATAAATTTACTTATTTTGGTATAACGATAAAGTATATTTGTATTGGTATTATAGCTTTATTATTAAGTAAACTCTTTGATTCTGTGCAGCAGAAGTATTTAGAAAAAAGCGAACCAGTAAACTAATACTATTACATACAATAGAACAAAAGAATGGTATTACGCGTTTACCCAAGCAATTTTTGTGATTATTTATTTTTAACACTAAATAAAGCCACTTACTTGCGATATTGATTTTTCTACTCATTATTAAACATAGAATTTAAATATATCAATAGTAAAAACGAATCCTATGGTGATAATAAGAACGACTACCTTTGTTTTCCATTGGTTAGCCAATTTTGCTGAAATTTAAAGTGAGGTACATCATTTGAAGAAGAAATTAGTACTAATTATTCTAACTTTGGCTTTATGGTTTGTTTTTGCTGGCCGCATTACTATCGAGGTATTTTTGTTGGGTACAATTATTTGCTCTATTATTTCACTTATGATGGCAGATATTGTGTTTAAGTCAGTACAAATGAAATATGGGATGAAAGAACTTTTTATTAAAGCATATTACATAATTTTAGTGATCTGTGCTCTTATAGTTGATGTATTTTCATCTGCAATCAGAGTATCCAGACAAGCATTTGCAATTAAGCCTTCATTCTCTCCCCGAATCGAAAGAGTAAAAACATCTTATAAAAATGTAAACAGTACTGCAATTTCGGCCAATTTTATCACATTACCTCAAGGGTCTCTGGCTATGGATTTCGATATCTCAACTAAAAACTATACTATTCACTGGATAGAAGTTCACAGTGACAATGAAGCAGAAGCAAAGAAAGTACGTATCCATAAACATGAGAAGTTACTTGCTAAAATAGTTGATTGATTCCTCATTTACTCAATTTGGAGTGTGATCGTAGTGCTCTATTTAATAATAGCAATTGTCTTAATTGCTTTATTAACTTTTTATAGGGTCATTAAAGGTCCTAGTTTATCTGACAGAATCGTTGCACTGAATTCTATAGGTGTCATGTTTGTATTAGTACTCGTGTTATTAGGTTATTATTTTGAAAGAAAAATGTTTATTGATGTGGCCTTAGCTTATGGGGCTTTCTTATTTATCGTTGTTTTGATGATGGCAAAATATTTAAGAAAACCTGAGCAAGGAGGAGTTAGCGATTGATTTAATTCCTATTTTAAGACAACTAGTTGTTTATGTTTTTTTTCTAACAGGTGGTTATTTTTTGTTAAGTGCTGCTGTGGGAATGATTCGTTTCCCTGATTTGTATACTCGGTTACATGCAGGCTCTAAATGTCTGAGCGCTGGAGGTATTTCAGTTTTAATAGGGTGTATAGTTTTGGATGGAATCGGGTTTGATTCCTTAAAACTTATTGTACTCATCCTTTTTTTATTACTCACGAATCCGATCGCAATTCATGTCATAGCTCGTCTCTCTACTAATGTTAATTTAGTATCAGAAACAATTGCAGAAAAGGATAGAGATGAGTAATTGGAGGTAAAGTCATGATAGATCTACTTATTAATCTGTTAATGCTATTTTTACTAATTACCGCATTTTTTTGTATTTTTACGAAAGATATCTCAACATCAGTTATAACTCTTCCTATATTCGGGGTAATTCTAGTCGTTATTTTTGTCATACTTCAAGCACCAGGTGTTGCTTTGGCTGAAGCAGTTATGACGGCTGGCTTAACGACCGTTTTTTTTGTCATTACATTAAATAAAACGGGTATTGAACGATGAGTAGTAGAATATATGAAATGGTTAAAGAGCTCTATAAAATAGGCCTTGTTGGATTGTTGGCTATGTTCTTATTGTTATTATTTTTTGAAATACATAATCTTGGTAATGATGGTAAAAGATATTTATCTGAACACTATATATCTGAAGGGGTACAAGAAACCGGGGCGACAAATTTAGTTGCTTCCGTCCTACTTGATTACCGAGGTCTTGATACGTTGGGTGAAGCAACTGTGATCTTAACTGCGGCTTCTATTTTAGCTTTTATAGTTCCAGTAAGTATTGCAACAATGCTCGGTACTAAATTCACAATCATTGTTGATCAAACGATAAAAATGATACTCCCATTTTTAGCTGTTTTAGGAGCGTATTTAATATTATTTGGTCATATAAGTCCTGGTGGAGGTTTTGTTGGAGGAGTTGTTCTAGCTACCATTCCCATTCTGCTGACAACAACCTATGGTGTTGAAGTATCTGAATATAAATTCACACCTGCCAGAACAAAGTTAGTAGAATCCCTAGGATCGATAGGTTTTATTTTATTAGGATTACTGGGAGTATTGACTGGAAGCCAAATTCTTTCCAACGGACATGCCAATTTTGGTCCAGGAAATACTGGAGAATTGATTAGTGCGGGGTTAATACCTTATTTAAATGGAATGATTGGTATAAAAGTAGGAGCTGGTTTAGCGATCATTTTTAATAGCTTGATTAAGGAGAAATAATCAGTGGAAATACCATATATTGTCGTAATCATTTTGTTCTGTCTAGGAATGTATACGATACTTACTCAAAAAAATCTAATTAAAATGGTGATAGGATTTACTATTTCGGAATCTTCTTTGATTTTATTATTAATACTCGTAAGTTATAAACCGGGTGGAACTTCTCCTATTCTAGACAAAGCTTATGAAATAGTAGTTGATCCTATCCCTCAGGCACTGGCCTTAACGTCAATTGTTATTGGGGGAAGTGTTACAGCTGTCATGCTAGCGTTGGTGATTAAGCTTTATAAAAGATATGGAACGTTAAACATTGATGAGATTAGAAAATTGAGAGGATAACTTTTATTTTCGGGAGGTTAATAATGGAAGCTGCTGTCTGGGTTATCATCTTACCTTTATTAACCGCATTTTTTCTTGGCATTTTTAAGTATTATTTTAAAAAGGTTTTTTTCCCGCTGGTAACCTGTAGTGCAATCATTTATCTTATTTTATTACTTTTAGTTATTTATACTAGTCATCCCCCAAAAGTATACAGTGTTGGTGGTTGGGGGCTGTTAGGAATAAATTTACTGGTAGATCCTTTTTCTACCATGTTTTTGTTAATGATCGCAATATTATTTTTACCTGTAGTTATTTTTTCCTTGAAATATATACAAATCATTCATCAACATACCTATTTTATTTTTACCTATTTAATGATAGCCGGTATTGCAGGAATGGTTCTTACGGCTGATTTATTTAATCTGTATGTATTTTTGGAAGTGTGTTCTCTTAGTTCTATTGCTTTGACAATGCTTAAAAATACGGATAAAGGAATCGAAGGTACGTTTAAGTATTTGGTCATGTCTACACTAGGTAGCTTCTTTATTTTACTCGCTACAATCCTAACGTATTATTTAACTGGCACTCTAAATATGGCCGAGATCTCTCTAGCATTTAATGACATCCCTTTTAAAATAAAAAGTATACTAATGGCGTTATTTGTTTTTGGTTATAGCATTAAGATAGGGTTAGTTCCACTGCATGCTTGGCTACCAGATGCTTATGAAGATTCACCTATTCCTTATAATGTTTTATCGTCGGGATTAGTGATGAAATCGGCTGTATATGCATTAATAAGAGTATTATATATCATGTTTGGAATTGAGTTTCTAAATGATAGTGGAATGTTAACGATTGGCGTTTTCTGGGGAGTCATGACTTTTCTTATTGCTCATTTTCTGGCCTATCAACAATCAAATTTAATCCGGCTTCTTGCGTATTCTAGTATTGCCCAGATTGCGTATATCACGATCGGATTATTTGTAGGCAGTGAAGCAGGATTAATTGCTGGAAGTTTTCACATTCTCAATCATGCCATCATGAAAGGGACTTTATTTCTCGTTGCAGGCATTTTTTCTTATAGTGTAAGCGCTGTTGATATAAAAGATATTAAAGGGCTAGGTTATAGATTCCCCCTACTTTCATTTATTTTTGTCGTTGCTTCTTTTGCAATTGTGGGCCTGCCTCCCTTCAATGGATTTATGAGTAAATGGCTTATTGTTGAAGCAGCTCTAGAAGCTGGCTTTGTGTATGCTGCCTTTTCTATTCTGGTAGGAACGTTTTTATCTTTAACCTATTATTTAAAAGTAATTGTTACATTATATACAAAAACCGATAAAGAAATAGTAATAGAAGAACCAGGTTTATCTTTAAAATTACCGACAATATTCATGGGCAGTTTATGTATTCTGTTTGGTATAGTGCCTTCATTACCTTTACATCTAATTAATAGAATTCCGAATTACTTGCTAGATAATGAAGAGTACATAAGGATATTACTAGGAGGTTAAAGATAGATGATTACTCCAGGTCTCTTATATATACTAGGTGCTTATGCTTTACTTTTCCCTCTTAATCATAAAATCAAATACATCATTTCATTGCTGATAACTGTAGGAGCCCTAATTGTTACTTTTTATTTAATACCTGGTTACAGTTTTCAACTGGACTTCCTTAAGTACTCTCTAGTTCCTTTTAAAGTAGATAATAGTAGTAAATTAACTGGCTTGATTTTTGCTGTTGGTGGCTTGGCTGCTGTCATTTATTCAATGACAATATGTTCTTTGGCTAATTTAAGATTGATATTTGTGTTTATTGGTAGTGCACTGACTGTAGTGTTTGCCGGTGATTTGTTTACTCTCTATGTTTTTTGGGAGTTAATGACCATCAGTTCATCCCTTCTTATTATACTGGCAAGGAATTTCACCAAAAAAACGGGGTATTATTATTTTCTAATACATGTGGCAGGAAGTTTAAGTTTATTATGGGGGATCTTTTTACAGTATTCAGCAACAGGTAGCTTAGCGCTAGGTACGATAGAAGCTTCAATCCCCTTTTTTATGATTGCAATAGCCGTTAAGCTAGCCTTTATCGGTTTTCATACTTGGATGCCAATGGCTTACAGCAAAGCTCCTTTTTATGTAGCAGTTGTTTTGTCAATCTATACAACAAAAGTTGGAGTATATGTAATGAGCGTCCTGCTGCCTGGGATAAATATGTTGGCATATGCCGGTGTTATTTCGGCTTTGTTTGGAATTGTAATGGCCTTAAGAACAAACCAGGTTCGTAAATTTTTGAGCTATTCCATCATAATTCAGGTTGGTTTTATGATTATTGGAATTAGTATTGGTACTGCAGAGGGAATAACAGGAGCTATATTTCACCTCGTTAATCACATCTTATATAAAACGGTATTATTTATGGCAGTGGGAGTAGTCATTTATACGACTGGGAAGGAAGATTTTGAACATGTAGGAATTATGCGTAAACACCCTGTAACTTCGATAGCAACATTCGTCGCTTTTTTAGGGATAGCTGGCGTTCCTTTTTTCAATGGATATATGAGTAAAACCATTATTAAAGATGCAATACATGACCCATTTTTAACCTGGGGTTTCAATCTGATGAGTTTTGGGACTTCACTTATGTTTTTAAAATTTATCTATTATGCTTTTTTCAAAAAGAGTACGAATATCGTAGATAAAAAACCATCCATCAGCATGCAGGTAGGAATGGGACTGTTAACTGTGTTGATGATAGGTATTGGTATTTATCCTTCCTTGTTAGAACATGTAACGAATATGAATGTAGACATTCATTATTTTGATACAAAAAATTTGCTAAGCGGAATAAAGCCCTTTCTCTTGTCGGTTGCTGTATTTATCTTATTTAAGAAGTATCTAGTAAAAAACTATGAAAAATTTCTCCATTTTGATATGTATCGTAAAATGGCTAAACTAGTTGTCATTACAGGCAATAAGTTAAGTAACTATCATGACGGAAAATTAAGTAGATATTTGGTATGGGCAACTACCACTTTACTGATTTTGTTGTTATTGATGTTTTAAGCAAAACAGGAGGAGAAAACTATCATAACTAATTAGCTATAAAAAGAAAGGAAGGTTTTATATGGACCTATTGTTAATAGTAATTATATTAACTTTTTCCTATATGTTAGTTCGGAAAAGACAACAAACAATAAAATGGAGTAAGAAGAAAGTTCGAATCCTCTTTGGGTTGTTTAATTCTCTTGGTCTATTTTTAGGATTACTACTTTTAGAACTACTTTTTTATTCTTATCTGCAACTCGAATTAGGTTTTATAATTGCAATAGCATTGGTAGCATTGCTCTATGGTTTGATCGTTTTTAGTTTGAGTTTCATTAAATTCAATACCCACGGAGAAAAAAAGAATATTTTTGACGATAATTTTGTTCCTCAGCGTGATATAGAGATCTTAAACAGAGGAAAAGAAATCTTCAAGTTAGAAGCAATTACAATTATAATTGTCCTGCTCCCTCTCTTGGCAATCTTTATCACATTATATTTTTTAGAGAGATAAAATCTACTTTAATTTTTTTATACCTAAGTATAAGTTGTTGAACTAATTAGCCTATAGTATCTTTATTTCTTCTATGGAAATAAAACGCATTATTAACAGGCGTAATTACTTCACCGTCCCAAAACAATGCACCCCCATTTGGGATAGCATATATATCTCTTTGATCAGATAAAGGAATTAACTCTTCATCAATCGTTCCATCATAATGAACTTCTACACTAAAATCTACTAAGCCTAAACCTTTTATTATCAATGTTTCAGGATAATCCTCATCTTTTGTAATAATACAGTCATTACAGAAAGCTAATGCACCTGCACTTACACCTACCAATAATCCTGAAAAATCTTTAAGGGCTTGAACTAAGTCCTTTTTTCTCAAACTTCCCATAAGCTTTTCTGGTCTTCCTCCGGTAAAATAAAGAACATTATGTACTTTAATTTCATTTTGCATCTCTTGATTTGTAAGTCCATAGTCGAGAAGTCTGATATGATCTGCACCTATGTCCTCAAAAATTTTTTTTGCAGAATTAACCCATCTATCAAGTCTGGATTCATCAGTCGCAAAAGGAACTATCAATATTTTACTTTCTAACCCAACGTAATTACTTAAATAATTCAATACATCATCAAGTTCTCCAGCTAAAGGATTTCCTCCCCCAATAAAACAAAGTCTCATAAAACATTCTCCCTATTTTGTATTTTATATATATTAACTTAGTGCGGTTATTGATTATTATGGTGTAGCAATAGCCACTTCTGCCGAGTTGATGTAATTTTTTAAAAGTGACAAGTCTAATTCAACAAATTTTGCCTTTAGAATCATTAAATTTCAACCCAAATTAAAATTAATACATTTTACAGAAATTCTTGAATATACATAAGAAAATTTGGAAAATCTTAGGAGTTGAAAAATATGGTTAAGACACATTTTCCTATATTATTTAACCTTTTACGTGGACTAGATAAGGTAATGTCTTCAGAATTAACCGATCTAGCTAACAAAGTGGGATTAACATTAGCTGAGTTGAATTTTATTTGGACAATTTCTTGTGAAGGTGAGCTAACCGTTTCAAGAATTTCTAAGTTAACCTTATTGGATGAATCTACCGTTACACAGGTCTTAACACGATTAAAGAAAAAGAAGTTTATTACTAGCTTTAAGAAACCAGATGATAACCGTTTTTCCTATATTAAATTAACCGAAAGAGGTGAAGAAAAAATAAGACTATTAATAAATAACGAATTTACGTTTTTATCGTTTCTGCAAAAAAAAATGGAGTCCCCAAAAAGTAAAGAGAACATCAATGCAACACTTGAGTTTTTAAAGGAAGTAAATCTACACTATAATGGAGAAGAATATGTAAGTTGGGTATATAGTCTACCTGAAAAAATAAAAGAGACTTAAACTAAACCCCGTTATAATACATAACTATAAAGAAAATAAATCTCTTTATCTTCAATCCATAACCAAACCCTTAAGAAGTACTTTCAAATAAGATTTCAGCCCTTTTTAAGAACATCTTTAATATAAAGATTATATACTGTTATTACAATTCAGAGATGAATTGTACGACATGATAACACCGTTTCTTTCACCATCAAAGATTCGGGAATAGCGATTACCCTTGGGAAAGGTGGTCGCTTTTTTATATTTTATCATCAATAAGAAAAGGAGTTATTTATCCCTTTTTGACTTAGATTCTTTGCTTTGTGCAGCATCGTTGTACTGCGCAGAATTGTCTTTGTTTTTAGTTGTTCTTCTTAAGTATTACTTCCCTTAACAACCCAAATAGACCGAGATAATAAAGGATAACTAGAATCCCATATATTTACTGCAGTAACAGGATTAATAGTTATGGAAGTTTATCATTTGTTACAACAATTTATTTACACTTTTTTGAAAGTCGATTTAAGTGCTGTATAGTTGAGATGTGCATGCCTTCATGAAATAACGTAAAATTATAAATTTCACCAAGAGTCTTCATCTCTATCCAATTCCCTAATTTGAAGGGTTGTTTTAGCCGGCTCGGTAACTTTCCACTAAGCAACGTTTTAAGTTCATCGACTTGAGAGTGAAGTTCGGAGGTAAGTGTTTGTAAATCAGGTATTATAGCTTTTTGTTGCTTCGTAGTAATTAGACTACTACAAAAGATACATTTAAAAATTTCACTTGTAATTTCACGACGATCTCTAGTTCTCTAAAAGTCTTCCTTCATTTTCAATCCTATTCTTTAATTGAAATTGTTCCACAAAGTCTTTTAATACCCAAGTTGTTTAATGCGCAGTAAGTGCCAAATACGGAGAGATGATCACTTTATAAATGTGAACGTCTCTAGTGATTTTTCAACAGTATCGTTGTACTGTGCATCAAAAGTTTCAAATTATAAATACCATTTATTGTTCGTGTAAAGCATTACTTCTATAGTTAAAAGACCTACTCTGCTCTTTATCAACATAGTAATTGCCCATTTCAGGCGACAACTTGTTCCACTCTTGCAAATTTGTTAGAAAGTTAGATTTATCTTCTTTATTACAATTTTTCTGTACATACCATTAAACATTATTGGTGTATCCTCTTTCACAGATATAGATTCTTTGTTTTTCTCATACAAGGCTTCAAAGTTTAATCCAATATCAGTGCCTAATAGTTTGATAAACGGTCTAATTAATTTCTTACCTAGGGAAAGCTGTTTCCCTTTTGGCGAAAATTTATCAAAAATGATTACCTGACCTTCTGGTTTTAAAATTCGAACCATTTCCTTGATACATTTATCTGAATCAGGTACGACCGATAAAATAAGGCTTGCTACAATAACATCAAATTGATGCTCTTTAAAACTCATATCTTGAGCATCCATTTTTAAAAAATCTATTGAAGAATCTTTAAATTTAACTTTTGCCTTTTCAAGCATTTCGGAAGAATAGTCTATTGCTGTGATATTTAATTCCTTATGATTGATTAGTTCTAAGTCTGCTCCAGTTCCTACACCAACAAATAGTATGCTTTGATTTTCACCAAAATTTTCCTCTTGAAATATCTTTTTCCGAGCTCTTAGGAACTCTCCTGAATTAAAAAACTTATCGTATATAGGAGACCAGAATTTATATATGAATTCATTCCATTGATTGTTCATTTTCCACCTCTTATCTTAAATTTTTTTTCGCTTAACACTCTAATACTCTCACAAAAAAGTAGCACTGAAAGGAACAGTACTACTTTATTTGATTTCACATTTAATTTTTTTAGTGTTTTAATGGGTTAATTTTCAGAAGCCTCATTGCATTTAATACAACAATAAGAGCAGCTAATACATCGGCTAAAGCGACGAATAGTAGTGATGCAAACCCCGGTACAATGAGTAACATGGTGATAAAGTTAATTCCGTTTGAAAACCAAATATTTTGTTTAATATTTCGTAGCGTTGCACGGCTTAAACGAACTGTAAATGGTAGCTTTGATAAATCATCGGCCATTAGTGCAATATCGGCGGTTTCAAGAGCTGCATCCGTTCCAGCCACACCCATAGCAATTCCAAGGTTAGCGGTTGCCAGTGCAGGTGCATCATTAATACCGTCACCAACCATTGCAATTTTACCATATTTCTTCTGTAGCTCTTTCACTGCTTTAACTTTATCTTCTGGAAGTAATTCGGCTCGGAATTCATCAACACCAATGTTTTCAGCTATGGCTTTGGCTGTTGCATGATTATCACCAGTCAGCATGATGGTACGTTCAATTCCGGCTTCTTTTAGTCGAGCAATCGCATCTTTACTAATCTCTCTCACCTTATCAGCAACAGCAATAATCCCTAAAACTTTATCTTCCGTTCCTAAAATCATAGCGGTCTTTCCTTCTTCTTGCAGTCGTTTAATATCTTCCTGAACTGCAAGTATATCGGTACCTAATTCATTGAAAAGACGGGAATTACCAATATAATAGACAATTCCATTTACCTTTCCTTTCGCTCCTTTTCCAGTTATAGCGGAAAAATCTTCTGCTTCTGGCAACGTAATATTATCACGCTCAGCTTTTCGAACAATGGCTGCAGCTAATGGATGCTCTGAGTATTTTTCTAGTGCTGCAGAAATAGTTAAAAACTCGTTTTCTGAAGAACCGTTCATTGGGATGATATCCGTTACTTCAGGACGACCTACAGTTAATGTTCCTGTTTTATCAAAAGCAATGGCTTTAATGGCTCCTGCTTCCTCAAGGAACACACCACCCTTGATTAATACACCATTATTAGCAGCGTTTCCAATCGCTGAAATAATCGAAACTGGACTTGAGATAACAAGGGCACATGGGCATGCTGCGATAAGAAGAGCTAATCCTCTATAAATCCAATCAGCCCATACTCCTCCAAAAAATAGTGGTGGAATAATTGTAAGCAATACCGCAAGCGCAATAACAACCGGTGTATAGATGCTTGCAAATTTATCAATATATTCTTGACTTTTTGCTCTTTGTCCTTGTGCTTCTTGAACAAGGTGAATGATTTTAGCCAATGTTGTATCTTCTACTCGTTTTGTTACCTTAACCTGAATGGAACCTTGTTGATTTATCGTACCGGCGAAGATTTCATGCCCGACTTCTTTTTCAACAGGCATAGATTCACCTGTGATAGCGGCCTGGTTAATGGAAGATGTTCCTTTAACAACGACTCCATCCATCGCAATTTTTTCACCTGGTTTGACAACCATAACATCATCAACTTGAATCTCTTCAACAGCAAGACGCATATCTACGCCATTTCGAATAACGTTTGCCTCTCTTGGTGCAAGACCCATTAAGGCCTTGATGGAATTGCGCGCTTTCTCCAACGTGTAGACAGATAGTGTATTGCTGAGGGAGAAAAAGATAACGACTAAAGCCCCTTCTATCCATTCCCCAATAGCAATGGCACCAATAACGGCTATTGTCATTAAAACATTCATATCAAAATTTAATTTTTTAAGTCCGTATAGGGCGCTACGGGCCGTTTTATAACCACCGATTATAATAGATAAAGCATACAAAGGAATTTCCAACGTATCAAAACCAGTTAATCCAAAAGTCAAACCAATAAGAAATAGTATGGTAGATAGCCCTGTAATAATCGAGTCCTTATGGGCTTGAAGGAAAGGCCTCGGTTCATCATCCTCTTTTGCGCCCATCGGTTTTGCAGTAACTCCTTCTTTTTCTGCTTCTTTAATCACCTTTTCGTGTGGAACATCGCCTTCAACAATCAGGTTAGAAGCACCAAAGTTAATGGTAGCTTTAATTGTGCCTGGTAATTCTGAAACTCTCTGCTCAACCTGAGCAGCACATCCTGCTCAGTGAAGACCTGACAGTAAATAGGTTGTGCGAATGGCAGGTACTGTCTTTTGTTCTGCTGTCATGTGATTTCCTCCCATCATGAATAAATTATTGTGTCTGTAATCTTATCTTTAATCCAAATGATTTTCACAACAAGCAATATCATTTTGAACGTCTTCTAGAACAACATCGAACATGCTTAACAATTCTCTTACTTGTTGATTTCTTAGGCTGTAATAAATGTATTTACCTTCCTGTCTTCCGACGATAAGCCCGCAGCCTTTTAAACATGCTAAATGCTGAGAGATACTAGACTGACTTACATTTAAATCTGTAACAATCTGAGACACCGTTTTTTCTTCTTGTTTAATACACTCAAGGATCTGTACTCTGACTTTATGTGCAAAGCCGTGTAAAAACTTTATTTTCAACTCCATATCAACTTTCACCATATTTTAAACCTCCAATCACATTAGACATTTCTAATATGTTTTGATACTATCATATTAGCAATACCTAATATATGTGTCAATCAAAATGAAATTAGAAGGAGAGAATCATATTAGGATATTCTAATGTGATATGACCTATCATAGTAGTAATAGCTAATATAAGTGTCAATCTAGTTTAATAAGGAGTGTTTTATATCTTACAAAAAGTAATTACGTTAGTATCGATTTTGTTTATTTTAATGTCACAACCAATATTTGCTCACAGCTATCTAGAAGACTCAAAACCTAAAGACGGTGAATTAGTCACTGAACCCCTGCAGCAAATAACTTTACTATTTAATACCAAAATTGAACAAACAAGCACGATTGAAGTGTTAAACTCAAATGGAGAACAAATTAATTTGGGTAATTTTGTAATTGAGGAAGGTGAAATCTGGGCTACCTTTTTGAACCCATTAGAAAAGGATACGTATAAGGTCATTTGGAATATAGTCGGAGCAGATGGACACCCGATAAATGGTGAGTTTTCTTTCTCAGTAGATGTAACTAATGAAGAGCAAGATCAGAAAAAAAAGGAAGAAAGTGATTCTCAGACAGAACAAGAAGAAGTAGCCAGTGAAGAAGTCAAAGAAGGAACTATACAAGATGAGCAGAAACTACCGTCATTCTTAATCCCAGTATTAATAGTTGTGTTAGCAACAGTTGGACTTGGTTTATTATGGTGGGTTGTAAGGAGGAAATAGGGTGACAGCTTTATGGATCGTTAGTGAAGTTCTCTTATACTTATGCTTTTCAATCCTTATGGGGAGCTTTATTTTGCATCTCATTCCTAGTAGGTTACGTCCTGATATCCTAGTTCCAAAACAGACCGTACTACTTTCCATTTTAGGTATTGCCCTTTTATCATTCTTTCCTATTGTTCAACTAGTATTAGTAATCTATAAGAATATAGGATTAGGCACTACTCTTACATCTGTTATATATACGTTTGAGGTTGGACAAGCTTGGTTACTAACATTCTTTGTAGCTAATGTTTTAATTATATACGTAAATCTATTTGATTTTAAAAAGAAAACAATCCACGCATATGTAGGTCTACTAGTTACCATCGTTTTAATACTATCATTAGGTTGGGCTAGCCATGCTAGTTCTTTAACCGAATGGTCAGGCTTCATCACACATAGCGTTCATTTTCTTGCAGTGAGTGTATGGACGGGAATATTTCTGGTCACTAGTTGGTTTTCAAGAGACAATCAAAATTGGTTGAAGTTTTTACACTGGTTTTCACCTATTGCAATTTTATGCCTCCTTACTATTGTTGGTACAGGATTTTATATCATGAGCTTAGTAGTAGATGTTAAAGATTATACAGACTCTTGGATGATATCTTATGGACAAACGTTACTAATCAAACATTTACTTATTATTCCTTTACTAGTATTTGCTTTTATTAATAGTTACCTAATACGAAAGCGTATGAAATTGGATACAGCTTTTAACCCTAAACCTTGGGCAAAAGTTGAAAGTATCATCCTTTTAATGATTTTCTCGGCTACAGCTGTTCTGGGACAGCAATCCCCACCTCATGATATTGAGACAACACTTAGAACTGCAGGTATATCTAAATTATTCACTGTTCTCTATCAGGATACTATTTATGTTAGTATGGATGTTTCATTACAATTAGGGATATATAGTTTATTATTTAGTATATTGAGTGCATTGTTTCTAGTTCTAACTATACTAATGTTTGTAAAAAAAGCTCCTATTTTACTAAGTTTTATAACAAGTATGTTATTACTAGTAAATGTTTATTTAGCTTTAATGCTAAGTGTTGTATAGAAAAAATTTTAAGTGAATTGAGGTATTAGCATGGCAAAAAGAAAAAATTCTCCCTTTCAAATAGCAGTTATTATCACACTCGTTATTTTTGCTGCATTGGTTGCTTTAGTAGTAATTAACAATAATAATGGTTCAAGTAATGAAACCTCATTTGATAAACAGCCGCCTATAGAGGGACAACCGATTTTAGGTGACCCTGATGCACCCGTAACGGTAGTGGAGTTTGGCGATTATAAATGCCCAGCATGTAAAGCTTGGGGAGAAAGTATTTTCCCTCAACTTATAAATGACTATGTAGATACAGGTAAAGTAAAGTTCGCTTATATCAATGTTTTATTCCACGGTGTAGAATCTGAATTAGGATCACTTGCTGCGGAAGCTGTATATGAACAAAACCCAGAAAATTACTGGACTTTTCATAAAGAATTATTTAACGCACAACCACCAAGAGAAAATCATGATGATTTATGGATTACTAATGAAAAATTATTAGAAATAGCAAGTACTATCCCTGGCATTGACACACAACAATTACAGAAAGACATAGAGAACCAAACGACAATAGAGAAGGTAAAATTAGACTCCACATTAGCAGAGGATTTCGGTGTAAGATTTACACCAACTATTATGGTAAATGGTACAATGCTTGAAGACCCATTTGACTATGAAAAGATTAAAAGTCTGATAGACCAAGAGTTTGAAGGAAACTAGAGCATGGGAAACATTAGACAATACTCTTTATATATGGCGTGGGTAGTATCCGTTATTGCTACGCTTGGAAGTCTGTACTTTAGTGAAATACGTGGATTTATACCGTGTGAGCTATGCTGGTATCAACGTATTTTGATGTATCCATTAACCTTACTACTTGGAATTGGAACATTTCAAAATGATCCATCTGTAAGAAAATTTGTCTTACCAATGGCGGTCATAGGATGGAGTATTTCTTTATTCCACTACCTTGAACAAAAGGTTCCAGGATTTGCGCCAATTAAGCCATGTGCCAGTGGTGTCCCTTGTAGTGCTGAGTATATAAACTGGCTTGGTTTTATCACGATTCCGTTCCTTGCATTAACGGCATTTACTTTAATCATCCTATTTATGTTGGTTTTAAAAAATAATAAGTAAAACAAGAATCCCTGTTAGTTCAACATGCACATGCAGGTGTGCTTACATGAAAAGAAGCACTCAATTACGAGTGCTTCTTTTTCATGCAATATAAACAAATCAAAGAATCGAATATTCTCTTAACTACACATTGTGGAGAAATACCATACACCATCTATTACTATTCTCTCTTATTTATATTTACTTAATATTTCTTCTGGAATATGACAAGAATCATCTGGACATCGAGCTAACCTATCTTGATGTTCTTCTGCACTTCTCACATAGTTTGTAAGAGGTAATACTTCAACAACGATACGCTCATAATCATCTCTCTCACTAAGAAATGCCTTCGCCTCTTCTAAGTGTTCAGCCTTTTCACTATATATTCCTGTTCTGTATTTCTCACCAACATCCGGTCCTTGTTTATTCAAACTGTATGGATCAATGATTTCAAATAAATAACCCATTAATTCCCTGATTGATACAACCTTCGGATCAAATTCTGTTTTTACGCATTCGGCGTAACCATCATACTGACCCTCAAGTGTATGACTTGTTCCATTCGCTCTTCCCGCTTCTGTAAACTGTACACCAGGTAAAGTTTTTACAAAAGCTTCTACTCCCCATAAACATCCACCTGCTAAATATACTACTTCCATATTGACACTCCTCTATGTTTATAATCAAAAAACATTTAATTCTACGACTCAATTAAATTCATTTGTAGTCTATATGTATATACTTGAAACTCGATTATTATATAATAATACTATGGTTGAAATAAGTTATCTAATATGGAGCTACCACACAGTTGTAACTAACTGGCAAAACTTTTGTCCAATAATATATTGAACTTTACTAGAATGACACTTACTATTGTATTGACTACTTTAATTTTGAATCATCTAGAAAGAAGGTAAATCGATGAATTATGATGGGAAACAAATAGGAAAGAAGAGAAATTACAAACCGTTTATTATTGGTACAACGATTTTGTTAAATAGTGTAATCTTTATTTTAGCGGGGATACCAGGAGTTGAGAATTTCACAGCTTTTGATCCTACTATTTTACCTTTAATGAATGCCATTTTTAATAGCTTCACATTTTTATTTCTTGTTGGAGCGCTTATTGCCATTTTAAAGAAAAATGTACAGGTGCACCGTCGCTTTATTTATGCAGCGTTTACAACGACAGCACTCTTTCTTCTCACCTACACAACGTATCATTTTATAGCTGAATCAACACCATACGGTGGTACAGGATTAATGGCATCTCTTTACTACTTTATCTTAATCACACATATTCTATTGGCAGCCATTATTGTTCCACTTGCATTAACCTCGGTTGCAAGAGCTTGGAATATGGAAAACGAGCGTCACAAAAAGATTGCTAGGTGGACAATGCCCTTATGGTTATATGTAAGCTTAACAGGAGTCATTATTTATGTGATGATTTCACCATATTATTAAATGAATAGTTGGAGAGTGTAGGCGTCCTTAGGGGACGCTTTTTTTTGTGTGCTTGTGCACTGGTTAGAGGTGTTAGCTTTCTAAGGGGGAATTTCTCTAAAACAAAAAAACGTACAAATCTAGAATTAACGTTCAAATTGATATAAGAAGCAGATTCGCTCCTTATTGGTTCTTCAATAGGCTTTTAAGATCTTTTATTTCACTTTCATGCTTCACAGAACGAGCTGATAAAGTATCAATAATCCTTTGATGGTCTTCTAGTGATTCTTTAAGCTCTGCTGTCTTTTCATCAATATGTTTCTCAATGTGTTCGAAGTATGGTCCTAGACCATTGATTAGATTATCTTTAATACTGGAAACGTCTATCTTTAATTCTTTCTGTCCTTCTTTCAGTTCTTTTAATTCATTGAGAATCAACTTTAATGTTTGCTCCATTGCAAATCACTCCGAATTCTTTTTTATAGTATAACACGGTTAAGAGATAGGGGTAATAAATTTCAAAGGGTGGAATCAACAGAGTAAAAAAACGTACAAATCTAGAATTATCGTTCAAGCTGACCTTTAATTCGCGAGTAGTCCGTTTTTTCTTTAGGAACTATGTAATTTTAATTGTGGATCTCTTCTTTTTCTTTTTCTTCTTCTTTTTCTTCTAGTATCAAGTTTACAGGTGGTGTATGTCCGGGAAGAGAGCGTGTAATTCTTCCATCTGTAGAGTTAATCCAAAATGAAAATCGATTCGATGGAGAAAATCTTGCTGCAACAAAGCACGTTCTCGTTAACTGTTTAAATATGATAGAAGAAGACACATTAGGAACTTCAATAGAACTATCATTCTTAAATTTAATGATTGTTTTTTCACCATTTTTGGCTGGATAAGCATCAATAAAGTTATGAGCAATTATCCAAATACATTCATATTGCTCTGGTGAATGTGTCGGAACCGCATAGATGTAATCGTGTGTTTTAATCGGTGCAGGAACTTTTTGAGTAATACCAGTATATCGCTTAATTGCTTTTCGTCTACCATCATACGATGCTCCCCCATCCTGGCAACTATCGTCCACCACCTGAAATGGTTTTCTTGAACAATAAAATACCCCATTTAAATCAATAATCATTGTTTGCAATGTTTCATGAGCAAACGGTAATAAGGCAAGTGTTGTTTCTCCGATTAGGTAATTTTCTTTGATTTTCATTTTCTACTCCCCCAATAGTCCTATAGTATAATTCTCCTACAAAAGTACTATACAAAAGATTAAGAAAAATTAGAATAGTAATACTGGAACATTCATTAATTTGTCATATTCTGTCGATTTCCGTGATATAGGTCACAAAAAATGGTGGTGGTGGTGTGAGCTAGGTCACAAAAAAACCTACCTATAAAGGTAGGGTTAGAACTCTTGTTTAGTTACTAAGTACTTCCATGCCTTCGGGAGACCTCTTTATTTTTATCAATATCTATACCCCACGTTTATTTCCCCAAATATAGGTATGAAGTTGAGGTAATACTTTTATGTCTTTTAACTCATGATCTAGCATAGTCTTATTAATCAACCATTCATATTTTTGCAATAACTGTGATACTAGCTTCAGGTTATCACTTGTTTTATTATCATCATTACCTACCTGAAGGAAGAAAGGAATGTGAGGATAACGATGGTGAACTTTTTTCGCATAGTTGTAATCTTCATCATCAAAAACAACTACTTTTAAACTTGTATTCTGTGTTGACCCGGTTTCAGTTAGTTTGTTTATAATCATGCCAAGAGCTTCAAAATCCGTTACCATCCCAGAACTAGGTGGCTTAGGAGAAAGTGTTAATTCATCAATTTGCAAAAACCAATCCTGCCACTTACTTCCCTGTGTTTCAAGACCAACTTTAATATTGTTTGATTTTAGTAGTTCAATTAAGAAACTTAAGTTTTTTAATAGTGCTGGATTTCCTCCTGAAATCGTAACAAACGAAAAACCTTCGCCACCAAGTTCTTTAAGTTCATCCCAAATCTCTTCAGCTTCCATTTGCTTGATCATTTCTTTGCCAGATCCATCCCAAGTAAAAGCAGAATCACACCACGAGCAAGAATAATCACAACCAGCAGTTCTCACAAACATTGTCTTTTGACCAATAACCATTCCTTCTCCTTGAATCGTCGGACCAAAAATCTCCATAACGGGTACTTTACTCAATTTCCATCCACTCCCGTCTTACCTCTGCATAACTCGTAGGTGTTTCATATATGCGAACAATTTCAACTCTAACTCCGTTATATTCTTCAGATCTCTTATTTAAAGACTCCATCATCTTTTCATAAATCCAAACAACCATATTTTCAGCAGTTGTATTCATTTTAGGTAGTGTTTCATTTAGATAACGATGATCAAGGTAGATTTCAATTTCCTTTTTCCAAATCTCTTTTATATCACCAAAATCAATCACAAGGCCAATCTCATCTACAAAACCACTAATCCCAAACACTACTTTGTACGTATGCCCATGTAGATTCTTACATTTCCCCTCATAACAATGAAGGTGATGTGCCGCATCAAATGTGAACTCCTTACTTACTAACACGCGCTTTTTATGATATTGTAGTTCACTCTTTTTTATATCCTCATCCATCTTTTGAAGACCTTCTACAACTCGAAAACCAAAGAAATCGTTAGACATTATGATTCCTTCCTTTCACGTGAAGTAAGGTAGTTGTCCAATCCATTTTTCCTTAACTTACATGCAGGGCACTCTCCACAACCATCCCCGATTACACCCTCATAACAAGTAAGTGTCTTTTCACGAACAAAGTCAAGTACATCTAGGTCATCTGCTAACTTCCATGTTTCTGCCTTATCCAGCCACATCAGTGGTGTATGAATCACAAACTGTTTATCCATAGAAAGATTAATTGATACATTAAGAGATTTTACAAAAGCATCTCTACAATCTGGATATCCGCTAAAGTCTGTTTCACAGACACCCGTAATGATGTGCTTAGCGTCTACTTGGCTAGCTAACACAGCAGCAAATGATAAAAAGATCAAATTACGACCTGGAACAAAGGTTGAAGGTAATTCTCCATTTTCCCCTTCTTTAATCTCAATATCGTCACGAGTTAATGCATTGGGAGCAAGCTGATTTAACAGCTGCATATCTAACAGATGGTGCCTAACATTCAGCTCATCTGCAATCGCCTTTGCACACTCAATCTCTTCTTTATGTCGTTGATTATAATTAAAAGTCACAACCTCAACTTCTTTAAAGGTTTGTAACGCCCAAAATAAGCAAGTCGTACTATCTTGCCCACCACTAAATACCACAATTGCCTTTTCATCTTTTAACATGTAATAAACTCCTTTTAAAAAAGAAAAAACAGTACCCCAAGATAGAAGTACTGCTTCCTCTTAGTTTTTTTAGAGAGGGGTGCTAGAACCTCTACCGCTTTTTGAGCGGATTTATGATTTGTAATGTTATAATATCATATTTTTTGATAATAGGTTATATGAGAAAAATATTGCAGGCTAGGTTGGCTTTTTTTCTAAAATCATTAAGGAAATAAGTCTGTTTGAAGGTTATCCTAAAATATTCTATTTGTTTATTTATTCTTAAATATTCCATTATTACTCTTTTCTTTTTGGTATAATTAATTATATTGTAATAAATTGTAATAGAAGTTTAAAAAGATTATCGAGAGGTGCAAGATGTCTTTTCTAAAAAATGTTTTCAATATTTTAACAGATAAAAGAGAAATAAAGGAACCTATTATATACAAAGAATCTAATGAGAACTCCAATTTAATTAATAACTTAACAAGCTTAGCAGAATCCAAAGACCCTAGTATTGATATTAAGAAAGTTGAAAATCATCTAAAATTATTTTCTATCGGTATTACTGGCGAAAAAAACGTATTATTTGAACTACAAAATTCAATGCTTCCCTTCCTTGTTTTACATAATATAAATATAGAATTCGAGGATTATAAAGCTCAGCTAGATTTCGTAATAATTACACATAAGTTCATTCTTGTTATGGAAGTAAAAAAACTATTTGGGAACATACACATTACAGAAAATGGTGATTTTCAAAGAGTGATAACTAAGAATAATAAAGTGGTTAATAAGGAAGGTATGTACAGCCCTATAAATCAAGTTGAACGACATGTAGCAATTCTTGATAGACTTCTTAAATCGAATGGGAGCATAAATAAGTGTCCAATAAAATATGCTGTCACTTTCGCAAATCAAAAAACGATTATTGACATAGATAAAAATGCACCATCAAATATTAAATCAAATGTCATACGCCATGATCAAATTAAGACATTCCTAAAAAATGAGTTAGAGAAAAAATCTCCTGTATTTATGCTAGATCAACATCTCTATGGAATAGCTGATGCAATCCTACTAAATTGCAAAGAAAAAAGCTTTAATTTTGAGGATTATACCTTAGATAAACCAAAGGAAATAAAAAAAGAGTCAATTTATGATGCCATTTTATTAGAGAATCCATTAGTAACTTCTCACACCCTAAGAGAGTTGCTTGCAGACTTTAGATTAAGACTTTCTAGAGAACTCAATGTTAAACCTTATTATATTTTCACAAATAGAATCTTAGAAAACCTTGTCGAAAAAAAACCCGTTACTATTCAACAACTTATAGAGATTGAAGGTTTTGGCCACAAAAAAACTCAAGAATTTGGCAAAGAAATAATTTCAATTATTCAAAGAAATATCGCTGTAGAAAATAAGTCAGAAAACAGCTACACCGTAGAACCTTTAAAAAACTCTATTAAATCCAATTCCAATATTATATCCAGTTATAATACAACAAAAACATCTACAGATTTTAGATTATTGCTTACGGAATTTCGAACTAAACGGTCAAGAGAACTAAATGTTAAGCCTTTCTATATTTTTACTAACAAAACACTGGAAGCTATACTTGAAAAAAGACCTAGAAATATTGATGAGCTACTAAAAATCGAAGGTATTGGACCCAAAAAAGCTGAAGAGTTTGGCAAAGAAATATTAGAAATACTTCATAATAACTAATCAAAAACGATGGCAGTTTACTTGTCCTTTTCCTTCTTTTCAAACCAATTCTTTGTCATATTAAATTTCACAACATATATGCCTCACTTACAAAAGAGAGCTCATTTCTGAGCTCTCTATCTGTTAGATTTACGTTCAAAGTGCTGATGTAATCTATATTCACATATTTCCTTAGTCCAATTATAAAGTATCTCATGATCAGCATTTGCAACATCAGCTAATTCAATCCAAAATTGATTATTCTCAAATATCACAAGTTCCTTAGAACTACCACTCCATTTTGTCATTGGCATTGTCGTTATCAACTTACTGACTTTCTCCTCATTGTACTCCCAGAGTTTCTTTGATCCAGCGTCTGAAAAATCAATTCGTTTACGGTACTCTTTTTCAGTTAAATACCTATGAAAAAACGGAGCTACTTCTTCTGGTGTAATTGATTTATGCCAATTCTGTTGGCCACGGTATAGCATAGACAACAAAACTACCATTTTATAGCTCTTACTCATATTTGTTCTTTCAGCTTCTATAAACCAATCACTGAACTTTTTGTATACCTCATTTTCCGCATCAGTTAACTCCTCAGCCCAACTTAGAAATCCGAGATAAGAAGAGAACTCTTGTTTATATTGACTCGTCTCAGCTATACCTTTTAGATGAAGTTCTAGGTAGCTAGGTCTTCTACCAAGTTCCTGTTTTACTTTAAAATAACTATCATATAACTGCTGTTTTCTAGGTTGCCTTTTTCTAGCCATTTCCTCTAGTAAATTTACTACCTGCACTTCTAAATCTATATAACATCCTACTGGCACTTCTGGCTGAATTTCACTTGTTTTTTTCTTTCTATCTTCATTTGAGGTATCAAATAAACGTAATTTTAGATCAGCATTTCTGTAGTTTCCAATTAAATCAATAATTACACAGTGACTTTTCTCAGGATGTAAGCGCAACCCTCGCCCAACTTGCTGAGTAAAAACTGTTAAAGATTCTGTTGGACGCACAAATAATAGTGTATCTACTACTGGAATATCTACACCCTCATTAAACAGGTCTACAGTGAAAATTGCATCAAGCTCTCCCTTAGCTAAGAGCTTTATCGCATCTGCACGATCAATTTCTATTTGCTTAGAATGAAGACTTACTGTTTTATAGCCTTTAGTATTAAAATAATCCGAAAGAAATATGGCTTGTTTGATTGATGAACAAAATACAATGGTGCGAGTTTGTTTATGCTTATTCCACGCATTAACAATCCTTTCTGCCATCTCTTCTCTTAACTGAATCTGAAGTAATTCTTCTTCAGCATATCTATTACCTAGCCAAGTAATCTGACTGTAATCAGTATCATCATAAACTCCATAATATTGAAAAGGAGCAAGCCATTGATGCTGTATAGCCTCCAAAAAATCAATACGGTAAGCAACATTCCCATCACAAATTGCATACACATCCCTATTATCATTTCTATCTGGAGTAGCAGTAATACCTAGTAAAAACGATGGTTTGAAATAGTCTAGCACACGTTCATATGAGTTGGCCGCAGCATGATGGAATTCGTCAATAATGATTAAGTCAAAGTCAGTTGGATCAAAGAATTCTAAATGTCTTTTCATACTTAATGTATAAATCGAAGCGAAGACAGTATCTGCTTCCCCATCTTTTTCTCTACCATTGTATATTCCATAGACATTATCAGGGGATATCACTCTAAAAGAATTACGTGCTTGGTGAAGAATCTCCTCTCGATGAGCTATAAACAATATACGTTTAAAACTTTTCGCAAAAAAGGCTGCTAAATAAGTTTTACCTAGTCCAGTGGCCATGACCACCATTGCCGAAGAATATCCTTCTTCTAAGGTAGTGTTCAGTTCTTCAAGAGCATCAATTTGAGCAAAACGAGGTTTAATTTCCCCATATGGAGTAGCTGTTTCCTTAACAAATTCACTTCCCTCAGTTTCCACTTCTACTGTATTTGGAAGTGTTAACTCTATTTCTTCTCGTTCTGTCCACTTTCTCACGAGATTAGGATATGCTTGATGATATTTATCATAATCTTTCTCATACGATTTAATTGTTTCTATATTAATTGTTATAGTCTGAGGATGATAGAAAATCTTTGTAAATTGATCAAGAGCCTCTTGGAACGTGTCCCTCTCTATTGATTGTTCCATACCAATATTCCACTCAATCCCTGTTGTTAAAGCAGATCTAGAAAGATTAGAAGAGCCAACAATCAAACAGCCCTCGTCATGAAACTGAAGTATATAGGCCTTTGGATGAAAGGATATTCCTTTACTTTCCCAAAGACGGACTTCAATTCGTTCATCAATAGCTATTATTTCTCTTAACGCATCTGGTTGGGTGATAAATAAATAGTCACCTGTACATACCTTGACATCTGCTCCACGTTCTACCGCCTTCTTCAAAGACTCTTTAAGAACTTTGACACCAGAACTCATTACAAAAGACGTCAAAATATAAATAGAAGAAGCCTTTTCAATTCCTTGAATTAGCTCCTCTTTTAAATTACTAGTAATTAACTTGATGTTAGTCATCTTGGACCTCAACTAGGAAAACTTTATCCTTAAAGCCTCCGCGATCGGCTGCTTTCTTTTCTCTAATCTTTTCTACCTCATTAATAGATGATCCATGAGCCTCTGCTAGAGCATGTAATATTTCTAGAACATCTGCAAGCTCTTCCACAGCCTCTTCTTTATTTGTAGTATTCATGTATTCTTCTAATTCTTCATAGCTTTTCTTTTTAAGTTCAGTTATGTAATCTTCATCTGATAGGATTTGTGTAATTGGTTTACTTCCTGTTTTTTCTATGATTTTTGGGATTAGGTCTCGGACTAGTTTGTTGTAGGTTGGCATACTTATACTCCTATATGTTTAGATGTTTATATATTTCAATATTATCATACCATATTATTACATTAGTGGATAACCCCCCATTAATATCAAGGTTTTATCAGACATTTTATATTGTTTAAAATTTATTATAGTTTTATATTATCATGTATTTATCTACAAAATTTTAAAATATTTAAAGCTTATTAGTAACTTTGACTATATTACTAACTACATAATAAGAAATAAATGTAAAAGGATTTTGAAATGTCATTCAAAATCCCTTTACATTATCAATATTAATAACAAATTTATAATATTTTTACATTTTGGTTAACTAAGTCATAAATTAAATCAGCAATATTAGATGATCTATCCTTGATTGAATTTTTCTCAAAATGTCCCTTACCGTTCGGACTATACTTATTTTCTTTTTCATTAACTACCTTAACGAGTTTTGCGTTTTTCCCACCTTTAGTCGTGGATACTAAATCTTTCACAATTCTCTGCGTGATTATGAAATCTTGATCACTATATAATTTTATCTTATCCTTAAACTTTTTATTACCAACACTTGAGTTTTCATTATTAAAAAGTAAAGTTAAGTTGCCGATTAAGTTTTTATGATTTTTAATTTCCTCGCTCGAAATAAATCCAGCATCTGTAGAATCCTTTTCGAAAATAACTTCTTTTGATAGAATATGTTCTACCGTAATTTTCTGCTTCTTGGGTTGCACGATAACAGCACTATTTCCATGAAAATACAACTCAATAAATTTTAAAATAATAGCTGCTTTATTTGATAAGTTACCATTAGCATTCTCAAGTTTCCTTAATGGTAGGATTTGTTTAATATCAGTAGATTTAGTTGAGATTATTTTCCTTGCCTCATCATTTAATTTACTATAAGCAGATTCAATGGATTGTCCTTTTTTCAACCCGTCAAAATATTGTCCTAAAATAGTTGGCAAATTACTCTCAATAAAATTCATCTGTGTAAATGTAAATAAAACAGACGCTCCCAATCTTACTCCTAAATCCAATACCTGTTCCTTTAATTGCTGATTTGATTTATAGAAGGGAATTAGTAACGAGTGTAATTGTTTAATATTAAATAACTTAAAAATAATAAACATATTGTGATCATTTAAAAACACTTTATAATTTCCTTTTTCTATTTCTGTATAAATCTTTGATACATATTTAAGATCCTTCACTAACTCAAAAATTTCAGAAGTTGTTAGTTTTTTATTTTCAAAGTATTCGTATACGGAATCCTTTTTAATATTTTCAGCATACTTTCCTATAATATAATGTTTTAAGAAAGTAGAAGAAGATATCTTCTTTTTTGGACTGATCTGCAAATTAGATATAAATTCAACCCAATCATTGTTGAACTCTTCTACATCATCTTTGGAATTCGTATCTTTTGAAATTGTTTTTAAGAATAAATTCTTAACTAAATCAAGGGGCTCTAGGCTTCTCCCTCTATCATTTAGTACCTCGAATAATTGGAACGCTTTATTATAGCTGGTAGATACTGTTACGATAAAGTAAACACGACTTTTAAAATAAGAGATAAAATTTTTGAGCTGCTCATCACTTAATGCTTCCAAATAATCTTTCGCTGTTGTATAAACCTCTTCGATTTTTAGATCGGACTCTAATTTTGCCTCATATTCCTTATTATAGAGAATATTTTTATATACTTTACCAAAATTCAATGCAGGATCATGTACTAATTTACAATCCTTAATCTCATCATCCTCATCTAGAATTGCGTAAGATTGAACAATGTCAGTTAATTTCATTTGCCACTTTTTAACTTCTTTTTGATTTTTTGACTTTGTTATTTTAGATTCAACTATTTCTTCTAGTGACTTACATATTAATGTTGTAGTGGTTAGACGTTGTTGACCATCAACTACTAAAAAACGCTCATTATCGTCCGGCTTAATTAATACAATATTTCCTAATAAATATCCTTCAATATCATCTTCCTTTAACGAAAAACCATTCGTGTCTTCGGAAAGATCTTCTAATAATTGTTGAACTTCTTCTTGTCCCCATACAAAGTCCCTTTGAAAATCTGGGATGATAAACTTATATGCTTCTTCTGTTAAAAAAGATTTTATATTTAATAATTCTGAGCTTATACCATTTTTAATCATACGGATTCCTCTCTTACTTTGGGAATTAACAATTAGATTACTAAAATTATAATTCTTATATCTTAAATTGTTTGTAATTGTTCAACGTCTTGATAGTAACTTAAATACATTAAAAACAACTCTTTTAAATCCTCTTTTCCAAGCATAGGAGACATGACAATAGGATAGCTTTTGTTAAACTCAAAAATAACCCGTCTACCTATACGTTCATCTTTCCCCAGATCATCTCTGCCAGTTATTTTCGCTTTCATTACCTTAGAAAAATTAAGTTCGTCTATGATGTCCAAAATGTTAATTAGAAATTTATCATTTCTAAATATTTCATACTTAATAATATAGTTATATAAATCAAGATTTTCGATAATTAATTTGTAGTATCTGTTTCGTTCAGTTGCTTCTGATACATTATCATTTATATATTGTGCACCCAACACACATTTATAAATATAATTCTCCCAATTAAAATCTTTAAGAACAATATTATTAAAATGGTTTATGCCATCATTTATTTGTGGATAATGATTTAGCAAGTAATCTCTTTTATACACAGCAAGTAATGAGTGCCAAAATACCTCATCAAAGTGTAAATCTCTGTTTGTGTTTAAATAACTATCTGAAATGACCTCAAAAGCCTGTAGGAATAATGCCTTTTTTTCATCTTCGGTTCCATGTGCAATATAAATTGGAAAATTGGGAGATACATTTATAAATGCAACTTCATCTGTAAAGTATTCATCATTAAGTTTAATTTGATCATCCATAAAATCTTTGTAAAATTGTTCATTATTTTTATAGCCCTTCTTTAGTAGCCTAATTTCCATTTGAAGTTAGCTCCTTTACTGCAGAAGTATATCTTTCTAGGATTCTATCAGAAATGGAGTGTATTACCTCGTCAATTTTCTCAATGCTAAGTTCATTAACCATCTTTTTCTTCATAAGGTTGTATAACTTAAAGTCAAGGTTATCTGAAGGTGCATCAATCTGCTCAAGATCTACTTCCCCATCTTCTCCGTTGTTGACTATGAATCTAAATAATGCCTTTTGCAGCCCCAGATAAATATAAGGATTATTTAATGTGTTACTCTTTGGTAAATCATTCAATTGTAGCTGCTCGTTTTTATAGTGGATAATAATAGTCTCAGTTCCAAGCTCTATTTTTATATCTGACTTAAGCTCTGGATCAACCTTTTTTTCAAATAAATCTAAAGGCTTTGAACTACTCCCATCAAATGTTACAACATTAGAAAAGCCTAAAATTGAATTTTTAGGTACAACTATTTGGTCCTTAAATTGTTGATAGAAAGCACTTAGATCTTCATTATGCTTAAAATGGATCTCTTCTTTTGATTGGAGGTGTAACTGAATGATAGTTCGATTATTTATTGAAATTCTGGATTTAGGTATCTCTATAAATCTTTCTTCAGGTCTTATATTAAAAAACTTATTATCCTTTGATTGAATAACCAATACTAACTGTGCTTGCCCGTTTTTAATTAAAGTATTTATAAAGTCCGAATCAATTTCATAAGTTATTTCAAATCTAAAGTTATATGAATTCTCATCTAAGTTCACATCTAGAATAAAGTTACTACTTTCATAACTTTTAGATGTGTTTGTTAATAACGGATATGGGAAGTTAGCGTCCTTTTTATAGATCATATTTACACCTCCACATAATAAACAAACTTTAGTGCTCTGTTAAAATTTTGCTTTAGTTCTAGCTGAAGTTGTGCAACACCTTCGTTTATTTCAATATCCTTTAGTAAGTTATTTTCAATTTTGCATTGTTTACCATTGGTACCATCAGTTACATTACTATAGTTATCTGTTATTTTGAATTCATCGGTATACTCTACACCCATACCATCAATGATCGAAAATGATATATTACATAATTTTTCATTTCTAATTTCCTTTGAGTCAGTAAAGTCGAATTTCACAAATTCTTTATTTCCAACCAGTAAGCGTTCAACAATGTCTGGGTGAGCACTATACTTATTAGCTTTTTCATCATCTCCAATTGAATCTGCCTTTGGTTTTACTTTTTTTAACCGCTTAGGTTTATCCGGATCATCCGGTTTCTTTGGCTTTGGATCTCCTGGCTTTTTATTTTTCTTCTTTTTCTGAGGAGGATCAATAGATACTTTTACCACAGATTTCCCCTTATTTATTTTAACTGTGGACATTGCATCTGAAAGATCTTGTTTGAATTCATTTTCCACTAAGTAAAGAATATCTTTTGTATTGATTAAGCCATCAGTAGGATTATTCTTTTTTATGGCTTCCTCGATAACTTTGATGATTTCTTTTGATAGATTGTTAATGAACTTTTTAGCATTTTTTTGTAGTTGCTGATCTTTAATATGGTCAAAAGCTAACTCTGTATGGGATTCATTTTCTAAAGACTTAAGATAGCCATCTTCATTTTTACCCGCAATCAAAACTGCATTGAACGGCTTATTAGCATTATTCTTAATTTTTTTATCTTCAATTTTCATTCCAATTGTTCTTACGATGGCTACTCTTCCTTTTGGAATTCTTTCATCGTATCGGAAATATAAGTTAAAATTAAAATCGCTTACTCCATTGGATACTTTCAGAAGTACAGGTTCCTGATAAAGGTAAGAATCTATATATAATGGAGTAAATTCATGCTTCATTTCAGCAATGTCTTGGATATAGTAATTATTATTAAAGACATAGTCTTTGATAGTTTCACTATCTATTAATTTATCATTAACGTTAACTATTAATTCCTTTTCTAGAATTGAAATAAAAAAACTATCACAAATACTTTTGATAATTTCTCTCTCATCATTAAATTGATCCCTTAAGAAAGGAATGATGATTTTTAGGCCTCTAGTTTTCTTTTCAAATACTTCATGGAACCTATTGTCAAAAGGATAAAACTTTGTTTTGTTTTCTTCAATATGTTCTATTTTTGTAAAGTATCCTGTCGAACGAAAACATTGATTACTGTATTTGTGTTCTATTAACTGAATTGTTCCTCCAAGATGTTGATTCCCATCTGCATCACAGTTTGCAAAGTACATCATATGAAGATCTGATGCAGCGTTGGAAGCGATTTTGCCAACACCATGTGAGCCACCTCTTGAGCTTTCAACGGCTTCATCTTCTTCTTCTGAGTGAACACCTTTATTGTAGGCATAGATAGCCCAAGTATCTTCTTTAGATTCACTTTGACCGTTCTTAGCTCCTTTAAGACCTCTTGTATTTGAATCTTCGAAAGAAATATAGCTAACTTCCTCTTGATTCATTTTATTATGCATGTGTTCAATCGTCTCTCTCGTATAAGTGTTGTGGCCTTTTAGTGCCAGTAATCTATCTTTAACTTCTTCAATACCTGGAATGGATTCCTTTGAAATTTTACCCGTTTTTATTGTTAGGACTACAGGTTCATCTGATGTAAGCAGTCTACCATCTAATGAATTTTGCGTATTCTCACGAACTAATCCCGCTACTCCTAAGTTATAAAACTTCTCTAGAATCTTATTAAAATTGGACTCTTCTATATTAGGAATGAGTGAAAATTGCCATAATTGTTGTTCATCTTTTATGTTCATAGTCCTCTCCTCTAATTGCCTTTTTATATATCATACCAAATATTTACCATTTATTCACAAATACAAGGTGCTTACCTTGTTAAAATTGTTTAATTAAGCTATTGATCATTATATCAAGGAAATTCAGACTAGAACCTTTGGTAGATGAACTTCCAGGAAAAGCATAATATTCACATAATAAGGAAAAACCTATAAAAAAAGCCATGACTAGAGCCATGGCTAAAATATATAAGCGATTAGTTTATTTTGTATTCAAACAAGTCTACTCTTCAAGTACGAATGCCCAATTCTTCCAACTTCATCCACAAACTTTCCATTGATTTAACTTTATCATAGTAAAACTCTCTACCTCTAATTCTCCAGAACTTCCATCCTGCACGTTCAAGGTCGTATTGACGTTGCATATCCTCTTCCCATTTTTCAGGACCATGCCATCTTTCACCGTCACATTCAACTGCAAGACGATCTCTTATACCTTCAATTACGAAGTCAATACGGTACTTTCCTACTTTAACTTGAGGCTGTACTTTATATCCTTTTGCAACAATCATACGAAGAACCTCAATCTCAAAAGGAGAATCACATTTTGCTTCTAGATTTTCAACAATGTCATTTACTCTCGTAGGCTGTTGGCAGTAGCTTAGTAATTTATATCGATAACACTCTTTACTTAAATTATCTAATTCAACCGAATGATATAACCTCATTTGATTTTTCGCTCGACTTGCAGCAACGTTATAGGTTTGTTGTTGATCTTTCTTTGTGGCTGCAACAAATCTCCTATTATTTGCAATAACCATCGATAGGAAAACAACATCTCTCTCATCACCTTGTAGGCTATAAGCATTCCCACAGATGATTTTTCTTTTTACAAATTCACTATCCGATATTTTCTCGCGTATTTTATTTTCAATAAGCGCTGCTTGTTTATTCCCCTGTAAGGCAATAACACCAATGGTTTGGTTTTCATATTGTGGATCTGCAATAATTCTTTCAATGTCTTCAACAATTTTATCTGCTTCGGGCTCATTTACAATTGAACTTGAACTTCCTTCTGATGCATACCCATCTTCCACTTTAATGGCAAGAACTGGAGGGTCTAATTTTTCACTTTCAAACGGAAGTCTTAATGGTACCATTTGTCCTCCATAGCTTAGATCATTCGAAAACTGAATAATTTCAGGAACACATCTAAAATGCTCCTTTAACATTAGCCTTCCACTTTTAGGGAAAATTTGATCTGCTATTTCGTAAAGAGATATTTTATGATCAAATAATCTCTTATTTGGTATACCTTCTAAATACCTTTGTATTAGCTCCTCAATCTCGGAATCCTTTGTACCAATTCCATACGGACTAATTTGTTCGTCATCTCCTACAACTATAACCTTCTCACCACGTAGTAAGACAGGGACTGACATGATGTCACATTGACTACTCTCATCAAAAATAATTACATCGAACTTCTCGTTATAAATAGGGAAGTTTTCAATTACTTGATTTACAGGCATAATCCAAACAGGAATTGCTGACTGTGCGTTTTCCATTTCCTTACGAGCATCCGCTAAATATCTCTTGTTATTCCCTGTTCCTTTACCATATCGTTTAATAAAGTTTTTCCAGGCCACAAGTGATCTCTTTTGAGTTTCTGTTATTCCGTTAATTTGATTCAACCAAGTGGAATTAGCAACAATCGATGTGATTAATTTCTTTTGATGGTCTTGCTCTGATTTAATGTTTTCTTCAATTCTTTCAGCCTCAAATCCTTGATTCTCCTTCATCCAATCGAATAAGGATTTAAATTCCCAAGCTTTTTGTACTTCCTGTGGAATAGGTATATCTTTTGTAAGAGAGTCAGTGATTGAGGTTGCTGTTTTGGGTGCATAGGTTTCAAGGCGTGCAACTAATTCATAGAATTCATCCACATTCTTTTTCTTTTCTATTAGCTGTGATAACTCTTCAACTACATACTGCCATCTAGATTCATCTTTATCATTTAATACATCAAGGAATGTTTGAACAATATTGTGTATCATTTTGTCTTTTAATAGTTCTTTCAGGCTGTCTCTGTAGAGGTCATATTCGTTCTCCCAAACTTTATAGTTTAGTACATCAAACATATAATTTGTTGATAATTGAAGTGAGTGATAAAAATTATAATCTAACCAGTTGGAGCCATTTAGTAACAAGTTGCTGGTTAATTGTTTAACCCCTTCAACTAGAGCGCCTAATTGTAAAGGCTTCTCATAGAATTCAACTTCTTTGTCGATTGTACTAAAGAGGCGTTTATCTTCACTGTCAATTAAGTTTCCACTTATTTCATCAAGATTAGCATTCCAATTTCGAACAACTTCTTCTTTCTTCTTTTTCAATAGAAGGTATTGTTGTAAAATGTCTATTTCCTCGATATTTCTAATTGGCTGACCATTAATAACAGCTGATTTCCATAGATATTTTGCATTCTTCCCCTTTGTTAATCCAAATATTGCATTAGGATTCTTGCCTGATCTTAATCTTTCACCTAATACATAAATATCTGATTCTAATTCAAAAAGTGGCTTGTTAGGTAAGTTTATCTCATGACTAATTATGGTTTTATGAATACCTACCATTTCTCTGTTCTTTTCTTTTATTTCATTAAAGAACGAGGTCCAGCGTTCTTTTCTAGAATTACCTGCAACATAGTCATCTAGAATTTTATGAAAAGGAATCCCTTCTTGAAAACAGTCTTTGTATTCTAAGATTTTTAATAGCTCATTATTTAATTTAGCTGTATACTTCTTATCTTGAGGGAATTGGATCTTTTCAGTGTAAAAAATTGCCTTATCGTATTTATGTTTTAACTCCTTACCATATGAAAGCCAGCTCTTCATTTCATCAGGATTTTTTAATAAGTTGCTATCTGGGAGTATTGAATCTTTTAAGTATAAGTCCCTTTCATTCACTATCCCTCTTAGTTCCCAAAGAGTCTTAAATTCCTCTTCAGATAATGGAAAATTAGAAGTTAATGTTACCCTATCCTTAATCCAATTAAATTCTAAAGTTTCTTCTGTTAACATTTTTGCTACGTCGGCTTTAGTAATAAGATTACCTTTATAGTCGATTTCAATTTTTTCATCTTTACTGTATTCCAATAATTGATGTTTAAATTTCGCTTCTTTTCTTCTACTGTTGTCTAGTTCCTCTTTACTTCTAGCTAATTCGACTTCTAACTTTGCAGTAGATAGGTTTCCTAAACTATCAGAAATTGTTCGAATGGATTTCTCAATTTCTCTCAGAGAGTCTCTACCGCCACCAAGAACAGGAACACATAAATCTCGAATTTCTTCAGGTATTTTATCTTTTAAGACTTTTAGAGGATTTTCCTTCTGACTTGTAATTAGTATTTTCTTACCATGTGCTAGTAAATGAGATACAATATTTGCTATTGTATGAGTTTTGCCTGTCCCCGGGGGGCCTTGAACCGTTAAACCATAGTTAGTAGCTAACCTTCGAGCTATTTCTTTTTGTTCTTCATTTGCAGCTAATGGAAAATACAAATCAGAAGCCACTTTATCCCATTTTAAACTATTTGTCTCATTATCAAAGATGACTTCATTTCCTACAATAGAATCAATCGTCGCTGGTGCTTCATATACTTCACCTTGCATTGATTCAATTATTTCCTCTAGATCTTTCTTCAAGGTTTGATTATCTTTTCTTCTTAGAATAAGTAGATATTCATCGATATGACCTATAGGATATTTAGAAGGGCTAATCGTTTCTCCTTCTAAGGCTGTTCTGCCACTTGCATCAACTAGTTGCATGAATTGACTTGAAAGGTCCCGCACATCTTCCTCAAGCACATCCCTATACCTTGCTAATCTTCCAATGTTTTGTATTTCTTCCATATTAGGAAGAGGAATACCACTTAGTATATTTAATTCAAACTTGTATCCTTGATTAGTAGGTTTTACAGTAATTATTCCTTTTTCTGTATCGAGATCAATGTCTAGCCTAGTAGTAAATAAAGGGTGATGAATAGTGCCAACTTCATGTTTCCATGTGAAAATTGTACTACCCAGCAATAGCTCTAAACCTTCCCCTTCAACCTGGAAATCTTGGTTTATTCTAAAAAATTGTTCATATAAGGTTTGTACCTTTTTTATTCGTATAACTTCCGTTGCCCAATCAGTCCAGTCAGACTTCCACTTATTAAATAGATTAACTCTTTCTGGATTATCTTCAAAACGAATTTCTACCTCGTCCGATCCTTGTACAACAACTTTTGGAGCAGGAATTTGTGGCGCTTTGTTTTCTTTATTATAAGAATAAGTAATCCACTCACGTATGAACTTATCAGGATGTGGAGGCGTTAAAACATCTTCGGTTAAACTTTGTCTATGAATTTCAATAATCGCTTCCTTATCCTCACCTTCCCCTAACAAAAACACTCCATCTCCATATTCTTGAAGATGGGATTTGTTCCAGCTTTTATCATACTCTTTATAATCTCTAATAACTCTAAAACGAAGATTGTTGACCGCTAACAAATATTCGAAAAGTTGTCTAGCTTTGTCACTCACTTAACTACACCTCTTTATACTTCTTATAGTCAATATATATAAGTCTATGATTGGAAATAAAAGTTAATTCTTAGTTATTTAGTCGTGTACTTCTTAAGCAGCAGGCAATAATAAGACTAATAGGATTTTATTCAATTTATTATATCAAGGAAAAATAACCTAGACTCTAAGTAGGAACAACTACCATTAAAAGCATAAAACTAACAGAATATGACAACAGAAGCCTAACCCTAGTGAGTTAAAACTTAAAACACTGAGGGCTAGGCTTCTTACAGATCCATTCTATTGGAATATTGATGTTTTACTTAAAGCCTATTATTAGACTTAACCTAATTACTTAACAATTTCATATTGTTTAAGTCTATCATATGCAACGTTAAGTTCCTCTTCTGTAAATAGATGCTTAAACTGCTCCTTTGTCACTAACGCTTCCATTGTTAAAACCGTTCTATTATACTCTGCAAGTTTCATATACTTGATTTACATCCTTTAATCACTTCTTAGCTGTTTTTAACCCACCCTCATTTGCAACCATTTGAAGAAATATTGTAGCTTTGTAGTTACAATGAGTTAAAGCTTGTTTATATATATCTAGCATGGCTTTATGAAATTCTTGTTCTGTAGACATTTATTCCTCACTTTCTATATATTCATTATATTCTAGCCTAGAGATATTCCAGGCTAGGATGTTGACTACAATATATTCTTATTCGCCCTAGGCAACAAAAACGAAGGCATTTCTTCTCTTAATCTCCATTTAAAACTCATTGGTTTATTCCCATAATGACTTACATAATCAGCTGTACCTAGAAAGACAAATGGTGCAGTATGCCCATTTTCCTGTTTGTATTCACGGACAAAGAGTGCGATTTGGTGACCACGCTTTTTATGATGTATGTATCTCTGTGCTGTTGGGCTGTTTTCTGAGACCTTGCTTTGGGTTTGCCAATGGAACAGTCTTTCGTTAATGGCATAGTCCTCGTAAAGTGTTGATGGTGAGAAGTCCTTTTCGGATTTGTTTAAGGTGATGAAGAAAATATCTAGGTCCTTATCTTGGAAGTACTTTACCCCTTCTCTGAAGGCAGGTGTCTTTTCTTCATCATAATATCCTAGTGCAGCCATTACCTGAGCTGTTGAATAATGACAATGAACGCGTAATGGACATGGGAATTGAAAGTCATTCTTTATCTCTAGTGTTTCAAGTGAGTGGTATTGATATAAAAGAATTGCTAGTATTTCCTTTTTAAAATCATCATTTGAAAGAATCAGATCAATTCCATGTTCAATTGATTTCAGACCTTCTTTTTCAGGATAAGCTTTGTAAAAAGAATAGTAGAACATGTTTAGCATAATTCTTTCTTCTTCATTCTGGACGGTCCCATCTTCAAGAAAACGAATGAGGAATTGTAACTGTGAACTTGAATTTAGGAAGAATAAATTTTGCAGCCTGCTTGTTACAAAGTCCTCATGTTCCCAGTTGAATTCGTCTTTTAATCCCGCTTCTACCAACATTCTCGTAAAGCTGCGGTTTCGATTTTTCCCATAGAAATCATAAAGCGATAAATGATGGTGCTTTAAAAAGTTAGTTAAGGTCAGCTCCAATCCCGTATCTTCCGTGAAGTACTTCATTTTTGAAACAAGGTTCCCGCGGGTATGACTACTTGATTTGATGCTTCGTAAAATGTATTCCTTTGCCTGTTTTTCAAGTTGTATAAAGCTACCTTTTGGTAAGTTAAAGAAGCCATGATCGATATAGTGAGGCACTGAGTGCTTGGTTTTACCTATAAGTGCACGGAACTTTTCTTCAAAGTTGTAGTTCTTATGAGCCTGTCCAACAAAATCTAGAACGGTTAAACATTCTTTCCCTTCAGCAAGTCGCAATCCACGGCCTAGTTGCTGTAGGAAGACAGTTAAACTTTCAGTTGGTCTTAAAAATAGGATTGTATTTACCTCAGGGATATCAATTCCTTCATTATATAAATCTACAACAAAGATAAATTTTATTTCCCCTTTTACTAACTGTTCCTGGGCTTCTCTTCTAATTGTAGGATTTACGTTCCCATATAAAGCAACTGATGGTATGCCTACATGATTAAAAAACTCTGCCATATATTTTGCATGCTCGATTGATACACAGAAGCCCAAGCCTTTCACATCATCAACATCGGTTACATATTTATATAGGCTTTTTACAATTTGGTTGCTACGAATGGTATTTGAGGTATAAACGTTCTCTAGCTCTTTTACCTCATACCCTTTTCTTCCCCATTTCAGCTTTGATAGGTCTACAACATCACTAACACAGAAATACTGAAATGGACTTAACAGTTTACGGTTAATCGCTTCTGTTAATCTCATTTCTGCTGAGATCGTGTCTTCAAAGTGAGAGAGTATGTCTTTTCCATCCATACGCTCTGGAGTCGCTGTTAGTCCTAATAGTATTTTTGGCTGATAATGACTCAGTAGCCGTTGATAGGATTCAGCTGCGGCATGGTGAAATTCATCAACGATGATAAAATCGTAAAAATCAGCTGAAGTATGGTTATATAGCTCTCTACTGTTAAAACTTTGAATGCTGACAAACAAGTGGTCTATTGAATCAGGCTGATTCGCACCAACTAGGAGGTCACCAAAGTTTTGGTCTCTTAAGATGACTCGGAACGTATCCAAACTTTGCTTTAGGATTTCTTCTCGATGAGCAACAAACAATAGCTTCGCTGAATGTTGGTTGCTTTTTTTGAAGCGCTTATAATCAAATGCTGAGATGACTGTCTTTCCTACACCAGTTGCAGCTACAAGCAAGTTTTTCATCCGCCCGAAAACTTCTCTTTCCACCTGAAGCTTTTCAAGAATTTCCTTTTGATAAAGATAAGGTTGGATATCAAATAAGAACGGAAGATCACTTTGATGTTGGGTTTTGCTTTTTGTTAAAGCAAGCTTTAAACGTTTTTGATCTTCTTCGTTATTTGAATGAAATGAAGCAAATTCATGATCATTCCAATAGCTTTCAAACGTAGCTTCAAACTTTTTCACAATATCAAATGAGTCCTTCTCGGTAACCTTAATGTTCCATTCCAGACCTGACGTAAGAGCAGGGTTTGATAGGTTTGATGAGCCAATGTAAGCCGTACTGAACCCAGTTTCCCTTTTAAACATATACGCTTTTGCATGAAGTCTTGTTCGTTCAACATCATAAGATATCTTGATCTCTGTATTTGGTAACTTACTTAACTCTTCAATTGCCTTATAATCTGTTGCTTCCATATAGGAAGTTGTAATTACACGGAGTCGATTAGTTGGCTGTTCCGTGAATGTTTTTAATTCCTCAATTATGCAACGTAACCCGCTCCATTTTATAAAAGAAACAAGCATATCAATGGAATCAGCTGTTAGAATTTCTTTTTTCAGTTCACCAAGCATATTAGGTTCATAGTTTGAGCCTGTGAACAATGAACTTTGTGAAATTGGAGTAACAGGTCTGATTACCTCACCTTTACGAATGCTTCGAACTGAATTCAATTTTGAATAGATGGAGGTAAGGACTTCCCCTTCTTCCTCTATTTTTAATGACCTGTAATCTTCATCATCTAACCTTTCACTTAAGACAGAGATGATGTCATTGCATGTACGGATTTGATCAAGTAGTGCCTGACGATCATTGCTCTCGTTATCTCTTACAAATTTTAACGCTCGTCTAGTGACTGCTGATATATATGTGGACAGTAGCTTTCTCGCTTCTTCTGTATCGATTTGTTCCTTACCTACTTCAAAATGATTTAGGTCCAGGTTAGCTAGTTCACTTTTTAACTTTTGGTTAATAATTTCTTCGTATATACCTTGCTTTAGCATCTCTTCACCTCGACAATAAATTCCTATTATAGACAATTTCCATATGTTGGGTGAAATATCCTTTAAAATAGAAAAGATCTTATCTCATTTGTTGTAACTTGTAATGAGATAAGACCTATTTACGTAATCTCCTTTTTCTTTTTTTGCACGTTTTAAAATAAAAAAGTAACCAATCCCGAACATGCACAGCTACCTAGACATAACACATAAGATAAGTAGCGTTAAATAGAAGGAGGACAAACATGTATACAAATTATTATGGTCCGAATTATTATGATTATTATCGTATGCCAAATGACATTCAACTTGTAGATGATATTCAGAAAGCAATTAATGCAGAGTATAGTGCTGTTGATTGTTATAAGAAGTTAGCCAAGATGGCACCTACAAAGGATGAAAGGAACAGAATTCTTGAGATACAAGAAGATGAAGTCCGTCATCTCGAAGAATTCAGCAGAATTTATACAAATTTAACAAGAAAAAAGCTATCTTATCAGATCATTGAGGAATGTCCAGATACCTATAGAGCAGGTATAGAATTTGCTTTTAAAGATGAACAAGAAGCTGTTGATTTTTATTTAGATATAGCAGATAAAGCGAACGATTCAATCATTAAAGATAGGTTTCGACGTGCAGCTGCAGACGAACAAAATCACGCCGTATGGTTTTTGTCTTTTTCTACTAATCCAAGGGTAACACACATGAATCGGCAAATTAACAATTACGGTGCTAAAGGGGCATTAAATGCCTCAACATTAACTGTACCTCAAATGTTGACGTATGCCCTTCAAGACGAATACCTAGCTCAAGCAAGATATGATAATATTCTAGGGAATTTTGGATATGTACGTACATTTGCACAAATAAAAGAAGCAGAAATGAGACATATCAATGCTTTATTACCACTTTTTGAACGTTATCAGATACCGATACCTGAAGATAACTCGCAGTCATTCGTTACAACTCCAGAAAGTATTAAGGCCGCATACGCTGCTGGCGTTCAGGGAGAAATAGATAATATATCTATGTACGAAAGATTTCTATCATTTACGATTCCTAATGATATTCGAACCGTTTTTACTCAACTACGAAATGCCTCTTTGAATCATCTGGCCGCATTTGAAAGAGGTCTTGTAAGAAGTTAAATAGTTTATATTCTGACAATACAATAAGACTTACAAAGAAAGTATTGGAGGGGCTTCCCTCCTCGACTTCTTCAACTTTAATTTCTGATGACTGGCACTTGTCGATTAATACTTACGTATTACTTTCCTTGCATATCCGCCTCATGCAGGAACATCAGCTTGCGAAATAAATGGTCTCCAAGTAGTTGTTCTATTTCATTCAATTTCTTTTCACTCGCATTCATAGGCATCATGTGAAATTGAACTAGGTTCGCAACATCGCTGACAAACTGATGTTCATATCCTAAAGCTGTTAAATAACAGGCAGCTAGTTGACTTGATACAAATTCATGTCCAATGAAATTAGCATACTTTGTTTCTTCACCTTTATGGTTAGTAAAGGACTTACAAAATCCTTTTCCAACATCATGAAAGATTGCGGCCCATAACATTAGTAATTTGTCATCTTCATGATAGTTTTCTAGAATATACTTATATACATAATAGATATGCCTACTCACGGAAAATGAATGATACGTGGAATCATGAGGTAGATTATAAATATCTTTAAAATCGGAAAGATACTGTGATAACCCTTCAAAGAATTCGTCATGTCCTTTTAGTGAAAGAAGTAATTCTTCGTAAAATGGCTTATGGCTTTTACTAATGGATTCTTCTGTCCCCGTAAAAATAACTTCATCCCAGCCTTCATTTTTAACCGGAATATGCAAGGTCTTATACATTCTATTTACGACATACTCTTCAACTGATTTACTTCTATTTTTATTTCGATCTTTTATTGTTGATATATGTTGATTAATATAATGAACAATCTTCTCGTCTGCTTTTATGACAAAGTTAATGATATGCCTACGTCTTTTTCTGTTAAGGTTTGTGGCATCATAGATAACTGTTCTTCCTTCTGAAAGTAGTATGTTAGCTCTGTTATTCATTTCTTCAAAAATTACTTGGGGATCTGATTGATCATTTACATCTCCATTAAGCTCCATCCGAATTTTGTCTGAAGAAAGAATCATAGCTTTTTCTATTTGAGATAATTCCTTCGCAAGAGTTGATTTACCACTACCAGGTAAACCGACAACCATTATGAACTTACTCATTGTTTACCTCCTAGATGTAGTCAGTATAGTTTCGATAGATGTGCTCCTTTAATATATCTATATCTTGCTTTTGGTCAAACCCTCTAAAAATAAGATATTGGATATCCTTCTTAACATTGCCTTTTACATATAAGGCAAATGTTTTTCTATCATGACTATGTTTCTTACAAACTTCAATTTCTTGTGTGACTTCGTGCTGCAAATTCACCAATTCAAAATCTAACCTTGTGGTAAATTTCTCGATTTCCTCTCTAAACTCTTCTGGCATCTTATATATCAACTCAGCCATTTTTCCGTTCATCCAATATTCAACTTTCATTTTATCTGAAAGGCCATAGGCAATTTTATGAATAGCTAAGTAGTTATCGCCTTTAATTTTTAATCGCTTTCCGTTAGACCACCTTAACACCCAACCTTCAGAGTTGTGATCAATTGTCTCCTTTAGCTTCAATGCTTCATCGATTGTTAATAATTCCATTGGAGTAACCCTCATTCCTAAATCTGAGGCAAGCTTTTTCAATTCCTGATAATTGAAATCATAGCCTGTATAACGATTATTCGCTCCAATGATAACTAAGTCTGACATGCTATCATAGTTAACTACTACTCTAGAGGATGGATCAATGATTTCTACCAGCAACGTAATTTCATCAGGTATAGTCACAGAATTGTATTTTTGTTCCCATATTCGTTGAGCAGCTTTAGCTTGGTCTGATTCAAAAGACCCTCTTGTCGCCCAGAAGGTATTACCATTCAGTTTGTAGCTTATACCTAATGAACCATCTTGTTTTATTGTAAATTCAGGACTTTAATGAAAAGGTATATCCACTTCAAGTTCTGGAATTTCTCCATAGTTAAAAAACTTTGGAAACGGTCTCGCTAAGATCTCTCCAGTCCGCTCATTCACTATTAAGCCTCTACAGTTTAATGTTAGTTCATTCCAACGTTTTTCATATGTAGCATTTTCTGTATAGTTTAAAATGATGATATCTTTATTGGTTGGGTGCTCTCTTCTTGAAATGTATTTTTGTTCAACCTCAAACCTATATGCTTCTTTCGTAATCAACATCCTACTCACTCATTTCAGGTATTTTTCATCGGACTATAAATTTTTAATAACTTTAAAAGAATACTAGCTTTTAGTCAATAGAAAACTGTTTCCTGCTAGTCCTGCTATCTACAATAAATTAATAAATTAATTAGGGTATATCGAAAGTATGAACTCAATCCTTCAAGTTGTTATATTGATATGATTATTCTTGTTTCGATGTATCCACCTACCTTAATTTGGAAATTACTATGAGTAAAATAGAGGGAGGAACTTCCAATATGACAAATATTTTTGAAACAGTAAAAGACTTCTTACAAATGAACTTAGATAATGAACCTAAAAATCCACTTCATGTTGGTGAGGTAATGAGTTGTTGGATGTACCTTACACTAATGGATGAAGCTACTATTTACATTCAAATTGGTCTTAATTCAACAAACGATGACGAAGTGAGGCAACTGTTGAAAGATAGTTTAAAGCAGTGTGAAACTCACGGTAAGCGATTCAAGGAACTTATGAAAACAGAAGGCATTCATCTTCCACCAACAAGTGAAGAGCGTCCACAATCAGATCCAAACTCTGTACCATTGGGTGCAAAACTTACCGATGAAGAGATTATGAATGGATTAAGTATGAAAACTGTTACATCTGTTCTTCATTGTGCAAGTGCTGCCAGCCAATCTATTAGAACTGACTTGGCTGCAGCATTTACACATTGTATGTTAGAAAAAATGAAGTTCGGATCTACTTTAAGAGAACAAATGAGAAAAAGAGGATGGATTAAAGTACCACCCTATTACTATCCACCAGGAGCACCGAAAATTTAGTTGCTCCTTTTCTCTGTTACTATAGTAATAATCGAGTTTAAGATAAAAATAAAATCTAAAGTAATCAATAAATGGTGGGCGATGGAAAATAATTGCAGTGTGGGCAGCTATTTTAGCCATAGGCTATACTGGAACCTTAATCTTGAATTTTGTGGAATTTAAAAATGAAAAACTAGAGAAACTCCGTAAACCAATAATGACTCTTTTATTTATGCCTGCAGCTGTTGCCACCCTTACGATTAGGTTTTCTTGAACTTCATAAAAGGACGCTTTGTGCGATGATCACTTTTTAAAGGATTCAATTCTTTCATATACGGGCCTATTGCTCAGCTGGTTAGAGCCCATGCCCGATGCATTTATCGATTATCTGGTTTTAACTTGGTACAGCACTTTTATTTTCCCTCCTAATCCGAAGTACTCAGTTCATTAGTTGATTTTAAAAGGTATATTGACAATATCATCCAATCCGATTATCATCTAATTATCCAACATTGGATATTCAAGGAAGGAGGCCAAAGACAATGACAAAGTTAATCGTTCTTGGCTTATTACGTAACAAGGAAATGCATGGTTATGAAATCCAAACAATTATTCAAGAGAGTAGAATGGATCGATGGTCCAATGTGCTGTCAGGCTCAATATATTACGCACTTAACAAGATGGAGAATGAACAAATCATTGAAGTTGTGAAAGAAGAGCGAACCGGTGCTAGAATTAGAAAGATTTATAAAATCACAGAAAACGGTGAGCAACAATATCAGCAGCTACTTAGAGAAAACTTAAAATTACAGCCACATTCCTTAAAATCAGATTTCATGCTATCACTGGCAATGATACAACAATTACCTAAAGATGAAGCACGTAGCATTCTAGAGGAAAACTTAGCACAATTAAACAAACTAAAAGCTGAATGGCAATTGGCTAAGCAAGCAAAGGCAGACACTTCCGTCTATAATCCTATTATGGAGTATTCGTTTGATAATAACCTACAAGTAATAAATGCAGATATTGAATTAGTAACTAAAACGCTAGAATATTTATCAAAAAACATATAAATTTTTTTAAATTAATATCCAATGTTGGATATACAATATTGGATAAAAAGGAGAAATGGTATATGAACCTATTTGTAAAAGAAAGACCTATTCTTGATAATCTTGGTCATGCAAAGGAAAACTCGATCGTGTCATTAGAAAAAGTGAAAATTGGCGGTGTGAACCAGGCTATCTTAATAAGAGGAGAAAACGCTAGTAACCCTGTTCTCTTTATGGTCCACGGTGGGCCAGGTCAAAGTGAAATGTATTTATCACATATATTAAATGGTCCTTTGGAAAAGCATTTTACCATTGTCAATTGGGATCAACGTGGAGCAGGAAAATCACACACAAAAGCAGTCAAACCTACTTCTATGAACCTTGCCCAATTTGTTTCTGATGCTGAAGAAGTCATCCACTATGTCAAAAAGAAATTAAACAAAACTCATGAAAAGTTTTATTTACAAGGTCATTCATTTGGTACCATTTTGTCCATGCTCATGATTCAGCAGTATCCACACCATTTCCATGCTTATATCGGACTGGCTCAAAATATTGGCTTGACTGAGACGTTACGCGTTTCCTACGACTTTGTTATGAAAAAGGCAAAGGAAACAGGGAATCAAAAAGCAATTTCTGAATTAGAGTCAATAGGAAAACCCCCTTTCCATCACTTTTCAAAAGGACTTTGGAAATACTCAGTATGGCTTGAAAAGTTTGGTGGGAAGATGCATAGTCGCCCTGGAAGAGAGGTATTTAAAGCCATCTTCTCAGCACCTGAATACGGACTAGTTGATAAAATTAACTTCGTAAAAGGATCTCTTTTTAGTGTAAAACACCTTCACCAAGAACTCTTACAAGTAGACCTAGGGAAACTTGTAACAAAGGTTGATATCCCTATCTACTTCTTCATTGGAAAACATGATTACGCCTGTCCCTTTGAGTTATCTGAACAATACTTTGACATTCTTCAAGCACCAAGTAAGGAATTACTCTACTTTGAGCACTCTGCCCATATGCCACATTACGAAGAAACAGAGCGTTATTATGATTTGCTTTTATATGTTTTAAAACAAACTCAACCTAAAAATAAGGTAGATTGATTGATAAACAAGAAATTTTCGGGATTTACTTGGGAAGCCTCCTGGTTATCAAAACTTTATCCAATAGTTTCTAACAAAAACTCTTGTTGCAACTTTTACTTATGTACATACTACATTTTGTAGGTTTACCTACCAGTACTACAAAAGGAGATGTTACTTTTGGCGACAGAGAACAATAATCAAATTTTAAACGTTAAAGATGCAATTGTATCTCGTCACAGTATCAGGAAATTTGTTCAGGAACCGATACCAAAAGAAGACATAGATCGAATTTTTGAGCTTGTTCGATTATCTCCTAGTGCTTGGAACTTGCAACCGTGGCGCTTCCATATTGTAACCGATACCGGGTTAAAAGAAGCCTTAAAGGATGCAGCCTACGGTCAACAACAAGTAACATCTGCACCTGCCGTTGTTCTTGTGATCAGTGATATGGAAGACGTTATCGCAAACTTACCAGAAACAGTTCACCCAGGTTTATCAGCAGAACGAAAACAAGAGGAAGTGGCAAATCTCTCATCATTCTTTAATGGAATGAGTGTTGAAGAAAGAGGTCAATGGGGCCTCACACAAGCCAATATTGCTCTTGGGATATTGTTAACTGCTTTACAAGGATATGGCTATTCGAGTGTACCAATGCTTGGGTTTGATCAAGAAAAGGTAAAAGATATTATAGGTCTACCTGACCATGTGAAATTTGCTGCAATGGTACCATTTGGTATTGCAGAATCTGAAGGATATGAGCATCACCGTTTTTCATTAGATAAAATTGTTTCATATCACTGATATACAGAAGTAACCTCTTAATGGGGTTACTTCTAAAGAACTTTTGACCCTCTTTTTCTTACTCATTATTCCCCTGCTTCTCAAGGTATTTCCTTCTTCGGTCGAGAAATTTCTTCTTCTCTTCTTCATAGTTTATATCTCCATCTAGTTCAACTGAGGAGTTTTCTCTATTTTTAAACCAATCTGGTAAGATTTCTTTACGAGCTGGTTGGTAACCCACTTTATGCTTTTGATGCTTCGGTCTCCCAGCAAGACGTGCTGCTTGAACATCGTCCACTGTTTGATATCCTTTGTCTACCCAATCTTTTAAAATAGCTTCAACGTAACTCCATTTTTTCGAGCTGTTCTCCACTGCAATCTTCATTGCTTCTACAACTAGTTCATCTGAAAGATCGATACACCACGCACTTATTTTTTCAGAAATAAAGCTACCAATAAGACCGAATCCATTTTCCTCGTAAAAGCGATAGGGATTACCCTGATCGTTGCGTTCATCATTCTTTGTTGAAGTCTCTAAGGTATTCTTTGGAGAAATCTTTGAAGTACTCTTTGGTATTGGGCTGTTCGTTTTGACCTGCTCGTCTGTCCAGTTTGAACACTCCTTCTGCTCATTTTGAACAGATGGGCTGTCCTCTTTGAATATATTATCTTCTATCATTGAACAATTCGCTTCTTTATTGTTGATTTTTTCGTAATTCAAAGTTGTAGTAGATAGGCCATCAAGTGCTTCGTAATTGATGGAATACCACTTCGTATGATCCATTTTCATCTTATTAAAATGACCAGACTGAAGTAATCCCTTTTCTTCTAGCTTGCCGATTACTCTACGAATTGTGCTAACAGAAAAAAACGGGAATTGCTCTGCTAAATTTTCATATGTAAAGTAGACCCACTTTCGGTCCATTCGGATATTCTTGCTTCTTTGCAACCAATAATGAAGCTGCTGTAGGATGATGCTTTCATTTAACCCAATTGCTTTTGCTAATGACGGAATGATGATTAATGGTCTTTCATTAATGATTAGATTACTGCTCATTTGTTTTCCCACCTTTTTATATTCATAAAAAAACCTTCTCCGTATTGGTTATAGGGAGAAGATGGTGAAAAGGTGGCATGTGGAAATGAATTTTTTATAAAAATTTTAGTTGCTATCTTTTTTAGACTAATGGGCCTAGTAGTGTTATAGTGAATCAGTTTATATTATTGAAGAAACTCTTTAACTAAACTCATCAATTCCCCCGGCTTCTCAACAACAGACCAATGACCACACTCCTTAATTCCCTTCACTTGTATATGAGGGATATAGGAAACAAGGGTATCCTCTAACATGGATGGTGTAATTAGATCATGTTCACCTTGTGCGACCAGAATTGGAATCTCCTTCAATACATGAGCATACTTAGATACATCATAATTTTCAATAATATCTTGACCTATGATTCGATTAACAGCAGCATTGCTATTTGTTGGGGTGCGTTTACCTAAAGTTTCTCGTGAAAACACATAAAAAGGGTCAATGATATTAAAAATTTCGCTAACCTCAACTTCTCCTTTAGATAACTTAGTCGATAACTCGTTAAGCAACTGTTTTTCTTCGTCCGTTAATCGTCTCTCAATCTCTTTTCCAAACTGTAAGTAAGCATCCTTCGTTGCACCAACTGCTGCCGTCATAAAAATTTTACCTACATGGGTAGGATACTTACTAGCGTACAATAAGGAGAGCATCGATCCCCAAGACTCTCCAATTAAGTTTAACTTATGAAACCCTAAGCTTTTACGAAGCTCTTCTAGTAGCTCCACTTCCGTATCCATTGAATAACTCTCATCAGGTAATGGCCCCGATTTTCCACAACCAGCTTGATCATAAAAGACTAGTTGAAAATGGTTTGCTAAATCTTCCAAGTGAGGTAAGAAGTAGCGATGATCCCCTCCTGGACCACCATGCAAAAAGACAAGAGGCTCCCCACTCCCAATGGTTTTTGTATAGATGTTAATCCCTCTAAAATTAATAAACGCTTCTTCCATTTCTTCACCATCTTTCCTTTTTAAAAAGAGAAACCACTCATTATGGTTTCTCTTTTGAACTAGTATTTTTAAAAATATTCTTTTGATTAAACAGGGACCTTCAAACTCTCAATCTTGCTATCTAGAAAACTCCTTAAATTGATAAACGTTTGCTCTTCAAAAGGTGAAGATAATTGCCCTTCTTCTAATAGTTCAGTGAACGACTTACTTCCACCAATCTTACATAGCCTTACATACGTATCCCAAGCATGGTCCCAATCTGCGTTAGCCTTATCCCAAAGTTGTATCGCACAAACCTGTGCCAAAGCATAATCAAGATAATAAAACGGAACCTCATAGATATGTGGGATTTCGTGCCATGATCCGCCCTCTTCTAAATGGGTGATTTGATCGTTGTCACGGTATGGCATATATTTTTTCTCTAGTCTAGACCACAGCTGTCTTCTTTCCTCTGAGGTTAACGTAGGATTGGCATACACTTCTTCCTGGAACTCGTCACCTACACACATTTTAGGAAGTTTTATAAGCGAATCTACCAAGTGGAAGAATCGGTGCTTATCTGCATCTTCCTTGAAAAAGAGGTTAGCCCATGGAAAGATAAAAAACTCCATACTCATAGAGAAGATTTCAGACCCCTCCATTGTTGGGAAGAAGTATTCTGGAACTTCCTGAGTTTTAAGTGTTGAGTACGCTTGGAAGGCATGCCCCACTTCATGAACAAGAACTCTTACATCATTTGACGACCCATTAAAGTTCGCAAACACAAACGGTACTTTTTCCTTTGCGAAATACGTACAATAACCAATGTTTGCTTTGCCTTTCTTATTGAGTAAGTCAAACAGCCCTTTTTCCGTCATTTCATTATAAAAATTCTTCGTATCTTCGGATAGTTCACTGTACAATTGTCTTCCCTGTTCAACAATCCAGTCAGCATCACCCTGTGGAACTGGATTCCCACTTTCAAACTGGACTTTTTCATCATAAACCTTAACCTTATCTACTCCTAAACGTTGTCTCTGATCCTCTACTATCTTAGAAACAAGGGGTACTAGATATTTTCGAACATTCTCCCGGAAAGCTGCAGCCGATTCTTTATCCCAACCAGAACGAGCCCATCTTAAATACGCTAAGTCTGTAAAAGAAGTAAAACCAAGCTTTGTAGCAATGTCATGTCTCACCTTTACGAGATCATCAAATAGCTCATCATACACCTCTCTTTTTGAAGCGAAGTAGTCGAATTTCGTCTCGATTGCACGTTTTCTAGTATCTCGATCTTGGCCTAGCACAAACTTTTCAATCTTAGAAAGGGTTAGCTCCTCCCCGTTAAATAAGACCGTAGCTGAAGCAATAAGCTTTTGATATTCACTCGTTAACCGATTTTCTTCTCCTAAAAGCTCCATCACCTCTGGAGAAAATGTTTTAACCTTAGATTCTGCGACTTTGAAGAACTGCTTACCAAATGCAGTTTCTAATTCACTTCGAAAAGGTGTATCAAGTAGTGCTTGAAAAAACTGCGTTTCAGCATCCGTGTAGTGTGGAAGGTTTTTATTAAAAAAACTATATTCCTCTTCATAAAACTCATCTGTGGTATCCAGTGTATGTCGAACATGTGCAATCGTCTGAACTGAATCAAACTCTAATCTGATGTTATTAATTTTTTTTACAAGCGTACATTGTGCTTCTGCACTCGTTGCATCTTTAAACTTAGTAATTAACTCACTTATTTCTGTTGTGACTTTTTCAATACTTGGTCTTTCATAAGGAAATTCAGAAAACCTCATCTTTTTCGCCCCCGAATATGTAGTTAAAAACAATATAAAACTGACCGTTTAGTTTATTTTATCATCTATTTTTGAAACATTCAATATATTTTCACACAACTATTGAAAACCATTACCCTACTCTCTTTACAATGTCTTATCCATTCATTCCCTATGTTTTGCATAGTAGAGAATTTTTAAGCCAACCTATAAAGAAACGCTATACTTTTAAAAACTAGGAGGTAACCACATGAGAAGAACATTTTTCACCCTCGCTGCTTCTACATTACTATTCGTTGGTCTTGCAGGATGCGCTGGAGACAAGGTTGAGATACAAAATGATGATGATGATGCAAGGATCCTAAAACAAGGAAGCCACGAAAAAGAAGATGATCCTAGAAGTCACAATCAAAATGAGATTTTACACCGAGATCGAGAGTTACTAAATGAAGAGAGAAATTATTATCATGACCGACTAGATAAAGGAAATCGTCCTAATCACAATAAGATTGAAGATATACGTAACCGTAATAACAGTATCTTAGACATTGGCCCACTGTAAAAACCTATCCAGATTGGATAGGTTTTTTTACATTCAGGATGTAATTAGGATTCAGTTGGCACACCAATATTATCATTCCGTTTATCTATATATACATTTCCTACTTCATCTATTTGGGCATAAAAGACGTCTTTAATATTAGTGATGTTATTATTGGTTAAGACTTGCTGTACCCAATTCATGTCTTTTCCTAGCATACTCAAACTATTTTTGAGAACCTGGCCATCAATAATAAAAGCCTGGGTGGTCCCTCTACTCATTTGAATGTTATTTATATCTTTTTGTGTTACGTTCATGTATGCAGGTTTGGCCATGGCACTAATGGTACCATCTGTTTCAAGAAATGCCGTTTCGACTTGGTCAATATAAAAGAAACCCTTCTTACGTAAACCAGTTAATAGGCTATCCATTGTTAGTCTTACTTTTTTTAGCCCTTCTTCATAAACCTGTCCATTTTTAATAAGATACGTAGGTTCATCCTCTAAAATTTTTCTACCAACTAAACTTTTCATAGCCACAATACTACTAAGGAATGTATATAAACAGAACAATACCAATCCGATCATCCCTATATAGACTGGAACATCTTTCATTAACATCGAACTTGCAACAACAGACCCAATGGTTATCCCAGCTACAAAATCAAAAAAAGTCATTTGTGCAATAAGCTTCTTGTTTAACACACGACATAAAATGTAGAGTGTTATGAACCCAACCGTTGTTCGTATTACCATTTCTAAAATTGTCATATGTAGTCACCTTTGAACTTATTTTTTATGGCAATGAAAGATACAAATCGACAGTGGTTTAACCTTATTATTTTTCATTTTTCGTACTCTCAGTACGTTTTTTATTATCTAAATTCTCTAGCCCACTGTCATTATAAGCATTGTCATTCTGTAATCCTCTTTGAACCGACTGTCCATCGAAATCATTATTCAATCCAACTTTGGCCTCTTTTCGGTCATGGTTAGGCATATCTTCACTCCTCTCTTTATTTTTTGATAGTATTTCCTTCTATTCCTCGCCTAATTCTCTTGGGAAGAATTGAAGGAATGGTGTTCCTAGAAACCTAGTCCCAGTTTCTGTACAATAAGATATTAATGAAATCTGTGACAGTTTAATGAATGGCTCTATCACCTTAACTGAGCTAGAAAACAGAAACCCATTTCTAGTTGAAATTATCCACAAAGCAATCCAACAAACTGAAAAAGAACACTAATCTAAAGGGGGCCTGACCCCCGGCGCGTTAAAGCTTTAACGCACCGGGGGTCAGGCCCCAAATTTTATTTTTCTAATACCTTGGAGTCAATGCTCCGAATGTGTAAGTCTCGTTGTGGAAATGGAATTTCAATTTGGTGATCAGCTAATATTTTGTTGATTCGAAAATTGATATTACTCTTGGTATGGATCACGTGGTTTGGATTCGCAATCCAGACAAACAGCTCAAAATCTAATGATGAACTACCAAATCCTACGAAGTTCACAAACGGTTCTGGTTCTAGTAGGACCACATCTGAAATAGCTTGCTCATCTCTTGCCACTTGTAATAAAAGCTCCCTCACCTTTTCTACATCCGTTCCATAAGCAACTCCAATTGGAATAACTAGACGTAATTTAGGATCACTATGCGATCGATTGACAACCTGCTCTTCAAGAAAATATGAGTTCGGAACAATCATATGTTCATTATCTAGTGTTTTTATGATAGTCGCTCTCATGTTAATCTTTTCTACATCTCCGATCACATCATTTACAATGACACGATCACCTACTTTGATAGGCCGTTCAAATAGCAAAATAATTCCCGAGATAAAGTTTGAAGCAATATTTTGCAGCCCAAATCCAATCCCGACTCCTACTACTCCTGCAAACACAGTTAACGCACTTAAGTTAATTCCAACCGTAGTTAAACTGACAATAAATGCGACAACCATGATACTGTAGTGAAAAATCCGGTCAAATGTAAATTGAACACCCCGGTCTAGTTGATACCGGTCATAGATACTTGGTAATACATACTTGGTAATCACCTTTGATGCACGATTCGCAAGTGAAATAATTAAGATTGCAATAATCGTTAAAAAGACAGTGACCTGCACTTTCCCAATTGAAACAAACTCTTTAAACATCCAGTCTGATTCTGAAAAATAAAACAGCATAAAAAGTAAGATTCCATAAGTTGTAAGCCAATTTATGATAGTTCGTACCAATGCGTCCATATGGATGAAGACTTTGCGATTACTATTCTTCATTTTTTTTGTAACAAACAAAATACACGAACGAATAATTAAAATAACTCCAACATATAAAATGAACATAAGGATGTCCATCCATTCAATCATCTGTAAAGTCTCGTTCCATTCTTTCGTTAATTTACTAGTAGTAATGTTTACAAGCATGAAAGTCTCCCTTCTGTTGTTTTCTTAATTATATACAAATCTCTTCCTAGGGTTAAGCGATGTGAATCAGGCTACATATGAAAACGCCCAAACTGTGTCAATGGTTTCGCTAATTTTGTTGCAATATTATAATAACGCGTCTTATTTTCTTATTGTTAAAAACTACTTATTATACGCAATTTTGTAGTTCTTATGTATTTAAACTTATAAATGCTGAAAAACTTGATAATAATGCATGTAAAGGAGTGAAGGAAAATTGAAAAGAAGTTATCTCATGATAGGTGTTCTACTAGCATTAGTTATTATTCTAGTTATTACAAATCCAAAACAAGAGGAATATGTCAATTGGGCAACAAAGCAAATTTCAGAGGATAAAGGCATTCTATTACGTTTAGGCGCAGACCACCTTGCTAGACCAGTTATTCATTCAGCAACCGAAACAACAAACTTTGTTCTATTCTCTGTTTACAAAACAGCGATGCCACATAAAGAAGAAAATGTCACAACAATCGGTTTCCTAAACCAATTCATAACAACAAAATAAATGTGACAACCGGGGCCTGACCCCCGGTGCGTTAAAGCATTAACGCACTGGGGGTCAGGCCCCTTTTTTTAGTCAAATAGATGTTGTAGGAGTCTATCCCGGTTGTCGAAGAATTGTTTCATAATGGAGTAATGATAGGTATCCTCCAATTGTAATTCGGCCATTCCTTCTTCTGTTAGTTGAATAATTTTTGCATCGGGATAGGCCATGATAATAGGTGAGTGCGTTGAGATAATGAATTGTGATCCTTGGTTAATTAGTTCATTAATCCTTGCTAATAACGATAGCTGCCTTAAAGGCGATAGTGCTGCTTCAGGCTCATCTAAGATGTACAGCCCATTTCCACGGAATCGTTCCGTAAAGGCAGCAAAAAAGGATTCACCATGAGATTGTTCATGAAGTGATTTTCCACCGAAAGAATCAATCACTTTCCCACCACCAAATGGTTCCTTATCCATGTCCTCAATATTTGTGGCCACATTGTAAAATGTTTCTGCTCGAAAGAAAAAGCTGTCTTCTGCTCTATTTACTCCTTTTATGACGCGAAGATATTCGTCTAAGTTTGAGTGTGAGTCATAGCTTGAAAATCGAAAGTTTAATGATCCTCCCTCAGGGTTAAACCCTAATGCGATGGCAATTGCCTCTAGCAACGTAGATTTCCCCATTCCATTTTCACCAATGATGTAAGTCACATTTGGATGAAGAAGAATATCTTCAAAGTGTTGGATCACTGGAAGTTTAAAAGGAAATTGATTAAAGGAAGGTATTTGATCCCTTTTCAGTCCAATTTCTCTAATGTATTGTGAATCTCTATCTAATTTCATGTCCACGTCCCCCTTTCTATCAACGATTTTTATTATAGTTACAATAACATAGATTTACTTAGAAAGTAGTGACTATTTAACTAAAATAGTGTCTATCAACTTCAAATAATTTACAATTCCTTATTTCTACTTTATAATGGCTAGAAAATGAGGTGATAGTTGTGGCAATTGTGACAGTAGACTTTGATGGGACCCTTTATCAAGGAAACTCATTCAAAGTGATGTTTCAAGTTGGGAAAAAGCAATTTACGATGAAACAATGGAGCATCCTCTTTTCGGGACTGGTAAAGGCAGGTGCTGTAGGGCTAGCGAATGGAAAAAATGCTTTTCGCCATCAGTTTTTCAAAGCATTTGCAAAGACGTTCAAGGGAAAGACAACGAGTGAATTAGAAGCCTTTTTTCAAGAACTTGTTGATGTTGGCAAAGCTGACGTACACCAGTCACTTGTGCTCCAAATTCAGAAACATCAACAAAATGGAGATACGGTCATCCTATTATCTGGTGCACTCCAACCATTTCTAAAGGCATTTGCAAAAGAACTACAACTAGATGTACATATTATCAGCACCGAATTATTATTTGACCAAAAAAACCTATGTACTGGAGAAATTGGTCAGATTATTAATGGCGATGAAAAAGTAAATAAACTACAAGCATGGTTAGAAGAGAAATCCTTGATAACACAACCATCGAAAGAAATTTGGGCATATGCGGATAGCGAAAGTGACATTCCTTTATTGCACTATGTTACCCATCCAGTTGTAGTCAATCCAAAAGACGACATGAAAAAAATTGCCCAACAAAACAAATGGACAATCTTCGCATCCTAATTGTGACAACAGGGGCCTGACCCCCGGCGCGTTAAAGCTTTAACGCACTGGGGGTCAGGCCCCACTTTTTCCTCAATAGTCTTGCTAGTAGATACACTCTAATAACTCCTACCAAAAGTAAAATCAGCGAAATAGAAAGTAAAACGCTTGTTATATCAGGAACGAAGTCAAATAAGAACGACCACGTAAAGCCAGTTATTTTTGGAAATTGGGTTAAGATTAGTACAGGTACAACTAAATTTATAAACAAGGGATAAAGATAGGTTTGGAAAATAGGACGTTCTCCATTCTTTACTCTCTCTTTCCATTTTTTCATATTTCTCATATGTAATATGAGCAGGAGGAAGATAACGAGTAGAATAGCATCCAGTATCAAATACATTTGTAAATACGTATTGTTTGAAATCGGTTCAGGTTGCTTTCCAGCAAGTAGGTCCACGACTCCAGCACCGATCTTTTCAATTAAAGCAGAAACTAAAATTGAATTATTGATATTGGTTAGTAAGATGATTCCATAGTTTTCATTCGGCATCATTATCATTGTAGAATGGTAGTTTGGTACTTCACCAGAATGTTTAATGGTTGGTACTCCATTGGTTGGCGAGATGAACCAGCCCATGCCATAATAACTAGCCTCTCCTAACATCGGAGCTTCTACATTGGGTGTGTGCATTGCTTCAATGCCAGAAGGTGAAAGAATTGTTCTATTGTTAAATTGGCCTTTATTCATTTGTAGAATTAAATAGTGTGTCATATCGATCAGATATCCAGCCGGTAGATACTCTTCGTTGTAAGGTAGTTTGTTCGAAAAATTAAAGCCAAACCACGTTCGGTACCCTTCTGCCAATCCGTCTGCCTCCGCAAGAGTTTGAGATGTATAACTATGGTTCATTTCAAGAGGTTTAAAAATAGTTTCCTCGATAAACTCTTCGTATGTTGTGTTTGAAACAGATGATATGATATCGCCAAGCAGTTTATAATTTTCATTTGAGTATTCGAATAGTTTCCCGATATTCTCAGTACGTATCTCCCAAGCTACATCCTTTTTAGTAGGAGTCTTTGAGATTCCACTCGTTTGGTTTAGAAGATGCCTTACGGTTATATTGGTATCTAATTGGATAGTTGGAAGATATGTTTGGACAGGTGCATCTAAATCTATTTTTCCTTGTTCAACAAGTTTCATAATGGCCATAGCCGTAAATGATTTTGATGTTGATCCTAGAATAAAGGGTGTCTGTGGTGTAACAGGCTCATCAGAGTCGTTCGCAAAACCATATCCCTTTAAATGAACTATTTCATCCCCTTTTACAATTCCTAACGATAGACCCGGGATTTGTGCTGCCTTCATCTCTTTTGCGATATAATCATCAATTTGTTTTAAGTTTGAATCACTCTCTATCGTTTGTCCTTCAACAAAAACAGATTTAAAGGGTAAAGCTAGTAGAAAGATGCAAACGAAAAGAATCGTCACTTTTTTCATTTTGTTTTCTCCTTATTCTTTATTTCTGTTTTAAGTGTAAGGAGTTTTACAGCAAAAAGGGAGGGTGATATTTTCTCCCCTCCCTAGCGACGACGTTTTAATTTTTTCGAAATGTTTTTCATATGTGTTCCAATTGTATCTAATGTGGTATGAAAATACTCAGCCATTTGTGACCGGGTATACCCTATCTCCTTTAAATCATAGATGTTCTTTTCTGTCGGTGTTAGGGACTTTAAACGAATTTCTCTTAAAATTGCTCCTGTTGCATCAGGATGCAAGGAAGTTTTATTTTGATAGGCCTCACGAATACAAGTAAGAATATCCTTCAAACTAGACTTGTTAACATAATTGATTGCACCATATTCAATGGCTTTTACAATGGTGTCCCGCTCGGTTAAGGCAGTTAACATGATGATTTTAATACCTTTGCCTAAGGTAGTGATTTCAAGTGTTGCGTCTATTCCATCCATGTTACTTTCTGTTAAATTGATATCCATCAGAATTACATCAAGAGATAGACTCCTTGCAGCTTCCACTGCTTCTTCCTTTGTAGAAACAACTTTAACCAATTCAATATCAGATTCACTTTCTAGGTCGACGGTTAATACCTCTTGCCACCTCGGGTCATCCTCAACCAGCATGACTTTTATTTTTCCCACTAGCCTTCACGCTCCAAAACTGTTTCATCTTTCTGTTTATCGGTAGTTGAATCCGAAAGGTTGTCCCTTTTCCAACTTGTGAATAGGGAATCGAAAGCGACCCGCCGTGTTTATTGATAACAAAATAAACATAATAAAGACCTACTCCAAAATGGGTAGTCGATTTTTTAGTCGTGAATAACGGCGTAATCACATCCAATAGTTGGTCCTGGTGAATTCCTTTTCCGTTGTCTGTTATTTCAAGTATCGCTTCATGATTTCTTTGATAAAGATCAATTCGTATTTTCCCATGTGAATGTTCAATTGCTTCCACACTATTTGATACTAAATTGGTGATGCATTCCTTTAGATGTAGGGGATCGACTTCTATAGTAATAGAATCTATTAGATTCAGTTCAAACTCAATTGATGTATTTAATCCTGTTCGAAACGTTCTTATTGCTTCTAAAATAACATTGTTTATGGAGACGTTTTGAAGGTGTAGCTCAACATCATCTGTTCTTTTTACCGCGAGGATCATATCGTTCATATGATGTAGTGCTTCGTCCATCAAATTATAGTTTTTCTCTAAAGGGGTACTGAGAGATTGATCCATCGATGAAAGTAGTCTTTTATTTCGTTCATTTAAATATAACAATCTATGAATTTCATTTTTAATGGTATGTAAGACAAGTGAATCTGCTTTCATTTTTAACTCAATCGGATCGTGAACAAAGGTAAGTGGCTCAAAAATGAAATCCGCTCCCTTTTTTATAAAACGATTTAATAAGATCACTGTTAAACAACCTGTAAATAGTAATAGCCCCCAGGTGGTTGTTTGCGATGAAGCATAATTTGCTATTTTAATAGTGAATGAAAGATCAAAAAGTAAGGTTACTATCAGACCAAGAAGCCCAAACGTAAAAATCTTTGCTTCTCTATTTCCAGATTGAGCTTTTGCGATGGTCACAATTGCTACGTAAAGAATCGTACTAATGTTAAGTATGCTATACGGAAGTTGAACCTCTTCAAGCGGAACAAGTGAAAGGAAGGACGTCAAAACAATCATGATCCAGCATAATAGATGAAGCTGCCATAAACGTTGATGAATTTTCTTATAGCCCTGACCAAAGATTTGTTCATAAAATAATAAGAAAAATGTGCCGGCACCAAACGACAGGTACTTAAGTAAAGAGGGAAACGGCAAATTCGCCTGTAAATTCCAAATACCAAGAAGATTAATCGAAATCGTTATCATAAATAAACCAAAATACAGCAGATACGGAAGCTTCCTACTTCGGTATGAAAAAAGAAACAAACCGATGAAAATAAAACTTAAAGAAAAGAACAAAACCAAAAAAGTAAGTTGCATACCATTCTCCTATTTCCTATAACTCTACTAACAGTATATATAACTTCCAATAGTTGGACAATGCTGTAAAAAATGGGGCCTGACCCCCAGTGCGTTAAAGCTTTAACGCGCCGGGGGTCAGGCCCCAAAATTTTAATACACGTCCCTTTTTGTAAACACTGCAAATGAGACAATCAACCCAACTAACGCCCATACTAAGAGTACAGTCATCGAGAATCCTAAATTCATTCCTTCGATTGGTGGTGCCATTCCTCGAACATAGTCTGTCAGTTTCAGATTAACCATGAAGAAGTATTTTGCTGATTCCCATGAAGATACCATATTTGATAATATAGCTCCTGATATGAGGGCAGCGAGCATAATCCCCATGACAGCTGCGGTACTTCGAATTAGCACCGATAGCATAAATGTTAGTGTGCCAACGACCATACACACAAACCAGGCTAGTCCAAACTGCATGAGTAGGTACTGCCATTGTGGAATCAAATGAACATTATCTGTAATTAGTTCCTCCCCCCGAACCAAGAACCCAGTTAATACTGGCATAGTCCATCCACCATACCCTAGGATAATCCCCGAGATGAGATAGGATACTATCCCAACACCGAGCACAATAAACGACACAGACAGCATCATGGCCAAATATTTGCTCATAAGAATTTTCCATCTCTTAACTGGCCGTGTTAGAAGTAGTTTGATTGTTCCCCCACTTGCTTCTGAGGAAACAAGGTCTGCGGCAATAACCATGATCATTAATGGAAGAAACAAGTCGATTGAATTTTCAATAAACATCCTCATAAAAGAAGGCGCACCAGGTGCAGTAGGATTGATATCATGATCCAAATAATACTGCTGTTGACTTAAGCGTATCTTTATATATTTTCTCCATTCCTCTGAAATACTGTTTGAACTAAGACGGTTTTGCGTATTAATGATTTCCTGTTGTAGCTGTGTTCGCCAATCCGTCGTTCCTAATCGTTCTTGAAGTGATTTTACTTCCTTCATTTGTGCATAGGTAAAAAGTGAAACAAGGACAGCAACGATTGCAAGCACAATAAACAATCGTTTTTTTCTTGTTATTTTAATCATTTCGTTATGTACTAAGTTAATCAATCGTTTCCCCTCCTGTTAGCTCGATAAATAAGTCTTCAAGAGTCGGAAACTTTGTTTGAATTTCACTTACCTTTACTCCGGCTTGTACTAATTTTTGATTCCATAGTGATACCTTTTCTTGATCATAAAAAGTGACTAATAGTCCATCTTCCTCACTAACAACTGTCGTTTCTTCAGCTAAAAGTGCCTTGGCCTGATCCATTGGACTGGCTCTCCATAGTAGTCTCTCTTTATTAGAAAGTAAACTATGAACAGCATCTACACGTATAATCTCACCTTTCGATATGATAGCAACCCGATCACACATTAATTGAATCTCACTAAGTAGATGGGAGGATACCAGAATACTAAGCCCTTCTTTTTTAGCTAAAAAATCAATAAACTCTCGCATTTCCCTTATGCCTACGGGATCAAGTCCATTTGTTGGTTCATCTAAAATAAGAACTTTGGGCTTTCCTAATAAGGCTTGAGCGATTCCAAGTCGTTGCCTCATACCTAAAGAATACGTACTAACTCGATCATGAATTCTGTTTTGTAGTCCCACAAGCTCGACTACTTCAGCAATACGACTTTGTGGAATCTCAGGAACCATTCGAACAAAATGCTCTAAGTTCTCATATCCACTTAAGTAAGGATACAACTCTGGATTTTCAACAATACAGCCAATATTGCTAATCGCTTCCTGAAACTGTCGTTGCAAATTATGACCACAAATCGATATCGTTCCTGAAGTAGGTTTAATTAAACCTACGAGCATTCGAATCGTTGTTGTTTTACCAGAACCGTTCGGACCTAAAAACCCAAACACTTCACCTTCATTAAGATCGAACGATAGTCCTTTAATAATTTCCTTTTTTCCTATCGTTTTTCGAAGATCTTCAACGACAAGTGTCTTCACTCTACCATCACTACTCATTCTCTGTTTCTCCTTCCTCACTGAAAACGGTAAGTGAGGCCACTCGTTCAGCAATTAATCGATATCCCTTTTCATTTGGATGAAATTTATCATTAAAAAGATAGGCTTCTACGTTTAATTGAAACAAGTCATAAGTCGGAACTTGAATTATTTGATTAAACTTTGCGGCCACCTCTGCAGAATCGTAATTCCACTCTCGAACAACTTCGGATGTTAAATTAGCATTTTCTAGATTTTGAAAAGGATTATATAAGCCAACATGAAATACGACAGCCTCTGAATTTAGGTTCCTTATACTTGTAAAGGTGGACTCAAGATTTTTTAAGTAAGCTGATTTACTTATGTTGTTTTGTTCAGTATTAAAGTCGATAAGTGCCTCTCCTCGTTGAAATAAATCATTCCCGCCAATGGTCATGATAATAATATCAGCCTGCCTGATCTGCCTTTGAATTTCTGACTGCTCGATTAATTCTACTAGTTGCTCTGATGTATAGCCTCGAATCGCTAAATTGGTTAGTTGTATTTCTTTATCTGACTTCTCCCTTAGCTGATCAACCAAGTACCCGATATAGCCTTTACCTGACGAATCACCTGTGCCACGGGTTAAGGAATCACCAAGGGCAACGATGCTTAAGGTATCTTGCTTATCAATCGTTTCAAGCGGAGATTCTTGAATGGGTTTATCTGATGTTTCTGCTGAATAAAAGAGCTGGTCTTTGATTGTCCAAACTAAACCAACAATCAAAACAATAGTTGCAATTACTGAAATGGAGGTTATCACTTTCACCGTATTTGTTTTCATTTTCTCTACCTTTCCCAAAAAACGTTTAACTTTCCTCTAAGATTATCAGATTCTATTCTATCTTTAAAATTTTAAGGTGTTTTTTCTAAACATTGTTTCCAATGTATCTGTATTTAATATCAACTCGTGGAAAGAACAGGGGCCTGACCCCCGGCGCGTTAAAGCTTTAACGCGCTGGGGGGCAGGCCCCAAAAGACATAATTTACTCATATTCTCGTTCCCGCTTCATTAACATCCCCATTGGAAGATACGTAATGAAAAAGACAATAAGTGCCGCAATTTCGAGATTAATATAATACATAATGCCTGATCCAAAGAAGGATAGGATTGTTTTGGATTCTGTAGGATTTGCTAGGTAAAAGAAGTTAGTGTCGAGCAGTTGATTAATGATGAAAATTGGAATGGCAATTATATTAAGCAGAATGAGGCCGGTCCAGATGGCTTTCTTCGGGAGGCGATACCCCTCATAGACGATGAAATAAAAGACAGCCCACGTAATTGTTGCATGATGGAAGAAGTATTTTAGAAAACGAAAATGAGGAAATTGATGAACCAGTTCAGGCGTAACCATACTTAAAATCGGTGGAAGCATCCCAGTGAAGAACAGGAAATAGAATACCTTTTTACTAGGCTTCAGAAACAAGAAAATGGCCATAAACGTACTTACCGAACAAAGGTGTAAAGGCAGATTACCAATTTCCCATTGGTTTGTCGCTACTATCCAGATTTGTTGTGAAACTTCACTTAACACCAGTATGCCAAATAGTGTCCACTTGATGATCGGTTGGTATGGTTTTAAATAATCTCTATAACTAATAAGGACAAAGCATATGACGAAAAAGAAAAGTAAAAAAGCGATATGGGGAATCGAAAACATCTCAAAGGTTCGCATTTCGTTTACCGAAAACATGAATCCCACCCCTATCTAGTTTTAGAATAAAATGGTGCTTTTACTTACTCTATTCGAATTATGTTGTGGTTAAGTCTGTACTATAAATTTTTATTGCCACTTCATATAAAAAGGGGCCTGACCCCCAGTGCGTTAAAGCTTTAACGCACCGGGGGTCAGGCCCCAAAAATCTGTTACTTATTAGCCTTACTAACTTTCAGCTTCTTCCCTTTAACCGTTGTCGTTTCCATCGCTTGCAGAACTAATGAGCCTTTTCCATTTAGAATATCAACATAAGACATAGCGTCCTGAACGGTGATAATTCCAATATCTTCTGCTGTTACACCTGGAATGTTTGAAATGGTACCAACAAGATCCAATGCGCGAATCTTCTTCTTTTTACCACCACTAAAATGAAGCTTCATAATATCCTGATTGATTCGTGCTGTTTTATTATTTTTCACAACACGTCTGCCACCGATTTTCTCTTCGAAATCAGCTTTACCTCTAGACACTTCTTCTTTTGTAGGAGGATCTATTTTCGGTATTTCAAAACCAATATATCGTTCTATCGCTTTAACGTATTTCTCTTCATATGAAGTCGCAAGGGTAATTGCTTTTCCTTTATTTCCCGCACGTCCTGTTCTACCTGTTCTGTGAACATAGCTCTCTTTTTCCATTGGAACATCATAGTTGATAACTAGTGTCACATTATCAACATCTATTCCTCTAGCTGCTACATCTGTTGCAACCAGGTAACGGAAATTCCCCATTTTAAAACCATCCATTACCGCAAATCGATCGACTTGTTCTAATCCACCATGAAGCTTTTCACAAGCATAGTTAGACTCTTCTAGTTCAGTAAACACATTATCAACATGTTCTTTTGTGTTACAAAAAATAATACAGCTATCTGGATTTTCAACAACTGTAACATCTTTAAGTAATGCAAGCTTACCTTCAGCTTTCGCTTCAATTAATTGATGGTCTATGGTATTAGTTGTGACTCCAGTCGATTCAATCTCAATATTGATTGGATCTTTCATATATTTGTGGCAAAGATTTTCAACATCCTTTGGTAATGTAGCAGAAAACACCATCGTCACCCTGTCGGTTGGTATTTCCTTAATAATCGTTTCCACATCGTCGATGAACCCCATATTTAGCATTTCATCTGCTTCATCAATTATTAAATACTTTACTTGGTCTAGTTGAAGCGTTCCTCTATCGATATGATCCATTACACGACCAGGGGTACCAACAACAACATGGTTTTTCTGTTTTAATTCTTCTTTTTGTTTCGTAAAAGGTTCTTTTCCGTAGACTGCCATCGCTTTAATGCGTTTAAATCTACCAATGTTCGTAATATCCTCTCGAACTTGAACCGCAAGCTCTCTTGTAGGAGTAAGAATTAAAGCCTGTGGCTTTTTCACTTCCCATTCCACCATTTCACAAAGAGGAATTCCAAACGCTGCTGTTTTTCCACTTCCCGTTTGAGACTTAACGACAAGATCTTGATTTAATAACGCCTTAGGTATAACCTCTTGCTGAACCTCTGTTGGTGTTTCGTACTTTAACACAGTAAGAGCTCTTCTTATTTCTTCACTTAACTTGTACTCTTCAAAATTCCGTTCGCTCATTTAAGTAACCTCATTTTTTATATTATCTGATTTAGTAATAGCATTCTCGCAGGTGCACGATCATATTCGAAATCTGATTAGATTCATTATACACTATTTAGGGGCCTGACCCCCAGTGCGTTAAAGCTTTAACGCGCCGGGGGTCAGGCCCCTAATTAAATACTATTATAAAACTTGTTCAATCTCTTTTAGTAAAAAAGAATAGCCAGGTACATCATTGTATTTAGCTTTTACATATTCTAAGGTTTTTTTGTAGGCGTATTCGTATGCTTCTTCTTTATCCATTAGGATGTGTGGATCAACACCTGTGCCTTCCCAATTGGTGTTTGTAATCGGGTTAATCGCTCTTCCTGTTGGTATAAAGGCTTCAAAATAGTTAGTAATTGGCTGAATACCACCAGGATGAGCTCCCCCTCCAGTAATTTCTCCAACTACTGTGGCACGGTTTAAATTTTTTAAGTTATACGTAAATTCTTCTGCCGCTGAGAAAGTATAATTACTTGTTAAGATATAAACTGGCTTGTTACTGTAATGTGACCCTTGAACTTCTGGATCTGTCCACGATTCACTCGTCGTATCTGTTGGACGGAAGTAAAAGCTATTTAAGTGGACCTTTTCATCAAATAAATAACTAGAAATTAGTGCAATCATTTCTGGTGAACCACCACCATTTTTGCGCAAATCAAAGATAAGTACTTCTGTATCTTTGATTAGATTCATAGCGTGAACAGCTGTTTCTCCAGCTTGAGTTGGATGATAAAAGTTACGTAAATCGATATAACCTATATTACCTTGTAATCTTTCAATTTTATAAAAGCCATAGTTATGAATTTTTGCCCTTCTCTCAAACTCACCAACGTTATTTTCAGCTGCTACTCTTTTATCTTCGGATTCGAACATCACTCTTAAATGCTTATCTTTTGAAATTGCTTGTAAGTCCTCTGTTAACTCCTTTGCAAACTCATCCTCAGTATTAAACAAATCATATGCCCCTGTAGCAAATTTGTGTAAAAGCAGTTTTTCAATTTCTACAGCAACCTCTGGAAAAACATAATCATTATTTAACCGTGTAACTAATTCTGAAATGACTTCGTTTTTAACGACTTGATCAAGATTTTGCCCATTTGTTTTTTGCATTTCTACCACTCTCCAATTTGTTAATCTTTCTTTAATGTCTCTAGAGATGAAACCTTGACTTTATTTACTACCAAAAAGGATTATTTTAAAATATTTCGCACTTATTTAATGGTTCAAAATAATTTGAACTTGATTATAAACTCATTATATTTTATCATTTAGAAAAGTCAATATTTTTTGGTAATAATTAGTTATTAGTTATTTTCAAATTGGAGGACAAAGAATGACTTATAAAGTAGAAATTGAATTTGAGCCTATTTACGAACTAGTCTCTAGTTTATCTGTATTTGTAACTCAAAAGGCAAATTATGATTTGGATAAAAAGTGGTTTAAAAATGTGGAGAATCGTATACAACCCGAATTGGGAGAATTGTTGAAGGACCAAGAAACATTACATCTTATAGGATATTTGCTACTTCTTATTAAGAAAAGTCCATATAAGAAATCATTACAAGAATTCCTCTCATGGTTTAAAGGACTTTCTATTGGTGAAATTTATGAGTTGCTATATATGTATTTTAGAGAGGATCCATTGAAGGATCTTGAATTTTTCAGAAACTTTTACGTAACCTTATTACCATTATGGGACGAGGTTTATAAAGTAGATGATGATGTAAATAATTACTTAATGAGTATCGCGAATGAAAAGTTATCACAAAAAGCCAATATACCACCTGAAGAAATGGTTGAAGAGTGCTCCAATGGAATTTATATAGAGCCGAGTGAAGAAATCTCAGAAATTATTTTAATCCCTACCTACCATCTGTCTCCTCAAAACAGGATTTATGGTTTTAAAAACACTGCTATAATCCAATTCTCTATTGATATCCCTAAGGGAAGAGAACATGAAGTACCATTAGTCCTTTTAAGAAAGACGAAAGCCCTAGCTGACGAAAAGCGGCTGAGAATATTGCAAATTCTAGCTACTGAACCTAAAACCTTTACACAACTAGTTGAATTAACCAATCTCTCAAAAAGTAACTTACACTATCATTTAGTCCTTCTGCGCTCTGCTGGCTTAATCAAGATTACTAGCTTTATGTTTACTCAGAAGCCAGACCTTTACGAGGTGCGACCGAACGTCTTAAATACACATAAAGAAGACTTAGTAGCATACATCTATTCGGAGCTACACATTTAAAGAAGAAACAAAGATTATATAAATTAGAAATCCACTACATCTCAAATAGGTGATTAAATGAAAGAAAAGGTAGAGCTTTTAAGTAAAAACGACCCGGTTCTCGGTCAGTTTATAGAAATCATTGGTGTATTAGAACTAACGAAACGTAACGACCATTATTTGTCACTGGTTAATTCTATCATCGGTCAACAACTTTCTGTAAAGGCTGCCGGTACGATTTTCAATCGCTTTGTGGAATTAACCAATCATGAGATTACACCGGAAATAGTACTTGGACTATCTGAAGATCAAATGAGGGAAATAGGTATCTCAAGACCAAAGATTAGTTATATGAAAGATTTATCACAAAAGGTTGTAGACAAAGAAATTAACTTAGATTCTCTTCAAGAGCTTGGTAATGATGAAGCCATTCTCGCTTTAACCACGGTTAAAGGCATTGGAAAATGGACAGCAGAAATGTTTTTAATCTTTTCTCTCGGTCGGGAAAATGTCCTTTCCCACTTAGATGTCGGTTTACATCGTGGTGCAAAATGGTTGTACGACAGTGAAGATGGTAAAAGTACACTTATTGAAAAGAGCGAGAACTGGGACCCCTATCAATCACTAGCTTCTCTCTATTTATGGGAAGTCGTTAACAGGGGCTTTGTAACGCAATACGCTTCATTTACGGAGTATCAGAAGAATATATGACAACAGGGGCCTGACCCCCACTGCGTTAAAGCTTTAACGCGCTGGGGGTCAGGCCCCCTTTGTCACATTTATCACATTTGTCATCCACCATTAATAAAAGTCACATAACCTTCCTCGTCTCAACCCTGTCAATGGGCAAATTTTAGTATTGGCTACCATTACTGGGTGACAATAACACTTATAGCAACTAAACCCAAGTCGGAAAAATCTATTATTTTTCAGTTCTCTATCAAACTTTCAATAGGTGAAAAGTTTTGAGTTTTTGAATGGAGGAAATGTCTTCCTGAAATGTTACAAAACTAGCGTGCTATGATGTGGTTGTAGCCAAGGTTACACACAACAAGGAGGACTGAATATGAAAAAGACAGTATTATCAATCGTTGTAGCAGGAGCTTTATTAGTGTCAGGGCCACTAGCTAGTTCTGCAGAACACACAACTGCAGCAAAGAAAACCTATGAAACTCGTTATGCTCTAACTGTTAACAACTCAACAAATTGGGATAGCTTTATTAATAGTTTATTAAAAAAATACTATGCTCAATACTATCAAACTCAACCAAAAGTAGAGCAACCTACACAACCAGTTGAGGAACCATCAAAGGAAACAACTCAACCTCAACCAACAGCACCAAAAGCAGAACAACCAGTACAAGAAAGTCCAGTGGTGCAGCAACCAGTACAACAACCAGTACAGCAGCAACCTAAAGAAACAACAAATGAAACAACAAATCAGGCTACGTATGCTTTAAGTCAGTATGAGCAACAAGTCGTTTCATTAACAAATAATGAACGTGAAAAATACGGTTTACAGCCTCTTAAGATTGACTTGAAATTAAGTGAAGTTGCTAGACTTAAGTCTTCTGATATGAAAAAAAATGGGTATTTCTCACATACGAGCCCTACCTACGGATCACCGTTTGATATGATGAAACAGTTTGGCGTGCAATATCGTGCAGCAGGTGAAAATATTGCAATGGGTCAGCGCTCACCTCAAGAAGTGGTAAATGCGTGGATGAACAGTGAAGGTCATCGTAAAAACATCTTAAGTTCAAACTTCACTCACATTGGAGTTGGACATGTTGAGGGGAATTATTGGACACAGATGTTTATTGGGAAGTAATAAAGAGTAAGGTGTTCCTTTATTCAAAATGATAAAACTTAGGCAAACTGAGTCTTAACTAATGGGGCTCAGTTTGTTTTTAATGGTCGGATGCTGTTGAAGAGAGATAGTTTTGAAGAATTATACTGCAGAGGTATTGGAGTTTTACTAGACGATTGAATGTAATAGCGCTAAATGTGTTTATAGATATCACCATGGCTATCTATATCCTGAATAAAGATTAATAACTTTTCATCATAAACCTGATAAATCAACCTAGATTTACCTACTCTAACCCTATAAGTATCATCAAAACCAGATAGTTTAATCATTCCTGGATAGGAAAAAGGATTTTCAGTTAGAGCATGTATAACGTTAATTATCCTTTCTCTTGTTACCCTATCGTTTTTTTTGAAGGAACTTTTTAGAACTCTTAGATAATTCAAGTGTGTATCTACTCATTATCCAAGAATTCCTTTCGTAATTCATCAATTGTGTATGAATGAGTTTTACCATTCTTGTATTCCTTTTGGGCTTCTTTAATAGCCTCTACTTCTAATTCAGAAGGCTCAACTTCTGGTATTGATAAAAGCTTAATTAACTTCGCTAGATCCGATAACTTTTCATCTGGTACACTTTCAATTAATTTATGAATATCTTCTCTTTTTATGGCCATTTCCTCATCTCCTTTTACCATTGATTATACCTTATTTTATGAAAGAGTCACATTCAAGTTGTGACAACAAGGGCCTGACCCCCAGTACGTTAAAGCTTTAACGCGCCGGGGGTCAGGCCCCATTTTTCTATAAAAATGCTTTGATTTTAGGAAACACTTTTAATGCCGTGTTGTAGAATACGTCTTCATGGTATTCTTCTGGAATGATGTCTTTGATAAATTCGATGTATGGTTTAATTGGGGTTAGTGGCCAATCGGTTCCAAATAGGAATTTCTCATAGTTATTAGTAAACGTTAAGGCATGCAATAGATGATCAAAGAATCTAGTGTCCTGTAAACGTTTGATGTCTCCATCTGCTCCAACAACAAGTCCAGAAAGATCCGCGTAGACATTTGAATTTTTGTAAACAACCTCTGCCCCATCAAGTACCCATGGGTCCCCAAAATGAGCCATCATGATCGTCATCTCTCTGTGCTTTACCGCTACTTCATCGATTGCTAGTGGATGCGAGAAACGAAGTCTCCCCCGTTCTGAGTATGTATCGCCTGTATGATAAACAACTGGCACATTGTATTTCTTAGCAATCGCATAAACAGGTTCATACACATCATCATAAGCATAATAAGGATAATACCCTAAGTAAATTTTAATGCCGACACATTCCGGCTTTTGAACATCTTTTTCCAATTGTGCTAGGGCTGCCTCATCTAATTTAAATGGATTAATTCCGGCACAATACACAATGTTTTTTGGAATGTCAGGTGTTAAATCAATACCCATAGGAGAAGAGGAAGCCGAGTCAGGAAAACCTTCCCCAGCTGTCTCAGTAACACCCATCGCAATACCTAAAACGACATTATTCTCCGCAAACTCCTTTTGAATGCCCTCAAACGAATAATCTACTTTCGATATGTCAGTAGCTGTTTGGTGAAAACTTTTAATATCCGAATAGTGAATATGCGCGTCAATTATTTTCATCTTCTACCTCTTTAAATGTCATTCGTTGTAAGTCTTTTACTTCATCTGAGCTTATAATTTTATCTGATCCAATAATGAAGGATGGAGATGATAATAGCTCTGTTTCATTTGCCATTTGTATTTCTCTCCAAATAGCATATAACATAACCTCTTTGTTTATATAAGATTCAACATTTACTGCCTCATGCTCAGCGACTACCTGAAGCACCTGTTCATCAGTAGTTGAACCAATAATTGTATGCTCTGATAATCCTGCTAAAAACTCAGTTTTTCCAGCAATATACTTTCTATCACTTTCCACATTTTGTACCCAACCAAGTTGGAAACTGCACTCCGTAAACCATTTTTTATAGTTAAAATAGGTTCCTGTATTCTGAGTGATTTTTGTAACAAATGCGACTACTGGAATACCTGGCAGCATCACGTAGTATTGGTGAATTCCTAGTCCTTTATACGTCTCATTTTCAGTGAACACAGTCGAAAGCTTAAGACCCTTCCACACTCTTCCTTCTTGGTCCTCAAGCTTTCCTTCACCAACAATTGTACTCTCTTTCGTAAAAGATTTATTATTGATTCCTTCTAAGGCTGAACGAATCCCTCCACTCCATGGATTCCACCATGATTTCGGTTTAAGTACTGGGAATGACGTATCTAACCATTCCTTCTCGTTCACTTTTAAAGAGAATAATGCAGGGTAAAAGCCTTCTGCTGCAGCAATTGAAATTTCTTCATTGCTGGCTGTAAGTACTTCAACTCCATCTCTCATTTCTTTTTGAACTATGATGGGTTGGTTCGAAGGATTGATGTTTAGAGCTTTTTTACAATCTTTAATCCCATTAATCTCATATTCTGCTACTACTGTTGATAGAGGTGTAGTATCTATCCCAATTGCAGCATGGACTTCTCGTTTTTCGTCCTCTGCCGATACAATTACTGTTTTACCGTTTAGGACAACTTCTCCCTGGATATAGTTCGCTTTTCGATCTACTAACTTAAGATCTAGTTCATTTTTTTGTAAAAAAAGATCATCCACCGTTACTGCGGTTCTCATCGTTTTTTTCAAAGCAAATTCTCTAAACTCTTCCCAAGTTTGGTAGGCCCCTAACGAATGATAAACAGGCTTCGTACTAATCTCACCATTTGCTGGGATATTGCCAAGGCTATGCTCTACGTAGAAATACCAAGTTTCAAAGTTTACTTTGGCATCTTTAGGCCATGTGACTCCATGCGCATAGGAATCATGACGAGAGAATAACCAGTTTTCACTTAGATCCGCACTATTCCATACACCATAATCCGAGTAGGCTTGATCTTCCACTTTTAAAACCTGACCCTTCATAGGGAGAATTGGCTTATACAACTCATGATAGATTGGCTGGTAAATCCATACTGGATCTGCTGTGTCTGACGTATTATAATTACGCACAAGGTAAGATTGCTCTAATAATCCTTCACCATAAAGCTTAGACACACTTACCAATTCCACATTTGCAAAATCGGATGATTTGTACGTTGCATACAATACCATCGCACCGTTTTCTTCCTTATACTCTACGAAACTAGGTTTACGTTTTGATAACTCACTTGAGTAAGGCTTCCCAAGTTTAGGATACATAAACATTGTCGCTTGCGATTTCTTTGTCGTTCTGCCTGGGATTAGTTTATTGTCAAATTTACTTAGATATAAATGATACAAGCCATTATAAATGTGCCAGTAGTCATCACATTCTCCGGAAAACCGTGCGCCTAAACCTTTGAACCCGATACCAATTTGTTTGATAAATTGCTGACTGCCTCCATTTTCCCTTTCGACAGCAACCTCAATAACAGGTGCATAAAATCCATGTTGTAAAAGAGTGTAAGGCACTGGAATCGAAGTCTTTCCTTTTGAATCAAGTGTTACGCTAAACTCAGATTGCTTTAAGGAAACTAGTTCATTTTCTGGTACAGTCAATGTAAAGCTCGCTGATTCACTAAAGTTATTTTGTAGGTCAAGATAAAATACAGCCTCTTCATTCAAGTAGCACTGAGCACCTGGGACAACACCTGTAAGTTTTGCAGGCAATTTCGGTAAAATACCAACCGCAAACGTTGCCTCTTTCCCGTTAATCAGCATATTTGTTACAACGGAAGGGTGAGTTCTCCAGTTACTTTGTTCTTCTGCTAGATTTTCAAGGTGAAAAGTCGCTTCAAGAACAGTCTCTCCCTCTACAGATATGGACTGCTCATAGGAATAGCGAACAATCTTATGGTCTTTTCCTTTAATATCAAGTTGAAGTGGTTTTCCAGACTTACTTTTTATATAATAACGAACTTTGTAGGCTGCATCACAAACTAAAGTGAAGTTTTCAACTTCTACCGTAATCGAGTAGTCAGTCGTCTCAATTGATCTAAGTCCACGTCCAGTACGTTCAAATTCTAGTCGTAGCTCATCACCGTTTGAATCCCACTTGTACTCGTAGTAGGTGAAATCATTCTCTTTTTTCCCATCTGGTGTAACTTCAATCACTCTCGTGCTAGCATCATACCAATCTACGTTTGCAAAATAATCTTTAATTGCTTCCGTATTTAGAACTGTTGGCATAAAGTTCATTAGATGTGTTGTATCGTCACGATCTTCCCAGAAGAATCCGCACTTTTTATACAATGGAACCGCTTTGGAATTACCTGGCCATGTATATAAATCTAGCCTTGGCCAATTCAACTCAACCGCACGTTCTAACGCTTTTAAAACAAGCAGCTTCCCAATTTTCTTCCCATGATAGTCTGTTCGGACATTTAACAAAGGTATGTAAAGTGCACCTTCGTCTTCACGATACTCAGAAAGACCGCAATACCCAACTACCTTGTCTCCGTCCATTGCTAAATAGAGATTTAGATTACTAGAATTCGCTTCTTGTACGCGTACCTTTTCCTCAGTTGTCACATGGGAATCTCCACCCCAACCGTCCCGGCTAAGATTCCACATTTCCGCTACACCCGCTGCTAAACCTTCATGATACTCAATTATTTCTATCTTTTGTTTTGTTTGTTCCATTCTATATTCCTCCATTAACCTTTACTAGGTCTTCCAATTCCTACTCTCATCCTTACCATTGTATGCCTTGTTTTGTCCCTTAATCATTAACATCTCCCCCTCTTCTTCTACCATTACCGGTAGTATTTTTTGAAAATTATGGATAAATATCCACCATTTCACTATACATGAGGTTCAACGACCAAGTAAAGAGGGAACATAATATGACAAAAGGGGCCTGACCCCCAGTGCGTTAACGCTTTAACGCACCGGGGGTCAGGCCCCGAAAGACATAATCTCTATAAATGTTTAAGGACTGCTTCGAGCATGATTTTGGTTCCTACGGTTATATCCTCGATATCTGTCCATTCTTCTGGATGGTGGCTGATTCCATCTCGAGAGCGGACAAAGATCATCCCGACTTCAGTTATGTCTGCCATGAACATTGCATCATGACCTGCTCCACTGACCATGACTGGTGCATCTACTCCATTTTCACTACAAACTGTTTCAAACGTTTGAATGATTTCTTCAGAGCAACGAACTGGAGCTGCGTCCACATTTTTCTCAATATCATATTGAAGTCCTCGATTGTGGCATACCTCTTCGATTTTCTTCATAACCTGCTTGATTGCTTCATTTCTTCTATCTAAGTCAATGTCACGAATATCCATCGTAAATTCAACTGTGCTTGGGATAATATTTGTACCACCAGGCAGACATTGTATACGACCAACAGTCCCAACTGTAGGTACAGAAGGATCACTTCCACAGACTCTTTCAATCTCAGATATTATCTCAGCTGCCCCAACCAATGGATCTTTTCTAAGATTCATTGGAACAGTGCCAGCATGCCCCGCTTCTCCGGTCAACTTAACCTTAAACCATGCCGGCCCTGCAATCCCACTTACGATTCCGACTGGGATGTTTTTGCTCTCAAGTAATGGGCCTTGTTCAATATGCATCTCAAAGAAATATTTAATCTCACCTTGTTTCCTAACTGATTCCTCTATTAATAATGGATTAATGCCAAAACCGAAATTCTGCAATGCTTCAAATCTCGTGATGTGGTTATCATCTACTTTTTGTAGGTCCTGTTGAGTAACCTTCCCAACCATCCCTCTACTTCCAAATATACCATCGTTAAATCGTGAGCCCTCTTCCTCACAAAAGGAAACGACTTCAAGAGGGTGTTGGTGTGAAATCCCTGCCTCAGTAATCATCTGAGCAATTTCAATCCCAGCAAGAACCCCAATTACACCATCAAATTTCCCACCATTTCGTACAGAATCTGTATGAGATCCGACCATAATAACAGGTAAACTAGGATCTGTCCCTTCTTTTCTACCTATTAAATTACCAAAGTGATCATGACGAACCGATAGTCCAGCTTCTCTCATCCACTCGGACAAAAGCAAATGTCCAACCTTGTCCTCTTCACTTAAAGCAATTCGTTCCACACCATTGTCCTTTGTTCTACCTATTTCACTTAGCTTTTCGATTCGTTCTTGAAGCCTTGATTGATTAATTGATAAAGTTGCCATGGTATCTTTACCCTCCCATACAGTCATTACTTACAACTATTGTATCATCGTTTTGAAAAAGCATTAAAGTTTAAGAAAAGCAGACGAACATTGTCTCGTCTGCTCAAAGGGAACCCACTACGGTTCTATTCACTTTTAGAATCTTGCGTCCCCGGAATCACACAACCATCCGGACCACAATCTTCACCTTTTCGTTGTGCTTCTTCTGCTTTCTCTTTTTCAAGTTGCTTTTGTTGCCATTCAACATCAATGGTTGGGGAAAATTTTTCCGGGTGTCGAATATACCAACGTTGTTTTCGAATTAAGAAATTATCACTATCCAATAGTAAAGCTTCATCAAGCTCTTTTAAGGCTTCTTCTTTTTTACCATTTCTAGCGTATTCCATTCCTAGTTTAAACTTCGTTTGAGCTAGTTGGATTTCAATATCACTTTCTTTGGTAGTTGGATTATAATACTGGTCATCTAAAACGACTTTTTCAACTTCACCTTTAAGTAGTTGTCTAACCGCTTCTGTATGTTCCTCATTCGAAATTTGAAACCCTTGTTTAATGAGGCGGATCACTCCATTTTTATCAATAAAAATTCCATTTGGAACTATTTTAAAACCAAAGAGATTCGCAAAGACATTTTCAGAGTCTATGACTGTAGTAAACGATCTATCTTTTGCATAAGGTTTTACGACTTCTGCTCCTTGAATATCGACAGATACAGATAAAAATTCAAATCCCTCATTTTTATACTTTTCATAAAAATCCTGCCATCCAGGCAGTTGATCTCTACATCGTCACCATGAAGCCCACATGAAAATGAGCGTATTCTTCCCTTTATAATGATCCAATGATACTTGGTTCCCGTCCAAATCAGGGAGCTGGATATTCGGTATCGTTTGTAACAACATACTAAATCCCACCTTTCTCCTTTTAGTTTAAACAATGGTAGGAAATAATACAAAAAAATTGGTCTCTGTTACTAACAAAAATTATCAGATAACGGCAGTGCGATTCGAAAGATTTTACTGCATACTCTCGGCTTTATAAAGTAAATCAGATGATAATGTGGAAATCCCCGTCATGGTACCTTTAATCTCGCTAATTGACTCTACAATATAATCTAAATCCTTCTTATTACGTGAGAACATATCTATGTAGTTCTCCATCTCCATTTTAACCGTTTGAAGACCACCTTTTACTCGATCGATCTCTTGTTGCGAACTTTCAGATGATACACTCATCTCATTCATACGACTACTTAAGTCATTAATTTGTTGGTTACTTTTTTGAATAGATTCAACAATTGCATTACTCATAGTTTTCGTATTCTCCGAAAGCTTTCTAACTTCTTGAGCAACTACCGCAAATCCTTTACCATGATCTCCAGCTCTAGCTGCCTCAATGGATGCATTAAGTGCTAATAAATTCGTTTGATCAGCGATTCCTTCGATTTGCTTGGTCATATCGGATATTGTATTCGTAATTTGCTTTACTACATCCGTAACTTGAATCGATTCACCTATTGTCTTCTTTAATTCTGAGAAAGATGTTGTTAATTTTTCCATTTGCTTTTCGTTTTCATTCGATAGATTTAATAAGTTTTTACTACTTTTTTCAGTGTTATGTGTTTCAGATTTTATTTGTTCAGCTTTTTGAGTCGTTTCAAATATAGAAGCATCCGTCTGTTCTACTGATGCGGCAAGTTCCTGACTCATAGACGTCATTTCCTTCTGTAGCTCTAACGTTTTATTGGTTAGCTCCTTCACTTGATTGATTCTACTATTTAAATAGTTTTCAGTAACAAGCTGCGAGTCAAAGTTAATAATATGCGTTACAGCTAAAAGTACATCTGCTAGTTTCTTTGGTTCAGACTGATAACATTCAACAATCTTTGGAATTAGTAGAGTTTGCATAGTTTGGTAGGTTGCTAAAAACCACCCAATCGGAAGATCCGCATTATTATGAGTTCCCCCAATACGGTTGCGCATTTCAAGAAATTTTTCATCTATTTTTCCGCTAAACACACTGCTAAAATAATAGACAAAAACCTTCTTTAATCTTTCTCTAGTAGAATGTGTTGTTGCAATTCGCTCAAGTGGTTTAAATGTGTAGAGATGATCAAGTACCTTGTCAAGCACCTCTTCGGCTATCTCCATAATAATAGGCTGAATTTCCACAAGGATATCAAGATGTTTTTTTGTAAACCCCATATAACGGAGTCTCATCTCTAGTAACTCATTTGGCAGATTAATAGATTCATCGTTGTAATTAAACTCGAGAGTAGCTTCAAACTGTTCACTTTTACTTTTATGTAATTGCAGAAACCGTAGCATCGGTATTATCATCCTTTATTGTATAATTTTTGTATAACTTATCTTTTCGTATTTTATCTCAACCTCACTATTATTGCAAGTAGTAAAGACCCACTAATAAATACCTATACAATACTAATACAAAAAGAGGGGCCTGACCCCCGGCGCGTTAAAGCTTTAACGCACTGGGGGTCAGGCCCCTAAAGACACATATTGATTAAGGATATCTTTTCTTCACCGGTTCATAGTCAAATAATTTACCTTCATATACTTGTTCAAATCGGGGATGGTCCCGAAAATCGTCTGGTGTTACTAGCGCAGGGAGTTTATCCCATAGCCGAATACCGGAACGATGAAGGATTTCTGCAACGAACTGCGAGCAGAAATAGGAGTTACTGAATTCTACAGGTTCGTTAAGAGAGACTCCGACTAACCCTAGTAGGTTATACAGGAATTTACTTTTATTTCTCTGGAAGACGTTTATCACCCGTTTCATTTTCTCAACATCACGATCGGACACTTCTAACTTATAAATAACACAGGTTGTATTCGGGTATTTACTATAGGTACCTTTAAAAACATCTTCCCTCACAAATCCACCGTTTATGGGGTTGCTTGGTTTTTTCCGGCCAAAACTGTACATTTCTTGTAACTCTGCATCAAAGGCAATCGAAGCATGATTGTAAGGTGCTTTTGTATATTTTTTTATCGATTTTGTAAATAACGTACCAGTGTCGGTAAGCATGATATAGACACTTCGGTTCATTTCCATTGTATTCCCTCTTTTAAAATTGACATTTTTATCCTATAGTAATTATACATGACTGGTTTTACAAATATAAGAATAAAGTTGGTGAGAGGATGAATAGTACACTTTGGACACAGGTAGTGATTTTTCTTAGTTTACTAGTAATTAGTATATTATTTAGTATTGTAAAAAAGAGCCAGCCTACTAAAGATTTTTCAGCATTATCGCTACGTGTAAAAACATGGTGGGGTATGTTTGTTATCTTTGTTTTTGCAACTCTATTTAATCCAATTGTTTCTCTAATTTCTCTAATGGTGCTTTGCTTCTTTGCTCTAAAAGAATATTTTTCTATGTTCAAAACAAGGAAGGTTGATCGTAGGGCTTTTTTGTGGGCTTATCTTTCCATTCCGATTCAGTTTTATTGGATTTACATTGAGTGGTATGGCATGTTTATTGTCTTTATTCCGATTTATGTATTTTTGTTTTTACCATTACCACGAATCCTAGGAAAAAAAGGGACGGTTGGATTTTTACGTTCGGTAAGCTCAACTCAATGGGGATTAATGCTGATGGTATTTGGTTTGAGCCATCTTGCCTACTTTCAATTTGCATCTCCCGAATACGGAGCGAATCTCGTCTTGTTCTTAGTATTACTTACACAGCTGAATGATGCTGTACACTTTTTAATCTCGCTCTATTTTGGAAAAAGAAAAGTGGTCCCAACAGCAAACGCAAATATTTCCTGGGAGGGGTTTATTGGTGCAACCATTGTTACAACAACTGTTGCCTATTTCGTATTTCCTTACCTAACCCCATTTGATGTCACATTTGGCATTATTTCGGGTCTACTCATTGCCTTTGGAGGATTTTTCGGGGCACTTACCATATCTGTTTTGAAACGTGATTTACTTATTGGGGACGACGAAAAACTGGGCGCTACTGGAGAAAGCTACCTCAGCCGAGTCGACAGCCTAACGTACACAGCACCAATCTTCTTCCACGTAATAAGGTACTTCTTTGACTTTATGTAATTGTGTCTTTTGGGGCCTGACCCCCGGCGCGTTAAAGCTTTAACGCGCTGGGGGTCAGGCCCTTTTTTTTTTGCGAAACAAGTAAGCATGAACGCAAATAAACCCCATTACCATTTCCAAAAGGCAACAGGGTTTACTATTCCTGAATTTCTCTTAACCCCTATACTTAATAGCCAATCCCTTCAAGAAATTACGAGCGAATTTGTCCAAGCAAGTCTTGTAATTTTTATGTCCTACTTTACGTAAAAATGCACCGAGTTCTCCTTTAGAAATAGAAATTCCCGCTAACTCTAGAATTTCAATCATATCCTCACTCGTTAACGAAAGAGCAATCTTTACTTTCTTTAAAAGCATATTATTCACAGGTTCACTTTGAGGTGGTGGTGTAGGTTGTCCAGGCTTAGGCTCCTGCTTTCCTCTTTTAAACGTAATGAAGCCATTTAAAAATGACTCTATCTTTTTATTGTTAATTTTATAAATCTCTTCATTTTCCTCATACTCATCATCTTCATATGTTTTTTTCAGCATCATTTGCACATCTTCTTTTGTTACATCAACTCCACCTAGTTTAAACATTTCTACCATGTCGATGTCTCTAATATCTAGTGCATATCGTAATCGAATTAAAATATCATTATTAGTCATTTTTCATTTTCCTCCACTATCTTGTTTGGGACAACTGCTCACTAATGGGACTGTTCATCTGTCTTCCCTAGTTATTCTTTCCAAATGTTAAGTATATCAGAACATATCTCTGCATGTAGATGTATTTACTAGACCAGGAAACAAAATTTCTTTCCTCCTTGTAAAATATGGTAGAATAAAACTGCAGTTTGTTGAAAAAGGTTGTGAAACAATTGAAACGAATGTTAGCAATTAGTGATATTCATGGAGAATTAGATAAATTCGAGCGACTTTTAGAGCTTGTTAACTATGACAGTACACAGGATCAACTCTTACTATTAGGTGACTTTGTTGATCGTGGCCCTCAATCCAGAGCTGTTTTAGATAAGGTAATAGGATTGAAGGCTGAAGGTGCAATTGCCTTAATTGGTAATCATGAAAAAATGATGATGGACGCCTTTCATGGTGATCCAATGAACTTAAAGCGTTGGTTTTACAACGGCGGTATTAAAACACTCCAAAACTATGGATATGAAATTGAAAAGGACGATGCGAAGTATTGGTTTACAACTGATGAAATTCCTGCCCCTCTCTACATGAATAAAGAGATCCAATCACATATTGAGATTTTAAAAACATTTCCTTACTACTATGAAACAAACACTCATATTTTTGTTCATGCAGGTGTTCATCCAGAGACAGCACTAGAGGAAACAGAACGTCATACATTAGTGTGGATTCGCGATGAATTCCATCAGGGCTATAGTGGGGAAAAGACGGTTGTGTTTGGACATACTCCCACAAAACGATTACATAAAAGTGACGAAGTCTATTTTGGTGAAAATAACATCATTGGAATTGATGGCGGCTGTGCTTATGGTGGTAGGTTATATTGTTTAGAGGTTGGTAGTTCTGAGGTTTATTATGTGGAATAAAAACAATTGATGCGCACCCTGTCGACAGTAGTGCGCATTCTTTGTTTTTCGTTGTATTACGAATCACTTCTCCGATTAAAAATTACTGTGTAAAACTAACTTCTCCATCCTCACTAATTTCAACAGTAGAGTAACTTTTAACTGTATTGAAATCAGTTATATGAGGCTTCACTTCACTTGTTAATGACACCATATATTGTGAATATGCATCTGGATTTTTAACGATATGGTAATAATAGACTGTCTTTCCATTTAGTTCATCTTGGTTTTTAAAGACAAACTTGTCTTCGAAATATTCCTCAAACCAGGCTTTTGCATCATCATGGTTTTCGAAGTTAGGCATATTATCCGTAATTGCGTTGAAATCAATGTCCATTTCTACACCCCTCAAAAAGATACTGCATTTAGTATGTCCAACTTTTACTATTTTACAATTGCCAAAACTGGTGCCTGACCCCCGGCGCGTTAAAGCTTTAACGCACTGGGGGTCAGGCCCCAAATTTTAGTGATCCCGGTTCACGATATAATTCACTAAATGCTTTAAGAAGGTAGTATTACGTGGTACTTTTTCCAGTGCCTCCATTGCAAGACAATAGTGTTCCCACAGCTCTTTTCGTGCATCTTCTATGCCTAGAATTGTTACAAATGTAGAATTGTTATTCTCAATGTCTTTTCCGGGAGATTTACCTAGTAACTTTACGTCCCCTTCTGCATCAAGTAAGTCATCTTTTATTTGAAACGCGATTCCCGCATGGCGGGCAAATTCTTTTAATGTATTTAGTTCCTGTTCAGTCGCTTTACCAAGAATAGCTGGCATAATAAGGGAAGCTTCGAATGCAATTCCGGTTTTATACAGTGATATCGCTTCTAATTGTTCAAGTGATAAGCGTTTGCCTTTTCCCTCTAAGTCCATCACCTGGCCCTTACACATTTCTCCGGTAATTCTAGTTGTATATTGGATCAATTGGACCACTGTTTTCGCATCAAAATGATCAAGCATTGTTTGTTCTTCAATGGCCTTTTGAGTTAAAAATAACCCTGTTAGTTCTGCCACCGCAACGTCTTTCACCTGATGAAGAGTAGGACGGCCTCTACGCATTTTTGCATTATCCTGAGAGGGTAAGTCATCAAAAATGAGAGATGCGGTATGCATATATTCCAATGATTTCAGAATCGGCACGATGGAAGTTTGGGCCAAACCATATCCCTCCACTCCCATAACCCAAGTAATAATAGGCCTTAACCGCTTCCCATCTCCCTTTAAACTATAGTTCGCTGCCTCAGTAACTGGATCGTCTTGACTACTAGTATCAATTGGCAACATATCATTGATTTGCTTTCTAATTTTTTCAACCTTATCTCCGAATGCCTCACGCTCTTTCTTGTCCTTTTTTAAAATGGCAATGATTCGATCACGGAGCAATTTATCAAAGAAATCAACATCAGCTGCTTTTTTTACCATCGTTTGAAGTAAACGATTAAATGAAGGATTACCTGATGAAAAAATCTCCATAACCTCATTGTAGACAAGCGTTCCCGCTCTTTTTTTAAATCTTTTAAGACCATTGATCGCACGATCTAATATAACCTCACGTGTATTTGGATCTGATTGATACACGTTATGAATGAGGTTCGAAATGACCGTCCAGTACAATTCAAAAGGATTGATGAGATCTTTTCGTTGCTCATGATATTTTAAATAATATGTATAAGGTGTAACCGAACCGTCCTTCATATCATCAAACATATCAGCAAAATCATCTGCGAGCTGATTGTAAATTCCATAATAAAAGGTTCGGTTATCAATATCCTCATCTTCAGAAGCAGTGATCACTGTTCTAACAATCAACCGTGATGAAGATGATTTTAAAATAACCGGTATATAAAGCTCTTCATTTGTATAAGTTCCATTGGATAGACTTTTTTCACGATCTACTTCTTGTGATTGGAAAAAAACATAGGCTTGTTCAAGAAATATTTTTTCAGTCTCAGGCCGCTGATTTGATTTTATATACTGAAATGCTTCTCGTAACTCGCTATGAATATAATAAATAAGATCTTTATTGCTTCCAGACCAGTATCGTAGTTCTGGAACGTAACCAGTTGTAAGCGTAGTTCGAATTAATTCCGTGTATTGCATAGTCTCCTTTGGAGATAGAATGTTAGCATCGAGGAGATCATCAATGAAGGGATATGTAAGGCCGTAAGAATAGCCGAGCCTAATTGCTTTTTCTAGTCTATGCTTCCGTTCTTCAGGAGGGACATTATCTCCCATCTCTTCGATTTCCTGCATAAGTACACCCGCAATAATTTTTATTAATTTTCGTTGGGCATGCTCTGCCTCCATTCCCTCTGGAATATTCGAAGCTACATTTCTTAGTTTTGTAATCATCCAGATAAAGGTAGATTCAATCCCCTCTTTCTGGGCCCATCTATACACACCCGCTAAGTTAAACGAATCTCCTGAACCAGAAGGTGTTGAATCAAGAAGAGAATTCTTAAGGTTGCCAACTACTTGTTGAATCTTAGTTTGTGTTTCTACCGAATCTAGCGCTTTGCCTAAGTCCCTCATATAAAGATATGAAATGCTCCGATTCAAATAATCTTCTAGTTTACCAGTATAATTGAGATATTGAATATAGGCGTGATACTCCTTTGTACTTGGTTCTCTATTCTTACGAGAGAATAAGGAAAATAAGGACCAATGATGAATATGGCTCTGCTTCCATGTCTGTATGTCTTTCGTTAGGATAGGGACATAGGTCTTATCCTTCAGCTGCTCAAAAAGCACAGTAAAATAAGAAGCTGCCCTTTCTTCAGCCGACCGATACCATTCATCAGTCTGATAAACTAACTCCTCTTTCAAAAAAATCATCCCTCTTCCTCAACATTTCATCCGTTCAACACTTCTTAACTAGTACTTTATTTAACTATAATCGTAAGCGATAAGTATTATTACTTCAACACTTAACTAAATATGTCAAAAGGGGCCTGACCCCCGGCGCGTTAAAGCTTTAACGCATCGGGGGTCAGGCCCCAATTTTAATATACAAAATAATCAATCACCCATTCTGAATGAGGGAGATAATAAAAGGTAAAGTGTTTATCCTTTAGTTGTTCTGGATCATCTGTATGGTCTTTAGGAACCACGAATAGTTCAAACTCTTTTCCATCCATTACAGCATACAAAGTAGTAACACCGCTCTTGGTAGAAGTGTACTCTTCTTCTATCGATGAAGGAATCCCACTTATTTTTTCATAGTCTTGGTTCCTATAGTATGGAATGTCTCTCCAGTAATTACTTGAGTTATATAGCATAATGATACCTATTATGGTGACAACCCCACTTAACAGATAAGTTGGTATGTTTTTATTTGTATTCAACGAGTTTTTTATCCATGCTGGTTTTCTTGGAATGGTAATCCCCGTTAGGAATATAAAAAATGCCACTCCTGTTAAGCCAATCGTATACAGGATAAACATGTGCGCAGCAATACCTGCAAACATAAAGACCCCCATAAAGAACGTAAGTCCAAAAAATATCCCGGGATGCATTAAATCACCTACTAAAATTAGGATTATATTTAGTATGGTTACAGTACTTTCCTTTTACACTTAAACTTTATTCTTAAATGTGGGGCCTAATGTGGGGCCTGACCCCCGGCGCGTTAAAGCTTTAACGCACTGGGGGTCAGGCCCCAAAATATTATTCTGAGTAGACTGGTGTGTTTGTATAAACAGGTTTGAAAGCGGTCGCCTTTTGTTGAACCAATTTAAGAGATTGGGTTGTATCCGCTTGTTCATAAAGGGAGTGCCAAATCATGAATGACAGGATCGTCCAGAGTTTTCGGCTATTGTCCACTTTTTCAATTGCATGATCTTCTAGTAATAGCAGTAATTCCTCGCGATTAAAAATTTGATCAGCTGCTGGACTATATTTTATCAAGTCTCTTGCCCAGTCATATAGTTCATTTCGTAACCAATGACGGATAGGTACTGGGAATCCCAGTTTTCTACGATATAAAACAGAATCTGGAACAAGACCTTTAACTGCTTCTCGTAACACATATTTCGTTGTACCATTGGCTATTTTCATATGATCGGGAATTTGTTTTGCCAAATGGAATACTTCCTTATCTAAAAAAGGCACACGGAGTTCAAGCGAATGAGCCATTGTCATTCGGTCTGCTTTTACGAGAATATCTCCAGGAAGCCATGTATTCATGTCAATGTATTGCATCTTGCTTGAATCAGTATAAAGCTTCGCATCCTCATACATTGCTTTCGTAATTTCAGTAAATGGTTGATTCATTCGATAGTTTTTAAGTAATATTTTCTTTTCTTCTTCTGAAAAAATAAAGGCATTTCCTATATATCTGTCTTCCATCGGGGTAGTTCCTCTTAATAGATAGCTTTTCCCTTTTACTCCCTGCGGTAATAATTTTGCTGACTTATTCATTAGAACCTGTATGGACTTAGGGAGTCGATTGATCCATTTTAACGATAGAGGTTCACGGTAAATCGTATAACCACCGAATAGTTCATCTGCACCTTCACCTGACAATACGACTTTTACATGCTTACTTGCTTCTTTTGCAACAAAGTATAGGGGTACCGCGGCAGGATCTGCGACAGGGTCATCCATATGCCAAATGATTTTTTCCAACTCATTAACAAACTCTTCTGGTGTAATGACTTTATGAATATTTTCGACTCCTAATTTTTCAGCTGTATCTTTCGCTATATCGATTTCACTGTAACCTTGTGTTTCAAATCCTACAGTAAACGTTTTTAAAGCTGGATTATGTTGTTTTGCTAAGGCTACAATGGTTGTAGAATCAATACCGCTAGATAAAAATGCTCCAACTGGGACATCACTGCGCATATGTTTCGCTACCGAATCTTCTAATACCTGTCTTGTTTCTTTTGTAAACTCAGAGAAACTTCTTTCCTCTGGTGAAAAGCTCTTTTTATCATAACGCGTAATGATTGCTTTTTGGTTCGGCTTTTTTTCTAGGTAATGCCCTGGAAGCAATTTAAAAATATCATTTGACAAGCAACGAGGCTCCGGGACATATTGATACGTTAAATAGTGTTGGATATTCTCTTGGTGTAACTCATGCTGATCCGTTAAAAGTTTAATACTTTTTTGTTCAGATGAAAAAATCAGCTTATCCATCGTTTCATAGTAATAGAAAGGCTTAATTCCAAAAGTATCACGGGCAGCGAATAACGTTTCTTCCACGGTATCCCAGATTGCAAAAGCAAACATCCCACGAAGATCTTTTACACAATCCTTCCCTTTATGAGCAAACAACGCAACAATCACTTCAGTATCAGACATTGTTTGGAAGCTAACACCTTGCTCAATTAATTGCTCCCTGAGTTCAACATAGTTATAAATCTCTCCATTGAATATAATCTGATACCTCTCTTGATAGCTTAGTGGCTGTTCACCATGTTCTAAATCGATAATGCTTAACCGTTTAAAACCAAACTCCACCCGCTCGTCACGGTAATTCCCAGTATGGTCTGGTCCTCTGTGATGGATAGATTGCAATGCCTCATTCCACTGATTTAAATCAACAGCTTGGACATTATCATTTCTTAAAATACCAATAAAACCACACATAACTCTATATCCCTCCAGCATTGGTTGTTTAAAAAGTTATCTTTTTGCGATATGTGCCGTTCTGTCTCAAGAAATAGTTTCCACCAAAATACAATTTTTACAGATAAAATGGTAAAATTTTTTAAAAAGTGGGGCCTGACCCCCGGCGCGTTAAAGCGTTAACGCACTGGAGGTCAGGCCCCACAAGACATAATTTAATTGGAACAAGCAAAATAGTGCTTTAGGCTGCATACAATTAGTAGCGTGATTTTTTGTGTGAGATTGAGGTCAAGGAGAGGTGCCATGAGAAAAACGTGGCTGTTGGGATTTGGTTTCTTTGGGATTAGTATTGGATGGTCCTTATATAATGGGTTTGTTCCTTTTTTTCTTGATAACTTCATTACAAGTACAGCACTGATTGGCTTTTTGATGACAATTGATAACTATGTTGCCCTCTTCTTACAGCCTTATATCGGACAGCATAGTGACCGGACTCAAACAAAATTTGGCCGTCGCATGCCTTATTTACTAGTTGGCATACCTCTTGCTGCTTTATTTTATGCTCTACTTCCCTTTCATACTAGTTTAGTTATGTTAATCTTCTTCATGATTTGTATGAATCTTTCTATGGCCATATTCAGATCTCCAACGATTGCTCTAATGCCTGATATCACACCTGAAGTGAACCGCACAAAAGCGAACGGTATTATTAACTTCATGGGAGGCTGTGGAGCAATTCTTGCTTTTAGCGTTGGTTCCTATCTGTTTAGTATCAAGGCGTATCTCCCTTTTTTAGCTGTCTCTGCCATATTATTACTCGTCCTATGGGTAGTTTTTACGAATATAAAAGAAAACCAGGATTCGATTACATATACAGAAACACTTGTACCGAAGATTCAATATAAAGATGAATTAAATCCACCTACCTTATATTTACTAGCAGCTATCTTTTTTTGGTTTATCTCCATTCAAGGCATGGAAGCTTTATTTACCCTGTATGGTGTAAACGAACTGGGTTTGAGCAAAAGTGCTTCCGCTTTTTCACTGACCTTTTTCTCCTTAAGCTTTGTAATTTCAGCGATACCTAGTGGATTACTTGGAGCAAAGTTTGGTAAGAAAAAAGTCATTGTAGTTGGAGTTATTGGATTAATTTTTTCATTTTTGTTATTAAGTTGGATTGAGTCGTTGATCTATCTGAGAATTGTCCTTTTCTTTGGGGGATTGTTCTGGGCATGCGTAAATATCAATGCGTATCCTTTTATCGTCTCTACCGGGAGCACAACTAGTTACGGAACGCGAACTGGACTATATTATTTAGTTTCATCCTTAGCGGCCATCATCTCTCCACCTACCTTAGGTCTTTTCATTGATTTCTTTGGCTTCGGAATCTTGTTTTGGGTTGCATCTGGAAGTCTAGTTCTTGCTTTAACCTGCATATTGAGAGTGCATGATAAGGAAATTGTGACAGAAGGGGCCTGACCCCCGGCGCGTTAACGCGTTAACGCAGCGGGGGTCAGGCCCCATTTTTAACCTGTGAATACTGTTTTTTCGTCGACAAAGCAAAGTGGATTTCCGAAGGGATCTTTTACATACAGTGTTTTTTCTCCCCATGGTTGGGTGTTAATTGGATCAACTATAAGACTAGCATTCCAATTTTTAATGTTAGTATACGTTTCCTCAAGGTTTACGGTAGCTAAATAAACATGATCTGGATTTGGTCTAGCTTCAAATTCGTCCCCATCTGCTTTTGGGTCAAAACAAGCTAGTATAGTTCCACCACAATCGAAATAATGCCTTCCATCAGAAACCCTATTTCCCTCCAGGTTTAATACTTTCTGATAAAACAATGTTGCTAGATTGATATCTGAAACTGGTATAATTACACGATATAACTTCATTTTACTATCCCTCCATAGAGCGTTTAAGATGATGCCTCAGATCTGTTTTACAAACCTATATCCAGTGATTTCAAAGCCAAGGTGTTTATAGAACTCATGTGCACTTACTCGTTTTTCACTAATACCGCTTGTAAGATACATAAAATCTGAACCTTTGCTATTTGACCACACTTCAGCGTACTTAATTAACTCTTTACCAATCCCTTGTCCTTGGTATTCTTTTTTAGTCACTAGTGAAGTAATTTGTGTCTTCAGATTGTCATTTGTATAGGTAATGTGTAAGGTAATCCCCATCATCCCTACTACTCGCTCATCTAATGTGGCCACGAAAGTAAAATAATTTGGATTGGAATTTATTAAACCCATACGCTTACTCATCTCTTCTAAAGTTGCAGGATAACCTAGGTCTGTCATTAAGCCTGTAAGTGCCTCTAAATCAGATTCTGTGTAATGACGAATTTTTATCATAATAACCTCCAACACTCAATTATCTATTTTCCAAAGTCTATCACACTTCACAAGTTCAAACATGTCATTAATCGTAAGTCTATAGATATCTGGTTTTGTGGTTTGTTCCCAAAACTCAAAGTTGTATTCTGAATCAAAATAATTCATTGTACAAGTCATGATGTTACCATGAATGCCGATGGCAATCTTTTGACCTTTATGATTGTTAAAAATATCTTTTAGTCCTTCGATTCCTCTCTCTTGTACCTCCTGATTTGACTCACCACCGGGAAACTTAAACGTTGGGTGATTAAATACATGAATCATCGCCTCAGTTGGGTTTTCAAAATGATGGTCTCTTGCCGCCAAATCCCTCTTCCTAAAACGAGAATCGAGTATGATTTCTTTATGTAAATTCTTTGCTAGTCCTTCTACTGTTTGGACTGCTCGTACATATGAGCTTGAGTAGATCATATCAATTTCTTCATCTAATAAGATATCAGTAATTTTTTCTGCATCCTGCCATCCTTTTTCCGATAACTCACGTGTTTCTTCGTGTTCCAGAGAAAACACAGAGTGAGCATGTCTAACCATATAAAATTCTGTATACAAATCAAATCAAATCACATTCTTTTATAGTAAAAAGGGGCCTGACCCCCAGCGCGTTAAAGCTTTAACGCAGCGGGGGTCAGGCCCCTAAAATGACGAAAGTTGGTGACCTGTACTTTTAATTTGGTCGACCAACTCTTTTGTTATTTCATTAAATTGTATAACCTATATATGTTTAGATAGGGGTCAAACATAAAGCTAGGTCTAGCAGACTACTGCTATCGAAAGATCAACTTTAGAGAGTTTCTCATAAGTCTGCCCTTTCTTATATTACTAATATATTACATTTTTATTACAAATGCAACATTTATATAACAATAGATTGAGCAAATAAAAAAAGGCTGACCCCATGGTGCTTTAGGGTTGCTAGCACCGAGGGTCATACCTTTTTATCTAGTTTTCTATCCTTATTTACTTTACCATGTTCACTTCTGAAATAGGAAGAGAAATCACCTTGCCACCAATCTGTACATGGATGTTATCAGTAAAAATTGCCTTCACAATTCCCTTTAATACCACAGTTGAATTCACTGAAACTTCCTTCTTTAAGTCTTGTTCCTTTAACATCAACATAACTCCCTTCAACAGGTATAGTAAAAAGATTATATTTCCATTTTTCAGACTTTATTACTATATATTACAACGAGATCCAACAGATAAGCAAATTGTGTTTCTTACTTTTCTTTAATTTTATTCAAATCCTAATTAATTCGCTCCATTTTTTTATCCAATTGTGTCAGCAGGGGCCTGACCCCCGGTGCGTTAAAGTGATAACGCACTGGGAGTCAGGCCCCTTCATTCTAGGAGAGCTTTTATCTCTCAATTTTTACGACAACAATTGTTTAAGCACTTTTTCTTCGTTTTGTACTGAAATGTTTTCTGGATATCCGTAACTTCCATGTTCACTTAAATCAAGGCCAATGATTTCTTCCTCTTCCGTGACTCGAATACCACCCATCACTATATCCATTACCTTTAAAATGATAAAGGAAATAACGAATGCATAGACTCCTGAAGCTGCTACCCCTAAAATTTGAACTCCTAATTGAGTGAAGCCTCCACCATATAATAAGCCTGCTTGCCCCCAACCAATATCTGTTGATAAAGAAGGTACCGCGAAAAGTCCGTTAGAAAGAGTTCCCCAAATCCCAACTGTTCCATGAACAGAAAGTGCAAAGATTGGGTCATCAATTTTCGCTTTATCAAATAGTTTCATACTATAGAAAACGATAAGTCCACCGATTAATCCAATAACAACTGCTGCCCAAGGTTCAACAAATCCACATGAAGCAGTAATGGCAACAAGACCGGCTAATGCTCCATTTAAAGTTGTTGGAACATCCGCTTTCCCACTTACAACCCAGGCGACAAACATCGCGGCAATAGCACCTGCTGCTGCAGCTAACTGTGTGTTTAGTCCAACGAACCCAAAAAATCCATCTGCCACTCCAAACGTGCTTCCTGCGTTAAATCCAAACCAGCCCACCCATAAAATTAAAACTCCTAAAGCCGTATACACTTGGTTATGACCTGCAATTTCATTGGAAGAGCCATCTTTATTGTATTTCCCAATCCGAGGTTTTAAGATCATTGTTGCTGCTAAAGCAGCCATTGCACCTGTTAGATGAACCACTGTAGAGCCAGCAAAGTCTTGTTTACCATGTTCTCCTAACCAGCCGCCACCCCAGATCCAGTGTGCAACAACTGGATAAATAAGTGCTGAGAATAATACGGCAAAAATCACATAAGCCGATAGTTTAGCACGTTCAGCAAAGCCTCCAAATGCGATTGTCAGAGATACGAGTGCAAACATCATTTGAAACATAAAATCAACTGCAGGTGTTAAGCCTTCCTCAACAGTCGAAGCATCACCATAAAAGAAATTGGATAAGCCAATAAACGCGTTACCCTCTCCGTAAATAAATCCATATCCAACAGCCCAGAAGACCAATGCTCCAATGCCAGCTGTGATGATTGTTTTACCAGCAATGTGTCCTGCATTTTTCATTCGAGTTGACCCAGCCTCAAGTAAGATAAATCCGCCTAACATGAAAAATACTAAAATCGTGCCAAGCATTACCCACAAATTGTCCAACAATACCAAAGCATCCATTTTATAATCCTCTCCCTCACTTGTTTGATTTAATGTAGTTCTGATTATATCTACAGTAAAACCTGGCATCTATGAGTTTGTAAGATTATCTAACATATAAATTTGAATATTAATTAATTTGTGAGTTTTCTTAACATTAAGTGTTACCTTTTCAGCATAAATCTTATAAAATATTAGAAAATCAAATTATAAACTACGTTTGGTGGGGTGAGAACGATGACTGGGGATTCCTCCTATAAAGATAAAAAAGTGATTACAATCGGAACAGCATGCGAATTAACCGGTCTTACAAAGCGACAAATTCGATATTATGAAGAGAGACAATTGATTTTTCCTGAGCGCTCCAAAGGCAAAAACAGAAAATATTCCTTTAATGATATCGAAACATTAATGAAGATTGCTAATTTAATAGAAGATGGCGTCCAAACCTATGAAATTCGGCAAGAAATGAAGCGAGAAAAACAAGACGTAGAACGAGCAGCTCGAGAGGAAATGAGACAAGGACAAATCAACGCAAGATTCGGTATTCAAAACAATACACAACGCTACAAACGCTAAAATGTGTCAAAAGGGGCCTGACCCCCACCGCGTTAACGCATTAACGCGCTGGGGGTCAGGCCCCAAACTTATAGCTTCTCTCGATTTATAACCCCCGGAACTTTTTCAAGCCATTCTTTGTCGATCATAAAGCGAGTGACTTTTTCAGAGAATGCCCCAGCCCTTGAGATGTGTGTAGTATAAGCCGTAAGTAAATCATGCTTCATGACCGAGCCTAGAGAAAATCCGTATTGAGATAAAAGGGAGCCAAACAAACCAGCAACATGGGTAATCATGATCTGGTCGGAAAACAATTTTCCCTTTGAGTCGGTCATTTCTGCAGAGTAACTAGGAGGCGTTGGTAGGCTTTCTTCTTTTAAAAATCCTACTAAATCACCAAAAAGCTTCTTAGTAATATCTGCTGCTTTCTTACAAATTTGTGCAACTTCTTCACAATCGCTTGTTTGTGCAAACCCGATACATAGGGTTTCAATCATTATTAAAAGTTCGATAATTTCATATAAATTAGCAAGCTCCATGCTGTTTAAAGGGCGCACATCACCAATCCATCCGTTTAAATAACTTTCTTTTTGGATGTGCTCTGGATGGGTTGGTGCTGGTAATGTTGGTGTTCTCCAATATAATCCTTTATTTAATGAAAGCGTAGTTACTTTATCACTTAACTGAGTCGATGACTCTAAACAATCCTTTAGATAATTACGAACATCTTGTCTTGTAGATAATGCTGCTGCCCTTGCATGAAACTCAAGACCGACTTGGACTCCAACGTGTAAATAGTATAATAGAAATCGATCAGAATAGAGATGTCCGGCGTCAGTATGTATATCTTTCTCTGAAAAACCTATAGGGATTGCATAGCCTTCATTACTTAATAACGTTTTTCGACCATCTAAAATTTTCTTTGTGCCCTCTAATGCAAATGTATATAAATCCTTTATTTCCTCATCTTTTGCTTGGTCCCTAAACGCTTTTAAATACCACATTGACATTTCATTGATTGAATAACCTGTCCATAAATAACCGAGTTCGGATGCTGTAAGAGAGATTGTATCCTTATTACTCATTAAGAGGTCACTCCTCTTTTCATTTTTATATAAGGTCGAAGTAAGTAACTCGCTATCCCTAAGGGATTAATAGTAGTAGTATGAAATAACTTCTCTCCCCAGTACCCATGTAATCCCTGTACTATTCGATCTAAACCATCGTTTGATAATTGCTCCATTGCTCTCCTTAACACAAGCGAGTTTTCGTAACTTTGACGGTGTGTTTTCATTAACTTCTCGTACTTTCCGATTCCACAAATGTCATAAGCCGCAAATACCCCACTGACGATGGATGGGAACTGACCAAAGCCTAAAAAAGGCATCATAGTCCCATAACAATTTCCCACATAAAACGTATTACCAACTCGCCCTTTATCACTAATTCCAATCGAATAATCCGTAATGTTAAATTCGTCTGTTATCGTAAGGTCCTGTAAAAGCTGGGATTGCACATGTTTGAAAAACACATCCCATAATTTTTTAATATCAACATCCTGATTTTCAGGTAAATCCGGGATTGCAAGAGAGATGGATGCTTCTTTTTCTGAAAATGGGATTAGATAGCAGTAGCCGTAAGGGGCAAAATCGTAATTTAACCAAGTCATAACAGAGTACCGATCAAAACTCCCCTCGACTGTTACACCTTTTACAGAAACAGTTAAATCTTGCCGAAAATTTTTGGTCTTCTTTGCATAGTCTCCGTCTCCTGTTGCCATAACAACATGGGTATAAGTTCGCTGTAATTCCTCATAGGTTTTCGTTGAGTTAAAATGAATTTTAGATTTTGTCTGGCGCTGAAGCTGAGATTCAAATGAATCCTGCTCTCTCCCACGAATATTACTAAAACCAAGTTGCCCCTTGATCGTTGCTTGTTTGTGCTTCGAAAAAATCTCCATCTTTTGAATGGGTGCAGTCGGTTGAAGGAAAATTCCATATTCCTCAGATAATGTTTCAATACAGTCATTTATTGGACGCAAGAAAATGGATAATAGTGATTCTCCACAAACAAAGCGGTCTCCTACCCTACTTCTTTTTTCAAAAATAGTTGGTGAAATTCCGTGCTTTTCAAGTGTAATAGCACACGCCAAGCCAGATAATCCTGCACCCATAATTGCAACATCCAATAAGACCATCTCCAAATAAATTTAATTACTTATTTCGAGCATTCCCATTCCCTTTAAAATAAATGTAAATCATTTTCCAAATTTGTGACAAAAGGGGCCTGACCCCCACCGCTTTAGAGCGGTGAAGGGTCAGACCCCAAAATGATTTATGGTAGGTTGTTTCCTGCTGAACGGTAGAGATCGTACCATTCTTCTCTTGTTAATTCAATAGTTGAAGCTGCTGCTATGTCCTTTATTCGTTTGGGGTTCATTGAGCCAACAACCGGTTGGATTTTGGCTGGATGACGAAGAATCCAGGCTATTGCAATGGCTGAATCTGTAACCCCTTTTTTCTCCGCAATCTCTTGTAACTTAGCATTAATTTCAGGATATTTCTCGTTTCCTATAAAGGTTCCCTCAATCATCCCGTACTGAAAAGGAGACCAAGCTTGAATGGTCATATTATGTAGACGACTGTATTCCAGAACACCACTGTCACGCACAACCGCGGGATCATGTTGCATATTCACATTTAATCCTGCATCAATCATGGGTGTATGCATTAGGCTTAATTGTAATTGATTCACGATTAAATCTTCTTTTACATACTTTTTCAATAGCTCTATTTGCATCGGGTTTTGATTACTTACTCCAAAATAGCGAACCTTTCCACTTTCCTTCAATTTCGTAAAGGCTTGAGCCACTTCTTCAGGTTCCATTAAAGCATCAGGACGGTGTAAAAGTAACATATCAACATAGTCCATCTTTAATCTCTTCAGACTATCCTCAACAGAGGATAAAATATGTTCTTTTGAAAAATCAAAAAATCCTTTTCGTATTCCACATTTTGTTTGAATGATCAGCTCGTCTCTTTTTCTTGAAGTCAATTCTAATGCTTCAGCAAATACTTCCTCTGACTTGCCTCCTCCATATATATCAGCATGATCAAATAAATCTACTCCACTTTCGCAGGCATGTTCAATTACATTTGCTGCTTCCTTCGGAGACAGACTAGCCATTCGCATGCAACCTAATGCAATTTCGCCTACTTCCATCGAGCTGGTACCTAATTTAATTTTTTTCAAAAGCCTCACTCCATTTCTTATCGTAAAATCATTCTACCATTTGTGAGATTATGTTTAAAAATAATTACTATCCGTGTGTTAAAATGGGTTTAGATAGTTTCTATAATCCAGTGAGGTGAGCTACGTTGAAAGTATTGGAAACGGACAGGTTAATTTTACGCTTTATGAACACAAATGATGCTCCATTCATCCTTAAACTGTTAAATGACGAGTCCTGGTTACGATTTATAGGAGATAAGGGTGTTAAAACGATAGAAGATGCTGAAAATTATATACTAACAGGGCCCATGGAAATGTATGAAAGACTAGGGTTTGGACTCTACATAGTTGAACTAAAAGAAAACAGTACACCAGTTGGTATGTGTGGATTAATAAAAAGAATCACTCTAGAGGATATAGATATCGGTTTTGCACTATTATCAGAATATCAGTCTAATGGCTATGCCTATGAAGCAGCGCTTGCAACTTTAGCCCATGGAAGCCAACAACTTGGACTTGAGCGTATCGTTGCAATTACTACTGTCGATAACTCTACATCTTCGGCTTTACTTAAAAAACTAGGGATGACACATGAACGAAATATTGTTCTCCCTCATCAGGATGAAGAGTTAAAATACTATTCAATTGAATTTTAGATTATATGTAAAAAAGCAGCCTGTCTCTGTGAGTCAACGCTACAGAGTTCAGGCTGCTTCCATTTATACAGCTATTGTTTCATTAATCGTTTGAGACTTTGCGAATTTTCCTGTAATCATTACATACCCCATACCTACATAAGATAATCCCCAGAACAATGCTCCCCATTCGCCTAGACCTGGTATCATCGGTCCAAAAATGCTAAGCAATAATAAATAGAATACTGAGCGAGGAAACACCTTAGCTCGGTAAGTAGCATAGGTAAATAATGGTGTCCCAATAAACATTCCAATCATCATTAGAATTCGTGAAACCATTACGAATTCATTTTCACCAAGACCCTGACCTTGAATCTCTTCAGCTGTCATATTTAGTGCTAATAAAAACCATACAAAACAAGCAGTAACGGCATTAAACAACATTAATAGTAAACTACTTATTAATCCTATCTTGCCTGATTCCCTTTGAACTAGGAATAATCCTATTGAACAAACTGCCATAAGAATACATGCAGTGAAACCAATGATAAGCTCCGGGGTACTATCAGTTCCCCAAATTAATGCTGCCGGCGTCATCCCCATACGGATGATCCCTGCTACTAAAACTAAAACCCCAAACCATTTCGCAATTGTATTAAATGTCATTTTTAAAACCCCTTTCGTTTGATACTCTTATCTTAGCAACGAGGGAATCACAACGAATAGAGAAAGCAGTTCCTGTTTTTTAGGAATGCTTTAGGAAGAAACAGGAATATATATCCATTACCTTTCCTATTTGCTATAATGATGAAAAAAATACGACGAGGTGTTTCTTGAAGATGAAGCTCCATTCCGCTAAATTAAGCCTACTACAAGGGTTAGTTATAGTTGGTTCTCTCATATGTATTTGGATGTTCTTATCAAATACTCCCATCTATTACGATAAGCTATTATCTCACTGTATATTTGAGGAATGCGAGTTTGCCCCGATGCCTGCAACAACCGAAGCAGCATTATCTAACGCAAGTATATCGCCTGAAATGTATGCACTACTCTTTGTTACGGTTGATACATTGCTAGTTTTTTATTTTTATATAGCTGCAGCAATTGTCATCTGGAAATGCTTTTTTGAACCAATGGGACTTTTAGCAGGATTTATGCTTGTTACCTTTGGTACTGTGTTTCCTTCCACTCTTACCGTAACAGGTGTAACAGAACTGTTTTTCACTCTTGGTTGGTGTACATTCCTTCTGTTTTTTATGCTTTTTCCAAAAGGAAGGTTTTTGTCAAAATGGATAGCAGGATTCACGATTATACATATCAGCATTCTTACTATAGGAGAGATTTTTCCAGAAAGTTCTTTTAATCTACTGCACATGCCACTAGTTGTTAAAAGTCTTTTTTTACTATCAGCTTTAGTTGCAATGGGAGGCTCACAACTTTATAGATATAAAAAACAATCCACTCCAACAGAACGACAACAAACAAAATGGGTTGTTTATGGATTGTCATTAATGCTACTAAGTTTTATTTCAATTAATTTGCTTTATATACCCGGGGTTGTCGAAGGTCCTCTTTCCTATTTATTCTTGAACGTTGTAATTAGCATAAGCGTAGCTATTATTCCAACAACCTTAACCTTTGCTATCGTAAAGCATCGCCTTTGGGATATTGATCCTATCGTAAATCGAACGATTGTATATGGAGTACTTTCAGTATGTGTGATTTTAATTTATGTTTTATCTGTTTCATACTTAAGTCGGTTATTTAAAACTGAAGAGAATGTCATTATTTCTTTAGTTTCAACCGGACTCGTCGCAGTTCTTTTTGCACCATTAAAAGTAAAACTTCAGAAACTAATTAATCGCCTTATGTATGGTAAAAAAGATGAACCATTTACTGTATTAACAACCTTAAGTCAGCAGTGGGAACAACCGATGACGATTGAAGATACAATTAAGGTGGTTGTAAATACGATAAGAGATTCTCTTAAACTACCATATACTGCGATTTCCTTTACCATAGATAGTCGTGAAACGGTTGTAGCCGCTTCAGGTGAACCTAGCAAAGAAGTAATCTCAATACCTATAATTCACCGCGGTGAAAATCTCGGAAATCTCCTACTCTCACCAAGGACCGAGGGAGAAGAACTTTTAAAAGATGAACGCCAACTGTTAGATGTACTTATCCGCCAAGCTGGTCCTGTCATTCAAGGCGTTAAAATGTCAGTTGGAATGAAGCTTCTAGCTGAAGAAGTACAAGAATCTCGTGAAAAACTGGTATTAGCAAGAGAGGAAGAACGAAGAAAACTTAGAAGAAATCTACATGATGACCTTGCTCCACGTCTTGCGGCTCTTGCCTTAAATGTGGCAACAGCTGAACGGATGGTAACGAAAGACCTTACTGCAACTACGAATCTACTTTCAGAATTAAAACGAACTATACGGTCAACCGTTGATGATATTCGAACATTGGTACATGATTTACGTCCACCAACATTAGATGAGCTTGGGTTAGTCGGCGCAATTAAACAACGAATCCAAGAACTATCGAAAGTAGACCCGAGCATATCAGAAACAGTAGAAAGCTTGTCTTTAAAAATTGACTTAGATGTAACCGGAGAGATTCCCATTTTACCTGCTGCTGTTGAAGTTGCTGCGTATCGAATTATTACTGAATCATTAGTGAATGTGATACGACACTCCTCCGCTAAAAACTGTAGAGTTCATCTTAAGAACGAGGAAAATATGTTTATATCTATTGAAATAATTGATGATGGCATTGGTTTACGTAGCGCAAAAGCAGCCTCCCCTAATGGAGGAATAGGAATGCAATCCATAAGAGAGCAAGCGGCAGAGCTTGGCGGCAAATGTATGTTTGAAACAAGAGATGAAGGTGGAACACGAGTGAGAGCGTTCCTTCCATATGAAACGGAGAGAAAACCACATGAGAATTTTGCTAGCTGATGATCACACCTTGTTTCGCGCCGGTGTAAAAAACTTACTAAGTACTGTTGATGACATGGATATTGTAGGAGAAGCTGCAAATGGGGATGAAGCTGTAGAAAGTGCTATCTTATTAAAGCCTGATGTAATTCTTATGGATATTCGTATGCCAGGAATGAACGGACTGGATGCAACTAGAAAAATCTGTGAAGCCCTACCTGGAATAAAAGTTCTCATTCTTACAATGTTTAAAGACGATCAATCTGTCTTTAATGCAATGAAAGTCGGAGCTAAAGGGTACATACTAAAAGACGCAAATGAAGATGAACTTCTAAATGCTATACGAATGGTTTCAAGCGGAGGTGCGGTATTCGGTTCTGACATTGCAACACGTTTGATGGAGTACTTTTCTACTCCAACTCACCATGAACCAGATGACCCTGCCTATGAAGAACTAACCATTCGAGAACGTGAAATCTTAGCTCTCATTTCAAAAAATGCAACCAATGCACAAATTGCCACCCAACTTCATCTAAGTGTAAAAACAATTGCAAATTACGTAACAAACATCTTAAACAAACTCCAAGTAGCCGATCGTCAAGAAGCCCGAAAAATCGGTGTAAAATGGAAACTAGACGAAAAATAAATATGACTTCAGGGGCCTGACCCCCGCCACGTTAAAGCTTTAACGCATTGGGGGTCAGGCCCCACTTGTCATAATTCTGATAATCTTTTATAGTTAGTTACTATACATAATGTTATCTGGAATTTCGCAATATGTTCTGACAAGTAACAAGTGCGAATTTGTAAGGATAAGCCCGAGAGAATCTTTTGATATATCTCTTAGGCTTTTTTCATTGGGTAACACTATTGGTGGAGGTAATTCATATGAATGCAAATTGGGCAAAAGTGTTTGTTGCCGCTCTTTTCGAGGTATGTTGGGTTATAGGTTTAAAGCACGCTGACAATTTTTGGACATGGACTGGGACGTTCATCTCCATTGCCATTAGCTTTTATTTAATGATTATGGCTGGACGAAATCTGCCGGTTGGGACTGTCTATGCTGTGTTTGTCGGTCTAGGAACAGCAGGAACAGTTCTATCTGAAATACTTTTCTTTGGTGAACCTTTTAGAATGGAAAAAGTCCTATTAATCGGTGTACTTTTAATTGGAGTAATCGGGTTAAAAGTAGTCACAGGTGAGCCTTCTCCTCAAGGAGATGAAGTATAATGGCTTGGATTTCCTTAATACTTGCAGGAATTTTTGAAATGTTCGGGGTGGCGATGATTAATACCTTTCATAAAAATCGTAATTGGCAATCCCTTGGTTTATTAATTCTCGGTTTTGGTGCAAGCTTTCTCTTTTTATCCTTCGCAATGAAAACTTTACCGATGGGAACTGCCTATGCCATTTGGACCGGAATTGGTGCTGCTGGTGGGGCAATACTTGGGATGGTCTTATACGGAGAATCCAGCGATTGGAAAAGGCTTTTCTTTATTGCATTGGTTTTAAGTGCCGCAATCGGGCTGAAACTTGTGTCATAATATTATAGCTGAATGAGCAAACGACAAATTTATACATTTTTTTGAAAATAAAGATTGGTAATTCGACACCGTTGTGGTATGCTCTATGTAACCATTTTTTATCTTTTCTAACATGTTTGGCCTAAAGGCGAACTAATTTATTCAGAGGAATCCATTACTTATGGAGAATCTGTTACTTTAGTCGCCTTTTTTGTTTTGCATTTTATTTTAAGGTAAATAAAAAAAGGACTCAGCTAACTGAGTCCTTTTTACTATTGGTCTAAAATTAGATTTTGTTAACGTTAGTAGCTTGAGGGCCACGTTGACCTTGCTCAACTTCAAACGATACTTTTTGACCTTCGTCTAAAGATTTGAAACCGTCGCCTTGGATAGCTGAGAAATGTACGAATACGTCTTCTCCACCTTGAACTTCGATAAATCCGAAACCTTTTTCTGCGTTAAACCATTTTACTGTACCTTGTTGCATGTTTGTTTCCTCCTGAACGTGGATCTTTTCCACTGTTTATTACTATAATTGCTCAATTAGATATCGAAGTCGAAAAGTAGAAACTTATTCATACCCTATAGAACCGAACAAAAATAATTCTTACTTAGAATAACACACTAAAAATATAAAAGCAATAGGAAGGATTTAACTTGATACAAGATTTGCCAGTCCGAACTGCATTCTACTAGCCCTCAACACCTTTTTAAAATTTTTTTATTAGTAATTTCAACATATGATCCTTGGGGCCTGACCCCCGACACATTAAAGCTTTAACGCACTGGGGGTCAGGCCCCACAAGACATATTTAGGAGGAAACTCCCCCCTACTTGTCGAACTTGTTCTGAATGATAATTATTAATTGGAGAGAAATAGAATGTATTTAACAGCTAAGCGTTTAGTTATACGTGAATTCGAAGAGAAGGATTGGGAGGCAGTATACGAATACACGTCAGACCCCACTGTTATGACGTATATTCCAGAGGGTGTCTTTTCCGAGGAGCAAGCCAAGAAGTTTGTTATCGAAAATAAAGGTGAGCAAGCAAAGTATTTTCCAGTTATCCTAACTGAAGAAGATAAACTTATCGGCCATATCGTCTTTCACAAATATTTTGGTGATCATACATATGAAATTGGTTGGGTTTTTAATCCAAATTACTATGGGAAGGGCTTTGCTTCTGAGGCTGCAAAAGCGGTCTTAGACTATGCCTTTGAAGAGTTGCACTTGCACCGCATAGTGGCAACTTGCCAACCAGAAAACATCGGGTCTTATAGAATTATGGAGAAAATCGGAATGCGTAAAGAAGGCTACTTCAAAAAATGCATACCCGATGGAGATGGATGGTGGGACGAGTATTACTATGCTGTCTTAAGAGAAGAATGGAATAAGTAAAATTCACGGGGCCTGACCCCCGCCGCGTTAAAGCTTTAACGCATTGGGGGTCAGGCCCCTCAAGACACAATTTAGAATATCATTCCTAATACGAGCCCACCTAGTGCTCCTGTTATCACGATGATCCAAGGTGGTAATTTCCAGAAGACGAGCATGCTAAATAGGACAGCTGCAAAGGCGAAGTCAATTGGTGCTAAGATTGAGCTCGTCCAGATAGGTAGATAAAACGCGGAAATTAGGATCCCTACAACCGCGGCATTCACTCCCATTAAAGCTCCTCTTATTTTTTCATTTCGGCGTAGCGTATCCCAAAAAGGTAAAGTCCCTAGTACTAATAAAAACGCTGGTAAGAATATCGCGACAGTTGCTAGTAATCCCCCTTGCCATCCATTGATGACTGTTCCAAGGTAGGCTGCAAACGTAAACAATGGACCTGGAACTGCTTGAGTCGCACCATATCCAGCTAAGAATGCTTCTTCACTCATCCATCCGGTAGGGACAAATTCACGCTCTAGTAACGGTAAAACAACATGCCCTCCACCAAATACAAGTGAACCTGAGCGATAAAAACTATCAAACATGGCTACCCAATTCAAAGCAGTCATTTCTCGTAAAATAGGAAGTAAAATTAGTAATCCAAAAAATAGTGCTAAACATATAGCCCCAAACGTACGAGTAATCGGAAATTGAACTCTACTTTCATCCTTATCTGTCTGCCCTTTATATAGTAGATATCCGATAAAACCTGCAATTAAGATGACTCCCACTTGTGTAAACGCTGTTTGCCATAACAATGTTCCAACTAAAGCAAAGAGTGCAATCGCCTTTCGTTTTAAGTCTGGTGTTAATTTTTCAGCCATCCCTAAAATAGCATGGGCTACAACTGCTACTGCAACAAGTTTTAACCCATGAATCCATCCAGCCGTCCCGACATCAAAGCCTTCCAAGATCATGGCAAATAGTATTAAAGCTAGAACAGATGGTAAGGTAAATCCAATAAATGAGACAATACCTCCTAGAACCCCTGCCCGCATGACACCGATTCCAATTCCAACCTGACTACTAGCAGGTCCAGGAAGGAACTGACACAATGCCACCAAATCTGCGTAGCTTTTTTCATCCATCCAATTTCTTCTTCGGATATATTCATTATGAAAATAACCTAAATGAGCAACTGGTCCGCCAAACGACGTAAATCCAAGCCTTGTTGATACGAGTAAAATCTCAATCAGCACTTGTAAACCACTCTTTTTTGCGTGTTGCATCGTCTCACCTTTCTTTCTCAGTCTTTAATTTCTTTGAACAGTTCATGCGCTTTTTTTTGGGCTTCAACTAAGACACGATTCCCTTTTTCCGTGGTCGTGTAATACTTTCGTATTTTCCCTTCAACATTTCGATCTTCCCGCTGCAAAAGTCCATCTGCCTCCATCGAATGAAGGATAGGATAAAGTGTACCTGAACTAATGTTGTATCCATGCCCTCTGAGCTCTTCCACCATCCATACTCCAAAAATAGGATGGTCCTTCGCATGATGTAAAATATGAATATGGATAAACCCAAGAAAGAGTTTCCGTAATACTTTCTCTTCCAACCAATCACCACCAATCAGATTCACTGATATCGAAACTTGATATTGAAAACCGATATTGAAAGTATAGCATTCCTAAATAATGACTCTCAAGGCATAAATATGAATCTTAATCTAACCTTTACAATATTCCCTCTTGATTCTCGTAAAATCACAATTGAATTTCATCAAAACAACCACATGACAGTCACTAGTGTCATGTGGTTCAAATTGGTGTTACCATTAAATTTTTACTACTACCCTGTCACTCTTCTTCTGAATATAAACAAGTACAGATACCCAGATTCCTCTTATCAAAAGTAAAGTAAAAAAGATAAACAGGCACGTGATTAAATCCGGCTGTAAAATAAATGCAGCTTCCCATGGTGCTTTTAATAGTAAAGGGACAGATAGGAAAAAGAAGATTGGAATAACAATTTGTATTAAAATTGATAAAGATAATACAATCTTGTTGGTGGAAATCTTTCTTTTTATCAAAGAATAAAAGGAACTCAACATAAGAACAAGTACTAACCCTACAACTATATTAAAAACAGTGTAATACTTTGAAAAACTCCAACCCTCTGCTTGTACAGGTGTTTCATCCAATAGGTAAGCAATGATTCCCTCGGTTATCTCATGCACATTGCCAGGCACAAATTGTCCATTATGTGTATTTGAAACCACGACTAACCCAATGTTTTGGTCAGGTAAAAAATACATATCAGAAGAGCCTGTAGATGGAATATCTCCACCATGTCCAATGAGCTTTTGTCCAAAAAGATCTCTTTCAAACCAGCCCATTCCATAACTGGCGTTTTCCATAAAGCCTATAGGTGCTACTCCAGTATGTAAGTTCTGTACCATATCAGAAGAAATAACACTATTTTCACTTATATGTGCTTTCAAAAATAAAGCCATATCCTCAACAGATGAAATCATGTACCCACTAGCGATTGCATTTTCATAGTATGGAACCTTTGTAGGTAATGAAATGCCAAACCAAGGTGCATGTCCTGGTGATACATTTTTAGCATCCTTTAGATGAACATAGGTATTCTCTAATTGTAAAGGTGATAAGATATTACGACTAACATACTCTGCGTACGGTATCCCACTTGTATACTCTACAACGGCTGAAAGAAGAATATAATTTATATTACTATATTCGAATTCCTCACCAACCTCATGAACAAGCTCCACATCTTGTACTAGTTCTATTGTGTCATAAAATAATTTATCTTTACTATTTGCAACCAATACTAACCCAGCCATTGTTGGAAGACCGCTTGTATGATGCAACAGATGCCTAATCGTGATTGCTTCTTTTTCAGTACCAGCAAAAACTGGCATATAGGCCGCGATAGAATCATCAAGGTTAATCGATCCATTCTCTACCAACTGAGTAATTGACAAGGCGGTAAAGGCTTTACTTGTCGATCCTATGATAACTGGTGTTGAAGTTTCCATGGTTTCATTATGATTAGATGAGCCAAAAGCGTTGCTATGCAAGATTCCTTCAGGGCTTACAATTGCGTACGCTACCCCTGCCAAACCATTATCCTTCCTCTGCTCCTCTATGAATCTATCAATCTCTTTACGCAATTCAGTCGTAATCTCTACAGCAAATGATCTATTGCTTGGTATCATCAGTAAAATCAAAAATAAAAGAAGCAGAACCTTTTTCATAAATACCTCCCAAAATTAAACTAATTTAACAAATATATCATGTTTATGAGTTTCAGGTAAGTAGGCACATGTTAAATTTATGTCAAAAGGGGCCTGACCCCCACCACGTTAAAGCATTAACGCGCCGGGGGTCAGGCCCCTTCTGTTATATTATCTGTTTGATTTTGGGTTAAGTGCATCTTTTAATCCTTCACCAATAAAGTTAATTGAAAGGATAACAAGAGTAATAGCCACTGCTGGTGGAACCCACATCCACGTTTTATTACGTAGGACATCTGAATCACGTGCTTCTGCTAACATATTACCCCAACTTGGCGTATCCGCTGGAACACCAAAGCCTAAAAAGCTTAATGCCGATTCTGCTACAATCATTACAGCCATTATAATTGTAGATTGTACAATAATGGTTGATGCTACGTTAGGAAGTAAGTGTTTAATAATTACTTTTGATGGTTTACATCCGATCGAAACAGCTGCTAAGATATATTCATTTTCTTTTTCAGACAATATTCTACTTCGAACAATACGGGCAAATCCACCCCAGCTTAGAAGACAGATAACAGCAATGAGTGTCCATAAACCTGATACTTTCCCTACTAAAATTGTATTTAGAACAATAACAAAAACTAAAAATGGAAAGTTCATAATAAAATCTGTAAATCGCATTAACAGTTGATCAACTTTTCCGCCAAAGTATCCTGCAACCGAACCAATAGTTACTCCAAAAATAGTGATTAGAAACATACAGGATAAACCGACCGTTAATGAAGATTTTCCAGCAAACATCATCCTTGTGAAAACATCGCGACCATTCGTGTCTGTTCCTAACCAGTTTGCACTAGATGGTTCCAAACTTATGCTCATGAAGTCAACTCGAACGATATCCTTTGTTGTGATATAAGGTGCTAAAAATGATAGAGCAGCGACGATGATCAAAAACACTAAACTGATCATGGATAATTTATTTTTCATAAACTTCTTTCGTGCGATTGCCCATGGGGAGGGACTTTTTACATTCTTTTTCGTCGCAATGGTATTGCTTGTTGTTACCACTTCCATGATATTCCCTCCTCCTTAATCAAGTCTTATACGTGGATCAACGATTCCATATAGTAAATCTGCAATTAAATTTCCGAATAGGGTAAGAAATGATAATAGCATGGTCAATGACATCATAACAGCGTAGTCTCTTCGTGTAACTGATTCTAAAAACAGCTGACCAATCCCTGGGTAAGTGAAAATCGTTTCAGTAATTAAGGCTCCACTAATTAAGTTAGCTAGATCAAACCCTAAAAATGTAACTAATGGAATCAGAGAATTTCGCAAAATATGTTTATTGTAAATTTTTGACTCTTTTGTACCTTTTGCTCTAGCTGTTCTTACAAAGTCCCTACGGCTATTCTCAATAATGTCATTACGTAAAAATTGTGTATACGTTGCGGAGCTCATGAGTCCTAGGACAAGCGCAGGTAATAATACGTGATGGAATCTACTTAAGTAGTAGGCAAGTGTTCCTTCCTCTAAGCCAACTTTAACTGATCCACTGAAAGGGAACCATCCAAGTTGGAAAGAGAAAAAGTAGATTGCGAGTATAGCTGCAACAAAAGATGGTATAGCAAGGGCTATATAATTATAAGTACCTATCAAATTGTCGCCGATTGTGTAAGGCTTTCTTCCAGAATACATTCCCATAAAAAATGAAATAATGTACGTTAATAATAACGATGTTACTGCTAAAAATAACGTGTTCGGCAACCGCTGAGCGATTACATCGAAAACAGGCTTTTTATAAACAAATGACTTTCCAAAATCACCTTGTACAAAATTAGATACCCATCTCCAATATTGAACGAGAATCGGGTCATTGTACCCTAACTTCTCTCGCATTTCTTCAATATACTGTGGATTCGTGTTGGATGGGTCAATTTCTCCCCCAAATGGATCCCCTGGCATCATTTTTGCCAGGGAAAATACCACAAGGGAGATAAGGAGTAATAATGGAATCATGCTAAGAATTCTTCGCAATGAATATTGAAGCATGGATAATCCTCCTTATCCTACTAAAACCTTATTCTATTATTCTGTTACAGACCATAAGTGAACGTCTTCTTGGAAGCCAGTTGCAGTAACTTTAACTCCTTGTAGACGGTTGTTGATTCCGTAAAGGTCCATGTTCTCCCAAAGTGGGATAGCAGGCATTTGCTCGTTGAAGTATTTTTGCCACTCAACATATACTTGCTTACGGTATTCTTGATCAAATGCTTTTTCACTTATACCTTCATCAAGTAAACGTTGGTTTTCAGCGTCAACCCAACGACCATAGTTCCACTCAGAATCATTACCCCATAATCCTGATGGATCTGGATCTGTTCCTGTTAACCATGCTCCGAAGAATGCTTCTAATGCTGCATCATCATTGTCTTTCATTTCATTGTAAAGGTTGAACTCTACTAATGACCCTGTTGCTAATGTAGTTTTAATACCAATGTCATTCCAGCTTTGGATGATCGCTTGAGAACGACCTTCAAATGCTGCAGGACCTGCATAGTGACCAAATGAAATGCTGAATGGTTGACCTTGTGGATCTTCAACAAATCCATCTCCATCAACATCTTTATATCCAGCTGAAGCTAAAAGCTCTTTTGCTTTCTCTTGGTTAAACTCATACTGATTTAATTCAGCTTCGTCAGCGGCAATCCAGAACACCTGAGGAATTGGTGTATTAGCCACTTTTGCTTTTCCTTCTAAGAATGCTGTAATCATTGCAGGACGGTTGATTGCATAAACTAATGCTTGACGTAATTCTTTAGAGTTAAACTTATCAAAATCAGCTACGTTTTTACGTGTCTCTTGGTCACGGTGACCAAAACGTAATCCAATATAAGAGTAAGCTGTACCTGTTGTTTCTTCTACACGAACATTTTGAAGAGCTTCAAGTTCTTTTACTGCTTGTGGACGAATTTCCATGATATCGATTTCGCCATTCTGGAATGCACCTGTCGCTAAAGATGGGTCAATTACTTTTACGATAATGCCATCAAGCTTCGGCTTTCCTTGCCAGTAATCATCAAAACGCTCAAGTTCTGTATACTCACCAGCTACAACTTTTTTAATTTTAAACGGCCCAAAACCAACTGGGTTTTCACGAACTTGTGGAGATTCTCCTAAATCAGCTACAGCAATTCCTTCATAATGCTTTTTAGGCATTGGAGAAGCCCATAGATTTTCTAAGTTATTGATTCTTACTTTTTCAAATGTAACTTTAAGTGTATGTGAATCAACAAGTTCAAGACCTTCAATTGTTTCTGCTTTACCATCTTTTTTAGCAGTAGCCCCTTTTACGTGCTCAACATTCACAAAACGAGGACCATCATAATCAGGGTGTGCAAGTGTTTCTAGAGCAAATGCATAATCTTCTGCAGTTACCTCTTCACCGTTATGCCATTTTACGCCCTTTTTGAAAGTAAATGTATACGTTAATTTATCTTCACTAATTTCCCAAGAAGCGATGTTTGGAATATACTCAAGTTTTTCGTTAGTACCATAAATACCTTCTGTCATAAAGCTTTGAATGTTACTATCTACAGCACTTCCTGAATACGCGGGATCATATACGCCTTCTGGTGCTGTATCAACTGCAAATGTTACCACTCCACCTTCAATAGATTCCGGTGTTGTTTCAGTTGTTGCAGGTGTTTCTTTTTCTTTTTCTGGAGTATCTGTTGAATTTTGTTCTTCGTTTCCACTACATGCTGCTAGGAATAAAGACATTACTAGCATAAGTACAATTGTCCATAATGCTGACTTTTTCATAATTTTCCCCCTAAGATTCTAGTTTCTATATTTTTTTAATATAAGTGGCAAGCGACTCTATGTCCTGGCCTCACCTCCCTTAATTGTGGTTTTGAGGCTGAACACTCCGCTATTGCTTGAGCACATCTAGGATGGAACGGACAACCAGTTGGTGGATTAGCCGGACTTGGTACATCGCCCTGTAAAACAATTCGGTTACTCTTCTTTCTTGGATCTGGTACAGGAATTGCTGAGATTAGGGCTTGTGTATATGGATGCAATGGTTCACTATAAATGCTATCCTTTTCAGCAATTTCTACGATATTCCCTAGATACATCACACCAATTCTGTCACTCATATGCTTTACCACACTAAGGTCATGGGCAATGAATAAGAACGTCAAATCAAATTCATCTTGTAACTCTTTTAATAGATTAAGAACTTGTGATTGAACAGATACATCTAGCGCGGAAACAGGTTCATCTGCAATGATTAGTTTCGGCCTAAGTGCAAGTGCACGGGCAATCCCAATTCTTTGTCTTTGCCCTCCTGAAAATTCGTGTGCATATTTATAATAAGCATCCTCAGGTAATCCTACTTTTTTTAATAACTCCATGACTTCACTTTTTAGAGACTTCAATGATTTATTTGTAAAATTCATAATGGGTTCCGAAACAATGTCACCAACCATTTGCATCGGATTTAATGAAGCATAAGGATCCTGAAACACCATCTGAACATCTCTTCTAATATCTCGTAACGACTTGCCTCTTAAATTTGTAATGTCTTTTCCATCAAATAGAATCTGTCCATCCGTTGGCTCTAGTAATCGTAAAATCGTCCTGCCTGTTGTTGACTTTCCACAACCAGACTCTCCTACCAATCCTAATGTTTCACCACTTTTAATTTCAAAAGAGACATTATCAACTGCTTTAACATGAGCTACTGTTCTCCTTAAAAATCCACCTTTAATCGGATAATACGTTTTTAAATTTTTAATTTCTAATAGATTCTTAGATTGTGTCGTTTGACTCATCTTATACACCAACCTTTTCTAGAGGATAGCTCTCCTCGTAAAGTAAACAGGCAACATCATGACCAGTTTCAACTTTAGCAAGTCTTGGTGTCACTGACATACAGTCACTTTTAGCAGACGGACAACGTTCAGCAAAACGACAACCTACTCGTGGCATATTTTTTAATGAAGGAACAATTCCTTTAATCGTTGCCAATTCATCAACCGCTTCATCAATTCTAGGAATGGACCCCATCATCAACTTGGTATAAGGATGTTTTGGATTGTAAAATAAATGCTCCACTGAAGTACGCTCAACAACCTTTCCAGCATACATAACAATCACTTCATCACACATCTCAGCTACAACACCAAGATCATGCGTAATTAAAATAATCGACATATCATTTTTATCTTGAATCTTTTTAAGAAGCTCAAGTATTTGTGCTTGAACAGTTACATCTAGTGCGGTTGTTGGTTCATCAGCGATAAGTAGTTTAGGTTGACAGGCAATGGCAATCGCAATCATAACCCTTTGACGCATCCCACCAGATAATTGATGTGGATATTCATCTACGATTTTTTCTGGTCTTGAAATCCCAACATCATTTAATAGATTAATAGCTTTAACACGAGCCTCTTTTTTTGTAATATTCATGTGATTTAACATGATTTCTTCTAGTTGAAAACCAATCGTAAAAACCGGATTCAAGGAAGTCATTGGCTCCTGAAAAATCATACTTATATCTTTTCCTCTAATGCTGTTCATTTCTTTTTCGGATAAGCCTTCTATGTTTTTCCCTTGAAAAATGATTTCTCCATCGGAAATCTTCCCCGCTCCTTTTGGTAAAAGATTCATGATGGATAAAGACATTACACTTTTTCCACACCCTGATTCTCCAACTATTCCGACAATTTGGCGCGGCTTAACCGAGAAGGAAACATCATCCACTGCATGATGAAAATCACCGTCAATCTTGAAACCTGTCTTAAGGTTTCTTACTTCGAGCATTGATTCCAATGTAATCCCACCTTTTTATGAAATAGAAACTATAACTCACTTTGAGAAAAAATACTGATAAGCATCTAAACCTTATCTATTAGTTCAAACACCACCTAGGGAGTCTGAAAAGCTCTATTCTTATTAAGTTGATCTATTGATTGCTAGAAAAAGTATGTATTGTAAAATTCATTTTATGAAAATGACCTAGAAGGCAAGAAGAAGCACCAACAGAACTCGCTACACGTTACTTCCTAAGTCATTCTCTGGTTATATAATGTAACCTTTATGTTTAGCTTGGGGGTAAACAAATGAGGTTACGTCAACCCATATATAATTTACTTTTAAAATAACTAACGGTAGACCTTAGGTTAGTAGATTTCTTTAAATCAACTAACCTAGCGTTTATCCGTATTTCATGCAACCCATATATGTTTAGATAGGGGGTAAACATAGCAGGCTACTATTTTAGGGATATGCCTAAAAGATTACTATTCAACCAGAATAATACTTAATAGGCAATATTTGTATGTTACTAATATATTACAAAGATTTTACAATTGCAACACAATTATTACAATTTGAAATACTTTGTTACTTAATTTACAAAAAAGGGGGCCTGACCCCCGATGCGTTAAAGCTTTAACGCGCCGGGGGTCAGGCCCCAAAAGACATTATTCTGTCACAATAAATGATGGTAGAGGGTCGTGAAAGGATTGCCAATCTTCCTTAAGTTCCTCAGTAGTCAGAAGACAAGTATCTAATGACTTTTCAATTTCCTCTTGGTTCATGTCAATACCTATCATGACTAACTCAATCATCCGGTCTCCATAAACATCGTCCCATTTTTCTTTTAATTCAGGTTCTTCGGCTAAAATCTGCTGCATTTCATGCTCTGGATAAGCAGCCACCCATTCACCTGCACCTTGTAGCATGATGGAAGGCCCAGCTTGTGATAGTAGACCCGCAATATTATTTCTTGTTGCAACCCATATAAACCCTTTTGCCCTAACAACATCAACCGGCCAATCCTCTAACCAATTCATTAGACGCTCAGGATGAAATGGTTTTCTTCTTCGGTAAACAAACGATGAAATTCCATACTCCTCTGTTTCTGGAATATGTTCATGATTTAGCTCCTTAATCCAACCCGCACTTTGGCTAGCTTTCTCGAAATCAAACATTCTCGTGTCTAGAACTTCCTCGAGAGCCAATCGAGAGTGGTCGGTTTCAATGATTTTAGCATCCGGGTTTAGCTTTTGAATAACAGCCATTAACTGGGCAACATCTTCAGCTGCAACCAAATCGATTTTATTCAACAAAATCACATTTGCAAACTCAATTTGGTCGATTAAAAGATCCACAACTTCTCTAGTATCCGTTTCATCTGTTGCTTCTTTTCTGTCTAACAACGTTTCTCCTGATGCAAAATCGTGCCAAAAACGATTCGCGTCCACAACGGTTACCATGGTATCTAGACGACAAAACTCTGATAAATCAATTCCCAGATTCTCATCAACATATGTAAATGTTTGAGCGACTGGAACAGGCTCACTAATGCCTGTAGACTCAATGACGATATAATCAATATCACCTAGTTTTGCAAGCTTTTCTACCTCTTTAATTAAGTCCTCTCTTAGCGTGCAGCATATACAGCCATTTTGCATTTCAACAAGTTTTTCTTCCGTACGACTAAATCCACCTTGCTTTACAAGTGAAGCATCAATATTAATTTCACTCATATCATTCACGATTACGGCAACTTTCTTGCTTTCTCTGTTTTGTAAAATATGATTCAATAAGGTCGTTTTACCAGAACCTAAATATCCACTCAACACTGTTACAGGTACTTTTTTCATAAAATAAAACCTCTCCTTAAAACGAAATTATTACGATTTAAAAACTAAAAAAATCTATAATAATTCGTAAACTCTATGTTATTCCAAATTTAGTAAATCGTAATAATTACGATTTATGTAGTTACATTTGATACAATAACATGCTATTTCTTATATGGCAATCTATTTTTTTATAAGCACAAAGAGACCATAAAAAAAGAACCGCTGAGTAGACGGTCCTTGTACTTGATTTATTTTTCTACTGAATCCCTAACCATTCAATCGCTGCCGGAAATCTTTGTTGCCACGAATCTTTACTATGTGTTCCTTCTGGATCAATTATTAGTTTGATATTTGCCTCTTCAACACCAAGTGTTAAAAGAAGCTCATTCATTTCTTCAACATTAGGGACTGCACCCGGAAAATTCGTTTCCTTCTCACCTATATCCATATAAACAACTAAATCCTTGTCTAATTTCGCATTTTTAAAAAAGTCCATGTATTCAAACTTTGCAAAAGCAATGATTGGCGAAAAAGCTCCGACTTTTCCAAAAACCTCCGGATATTTAGCAGCTGAATATAAGGAAATATAACCTCCCATTGAGGCACCTGCAATTCCCGTATTAGCTTTATCCGGTAAGGTTCTGTAGTGAGAATCTATGTAAGGCTTAAGTTCTTTCGTGATAAAATTAACATATAGCTCTCCTTCTCCCCCTAACCCTTCAGCATTTTTCCATGGCCCATACTCACTAAACCTTGTTTTGGGATCACTTTCTATGCCGACAATAATCATCTCTTGTACTTTTTTATCTGAATAAAGAGTGGTTAAAGCTTCGTCAACCTGCCATTCAACATCATCTGACTTAAATAAACTTTGTCCGTCCTGCATATAAAAAACGGGGTAAGCTGTTGTGCTTTCTTCATAATTATCAGGAAGCATAACCCAAATGTTACGCTTACGGTTCAGTTCTTTCATAGGGAAATCTTTTAAAACATTTATATTACCTGTTACCTTGTAAGACTCTGGATTTTCTACAGCCTCTTTCCAATCCACTTCAGTTACTTCTACTTTAGCAGTTTCTTCTGTTTTATTTACTTCAATTGGCTTCTCATCATTCACAACTTTTGTACTACTACTCTCTAAATCTTTTTCTGGTACACAACCAGAAATGACTAGAGATGATACAAGAATAAATAATACTCGTTTCATAAATACCTCCACTTTTGTAACATTTGTAATATAAATGTACTAAATAGTGGAAATTTTCATAAAACAAATTAAGACATAATCCTACAAGATAGAATCATGTCCAAGAGTTTAATTCAATCTACTTATCTTTTCTTCCATTTCCTCACGGTTTACATATTCAAAAAATCCAATCATATTTCCCCAAGGGTCTGAAAACGTTGCCCATTTTACCGGGACTTCTTTCCGACCATTAATCTCAAACCTTTCAATCCCAAGCTCACTTACTAACCGATCACGCTCAACATTTATATCTTTTACACCTAGTCGAATCGGACCACTTCCCTCTGATGGTGTACCTTCAGCAACCTGTAACCAGCAACCAGGAAAAAGCTCCCATTCAGCAAAGCCTTCATGTGGCACAAAGTCTGGCTTTCTATTTAATAACGTTTTATACCACTTTTGTCCTTCTATCATTGAAGACACTCTAACTTGTACTGTCATTTCATAAAACATATCGTTCCACACCTCTATAAGAATTGCACAATTTCAATTTCATTACCCGCAGGCAGGATCCTCAATTACAAAAAAACGACCAGGAGGACAAGGTTTTGGCTCATTAAAAAGAACCTTTACCCCTTTGGCTTTCAAATCGGAAAAGTCTTTATCAATATCGTCTGAAAGCAGGCCTAATAATACACCCTGGCCTTTGTCTTCCTTTTGAATTTCCGACTCTTCTAAAACAATCGGAACCGCTTCATGTTGTAAACTAACAATCTTTTCACCATAATACTTTGAAACTTTGAAATCCAAGACATTTGTATAAAACTCGATTGCTGCCTGGATGTTATCTACTTTTACGGTAACTACACATACTTTGTTTAACATTTGACCATCTCCCCCAATATATAACTTAACGAATGCAAAATCTCCCCCCTATCTCTAATTCTCCTAATATCTTCTAAATCCTGCAATTATGTCGAACGGGGCCTGACCCCCGGTGCGTTAAAGCGTTAACACACCGGGGGTCAGGCCCCAAAATAAGGCCCCAAAATAAATTGAAGCTAGCGACACTTTTGGGTTATTATGTAAATGAAGTTCTAACGAAATTGAAAATTGATATGGAGTGAAACTATGAAAGCACAAATTTCATTAATAACAATATTGACCAATGATGTACCAGTGATGAAAAACTTTTACAATGTGGTTCTTGGTTTTGAAATAAAAAATGATATGGATAATTATGTTGAATTTTCATCTGAAGGTGTTCGGTTTGCTATTTGTAATAGAGAGATTATGACAGGGGTAACAGGAGGGCATCCCTCTTATAAGGATTCGAAAAGTGGACAAGCCTTTGAACTTGCTTTTCCTTGTGAATCTCCAGAAGATGTTCAAAAGACATTTGATGAAATTATTTCAAAAGGTGCTACACCTGTGAAAGCACCAGCTACTATGCCATGGGGCCAAACCACTGCTTTCTTTGCTGATCCAGATGGTAATATTCATGAAATCTTTTCTAACTAAAGTGAAACTTTGGGGCCTGACCCCCGGTGCGTTAAAGTGTTAACGCGCCGTAGTGTCAGGCCTTTTTGTTTTTTCAGGAATGTCTAGTTGTTCAAGAAATTTTGTTATGCGCTCGAGATGATCTTTATCCTCAATAACAACGAAACTCGGCTGGAACAGGTTATTCTTTAGTTTAACTGAAAGTTTATAGGCATTATTGATCCTTGAATGCAGTCCATAAAGCTCGTGCCATTTAATAATTTGTTCTGTTTCAAAGTGCTTTATTTGATTCGTAGAATAGTACTTTCCATTTAGAATAATGCCCTTTTCTAAAATAAATAAATTCCCTCGATGTCTAATCGCAGTTATGATTGCTATAAACAAGTACACCACGGTGAAAGCCGAAGATTCAAACCAATCAGTAGATAATACAACCATTAATAAAGACACCAAAAGAAATAAAGCTACCCACGTCCCCCACTTTACATATCGATATGACTTTGCATCTTTCGTTAGAGGTTCCATTTCCTTATACTCATTTGGCAAGAGAATGGTACTAAACTCATCCTCCGTTTTGGGATATAGTGCATTCTTAGAAGTGTCGGCTGCTTTTTTTAAGTTTAATCGATAGTGTAATAAGTAATAACTTCCTAGTAAAAATAGAATGATGAATATGATATTCATTGGCTGAAGTTCCTCCTCTCCCAGTCCCCTATTTACTACATTACCACTTTATACAGCTAAGTTCATGTAATTTTCTACCAAAATATAAAGGAATTTACCTTACCATTCTTGAACAATAGTACTACCAAGTAAATAAAGGAGTGTAAGAATGTTTCCTACTTTAGAAACTGACAGGCTTCAACTAAGAGAAATTAACCTAGAAGATGCACAAAATATCTATGACCTCTTTTCAAATGAAGAAGTCACAAGGTACTACGGACAAGAAACACTGACAAATATAGAACAAGCCCACCAGTTTGTTACTTTTTTTGATAAAAACTACAAAGAAAAACGAGGGATTCGCTGGGGAATTCAAATTAAAGGAACATCAACACTCATAGGAACGATCGGCTTTAATGCTTGGTCTCCTAAACACAAACGAGCAGAAATTGGTTACGAACTCCACCCTAACCATTGGCGAAAAGGCTTTGCCACAGAGGCGGTTTCAAAAGTGATCTCGTATGGCATGACAGAATTAGAATTAACTCGTATTGGTGCTGTCGTTTTCATTGATAATAAACCTTCTAATGATTTATTACTAAAGCTCGGCTTTGAAAAAGAAGGCATTCTACGAAACTATATGTATCAAAATGGGATCCCACACGATACTAATGTATACTCTCTCATTAAATAAAATGGGGCCTGACCCCCGCTGCGTTAAAGTATTAACGCGCTGGGGGTCAGGCCCCAATCCTTACAATAGTTTCTTCAAATCGAGAATTGTCTGCAAATGCATTCCTTCATGGAAGATAGTACGAATTAGTACTTGTTCTACCGTGTGCATTCCCATTTCTGTTGGGGCAAATTCTTCTTCGAGTCTTTCTCCATATAATTCTTTTATTTGGTTAGGCTGGTCTTTTAACAACTCGAGTAATTCTTCAAATGTTGGTGTTTTGTCTGTAAAGTTTTCCGGAGAAGATCCATAACCAAACCACCCATTGAACTGTTCAGGTACAGGTGCTTTCTCTTTTGTAACTGCTGTAATCCATAAAAATTGATCTAGATAAATATGACCAAGGTTCCATCTAATATTGTTTTTAAAACCGCTTGGGATGATCTCTGCTTGCTCCGGAGTAACAGTTCCTGCAACCCCTACTACATAGCTCCGGTATGTTTCTAATTGAGTGAATAGTATTTCATGTCTTTTGTTCATTTCAACTTCCCCTAATTTTTTGATACCATTTTTATTCGGGAAGATACTTGATATTTCCTTTATTTTTCACTAGTCATCTTTTCAACATAATAAGTAACAAGTTCAGGAAATTCCTTTAACTCTAGCTTTCCTTTTTCACTAATTTGATATGTTCCTCTTTTTATTCGGTCAAACCATCCATAATAATTCTTCGTTAAAATAGACGAGGTCTTATCTCCAGTTCCCATTTTCACCAAATCTTTTGGGGCTAGCTGACCAAAGTGATCAAGATAACTTGCGATTTGAATACAATTTTCCTTGTATGCTGTCATGATTTTCGTTTTACTACTGCCACCTATATTATAATCAGCACTTCTCCCACTGATTTCTTTAACAATTGATTCTCTTTTTTTCTTATTTTGTCTCATGCTCTTTGGACGATCAAATGGAGTTGGATGTAAAATAATCTCCGTTTTTTTACGGTTTCCCGAAAAAGAAACGACGATTAAGCCCAATTCCAATCTTCGAATTAAGTGACACAGATCCGTCCAGCGCTTACTTGGAATTCGGTACTTTGGCTTTGGAATGGCAATATACACTTGGTCAGTAAGCTTTTGCCGTTTTGCGGCTTGTACGAGTAAATCTACACTAAGGGTAAGCTTCAACTCGATTACAACCAAGTCCTCCCCTTTTTCGGCAACTATATCGCAATCCTTCACTTCACCATACACATCATACCCTTCCTTCGAAAAGTACTGCTGTATTGGCTTATACAAATCAACCTCTTTTAACTTCTTCTTCTCCTGCATACGTACACCATCCATTAACAAAACTCTCCTATTATTCTATCACAAAAACCTAGGGCCTGACCCCCACCACGTTAAAGCTTTAACGCACCGGGGGTCAGGACCCATAAGAAAAAAATACACATTTATGTTTATCCTTAATAATATCGGGTATCTATTATAATAAGGAGAGTGATATGATCATGGCAGAGAAGAAAAAACAAATTGATGAGATGATTAATGAAGGATTAGGCGCTGGTCAGATCGATGACTACCTTGATAAGAAAAAACTAGAGAACCCATTAACGAAAAAGAACCGTGAAAAGGAAGAAAAAGAGAAAGCTAAAAAGGAAATTAAGAACGGTAACATGGTGAACAATATGGAAGATGCAAAGGACCTGGCAGCTTCAATTAAACTTATAAAATCAACTGAAGTTAAATAGAGAATTCCAAAAGGCCTCGCAACTAACACGTTACAATGTTAGTTGCGGGGCCTTTACCATTGCACGACCAATCGAATGGTATTCCATTGCGTATTGTTCGACTTCTTCTAGTCTGTAACAGTTTCTCCCATCAAACACAATCGGTGTATTCATTAGTTTTTCAAACTCTTCAAGTGGAAACTCCTTAATTTCATCCCATTCTGTCACGATAAACGCCATATCTGCGAGATCCAACGCCTCATGCAAACTATTCGCATAGTCTACCTGATCCTTCAGCACTTTTCTAGCATTATCCATAGCAACAGGATCATAAACCGTAACCTGCGCCCCCTCTTCAAGAAGACGTTCCACCAATACAATTGATGCGGCCTCACGTACATCGTCCGTATTTGGTTTAAATGCTAAACCTAGTAAAGCCACTTTCATCCCTTTTAAACTACCAAATCGGAGCAATGCTTTTTCAACAAGTTTTAGTTGTTGTTTGTTGTTAATTCGAATAACAGACTCAAGTAAATCAAATGAATGCTCTACATTTCCTGCAATTTGAACAAGTGCCTTTGTGTCCTTTGGAAAACAAGATCCACCGTATCCTATTCCCGCTTTTAAAAATTGAGAACCTATCCTTGAGTCCTGACCCATTCCATAAGCTACATCCTCGATATTTGCTCCAACCTTTTCACAAATGGTTGAGATTTCATTGATAAAACTTATTTTCGTTGCTAAAAATGCATTCGATGCATATTTGATTATTTCAGCACTTTTTACATCAGTATGAATGATTGGTATATTAAAAGGTTCATTGATTCCTGCAATGACTTTCGCAGCTCTCTCACTAGATGCACCTATTACAATTCTGTCTCCATAGAACGTATCATAGATCGCATGACCTTCCCTTAAAAATTCCGGGTTAGACACGATCTCTATCTTTAATGAATTTAGTGCATTTTCCTCGATACACTGTTTAACTTTATCATTCGTTCCTACTGGTACAGTGCTTTTTACAACGACAATGATTTCACCTGAAACATGTTCACCAATTTCCCGGGCAGCTTGAAAAATGTAGTCCAAATTGGCGGATCCATCGCTATTCTGTGGAGTACCAACCGCAAGATAAATCACTTCCACATCTTTAAATGCATCACGGTGGCTCGTGGTAAAGGACAAACGCTCCTCATTCATATTCCTTTGAATATATTCATCCAAACCAGGTTCGTAAATCGGTGATTTTCTATTGAGTAAGATTGAGATTTTTTCTACATTACTATCAATGCAAGTAACTTGATGTCCTATCTCAGCAAGACACACACCTGTTACTAAGCCCACATAGCCTGTTCCAACGATCGAAATTTTCCTCATTTGTCCTCTCACCTCCACTCACAGATTAGCAACTCTACTCTTCGTTGCCTCGTGTTTTGGGTTAATAACTTCCTCATAATTAAGTAACAAATTGGCGAAAATTGAATCCCACGACTGTGTTTTAGCATAATTCCTTGCGTTTAGTCCCATCTCTCTCATACGAATGGGGTTCATAATTAACTTACTTATATTCGCGGCAAATTCCTCGACATTGCCTGGTTCGCATAACAATCCTGTCTGGTTGTGTTGTATAATTTCCTGAACACCACCTGCCCTTGCTCCAACAACTGCCGTTCCACTTGCATGTGCTTCTAAAACTACATTCCCAAAGGTTTCTGTGCTTGATGGAAAAACAAATAAATCCGAGACTGAGTAAATTTCAGCTAACTCATCTCCCTTTAGATATCCTGTGAAAGTCATATTTGGCGGTTTTGATTTCTGTAACTCTTCATACAATGGACCGTCTCCGGCAATGAGCCAATGGATTTTACTTTGTACCTCTAACGGCAATTGCTCTGCAGTATTCATTAATACATCTATATCTTTTTCAGGTGCTAATCGACCAACGTAACTAACGATGTAGGGAGCTTTTATCTCATACTTTTCTCGAACACCAAGACATGAGAAGGAAGGATTAAACTTTTCACAGTCAACACCCCTGCTCCATATATGTACATTTGAAAAGCCATTTCGTTCAACTTCATCCTTTGTTTCGAATGAAGGTACAAATGTTTTTTGAAAAGAACGATGAAACCAATTCATATATCTCCACAGCCATTTAGAAAGAAATTGCAAATCATAGTATTTTAAGTAGCGGTCAAAATGAGTATGATAGGAGCCCACAATTGGAATGTTTAACTTTTTTCCTAAAAATAAACCAGTTAGCCCCATGTTAAATGGTGTGGCGATGTGAATAAGGTCTGGCTGAAATTGCTCTAATTCTTTTTTTATATGAAAAACATTCGGGAGGGCCAATCTACATTCTGGGTATAGGAAAAAAGGAAGACTTGCAAACCTGAAGATTTGATTTGAATAGAGGTCCTCTTCTTTGGCTTCCGGAACGAACAAGCGGTACTCAATATTATTTTGATCTAGGTAGTCAACTAAGCGTTGAAACGTTCTGGCAACACCATTAACTTGAGGAGTAAAAGTATCAGTAAAAATAGCAATTTTCATCCTATTCCCTCCTATGTTTTTTAGCAATTTTTTATAAAAGAAAGACTACTAAAATACCAAATAATGTTCCTATAACGGAGCCTACCAATACATCTGAGGGATAATGCAATCCTAAAAATACACGGGATGCCCCTACAAGCAAGGCAAGTGGATACAGAAAGATTGCTAAGATTGGCATATGAATGACATAAGGAGTAATTAGTGAAAAAATGGCTGTCGTATGACCTGATGGAAAAGAATGATCTCTTAGAGGGTTATCCACCACTTTAGCATGAGTAACAGAAAGATAAGGGCGAGATCTCGGGTAAAGTTTCTTAATGAAACTTACTAACATATGACTTGTCGCAAGAGCTACGGCACTTTCAATTGCCCACATCTTTAAAGGCATAAATGAAATAAGAATAAGAGCAATCGTGATACTAATTGTAAATCTAGCACCACCCAAATGAGTGATTTGGCGAAAAAACAAATTAAGATGTTGACGATCAAAACGACTGTTTAATGAAAGAAACAAACCACATTCCCAATGATGCAGATGGTTGACCCATTTCGTTATCATTCTAGTAGCTCCTTATCGTTTAGTTACTTTTATTGTAAGGAGGAATTGTGATGAGAATATGAATCTTATGTAAAAGTTCTTTTGAAAAGAGTAAAGGAATTTGGTAGAAAATTTACAGAATTCATTCAACAAGCGTAGTTGCACTATTTTACACGTTTAAAAATTTAAATTAGCTTAACGTAGAATTCATATACGTCCATTATGATAGAAATATACACTTGCAAAAGGAGGATTTGGATATGAGTAATTTATATAGAAACATAGTTGAAATGCCTTTTGTTACTAAAGTTTGGTCAAGGTATCCAAAAATCTGGAAACATTTAGTTAATGTAGGGCTTTTCATAAAATATAAAACGATTAATTTTGAAAAATTACCATCTTCTATTAAGCTACCTTCATCCTTTGATTTGCATATTAACCCTGAAGAAAACCGAGGAAGAGCACTTCTCATTCGGAATGGCATGATTCAAGAAGGACTCGCTCGTTTTTGGGTAAGTTCTGTTCATTCTTTTTCTCCAACAATCGTACTAGACGTTGGCGTCAATTACGGTGAATATCTGTTTACAGTGAAATATCCGAAATCAACGAAAATATATGGTATAGAAGCAAACGAACAGCTTTTAAGCTATATAGACAAATCCTTAGAGAACCATCCAAATAAGTCACAATTCAACATCATACACGCTTTTGCTACGAATCGAGAACAACAAACACAATCCTTTTACATCGATAAAAACTGGTCAGGCACTTCATCAGGCAATGCTACTAATTATGAAAAAGTAGAGAAAAAAGTGGTTCCAACCATTACTGTGGACTCTATTCTAAGAGAAGTAAATCTGAAGAAAGAACGAATTCTCTTTAAAATTGACGTAGAAGGCTATGAAGCATTGGTACTTGAGGGAATGGAACAAACCATTAAAAGCAGCAAACATCTTCTAGGTATTATTGAGTTTGATAGCATCTACCTTCAAAAAGCAGGAACGAACTTACACGTTTTTCTAAACAAGCTCAATACTAACTTTTATGTCTATATGTTCAACAAAGATGGACAATTACTTAAGATTGATAACCTATCACTAGAAACACTTCAAAAAACACTAAAATCCAAACACATCCATACAGACCTCATCCTCTCAACAACCGAACTATAAAACCGGGGCCTGACCCCCGGCGCTTTAACGTATTAACTTAGCGGGGGTCAGACCCCCACCACTTTAAAGCGTTAGCGCACCGGGGGGCAGGCCCCGAAAGACATAATTTATTCTTTTCTAAATTCAATCGTACTCCGCACTGTATCAATAGGACGCACAAGTTTTTCAATCTGATCACGTTTCGGCTCTAGGAATGGAGGTAGAGAGAGCTTTTCTCCAAGCGTTTCATATGGCTCATCTCCCATGAAACCTGGTCCATCTGTTGCAAATTCAAAAAGTATTTGTGGAGCAACTCGAGCATATAAAGAACCGAAGAAATAGCGATCTACGAAGCCTGATGTTTGAAAACCAAAGCTACGCAAACGTTGATCCCACTCGTCAATCACTGAACGGTCTTCCACTCGGAATGCTGCATGGTGAACGGTTCCAAAGCCTTGGAAGCTTTGTGGAAGTGTTGAGTTATCCTCTACAACAACCTGTGCCCCATTTCCACCTTCTCCTACCTCAAACAAATGAAAGTCACCATCTTGTGCAATCTCCTTAAACTGTAACACCTTTTCCATCATTTCTTTAAAATAGTCAAAGTTTGCAATTCGGATGAATAGTGGTCCAAGTCCAGTAATCGCATATTCAAGAGGTATTGGTCCCTTTTCCCAAGGTGTTCCAGATTTAACCCCTTTATTATTCTCATCCGAAATCAATTGATATTGCTGATCATCAAAATCAACAAATGAGATCGTCTTTTTACCAAACTGCTCTTTCACACCAGTATGTTTAACCTCCAGGCGATCAAAACGCTTCTCCCAGTAATCAATGGCTGCATCACTTGGAACACGGAAAGAAGTCTTAGAGATCTCATTCGTCCCATGCGACCCCTTTTGAATTCCAGGAAAATCAAAGAAAGTCATATCTGTCCCAGGGCTTCCTTTATCATCTGCAAAAAACAAATGATACGTTTGAATGTCATCTTGATTCACAGTTTTTTTAACTAACCTCATTCCTAATACATAGGTAAAAAATTCATAGTTTTTCTCTGCACTACTTGTAATCGCAGTCACATGGTGTATTCCTTTTAATCCGTTCATAGAAGTTCCTCCTGTTTACCATATTTACATATATTCATGCCCATTTTAATTAGCTGTCAATTACCTTTATTTAAAATATCTTTAATTCGAGATAAATATATCACAAAAAAAATGTCTCTGTCAAATTAAAAAAGACAGGATCACCTGTCTCGTTCTTTTACATTTACCAATCGAATCACATTACTTGTAGTACTTTTTATTAGACTCCCTGTTTTTGAAAAAATCTCTTCTAATGAATTCGGTGCATCAATAATACTAAAAATAGCAGTAATCCCTTGTTCATATAACTCTTCTATCCCACTACCTAAGCTGCCAGAAATACAGATGACCGGCACACCTTGCGCCTTAGCAACCCTGGCTACACCTACTGGAACCTTTCCAAAAAGGGTTTGTTCATCTGTTCTTCCTTCCCCTGTAAGTACAAGGTCAGCATCTTTTATATGCTCTTCAAATCCTAAAGTATTCATCATAATTTCAATTCCTGATGAGACTTTTGCATCTAAAAAAGCCATTAACCCACCACCTAGTCCTCCTGCAGCACCACTTCCGGGAACGTGTAAAATATCCTTACCTACGGAGTCTTTGACCTTTTCTGCAAAATTTCTTAGTGCAACGTCAAGCTCCTTCACATCCTCTGGTGAGGCACCTTTTTGTGGACCAAAGACATACGATGCCCCTGTTGGTCCACAAAGTGGATTGGTTACATCTGAGGCAATGATGAACTCTATATTTTTTACCCTTGAATCTAATTCATCTACATTTACCACATCTAAATCCGCAAGGTGAATCCCACCTAATGGGAGTCTTTCACCTTTTTTATTATAAAATTTAACCCCTAGAGCAGCTGCCATTCCCATGCCACCATCATTCGTCGCACTCCCACCTAGGCCTATAATGATCCGAGTATGCCCCATTTTGCCTGAACAGGCTGACCCAAAGGACCATACACAACTTCTTCATAAAAGGTGCCATTTGTGCCATTTATGAAGCATTCAAGTGTCCCTTCTCCACCATCAGCCATAGGCATCTCTACCACATTTGCATTAGGAAGTACTTGAAGAACACCCTCCTTCATAAACTGGCAAACCTCTAGTGCTGACATACTTCCTTTAAATGAATCAGGGGCTACGACTACTTTCATTTATTTCACCTTCCTGCTATTGGGACCTAAATTTTAGTTTATAATAATTATCTTACCTAAAAACTCGAAATTTTCTATGTCTATATCTTCAATTTAAAAATTAACTTTGTGGATATTGGTTTAAAATTACTCCCTCTAAGTATGCCTAGATTCAATATTGGATAAATTATTAGTACGTACGTTTAAAAGGAGGAATATTCTTATGGAAATGGAATCTACATCAGAATACGTTGAAAGACTACGTGAAAATAAGCAAAAAGACGAAGCAAACAGAAGACGTCAAGGAAATGGTAACCCAAGCAAACGCCTTCCACAAAAAAATAAAAAATAACAAAGCCAAGACCGCTAGAATTAGCGGTCTTTTTACTTGGTGCTCACTTTATCACATTAACGCACCGGGGGTCAGGCCCCCACTGACACAACTCACATATTTCCCTTTAACCAAATGGGATATATACTATATATAAATCTACTTGGGGAGTGATGTAGTGTGATACATAAGCTTAATCTTGAAACTGGAAATTTACACGGTTCGTTTAATAATGAATATACACCAATTTTAACTGTTGAGTCGGGCGATACAATTCAAGCAACCACTCCAGATATTCAGTGGGGCTATTCACCTTCTAAGACGGTTGAACGAGAGATCTATCGGTCAGCGGTAAACGAAGAGAAGCCTGGCCACCCAATGGTTGGACCTATCTTTGTAAAAGGTGCTAAACCAGGTATGGTTCTAGAAGTCCGATTAAATGAAATCGTTCCTGGTTGGTATGGTCGTAACTGGGCTGGAGGAATGAAGAATTGGCAAAATGAAAAACTAGGAATCACGAATGAAGAAAAGCTAGAAGTCGATTGGGAACTCAATACAACAACCATGTCTGGTAGCTGCCGATTTGGAGATACAAAATTTCATGTAGGACTGTCTCCTTTTATGGGCTTATTAGGTGTAGCACCAGCAGAGTCAGGAACTCATTCTACACCACCACCTCGTTATTGTGGGGGGAATATTGACTGTAAGGAATTAGTACGGGGTAGCAGCCTATTCTTACCTATTTCTGTTGAGGGTGCACTGTTTTCCTTTGGGGATGGACATGCATTACAAGGAGATGGCGAAAGTTCAGGAACGGCCATTGAGTGCGCAATGGATTTAGTTGATTTTACATTAATTATCCATGATGGTATGCAACTTGAAATGCCTAGAGCTAACACTCCTGCCGGCTGGCTAACATTTGGATTTAATGAGGATTTAAATGAGGCAACAGCCGTTGCGCTAGATGAGATGGTAAAACTTATGAGTGAATTTTATGGTATTTCAAAAGTAGAAGCTACCGCTCTATCTAGTGTGGCCGTTGATTTACGAGTCACTCAAGTTGTTAATGGGGTTAAAGGTGTACATGCTGTTTTACCTCATGGTGTGATACGAAAATAACATATGTCTTATGGGGCCTGACCCCCAGTACGTTAAAGTAGTAAAGTAATAGTACTGGAGGTTCAGGCCATCTTTTTTATTTCGCTACAAATGTACTAGGCATCACAACTGCAATTACTTCTCCTCTTGCACAAAGAGTGTCCCCAGCAAAAACTTCTGTTTCCACTCGCCACTTTTTCGGGTGTATTTCGTGGATAGTTCCTACAGCCTTTAAGGAAACTCCCTCAGGAGTTGGTTTTAGAAAGTCGACGTGAAGTGAACCTGTGACAAAACGTGGTGGTTCTGCCCCATCACCAACTTCATGTCCATTTTTCCTATGTAAGGCAAGTGCTGCTGAACCTGTACCATGACAATCGATCAAGGAAGCAAGCAGTCCCCCATAAACAAACCCTGGAATGGCCTTATGTTCAGGTTTTGGATTATAAACGGTTACAGTCCTCTCATCAAGCCAACCTGTACGAAATTTGTGACCCGCTTCATTCATTCGACCACACCCATAACACCAAGCAAATTCCTCAGGATAATCATCTTGTATCGCCTTAACAACCTCTACCTCTTCCAAAACATCCCCTCCTTTTTCAGAATATTATAACACAATTAACTTGCAATTTGAGATTTAAGGAACACTATTTAAAAAACACACATTTCCGCTATAAAGCGTCGGGGGTCAGTCCCCCGTTGCTTTAAAGGAGTGGGGGACTGACCCCCACCGCACCACCGCTTTACTATTCCAAAGTCCTTAACCATACCTGTGTAAAAATTTGTAAGTGCGTTTTCATTGACATTTATATGACCATATAATAATGTTTATTAGTTCTTAATTAAATTAATGTTACAGTTTAAATAGAAAGTGAGGCTGCCACAGATGACAGCAGATCAACGAAAAAAGATGATCATTCTTATGATCAATATGTTTATTGCGATTGGTAGTTTCGGAATTATTATTCCAATTTTACCAGCATACTTAGTTTCGATTAACCAAGGTGGAACAGCGGCTGGCTTAATGATTGCCATTTTTGCTGGTGCACAATTCATCTTCTCACCTATAGCCGGTAAATGGGCCGATCAGTATGGTCGTAGAAAAATGATTATTTACGGATTAGCCGGATTAACCCTTTCCATGTTCGTATTTTACGCTGTTGATTCTATTTGGTTGTTGTATGCTTCACGTGTAATTGGCGGTATTGGAGCAGCTTTACTTATTCCTGCTATTTTTGCTTATGTTGCCGATATTACCACTTTGGACCAACGTGCGAAAGGCAATAGCTGGGTTTCAGCTTCTATGTCATTAGGAATTGTTGTGGGACCAGGAATCGGAGGCTTTCTAGCAGATTTCGGATTAAAGTTTCCTTTCTTAATCTCAGCAATCGTTTCACTTGTGTCTGTGGTATTCTCTATGTTGGTTTTAAAAGAAACAGAAAGAACACAAAACGCTCACGCCTTTGCTATGCCACAAGCAAATGAACCAATGATAAAAAAACTAGCTCAATCAGTAAAAATGCCATTTTTTATCCCTCTCGTTATCACTTTGGTTATGAGTTTCGGACTAATGGCTTATGAGTCAGTCTTAGGATTGTTTGTTGACAATCAATTTGGAGCTACTCCACAAGACATTGCCTTTATGGTTACATCTACTGGTATCGTTAGTGTAATCGTTCAACTATTTGTAGTTGACCGTATTGTTCGTTCTTATGGAGAAGTAAAGGTACTGAATATGTTTATTGCAGTTGCTGCTTTTGGCTTCTTCCTATCTCTGTTTGCTAATAGTTACGCAATGTTCTTTGTGATTTCTCTTATTATTTTCCTTGCAACATCTATTCTTCGTCCTGTATTGAACACCCTTATCTCTAAATTAGCAGGCGATCAACAAGGCTTTGCAATGGGAATGAACAATGCATATATGAGCATCGGAAACGTCTTAGGACCAACCCTTGCTGGAATGCTATATGATATAAAAATTACCTATCCTTTCGTCCTAGGATTGGTGCTTCTGGCCATTACATTCTCAATCACCCTTCTATGGCAGAAACAAACCTATAAAAAGAACACACATCTAAAACCTGAAAAAGTATAATAATTTAATTGACAAAAATGGGGCCTGACCCCCGGCGCGTTAACACTTTAAAGCGCCGGGGGTCAGGCCCCTAATGACATCCTAATCACATTTTATCCTTCCAACAGTAAGTCTTCCGGGTCTTCGAGTAGTTGTTTAATTCGTACAAGGAATTGGACTGCGTCTTTTCCGTCAACAATGCGGTGGTCATATGATAGCGCAATGTACATCATTGGTCTAACCTTAACAGTATCATTGTCATCTACAACAACCGGACGTTTTTGGATTGAGTGCATTCCTAATATCCCAACCTGTGGTGTATTTAAAATCGGTGTTGAGAAAAGTGATCCAAAGATGCCACCATTTGTAATTGTAAAGGTTCCACCTTGAAGATCCTGTAAACCTAGCTTATTCGTTTTAGCTTTTTCAGAAAGGTTCCCTATTTCTTTTTCAATCCCTGCAAAACTTAATTTATCTGCTTCTCTAACAACTGGAACAACTAATCCTTCTTCCGCTGACACGGCTATTCCAATGTCGTAAAACTTCTTAAGAAGAATCTCATCTCCTTGAATTTCTGCGTTCAATAATGGAAACTCCTTAAGAGCTCCAATTACTGCTTTTGTGAAAAATGACATGAACCCAAGTTTCACACCATGCTTGTTATAAAAGGACTCTTTACGTCTGCTGCGTAAATCCATGACTGCTGTCATATCCACTTCATTAAATGTTGTTAACATTGCCGCACTATGCTGAGCCTCAACTAACCTTTTAGCAATGGTTTGGCGTCTTCTAGACATTTTGATTCTTTCGATGTTATCGTCCTTATCTTCAATTTGAGATTTAGTTTCTTTATCAACAGACTTTCCGTTTCCTGACGTCGGCTTTTCCTTTGCTCCGCTTCCCTTTTCTGCTGTCTTTTCATGAGCTTCAACATCCTCAACTCTTAGACGCCCTAAAGGATCTCGCCCTGAAACCTCATTTAAATCAATTCCTAATTCTCTTGCTCTTTTTCTAGCCGCAGGTGATGCTACGGGTTGATTTCGTTTTGTATCCTCTTGAGCTGCTGACGGTTCTTCTGTTTTTGATTCTTCTACAGATTCTACTTCTTCAGTATCGTCTGCTTTTTCAGTATCATTTGCTTCTTCAGTAACCTCACCAGTTCCACCCTCTGCTAACCTAGCAATTACTTGACCTACCTCCACTGTATCACCGGGTTGGAAAAGCAGTTCCTTAATAACTCCGCTATGCTCACTAGTAACCTCAATGTTTACTTTATCTGTCTCAAGTTCAAGAATGGCTTCCCCTTTTTCAATGGAGTCACCCTCTTTTTTTAACCATTCACCGATTGTTCCTTCTGTTAGAGATTCGGCTAATTCTGGTACTGTAATTTCAATCATTGATTTTCCCCACCTTTATGAACAGTTAATGCTTTTTCAACAATCCACGCTTGTTCCTGTTTATGAACCTGTGGATCTCCTGTTGCCGGACTTGATCGTTTCGGTCGACCTATATAATCTATCGTTACATCTTTAGATACAAGCTCAGACAAAATTGCCTGAACAAACAACCATGAACCCATGTTCTTCGGCTCCTCTTGAACCCATACAACTTCCTCTAAATTCGAAAATTTCTTCATCAATTTCTCTAGCTCTACCCTAGGGAATGGATACAGTTGTTCAACTCGAGCAATATGCACGGAGTCCAATTCCTCAGAGGAATACTCATCAACTTTTGAAGCTAAGTCTACCGCAACTTTTCCACTGCTTAATACAAGTCGCTTCACTTTATCAGGATTAGAACCTGTTCCTTCCTGCTCCAATAGTGGTTTGAACCCGCCATTACTGAGTTCTGAACCAGGTGATCCAGACTTCGGATGACGTAGTAGACTCTTTGGTGTCATAATAATAAGCGGTCTTGCTTCCTCCATCATGGAAGTCATTGCCTGCCTTCGTAAAATATGAAAATACTGAGCTGCGCTCGTTACGTTTGCAACCGTCCAATTGTTTTCAGCTGCCGATTGTAAAAATCGCTCCATCCTTGCACTCGAATGCTCAGGGCCTTGCCCCTCATACCCGTGTGGTAAAAGCATGACTAGACTCGATTTCTGCCCCCACTTTGCTCTTCCTGAAGAAATGAACTGGTCAATAACGACTTGAGCCACATTAACAAAGTCTCCAAATTGGGCCTCCCATAAGACTAGGGCATCGGGTGCTTGAACACTGTAACCATATTCATACCCGAGTACTGCAACCTCTGATAATGGACTATTGTAAATAGCAAAAGATGCATTTGCCTCTGGTAGATGGTGTAACGGAATATATTTTTCATTCGTTTCTTGGTCGTTCAACACAAGATGACGATGGGCAAAGGTTCCACGCTCACTATCCTGACCCGTTAAGCGTATTGGTACACCTTCAGAAAGAATCGAACCAAAAGCCAATGTTTCTGCTAAAGCCCAATCTACCTTACTTCCCTCATCAAATGCATTTTCTCTCTTTTTTAAAATCTTCTCTAACTTTGGATAGACATTTAATGTGTTCGGCCACTTTAAGAGATTGGTATTCATTGATTTTAGCTGACCTTCTGACACCGTTGTATCGACTTCAGGCAATCCTTCAGCAACTGCTTTTGGTACAGCCTGCTTTTTAAAATCGGTTTCATCCTTTGCTTTCAAGTCATCAAAAATCACTTGTAGATGCTTCATGTGACTCTCTTCTTTTTCCTTCGCATCTTTCTTTGAAACGACACTTTCAGAAATTAACTCATTTGCATATTTTTCTGCGATTCTAGGGTGCTTATTGATGATGTCATATAACTTCGGCTGTGTTACATTCGGATCATCCATTTCATTGTGACCATATCGACGATAACCAATCAAATCGATTAAGATATCCTTTTTGAACCTTTTTCGATAGCTGGTTGCAAAAATCATGACAGCTAGGCAACTCTCGGGGTCATCCGCATTGACATGGATAATCGGAATCTCAAAGCCTTTTGCCAGATCACTTGCATATTTTGTTGAACGTGAATCTGTATAATTCGTCGTAAAACCAAGTAAGTTATTTGCAATAATATGAATCGTACCGCCCGTTTCATAACCCTTTAATCTACTTAAGTTTAACGTTTCTGCAACAACGCCTTCTCCAGGAAATGCTGCATCTCCATGAATTAACACACTAAAAGAAGCTTCCTTATCATGGTCAGGAAATCCAGTTGTTTTTCTGTTATCCTGAGACGCGCGAGTCACACCTTGAACGACTGGATCCACGAATTCCAAATGACTCGGATTGTTTGCCAGACTTACGTGAATGGTATTATTTTTCTCACCCTTCACCTTTCGATTAGCACCTAAGTGGTATTTCACATCTCCAGACCATCCATAGTTAATCCCACGAGAGCCCTCTGATGGGATAAGTTCTTTGTTTGGAGAATGATGAAATTCAGAAAAAATAAGCTCATATGGCTTTTCAAGCACGTGGGCCAACACATTTAACCGGCCACGATGTGCCATACCAATCATGATATTTTCCGTTCCATCCTCGATTCCAGCTTGAATTAATTTATCTAGCATCGGAACCAACATATCAATTCCTTCAATAGAAAAACGCTTCTGCCCTACAAACGTTTTGTGTAAAAACTTTTCAAAGTTATCCACCTGAAATAATCGTTCTAACAGTGTGATTTTTTCAGAAGTGGACAGCTTAGCCGACACCCCATTCTGCTCTACATACTGATTCAACCATTTCTTTTCTTCTTCATCTTGAATATGGCCAAATTCATAAGCTATCGACTTAGTGTATACATTTTTCAAATGCAGATAAGCTTCCCATGCATTTTTTATAAAAGAAGGTTTATCCTCCCACACATAGTGAGCTGGAATTTGGACTAAGTCTTCTTTTGTTAAGTTAAAACGAGCTGGGTTTATCAACTCATTACTGTCCCCAGATTTATTTTCAAACGGATAGATCGTCGCTTCTAAATGTCCATTTACCCGTATGGTTTGAAAGAGCTTCATCGTTGAAATAATCTTTTGAATGTCATCTACATTAGTAGTAGCCTGTTCCTTATCTTCCTGAAACGGAGGAGCACCTAGTTCCTCAAATAATTTTCTCATGGATTCATCAACTGAATCAGGGTCCTCCTGAAATTGTTCATATACATCATATAAATAGCCCATATTGGGGCCATAAAATTTATCCCACTTACTATTCTTGTTAAAACGATTCATCGCTTCATGCCTCCAATTTTACAAAAGGTCAATTACTGACCTAAACCTAAAAGGATTGGTATATAATTATTACATTCAACTAACATCTTGAATGTGAGTTTTTATATGATACCTTATAATGTCTATACCCTCATTCTTAGCCTTTAAATCTTAAGTTATCCTTATCGTATAAAAGTTGCTTGCTAAAAACATTGATGCAAATCAAGTTTTTTTAAAATATAAATATAATGAATGTCCCTCATTGGACATTGGAGGAATTGATATGTCCTATACCCATCAATATAGCTGTATACGTCTTGTTCCCATTTTTCAAGGAATGAGCTCTGAAGAAATAGAAGTACTCGAAAAGGTTTGCCACCTACGGAAGTTTACCAAAGGGGAATTTGTGTTTAGAGAAGGCGAATCCTCTGAATCGCTATATATTGTGGGCAAAGGACTGGTGAAGATTACCAAAATTTCTGAGGATGGAAAAGAACAAATCGTCCGTCTACTTTTCCCTGGGGATTTTTTCGGTCAATCGGCTTTGTTAAAAACAGAAAACCATTATGCAAATGCGATAACATTGGATCAATCCGAGTTATGTACCATCCATAAACAGGATTTCTTAAAAGCAATACAGCGAAATCCTGATATGTCGTTTCGCTACATTCTTGCTTTAAATGAACGGTTACATCAGGCTGATGAATGGGTGAGTCTCCTAAGCCTGCTGGATGTAGAACAGCGTTTAGCAAGTGTGCTTCTTTTATTCAGCGAGAAAATCAACATTGCGGGTGGCGCATTCTCACTTCCCATTTCAAAAAAAGTACTTGCGACACTCATTGGAACCACCCCAGAAACCATTAGCCGTAAGCTTGTTGCCTTCGTCAACGAAAACATCATCACCATGAACGGCCAACGCGACATACAAATACTAAACTACGAAGCACTCAAACAAAAAACAAAATAAAAAACCTGATCTCCCGGCTGTCGCTTTACCACATTAACGCACCGGGGGTCAGGCCCCTATACAGAAAGTTTGCTAGAGACTAAGGAGTTGATGGCTTCTAGGAATCTATCGACCTCTTCCTCGCTGTTGTAAGGCGCTAACCCCACTCGTATCCAGCCACCCTTTTGATTTATTCCTAACTTATCAGCTAGAGTCGTTGCATAGAAGTGTCCATCTGCTGCAAAGATTGAATGTTCTTCTGCCAACCATTTACATACTTCGGTTGCTTGATAGCCCTCAATTGTAAAAGCAATCGTTGGTGTTTTACGAGTTTCTTCATCTGCTTGGTAAAGGGTAACCGTTCTATGCTTGCTTAACCCTTCTCTTATCTTTGTCGCCAGCCTATCCTCATGCTCACCAATCACTTCAAAGCCGCTAACAATCCTTTCGCGTACCGTTGAACCACTACCAAAACTAGCAATAAAGTCAACAACAGCAGGAATGGCTGCTAACGCCTCATGGTTTTGTGTACCTGTTTCAAGCTTATCAGGTATATATGTAGGTGCAGGATTTAATTTATAGACTTGTAGCTTTTCGAACAAATCCTTTTTAACTACCGCTATTCCTACATGTGGACCGAAAAACTTGTATGCCGAACAAAGTAGGATATCTGCCCCAATTTCATCACGATTAATCGCAGTATGAGGTACTGCATGAACTGCATCAATAACAACGACTGCACCGACCTCTGCAGCTCTTTCTTTGATTCTTCTCATATCCGTTATAGTCCCCACTGCGTTTGAAGCCAAGGTAACTGCTACTAGCTTCGTACTCGAAGTAATAATCGTATCTAAGTTTGAAAGATCCAAAGTTAACTTCTCTTCATCAACTGGAATAAACCTCACATCTACTCCTTTATCATTTGCAGCACTCACCCAGCTATCAACATTACAGCGGTGATCCATTTCTGTAACCACAATATTATCTTCGCTTCCCCATGTTTTACTTAGTGAACGAGCAATGGAAAAAGCTAGACTCGTAGAGTTTTGGCCAAATGCAACCTCATCAGCACTGGCTCCTAATAGGTCAGCGATGGCTTGACGTGCATTTGCAAGGTGCTCTTCTGTTTCAACGCTAGATGGGAATTGCCCGTGAAGATTTGCTCCACCTTTAGCCATATAATTACTTATTGCATCAATTACAGATTGCAGTACCTGTGAACCACCAGGTCCATCGAAGTAAACAACTTGTTTTCTATTATACGTACGCTTAAGTGCTGGAAATTGACTTCGAACCTCTTCGATTGAAAATTGAGCAGACATTGTATTCCCCCTATTTTATTTTGACTATCGAAATAAATATATCATATTTAGCAACAAGTCTAAATATTCTTAAATTATTTTTCAAAAGTTGTAACAGGTCTATCTGAGCAAAAATTGGATAGAAAAGATGATATATGATAAATTTTTAAAAAAGGGAGGAGTTCTAAACATGATCAACGTCATTGCCGTTACAACAGATAATCAAATAATAAAAGAGCTTCCTCTTCAAGAGTTATCCGCTTCGAATATTCGTTGGTTCTGGGTAGACTTTGACCAACCTACTGAGGAAGAAATTTTTGAATTAAAACATTCCTTTGATTTTCATCCCCTAGCCATTGAAGACTGTATACATAAGCTTCAGCGTCCTAAACTAGATTATTATGAGAACTTTACTTTTTTTGTCGTACATAGCCTTCATTCTGTAGATGAGGAAAAAGAAGAAATCAATTTCTTTGTCGGTGCGAACTATTTTGTTTCCTTCCATCATCAAGAATCAATTGAAATTTCAGAGGTTTGGGAAAAGCTAAGTTTTTCAAAAAGTGTTGGTGAGTGGAATCAATATTTAATTTTCTACCATGTTCTGGACAAAATCGTTGATAATTATTTTCCCATTATTTATAGATTAGAAGACAGCCTGAATGAATTAGAGAACAATGAAAAAAAAGAGTCGATGGATAGGTTACTTCAGCAACTTTTTGACATTCGACATTCATTCCTACACTTAAGACATACCGTCATTCCAATGAGAGACCTATTATATCGAATATTGAACTCAGAGAGATTAGGAAAATTACTAGAAAGAAGAGAGTACTTTTCAGATATACATGACCATTTATTAAAACTATCCGAAATGATTGATTCGAATCGTGAAGTCACAAATGATATTAGAGACAGTTACTTATCAATCAACTCACACCAAACGAATAGGGTAATGAAGGTTCTTACAGTTATCACTACTATCTTCATGCCACTAACATTCATTGCAGGTATCTACGGTATGAACTTTGAATACATGCCAGAACTAACCTGGCGTTATGGCTACTTCCTTACCCTCTCCATCATGCTAACCGTTGGCTTAGGCATGTTCGTCTGGTTCAAAAAGAAAGGCTGGTTCGATTAAATTATGTCCTATGGGGCCTGACCCCCAGCGCGTTAAAGCTTTAACGTACTGGGGGTCAGGCCCCAACTTTTTGTTGTTAAAAAGGAATATTTTGTATTACCTCAAAATAGTACTAGGTAATAGAAACAGTTACTATTTTCGAAAGGAGAAATATCAATGAAGGCAACGATTGGTTTTTTTAACAGGTTGATGCAACGTTATTTACCAGATCCATTTTTATTCGTTGTTATCCTGAGTTTCCTCGTACTTATTTTAGGACTGATTTTTACAGACAGCACTGTTATGAATATGGTGCAGTACTGGGGAGATGGTTTTTGGAGCTTATTAGCATTTTCAATGCAAATGGTGCTCGTATTGGTAACAGGTTATGTTCTTGCAAGTAGTCCCGTATTTAAGAAAGGTTTAGGTGCCTTAGCAAGCACCGCTAAAACACCTGGTCAAGCTATTATTATTGTTACTATTATTTCTATTATCGCAAGTTGGATTAACTGGGGCTTTGGTCTTGTTATTGGGGCACTATTTGCAAAAGAATTAGCTAAGAAGGTTGAAAATGTAGATTATCGCCTCCTTATCGCAAGTGCTTACAGTGGATTTATTGTTTGGCATGGTGGTTTTTCAGGCTCAATCCCGTTGACCATAGCAACTGAAGGTCATTTCTCGCAAGATTTAATCGGATTAATCCCGACAAGCGAAACCATTTTTGCAACATTTAATGTTGCCATCGTTATTGCTCTATTTATCGTCCTTCCGATTCTTAATCGTATGATGATGCCTAGTAAAGAGGAAACTGTTACAGTAGATAAATCATTACTAGATGATGGGGCAAATCTTCAAGCAGACACTGTTGAAAAAGAAGCACCTACTCCTGCAGATCGTCTGGAAAACAGTGTGATTGTCTCAATCGTAACAGGGTTACTAGGAATTGCATTCTTAGTTTATTACTTTACAAATAACGGTTTTGCATTAAATCTAAACATTGTTAACTTCTTATTCTTATTCCTAGGTATTCTGTTCCACGGCACTCCTAGAAGATTCCTAGAGTCTGTCATGAATGCCGTTAAAGGTGCAAGTGGAATTATCATTCAGTTCCCGTTCTACGCTGGTATTATGGGAATGATGACTGCTTCAGGATTAGCAGCCGTAATGTCTGAGGCTTTCGTTGGAATATCCAATGGTTTTACCTTCTATTTCTTTGCATTTCTTAGTGCGGGTATCGTTAACTTCTTTGTTCCTTCAGGTGGAGGACAATGGGCTGTTCAAGCACCTATCATGCTTGAAGCTGCACAAACAATGGACCTTTCCATCGCCAAAACAGCCATGGCAGTAGCGTGGGGCGATGCGTGGACGAATTTAATCCAACCGTTCTGGGCATTACCTGCACTTGCCATTGCTGGACTAAAAGCAAAAGATATCATGGGCTTCTGTACAATCGTACTATTCATAAGTGGTATCGTCATCTCTTTAGGTTTATTATTCTTATAGAAACTTGGGGCCTGACCCCCGGCGCTTTAAAGCTTTACCGCGCCGGGGGTCAGGCCCCACTTGTCATAATTTCACCTCATTAGCACAAACTACCAATAGTAATAATACCCAAATAAGAGGTGATGAACGTGATACATACAATGTCATTAGAAGAAAAGATTGGCCAATTATTTATGTTTGGGTTTCAAGGACCAGAAGCGACCGAGGAGATTATTGAATTAATTGAGAACCACTATATCGGGGGGATATGCTATTTTAGCCGAAATCTAGAGAACCCGAAGCAAGTTTATACGTTATCGACCTCACTTCAAAGTCTTGTTAAGAATAACATCCCCCTCTTTCTCTCCCTTGATCAAGAAGGCGGAATGATCGTTCGAATCGAAGATGGAGTAACTCATAGTCCGGGAAATATGGCCCTAGCTGCTACTAATAATCCAAACTACGTTTATAAAATGGCACAGGTTGTTGGATCGGAACTCAGAATGATAGGAATTAATATGAACCTTGCTCCAACAATTGATGTAAATAATAACCCACTTAATCCTGTTATTGGTGTCCGCTCTTTTGGAGAAAATCCCTCTTTCGTTGCAAACTTAGGTGTCGAAGCAATTAGAGGCTATCAGTCTGCCAATATTGCAGCAGTGGCTAAGCATTTTCCAGGACATGGCGATACCGAGATCGATTCACATCTTGGACTTCCAATGGTTAATCACCCTCTTGATCGAATTCATGCGGTAGAACTTCTCCCTTTCAAGCAGGCTGTAGAAAATGGTGTTGATAGCATCATGATTTCACATGTTTGTTTTCCTGCTATTGAAGAAAATGTACCTGCTACCCTTTCTTCAAAAATGGTGAACGGTCTATTAAGGAATCAATTCAACTATCAAGGAGTGGTTATGACCGATTGCATGGAAATGAAAGCAGTTGAAAATCACTACGGAGTTGAAGAAGCAACACTTCTGGCTATTGAAGCTGGAGTAGATATTGTGTTATTTAGTCATTGTCATAACAAACAAAAAAGAGCAATCAGCGCTGTCATTTCCGCTGTAAAATCAGGCCGATTAACTGAATCACGGATCGATGAATCAATCCAACGAATTCTGCATCTAAAAGAAAAACGTAAACTACAGAAATATCATGTGTTTAATGAAGACATTTTAGCTTCAACTGACCACATCGTCCTTGCTCAGCAAATCAGTGACGAAAGTATCACTTTGGTTAAGTATGACCCGTCTCTCCTACCTCTTGACCCAAAAAAGAGAACGGTTATTATGTGGCCAAAGTTCAACATCACCTCAGATATCGATGAGCATGTAAAGAAACAATTAACACTTGGAGATATCCTAAAATCACAATTCACACAAGTAGAAGAAGCCGAGTTAAACTCATCCGACTTGGAAGAATTGATTAGAAAAGCGAGTTACGCAGAACAGCTCATTATTGGTACATATAATGCGTCAATTAATGAAAGTCAAAAGAAATTAGTTCAATCAATTATTGCTGGGAGCGAGTCTAAAACCATCATTTGTGCATTAAGAAATCCTTATGACCTTGCTGTGTTTCCACATGTAAGCACGTTTATTGCAGCCTATGAAAACAAACCAAATGCCATCCGCTCTATTGCCAAAGTCCTAACTGGCGAGATCATCGCCCAAGGCACCCTCCCAGTAAATGTGTCCACCGGGGCCTGACCCCCACCACTGCAAAGCGCTAATGCACCGGGGGCCTGACCCCCGCCACGTTAAAGTGTAAAAGTCTCAAAAAGTATGACTTTTTTACTATCACAATAGTTTTATTTTCCAGATTATCTTCCTGATTTTTGAAATTAGTAGTATAATAGCCTTACCACTTTTACTTATAAGGCGGGATTCTATGGAAGTTTTTGTGGCTAAACAGCCTATTTTTAATGAAAAAGAAGAGCTAATTGCTTATGAACTACTTTACAGAAATAGCTCACATAATGCTTATTCTCATGTTGATGGGGACCAAGCTACTACTGAAGTTATTGTAAATAGTTTTTTAAACATAGGCTTCGGTGAATTATCCAACGGTAAACCCTGCTTTATTAATTTTACTGAAAACCTACTAAAACTAAAGGTTCCAAACTACTTCACTCCTCTCTCTGTTGTTGTAGAAATACTAGAAAATGTGAAAGCAACAGATGAAATTGTCCAGATATGTAAAGAGCTAAAGTCAAACGGTTATACTATTGCATTGGATGACTTCTTCTTATTGCATGGAGATGAAAAAATTCTAGAACTCCTACACTATGTAGATATTGTTAAGATTGATTTCCTCTCAACAACCAGAGGTGCTAGAAAGCAGCTCATGGAATATTTAAAACCTTATAAATTGAAATTCTTAGCTGAGAAAGTTGAAACACGTGAAGAATACGAAACCGCTGTAGAAGATGGCTACTCCTATTTCCAAGGCTACTTTTTCAGTAAACCAGTGATTTTACAATCACATGATATACCTTCCTATTACTATTCATATCTACTCGTTTTAGAAGAATTGGACATGCCCGTTCCAGACATTGACCATATTACCAAGGTTATAGAGAAGGATTTATCCATTTCTTATAAACTATTAAAACTGATTAATTCCCCTACCATCCGCCCAAAATACGAAGTAAGTTCGATTAAACAAGCGGTAGTACTCTTAGGATTAATTGAAATTAAAAAATGGATTTATGTACTAGCCATTAAAGGGGAAAACAAGGATAAAAATGATTTAACTGCTCATGAAATCATTCATTTAAGTTTAACTAGAGCAAAGTTTGGTGAACTGATTGGCAAGGCATTAGGTGAGCAAGGAACTAGTTCAACGTATTTCTTATTAGGTATGTTTTCATTAATTGATTCTATCTTAAAAGTTCCATTAGAAAAAATCTTACGTGAACTACCACTTACTAACGAAATTAAAGCAGCCTTATCAGGTGAGCAAAACCAATTGAGAGACATTCTTGATTTGACCATAAACATTGAAAAGAATCCTCCAGATTCAAACTGTATGAAACCGTTGTCATCCTCCATTGATAACTTTGAACTTTTTGCACTATATTCAAAAGCTACCTTATGGGCCAGGAAGTTACTTCAAGAAGTGGATCAAGTATAAAAAGCTTTACCTAGCACCCTAGTTTCGGTGCCAGGTAAAGCTTTTTAATTTTTAAATCCAGTATAGATGTAAATAGCATCTCGTAAAAATTCAGCAGTCCCTGGTTGTTCTTTATCATAGTAGGCTGTGAATCGTTCATCATCTACATACATTTGGGCGAGTCCAGCATGTGCATCTTTACTATATTCTGCCCAATAAAAAGTTAGCCAATTTTTGTGCATTTCAGCGGCTTTCTGGGCCAGTTCCCCTGCTGGATCTCCGGTTTTAAAAGCAGCAGCTAGCGTTTCTGATAATTCATCAGCTAAACGAGTAGCCTCTTCATGTTCAGTCTGTGGCATGTTTTTCAGTTTTTCATTTGATTTATTTACCACATCGTCACCATATTTTTCACGAATTTCTTGGCCATATTTCTTCTCATTGTCATCAATCAACTTTTGCTTAAAGCCTTCAAATTTTTCTTTATCTGACATTTTTATTCTCCCTTCTTTCATTTCAAGCGATTTTTCAACATTTGCAATGAGCGCATCTAATTGCTTTCTTTTGTCAAGAAGCTTTTCACGATGTTCCTTAAGGGCCCTGAAACCATCGAATGAAGGTGACATAACAATTTCCTTGATGCGATCTAAGCTTAAATCGAGCTCCCGATAAAAAAGAATCTGTTGTAATAGATCTACTTCTTTTTGGCTGTAAATTCGGTACCCAGATGAATTAATTCTTGCCGGCTTAAGAATTCCAATTTCATCATAATACCTTAACGTTCGTGTACTCACTCCCGCTAACTCCGCCAATTTCTGTACTGTATATTCCACCTAATCGCCTCCTGACACCTTAACTCTACACCTTTACGCAACGTCAAAGTCAAACACTTTTTTTCTAAATATGTCTTCGGGGGCCTGACCCCCACCACGTTAAAGCGCTAAACTACCTTACTCTATGTAAAAAAGGCTAGCACCAAGAAGTGCTAACCTTTTTACTTTGACAATGTGTGATTGCTGAAATGAAATATCCCTACACGCTTACAGGACTTAACATCCAACCTAGCCTTATATTTAAACGACGAACTAAGATTGTAACTCTTACCATAGCTAAATATAAATTAGGGAAAAAGCGTCTAAGAATATTCAATACATATCCCTCCACATTGTTTTGGTTTAGTGTTAAAAATAACACCACCCTTATATTTTCCAACTCTAATACATAGTATGCGACTTTCTGTGGGGCCTGACCCCCACTGCGTTAATGCGTTACTCCGCCGGGGGTCAGGCCCCTTGTTTGGGTCTTCACTTTGTCTGTATGTTTGATAATAGCCATTACGACAATTAATTCAGCTAGGAACCCAAGTGATTGGGCAAGCGCTCCGATCATACCATTCCATTCAGAGGCAAATACTACACCTATAATAAGAAGGATTACAGTTAAAATTAAGTTAGTTGATTGAGAAATAATGGTTACTTTCGTTTGTTTTCTGATTAATAATAGGCCATTGAAAAAGTCAATAAACGGATAGACCAAAGCCATAATCATGAATACTTGAAGTGACTGTAAGCTTGCCTCTAATAGTCTTCCATTCACACCCATTAAATGCTCCATCGCATATTCACCTATACCTGAATAACAAAATAAGGCAATTAGTATAAATGGGAAAAAGCTTATAACCATCGTAAACTTTTTAACTTGGTCTTCATGATCTGTATAAAAATTTATAACAATCTGATGAGTATAAGAAAAGAAGCTAATAAATAAATGTGTAATACTTAGTGCAATGGTATAGCTTGCAATCGCTAATGTAATATCCGTCGTTTTTCCTAAAAACACATTAATAATTGGGCCAATTAATACGGTGATAAAGGAAGACATCATTAAAGGACTATAAAACTTAAAGATTTGAGATTTCGAATTAATTTTTTCGAGCTCAAGGTCACTTTCAGGCATTTTACGCACTAGTGTTTTCGCTTCTATCATGCTGATCAAGCACTCAATCATCATTCCAACTAGGAAGATATAAGCGCCTGTAACGCCCGAAATATTTCCTGTTTTGATGAAGTAAAGCGACATTAAGTACATGGCGGTAAGACGAATAATCATCCCAATTGTCAGCCACTTTGTCTGACGGTTATAAATGATAATCCCTTGATTCAAGCACCGTAAGCCCGAAAAAATCGTAACATAAATTAATACTTGATAGATTGTTTGAATCTGGTCAACCATGTTTTGCTCTTTTACACCGAATATGTGAGAGAAAACAAAATCTCCAACCGGAGTGTAGGCAATGATGACTGAAACAACCATAATTGCACCAATCGTATAATACGAGAAATGAGTCATTTTCCTAAAAGACTCACGATCTCTAACCAAAGTCGAGGTTGTTTGTCTTAGAATAACAGCAAGGCGTTCAGTGATACCAAAAACACTCATCGCAATCGCATAAGTTGCAATGATTACTTCTGAATCGACTGCACGTGCTAATGTACTATTTATTATAATGTGAGAAAGTGTTACTAAACTTGCAGATAATCCTAGAGGAATAAAGAAGAATAGCAATGTTCTGGTGGTAAGGGTCTCATCTCTCATAACTGTCAGCGTCCTTATAGTATAATGTATAAATTTATTTCGTTTCACGAAATGATAACCCTTATTTTAATCAACCATGACAGAAAAGACAAGAAGTATTTTTTAGCACTTTAAAGCATCGGGGGCCTGACCCCCGCTACGTTAATGCGTTAACGCGGCGGGGGTCAGGCCCCAAATAATTATTTAATGAACCAGACCTTTTCAATTTGGTAGTCGTTTACTTCGTAAATGGCTACGGCTTCGGATTCGTTTCCATCTGCTCTGCCTGTGATGTGTTCATGGTCGATGACATGGTTACCCTTTACCACTCGATTGACTAGTCTTGCATTTAGGTTAGGATTGGCTTCAAACAAGTTGTTATAACGTACTTTGAAAGCTTCCTTTCCCTCAAGCGTGATTTTGTTTGTCCCAAAATCCATTACAACAACATTATCTGTATAGACATCGCAAAACTCTTCAATTTTCTTTCCATTATATGCATCCAATTGTCTCTGAGCCAATTGTTCAGGTGTAGATTTTTCCATTATGTATGCCTCCCTAGTAAATGTGACCTTTCCTATCTTGCTAAGTATATGATATCTAAAAACAAGATAAAAGTTTTTCTTCTTTACTGATTAGAAATTCTATGACTATAATCTAATTAGTCAGACTTTTCAATAGAAAGGATCAGTTAGATGCTCTCATTTACATCATTATTATTCATAAGCCTTATCCTTGTTCTATTTATAATTCTTTTTAGTAGAAAGATTGCTAGCCTTAAAATCTTTGATTCAAAAGTGATGGAGCGATTAAGTAAAAAGGATTGGTTTAAAAGTCCATGGAAAACAGGGATTTTTTTATTTCTTGTAAACGCATTTCTTTTTGTGACCACATCACTACTCTTATATCTTGTTTCCTTACTATTCATCCCATTTATTCATCTTCTCATAATGCTAGCTGCAATGTTCATCAGCCTTTTCCTATGGATATTGATCAGTCGCTATTGGGAAGGAACTAGATATGATCGCTATAAAATAGGACTTGTTGGTAGTAGTTTTTATGGCTTCTTATCTCTCATCATTTTATATCGTTATGTTAACCTAAAACCTGCTTTCCCAGGTGATGATGTATTCATGGCAGCTCTTGGATTATTTTTTGCGTTAATTGTTACAACGGTTGCGTTTATCGCTTGCTTTAGCGTCACTTCTTTTACAGGAAAAAATATAAAAGCGTAATCAACAAAAGGTGTATCAACCAACCATTGGTTAATACACCTCATATAAGTTCTCATGCAATGTTCCTTATTTCCAATCTAGTCAAAATTCGATTAACAAACGTCCGACATTTTTCAATATCCTCGTTCTGTGGCATTTGTTCAACTTTAAGAGTGACTGCTAAACTGGTATGGAGAGCTAGCTTATCCCGAAAAAGATCTACAGCACCACAAAACTTTGGATAAAATCGATCTCCAGTCCCAAACACACCTGTAACAACATGTTGTAATTCTTGTCTTGAAAAAGCCTCATATAGTGATGTCATTTCCCTAGGGATTTCACCGTTTCCCCATGTATAACTCCCGACTAATATCGCATCGTACATCGCAAGCTCCGATAGATTAAAAGTATTCACTTTAAATAGCTCTCCGCCAATTAAAGAGTGAATGGTATGAGCTACTTCTGCCGTATTACCAGTGCTCGAGGTATAAATAATCGCAATTTTCATATCAACCACCTACAGCTCATCAAACCCATTAGATTGTGTGACCTTTGTATAGGTCCTCGATTTTTGCTCAAAGAAATCAGATTTCGTGTCATTAATCATTTCATCACTGAACACGTGAATCCAAGGCATTGGGTTTTCTCTTTCCTCATATAGATTCGATAAACCTAACTGGCGTAAACGCTTATTCGCTAAGTACTCAAGATATCCCTCAAATTCTTTTAAATCAATCCCTTTTATATCTTTTAAAATATAGTGGGCCCATTCTTTTTCAAGCTGTACCGCCTGATCAATCGTCTGATAAATATAGTCAATATTTTCACTAAAATTTAATTCTTGATTTTCTGTAAGTAAAATTCTTAAAAACATAGAGGTAAAATAAGCATGCTGCAATTCATCTCGCTGAATGTAACTAATCATTGTGCTTGTTTTTAGCATCTTCTGCTGACGAGCTAAATGATAGAAGAATGCAAATCCCGCATAAAAATAAATACCTTCAAGATTAATAGAGTTAACACATAACTCAAATAAATTCTGGACATTCGATTCTTTTCTAAACTTCTCATATGAAGTAAGAATGATATTGTTTCGCTTCATGACCATTGGATCTGCTTTCGCTTGATTAAATCGTTCATTTTGCTCATGTAAGGGCACTAATGAACTTAAGATATAAGAATACGATTCATTATGTACTGCCTCTTGTTGGGATATCACTGCAAAAATAGCTTTACAACTTGGATCAGTCACATAATCCATCACTTGACTCATTGTTGGTGTTTGTAAACTATCTAAGGATGCTAACTGTGTATTAATTCGTAAAAATACATCCTTTTCAACTGGTGTTAACATATCCCACTGCTTAATATCATCCTGCATATTTATTTCTTGAGCCTTCCAAAAGTTAGACAACAACGTTTGATAAATGCTATACATCTGAGGATAGGCTATGTCATTCCAGTTCAATAGCCCAGATGATTCACCATTGATTAACCTTGTTGATTTATTAGGAAATTCAGGGTTCATTAATTTAATCTTCGTTAATGGTGTACTTACTGTCATCTCCAATCACTCCTTCTCTAACTATGGCATGCTTCACATTCTTCAATTTCTGACTGTGAGGTACTTCGTACATAGTAAGTTGTCTTTAATCCTTGCATCCAAGCTTCTAAATGTAGGGTTAAAAGTTCCTTTGCTTTAATGTCATGTCGAACATACAGGTTAAAACTAATCCCTTGATCCACATGACGCTGTCTCGCTGCATTTTGGCGAATACTCCATAACTGATCGAGTTCATGCCTTGCTCGACGATAATAGTTATAGGTGTTATGGTCTAAGTCTGGTGCAGTCACTTTAAATTTAAAGTTTTTCTTTTCTTCTGCATACTCCACTGCGTATAATGGGTCAATTCCATCCGTTGAGCCTCCAATTTTAGCAGTAGAGGAGTTTGGAGCAACAGCCATTAACCAACCATTTCGAATTCCATTCTCCGAAACATCTACTTGTAACTGCTGCCACTTTTCTGACGTATAACCTCTTCTGGAAAAGTAACGACCTGTTTGCCATTCTGAACCTTGAAACTCACTGTATGCACCTTTTTCTTTTGCCAATTCCATTGAAGATAGAATCGTGTTATACGCTATTTCTTCATAAAGTTCATCCGCAAATTTAACAGCCTTATCAGACTCCCAATGAATTCCTTCTAATGCAAGGAGATGGTGCCAACCAAATGTCCCTAACCCGACTGCACGGAATTTCTTATTTGTTTTTTGAGCTTGTCCAACTGAGATGGTATTAAGATCAATCACATTATCTAACATTCTTACTTGTATTCTAATTAATCTATCTAATACATTTGCTCTGACTGCCTTCGCAAGATTAATAGATGAAAGATTACAAACGACAAAGTCCCCAGGTTTTCGAACGATAACAATATTGCCTTCCTCGTCTTCATATTCATTGACGATCTTTGTTGCTGACATGTTTTGGGCAATTTCAGTACATAAATTGCTGCAAAAGATGGACGTGCGACCTATTCCGGATAGGTGCTTATTTGGGTTTTGACGGTTTACTTCATCTCGATAGAACATGTAAGGTGTACCTGTTTCTAATTGAGACACCATGATTCTTGCCATAATTTCCATTGCACGATATGTTTTTCTTGGCAGCATTGGGTGATTTACAGCTTCCTCGTACTTTTCTGTAAAAAAGGTGCGGTCTTTCTCATCATAAAAGTCTTCTAAACCTAATGGATTGCCAAACTCATCCTTCCATCCCATGTTTTGTTTCACCTGATGTGGACAAAAAACATGCCACTCTCCAATACTTCTTCCCGTTTCATCAACTTCACCTAGCTTTTTCATAAATAGATCTGGAATTGAAACACCCGTAAAAATATCATGGGCTTTTCTTCTTTCATCACCATTATTGGTCTTTAAATCTAGGAATCCATTCATAATGTCTTTGTGAAACACATCAAGGTAAATCGCAATTGCTCCCTGACGTTGTCCTAGTTGGTCTACACTAACGGCCGTATCATTCAATAAGCGAATCCAAGGTACAACTCCCGATGAATTTCCTTTGAATTTTTTAATATCAGAACCTAGTGCCCGAACTTTGCCGTAATAGATTCCGATTCCACCACCGTCTTTACTTAAACGTGCAATGTCCCAGTTGTTTAGATATATTCCGTCTAGTGAATCATCAACCGTATCAATAAAACAAGACGATAATTGACCAAAGCTTTTCCCAGCATTTGATAGAGTTGGTGTTGCAACGGTCATATATAAATTACTTAATGCCCAATATGCCTCTTTTACAAGTTCTAAGCGGTGTTCACTTTTTTCCAAACTCATAATGGTCATTGCAATAATCATGAACCTTTCTTGTGGAAGCTCATAAACGTTTTGATCATGATCCTTTGCCAAGTATCGATCAGCAACTAAAAACAAACCTATGTAGTTTAATAAAGAATCATGATCAGGATTTATTTCTTGTTCTAATACCTCTATTTCCTCTTTTGTATAAGCATTTAATAGAGTAGAAGAGTATATTCCCTTATCTGTTAAATATTTTATTAAGTGATAGAAGCTGCCATACTTATCTGTATCACAATAACCTCTATTGCTTGCAGCTTTTTTATATAAATCCCTTAAGTATAAATTGGCCGCCAAGTACGTCCAATTGGGCTCGTCCATTTTAATATTGTTTAGCGCATAAAATAACGCAGTTTGTGCTGCTTCTTCTACTGTTGATTTGTTTTCTATGATTCTATTTTTTAAATCGGTTACATCGAGTTGATAGTTTTTAGCTGCATAATCGACTGCATCCAAAATAATTTGTAATTCTGATTCCACAGTAGTTGTCATCCTAATTCCTCCTATTTGTTTTTAAAAAATAAAAAAACCGTTCAATTGAATGAACGGATGAAACGATTACACCTTCAGGAATAAAGAACTCCTACTGTGTCACCATTACATCTTCTCCATCCCCGAAAAAGTGAAATAAATAAGCTAGACAGGTCTCCTGACTCGTACTTCGTCCTACTTTGAAGCCTTCCCATGACAAGAAAAATGGATCACAGTGGTATCTTCATTTCGTCAGTACTTACAGTTGCGGGGGCAGTTCTGGATTTTGTTTACCAGATTCCCTTTTAAGCCATACGGCATCTACACTTACGACAATACACAATATGTAGTTGTTATTTGATAAATCAAAACAACATATAGTATTCCAAATTGAACTTTCTCTAGTTTATATGAAAAATATTCCTAATTCAACAAAAACTAACAAAATATTTTTATAAAACTATCAGATAATTTCATTAAAATCTATTGACATAAAAATGAGAGGGTTTCCCCACTCGGATTTCTGTTTGCTATTCATCCTTCACATCAAACTTAAACTCTTCAGCTTCTTGCTTTAGCACTACTTCCCATATATCTGTATCAGCCTGGTAAGTTACTTTCTTAATCACAGTTACACCCATAAAATCTGAAGCATGTGCTTCAAACGCTTTTCGAATTGCTTCTGCTTCATTTAAGTCTGCACCTTCAGGGCGTTCACTTGGTAATACAACCACCTTTTTGGCCTCAGATTGACCTGGATAAGACTCAGCGACAATGTCAAACCACACCTGTACCTTTTGACCAACTTTCATATTATCAGGAGCTTTCGAAAACCATATAGCACTATAAAACTCCTCTTCTCCTCCGGTTGAACTAAAGTCTTGAGATTTAGCCTCAACCACAAGAATTCTATCACCTTTTACACTTATAACATAACCTTCCATACCTGGCGGATCATGATCTATTTTTGAATCCCCATCCCCACCGCTTGAACCAACACTTGAACCACAGCCTACTAGGAAAACACCAAGTAAAACAATCCATAGATAGAAAAGAAACTTCCTCATCTTAATTCCCCCTTTATTACAAATAGTCGATGCTAAACTTCTTAAAGTTTCATTCCAACCACAACTCCGATAAAATGGACAAAAAAGGGGGTTCTTCTTTGAATATCATTTTTGATCATATTGTTCATCTCACCCAAAATCCTGACCAGGCAATGGAAGCTTTTAAAAAAATAGGTTTTCAAGCTTTTACAGGAGGCAATCACCCTAACTGGGGCACTAACAATTGTTTATGCTACTTTCAAGACTTACAATACATTGAATGGATAGGAATCAAAGACATTGGAGTAGCTAAAAATTCCGACAACCTATTAATTCAACAAATCTTTTCAGACTCCACAAGTAGTGGAGAAGGATTTTCTCAACTGGCCTTTCGTACGGATAACATGGATGAGCTTGCTAAAAAACTAACAAGCAAACAACTCAAAGTCATTGGCCCTATCCCAGGAAGCAGAAAACGAAGTGACGGCACGACCCTAAATTGGTCGATGCTTTTTATTAAAGATGATGAATGTAGGTATCCCTTTTTCATACAGTGGGGGGAATTCAATGAAGTGCGTCAAAAAAACATGGCGGAATTGATGGAGCATCGTGCTGGAAAAACTGCGATCTCAACAATCCATATACAATCACCTGATTCAGGGGTTACATTAAAAAAATTCGCTCACCTATTTGACGAAGCCCAAGCTAACTCTCAAAATCAATCACTCCAAATCGGTGATGTATTATTAAAATTCCACCTAAAAGATGGGCCAGTCAAACCATTTCAATGCGACCTTACAACATCTTCACTTACTACCGTAATCGAGGTTTGTTCAGGAAGGTATACTTTGTCAAAAACTGTATGACAAAGATGATTGAAATTTTAGATTCTTTATGTTCTAATAAAATAGACTAGTCGGTTTTTTATTAAAATACGGCTAAAGAGAGAGGGGAAAAAGGGATGTCAAATACAGTAGAAACACAAAGCGTAGAGATGTTAGTAAAACAATTTAGAGAACTAGATCAAAAGATTTCTCACATTGACAGCATTCTTGGCTTACTTAGCTGGGATAAAGATGTAATGGCACCAAAAAAGGGTCGTTCCATTTTTGCCAATGCAATTGGTACTCTATCTACTGAAAACTTCAAATTATCGGTTTCAGAAGATATGGGGAATTTTTTAGCAGAACTTTCAAAGCCAGAAGTTTATGAAACACTTGATGAAGTTACAAAAGCAATCGTTCGTGAACGCAAACGTGATTATGATAAATCAAAGAGTATTCCTGCTGAACTTTACAATGAGTTCGTAGTCTTAACAAACAATGCAGGTGTAGCTTGGGCCGAGGCTCGCGAAAAGAATGACTTTTCTATCTACCAACCATTCTTAGAGAAAATTGTGGCTATGAAAAAACAATTTGTTGAGATTGTTGGCTATGAGGGTCATCCTTATAATGCTTTACTAGATGATTTTGAGCCAGGATTAACAGTGGATACCCTTACACCTTTATTCGCTCAACTTCGTGAAAAAAGCATTGAATTATTGAATCGTATTCAGGCTTCACCAAACCAACCAAGAAAAGATATTTTCTCAAGAGAGTTTGATGTTGAAAAACAAAAAGCATTCAACCGTTTCCTATTACCTAAACTTGGGTTTGACATGAACGGTGGTCGTCTTGATGAAACAGTTCACCCATTTGCTCAAAATGTAAATACAGGTGATGTTCGTATCACAACGAGATATCTTAAAGACAACGTTCGTTCTGCTATCTTTGGTACAATCCACGAGGCTGGCCATGGTATGTATGAGCAAAACATAAATCCTGATTATAATGGAACTGGAATTGTTGGCGGAGTGTCATTTGGCATTCATGAATCACAATCTCGTTTCTTCGAAAATACAGTTGGACGTAGCAGAGAATTTTGGAATCACTTCTATGGTGATTTAAAAGAACATTTCCCTGCTGAATTAGCTGATGTGGAATTAGATGAGTTTTACCGTGCAATTAATGCGGTTGAGCCATCATTCATCCGTGTTGAAGCAGATGAACTTACATATAACTTACACATTATGCTTCGCTTTGAAATTGAAAAAGCATTGATGGCTGGCGAAATTGAAGTTAAAGATCTTCCTAAAGTTTGGAATGAAAAAATGGAAGAGTATCTAGGCATTACTCCTCCAACAGATACACTTGGTGTATTACAAGATGTACACTGGTCATTTGGTGGCCTAGGATACTTCCCTTCTTACTCGCTAGGTAATCTATATGCAGCTCAATTGTTCTACAAAATTAAGGAAGAAATGCCTGATTTCGATAGTGTAATTGAAAATGGCGATATTCCTAAAATTAAGGACTGGATGAAAGAAAAAATCCACCAATACGGCAAGTTTTACACTCCAAATGAGTTAATTGTAAGAGTTACTGGAGAAGAACTTAATGCTGATTATTTAGTTAAATATTTAGAAGAGAAATATAGTGAAGTTTATAAATTAAACTAGACTTGAAGAAGACCTACTGACTTAAAAATCAGTAGGTCTTCTTTTGGGTATTTAAAAATTCTTTCCAAGCAGTCAGCCCACCTTCAAGCGTAACTACATTGTAATCTCTGTCCATTAACAAATTCGCACATTTACTCGCCGAATTACCTGTTGTGCAGGTAACAATGATTTCTTCACCCTGTGGTAATTCAGCTAATGTTTGTCCATTTTCCAGCTCAAAAATAACAGTCTTAGGTATGTTACGGCTATCAATATTTTCATGCTCAATGTGCTCTATCTTATATTTTTCCTCAGCCCTCACATCTAGGACCATAAGTTTTTCATTGTTTTGTAGTCTTTCGTATAATTTCTCTGGCGTAATCTTATGTAACGACATTTTGTACCCCCTACCCTTTTTGTGCTAAAACGAGTATTTTGACACGAACCGCGAGTATTTTCCCAGCTTACACGAATATTTTCCAAGTTAGACGAGTAAATTCCGAGTTAAACGAGTAAAATCAATTTTAAGCGAATATTCCATACTCCTCAGATAAAATATCACCCATCATAACAAAAAAGGCAACAGATATAAACCTGTCACCCACTACAATCTAGTTAACTCGACTTCTTTTCATACTTCAACATATAAATTGGCTGATTTTCTTTCCATTCTGCATAGAGAATTTCTTTATAATCCCTTACTTGCTGCTGTGCTAATTGACTTTTTAGCCAATGTTCGTCTTTTCCAGCTTCCTTTAAGTTACTATAAACAACTTCTCCATCAAGAATAAAGGTATATGGTAAATATGACGGCTTAATCGGCAGATTCAAATCACTGTTAGTCGGCTTATCATACTCCGGTTTTGCCATTACACTCATATTCCCATTGGATTCTAAAATGGCGTACTCTACTTCTTGAATGGAGAAATACCCTTGTTGTCGGATTAAACTTAACATCTGATTTAAATCCAACTTTGCCTTCTTTAATGCCTCATACTTAATTTTGCCCTTTTGAACAACGATATTTGGTTCACCCTCTAAAAACTTTCTTGTTCGTTTAAACTTTTGTGTAGCCATTTCAATCCCATAAATCAACAACCCCCAAACGAGCGTCGCAAAGATAATCTCATAGTATTTTGTTTCATGGTCATATACTGCATTTCCAACTAATTCGCCCAAAATTAAGGCGGAAATAAAATCAAAGGGAGTTAGCTGAGAAAACTGTGTTTTTCCTAAAAGCTTTGTTAGGATGTACAAAAGTACGAGGCCAATTGCCAATTCAGTTGCTGTTTCCAAGTACTGATTCATCTAAAAAAACACCTATCCTTTATAAACATCTCTCTGCATTATTTCCATACAAACCTTCTTTCAAAACCTAAAAATAAAAAACACCGCAATAGTTAGCGGTGTCGTTTCTTAATTTTCCCTCTATTTACCTTAAGCTCCTGAAACATTCGAATCGACCGCATCTGGATCTATACCTGAAGACGTACTCACTCCATTATTTGTTACAATCCATTGGCCAGTATTAAATCCGCCTGATCCAGCGACTACTTTACTCGTTGATTTTGGGGAAATATAAAACGCATCTCCCGTTACAACTTGACCTTCGTTGGTATTAAAAACAATTGGACCGACCACTATAGAAGGCACTATATCAACTCCTATTCCCTTACTTTCTGTCATTATATGTATTGAATCAGTAATTTGTTTCGGACAGGTAACACTAATTATAGATATTGATAAATATTAATTGGAATTACTAAGCATACTAAAATATAAAAAGGGTGGGATACATATGGAATTAACCGAGTTATTCCTTAGAATTGCCATTGGCTTTTTAACTTTGTTAGTGTTAGCAAGAATAATGGGCAGAAAAGAAATTGCTCAAATGACGTTTTTTAATTTTGTTTCAGCTATTGCGATTGGAAGTATTACTGGGGCACTTGTGACGAATTCGAACTTTAGCATTCGTAACGGAATCCTAGCTCTTGTAGGATGGGCCATTTTTACCGTTGCAATGGGATTTATTGATATTAAATCAAAAAAGGCAAGAGTTCTTATTGAAGGTCAACCTCTTATTGTTGTGAAAGATGGACAAATTATGGAAGATACACTTCGAAAGGTTCGATTAGATGTCGATGCTCTTAATGCCATGCTTCGTCAACAGAATGTGTATACACTTGCTGATGTAGAATATGCCATTTTTGAAACCAATGGTAAACTATCTGTTTTGAAGAAAGAATCAAAAAAATCTTTAACCAAGGGTGATATGGCTGTTCAACCTACTCCTCAAATGTATACGATGCCTACTGAAGTCATCACAGATGGAACAGTGATTACCAGGAATCTTAAATCGCTTAACTTGGATCAGGCTTGGTTAGAGCAACAGTTAAAAAATTCTGGAGTAAATTCCATTTCAGAAGTCTTTTTCGCACAAGTCCAAACAGACGGTTCACTTTATATCGACGTTAAACAAGATCAAATCCATTAAAAAAGCTAGAGGGTACAAACTCCCCTCTAGCTTAAATTTATTCTTCTTCTTCCACTAGCTTCTCACCCTGACCAGATAGAATTTTCAACTGATCATTTTCATATCCAACCTCATAATCAACACGATATGCTTGTTGAATAATTTCCCCATTTACTCTTTCATCCGCAGTAATTAATACCGTAACTGTTAAATTATTATCTGATTGTGTTGATGTTAGTTCATCTATTTGAACAGCTAACGTATTGATATAACCTGTACGGAAGTCCTCATAGGATGTTTCTGTTTGCCATTTACTTCCTAATGCTGCATAAGCAGTAAGATAATCACCGTAATTGATACTTTCATAAAAATAGGTCACAACATAGCCTGCAATATCTTCATCGGAAATTTCCTCAACCGCCATACCCTCAATCCCTAAATCTATGGAAGGTAGTTCAGCCATGGGATTCTCTGACCATTCGTCAATCATGCCTATAATTGATGAGATAGGAATGCTGAATCCAATCACTCCTTCAATAATTCCTGCAGAATTAATTCCAATCACTTCACCTGTTTTACGGTCAATCAAAGGGCCACCACTGTTTCCACGAGCAATTGGAGCTGAGATTTGGTAAACATCCTCATAATGAAAAGGTTCAATATCTAAGTCTCGATCTACACCACTAATTATTCCAGTAGTAACTGTATTTTGAAAGCCTAGTGGGGTTCCAAGAGCTAACACTTCATCACCAATTTCAGCTTTACGTTCTTTGGCAATTGGAAGTGGCTCAATTCCTGCAAGACCTGGTACTCGAATCAAGGCAATGTCAGTTTCACTACTAATTCCAATGACCGCACCCTCATATCCCTTTGAATCTGCGGTTGTAATCCGTACATTGGTGGCATTTGCTGCCACGTGGGCATTTGTAATCACATCACCCTTATTATTGTATAAAAATCCAGATCCAATCGAACCGTCTTCTAGTTCTACTTTTACAACGAGTTTTTGAGAATCATAAATAATCTCTTTTAATTCACGCTTACCGCTATCTTCCTTATTACTATTACCTTTATTAACAATAAGTTGAGAAGACGCTGTAAGCTTTTGTGGGATAGAGTCTTGTATCGTTAAAAAAGCAAAAATCCCTGCTCCCCAAATGATCACTGAAGTGACTAGACTTACAATCCATTTCCCCTTCACTCTTTTCACCTTCTCCTACATTCTAAAGACTAGCTTTTGTCTGCTATTCCAGATACCAACTAATGTTATCTACTTCTACAGACACGTCTTTATTAATTCCATAGTGAATATCTTCAAAAAATCCATTTTCTCCAGGGTTTAATGTGTAAGGATAAACCGTACGACTTCCTTCATCATACAAATTTCCCATGCCATCATAGATTTTATAAAAGATTGTGATTCCGTAAATACTGGTTGTAGCTAAATTTTTAACCTCACCGGTTATATATAAATCACCAAATTCATCAACTTTAGATTCAAGCTTAAGCACTTCAACTGCAGCTGTTCGATTGACTAGGTCTTCTTTCTCTGCTGCCTCCATAGCCTTTTCTAGTCTAAGTTGTTCCGCTTCCTCAAACTTAAAGCGTTCTCTTTCTATTCTTTCTTTAAAAGCAACCAATTCATTATGGTCTTTAGAATAGTTTAAGGCCTTATCAATCGTTGCAATCGCTTTTGAAAATTCCTTATTTGTTAACTGCACTTCTGCATCTTTAATTGTTAACTGAACGATTTTCTTCACAATTTGCTGTTGAGTGGCTTTCGCTTCCTCCGATGTTAGTGAAGTTAAGACTGATAGTTTACTAATTAGGTCCTCTACAGTGTCTAATTGATCAATCTCAAGCTTAATTTTACCTACGGTTGCAGTCACATCTTTTTCCTTCACTCGCTTGCTAATCACTTCAAATAAAGGTCCTTGCTCCTTTGCTAAATCACGATCTAATAGAGCAATCTTTTGAGAAGCTTCATTCCACTTTTTCCTTTTTATAAGTAAAGAAACCTCATCCAGTCTCTCCGAATATTCATCCGCCTTCATCACTACGTCTTTAGCATCCTTTAAAATTCCATAAGAAGGGCGTAGTTCAATTGCCTTGTCTAGCTCTTTAACCGCTTGATCGTAGTCTCCATCAATTGCATACCTTTCTGCTGAAGCCTTAAGCGACATAACATTCTCATTCAGGTTGCTTTCATGGGTATAATACCCATACACACCGCCGCCTACTAGAAACAAGCTAATCGTTGGAATTAACAGCATCACAAGGTTTTTTGTAGATTGATTTCGTCTTTCTTCTCTAGATTCTGTCTGACTTTCAACGTCTTCTAAATGATTAAGGTCGTTATCTAGATCCAGCTTCGTGCCACAGTTCGCACAAAAACGAGAGCCTTCAACTAGTTTTGATCCACATTCATGACAATACACGCTTTTCCTCTCCCTTACTACTGGACACTTTCACATAAGGTCTCTAGGATTTTTAATCTACGATTCTACTATGTTATGTTTTATAATCTATCATTATTAATTAGGTACTATAGTAATTTAACATTTTTATGACTCTTCGACAAATACTTACAAGAAATTGGTAGTTTTTCCTTAAGATTTTTGTGAATCGAAATAGGACTATTTCTTCAATCGATTTATTCTAAAGACCCTTAAAATGGTATACAATTTTATTCTATCCATTTACAATTATAAAATAAATTTAATCACAGGGGGTAAACATTGGAGAAAAATAGCGCATATTTATTTATACTTATAGGTGCTGTTCTATGGGGAGTCATTGGTATCTTTGTTACAACCTTATACGAGCATGGATTTTCACCAACTCAGGTTGTGACAATACGTGCAATTTCGGCAGCCCTCTTTCTGGTTCTTTATACTCTAATAAAAAACCGACAACTTCTAAAAATACATATCTATGATAGTAAATATTTTATAGGTACAGGAATCGTTAGTATTGTATTCTTTAACTGGTGTCTGTTTAGCGCTATTCAAGAAACTTCGATTTCAATTGCCGCCATTTTATTATATACAGCACCAGCATTTGTCACGGTATTATCAAGGGTGATATTTAAAGAGTCTTTTACGGCAAAAAAAATCACTGCCTTATTTATCACTTTAATAGGATGTGCGCTTGTTATTGGAGTGGTTCCAAACAACAATGGAGCCATCTCATTCTATGGGCTAATTCTTGGGCTTGGATCTGGTTTTTTCTACGCTCTATATAGTATTTTTGGTAAATTCGCCTTACGCAAATATGACTCATTAACCGTTTCAGTGTATACCTTTATCTTTGCAGCGATTGCGATCACACCTTTTAGTGGACTACGGTCTATTTTACCACTATTTGTAAATGGAAAGGTATGGTTAAGTATCCTTGGACTCGGATTTTTATCTACGATGCTCGCCTATATCTTGTATACCAAAGGGTTACAGTATGTGGAAACAAGCCGAGCTTCAATACTTGCCACAGTCGAACCTGTTGTTGCTGCATTATTAAGTTTTATTATTTACCAAGAACAACTCCTCTTATGGCAGTATATAGGTATTTTCTTAGTGATCTTTGCTGTAATTATCGTTCAAGAGTCTAAAACAAAAACAATTGAAAATAAATTAACACGTTCGACAGGAACATAGTCCCTATCGAACGTGTTTTTATTATTTAGGGCTTGGGCCGTATTTATTTTCGCCAGGCTCACTATCTAAAACAGTAAATACAAGAAGGACAATTGCTCCAATTAAAGGAACAAGGCTGATTAACACCCACCAGCCACTTCTTCCAGTATCATGTAACCTTCGTACTGTTACAGATAAGGAAGGCAAAAGGAGAAATAAAGAATAGACTCCAGATAGGAATGGCTCAAGCCCAAGAAATGGCTCTACAAATGCGATAACGAATGCAAAGATTGCGCTGAATAATACAAACATCCAGTATTCCTTCCGTCGAGCTCTTCCACGGAACACAGCATAGTTCTTAATAACCTTTAAAAACCAACTCATCATATTCACCTCACTTGAAGTCTAAAATGGTTCATTTTTAAGGTACACCAAATAAAATATGGCTATTCATTTTTTCCTTTTTTTAAGGAAAAACTCTTTCTACAAAAATTTGGTTATAACTTGGCAATAAGGGTGAGTTTGTTTCACACTTTGATTCCACTAATTTAACCTACGTATTTATTGAAACACGTTCAGAAAAAAAGAAAAAAATTAATATGGATAAACTATTTACTTTGAAAGACTTCATGATTAAGGAAGGGAAAATACACAATGACTTTGTTTATCTGTTGATAAATGAATTAAAAGAAGGAGATGCACTCTATAGACTGACGGCAGATAATAAAAAGGAGTTAGTTCTTCCGATTGAACATAAAGAAGATCGCATTGCACGTTTTGAAATCATAAACGACAATCTTCTAGTGTTTAATGGTACCTATAATGAAGAGTCTGGAATCTTCATTTACAATATGGAAGAAAAAATTGTAAATAAGGTTGTATCAGGAGGCACAGATTCTGAAGGCACTTGGACACCATTCTTTAGCATTTCACCTGATGGTACCAAAATGTTATTTGATGAGAGTGTAATAGAAGGCAAATACTCTCACAACAATGTATATATTGCCAACATCGAGGGCAATCGACTTTCAGGAAGCATTCGAATTATAGAAAAGGCACAATTACCTGCAGTTATTGCTATACTTGCTCATTGGAAAGATGATTCTTCCGCTTTTTATATACCTAATCCACGACCACTAAATGCGGGATATATGGGTGGATATAGTGAAGAATACATTAAACAACTTTCAGTATATGAGATTAATCAAATTAAATCTGAATAAGTTGAGAAACAGGCGGTTTTGTTCCACCTGTTTTTCGTTTTGTGTTACAAAATTAAGTATTGTAATGATTGAGGAAAAGTAACCCACGCAGTCTGTTAAATGTTCTAGCAAAACAAGGAAGTATTTTTTAAAAAAATTAAGTATTTAACCCAATCAGTTAAGCATTACCATTTAACTGAAAAAAAACATCACAATCACCAATCCAACAAAGCCGTCTTCAGCACTGCAACATACTCTCTCAGCCATAACTTCTCCCGAACAATCCTTGGAGTTTCCGCAGCCAGCATATATGGCTTAAATCCCTGCCGGTTTGCAATTAACTTCGCCCGAAACAGATGAAAGTCATTACTTACGATGACCACTTCATTCACATCTGAACCAAGTAATTCCTTCGAGTACTTTAAATTCTCAAGTGTCGATGTAGATCGGTCTTCCATTATAATTCGCTCATTCTCAATTCCATTTTCACTAAAAAACCTTGCCATGGCTTCTGCTTCTGTTATATCTTCACCTGGGCCCTGTCCACCTGACACTACTACATGTGTATCTGGATTACTCTTTAAATATTCTAAAGCTGCCTGAACCCGATGATATAGTGCAAGTGACATATCCTCTCCATGCAATCTAGCACCTAGTACAATCACGTAATCAACTCCATCTGGCGGCTGCTCTTTCCCAATGGAAGCAATTAGCATATGTACAGAAACCACGTAACTTATTCCAATTATTATTACTAAAACTAGGAGCTTCCCCCAAATTTTCTTCATTTTATCAAGTTTCCTCTCACGTTCTATTTATCCAATGTACCTACTACCATTCTACTAAAATATCCCAAAAAACAAAAGGGCATTAAGCACCTATGCTTAATACCCTTACAATCTACTATTTCCCAACTGGTCCCTTTACAGCCACAACTTCATATTTTTCGCCTTCAGAACTAATAACATAGTCTGGTTTTGGCTGGCCAAGCTTTGCTTTATGACCTGCAATATGAGCATCGCTTTTTTCCCATTGTTTCCAAAGGTCTTCAGACTCCCAACGGATCATTACAACGACTTCTTCATCGCCACGACTAACCTTTTTTACCATCACTGATAAATCAATAAAGCCTTCTTGCTTTTCGATAATTCCCTCGCCACTAAAGCGCTGAACAACTTTATCAGAATAGCCTTCTTTTACCACTGTTTTTCTCAATTGAACAAACATAATCAAGTACCTCCTTCCACGAATCTACTATTCTAGAACTGCACTAATTTCCTTAATCATTTCAGAAACAGAAACCAATCCTCCACCAGATAAGTACCAGAAGTTTGGATCTAAGTATACAATGTTTCCTTCTTTAAATGCTTTTGTGTTTTCTGTTAAGCTGTTTTCAATCAATGTTTTCGCAGATGATTGACCATTTACAGCTGCACCACGGTCAATAACAAATAAGAAATCTGGATCTTTTTCAACGATATATTCAAAGGATACGTTTTGACCATGTGTTGATACTTCGATATTCTCATCTGCAGCAGCAAAACCAAATACATCGTGAAGAATTCCAAAACGAGAACCTGCACCATAAGCACTGATATTCCCTTCATTTGCTAATACAATTAGTCCCTTACCTGCAGCTGTTGCTTTTTCATTTAGTGAATTAATATCTGCTTCAATCGTAGCTAATTCAGCCTTCACTTCTTCTTCTTTCCCAAAAATTTCACCTAATCTAGTCATATTTTCAGCAAAAGATTCCATATATCTTGATGTATCAAGTCCCATGAAAATTGTTGGACCAATTTTAGATAACTCTGCATAAGCTTCTTGTTGTCTTCCCGAAATGATGATTAGATCTGGATTAAGAGAAGCAATTTTTTCAAAATCTGGTTCTTTTAAACTACCAACATTTTCATACTTTGCGTCTTTATATTTTTCTAAGTAAGCTGGGATATTGGCTTGTGGTACACCAGTCACTTCTACACCTAATTTGTCTAGTGAATCTAACACACCAAAATCAAATACAACAACCTTAGATGGATTTGTTGTAACAACTGTTTCACCTAATTGGTGAGTAAGCGTTAATTCTTTTAGCTCCTCTTTTGCTGAATCAGTTGTTGAACCTGTTTGTGTTTCTTCGTTCGATGTTAATGTTTCCTCTGCTCCACCGCAAGCTGCAGTGAATAGTGCAAAAAATAATACAAGCATAACCAAAACTACTTTTTTCATGTCATAACACTCCTAAATGAATATATTTTTTATTTAAAATTAGTTTGATGTCGCTCCCTTTTAAAATACTCACTCTATAGTTGCTAGCAACAGCCTTTTCTTGTAAAGTTAGATTTGTAAGGGCCTTCTAATCTCTTTGAAATTGGCAGATTTCAGATTAGTGGGTCTTTTTTTTGAGAATTTTTTTGGTTCGACATCAAAGTAAGTTAAATCATTTTAAGAAAAATACACACAAATCTTGTTTTCATTAATGCATTGGATTTCAATATCCATATCATAAATGTCCTTTAAAACACCACGGTTAATAATTTCGTCTGTCTTGCCTTCTTTAACAACCTTCCCATCCTTTAGAGCAACAATATAATCGGAATAGCAGGAAGCAAAGTTGATATCATGGATAACAATTACCACTGTTTTCCCAAGTTCATCTACTAATCTTCTTAGCACCTTCATGATCTGTACAGAGTGCTTCATATCAAGGTTATTTAGTGGTTCATCTAGTAAAATGTAATCCGTATCTTGCGCAATAACCATGGCGATAAATGCCCTTTGTTTTTGACCACCACTCAATTGGTCTAGGAACTTATCCTGCATATCCGCTAATTCCATGTAATCAATGGCTTCGTCAACAAACTTCCAATCCTCTCTAGTTAACCTTCCTTGCGAATAAGGAAAGCGCCCGAAGCTCACAAGTTCTCTTACTGTTAAACGTAGATTCACATTGTTCGATTGCTTTAGAATCGAGATCTTCTTTGCTAAGTCATTACTTTTTGATTTCGTAAGGTCTTTATCATCAATGAATACCTCTCCACTATCAATTGGGATAAGCCGGCTAATCATTGAAAGCAGCGTACTTTTCCCGGCCCCGTTTGGGCCAATAAACGAGGTGATTTTTCCTTTTTGAATGTTAACAGAAACATCTTCAACTACATTTTTACTCCCATATTTCTTAAAAACACTTTTTACATTTACCATGATTTATTCCCCTTTAACAGAAGATAGATAAAGTACACTCCACCGACAAAATTGATGATGACACTTAAGGTTGTTGAAAATGTAAACACTCTTTCTACAATGAGTTGCCCACCTACTAAGGCAATGATACTTATTAAAACAGAGCCAAAGATTAAATACTGATGTTTATAGGTTTTGAAAAATTCATGTGCTACGTTTGCTACTAGCAGTCCTAAGAAAGTAATTGGACCAACAAGTGCCGTCGCAACTGAAATCAGGATAGCCACAACAATAAGTAATCTTTTAACTACCGCGTCATAATTTACACCGAGGTTAATTGCATGTTCTTTCCCTAAGGAAATTACATCCAAGTACTTTGTAAATCTTATAAAATAAAGGACTGTTAACGAAACAAGAATACAAGAGATTAATAGGACATCCGTATTTACATTGTTAAAACTTGCAAACATTCGGTCTTGAACAATCATAAACTCATTCGGATCAATTAAGACCTGCATGAAATCAGAGATACTTCCAAAGAAAGTCCCAAGAATAATCCCGACCAGTAGTAAGAAATAAATGTTTTGTCCTTCTCTTTTAAAAAGGAACTTATATAACACCGCAGCGAAAAGAATCATAAGGCCAACAGATAATACAAAATTAAGATTTTTATCCGTTGCAGTTGAACTCATTGAGCCAAAGACGAAAATGATAAAGGTCTGAATTAACAAGTAAAGTGAATCAAGACCGATAATACTTGGAGTTAAAATTCTGTTATTTGTAATGGTTTGAAAAATGATGGTTGAAAATGCGATAACTCCACCTGTAACAGCAATCGCTAGAATCTTCTTCCCTCTTCTTGGTAAAACATACTCCCAGTTTCCACCAGCATCTATAAACATAAAGATGGAAATTAATATAATTGAAATCACGGACAAAATAATTAGCTTCAGATTATTACTCATGTGCCTTTCTCCTCAAAAGTAAGTAAAGAAATATTCCGCTTCCGATAACACCGACTGTAACTCCAATCGGAATTTCATATGGATAGATTATGATACGTCCCAAAATGTCACAGGCTAGAACGAAGACGGCTCCTAGTACTGCGGTGTGAGAAAGACTTTTCTTTAAATGATCTCCTTGATAAATGGTGACAATGTTTGGAATGATTAATCCTAAGAAAGGAATCATCCCTACCGTTAGGAGGACAACTGTGGTAACAAGTGCTGATATTACAAGACCAATATTAACTACTTGTTTGTGATTTAGACCTAAGTTAATGGCAAACTCCTCACCCATACCCGCAATCGTAAACTTGTTTGCATAAAGGTAAGCAATGATAACAAGTGGGATACTTATGTAAAGTAACTCATATCTACCCTGAATGCTCATTGAGAAATTCCCTTGTAACCATGATGACATGTTTTGAATTAAATCATTTTTATAAGCAAAAAATGTCGTGATAGAGCTTATGATATTACCAAACATTAAACCTACCAGTGGAATAAAAATAGCATCCTTGAACTTGACCTTATCTAATATCTTAATGAATATAAAGGTTCCTAGTAAGGCAAATACAAAGGCAACGAGCATCTTCTCAATCGGGCTTGCTGATGTAAATAACATTAATGCAACTAGTATTCCTAACCTGGCAGAGTCCATCGTACCTGCCGTTGTTGGTGAAACAAATTTGTTTCTTGTTAGCTGCTGCATGATTAAACCAACAATACTCATACTTAGCCCAGCTATGATAATACTAATCAATCTTGGTAAACGACTGACTAAAAGAATCTGTAACTGATCTTCAGTTAATGAAAAGAGATCAAGTGGTGACACATCCTTCACCCCGATAAATAGGGAGGCAATGGAGAGTATGAATAATGCAATAAGTAAGTATCGTAGCTTCATAGAATCTGACAAACCTTTCTAGAGGTGTATTCAGATAAAGATAATCATTATCAATTAAACTCTTAAAAAAAGATGGCTTATTTCTTTGCCATTTCCTTAAGGTATTTATTAATGATTATCATTATCATATGCCAAGAAAAAAATTTCTTTTTTTATATAAATACTTGTTTAAACAAGTACTTATGCAAAAAAAGAACTATTTTAAATTTTTTCTTATGGTATCAAGTATTTTTAAACAGTTCTCTAAATCTTCCTCTGCCACTCCATTTGAAGCTTCTGCAATGGTTTTTTTAGCAAGCCCTTCAAGAGCAACTTGGATCTTCTTACTTTCATCAGTTAAATAGATGAGATTAATTCTTTTATCTTCTGAATGAGGCACTCTTTTTACCAAGTTTCGTTTGATCATATTATCAATTAATCTCGAAACACTTGGCTGGTCCCTTTCATTTAGAAGGGCTAACTGATTCTGTGTTTGCCCATCTTCATCGTATAACCTACTTAATATTTGCCATTGTTCATATGTAACAGGATAACCCTGCTCTTTAAAATTCTGATTCAGTCGATTCGACATCAGACGTGAAGCATGGAAAAGCTTGTAACCGAGAGAATGGTCTAAACGATATTCCTCCATTTTCACCCTCATTTCTAATAGTATAATGCGATACTTGTTTATGCAAGTATTTTTTATAAATTATTTTATGTCTATTTTTCGACCTCACTATGGTCTTATTGTTTTTTATGGTTTATCATTCATTTTCATTTTATCATTATTATATTTCAGCACATACATATATTTTCTATAATTACCTAAAATAACAGGAGTACTTAGGAGTTTATTTTCTGTATTAACACTATTTGGGGTGATTGCAATCGATACGAGACCACCTGTTAGACTAACGTCAGCGGAACTTGCTAATCTTTGGACACAGTATATGAATGATAGCATGGCTTTTCACTTTCTTTCTCATGCAATCAAAAACTGTCAGGACCAAGAAATTACAGATATATTAGAGAAAGCAAGAACCATGTCAGAAAATCATCTAAAAAAGTTAAAAGGCTTTTTCAATCAGGAAAAGTATCCTGTACCTCAAGGTTTCACTAAGGCGGATGTAAACCTTAATGCTCCTCCTCTTTTCACAGATACATCCATGCTAATCTATATGCAGACAATGACTCTTCATGGTATGAGTGCCTATGCGCTGAGTGTCGGTACTTCTGTACGAGAGGATATTAGAAACTTTTACATCGAAATGAGTCAAGGCACGATGGACTTGTACAATAAAACCGTGGACATTATGTTAAAAAAAGGAGTTTATACTAGGCCTCCTAGTATAAATCCCCCTGAAGAAGTGGACTTCGTAAAAAAACAAAGTTTCTTGAATGGTTGGTTTGGAGAAAGAAGGCCAATAAATGCCATAGAGCTAAGTGGAATCTTTTATAACATGCAAAAGAACGCTGTCAAGGTCCTCCTGGAACTTGGATTTAGTCAGGTTGCAGTATCTGCAGAAATACGAGACTATTTTTTGCGAGGAGCAGCCCTTTGTGAAAAGCAAAATGAGGTGTTAGGTTCCATACTTGCTAGCGAGCATTTACCGATCCCAGCTAGTATCTCTTCGGAGATTACAGCTTCGACAACCCCACCCTTTTCAGATAAACTGATGCTTTTCCATATTGTTTCTTTAATATCTGTAGCATTGGGTTACTATGGAGCAGCAGTATCTGTTTGCCAACGACGTGATCTATCAGCACACTTTGTCAGACTCATGGCCGAGATTGGTCAATATGCGGAAGACGGAGCTAATCTACTAATAAAAAATGGCTGGTTAGAGCAGCCTCCAACGGTTACCGACCGTGAATCACTAGCAAAAAGAAGATAGCCCTCCCATAATTGGAAGGGCTATTCGCTTTTATATTAAAGGCTTTTTATGAACAATCCTTAAAATACCACATATAAAATAATCTCAAAAGCAAGAATGTCGCAAATACACTTATCCACGATAAGTACCATGTCCAATTGACGTATTTAATGAGATCTGTGTATTTTTCAAGGAATATTTCAGGTATTATAATGGCCGACGTAAAACCTGAAGTATATATAACCTTTTTATATACATTTTTGCCAGCAGGGTAATAGAGAGTGAAAAAAATCCCAATCACCGGAAACACAAAGAACTCAAAAGTAAAACTCGTTTCGTTAACTGATGCTAAAAATCTTTCTGGGTACTCAATTAAATCGTATTCTACAACAAGAATTCCTAGAAACCACGAAACGAAAAGCATAAATAAAAAGGAAATACTGGCTTTTCGATAAAAATCCTTAGGGATAAAAAATAAGGAAATGGCTGTAATCATCCAAACATAGTGTTCAATAAACGACTCTATATTCATACAACATCATGCCTTTTTAACGATTTAGTAAATGGCTCACCCTTTAACATCCATACTATATAACTTCTACAAAGCATAAGTTCGAATAAAAAATTGATTGCACTCGTCTGGGGTTTTGCGTTCATTAAGTCGGTTGTTCTCCCTATAATAAGTAAAAATAGTATGATTCCGCCTACACTGTATAAATAATGAATTGCCTTTTTGATTTTTCCACCATTTTCTGGATACCATCTCTGAAAAAATACTGCTGCCGTTGGAAAAACAATATATTCAGAAGAAAAATTTATTTTAGTTGCCTCTGGAAACTCACGTATGGGAGCACTTAACACTCCAAACTTTGTCATAACAATACTAAACAACCAAGTTAACATTTGAAAAAACAAAAAGACAGCTATCATTTCTCGAATACGCTCACGCGGAACAGCAAAGTACAAGATAATTGGAAAAATGACCCATATGGCTATTATTACCGCTAGCTCATTCGACATATTTCACCATCCTTTTTTTGTATAGTATACTTTGTTAAAGCATAAATATACTTTGATTACCGAATTACTTTCTAGGCTAAGTAAACAAAGAAAGCGCTCCTACTATTCATTAGTAGGAACGCTTTCTACGAATTTAGATACATCTTGAATTAATTGATCAACATCTTGATAACCACTATCTATTTGAAGCATTCGTTTCACTATTTTTAAACTCATTGGTCTTAACGAGAGCTCCTCTAGCCAACTTCTTTCTCTACCCTTGATATCATAGCTTGAATAGAGTAAAAAGAGCACAAAATGACCTAAAGCATAAATATCAGACCGAAAGGCAATTTCACGAAATAGCCTTTCCTCTTCAACCTTAATAACAGCCTGCTCGGAAGCATCGTTTATATACCCTGCTAACCCAAAATCAATAATAACAATCTCATTAGCTCTTAGTAGAATATTAGGGATTCGTAGATCACGATGAACAATTCCTTTTTCATGTATCATCTTAACAACTTGAAGTACCTGTAATAACATTTCAAAGGATTCTCGTTCAGTAAACATCAAACCTTCTTCGAAAATCAACTGTTCAAAATTCTTCCCCTTTATCCACTCCATAACTAGAAAATGATTTTTACCTTCTTGAAATCGTTCATAACAGACAGGTATAGAAGAATGTTGAAACAATTCCAGAATGTTATCCTCTTTTTCAAAAGTCACTAATCCTGTTCGGTATTTTCGCTTACGTAGCTGCTTAACAATCACTTCTTGACCTACTTCCATATCGAAGGCTACGTACACTAGACCGTACCCCCCCTTGCCTAAAAAGCGGTCGATTCGGTACCTTTCTTTTAAGACTGTACCCTTACGTAAGGTTCTTTCAAGTAAATCAACAATGAACATACTTCTCCTTAACTACTAAACGAACTAAATTTAAATTTGCCTTTTTTCTTATAGTATTGGTGACCGTATTTTGAAGGATTACCGAAGTGTTTCATTTTTTTATAATCACTGCTAGAGTACTTATGGTGCTTAGTTTTAGATAATTGCTGCTTTAAAAACATCTTTAACAGTTTCTTTAACATAAAACTCCCCCATTCTTTTCATGTGCTTACGTTTCATTTATGTTATTTACATTGTAGATATGCTAATTAAAAAACAAAAAACGCCTCTACCCAAATATCTGGTAAAAGCGTTTTACATCATACCTTTACCAAAGCATTTGGCAAAGGTCTCGCTTACAACAATTTGTTGCCAACAAAGCCGAGGAAGTATTTTCCTGAAATGACGACTTTATTGTAGGAAGCTACTCCCCTTTGAATGTAACCTTATTATATCTTATATATGAGATAGCCATCAACTTATTTTAGTCCCTAACATCTAGAAACCATCATTACATTGCCGTCTGGATCCTTAAAATTAAAATAGTGGCCATGTTCAATATCACCAATGATATGGATGCCTTTTTCTCGCATAAACTGATAGGCTTCCTCAATGTTTTCTGTATTAAAGTGAAACAAGGGTTCATCCCTGATTACCCTTTTAGAGTATATTTTGCTATCTAGCACTATGTTCGTTCCTCCTTCAATGGGGATGACATAAAGGTGGCCCCCAATAATTTCTCCATCTGGAACTATTCCAAGTAATTTTGAATACCAATTCCTCGCAAATTCAATATCTTTGACAGGTATAAATATTGCCCCAACTTTTCTCTGTACTGGACTACTCATCACTACACCTCATGTTTTTAGTTAATCTACTGTTTTAATTGGCAATTCAACATATTCTCTAATTTTTTCCCATTGTCCATCTTCAATTCTAAATGTCTCATTAAACAGTTTTTTTATAGGTAAGAAAGAGCCATCAATTTTAAATCTTACCCAACACAGTAACAGCTTCTTTATATTGGTTTATTTCAATACTAACATCTTCAAAGTGCCACTCAGGACCACGTCCTTCATACATTGAGTAAGCACTTTTCCACCCCTCTTATGCCTCCAGATAAACCCAATCTGATACCACTGATTCTGCATCTGCCCATCTAGCCTTAAAATCACGTGATGCATGTTTCATAATTTCCTCCACCCTGCAGCTATTCCAGGCATTTCGGTACTCAACTAAATATTCCTTAAATTTGTCTAACATTATAAAACTCCCCATTAAAATAGGCGATATCTCACATCATGAAATATCGCTGCTGTCTTTTTTATTGATATAACTTTACGATTTCCTGAAGCTTTAAGGCTAATCCTAGTTTACCTTCAACCTTTAAGCCACCTGTCATAAAGGCCATTGTGGTATTTAGGTCGTCCTTTAAAAGTTTCGAGAAATTTTTTTCATTCAGGAAAAGTGTTACCTCTGCCTCATGGGGTGTTCCTTCTACCACTTCAACACTTCCACTAGTTAGAACAATTTGTAGAGGACCGCTTTCTTCTAGATTCACTTGATAAACTCTGTCTTTTTCATTTTCAATATGTTCCGGATTTGAATTCATTTTTTCAACTAATGCTTGTAATTCATCTCTAACTATCATCAAATCACCCTACCTAAACTTATGTATTTATTATTCTACTAGACTATTCTAGAAAAATATAACATACTATTTTACCGGATTCAAAAGTTTTTTCGAAAAATTCACTTTTTTAAGATAACTCTTCAATAGAATGGTTAGCACAAGTATTATTCCAAGCAATCCAGACCCTATAGGATACAAAAATGGGAAAAAATACGTTGGATAGTGATGTAAAATATCAGAATAATAGCCCATTGACATTCGATTTGTCCCAGATAAGTTGATAAGCTTTACACCAAGTAGATCTTCATTACGATCTTGAAACCTTAACAGTTTCTCAGTCCAGTGTCCATCAACTTCATTGATATAGAAGATTCTCCACTCGCGCTGGTCCATTGAGACGTCATCATCCGAAACCCTTTGAACAATGGCTATACGATTTTCACCGGTTTGAAGGTCTTTTACTTTTAGAATATCAATCCAGGAAAAGTACCGACTTCCACGATCACGATTTGAAAGCCAAATTTCTGATGGTGTTGAAATTTCTTCTCCATTTAGAACGAAGTGTACAGTAATGATGTCACCTGGGGGGACCTTTTCATTCTTATCCCATGGTGTAAGTGGAGCCTTTTTCCCCGTATCCCGCTCAATTAATTCTATATGATGACTCCCTATCATAATCTCAGGTGCATCTATAATGGAAGGCCAGCCATCTTTAACATATGCATGGTGTATTTCATAGCGGTCTCTTATGTTTTCCTCAAGAATCACTTCCCGAATCATATCAAATAAAGGCTTTGCAGAAGCTATAATCAAAAGTAATCCTACTAATAGCCGCACTCCATTTTTACTCATCTATGCATCTCCTTAGTAAAATACGGTTACAATACTACCATATGTAAAATTTTACTAATACTAGATTTTTAATTATTTTTCCCTTATAATCTAACTAGGAGTGTGTTTATTTGAATGTTAAGTCTTTTTTCAGGTGACGTGTTATCACCTGACTTTTTTTTGCAGTGAAAAAACTATAATAATTTTGACATCATATATTCACACATAGGTTTCCCATTAATCATTAGTGAATTTCTTTTTGTACCCTCGATTTCAAATCCCATTTTTTGATATAGTCCAATCCCAGGTTTATTTTCCGTTACTACCGTAAGTTCTAATCTAGAAATATTCCGAGATTTTGCCCACTCTTCCGCATTTTGAAACAATTTAGTTCCTATTCCCATTCCCCTATAATCTCTTAAAATACCTATGACGAGATAGGCAGTATGCTTCGTTTTTCTTGCACTTCCCCCGATTGCAAATAAATAACCAACTAGTTTTCCATCTTCTTGTTCAGCAACAAAGATCGCTGAATGGCCATCCTTATTCATTTGTTCTATGCGGTTTTGTTGCTGTTCAGTTGTTAATTTTCTTTCTCCAGGCTCCATTAACATAAACTCTGATTCAGCTTCGACTTGCTTTATTAATGCTACAAAACATTCTGCATCTTCATATCTAATCTCTCTTATCACTATAAACACTCCTTCTACTTTCTTCTCAAACCAGGTTTCTATTTTGTAAAAATCATGCGTTTCAAAATTCTAATTTGCCCCCGATGACTAATTTCATCTTCCATAACGTGATACCATAACCAATAGTTATTATGTGGAACTCCGTTATCCCATTTTTTCTCCACGGACAACCAGCCATCATCCACCGTTTTAAACAAGGCTAATGTTTTCTCACGTACTTTTGTTAGTTCGTCAATATAGTACTCTAACGGCTGATTCTTTATCTCTGTCTGAGCTTTTTGTCCGAGCCACAAAGGAGTTTCCCATTTTAGTAGTTCACTTTCATTAAAGTCTCTATTTTCAAAAGCAACAACCTGATGTACTGCTTCAATTGAAGCAATATGCAGTAAAAGTGCACCAACTGAATTGGATTCTTCATCAACTAGTTGGTCCAACTCTACCTGACTTAAATCCTTAATATCCTCCAGTGTTAAAGCCCTAGTGTATTCAAGCATTGACATTAGTTCACCAATCTTCGGTGTAAATCCTTCAATAGGCCTAACTCTAAAATCTAATTTCATAGAAATTCCACCTTTCCTATCCATTTTATTCTAGCTTGAAAAAAGAAAAGAAAAAGGCTGATAATTACTGGATAATAATGGTATAATGAATATAAACATACATAACTAGCAATAAAAACAGCTACGCTCAGTCATGAGTGTAGCTGTTTTTTTAATAAGGATTCACATAAGCTGGTAGCGACTCATCTAACGAGCGAAACGTATAACCTTTTTGTGCAAAGTAGTTTAATAAAGTAGGCAAATGTTCTACTGTTTCTATATGCTCATGTAGGAGAATAACGACTGGCTTGTCACTTGATAACTTCTCATATTGCGTAATGACTTCACCTATATACCTTTCATCTCTATACTGCCAATCACGGCTATCAATCGTCCAGTCCCATAAAATAAATCCTTCATCCTTCACTGCTTGTTTGTACTCAGGCACCATGTATGGTGAACTTCCAAAAGGTGCTCTTATTAAGTTAGAGGAAATTCCCGTTAATTCATAAAGGTAATCTTGACCTTTCGTCATTTCCTCAACGACTGAAGTTGAAGAACGATAAATAACTTCCTTGTTATGACTGACTCCATGATGGCCAATCGCATGGTTCACTGCGGCTTCTCTTACTTTTTCAGGAAACTCAATCATATTTGGGACAAGATAAAAAAATGTAGCTTGAGCGTCGTACTGGGCAAGGATTTGTAAAATCTGTTCTGTTTGTTTACTTGGACCATCATCGAAAGTTAGGTAAACAATCTTTTCATCTAGTTTCTCACTTTGATCACTTTCTATCTCTTCAACAATTTCCTCGAAAATATCTACACTAATCCAATCAATTGGAATTGTTATCGGTTGTCTATCAATTGGAGCTTTTATAAAATGAAATGCTGCTGGTGCCTTTATTATCGTCTGTTCTCGACAGCCTGTAAGTATCAACAACATTGTTAGTAGTAATAGTGAATATCGTCTACTTTTCACGGCCTATCCCCTTTCCGTTCAATACTATAATTATACTTTTTTCAGTGTAGGAATGGAGTATTATTTTATAGATACCAAAAATTTGTTATAAAAAGTTTTTGGTGAACGAGGAGTGGACCGATTATAGGTGAGTTTGGCCCGAATTTACGTGGTTTCGGCCCGATTTTTGGTGGATTCGGCCCGATTCGTGGTGGTTTCAGCCCGATTTTATTTGAGTTTGGCTCAATCAAGTGAATTTGGCCAATTTTGCATGAATTTCGGGGCGATTTCGGGTGAATTCAGCTTGATTAAATATTGATTGTTCCCATTTCGCATATAAACTTTTTAATAAAACCAATCATTGGTGGTATTATGTAAGAGTCCTACTAATTGGAGGTTTGTTTCGTATATGATCAAGTTAAAAAAGATAACGAAAACACAGTTTTCATTTTACATATTATTACTACTTTCCTTTGTCGTCTCGATTCTTTTTGTTAACCACAATTACTCATTCTATGACCAACCCATTGCCGAAGTGATAGATACAGAAATAATAGAAACAACTGAGATGATTGATCAATTCGATAATGAGGACCGGCTATTCACTCAAACATTAATAGCAAGATTAAAAAATGGTGAAGAACAAGGAAGCCTTGTTACTTTAACAAATGAATTTTCAACTTCCAAAGCTTATGACCATGAATTTAAGGTCGGACAAAAGCTGTTTGTATTGATTGATGAAAAAGTGAATTCAGAACTTACCGGAACGATAGTAGATGTAAAACGCGATACATATGTACTACTTGTTGCATGGATTTTTATCTTAACTTTAATTATCGTTGGAAAAAAACAAGGATTTCTTTCGATTATAAGCTTGGCAGTAAATGCTGTTTTATTGTGGTATGCATTAGATATATATATCAATTCCTCTGGGATAAATCTTGTATTGATATGTAGTGTGAGTGCTATTTTATTTACAGTCATTTCATTAGTACTCGTTAATGGCCTTAATGAAAAAACCTACTCTGCTATTTTGGCGACTCTGTTAGGCACATTTAGCTCACTGTTCATTGCTTATCTGGTTATTTTGTTTACATCAGAGAGCGGACTCCGATATGAAGAGATGCAATTTTCCACTCGTCCCTACCACATCTTGTTTATGGCGGGGTTGCTTGTGGGATCGTTAGGAGCGGTTATGGATGTTGCCATTACCATGTCTTCCTCTATCTTTGGGTTGTATGAAAAGAATAACAACATATCATTACAAGCGCTTAAAAAGTCAGGTATGGAAATCGGAAAAGATATCATGGGTACGATGACAAATATTTTGTTTTTTGTCTACATTAGTGGCTCAATTCCACTAATCCTTCTTTATTTAAAAAATGATTCACAGTTTGGCTTTACTTTATCAATGACTCTTTCATTAGAATTGGCAAGAGCTCTCGCTGGCGGGATTGGTATCGTTCTAACGATTCCGATAGGTCTATACACGACTCTATTTTTTGTGAAGAGAAAGAGGGCAAGAGTATGAATACATTATTTTTGCTAGCAGCCATCTTATTTATATTAATGACCTTGATTGGTGGGCGAAAAGGGGTAAGATCCTTTTTAGCCATATTCTTCAACTTTGGTGTTCTTATTGTAATTATTTTCATCATGAACGATCCAGATGTTAATCTGATGATCTTAACTTTAGTTGCTTGTACAATAATAAGCTGTATTAATCTTTTCTATATCAATGGATTTAACAGCAAAACAAAAACTGCCTTTATCTCTACAATTATCACCACTGCCATATTACTTTTTTTCATTGTCATTATCACTGAGAAAGCAATGATTCAAGGCTTTGGAGAAGAAGAAATTGTGGAACTTAGTATGTTTTCCCTTTATATTGGAATAGATTTTGTAAAAATCGCATCCTCCGTCATTATTATGAGTACAATCGGAGCAATTACAGATACAGCCATTGCCATTTCATCGCCTATGCGCGAAATACATTTTCACCATCCATCTATTAGTAGAAAAGATCTATTCGTATCAGGACTAAGTATTGGACGGGATATTCTTGGAACGAGTACAAATACATTATTTTTTGCCTTCTTTGGAGGGTACTTAGGATTACTAATCTGGTTTAAAATTTTATCCTATTCTTTAGGTGAAATTGTTAATTCTAAAATATTTAGTGCTGAGATGATCACCATCCTTTGTGCTGGGATTGCAGTAACAATGGTCATTCCTATTACCTCTTGGATATCTGCATACTTCTTCGTAAAGGAAAAGAAACAGAAAGAAACAATTGAATAGATATTACAACAACGACAAGACCGGCCTGGATAAATCAATAATCCATGCTGGTCTTTTTTCGTTTTACGTATTACTTCCTAGACCTTTTTAATGGTTTACCTTATTTTTCATAACTACTTTAAATTTGGTAAGAATAAGAGGGATAAATTAGAGGAGGTGTTTTTTTGCTTAGAGCACTTTTTAGCGGATATCGCCGCCAGCAGTTAGATAAAACACCAGATCATCCGAGTAAGAATGAAGAAAAAGCAGAGCTATGTAATGAACTAGACACAAATATTGAAACGGTCAAAACACTCTTACATCAGGCTGCAGATTTACTCATTAGACAGTGTAAATTAGGGGGAACTGGTCAAAATTGTGCCATTGTATGTATTGATGGTTTAGTAGATATTGAACTAATTAACGATAAAGTTATAAAACGAATTTTATCAAACCAATCCTTTCAGGACACAAACATACCCTTATCAGAAATTCCTACCTATCTAAATGACCATGTCCTTTCTACTGAAGCAATACATATTGTAAACACCCTAGATGATGTGATGCTTCCTATTCTCTCCGGTGATACGGCCGTATTTATAGATGGAACAACACAGGTAATTATTATTGGAACTAAGAAATGGGAAGACCGCTCTGTAGAAGAGCCTACCACCGAAACACTAGTTAGAGGACCAAGAGACGGATTTAATGAAAACCTTCGAACCAATACGGTCTTAATTAGAAGGAGAGTAAGAGATTCTAACTTACGTTTTGATAGCTTTAAAATTGGGAGAAGATCCAAAAAGGATTTGGTATTAACCTATATTGATGGAATTATAAACCCAAAAATTATTGAGGAAATGAAGAGAAGGTTAAAGACGATTGATGTAGATGATGCTCCAGAGTCTGGTTACATTGAGCAATTAATCGAAGATAGCTACTTATCCATTTTCCCACAACACATGGTAACCGAACGTCCAGACAAGGTCTCTTCAGCAATAATGCAGGGTAAAGCCGCCATCCTTTTAGATGGAACACCTTTTGCATTAATTGCTCCTTCTGTATTCAGTGATCACTTTCAGTCACCTGGGGATTACTACCAGCGTTTTCCAATCGGAACATTCATTAGGGCACTTAGATATTTAGCAGCATTTCTTGCGGTATTTCTTCCAGGTTTGTATATCGCCTTGGTTAGTTATCATCCAGGAATGATTCCATCAAATCTAGCTTTTCAAATTGCAGCGACAAGAGAAGGAGTCCCTTTTCCAGCTGTTGTTGAAGCCTTTCTTATGGAGGCAACGTTTGAACTGTTACGAGAAGCTGGAATACGTCTTCCTAAAATGATAGGGCAAACAATTGGCATCGTAGGTGGTCTCGTTATCGGTGAGGCGGCTGTTTCTGCAGGAATTGTAAGTCCGATCATGGTTATTATTGTAGCCGTAACAGCTGTATCTACTTTTGCCATTCCCTCATATGAGGTAAGTATTACTTTTCGGATCTTACGTTTTGGGATTATGCTAGCTGCCGCATTGTTTGGATTTTACGGATTGCTTTTAGCTTATATCATGATTAATATCCATCTAACAAATTTAACAAGTTATGGAGTGCCTTATACTGCACCATTTGCACCCGCTTTCTTTCCTGATTGGAAGGACCTTATCATTCGAGCACCATTAGCTATGGAGACTAAACGCCCTGAAATGTTGCAACCAAAAGATTCACGCCGCACAGGAGGAGATGATACTAATTGAAAAGCTTCGAATATGGAGATCAAGACATCTCAAATAAAGAGCTCTTTTTTATAGTAGCCTCAATGATGATGGGTGTGTCCATTTTATCTATACCTCGAAAAGTGGCAAGCGTGACAAACGGTGTTGATGGAATATTTTCCATTCTAATGGCCGGTTTATTCTTTGGATTTTTTGGCTGGCTTACATCAAAAGTGGTTTCAAAGTTTCCACGAAAAACCTTTAGAGAATATACATCAGATTTGCTCGGGAAACCAATTGGCACCCTTTTAACACTATTGTTAGGGTTAAGTTTCTTATTTACTGTTTCATTTGAAACACGTTCACTTGCGTCAATCGCTCGTTTATACATGTTTAATGAAACCCCTTTAGAAGTGATTTCACTTATATTTCTGTTAGTTGTTAATTATGCAGTAGCTGGGTCGCGTGTAGCATTAATACGGCTAAACCTAATGTTTTTTCCTATCATTATGTTCATTGTATTAGCTGTCCAATTCTTTAACATTGGTTTTATTGAATTAGAAAATGTTAAGCCAATATTAACAACAAATTTTAGTGATTTAATTACTGGAAGCTATTTTTCCAGTTTAGCTTTCGTAGGTTATATTGTTATTTTCTTCTATACTGCTCTAGTTAAAGATACAACGTATTCACCTTTAGCAACCGTACTAGGGATGTCAGTGCCTTTTCTGATTTACTTAGTCATTTACTTTTTTGCAATCGGTGTATTCTCCGTTGAGGTAACAAGGAATATTATTTATCCTACAATTGAAGTAGCTAAAGAAGTGGAGGTACCTGGTGAATTTTTTGAAAGGTTCGAATCAATATTTTTCACAATTTGGATTATGACTATATTTACTACGGCAACTTTAGCATTTGATTGTGCAATCAATGCTTTACAATCCATTTTCAAAAAAACCAAAAGATTAACATGGGTTCTCATGTTGTCACCTATCATCTACATTATTGCAATGTTTCCAAAATCTGTTTTTGAGTTGGAGCTACTTGGAGTGTGGCTTGGATATTCTGGTATTCTCTATGGCGTAGGTATTACTTCTATTCTCTTCATTGTTTCCAAGGTAAGGGGGATAAAAAGTGAGGCATAGATATAAATGTATACCTGTTCTCTTACTTTTGCTCACATTAACAGGTTGCTGGGATCGAGTAGAAATTGAAGAACGTGGTTTTGTTATTGGAGTTGGAATTGACTTACCTGAAAAAGTCGACGAGGAAAACGAAAATAGCTTTATTTTAACCCAACAACTTGTTGTTCCAGGTGCATTAGCAGGAGGCAGTAGCAATCTTGGTGGTGGTGGTGCTTCAGGTGATGCTTATTTAAACATAACATCAACAGGAAAAAGTATGTTTGGAATCATTCGAGAAACATCTGCAATGACAAGTCGTACACCTTTTTATGAGCATAACGCACTTATCATCATCTCAGAAGAACTAGGGCGTACTAAATATTTTTCCTCCATACTAGATCACTTTCTTCGTTATCATGAAATGCGTCGTGGAATGAAAGTCATGATTTCTGAAGGAAAAGCAGAGGATGTTTTAAGAGTGGAGCCCAAAAATGAAAGATTGCCCGCCTTATATATTGATTCTATTTCTATCAATAACTTTAAAAATGCAAGGATGCTTCCTGTATCTCGTATTGGGGATATAAATGCCCATTTATTAAAAGATGAAAGCTTTACTGTTCAACGAATATTAAAGAAGGAAAATGAAGTGAAAATTGCTGGTAATGCCGTGATAAAAGGAAATACAAACACATTTGTCGGATTTTTAAATGAAGATGAAACAATGGGGTTAAACTTTCTGACAGGTGAAATACAAGGTGGCGTTTTGGAATTTGATTATCGTAATGGGCAAATCATCTTTGATATAAAAAAGAATAAGACAAAAGTAGTTGCCCATGTTAGTAATGAAAATGAGATTGAATTTACTATTACAGTTGAATCTGAAGGAAATATAGCAGAAGCTTTTAACACATTAAATGAAGAGTATGATTCGGAAATGATGTCTCAGATTGAAAAGGAAGCCGCAGATGAAATTGAGAGATATATGAATCTTACCATAAATAAATTGCAAAATGAGTATAAAACAGATGTCATTGAATTAGGGTCACGTTTAAAACAAAATCATCCTAACGTGTGGGATCATGTCAAAGAAGATTGGGAAGAGGGAAAAGAACTCTTTTCAAAAGTTAAGATAAACACGATCGTAGAGGTTAACATGAATCAACCAGGCACTTTATTGAAATCAAATGAAAGAGAGTTTTGATTATGTGGGAATTTATACAAGATAGAATCACTCTATCAACCCTTATGTATGCCGCTTCAAGTTCGTTAATACCACTGATTATTTACCAGGTAACATCTTCGGTTCAAAAAGCAGGTACTCCTGTGTGGAAAAACAGAAATGATTAAAACACTTTAGGTTAATTGTGCCAACTAATTTCTAGTTTCAGGGCTGTCCAAAAAGGTAATTTTCATGCCTTTTTGGACAGCCTCTTTTTTTAGAAAGGCTCTGCTTCTTTTCCTTGCCTCATTCGTTCCTAAGAGTACACGAGTTATAGCTCCAATCTTTTTTGAAAGGGTTTGTCCTATTTTACTTAGGGAATAAGCAAAAGTAGGAGGGGATTTCTTGTATACAGTTAAAAGAGTGTCCTTTTATATAGGAAATTTGTTTATTGGAGTGTTTTCTTTTTATTCTTTTCTATATTTTTGGACTCTATTTAGTTGGGGAGAATCGTTTCATGTATTCTCATTTGAAACCTTTGCAAGCGCATTATTAAGCATGGTTGTATTTTTACAATTTAACTATTTGTTATTAAGAAAAGAAGATAATGTTAAAAAGCATTGGATGATTGCAATATTACTTGTGATTTTTTCCCTTATAGTTATCGTATCAATTATTGAGTATTCGTAATGCAATGCTTGAACACTGTGTCCTACAGAAAAACCATCCTAGATAAATTATTCTAGAATGGCTTCTAAAATCAGCTTTTAGTTAAGTGGCACTTCCCATTGTTCAGTCATCTTCTCATAACGAGTTACAGATACTAAATGAAGTGTAAGTTCTTCTGGAATTTCCTCCATATCAATGGCAGTCAGTTCTAGTGTTGTCTTATAACGCCCAAACTCATCTTTATCATCTAGTATAGAGCTACTCATTGAGGTTTGGTACACTTTTCCATCATTGTCCACTAATACCCAAACACCAGGGTCAGAGGCAAACTTTTCTTTTCCACCCTCCATCTCAATTTTAAACGTCGTTTCTTTATTAATTGGAGTGATTGACTTCTCTAATGAATACTCATTGTGCTTTTCAGCCTTATGGATTTTCACATAATTTCCTTCATATTCAAACGACACTGGATTTTTAGCAATATCCTTTGGTTTAATCTTTATTGAAAAATCCGCTGGCACCGTCTTAATTACTCCTTCTGCGATAAAACGTAAATCAGCTTCAACTTTTTGTGGAACCATTGAATCAATCCACTTCATATGTCCCATATAAAACTTATTCTGTCCGGTTGATTGAATAAATCCATAATCACTCGTATGACCTTGATGTTCTGCAAATGTATTATGAGTAGCAATTGTCTTTTTATTTACATCTTCAATACGATACTGAATACTCGTATCATATTGTCTTCGTATTCGCTTTACCGCATCTTTACCGAATTTCTTTTCAAATTCATTAATCTCTTTCTTAATTAGAGCTAGTTCTTCTTTCGTAAACGATGTTTCATATACAATCTTGGTTGCGGATGGAGCAAATCTTGCTTCCTTCATCTCAATCTTCACACCATGCGCACTTGTTGTTGCATCATTTAATGGACTGGTTTGAGTAGCTTTAAGACTTCCTGTTAAATCGACTGGAAACTCTAATACCCAGTTTCCCTTCACTCCTTTAAGCTTAGTAATCACTAAAGTTAAAGTGAACTTTTCTAAATCATGCTTGTCTCTTAAAGAGATTTCGATTAAGCCATAATCACTACCTTGTGACCACCCCATACCTACATTATCCAAACGTTTACCGTTATGATCCTTTGCGTAAATTTCAGCAAGCCCCAGATTTAAATAAGCATCTTGTGGTTTCCCATTTTCATCTAGCACCTGGTATGATAATGCAATGCGAGAAGTATCAGCAATAACATCCTCGACTTTTAACGTGAGACCCTGATCTGTTACCTGTTGGTCGACCCGCTCGACGAATCCAGTATTAGCTGCGATTCTAAGGCCCTCATCAACTTGGTTTGTTGTAAAAAGACCGCCCAGCCACTCAGCAAATCCGGAATGCAAGGTTGAGCTTAGTCCTACAACTAACACAAGCCCTGCTGCTACAAGAGTAAGACGCTTCCAAGGACTTCTATTTATACGAATCACTTTCGATTCATACGGCTCTAGTTCATCAAGTACAAGGTCTGTGAAATTTGCTGGTAATTCCGGTGTTTGCAATGTTTCTTTTAAATAGTTGGCTTCGTTCTCGTAAGCTTCTACGATTTCTTTACACTTAGAACAATTTATAAGATGTGACTCGATTTCATTCATCTCTTTTTCATCTAACATATAATCTACATACTGAGAAAGCTTATCTGCTGCCCAACATTTCATCATGAAAATAGCCTCCTTCGTTTTTTACCGTATCTCTCATTTTTTTCTTAGCTCGGTGAAGCTTATTACGAACATGTGAAAGTGGTATCTCCACTAACTCACTAATTTCTTGATAGCCTAATTCATTCACATAACGTAATAGAAGAATCATTCTTTCATCTTCAGGTAACATTTGAATCAACTTTTCAAGTTGACGATGTTCCTCTTTTTTCAGAAAAATGACTTCAGGGTGATTCGAATTCGAAAGAGTTGCCTCATCGATATCAACCTGCTTCATCTTGTATCTTTTTTTCCTGAACTCATCCATACAATAATTAATGGTTACCCGGTAAATCCAACTTGAGAAAGATCCTTTTCCTTCGTATTTATCAAGCTGGTGATATACCTTAACAAATGCCTCCTGTACTAAATCTTGGGCATCATGTGGGTTTTTCGTCATCCGTAGAATGGTGGCATATAATTGATTTTTGTATTTGTTAATAATGTGTGCGTACGCCTGTTTGTTTCCAGCTAAGACTTCCTGGATCCACTTAATCTCTTCTTCCATATTTACCTCCTTAAACGATCATGCGCATGTCTCGTTTATGTAGCTCTCATTCTGAGTGCATTTGTTTGTTTCATCCTGTATAACGAGTTTAGCACTCTAATAATTTCACTTTTTGTAAAAAAAAATTTCAAAAAGAAAAAGGACCTCTCTACGGGTCCTAATTTAATCTCTGATTCTCTTTAATTTCCGCTCATAAAAAATAAATAACGCTATGAATCCCCCGACAATAATAATCGGCACCATTCCCACTTGACCACTAAACATCCCTTGGAACCCACTCGCTATACTATACTCACCGACTTTAACCGCTTTTACGTATTTTCCATCAGCTTCCTCAACTGCGATTACTTCATCTGAACTTTCACCTTTTATCGTGTAATACTTGGTTCCGACTTTATATGTATTTGAAAAATTACCTGAAAGCTGTTCCATATCGGAATAAGCTGTTACTTCTCCAACTTCTAGATCTACATCTGTTACATACTCATCTGTTATTTCATATATATACCCTTCCCACACAACAAACGGATACGCCCATTTGGTTGCTAATGATTGATCTGGTAGGATGAGGGTAAATAATGTGATTAATAATAGTAGTTTATGTATCTTCACGGTGACCTCTCCTTTTCTTTCTATCATATCATGACTGAAGTGTATTCAACATACTCACTAGTTTAATGCTAAGCGAATATGTAACAATTTTGGACGAATAAATGGATAACTTTAGCGAGAAAAACGTTTAGTTACGCGAATAAATCATTATTTACACGAGTATTTCTCAATGTTAGCGAATATTTAGCCAAAATACCAACCGGCCATAGCAAGAAACCTTCTCTACCCTAAAAGAAATTATACAACCCATGCTCAAAATACTCATATTCAGCATCTGTTATGGGCTTTTGCCCATACCCTTCAAAAAATACTACTCTATCACTCTCAATTTCGAATGCATTTGTTTTTGGACGTACCGCTAGTGCAGCGTCATAACGTGGATCACCAAAAGCTCCCCCACTCCAATCAATAACTGCAGAAATCCGACCATTATTCACCAATACATTATCAATCGTAAAATCACCATGGATCAAGGTTTGCTCTACTATTCCTGGCTTTTCGTCTATCAGCTTCTTTAAAAGCTCCTCGTTCCCATCTGTCTCATAATGAAGCAAGTTATATTCTGCTGTTTTTAGCATTTGATCTAGCCATAATCCTTCTCCCTTTAACTTCGAAGGACAAGGGGTAGAGTGTATCTCTTTAAGAATTTTTCCAAATTGATAGATGGCTTCCTGTCGCTTGATTCCGATCTGTTCATTCAACAAATAGCTTCGTAGTGTTTGTCCTTCCATAAACTGAGTTAGGGTCCATGACTCATCAATTCCCTCAACAAACTTTAATAGCCTTGGAACTGGTAAACTTGTATCCTTTAGGCATTCAAGTACAAATGCCTCCCGCTTCAACCAATTACAAAACTGCTCTCCCTTTGATCTTTTTACAACAAACTTTTCACCATTCAATGCTTCTATTATTCCTACATCCGATGTATACCCCTGTTTAGGAAAGGTTATCTCCGTTATCTCTCTAACAAATCCCTTAATTTCTATAGGAAGTTCAATAATTTTTATCGGTTCCATTTTAGTACTCCCCCAATTAAAAAATATGACAGGTGTCATATGATTTTGGTGACACCTCATACTACAGTGTCATCTACCAAAATTATACACTAAAAACAGAAACTAGGAGGTGCAAGTTACAATGAACGAAATTGTAAATGTGAGAAACGTATCGAAGATCTTTGATCATAAAAAAGCAGTAAACAACGTGTCATTTTCAATAAAAAAAGGAGAGATTGTGGCAATTCTTGGACCAAATGGTGCTGGAAAAACCACCACCATTTCGATGATACTTGGTCTATTAAAGCCATCGATTGGAGAAGTTCTTTTATTTAATGAACGTCCCCAAGAAAAATCTGTACGGGAAAAACTTGGGACGATGCTACAAGAAGTGAGTGTCATGCCGGGGTTAACCGTTAAAGAATTAATTCAGCTTATTCAAAGCTATTATAAACATCCACTACCCTTTCAAGAGCTTCTTGTATTAACAGGTCTAACTGAACTAGACCTCAAAACAAAAGCAGAAAAACTGTCCGGTGGTCAAAAGCGTAGATTAAGCTTTGCCTTAGCTTTGGCTGGTGATCCGGAGCTGATAATCTTTGATGAACCAACGGTTGGTATGGATATTACTGCTCGTAAAGCCTTTTGGCAAACCGTTAAGAAACTTGCGGCAGAAGGTAAAACAATCGTCTTCACTACTCACTACCTTCAAGAAGCAGATGATATTGCAGAGCGGATTTTATTGTTTAAGGATGGCGTCATTATTGCTGACGGTACACCTACTAACATCAAAGAAAAGATAACTGGGAAATCTGTGTCCTTTATAGTAGACCCTTCTGTATCACTTGAAAAGCTATATAAACACCCAATCATTACGGATATTTATCGTAAAAACAACCGTGTCATCATTGAATCTAGTAATACAGATCAAGTATTATCATTACTCTTCAAAGAAAACATTAGTGCTCGTGAAATTGAGGTTGAACGTGGCAAACTAGAAGAAGCATTTGAACAGTTAACTACTGCTCACAAGGAGGCTCACTAAAGTATGAAAGCATTTAGAATGCAATGTAAGGTGGAAATTATTCGTGTGTTAAGAAACAAATATTATGTGTTTTGGTCATTAGTAATGCCTATTATATTTTACTACATTTTTACCAATATCGTTAATTCGAATTTACCAGATCAAGAGTTATGGCAAGCGCATTATTTAATGTCTATGACAACATTTAGTGTAATGGGTTCATCTATTATGACTTTAGGTATTCGCTTAGTACAAGAGCGTGCACAAGGTTGGAATACCTTTTTGCGTGTTACGCCACTTTCAGAAACGACTTACTTTATCGCACAAATGATTGGTCAAAGCATTATTCATGTTCTATCCATTAGCGTTATTTTTTCGGCAGGAGCTCTTATGAATGGAGTCTCACTAACTCCAATGGAGTGGATTTTGAGTGGATTATGGATTGTTCTAGGAGCAGCACCATTCCTTGCACTAGGAACATTAATCGGACTAATGCGAAAGGTCGAAACAGCTTCTGGTGTAAGCAACCTTATTTATATGATATTAGCAATTACAGGTGGAATGTGGATGCCGCTTGAGATCATGCCTGAACTCATGCAGAATATCGGCAAATGGATGCCTTCCTATAATTTTGGAAATGGCGCTTGGTTGATTGTTCGAGGAGATATGCCCGAGTGGATAAATTTAGGAGTTTTGGTATTCTTTATGATCCTTTTCATGCTACTATCTAAGTATATACGAACAAAACAAGAAGCGATGTGAAAATGAATGGTTAATATAAGGTGGAGAGACTTCTCCATTTTCCCAAAACAGTTTGGATTCTTTCCATATATATGGTTAGTATATTTACTTTTCCCACTTTACGATGTATCGACTGAATCAGGCATTAAGAGAATAGTAGGTTATGGAATTATTGCTCTGTTTCTAGTAACTTATCGACAGCTTTATGCTTTTATCGGGGATCGAAAGTTTTCTTGGTGGCTAGCGTTACAACTGGCCATTATCTTTTTCTTCTGCCTATTTTATGATTTAAACTTTCTGTTTCTAGGCTTTTTCCCTGCCAATTTTATTGGTTGGTATACTGATAAGAAAATGTTTCAACTAGGTTTGGCAGGGTTGATATTCGTTGAAGTTGTTCCGATTCTAATCACCATTGTAAGAACTGGCTTTTCAACCGAATTACTTTATGTAGTACCTTTTATCATCATTATGTTCATAACACCTTTTGGTATTCGTTCTATGAACAAAAGAATGGATTTGGAAAAACAACTTGAAAAAGCAAATCAACAAATTAATGAGTTAGTTAAACGGGAGGAGCGCTTGCGAATTGCTCGTGATTTACATGATACACTTGGACACACGTTGTCATTGCTTACGCTAAAAAGTCAACTCGTCCAACGCTTAACGACCGTGGATCCAGAAAAAGCTCGCAACGAAGCTAAAGAAATCGAACGAACTTCTAGGGCTGCTCTAAAACAAGTACGTGAGTTAGTATCTGACATGAGGTCTGCAACCATAACAGAGGAATTACTACAAGTTCAAGAAATATTAAAAGCGACCTCAATTCACTATCATTATTCAGGTGATACGGACTATAACGACCTTCCCCCTTTCACTCAGAACATTATCTGTATGTGTTTACGGGAGGCCGCAACTAATATCGTGAAACATAGTAATGCACAGAATTGCTTTGTTACAATTCAACGAGAACCTCATCATTTTAAGGTTACTGTTCAGGATGATGGAATTGGTATGACTGATACTCATCAGTTCGGCAATGGATTAAATGGGATGAAGGAACGACTAGATTTAATTGACGGCTCAGTCTCCGTAAAAAATAACCATGGAACAAAACTTGAAATCACACTACCTATTATTCAAAAGGGAACAAGGGAGGGAGTAGTTGTATGATTCGCTTATTTATTGCTGAAGATCAAAGAATGTTACTTAGTGCCCTTGGTTCCTTGCTTGATTTTGAGGAAGATATGAAAGTAATTGGCCAAGCACAAGACGGTGAGTCTGCGCTAGAGTCCATTCTCACTTTGGGACCAGATGTGTGTCTAATGGATATTGAAATGCCGAAAAAAACGGGACTAGATGTTGCTGAAGAATTAGCTAGACTCTCGCATCATACTAAAATCATTTTCTTAACAACCTTTGCTCGGCCAGGTTATTTTGAACGTGCCATCAAAAGCGGTGTACATGGATATCTTTTAAAAGATGGTTCTATTGAAGAACTTGCTGATGCGATTCGAAGTGTGGTTGGTGGCAAACGTGTTTTCAGTCCTGAACTCACGTTTGAGGTTATACGTGAAGAAAACCCTCTTACAAGTAGAGAGCAAGAGATCCTTCGATTAGCTGCAGAAGGAAAAACGACGAAAGAAATTACTGAATCTCTTTTTCTCTCAACAGGTACTGTACGAAACTATATTTCAGAGATTATTCAAAAGCTAGATGCAAAAAACCGGATGGATGCTGTTAGTGTGGCTAAGCGGAAGGGATGGATTTAGGGCTCGTGATTTTGCCTTATTGATTGTCAAATTCACTTTGGCGGACTGACAGGCCGTTATTCCCCTAGAATGCCCCTTTTTTGAGACTTTCCGGACTCAGAAGCCGTTATTTGCTGTAAAACTAGTAAAAAATAAAGTTAGTCTAAAAAGTGGATACGTCAAAATGAGATTTATAATATATAATACAATCATCATTTATAAGGACGTGTTCAAATGGGAAAACATTTTACACCAGAGTATAAAGAGTATGTTTCAAAATTAATTGTAGAAGAAGGTAGAAAAGCTACCCAAGTTGCATATGAACTCGAGATCTCTCCGAAATCAATTAGTCGATGGGTTGCAGCTTACAGGAATAAATTGAATGCTGCGCAGACTGGAGTAACCTATATAACTCCTACGGAGTTAGAAAAATTAAAAAAGCAACATGATAAAGAAATGCAACAGTTGAGAGAAGAAAATGAAATCTTAAAAAAGGCCATGCACATCTTCGCGAAAAACCAAGCGTAATTTATGCGTTCATTCAGGCTCATACTGATGAAAACTCTATAGTGAAGATGTGCAGAGCACTAGAAGTTTCTACAAGTGGCTATTATAAGTGGTTGAATAATCAGAACGGGCCTCAATCTGAGAAAAACGCATACCGATTGGAAATTCAGCAAAAAATTTGTAAGTCATTTCATGAAAGTTTTGGGACTTATGGGAGTCCTAGAGTACACGCTGATTTGATTGAATGGGGCTATACTATCTCACAAAAGACAGTAGCACGCTTGATGAAAGAGATGGGTTTAACAGCTACACCAAAAGATAAGTACGTGGTTACTACAGATTCAATTCATGATTTATATATTTACCCTAATCTAGTAAATCGCCAATTTAATGTAGAACAACCTAATCAGGTGTGGGTATCTGACATTACATATATTTGGACGATTGAAGGCTGGGTTTTTTTATCATCCATTATGGACTTATTTTCAAGGAAAATTGTAGGATGGAGTCTGGCTTCTCATATGAAAACTGAATTATCTCTACAAGCATTAAATATGGCGATTACAACAAGGCAGCCTGCCGAAGGGCTTATTCATCATTCAGATAGAGGTTCTCAATATTGTTCTAAGGGTTATATCGAAAGGTTAGAACAGAAAGATATTCAAATTAGTATGAGCAAGAAGGGCGATCCATACGATAACGCTTGTATTGAGTCCTTTCATGCCACAATTAAGAAAGATTTGATTTATCGCAGACGTTTTACCACAAGAGCTGAAGCTATTAAAGCTATTAATTATTATATATCTAGTTTTTATAATGAAAAGAGAAAACACTCAACTTTGGGTAACTGTTCTCCTAATCAATATGAGAGAAAAAACCAAGAAATGGATTGGGAAATAGTATCATAAAGAACCCATTTGGTGTTAAAAGTAATCAATCATGGTTTTGATTGATTACTTCTAACACCTTACCAAACGAAGTGCGGTAGTGGTTTGATTTATAAATGTCTCTATTTTTAGTATCCACTTTCTTGACAGAAGACCAAAAAAGGGCACTTCGCACTCAATAAAGGCCTCTGAGTCCGCAAAGCCTACAAAAACACTACTTTTCTACCAAATAAGTGCATCTCAGTCCGCTAACACTCCAATCAACCTTCACATAACAACTATTAAACTAAAAAAAGACCAGCCCCTCGAAAAAAGGAACTGGTCCATCCTCAAAAACTTACTTTTTAATTAAACCAATTTCTACTAAACGTTGGTATAAGAAATCACCAGCTGTGATTGCAGGGTATTTCTCAGGATTTTCAGCCGACACACAAGACGGAATTGTTTCTAATAAGTAACTGCTGTATGGGTGTACAAAGAAAGGCATTGAGAAACGTGAAGTATTCTCTCCTTTTGGATTTACTACACGGTGAGTTGTAGCTGGAATCACTTCGTTTGTAATTCTTGAAAGCATGTCCCCAGCGTCAACGATAATTTGACCTTTTTCTGCTTTAACATCCATCCATTCGCCTTCACGGGTAAGTAATTGAAGACCTGATGCAGTTGACTCTACTAAAAGAGTAATTAAGTTAATATCTTCATGCTCACCAGCACGGATTGCATTTGGGTCCATAGACTCATCTAACGCAGGATAGTGAATTGCACGTAATACGCTGTTACCGTCTTTAATCATGTCAGAGAAGAAATCTAAACGTAGGTCCATCTCAAGTGCAAGAGCTTCTAACATGTTACGAGCAACACGCTCTAATTCACGGTAGAAGTTTAAGCCGTTTTTACGTAAATCTTCTACTTCTTCTGGCCAGATGTTTGCTGGGTACTCACCAGCTAATGGGTGACCAACTGGAAGCTCTTGTCCAATATGGAAGAACTCTTTTAAATCCCCAACTGTACGGTTTTTTGCATGCTCTTTACCAAAACCAGTATACCCACGAGCTCCACCAAGAACACTTTCGTACTTCTTCTTCGTGTCAGTGTCTAAAGCATAAAAATTACGCCACATGTCATAGTTTTTCTCAATTAGATTAGGATCTACTCCGTGTCCTTCTAAAATGATAAAACCAGTTTCTTTTAAACCAGCTACAAACTCTTCAGCAAAGATTTTGCGTTGATCTGAATTGCCGTACGTGTAATCTTTTAGATTAAGTGTGCGAATCATTGTCATCTTATTTTCCTCCTTAATTATGAAAAGGCTTTCATAAACACCAAATACTATTATAACTGTTAATATAGTGAAATCTAGTACTTTTTTCACAATACTGGAATATTTTTTAAGATTAATAGAAAACAAGTCCTTTTCGCGAAAAAGCAGTGAATCCTCTAGTAGGACTTCACTGCTTCGTTTTAAACCATTTTCGTAGTAACTTTACCTGATATCTTTGTTCCTTTACGAAGCCTAAATCGAATCCAAATCTCTATTGCTACTAAATTTCCAATCCAACTTAACCATATCGCTGTTACATATCCGACAGTAAAATTATCTAAGGAATACCCCACAATTGCAGACCACATACGAAATGTAAGAGCAGCAAATGTCATTGCATAGCTCCGATACATCCATTCCTCATGAAGAACTTGTTGTTTATTGCGAATATACTTATATGCTTTCCATGTTGTATAAAACCAGAGTATATCTAAGCATAAAAATCCAAGTATAGCTAAAATTCCACCATGGGCGTAAAATGCTAAATAAATACCGACTACAGAACTTATTAGAATCATTACCACATACACTTTTCCAGCATTCCGATGAATCTGTAAATACTTGTTACGTAACTTTTTCACAAACAATAATGGACCAATAAGTAACGGTATAACAGCTGTGAAAATATGTATATACAAAGCTATGTTCCATAGTTGATGATTCATCTTAAACATTTCCATTCCTTCACGAATAAGAATGGCATTAGTTTCAACCGGATCTAATATAAAATAACGCACGACTGCAGAAACTGATAAAACACATGCTAATAATAGAATAATCGCAAACCCTAGTTTTTTACCCATTTAACCCGCTTTTCCCCTCTCACTACTTCCCTTATACTTGTAATCATACCAAAAAATTCTAATTACTAGATAGGAAATTTTATTGAGAAGATGGAATGATTACTATATCGAAGTGATCATCGTTAATTTCGTCTATTAATCTATATATTTGAAGACTATTCATATTGACTATTTTAATATCCTGATATTCCATTCTAGTGATCATATCAGACGATACATCAGTTAAAATGATGTGATTTTCTCCGCTATAGTCTAAGAGATACTTTTTGATTGGAGTCGTAATAAAATATGTTGAAAATAGACCAGGCTCTTCCTCATAAAAGGTAAGTGTCAAGTTAGCTTTCTGTTTATTATTAAAGGATTCTACAAACTGATGAATGAATTTGCTATTTACTTTTGGAATATCTTCATAAAAAACTACGTCATCATTTTTTTTCGCCTGAGATGGAGGATAAGGAAATACCATTGGTTGTTCTACCACAATATAGATCGTATTTAAATTTAGAAAAGTAAGCAATGCGATTACTGTCACACAACCAACTATCCACTTCTTTTTCTTCATCCATACACCACTTCCATGCATTTACCTAATTTTAACATGTCAGCAATTCCTTAGAACAATATTTCCAAAATAAATCAATAAAAATATTCGAAATCATAATGTTTCGCCATTCGAAACATGTTACAATACATTCACATAAAACTACAAGGATAGAAGGGAACGTCATGAACAAAAAGGTATGGCTGATTTATGGAATGCTTGCTTTAGCAACATCCACGTGGGGAAGTGCTTTTATCGCTGGCAAATATGCAGTACTAAGCTTTGAGCCGGCAACAGTTGCATTTTTACGTTTCTTTGGTGCAGCTATGCTACTGTTTCCAATCATGTGGATAATGGTAAAGAATCGTACGAAACCTTCGCTTAAGGACTACGGACTATTTGCAATCTTAGGATTAACAGGTATAGCAATTTATAATATCTGTTTCTTTCTGGCAAGTAAGCATGCTCCAGTGATTAAAAGCTCCTTATTTATTGCATCAAACCCAGTATTGATTGTTCTTCTATCAGGTTTATTCTTAAAAGAGAAAATTACGAAGAATAATATCATTGGAATGGTAATCGCGTTAACTGGTGTAGTATTCATCATTACAAACGGCAAATTGATAACACTTTTTCAACTTGGCTTCGAACCAATTGACTGGGTTTTACTAGGGGCAGTCGTAAGTTGGGCATTATACAGTGTTGTTGGCAAGATCGTATTGAAGAAATATACTTCGGTTGAATCAACAACGTATGCAGTTGCTTTTGGTACTTTGTTCTTACTCCCATTTGCGTTGTTTGAAACTACCTGGCAGGACGTCCAGTTAGCGACATGGGATGCTTGGGTAGCCATTGCACATATGAGTGTATTCGTTACCGTCATTTCCTTTATTATGTATTATCAAGGGATTAAAGAAGTTGGTGCAGCAAAGGCATCTATCTTCATAAACGTAATGCCTGTATCTGCAGTTATTATGGCAACAGTATTTTTAGGAGAAACCTTCACCTTCGCTCATGCGATTGGAGCAATATGTGTACTTTCCGGGGTGTATGTAGGAACGAATACGAAGAAATGGACACTTAAAAGACAAAATAAATTGCGTGTTCAGACTAAGGATAGTGCATAACACTGAATATCACATACTCCAAAGCGCTAAGAATCTTATTCTTAGCGCTTCTTTGTTGTGTATTCATTTACGATTTTCTCAAACAAAATACTCCGTAAAATCCGTAATGGTTTTAAACTATCATCATAAATATCACTCGTAACAGCAATCACCATGTTAGTACTAGGCAAAATTATAATATACTGTCCACCAAAGCCTAGTGCAAAATAAAAGGTATTACTCTCACTAAATTCTTCTTTACTATCAATCTTACTAACCCACCAATGCATCCCATAATGTCCGATGGATTCATAGGTTAGTAGGTTAGGAGTTGTTGATTTTTCTATCCAATCTTTAGATAGAATCTGTATCCCATTATACTCACCTTTTTTAAGCATCATTTTACCGATTTTCAACATGTCAGCTACTTGAAAAACTAGCCCATCTCCACCCTTGTTAATGCCCATTCGATCGGTATACCATTGGTACTTTTCAATGCCTAGTGGTTGAAACAAGTATTTCTGTGCAAATTCCTCTGTTTTCATTTTCGTCACCTGTTGTAAGATCGCAGACAAGATATGTGAGGCTCCTGAACTATAATTCATATGTGTTCCAACAGAATGAATCATCGGGCGGTCAATGACAAATTTAACGCTATCATGGTGATACACCATTGGAGCAAAACAATTCCACTCCCCGAATTCTGGGAAATCTAAACCATCTGTCATTGTAAGCAGATGGTATATAGTTATCTCCATCTTTCTTTTGTCTTCTTGCCCCTTTAATAATTCAGGAAAGTAATGATGAATAGGGTTATGAACTGACTCTAGGTACTTTTTTTCAATTGCTATTCCAAATAAGATGGACATCACACTCTTTGTACATGAGTTAATTTTATGTAGCTTATCCTTTTGTTTTGAATTCTTGTAGTACTCATAAATGATGCTGCCATTTTGGCTGATTAGGGTTGTATTGATTTTTTCTTTTTTTAATGATTTTCGTAACAGCTCAAAATCCATTTACTGATCCCTCTTCCAAAACTAACTAAAAATCTACTGTGACAATTTCCTTATACATTCCTCTCGTATACGCCATAACTGCTCCACACTAACTATTTGACCTAGAATTTTGTCCTCTAACCATTTAGGGAAGTAGGATCGATGAAATTTTTTCTTATATTCACCTATCTGACCCGGTGTTATCTGCTGCTCTGTTAAGAAGATCTCTACCGGTTCACCTGTCACATCAAGTCTAGTAAAATCATATCTTTCATTATTATATTTTAGGTAGCAGTGAGCTTCGGGAATAGATTCAAGATTATATTTTTCTAAAACACTCCCAACACCTGGTGTATTCCCCTCACTCATCTCATAAATTCCAGTATACAGTTGTACCTCTTTTATCCCTTGCTCTTGGCATAATGCAGCAAGTAAGGCATGCTTTGTCGAACAAGTCCCTTTACCTTCAATTAGTACGTGTTCATAGCTAGAGCCATTACTATTTCTTCCGTATGGAAGGTGACCTATATAAATTGTAGCATCGTAAAAGCGTTTAATTTCTAGAGCTAGAAATACTTCTGACACTCTACCTTTAGGTTCAATTTTAAAGTTTGGTAATCCCAACAAAATCACTCCAATTTTTCTCTAGCACCGTACAAACCATTAAAATATTTCTGAAAAGAGCAAAGTCTCTCAGTCTCTCGAACAATCGATACCTTTATTCTCCTTAAGATATTCGTGACCATTTAAAAAAATCCCTTTACACTTTTCGATAAAACAAGTCCTTAAAATGCACAAATCCAACAGTATTTAAGGAGGTACCCAATAATTTCTCGTGATGCACAGCCTTTTGATATGTTGAATAAAGAGGTAAAATCATTCTGCTTTCTATGTACTCATTTTCTAATTGCTCTAGTAAACGGTATCTCTCTACTTTGTCCTCTGTACTTAATATCCTATCAATATAACTCTTATCTCTATTCATTTCGGGTATCATAGTGCGAATTGTACTTTTTTCTGAATAAAAGAGATTTAATAGACCGACTTCCTCTGCCTCTTCTCTTACATATTCAGTTAGAACAAAATCTGCACGTGTAGATTCAGTTAAGAATCGATCATATGTAACAACTTCAAGTTCCACTTTTATTCCATGTTTTTCACATTCTTTTTGAATCCAGTGACAATCCTCAATATTCGGTGGTAGTTGATAGGTCATTAGCAAGAGTGGTTCCTGTCGTACTGCGTTTTCTGAACTTACCATTGTATTTTGCTTGTTATTTAAAAATGAATACCCAGGCTCATACCTCGGGTAGCCCAAATCCTGAACCATTTTTTCTTTAGTAATCAATGATGCTATCTTTTCCCTTAACCATTCATTCTGCCTACCTTCTCTCTTTTTTCCGTTCCAACAAAGAAATTTCACCGAGATGTTTGTTCTTTCAATTGATTGATAATCTTTTTCCCTAGTATTCTCTGTAATGAATGGAAGGTAAGCTAGTGGTTCCTGCTCCATTTCATAAACATTTAAGAACTTTTCAATGGATGGTAAGACCATAAGAATAATTTCGTCAAGATGAGCTCGTTCCTGAAAGTATTCCTGATGAACGGAAAGATGTAATCTATTAGGTACATGTTCTTTTATTTTAAAAGGCCCTGTTCCTATTGGTGTTCGAGCAAACTCTTCATTTGCAAGATCTCCATAATTCAATGGAACGATAGAACAACTTGATGAACACACTAGTAAATCCCAATTGTAGACCGACTCGGTAAAGTAAAATGTAATCACATGCTTCCCAATGCATTGGACTGACTCTAAATGTCGAACCATCCACTGAGTAGTAGATGTTTTCATCTGCTGAAAGGTAAATGCCACATCCTCTGCCTCAAGGTATTTTCCATTGTGAAACAATACGCCTTTTCGTAAATAAAAGGTCCACGCCTTTGCTGATTCATCTCTTTCCCAGTAGTGTGATAGATATGGCTCTACCTTTTTCATTTCCTCATTATAGATAACTAGGGTATTGAAAAGTTGTTGGACTAAGTGTCTTTCCGTTTGCCTCAGAGCATCAGTAGGGATTAATGAATAAAGTGAACGAAAATAAGGTATTCGTAAATATTCTATCTCAGATAGTCCTCCACTATTTTTCACACCAAATAGTCGAGAAAGAAATGACTGAACCAAAGACTCATTTCCATTTAAAATATGAATGATAGTTTCAATATCGGTTTGTGTAAGCTCTACCTTGTCGTATTCCTCAAGCATCTCATCTACTGTCTTAAGGAATGTAATTGTGGACACATTTCCTCTTCCTCTTCCAACTTCTCTTTCAATCCATTGATTCTCTTCCATTTTAGCTAATACAAGTATAGCGTTTCGTTCCGTGCAATCTAATACCTGACTCACTTGCGGTCGCGTCATTTTAATCGAACGAAACACTTCACCATCTGCTAGTGTCATAAGTAGCCGTATGTAGTATTCAATTAACTTCATTGGTAACCTCCAAATAAAAGGTGAAATCATTAGCTTTAATTTACACTTTTTATTCTCCTTTTTCTATATAAAATAAAACCTATACTACCTTAAGGAGTTTTTAATGATGAGCGATGCACAAAAAGGACATCTATTTAACCTTTTATCCGTATTTATGATTGCCTTGGGCCCTTTGTTTTCAAAGTTTGGCTTATTAGAGCTTACACCAGCAAAAGCTGCTTTGATCAATGCACTAACGATCCTTTTAGCCAGCTTTGTGTTTGGATTGGTTACGAGAAAACCTGTCACTATCTATTTTGAAAAAAGTATACTTTTACTCTCACTCTTTAACTCATTAGGAGTCATTTTTTTGTTCCTCAGTATAAATCTCCTATCTCCTGTTGAAATAGGCTTTATCGGACGCTTTTATACCGTCTTTGCAGTATTGTTATCTGTTTTTCTTTTAAAAGAAAAATTGTCTAAGCGTGAAATGATGTTTATCATTATTGCAATAGCAGGTGTCTTTCTGTTTGTAGATAAAGGAGGAAATTATCGAGAACAATTACCTGGGACTACATTTGCAGTCCTCTATACGTTTTTCTTTGCTTTAACAAATGTATTTATTAAGAAAACAATGTCTACTTCAAAAAGTTCAAATTCGATTCTTTTTACAAATAACTCTATGACGTTTCTTATCATTATCGTTTATAGTGTTTTATCTGGTGAGTTGTTTGAAGGTGGATTTCAGGCAAATGGAATTGGCTTTATCATTCTATCTTCTCTTTTTGCCGGCTTTGGAGGAACAATTCTCTTATACGAGGCTTTGAAATATCTACGTTTTTCTATCGCTAATGTTACGAGAGCATTTAGCCCATTGCTTTTAGCAGTGATTTCATTTCCATTTTTCCCAATCGAAATAACACTGCAAAATACAGTTGGTGCCATTGTTTTAGCTGCTTCTATTTTTATGTTATCTATGGAAGATAAACAGAATAATAGAGATAAAAAACAACCCTCCTCTTCGTAATTGTAATGGAAGCGTTAGTTGAAGCAGAAGGACTGGTGTATCCAAAATAACGGCTGGTGTATTGATTCTGCTACTTAAATTTAAAGAGAGGAATAGTTATCTGATGACGTTTTTTTGTCACCGAATCTGAAATTTATAGGGAATAATAAACTTTATTATCAATTGAAAAAAGAACTTTTGAATAAGAAAAACTTAGAGAGATTTTAGTCTTCCTATGTTTTCTTTTTTTATATATCTTTTTGTTTTTCCTTCTTTTTCAAATACTCCGCACGTATTTTTTCAAGTTGCTGCTTTTTATCAAATTTGGCTGGTGTCAGTTTTTCATGAAACTTTGACACAGCTACCTTACCTTTGGCATCTAATTGATATTTTCCCACTTTGTTCACCTACTTTTATTGTCTTTAAAGTTCAACAAATATAATATACTTTATACTTGATTAAAATAATCTAAATCCTAAATATTTTCTCCAAAAAATTCCTCTTTTATTAACATTTCTACTTATATTTATTTTAACCCAAATTTCAGCGCATTTAACTAACCGACCCTATAAAAAATGATCAGCCGTAGCTGATCAAAAATTACTTATTAAAGAAAAGCACCATATAGCTTAAATACATTTCTTCACAATTGTTCGTTTAGTTCACCAAGACTTATCGCTTTCGCTTAAGTCCCTTAGTTACTCACTTCCCATATGAATTTTCCATTATTTTGCTTAAGTTGCTGTTTCACTAATTCTAACTCATAGATACTTAAGTTTGTTTTTTCTACAATCTCTTCATTTGATTTACCTTCTTTTAAAAGAGCTCTTGCTTTCTCGTATCTTGATACCTCAAACTCAAAATAACCATGATAGAGTTTGAGCTGCTCTCTTACGTCATTTAATTCCACATAGCTTGTTAGTATCATGCGAACAAGCTCTTCATCCGTTTTCCCTAATTGAATCAGGCTTCTTGCGATTCGATACCTTTCATTTACAGCTCCTGTACCATAACCCATTCTATACCCGTCATCCCAAGCGGTATCATAGCATTCTTTACAATGAAGGCATTTGTCTTGGTCTTTCTTAACAAAACCTGTAAGAATGATTACAGAAATTAATGTTATAAGAAATAATGTTTGTTTCACAAATGTCACACCTTTTTTACCTTAGTATGACCTTTTAGTTCACTAGACTTGTCATATACGCATTAATTGTTTTTTCTTCTTTCCGTTAGTTGAATAAGTCATATATTAATTTTACTATAAAAATCCATACAACTATCTTTAATGTGAATGTTATCTGGGGAAAAAACGTTGATTTGTTATAGGGAATTTTGTCTATTAAACCGCAAAGCATATCTATACCATAAGAAAAAGAGCTGTCCTCAGCAATCATTTTACAATGACTTTTCAGACAGCCCCTTCTAAATCTAATTTAACTTGCTTGCTCTGCTACCTCTTCAGTTGGTAGTTTTTCTTTTTTACGACGACCTTTTCCTATCTTACCTAAAGAGTCAAAAAGACGATAAGATGCTGGAATTAATACTAGAGTTATCAAGGTTGCGAATAGTAACCCAGAAATAATAACAGTTGCCATTGGTGCTTGATAGTTACCTGAAGTTCCTGAAGCTAATGCTAAAGGAAGCATTCCACCAACTGTTGTTAATGTTGTCATTAAAATCGGACGGATACGATTTTCACCAGCTTCAACAAGTGCATCTGCTACTGAATACCCTTCACGTCTAAGTTGATTTGTTCGATCAATCAGCAGGATGGCATTATTTAATACAATACCGATTAACATGATAACGCCCATTCCTGACATAATGCTTAACTCACGCCCAGTAATAACTAATCCTAAAATAACGCCGACAAATGTCATTGGGATAACAGACATAACAACAATTGGATGGATTAAGTGATTAAACTGAACAGCCATTACAAAGTAAACCAAGAAAATTGCAAGACCTAAAACTAATAACATCTCTTTCATTAATTCTTGCTGTTGTTCTAAGTCACCAGCAACTGATACAGTGTAGCCTGACGGAGCATCGAATTCTTCAATTAGCTTTGTAACCTCGCGATTGATTGCTCCTAAGTCTTTCCCTTCAATATCAGCTGAGATGGAAATAAATCTTTCTCCATCACTATGTGTGATCTGATTTGGAGTATTGACACTTTTTAACTCAATGAATGTTGCTAATGTCTTTTCACCATTAGCAGTTGGAATTTTTAAGTCTAATAGTTCAGTTTGTTTCTCAACTTTTTCATCCCATTTAACAGTCACTGGTACATTTTCTTCATTTATCGTCATTTCACCTAATGGCATTTGCAGAAAGCTTTGCTCGATAAATTGTTTAATTTGTGGCTCAGTTAGTCCTGCTTTTTCAATTTCACTTGTTTTTAATTCAATCAATTGTTCAATTGAAGTTCGTTCAATTGAATTAGTTACAGCTACAATTCCTTCAATATCGCTTAATTCATTTATAAACTCATCAGCGATTCCTTTAAGTTCATCAAAGCTATCACCGGAAATATTCACTTGAACTGGAGAACCGCCTCCAGCTGACATAGCAGCCTGTGCATCTTTAAGAGGATAATTCTCTTTTAAATCACGTAAAGAACGCATAATTTCCTCGTTTACTTCTTTTTGCTCTCGTGTAATATTATCTTCTTTTGTCATATTAATAATCGTGTAAAGCATTGTACCCATATCCATGACATAGTTTGTTTCTACATCTTGAACCTGAGATAGCGTTTCATTCATAGCTGAAATTAACTCTTCTTTTTCTTCATTTGATAAACCTGTTTCTACAGTAACCATTACCTCTGCATAGCGGTTTAGCATATCTGGCATAATCGTCATTGGAATTTTCGTAACGAGTGCAAGTGACCCCGCAAACATCAGGAAAAACAGACCAATAACTGCAAAGCTATAGCGCTTTTTCTTAACAGTCCAAGAAACAATACCACTATAAAAACGTAATAGTGGACCTGCTTTCTTTTCCTTCTTTTTCTTGCCAAGCTTTAAAAAGTTTTCTGATAAAGAAGGGATTACCGTAAATGATACAACCACTGAGCTAATTAATGTAATTGCCACAACAGCTGATAGCATGATCATGAAGGTTCCCATTTCCCCACCAAGTAATCCAATTGGAAGGAAAACGACAATAGTAGTTAGCATTGAAGCAATAACCGCAGTTGAAACCTCTTTTGTGCCTTCAATTACTGCTGCAAATTTATCTAGCCCTTGTTCTTTTTTACGGTAAATCGATTCTAAAATAACAATGGCCGAGTCAACCATCATTCCAATTCCTAACCCAAGTCCAATTAGAGTTAATAAGTTAAAGCTATAGTCAAAAATCCACATCGCAGAAAACGTTAGTAAAACAGATGTTGGAATTGTTAACCCTACTATAAATGTTGCTCTTATGTTTCGAAGGAATAGTAATAAAATCACAACAGCAATAATACCACCAATAAGAATATTGCTTGTCACTCCATCAATCGATTCCTTAACATAATCTGCTTGTGCAACCATTTCTGTTAATTCAAAGCCGGTAATAACATCTTCATCTCGTATTTGTTTAATCTCAGCTCGAATCGCTTCAGCCATTTCAATCTGAGTATACTCTGAGCTACGACCAACTTGGATAAAGACAAAATCCTTTGATCCATTTTTCCAAACTGAAGATGAGCTTTCTAAAGGAACAAGTGAAACTTTCGCTACTTCCTCTAAGTCAATAAATCCAGTTTGTGTTGGGATTTTTATGTTCTTTACTTCATCAATTGTTTCTAGTTTCGTATTCCATCGTAGTGAAGGTGAGTTTGTATCTCCACTCAATTCACCTAAAGTTGCTTCACTGTTACCCTGTTGGATAGCACCTATTACATATGTAATATCCAATCCTTGCTCAATCATTTTCTCACGGCTAAACTCAATCGATACTTCATGTTCAACTAAGCCGGAAAGTGACACATCACGCACTTCTGGTAATGCTTCAAGTCTTGGTTCAATCACATCTTTTGCAAAAGCTGTCATCTCTTCCATACTTCCGCCAGAGATATCCATGAAGAATTCATAACTTTGACTTGTACCGATTTGACCAGCAAAAACATCTTTTACCCCGGTCATGTTTGCAGTTGAAGTATTTACAATCGATTCTACTTCTTTAAACAGCTCTTCTCCACGGCCACGTTCAAACGTAATTTGAATCGAACTTCTGCCAATGTTTGTTGTAGAGTCTACACTTTCAACTCCCTCGATTGACTTTATTTGGCTTTCTAATGGCGTTGTTATCGTTCGCTCTACCTCTATAGCAGCCATTTCGCCTGCACCAATTTCTACATAAGCTCCATCAAATTGTACAGACGGCAATAGCTCTTTATCTAGTTTTAAAATTGAATAGCATCCTAGAATAAGAACAAATACGACCATCAAACCTACTAAAATTTTTCTCTTAACAATAAAGTTAAGCCAGTTCATAGTTTCCTCCTCTTGATAGTTTCTAAGACCCAAGTCTTATACACTATCAACATGTTATAAATTTCCACCTAAGGACTAATTATATACATATTTTAGGAAAATACATCCATTTCCCCCTAACATTACAAAATATTTACATTACCTTACACTAGATCACCCTTGAGAATAAATTATTCCTATCCAAATATTCGGCTATTAGTAACCCACTTTTTTTCATTTTAGTATCCTCCTTATCTATTTCATGTTTTAATCTTATCTTGGAATGCATCCTAGCATCATGATCCTAAGATATAATTCTCATTAAGACCTAAGACCTAAAGTGGGTAAGACGTGTTTTAGTAGCTAAGAATCAATACTCAATAAAAAAACACCCCAAATTAGGGTGCCTCTCATTTTCATGCTGTATTTTTCTACGCATCAATATAAAAAACAAATTCTGGATGAATATACATAACCTCAAAATCCGGATTATCTTTTAAATTGGTATATAAATCTTCTGGCGCAAACCATAAATGATCATTAGGAAACTTATAATCTGCCCCATAGTAATAACTTAACCATATTAATTTAGAACAATAGATATAGGTCCATTCATCTTTTAGTGGTGACTTGATTGAAAATAGAAAGATAGGCTTTGCAATCCCTTTTTCCTTATTCTCGTTAAAGGTTTCTAAGTAATTTAATGCATACTTAGCTGCCTTTTCACCCATCTCTTTGTTTTTTGGACGGAAATGTGCATATAATTTATGATCCTCAAAAAAGCTTTCTACAGGTACCTTTCGGATAATCGGGTTCGTAACCACTGCCTCAACGATATTGCTATCATCTACAAGCAATGCAGAGTGACCCATATATCCAAAAGGAAGACCACTTAAGTTATCACAAGCAACAAGAATATCACCAGCTCGGTAATTGGTTTCTCTTTCCGACAAACGAAGGTCTCCTATATCGTATGTTTCATAGACTTTCTTAACGTAACCGTCAATCAACACATCTGCTTGGATAAGTAGTTTATGAGTAGATCGATTTCTTGAGTTAATAATAATGGAATCAACAAACGACATATGTCCCATATGCTGATTGTCTATAAAAACTGAGATATTCATCAGGTCTACCTGATCATCTTTTTTTTCTATCCTAATTTTCCGCTCTTCCCTATACACATTAAAATACTGCTGCATTTTTTTACCTCCCACAAAAACCTAAACTAGGATATTTTATTCCTAAACTGTGAGAGCGTGATTTAATTTTTCTAGAAACTAAAATCGAAATCAAGTTCGAAAAAAAACCTAGGAACACGTATCCTAGGTAGATTAAAAGTTATGTTTTTTTAGCTGTGAATCAAGAACAATGTTTCCAAACGGAATAAAGGCTACGATGAATGCACTAAATACCCATTTTAATGACCAACGGATTTTATAGGTTGTATAGGCTATAACAAATACATAAAGAACAAATAGCCCACCATGAATAGCACCAACAACGCTCACAACCTCAGGCATGTCTAAGAAATACTTTAGAGGCATCGCAATAAAGACAAGAAAAAGAAGAGAACCCCCTTCAAGAAACCCCATCGTTCTAAAGCGGCCTAACGGTGTATGTAACATTTTTAAAAGTCCTCCTAGAAAAAATTCTACTTACTTACTATATACTATTTTAACTTTTACCTCTATATCTATATTAGTTGTAAAAATCTCCAAAAAAAAGATCAACTAGGTACGTTGATCATTAACATTCTATATTTTGTTTAAGTAATTGGTGTAATCTCTCTTCGGCACGGTCTTTATCCATATCTAACCCCATTAAAAAGTGTAACAATGGATCGTTTTTGGCAAATTGTCTCATAGAATAATATGCTTTAGGCTTGCTATATTTAAATACGGTCATCACTTCGATGGTTGGCAATTGCCCATCATCTACTTTTGTACGCAAAAATTGTTTAATAAAATACGCAAAATCGTACGTTGAACTCGGGCGGTCCGGCATTCTATCTAATAACTGAAAGAAATGTTGGATGGTTTCTATTAACTCGATATTCCTTTCCATAAGTCCCCCTACTTTATATCCGTGAACGAAATTGGCAGCTCGCAGGTTAAGTTGTCCAACCTTAGACCCGTGGCTTTGCGCCCTATCTTTCAATAAGGTTGCCCTAGATTACTAAAATAGTACCATTTCCTTATCTTTCAATCAATCTATTTTTAGGTAAAAAGTATAGTTTATTCTGAAAAATATAACTGTATTTTTTATCCATTTCCATTTATTATAAAAAAGGAATCTATTTTAAACGGGGGAATGACTACATGCTAACAGCTCAACAATTACAAGACATTGAATCCCTTCAAAAAGTTTGTGAATCGCATGACAATATTAAACTAAAATTAAATTGGGATATGCTACGTTCAAGAGGTAGTCAAGAACCTGAAGACTTCTTCAAGTATGAATCCTCTTTACTAGTAGGTTTCATCGGAATCTATGGATTTGGTGACAAAGTTGAGCTATGTGGAATGGTTCACCCGGATTTTAGAAACAACGGCATCTTTACCAAACTTTTTCAACAAGCAATTGAAGTTTGTAAAAATCAAGGGTATGAGCGAATCCTACTGAATGCACCGGCGGATTCAGCTTCAGCAAGTGAGTTTTTAAAGAAATTACCGTGCATCTATTCTATTTCTGAATACCAAATGAAATACAACCATTCTCCTTTAGAACGTAGCAATGACGTAGTATTGAGGAAAGCTTCTTCTCTCGAGGATAAAGTAACTGCTATCGAGTTAGATATGATGTGCTTCGGAATGCCTGAAGAAGCAGCAACATCTTTTAATGACAGAATACTAGATGAAGGCACACATTATATTATTGAAGTGGACGGAAAAAAGGTTGGGAAAATTCGAGTTTATCGTGAACAAGGGGATAGCTGGATTTACAGTTTCGCTGTTTACCCTGAATTCCAGGGAAAAGGAATTGGACGAAAAGCATTAACCCTCGTTGTCTTAGATGAAGCAAACCATGTTGAAAATATTTACTTAGAGGTTGAAATAAAAAATGAACGTGCACTAGGATTATATGAATCCTGTGGATTTGAACAATTCCAAACTCAGGATTACTATGTGTATAAAGGTTAAACAAGATTTGTAGAAACCTATCTTTTGATAAATTGATATTCTGAATTATTAAAGATATTTTGCCCGTTGATTTCCGGTCCAGGCACTTGCTTTCCGCGGGGAATTTTGAAAAAGCCCAAATACCGGCTTTTTCAATGGCGAATTCCCATCGGGGAGGAAGTCGAGCCTCCTCGACCTTTCCTCTACTTCCCGCAGGAGTCAAGTGCCTGTCCCTCCAATCAACTCAGTAGTTGTTATAGTGTTGAAAAATCAAATAGGAATTGGACAAAGATGATTCATTTTGTGACTTTCTTTACTTTGTGGACTGATTGGACAAACCCTTTTTATCTTTCCCAACGATAATGATAAAAATCAACAACCTGATTATTCAATGAGATTGCCTCAAGATCTTTTGTTACAAGGCTGAACTGATTTCTTTCTAACACACGTTGTGAAGCAAAGTTATTACTCGTTGTCTTTGCATTGATTTCCCTAATGGTGGTTGTTGATAATAACTCTCTTACCGCTTGGGAAGCTATACCTCTGCCTAGATATTTTTCCCCTACTCGATAGCCTAAGTGTCCTGTGCTATCTTCAATATCGACTAAATTTATTCGACCCACAATCTCACCGTTTACACTTTTTATTAGATAGAAATAAGATAAACCCTCTGCCTGTTCATCAAGGAGGGAATGTAACTGTTTTAAAAAATGATCAAACACGTAATATTCTTGCCCACGACTAGGTACCATTGTTTCGAAATATTCCTTGTTCTCCTTTTCAAACTGATATAGCAAGTTTGCATCATCTAATTGCAATAATTTAATCTGAATATTCATGCCTAACCTTCCTTATTCACTAATCTTTAGTTGCTCACATGTCGTCTGCCATCCATGCGAAAAAAGATTTTGATCAACAGCCATCACGATTCGATTAGTACAAGCATCTATCATCTCAAGAAACGTATCTACCTCAACATCATACGTTTCTCCATTTTGATGCACAAAGTCCAACTGGCGTTTCGCTTGCCCTATTGTTCGATTGCCACGTTCGCGTTCACGTCGCTCTAATTCTTCTAATGGACAATGAACCCCAACAAACAGTACTGGATAATCTTGTAATGTTACAGTAGCACTTTTCAAACTTAACTCGTTATGTAAAACATCATCTATTAGTAGATTTACACCTTGATCAGAGAACATCTTAATTGTTTGATGATAAAAAATTTCGGTTGCAATTGGAATCAACCTACTATTCTGACGATCCTCCATTTTTTCGATGATATAATCAAAATCATCGATTGAGAAATGAAAGTAATCTTGAAGAAGCTTGGTTAACTCTTTGCTTAAGCTCGTTTTACCCGAACTCGAGACTCCATTTAAATAGATAATCTTTCCTTTATTCATCTTTTCTTTAATCCTCCGTGTGTTTCTATCAAATGTTTGTATCCATTTAGCCCCTTTCTTATATTCTCTATCTAGAGCAATCTTCCTTTACACTTTTTATAAAATATTCTACGTAAGAGAAAACTATGGTAAAATACGATTTGTGTGAAATGAAAGGGTGATAAAACTTGCTACTTTATGCACTACTAACTGGATTAGCTATCGTAATCGAACTATTATTAGGTTTTTTCTTATCATGGGTTTTGGATATGCAATATCATGATGTTTTATTTTTATTTGGAGCTTTTATGAGTGCAATCATTTGGTTCTCCTCCAATAGAGGTAAAAATGCGGAGACTGGCTTAAGCTTTGATATGTACAATGGCCTTGGGGAAATGTTAAATATGAAGTTTATACCAGAAGAAAAATACAGTGCTCTAGTTAATCCATTCTTTATAGGCTCACTTTTAGTAATGGGTATCGGAATTGTACTATCTTTAATTATATATGTATAAATAAAAACAGCATTCCAGTGTGGATGCTGTTTTCTCTTTTTACTATGTAGGAGGACTTGGTAGGCCTTTCACCTACAACATGCACAACCATATTCGGTGATACGGTTGGCTGCTCTATTAGTTGAGCTACAAATCCTCACATATAGTATCTACCAACTTTTAAGACTTCATTCCTTCTCGTAAAAAAATAAAAATTTCGTGTTGCGAAATAATATGAAAATTATTAAAATAGAGCTATTATAACCTTAAGGAGAACCACATGAGCAAAAAAATAATTCTCTATACGAAAGCCTTCTCTGATCTAGGAACTTTTATGGACCTAATTGTTTTAAATGTTGTAATGTATGCTGCAACAGGCAGTACAGTTTGGCTTGCTGCTACTATGGCTGTCAGAACACTTGGAGGTGTATTATCCAGTCTTTTTTCAGGGATATTAGCCGACAGATATGACCGTCGTAAAATTATGATTTACACTGATATTTTTCGTGCCATTATCATCCTTCTATTAATTCCATTTCCTAACCCAATAATGATCTTATGCGTAGCCTTTTTAATCGGCCTATCAAGTACATTCTTTATGGTTAGTTTCAACTCTGAAGTACCACAAATTTTTGGCCAAGATAAAGTCCTTGAAACAAATGCACTTATCTCAAGGCTTACATCCATCAGCCTTGTTGCCGGCTTCATTGGTGCTGGAGTTATCACTGATTTCCTCGGCTACAACGCAACTTTATTGATTGACGCTCTCACCTATCTGTTATCAGCTGCAGTTCTTTTTAAAGTTAAATGGGATTCCGGAAATCCCAAAAAAGCAGCTGCTTTGGCTAGTGGTTTCAAACAAAAACTAAAGAGCATCGGTGATGATTTAAAAGAGGTTTATTCCTATATAATGATTGCCCCGATGTTGCTTATGGTTAACATTGTCTTCCTAATTGGTGCTTTTGCTGGTAGCTCACACAATCTTGGCATTCCTCTGCTGGCTGAAGATATAGATTCTACTCGTCAAGGATTCTACTATGGGATGATTTGGGGAATATGGGGGATTGGGTCAGTTGTGGCAACCATGATTATCCCTAAGATAAAGTGGTTACATGGGGATCGCTTATTTTATAGTGCTTTCATATCCGCTATCCTTATGTCTGTAGGATTTATTGTCTTTTTATCAAACCTTAACCTATGGATTATTTTTCCGTTTGCTTTCTTTACAGGGGTGTTTGATGCAACATTTACAACGCTCCACTCAACAATACTACAAAAAACAGATAATCATATAAGAGGGAGAATCTTTGGAGTTGGAATGCTATTAAAATCACTAGGTTTCGCATTAGGATTTGTTGTAGCACCTATTCTATTAGAAACTCTTACTCTACCAAAAATGGTATGGGTATTGCACGGGACATTAATCACAGCAACTATCGTTATTGCCTTAATTACACTAAATCTAAAAACAAAAGCGAAATCCCTTCCACCAGTTAAACCTAGTATATAAATTTCGCATTTTTCAACATATTTCGTCATTTCCTTTATTGCTTTAAAAAGAATATCGCTATATAATTAATCTATTACTTAATGACTATAGCTAATTTCCTAAAAAGTAAAAGGCAAACCCGCCGAAAGTCGGGGACGCAAAGCCACGGATCTTCAGCTTTATTGCTATGATGGCCGGGTTGCCAGTTAGGATGTTGAAAACTCTTTCTGCTTTGCGTAAATTATGCTCCATACTATTTACGTCATTAGGAAGAGTTTTTTATTAAAGTTTTTTACATAGGAGGTACATAAATGTTCAGAAAAAGACCAAGCCTTTTAAAGCTTAGTAATCTTAAAATAGGCTGGAAATTTGGGATAGCCCTTGGTTTATCAATTGCTTTATTCTGTGCTTCAGCCGTCATTATTTTTTTCCAAATCCAAGAAGTAAAGACTGAACTAGCTTCACTAGAAAACAAGAGTAATAACTCAATCATTATAACTGAAATCGCTTCTTTAATCCGTTCAAAAGATGCCCGTATCGCAGATTACTTAAGTAGCCCTAAGGAAGCTTATATTGAGGAGTTTAAAGAAATTGATGAGTCGCTGACATTATTTCTAGTAGAGTTAAAGCCACAGCTAACTTCAAATGAAGAGATTGTCCTCCTAGGTAATATTGACAAAGCGGATGAAGATATTAATGCACTCTTTTTAAATTCTATCGTTCCAGCAATAAAAAGTGGGGACCAATCTAAAGCATTATTAAATCGTGGAAAAACACAAATACTCCGAAGTGGAGTAGTGAAAAATCTAGAAGATTTACGTAGTATCTTGGATAACCAACGTGATACAGCTATGAAACAGGTTTCTAAAAGTTTAGACAATGCAATTACAATTCTACTTATTGCAATCGCTCTATCTACAGTACTAGGTATTTTAATTGTTTATTTAATCAACCGTATCGTTCATAAAAATCTAAACAGTGTCATAAAAATGGCCAAGGAAATTTCCGAGGGTAACCTAACTATTGACGCAAATAGCTATACAGGTAAGGATGAAATCGGCCAACTTAGTTCAGCTATGAATGTTATGTTGGTTAGCTTAAGAGACATGGTTTCAAAAATCTCTAACGTCTCCGAAACAGTAACAAGTCAAAGTGAAGAATTGACACAATCAGCAAATGAAGTAAAAGAAGGAAGCAGACAGGTTGCGGCTACTATGCAAGAGCTTTCTGCCGGTTCTGAATCACAAGCCAATGATTCATCTGAACTTTCAGAAGCCATGTCTACCTTTATTGATAAAATCACAGTTGCAAATACAAACGGTCAACTTATTCATGATTCGTCAAACTTTGTCCTAAAGCTTACTAAAGATGGTAGTCAGTTGATGGATTCTTCTGTCCAACAAATGAATTCCATCGATGAAATCTTTAATGTTGCGGTGAACAAAGTAAAAGGACTTGATAAACATTCTAAAGAAATTTCAACTCTTGTTGGTGTAATTAAAGCAATCGCTGACCAAACAAACCTACTTGCATTAAACGCTGCCATCGAAGCAGCAAGAGCTGGTGAACATGGTAAAGGCTTCGCCGTTGTAGCAGATGAGGTTCGTAAATTAGCTGAACAGGTTTCGGTTTCAGTTTCCGATATCACTGGAATTGTTGCAGGTATTCAAAAGGAATCCGGAGAAGTTGTATCTTCCCTTGAAGAAGGCTATCATCAAGTTGAAAAAGGCTCTGAACAAATCCAAGCTACAGGTCAAACATTTGAGACTATTAATCAATCTGTACTAGAGATGGTTACTAGAATCCAAGATGTTTCCAACAATTTAATAGACATTGTAAGTAGCAGTGAACAAATGAGTAAATCCATTATAAACATTGCATCAGTATCTGAAGAATCAGCGGCAGGAGTTGAACAAACCTCTGCATCCATTCAACAAACAACTAGTTCAATGGAGGAAATCGCAGGAAGTGCTGATCAGTTATCAATGTTAGCCGAAGAACTTAATAGCCAGATACGTAGATTTAAACTTTCATAACCCCTTGTTAAAGAGCATCGTCATGGTGCTCTTTTTAATTTGCCTGAGGGTACTTTCCTCTTCGTCTTGGCACATCTGCTGATAATATATTTTCAAGTAAAAAGGTCCTTCTCTTATTACGTAAATAGCAATATGCAATCAAGGTATTCTCCTTAATCTCCATAACCTTAATCAAACGCCCTGATACAACACCACCCTTGCTAATATAAATAATCTCAATGGTTGACTGTTCATGAAAAGCTCTTTTTAAAATCCCCATCATCGCAACATCACTCCTTGTTACGATTATTATATACCAAACAAGTGTTCTGTATACCTATATTTTTCTGGAAATTAAAAAAGAGTAACTCTTAACAAGTTACTCGGTTAATGCGTAATTAAACTTCTCTTCTCATTGCCTTTAAAACATCTACATTTGTTGCTCTTTGGGCTGGTCTCATTCCTGAAAGAATAGTGACGAACAAACAAATCCCAACACAAATGAGTGGCAGTGACCAAGGAATATAAGAGAACATTAGACCCTCAGGTGGATTTTCATCAAATACACTACCAAGAATCATTGGTAGAGCAAGATTCACGATATAACTAATCCCATAAGCTACCATAGTTCCAAATAAAGCACCGAGAAGACCTATATAACTACTTTCGATTAAGAAGATCCTCTTAATCACTGATGGACTAGCTCCGATTGCCTTCATAATTCCAATGTCAGGTGCTCGTTCAGTTACAGCCATCGTCATTGTATTGTAAATACCAATCGAAGCAATGATAATGGCAATTGTTCCGATAAAAATAAGACCCGCCTTCATAATATTAAACAACATGTTTACCTGTTTAAGTTCACTGACCACGGAATACGCACCATAGTGCTTTGCTTCTAATTGTTCAGTAATTCCTTCTATGGCTTCCATGTTTTTGGCATAGATTTTTACTTCATCATATGATCGTTCTTCTGAAAAAACTGGTGCTGGGATTCCGCTTCCATCAGGAGGATTAACCATTCCATTAGGTGTACCGGTAAACTCTTCAATCTTTGTTAACATCGCTTCAGAGATGAACACATTACGATCAAGGGCCCATTCTCTTGTTGGGTTTACCCCAACACCAACAACCGTTAAAGGAAATACTTCTTGTACTTCTTTCCCTTCAATATTTTGAAAAACTGTTAATTGTACCTCTTTACCTAATAAACTGTTAGGGTATTTATATTCTTCCTTCACCTTACCCGTTTCATCAAATACCTCTTCAGGGGAAAGATCATTAGGTGTTAAAAATTGAACAAAATCGTACCCTACAACAATTTCATTATCACTTTCAGGTAATCTGCCCTCTGAAAGTTCGAAGCCTGCCGCTAACTCGGAAGGCATATGAGCAACCAATGCTTGAGCATCTGTCTTATAACCGTCAATCTCATAAGCCCCCGATTGCTGTAATGTAGTTCTTCGGGTAACTGCCTTTACATTTTCGATATTCTCAAAGTAATCTATATCTTGATCACTAATTTGGCGGTAGCCTTTTTCTGGTTCCTCCTTACCATAAATATCAATTTGCGTAACCATTCTTTGCTCAGTGACATCCTTTACAATGGACTTATGCAAGCCAAATCCTACAGAAGCCAGGACAATTAAGAAAGTACACCCCATAGCTGTTGCTAAAATGGTCATAAAAATACGAGTCTTATTTTTCTTCATATTTTGTCTTACAAACTGGAACTGGTCCTTAAATTTCATACCGCCACCATCTCATTCGTGATCCTACCATCTCCAATTTCAATCGTACGATGGCCAACCTTTGCTACTTTTTCGTCATGAGTAATAATTAAAAAAGTAATTCCCAACTCACGGTTTAATTCTTTAATAAAATCTAGTAGTTCCTCTTCTGTTTCACTGTCTAAACTTCCTGTTGGTTCGTCTGCTAAAATAAGCGGTGGATTCACAATTAAGGCTCTAGCAATACTAACCCGTTGCTGTTGCCCACCAGATAATTCACTCGGATAATGCTCTGCAAACTGGAGTAAGCCTACCTTTTTTAACATCTCCTCCGTCTTTTTCTTACGTTCACCCTCCGCTACGCCTTTTAAAATAAGAGGCAACTCAACATTTTGAAAAGCCGTCATACTTGGGATTAATTGAAAGCTCTGAAAAATAAACCCTACATTCTGAAGTCTAAATTCCGCAAACTTTGCTTCATTAAAATCTGATACTCTTGCTCGATTTATTGTAATTTCACCTTCTTTAGGGCGAATAAAACCACTAATTAAATTGAGAAGTGTCGACTTACCTGAGCCGCTTCGCCCAACCACAGTTACAATTTCTCCCTGCTTTACATGAAAGGAAATATCACGTAATACCGGGATAATCGTTTTATTTCCTTTTTTTCCAATCTCAAAATCGTGACTCACTTTTTTTAACTCAATCATTATGCGTTAACTCCTTCTTCCTAGTAAAAACCTAGAACCTAGTAATTTTGAAACAATGAATGAGACAATAAGAGCCAGAATTAATCCACCGATATGGTATGTGATTACATTCGGTACTTCGTTATACGAATGTACAAATGATGGTAAAATGGCTCCTCCAAGCATATAAAAACAAACAAAAACTCCTATTTTTAAGATTGGTATGAACTTTTCATTAACAACAATTTTTCCATTGCTTTCACTTTTCATATTTTTAGATAATAATAAAACCAACCCGAGAGCTACAATTGTTACAATAATCGGAATTAGCAATGGTAGGAATGTTAGTTCATTAGGTCCATAGGAATTACCATGAACAGCCCCATTAATTCTTTGTTCAATTAGAATTAATTGAAGTGGAAAGCTTAAATTTTCAAAAAAAGTGTAAACATCATGCCCAAGATAAAAATGGCCTATTCTAAGTGCCTCTGAATGGTATGATAAAAATTCATTCACTAACACCATAATTCCCGCTGGAAACAGTAAAAATATAACACTAAATACGGATTGGGAAATAACACTTGCTCCCAAGAAACCGATCGCCATTGTAAAGGTAAAGATTCCAACTAAAACTAAAATATTCACCAAACCAAAGTACCAAAAAATATCTATACCCACATACTCAGTAAGCCCCGAATTACTTAACAGAAGGGTAGTGATGGTAATTGAAACAAGAATAGCTGAAACAATATGAACGACACCTAAGTACCACTTTGTCAGCATAATGGTCTGCCTTTTGAAAGGCAGTGATAGTGTAAAATCCATACTTTGATTTGTTCTTTCTAACCCAATCATCGTACATGCTAAAATGAGAACAATTAGAGTAAGAATCAATGAGACATCTATATAATTAAAATAATAGTGGAAGTAAGTCTCTTTTGGACCGTCTTCCTGTAAATGCCTTAAATGTCTCTCATAGTTCTGAATCTCTCCAAATAGTTTTATCGGAATATATAAGGATACTAACCAAAAAGCCCATAATAAAAATTTAGATTGCTTGTATTCCTTCATCCATAAACCTTTAGTTCCCTTCAAAGTCATCCCCTCCTAACGCCGAGATAAACATATCTTCTAATGTCATTGGTAGTTCTTCTAGTAATAGTGGATTAAAAGCATTGAATTGCTGTAGCGTTTTATCCGTATCCCCTTTGATTAAAATCGTATGAACCCGACCGATTTGACTGATTCGATCAATGTTCTTTAAGTCTCGAATAGGCTCTGGAAACTCTCCTTTAAAAACGACTTGGACCTTTTTAAATTGCTCTTTAGCATTGTCCATCGTAAGAATTGTTTCTATTTTTCCATCCTTCATCATCATGATTGTATCGGCAATTTTTTCAAGTTCATCTAAATGGTGAGTTGATATTAAGATAGAAAGCTCATTTTCAGAAACCTCACCAATTAAAAACTGAAGCACTTGTCTTTTTACAATGGCATCAAGTCCATTTGTTGGTTCATCAAGAATAATCAACTTCGCCTTTGTTGAGATCGCTAGAATGATAAACAATAATGCCTTCATTCCTTTTGAAAAACTTCTTACTTTCCGGTTAGAAGGCAGCTTAAATTCCTTCATATGTTTGTAAAATAGTTCTTCCTGGAAATCCGGATAGATCGCTTTATAGAGACGTATTAACTCCTTCACACTATAGCCATTAAAAGAAGCTGTTGAATCAGGAACATAAGCAATCGAGCGCTTTACTTCGGGCTTTAGTGCAATATTTTCCTCTTCATATAACACTTCACCTTGCTCAGGGTCCAGGATGCCGACGAGGCTTCTAAGTAATGTCGTTTTACCAACACCATTTCTACCAACGAGACCAACAATCGATCCTTTCCCAATCGTAAAAGAAATATCTTCAAGGACCTTTTGCCCTTCAATAGTTTTATTTAGATTCCTTACCGTTAGCATCTTTTCCTCCCCCTAACTCATCCAAATACGTTTGTACCCACAATAAAAATGTATCCTTATCAATTCCTAAATAGGAAGCTTCCACAATTAAAGTTTTCAGTGATTGTTTCATCGTTTCAATCCTCTCCTCATCGGGCTTTGTCGGAATATTCTCCGACACGAATGTTCCCTTTCCCCTGCGCGTTTCAATGATGCCTTGTCTTTCTAATTCTTGATAGGCCTTGCTCACTGTATTTGGGTTTACAAGTAAAGTCGAACTTAACTCACGAACCGACATCATCTTATCATTAGGTTGAAGGATTCCCTTTAGAACCATTTCTTTCGCTTGATTCACAATCTGCTCCCAAATTGGAGTATTACTTCGCTCATCTAAATTAAAAAACATAGTTTGATATAGCCTCCTTTCAGCTTTTACTTATGTATTGTATTAAGTGTATTACATCTACTAGTACACTTAATACAATAATTGGTTACCAGTTAATTGTCAATGGACTTTTTGGCAAAAAAAAAGAAATCACCTTGAAGCAGTGATTTCTTCACACTTTTTTATAAAATAAAAACAATGAACACACGAGGAGGAATAGTGCTAAAGCTCTTTTGGCATCAAACGGAATTTGTCTACTTCCAAAAAGTCCAAAGTGGTCGATGACAGCACTCATGATAAGCTGCCCGACAATCACCGCAGTCAATGTAGTCGCTACACCTACTCTCGGTACCACGAGCACAGCTACGAATACATAAAAAGCACCTAACAACCCGCCAGTCAACTGCCATTTAGGGACCGTCGTGACTGCAGTAAGGTTCCCTTTTCCAAAGAAAATCACGATAAACAACAAGGCCAGGGTACCAATGGCAAATGAAACTAACGATCCTTCCAATGTACCCACTTTTCTACCTAATCCCCCATTTATCGTAGCCTGAATCGCAACCGCCACCCCACCTAACAACGCCAAGACTGGAAAAAGCCATTTAATCAGCATAATTTTGCCTCCGAAGGTAGATTTATAGATAGATTATAATCGGGGTTGGGGGGATTTGCTAGTGGAATGGCTTATTAGATGTATTGATAAGGCTATTCTCGCGATAACTGATACTTTATTCGCGGTTCTAACCAGATTTTCGCTTAAAGTTACTTATTATTCGCGCTCCTTCTCTTTTTCTCGTCTAAATACACACTATATTCGTCTATCTCCAATCTAGTCTATTTATTAGAGAACTAAGATGATACACTCTACCTTTATAATTACCTGTAAACTCTAATTCAAGTGAGGCTAGTAGCCTACATGAAACATCCTTCGATTTAATTTGTAAAAATTCACGACATTCTTTACTAGTTATGGTCTCCCCCTTTAAGAAATAGTAATCTATCAAAGTTTCAATATGAGCATCTCCAGAGTATACTTTGCAAGACGGGCAAAACCATTTCTTTTTACGTCTAATTAGTGGAAACATGTTACATGTTGAACAGTAAACCCCTGTTAAAAGATCAGATAGTCTTATTTTAAATTTTTCTAGATAGTCGGGGACCAGAGGTGTGTTCTCCTTTATGATGTGTTTCGAAAGTTTGTTGACTTGTGAAGAGGTTAGAATTTCTTTTTGAAAAGATTTATCAAATGATTCCAAGATAAATGGGAAATTAGCACTATGAATAACTACTTTTTGTACGGATTTAATATGCTGAGGATCTGCTTTTATAATTGATGAGGGATTTGTTATCAGAACAAGGGATATTATGGGGATAGGTGGATACTTATTCCTTTTAAGCCAGGACTTTAATTGTAGCTCCTGTCTTTTCACCTGTAAAATTGGATCTAAAAATGCTTCTACTTTTCCATCATGGGAGGTTCGAATAAGTTGGTCAAAATCACGGTCAAAAAATAAGGTACCGGACATATTTTTTGCATCAAGATTTAAAATAAATCTCTTCGTTAAAATAAGAGTATCCATCTGGAAATATAAATCTTCAAAATGCCTTAAGCGAATCCCTCTAAGAATATGAGAGTTTTTGATTGAAATGAGTTTTAAGTGATAATCTAATGATTGTTCTCCTCTGTCTCCAGCTTTAGTGATTGCTAACTCTTCCTCAATTTTGGGCCTAGCCTCATGGTAAGGTGAAAGCCGCCTTAAAAGAGCCTCTAATTTATATACTTTTTTACTTTTATTAACCAATGGAATATTTCCTCCTTTCATAAGCCTCTAGTTCTACATCAATTAAGATGATTCCTTCTAAAAATATGTGTCAATTTTTCATATTCTCGCAATGCTTGTAAAATACTCGCTTTTCTTTTCATATTCTCGTCTATCATTGACAGTTACTCGCTTTCACACCTGATATATTCGCTTAAATCCAAAAATACTCGCCTAAGAATAATTTTGTTCCCAATAGTGAACAAAATCCAAATCCCCCTAATTCCCCTCCCCAACAACAAATGGTACAATAGTAAGGTAGAAATTTCTAAAACAAAGGAGCCCATGTATGACAACTTTTAATCAAAACCTTGAAAAATACGCGGATCTTGCTGTTCGTGTAGGTGTGAATATTCAAAAAGGGCAAACACTCGTGGTTAATGCCCCAATCTCAACGGCTGACTTTGTTCGCCAAGTGGCAAAAAGTGCTTATGAAGCTGGTGCAAAAAACGTTCATGTTGAGTGGAACGATGACCAACTGACTCGTACGAAGTTTGACCTTGCGCCAGACGAAGCATTCACAGAATATCCTGTTTGGAAAGCAAAAGGCTTTGAAGAGATGGCTGAAGGTGGAGCAGCGTTCTTATCAATCGTAGCTTCAAACCCAGACTTACTAAAAGGTGTAGATCCTAACCGCATTGCGGCTGCACAAAAAGCGGCTGGGCAGGCAATGGAGAAATACCGTAGCTATGCACAAGCAGATAAAATCAGCTGGTGTGTTATCGCCGTTCCTTCAAAAGAATGGGCTGCTAAAGTATTCCCTGAGCTTACTGAAGAAGAGCAAACAAGCAAACTTTGGGATGCCATTTTCCAAGCAACTCGCTCTGACCTAGAAGATCCAGTTCAAGCATGGAGAGAGCACAATGCAACATTACATAGTAAAGTAGATTACTTAAATAACAAAAAATACAAAACGCTACACTACAAAGCTCCTGGTACAGATCTAAAAGTAGACTTACCAGAAAAGCACATTTGGATTGGTGGCGGCGGCCAAAACGAGCAAGGTGTACCATTCGTGGCAAATATGCCAACTGAAGAAGTATTCACAACTCCTCAAAAAGATGGAGTAAACGGTGTTGTTACAAGCTCTAAGCCTTTAAGCTATGGCGGTAACTTAATCGAAAACTTCACATTAACTTTTGAAAATGGTCGTATCATTGATGTAAAAGCTGAAGCTGGTGAAGATACATTAAAACGTTTAGTGGAAACGGATGAAGGCTCTCACTACTTAGGTGAAGTAGCTCTAGTACCACACAATTCACCAATTTCAAACACGAACATCATTTTCTTCAACACATTATTTGATGAAAATGCATCAAACCACTTCGCAATCGGAAATGCATATGCTTTCTGTATTGAAGGCGGTAAAACAATGTCAAAAGAAGACCTTGCTAAGAACGGTGCAAACTCTAGTATTACTCACGTTGACTTCATGGTTGGCTCTGCTGAAATGGATATCGACGGAATTACAGCTGACGGTAAAGTGGAACCATTATTCCGCAATGGAAGCTGGGCATTTTAAACAAAAGAGGAGTATACAGACATCGTTCTGTATGCTCCTCCTTATTTCTCCAACTCAACTGGTTCAACCTGATCAAGAGGCATCCCAATTTCCTTTAACCGAATCGAAATAAAACCAGATACAACTAAAAGTCCACCACAACCCACCAAAGCCGCTTGTGGACTAACAAATTCCGAAATACCACCTGCAAACAAACTACCCACTATAGCCGCGACTCCACTTAGCAAAATCCCCCCACTACTGACTCGAGCCAAAAAGTGATCTGGCGTAATCGCTTGACGGGCTGATCCATTTACGACAAACCCCATTGAAAGAGCTCCATCGAATAGAAACATGCCAATCGCTGCAACAATAACTGTTTCAGACATCATCAACAAGCCAACACCCATCCCGGAAACGAGCATAATTCCTCCAAACAAATAACCCCAAGGTAATTGACTCATACGACTTAATAAGAATACACCTACTACATTTCCAACACCTGCAGCTGAGAGCAACAAGCCTATCTCAACAGGATTCAGCTCTAGATTTTGTTTAGCGAACACAATAACTGTTAATACAACTGCTGTTGTTGTAAAATTCAACAATACATGATTTACCGTTACAAAACGCTGGACTCTGTTTCCAACTAAGTATCGTAATCCATCCTTTACCCCTTTAAACGAAGACTTACTAGGCCCTGCTACCTCAGCCACTGATCTCTCCTCAAATCTTATCAACAATAACCCTACTAAAGAAATGAAAAAACTTATCGCATCAACGGCCAACGTCATAGCCATTCCAAACACAGTAAACACAATACCCGCTAGGGCTGGTCCGGTCAATGTACTTATTGCATCGGCTCCTTCAAAATAATTGTGAGCCTGAACAAGTCTCCCACGCCCCACAATCGAAGGGACCATTGCATGAAAAGCAATTCGAAAAAACACACCGGCTGCTCCCATGATAAGAAGTGTTCCTGCTAGAACCCATACTGAAACCACTTTAAAAATGACAGCAAACACAAGCCCTAACATCGCAATGACACGAACTCCTTCAGACAATATAGCTACTTGTCTTTTGGACTTTCCTTCAACCCATGCCCCCGCTGGAATCGCTAGTAACAGAGGAGCCACCTGAGAACAAACAGCAACCAATCCTGCCTGCCAGGGTGAACCCGTTAATTTCAACACGATTAGAGGAATCGCAAATTCACTAAATCGATTTCCAAATATTGAAGCTAATTGTCCTAACCATATATACAAAAAATTTCTTTCTTTTAATAAAAGCATTGTACTAAACTCCCTATCTCAAACTTTAAATTCATAGGGAAGAAATCACATTATGATCGCACCCTCTCATCCAATTACTCTTACATACTATTCAATGTCAAACAAACCTATCCCTTTAACACCTAGTAAAATTTATAAAAAAAGACCAACACGCTAACTACGCATTGGCCCCCAAACCTTACATTCCAAAAGGAGTACGGTCAATTTTCCATCCATCCTTCGTCTTTTTGAATATGACTTTAATTTTTTCATGCTGTGGCATATCACCTAGAGGTACAGTACATTCATATTCCTTCATATCCTCAGTTTCATTCAAAAGTTTAATTCTTGCTTTATCCCATGCTAATAATGAACCGCCATCTGCATTAGGCTGAGCAATTTTTCCATTATGAACAATGTATCCTGACTGATCCAGAAAGTCTTTCGCTACCTTAGAAGTGAATGTCTTTTCTAAAAAAGCTATTAGCTCCTCATTTGTGCCAATATCCTTACTTAAGTAACGATACTCCATACCATTTTTCGTAAATGTTTTTAACTCTCCTTCTTGCTCTCCACCATTCACGACATATTGAAAGCGTGATCGTGCCTCAATGATTGACTTAATAATTTGATTGTCTTCATGCTTTACAATCTGACTCTTTGGAAGAGAAAAGCTAGTAAACACTTGATCAAAATCCTTACCCATTTTGCTTCGATCAGAATAAGGATTTGCTGAATTCTCTAACGCAGTAAAAGCCAATCCATTATCAATCATCAACAGTTGATGATTTGTATTCCCTTCAAGCTCTGTCTTCCAATAATCCTCTTGAAACACATGTACAGTAAATAGTGCTCCTCCTGCACTATCATCCTTCAAGGAGCGTATAATCATAGCTGGTGTATCTCCAAATACACCATCAAGCACTTCCTCAACCATGAACTTACCTTCCCATGAAGCAGGAAATTTTAAGGTATAGCCAAAATAAGAGTCAGTATGAGTTATTCCTTTATAATACTCATCCTTATTTATTGCCATTTGCACTTTCCCTTTTAATTCTTCAAATTTATCTTTAGTAGGATAGCCATTTGGTAGAACCATTCCTTTTTCTATTGCCCCTAGTGCTTCGTCATATTGAAGTGACTTCAAATGTGCATCGGCGCGATAATACCAATAAAAGGCTGCGTCTGGCATCTCCGTTAGACGATCTTTATAATAATCTACTACCCATGGAAAATGCTGTGGATAAGATGCTGGGTCAGCTACTAACTTACCATTGTCATATATTAACAAATCAACAGAATAGGCATCTCCTGTATCCTTTTGCCAAACCGCTAAACGCGCTCTCTTGTCTTGCTTATCAAATTTTTTTGAAAAAACATCAAGCTTATGATAGGCTGTTCCTGCAATTTTTTCTACCTTGTTTTCCTTCCATTGATAGATATCTAGATTATTTCCTGCAGAAGCACCAATCGTCCAGCCAAGTAGAATCTCTGGCATCGCATCGCCTGTAAGGTCTGCAACACTTGCATAACTAATATCATAACCTAACCCTTCCGCTCGCCAATGAATCTCCCAATCTTTATCCTTCTTTTTTAACAGGATAACCCCCACTTCTCCAGGAGTTCCTTTTTGTTTATATGAAACAACCATTTCATCGGTACCGTCAAAATTAATATCAATGGATTGAATCGCTGATGCCCCTGTAGGTTGAGATGGAGTAATGAGACTTGCTCCTGGTGGTAGAAATGATTGTACAATTGCATCCTTTTCTTCACCTTGCTCGGTAAAAGTGGCATTTGGTGGCTTAGGTGGTTGAATCAGACTTCCTGGTTCAGGTAAAACACTGCACCCACCAACCAACAGTAGACTTGTAACGAACAAACTAGTTAAACTATTTCTCAGTTTCATTTTTGTTCCTCCAGCTCCAATAATTCTTTATAACCTTACAATAAAGCTTTTTGGAACATTAATCGTTATGAAAAAGTTAAAAATGGTTACAGATAGGTTACAGTGGGAGTTGAATTTTGACAGTCGTTCCTTTTCCCTTTTCACTTGTAATCGTTAAACTTCCATTGTGTTGTGAAACAATTTCTTTACAAATGGAAAGTCCCAAACCACTGCCCCCGGCTTTTGATTTGCCTTTATAAAACTTATTTGTAATTTTTGCAAGATCCTCTGCTTCAATTCCATGCCCCGTGTCTTCCACCTCAATGACATAATTCTCTCCACTCTTATAGGAGTGAATCTTAATCTCACCTTGTTGTTGTGTAAACTTATATGCGTTATCTAACACATTAATAAGCACTTGCTTTATCCGGTTTTTGTCTACTTTTAAAATACACTCAGGATTTTCTGTATTCATAGTGAATGAAATAAATAGCCTTTTACTACGCGGTAGCATTTGTTGGTAAACCTGTTCTAGCAAATCTACTACTTGAATCTCTTCAAAGGTAAACTGAACTTTTCCAGAAGATAGACTCGAGAAATCCAGTAAATCATTAACAAGCCCATTTAGTCGTTCACTTTCACTAATCATAATTTCAAGGCCTTCTTTCATGTGCTCATCTTCGGACATTGAATGAAGGGTAATTCCCCACCCCTTTATCGATGTTAAAGGAGTCCTAAGTTCATGAGAAACAGATGCAATGAATTCCTTCTTTACTTGCTCTAACTGTTCTAACTCACTCGCCATAAAATTCATGGTGTCTGCTAGTTTTCCTAGCTCATCATCATATATTTTTTCTGCCCGTACGGTCATATTTCCACTCGCCATTTGCTGGGCTGCTTCTGTGATTTTCTTCACAGGTTTAGTCACTGTGTTTGCTAGAAAGTAACTTAGAAGTGTAACGACGAATAATACAATTGTACCAATGAGTAGCAAATACAAAATCACCTTATGGAAAACTTGTTTAACCGGGACTAGAGAAGAGATGAACCTTACGACTCCAACCTGTTCATCGTGTGCCATCAGTGGATACGAAACGGCCATGACCTCTTCTTTCAAATCATTAAGTGTTCCACTATATTGGGCTACATTTCCATTAAGAGCTCTTCTAACATCTTCAAACGTTTTCATCTGAGTAGGGGAGCTTCCTAGCGAGTCGGCCAACAATCGCCCTTCCATATTAATAATTTGGATTTGGGCTGGTGCATAGGAAGTGTATTCATCTATGATGAATTGTGAATTCTCCTCAAGTGAATTGTCGTCAAGATACTCTTTGTAAAAAGAAGAGAATATCGTTGCATGATTCGTAAGATGGTCCTCAATTGTATTGTAGTAATAGTAACGGATTGAGAATAATAGGATTACTTCAAATAAAACAACCGTTAGAAATATCATTAAAAAATAACTTAGAACAAGTCTCCGTTTGATCCCTTTTTTCATAGATTCTCCTCAAAAAAACGATAGCCATGGCCCCAAACTGTTTCAATATAAGTTGGATTTGAAGGATCATCTTCAATCTTTTCTCGTAATCTACGAATATGTACATCTACTGTCTTAATATCCCCGAAATAATCTTTCCCCCATATTGCATCTAATAGATCATGGCGACTAGTGGAAACATTTTTATTTGTTATAAAATATTCCATGATTTGAAACTCACGTAAAGTTAACTTTAGCAATTGTCCTGACTTTATGATTTGCTTTGATAGAGAATCTAGCTGGAACGGTCCTGAAATGATTTTATGGTCAATTACTTCGCTGACTTGAACCTTTGTTCTTCGCAAAACAGACCTTATTCTTGCAATTAATTCTAATGGATTAAAAGGCTTAACCATATAATCATCCGCACCTAATTCTAAACCCATTACTCGATCTAGGTCTTCACCTCTTGCAGATAAAATAATAATTGGAATACTTGGATGCGACTTTCGTATTTCCTCACACAATACAAAACCGTCTATATCAGGTAACATTAAATCCAATATCACAAAGTCAATCGCATCTCCTGCCAAGGCTAACCTTGCATCAGCTCCGTTTGAAGCTTCAATCACCTCAAATTGATTCCTCTCTAAATTAATGGCTACAAACCTACGTATAGAAGCCTCGTCTTCAACTAATAACACTCTCTCCATAACTTCACCTATTCGTTATCAATATTTTCCACTTAATTATAATTCATTTCACACTAAAAGTTGGAAATTTTTAAAAAGCTAGGATTAATTAATCATTTCACAGTTAAAACTAGGACTAAATGAAATAAAGGAGCATTCATTATGGAAAACAATCAGCAGCCAGAAGCATGTGAAGTTATTCCTTTTATTGATGTAAATAACAGTAAAAAGAACCTTTTTCAAACATTGCAAAAACACCTTGATGTTTTGCATACCGAATTTACAAACGATTATCCGTACGAAGTTAGACAAGCAATTAAAAGTAGAATCGCTGAACTTGAGAAAACACAAGCCTCTTTAAAAAATGATTTCGACAATGTTCGGGAATAAGATGGTGTACTACCATCTTTTTTTATGTCCTATTAGCTAAAACTTCTATACTAATACTTAGTAAGTGAACTTTACTACACTACGGTTACTCCCACATTTAGGCCTATTCCTCTCCTTCTAATTAACCAGAACAAATCAAATTCAATCATGTAAAGCTTCCTCTATCAAAAGACTTATTAAAAAGTATTACCATCGGATTAAAAACTACGTTTTTTACTATCTTAACAAAGTAATCCAACTAGGGATTACTTACTACAATTAGTTCTAATTCACCACGCAAATACCCTTTCACAACAATACTTCAACGAGTCACTCATCATTCCTTCGATTGTCGTAATATATCAAAATGTTTTTATTCTACTATAAAAAATCGTTTGCTATATTAATCATACAACTTAAGAAACTTTCCAAACTTTTCCACCAAATTACATACCAAGGAGGAATTTAATTTGAAAAAGAAACTTATAACCACAGTCATGGCAGGTGCTCTTGTATTTTCGGCATTTGCTCCAGTAGGATTTGGTCATGATGAATTAGGAGGAATCGGTATCGACAAGGGAGACGGAACACCTTCTACATCCATTAATGTCCCTGTTCTAGAAGGCTCAAAGAATCTCAGTAATCTAAGAGAAGTTGCTGCAAGTGAACTTAAAGAGATCAACGGAGTTAAAAATAATGCAGCAGATGTATACTCTCATAAAGGCTTTGCTTATGTTGGCACACATACGCGAAATGGAGGAAATGGTGGGGTTCGAGTATTTGATCTTAAAGACCCTTCAAATCCAAAAGAAGTTTCGCAATTTGCAACAGATATACCTGGAACTTGGCAGGAAAAAGTCATTGTAAAAACAGTATCTACACCTGAGTTCAGTGGAGACCTAGCTGTTGTCAGTGTACAAAAACTAAAACGTTCATCTAGTGAACAGGGTGGCTTCCTACTTTATGATGTAACTGATCCTTATAATCCTAAAAAACTAGGCTTCTGGGGATTAGACCAACGTGTTACAGGTACTCATGAATTATATTTAACAACTCAAGGAGACCGTACTTTAGTGTTAGCAGCTAACCCATATGCTGACTACTATACGCATGGAGAATCAAAAGACTTTCAAATTGTAGATGTAACGAACCCAGCAGAACCTACTACAATCTACCAATTTGATCCTAGAAGTCTACCAGAAGTTCCCGAGGACTTTAATGGTTATCACTGGCATGCCCCAGATGGAAAAGTGAGAGCTGCCTTTAACCACAGTACAATGACGGATACAAACGGAACTACTGCCCTAGTTTCATTTTGGGATTTAGGAACCATTATTTTTGATATTAAAGACCCTGAAAACCCAGTTTATCTTGGTAGAACGGATTTTGCTTCGAATCAACAAGGCGCTGCCCACTCTGCTGCCCTTGCCAAAGGTGGAAATGTTTTAATTGAGACCCGCGAGGTAGCTTACCCGGTTAGAAAAGGCTATGAAGAATCTTATGGATACACACGTATTTTTGATATTAAAGGCCCTACACAACCAAAACTATTAAGTGAGTTCAAAACAGAACTAACTGATAATGTAGAAGACGGCAATACATTCGATAACACTGTTCATGACCCTAAAGTACATGGCAATACACTTTACTTATCTCACTACATTGGGGGAATCCGTGCCGTCGACATTACAGATCCAAGCAACCCTGTTCAAATTGCAAAATACGTACCTGAAAATGCAGACGTATGGGGAGTATTTGTTGATAGAAACTACATCCTAGCATCCTGCATGAACACAGGACTAAAAGTTCTTCAAAAAAACAACAAAGTAAAAAATGACCAACAAAGATAAAAAGTGGGGCCTGACCCCCGGCACGCTAAAGCTTTAAAGCGCCGGGGGTCAGGCCCCTTAAGACACAATTTATCCCAAAGCCCGCTTCCGTTTCATTAGTTCTGTCAACTTCTGATCTATCTCACTGTATTTTGGATCTTCTCTCGTTAGTAATGAGATTTCACCTAGTAGAGCAGTTATTTTATTTTGTAATACTAATAAATCTTCTTTATTCTCACTAATAGGCTCTTGCTTTTTCAAGTACTCTGTTAGACTTTTTTCCAAACGCTTTATTTTCTTCTCTTCAAAGACTAACAATTTATCACATAACTTGTTCGTAAAATACACATCATGAGAAATCACCAATATTGTTCCAGCAAACTCTTCTAGCGTTTTTTCTAAGCTTTCGCGACTTGCCAGGTCCAAGTGATTTGTCGGCTCATCCAAAATTAGTAAGTCTAGATTCTTTAGGAGCCTACCTACAAGCTTTACCCTTGTTCGCTCTCCTAAGCTTAGAGTTGAGATGGGTTTCGTGATTTTGTCTTCTTTTAGCCCAATGTTTGCAAAAATTGTTCTAACCCTACTAATCTCATCTCGGTCGTAAATGCCCAAGCTTTCTAAAGCCGTCTTCTGAGTGTCTAGTTCATCTACATCTTGACTTAGATAGCCAATTTTCAATGAATCACTTTTCCACAATTCTCCCTTCGATAAAGCAATCTGGTCTAGTATAGTTTTTATTAGTGTTGTTTTCCCACAGCCATTTTCTCCAAAAATCCCTATTCGTTCACCATGCTTTATATAAAAATGGCTATCATCAAAAAGCACTCGTTCTCCAAAGGACTTCGAAATCCCACGAGCTTCAATAATACTACTCCCACGTTTGCCACTAGATCCAAACTGAAAATGTACCTTACTCTCTTCTACTGGCCTCTCTACTTTATTCTGCTCAAGCTCTTTTTCAAGCCTCTTCCTTTTCGACTTTACTTGGACATCCATTTTCTTTGCCTTCATCCGGTAATACTCTTTGTAACCGTCCTGTTTTGTCGATTGCTTGTGGGCTTTATCAGACCAATTTTGAAGATTCTCGATTTGCTGCTCGACCTTTTCCTTACGTTTTTGTTGTACTTCATAATGGTGCATTTGTTCAAGAAAGCGTCTTTCTTTTTCTTCACGATACTCAGAGTAGTTACCCTTATAAACCGTGGCTTTTCCATTGTCTAATTCTAGTACCTGACTCACCGTCTGATCTAGAAAATAACGATCATGTGAAATAATAATAACGGTCCCTGCGAATTGTTTTATTTCTCCAACTAACCACTCCACCCCCTGATAATCGAGATGATTTGTTGGCTCATCTAAAATAAGGACATCTGGTTTTGCTGCCCATATCCTAGCAAGAGATAGTTTAAGCTTCTCACCACCACTTAAATGCTGAAGTCGCTCTCCATCCCATTCCTGGAGTTTTTTCAATCCTAATTGGCTCGAGTGCATGAGAAGATCTCTCTTTGGACTTGTATTCATTACCTCTTTAAAATCAGTTACCGTATATTCCGTCGATTGTAGTAAAAAGCCCATTTTCAGGCCTTGTTTACTAATGTTAACCGTCCCCGAATCCGGTTGGATTTTTCCATAAATAATATTCGCTAACGTCGTTTTCCCTGCTCCATTATTCCCTACAAGCCCAATACGGTCTCCTTTTTTAAAATCTGCATTCACTTTTTCTAAAATCACTTTATCTCCAAAGCTTTTCTTTATATCTCTAATTTTCATAACAGTCATAAATAACACCTCTAGTTAAAGTCTTCTAAAGAGGACACGAAAAAGCCTCTCTAGTGAAGTAACCTAGAGAGGCTGTCATGGCAATTTTTATACATATCAAAAAATAGATAGCATGAAATTAAGGTAAAACGCAATCATTAACGTTTCAACCCACCTACACATGTATCTTTGTTTTATTGAAATGGTAAAAATAGACAGACTAATCCTATTCTCTAAGCTACAAATTTTTCTTCAATTGAAAAATGAGTAAGAAAATAAGATTATAACTTCATCGGTCCTTTTTTCCATTCCCTTCAACTATTAGTAAACAAAGTATATGTTTTTTATTTCCATTTTGTCAATCATCTTTGCATATTTTTCTTACTTTAAAAGGTACTCAGCATATAGTGTCTAATATATACTTCGGCTGTTATTCGCTAGAATTCACTCGTTTTCGCGGGCGGTCCCGGGAGCCTCCTCGGCGCAAGCGCCTGCGGGGTCTCCCTTTGACACTCCGGATATCCCGCAGGAGTCTCGTGAATTCTAGCGAATAATGTTTCTTTGTACATAGTACATGAGGTTTAGTACTGGGTTACTTTAACTAATAATCAATTCTTTCTATTGTCTCGGAACCCCACCTGGGCTTGTTTGACGGATATGGTCTCCTTCAAAGTTATTCTCTCTTGCTTTTTCTACCTTCTCGTTTAATAATGCCTTTTGGTCAACTTGATTAGATGGTGATTGATCTTTTTTTGTCATGAAAATTCCTCCTCATCATTATCTTCCTCGTTAGTATGGATAAACCGCCATCTTTCATTCATATATGGTATATACTAAAAGAGATATATCATCAAAGAGGTGGAATAGATGAAGAAAAACTTTGAAGAAAACCAGGATCAAAAAAAACTCGTTGGTGAAAGAGCGGCTGAATACGTACAAGATGGCATGACTGTCGGTTTAGGATCTGGTTCTACAGTTTACTGGACCTTAAAAAAATTAGGTGAAATGATTCAACAAGGAATGAAAGTGCGTGGGATTCCTTCATCCAAGCGAACGGAAGGCTGGGCTAATGAATTTGGCATACCTCTAATCGATTTTAAGGATGTAGACTATTTAGATATTGCCATTGATGGCGCCGATGAGGTAGACACTAACCTTAACCTATCAAAAGGTGGCGGTGGGTCACTTTTACGTGAAAAACTCGTTGATGATTATGCTCGCAAATTAATCATTGTAGTTGACCAATCAAAAATGGTCAATCAACTAGGAAGGTTTCCTCTTCCCGTTGAAATCGTACCATTTGGATGGGAGGTTACAGCTGAACGAATTGCAAAACTAGGCTGTGTTCCAAAACTAAGAATGAACGATCATGAGATATTTGTAACCAATAACGGCAATTATATTGTTGATTGTCAATTTAATACCATTTCTGATCCTGGAGCTTTACACAACCAGTTAAAATTATTACTTGGCGTAGTTGAAACAGGATTATTTGTGAATATGACAGACATTGTAATCGTTAGTGGAGATGACGGGATCCGTGTGATAGAAAAATAAGACCTTCTAACTTGAAGGTCTTTTAGTATTCACTTACTACAACTCAAATTCCATTTGAATATCAAGTGGTTCTTTTTCTAGTATTTCCTGATTAATCTCGACAGCATAAGTACAGCCAACTTTTTGATAAAAGGCCTGTGTTTCAACTGAAGGATGTGCAGCAATATAGAGTTTTTTTGCACCCTTTTTCTTTGCTTCAATACTACATTTTTCAAAGAGTTTCCTACCTACCCCAAATTTCCTATGTTCATTTGAAACATGTAAATAAGATAATTCAAGATATTCTCGATTTTTACCAAAAAACTCACCTTCCACATTTGCAAAGCCAATTAACTGTTTACCTATAAATGACCCTATGACAAACCCACCGTTCAAAATACATTGACATAATGATTGGACAACTTGGGCCTTCTTCTCTCCATCCCAATAGTCAACAAAGTAATCTTCCTTTACTTTATATTGATCATCCTCTTTAAACCAGACGAAATTGGTCTCCTGATACCGTTGAAAATTTAGTAATACATCATTTGTTAAATCTTCTATTGTTAGTAATTTATAAACTATATCTGTTTCCATATTGCTTACTCCTTCAAAAAAGACCCTACTTATCAGCCGGATACACAATTCCTGTTTGCTTTCTAGCGATTTCAATGATTTCTGCGGTGTTCCTAGAGTGGTGATGTGAGTTAACCTCTGACTCTAATTTGCCCAGTTTGATTAGCTCAATAAATTCCTTAATTTCATAATACATAGATGGCATCTCATCTTTCTCAGAGATTACCTCAATAGAGCCATCTTTATAACGAATCTCTACTTCTGTAGGCTCGGAAATATTATCAATAATCATGCTCCCATCTTCCCCAATGATCTCTGATGGTGAGTAGGAATTAGAAATCTTGGAATGCATGATGACTGCATCCATTTCATCATACTCAATCAACAAACTCCCCTCACCATCTACTTGTGTTTCAAGTAGATAGCTTGATGCTTTTATACTGTTTGGTTTACCAAATAACAAAACCATAGGATATATGCAGTACACGCCAAGGTCCATTAATGAGCCATTCGAAAACTCTGGTTTAAAAGCATTTAGTATAGTGCCCTCTTTATAGGCATCATATCTAGATGAGTACTTGCTAAAGTTTCCGACATATCTACGTATTTTTCCGAGTTTATGTAAGTTCTGTTGAATGTTTTTGAAATTGGGTAAAAGAGTGGTTTTCATCGCTTCCATTAATAAGACTTGGTTTGCCTTTGCCGCTTCTATCATCAAATCCACTTCTGCTGTGTTTGAAGCAAGTGGCTTTTCGCACAGCACATGCTTCCCCTGGTTCATAAATGTGATAGCTTGGGTAGCATGCATTGAATTAGGACTTGCTATATAGACAGCATCAATTTTATTACTTTTAGCCATTTCATCAAGGTTTGTAAACGTCTCTCTAATCCCATACCTAGCCGCAAAATCTTTGGCGTTTTCCTTTGACCTTGAATAAACAGCCGTAACCTGAAAATCATCTAGTCTTGTCCCAGCATCAATTAAACGGTCCGTAATCCAATTAGTTCCTATGATTCCAAAACGTATCATGTCTCCACCCCTATTTCTTGTCTCCTACTATATATAGTACCTCATTTTATAGGTTCATTTGCAGTATGTCTATCTACAGAAATAACTGTTTTTTCTCAAACTAAAATATTATTCCGAGTCAGAATACTTCTAGTCAAAACCTGAAAAACTACTTGTAGAAAGGATGTTGCCAGATGAACCAAGAAATCGTGATAAAAGAATTGAATGCCTTTTTAAAAGGACAGTATATGGGTATCCACCAATATGAACACTGTATTAAGCATTTGGAGGATCCCTCAATAAGAATAGAATTTCAAAAAATTCAGCAGGAGCATAAAGAACATGCATCCCAGGTTGCTGAGCGTATTCAAAACCTTGGTGGTGTGCCAGTCGATGATGAAGGCCTCATGGGTTCGATTCAAAATTATATGAGTGGATTTTCCATTCCGAACACAACCGAGGACATTATTAAATTCGCTAAAGAGGGTGAAGACCAATATGGTATTCACATGTCAGAGGAAATTGTAAAAGGTGACCTTGACCCAGAAAGCAAAGCTCTAATTGAATCAATCTTGGATAAAGATCGTCAGCATATTGTACACCTTGATAGTTTGATTCATTAGCATTATAAATATATTGAATGAATCTCCTACTTATGAATCATCCTATAGGTAGGAGTGAAGACCACTATGAACTCAACTTTTCTAATGATTGCGAGCATTGAATTTCAAAAAGTATTTGATGCAGAATCTTCTTATTATCATCTTTTACGACAATATTGGTATGAATCCAATTTCCTAACACTTACTTGGTGGATGTTACTTATATTAACAATCATATCACCTATTATTTGGTGGATTTTATTAGATAAAACAAAGATCTTTGAAGTAATAACATATGGACTATTTCTGGGAACAATTGCAACCATCTTAGACTCAATTGGAACCAAAATGATGTTGTGGACTTATCCAATTCGTTTATCACCTTATTTAGATCCACAATTTTATCCATACGATATAGCTTTAGTAATTATTCCATATATGCTCATCTACCAATGGATTACACAGACCAAACGATTTATTATAACTGCCATACTCTTGGCTGCATTTATCTCCTATGTAGCTGAGCCTTTTTTCCAATGGACGGGGGCTTACCAAACACTTAATTGGAAACACATCTACTCTTTCACTATCTATCCTCTAATAGCTATTTTCACAAAGTTTATCATGATTTATTTAAGCAAAAAGAGTGTTAGGAATCATCCCTAACACTCTTACTTTTTTCAAGATGCTTCCACCATATGGTTCATCTCAACTTTAATTTTTGTAATACGCTTTTCATCCACTTGCTCTACATTGAATAATACTCCGTTGAATTCAATAAATGATTTATCTTCCACAACTGGAATATTTCCAAGCTGCCCAATGACAAATCCACTTAACGTATCATAATCCGATACAGGTAGATCAATTTTAAGAGCATCTCTAACGTCATATAAGCTAACTGTACCATTCATTAAGAACGTGTTGTCATCTAGCTTATTAATTTCGTTCTCTTCCTCATGTTCATCGTACTCATCAAAGATATTTCCAACGATTTCTTCAATTAAATCTTCAATCGTGACTATCCCATCTGTCCCACCATATTCATCGATAACAACAGCCATATGAACTTTACTTCTTTGTAAATCTAAAAATAAATCATCTGTTTTTCTAGATCCAAGAACAAAATACGGAGTTCTCATCATTTCCTTGAGACTAAATGCCTGACCATCTCCACTTTCCATGAATTGAAGAATGTCTTTAACATGAAGAATGCCTACAATGTTATCCATTCCATCTGAATAAACAGGGTATCGTGTATACTGTTCAGTGTTAATTAGTTTTACAACATCCTTAAACGCGGTTTCAAGTGATATACCAACCACATTTGTTCTGTGAGTCATAATATCAGAAACTAGTTTATTATTGAACTCTAATATATTATTAATCATTACTTTTTCACTAGATTGTATCGACCCATTTTCCTCACCTACATCAACCATCATTCTGATTTCTTCCTCAGTGACGTTGTCATTATCCTTGTGAGGGTCAATACCAAAAATACGCAAGATTCCATTAGTTGAAACTGTTAATAATGCAACAAAAGGAGCAGATATTTTAGACAGTATTGTTAATGGAACTGCTACAAACATGGAAATCGCTTCTGCTTTTTGCATAGCTATACGTTTTGGTACTAATTCACCAACCACTAACGTAAAAAACGAAAGAAATACGGTGATTAGTACAACAGAAATCGTTTCAAGCACCTTTTCTGATAAAGGTACTCCAAGATTAAATAGATAGTGAGCTAATTGACCAGCAAAGCTTCCTGCAGCAAATGCACTCGCTAAAAAGCCGGCAAGTGTAATCCCAATTTGAATCGTGGCTAAGAAGCGACTAGGTTCGTTCAAAAGGTTGTGTAACAATTTAGCTCTCTTATTACCAGTTTCAGCCATCGCCTTTATTTTATTATCATTTAACGAAATTAAAGCAATCTCTGATGCTGCAAAAAAGGCATTCAGCACTATGAGAATAAATAAAACCATCAATTCAGTAAACAAAACAATTCATCCTCCAAATTTTTAATCAATTTTTTATGGTTGATTAGTTAGTTCATAGAGAAATCATTGCCGTCTATAATAAATTGATTGAATATACACTCTGGTTTTTATATTAATCCATAGTGTTGTTACATTGTTACTCGTACCCTCAGATTCGTCATCGTCCAATTCCTATCCACCTCCTCCTTAAGATTAACTTAAATTATATCTTTTTTTGCCTAAAAAGTATAGATTATAGATTGATTTTCACAGAGAGTTCTAGTCTGAAAGTGTCTTTAGTGCACTTTAACAATATAATGACTGCCTTCATCAACTCGGTACGTAATTGTATAATCTTCTCCTAATTCAAATTGTGAACAAAATTTCCTAACTTTGCCTTCGTCTTCTTCTTCATACTTATAGGTGAGTTCTAACAATTGATCGGTAACATTACAAGATGCTTTTCCATTTGAGTTATGAAGCTCAACTTCATCAGCAGTAATTACAATATTTCCTTCTGCAGCTGGTCTGAACTCAATGATGACCATTGCTAAAATAAACATCGCTACCCCAGCACCCAGTGTCTTTAAAACTTTCTCTTTCCCACTTCTAGTAAGGATTAAAAGCAACCCAAACCCTATAAATCCAATTGCTACAGCATATAAAACTAGAACACCTGTATATAACATCGATTCTCACCTCACAAACCTATTGCAAATATATACGTAAATATTGGAAAAATGTTCCGAATTTCTATCCTGTCATATAAAATGAAACTTATTGGAAGTTCTTACCGTAAAAAGATATATAAAACTAAGTGAGGTCTTTTACTATGCCTAGTCGTGAAGCAAGTCATCAAAAACTTCAACTTTATAAAAATATCTATTCTCAGTTAAGAGATAAATTACACTGGAAGGTTGGTGATCAACGAACTTTATTTATGGTCGCATCAATGTATGCAATAAATGGACGCTCATTTGATATCAATCGTTTTATGGAATTGAGTGATTATATTAAAGCTCAAGTAGGACTTTTCTCAACCTTAAAATCATCTACACGTTTTGCGGTAGCTGCTATGCTAGACCTTCCCTATGAACAACCAAAAGAAAAGTTCCAAGAGTTTATTGAGCTTTATGAAAAGTTAGTAAGTGATGGGTTCAGTCGAAGTGTGTTCACCTATATTGCGGCATTAGTTATGTTGACTCAAGATGAGTTAAATAGCAATCAAGAGGATAGTATTAAGAGAATCATGCAAGTGTATAACGGGATGAAAAGTAATCATTTCTTTTTAACATCAAGTAATGATTATCCACTTGCTGTCTTACTTTCCAATCAACCAGGTTCCATTGAAGAGCTTATGAACAGAGTGGAAAGTTTCTATGAGCAACTGAATAAAAATGAGTTTCGAAGGGGCAATGACTTACAATTTCTTAGTCATATTTTAGCGTTAAACCACGGAGTTCCTCAGGATAAATTAATTGAGAGGTGTACTTCATTAGCTGACGGATTCAAAACATCCTGGTTGAGTCCGAAGGGACAACATTATCCGTCTATTGGTTTACTCTCTTTACTAGAAGATGGACTAAACGCCTATGAACTGGCACTAGAGCTAGCAAAAGATCTTACTAATGAAAAACATTTTAAGTGGCATAAAGACTTAAATTTAACAATAGCTATCCATCTTGTTATGAGTAATTATGTTGAGGATTCGCTTTCATTAGAAACAGGTTTGTATACAACGATGGAGACCATCATTCAAGCGCAACAAGCAGCAATGGTAGCAATGATTTCCGCATCTTCTGTGGCAACAACGGATAGCAGTTCATGAGATTATATAGCGGCAAAAAAAGCGTTCTTATTTTGCCGCTACTCTTACACTCCCTCTTCTTCAAAACGATGCAAGTCCGCATTATGTCCAGCAACAATAAGAATATCACCTTTAACAAGTCCTTCATTTACATTCGGAGAAACTGTAATATCTTTGCCACGTTGTATACCCACTAGGTTACAGTGATACTTTGACCCCAAATTCAAATCCGTAATGGTTTTATTATGGAGTTTGTCACTACAAATCACTTCTACAATACTGTATTCATCTGATAGCTCAATATAATCGATTAGTTTTTCAGAGATAATATAATGTGCAATTCGTTTTGCCATGTCACGTTCAGGATGAATGACTCGGTCTACGCCAATCTTTTCTAGTACTTTATGGTGATAATCGTTTTGAGCCTTTGCCCAAACCTTAACTACCCCTAATTCTTTTAGTAAGAGTGAGGTAAGAATACTTGCTTCAATGTCATCCCCAAATGAAACAAAGACTAGGTCAAAGTTACGAATCCCTAGTTGTTTTAACATACTCTCATCAATGGCATTTGCTTGAATGGCATGGGTTGCGTATCTAGAGAACTCGTTCACTTTATCTAAGCTCTTGTCAACTGCGAGTACCTCTACATCAATCTCGTATAGTTCTTTAACAAGACTTCCTCCAAAACGCCCTAACCCAAATACGGCAAAATTCTTTTTACCCATAAAAAATATCCTCCCGTCTTACTTACACATGCAGGATTTATTAATAAGCATTCCCTTATCCTTTAAAACAATACGGTACATGCCTAACAGGAACTGGTAGCTATAAATAATTTAATCTTCCTTTTTTATATAAAGTATCTATAATATGTAAAAAGGGAGGAAGAAATATGTTAGAAACAAGCCGTTTATTGATAAGAGAATTAGTAGCAGAAGATGCTGATATTGTTGAAGAACTTGCGGGTGATTATGAAATAGCAAAAACTACACTTTCAATTCCACACCCCTATCCTAAAGGGGGAGCAATCGGTTGGATTAACTCCTTAAAGGAAAGTGAACAAGCCAACCGACAAGTTACATTTGCCATCATTAATAAAGAAAGTAACTCACTTATTGGAGTCATTGGGTTTAATTTATCAATGTCCTTTAGTCGAGGAGAAATTAACTATTGGATCGGTAAACCATATTGGGGTAAAGGCTATGCAACCGAAGCCGCTCGGGAAATGTTTCGTTACGGATTTAATCAACTCGGATTAAACCGAATCTATGCTGCTTCCTTCACTTCCAATCCAGGCTCATGGAAGGTAATGGAGAAGTTAGGAATGAAACACGAAGGAACATTCAAACAACACGTCAAAAAAGGCGACGAATACATAGACCTTACCTATTATGGAATGGTCAAAGAAGATTATGTAATATAAGAGGTTAAGAAGGATCTTTTAATTAAGATCCTTTTTAATTTCTGTTGGTTCGTATTTGGATAATTGAAAAGTGAATTAGAGCGGAAGGCACTTGACTCCTGCGGGAAGTGAGGGTAGTGCGAGACCCCACAGGCACAGAGTGCCGAGGAGGCTCGCCTCCCTCCCCGCGGAAAGCAAGTGCCTGCAGCGAAAAGGAACGGTCCTTATAACGAGTGATAACAACAACCAAATTGACGCTACCCTCTTACTTGAGATACGATAGAACCAAATAATTCTTTAGGAGATAGCAGCAATGAAAAAGGTTGAAGTTTACATATTAGCTGGTTTTTTAGGCAGTGGTAAAACAACATTACTAAAAAACCTATTAACAGAAGAAAAGGAACAAGGACGTAAAGTAGCCGTTGTTATGAACGAGCTTGGAGAAACCTCCATCGATTCTAATGCAGTTTCTGAAGACATTCCTTTAAAAGAGCTATTAAATGGCTGCGTATGTTGTACAATTCAAGGTCAGCTAGAAGTTCATTTACAAGGACTACTAATCGATCACGAGCTTGACTCAATTTATATTGAAACAACAGGAGTTGCACATCCAATTGAAGTGTTAGATGCGTGTCTTTCACCATTATTTGCTGATCAATTAGAAGTCCAATCTATCGTTACTATCGTCGATGCAAACCGGTGGAAAGATCGAAAAACCATGAGTGTTCGCCTGCAAAAGTTACTACAAGAGCAAGTTCATCATGCAGATGTAGTATTGGTAAATAAAGTCGATCAGCTATCTGAATCAGAACAGGCTAGTCTCGTATTTGATATACAATCTGTGAATTCAAAAGCACAATGCTTATTAACCACCTATTCGGCAGTAAAACGTGAACACTTAATGATTAATGGACAAAAACAGATGCCTGCTACGTATGAAAAAACTCATGTTCAACAAGATTTAAAAGTTAAAACCTTTGTCCATCAATTTCAAAGTCCCTTAAATATTGATGTATTTGAAAACTGGCTCCGAGAAATGCCGGATACTATTTATCGTATTAAAGGATATTTACGCTTCACACATTCAGACAATACGTTCTTATTTCAGTATTCGTACGGGATGCCTTTATATATGAAAGAGCTCATGAAATATCCTATGACACTTGTTTTTATTGGCGAGGATTTAGATAAACAGTGGATGAAGTCAGAAATGGTAAAGATAGCAGAAGCTTCACAACTTGAAGAAATCTAATTGGATTAAACTGTTATCACCTTTTATGCATTTCATAACATTTAACGGTTATCTTAAAAAAGAGTAATCATCTTTGGTTACTCAAAAAACTTCGTACGGGAGTGATGTATCATGGCACGAAACAAACTTTTAGTTCCAGGTGCTGCAAATGCGCTTGATCAGATGAAAGAAGAAATTGCTAACGAGTTTGGAGTTCAGCTAGGTGCAGATACGACCGCGCGTGCAAATGGTTCTGTTGGTGGCGAAATGACAAAGCGTATGATTAAGTTGGCTGAACAACAGTTGCAAAACCAACAACAGTTTTAACTTACTGAAAAAAGCTCATACCAGCTTGCCTGGTATGAGCTTTTCTTGATTATTTCAGAAGCTGTCTACTAATTACTTCTGATTGATTTTCTTTTGCCTCTATTAGACTTACTCCAAAAAAGATTAAAAAGACAATTAAACAACTAAATATGGTTACAATCATCACATTTTTCTTAAATACCATCATTTGTAATCACCCTACAATACAGACGCTATTACAAAGAAGAAGTTTCAGGATTTTATGCCTATTTAGCAAGAACGATTTACCCATTTTGTTATATGATCAGAGTTAGGGATAAACTAACAAAAATGACCAAGTGAGGTAGACGAAATGCATTCAAATAGGACTGCAATTCCCTTAACTTCCTCAGAAGTTTCACAGCTGTGGACCAATTATCAAGTTGATTCGTTAATAATTGGACTTATGCACTTTTTACTACACTCTATAATAAAAAACTGGTGTCAGATTCCTGACACCAGTTTTTTCGATCTTATGCGTACATTGCTTTTACTTGTTTTTGAAGATCTTCATTTGCAAGATACTCATCATATGTCATTTGCTTATCAACCAATCCAGTTGGTGTAACCTCAATAATGCGATTTGCAATCGTTTCGATAAACTGATGGTCATGTGAAGTAAATAGCATTGAACCTTTAAATGCAATTAAACCATTATTTAATGCAGTAATTGATTCTAAGTCAAGGTGGTTCGTTGGATCATCTAATATTAACACGTTTGATCCACTTAGCATCATCTTTGAAAGCATACAACGTACCTTTTCTCCCCCTGATAACACGCTAGCTTTCTTCAACACATCTTCACCTGAAAACAGCATTCTACCTAGGAACCCACGAAGGAAGCTCTCACTTTGATCGTTTGGCGAGAACTGACGTAACCAATCTACTAGGTTAAGATCTGAACCCTCAAAGTACTTTGAGTTATCTCTTGGGAAGTACGCTTGGGAAGTAGTGATTCCCCATTTAAATGAACCACTATCTGCGTCCATTTCACCCATTAAAATTTTGAATAAAGTGGTTGTAGCAATTTCATCTTTACCAACAAAGGCAATTTTGTCTCCTTTATTCATAATAAAGTTAACATTATCTAATACTTTTACGCCGTCAATTGTTTTTGATAGACCTTCAACACGTAGTAAGTCATTCCCAATCTCACGCTCTGGTGTAAACCCAACGAATGGATAACGACGAGAAGATGGTTGGATATCATCTAGTGTAATCTTATCAAGTAATTTTTTACGAGAAGTTGCTTGTTTAGATTTAGAAGCATTTGCACTAAATCTCGCGATAAATGCCTGTAATTCTTTAATTTTCTCTTCCTTCTTCTTGTTTGCATCAGAACCTAACCTTTGAGCAAGTTGACTAGATTCATACCAGAAATCATAATTACCCACATAGATTTTGATTTTACCAAAATCAAGGTCTGCCATATGCGTACATACTTTATTTAAGAAGTGACGGTCATGGGATACAACAATAACTGTGTTTTCAAAGTTAATTAAGAACTCTTCCAACCATTGAATAGCTTGGATGTCTAAGTGGTTGGTAGGCTCATCCAATAATAGAATATCCGGCTTTCCGAACAACGCTTGAGCAAGTAATACCTTAACCTTTTCTCCACCTGTTAGTTCAGCCATCTTTTTCGTATGAAGATCTTCAGAGATACCTAGACCTTTTAGTAGAATTGCCGCTTCTGATTCAGCTTCCCAACCATTCAGCTCTGCAAATTCACCTTCAAGCTCTGCAGCTTTCATTCCATCTTCATCTGTAAAATCTGCTTTCATATAGATTGCATCTTTTTCTTGCATTACTTCATAAAGACGAGCATGTCCCATAATAACAACTTTCATTACTTCATGCTCTTCATATTCAAAGTGATTTTGCTTTAACACAGCTAGACGTTCACCTGGAGTCATATGAACATCACCTGTTTGAGCTTCAATCTCACCAGAAAGAATTTTTAAGAAAGTTGACTTTCCTGCACCATTTGCACCAATTAAGCCATAACAGTTACCTGGTGTAAACTTAATATTTACATCCTCAAATAATTTGCGATCACCATAACGTAAACTTACGTTTGAAACAGTTATCATAAAAGAGTATCCTCCATTTCTATTAAAAAAAGCCTGCAATGTAAATTGCTAGCATGATTTTTACAAAATACTTATATTATGCCCAACTGATTATACCATTAACCATCGTTTAACTCCACTTCATAACGAAATTATCATGATATGATAAACTAAATAAATAGAATTAGGAGGATAACAATGATTAACCATTTAAGAAATAACAAGAAGCTTTATGACAAGATAGTATTAGCTATTATAGTTGCTGCATCATTGTTTTTGTTCCTAAAATGGGAAAATACTAAAGAACAAAACGAACTCAATAATGAAAGACATTCACAAATTCTTTTATATCACTTTCGAGGGATTGTTTCTATCATCTCAGATGTGGAGGAAACCATTCAAAAATATTCATTTCCGTTGAGTAACGAAGATCGCAGTCAGTTTCAAAATGCTGTTCGAAAGGATACTCTTCACTTGAATCACTTATCCCATTCAATTACATTATCAAGACCATTTAACAATCCAGAAACTTTATTTTTTCTAGAAGAGACATTATGGAAGTTAGAAAAATCAATTCAAGGAATTGCTGGTTTTGATTATACAGCTGAGGACATGTTAGAAATACAACAAATCCTTCGTGATGGTACTACGTCACTTGGTGCTCTCGTTTATGAAGAGTTTGAGGTTGAAGAGGAGGAGCAACTTAAAGAATATATAGCGATTTTTCGTAAACTAACAAAAGAACTTGAACCATATAATAAGTACTAAGGCGAAAAAAGGCTATCCTCTTAAGATAGCCTTTACAACTTCCTAGTCATTACATTTACGAAATCCTGTAAAAATAGCTGGTAGTTTAATTGCATTCCAATCCGGTCAAGTGCTGGAAACGGTTCTAAATCCGGTTTAGGACGAAAATCTGCTAGTGACTCACCCTTAGCGTTACCAAATAACTCAACTGTGACCCTTCTAGATGTGTATTCAATCATTGTAGGATTAACGATCGCACTTAATGTCACCACATCATGGATAGGTGCTCCTTGAATTCCAGGTACATTTTTCTTGTACGCTTCAAAGTAATATTTAAAGATTGGCTCAATTAAGGAAGAGAATGGATTATCACTCTTTCGGCTTATATAGTCTATCACTTCAGGAGGAACAACCGCTTCGTTAGTCACATTCAATGGAATAATTGTTACATTTCTCCCCCGCTCAACCACTAAATTTGATGCAATCGGATCACCATGGAAATTTGCTTCTGCCTGAGCTGTTACATTCCCTGGTACTAAAAAGGCTCCACCCATTAGATAAAAGGCCTTAACCTTATTCATAATCTCTCCGCCGAGAATAAAGGCAATGGCTAAAGAAGATGACCGGCCAACGTCAACTATGATGAGTTCATTCTCATATTTTTCAATAATCGTAAATACTTCATCAAAATTTAATATATTGGGCACGATATCCTCTGGTGGACGAATGGGCCCTAATCCGTCTGGACCGTGTATTTCTGGATAAAAAGTTACTTTCTCACCAATTAAGGGATACTTTGCTCCTGATATTAATGGGATATCTTCTTTACCAGCTAAAGTAAGTAGATATGCTGCATTTTGCTCTGTCTGTGTTTGTGTTACATTTCCGTAGCTAGTAACAATACCTACAATTTCAATCTCTGGATGTAGCAAACCGTACATAATTGCTAAGGAATCATCGACTCCAGGATCCCCAAACAGAAGAACTTTAACCATACTCTTCCCACCACCACCTTAAAAGTACTCCTATAGTATATGCCTAAACGATAAGTAAATTGTTGAATTTTTACCACAGTTACTCTTCGTAAATCATTTTTCTTGTCATCCCACCATCAATAATCATATTTTCACCAGTTATAAAATTATTTTCTGAATTGGTCAAGAACAGGCAGGCTCTGGCAATATCATCTGATTGTCCCACTCTTCTCGATGGATGTTGTTTATGGTCCACCTCTCGTAATGAAGTATAATCCTGAACTTCAATCCATCCTGGACTAATAGAATTCACCGTAATGTTATGTTCACCTAAAGAGACGGCTAGAGCATGGGTTAAAGCAACAATTCCACCCTTCGAGGCTGCATATGCCTCTGAATTTTTTTCAGACATGAACGCACGAGTAGATGCCATATTAACAATGGAACCTCCTTTTGGATTTCCTTTCATATGTTTTGCAGCTTCTCTCGAACACAAGAAAACACTTCGAAGGTTTGTGTTAAGTATCGTATCCCATTCCTCGACCTCTAGTTCAAAGACAGATTTCCACCGTGATATCCCCGCATTATTAATTAAAATGTCAATCTTGTTATATGCATTTAGCGTCTCTGTCATAAGATGTATAATCTCATCTTGATTTGTAACATCTGTTTTTATGTAGATGGCATCTCGTTCCATCTCTTTAATTTCAGAAATAACCTGATGTCCTGCTTCCTCATCTATGTCAGCTACAACCACCTTTGCTCCATTTTTAGCATATTCAAGAGCAATTCCTCTTCCAATTCCATTTCCAGCTCCGGTAATGATAACTATTTTATTTTCAAATTTCATGTTTGCACTCCTCTTTAAATAAGCGCTGTCATATTGACAACGCTACTTTTTCATTCTTTTTAAAATAAGTAAATGTAGCACAATCAGTACACAATAAACGCCAAACACAATGATAGCCGTCACAACTCTTTCTTGTATGACCCCATCTGCAAGAAGAACAGGCCCTAAGCCAAAGAAGGTAACTAATAAGTATAGAAGACCAAACACACCATGTATAAACCATTTCATTATAATTCCCCATTTCAATCTATTTACTTTATTAGACGTTATTTTTACTATATCAGTTACACGAATGAAAATGGTTCAGCTAAGCAAAATAAAAAGCATTCACCTCATTTAACTGAGATGAATGCCTGGTTAGTAAAACCAATTATTATTTTGCAAATACATGGTTTCCAATTACGACAGTAGTTTGTCTTGATAAGATCCATTTATTTGTGATTTTCGCTGGATTGTAGAAATAAATTGAACCAGCACCTTGTCCACGAAATGCAATTGCTTCTTCAACAGCACGTTTTGCTTCTGCATCAGCTGGTTGCTTAATCGAACCTGTTGCATATGGAGTAAATGCAAAGCTGCCACTAGGTGTGCGCTCAGTAATTACACCATGAATTGTGTTTGGAAATTCTGAATGTGCAACACGGTTAAATACAACAGTTGCTACTGCTACTTTACCTGCGTATGATTCACCTTTTGCTTCAGCATGAACTAATCGAGCTAATAAATCTTTTTCATATGCTGTAATAGTTTGAGGGATTACTAGTTTTTGACCTGGATAAATGACATTGCTAGTACGCTTATTGATTGCTTTTAATTGGTTTACTGATACACCGTATGCTACTCCGATTTTCCATAGTGTATCTCCACTTTTTACTGTATGAGTTGTAGTTGTTGTTGCCGCTTCAGTTGGTGTATTATCTGCTGAAAAAGCAAATAATGATAACCCAAGAGTTGACGCGATTACTAGTTTCTTAAGTTTCTTCATTGTTAGTTACCTCCTAGTAGTTTGCTTGGCTCCTTAATAGGCTAACAAGATATTAGGAAACTAGCATTAACTAAAATATGGTAACAAAAAAACCAAGGAATAATCCTTGATTTCATCATGTTTGCTCCAATATTGGTAAATTTAACTAACACTTAAATTTTTGTGGATTTTGCCGATGAAGATGGTTTATTGTGACCCTGGTTTGTTTGAAAATGGCTCATAAATCCGTTTATGTAACCCACTTTCAGTTAAAACCTTGTTTTTAAGTTACATAAATAAACCCACCAAGCTCAACTTCTTGGTTCAGCTAGATATTTATAAAGAACAGATCCGCCACGTTGAGCAATACCTCTAAAATTCTTAAAATCCTCTCTTTTTACAATAAATTCACGGAAAGCTAAGAATTCTTCATTTGTTACATGGTACTCACTCAGCTCTCCATCACGCAGCTTGTCTAACATTTCATTGACTAATTCTTCATTCATATATATCACCTCATAAAAATAGAGTCGACAAAGGACTTTTCTATTATAGTAATTTTAGCAGGTCGTAACAAGGCGAAAACCCATTTATCTAGGGATTTAACACAAAAAACAAGTATGGTCCATAAAATATGGTGGATATGTCAGTTAGGCATATTACATTACTTATAACTGAGAGAGGTCGATTCACTTGTTTAAAAGAAACACTCCAATGAATAATCCATACATGGGTAATCAGTCATTACCAATGAATCAATTTGGCCCTACAAATTTCCCACAGCAAGGCTTTACACCTGAAGTTCCAAATGCACAGTTCCAAGCTCCAATGACATTACCATATGGACCATATGAGGTAGGTCCATCATCACCAGTTGGTCCTGTATACGGTGGTGGACTAACTCCTTCAACCCCAACTGATTATGATTTTGATGATGATATGGATTTCGGAACTCCATCTCCTCTTATGGGACAGCAACAATTACCTATGGGATATAACCCAAATATGTCTACAAGTCCTGGTATGGGCTTCACTCCAGGCATGAATCCTACACAAGGGATGGACTTCACTCCGGGTATGAATCCTACTCAAGGTATGGGCTTCACTCCGGGCATGAATCCTACTCCAGGCATGGGCTTCACTCCAGGCATGAATCCTACTCCAGGCATGGGCTTCACTCCAGGCATGAATCCTAACCCAGGTATAGGCTTCACTCCGGGCATGAATCCTACTCCAGGCATGGGCTTCACTCCCGGTATGAATCCTACTCCAGGCATGGGCTTCACTCCGGGTATGAATCCTCATGCAGGCATGGGACATGGTTATGGCTGCGGATGTGGAAGATAATAACAAAATTGTGTCAACAGGGGCCTGACCCCCGCCGCTTTAAAGCGGTGGTGTCAGGCCCTTTTTTCATTTATTTAACCAGTTTTGTAACTCTTCAAATTGTTGCTTAGCTTGGTTGTACCCTTCTTCATAGAGTGCAGCAAGTTTTATCGGACTTCGTTCTACTCGACCAACTTCATGAATAGATTTTGGTCTAAATACGAACACATTGCCTTTTTCTTCTTGTTCTTCGATGTAGTCTAGGGTTTCGTTATAAATTTTGTAACGGGCACTCATGACATGACCGATTTGCGGATATTCTCGCAAGCTTCTTTTCAATAACCACTCCATTTTCGGCTTACTCTTTCGGTACCCCTTTTCCTGGGTTAATACAATGACATTCTTTGTATTGTTTTCAGACTGAGCCTTTTTAATGGGGATTGGATCAGATAATCCACCATCTAAAAGTTTCCTATTCCTAAATTCAACTACCGGTGCCACAAAGGGTAAGGAGCTAGATGCCCTAATTGCCGATAATATATCTTCTTGATAGTCATCTCTAGTTAGGTAAACAGGTTCACCTGTCATGCAATCCGTTGTGCCGACAATAAAATGTTCTGATGCTTGATGAAACGTATCAAAATCAAACGGTACTAATTTTGTTGGCAATTCATTAAATATGAAGTCCATTCCAAATAACTGTCTTTCTTTTAAAAGCTTCTTATATGAGATATATTCAGGGTGATTCACATAGTCAATATTGACCTTTCGATTTCGACCTTTTTGCCTTGATATGTAGGAAGCTGCATTACATGCACCCGCTGATACACCGATAATATAAGGGAAAAATAGGTTTTGTTCTAGAAAATATTCTAGTATACCCGCAGTGTATACCCCTCTCATTCCTCCGCCTTCCAATACCAATCCTGTATTCATCAAAACGATACTCCCCTTCATTAATTAAAAAACTATATTAGGATATTCAAATTTCATCTATTTTTATAAATTATTCTACCAAAAAGTCTTTACGTTTTGGAAATAATAAGGCAAAATAAGACTAATTGAATTTTCTTAAAACTAAGGAGGGACTAACGATGAAAGTTGCGGCGATCGGTAACATTATTGAGTTCAAAGATGGACTTCAAGGTATTGTTGAAAAGGTCAATGAAAATTCTGTAATCGTTGATTTAACTTATATGGATAATTATAGAGACTTGGATTTAGAAAGACGAACGGTTGTCAATCACAAGAATTATAGAATCATTGAAGCTTAGTTTCCTAGAAATTTAAAAAGCATAAATAAAATGCTTGGACAAGAATATTCCTGTCCAAGCATCTTTCGTTCCCTCTTATCGATTATCAATCGTCTCTGGATATAAATCGTGATTCATCATACGGTACTCTGCCATTTGCTCATATTTGGTGCCAGGCTTCCCGTAGTTTGTATAAGGATCAATTGATATTCCACCACGCGGTGTAAATTTCCCCCACACTTCGATATATCTCGGATCCATCAATTCAATTAAATCATTCATGATAATGTTCATGCAGTCCTCATGGAAATCACCATGATTACGGAAACTAAATAAATAAAGCTTTAATGACTTACTTTCCACCATTTTTACTTCTGGAATATAGCTAATGTAAATTGTCGCAAAATCAGGTTGTCCTGTCTTCGGACAAAGACTTGTAAACTCCGGACAGTTAAATTTTACAAAGTAATCTCGATTTTGGTGCTTATTATCAAACGTTTCAAGTATATCTGGTGAATATTCAAACAGATACTTTGTACCTTGGTTTCCTAATAATGTTACATCTGTTAATTCTTCATCTCTTCTTCCTGACATGTTTGTTTCCTCACTTTCATCTATATCTTTAGGTAGTTTTACTTAATAACAAAACAAAAAAAACAATACCCCAAGGATATCGTTTGTCCTTAGTTTTTTATAGAGGGTATTTGCTAGAACCTCTCCCGACATCATCGGATTTTTTTTCACTTTCCTACTATATCATGATTTTTTAAATCTCTCTATAGTGAATATTTTCTATCGAACACGACAGGTTAAATACCTGCCGAGTTCCTTATGCACTAAAAGATTTCCCTTTACGAAACTTCTGTTCGGCACTGACTAATAGCTTAGTTTTCGATAATGAATAGATTAATAGTGCTGTCCATATTAGTGAGAAAGTCACCATATGAACGATAGTAAAATGTTCATGGAAAAGAAACACACCAAGAAACAAGCTAATAGATGGAGCAATATATTGTAAGATACCAATCATGGATAAAGGAATACGCTTTGCTCCGTTCGCAAACCAAAGCAATGGCATAGCTGTAGCAATACCTGCCCCAATTAATAATAATTTAATTGATATAGACGTTGAAAAAAACGTAGCCATTCCATCTGATTCTAAGAAAAATAAATAGCCTATTGCAACTGGGACAACAATCATTGTTTCGAATGTAAGTCCAACTAATGGTCCCAACTTTGTTAACTTCTTCGTTAACCCATATAGTCCAAAACTTATCGCTAAGGTTAATGCTACCCAAGGAAATTGACCATATTGGATAGCTAAGATAAGAACTCCTATCCCAGCAAGGATAAATGCTATGACCTGCCAATAGTTTAGCTTTTCCTTTAGGACAATGGTTGCTAAGAGAACACTAACAAGTGGGTTAATATAATAGCCGAGGCTCGCTTCAATGATATGATCATGATTAACAGCCCATATATACACGAACCAATTACAACTAATTAAAACGGCTGAAGCGGTTACCCCAAACAGTGCTTTTTTAGTGGTAAATACATTTTTACACTCTGTTATAAATAACTTACCCTTTTTAGAAACTGCTAAGATCATAACGACAAAAATAAAAGACCATAAAATTCGGTGTGCCAATATCTCTGCAGATGGGACATGATCCAGTAGTTTCCAATATAAAGGTAGAAATCCCCACAGGATATAGGCACCAGCAGTATATAACACACCAACACGATGGTCGGTCCAATATTCGTTTTTCATTGATTACCCTCGTTTCACCTCTTATGAATAAATTAATTATAGTGAGTTATGTATATTTTCACAATGAATTTGATTTGGAACTTTATTACTTTAAAAAACTTGCATGAACAAACTATTTGGCTTACATTAATTACTTAAAGCTATATATAAATATGATTTATTTAGGTGATTATATGCTTCTGTCCTGGAAAAGGAAAATCAAATTAATGCTATTAAAATTATTTAGATTAAGAGACAATGCCCATAGTGTTGCTATTGGTTTTACAGTTGGAATACTACTGAACTTTATTCCAACCTTTGGAATAGGTCCACTTGCTTCTGCAGCTTTACCTAAATTATTTCGAGGTAATCCAGTTGCCGGTTTAGTAGGAGGAATTCTCCTGGTATGGGCTTTTCCATTATTGTTTTATCTAAATATTGTAACGGGTGATATCCTTTTTCCTATAAAAATTGAGGAAATTGAAATTGAACATGGTATCGAAGAAACTGAAGAAGTAATAGAAGCAGGGATTACCATTGGTAAAGCCTTTATTGTAGGTATGCTAGTCAACATGATAATAGCTGGGTTTTTATCTTATATAACCGTTTACTTAATTTTTAAAAGAAGTAGAAGGAAAGTTTTATTTCTTATATATAAGAAATGGAACCTACAAAAAAAGAAAAGTGTTAGATAACAACTAACACTTTTCTTCTCTATCTCTGTGGTAGACCTGGTGGATAATAATACGGAGGTACCTTAATCCACCCACGTTTTATTAACAGGGTCTTTAATGTTGCTCCAAACAGAAGCTTCTCGCTTAAAAAATCAATCCATATTGTTCCCATGTCTGCTCGTATCGTTTGTGATGCACTTGTTGCACAAGCTATAATAGCGGATGCTGTTTTAATGGACACTCCATTTGCAATCTCCTCATCCGTCAACTTTACACCTAATGGTACTGAATTAGAATCGGAATTAGGTCTAGGTTCTGAAACGTTCGGTAAATGTACGCCTTCTGTTTTCATAAAATCCTTTAGTTTTTTAGACTGCTTATCACATTGATCTATACTATCCTTTAACATTTGAAGTAACTCATCGTCTGAAGTCATGTTCACACCAGCTTGCATAAAAATAGACGCTTCATCCATCATCGCTACATAAACCCAACAACTCATTACTTCACCTACATGCAAAGGTGATTTTGGCTCATTGTCTAGCTTGTGCTTTAAAGTATTGGTCACAGCCTCAAAGAGTGTCATCTCACAGTCCCCTTTTTATGAGAAAATTAGATGAGTTTATTTTTCCAAAGTTGTAAGAAAATATACCTAAAAAGGTAGTCGAATGTCTTTACATATGTAATTACTCACAGCAAAAGTCAGTTAAATAACAATACAAAATATAAAAAAGCGGACAACCTGTGCCCGCTTCCTTCTATTATATACACCTACTATTAAGAAGGAATATCCTCAAGCTCTTCTACTCGTTTTTCAAGGTACTGTGTATCCTTACGAGCATTGAATCTGTCTGCCTTCTCAAGGGTAACTGTAATATTATAATCTGGAATTCCAGCATATTTTTCATAACGACCTCTAGGTAATAGGAAGTTACCTTCGGGGAAATGAACCTCTATATTCCCACGAGCAATGTCAACAAACTTAGCTCTACCTTGGAAAACACCAAAACCGTTATATAAAACAATCCCTTCACCTTCAGCAATACTTGCATCATGAGCATCATCAGGGTTCATTAATACATCATAACGCCCAGCATCATTAAATGGATCGACTTCACTATAAACCATAGAGTTGAATTGCTTACCACGACGAGAGGTTACAATAAATTGCCCTTCTTTTTTCCCTAAATCAGGAATCTCGACCGACACTAAATTCCCCTTACCATCTGGCGTTGGACAGATGCCATCTTCACATAACCAAGCTCCACCCCATTGGAATACATCTCCTGCCTTGCTTAAGTGTTGGATTCCCTCATAATTTGGGTTGGCTTTCGCAATTTCAGCTCGAATTTCAGCAGCATCTTTAAAATCAACAAGATGAGCTGATTCTGGTTTCACTCGTTTAGCTAAATCAACATAGATCTTCCACTCTGCACGAGCTTCTTCTACCATGTTTTTATTTCCTTTTATTTCAGGACTAAAATAAACCATACGTTCCGTCGAAGTGGAAGTACCCCCACCTTCTTGTTCGTATCGTGTTTTAGCCGGTAAAACAATGACAGCTTCTTTCGCATCAACAAGTGTAGACGTATTTAAAATAATGTCTTGATGAACACGAATCTCTAGATCTGATAACGCCTTTTCGACGAAATCAGGATCTGGCATCGTTTCTAGGAAGTTACCACCTGATAAGTAGTAAAGTTTAATTTTACGTTCGTGCTCTTCAGGTAGTAAAATATTTTCGAGCGTCATACCAACAATATCACCTTGCCACTCAGGAAGCTTAAAGCCCCATAGCTCTTCAATACGTTTAATGTTTTCTCCATAAAAATCTCCGCCAGGTAACACGAATGGATCAGCACCCATTTCACCACTACCTTGAACTGAAGAGTGACCACGGAATGGCATTAGCCCAGCATACTTGCGACCTAAATGTCCACGTAGCAATGCAAGGTTTGCAACTTGTGAGATATTATCGGTTGCAAAAGAGTGCATCGTTAGACCAAGAGCCCAAGCGTAAACTGCGTTTTTACTAGCAGCAAGTAGCTCTGCTAACTCAATGATGCGTTCCTTTGCAACTCCAGAAGATTCAACAATATGCTCCCATGACTGTTCTTTAACCGTTGCATGTAAATCGTCATACCCATTTACATGCTCACTTACGAACTCATGGTTAATTGCTGAGCCCACAGCATTCTCTTCCATCTCAAACCAGTGCTTCATAATTCCATGCATGAAGGCAATATCTCCACCGATATTTACTTGATAGAAGTCATCAGCGATTTTTGTTCCAAATAACGCTGATTCTGGGTTTGAAGGAATCCAATATTGATCCATTGCTGGCTCTTTATATGGATTTACCACAATAATTTTCGTTCCTTTTTTCTTCGCTTCTAACATATATTTCGTTGAAACTGGTGAACTATTTGACGCGACACTTCCCCAGAATAACAGGACATCCGTTCCGATCCAGTCTAAATAGTTAACAGTCGATGCACCTACACCTATTGAGCGTTTTAGCGCAGTTTTTGATGGTGAATGACAAATACGACTCGCATTATCAATGTTATTCGTGCCTAAAAAACGTGATACTTTTCCTGCCACGTAGTAGGATTCATTCGTTATACCACGACTTGTAAGATAAAATGCATATTGCTTAGGGTCTAGCTTTTTCATTTTAGTTGAAATCAGATCCATCGCATCATCCCATGTTAGGCGCGAAAACTTCCTTTCACCTTTTCGACGAATCATCGGATAAGGAATACGCCCTAGTTTACGGAGCTCCGTACTGTCATATTTTCGCAATTCATCAATATCTGCATGTAGAATTTCGGGTTTCACCGCAGGCATCGTATTTAAGCGAAGTACATTTAAGCGTGTTGTACAAACGTGTGGACCTGTTAGCGTCTGGTCATATAAGCCAGATACACCTAGCGCACAGCCGTCACATACACCTTTAGTAATAATATTTGTAGCATATCCTAAATTATCTTTGTTTTCCCATAAAACGTTAAAACCATCTCGGATATGTTTCGGTTTTACTTTTCCTAACCCAAACGGAATTGGGCTTACCCAATGCTTTGGGTCTGGCAATTTAGCCTTTTTCTGTGGTCCTGGATGTAATGTTTTACCCAAAGGTATCACTCCTTTTTCTGTATAACTGCAATTATCAAATAAAAAACCACCGTAACCAAAAAACCTTGAACAGGCTGAGTTTACGGTGGTTAAGTCTTGAGCAGGGTCGCTACCAAGTGCCAAACCAATCTATTTACAAAACTTTTGCTGTAAGTCTTCATCAAAAACAAAGATAGACATTCCAAAATCTCGATCAAGATCTATATCTACAAAAAGCTCAAGGAACTTACATTGTAGAAATTCTTCCATCTCTAGTGGAGGATTTTTACGATACATTTCCTTCACCATTTCCGTTCTAGCAGCACGTAGGGCTTGTTTTCCCTCATCAGCACTCGCTATAAACTTCTCGACTGGAGAAAGGTTTCCTTCCATTTCACATATGGCCCAGTTTTTACAAAAGGTCGTTGTGATTTTACTTGGACCTTTTCCCATATGCTTTTTTCTGAAAGAGCGTACTATATTACTAAACTCAGCTTCATACTTATTCATAATTTCCTCCTACCTCTAAGAGGTTAAAACTGTTTAAAATTTTACCACAAAAAGATAGACTATGAAAAGCTTTTAACCTGCCAATGTTTTACTCTCTTTTTTCAATGCATTTTCCTTACGTAATCTGGTAATATCTCGGCGAATGATTAAAGAAACAACAAGTGCAATGACAAACATACCTGCAAAGAATGTTAAGCTACCTGCGTAGCTTCCGGTTGTATCCTTCATCCAAGCTGCAAACATTGGTCCAGCTAAACCAGCTGCAGCCCAAGCTGTTAAAATGTAGCCATGAATCGCACCAAGTTGTTTTGTTCCAAATAAATCTCCGATATAAGCTGGAATCGAAGCAAATCCACCACCATAACATGTATAAACAATTGCTAACATCACTTGGAACAGAATTGCTTCTGTTGTAAATGGTAAAAGAGCAAAAAGTACAATTTGTAATGCAAAAAACGTAGTATACGTATTCGGTCTTCCAATATAATCTGATACAGAAGCCCATCCAAGTCGACCTAAACCGTTGAAGATTCCTAATACCCCAACAAGGGCTGCTGCTTCAGCAGTTGATAAACCAATGCTTTCTTCTGCTAATGGTTTTGCTGCAGAAAGAATTGCGATACCACATGTTACATTAATGAATAACATAATCCATAGGTAGTAGAATCTAGATGTTTTGATAGCTTCATTGGCTGTTAATTGAGACAAATCTTCTTTGATTTTTGTTTTACCAGCTTGGACTTTCTCTTTAAAGCCTTCTGGTAACCAGCCTTCAGCTGGTTTTTCTAAATATAACGAAGATAGTGTCATAATAACTAAGTAGGAAACTCCCAATATATAGAATGTATTCGCAGTTCCAACAGAGTTAAGTAACACTTCCATCACTGGACTAGCAATTGCTGCTGAAAAACCAAACCCCATGATTGCCAAACCAGTAGCAAGACCACGTCGATCTGGGAACCATTTAACCAATGTTGATACAGGGGCAATATAACCTACTCCTAATCCAATACCACCTAAAACTCCATATGTGATATACAGTAGCGGTAGTGAACCAATACTTACTGCAAACCCAGCACCAATCACACCTGCTCCAAAAAAGCCTGATGCCAATAAACCTGCGCTTCTAGGACCATACTTTTCTACAAAGTGGCCTAAAAATGCAGCAGATAATCCTAAAAATAGAATTGCTAAACTAAATGTGAACTGTACCTGTTTTGCACTCCAACCAAACTCATCAATTAGTGGATTGGTAAAATTACTCCATGCATAAACAGAACCAATCGAAATATGGATCCCAACAGCTGACGCTGCAATTAGCCAGCGATTTTTCGTCTTATTCATAACTTCCTCCCAAACAACTAGGCTTTTAGCCATTACTATTAAAATTTCAAACAAAAAAACCGCCAATCTCATAAACTATGCAAAAATGCACAATTAAAGAGGATTGACGGTTAGTATCAAGCAGGTTTCGCTACTATCGGACCAACAGTTAATCATAAATAAATAATTTGTACACATCTTAAAACGTAGACAGGATCGCTATCACGCACCAAAATGTTACAAATTTATGAACTTTATTCTTGAATACTACCATTTTCTTTCGAGGTTCGCAACAATAATTTCTTCTACAATGATGGTGTTTTCTAACTACAGGTAAATCTTTATACTTGTGTACTAAAAAAAGATGTGTTTATATTTTAGTAATCTATTAGATAGTCAGGTGAAGAAAGATGAGTCATAAAATGACAACGCAAAGAGAAATTCAAAAATTCATAAATGGTCAACTTGCTACCACACATGATGAAATTGTCACAGAATTTCCTTTAACTTTGTTTGTAAACGATACTGAATTTGCTACAATGGTATGTACACCGATTCATTTAGACGAGTTGGTCATTGGCTTTCTTGCGTCTGAAGGCGTGATTCGATTCAAAGATGATATTAAAGAGATGTCCATTGATGAATCAAAAGGCTATGCCTATATAACTCTGCACACTGAAATGACATCAAGCCAGCAATCGCATTCTAAGCGATTTATTGGCTCATGTTGTGGGAAGAGTCGACAATTTTACTTTCATAATGATGCGCGAACTGCCAAAACCTCCACAGCGAAAACGACACTTACACCCAATCAGTGTATTTCTCTTATGAAAAAGATGCAGGAAGAGAGTATCGTATTTCAAGAAACCGGGGGCGTCCATAATGCCGCGCTATGTACACCTGAAGAATTGGTTGTTAGCCGTACGGACATTGGCAGACATAACGCACTTGATAAATTATATGGACATAGCTTACAAAATAAGATTTCAGTTCGAGATAAAATTATCGTTTTTAGTGGCCGAATCTCCTCCGAGGTTTTGCTAAAAGCAGCAAAACTTGGAGTAGGTATTGTCCTTTCTAAATCGGCTCCTACTGAACTAGCGATTCAACTCGCCGAAGATTTGAATATAACAACGGTGGGATTCATTCGTGGTGAATCTTTCAACGTCTATACACATCCAGAACGTATTAATGCAATCTAATTGAAGGAGGGATATTCTTGGAAAATGAGCAAACAGTATTAGATCAGTTACACCGCCCTCTTCGTGATTTAAGGATATCAGTAACAGATAAATGTAATTTTCGCTGCACATACTGTATGCCAGCTGAGATTTTTGGTCCCGATTACCCTTTTTTAAAAAGAGCAGAGTTACTTTCGTTTGAAGAACTAGAGCGTTTAACAAAGATTTTTGTTCATACTCTCGGTGTGAAAAAAATTCGTATTACAGGTGGCGAACCTTTAATGCGAAAAGATATCCCTCATTTGATTGAGAAAATTAGTCAGATTGATGGAGTCGAGGACATTGCGATGACAACAAATGGATCACTTCTCCCTAAATATGCGTCAGATTTAAAAAAAGCTGGACTTCAGCGTGTATCCGTAAGTCTTGATTCCTTAAAGGACGAAGTGTTCGGTAAAATAAACGGTAAAGGTGTTACTGTTCAAACAGTCCTTGAAGGCATAGATGCAGCTGCAGAAGCTGGACTTAAGGTTAAAATCAATATGGTTGTAAAACGTGGAATGAACGAGCATGACATTGTTCCAATGGCAAAGTTCTTCCGTGAAAAAGGCCATATCCTTCGCTACATTGAATATATGGATGTTGGTAACAGTAATCAGTGGAAGCTCGATGATGTTTATTCAAAAAAACAAATTATTGAGGATATCCATGCAGTTATGCCCTTAGAGCCAATTGCACCCAATTATACAGGTGAAACCGCTAGTAGATTTAGATATATAGGTTCAGAGGACGAGATTGGTGTTATTTCTTCCGTTTCTGATGCCTTCTGCTCAACCTGTAATCGTGCACGACTATCTGCAGAAGGAAAGTTATACACTTGTTTATTCGCTTCACTTGGTCACGACCTTCGTGAACCAGTTCGTTCAGAACTAACTGATGACCAATTATCTTCACATATCTCAGATATCTGGAACGGGCGGAAAGACCGTTACTCACTTGATCGAAGTAAGTTATCTGGGACTCGAAGTAAAATTGAGATGTCTCATATTGGAGGATAGAGCAAAGACGCTCTATCCTTTTTTTTATCTAGCTCTTATTTACCCTTTTTACGTAATTCGTTATGATTTCCTTCTGCTAAGTCATTTCCGAAATCTTTGTCAGTCCCAATGGCATCTGATGCTTTCTTCATCTTCTTCTGTTGGTTTTTGTGGCTATCGCGTTTTGCCATTTCATTCACCCCTCTTCTTTTTTACATCCGGTGTAATATCTTCTCCAAGTTCTTCAAATGATTTTACTTTTCCATGTGGATTTTGTTGACGTTTTCTGACATTCCATTGTCTTTCTTTTTCATGTTGTGATTTAGTCATTTTTTTCTCTCCTTTAAGAAAATAATAAGGATGAATCCATTGTTACGTTTTATTATGCTACCCATAAAGTACTCTGATACACTAGAAGAACAAGTAACTCTTGAAAGGAAATATTGGAAATGAACGATAAAAAAAGTATATTTATTGCAATCCTATTGGCACACCTTTTATTACTACTTAGCTTTACAAACATACTACCCTTTTGGCCAATGTTTACAGTTTCACTATTCATATTAAGTGCACTTTCCATTTATAAAAAACGTTTTACTTATAGCATAAATGGAGCCTCGGTTGGCTTGGGCATACTCTCGGGTATCCTACTTTATTTGATATTTGCCATTGGGAAACAAATCCTCCTGGCGATTGGACTTCCTGTTGAAGAAGATCTTAGTGAATTGTATGCTTTTGTATCCCCAACACAAATATGGCATTATATTGTTCTCACACTCATTATTATTCCAGGCGAAGAGCTTTTCTGGAGAGGCTACATGCAACCGTACTTTTCAGAAAAATCAGCATCGAGAGGTATCTTCTTTGCAACTCTACTCTATGCCTTTGCCCACATCTATTCTGGAAGCACCATGCTCATCTTAGCCGCAATTGTCGGGGGTCTATACTGGGGGATTGTCTATGCATGGAAGAAAAACATTATTATCAATATCATCTCACATTTTACATTTAACCTATTTTTAATAGTGATTTGGCCATTAAATTAACAGTCGCCGTCAAATTGGTTCTAAGGTTTGCCACTTCCTTTTTCTATGTATCCACCTTTATATCATTCACAGAGTGGATTGGAGCGGAAGGCACTTGACTCCTGCGGGAGGTAGAGGGAAGTGTGAGACCCCACAGGCGTTTGCGCCGAGGAAGCCCGCATCCCTCCCCGCCGAAAGCAAGTGCCTGCAGCGAAAAGGAACGGTCAATATTCAAAATGAAAAACACCGACAACGAATCTACCGGTGTTTTCATCTCTAACTATTTCGAAAAGGAATCCGTTCAAGCACGGATTCTGGTAACACTAACAAAACTAAAACCGCCAAACTCATATAACCGAAAATCGGATATAAGATAGATATCAGTGATCCATATCCAAATAAACTGATGAAAAAAGCAACACTAAGTATACCGCAAACAATTAATATTGATGGTAGACGAATGGCCGTTTTAATCTGCCGCTCTAACCCAAAAACATCCCCAATTACAGACGTAAAAATCTCACCATAAATGACTAATACATATAACCAATAAAAGGAGAACATTAGCGTCTTCATGACCTCCGCCATTGGTATTTCAAATTGCCCGACATTAGGTAACGAGGAAAGTGAAATGTGATTCGTAATTAAAATTAAACAGAGAATTCCTCCCCCGATGATGCCTCCCCATTTAACAATCGCTTGATCTTTCACTTCATTAGCTAATGGGACTAGCACTGCCTGTGCCATTGCTAAATTAAAGGCTGTATAAATAAAGGGTGAAACAATCCATCGTAAACTAGTATCTGGAGAGAAAACACCAAAAGCCGGGCCTTCTGCTCCCATTAACACCTTGCCCGCCAAAATCAAACTAAATAACACCATTATAGGCACAACGACTAAATTGACCCCAAATAATCCCTTTACTCCAAAAAACATAACTCCAACCGTTAATAAGATTGTTATTCCAATACCAGCTAGATAAGGTAAACCAAGCTGTTCATGGAATACAGCTCCCGCTCCTGAAAGCATGACAGAAGTTACTCCTATTAACACAAGAAGCATCAGTGTGTTCACAATTGTTCCAATTTTACTTCCAAACAGATACTCGTTAAATTCTTTATATGATTTCGCACCAATTTCCTGAGAAACAAGCATCATTTTGGCACCTATCCACATAAATAAACATCCGCTTAACAAAATCCCAACCAGTCCGTACAGACCATACTGTGTAAAAAATTCAACGATTTCCTTACCCGTTGCAAAGCCCGCACCGACCACTGTACCAACATAAACAGCAGCTACCTGAAAAGCGGATAACCATTTCCCTCTCAAGAAAATCACCTCACTAACTAAGCATTTGTACAAGTATATGAGGTGATTTCAAAATAAAGACGAGCAATTTGCTTATCTGAATGAAGGCTTTGTTAATGAACAAGGAGGAAACTCAATATCTGGTGCATAGTAAGTTAGCTTATTTAAGAAATAACAGGCTTCAGGAAAGTGATGTTCAAGAAACCGCAATGTTGTTTGATTTAACACTTGGTCATCTTTATATAAACGAACGATTTTTTCTACTAATTGAGTTAATCCATTAACTGATTGCGAAACATCCCTTGCAAATTGGAGCTGAATTGGAAAACCTTCTGGGGTAAAACGTAAATACCCTTTTATTGCTTCGTTTTTTAGTATATAAGCCTGAAAAAGTTGCATAAACGTTCTCGTTTCATTAACAAGTGTAGCCTCCACCCCATCAAGAGCTCTAACTAGTAAGGCTGCATGACCCAGTTGATCCTCAAGCCACAGGTCCATTAAATCAACTAATGCTGGCACAGGTGGTACCTGGCCATTTACATAGTATCCCAATAACCTTAAATACTCTAAATTCTCACCAAGGGTTCCATTAAAATAGCTAGGTGTTAAATTGACATTTACTTTATTTTCAATACGGAGCCGCTGTATGTACCCTTCAAATTGATAATAACCATAAGCAACTGGATACGCCTCTCTAGCAAAAGCGATCATTTGAGGTGAATTTTCATTTAAATTAGGAGGAATAGACGCAAGTCTTTTTCTTAATTGTTGAAACTGATAAATATATTGCGCCGCTTGTTCTACTATTTGTGTTTCACTTGGAGATGCAAAATCATGTACAAAATATCCATGGTCCTCTAACACCTCTAACCAAAAACTATGCTCCTGCCAAACTGTAATTTTCTGATATGCCACTTAATCGCCCCCTGAATTGTTTTATTACTTAACTTTATGATGTCTTTCTCTTTATAAGACCGGAGTTTTATACCTTTCCTATACAAGTCTTGTTTCCATAATTTTCTCAGAGCAAAATACTTGAAAGTCAAAAAAGGTCAAATTATAATGATATCAAAGGTCAAATTAAGTCAAACTTGCTTTTTCCTTATTACTGCTTACTAATTACCCATCCGTTTAAACAACGGATATTAAAATAAACTAAAGGTCAAACTTAGTCAAAATTTCAAGGAGGTTTAAAACCATGATATGCCAAGTTTGTAATGTGAAGAAAGCTAATTATCAACTAAACATCAAAATCAACAATGAGCAAAAACGTCTACAACTTTGCAATGACTGCTATTCAGAGCAAATGAACAATCTTCAAATTCCTTCAGGGTTTAACGGGTTTCCAAACTTCCCTTTTGAAGATATGTTTAAGAGTTTTTCAGCACAACAAAATCAACAACAAACTGATACTCAACAAGCAAAACAAAAAAGTGGTGGCGGATTCCTCGATCAATTCGGGCGAAACCTAACACACCTTGCCAAAGCCGGTCTTATAGATCCAGTCATTGGACGCGAGGAAGAAGTTAAACGAATTATTGAAATTTTAAACCGAAGAAACAAAAACAACCCAGTTCTCATTGGTGAGCCTGGTGTAGGAAAAACTGCAGTAGTTGAAGGACTTGCCCTAAGTATTTCAAAAGGTGAGGTTCCTTCAAAACTACTAAACAAGGAAGTTTACCTATTAGATGTGGCCTCTCTTGTTTCAAATACTGGGATTCGTGGTCAATTTGAAGAACGCATGAAGCAACTGATTGCTGAGCTTCAAAAACATAAAAATATAATCCTATTTATTGATGAGATCCATCAATTAGTGGGAGCTGGGTCTGCAGAAGGCTCCATGGATGCGGGTAACATTTTAAAACCAGCTCTTGCACGTGGTGAACTTCAGTTAGTTGGGGCAACAACGCTAAAAGAATATCGTAAAATTGAAAAGGATGCTGCATTAGAACGTCGTTTTCAGCCTGTGACAGTAAGTGAACCAACTCCTGAAAAGGCAATCGAAATTCTTAAAGGCATTCAATCAAAATATGAAGCGTTTCATGGGGTAACTTATTCAGAGGAAGCCATTAAAGCTTGTGTCACATTATCACACCGTTACATTCAAGACCGATTCTTACCTGACAAAGCAATTGACTTATTGGATGAAGCTGGCTCAAAAGCAAATCTACTTCTTAAACCTGTAGATACAACAGCAATTCAAGATCGTCTAAAGAACATTGCTATTGAAAAAGATAAAGCAGCGAAAGAAGAAAATTATGAGCTAGCAGCCAAACTACGTGATGAAGAGCAAAAACTTGAAAAACAACTTGAGACAGATCAAACTCAAAGTAGTTCCGTAGTTGAGGTTAGTGATATCCAAAAAATCATCGAAAAGAAGACAGGGATTCCTGTCGGCAAACTTCAGGAAGATGAACAAGCAAAAATGAGGCACTTAGTGGAAAACTTAAATAAAAAAGTGATTGGTCAGGATGAAGCTGTTTCAAAAGTAGCAAAAGCTATTCGTCGAAGCCGTGCAGGGTTAAAAGCTAAAACCCGTCCAATTGGGTCCTTCCTCTTTGTTGGTCCAACGGGTGTTGGTAAAACGGAGTTAACAAAAACACTCGCTGAAGAACTCTTTGGTTCAAAGGATGCAATGATTCGTCTTGATATGAGTGAGTATATGGAGAAACATTCCGTTTCTAAGATAATCGGTTCTCCTCCTGGCTATGTTGGGCATGACGAGGCCGGTCAGTTAACTGAAAAAGTGCGTCGTAATCCTTATAGTATCATCTTATTGGATGAAATTGAGAAAGCTCACCCTGATGTTCAGCATATGTTCCTTCAAATTTTAGAAGATGGTCGTCTAACAGATAGCCAAGGCAGAACTGTAAGCTTTAAAGAAACAGTTATTATTATGACAAGTAACGCAGGTGTAGGCTTTAAAAAGATTTCTGTTGGCTTTGAAAATATGGGTACAGATGCCGTCAAGGAATCTACGATATTAGAATCACTAGGATCACATTTTAAACCGGAGTTTCTAAATCGATTTGATAGCATTATTGAATTTAAACAATTAGAGAAAGAGAACCTACTCCAAATTGTGGAATTAATGCTTGAAGAACTTCAAGCGACATTATCGGAACAAAATATCACATTAAAGGTATCAACTGAAGTAAAAGAAAAGCTTGCCGAACTTGGTTACCACCCTGCTTTTGGGGCACGTCCACTGCGTCGTGTAATACAAGAACAGATTGAAGACCAAATTGCCGATGTTTTATTGGAAACTGAGGTATCTTCAACATTAAAGGCAGTTTTAATAGAGAACAAGATAGTTGTGAAATAATAAGGGGACCTTTCCCCTTATTTTTTTATTTCCTTTATTCAAATAAAGCTATTCATTTGTATGTTACATAAATACACTATATAATAGAGATATGTAACATTATGTTCGGATTGGGGTGTTTTTTTGAAAACAGTTGATGCAATTAAAGATAAAAAACGCTTAAAAGAAATGAAGGCTTTTTTACTACCACGCTCCTCACGTGACTATTGCTTATTTATGCTTGGAATTAATACAGGCATCCGCATACAAGACCTTCTTACATTGCATGTTTACAATGTAGTGACTGAAACAAATGAAATTTCATCCTACTTACTCACATCTAATGAAGTGAACCCTCCCATCTTTTTAAATAAGCATGTACGAAAATCAATTGTAAAATGGATAAAAGAAGGCGAATTAACTTACAATGATTTCCTCTTTAAATCTAGAAAAACAAGTGAACCCATAACGAGACAACAAGCCTATCGAATTATTAATGAAGCAGCCAAACAGGCCGGTGTCGAAGGTTCAGTTGGTACACATACCCTTCGTAAAACCTTTGGTTATCATGCTTACCTCAAAGGAATTGCAGTATCACTTATCCAAAAAAGGCTACAACATCAAACCAAAGCTGAAACATATCAGTACATAGGCATCACTGAAGAGAAGAACTTGCCTATTATACTAGATGTAAATTTATAAAAAGGAGGCTAGAAGAATGTTCGTTGATATTCTCCAGACAGATCGGATTGTATTACTAGCTGGCATTTTATTTATTGCAGGAGTCATCACTACTAAGTTTTCTTCACGGATTGGCGTCCCTTCCCTTGTACTGTTTATTTTTGTGGGTATGGTAATGGGTTCAGATATCCTTGGAATCATTCATTTTGATGATGCACAAACAGCTCAAATGATCGGTGTATTAGCACTTGTTGTTATCTTGTTTGAAGGTGGAATGCAAACTCAATGGAAGACACTTAAACCCGTTATTGTTCCTTCATTATCTTTAGCAACCATCGGTGTTCTATTAACGTCAGGAATTGTCGCTGTTGCAGCCAAGTTTATTTTAGAAATTGGTTGGTTAGAGGCAACTTTATTCGGAGCGATTGTTGGTTCCACAGATGCTGCAGCTGTTTTTGCTGTCTTAAAAGGGCAAAATATTAAATCACGAATCAGTGCAACATTAGAAGCAGAGTCTGGCTCCAATGATCCAATGGCCGTTTTTCTAACCGTAGCTTTAATAGAATTAATTACCCTTCCAGATGTAAGTATACTTTCAATGATCGGGTCATTCTTCATACAGATGTCTGTAGGCGTGCTATTAGGATTACTACTAGGAAAGCTTGCCGTATGGGCATTGAATAAAATAAACCTCGATTCCAGTGGTTTGTATCCTGTCTTTGCAACCGCATTTGCGTTGCTCACCTACGGAATAACCGCTGCCTTTAATGGAAGTGGATTATTGGCTGTATACATTGCAGCAATTATTATTGGGAATGCAGATATCTCCTACCGTCATTCCATCTTTCGCTTTTCAGAAGGCTTTGCTTGGATGATGCAAATCTCTATGTTCGTGATCTTAGGATTACTTGTTTTTCCTTCTGAGTTATTTACACTAGATATTTTCGCCAAAGGGATCTTGCTTTCTTTGATTCTAATTTTAGTCGCAAGGCCAATTGCTGTTTATTTATCAACCCTTTCTATGAAATATACTCATAAAGAGGTCATCTTCTTATCATGGGCAGGATTAAAAGGAGCAGTTCCGATCGTGTTAGCAACCTTCCCTTTACTTGCAAATGTAGAAGGAAGTCACCTACTGTTTAATGTTGTATTTTTCGTTGTGTTAACTAGCTGTTTAGTACAAGGTTCTACCATTACAATTCTAGCTGAAAAATTAGGACTAAATGGTCCTAAAAAAACAGAACCAATTCACTCACTAGAGCTTATATCTTTAGGAAAAGCAGATGCAGAAATGTTTGAATATGAATTAGAAGAAGATGCTGTAATAGTTGGAAAAACTCTCTTGGAAATCCCTTTCCCAGAAGGTGCTTTAGTCAATGCGATTATCAGAAACGATGAACTAATTACACCAACCGGAAGCACAGTAATCGAACCAGGTGACTTCCTCTATATCCTTTCAGCTCGAAAGAATAAGCAAGTACTAAAAGATCTATTAGAAGAAAAAAATGAAGTGATATTAGAAGAAAGTGTTTAATCGGAGTATTAGTAAAATGAAATGAATAAGTAAAAGGTGTAATCGTCTGATTACACCTTTTGCTTGTTTATATAGACTTAATCTTACCCCTTGTTAGAACAATCTTTTGCTTTGATGCAAAGCTATGAAAAATCATTCCTATGATGATCACAAACATCCCAACAATCGATTGGTAATTAGGCAAGGCAACAGACAAGAGAAGCATTTCTCCAAATAGGACAAACATAATTTGACTTGATTGAGTAGCTTCAACTGCAGCAAGCTTACTTTGATCTTCTTTTACTAAATCTGTTGCATAAAAGAACAGTACCGTTGCTATGACACCTGAAGACAAGGCTACGACCAATGATTGAAGCACTTGACTACTACTAGGCAAGCCAACGGTAAAATATCCATAGCTTGCAAGCGCAATCCATAATGGCATGGATGCAAGAGTCATTCCAAGAACACGTTGAAAAGTATCAACATTCCCCTTACAATGCTCCATCATTTTCCGATTTCCTAACGGATAGGAGAATGCTGCTAAAACTACAGGTAAGATACCTACGTACAGCATATTGGCTGTAATCCCACCACTTGCTTGGTCTAATTGAATAATGACAATCCCGATAAAGATAATGCTCGAAAAAAGGAGACCCTTCCATGGAAGCTTCTGCCTAACTTTTATAGTCCCTTGATCAGATTGAATCTTAGTATAGAAGAATGGTACAAGCAATAAACCAGCTATGATTGTAAACTGCCATGTACCCGCCACTAACCACCCTGGTCCGCTTGATGCAGCAAAGGTAATTGGTCCATAAAATAACCCAAAACCGACAATACTCCATACTAGCCAGATATAGTGACTTTTCTTCATTTCTTTTAAAAGAGCACCAAGGTTTCCTCTCAAATAAACAATAAGGACTAGAAAAGGAACCATAAAAAAATATCGAAGGGAAGAGCTCCATAGCCAACTTCCACCTGAAAGCTCCATCGATCGATTCAAAATAAACGTAACGGCAAAAAATACAGATGAGAGTACTCCGATTAATATTGCCTTCACTTCATTCAGCTCTCCTCTCTCCGTCCTATACTTTTGCTGTTTAAAAAGTAAATTATTATCTAGCTATAAATGTTTCTATCGCCTCGAACACAACCTTTAAATTAGCAATGGATGGGAGAACCTCTTGATCTTCTAAACTATGATCTGCACCTTTTATAAGAACACAGTGGTTGTGATCCTTACTGTCTAATTCGTCAAATCGGTCATTTAGGTAGCACGGATCTTTGTCTCCAATCACATAAAGTGATGGTTGTTGACATTCCTTCATTCTTCCAAAAAGTGAATCATTATGAAGTAACGGCGTTAACCATATCGCCTTAGCATCTTTAAATTCGTTCCTTGTTTGTAATTCGTTTGAAATAGGTATGGTCCCTATCGACTTTGCAACAAGGAGATAATCATTGTACTGCCTTTCATTTAGGACCGAATCAATTACCTTTTTCACCTCTTGTTGGATACACTCAACCTTCTCTTCATTTGATAGTCCTTTATACACTTCACTTGTAAGGTAATTGTAATTTATATGTAGCACATCATACTTATTTTTAATAAAAAGGTTTGTAGCAAAGTGAAGCAAAGGTTTGTGGACGTTATATCCCATCCCCGGAAGAATAATGGCTAGAGTGCTACTCTCTTCCTTTCGGTTTACCATTGTATAAGAAATTTTTGATTGCTGGTATCCATCAATCTCATAGTTAGTTAATGTGACTTGATTCATTCTAAACACTTCTCCCTTTTTGCAGTTCATCCCATTCCTCTCGTAGGATTCCCATTCTTATAGAATCATAGTATTCTCCATTGTAGTAACGACATCTTCTCATACGGCCTTCAAGCTGCAAGCCAAGCTTTTCTGCCACTCGCATCATTCGTTCATTCCCAGACCAAGTCGTTATACCAACTCTAGCAATCTCTTGTGTTGCGAATAAATGACCAATCCATAATTTCAACGCCTCAGTCCCATATCCACCATGCCAATACTGTGAATTATTAATAACAATCCCCGCTTCTAGCCATCGGGTATTTTGGTCTTCCCAATAATAGCTAACCGTTCCCATGATTTCTCCATTCAATGCTTGAATAATCATCATCGAGTCAGTTCCATCATCTATTCTCTTTTGCATTCTCTCACTGAACGTGGAAAAGTCCTCATGTTCAAAGGGAAAATAAGGAGCATTCCACTTTCTCCATTCCGTATCTTCTTCACCGTATATTAAATGCCAAAGTGGCTCTAAATCCTGTTCCTTAATTATTCGTACAATTACTTTTTCACCTGTTAATCGAGTCGACATATCTTCAACATCCTTTTAAAATTCTCTTTACATCATTTTGATACAAAATCTTCAGGAGTTCAATCATTTTTTGAAGATATTACCAACTAAATCATGTATAGTTAACCTGAGGTGACTATATATGGATAATACAATCCAGAAGATTACTGAAATAAAACAACTTCGTGATAATGGCTTTGGTGAACAGGCAAAAGTTGAAATTATAAAATTCGCAAATGAACACTCTAAAGAGGCCATTGTTCAAGCCGAGTGTGCTTTTTTACACGATAGTCTAGGTTACGAACACGAGGCCATTCCTTACTATGAAAAAGCGATAGAATTAGGGATTCAAGGACCTTTACGTATGGAGGCTTATTTAGGACTTGGTAGCAGTCTCAGATGTATCGGTAGCTATCAAAAAGCAGCTGAAATTTTTGAAAAAGCCATAGAAGAGTATCCTAGCCACCGTGGACTGCAAGTCTTCTATTCTATGTCACAATACAATCTAGGAAACCATGGACGAGCAATGGATATATTACTTACAAACCTGATAGAAACAACAAATAACCAAGATATCCTGGATTATAAACGGGCAATAAGCTTCTACATAAACAATTTGGATGAGGTTTATAATTGAACTCTTAATCAAAGGCTCTATTTGAAAACATTTTTACTTTTAAATAGTGGATTGGAGCGGAAGGCACTTGACTCCTGCGGGAATTGAGGAAAGGTCGAGAACCCGCAGACGGTACGGCGAGGAGGCTCGACTTCCTCCCCTATGGGAATTCGCCCTTGAAAAAGCCGGTAGTTGGCTTTTTCAAAATTCCCCGCGGAAAGCAAGTGCCTGCAGCGCAAAGGAACGGTCTAGGTTAAAACTGACAACCACAGTTTCTAAATTTAAATGACAAAGCTAAAAAAGGCTCAAGCGACATCTTCTCGCTCAAACCTCTTCACAACTTCCTTATTTACAAAACGCTACCACAAAATACTCAGGATTTAACGGTTCACCAGTTACACGTTCAATTTTTTCATTCCAATGATACATTGCACCGGGCTTCAAAAATTGTTCCTTAATCAAAGTCCCTACCTCAGGAGTAAAAAACTCTTTTGATACATTCTTATCAATGTATTGGTGCAGCTGCGCAGCTGTTAACTCACCTAATAAATAGTTTTGATAATACACTGGTGCTAGCGTAAAGTGAATTTTCGCTGCCCAATCTGGCTCATTTCTACCTTCTGGTGCTTTCATCATTTGAATCTCTTCAACTAACTTCCACCATAAAGCATTTAAATCTTGATCTGGATTCTCATACAGCTCTCGCTCAAAGAACACAAACGTGATAATAAATCTTGCAGAAGCAAGCATATCTAACTGCTGGTATCTCTTAAGTGCTGGTGCTAACTCATCCAACACGTTAGAATCAAGATGTAAGAACTTTTCTAACCACATTGGCTCTTTCACCATTTTGCCAAACAACATTGCGATTGCTTCAGTTGTAAAGACATGTGCAGGTTGACGTAGAGAAAACGGTAATTCACGGTCCGTGTACTTATTGTAAGCTGCATGACCAAACTCATGAAGGTTGGTAGCCATCCAATAAGAAGTTGAAGTAAGGTTACATAAAACCCTGATATCTCCTTTACGATCAACATCTAAACAAAATGCAGTTGGATTCTTACCTTCTCTAGGGTACAAATCACTTTTTTCATATAAATCCTTAATGTCGATTCCCATTGAATAAAATGTGGCAGAAGTTAACTCGACAATATCTTTCCCTTCAAAATAAGGATCTAAATTTGTCTCCTTAGTTGCCGGGGCACTTTGGAAAAATGGATCTGCATAATGCCAAGGACGCAGTTCATCCACTGAAAGATTAAAGCGTTTTGCCAGACCTTCATCTAATTCTTGTTTTAATGCTCGGTACGTGCTATCTGATAAATCTAATAGTTTCTGGAAAGTTGCAAAAATCTCTTCACGATCTAACTCTTGTAATTCAAATGCCATCTCATGATGATTGTTATAACCGAGCCCACGAGCTGATTCATTTCGTTTTTTGATTAGGGTAAGTAGCTTCTCTTCAACTACCTTACCAACTTCCTTGCTAGCTTTCCATGCCTTTTCTCTCTCTACATTATCATCTGACTTTACCAGTATATCTCGAATATCATTTGCAGATAATTTCTTCCCATCTACTTCTGGAGAACACGTGTTGAATAAATAGTTTAATTCTGATGACATACTTGCAAGCTCATTTAAAACTTCCTCAGGTAATTGGTTTTCTTTCATATTGTTAATAAGCAGCAGTAACTCTCTCTTTTGAATGGGTGTTGCCTCTGGACTTTGTAAATAAGTAATTGCTTTTTTATAATTCTCCGAGTCAGATTGATACGTATTTAACTTTGCTTGAGCCTCTCCTAATTTTTCTGCCCACTCTTTATCACCTGTCGTTTGAGCCATCCAAACTTTAGTTGTAACATCATATAATAACTCTTTAACCTTTGCATTTTGCTCTTGTAAAAATTGTTCAATACTCATTCTTAGCACCCCACTACATTTCTTTCAGCATATAAACTTGTTCTACTTTTACACTAAACCCACACTCTTTTAAACTATTAATAACGATTTCATTTCCAACTGGCATGTTTATAACAGTTCTTTGAATATCCATCGTTGGTGAGTAAAGCTCATTCAGCATTGTACGAACAATCTCACCTTCATCCTCACGCCCTGGAACCACTTCACACTGAATTAAGACAATCGCAATTTGTTTTGCCTCTTCATTAAATGCTCTTCTAAAAAGGGCATAGCCCACTTTGTTACCCTCTGTATCACTTACGATAATTGATTCCCCATCACGCCCATTGTTCCAATGAGTTTGCCATGAAGCCATGCTTTTATAAAACGGAAGGTCAATCACATCAACTGGTAACTTACGTTCAGTCGTGTATTCTCTACTCCCAGCAAACGCATCGGCAGGAAGTGGACCATTTTGATGAAGGTGTACCAACTGATCAATTACCTTATACCCATAATTTGTATAAAGCTTGATAGCTCTTTCATTTTGGCTAATTGCCTCCAACAAAGCAATATCTGTGTCTTCTTCTTTGTAAATGGAGATAGCTGCTTCCATTAATTTTTGTGCAACACCTTTGCCACGATAGTCTGTAGCAACACCTGTTCCACCATTCCATGATACTTTCTTGCCATTAATCATGCGTATTCCACTTAGAATAAAACCGACTGGTTCATCTCCATCAAAGGCAACGATTGATAGATTAGGAGATAGCCCATCAAGGACAAAACGTCTTATAAACTGATCAAGAGTAAACGTCATATTAGAAAAGTAGCCTTCAAATCCTCTATTCCAAGCTACCACCGCTTGATCAAATGTACATTCAGATAAACGTTTAATTGTTATCATAACTATTCACTACCCTCTCTCTTTTTGATTAACTAAATTTTGTTAAAACGCCGTCATACATATTGGTTTCTCATGGGTTTTAAATAAAACATCTAATCTCTTTAAATATGTTTCATCTGTTATATCTACAGCTCCATAGCGATATAAGCTACTCATATCAGTAGCACACATGACGACAGATGAAAAATCTGAGATATCCATCGTGACTCCCACTTCATATGACCCCTTTACCTCTTTAGCTTTACCATCTATAAACTCTACAACTAATGTTTGCTCATTTTCAGGTAAAAATGAGTCCTTAATCGTAAACTTTACGGTGCAATCAACCATTCCAAATCGATGTTCCCCCAAAAATCTTGCAACATCTACAACTCGATACATTATTCCCACACCTGAAGTGTGGCTCTCATGATAGACACTTGGAATTAATTCATTAGATCCATTAGACGGATCATTAAGTAGAAAATGAAAATGTTCATCATGCGTATTGAAAACAATTCGATTAAATTGATCAGCCTGGCTATGTAGAAATGTTAGAAGCTGTGATAAAGCGTCTTTGCTTTCATATACAAATTCTTTTACATGAATATCATTGAAAACAAAATTCGTTTCACTTTCTTTCTTAATTGAGAAAGAAAGATAGCCTTCAACTCTACCGTCTTGTACACAGCCCACCATAAGCTGATTCGGATTGGCAAATAGGGCCTCTGCTCCAAAAGGAGTTTTATCCATCATCCCATGGGTTTTTACTGCATATCTCTGATAGCATTCAACGACTAAATCCTTGTGCTCTTTGGTTAAAAATTGGATATGGTTTTTGCTAGTTAATAGGTCTTTCCGAAACCCCTGCGGCTTGACTTTATACTGATTCATTTTTGTTCCATATCCAAAGCCCATTTGCCTATAAAAATCCGGGCGAAAAGGATATAGGGCAACCAAGGAAACCTGTTTTTCTCGGAAATACCTTACAAAATATTCTAGTATCTCCTTTGCCACTTTTTCCTTTTTGTGAAGCAAATCTACAGCCACTGAGCCGATTCCTCCGACAGGTACTTTCGTAGATAATACATTTGCTGTATAGTGGTGAATTCTCATACCCCCTACCATACTGTTATCTCGAAAAATACCAAAATAGTCGGCACACTCATCCTCAAGTTGAGTTTTAGTGATACTATTCTTAATTCTTTCTTGTACATCAGGTGAATGGTTATAAACACCTGGATAAGCATTCGTGTCAATTCTTATAAACTCATCAAGTTCCTCAAGAGACAACTTTTTGATTAGACTCATACGAATCACTCCTTATCGTTTTATTAAGTAATGAAAGATAATCTCTTCAGCCTTTTTAAGGATTTCCTTGTAGGCATAGTGCTCACCAATCACAGAATAATGTAAGCATACCCCATCAATGATCCCCCAAAATAGGGAAGCTACTAAGCGTGGATCGCTGCTTTCAAGAAACTCACCTTGATTTATACCCTCTTGTAAAACATTCTCTAGATAAGATAGATACTTTTCGTTATACCTTTCAATCATCAGCTTCTGCAACTCTTCTTGTCTCGAAGATGTGATCCAAAACTCAACATGAACACGAATACTATTCTGCCATTTTGGATTACTCTCAGCCCTCGTGTATACACTAAACAAATAAGTTAGTTTTTCTGTCGCTGTTTTCATACCTTCAAACTGTTTATCAATTTTTGCAAAATCTTGCTCTGTCCGCATGTTCATTAATTGTAAATAGATCTCTTCCTTACTCTCAAAATAGTTGTAGATTGCCCCCTTACTCATTCCAGATATCGAGACAATGTCATCTATAGTTGATACTTGAAAACCCTTTTCACCAAAAGCTTCAAATGCACTTTCAAGGATTTCTTTTCGCTTCTTCTCTTTATACTCATCTGATACAACTGGTGGCATGTGTGTGCACTCCTTGTTCATTTTACTAAAATGACTATTCGGTTTATTTAAATAAAGATTACCACCCTTTTACATTTTTGACAACAAGTTTATGGCTAATATTTTAAAAACTTAAAAAACTCCAGCTGCAAGCTAGAGCTTATGTTAAATGTATTTATTTATACCAACTAGGATTAAATTCTAAGCCAAGTTTTCTACCAAATGCTACTGCAAAACCGACAAAATAGGAGCCTCTTGCTGTAATAATATTTCTATCCTGAACAAGTGGACCATCAATATAGTTTTCTACTTCAAAGATTCCCGATTCTGATAGAAATTCCATTGATACCCCAACTGTATAGTTGTGACCACTAAGTACACCCGCTTTAGCTAGAACAATGGGAGAACTCGAAATAGCAGCTATAATTGCATTCTGCTCTGCCACTTTACGTACAAATGTAAATAGCTCCTCTGCCTCTATTAAATGTCTAAAATCATCTACTCCAGGCAACACAAGACTATCAATCTCAGAAAGGTCAACTTGATCAATGGTTGTCTCTGGAATACAAGTTAAACCAGCCTCTCCTTTTACAGCACTCGGATTCAAACCAATAAATACTTTCTCCTTATTACCCTGAGTTAATACAGATAAAACAACTGATAGTTCGTACTCACTAAATCTATCATATAAAAGAATGCCTGTTTTCATATATCTCTACCCCACACTTGGAAATAAATTCTACCTGTATCATATAATTCTACTCTAAAACTGGCAATCTATATCTTGGTAGTCAATGTTTTAGATGTCTTTTTTCCTAAATCATTATATAAGCATTAAGATTCATTTACATTTTTTAGGTTATTCCATCATTTGTATCCTCATATAGATAGCCTGAGGTGTTTACATGTCGATAACTTCCAGATTCTACATAAGTATTTCATTCCTCATACTGCTGTTTAATGGCTCATCTATTGGCTTTATTTTATGTCAGGAGCGCTTAGGGTCCCTCTTTGGGACAGGATTATTTTGTTTCACATCATTATTAGGTATCTTATTTGCCTCTATGACAGAGGAGACTACCCATCGGTTCTATAGCAGGTTTTGCATGATTTCCAACTTACTAGTCCTCTTCTACCCACTATATTTTACACTTCTAGCTAACACAGTCATACCAGACCTCATTGAAGCAATAGGTTAATCTTTCTCCGTCTTAGGTCGTATTCAAGTATCAGTCTAAGTTCAAGTAAAAGTTCAACCTTCAACCCGATTAAATTGGAACACTTTCCCATTAGAATAAAGATGTAATCAAAACTAACCAAATCGGGAGAGTGAATTCAATGTTATTAAACGACCTTTTATATAAAATGATCTGGGACCTTGAGCGTGCAGAAATGGAACAAAATCAAAGATTTATGGTAAAACATGACTACTTGCTTCAAGAACCAGAACAAACTTCAACACCAAAAGGCTTTGGGCAAAAGCTAAAGTATCTTTTATTTTAACACCAAAAGGCTACTAAACTCTTGAGTATAGTAGCCCCTTTTTCATATTATTTAATAATAACCAATGTGCCTTCAGATACTTGATCAAACAGCCACTCAACTTTTTTATTCTCCAATCGGATACAACCAATTGATGCATTTGACCCAATGGAAGAAGGATTATTTGTACCATGAATTCCATAGGTCCTACCCTCGGTACCATTTATATTTAAGCCTATCCATCTTGTACCTAGGGGATTATTTGCCGTACCACCTGCAATTTTTTTAGGTGTGTAGGCTGGGTTTTTTAGTTTTAATACAATCTCAAATGTACCCTTCGGGGTAAGATTGTTTTTTCCTGTCGCAACCTTTGTCTTTAAAACTTCCTCATTGTTCTTATAATAGGTTAGTAGATTCGTAGTGGTATCTATTTCAATTCGCTCATTCTTATTAAGCATTCGAATATGATAAAGATTGGGTACCTTCAGCTCCATACCCACCTTTAGGTCTGTTGAAGGATTATGGATGTCGTTAAAATCTGCAAGTCGTTTCTGATAGTTAGCGAGTTCATAATAGGTCGACATCATTCCATATAATGTTTCTTTCTCCTTAACCGTATGAAGAACCAATTGTTCACGGGCTGGAATTGAAATCCTCATTCCAACTTTTATGTCTGTAGTTGGATCCTTGATTTTATTCGCATTCTTCATATATTCTATTAGGTTGGTTCTTGAAAAATAAAGATTTGAAATACTAAATAAAGTTTCGCCCTTTTTCACAATATGGATTTCGAGAAACTCCGGGTTTGGAATGGAAAGAATCATCCCCTGTTTCACTTGCTCCTCAGGTTTTGTTATTCCATTATAGGAAAGGATTTTATCTGTATGATTACTAGTATAATATTTCTTGCTTATGCTAAAGATTGTTTCGCCTTTAGACACCTTATGGTCAATCACCATTTCGCCATAACTTCGAGTACTCGTTTGTGGCAATTGTTTAGTATTTTGATAAGATTCTGCAGCCACCACCTGCTCACTTTGAAGCAACTTAGGTTTATGTAGGGTAATAGTATCCGGTAAAAGTGCAACTAGACACATCCCAAGCACTAGAGTAATAACAATTACTGGTTTTAAGCTTAGGTTGACTTTCCTACCATTTTTCAACTTTTGATACTTCTGTTTCCGTGTTTCCTGCTGTCCTTGCTCCATAACTAACTTCCCCTCAATATTTGTCGAATTTCCACTATAAATTTTACTAATCGAGGGGTATTTTTCCAATGGGTGAAAACACTTATCTTTTTCTAGCAAACTAGTGACTTAGTCGGGTTTTTGGGGTGTTTCTTTTTACCTAGAAGAGTATTATGCGAGTCATTTTAGAAATGGATGATTTTGGGGCTCATTGAAGGGCTTTATTTTCGGTAGCTACCTCATCTATTGAGTTGATAAATCTGTTATCACACTATATTTTCGATATTCACCTTATTTTCAGGTCGATAAATCTTTTTATCGACCTAATTTTTCCGAACGCACCCTATCTTTACGTCGATAAATCCGTTTATCGACCTATTCTTTCCGAACACACCCTTTCTTTACGTCGATAATTCCGTTTATCGACCTATTCTTTCCGAACACACCCTACTTTTACGTCGATAAATCAGTTTATTGACCTATTCTTTCCGAACACACCCTATCTTTACGTCGATAAATCTTTATATCTACCTTCGGTCACCAATTTCACAAAAAAACCGCATCACCATCGATGCAGTTTTTCCATCCCACTATATTTATTTCAATTCCTCGGCGATCGCACGCCCTGCTTCACGACCACTAAACAAACATCCACCCACAAACGTTCCTTCAAGGGCACGATATCCGTGGACTCCACCACCACCGAACCCAGCAACCTCACCAGCCGCATATAGCCCCGGGACCACTTCTCCCACAGAATTCAACACTCGCCCTGATAAATCGGTCTGCAAGCCACCTAATGTTTTCCGGCTTACAATATTTAACCGTACCGCAATAAGAGGACCATTTTTCGGATCTAGGATTTTATGCGGAGGTGCCACACGAATAAGTTTATCGCCTAGATAATTTCGTGCTCCTCTAATCGCTGTAATCTGCAAATCCTTCGTAAACGTATTATCAACCTCACGATCACGCGCTTTAAGTTGACGTTCAATTTCTTCAAAACTCAATAACGGCTCATCCGTTAACTTGTTCATACCCTCAACGAGCTCTGCTAGATTACTAGCAATGATAAAGTCTTCACCTTTATCCATAAATGCCTGAACCGGACCTGGAGCACCTGGTAGAGCACGCTTCAATACCTTGCGAATACTCTTACCTGTTAAATCCGGATTTTGTTCAGAGCCCGAAAGCGCAAACTCTTTTTCGATGATCTTTTGCGTTAAAATAAACCAAGAATAGTCATATCCTGTTTTTTGAATGGCATCCAGTGTTCCTAACGTATCAAATCCAGGGAAATTCGGAGCAGGGAAACGGCGACCACGGGCATCTAACCAAATCGAAGACGGTCCTGGTAAAATCCGAATTCCATGCTTATTCCAAACAGGATCATAGTTTTTAATTCCTTCCGTATAATGCCACATCCGATCACGGTTAACGATTCTTCCTCCTGCTTCTTCTGTAATCGCAAGCATTCTTCCATCTACATGGTCAGGTACACCTGATAACATCTTAGTAGGTGGCTCTCCAAGTCGGCTTGGCCAGTTTTTCCGAATTAGTTCATGATTCGCTCCAATACCACCACTCGTAACGGCAACAGCTTCGGCATGGTATTCAAAATCACCAATTACTTCCCTTGAACTTGCTTCACCCCGTCCAGCCGAACTTGGTACCAGTACAGAACCACTCACACCAACAACCGCTCCATCATTTGTCAAAAGCTTGTTTACACGATGACGAGGCTTGTAATCTACCAATCCATTTTTCATATGCTCTCGTACTCTTTTTTCAAAAGGAGCCACAATCCCTGGACCTGTCCCCCAAACGATATGAAAGCGAGGTACTGAATTTCCATGCCCTTCAGCTAGATAGCCACCTCTCTCTGCCCAGCCGACCACTGGAAAAAAGCGTACTCCCATCTCATAGAGCCAAGCTCTTTTTTCTCCTGATGCAAATTCAACATAAGCCTCTGCCCACTTCTTTGCCCAGTAGTCTTCATCCTCTTCACGATCAAAACCAGCTGTACCCATCCAATCCTGTAAGGCTAATTCCTTCGAGTCTTTAATTCCCATTCGTCTTTGTTCGGGAGAATCTACTAAAAACAATCCTCCAAACGACCACCATGCTTGCCCACCAAATGAGCTTTCAGGTTCTTGGTCTAAAAGAAGTACTTTTTTACCCGCATCTGCAATTTCCGCTGTTGCAACTAAACCAGCAAGACCCGCTCCCACTACAATCACATCATAATTCACAACGTTCATCCCCTCTCGTTATACAATATCCTCTTCCTTCGCCTTTAAAGCAGCTTGATACCGATCTTTTACATCTAATTTATGATAAATACTAGATATATAGTTTTTAACTGTTCCTTCTGATAGAAAAAGTCTTTCTGAAATCTGTTTATTACTTAGCCCTTGTGCTAGACATTTAAGAATTTGCTCTTCACGTTCTGTTAGTCCATAAGTTGGTGATTTCATGGTTTTTCCAATAGCTTCTTTTGGATGCTGGATTTGCTCAACTAAGGCTCTAGCTAGATTTTGCGAAAGAAGTGTTCCATTATTATGAACTTGCTTAATCCCTGAAATTAAGTCCTTCGGGTGAATTGCCTTAAGTAAATATCCTTCAGCTCCGATTGCTAAGGCTTCAACAACATGCTCAACTTCTTGGAAAGTTGTTAAGATCATAACCTTCGTATCAGGCCACTGCTGTTTAATCTGCTTTGTGGCTTCAATCCCATTTAATACAGGCATCTGAATATCCATTAATACAATCGTTGGCCTCAACTTCTCACAAAGGTCAATGGCTTCCTGACCATTTCCAGCCAAGCCTACAACTTCTATCTCTTCGTCCGTATTTAAGACAAATGCTAAACTCTCTCTGATCAACTCTTGGTCATCAACAAGCAGTAACTTAATGTTCTTCATCGCTTCCCTCCTACTGGCAAACTACAAGTGACTGTTACCCCTTCTATTCCATTACTTTCAATCGTTAGTAGTCCGTTTTTTTCCTCTAACCGATTTTTCATCATTGTTAATCCAAACCCAAACTTCTCCGTATCCATTCCCTTACCATTATTGAAAACCTTCAATTGAATATTATCTTCTAAATAATGGACATTCACCTTAATAAATAAAGCTTCCCCATGTCTTTTCGCATTGGTCATACATTCTTGAAGACATCGTACGAATAATAGCTTCAAGTGCGGTGCTAAGTCTGGTTCATCTCCTTCAAACTCAAACTTAACCTCAGTATTCGTATGCTCTCCAAATTCGCTCACTAGTTTTTCTAGTTGGATTGTAAGAAGCTCATTCTCTTCTGAAGGAGCAATTTGATGAATTGTTCTCCTCACTTCTGTCAAACCCGTTCTAGCCACCTCCGCAAGGCCTCTCACTTTTTCAGCAGCTAACTTAGGCTGACTTTCAATCATATAGGAAATTGCGTCAAGCCCAACTGTGACTGATGTAAAATGATGGCCAATTGAATCATGAAGATCCCGTGCCATCCGATTACGCTCCTCAACCAGTGCTAGTTTTTCAACTTCAGCCGAATACTGTTCAAGGGCTCTGTTCTGATGCTCAATCAATTCAAGCTGTTTCACATTTTCTTCTAATAAAAACTTGTATCTCTTTTGTGACTTGGTGATCAGATTAAAGCCCAAACCGATGACAAAAAAGATAAGAACATCTATGTATTGCAAGTAAAATGAAAACTGATTGTCGATGGTCCAGTAACGGTTTGCTGGTAAAAGAATGACAAAGACAGGTATAACCCATGGTGCTGTTTTTTTCGTCATCAAGTACCCAACCATTAATATCGGCATTAAAATAATAGAAGAAGTTAAATTAATTCCTAAATACATATTTAGATAAATAGAAAATCCACCTGATACGAAAAGTTCGGCTATGGCATATAGAGTAGGATTACGATACCCTGGACGCCAGAATATTAAAGGTATGAAAAAGCCAATTGATACAATCCCCGCAAATTCTATGTATGAAAGCTCACCTAACCTCTCCATATACACGTAATAATACGTTAATCCGGTTCCATACCACCCACATCTTAATAAAAAAATAAGCCAATCAATCCACATCCATCGTTCTCGATTCAATCAGCAACACAACCAATCTTTTACTGTTTAGTTATTTACTATATTACTAGATATCAGAAAATTGGTACAGTTAACGATAATAAAAAGTCATGACCATCTTCACTACGGTCATATGACTTTTTATTTATAAGATGAGTATAGAAAGAAACAAAGGAGAGCTGATAAAAATGCAAATTGTCTTAAATAAACCATTTCGAATCTTTAGTTCTATTCTTTTAACAAATGTTCTTATCATAGCAATGGTCGGTGTCTTAATTTACTTAAACCTCTTTGAAAATTTAAAAACGGATTTCCTTTTTGCCCACTCCATGTACTTTATCCTAGGAGTGTTGAACACGGTTCTACTATTCATCTTAATTCGTGTTGTAGATAAGAAAAATCCTTGGCAACTAGGCTTTGGGCTTACTAAAAAAGATGCAGTGTTTTCACTACTAGCAACTGTACTTTCGCTACTCTGTGTGTTGAGCTTTATTTTCATATTAGATCAGATGAACATTGTTGTGGCACAATTTACGTTTGAAAAGGTCTTAACCATAGATTTTTATCGGTTACTTGGAATTGCAATGATTGGCTGGTTCTTCGCAGCACTGAAAGAGGAAGTCTTAGCTCGTGGATACTTTATGATGAATCTTACTAGATTTAACATTGTGAACATGATTCTAATTTCAGCAGTTTTATTTATGGCACTACACTTTGTTATGGGTGACTTTGACCCATTTAAAGCTGCAAGCTGGTTTAAAGGTGGCATTGTTTACGCTTATATCTATCTAAAAAGCGGTTCATTAACAGTTGCAACAATTGTTCATGCAGCTCATAATCTTGTAAATGATTTAGTCATACACGGTTCAGAAGGTGCATTAGTCCTATTAAACACTAAGGTTACTACAGCAGATAAGCTATTCTATGAAATTGGCTTAAGCATAGTACTACTGACTCTTACCTATTTATTTTATGGAAAAAACGGGATTTTAACTCCTGCTGACAATCTCAAAAAGTTTTGGAATTCAAAATATTTTAAAGGAGAAAACAAATAATGAAAAATATTGGATACGGATTATTGTTTATGTTAGTTGTTCTATTATCAGGTGCTGGCTTTATTTATTACACAGAAGGTGCAGAGGCATTTTCAACTGAACTGTATGAACTTAAGGAAAACCATTCTATCGATGGGCACGATATTAAAAACATTGAAATCACTTCTGGACCTACAGATATAGCAGTCATCCCTCATTCTGAAGATGTTGTTACAATTGAACTAAATGGTGAAGTAAGCGAAAAAATGAGAGACGCTTATGAGTTGGACATTTTAGAAAAAGGTGAAATACTACAAGTTAAGCTTACTAGAGTAAAACATCCATCCTTTACTGTATTTGCAATCAATAAAGGTACATTACTAACTGTTAAAGTCCCAGCCAAGATGTATGAAGAATTAGAAGTAGCTACATCATCTGGGGATATCTCAACTACTAACCTTTCAACCAAGAATCTCTTTCTAACAGCTACTTCTGGAGATATCGTGACTGACAACCTAAAAGTAACTTCAGACTTTTTGATTGAAACAACGAGTGGTGACATTGTTTCTTCCAATAGCAATGGAGGTAACATGGAGTTAAATGCAACAAGCGGAGATGTAACTCTATCTATGGATATAGACTCATATAAACTAGAATTCTCAGGGAAGCCTGGGGAAGGAAAGGTTGAAACGAGTGGGTTTCAATATGAGCACTCTACTGAGAGTTTCATATTAGGGAAAAAAGGAAATGGATCAGGTACCTCAATTAAAGTCGAAACAACATCTGGGGATTTTTATCTTAATTAAATAGACTAGGTGAGTTCTATCAAATGAACTCACCATCTTTTATTTCCCTCACTCTTCAACCAGCTCCGAATGCCTCTTCCAGCATAGGGCTCGTCTTTAAATCGCGGAATAACATGAAGATGTGCATGAAAAATATGCTGACCTCCAACCTGACCGCAATTCCATCCTACATTATAGCCATCTGGTTGGTACCGATCGTCAAGCAATTGTTTCACTTTATGTAATAGCTCATAGGTTGCATCCCACTCTTGCTTTGTTATCTCAAATAAAGTTTCTCTATGCTCTCTAGGAATGATTAGCCCTGATCCAATTAATACTTCCTGAGGCATTTGAAGAAATAGGCAATAATCATTTTCTACTATGACTTGTTGACCTTCTATCGACTCAACATTACACAATGAACAATTTATCACGGTTTTACCTCCTATGTAAAAAAGGCTGTTAACACAAGATTAACAGCCTCCACCTTACTTATAGTTTTTTATCATCCACACTGTTTAACCAGTCTTCAATCACACCTACAACTGATTGCACACAACCGTCTTCGAATGGTGATTTTAGATTAGCAACCTTAACTAGCTCTAGGAATGGTTTGCTTCCACCTTGCTTGCAAAGGTTTAAGTAATCTTGCCATGCTGTTTCACTTTCTTCTCTTGAACGCTTCCAGAATTGGAACGCACAAATTTGTGCTAAAGTGTAATCAATGTAATAGAAAGGTGTTGAGTAGATATGACCTTGGCGCTGCCAGAAGCCACCATTTTCTAAGTACGCATTTCCATCATAATCTTTACCTGGCATATACTTGTTCTCGATGTCTCTCCATGCCTGTTTACGTTCCTGTGGAGTTGCCTCTGGATTGTCATAAACAAAATGTTGGAATTCATCAACCGCTACACCATAAGGTAAGAACTGAAGTGCTTCACTTAAGTGTGAGAACTTATATTTATCAGTGTCTTCTTTAAAGAATAATTCCATCCAAGGCCATGTAAAGAATTCCATACTCATAGAATGAATTTCACATGCCTCATACGTTGGCCAGTTATACTCTGGTACTTCAAAATGTCTGCTTTCATATACCTGGAACGCGTGACCTGCTTCATGAGTTAACACATCAATATCTCCTGATGTACCATTAAAGTTAGAGAAAATATATGGAGATTTGTAGTCTTGAATATACGTACAATATCCTCCACTTGCTTTTCCTTTTTTCGCAACAAGATCCATTAAATTGTTATCAATCATAAAGTCAAAAAACTCACTCGTTTCAGATGATAACTCGTCATACATTTTTTTCCCGTTTTCAATGATCCATTCAGGGCTACCTTTTGGAGTTGCATTCCCTGTCTTGAATTTAAAGCCTTCATCGTAATATTTTAATGTATCTACTCCGATACGCTCACGTTGACGCTCTTTTAGTTTAGTAGAAAGAGGTACAATGAATTCCTTAACTTGGTTACGGAAATTTGCTACCATCTCTGCATTATAATCAGTTCTATTAAGACGTAAATAAGCTAATTCAGTAAAGTTATTAAACCCTAGCTTCTTCGCAATTTTTGTACGTACTTTCACTAGCTTGTCATAGATTTCATCAAATTTCTCTTCATTTTCTTTAAAGAAATTAAATCGTACCTCGTTCGCCTTTTTACGCATCTCGCGGTCTGTTGACTCAGCAAAAGGCTGTAATTGAGCTAGAGTTCTCTCTTCACCCTCAAAGAAAATCTTTGCTGAAGCTACTAACTTGGTATATTCAGAAGATAACTTATTCTCTTGTTGAAGATCTTCTACTACTTCTGGTGCAAAAGATTTTAATTGTGCATCTGCAAGGTCAAATAATTGATGACCCCACTTTTCTTCTAACTCTGTTCTGAACTTAGAGTTAACCAATGCATTGTAATATTTCGTTACTAACCCTTGAGCAATTGGTTGAATTTCATCTAAAAAGTCATTTTCTTCTTTGTAAAACTCATCATTTGTATCAATTGTATGGCGGACATAACAGATGTTGAACATTGTATCTACTGTGTTACGAAGTTCATTCACATCTTTCATTGCTAGATCTTGTTCTTCTAAAGTAGCTGCGCTTGTAAACTTCTCTAAAACACTAGTAAACTTTGCTTCTACTTCTTCCATATTGGGACGTACATACTTAAAATCATTAAAATTCATAATGACACACCCTTTTCTCTATTTTCAAATTTACTATAAATACTATATTCTCCATAAAGAAACATTATCCTTTTTCGTAGAAAATTTTAAAGTATTTGCTGATTTTGTCGATATAGATAATACGGAGAAGGTAAATTGGATGATTTTTTATCATTTTTTAACATAATTCGACGTAGTATACTAGAATATATGAATAGAGAAGACAACTAGATTGAAAGAAAGATTAGGTGATAGTATGGATAAAACTTCATTGATTGGAATTATTCTTGGACTTATAGCAGTAGGTGTCGGTATGGCTTATAAAGGGGTAAGTCCTGCAGCCCTTATAAACCCTGCTGCGATTTTAATTATTCTTTTAGGGACAGTTGCTGCTGTAACAATTGCATTTCCGACGAAGGAAATTAAAAGAGTCCCTAAATTATTCGGAGTACTTTTCAAAGAACAAAAAATGATTACAATTGAACAGCTTATCCCAATGTTCTCGGAATGGGCTACCATTGCACGAAAAGAAGGGTTACTTGCACTAGAAGCAAAAGTAAATGAAGTAGATGACCAGTTTTTAAAGAATGGATTAAGCATGGCGGTTGATGGTCAAAGTGCCGAGTTTATTCGCGATGTAATGTCTGAGGAAATTGAAGCTATGGAAGACCGACACCAGGCTGGCGCGTTAATCTTTACACAGGCTGGTACGTATGCACCGACTCTTGGAGTACTTGGAGCCGTTATTGGACTTATTGCTGCATTAGGTTACATGGATGATACAACAAAATTAGGTGAAGCAATTGCCGCAGCCTTCATCGCAACCCTTCTTGGTATTTTTACAGGGTATGTATTATGGCATCCATTTGCAAACAAGCTTAAACGTAAATCAAAAGATGAAGTAACTGTTAAATACGTAATGATAGAAGGTGTCTTATCTGTCTTAGAAGGACAAGCACCTAGAGCAATTGAACAAAAACTTTCTACTTATCTGTCAATCAAAGATCGACAAAAAATCATGCCAGAGGGTGAGAGCCTAGATGTCTAGAAAGAAAAAGCATAAACATCATGACGAACACATAGATGAATCCTGGCTAATTCCCTATGCGGATTTACTAACACTGCTTCTTGCACTCTTTATTGTATTATTTGCAGCAAGCTCGGTTGACGTTGTTAAGTTTAAGCAAATTGCCTATTCACTGAACAGTGCTTTTAACGGTGGTACGGGTGTAATGAAGTATCCGAGTGTTGTTCAACAAAGTCCTGAGGATATTCCGAGTGATGAGGAAGACGAGGGCAGCCAAGGTGAGGATGCGAATCAAGAAGAAATTGACGAAGAAGCTTATGAGGAATTAGAGAAAAAAGAATTAAAAGAGCTCCAGGAAAAAATTAATGGTTATATCCTTGATAACAATCTAAAAGAACACCTTGAGACAAAGCTTACTGATGAAGGCCTGTTAGTCACAATCTTAAACGATACCTTCTTTAACTCAGGAAGTGCGGCTGTTCGTCCGGCAGACCAGCAATTAGCAAATGAAATCTCAGAACTGTTAGTCATGAATCCGCCAAGGAATATTATCGTAAGTGGTCATACTGACAATATCCCTATAAAAAATAGTCAATTTGATAACAACTGGCATCTTAGTGTAATGAGGGCCATAAACTTTATGAAAATTTTACTTGAGAATGAAAAATTAGACCATAAGTCTTTCAGTGCAAAAGGCTTTGGAGAATATAGTCCGGTAGCACCGAACAATACTGCTGACGGTAGAATGAAAAATAGACGTGTAGAAATACTTATTCTCCCTAATGTGATTGACTGAAAATAAAAGAGGGCTGTCCAAAAAGTCATTGAAAAATGATTTTGGGACAGCCTTTTTATTAGATTGATATTATTAGGATTATAAATAGGAATCTTGTCCGTTGCTTTCCGGTCCAGGCACTTGCTTTCCGCGGGGAATTATGAAAAAGCCCAACTGCCGGCTTTTTCAAGGGCGAATTCCCATCGGGGAGGAAGTCGAGCCTCCTCGACGTTCCGTCTGTGGGGTCTCGACCTTTCCTCTACGTTCCGCAGGAGTCAAGTGCCTTCCCCTCCAATCAACTCAGTACTTATATAAGGTTGGATAAATAAGAAGGAATTTGACAAAGACGATCACTTTCCTTCTTTACTCTTAGGTTAATTAGATACTACTCGTTCGTTAATTAACCCATAAAATTGGTTCCGAACGTCAACTGTTACGTAAATTTTTTTAATTTCTTTCTTAATACCAAATACATAATGTGCTGTTACCGGTTCCTTTAAACGAATTTCTATCTGGGGAGATTCCTCTATAAACTCAGGGAGTGTCACAAAATACGAACCTTTCTCGTTGCGCTGTTCTTTGCTAAATTCGGTTACATACTCAATTGATTGCATATTGTTAAGCTCGACCTCGAGCGAGCTTAACACGCCAATTTGCATCTTCATTGTTGTTTTATCAACTAATACTGGAGATAGTCGTATTGCGTGGTAATCTGTTATGATGCAAAATAGCAAGTAAAGGTCTAATGCTGTTACAATCCACGCTGCTGTTATATTCCATTGAGCAATCAATGCATGAACTGCAATAACTTCTATAGCCATCGCATGAACAAGCATTATAAACAAACCAAAATATCCAGTATTTTTGTGGTAGCTAAAAGCTTGTACTCCTGGCATATCCTTCCATTTTTTCTCCAATTGAGCAATCCATAGTAGAGTACTGAAATATCAGTCACCAGCATTCCAATCATCTTACCACTACCAAAAGTGTCAACTAATGACTTTCTAAGTTTTGATGGAAAGTGTAATTCCGATTGATTATACACTAGATAATTTCTTCGAAAGGCTTTTGCTTTCCTTAATAGCAATAATAGAATATAGAGTTCTACCGCTATAAATAAAGCCTCAATCCCGTAGATAACATAGAGCATTTCTCTAAAGTACTGAAAACTTTCATGAGGGACAATTAAGTAAGCCAACCAAAATCCCAAAATGATTACTGGTAATACAGTAACAGGTGAAAATCTATTTCTTACTATAAAAAAGTAAAAGGCTAAAGGTAAACAAATTGTTAGATCAAATACGATTGCTAGAGCCACAGCATCTGTTATTGGTTTAAAAGAGTCAAGGTTCATCAAAGAGAGATTTGATGCTAAAATTAGCACTGCCACTAAAAGGAAAATATATGTTGACTTACTCTTAACTAAAGAAACCGTCATACCAAACCCTCCTATGTAAAAAACTGTAAGTGTCCTTACATTTTCATTAGATACATAGTGTTAAACCTGAGTCTGTGACAGAGTTGGTACAACTTAGTAAAAATTACCTATATAATGTAAAGAATGGTATGACAGCAATCATACAAGCTATCCAGAATACTCCTAAAGCACCTTTTTTATTTTTATCCTTCCATAATGTAAAGCCATAACCAACCGTGTAAGCAAACATCCCAAAAACCATTATTCCATAGATGATGTTCATATTAATCCCTCAACTCTTCAAGGTATGGTACTTTTGCTTGTTTCCCAAATTCACCAAACTCAATATCAACGCTCACGTCAATATCCATGTCGGGATATGATTTCATCCAATCAAATTGAACGAATTCAGGAATAGTTAGAAAATGTTTTCTTCCATAAAGGGAGAGAGAAAAAGGTGACCCTCCTAATTCCTCTTGCGTTTTCTTTATGAACTCACTGATATTAGAGTCTATTTCTTGTTCAATATGTTGTCTTAATTTTTCCTGTTTATCCTCATTTCTCGCATAGTTAGTCATGCCTGGATCTGAAAGTACTTCAGCAACTAAAGGGACATGTATTTTTATTTTAGCAGGTGAATTCTTAATGTTCACTTGAACATCTACTGGTTTATTTTTAATTAGACGTACTGCAAGTCGGTATCCTTTGGTAAGTGGATCTTCATAGGTTGTTAGGACATCCTTAAGGTCAGTCGTTCCGTCTAATAAGACAGCAATTCTTGTATCCCGGCCATTCAATTTTCCAATCATTTTCCCTTCTTTAAATACGGCAGACCCTATAAATTGGGTCTTATTTGTACTTCCTTTGGTATCGATTTGGCCTGCAAGATACTCGTCCTGATTATCTTTTACTTCATTCTCACTTCTCTCTGTTGTTGTATACATAGCTAGGAAAAGGTCCGCATCATGTTCAGTAATCCGAAAGAATCTGTGCAAATCTGACTCTGGTATTAAGCCCGTATCTATCCCTTGATTTATCATAAATTGATAATACTTATGAGGTCTTGTTTCTTGCTTAGGATCATTTTCTTCAAGATATTTACTTGCCTCTTCCTTTGATACAGCTAATAAAACATCTCTTCGAATTTCCCTGTCTTTTGCAGCCTCATAGATATAACGAATAAAATTTTCTTCTTTAGCAAGCTCCTCTGAAATGATTATGACACGTAATAAGTCATACGTAATTTCCTTAGCAATTACTGTATTCAACACACTTCTAGCTGAAATAAAATCATTTACAGTTACTGTTATAATCTCATGTGGTGGCTCATCAGTACCGCCCGCAGCTTGTATACTACCTACCTCAGGGTTGGCAATTTGAAAACTTACCTTAATTTTATGTTCGTCTTTTGCTTTGTCCAAACCAAGAGCAATTACATAAGCTTTTTCCTCGACTTCTGCTTTGTCAAAGCAGCCAGTTAAACATAAGCAACAACTAACAATAAATAAACTAACCCTTTTTTTCATTCTTGAAATCCCCTTTTACCTTTGCCATGATCCAAAGAAGAATTGGTAAGGATATAAATAGCGGGCTTGTTATATTTAGTAAATTCTCTCTAAGAAAAAAAGTTGTATATGTTGCAGTCTCTGGTGCTAAACCAGCTAATAAATAGACTGTTGCTAATGAGGGTATGACATACTCAAATTCTTTGATTTTAAAGATCCCTCCAAATAAAACCCCATTTAAGTAAAGATAAACAGAAAAGCGGATAAAGGTAGCCAATAACCAGATTGGGAAGAAAAATGTTTCAATATTCGTCAGGAATGTCCCTAGCTTTATATACCTTATCATTTCATGGAAAGGGTAATTTAACATTTGAACGGATTCATAATCAAAAATGAAAATATAAAGCATCATTGAAATTGATACCTCTATAATAAGAATTAGTAACGAAATCCATACCCCTTTTTTAAAATCAGATTTAGTAGTAACAAAAGGGAAAATTAGTGCTAGATATAAAATATCTGCATAGATTGAAACCTTTAACGCACTTTCCCTAATAATTCCCTCTATGCCAACTCCAAAAAAAGGGAAAATACTATAAACATGCCCTTCCTGTAAAGCAAGGATAAACGCCATGATTAAGGCAAATTTAATATAAAATAGGACAAGCCATGCGACACTTCCAATATTTTGTATTCCCCTTCTTGCTCCATAAGCACATGTTACCATTAATAAGAGGTAAATAATTGGGGTGGGTGTTTTTGTAAAGTATAATGTATTAATGATATTAACATATCCTCTAGAATCAATAATCATCGCAGCAGACCCTAATAGTAAAAGTGTAATTGAAACAAATCCACCTACAAATTTCCCGAGTAGATGAACATTTATATCGTGAAGATTTTTGCCCTCATAATTTCCTAATACTTTTATCAAAAGAACAATTGGAACGATTGCAATTAAACCTGAAAGAAACGGAGCCATCCATGCTGCACTTTTCAAATCCTCTAATAATAGGTCAGGTGTATCATCTGATAATTTAACACCAATTATGATGATGGTTATGGCAATAAATTCGCGTATCCCAACTTTATCTTTTTGCTGCATTATCTATTCAGTACCCTTCTTAACTATATCTTTTGGTTTTACATAACCTGGCCGTAGTGTTTCATTTTGAAGTATTTTACGAAAGATCGTATCATTGGAGGATTTATATCTCGGTGACATCGGCGAAAGATATGGCACCCCAAATGATTTAATAGATACCAAATAGAATAGACCTAAAGTAAACGTGGCAGCCATTCCATAAATACCAAACAGCCCTGAAGATAGAATAAATAAAAATCGGATAATTCGTATTGCATAGTTTAAACTTATATCACTAACCGCAAAGGAGCTTACACCACCTAAGGCAACAACGATAATCACAATCGGACTAATAATATTGGCTTCGACTGCTGCTTGACCTAGAATTAGTGCACCTACAATTCCTATGGTTGGTCCGATTGGACTTGGAACTCTAAGTCCAGCTTCACGTATTAACTCAAACGCCACTTCCATAATCAAAATCTCGAGCAAAACTGGGAATGGTACTTTTTCCCGTGTCGCTGCAATAGCTAGTAACAAATCCGGTGGTATCATTTCGGAATGATAATTGGTCACTGCTACGTATATTGCTGATGTAAATAAAGCGATAAAGACTGCAGCAATTCGTAGTAATCTTGTAAAGTTTCCATACAAGAAACGCAAGTAATGCTCTTCTGGAGAGTGGTAAAATGACCAAAAGGTAGCAGGAAGTATTAAACAAGCTGGTGAACTATCCATTATAAGCACAAAATATCCATCTTCTAAGAAAGCTGCCGCACGGTCTGGCCTCTCCGTATAAACCATAGTGGGGAACAAAGAAAACTTTCTCTCTTCAATATTTTGCTCAAGTAGGCCAAGGTTCTGAATACCATCTGTGTCAAGCGAATTTAATCTATTTTTTATATTAGAAAGTAACCCCTCATTAGCTAAATCTTTTACATATAATAAAAACACATTATTTTTGGAACGTTTAGAAACAGTTGTTGTTTCGACCATCAAATTTTCATTTAGTATTTTTTTCCTGATAAGTGAGATGTTTGTTTCCGCGTTTTCATTAAAAGACTCTTTAGGACCTCGTAGCACATTTTCATTATCAGTTTTTTCTACTGCCCTTGACTCAAATTTTGTTGTATCGAATACGTAAGCCACAGAGGAATTATCAATAAATAAGACAGTATTACCTTGATTAATTTCTTTTAGTACATCCTTAATAATGGTTGCAGTAGTGATCTTTTTGATTGTAACAATATCAGGTATTTCTTTACTTTCACTGTCATTAGTAAGTAAAGGTAGTAGTACACGCTCTTCAATGTCCTCACCATTAGAGATTGTTTTTATAAATACAATTGCAGCTTTCCTTTTTACTTTACCAATTGTAAACTCTCTTAACGTGGCATCCGTATTTTCCGGGATAGTATAGATTGATTTAAATGTAGTAATAACCTCTTCTATTCCTAATGGTATGTTTTTTTCCTTTAATTCGATATCCTTTGTGGAAGGTACTTCCTTCGTCTCTTCTTCTTTGGGTTTTAAACTTTTCACCCACTTTTCCCAGTTCATATATATTTCCCCTTAGTTTTTTAGGTTAGTTTGTACCAATACGGGAAATTTATTACAGATTTACTAGTTTTTCTATATAAAAAAGCACTTGGCAGGATTTCATACCAAGTGCTTTTACCATTATTCTATTACCAAATAACCTTCCAATTATGGTTAACTGTTGCCTCTATTGTTCCTTTTGAAAGAATATAGTTTGCAATAACCTCCGACATATCTAGAGGTATATCTTTAATAACCGGTTTGTTTTTAAACATGATATACTCCCCGCCGCCACCTGCACGGTAATTATTCATAACAACATCATACTCCCCTTGAGGGTCTATTGGCTGTCCCTCAAAAGTTAAATGAGTTACTCGTTCCCCGAACGGTTTTGATATATCTAAAGTATACTCAATCCCTTCCCACATATCATAGTTATAGTGCTGTGGTTTCGGTGTTGTAAAGGCAGGGTTTACTTTTACTTGGTTATTGTCAAGTTCGAAATAACTTGCACATCTCTCAAGTGCTTCTTTCATATCCTGACCTGTAATTCGTATAACCTTGAGTGTATTTGGATAAATGTAGTTTGAGACCACATCTCTCATGGTAATACTTTCTGGGAAACCTTTTGAAAGGTTATTAAAGAGAGCTGTGTTTGAAATAGACACTTCAGCAATATCCATTTGTACTTTATTAATAAATTCCACTAATGCATTATCCTTTAATCGTGTTTCAAACGGATCCTTTATCGTCATATCACCCAATAGTGTTCCCATTGGCTGATCTAGCCACGTTTGAGTAGCATTTTCATAACCCTTAATTAATTCAGCAATCTCAGTATCTATATTAATTGAATCAACTGATAGAAGTTGGGAGTCTGAGTGATTAATACTCCATAATCCGTTTTCGTTTGTTAATCCTAAGGTTACTTTTCCAAGCATTTGTGCATTAAAGCTTGGTTGAATAACAGTTACACCGTTAACGCTTCCAGTAATCGATCGGTGCTGATGGCCTGTGATTAAAACATCCATTCCTTCAATCTCATGACACATGCGATATCCCTGGTTTTCACCTGTAGGAGATTCAGTTGGCTCACCAGTTTCGGGATCACACTCAAAGCCACCATGATAAGAGACAACCATAATATCAGGTTTCTCCTCTAAACGTATTTTCTTAACCCATTTCTTTGTTGTTTCTAGTACATCCTCAAATATAAGACCAGTAATATGTGATGGATTCTCCCAGTTTGGTATGTAATGTGTAGTTACACCTAAGACAGCTACTTTTAATCCACTCGGGAATTCTTTTATAAGATATGGTTTCCCAAAGTACGGTTCAACTGTTTTTGAATCAATAATATTTGCAGATAACCATGGAAAGGTTGATTCGTTAACTGCTCTATTTAATACATCCATTCCATAATTAAATTCGTGATTGCCAATAATAGCCGCATCATACTGTAACTCATTTAAGATTTTGATCATTGGATTCATTTCCTTACCCATCGAACGAACAAAATGATAAGTGAGTGGTGTTCCTTGGATTAAATCACCGTTATCAAGAAGCAAGAGATTAGCAGCTTTCTTTCGTTCATCCTTAATAATTGATGCAATCTTTAATAGACCTAACTCAGTGTAAGCATTATTGCCATAATTAATAGGCAGTACATTTCCATGCACATCACTTGTTACTAAAATGGTTAACTCATTCTGATTACTCATTTCTTTATCTCCTTTCTTTTTGGAAATAACTATGTAAAAAAAGCACTTTCTGTCAGACAGGAAGTGCTAAAGAACAATTTTGATCTATATTATTAAACGATACGTTGACGAATTTTTCCAGATATTAAATCCATAATTGTTACGAAAACAATGATAATGATTAGCATCATACCTACTTGCTCCCAGTTACGTTGCATTGACGCAATGATTAGAGGAGCACCAATACCACCGGCACCTACAACCCCTAAGATCGTCGATGAACGCACATCAACTTCAAAGCGATACATTGCATAGTTTGAGAACTGAGGAATAACTTGTGGAATTACACCAAACCACATGACTTGTAGACGATTTGCTCCATTGGCTTTAAGCGCTTCAAGAACCTTCATATCTATTGACTCAATAACTTCAGAGTATAATTTTCCTAGTCCGCCAATGGAGTGTATTCCGATTGCTAATACACCTGCATAAGGACCCATTCCTACAGCAGCTACGAAGATAATCGCTAACATGATTTCCGGGAAAGCACGGATACCATTTAGAATCCATTTCCCAACATTTGATAACTTTGACATATTTCTTGCTGCAAGAAAACCAAAAGGAATGGCTAATACAGCAGCAATTAATGTCCCAGCATAAGCGATTAAGACAGTTTCAATCATATAATACATGTATTCAGGAATCTTAGCACGAACATCAGCCATGAAGAACGGATCCCAGAATAAACGTTTAAAAATAGCAGCTGGACTTAATGAAGATCCGCGGAAAGACAGGTCTGTCATTGTTAATGCAACATAGTACAAGTAAATAACTACAAGTGCGATGACACCGAATTGCCAACGATTCTTTTTAACTGGTGGTTTAATTGTTTCTGTTGTCTTACTCATTAGATAAATCGCTCCCTTATTCGGTTACTCACAAAGTCAATAATTGTAACCGCGATAAACGTCATGATGACAATCGTAGAAACATTACCGAAATTAAATAGTGCTAGTTGATGTTTCAAGATTAATCCGATACCACCTGCACCTACAAATCCTAAAACTACAGAGGCACGAACATTGATTTCTAGCACATATAACGAATAAGAAGTAAAGTGCGGTAAAATTTGTGGCATAACACCATACCAGATAACTTGAATAATGTTCCCACCAGTTGCGCGAATTGCCTCTAACGGATTTGGATCGATGGCTTCAATCGTCTCACTAATTAACTTTGCTAATATTCCTAGAGAAAAGATAAATAATGCACCAATACCAGCTAGTGCACCAATACCCATTAATGCTACTAAAATAACAGCTAGAATAAGTTCTGGAATTGTACGTAAAATGTTTAATAGGAAACGTACTGTTCTATAAAACCCTTTACTTTTATTAATATTAGATGCTGCTAAAAAACTGATAGGAAGTGCAAAAATAGCTGAAAGGGTTGTAGCTAAAAGTGCCATATTCCATGTTTCAATCAAACTTCCCATAACCTTATCCACATAGCCCCAGTTTGGCGGGAAAAGGTCCTTTACAATAAAATCTATAACGATGGGCAAGCCTTCGATAATTCGATCTGGATATGCCTCAGTAAAATAAGCAGCCCCGATGTAAAGTGCAACTATTACTACCAAAATACTTGTAAAAGTAGCCTTTGTTTTTGCAGGAACAATAGGAATTTTTTTGGTTGGCTCAGCTAGTTTACTCATTTTCTTCTACACTCCCGCGCAAATCATCTTCCTTGATAGGACGACCGTAAATTTGCTCGAATGTTTTCTCTGTAACTGTGGATGCAGGACCATCAAATACAATCTCTCCACCACGCATACCTATAATTCGATCTGCATATTCCATTGCCATATCAATAAAGTGTAAATTTACAATGGTAGTTATACCGTCTTCTTTATTAATTTTCTTTAAATCCCTCATGACAATATGAGAAGTTGGAGGATCAAGACTTGCAACTGGCTCATCTGCAAGAATGTACTTAGGCTGTTGAGTTAGTGCCCTAGCTATACTAACACGTTGTTGTTGCCCACCACTTAATTGGTCAGCTCTTGAGTAAGCTTTTTCTTCAATCCCAACTCTTTTTAAGCTATTTAATGCTAACTGCTTGTCTTCTTCAGAAAAAAGACCTAGAAGACTTTTAAGTGTACCTGTATGACCTAAACGACCCGTTAAAACATTACGTAATACGGACATTCTATTAACAAGGTTATAATTTTGGAAGATCATCCCAATGTTTTTTCTAAGACCTTTAAGATCTCTTTCTTTAAATTTTAATGTGTTCTTCCCATCTATTAACAACTCTCCATCAGTAGGTTTAACCAGTTGGTTAATACTTCTGATAAAAGTGGATTTTCCGGCTCCAGATAAACCAACAACAACAATAAACTCGCCTGGGTTTATTTTGCAGGTAACATTTTTTAACCCCTGGTGACCATTTGGATATGTTAGAGAAACATTTTTAAATTCAATCATTTTGTGTTGCTCCTTTACTCTCATTTAGAAACCTAGCTTCACCAGGCCATAGTACTATCAAGTATTCCCTAAGAAACCTATTAAAAATTCTAGCGATAAAAAAGAGAGGAAGAATGTTAATCTCCTCTCTTTATTTTTGAGATTTTCTATATATTATTCGCCTAATTGATCTTTAAATTGCTCATAAACTGCACGAACAACATCGAACTCTTCATCAGTTGATTCTGCAATTCCATCCCAAGTATAAACTTCATTCATTACTGCTAATACTTCAGGATTGTCATTGATTGCTAAGAAAGCTTCTTGAATTTTAGTAACCCACTCTTCAGATAAACCATCACGAACAGATACTCCATCGTTAGGGATTTCTTCAGTGTGACCAATTACAATAACTTCTTCCATTACATTTGGATGGTCTTTTTCTAATACAGTACGTGCGTCAGAGAAAGTTGTAGCAAAATCTGCTTGACCTTCAAGAACTGCTAATACTGCATTGTCATGTCCACCAACTGCAGTTTGCTTGAAGAATGTGTTAATATCTTCAACACCCATTTCAGTTAATAAAGATGCTGGGAAAAGGTATCCAGAAGTTGAAAGTGTATCTCCAAACGCCCAAGTTAACCCTTCTGTAGCAACTAAATCATCGATAGATTTTAACCCTGAATCAGCTCTAGCAATAAACTGAGCTTTATATGTATCAGAGCCATGACGAATTGATTTTACGATTGGTGTAACATTAGCACGTTCTTTAGCTTGAACATAACCAAATGGGTTTGTAAAACCAATGTCGATTTGACCAGTTCTCATACCTTCTACTAATCCTACGAAGTCAATCATAACTTCAGCTTTAACAGGAACTCCAAGTTTCTCAGTTAAGTACTCTTCTAAAGGCTTAACGTTGTCAGCAATTTGGTCAGCTTCCTGAGAAGGAATGAATCCCATTGTTAATTCTTTAATTTCTTCTTCTTTTTTCTCACCTGCGTTGTCAGTACCTTCGTTGTTAGTACCACATGCAGCAAGAGCTAAAACCATTGTAAGCGCTGTTAGCAAAATTAAAAACTTTTTCATTCTTTTGCCTCCTAAGATTATTCAGATATAAAAGTTGAATCGATTTTCATTATATATTAAAGCGTTCAATATTTCGACATAAAAATTAAATTATTTACAAAAAATTTACTTAATAAAAACTTTGCAAACTTTTATACAATTAACTACTCAACTTTGTGGCCACATAAATTGAATCTTTTTTAATTTACCAGCCAATCTAATTCTTATTCAAATTTAGATAAATTTCATCTAACACCTGCTTATTTGAAAAGAAAGTAATTCCCGGATTAAATACATCGATGTTCTTATCGTCAACTGTTTTCATTAACCCATCAACCTCACCTAAAATAACCATACCCCCTGCTATATCCCAAGAGGAAAGGCGGAAATCAATGTAGGTATCTAACCTACCACTTGCAACATAAGCAATCTCTAAAGCAGCAGATCCTATATAACGAGTTCCTCTAGCTTTCTGAACCATACTAGTAAAAATTGTATAATCAACATAGGTATTTGGTACAAGCCAGAGTTGATTAATACTAACATTGGCTTCTTCCAATGTTTTCTCAGGTAGCTTCGGTAAAGGTTGGTCATTTAAATAGGCTCCCTGTCCAACTTGGGCATGAAATAACTCCTCTGCAATTGGATCATACACAAAACCTATTCTTGGCTTACCATTCTCATAAATTCCGACAGAAATGGCAAAGTTTCTCTTCTGATGAACGAAATTGGTTGTCCCATCAATTGGATCAACAATCCATACTATCTCTTGGTTAGGTTCATACTCCTGGTCACTAGCAAGACCCTCCTCCCCCAATAGATAATGTGTAGGATATGTGCTAGCAATCCGATCAATAAAAAACTGTTCTATTTCCTTATCCTTTTGTGTCACTAAATCAGCTGCAGAGGTTTTATACTCTACTCTTATCGTTTCTTTTGTAGCTTTTCTTAGAATTTCACCTGCTTCAAGTGTCCAAGCCTTTGCTGTTTCGTAAATTTCATCCCAGTTCATTTTTCTACCTCCTTGTTCCTACTTCTAAAAGTTATAGAAAAATCTCTTACTGGTCAACTTTTATTCCTACATTTACAATAATTCGACACTATACTATATTTGAACTATATGAAGATATTAATTTTAAGGGGTAACAACATTGAAGCTAACTGCAGGAATAAAAAGGCTTATCACCTACATGTTAATTGTTCTACTACCAGCAAGCATCGCTAGTTATCTACTAATTCAACATAAATATGACACTCTTGAAAAAGAACTAATGGAACATACTGAGTGGACAATACATTTTTACAAAAATCATTTTGATCGTTTTCTCGGGGAAACTATTGCCACCACTGAGGCTCTTGCTCTGGTTATTAACCCTGGGCAAAATGGTATAGAGGAAATAGAGGATGTTCTAAAGAAAGCGCATAGTCAGGATCAAAGGTACTCAGGTCTTTACTATGTGAATGAGGCTGGTGATATTCTTGCCTCCTCAGTAGAACTGAAGTCTCCTGTTAATGTAGCAGACCGTGACTATTTTCAGGATGTGGTTCGTTCTAAAAAAACGGTGGTCTCTAAAGCCCATACAGGAAGAGTCAGCAAAAGATACATTATATCGATTGCTACACCTGTCAGTCGCGGAGATGCTTATAATGGATATTTAATTCTTAGTCTTCGGTTAGATTATATTGAAAATGAAATGAAAGTATTAACACCTGATACGTTTATTCGAGTAACTGAGATGGATAGAACCGAAATTCTTAGCACCGCTGAGCAATTTACAGAATCAAAAGGTAAAGCAATCTCAGCAACTCTTACACATACACCTTGGACGTTAGAGGGGAAACCTAATTATTCTTTATTTCCAAGAGAAGAGCTACTAAACGCGTCCTTTTCCTACATTGTTACTACATTTATACTGACACACATCTTACTAATCTTAGTAAAATATATACTTTTACGAAGGAAAACTGCTCTTGAAAGCGCCCAAAATGAAGCTCAAAAGCTGGAACTTGTTGGCACTCTAGCTGCAAGTACTGCGCATGAAATTAGGAACCCCCTCACTGGAATTAAAGGGCTCATCCAATTATTAAGTGAAAAATACACAGACGAAAAAGACCAACTCTATTTTTCTGTAATCGACGAAGAAATAAAAAGGATAAACGAAATTATAAGTGAATTTCTTGTACTTGGAAAACCTACAGCGGAAAAAACAGAAGATAATGATATAAGGAAAATTGTAAATGAACTTGACCCACTTATTCTATCAGAAGCAAACCTATACAATATTAAGTATCGTGTCGTAAACGATGGTGAACATCCATTACTTGTTAAATGTACAAAGGATCATATTAAACAAGTGCTTTTAAACCTAACTAAAAACGCCTTTCAGGCTATGTCTTCAAATGGATCACTAGTGATTCAATTAGAAAATAATTCCAGTAACTGCCAAATAACAATCACAGACACTGGAAACGGAATACCTAAAGAGGCACTATCAAAGATATTTGACCCATTCTTTACGATGAAGGATACAGGTACAGGATTAGGATTAGTAGTTTGTAAGCGAATTATCACTCTATACGGAGGTACCATTAACATTGAAAGTGAAGTAGATGTAGGTACAAAAGTTAAGATCTTATTACCCCTAACCATAAAGAAAACAGGCTATGATATGTAGCCTGTTTTTTTGCGTTTTATATAGTTAAAACTGTTTCGATTTTTTCGATTGTTTCGAAACTCAAGACAACATCTGTTGCTCTAGCATTCGCTTCGATTTGCTCAGGATTGGATGCACCTACTAGAGTACTAGCAACATTCGGTTGACGTAAGATCCATGCAAGAGCTAACTCTGGCAAAGTGATCTCCAGTTCCCCGGCAATTTCTTCAAGGCGATCTAACTTTGTCAAAACAATATCATTAATAATTTGTTTTACCCATGTGTTAACTTGCTCATTAGCACCTCTACTACCGGTTGGGAATTGTCCTCCCTTATACTTACCTGTTAAAACACCTTGAGCAAGTGGTGAAAACACGACCTGGGAGATACCGTTCTTTTCACTGACAGGAATGATTTCATCTTCAATATCCCTATGAAACATATTGTATTGAGGCTGATTTACTATGATTCTATCTAACAAGTATTTATCGGCGATTGATACAGCTTCCTGGATTTGTGCTGCAGACCACTCACTAACTCCCACATACAGAATTTTCCCTTGACGAACAAGATCATCAATTGCCCTTAATGTTTCATCAACCGGTGTCTCATGGTCATAGCGATGGCAGTAAAAAACATCAATGTAATCTAAGTCCATCCTTTTTAAGCTAGCGTGAGCTTGTTCAACTATATGTTTTCTTGACAGTCCTCGATCATTTGGACCATCTCCCATCGGCCAAAATGCTTTTGTAGTAATTACATAAGATTCTCTACGATAATCTTTAAGAGACTTAGCTAGTATTCTTTCACCTTCTCCTCGTTCATAAACATTAGCAGAATCAAAAAAATTAATACCTAATTCATATGCTTTATGTATAGTTTCAGAGGCTACTTTTTCATCAACTGTTTTTCCGAATGTAAGCCAACTACCTAAACTTATTTCACTTACCTTAAGTCCAGATCGTCCTAAGCGACGATATCTCATACGATGAATCCTCCTCTAATAACTTAAAATAATATATAACCTACCTCTAATTTATCAGAAAATTTAAAAACCGTAAAGTTCATCTTAACTATCTCCCAGGAAATAATTCGTCGAAAAATGTAGTTTTATAGAAACAATTAATAATAAAAATACCTTTACAATTTTGGATAAAAGGTATTTTATTGAATGTGTATATAACATGATAAAAGGAGTAACTTCCCCTATGCTTGCAACTAGTAAAATAGCAACATCTAAAAAAGTAACAGAACAAAAAACTGCCTATAGTATCTTGTTTATGATTGGACTATGTCACTTATTAAATGATTCCATCCAAGCAGTTATCCCTGCCATGTTTCCTATTTTACAGAAATCAATGGGGTTAACCTTTACACAAATTGGTTTTATAGGCTTCTCATTAAATGTGGTCTCCTCAGTCTTACAGCCTGCTGTTGGTTGGTACACTGATAAAAAACCATTACCTTATGCATTACCAATTGGTTTAACTCTAACGTTTTTTGGAATTATCGGGTTAGCTTTTGCACCGACATTTTTAACCATCATCTTATCTGTTCTTTGTATAGGATTTGGTTCAGCTGTTTTCCATCCGGAAGGGTCAAGGGTCGCTTATATGGCTGCAGGAAATAGAAGAGGGTTAGCACAATCCATTTACCAGGTTGGTGGAAACTCAGGTCAAGCATTAGGACCAATAATTACTGCATTAATACTTGTTCCCCTTGGACAGTTTGGCGCTATTTGGTTTTCCATTGTGGCTGCAATTGCTATTGGACTGTTACTCTATATTGCAAGATGGTATTCAACAACCTTATCATTGAGTTTATCTAAGCCTAACCTTAAAAGTGATGCTTTTGGAATGGGGGTATCGTTCTCAAAAGCAATAAAGCTAGCCCTATTAATTATCGTAATTCTTGTTTTTGCCCGGTCTTGGTATATATCTTCTATAACAAACTTTTATGCGTTTTATGTTATTGAAGTCTATGGTTATACAATCTCTCAATCTCAACTATTTATTTTCGTATTCTTAGCAGCAGGTGCAGTTGGTACATTTTTTGGAGGTCCTTTAGCAGACCGGTTCGGTAAGAAAAAAATTATCTTTTTATCGATGATAGGTGCTGCACCACTCGCCATCCTATTACCTTTTGTAAACCCACTGCTTGCTTATGGACTCGTTGGATTAATTGGCTTTATCCTTATGTCGAGTTTTTCAGTAACAGTAGTTTACGCCCAAGAATTATTACCTGGTAAAATAGGTACGATGTCAGGATTAATAGTAGGCCTCGCTTTTGGGATGGGAGCAATAGGGTCAATTGCAGTAGGATCGTTAGCTGATGTTTTTGGCTTAACCTCTACAATTATTGCGATTGGATTTTTACCTCTTCTTGGTCTATTGACCTATTTACTTCCTTCTGATGATAAAATAGAAGCTTGGAATAGATAAGATAAAAAGACTGTCGAAAAGTATTTTTCGGCAGTCTAACTATTTCAATATGATATTGTTCTATGAAGACCAATAGTAACACGAAAAGGCAATTGGTTATTTTATTTCATTTATCCTTACTTCAAGTTCTTGTTTCTCTTCATCTGACAACATTTTTTCAGCCATCGGGAACAATACGTTTTCCTCTTTCATAAAATGATCAGTTAGAATTAAATAAGCTTCTTGTACGTAAGAAGCTAATTTTTTAGCATCTTCCTTCAATAAATTGTCTGAGAGAGATTCTGTTTCCATTAAAAACTTACCAATGTTAGACTTTGCTTGATCATGTTCATATTCCATAACTGCAATGGGCCCCGAAGTTCTTCCAATGTACTTTTCCATCATTTCAAAAAGAACACCTTCTTCTCTCTGGGAATGTGGTTCTAACACAGCAACAAACCTTTCTACTTTCACTCGTAATGTTTTTATAACTTCCAACCATTCTGCTTTTTCCGTATTTTCTATAGTGGATGAAATATCATACAATTCTTTCTTCATTTCATTTAAGGGACCATGCTCATCCTTTAATTGCTGCAAAGGACTACATAGATTCATTATTTCTCCCTGAAACATACTACTCATACAACCAGACATTGTTCATACCCCCTATATATTTATAAGTAAACTATATATTGTCTTTGTTTTATTAGTGGTGATACAAATCACATTCACCTTTATTTCTAGGGAAGTAGACCATTTTGTGAACTTTTTCTGAAAAATTAAAATATTTTAACATTAGGATAGCGTTTTCACATATACTAAAGATAAATAAAATTACATTGAACTTGAAGGGAGTGTTTTCTCATGAATTATCAGGAATTTTACCAAAAGCCCTTGGTGCAAATTGGCTATAAAGATGCACAAGCTTTAGTAAATGAAGAGGAATCTCACTGGTTAATTGCCGTTGAAGGAACAGAGACTGAAACTGAAAATAAAAGATATCATTGGAAGCTTTTTGTATTCACTGCAAATAAATATGGTACGTTTGATTACTCATCACCATATTTTAGCACCCCACACATTTCATGTATCCATGATGCATTTAGAATGGCAACAGAAATAGAATGCCAATGCAAATCAGATAACTTCTCCTCCTATCCCCTTGCCACACAAATCGGTTAACCCTCCTTAAAGCTTTACCTTTCTTTTTACACCCATTTGTGAAATAATGTACACTCTATGAATATAGTATTAATACATATTTAGCTGCAATTTAATGTTCCATACAAAAAGAGCATCGGATCTTTCCCGAATGCTCTTTTTTTTGAAAAATATTATCTTATGCTAATCTAAACACGATCCCATGGCCACCCTTTGGATACTCCCACTTAATATTTTGATAAGGACACCCTATCCGACAGCTTCCACATTCATGACATCCTTCATAACCTACATGCATCCTTATATCTTCCCACTTATAAACCTCTGCTGGGCAAAAAATCGTACATAACTTATCAGGACATTGTGTCATACATACATCATGATCTAAGACAGTTAAATGTGAATTTTTATCAGCCTTAAAGCGAACCAAGTACTGCTTTTCTTCAATATTTTTTGACATTATTTCATCACCTTCCATGCTCTATACATGTCTTGAATGACCTTAACGGCACCCTTCTCTTTTGTGAAAGAGCGAATAATATCTTTCTGTTTATCCTTTTTTGCCGTTCCATCGACGGTAAAAAATTTACTTGCTGCCTTATTCATCATAGGTAAATACTCTTTGAAATATTGCGGATATTCTTCAAATGTATGTGCAGCATCCTTATACTTTTTAAGGTCCTTACCAATGAAGCTGTTATAAAGATTCACTCGATAATAATCTAGTGTTTCTTCATCAAAGCGATTTCTTTCCTTCGCTCGAATAATTGTCTCTGCTGCCATTTTTCCAGAACTCATCGCCATATTAGACCCTTCGCGGTGAATCGCATTTACAAGTTGTGCTGCATCACCGACCACGATTACACCGTTTCCAACTAACTTTGGAATAGAGTTGTAACCACCTTCAGGTATTAAATGTGCTAGATATTCGAGAGGCTCTCCGCCTTCTAAATATGGCTTTACCATCGGATGGCTCTTCACATAATCTAGTAAATCATATGGCTTCATTTTTGCTTTGATCATGCTTGAAAGTGTGGTTCCAACGCCAATATTTAAACTATCTTTGTTTGTATAAAGAAAGGCTGTTCCTAAATTCCCTTTCGTAGAATCTCCAAATATTTCAACTGTACAGCCCTGGTTATCCTCAAGATTGAAGCGTTCATTTATTTTATCTTTAGGTAGATTAATAACCTCCATAACCGTTAAGGCTACTTCATGTGGTTTAAACTCTTTATGAAATCCTAATTGTTTACCTAGGAGTGAATTCACTCCATCTGCTAATACAACGACATCTGCGTATACATCTCCATCAGGTCGGTCTGTTCGAACTCCAATAACTTTTCCATCTTTGACAATACATTCAGTTACTACCGTTTCATTTATAAGAAGAGCTCCTTGTTCTACTGCTTTACTTGCAAACCACTGATCAAATTTTGCTCGAAGAACAGTAAAGTTATTATAAGGTTCTCTCCCCCATTCAAGGCCCTTGTATCCAAAACTCACCATTGACTCTTTATCCATCATCCAAAACCTTTGCTCAATAACTGGCCTTTCTAGAGGTGCTTCCTTCCAAAACTCAGGAATAATTTCCTCCATTTGCTTTCGGTATAGTACTCCCCCCATTACGTTCTTACTTCCAGGGTATTCCCCGCGCTCAATTAGCAACACATTTAATCCATTCTTTGCACAGGTATAGGCACAGGAGGTTCCGGCAGGACCTGCACCGACTACGATTACATCAAATTTCTCAGACATAACTTACCTCATCCCCTTTTTCTTTCTGTGCATTTCTAAACTGCTCTATTAGTTTTGGTAAAATCTCTAGTGCGTCCCCTACGATTCCATAGGTTGCTACATCAAAGATTGTTGCATTCGGATCTTTATTTATCGCTATAATCATCTCACTATTTTTCATTCCTACGACGTGTTGAATAGCTCCTGAAATTCCAATTGCAAAATAAAGTTTTGGTGTTACTGTTTCTCCTGTTTGACCAACTTGATATTCGTGTCCAATCCAGCCTGCTTCAACTACATCCCTACTTGCACCAACGGTCGCTCCTAACACATCTGCCAATTCGTGAATGAGCGCAAACCCCATTTCATCTCCCATGCCTTTCCCACCAGCAACAATGACATGGGCATCTGCAAGGTTTACTTTCTTATTTACATCTCGAACAATTTTCATTACCTTTGTACGTACATCTTCCTCTTTTATTCCGATCTTTTCTTCTATTACTCTACCAATTCTAGTTTTATCAGGTGGTAGTGCTTTCATGACCTTCGGGCGAACTGTAGCCATCTGTGGTCGATGTTTTTTACAAAGGATAGTCGCCATGATGTTCCCACCAAAGGCTGGGCGACTAGCTTCTAGTAATCTACTTTCTGGTTCAACATCTAACATAGTCGTATCAGCTGTGAGTCCAGTGCTTAAATCTGTCGCAACTGCACTTGCAAGGTCTTTTCCATTTGGAGTTGCTCCATAAAGGAAAATTTCAGGTTTATACATTTTGCACAGCTTGTAAACACCAGCCATATAGGTTTCCGTACGATAGTTTTTTAATACTGGGTCATCAATAACGTATACCTCATCTGCACCGTACTCAATAACCGTTTTGCTTAGGTTCTTCACTCCGTCCCCTAGTAACACCCCTGCTAGTGGCACTTCCAGTTTATCTGCTAACTTTCTCCCTGCCCCTAATAGTTCTAATGAAACACCAGCAATCTGGTTATCATTTTGCTCAATGAATACCCAAACTCCTCTATTGTCTAGCATGCAACTATCCCTCCACAATTCAAATGTATTTCTAACTACCAATCTTTGTAGTAAAGAGTTCTTTTTTCTCAGCTAACACTTCAAGTAGTTGTGCCACCTGCTCATCAACTGTACCTTCAATTCTTTTTCCACCTTCTTCTTTTGGTGGTGAAAACATTTTACCTACAATTGTTGGTGATCCCTTTAAACCTAATTGTTTGCGATCAACTTCTCCTAAATCATCAACACTCCAAATGATTGGTTCATACCTAGCAGCCCTAATCATATTTGGTAATGGAGAATACTCCACTTCATTAACTTCCTTTTCGACCGTCAACAAACACGGCATAGAGGACTGAATAAGCTCATATCCATCTGATAGTTTTCTTTTTAAAAGCACGGTTTGTTCCTTTTCATACACTTCAACAATTTCGATGACATTCGTTACAGGAGGAATATCAAGTCTTCTTGCAATACCAGGTCCGACTTGTCCTGTGTCACCATCAATCGCATGCTTTCCACAAATGATAATATCAATTGGTTTATCTGCCTTAATTTTTTCTAACGCTTTGGATAGTGCATAGCTAGTTGCCAGTGTATCAGCCCCTGCAAAAGCACGATCAGTGATTAAATATCCCCGATCTGCTCCAATTTCAACACTCTTTTTTATTACTGCCGTTGCCTGTGGAGGGCCCATCGACAGAACGGACACAGTATCATCTGAATCCTTCTTCATACTAACAGCTGCCTGAACGGCATGAGAATCGTACGGATTTAATATAGCTGGTGCACTTCTTCGGTCTAGCGTATTTGTTTTGGGGTTAATCTTAATTATCTTCGTGTCTGGGACTTGCTTTACACATACAACTATGTGCATGACGACTTCACTCCTCTTTCTATAAGTTTACAAGTAAAGACCCTATTATGTTCAACTATTCACAAGCCAAGTTATATTACAAATTATATGAATAGCCAGTTGAAGTTAGCACACTACACAAAAATTTTTTGACTATTCAAACATTATTAATAATAAAAAAAGCAGGCCAAACAAAATAATTGTTATCCCTGCTGCCTTAACTCATTGTTGTTGAACGTCTAAGTTATGAATATAAGTACTTCTTTTTTTCAAATTAATCTATTTAGACACCTTTTGTCTGTGATGTTTATCACACTTTTAACCATTTTGGAAAAAAATAAAAAAGCCTCTGAAAAAGGCTTTTTAAAATCTATTGGTAATTATGAAGTTTATATCTAGATCCATAGAAAAATAGAATCGATTGTCTCAAAAATTGCCGAACACGCACCTTTTTACATGATTGAACTTTAAGACGTTGGTATTGGTTTAATAACTGATCTAACTCCTGACTGCATTTAATAGTCTGATCACTTGTATACCCCGAGGTATTCGCTTCTGCTATCATTTCTTGTCTTTTTTTTGAAATGTTTACTAAAAGCATACCTACGTCATCCACATCTCCATTTGCCAACTTACACAACCCCTTTAATCCTATCAATTACTCACTTAATGAATTATTACAAAATCTTCTATATCTGTAAATAGATTCGCAATATTAGACAAATTTTTTATGTGTTTTTTTGTAATATCTTGACAAAAGCCTCATATATTAATAGTTTAAAGAATTTTAAATTAGGTAATTCGACAAATTTTTTAAGCTCTTTTCGTAAAGGTTGTTGCTTTTTGATAGGTAAATTAAAAGTGGATTGGAGCGGAAGGCACTTGACTCTTGCGGGACGTAGAGGAAAGGTCGAGACCCCGCAGACGGAACGGCGAGGAGGCTCGACTTCCTCCCCGCGGAAAGCAAGTGCCTGCAGCGTAAAGGAACGGTCTATGTTCATTAACACAAAATAAGGAAAAACTTCCATTAGAAATAAAAGATTATGAGTGGTTTACGTACCTATCTACATTATGCTATGATTTCTTCGTATTAATTAAGCTACCAATTACAATATAAAGGCCATGGTGAATCACATGCAATTAAAATATTATTTTTTATTACTTTTCACTAGTTTCTTATGGGCTGGAAACTTTGTCGCAGGTAAATTTTTGGTTAACCATGGTTCAGCGCTTCTACTAACAGAAATAAGGTGGCTAATTGCTGTTCTTTGTTTACTTCCTTTTGTTTGGTGGAAGGAAAAGAAAATCACCTTCCCTAAAAAAGCTCTTATCCCCCTTCTACTAATGGGGCTAACTGGAGTTCTACTATTTAATTTTCTTATGTTTTTAGCTTTAGAAAATACATCCGCCGATAATGTCGGATTACTATCAACATTAAATCCTATCTCTATTGCCGTTGCTTCATTTTTCTTTTTTCGAGAGAAATTGAACCTTCGCCAGATGTCAGCAATGCTAATTTCATTGTTCGGAATTTTAATTGTTATTTCACATGGTAACTTAAGTAATCTATTATCCTTCCATTTTAATATTGGAGACATGTTTATGCTTGGTGCAGTTGCCATTTGGGGATTATACTCCGTTGCTGCACGAAAAGCTATGACGCAAGTTTCACCATATAATGCCACACTTTGGGCAGGAATTTTTGGAGCATTACTAAATCTTCCCTTTGTCCTGTTAACCTCAGAAGGTATAGTTGACCCTACTGCTTCTTTCTGGTGGGCCATTCTTTATTCATCTATTGGAGCGACTGTGTTGGCAATGATTTTTTGGAACATAGGGATTCAGAAAGTTGGAAGTGTAAAGTCTGGTATGTTTTTAAACTTTAATCCTATCTTCACTGCAATATTAGCATTTATCTTTTTAGGAGAAAAACTTACGATTCCTCAAACAGCAGGTAGCGTTATCGTCATTCTAGGGGTCTACTTCTTTACAGCTCCAAAAAAGAAGTTCAATCCTTCGATTACAAAACATAGAAAAAGATCCCGAATAGCCTAGGCTTAACGGGATCTTTTTTGTTCTTATTTATTTATTTGATCTACGTGGGTCACACGGAACTCTTTTTCCTCAATTTTAGCAACTAGCGCCTTCACTTTTTCAGGAGTTAGTTCACCAGGTAAATTTAAAATAATACGGCGTAAGTATTTCTCACCATTATCAAGAGTAAGCATTCCGTCAATATTAATATCCCTTAATAGGGTAACAAGATCTTTTATTGCACCCTTATGCTCAATCGTAGCAATTGTTAGAGTGTAACCACCTGTTTTCATTCCGAACGAATCCTCAAGTACATCCATCACGTTTGCGTGAGTGATGATCCCTAGAAATTGCTCATTTTCATTTAATACAGCAATAAAAGGCAAGCGACGAATCGTTAAAAATGTTTTAAAGAACGAATCTTCTTCATATATAAAGGCATCTTGATTCTTCACTAAAGAATCGATTGATGCATCAGGAGATCCCTTTCCTTCATATAGATAGTCTAGAAGATGAACTTTATAGATAAGACCCTCGAACTTTTTACCACCTTCTGATAGAACAGGAACAGAACGATAGCCAGTCTCTTTTAGATACTCATAAGCTTCTTTTACTGTAAAAGTTGATTCACAATATTTTACATCATTCTTTGGTACATAATTATAACGAATTTTCATGTCATTCCACTCCTTGTGGTAGAATCATCTTCCACCCTAATCATATAATAAAAGTAATAGAAAAAGTACATATGATATCAAATGTAACATAATATTCACAAGTAGTAAAGAATATTCTTAATTTTTAATTTTATTACAAATTGTTATCATACTTTTCAATATTATATACTAATAAATTAGCTATTTTCCATATATTTCTTTTTAATTTATAATTGGGTTAGGTTAACTATATATAGGCGGGGATGTTAGTTGAATATTAAAGGACTAAATCATTTTCTATTTTCTGTTTCAAACCTTGATCAATCAATCGAATTTTATAAGAACGTCCTTGGTGCGAAACTTCTTGTTAAAGGACATACATCTGCCTACTTTGATTTAGGTGGGATTTGGCTTGCCTTGAATGTTGAGGATGCAATCCCACGAAATGAGATACATCATTCCTACACACATGTTGCTTTTACAGTTGAAGAGAAGGACTTCGATGAATTGGAGTTGAGACTCCATTCTTTAGGTGTTAATGTCCTACCAGGTCGTTCTAGAGATGAGCGCGATAAACGTTCAGTTTACTTTACAGATCCAGACGGTCATAAATTCGAGTTTCATACAGGTACACTGCAGGATCGAATTGATTTTTATAAGCAAGAAAAACCGTATATGTATTTTAGTGAGTGAGCTTTTGGGCAGATTTAATCTGTTTATCTACATCAATTTTTGAGAATCGGTGAAAATTCAGCCCGATAAATTTGTTTATCGACACCAATTTTTAGAATCTCGGAAATTACAGGCCGATAAATCTGTTTATCTACATCAATTTTGAAGATCTCGAAAATTATAGGTCGACAAATCTGTTTATTGACATCAATTGTAGAAATCTCGAAAATTATAGGTCGATAAATCTGTTTATCGACACAAATTTTGAGGATCTCGAAAATTATAGGACGATAAATCTGTTTATTGACATCAATATTGAGATTCTCGAAAAATTATAGGTCGATAAATCTTATAATGTTCTACATTTCACTATTTATCCTGTATCGAGGACTCATAAACGCAATTCCCACAAAAAAACCCCCTTCCACACCAGAAAGGAGGTTTTCATTATATCTTTACTTAGTCTCAACAAATTGTGGATCTTGGAATGGATGCGCTACCCATCCTGACGGGTCAATAAATAATCGAACTGCAACAACCTGGCGATCTTCACGAAGTGTAAAGAAGTGAGGTGTGTCAACTGGCACAGAAATAACATCCCCTGCTGAAAGTTCTACATCAAAGTAGCCTAGCTCTTCGCTTCCTTTAATAACGAAAATACCGTTACCAGCAGTAATCGCACGAACTTCATCCTCTGTATGAACATGAACCTGTTCAAACTTCTTCAATAGCTCCTCTAAATTTGGAGTTACTTCTGATAAAGCAACAACATCCCATTTATGATAGCCATTTCTTTCAGCAAGTGATTTAATCTCATCTTCAAAAATTGATAATACTTGAGCTTTCTGCTCATCGTTAATTTGGCAATTGCCACGTAAATCTTCTGGTAGTTTATTAGTGTCCCAGTGCTCATAAAGCACACCTTGCTCCTCTAAAAATTGCGCCACATTTTCATGCCCTTCAATACGTTCCCCTGTGTTACGAATATGAATATTTGCCATTATAAATTCCTCCCCAAATATTATCTTTTTATAGTCAGTAATTTTACTCGGTAGCTAAATAAAAACTCGTAGGCTTCCAAATGCTTTTTCGCTTCAAAAGCATTTCTTGCCCACACGGTAATTCCATGATTACGAATTAAGACAACACCCGTGTCACCATCTATGTGTTCTGCTAACTCTGCAGCCAATGTCGGTATATGGGCATGGTTCTTAATAATTGGGATACGGATTTCGGCATCTTCTTCCCAAATCCCAAGGGCCTTGATAATCTCTTGACCCTTAAAAACAACCTCACCTTCATCTCCATAGAGCTCAGAAATCACATTGTTATCAATCGTATGAACGTGTAAGCTACAACCTGCATTTGTTCGGTTATAAATATCAACATGTAATAGGGTTTCAGCTGAAGGCTTTATATCCGGGGTCTCCTCCACTGCTTCCCCATTTTTGTCAACCAATAGAAAATCCTCATTTGTTCTTTTTCGTTTATCCTTCCCGCTTGCTGATACTAAAAACGTTAATGGACTCTCACTTACCTTGATTGAGAGGTTTCCACTTGTTCCTAAGAACCAATCACGGCCAGCTAATTCATCTTTCACATCGGCTAATTCATTCCATCGATTAAGTAAATGACTCAAGGCTGTTTCACCTCCAGCCTTTTCGATACAACATCAATCACATCGTAAAAAGTTGTGAATGGTGAATGCGGTAAGTCTAACTGTTGGCATTTTTCTAATAAGAAGTCCCTTGCAATCACATGATCTGCTAATTTAGCTGCCTGCAAATCCGTAATCGAATCACCAATCACTATTTTGTAATCCTCAGGCTTTGAAAGCCTACGAATGAGAGATGGCTTACAACACCCACATCCATTATCACAACCTTCATCGCAGGCTTGTGGCCATAGAATCCTAATCGTTTCACCAGAAAAATCAGACCCATTACAGTAAATTTGCTCAGGCTCTACTAAGCCCTCAAGTAATGGATAAACAAAAAAGTCAATGCCACCACTCACAACATAAAGAGTAACATCATTCTCTTTCGTAAAAGCAACAAACTCCTTAAAGCCATCACGAATAACTGCGTTCTCCATCAAATACTGAATAATCGTATCTTTCGAGGAAGATGGTAGTAATGAAAATAACTTTCCAACACCATCCTGGATTGACACCTTTTGTCCTAAAATATCATCCTTAAGCGCTTCCCACTCAGGAGGAGCATACTTTTTCATTACTGCGATAATATTGTCACTATTGGTAATCGTTCCGTCAAAATCACAAAAAATCACTGGTTTCGTCATGACTTTACCTCAACAACTCCCCATAGTGAAATTGCTTTCCCTAGGTATTCATTTTCCTCAGCAGCCTCTTGAAGAGTTTTACCTGCTATTACAGCATCTACTGCCGCTCTAAATGCCTTGCCTCCACCAATAGCTCCATCTGGATGACCGTGCACCCCACCACCGGCATTGATAATGCTATCATCACCAAAATCTTGAATTAATAGTGGTACTAAACCAGGATGAATTCCTGCAGAAGGTACCGGAAATGCTGTTTTAAATCTACCATCTTGTTTTGTTAATTCTTCAGCAATTCCTAATGTTACATCACGGTCCAAGGCTACACTTCCATACGGTGATGGGAACAATACGAGATCTGCACCAGCATATCGAAGGAGTTTCCCTAGTAGTAATTGGTTCGTTATTCCATAAAATTCAGAAGGCGTAACTGTACCACTAACTGCCGGATGTGCCATGATTGGAATCGTTATTTCAGGGTCTTCAGCCAGACTGTGTAACACATCAAGTCCATAGGCAAATACATTAAACAGCAATAAATCAGCACCAAGCTCGACTGCTTTTCTAGCTTTTTCTTTAAGCTCGAATGTACGTCCCGATATATTAACAGCATATAAGGTTCTATGCCCAGTTTCAGCATATACTTCCTCTAACACTTGTTTGCCTGCAACAATTCTTTGTTCAAATGGAGTCAGAGGATTTTCAAAAAGAATTTCATCATCTTTTACAATATCTACTCCGCCAAGAGCTTGCTCTTTTAGTTGTTCCTTCATATAAGTGATGTCTCGACCAATAACTCCTTTAAAAATACTCATTACTAATGGTCGATCATATACTCCAAGTTTCTCTCGAATTCCCTGTAGTCCATATTTAGGCCCAGGAAATTGTTCTTTTACCTCCTCAGAAAACTCTAAATCTAAAAGTCTGATCTCTCCATCTAGAGAAAGCTTTCCGAAAACAGTTGTTAAAATCGCTGGTAGATCTCCACTAAAGTTTGCACTCGGATAGGCAATTTTTAATTTCCCTCTCGTTACATCCTTGCCTAGATATTGATTAACTGACTCACTTTTTGGTAACTCCTCAACACTAATCACTTGGCCTTTGTGTTTTTTTAGCTGTTCTTGCTCTAATTGAGGGAGATCTGTCCAGGATCCAATCGTTAATCCGAGAGCAATTCCTTCAGCCTTTTTTGCAAGATTATGTGATGGATCATGAATTAGATAGGTTGCAATTACTTCACTCATTTAAGTACCTCATTTCTGTAAGAATCTTATGTCTGAACATAGGCTGTATTTTACTTGCCTGTTGATTTCTGCTACAGGCACTCGCTTTCCGCGGGCGGTCCGTGAGCCTCCTCGGCGCTATGCGCCTGTGGGGTCTCACTTTGACGCGCTACTCCCGCAGGAGTCTCGTGCCTTCCGCAGAAATCAACATAGGATCAAGATAATAATAAGCTTTGTCATAGCAAAAAATAAAAAACCTCTTCAGCAAGAAGAGGTTAGCTATCACTACCATCTCCTTATCTGTCAGCTTTTATGCTGCAAGAATTAGCACCGTGCTTAAAAATATAAGTCGGTTGCCGGGTTTCGTAGGGCTAGTCCCTCCACCTGCTCTTGATAAGAAAACAATCTATTTAATTTTACATTCATTTATGAAATTTACTATGGATTATGACAGTTTTTTAGTTTGCTGTCAACTAAAATAATTGCAATGCTTTGATTCTTTCGACAGCCTCTTTCAGACGATCATGGTCTGTTAATAACCCTACTCTAACATACCCTTCACCATATTTTCCAAATCCAACACCTGGTGCAACGACAACATGTGCTTTTTCAAGTAAAACGTCTGCAAAGCTTTCTGACGTATAGCCTTCAGGAACTGGTAACCATGCAAAAAAAGAACCCTTTGGAGCCGTAACATCCCAGCCGATTTCCTTTAGTCCATCAATTAACGTGCTACGACGTGATTCATAAAGTGAAACTAACTCATCAACACATTGCTGTGATTCTAATAATGCTACCGCAGCAGCCTCTTGAACGGCACTAAATATACTCACATACATATGATCTTGAAGTAGATTCAAAGCCTCAATTACACTTTGATTTCCAACAGCGAAACCAATTCTCCACCCTGCCATATTATATGTTTTTGAGAATGTGTAAATTTCAATTCCAACATCCTTTGCACCATCTGCCTCTAAAAAGCTTACTGGTCTGTTACCATCAAAGCCAATTGCCCCATAAGCAAAATCGTGAACAACACAAAAATCATGTTTGTTTGCTAATTCAATTGTCTCTTCAAAAAACTCCTTTGAAGCAGTAGCACCAGTTGGGTTATTAGGATAGTTTAAGAACATAACTTTCGCTAGATTTAAAACACTTTCTTCAATTTGGCTATAATCAGGCAGAAATTCGTTTTCAGCCACAAGCGGCATATATTCCATTACACCTCGAGCCAATTCTACTCCTGACCAATAGTCCGGATATCCTGGGTCAGGAACAAGTGCAATATCCCCGGGATTCATTAAGCATTGGGGAATTTCAACCAGTCCTGCCTTTCCACCAAATAAAATAGCTACTTCTTTTTCAGGATCAAGGTCTACACCATATTCCCTTTTGTAAAACGTAACAATGGCTTCTTTCAAGAACTGCTGTCCACGAAAAGGCGAATATTTATGATATGCTGGCTTTTCAGCTGCTATTTTTAATGCTTCAACAATATGTTCCGGGGTTGGTTGGTCGGGATTTCCTTGACCTAAGTTAATTACATCATGCCCCTCGGCAACAACTTTCCCTACTTTTGCCACAAGGGATGCAAAAAATTGTTTAGGTAAACCTTGTAACAACTGTGATTGCTCAAAATGCTTCATCATTTACACCTACTCAAAAAATTTCTTGAATTTCTAGTCACAAATCATATATTGTTAATAGCAAAATGTAAAGAAAAAATTTAAAAAGGTGGGACAATTCATGCAACTTAAAATAGCTTGCATTCAACTAGATATTATTTACGGTAACCCAGAAAAAAATAAACAAAATGCTGAGTTTGAAATTTCTAAAGTTTTTGCAGAATCAGAACCTGATGTCATTGTTCTCCCTGAACTTTGGACAACGGGCTATGATTTAACAAGATTAGAAGACATCGCGGATCACCATGGGGAAGATACAATCCAGTTTATTGGTAACCTTTCAAAAAAATTTAAGGTCAATATTGTTGCAGGTTCTGTTGCCAAGAAGACTGATGAAGGTGTTAAAAACACCATGTTTATTTTTAACCGAAACGGAGAAGTTGTCGGTGAATATAGCAAACTACATCTCTTTAAATTAATGGATGAGCATCACTACTTAATTCCTGGGGATGTAAAAGGACTCTTTTCGATTGAGGGTATTCCTTCCTCTGGGGTCATTTGCTATGACATACGTTTCCCCGAATGGATACGAGCACATACAACCCAAGGCGCTGAAGTTGTATTCGTCGTTGCTGAATGGCCACTCCCGCGTCTTGAACATTGGCGTGCCCTTTTAATTAGCCGCGCAATTGAAAATCAATGCTATGTAGTTGCTTGTAATAGAGCTGGGAGCGATCCAGCAAATGTCTTTGCGGGGCATTCAATGATTATTGATCCTTGGGGAGAAATCATTGCTGAAGCTAGTACTGAACCTGAAACATTAATGGCAAGTATTGATTTAGAACAGGTAAAAAAAGTGAGAAAACAAATCCCGATTTTCCAAGATAGAAGACCAAACTTTTATCAATAAATTTTTTAAAAATACATTGACAAACAAATCATTCACTTGTTATTATTCTCATCAAGTGTTAAAATTCAAAAAATTAAATTTACCTAAATTGCTTTATGCAATTTAATCTCTTATCAAGAGCAGGCTGAGGGAAATGGCCCTATGAAGCCCAGCAACCGACCGTAATACCACTGCGAAGTGGGGCGCTTTTTTACATGCGCCAACTTGAATGTGTTGAACACATTCAGATAAGGCACGGTGCTAATTCCACAGAAAGAAATTCTTTCTGGCAGATAAGAGGTGCGAAGCCGTGTCTTCAAGCCTCTTTCGATGTCGAAAGAGGCTTTTCTATTTTATCTGCATAGAAAAGCCTCCGAACCTTAAACAAAACTATACTTACTTTGGAGGTTATTCACATATGTCTTTATCAATTCAACACTCTACTTACGAGCCTTTAACAGAAACATCAGCTATTTCACTAGCAACTAAATTAGGCCTTTTTGACCAAGGTGCTGCTTTACGTTCAAAGGAAATTGGGGATGGGAACTTAAATCTTGTCTTTCATATCGTTGATGACAAAACAAATAAAAGCATTATCATTAAGCAAGCCTTGCCATATGCAAAGGTTGTTGGGGAGAGCTGGCCACTTACTCTTAAGCGAGCAACAATTGAGAGTAATGCATTATTAACGTATTACAATCTTGTACCAGACTTAGTACCAAGGGTTTTCTATACGGATGAAGTACTCGCCATTACCGTAATGGAGGACCTATCTCACTTAGAAATTTCTCGTGCCGGCTTAATTAAAGGTGAAAATTATCCACTTTTATCAGAGCATATCGGAAGATATTTAGCTCATACGCTATTCTACACTTCTGATTTTGCTTTAAACCCTCAGGAGAAAAAGAAACTGGCTCATCGTTTCTCAAACCCTGAACTTTGTAAAATTACCGAGGACCTTGTATTTACAGATCCTTTTTTCAATATTGATACGAATAATTTCGAAAGTGAACTACAAGAAGATGTTGAAAAGTTTTGGGAAGATGCAAAACTCAAACTTGAAGTGGCAAAACTAAAACAGAAGTTCTTAACACAAGGAGATGCACTCCTTCATGGTGATCTGCACACTGGAAGTATTTTTGCCAATGACCTCGAAACAAAAGTTATAGACCCTGAATTCGCTTTTTACGGTCCTTTTGGATTTGATATAGGTCAATTTTTGGCAAATCTCGTACTTAATGCATTATCAAGAGAAACGGATAAACAAGAACCACTCTTTTCACACATCGAAAAAACGTGGGCTGTTTTTGTAGATACCTTCTCTCACCTTTGGGAAAAAGACAATGTCGAGGCATACTCAAAGATTGATGGATATTTAGACTCTTTACTAAAACAAATATTTGAAGATACAATTGGATTTGCTGGTTGTGAGATTATTCGTCGCACCATTGGTCTAGCACATGTTGCTGATTTGGACCAGATTAAAGACTTTAATACTAAAATTCTAGCAAAACAACAAGCTCTTCAGCTAGGCAAAGAACTTATCTTAAATCGTTCGACTATCAATAGTCCAACTGAGATACGTAGTTTTTTTCAAAATAGTTATAGTTACTAAAAAGGAGTGACGACCACCATGACTGAAAGCTTAACAATTCCACGATCAGTAGAGTGGAATGAAACCTATATTTCTCTACTAGACCAACAAAAACTACCACTAGAGACGGTGTATTTAGAACTAAGAACAGTAGAAGATGTTTGGGAAAGCATTACTAGCTTAAAAGTCCGCGGTGCCCCTGCTATAGGTATCACTGCTGCTTTCGGGCTTGCTCTAGCAGCGCAAAATTATGAAGTTGATTCAATTGAGGAATTTAAGGTTCAGCTAAAAAAAGATCGTGATTACTTAGCTAGTTCTCGTCCCACAGCTGTTAATCTATTTTGGGCACTAGATCGTATGGTTCGAAGTGTTGAGAATGCTACTTCAACTAATGCAGCAAAAACAAAACTTACGCATGAGGCAATCCGTATTCAGATTGAGGACGAGGCGGTTTGTCGACAGATCGGTGAAAATGCACTATCTCTTTTTAAAAGTAACGATAAGGTAATGACCATATGTAATGCAGGCTCAATTGCAACGGCACGTTACGGAACAGCCCTAGCACCTTTTCATCTTGCAAAAGAAAAAGGAATTAACCTTCAAGTGTTTGCTTCAGAAACTCGTCCGGTTCTTCAAGGCTCAAGACTTACAGCTTGGGAACTTAAGCAATCTGGAGTAGATGTAACACTAATTACGGATAATATGGCAGCACACACCATTGCTGCGAAAGGAATTACGGCAGTCATTGTAGGAGCAGATCGTATTACGGCAAACGGTGATACAGCTAATAAAATTGGAACCTTTGGCCTCGCTCTTCTCGCAAAAGCCTTTAACATTCCTTTTTATGTAGCAGCACCACTGTCAACCTTCGATATCACCCTTCAATCTGGAAAAGAAATTCCTATTGAAGAGCGTAATCCCGAAGAAGTAACACATATAAATGGACACCGAATCGCACCAGAAGGCATTAATGTCTTTAATCCTGCCTTTGATGTAACTCCAAATGAATTAATTACAGCGATCATTACAGAAGAAGGAATTCTTTATAATGGTGAATATAAGGAATCTATTGCTAGTTTATTTCAATAACAAAAGCAAAAAGGAGCAGTCCAAAAAGGCATTTTAATGGCTTCGAGGGCTGCCCTCATTTTTATAGGCTAGTCATTTATGAATTTTAATACAGGATTCAATAGTAAAAGGTCCGTTGATTTCCGGTCCAGGCACTTGCTTTCCGCGGGGAATTATGAAAAAGCCCAACTGCTGGCTTTTTCAGGGCGAATTCCCATCGGGAGGAAGTCGAGCCTCCTCGCTGTTCCTTCTGCGGGGTCTCGACCTTTCCTCTACCTCCCGCAGGAGTCAAGTGCCTTCCCCTCCAATCAACTAAGTGACTTAATATAAAAATCCTAATTAAATTAGAAAAGGAAGTAGAGAAAAACTACGCTGTCTTCTCTACTTCCTTTATTTTAGCGACTTTTGGTAAAGGCCGCTTTTTATTTAATCTTCTCCCACATTTCTGGCGGATTCACTTCATATATCCCATCTTCTCGATACATAAAATAGCACATTATAAACTCTCGGCGAATCGTTGCATAGTCTTCGTGGAAGTCTTTTATGTATTCATTTATTTCTTTCTCCGTATATTTTTTTCCAGGTTGAAGTCCCTTTACTAAATGCTCAAGGATCATAAGCTTCTTTTTACGCTGAGCAGGAATGGTCTTTAACTTTCCATCCCTTGTTATGAAATTGGAAAGGACTTGTTGGTGTTCATCCTTCTTTTCTTCATCATCGTCTACTTTTCCATAAGCAGTATTAATGATAGCCTGTGATTTTAATCTCAACTGGTCTTCATCAAGGTAGAAATAAATAGTATTCTTTTCTCTTTTTTGCTTAATAATCCCTATTTCTTTTAGCTTCGCTATATGGTGAGTAATGGTAGGCGGGGTAAGGCCTAGTTTTCCAGCTAGCGCTTGTCCATGATGCGGGCCTTTGGCTAAAAGGACAATAATACGTATTCTAGTGGGGTCTCCCATTACTTTATGAAAATTTACGAGCCGACTAAGCTGCATGTAAAACACTCCAATGATAAGTCCATCTAATTTAGTAGTAATTTTTCTACCTTTTTTTGAAAGGAATCTCTCCATCGTTCTGATAATTCCTTAACTTCAACTAGTTGCTTTAATGCCTGAACATTGTCCTCATCTTGATAGATGACCTTGTTTATATACGCAACAGTTGGATTCTCTTCCTTCCGTTCTATTAAGTGTAAATTTTGTCCTGGTTTAATGAAACCTTCTTTTAATACTCGAAAATAAAACCCAGTATAGCCAGTTTGTTGAACTAGGACTGGTAATTCCTCAATCTTATAACGATTTCCAAGTTTATAACAAGGACGACGCGGGTTACTAATCTGTATCCTAACCTCTCCAACTTCAAATATATCCCCAATATGTGCGTTCTCTTCATTTAAGCCTTGAATTGTGAAATTCTCTCCGAACGCACCAACTGTAAATGGTTGCTTTAATGTATTCTCCCAATAATCAAAGTGCTCAAATGAATATGCACAGATCGCTTGATCTTTTCCACCATGATTCACTAAATCAGCCTGTTGATCACCACCGATTTGTACTGTTGAGACAAACACTTCTTCTTCAATTGGCTTTTTATAAATACCAGTTGCAATCTCTTTCTTTTTATAGAGTTCTCGTTGTGCTTTTCCTACATTAATAGATACTAATTTATATTCCAACTACATTTCCTCCTAAACATCTTTAAGCGCTGTTCGTTTTGCCCTTCTTTTTCTAACAAGTAAAATGGTTGAAATCATAAGTACGATTGAAATAATGCCAACTACACCACCCGTATAAAGCACCTCTCCAATCCTTTCAATAGAATTTCCAAAATAATAACCACCTGTAAAAAGGGCTAAAGACCAGATGAAACCAGTAGTATAAGCAAATAAGGCAAACTTACTAAAATCCATCTTGGAGCTCCCAACCATAAACGGGATAAAATGCCTTACACCAGGAAAGAAATAGCCGAAAATAAGAGCAACTGGCCCATACTTACCGATTAGCACTTCAGATTTTTCCATATAAATTTTCATACGATTGTTTTTCATTAATTTTGGATGAATAGAATGATAGCTAAATCTCCCTAAACAATAAAGAGTTGTTAGACTACTCATCACTCCTGCAAATGTTACGATAAATGCAGGCAAAGGTTGAAGTAGACTTTTCGATGTGATAAACCCACTGGTCATCACAATCACTTCGTTGGGCACAGGTAAACCAAAAAATCCTAGCCATAACACGAAGTACAAAGCAATGTATCCATATTCTTTAACAATTAACATAATAGACTCAATTTCCAAAAAATCCCCTCCTATAGAGGCTTACAGCAAAAGAAAAATGGAAAATATTATAAAATATTTTCCATGAATTATACCATAAGTAAGGTTATTTGGTCGATTAAAAAAACGATTAAAAACCGTTTTTTAACAGTTAGAAAGTGGTAAGGATATTCTAAATACTGAACCTACCCCAACTTCACTAGTTACATCTATCTTTCCTTTATGTTCTTCAATAATTTTATAGCTTACCATTAAGCCAAGGCCTGTTCCTCGATCTTTCGTCGTGTAGAAAGGCTCACCAAGTCTTTTTAATTTATCTTTATGGATGCCAGAGCCCTGATCCGCAATTGAAATGACAAGATGATCAGGATCCTCCTGAAACATCTTTACAAAGATTGAGCCACCCTTAGGCATGACCTCAATTCCATTTTTAATAATATTTATAAATACCTGCTTTAATTGGTTAGGCTCACAATACATCTCTGGTAGTGGGTCATTATGCTGAAAGATGATCTGTACATTACCTAGGGTTGCCTGAGGCCGTAACAACTCTATTGTATCAGACATGACCTTTGTTAAGTCTTTTTTCTCGTATTGTAGGGCCTGAGGTTTTGCTAAAATTAAAAATTCAGTAATAATAGATTCAATCCGTTTTAACTCGGTTGTAATAACATCGAAGTACATTGAGAAATCCTCTTTAACGCTTGCTTGAAGTAAATGGATAAATCCTTTTAGAGCCGTCATTGGGTTTCGAATTTCATGGGCAATCCCAGCAGCTAACTCTCCCACCACTGAAAGTGTATCTGACTTACGTAAGCGCTCTTCCATTTCCTTTTTATCCGTTACATCTCGAAACAATGCCATATGCACATTTGATATCATCTGCCTTTTGTAGGCATACTCAATTATTTTCTCCTTACCATTATGGAGGATAAATTCCTTTTCTCCTTTATAATGCATTTGCTTCACAAAGTTTTCATCAAAACTTCCATCTGGTAAATCAATAATATCGTCAAGTTTTTTTCCAATTGTTGCAACATCGGAAACCTCAAGGATTGATGCAGCAACCGGATTGATAGCAATAATTTTAAAGTTATTGTTTAGAAGAATAATACCATCCATTACTGAATCAAATATTTTTCGAAATTTAAGTTCACTATCTATTAATTCTTTTACCATTCTTTTTCTTTCACTAACATTCCTGAAAGCAGTCATGTTATATCCATCGATCACATGCTTTTTAGATGTAAATTCCAGCTGTTTTTCTTCCCCATTTGGCATATTAAAAGGAAGTTCGTCTCTAATTTGACCTTTATAATAGAATTCATCAACTAAGGCTTGATACTCTTCAGCATTCTTTACGAAATCAAGTAAGGAATGCTCCAATAATTTCTCTATAGATAATTCAAACATCCGACTCGCTGACTCGTTTGCTCTAATGATTTTAAAGTTATCATCCCAAATAATAATGGCCTCTATCGCATGCTCAAACATATCTCGAAAACGCTCTTCACTTTTTCTCAGTTCATTTTCCATCGCTCTTTTATCAGTGATGTCACGTAATATCAAGGTATACAGGTTATTATAGGTATTCGTTGTACCCGTAAAATCAAAAATTCGTTTCTCTCCATCTAACGTTTCAAGAGGAAGATCACCTCGAACCTTTCCATTCTTAAATAGTACGTTAGTTATTTTTTCAGCTTTATATTTATACTTACATTCAATTAAATCTACAAGTGAAACATGTAATAGTTGCCTTTTCTTCATTTCTAAGCTTTTACAAAATGAAGGGTTAGCATCTACGATTTGACCCAATTCATTCAAGATAAGAATTCCATCTGGAGATCTATGGAATAGGTCCTTGAACATCTGCTCATTTTCTAACCAATCTTTTTCAACTTGATCGTAAGTAACCTTTAACTGATCATTCTCGTATTTTAAGGATTGGTTTTCCATCTCCAACGCTTGAACTTTAACCAATAGCTTCTGATAGTCGGTTTCATTTTTTATCAGATTCAAGCTGATGTCCCCCTTACAATTCTATGTCCCCAAAATTTCATTGTGTTTAAAAATATATTCTACATGGTTCAACATTTTCCTGCATCGTTTAACATCATTCTTAGTAACTTTTATGAAAATATGAAAATGTACCCAAGGGACTTACCTCAGTTTCGCTACTATTACACGCCTTCTCAACTACATAAAAAAACCAGTATATAATTCCCTATACTGGCGTCCTTTTTTTCTATAGTTTAAATTTGCTAATCATGGAGTTAAGCTGATCTGCCAAATCCGAGAGTGTCTCAGCACTTCCTGCAATTAGTTCCATTGAACCATTTGTTTCTTGAACCGACGCTGACGTTTGTTCAATCCCTGCAGCGGCTTGTTCCGAGACAGATGCAATATTTTCAATTGATTGATTCATTTTAGCAGTACTATCTGCAATTGTAGCAAGATTCGTAGAAATATCATGTATATCTCCAGTCATAGTCTTAACTGCTAAATTTATGTCTTTAAACGTCTGACCAGTGTCTTCTATTTGAAGTGTACCTTCTTCGACTTGCTTATATCCGGCTTGTAAGGAGTTTGCAACATCATTCGATTCATGTTGGATACTAGAAACAATTTCTCGAATATCTTTAACTGAATGAGCCACCTGCTCAGCAAGCTTTCTCACCTCATCCGCAACAACTGCAAAGCCTCTTCCATGCTCTCCTGCTCTTGCTGCCTCAATCGCAGCATTCAAAGCGAGTAAATTTGTTTGCTCTGCAATTTCTCGAATTACTTGTACAAGGGTAGAGATTTGCTTCGTTTGCTCATCTAGTCCTTTAACCTTGTTTACAGAGGCTTTCATAAGTTCATTGATTTTGCTCATTTGTGAGGTTGATAAATTCATAGCCTCATTTCCTTTTTCGGTTAGCTCTAGAACAGCTAGGGATGACTTATGAACTCTACTTCCACTTTCATTTGCAGTATTAATTTTGGTAACATACTCCTCCATCATCTGTGCAAGTAAAGAAGATGAATGCGCCTGTTCCTCAGCACCTGTGGATAATTCTTGCATGGTTGATGCAACTTGCTGACTACCTGCTCTTACCTCAGATGACGTAGTTGTTAACTCCGTACTCTTGTCAGTTACATGTGAAGAGACAGACAAAATTTCCTGGATCATCGCTTGAAGGCTTTCTCTCATAGTGTCAATAGATTGACTAAGTAATCCAATCTCATCTTTTGCATCTGAGTTGATTGAGTCAACATTCAGGTTTCCATTTGCTATTTCTTCTGATGTCTTAATAAGTTTAGAGAATTGTTTCTTAAGCATCCTTCCTATGATTAGTAGGCTTATCGTTCCCAAGATTCCAGAAACTAGAATAGAAGCTATAAGGATAAGGATTGTTGACGCTACACTTGCTCCAACAGATTCTACTGCTTTTTCACTTTCTACTTTCAGTTGACCTCTTAAATCAGTAAGCATGATTACCGTATTATTAATAATTTCATTCGCCTCATTGCTAGCCTTCATAGAGTCAAGTGCTTGTTGGGCCTTCACGGCAGGCATGACATCATCTGCAAATAATTGGATCAACTCTCGCTGATTTGCTACCACTTTATTAAAAATAGTCACATGGTTTTCATTGACGAGTTGGGGTCTAATTTCTTGTTCTAATTTAGAAAACTGTGTGGTTAACTCTTGGAAAGAGGTAACATGTTTAATATTGCTGTTTGCTATGTAAATACTAATTTCACTTCCAAGCTGTTGAAACACAGATGCCATTTCGGTAATGGCAATTGAGTTATCAGCACTTTTGTCTACCTCAGTCATTTTATCTTGTACTGACGATAACTGTAGGAAAATAATGATGGCCGAGATACTAAACAAGAAAAGAGTAAGCGAAAAGGCTGAACCATATTTTTGTCCCAATTTTAAGTTTTTCCAGCTAACAAATGTTCTTTTCACTTTTTTAGGCTTAGGAGCTTTCATGTTACTTTCAGTTTTATTCTTTTTCTCCTTCGATCGTCTAGTTATAAATTTCACCAAACCCTACCCCCTTGTTACGACAATTTTTAACACAAATCCAAATAATCTAACTATTGTTTCTATTCATTATAGATTAAATTGTCGAATAAGAAAATATATTCAGTTAAATTTTCCTGTCATTCTATCTTTTTCATTATAGGAGAGGAAATGCAACAACATTTATAGCTAAAAAAACACCTACGGAAAATGTTACTATTCAATAGGTGTTTTTGAGAAATTCTTTATTAATCTATGATGTATCCCCTTTATAATCGCAGCCACAATTATGAAGCTGATAAATGAATACCAATGTTCCCACTGATACATTTTAAATAAATGAAAGTGGACAAAAATAACTTCTATCACAAACGAGAACACTGCACTAACTATAATTGACCAAACCATATACAGCCTAAAGGTTGCCGTATATTGATAAACAAACATAAACACTACAGGAACAATTGTAAGGTCAGCAGGGATTAAAGGAGGAACAATGGGGAAGAGCTTCCTTGGATAAGACCATAACATCCATGTCGAACTAATTTCATCTAATACAGTTGCAGTAATCACCCAAATCAGGCCAAAAAGGACAATCTCTAGAAATCTCGATCGATCAACAAATTTATACCATACGATCCAAGGAATAATGGCTGCAGCAAGTAGCACCCACCAGGCAGGAGTGAATAAAGAGTTTTCTAACCAATACTGAAATTCTAATTCCACTAATATTTTCTGGGATTTTTCAATTTTTTCATAGCCCATATGATACCTCCTTACTAACGCTTTTCAATAGGAACCGAAAATGGGACATCAAATGCGTTCATTAAAAAGACAATAATAATAATGGAAAATAAATAGGTAAGAAGTGGCTTTGTATGATGTAAACGGATTAAACTATACATAACAAGGTAAAAAGGAATTTCCATCCAATACTTCCAACCCCTATTAAACTCTAAAAAGCCAGTAGCTACAACGATACTCTCCACTAGTAGGGAAAGTACAACCCATTTTACTATATATATTGTTTGCTTCTTAAAATTTGTCTCATATGGATAGCCACTTAAAACAAGTAGTGCTACTCCTGGAAGAACAATAAAGGAATAAGCAATTTCGACACTATTATGATTGAAAAAGAAATCGGGATTATACTTCCATAGTAAATATTCCGCACATAAGAAGTTATATAACAGATTACAAATTACAACATATAAAAGGGTTGGATGATAATGCTTCCAATTTCTCCAGTCAGCTTTCCAGTAGACCACCAATAGGACAGCAATGGTTATTCCTACATGCATAGTGTTTCCTCCAGATCTTGTTCTTGTTGTTAGTATGTAAAATACTGGTTAATCTATTCTGGGAATTAATTACCATCTTTCTCCTTCTTATCCATTACTTTATGAGGACAATCATAATATCTTTTTCTTTTTCCCATGTTTTTATCCATACTTAATTGTCTAAAATATGATAGAATAATGGTTTGTATAGTTAGATTTTTCGCCCTAGAAATGAGGAAAAAAAATGAATATAGTTGTAAGTACATTAAATGCTAAATACATTCATACGAGTTTATCGATTCGATGCTTAAAGGCATATGCTGCTCCTGAATTCGATATTGCGCTCGCCGAATATACAATTAAAGACCCGATTATGAATATTGTTACTGACCTTTATAGTAAAAAACCAGATGTTATTGGTTTTAGTTGTTATATTTGGAACATTGAAGAGACGATTAAGGTTATAAAAATGTTAAAGAAAATTGACTCTTCACTTACTATTGTTATTGGTGGTCCTGAGGTAACTTATGATGTAAGAGAATGGCTTGAACGTATACCAGAGGTTGATTATATTGTTATTGGTGAAGGCGAGGAAACCTTCAAGCAGCTTCTCTTTAAATTGCAAAGCCAAGAAAGCGTAACAGAAGTTAGTGGCCTTGCTTTTAAAGAAAATGACAAATATAAAATTAATCCACAACGGAATAAATTAGATTTAAAAGAAATTCCTTCTCCATTCCGTTTTGAGGAGGATATTCCGCAGCTTTCAAAACGTGTTACCTATATTGAAACAAGCAGAGGGTGCCCATTTAGTTGCCAATTCTGTTTGTCTTCTATTGAAGTTGGTGTTCGTTACTTTGATCGCGAAAAAGTAAAAGATGATATCCGATTCCTAATGGACAATGGAGCCAAAACGATTAAGTTCGTAGATCGTACGTTCAATATTAGTCGAAGTTATGCTATGGAGATGTTCCAATTTTTAATTGATGAACATCGACCAGGTACTGTGTTTCAGTTTGAGATTACCGCTGACATTATGAGACCTGAGGTTATTGAATTTTTAAATGAGAATGCACCTGCAGGGTTATTCCGTTTTGAAATTGGTGTCCAATCAACAAACGACTTAACGAATGAATTAGTTATGAGGAAACAAAACTTTAATAAGCTTAAACGAACAGTTACCCTTGTAAAAGATGGTCGTAAAATTGACCAGCATCTTGATTTAATAGCTGGACTGCCTGAAGAGGATTATCATTCTTTCCGTCAAACCTTTAATGATGTGTTTGAGATGCGTCCCGAAGAGCTTCAGCTAGGATTTTTAAAGATGTTACGTGGGACAGGCTTACGCCTACGTGCAGAGGACCATGGATATGTTTATATGGATCATTCACCCTATGAAATCCTAAGAAACAATATCCTTCCATTTGAAGATATCATTCGAATTAAGCAAGTTGAAGATGTTCTCGAAAAATACTGGAATGATCACAGGATGGATGCAACCATTGAATACCTAGTTACTAACGTGTTTGAAACTCCTTTCGATTTCTTCCAGCAATTTGGATCATATTGGGAAGAACAAGGATGGTCAAGAATTGGTCATCAGCTGGAAGATTTGTTTAAAAGGCTTCACGAGTTTATGAGTGCGAAGGGTGTAGCGAACATTTCAATCATTGAAGGGTTTATGAAATATGATTACTTGAAGAATCATAAGTATAAGCCTAGAAAACCATGGTGGACGGATATGATGACAAAGGAATCTAGATCCGCTCATTATCGTAACATCCTTGAAAGTCCTTCCATTTTAGGGGAAGCGTTTTTAGAGCTTAACCTATCTGAAAAGGATATATTTAAGCACACTGTTTTAGAGACATTGCCATTCGATTTAGGAGAATACTTGCAGTCTGGGAAGATTATAGAGACAGAAACAATGATGCTTGTGTATTTTGATCCGTATGAACCTCATGCTGAAATTTTCACCACAAATATGAGTAATGCAACTCTCTAGTATAGTGATATGACATTGAAAAGCTGACTCACTAAATCGTTTTATAGCGATTAATTGAGTCAGCTTTTTTCATTCTACTTCTTCTTATCGTTCTTCTCTTTTCGATTCGCATCTGCTAATAGCTCATAAGCTTTGGCTGAATTAGGATCTCCCATTTCATGGCCAAATTCTTCTTTTAGCAAATCCTTTGACATTACATGGTTTTTATCGCCTGCATGCTTTTTGTGCTTAACTTCTTTTCTCATCGCCTATTCTCCTGTACTGTTGCCTTTTTTTGAATTGCGATTTGCCCCTTTTGCTGGGTTCTCATATCCAACCTCTGCTGAAAACTCATTGTCTGGAAGGCTTTCTGTTGGAGTAAATGCTGATTTTCTTGCTGCGTCTCTTGCTACTTTTCGCTTCATTCGTATCTCCCCCTATGGTAGTTATAATGAGATGACCTCTCGCTTAGTTTGTCCATATTCGACTCATATATTTATTTCATATGCTCATACTAAAATTGAATCCTATATGGAGAGTGGTGATACCATGGCAAAAAAGAAAAAAGAAGAAAAAATTGAGATTGATTCACCCATATTAGATGAAACACAACCTCATCAAATAAGTGCACCTTCGTTTAAAGGAACAGGTATTAAAATGCAAGAACCTTTCGAAAATGAGCATGGGGTAGTTATTGGAGATAGCTTTTATGATTCACCTAATTCCCCATTAAATAATTGGAGCGACGAGGTTGATCCATCCATCATGGCTGGAGACGAATGGGTACATCCAACTAATGACATTGGGTGGAATACAACTGAAAACCGAGAGCTTCTCGAAAGTAAAAGACGTCCCAAAGGTGTTCCTTTTATGCACCCAGATAAGGATGTTGGATACGGAAAAGACTAAATAAGTTAGCCCCAATCACAATTTGATTGGGGCTAATTTTTTTCTTATATTAACTTGTTTGTTTTGGCTTAATTGCAAAGAGGCTAATTAAGCCAGCTAAAATACAAATAGCCGTTGTACTATAAAACATTAAGAGACGGGAATTTTCCATTAAGATAGCAAATACGGGTGGGCCAACTGCTACACCTATAAATCGCATTGAACTATAAATGGAGGTAATCGTACCACGTTGTGATTTTTCAATGCCTTCTGTCAAAAAGGCATCCAAGCAAGGTAACGACATCCCAATTCCAATTCCACATAAGAAAAATACGGATAGTAAATACCACAAGTTTTCTGAAAAGCTGATGATGAATACTCCCGTAGCTAATAGTACAAGGCCTATAAACGTAAGCCATTTCATTAATACTTTATTTTTGCTTATCTTTTTTCCTGTAATAAAGGACGCTAGACAGAGTGAGGCAAGAGGGATGGCCAATATTAATCCCTTCTTTAAACCATCAATTCCATAGTTATCCTCCAATGTACTTGATAAATAAAAAAGGACACCAAATAAAACGTACATTAGTATACAGCCAATCGCAAAGACGGCATATATCCAACGACCTTTCTCCATGAAGATATCCTTTATTTTGCTGATAAATTCACCAAAATGAGGTGGCTCCTCAGTTGTATCTGGAGTTTTCACTAAAAAACTCATTAACAAAATGGAAATAAGACAAAACACCGGGAATGCAAGAAAGGGTGAATACCATAAAATACTAGCTAATGCAGCTCCTAGTATAGGACTTAACACCTTTCCAAACGTATTTGACGTTTCAATCACACCTAATGAACTACTGACCTCATCTTCATCCCTAAACATATCACCAACTAAAGGCATGACAATCGGTGCTGCTCCTGCTGCACCTACACCTTGAAAAATCCGACCAATTAAAACGAAAGTATAAGGATTTTCAGAAGCCCACGTACCCCATGCTGCGATGATACCGCCTACCCCAGCTATTATTAAACTCGGTATAATAACCTTTTTCCTACCGATTCGATCCGATAAATAACCCGCTATTGGAATTAGAAAAATCGCAACAACTGAATAAAGTGTAATGATCATACTTGATTGCAAAGAACTGATACCGAGCTTTTTTTCAAACAAAGGTAAAACTGGAATTAACATAGAGTTTCCCAACGTCATAATTAATGGAATGGATGCAATTGAAACGATAGCCCAGCGTTTTCCATTGTGCTTCTTCTTGTTTGCAACTCGCTTGTTATAGGATAGTTCTTTCGAATATTCCATTTTTAATCCTTCCTTATCACATTACATTAACCTTCTTACTATTTGTCTAAAGCACTATTTTTATTTTGTCATAAAAAGGAAACGACCCAATAGCTTGGATCGTTTCCTAAAAAAATTAGCCGATAATAACTCTTTCCTTTGGATAATGGTAATTCACTTCAGCACCTTTTGTACCTAGTAAGAACAAGAAGGTTAATATACCCACTCTTCCTATAAACATATTGAGTATGATAAGAAACTTCCCAATAACACTGAGGTCAGGGGTGATTCCCATTGACAAGCCAACAGTACCGAAGGCCGAACAAACCTCAAAAACAATTTCAATTAAGGAATGATGCTGTTCAGTAATTGATAGGATGATGATTGAAACAGAACAAATGATAAAGGCCATCATGGTTACAACTAATGACTTGATAATATCATCTTCATGTAGTTCACGTTTGAATATTTTGATTGATTTCTTTCCTCTTGCAAAATGAAACAGAAATAACAAATTTAACGCAAAAGTGGTGGTTCGAATTCCACCTCCGACTGAACTTGGTGAAGCACCGATAAACATCAATCCACAAATCACTAGAAGCGTTGGAAGTGTAAATTCACTTACATCCATTGTGGCTAAACCACCACTTCTTGTCGTCACGGACTGAAACAGAGCATAGAAAAAGGATTCGTGCCACGACTTACCTGCAAAGAAATGATTAAATTCCAGGATAAGAATAAGTATTGTTCCACTTACAATTAACCCCATAAAGGTAATCGTTGTCAGCTTTGTGAAAAGAGTAAAGCGAAAACGACCATTCTTTTGACTAAGGAAATCCTTAACTTCTATTAGAACAGGGAACCCAATTGCTCCTAGCGTAATTAGGATAATTGTTATAAATTGAACAAAATAATCATTTGCAAATGGAATCATTGAAGCTCCAGTAATGTCAAATCCTCCATTTGTAGTCGCACTCACTGCTGCAAAGAAACCTTGATAGAAAGCCTCTTCCCACGTTGGATAATATTTTCTAAAGTAGGTACCAAGTATTAATGTACCGATAGCTTCTATTAATAAAATAATGATGATTATAGACTTTAGTAGTTTAACTAATCCTGATAAATTGGATTGGTTTTGATCCACCTGAATCAATCTTCTTTCCCTTAACCCAATCTTTCTTCCAATGACCAGGTAAATAAACGTTCCAAGGGTCATAATTCCGATCCCGCCAAATTGTAAAACAAAGGCTAAAATAAACACTCCTTGCACACTAAAAGTATCTGCTATTGAAACCGTAGACAGGCCTGTTACACTCACTGCACTTGCAGCTGTAAAAAGTGCATCCATAAAAGACAGATCTACCCCAGGCTTATGTGCTATAGGTAGGGATATTAAGGCAACAGCCACCGATACCGCAATAAAATAGAAGGTTACAATCAGTTGTGCTGGAGTAAGCCTATGTAAAAATCTTAAAACCTTTTTAAGCATCTATTCTGTCAGTCCTTTTAATTCTTATTATTTTCCTACTATAACACAAAGAAACTTCAGTTAGTACAGGGAGCCTATATAATATAGTTTGTTTTATATGGCTTTTTTTTCAAGTTTGTACAGAAACTTGCGATTCGTAGTAGCTCCAAAGGATATGTTTTGTTGTAAAAAAATTCATTTTCCCTGATTATGACAATCTTCCTAGGAGGAAAATCCCCCCATAAATCAGACTAATTATCCACTAAAAATACACCAATTTTCACAATACACAGAATTTTAAATCTCTGTTACTGTTAGTTATAGAGCGTAAGGCCTTACTGACTCTAAAATTACGGATAGGAGATGAGTCAATGTTAAAAAAAGTGTTTGCTACACTTACTACTGCGGCGTTAGTTGCTTCTTTAGCCATCCAGGCTCCAGCACCCGCTTCATCCTCAGAATCAAACGAATTGGAGTTAATTGGTGTAGAAATGTTGCATCATGCTAAAAAAGCACCAAATTTGGGGAAGGCTCAGTTTTTAATCCACACTTCAAATGTACACATTCCACCAGGTATTAAGAAAAAACTTGAAGCAGTTCCTGAAGATAATAAATTACATGTTCTTCAGTTTAACGGCCCCGTTACGGAGCAAGATTTAAAAGATCTGGAGAAGTTAGGCGTTGAGGTCTTAGACTATATTCCAGATTTTGCATTTACAATAAAAGCTGAAGTTGACAAGCTAGAAAATCTGACAAGCCTACCGACAGTTGACTCAGTTACACCTTACTTACCACTATACAAGTTTGATCCACAACTTTTTTCAAAAGGAGCTTCTGGGTTAATTAAGGCAACAGTAGCCTCTTTTAAAGGCGAAGAACAAACCATTCAGGTGAATGGGTTAGAAGAACTTATTCAATATGGAATCCAGAATGAAATTAAATACATTGCAAAAGTATCTGACCATAAACTAATGAATAACGAGGCAGCTGGGATTCTAAAGGTTGGTACATCTCAATCATCATATGGCCTTGATGGCTCTGGCCAAACCGTTGCTGTTGCCGATACCGGACTAGACAATGGTAGAAATGATAGTACAATGCACGAATCTTTTAGAGGAAAAATTACAGCTTTATATGCGCTAGGTCGTAGTGGTAATGCTAATGATCCAAATGGACATGGCACACATGTTGCAGGGTCAGTACTAGGAGATGCAAGCTTTAAAGGGATGGCTCCTAAAGCAAATCTTGTCTTCCAATCAATCATGGACAGCAATGGAGGCCTTGGTGGAATCCCAACAAATTTAAATACCCTCTTTTCACAAGCGTATAACGCCGGTGCGAGAATTCATACAAACTCATGGGGTGCTCCAGTAAATGGTGCATACACAACGGAATCAAAAGAAGTAGATGAGTATGTTTGGAACAATGATATGACAATACTTTTTGCAGCTGGAAATGAAGGCTCGGGACGCCAAACAATTAGTTCACCAGGCTCAGCAAAGAACGCAATAACTGTTGGTGCAACTGAGAATTACCGTCCTAGCTTCGGTACAAACTCAGATAATATCAATCAAGTTGCATCATTTTCTTCAAGAGGACCCACTACAGATGGAAGAATCAAGCCGGATGTAACAGCACCTGGAACCTTTATTCTCTCATCACGTTCTTCACTAGCACCTGATACTTCCTTTTGGGCAAATTATAATAGTAAATATGCGTATATGGGTGGTACATCAATGGCTACTCCACTTGTAGCTGGTACAGTAGCATTACTTAGAGAACATTTTATAGAAAATCGTGGAGTTACACCAAAACCTTCTTTACTAAAAGCAGCGTTAGTGGTCGGGGCCCAGGATTTAAACCAGTCCTTCTATGATCAAGGCTGGGGAAGAGTTCAATTAGCTAATTCGTTAAATGTAGGTTATATAAATGAGACTAGAGCTCTTCGCACAGGCGAAGTAGCTAAATACTCTTTTACTGCTGATGGAAGTGATCCATTAAAACTATCGCTTGTATGGACTGACTATCCTGGTAATCCATCTGCATCACGAGCATTGGTCAATGACCTTGATTTAGTCATTACTTCTCCAAGCGGAAAGCAGTATGTCGGAAACGATTTTTCCAGCCCATACAATAATAATTGGGACGGAACAAACAATGTCGAAAACGTGTTTCTTAATTTATCAGAAGCAGGAACATATACCATCGAGATTCAGGCATATAATGTTCCTTCAGGTACACAAGACTTTTCTCTTGCTATAGTTAACTAATAATAAAAAAGGGGATATCAAGTTCACACTTGATATCCCCTTCTATTATTTTGCTTCTAATCGACGAATACGCTCATTTAAATCAGGGTGACTTGAGAATAACATAGTCGAACCCTTTTTGTTGTTTATTTTTAATGTTGCAATAGATGACTGCTCAGTATTTACACGGTTTGTGTACTGTTGAAGCGAACGAAGTGCATGAATCATTTTATCTTTACCTGCAAGATCTGCCCCTCCAGTATCAGCATGAAACTCGCGGTATCTTGAGTAAGCAAGTACAACGATACTTCCTAAAATAGAGAATAGGATCTGGAACACAATAATCGCAATAAAATGTACAATCGGTGCGATATCTTCTCTTACAAATCGAGAAACACCCCATGCAACAATACGAGCAAAGAAGACTACAAATGTGTTTACTACACCTTGTAATAGTGTCATTGTTACCATATCGCCATTTGCAATATGTGCAACCTCATGGGCAAGAACACCCTCAACCGCATCATAATCCATTTCCTGTAGTAATCCAGTTGAAACCGCAACTAATGATTTATTTTTAGAAGGCCCAGTAGCAAAAGCATTTACCTCTGGAGAATTATAAATACCTACCTCAGGCATCTTCGTGATACCCGCAGCTCTAGAAAGCTTGTGCACTCTTTCTACTAGTTCTCTTTCCATTGGAGATAAAGAATCTGATTCTTTTAAAACTCTTACACCCATCATCATCTTTGCCATCCAACGTGACATTAATAATGAAATAAAGGCACCACTAAAACCAATAACTGCACTGAATATTAGTAATGTAACTAAATCTAAACTACCACTTGCTGTAACATAAGAGCCAATTGGTAGGATTGAAAGAATGATACCAATTGTCACCATGACAAGAATATTAGTAGCAATTAATAAAAACAATCGTTTCCCCATGTTTTTCACCTCTTGATTTTAAGTTCATATGAACTTATTATAGAGCTAGATTATAAAAATTGCAATTAATTTAACAAGCTATAGATGTTGTTAATGTATGGGTTTTACGAATATCTCGAGGTGTATTTTATGAAAACTTTTCAATGTAATCGTCTGATGGTATCACAGGTTTTTACTCTACTTAGAGCTGGCACAATTGATGAATGTATCTCTATCATAAAAGAGAAATATGACATTGGCCAAATTGGGCAAATTGGGCTTTTATCTATCCTGAAGAAGTTAAAAAGAAGAAGAAGCAACATATATGGTTTTTCTTTAAATGAAATTGCCACGATAGGGAACGAAATCGAATTTGCTGGGGTTACCTCTACTGCAGTTCAAAACTGGGTTAAACGAGACGTAAAGCAATTGATCGGTTCCCCATTGAATGGGAAAAAGTATTCTATTGATCAAGCGGTTATGATTCTTATTGTTGAAGACTTAAAAATGGTCTTAGATTTTGATTCAATTCGCAGAGTACTGTCCCTTGTTTTTAATAATTTAGAAGACCGTCATGATGACTTAATTGACCCTGTTTCATTTTACAATGGATATGCCTTTATCTTTGATAAGCTAGTCAAAACCAATAACCTGGCAACATTCGAGAATTCAAATAAATCATGGGTTGAGAAGGAAGTAGTCAACTATATTGAAAAGCATTGTACCTTGGACCCGCATGAACAGGAAATTGTAAAAAATGTAATGGTGTTAGCTATTTTCGCTGTTCATGCCTCTGCCTATAAAATGCGAGCTCATCATTATTTGCAGACGGCCTTACTAATGAAAGATGAAATTTATTAAAATAAGAAACCATTTCCAGTATGATTTCTCTTTGTCTACTCATACTAAGAAATGCAACGATATACGTTGCACAATGATAGCAAGGAGATGAATAAATTATGGCTAGAAGCAATAAACTACTTGTGCCTGGAGTTGAACAATCACTTAATGCATTTAAAGAAGAGATTGCTCAAGAATTTGGAGTTAAACTTGGTTCAGACACTACAGCTCGTGCAAATGGCTCTGTTGGTGGAGAAATCACTAAACGTCTGATTGCTCAAGCTCAGGCGACAAACCTTAAATAATGTAGACACCTTCTACAATTAAATACTTGGCTAAAAACCTAGGGAAGATTTCTTTCCTAGGTTTATTTTGATTTAGGTCTGGGGTGGACTATCTGAATCCTTGGTCTATTCGGACTGGTTAATTCGGAGGCGGATGGAAACTGGGTTATTCAGACTGGTTACTATGGACGCGCATGATACCTGTTCGAATCCACGGGTTATTCAGACAGGTTACTTCGGGGACGCTTGAAACCTGTCCGAATTCTGGGGTTATTCAGACTGGTTACTTCGGAGAACGCATAAAACCTGTCCGAATTCTTGGGGTTATTCAGACTGGTTGCTACGGAGGCGGATGATACCTGTCCGAATCCTTGGGTTATTCAGACAGGTTACTTCGGGGGCGGACGAAACTTGTCCGAATTCTGGGGTTATTCAGACTGGTTACTTCGGAGAACGCATAAAACCTGTCCGAATTCTTGGGGTTATTCAGACTGGTTGCTACGGAGGCGGATGATACCTGTCCGAATCCTTGGGTTATTCAGACAGGTTACTTCGGGGGCGGACGAAACTTGTCCGAATCTACGGGTTATTCAGACTGGTTGCTACGGAGGCAGATTATACCTGTCCGAATCCATGGTTAATTCAGACAGGTTGCTTCTGAGGCGGATCAAACCTGTCCGAATCCTTGGGTTATTCAGACAGGTTGCTTCTGAGGCAGATGAAACCTGTCCGAATCCACACCAATTCAAAAAAAGAACCCAACCAATTAGTTGGATTCCTTAGTCTTCATCTTTATCCCGACCTTTGCCTTTGCCAGGCTTATCATCGTCTTCATCACGATCACGATCATCATCATCTTCATCGTCATTATCATCATTCTTATCTTTGCCTTTTTGCTTCGAGCGTTTTTCCTCTAGCTTGTTTTTTAATCTCTCTTTAATATGATCAGGCATATTTGAATTTTCTATATTGGATTTTACTTTATCAAGGATTTCATCTTTCTTTTTATCCTTTTCAATCGCTTTTTCTGCCTCTTTCACAGCTTTTTCGATTTCTTTTTCTAACTTCTTCTCAGCATCAGATATAGCTTTTTCGGCTTCTTTCTCATCCGCTTCTTTATCTTCTTCTTTTACAATTTCCTTTTTATCATCATCATCTGCAGGTTTTTCACCTGTATTGTCTTCTGGTGCTTCTACCTTTTCTTTAACAGGTAGTTTATTTTCCAGTTGAAGCAATCTCCCAGTAGATACCCCTTGCTTCTGAGCTTTCTCTCTTGTTTCAATGTCACTCTCAACAGCTGTGATTTCAATCTGCTTCTGTTTATAGGTTGTTGAGATTACTTGAATTTCTTTTGCTAGCTTTTCACTAACTTCTGAAATCTTTTCTTCATTTAAGATAGTTGTAATTAAAACTTCTTGCCCATCGATAAGGAACCCCTGTTCACGACTCTTACTAATAATCTTTTCAGTAACTTCGTCAATATGTTGATTCTTCCAGTTAGGATATTCCTGAAGTATATTTTCCCCATCATTATTTAGTGCATCAAGGCTAACTACTTTTAACTCATTATTTAAACCAATTTCAAAACTTGGATTGATATCAATTGTCATATAGGCATACACTGGATTTGCCATCATTTGTGGTATTACTGTGATGAAAAATAAAATGGCTGCCGCAGAACTCATTAGAGCAACTCTAAGTTTATTTAGTTGGAACCATTTCTTTTTAGGTGTTTCCACAGCTGTAACTGTGACCGGAAAAAAATCAATTTCTTCTCCGATTTCATAGTGAGTATCTTGTTTTCTCGCTTTAAGAAATTCGCCTTCTGGTGTTAGCATTGTTAATAAGTCATTGTTTATCTCCATTATTACACCTTTTCTCATGCCTCGAGCACCCCCTTTATATAATCTTTTAAATACAAGTAATCCCCCGCCATAATTATGGCCATTGCAATTATATATTTACGATTTCTCTCTATTGTCTTTCTACTAACATCCACTTTTGCCTCTAATTGCTTAATTGGTAACTGTTTTTTATCAAATAATATCTGAATAAGACCTTCTTCTTCTACCAATGTTTTCGCAACAAGCATCGCATTTTGCCTAGCATCCACATGTTTCGGTGAATTTTCTACCAGCTCCGAAAACGTTAATCCGAATTCAACTAGCACCTTTTGAAAATGGATGATTTCTTCTCTTCTGTGTTCCTGTTGTACCTTTTTTTCATAGTCATCAATAGAAAGATCAGATTCTATTTTTGATTGAACATTCTCTTCACCATTATCATTAGCTGCAACGAGTGTAACTGTCTTTACTCGAGCTTCTTTTCGTATATAATCAATAACTCTACGCTTAATTAGTAATTCAGCAAATGATAATAATGAACTTCCCTTATCTACAGAGTACTTTTCGATAGCTTCATTAAATGCGATGAGACCAATGCTAAATTCATCATCTGTTTCATCTATATATCTTTTGCAAACAGACGATACAGTCTTCGCAATAAATGGTTTGTATTTTTTAATAAGTTTGTTTTGTAATCGGGAATTTCCTTCTTGGATAAGAAGAACTTCATCTTCTAATGAGTTTCTTTTCTTACCAATATTAAAAAGTAAACTAAGCATTAGTTTTCACCTCTATTTCTCCACTACAGTATTCGTTAATGGTAGCGGATTTTTAGGGGTGTTACAATGAAAAAATCTTGGTGAATAGATAATATTTCCCAATAGTTACTTTTAACCGGAGATTTAGCTAAATAAAGGTAATACTTTGAAGAAAATATAGCCACCAAAAAGGTGACTATATGTAGGGTGAAAACTTCAGCCTTTATTAGTTGTTTCCTTTACCTTTGTTTTCCTCTGACTTTCCATTTCCTTTACCTTGATTACGATTTTCTTTTGCTTCTTCTCTATTTTTCTTTCTTTCTTCTTTAGCTTCTTCTCTGTTTTTCTTTTTTTCTTCTTTAGCTTCTTTTCTATTCTCTTTTATAAGGTTTTTAACTTCTTTAACATCTTCCTTAGAAACGACTGGTGTTACAATAGGAAGTTCAGGTAGGTTTAAATCAACCTCAAGCTCAGAAACGATTTCTTCTTCAGATGATGTTTCACTAGTAGCTGTCGCTACCTCAGTTTCAATCTCGGTTTCAGTTTCAACTTCAACTTCTACTTCTACTTCAGTATCTACACTTGCTGCATTTTCTTCAGTCGCATCGTCTTCTGTAACGTCTGCTTCAGCATAAATTTCTGCCAAGATCTCAAGTTTTAAAGCTAGTTTCTTATAGCTTTTCTCAATGTTTTTAGCTAGTGCAGCTTTGGCTACTGGATTCTTTACTTTTTCCATTGCTGCAGTTAAAGCAATGATATTTTGTGTTGCATATTCTTCTAAGTGTGCATATTTATCTTCAACTGTTACTTCTTCGGTTGCTACTTCTTCTGTTGCTTCCTCTTCAACCACAGCTTCAGTTGCTTCCTCTGTTCCCTCTTCCTCAGTACCTTCAGTTACAGATTCCTCTTGAGTTTGTTCTACTTCAACTTCTACGCTTGAATCTGCATTTTCATCTATTGTAATTTCAACTTCTTCCATAAACTCAAGTGCTTTAGTGATTGTTTCTAATGCTGCCTCTGCTTCATCTGCCGCAAATAAGGCTTCAGCTTCTGCTAAACGTTCAGCACTGAATTTAGCAAGTAATTCAGCTTCTTTAACATTATCGATTGTTAGAGCTAATTGAATGTTCTCTAACACTTCCTTAAAGAAGTAAAAGAAATCACCTGGGATTAAAGAAGGTAGTTCCGCTTTAATTTCAGCTTCTACTTTTGTTTCAGCTTGAACATCGGTTACTGTACTTTCTGTTTGAACTTTAACATCACCATCCGTGTCCGTGCTTGCAAATGCGACACCACTCGGTAAAGTTAGAGATCCTGCAAGAATAAGAGCTAATGCTTTTTTTGATAATACATTTTTCATTTTATATTCCACCTCATCAGTTTTTTTGTCGCGCGCGCTTGATTCACTATAAATGTACGAGGTCAAAAATCGATTTGAGGGGGTTGATGTAATAATTTTTAATTTAAAAGTTATTTTTGTAACAATTTACGACAAAAAAAGAAGTGGGATTCCCCCACTCCTTCAATCTATGCATTGCCAGCTTTATCAAGTTGTACTTCTTGTTTTTCTTCTGCCTCTTTATCCTTAGATAAAAACCAACCCGATACAGCAATTGAAACTAAGACTACCCAGAAGGTAATTTTCCATGCTGGTGACTTAGGGAAACTTTCAGAAAGTATTGCTAGTTCTGGGTGAGATAGTGTATATACAGATAATTTAACCCCTACCCAACCTACAATTAAAAATGCTGCTGTTTCAAGACCTGGTCTACGGTGAAGTAATTTAACAAAATACGTTGCTGCAAAACGCATAATAATTAATCCTATAAGTCCACCTGCAAAAATAACAGCAAATTGTCCACCATCAAGTCCACCAATCTTAGGAAGGTTTGTTAGTGGTAACGTTACCGCTAACGCAACTGCAGCTAAAATTGAATCAACTGCAAAAGCAATATCAGCTAACTCGACCTTTAACACAGTCATCCAAAAGCCAGATTGTTTGCCTTGCTTTTCGTTTTCTTGTTCTGCTTTTGCCATTCTATTCTTCAAGAACTTTTTCACGAGATGATTAATCGCTATGAATAGTAAGTATATAGCACCAATAGCTTGAACTTGCCATACATTGACTAAGAATGAGATTGCAAATAGTGATCCGAAACGGAACACGAACGCCCCTGCTAAACCATAAAATAGTGCCTTTTTTCGCTGGTCTTCAGGCAGATGTTTTACCATGATAGCCATTACTAGTGCATTGTCCGCAGCTAAAATACCTTCTAGTGCGATTAAGACTAATAAAACCCAACCATACTCCAATAATATTGATAACTCCATGTTCTCTATTCCCCCCCATTTTTTCGTGTTAACAAGCAAAGAACATCCTTTTGGATATTAACTTCTCACCTATAAGGCCAATAGGGTCTCTATAAAGAACGCAAAAAAGACCTCTGCCTTATAGGCAAAGGTCTTGCTAAACACGATTGTTGTGTCAACAAAGCCGATGGATGATTAAATCCACGAATTGACGACTTTGTTTTCAGGTTTCCCTGAACGCTACTCCCCTTTGTCGGAAGATAACATTATTACTATAATTTAACTATAGTACTAATAATTACAACTGTCAATAAATAAATACCTATTTCTTCCTTGTAGCTTCATTCAAAATAGGCTTCTTACGGTTTCTTTTTATTAAAATATATACGACTAGGACTGTAAGTATTCCAACTCCAGCTGGAACTAGATATTCATTTGCTAGAGATCCAACCTCTTTCCATTTTGGGCCCAGTTGAAGGCCAAGGTATACATATAAAAAAGTAATTGGAAACATTGCAACAAATGTATATATACTAAAAATCCAAACATTCATCTTAGCCATACCACACGGTATAGAAATGAGTGTACGTACACCAGGTATAAACCTCCCCGTAAACGCAACTTTCCCTCCATGCTTTGCGAAAAACTCATCTGCTTTTGCCAGCTGTTTTTCTTTAATAAAGAAATATTTACCATATTTTAATATAAACGGACGTCCACCATATCTACCTAGCGCATAGAGCGTTAAAGGTCCAAAGGTTCCCCCGACTGTTCCAGCAATAACAACTAACCAAAGGTTCATATCCCCTTGATACACCCAATATCCAGCAAGTGGAAGTACAAGCTCAGCAGGAACAAATTCAAACGTTAATGCAATGACAATTCCTAAATAAGACAATCCCTTTAAAAATTCAATAAACTCAATTAAAAGATGCTCCATCTAACTTTCACCACCTGTCCTCAACCATTTTACAATAAATCTATGTAATACAACATTACTTTTTAAAAACATTTCTAATATAACATCTTACCCATTCATAACCTACTTTACAAAAAGAACCATTGAATATTAGACATGATTGTTAGTAAATAGGCAAAAATAAAACCTAACCGGTGATACGCACCTAAGTTAGGAGTGAAATTATGCATACAATGTGGAAGGGTTCGATTAGCTTCGGCCTTGTGAACATACCTATTAAACTGTACTCAGCTACAGAGGATAAAGACATTAAATTACGTAATTTACACAAAGAATGCTCCACACCTATTCAATATGAAAAAACGTGCCCAAATTGTGATAAAGAAGTAGGCAATGAGGATATTATTAAAGGATATGAGTACGTAAAAGGTAAGTTTGTTATTTTAAATGACGATGAGCTGAAGGAACTTAAAGATGAGCATGAAGAAAAGTCAGTAGAGATTATTGATTTTGTTGATTTACATGAAATTGATCCTATCTACTTTAATCGTTCGTACTTCATGGGTCCTGGTGAAAATGGAAGCAAAGCCTATGCCCTTTTACGAGAAGCCTTGCAGAAATCTGGAAAAATTGGTATTGCTGAAATTGCTATTCGTTCAAAACAACATATGGCAATCGTTCGTGTTTATGAAAACAGTCTGGTAATGGAAACCATTCACTACCCTGATGAAGTTAGAAATGTTGGAGAAGTCCCCGGGGTTCCTGAAAATGTGGAAATCAATGAAAAGGAACTTGATACAGCGATTATGCTAATTGATCAATTAACAACTACGTTTGAACCTGAAAAATATAAAGATGAATACCGCACTGCCTTAATGGAGCTTATTCAATCTAAAATCGAAAACAACGAGGGGACTACGTCTAAAGAAGGACCGCGAACTAATGTTGTTGACCTTATGAGCGCTCTACAGGCTAGTATTGAAAAGACAAAAGGTAAACCAGCTCCGGCAGCAGCTCCTAAACCTGCAGCCATGACTGGGACAACAACTGAGACCCCTACTGCTACTGCTCCTGCAAAAGGAGCAAAAACGCGAACGACTCGAAAAAAATTAGGATCATAACTAGGAGGGACTTATACAGTCCCTCTTTTTACGGATAAAAAGATTTCCAACTATTTATACTAAGAAGCAACAAAGTAATAGGCAAAGGGATTGATCAGAAATTGAATTTAAGTAATCAAACCAAAAAACAATCCGGACGTTTTTTCATTATCGGTTTTGATAAAAAAAAGGAAACTTTTGATGTTGCAGTCTTGTCTAAAAAGGACATTAAAAAGCTAGGGGCATTTTCAGATGGCCTCTCTGAAGAAGAAAAAACAATTCTCTTACAGGTTATCTCAAACAATTCACAATCTGAGACAAGTTCATATCTTCATGTTGAACCTGGAATCTGTATAGAGCTTGAATATACAGGGTTTGAAAATGGTCACATTGCATCTCCCGTTTTCAAACAATTTCTCTTTGATATTAAGTGGAAGGATTGTACTTGGGAAAATCTCTTATCAACAATTAACGGGATAACCATTAGTCATCCCGATAAACCACTTTGGAAAGACAATGATGTTACGAAAATCGATTATATTCAATACTTAAATGAAATCTCACCTTACATGCTTCCTTTTTTACAAAATAGATTGTTAACCGTCATTCGCTATCCTCATGGGATGTTTGGAGAAAAGTTTTATCAAAAAAACTGTCCGGATTATGCGCCTGAGTTTATTCAAACTAGGATGCATGAAAACATTAATTATATTGTTTGCAACAATGATGAAACATTAATCTGGCTTGGAAATCAGCTTGCTTTTGAATTTCACATTCCATTTCAAACAATCCATTCGACTGGACCATCGGAAATTGTCTTTGATCTTGACCCACCATCTAGAGAGTATTTTCCTCTCGCCGTTAAGGCTGCTCAAATTTTAAAAGAGGTTTTTGATGGATTAAAGCTAATTACATATATCAAAACATCTGGTAACAAAGGCTTACAGATTTATATTCCTCTACCAGAAAATCAATTTAACTATGACCAAACGAGGCGTTTTACAGAATTTATTGCTAACTTTTTAGTAACAAAGGAGCCCTCGTTATTTACAATTGAGCGTTTAAAAAAGAATCGACATAATAAGTTATACGTTGACTACCTTCAGCATGCAGAAGGCAAAACCATTGTTGCACCCTATTCAGTTAGAGGGAATGATGGAGGATATGTTGCTACTCCTCTGTTTTGGGATGAGGTTACTGAACAGCTTTCGATTGAAGACTTTCCGCTAAATCGTATCATTCCAAGGATTCAAGAAAGGGGCTGTCCTCTTTCAACCTACTTTGAGGCAAAGGAGAAACAACAATTTCAGCCAGTTCTTGATTTTCTCAGTTCAACATAAACCTTGATAGCGTCGACATCCTTCATAAAGATGTCGATATGTTTACCAAATGTGTTGTTTGGTTAACTAATTGTAAAATTTGATAGAAAAATAGAGTAATTAATATGAAAATAGTATAAAATGAGGAAGACAGTCTTATTGGTACTTTTTACATATTAAGGAGTGAGAATCGTGGATCATGTTTCTTTACATACATTAATCAATCATTGGCGAGGAATGTATAAAGCGCTAGAAAATGATTGGCAAACATCCGCAAAAGATCTTGGCTTAACAACAGCCGAACAACATATGCTTTGGATTATTTACTTTGAAAAAGAAGCTACTATGACAAGGATTTCAGACATAGGATTATGGGATATTTCTACCGTGGTACAGGTGGCGAATCGTTTAAAACAAAAAGGATACATACAAACAGTTAAGCACGACAATGATCGACGTATTTCATATTGTATCTTAACTCCAGAAGGAGAAGCGATACGTGAGAAGTCTTCAGAATATAGTTACAAGACCTATGAGTATCTTGCAGCCTTTAATGATGAAGATAATAATTTTTATGAAACACTATCAAATTTTCAAAGGAAGTTTAACGAACATTTCCATGGGAAAGATTTTGTTGAATGGGTTGATCGAACATCAAAAGCATCTAAGAATGAAAAATAAAGTAAAAACAGCGAAACCAATTGGCTCGCTGTTTTTTTGTATTTTCACTTTAAATCTTGACCGTTCCTTTCCGCTGCAGGCAATTGCTTTCCGCGGGGAGGAAGTCGAGCCTCCTCGACGTTCCGTCTGCGGGGTCTCGACCTTTCCTCTACTTCCCGCAGGAGTCAATTGCCTTCAGCTCCAATCCACTCTAGGTTTTTATAAAATAACAATCTTTACATAACGATACGATCATACTTTTTACTGTTTGTCGTCATTTCCTTTATTTCGGTCATCGTCTTTTACAATGGATAAAAGTTGTTCAAGCATGTGGACCATGTCTTCTTTTTCGTATTGTTTCTTATTTGTTGTTGGTAACTGTTGTGATTCTTCTTCAGAAGGTTCAGGAGCAATATAACGATCCTCTAGTAAGTACGCAGGAATCAGTTGCCCATCTGGTGTAACATATTTTTTATTTAACCTTCGTGTTTCTTTATCAAATAAACTGTACACAATTGGGATAACGAACAATGTTAAAAATGTACTACTAATTAGACCACCAATTACTGCAAGGCCCATCGGTTGGTTCATTTCTGCTCCCTCACCGATACCAAAAGCCAGAGGCAATAAACCTAAAATGGTAGTTGTAGCTGTCATAAGGATTGGTCGGGTACGATCTTTGACGGATTCAATGATGGCATCATATGTTTTCATACCATCTGCCTTTTTTTGATTAATATAATCAACAATGACGATTGCATTATTAACTACAATCCCTGCTAATACAATGATTCCAATGATGGCTGTTAATCCTATAGGAGTATTTGTCACTACCATAGCAATAGCAACCCCAATGACCATAAGTGGAACAGTGAACATAATAACAAATGGATATTTGAACGATTCAAACTGTGCCGCCATGACTATATAGATAAATACAATCGCTAAAACAAACGCTAATAGCATCTGCTCCATTGAAGATTCCAATAGCTCGCGGTCTCCTCCGAAGGTGATGTCAGTCTCTTCTGGTAAATCTAAATCAGCAATTTCTTGGTCAACGATTGCCGAGATATCACCTAAATTCGTAGTAGCTGCATACTTAACTGTAAATTGTACTGCGTTCTGTTGATCAACACGGCGAACGGTTGTTGGACCTTCACCAGTAGTTATGGAAGTTACTTCATCTAACCTTACATACGTATTATCTGGCTTTTTTAGTAATAAGCCTTTTAATTGGTCAATGTTATTTGTTACTTCTCTATCATAGCTAACAAAGACTGAGTAGATATTTTCATTTTCATCTGTTAGCTGCATCGCAGTTGTTCCTCTGGTCACATCATTTACAGTCGAAGCTATTTGAATAGGTACAAGCCCTTCGTTAAAAGCATTCTCACGATTTATCGTGATTTGAACCTCTTCCTGTGTTTCAGATAAATCAGTGGAAACTTCTGTGATATCTGCAACTTCATTTAAAGCCTGTTCTATTTTCTCAACCGAGTCATCTAGGCGTTGCTTATTTGTATCTTTTACGCTAAAAGATAGTGTGTTTGGTGAAGAACCAGCAGACGATTGTAAATTAAACGATACTTCCGCAGTTGGATTTCCTTTTTGTGCTGCTTTTTCTACATCACGTTTGACATCATCTACAAATTCGAAACTTGAAACGGTTCGCTCCTCTAATTCAACCATTTTCACATAAATTTCAGCTGTATTCGTTTGGCCCGTTCCCCTGAAGGATTCCTCTTGAGTAGATCCAATTAAACTCACATATACAGCTATATCTTCTTTTGTTTCAAGTACGTCTTCTACTTCCGATACAGCTTTTTCGGTCTCAGCCAGGGTTACACCATTTTCTAACTCAACTGCAATGGTAAAAAATCCTTCATCGCTACTTGGGATAAACTCTTGACCTACTGTTGTTAAGCCATACGCACTTGCTCCAAGCAAAACAACTGTTGTGATTAATACTAAAGCACGATTTCGAAGTGACCACTTTGCTGCTCCTTCCATCGAACGTAAGAAACCACTTTCTCTCCGGACTTTTTCTATATTTTCTTTAGGTGTCTTTAAAAATCTACTAGCTAGCATCGGAACAACTGTTAACGCTACAGCCAGGGAAGCAAATAAACTAAACGCAATTGTTAGTGCAAACTCTGTGAACAGCTGACCGATAATTCCAGAAATAAAGACAACCGGCAAGAATACAGCAACCGTTGTTAGCGTTGATGCAGTTATCGCTGCTCCTACTTCCTTCGTTCCATCAGAGGCTGCTGTTTTCGGATCTTTGCCCATTGAGAGATGACGGTAAATATTCTCGATAACAACAATTGCATTATCAACTAACATCCCAATCCCAAGTGCTAGACCACCAAGTGTCATAATATTTAAAGTGAAGTCTGAAAAATACATTAGTACAAATGTAACAATAACTGAATAAGGAATAGCTATTCCGATAATTAAAGGACTCTTTAAGCTTCTTAAAAAAGCAAACAATACGAGCATAGCTAGTAAGCCACCAAATAACAAGGTATTGCTCATATTTCCAATCGCCAATTGAATGTATTCACCTTGATCAAATAAGATATCTGATTGGATATCTTCGTACTTTTCATCAGTCAATAATGAATTTAATTCCTCTTGAAAAGCTGTGGAAACCTGTGCTGTATTAGCATCAGATTGTTGCAATACACTTAATAGAAGTGATGGTTCCTGGTTAGCCCTTGTTATTGTATTTTGGTTTTGTGGGGCAATTTCCACATCACTAACATCATCAACTGTAACCTTTTCGCCTGTCGCTGGGTCAACAGTTACAACTATGCTCCTTAATGTATCTAATGAATCTACAGTACTAATCACACGTGTTGTTAACTGTTTCCCATTCGTTTCTATGGTGTTACCAGGTAAAGATACTGAATTGGCACGTATCGCGTCGACTACGTCACTTTGACTAATTAAATATTGTTGTAACTTTGCTTGATTTAACTCAACTTTAATTTCATCAATTACCGTACCTGACAAGTTTACATTTGCTACACCTTCAACCTTGTTAAGCTCAAGAGTAAGATTTTCAGCTAAGGCTTGAAGAGTTTTGGGATCCTCAGTTGTACTTAACGATAATTGAATAATTGGAAATTGGGCTGGATCAAACTTAAGAAAGCGCGGTTTTTCTGCGTCATCTGTAATTGGTGTTTGATCAATCCGATTTTGAATCTCAGACTCGATATCATCAATTGAAGTCGTCCAAGAAAATTGTAATAAAGTTAAATTTGCACCCTCTTGGGCGGTTGATGACATTGTTTTTAAGCCAGGAAGGGTCGATAGCCCTTGTTCTAAAGGCTTGGTTACCTTTTCAACTACCTCGGTCGGACTTGCACCAGGATAATTAACTACAACTACACCAATAGGTGGGTTAATATCAGGAATTAATTTTAACGGTATATTCATTAACGAAACTAGTCCCAATATAATCACAAGAAACATGGTGACTAATGTAAATACTGGACGTCGTATCGAGAAATTACTAATCTTCATAAAAAGCTCCTTCCCTTCCCTTTGATATTTTTTTCTTATGTATCTTTGACTATATAGTCAACTATTTAATCTTATAATCATTCAATTGGAAAGTAAACTTAGATGCCCTTATCAGACCGACTAGTCATCTATTATTGTCATTAATTATTCAAAATTAGAATCATCTTATTATTAACCAATAATTCCTAAGGTAAAACAAAAACAGAGTAGATAAAGTATCCACTCTGTTTGTAGTCATTATAGTAGTAAATAAATTAAAGCTAAACTAATAACTGATACGAGTACTGAAGCAAATAAGCCGATAGCAAAAGGTTTTACACCCAAATTCATCATTTTTTTAAAATTCACCTGCAATCCTACACCAGCCATGACCATTAGAATAATATATTTAGCCGTACTTGTAAAAAACTCTTGTGCTTCTACAGGTATGAAACCGATTGAGTTTACTAGGCTCATTATGATAAAACCGATAATAAACCACGGAAACACCTTCTTAATGGAAGCTTTACCAGCTTGGTCAGAGTCTTTCATAAATAACATAGGGATTATAATGATAATTGGTAGTAAAAACAGCGTTCGGACGAGCTTTACGGTTGTTGCAATATCCCCCGCTTCGTTACCATATAAATATCCAACAGCTACAACTGACGATGTATCATGGATTGCTGTACCAGCCCATATTCCAAACTGAAGTGGATTTAAGTTGAGCATATGTCCAATAACAGGGTAAAGGAAAGTAGCAATTAAATTAAATAGGAAAATCGTTGATATAGCATAGGCAGTCTGAGTTTCTCGAGCATTAATTGTCCCCTTTAACGCTGTAATGGCTGTTGCTCCACAAATGCTAGCCCCAACTCCAATTAAAAGAGACAAAACCTTATCTACCTTTAATAATTTTCCTATTAATATGGTGAAACCAATTCCACCAATGACCACGGCTAATATAATAAGGACAGACTGACCACCAATGGTAAGGATTTTTCCAAAACTTAATGTAGCACCCAATAAAATAATGGCCAACTTTAGCATCCTTTTAATAGTAAAAGAAACACCATCTTCAAAAATAACATGCCGGATACCTATTGTATTTCGAATCACAATTCCAGCGATTAAAGCAAAAATAACTCCACCGACTAATGGAAACAGCTTACCAAATACATGTGCAATGGTCGCAATCACAAGAAGCAACACCACACCCGCCGTCCACCTTGGTAAAGGAAGCCTTCTAATAGCCCCCAATGGCGACTGCTTTCGAATAATATTTTCACTCATCAGATTGATCTCCTCACAATGCAAACAAACTTACATACTCTCTAATAAACTAGTAAAAAAGCTATATACAAACAATTAGTATACTATAAAACCCAAAACCTTTCACCACTAGTTCTTTCCATTTCACTAACCTCCCCTTTACCCCTTTAACGCACCGGGGGTCAGGCTCTAATGTCTTCAACTTAAGGTTCCATATAATATAAGTAACCCTTAAAAAACTACACTTTGAACATTGTCCGTTCCTTTGCGCTGCAGGCACTTGCTTTCCGCGGGGAATTATGAAAAAGCCCAACTGCTGGCTTTTTCAAGGGTGAATTCCCATCGGGGAGGAAGTCGAGCCTCCTCAACGTACCGTCTGCGGGGTCTCGACCTTTCCTCTACTTCCCGCAGGAGTCAAGTGCCTTCCGCTCCAATCCACTCTAAAAATATCTTGGGGCTATTTTTTTTTACAAAAACTTGAATATTTAAATTTTTGGAGAATAGATGTCTAAGGGGATTTTAGAGAATTGAAGTGTCTTCCCGGGTCCCAATTGTATTGTGTTAGAAGAGAGCGTTGTTTAATAGATCTTTGAATTAGTACTCCCTTTAAAAACAAAATTCAGAGTGTAAAGTTATTCGCTAAAATCCACGAGACTCCTGCGGGAAGTACGCGTCATTGGGAGACCCCACAGGCGTAGAGCGCCGAGGAGGCTCCCGGACCGCCCGCGGAAAGCGAGTGGATTTTAGCGAATAACGACTTTATAACATACCAAGCCTAATTTTCACAGAAATAATGTAATTTTTTGTAAGCTTAACTTTATGACATTGGAGCCCCTTTGGACACATTTGCATGTTAAATTTATTTAACCGTCTTTACATTCCGATTAAGAAACAATAACATCCTCATTTACCATATAGCTGCCACATAAACTAAGATTAATCCAGACACACCGACTAAGGAGGTGGACTCAATGCCATTTTGGGGTTGGATATTGGTCTTCTTTGCAGCAGTTATCTTAATTGGAGCAATTTCTGATGTAAGAACAAAAAGAAAGCGTAAATCCATTTTAACTGAACAGGACCTAGACCGAGAAAATGCTGAAAACAAAATTGAAAATGCCAAAAAGGAACATGCCCAGCATAATCATTTTCATGGAGTTTAACAATAAAAAACCTAGCTAAGGATTTCTTAGCTAGGTTTGTTTGATTATACTAAATCTGAGATAGATGTTGGATCTGGATGTTCAGCGTCACCTGCGAATTGGATAGATGTTGGATCTGGGTGTTCTGCGTCACCAGCAAAGTGAGCATTTGCTCCTAATGTTAATAATACCCCTACAGCTAATACAAATAATAATTTTTTCATCCCTATCTCTCCTTAATAAATATAATTTAATTTTTTTAGAGCTTTAATCGCCAAACTATAGTAACGATTTGCTTGCTTATATTTGAACTTTTTTTCAAAGTAAGCTCCCAATATTTCTGAGTATTTCACAATATATTGCATATTTTCTTGTTTTTCAAAATGAGGAAGTGCAGTCTCCTGCATGAATTTTTCAAATTCCTCTGATGGATTATTAATTAAATAGTCATATATTTTAAAATGAATCCTATATTCTACTTTTTCGCTATATTCCTGAAGTCTCATTCCCTCGATGAGCCACGTTTTACAAGAATCAAAGTCACTAAGATTATAGTATTCAGTTATAATCCCGTGAATAGACCTTAGTTTTCCATCTATATTAGAATCTAACTTGTAACGTAAACTCTTCTCATATTCGGTAATAGCTTCATGTGGTTTATTTTGCAACGAATACAAATACCCCAAATTATGATAAATAATTCCCCTCAGGTTTGAATCATTCATACTTTCAGCAACTTTATTGGCTAATAAATAGTTTTCTTCTGAGAGCTCGTACTCTTCTGTTCGTAAATAACAGATTCCTAGCAACACATGACATTCGGCACTTCTTTTTAAATCGTACCGAGATTGATAGATAGCTAAGGCCAAGTGGGTGTAATTATTACTTAATGACATCTTTCCTAATTGGCTATAAGTTAACCCAATCGAGTAATAAAGGTCAGCTTCTTCCCATCTCTCTATGTGGATACTTTTATTGAGAATTCGTTCAGCAAGCTTATAAAAATCCTTCGCCGTTGAAAATCGATTTTTCATATAATGATACAAACCTACAAATTTACTATAGAAATAATTCATTTGGTCATCAAAGATATCCTTAAACAAATTAATCTTGTTCAGTTGTTCCTCTGCTTTTTCTAAATCCCTTTGTAACAAAAAGTAGCGTAACTCGAACAAAACAAAATGTATGTAAGCACTTGAATCATTCGTACTTTGAATCACATCTACATATTTATCATACCTACTAACTACCTCTTCCTTGTTTCGATTGATGATTTGGTAATACCAATCATGTAGGTCTTTTAATAGAGAGTACTCATTTTCCTCAATTAACTTAATTCCCAACTTCTTACAAAGCATCTCTAGAACTTCAACACTAGCTGACGTTTGGTTATTTTCTATTTTTGAAAGATAAGAGATAGAGATAATCCCACTTGCTAGATCCTCTTGTGTCATGTTTTGCTGTATACGATAAAAACGAAGTCTGTTTCCTATGTCCATAACACATTCAGCTCCTAAATTAAGTTATACTACTAATTCTTTAAAATATTCAGAAAACCCTTTTTTTCAAGCTTGGGAAAATAGATACAAAAATAGGCCACTTAGAGCTATATTTTTGAGGCAATTTTCCCAACATCTGAAAATATCTGGGGTTTTTGACTTTTTTACCTTTTTTCTATGTATCAGTCTAAACGGTAATCCTAACTTTTACCATTGGGAAAATCGCCTTTGATTTCGGGATTTAATCACTATCTTTTTCTGTCATTTTCCCAATAACAAATTATTCAAAATAGTGTTACGATTTTAATGTGATAATCATCATTTACCCTAGGTACCCGGGAGCCTATGTTAAATGACTATGTATCTACTTAACTACTCTATATTTAACACTCAATCCATGCCTGATTATTACAATATAATCGTAGGAGGTACTAAAAGATGGGGAACAGAAAGATGTTTGGTGTGTTATTTAGCTTTATACTAGCATTTGGAATGTTATTTGGAAGTGTAGCACCAGTAAGTGCACAAAACGATAACGCTCCAAAAGATTACTTAATTGGTTTTAACGCAAAAGTTTCAGAGGATGAGTTAAAGGACATAAGAGGCCTTGGTGGCCAAGTTAAACACCAATTCAAATACTTAAATGTAGTTCATGCAAAACTTTCTGAAAGAGCGGCTTTGGCATTAGAAAGTAAAAATCCGAACATTGCCTTCGTTGAAGAAGACTTAAAAGTGGAAGCAATAGGTCAAACAACACCGTGGGGAATTCCACACATTGAAGCAGATACAGTTCAAGCTAGTGGTGTAACTGGAAGTGGTGTTAAAGTAGCCATTTTAGATACAGGAATTGATGGTAACCACGAAGACCTTAACGTCCTTGGTGGTGCAAGCTTTATTTCAGGTGAGCCTAATGCATTAGAAGATGGTAACGGCCATGGTACACATGTGGCTGGAACAGTTGCAGGTTTAAATAACACGTTAGGCGTATTAGGTGTTGCACCAGCTGCTGACCTTTATGCTGTTAAGGTATTAGATAGCTCTGGTAGTGGATCTTTTAGTGGGATTGTTCAAGGGATTGAATGGGCAGTAGAAAATGGTATGGATGTTATTAACATGAGTTTAGGAGCAAGTTCTGGTTCTACGACATTACAACAGGCTTGTGACCTTGCTTATAACAGCGGTATTGTGGTAGTAGCTGCTGCAGGAAATAGTGGATCTAAAGGTAAACGTAATACAATCGGCTACCCAGCTAAATATGCTTCAGTAATTGCAGTTGGAGCTGTTGATTCTAGTAATAACAGAGCTTCTTTCTCAAGTGTTGGAAGTGAATTAGAAGTAATGGCACCAGGTGTGAATATTCTTAGCTCTGTACCTGGAAATAGCTATGATTCTTACAACGGGACTTCAATGGCTGCTCCACACGTGGCAGGGGCTGCTGCATTAATTCTTGCAAAGTACCCTTCATTAACAAATGTTGAGGTACGTGACCGTTTAAAAAATACAGCAACACCACTTGGTGACTCATTCTACTATGGAAACGGAGTTATTAATGTACTTGCTGCTCTACAATAAGTAAGAACAAAAGCGTAAGCGCCTTGATCAGCCCCGACAAGCAAATGTTCTGTGATATAAAAAGTCTGCACTTCTATCTTTTATGTCGCAGGTTATTTGACCTCGAGGGGCTAGGCGCTGGAGCTGGACGATGATAGGTGGTATCCCTTTTGGGGTGCCACTTTTTTATGTTCAAAAGATTAAATCCCTTCCCCTTCGTCTAAAATGAGGAGAAGGAGTGATAATTACATGAATACATTTATCTCAGTTATGAGTGCAATTTTATTAGTGTTAGCAGCTTTTGATGTAATACGACGTAAAAAAGAAAATGATAAATTGCGATCAATTATTACAGACTCTATTAATACAAGTAGTGATATTAAAAAAACATTAGCAATGGGGCTATACTATCGCTTTAGAAAAGCAACTCCTGAAGAAGCAAACCAAACCATTTCGAGTCTATTTATTAGGCAGGACCCACTCGAGTTTGAACTATTCGTGATGAATGTGATTGAAGGATATTATGGTGGAACCGTATTTATTAGCCCCCCTTCTGATGAAGGGATAAATTTGGAACATGACCGAGAGGATGGCTTATACATAGGACAGGTTAAATGTTTAGAAAAAGACCTTGGCTTTGAGGCTATTGCAATCCTCCATTCCCAAATGATTAAAAAGGATGCCAAAGGTGGATACATTGTAACAACTGGAGATTTTACAGACAAGGCGAAAACGTATGCTGACGAACTGAATATTGAATTAATCAAAGGAACGCAACTAGTAGAATATTGGATGTTAGGATTAGAAGAAAAGAACACAAAAATTAGTTCCATTAAATCTACGCCAGAATTAGCCTAAAACAAAGAGCCTTCTTACTCCTTAGAGAAGGCTCTTACCTTTTTTATGAAATTAACTTTTGTTTATCCTCTATTATAGAAATCTCGATCCAACGAGATAATGCATTGTGTGTAAGCTGTTCTTTATATTGAATCTTACATTCTTTAAAAATACATAATCTAAACGTCTCAACGCCTTCTAGCTCATTAATTATCTCATTGATTTCATCCTGTACCTCAGGACTTAAATATTTGTCTGTTTCTATAGGATCTAAATCGAAATGAATAACCCCATTTTTAATTTCTTCCACCCAGCCTCTTGATAAACCTAGCCTTTTAAACCTCAAATTCAGCTTCCAGAGCTGAATACCGTATACTTTTTTAAAAATCATATGTATGCCTCCCTTGTTGAACAAACAATATATCCTTCGACAAAAACCTCTGAAATATGGGGGTTTTAGTGAATATTTTCTATCCTGTTACACTTTTTGTAGTTTATTAGATTGTTTTGACAACCTTTGTCATGTTGAAGATTTCTATATAACGAACATAGTATTATAGTAGTAATCTTTCATATTTTGTCATTTTGAACATACAATGAGAACGATGTATAGGCTATTCTAGCGTAGGAGAGGAATCATAATGAGGGTACTATTAACAATATTTTGCATGCTAATGTTAGCTGGTTGTTCCAATATAATGAGCACTTCACTCCCAATGCTGGGAAGTACTGAGACAATAGAAAGAGTGGTCCAGGATCACCCATCACGTTCTGTTGCCCTGGCTACTGAAAACCATAAGCAGGTTCCAGAACCACCACCTATTACGGAAATAACAGTAAGTGCTGCTGGGGATGTTACCATCGGAAGTGATGATAGCTTTGGTTATAAAGGTACGTTCAACCATGAGGCAGATATGAATGGCCTTGCCTTCTTTGTAGAGCACATACGACCTATCTTTGAAAAAGATGATTTCACAACTGTAAATCTTGAAACAACTCTCACTACGTCTACACAAAAAGCAGAAAAGAAGTTTCGTTTTAAAGGAGATCCTTCTTATGCAGATATTTTAACTCTAGGAAGCATTGAAGCTGTTAACCTAGCAAACAATCATACGTACGATTATTTGCAAAAAGGGTACCAAGATACGATTGATGTTCTTAAAAATAAAAATATTGGCTTCTTTGGAAATAATCATATTCATATCTCTACGATTAAAGATATAAAAGTTGGAGCTCTTGGCTATAACGGATGGTCTGATAACAGTACCATTCGTAAGCAAATTCAAGAGGACATTCAAACCCTACGTGAACAGGATGTTAAAGTCATCATCGTACATTTTCATTGGGGTGAAGAACGAGCATATGTCCCGAACTCTACACAAAAATCATTAGGCCGATTTACCATTGATAGCGGTGCAGACTTAGTGCTAGGTCATCACCCACATGTTGTTCAAGGAATTGAGGAGTACAATAATAAATTTATCGTATATAGTTTAGGCAACTTTATGTTTGGTGGAAACCGAAACCCAAGTGATAAAGACACATTCGTATTCCAACAAACCTTCCACTTACAAGATGGAGAGCTATTGGATGATAAGCAAATTCAAGTGATACCATTTAGAATTTCATCAGTTACATCACGAAACAATTATCAGCCAATCCCGCTAACCGGTGAAGAGGCTGCAAGAGTTAAAAACAAAATCATCGGCCTCTCAGCAAAAATCACCGACTCAAACTGGGTCGTATACGAAACATCAAACTAAATTGAAGGGGCCTGACCCCCGGCGCTTTAAAGCTTTAGCGCACCGGGGGTCAGGCCCCACTTGACTTATTTTTGTAATTCTTTTCCTAAAAACTTCGCTACTTCAAGCATTCCGAATTTCCCCGCTACCTTTTCAGCATCAGAGTTGTAGTTCGTATTTGTATTCACATCATAAGTGAAAATTTCACCTGCTGCATTTCGGATGAATTCAATGCCAGCAACGGCAATTTTGTTTTCTTGAAGGAACAATTCATATTTCTCAATGATTGGGTCATTGAAGCCTTCAATAATTTTAAATTTTGGTTTTTCAGTTACTTCTTCTCCAACCGGACAGAATAAATCGCCGATCTGACATGCATCTGCAGGACATAATTCAAATCCCTCTGATGTATCAACCTGAACTGCGTAGACAAACTTTCCTCCGACAAATTCACATCGAGTAATATATGATTCAGGAGATAGAATATATTCTTGTATCAATGTAATCCCATCAACAGGCTCCTCGAACCCAGCACTGTTTACATACTCTTGTAAACCCTCGATGGAATGGAACAATTGAACACCCAGTCCCTTACCTGCACGATTGTGTTTAGTGATAAAAGAAGCAGCTCCGAGTTGTTTTGCTGCTTCAACAATCTGCTCTTTTCCAACTGCTGCAAGCGTTTTAGGTGTTTTAATTCCACATGCATTTAATGCCATATACTGATTAACTTTACTAACCTCAAGTCTTAAAGCTCGTGTTCCGTTAAAAACCTTTTTCTCATTCTTTTCAAGCCAAGCTAACACGGCCTCTGCTAATTCTGGTGCAAAACGATGATCTCGCGTATGAGCAGATGCACTCATCCGACTATAAAATACCCCTTCAGGTGGTGCTTCAAATAAATTAACGACTCCTTGATCAAGGTGCCACTCTTCATAAGGAAGCTCTAACTCTTCCAGCCTAGCTGTTAAATGCTTGGTCCATTCACTGTTTTCATGTATGATGTAGATTTTGCTCATTTTATTATTCACTCCTGTACTTTGGCTTCTTTTAGTGCTTCGACTAATGGCATCACTTGCTTTGAAAAGCGTTCCATTTCTTCAAGTTGTGGTGAAAATTGAAGTAGTAACAAATCCACACCAGCCTCTTCATATTCAATAATTTTTTGGGCAATCTGTTCCGGAGTACCAATTAGATTAGGTCTTAACCCTCGATTAGAAACAGAGTAGTCATAAAGCTTAATTTGTTGTTCTAACTGTGATTTACTAACAAAGTCATTATACCCCGCATAGCCACTTGATTCTTTTACATCCGTAATGCGATTTAGCTCTGCTTGTGCCTCTTCCTCTGTATCACGACAAACGATGTATGCAGCCATTCCAAACGACTGGAAAGGTGCATTGCCAGTTTGTGCTCTTCTCTGTTTCATATCATTTATTTTAGCAGATACTTCTTCAACAGTTCCCCCATGCATAACATACGCATCACACTTGTTCGTAATTGTTTGTTTGCCTCTAGGGCTTTCACCACCAGCATAAAGAATAGGGTTTGGTCTTTGAACTGGCTTAGGTGATAGAACAGCATTTTTGACAGAATAAAAGTTTCCTTCATAGTTAAATACTTCTTCTGTCCATAATCCCTTTAGCACATCTATAAATTCCTCTGTTCGATCATATCGCTCATCATGCTCTGTGAAAACCCCACCATATTGTCTTGCCTCTTCTTCCCACCATGCCGATACAACATTTAATGTAAATCTTCCATTACTAATTTGATCAATGTTTGCTGCCATCTTTGCTGCAACTGCAGGATTATGAAACCCAGGTCGAATGGCCGTCATGATTTCAATTTTCTTTGTCACAGCTGCTAAAGCTGCAGCTGTTGACCATGCTTCTAAAGAATCACGCTCTGGCCCTTTAATATCATTTAAGTATAGTTCAGCAATCAGAGTTGTATCATACCCCCACTCTTCTGCTGATTGGATAACTTCTTTTGCGTACTCGAATGTAGCTGGCATATTTTCATCTTCAACATTTCGTAACCATCCACCAAAAATCGGTAACCAAAATCCATATCTCATTCTTCTCTTCTCCCCTCAGCTTACTAAAAATAAAAAAACCTCTTCGATACGAAGAAGTTAAATTGCTTCTACCCTATCTCTCAGAACCTACTGTTCTGCTGGAATTGGCACCTTACTGATGTACTCAGTGGTTGCCGGGCTTCATAGGGCCAGTCCCTCTGCCTCTCTTGATAAGAATATTCAATTAATTAATCCATAGTAATCATACAATATAAGTTGGTTTTACGTCAAGAATTTTATTTAACTCAGTAACGCATTAACGGACTGGGGGTCAGGCCCCCGATGCTTTAAAGTGGTAGAGTTTCATGGTTATTACTAAATATTATGCTTAACCTTAAGAGAGAATGTATAGTCTGTAGAATTATATAATTATAGAAAAAATACATTCACCTAATGAATGCCTCTTCTTATCTAAATAATATCCATCCAAATCTTAACCGCTGTTGCAAAGATTAACACTGCTAAAATTACTTGGAGGACTTTTGTATTTACCTTTTTCCCAGCCATCGCTCCTAAAGGTGAAGCAATTAAACTAGCAATAATCATAATAAATGCAGGGAAATAGTCGATTTGCCCCGTTGTAATTTTACCAACCGTTGCACCAATAGACGAGATAAATGTAATCGCTAATGAAGACGCAATCGTCATTCGAGTTGGGATTTTTAAGACTACAAGCATAATTGGAACAAGTAAGAATGCTCCCGCTGCTCCAACAATTCCTGCTCCGACCCCAACAATTAAAGCTAGTGCTGCAGCAAGCCACTTATTAAATGTAACTTGATCAAAAGGAATATCGTCAATCCCCTTTTTAGGAATAAACATCATCACCGCGGCTATTAATGCTAAGATTCCATAGATAAGATTTATACCACCCTCTGACATAAGCTTAGATCCATATCCACCAACAAAACTACCTATTAATATACTGCTTCCCATATAAATAATGAGTGTCTTATTTAAGTAGCCACCTTTTCGGTAGGCCCACACACCACCAATTGTTGCAAAAAATACTTGTATCGCACTAATCCCTGATACTTCATGTGCTGTGAATGCGGCCACTCCGAGCATTGGTGGAATATATAGTAGCATTGGGTATTTAATAATCGAACCACCAATACCTAGCATTCCTGAAATATATGAACCGATGAAACCAATTAGGAAAATCGTAATTATAAAGGCAAAATCCATCGTAAATCCCCCTTATAAAAGGGAACCTATACTGGTTCCCTTATTTTTCAACCTTTTCTAATCCAAAACTTTAAAACATCTGCATCTTCTTGATGTTTAATTAACTCATGACCACCCGATTTAGCCCAGGCAGTTAAATCATTTTTTGCACCTTTATCAGTTGCATGAATTTCTAGCACTTGACCAGATTCAAGTTCGTTCATTGCCTTTTTTGTTTTAACGATAGGCATTGGACATGCCAATCCTTTCGCGTCTAATACTTTGTTTGCTTCCATTTTGTAATTCCTCCTCTAGTTTAGAAACTTAACGTACCGCACAACGGTTTGGTCCGATTTCCATTTCACGTTGTTTTTCATCATCTGGAGTAATTTTCCCCATGTTTGTTTCACGAATTTCTTGATATGCATTTGGTTGTGGCGGTAGATTTTCTGTCACTAATTTTCTAAATTCGTTTTCGTCTTCAATGTTTAATCCATGATTATTTGCAAAAAGAGTACCTAATTTTTCTGCAACACTTCCGTCCTCATTTAGCTCTTCGATGATCATAAAGTGTGCTGGAAGAACAACTAATTCCTCTGATAATTCTCTGTAACGTTTGTATAAGCTTTCACGTAAGTCTCCAACCCAATCTTCAGCCATCCCAGCTAGGTCTGGTCTCCCAATTGAATCAATAAATAAGATATCTCCTGAAAGTAGGAATGCTGAATCAACAACAAATGAAGTAGATCCAATTGTGTGTCCCGGTGAATACAATGCATGAATGTCAATCGCTGTATTACCGATTGTTACCACATTTCCGCCTTCTAACGCTTGGTATTCGAACGTTACTTCTTCTGCATCCTTTGGAGGTAGCCAATACGTTGCATTTGTTTTCTCAGCAATTTTACGCCCTCCAGAAATGTGATCTGCATGAAGGTGAGTATCAAAAATGTGAGTGATTTTCGCTCCAATACTTTCAGCAAAATCAAGGTATACATCAGTCATACGTGTTGCATCAATAATTGCAGCCTCACCGTTTGAAACGACCATGTATGATAGACAACCTTTGCCAATACGTACGAATTGAAAAATTTCGCCACCATCTTTTAAGTCCCCAACTTTTACTGGCTCTAGGTATTCACTCCAAGCTTTCATACCACCTTCTAAATAAGAAACAGTACGCCCAGCTTCAGCAAGCATCTCTGCTACAAAGATAGAAGATCCTTCTTTTGCACAAACAACAAGTATTTCCTTGTCAGTTGGAATTTTATCAAGAATATCTTCAACACCTTCAAGCAAATCAAAATAAGGTACATTTAAATACTTAAAGTTTGCTCCTTCAATCTTCCAGTCTTGAAAATCACTATCGTTGCGAACATCTAAAATAAATAGTGCTTCTTTATTAATTACTTTTTTCGTTACCTCTTTTGAAGTCATAGCATTAACAGTCATCTTTAATTACCCCCTGTGGTATATTTTAATTTAAAAAAATTTATTTACACTTTCTGTAGCCCCAGACCATTGACTCATACCTGGAACAACATTAAATACGTTACTAAATCCATTCTCAGCTAGTTTTTGCGCAGCAAAATCACTACGGCTTCCTGTACGACAAATTACATAGATTTCATCATTTTTATTTAAATCGTTTAATCGATTGTCTAACTCACCTAAAGGAATTGAGATGGCGTTTGGAATATGATTAAATGCATACTCAGCTGCTTCCCTCACGTCTAACACAACAATTTCATTATTTAATTTTTGTGCTAACTCATCATTATTGACTACATTAGGATGTTTTTTATCAAGCTTTTCTTCTCCAGAAGACTTTCTTAAGTAGTGCTTTAGAATATTGCCTTCTTCAAGCGTACCTAAATATTGATGGCCAGTGCTATCAGCCCATGCTTTAATATCCGCTTTAGAACCTTTATCTGTTGCTTGAACCTCTAAAACATGACCAGGCTCTATGCTATTCATAGCTTTTTTCGTTTTTACAATCGGCATTGGACATGCTAAGCCTTTTGTATCTAAAATTTCATTTACTTTTAAATTCTCCATATCATAACCTCCAAATTTTATTATTGTTGAAGCTCTTCACCACACACCCAATGGGGTATATTAGTGTTCAAAAAAATTACTTATCCTTACCTTCCCAAGTAAGCATTCCACCAGTCATATTAATTACATTAAAGCCTTGGCTCTCTAAAAACTGTGCAGCACGACCACTTCTTCCTCCTGAACGGCAGATCATCACATATTCTTTCGATTTATCAAGCTCGTGCATACGGAATTCAACTAAAGCTAATGGAATATGAATAACTCCAGGAATTTTACCAGCTTCTACTTCGTCTACTTCACGAACGTCAATCATATTTAATGTTTGGCCTTCATTTAATAAAGTTTCAACTTCGATTGCTGTCATTGTCTTCATCATTGTTCCTCCTAATCATTTATTAACCCCAAGCACTCATACCACCCTTAACATTCGTTACTTGCTTAAATCCTTGCTTTCTTAATACCTTTGTTGCTTTATTACTTCTCATCCCACTTTGACAGATTACAACTACCTCTTTATCTTTTGATAACTCATTTACCTTAGAGGCTAATTCGTGAAGAGGTATATTTTTAAAGCCTTTGATGTTTCTACCTTTAAACTCGCCTGCAGTTCGAACATCAATATATTGTTTATTCTTATCATTCAATTCTTTTCTTAAATCACTAGTTGTAATTTGTCTAACACCTTTAGTTGGAAGTAAACGTTGAAGTAAAAATAAGATTAAAAGACCAATCAATATATAATTCAAATAGTCCATCTCGTGTATGGCCTCCTAGTTGTCTAAATAAATAAGTTTACATTGCCATCTTCCGCATCTGCTAAATAAGCTGCAACACCAGCATATTCAATGTTCTCTAATAATTCATCTTTATGAAGGCCTAATAAATCCATCGTCATCGTACAAGCTACTAATTTTACATCTTGTTCTTTGGCCATATCAATTAATTGCTCTAAAGTCATCGCATTATGCTTTTTCATTACACCTTTAATCATTCTTGGACCAAAACCAGCAAATTGCATCTTTGATAATCCCAACTTTTCAGCGCCTCTAGGCATCATTTTGCCGAACATTTTTTCCATAAAACTCTTTTTAACTTCTATATGTTCATCTTTACGTAAAGCATTTAATCCCCAGAAAGTGTGAAATATAGTTACTTCATGATCATAAGCTGCTGCACCATTTGCAATAATATAAGCTGCCATTGCTTTATCATAATCCCCACTAAATAATACAATCGTTGTTTTTTTCTTTTCTGTCATGTTTATTCCTCCTATAGTTAACCCCTGGGGGTATATAATTTAGTAAAAAAATTATCCTTTTTTAATCCAAAATTTTAGTACATTATCATTTTCTTCATGCTTTAAAAGCTCATGTCCACAAGACTTTGCCCAAGCAGTTAGATCATTTAATGCACCTTTGTCTGTAGTATGAATTTCTAACACCTGACCGGCTTCCATATCGCTCATAGCTTTCTTTGTTTTTACAATTGGCATTGGACATGCAAGTCCTTTTGCATCTAAAAAATTATTTGAGTTCATCTGATATTACCTCCACATTTCATCTAACCACCAATTACCCTTACCCCTACGGGTATATTAACTTATAAAAAAAAGTATGTCAACCCCTTATAATTATCTACTTTTTACAAGTAGGTTGACTGCTTCTTTAATAAACTCGTCAGTAGTTTCTCCTCTTTTCTCGGCATTTTGCACACATTCTACTAAATTTGTACTGACAATTACTCCTACAGTGCGATCAACTGCTGAACGAACTGCTGACAGCTGAGTGATTACTTCTTTGCAATCCTTACCGTCTTCCATCATTTTTAAGATTCCTCTTAACTGTCCTTCCATTCGTTTCACACGATTTTTCATTTGATCAGTGTATTCCATAGTAATCCTCCTTTGTAGTAGTATTATTAACCATTATTTTTTAAAGTGTTTTATATAATTATGTTAGACAATTTAGTTAGTGACAGTCTTTTGCAAAACAACTAACACAGCTAATAGTATACCCTGTTAGGTATTATGTCAACACCGGTGAAAATAATTTCTTTTCAATACACCTTGCTGTTCAATGTTATTCCTATAAAGATATTCAATCTAATAGAAAGGTCATTATTGAACATACATCACCCTCGCTACTCTTTTAAAATTTCTTCTAAGTAGCAAATCCTTATTCAAATATCTGTATTAATTCCCTTAAATTGATGAAAGTTAGAAAACCTACTCTTCAGTTAAAGTATAAAAACATTAGTTATAAATTCCCTAATAGTTTGAAACCTTTCTTGGAAATAATAATACAGAAAAAGAGTAAAGGAGGATGCAAATTGGGCCAAGAACATCATATCAATGAAAATCACTCCCATGAACACAGCTTAGCTTGTGGTCATACTAAAATTAAACACGATGACCATATTGATTATGTTCATAATGGACACCTTCATCATGAGCATAATGGCCACTGGGATGAGTGTACCATTCCAGTAAGTGAAACAAATCCTGCCGAATGTAAACCAATGAACTGTGGCTGTAGCCATGACAATGATTGTGGCCACGAGCTTGTACCACATGGAGATCATTATGATTTCTTAGTAAATGGTCGTTTACACCATGTACATGGCGATCACTGTGATGATCATGGACCGGTAGAACTAGTCTCAGGTGACTAATAAATAGCCCGTTCATTCTGCTTTTAAGATTAACGGGCTATTTTTTTTGAATCTATGCAAATCAATATCATTTCGCTTTATATTTCAAACTTCTCACTATTCTATCCGCAGCCATTCGGGCTCCAGAAATATTTCTAGCAACTGGTCCTATTTCGAGCTCGGCTAAAGGACCTGATACATACAAATGAGAACACCATTCCAACGAATGATTAATGATTGGATAGCCACAAGTTGCACATTTTAATTGGTGTTCCTCGATTAACTCTTTTAGCCATTGTTGACTAGGTAATGAGGAAACAAACCCTGTTGAACATACTATAGTTTGGGCGGAGATGGTCTGGTTATCCAAGACTAGAGTAATTTTTTCTTCATTAATCCGTGTAGATTGTATCTCTCCATCTTGTATTAGTAACTTATTATCCCTTTCTAGCTTTTTTAATTTCAGAAGAATTTCTTTTGGAATTGAGCCTTTATTTCTTGCTTTATTAATTGATTGCCTTCGCTCTTCATACGTCTTAAATTTATAATACAGTTGTAATTTTTTAGGACCTAGCCATCCTGAATCACTATCAAAATCATGAACTCGAAACGGATGTCGCTTTACTAACGTTACTTTTCCTGGATATAGATTACTAAGTTTAATTGAAAGATGCGCTGCTGTAATTCCTCCCCCTATAATTACAATTGGAGGTTTTAATGCTCCTACTTCATCTATATTTTCATCAAAAACATGATAAAGTTGATTTGGTAGCTTTGCTTTGACTTCTGAAGCCCAATCCGGGAGGTTAAATTGATCATTAATACTAATTGAAATGACAATATTCTTAGTAAAGAAATCTTCGCCATTTTCCGTAGTTACTCTCCAGATTCCTTCAACCTTTTTTACTGAACATACCTTCCCTTGGTGCCAAGAATGCTGTAAATTCACTTCATTTATAATCGATTCACAATGTTCATTAAAAAGTGTTAATGCAGGTCGTTTATACGGACCATAAAACCCGCTTGAAGATAAGTTATTCTCTTGTGCGTATTTTTGTAAACTGAAAGGGTCTACATCAATCTGATGAACGGAAGGGGAACGTAGATACTCCATCCCGATTATCTTTGTATTTCTTCTCCATCGATACATAGGTTCACTGTACGGATCAATGATGAGGAGTTTGTCACTCTCTGTTCTTTGATTCTTTAAAAGAAAAGAGGCTACTGTGCAACCGTGTATTCCTCCGCCTATTATAATCCAATCGTACATCCTAGTCCCTCCAAACTTAAATCGTAATGATTACGGTTAAGTTTATAATAAATGGGACCATATAGCAATCGCTAAATATCAGTCAGAGGAGAAGAAATCTGGCCTTTTGTCATTTGTAGTAAATAAAACAAGGCTTCTTCACTACTACTAAAATATAATAAAGCCAAACTCTTTCCCTACTTAAAAAAGAGTTTGGCTTATTCCTTTAAAATATCAAATATTAAATAATGGAAAAGAAATTGTAAAAGTTGTCCCTTTTCCTAACTCACTCTCACATTGTATAGAGCCATTGTGGTTTCTTATAATTCGTTGGGTAATCATTAAACCTAACCCATTCCCCTTTGTTTTAGTTGTATAAAAGGGTTCGCCTATTGTTTTAATTTTTTCACTCGAAATACCGCAGCCTTCATCGACTACCTTAATAATTACCTCATGTTCATTATGGTCACAAATTATTTGAACTCCACCTTTAAGGTTTGATTCCATAGCTTCTATAGAGTTTTTTATTAAATTGAAAAACACTTGTTTTATTTGATTATGGTCTCCATCTATAAAGATGTTAGGATTAGTTGTCCTATACTCCAACGTCACTCCTTGTGTAAAAGCCTGAGATTCCATTAAGAAAACGACATCATTAAGTAGTGATCCAATATTAAATGGATTCTTTTGAAAAGCTTGTGGTTTAGCGAGCATCATAAGCTCACCTGCTATTCTGTCGATACTTTCTACTTCAGAACTAATGATATCAATAAAATCTGACTTTATATTAGTAGGATCTTCCTTCATCATCTTCAAAAAACCCTTTATAGTAGTAAGGGGGTTTCTAATTTCATGACCAATTCCGGCAGACATTTCTCCAAGTAACGAAAGTTTTTCTTTTTTAAATAGAGTTTCCTCTGTTCTTCTCTTCTCACTAATATCTATTGTTGAACCAATAATACTTTGAGTTTGTCCATTTTCAATTACAGGGCTTAAAACTGTTAGAAATACCAAATCATTTACATCCTCTTCAAACACAACTTTTTCTTGAAGATTCCAGCAATGATCATACTTAGCTATAATCATTTCCGCTAGACTAATAGGCATAATGTCTTGTGGCCTTTTTCCAACAACTTCACTTGGAAGGTTGTTAAACTGGCTAATAATTTGTCCATCAAATAAAGTATAGATATAATCCTGTTCTACCTTCTCTACATTAAAAACTATACCTTGCTGATGATGGATAACCTTTTGGAATTTTTCTTTTGTTTGGATGATTTCATTTTCATAATTTTTCCGTTCCGTAATGTCTCGACCAATACCAATAATAATACTACATTCATTATCGTCCTCAAAAACAGGAATAATGTTCGTTTCAAATGTTTTTACAATATCATTTAACGTCATAGTTTCTTCATATGTTAAAGAAGAATTCAATCTCATAGCCTCATTATAATTATGTGCAACCTTCAGTGCATCTTCATAGGAGACTATTTCATCAATTTGTTTATTTAACATTTGTTCCTTTGTTAACCCTGAACCTTTAATATAAGCTTCATTTACTTCTATAACACGAAATACTCCATTTTCCTCGACTTTAATTATAAAAACCATATCCTCCAAGTAATTAAATATAGATTCAAAGTTAATGGTTTTATTTTCTAGTAGTTTATTAATAATCATGAGCTTACCTCTGAATATTTAATTTTCATATATAATTATTATACAAATTAACCACTTAATTGGCTATATAGCTTACATAACGAATGCATGTCCTGTTACACAAAAAAAACCTTGATAACTAAGTCGTTACCAAGGTTCTGTTCTAATGACCTGTGAGGGACTTGAACCCCCGACCCCTACCCTGTCAAGGTAGTGCTCTCCCACTGAGCTAACAAGTCGTATTTAAATATTGTATAACAGGATTATAGCCTCTACTTATTAAATTGTCAAAGGAGAAATCTAGTAAGTGTATTTTAAAATACAAGGTTAAACTTCTTGTTTTTTTGGACTCAGATTCCGTTATTTGCTAAAAAGTATACAAATTTACTAGCTTTCCGGATTCAGAATTCGCTATTCCACTTAATTTCCTTCTATTACACATGATTTTCAGCAAATAAGCGCATATGAGTCCACTAACCCGTTAATTACTAGCTGTTTTAATCAAATAACGGCCTCTGAGTCCACTTCCACCCATCCTTCCATAAAGAAAAAACGCTCAGGCCTTAGGCCCAAACGTTCTTCCCTCTAAAACCTTATGAATTGGCAGTCGCTGTTTTACGTGGATTCTCTCTCTTAATCACATACTGCATAACCAATAACCCAATAAACATGACTAGCCCGATTGTATCACTATAACCCTCTGGATATATCAACAATAGCCCTGCAGTCACTGCAAGAATACGTTCAATCCAGTGAGTACTTCTCATCCAATACCCGATCATTCCTGCTCCGATTGCAATCATCCCCATGAGAGATGTCGCTACTACCCAAAGTGTACGAGGAACAGTCGTATCAATCATCAATAACTCTGGTGACAAGACAAAGATGTATGGAATAATGAATGCTGCAATTGCAAGCCTTGCTGATTGGAACCCGGTTCGTATCGGCTCTCCTCCTGATACACCAGCAGCGGCAAAAGCTGCTAAGGCAACTGGTGGAGTAACGTCAGCTACGATTCCGAAATAAAATACGAATAAATGTGCTGATAGATCAGGAACACCTAGTAAAATAATAGCTGGCGCTGCTATTGTGGATGTGATTACATAGTTCGCCGTTGTAGGTGAACCCATTCCTAGGACAATGGCAGCTACCATTGTAAAGAATAATGTCGGAAGAATTAAGCCCCCAGATAAATCTAACAGTCCATTTGCAAGCTTTAACCCTAATCCTGTTTTTGTAACAACCCCAACAATCATACCGGCAGCAGCGGTTGCTGCAGCTACAGCTAGTGCAGTCCTTGCACCATCCACTAAAGCTGAAATGATTCCTACTAGACCAATACGTGTTTCCTTCCTAATTGCACTTACTCCGACCGTAACAACAATTGCCCAAAGAGCTGCTCTAGTTACACTCATACCTGACATTAGAAGAACGACTACTGCTAAAATAGGTACTAGTAAATAAATCTTCTTTAACACTTCTTTACGATCTGGCATTTCCTCTTTTGTCATTCCGCGTAAACCAATACGCTTAGCTTCAAAGTGGGTCATGATCCATATTCCCGCAAAGTATAGTACAGCCGGAATGGCCGCTGCTTTTGCAATGTCCCAATACGTAATACCATTACCGATAAATTCAACCATTAGGAAAGCAGCTGCTCCCATGATTGGTGGCATTAACTGGCCACCGGTTGAAGCTGCAGCCTCAACTGCACCTGCAAACTCTTTACGATAGCCAAGCTTTTTCATCATTGGAATCGTAAAAGAACCTGAGGTTACAACGTTTGCTACTGAACTACCACTAATCGTCCCTTGCAAAGCACTAGAGAATATAGCTACCTTTGCTGGACCTCCGACACTTCTACCGGCAATTGAAACAGCTAAATCATTAAAATATTGCCCAACCCCTGTTTTCACTAAGAATGCCCCAAACAATAGGAACAGGAAGATAAATGTTGATGACACGGCGAGTGGTGTACCAAGTATCCCTTCCGTTGTAAAAAACATGGTTTGGACAAGCTTCTCAAGTCTTAATCCCCTATGACTTAAGAAACCAGGCATGTAAGGACCAAGCATCGCATAGGCCATGAAAACGACAGCAATAATGGTAATAGGTAACCCTACTGCACGACGGGTTGCTTCAAGTACTAATAAAATAGCACTTATCCCAAAAAACATATCCATTGCAGATAAATCACTTACACGAAGGACTAGCTCATTAATATTTAACGGCCAATACAACCCAACACCTACTGATAATAGAGCAAGGATTGCATCATACCACGTAATCGTAACCTTTCCTTTTTTGGCTGTCCCTTTTTTAGCAGGAAAAAGGATAAAAATTAATGCCAATGCAAAGCCCAAGTGAATCGACCTTTGGATTTGGGCAGTGAAAACTCCAAAAACAGCCGTGTAAAGCTGGAATAAAGAAAAAGAAAGTAAACCAATAAATGCAATCCACTTTAGAATTCCTGTAAATTTTCGAGTACCTGCTTCTGGATCATATTTCTCCAACAATTCTTGTTGTTCTTCTGATGTCATCGTTTCAATTTTTGTTTCTTCAATCTTTTGTTTTTTATCTTTGCTCAAGCATATTCACTCCCCTCAACAATTGCCATAAATTGATCTTCTTACTTTGCACACGTGTCCAAGTCCCAGGCTCGATAAAATCTAATAGTGAATATTCTTCCCCCTCAAAAATTACCACATGATACGGTATAGTTTGGGCTATTCTTATATCTAGATAAGGATGAACTCGATCCATATTTATAATATAGTATTTTCCATTCTTTTCAACAAACTTTTCATTACCATAGGCATTAGAAGGCATGCCAACATTAAAATCTTCGTACATGAATTCCGTCTGATGAATTTTATCATCTGAATCAATCGAATACGTTTCAAGTACATCTGAAAGGTGAATAGTGTGGGTGAATTTAATTTGGAATGATTCGCCTCGCATATCAACAGGTATATAAGTTAATACCTTATTGGTATTTTGGAAGCTAAAAGAAAGGACTGACTTATACGGTATTAAAAAAATGAAAACAATAAGAACAAATACTATCAATGGGATCATTCGATTAAGTATTTTTTTTCGACGCATATTTTACCCTACCTAACAAAAGATAGACCGATACCATCGGTCTATCTTAATTACCTTACACATTAAAGCTACTAATTAGTCTAGAAGACCTTTTTCTTTGAAATATTTCGCTGCACCTGGGTGGAAATCAATTCCTACACCTTTAACAGCATTTTCAGCTGAAATGAATGCACCTTTTGCATGTGAAATTTTATCTGTGTTTTCAAAGATTGCTTTTGTCATTTCATATACTAAATCTTCATCTAATTCAGAGCTTACAACTAACATTGCAGAAACTGCAACTGTTGCTACTTCAGCTTCTAATTTATACGTTCCTGCTGGAACAGCATCTTGAGCATAGTATGGATATTTTGCAATTAGAGCATCAATTTTATCTTGTGCAATTGGTACGATTGAAACATCTTTTAATGCTGAAAGACCTTCTACTGCACCAGTTGGAGTACCAGCAGTGATAAACGCAGCATCAATGTTTCCATCTTGAAGACCATCAGTTGACTCGTCAAACGCTAAGTTTTGAGCATCAATGTCGTCCATAGTCATTCCATGGATTTCTAAGATTTGTTCTGCATTCGCATAAGTTCCACTTCCAGGAGCTCCAACAGAAACTGTTTTACCTCTTAAATCTTCAACAGACGTAATACCGCTATCTTTAAGAGTAACAATTTGAATTGTTTCAGGATAAAGTGTTCCGATAGCTTGTGCATTTGTAACTGCAGTGCCATCAAACATTAATTTTCCATCTACCGCATAAGATGCGATATCTGTTTGTGTAAACGCTAAATCTGCATCTCCGTTTGCAATATCCTTCATGTTATCAGCTGATGCATTTGAAGATTGACTTGTTACTTCAGCATCTGCATGGTCATTAATAATGTTGGCAAGTTCTCCACCTAATGGATAATATGTACCACCAGTACCACCTGTTACAAGAGCAAGCTGTGCTTTTCCACCACACGCTGCAAGAATCATAGAGAAACCTACTAGCATGATGAAAGAAAGAAATAAATTTCGTTTCTTCATTTTTTCTCCCCCTTAAATTTTCATAATTTACTATTTTATGGTACCTAAGTAGTAATCTACTTGTCAATTAATTTACATTACATTTGCAAGAATATTTAAAAATATTAATCTTTATAATCAATTTTATTACATATTTCAATTCTTTATGAAGAGAATATAAATGAGGTGATAATATGTTAGAAAGGTCTCTTCAGATAAACAATGAATTTTTTCAGACTAGTGAGTATGCAAAGAAAATAGTTGAGGAATTGAATAATGATGCAGAAGGTTTAATTTTCGATGAATTTGTCCATGACATTGGAGCACAGTTAAAAATTGATGTCGTTTATGACAAACAAAGTAAATCCAAATGGCTACTCGGTGAGGATGCTAATGTAAAGCTATACCTTGAAGAAAATCCGGGGGTCTATACCTTCACATTTATCGGTACAACCCCACAAGGTGAACAACAAATTCAAGAAACGATTACTACAATTAACACATATTCATGATTCTTTTTTTAGTTTAATTTTTTGATATCTTCAACAATCTGTTCATAAGGTACATCTGAAACACCTGAATATTGTTGGACAACTGTTCCACTTTCACTTACTAAAAAGATCGAGGTACTATGCATGAATTGATCTGACCCTTCTAGTTGGGCTGCTGGTGACATAAATGATTTATTAATGAACGTTTCTATTTCTTCTTGGCTATACCCTGAAAGAAAATGCCAATAGGAAAAATCCGCATCATATACGTTTGCAAAATCCCTTAAGACATCTGCTGTATCCCGTTCAGGATCAATCGAAAACGAAACAAGCGTCGCTTCAACATTTTCTTCATTTAACTTCTGTTGAAGCTTTGCCATATTAGCTGTCATAGGTGAACAAACCGTATCACAATTTGTAAATATAGTACTAGCCACCCACACCTTCCCCTTCAAATCCGCCAAACTAACCGTTTCCCCATCCTGACCAACCGCCTCAAACTCCTGAACCTCTAAAGCCATCGGAAACGACTGCTCTATCTCCTCTTTAGAGGTGCTACATGCCATAGTAATAATAATTAGTAATAAGATTATAAATACTTTTTTCATATTTGCCATTTTACTCTTTCTCCTTATTAGTAGAGGTTACTGAGTGATATTCACTTTAAAACTAGTCCGTTCCTTTACGCTGCAGGCACCTGCTTTCCGCGGGGAGGGATGCGAGCCTCCTCGGCGCTTTACGCCTGTGGGGTCTCGCACTTCCCTCTTCCTCCCGCAGGAGTCAGGTGCCTTCCGCTCCAATCCACTCTTACATTAATATATTGTTTACTAAATCTTTTACACATAGCATAAATTCAAAAAAAGACTGAGTAAGATTCAATAACCTCCCTCAGCCTTCACACCAACCAATTAATCAATAAACTGTGTATCTATTAAGCTAGCAAAATCCGGTTTTTCTTTTAAGAATTTAAGATCATGAGATGAATTTGCAAACTCTTGAATAACCTCTTGGTTGATTTCAGTTGTATATCTAATTTTATCCCAAGCCATATCAACCACTTCTGCATCAAGCTCTTGTTTAGTTATTTCTTTGATGCTATCCATCATGATTTGTTTAGACTCATCTGGATTTGCATTAATGAAATCAACTGCTTCTTTGTGTGCACTTACAATTTGTTGGATGACTTCTTTATCCTCATTAATAAACTTACTGTTTGTAACTAGAATTGTATTTGGTAAAGTTTCACCAAAAGAAATCTCTGAGCTATCTACGATAATTTTAGCTCCAGCCTCTTTAACTAACTGAGAAGCCCATGGTTCTGGAACTGCAGCAATTTGTACTTTACCTGACTCAAACATTCCCTTATATTGTGCCGGGTTACCTGTTACGTGCTTAAGTGTTCCACCGATACGAGCCGAAGTAATACCATAATCTTTTAAGAAAGTTTCCATTTGAACACCGTGTGTACAACCCACACCAGGAGTAATGAAGGTATGCCCATCAAAATCCTCTAATGACTCAATTCCACTTTCTTTACTTGCTACGATATGTGTACCACCAGATGAAGCACCTGCAATAATTTTTACGTCTGCACCGTTTGTGAAGTTATTCATAACTGGTCCCGGTCCTACATAACCTGCATGGATTTCTCCAGTTTTTAATGCAGTCATAAACGCCCCACCGTCTGGGAATGTTTTGTACTCAATTGTTACATTTTCACCTAATTGATTTTCGAAATAGCCTTTTTCACGAGCGATCATCGCTGGTGCATGGTCAATATTTGGGAAGTACCCAATAATAATTTTCTTTGAATCGCCAGATCCTGAAGCACCATCACTTGTTCCGCAACCTGCAAGTAACCCAACGACTAGTAATAAAATAGCACTAAAACTAAATATTTTTTTCATTTCATTCTTCCTCTCTCTTTTTAACTCTCTAATCCCCATCGACGCATGACATTGCGCTCAATACGTTGGAACACAAGTAAATCCATAATTGAACCAATCGTTCCAATAATAATCATGACACCAATAACAAGTGCCATATTCCCAAAATCAGAAGCAAAACGTAATGTATACCCTAATCCCGGTCCGGTACTTAATAACTCACCAGCCATTAATGCTCGCCAGCCAAATGCCCAGGCTAACTTTAGACCAGTAACTGCATATGGGATAGATGCTGGAAATATAACCTTCCTGAAAAGATCAATTCCTCCTGAGCCCATGGTTTGGGCTGCTTTTATATAAAGAGGTGGTACGTTTTTAATACCAACTCTCATATTTATTGTCATTACAAATGTAGCCCCAAGAACAATGATAAAAATAACAGAAATTTCATTTAGTCCAAACCACATTATAGCAATGGGAAGCCACACGATACTTGGTACACTTTGTAACGCTAATACAAGATTTCCTAGTGTTTCATCAGCTGTTTTGGACTTTGCAAGTAAAATCCCAAGTCCGATTCCTAAGGTAACTCCTATAAATAAACCAAGAAACAATCGTCTAAAACTTGCTGCTAAGTCATAAACAAGGGTCATATCAGCAAAGCCTCTACCTAGCTCACGGAATACATCCGTTGGTGCTGGCATTACCGATTCAGAAACACCTGTTATTCTTACAGCCAATTGCCAGACAATTAGAATGCTTGCATAAAAAATGATACGTTTAATTGCTGGACGCATAAGCTAACTCCTCTTTAACCACTTTTTCAATTTCCTTTTCCAATAGACCAAGAATACGTTTCTCAAGTTCCAACGCTTGTTCACGTGAATTACTACGTGGTCTAGGCAATTCAACTTTAATATCTTCTAAAATGACACCTGGTCTCGTACCCATAACAAGAATACGGTCAGATAGTTTAATAGATTCTTGGATACTATGAGTCACAAAAAGGATTGTTTTTTTCGTTTCAAGCCAGATTTTCTCAAGTTCAACATGTAAACGAGATCTCGTCTGCTCATCTAATGCCCCAAATGGTTCATCCATTAATAATACTGCTGGGTTCATTGCTAAAGCTCTTGCAATAGCCACTCTTTGTTGCATCCCACCAGACAATTCATGAGGTGAGTGCTTCGTATAATTGCTTAACTGAACCATTTTTAAAAAGCCATGTGCCACTTCTTTCGACTTGGCTTTAGACATCTCTTTTCGTAATGGGAACATCACATTTTCTTCAACAGACATCCATGGAAATAACGCAGGTTGCTGAAAAACCATCCCTCGGTCTTTTCCGGGTTTTTTAATCGGATTTCCTTGGAGAAGAATTTCGCCACTCGTTGGCTTGTTTAATCCTGCTACCATTGATAACAGGGTAGACTTACCACACCCAGATGGGCCTAATATGGAGACAAATTCTCCTTCGTTAATTGTTACATTTATATCAGATAACACTTGATTAACGATACCTTGGTTTTCATATTGTTTATTAACCTGGTTGATTGTTAAAAACATCCAATCACCAACTTTCTATATAATTCTTACCTGTTTAATAGGATTAATAAATTTTATTATATAATGTATGCAAGTAATGTCAACTGTTTAACAAAAATTTTAAATCGATCCTTAAAAAACCTGATGTTGTGCCTTTACCTTTGAAATCATGTATAATCTAATTGGCTGCAATTTTTATAGTCTGGAGGTTTTCCCATGGAAGCAAAAACACACGGCATTACAAAGGAAGTCACTATACATAGTCATTCACTTGGAGAAGAAGTTGAAGTACTGCTGTACTTTCCGAGCACCTATTCTCCCCTATATAAATACACAGTTCTCATTGCACAGGATGGTCGAGATTACTTTAATCTAGGCAGAATTGCTAAAATGACCGAAGAACTTTTAACTGAAAAAGAAATAGATAATACAATCATTGTTGGTATCCCTTATAAAGATGTGAAAGATCGGTACGAGAAGTATCATCCCAATGGATCCAAGCATATTAGTTATCAACGCTTTTTAGCTGAAGAATTAGTTCCTTATCTAGATGCTGAATTACCGACCTATCAAATCGGAATGGGAAGGGCATTAATCGGTGATTCATTAGCTGGTACCGCTTCTCTTTTAACAGCACTTTCTTATCCAAATACGTTTGGAAAAGTCATTTTACAATCACCATATGTAAATAACCATGTAAAAAAAGAGGTCGAGCAGTTTAGCCAACCTCACCTATTAAGTATCTATCATGTTGTAGGAACAAAAGAAACAGCTGTCGAAACAACGAATGGGAATGTAAAGGATTTTATAACACCTAATCGAGAACTAAATGCTTTAATGAAGAACATGAGTTTTACTTACTTTTACGATGAGTTTGATGGGGAGCACACGTGGACTCATTGGCAGCCAGATTTACATCGCGCATTAAAGATGATCCTTAAGCTTTAGACATAATTAAAATATATAATCTATTTTGAAAATTTGATATAATATAGTAGAAAATAGCTTTTTCTACAAGTGTAAATGTTATAAATAATACTTATTACAGGAGGGATTTCTATGAAATATGGAATTGCATTATTCCCATCAAAGAAATTACAAGATGTAGTGAATTCTTATCGTAAGCGCTATGATCCACATTATGCTTTAATTCCGCCACATTTAACTTTAAAAAATGCATTTGAATCTTCAGATGATATGATAAAGGAAATTTCTTCGCATCTTCGCGAAATCGCTTCATCTGTGAATCCTTTTACTCTTCAGGTGTTAAAGGTAAGCTCTTTCTCTCCTGTGAATAATGTCATTTATTTAAAAGTGGATCATACACCTGAATTAACTGAGTTACACGAGCGTTTTCATCAGAGTCCATTTGATACATCAACAGCGGAATATTCTTTTGTTCCACATATAACGGTTGGACAGCAGCTTTCAGATGATGAACATTCTGATGTTCTTGGTCAACTTAAAATGGAAAACTTTACACATGAAGAGGAAGTCGATCGTTTCCATCTTTTATATCAACTTGAAAACGGTTCATGGACAGTTTATGAAACGTTCCGTTTAGGAAAGGGACAATCATAGTATGGAAGCAATCGTTGTTACAAATGAAGAGCAAATGAAAGATGCCTATTCTATTAGGCGAACTGTTTTCATCGATGAACAGCAAGTTCCTGAAGAAGAGGAAATTGACCAATACGAAAAAGATGCAATCCATTTTGTTCTGTATGAGGACAACCAACCTATTGGAGCTGGGCGTTTCCGTTCAATTGATGGAATAGGAAAGATAGAACGAATATGTGTGCTTAAAGAATTCCGAAGCAAAGGCGCAGGTAAGGTGATAATGGATAAAATTGAAGAAACTGCAAAAGGTGAAGGTATTACAAAGTTAAAATTAAATGCCCAAACACATGCAGAAAAATTTTATCTTAATATAGGATATACCACCATTTCAGATATCTTTCTGGATGCTGGAATACCGCACGTTACAATGACGAAAGAAGTCTAAAAAACAAGGGCAGGCACCCTTGTTTTTTTATTTTTCATTAAATCTATAATAATTCATCCCTTAAATGTTCAAGATAACATTGGGGTGAAGACATTGAATTACGGTACAATCGCATTCGAACTTGTAGCTAGTTTTGTCGCTTTATACATCTTAACAAAAATCGTAGGTAGAACATCGATTTCACAAATTACTCCTTTTGACTTTATCTCTGCACTTGTATTAGGTGAAATAGTAGGTAGTGGTGTGTTTGATAAGGAGATCACAATTTGGCATATATTATTCGGGCTTTTGATATGGGGCGGCCTCGTATATTTATTAGAAATCATTTCACAAAAATTTATGAAGACACGTTCATTACTGGAAGGACAGCCAGTTGTAGTCATTCATAAGGGACTTATCCAACGTGAAAAACTTAAGCAAAGTAAGCTAGATATTGATCAATTGCAACACTTGTTACGCTCAAAAGGGACTTTTTCGGTACGCGATGTTGAATATGCCATATTAGAAGCAGATGGTTCCTTGAGTGTTTTAAACAAGGCAAACTTTGATCCTCCATCAAGAAAAGATCATAATATGCCAAATAAAGCAGTTTTCTTACCAATCACCTTAATTAGTGATGGAGAGATTATTAGAGATAACTTAAAAGAAGCTGGATTTGATGAGAGTTGGTTAAAACAGCAGATAAAATCATTCGGAGCAAAAGATGTGAAAGAAGTTTTATACGCAGAATGGCGTGAAGGAGAAGGCTTGTTTGTACAAAGAATGTAGCCTTCTCCTTCTTTTTTTGTCGGTTCTAATTTTCAAAGGTTGTTTTTGCTTTGACTATTGACCGTTCCTTTTCGCTGCAGGCACTTGCTTTCCGCGGGGAATTTTGAAAAAGCCAAACTACCGGCTTTTTCAAGTGCGAATTCCCATAGGGGAGGAAGTCGAGCCTCCTCGACGTTCCGTCTGCGGGGTCTCGACCTTTCCTCACTTCCCGCAGCGCAGGAGTCAAGTGCCTTCCGCTCCAATCCACTCAGATAAAATAGATTTAAAATCATCAATCATTACGAAATTACGAAAAGAGCCTTTACATTTTAAAGACTAAAGTATTATTTTCTATTTGAGTAGTTAATTCATCATCTCTAATCATTTTTGTAAGATAAGCAGTAACTGCTGTCCGATAAAGCAAAAAGCCTGAAAGATGTGTTAGTTGAACATTCCACTTATCACACATCGCTTTTACTACTTCCTCATGACTTAATGAGTCTCCAGCCTTCTTAAATACTTCCGTCACACTTGATAATATAGAAAGATGATAGTCTATATTTTTAACTACAGTATCGTTAAAATCTTCTTCGAAAATACCGTGACCAGGTATTGCACCGTCACACTTAATTGTTTTAAGTTTCTCTAAGGACTTTAACGTTTGGTCTGCATCTACTATATAAGGGATTTTATGCTTCTTTAGTTGTTCTTCACTAAAGTAGGCATCTCCACAATACAACAGATGATCAATCAAAATTCCCATCTGGTTTTCGCTATGACCTGGAAATGATATAGCCGTAAAGTCAAATCCATCTACCTTATAGGTCCCTTCTGATATCACCTTATCTACTGTAATTGCTTCCCCCTCTAAAAATTTGTTTCTTAGTTCATTCAGTGGGGTATTTCCTTGAAATAGATAAATTGGCTCAAGAATAGGATTACGAAGAATTGCCTCTTCTAACACAGGTGCGATTGTGAAAATTTTTCTTGCTTGTTGGAGAAAATTAGCTCCTCCAAAATGATCTGCATGAGCATGTGTAATGTATAGATGTGTAATAGGTAATCCCTCTTCATCAAGCTTTTTCATCACTTTCTTCATTGTAGATTTATCTAATCCAGCATCAATGAGCAGTCCTTCATTGCAATGGTTAATGTATCCGATATTAACAGCAGCTTGAAAATAGTAGCATGTGTCCGAAAGCTTAATGAATTCCAGTTTGAGCACCTTCTTTATCTATTGTTGCTTATATTAATTCGTTAATATACTGACCTTTTCCTGTTAATTCAGTTATTAAAGTATCTGCCTCATTGGCCATAGTAGAACTTTGCTTCTTATTATCTAGAGGAGATTCATGAGGAGTATAGGCTTTGGAGTGCATGTAAGAACGAGCAACTGGCTGAAGCGTTGTATAATTATAGTTTCTTAATAATAATCGGTTTGCGTATTGAGTATACTGCTCATGATGAATTGGTGCAATATAGCCCATGAAAAATCACTCTCCTATCCACTTTTTTCCCTTTTATACTTTATATTAAACATCATTAAAAATAGTACCCATCATAATAATTCGCCTAATAAATTTGTAATAAGAGGGTCAAATCGTTAAAAGGTGAATATTCCTTCATTTTGTAACATATGAAATAAAGATTAACCTTAAGGAGGAGATCAATATTTCACAAGAAAACAACAAGAAGCGCGAGAACATTGTAAAAAGTACCACAAGTCAAGCAAACGATCTGGTGCATAAAACGGTTGATAGCGCGAACAAGATTGTGAAAACAGTTTCTGGTGAAGGCGGGTTGGTTGGTAAAGCAGCAGATACAGCATCTAATGTACTTAAAAATACATCAAGCTTTGGGAATGACGTCGTCGGGAAAACCGTAGATACTTCTTCTAAAGTAATTAAAGGAACGACAAGCAAAGTTTTCGGCAATAAAAAGAAAGAGTAATATTTCTCTTTTAGTCCATAATTAGATATAAAAAATAGGAGCCTCTTCGTAGAAGAAGCTCCTGTTTATATTAACAAATTGGTAATACTACTTTTACTACTGTACCTATATCTCCACTTTCAATAGAGATCGTTCCATCATGTGCTCCAACTATTCTTTTGGAAATGGCTAAACCTAATCCAATACAGTCCTCTTTCGTCGTAAAGAACGGAAGACCGATTTTATCCAACAGTGAAACTGGAATTCCTTTACCATTATCAGAAACTGTAATCATGATTTGGTTAGGATGAGATTGATAAACTTTAATGTCAATTTTGCCATTTGCCACTATAGCTTCCATTGAATTGTTAATAAGATTTAAAATAACTTGTCTAATTTGGGTGTAGTCAGCCATTACACTTGGTAGTTCTGTAGGAATTTTGGTTGAGATAGAGATGTTCTTAAGTAATTTGTCTGTAGAAAATTCATTAATTGAATCAAAAAGTAGGGAGTTAATATCAAGATATTTTTTTGATGGTGCCGGTGGTTTTGTTGCCATAATAAAGTCCTTTAATACTTTATTCATATGAGTAAGTTCTTGGAACACTACTTTGCTATATTCACCATGTCCATCGAACTGTTCAAAAGTGAGCTGTAACAACCCCTGGACTGATTGTAGAGAATTCCCCATTTCATCTGCCAATCCAGATGCAAGATTTCCTATTATAGAAAGCCTTTTATATTCTGTTCTCTCCTCGTCTATAAGCTCTTTACGTACTTGAGACTTCTGAATGATAGCGGATGCCAATTCAGCCACCATTTTCATATTTTCAAGTTCACTTTCTGTAAATGAATAAGGGTTGGGATCTACAGCACAGATTGTCCCAAACATTGTCCCATCTTCTAAAAATAGTGGAATTCCCATATAAGAACCTATGTTAGTCTCTTTTACAGCTTCCATATTACATGTTACCGGGTGCAAATTTGTGTCATTTATGATTAGCGGTTCACGACCGCCAGAAAATATCAAACTTCAAACAGAATGTTCTAATGTTAGGGTTGTCCCCTCAGCTATATTAGAACCATTTTGATTGAGGACTTTTAGAACTGAAAACATATGGTTTCCAGTACGTGAAATAAAAAATGTTCTTGTTCCAATTAGTTCCTTTGCAACATCAAGAATTGCTGATAGCTTTTTTTCAATGTCATTGTTTATATTTTCGTTTGCTATTTCATCCTTTGTTATCATTCCGTTCATCTAGTTATCCCCCCTGTTGTTTCAATATAAAGCATTTTTATCGTCTTAGTTTAGTACATTTCAATCTGTGAAAAAATCTAGTTCCAACTCTTACCAATAATTACTATACATTACAGTTTAAATTAATTTTCTTTATTTGGAAACCAATACCCCATTTTCTTTTAAGGCTAGAACAGGATCTTTTGGTCATTTCTACTTACTTCTTTTTCTAAAATTTGACTTAGTGATGGTAGTTCAACCATTATTTAAAGTCTTTATCTCTATAGCTTGTTTTGTTATGATAAAGTTTGACTTTTAAAAAGGAAGGAAGCGTTCCTTCATGGATAAGGCAAGCTATAACAATAAGACTCTACAACTAGACTCATTGCCTAGAGAACAATATCAAATTATATATGAGGCAGGAACAATTGGAAAACTATCCTGTATTCACTGTGGAGAATCAGTCAAGCTATACTTAGGGATACAGCAAAAACCCTTTTTCTACCATTCCTCAAAAGCCTTTAACAACGATTGCGAGGAGTATTGTAACAGTCTATCTACTTCACCACCCGAAACGGAGATTCAAGAAGAAGTACAGAATGGGTTTCGAATTCCAAAATCAAGACCGATCGGACAAATTTCTACTAAACAAAGTGAGTGGAAACAGGTCACATTCTTGCGTTTACCAAAACCCTTTCAAAAACAGTCAACACCCGCGAATACTTCTGCTGATTCATTAGATTCAAGTCAGCAAATTGCTGTCTCTACAGTTAATGGACCTTTACTATTATTAGCTGGAGCTGGTAGTGGAAAAACAAGGGTGTTAACGAGACGAACTGCATCCTTGATTACCGAACATGGCATAGACCCAAGTACAGTGATGCTTGTTACCTTTACCGCAAAAGCTGCACACGAAATGAAGGAAAGACTAAGAACACTTCTGGCTCCCCCACAGCTAAACCGGTTAGTGGTAGGAACATTTCATAGTATCTTTTATAAAATGATTGCCTTTCACGAACCAACCCGCTGGCAAAATACCAATCTTCTAAAATTTGATTGGCAAAAGGAACAGATGATAAAAGAAGCTGGAAGAATGCTTGATATTGATGAAAGAGATTTCGCTTTTGATCAAGCTTTACAGCAAATTGGACTTTGGAAAAATACACTAACTTTACCTGAAGCTATCAAACCAAAGGACCTCTGGGAAGAACGCGTTGTCTTTATGTACAAACACTATGAAGACGAAAAAGCAAAGCGTGAGTTATTTGATTTTGACGATATGTTGGTAGGCTGCTATCAATTATTAAAGAATCAACCAGATCTTTTAACTAAATATCAACAAAAGTTTCAATACTTTCTTATCGATGAATTTCAAGATATTAATAAAATTCAATATGAAATTATGAAAATGTTAGCTTCAAAATCAAGGAATATGTGTGTAGTAGGTGATGATGACCAAGCTATCTATGCTTTCCGTGGAAGCGATCCAAGCTTTATCCTTAACTTCAATAAAGAATTTCAAGATGCAAAGACGGTCATGCTCAGTGAAAATTATCGATCTACTCATAGCATTGTCCAGTCCGCTAATACTGTTATCAGTCGAAATACACAAAGACATCACAAGACAATGAATGCTCAATTTGATAATGGCTTCCTACCCGCTTTTTTCTTTCCACATGACGAAGAAGAAGAAGCTACAATGATTGTTACAGACCTCAAGGAGCGAATTGAGCAAGGAGCATCTCCTTCAGACTTTGCCATTCTTTACCGCACTCATACATCATCAAGAGCACTGTTTGAGAGGCTTGCAGGGAGTAATTTACCATTTACAGTTGAACAGGATGCGGAATCTTTCTACAAACGAAAAATCGTTAAAACATTAATCGCATACCTCCGCTTATCCATAGACTCTAACCATTCAAATGCAATGGGTGACTTATTAGTTGCTTTGTTTTTGAAAAAAAACACGTTAAACGACTTAAAAGCATCTAGTATTCTCGAAGATTGCTCATTAGTTGAAGCATTAAAATATGTAAAAAACATTCAAGCCTTTCAGGAAAGAAAGCTTAAGAAGATTGTCCCTCTTTTTAAAGCAATCGTTAAATTAAAGCCGATTCAAGCGATTGAAACGATTGAAAAAGAGATGGGTTTTGATGACTTTATAAAGAAACGCGGGAATGAAGGAAATGTCATCGAGAAAGGCTCCGATGATGTTCGCGACTTAAAAGTAGCAGCAAGAAAATTCTCCACTGTTCAAGATTTCTTAGAACATATTGATCATATGATTGCAATGAATGATGAAATGAAAAAGCTTAGCAAACATTACACAAATGCCATTCAGCTTTCAACCATCCATCGTTCAAAAGGACTTGAATACAAACATGTCTATATACTAAGCGCAGTCGACGGAAGCCTCCCGCACGACTTCGCACTCGACTCAAGCAGAAACGGCGAAACTGCCCCCTTAGAAGAAGAACGCCGTCTCATGTACGTAGCCATGACAAGAGCCAAAGAAACACTGCACATCTCAATCCCAGAAACAAGAAGAGGCAAAACTGCACAACCATCACGATTTATAAAGTCCTTATATTAAAAGACTCTAATACGTAAGGATTGTAAGTTGCTATCAACATATAAAAGTCTTAGTGGATTGGAGCGGAAGGCACTTGACTCCTGCGGGAGATGAGGGAAGTTCGAGACCCCACAGGCGCAAAGCGCCGAGGAGGCTCGAATCCCTCCCCGCGGAAAGCAAGTGCCTGCAGCGAAAAGTAACGGGCTAATTTTACCGGAAAAAAAATGTTCTTATAGAAAAGAGCCATAAAAAAAGGTGGCAAGCTAATCAGCCTGCCACCTATTTCACTTACTTCTTATTAAGCATTTTCGCAATCGTACCAAAATCTAAATTCTGGTTACCATTAACAATAGAGTTCACAATCTTATCCTCTGTCTGCTTGTTAACCGGCTTATTAGCAATCTGAGAAACTCGCTTAATAATTGAACGAACCGTCTTCTCATCCTTGAAATTAGCATTCTGTAACGAATTAGCTAACTGCATAACGTCACTCATATTAACTCCAGTTTTCTGTTCAATATTCTTGAATAAATTATTATCCATTATCGAAGCCTCCTTATGTTTGTTATTATCTTATGAGCAATTCACACTTGGCGTGAATCGTCCTACTTAACAACTCCTTCAAAAATAGCAATCTTCTTTATTAGAATATGCATTATCTCTGAAGCCGTGAGGACAAGTGTACTGGGCAAAGAGCCCTAATTCAGCCTAAATACAGTTTTAAAAATGATCCTCCAGTTGCTTTTGTTTTTGAGCTAGCCACTTATCTATTTTTTCAAGTTTTGCTTCTAGCTCCTTCTCAAAACCCCGACTTTGTTTTGCAAGTTTTTCGAGATCGGCTTCGGTTTGTTTAATAAACTTTTCAGATTTGACCTTTTCTTCTTCATGATTTTGATAATATTGCTTAACAAATCGATCCATCTCTATTGTAAATTTATCCATATATTTTTTTCGCTCCAGCCTATCTTCATAGAGATTTTTTATCCCCGATATTAAAGTATGTACTACACCTTGGTTTTGACAATAAAAAAAGCACCACATTTACAAAGTGGTACTTCTTCTAACTATCTAGGTATGGTTTTACTTTATTTTCAATCTCTCTTATTTTCTCGGCATTTTTCATGTACATTTCCTTTGCAGCTTGCGATTCCGTTTGCAGTGCGAATAATTCAAAATCAGCTTCACATTTCTTAATGGATGCTTGTAATAACTTTAATGTTACTGGAGGAGGCACCTGTACCTTATCATCAAATAAATCCACCGTTAATTGTCCGAATGAATCCACCTGAGCTAAAAAGACATTCTCTGGTGTTACACCTATTTTATCTAGTTCTTCCTTAAGCCATCCTCGGTTTAATCCGATCGTTGATAAAGGCTCATCCAAAATTCTTCCGTCCATCATTACTGTTTGTGGTTCCTTTACTGAAGGAGAGTTTTTGAAAATATCTCCTACCGTTAGAGGCTGCTTCTCTCTTTTTAAAAGGGCCGTAATTTCACCTGTTGGTTCAAGTAAAGCAAACTCTACGTCTGCTACCCTAAAGATATTCTTCTGACGTAATTGTTCTAAGAGTTCGTCAGCTGAGTATTTCTCTTTCTTCAAATTATCCTCCATAATTTTCCCATTCTTAATAAAAACGGCTGAAGTTCCTTCTACAAAATTTCGAACTGTTTTACTTTTTAAAGACAGTAATGAAAGAATAAGAGGAAAGAGTAACCAAACCAATATACTTGATATCCCGTTAGCCATGCTAAGTCCTAAATCCATAGACAAAGTACCAGCAATGTTTCCTATTGTAATACCCGCAATATATTCGAAAAAAGACAATTTAGAGAGCTGTTTTTTCCCAAGGAGCTTGGTTATTAAAAATAATCCAATAAGAATACCAAAAGAGCGTATAACTACCTCTACCCACTCAGACATATTGCACCTCTCTTTCTAACATTTACTACTGCTAAAATCCTTTATATTGAGGTTCCTCATACTCTAACTCTCCAACCCGTCCTTTTACATCCGTAATAATCTCTTCTGTTGTTAACATTACTTCATGAAATGTTCTTTTTGTATCTTCATCTACGGATGTTAAAGCCAATGATTGAAAGCTTGAATGCATACTCTTTAGACTCGCAAGGGTTTGTTTTACCTGGGAGGCTACTGTCATTTACTTTTCCTCCTATCCTTTTGGTTTGAATAGTAATGCACCAACAAAGCCAAAAATGATGGCTGCAGAGATACCGGAGCTTGTCACTTCAAACATCCCTGTTAATACACCAATTATTCCGTGTTTTTCCCCTTCTTGTAAAGCACCATGTACGAGAGCGTTACCAAAGCTCGTAATTGGAATAGTTGCACCTGCACCAGCAAAAGCGATTAATGGTTCGTAAAGATTGAATCCATCTAAAATAGCCCCCGCTACTACGAGTGTACTCAGTGTATGTGCTGGAGTAAGCTTAAAGACATCAAACATGATCTGTCCAATAACGCAAATAAGTCCACCTACAACAAAGGCCCAAAAGAAAGTTTGGATCAATTCCCTTCACCCCCGTACTCAATTGAAACAGCATGTGCGATACAAGGTATCGTTTCTTTTTGCTGAAAAGATATTGGAGATAATAGTGCCCCTGTTGCAACAACTAGAATTCTTTTCAGTTCTCCTCTTTTCATTCGATTCAATATATGTCCGTATAATACAGTTGCTGAACACCCTGCTCCACTTCCACCTGATAAAACTGGTTGGTCTTCTCGGTAGATGAGTAAACCACAGTCTTGATATTTTGAATCCTCAATTTCTAAGCCGTGCTTTTTTAATAAATCTAATGATACTTCACGTCCGATGTGACCTAGGTCACCTGTTACGATTAAATCATAATAAGAAGGATCAATGTTACGATCTCTAAAATGTGCTTCAATTGTATCAACAGCAGCTGGTGCCATTGCTCCTCCCATGTTAAAGGGATCAGACAAGCCCATATCAATTACTTTCCCAATTGTAGCTGAAGTAACTCTAGGACCTTCCCCTTTATCACTTAAAACGGCTGCACCAGCCCCTGTTACTGTCCACTGAGCAGTGGGTGGCTTTTGACCTCCATATTCTGTTGGATACCTAAACTGCTTTTCCACTGCTGCATTATGACTTCCTGCTGCAGTTAGTAAGTATTTTGCACCACCATGATTAACAATAAATGCACCAAGTGCAAGTCCTTCCATTGAGGTAGAACAAGCTCCGAAAAGTCCAAAATAAGGGGTTCCAAATGTTCTTGCGGCAAAGCTTGAAGGGGTAATTTGATTAATCAAGTCTCCTGCTAATATGAATTGGATTTTCTCTTTTTCCACATTCGCTTTTTCTATTGCTTTAAAATAAGCTTCTTCAAACAACACTTTATGTGCTTTCTCATACGAGTCTTCACCTAGCCAAAGATCCTCATGGAGAAGATCGAAATCATCCGCGATTGCTCCATTGGCTTCAAACGGTCCACCTACTGCTGCAGATGAAACAATAACTGGCTTATTTTCAAACACCCAAGTTGCGTGTCCTTGCATCATTTTAAAATCCGCCCCATTTCATCAATATCGTTTTAATTAGCGCAACGACAAACGCTGAAAATGTTCCAAATAATATGACCGAACCAGCTAGCTTAAACATATTTGAGCCAACCCCAAGAACAAAACCTTCAGTACGATGTTCAATTGCAGCCGAAATCACGGCATTCCCAAATCCAGTAACTGGCACAGCACTTCCTGCCCCGGCAAATTGGGCAATTCGGTCATATACACCGAATCCTGTTAATAGCATTGCGAAAAACACCATTGTTGCCACAGTTGGGTTTCCAGCTGTTGCCTCAGTAAAATTAAAGTTATAGATATAAAATAACTGCACGGCCTGTCCAATTGAACAAATAATTCCACCAACCAGAAAGGCTTTTAGGATGTTTTTAGCAACCGGCCGTTTCGTTTCATGTTTTGTTTGAAATTGCTGGTACTCCTGTTGAGTCATTGATAGGTTTTTTCTGTTTTTATTTGGCATATTAATCTCCCTGCCTTATGTTTGTTCTTCACTAAGCTTTATTACGCGTTCCATTTCTTTTTCCACTTTAGATTCGTCTATTTTTTTGGAATACACATCATTTTTTATTTTCGTTGTTTCCAAATAGATCTTTAAGTCACTAGACACGGTTATATCGTAGTCTTTAAAGTCGTTTTTTAATTCTTTCTTAACCTTTTTTTCTATTTGATCTAAACGAAACTTTTCAAATTGCTTAACTCTAAACGCAAGCAATAACTTCTTATCCTTGTTTACAGCGATTACCTCAGTTACCTCATCCATTCCCTTTACCTTTGCTTCTGCTTGCTGAGACGGAATTTGGATTACATCTAAATCTGCTGCTTCTATTCCTTCAATATTTTTCGGCTCATTTTGACTACAAGCCGTCAAGGAACTAACTAGTATAATAATAATCATTACCCATTTCTTATCCATTTTTCTTCAGTCCATTCTCTCTTATGTAACTTCGAAAAAAAGGCTGGTAGTAGTACCAACCCCTTTGTTTATTATTGGTTATATTGTGGCTCTTCTTGCTTGATTTCTTGCACACGCGGATTTAACATATCAACAATCGCTTGTGTTTGCTGTGCAGCCTGTTGATACAATTGCTTTGCTTGTTCATTGTCTGTTTGAAGTGCAAATGTTTCAAAACTTGCTTGAGCACTTTTTAAGCCAGCAAGAGTTTGTGCTACCTGAGTGACAACTGTCATTTGTTCTCCTCCTTAGTTGATACGATTGGTACAACCTTATATTGTATAGCTACTATCCTTTTTATGATTTCCATTTATATCCATAACGAAAATAATAAAGCAAAAATCCCTTCTTTTCATATTATGTAATTGAAATTATGAAAAGGAGCTTATAAGAATGAATAAGAGATGGAACGAAATTCCCTATGCCGGAGAAAATACGCCTCCCTCTAATCCCGAGGAACCATCTGCTGGTTCATGGGTAACTCATTATATAAGGACAAATGAAACAGGTGAGTTTTTTTATAAAAATGGAAAGAAGATAAAACTTGATATCCGTAATCCCTCCACTATTGACTGGCAACCACAGCTAGCCATTTTAAAGAACACATTAAAAAACTTAACTCCACATCAACTAGAAGTAGCTAAATACTGGGGAACAGGAGTGCCAACTAAGCAATTTGTTCCTATTATGGATCGCCTAATCGATACTTACAAAGTACCTGCACCAAGGGCAGCCCGAATACTTGCTGCTGTACTAGCGGCTGTTAATGATGCATTTGTAGTCACATGGAAATGTAAGTTTGATTGGCAAGTTGCTAGGCCAATTCAATTAGATCAATCATTAGAGACGATTCTGTGTACACCTCGGCATCCTACCTACCCGTCTGGACATGCAACCATTGCAGGCTGTGTTGAGGTAGTGTTAGGTTATTTTTTCCCAGGAGAGTCAAAAAAATTACGAAAAATGTCAGAAGAATGTGCAGATTCCCGTCTTTATGCAGGAGTTCATTTTCCACTAGACAATTCAGAGGGTCTTCGACTTGGACGACAAATTGGTCGTATTGTCGTTGAGGAACTTAGAAAAGATAAAAATAATGATAATAAGAAAATTGATAAACCTTATCGAGAAAACCTAAATGCAGTTTTAAATCCTCCTCCCTATGAACAAGTCATTCCTTACGGATTTGATACTTATAGTGCTTCTCTTGTAACAGATAAGAAAAAAGACATTTTGTCTGTAAAAAATAATACAAAACCGACCTTATTTTATTAAATAAAAAACCAGCCCCTTTTAGGGTGCTGGTTACTTAATTATTAGATGAATTTTTTGCTTTTCTTTTTCTACGGCCGCCACATCCACAACCTCTACGTCTTTCTTTTTTAGCTTCCTCTACTCCCCCATTACCAGAAGTGGATAATGGCTTTGTGGAGGACCTTCTCTTCCTTTCTCTCATTACAAATTCCTCCTATTCTTACTTGTAGCTGTTCCTTAATATTTTATGTGACGAGTTATGGAAAGGTTCACTAGGCAAAGCCTAATCCAACAATTTTGTATTAAGTGTCTCTATTAAACCCGCTAACCCAGCAATAGCCAAAATAAAAATAACTGGTTGAATATAATAAGGAAAGATAACCCAAAGTAAATATAAGAAAGTTGAACACCAAATACCGGTACACCAATAGCAGCTTAGGAGTTCACCTAGCCATTTCCTAATCCCTGTTCCTTTAATTTCTATAAAAGTAACAACAGTCCCATCTTCTGCTACTTCTTCAATTTCATCTATGAATGGTCGGCGAATAAATGCTGTAATTTTATCAAAAACCAATAATCGAGTTAAGCGGAAAGAGGCCAAACCAAATCCAAGTAGAAAAATCCAGGATAATTCCAATTTGTATCTCCTCCTACCAATAATTTTCTTCTCTAAATTTGAAAAACCTATTGATTACATTTAGGAATCCTTCATTGAAGATATAAGCTCTTCAAAACTTTTACGATTTTTTGACATTCTGTCTTCAATTTTACTTAGAACCTTTTCAATATCTAAATTCTTTTGATCTTTTTCATTCATCATCTGGTAGAAGAACAAAAGCATCGTGTAGGCAATCCCAGAATTATCTATATATACAATACTATTGCCGCTTTTTAAAATGGATGCTGTTCCATTCGCATTACTTATCTCAGTCGTGGATTGTTTTAATTGATTAAAGTGCTTTTCTAGTATTTCATCTACAACCTTTTCAAATAATCGAATCATATCTAGCTCACGTTCACTCATCGTGAACCTCCTCTCCAAAAGCCTTGCTTTTATATGTATACGTTAATTAAGTTATTAGGTAAGGGCATAATGACTAGAATAGAAACAACTTTCTATAAAATGAAAAACGCCCGACGGATCGTGCGCTTCTTTCAACAATTATAAACCTACGTTTAAATTACGGTTGTCATTGTCATTTTCATTTACGTTTGCATTGTTATTTTCATTTGTTGCTGTTGCTCTTGCATCGCTTGTCGAATCACTAACCGCCGTGTTAGTAGCATCTGAAGTAGAAGTTGCTAACTGAGCTTGATCTTGGTCAGTCTCTTGTTCAGTTTCTTGGTCTGAACGGTTTTCACCATCCACTTTTGAATCTTGGTCTGTTTAAACATCAGATTCATTCACATCTTGGTCTCAATCTCATATTAATAATTATCCGAGATATTTGATGGGGCGATATAATGAAAGGAAATTTTTTTAAAAAGGTTGAGGCATTGTATGAAAATAATCATCGGCTCAAGGAATTTTTGGAGCAAGAGTTAGAGGAACTTGAGAAATTACTCACAGTGGATTCTTTTAATGAAGAAGATGTAGAACACTTTTTAAACATACAGTATTCTCTTGAACAAATAAAAAACAACTTACTTAAAGTAGGTAGTACAGATTCAATCCCTACAAGGGAATATCCAATTACCTTTGGTATGCTATACCCTATAAAAAAGGAAAAGCTTTTTTTTGAATTAGTAACACTATTTCAAGAAATATCCCTTCTATATAATATTGACATTATTTTGTTTCCGATTGAAGGAGTTAATCTTGAAAACCAAACAGTAAGTGGAACCATCATTTCAAGTACAAAGATTGAAAAAGGCGTTAGTAGCATTCCCAGTTTCGTCTATAATGTAACCAATCATGCACATCCTAAAAGTATAAAAATCATGCGTAAAATACGCAACCTAGATAAAGTTACCATTATAAACCCCATAAACAGGTTTAATCAGGGGATTCTCTTTGACATGCTTTCCTCCTTAATCACAAAAGAGAAATTCCTTCTTCACTATGATGTATTTTCTCCTAAAACCCTTTTAGACTTTATAGATAGGTATAAGGGATGCATCATCATACCAGAAAAAGGAAAAATAAAGGATTCCGTATTCTGGGTGCATTCAAAATCAGGAAATACGAACACATATCTTATTTCATCTACTGATTATTCATATGAGTGTACTCCAGACAAAATATTTGCAACAGTAAAAGAGAAAATCAATTTAAAAAAATATATAATTCTCCAACCTATTGATGCAATCAATTGGATGAATACACCACTTGAAATAAGAGTCTATCTTCAAAGAAATAAAGATGGAGAATGGACTGTGACAGAAATGGTAGGGAAAAGCGAATTCCTAGCGAAGAAGTCTCAGAATAAGCATATTGCTGAAAACTTACAATGGACTCTTGGAGAATTAGAGATTGAACACCCGGAATCAACTATCAAAGAATTAACCGAACTATCTCTAAGCTGTTGTTCGTTATTAGATTATTACATTCCTAATCTAGGCACTTGTACCTTAGATTTTATTCTAGACCAGGAAAGAAGACCTTATCTCTTATTCGTAAAAGGATGGGAAACACGAAGTTATTTATATTCATCTAGCAAACTCGATTGGAAGACATATTTATCAAATGCTTTTCAATATTTATATTATCTTTATAACCAACGAGAAACTAAAGAGGATGTTATCTATGAATTGGGTACAGATAAAGAAAATAAGCAGTGAAGATAATAGTAAACCTATTATCTATTTACCTAGTTTTTTCCTATTGTCAGACTTAGAGACGATTAATTTGAATTTCGGAAAACAAAAAAAGAAGGTGATAATTAAAATTCTTCAAGTAGAAAATCCAGAACATAATCATTTTACTTCTCCAATTACGGTTTCTTGCTCTGAAACTCTGTTAAATAGCCTTCATATTCAAGAGGATGTTACCTATAAATTATATATACAAAACGAGGAGCTCTTCCTTGGGCCGGTTATAGGCTTACTTTTAGGTGAACAGCATTACTATTATCATCATCGACATATGCAGGAATATTCAGATGCACTTAGTGCTTATGATCAAGTTGGAGGACTTGTGATTGCATTTAAAGAATGTTCAATTGACTGGGAAAAGCAATGTCTTTTTGGGCTATTTTTTCATGCAAAAACACAGAAATGGAAATATGGTAAACTACCCATTCCTTCTGTCATTTACAGGAGAGGTTTTAAGCTAAATCAACAAGTGACTGAAAAACTATCTAAACTAACAAATAATAACGTCTTTAATTCCTTTCGTTATGATAAATGGGAGCTTTATCAGAAATTAGCACAACATAAAGACTTCAAACACTTTTTACCAGATACTAAAAAGATTATCAAGAATAAAGATGTAGTAAATGCAATTATGGAAAAGTCCAAAATAATTTTAAAGCCAGCTGACCTCTCAAGAGGAAGAGGAATTTATATTCTTAAAAACCATACCGCTGATTCTGTTATGGTTATCGATTATAATGACGGAGATAAAAAAGAGCTTATCATCCCTAATTGGGCCCTTGAAACGTATCTAGATAAAGAGCAGTTAGATAGAAAAAACTATATTATTCAACCCTATTTAGACCTTGCAAAGATTGATGGAGATCCTTGGGATATCAGAGTTGTTATGCAAAAGAATTATAAATCTGAATGGCAGTGTAGTGGAATTGAATGTAGAGTGGCGGGGAAAAACCAATTTGTTACCAATATCTCTCGTGGAGGAAGTGCTTTATCCATAAAAGAAGCCCTGGAGTTATCTTTTGGTTTATCTGTTTCGTCCCCTACTCTTAAAAAGAAGGTTATCACGGTTGCAAAGACCTTTTGTGAAAGCATGGATCAAACAGGAGAACATTTCGCTGAATTTGGATTAGATTTAGCTTTTGATGTTAACAAAAGGCTTTGGTTTATAGAAGCCAATATGCGACCAACCTTTAACGGCTTTAAAAAGATGGATATGGCTAATTACTATTATATTTGTCAGAATCCGCTCCGCTATGCCGCTGCAATAGGTGGCTTTATTGAATAAAAAAAGGATAGCATGAACTTGCTATCCTTTCTCTATTTGTCCCAGACCGGCTCCTTTATTGGGAGTTCACGATTGATTATCCGTGGACTTAAGGGTTGAACTGCTCCTATTTTATCTATTTCCAATTCAACACAAATAAAAGTCCTTTCTAGACGATATAGCTCCGACAAATCCATGGTAAGTTTAGAATCTAAATCCAACGGTTTAAGTAGGGTCATGTATGCACAATTTGAAGCCGTATCAATTGCCTCAATTCGAAAAAAATGTGTTTTAAAACTAGTGACCACACCATCAACTAATTCTGAACCGCTCTCCTCCACTAATTGTCCTTCCTTTAAGTAAAGCATGAATGGTACTGTTTCATCATACTTTTTTCTAGTATTTAAAGAAGTTAGGAACGTATGGAATCTTTCCTGAAATTCCTTAATTGTAACCAATACTTCTTGCCAATTACGATTGGGCTTCACTTTACCCCTCCTAGGAATGTCTTTAATGTATTATATACACGACCATTCCTAATGTGAGCTTGGCGGCTAAAAACCTGCTAATACTTTTGCATATTCAAAAGGTGTAGCCAAAAGACGTTGGTAAAGTTCAGGATTTTCTAGAATACGAAAACTCATCATTCCATACGTCTTATTAACTTCAAGAATCCAAATCGACATAGAATCATCTACGATAACATCAATTGCAACGTCCCCATAATTCCCATTCAGTTGGTCAAGTTCTTGCCCTGTTAAACTGCAGGCATAGTATATACGGTTTATTAAATGTTGAACTTCACTATCGCTTAAATTAAAAAGCTCTTTAATAGCTTCTTCCCCATCTTTAAGAACCTCAACCTGCTTTAAATTTGTTGTTACTTTACCTTCTCTAGCCATTCTCGCGATCATACCTTGACATTTCCACTTTTCCGATTGATCTTTTTGCATATACACTCGAAAATCTACCTTTTTGTTATCAAAACTATTCGATATTCCTTGTTGAATAATATATTTTTTTTTAGGTAACCCCTCTATAAACATAGCAAGCTCTTGATTTGATTTAAGGATTTTTTTTTCAGGACTTGAGTCATCTTCCACCATTATGCCATTTTCCGTTCTCGAAACAACTTTTATCCCTTTGCCACCATATCCATTGGCAGGCTTGATATACAAATTGCTAAATTGTGATAAAAGTAACTTCACATCCTCTTTCGAAGTAAGCTCTTTCGTATAGGGAAAATAATGTTTTACATTTTCATTGCTCTGCATCCATTCACTTAGCTCCCCCTTAGTAAAATGGTAGGAGTTAAATACCCTGTCTCCCATCAGTGCGTTTAACTCATCCATCCAATCAGATGAAAGCCTTTTTCTGTTAAACATTGCACCTGGATATGGAAAGGTTCCAAAAGTAAAATGATCCCCACTTTTTTCAGGGTTAGGGTTGTAATAATAACCGTCAATTGTTTTGGTAGCCTTGTTTATACCACTTGATGAACAAATGTAAATGAGGCCATTAATCTTGTTATAATTGGCAAAACGGCGAATGTATTTTTTAAGTTGTTTTGGTAGTAACCTTTTTTTATTAGAAATTAAAAATGCGATCACAGGTCCTATATAGATGTTTCTTCCAGATATGGACAGTTCATAGCTTAGTTCTTCTGGTATTGTTACATGAGTTTTTAAAGACTGTGATAATCCAATTTCGTCTTCCCTTAGAGCCTCATTTTGTTTAACTTGTATTTCCTTACTCCATAATCCGAATCTAACAATAACTCTTTTTGCAGTTATCCCATAATGATCCATCATCTTTTGTGATAACTGAAGGGTATCACCTAACGAATCTTTTATCCATTTTATGAACATAAAAAATTACCCCTTACCATATTAAAACCTTCTAACTATAATTTTAGTTTATCCTAACAAGGTGTCTAGCGTATAACGTGTTTAATAAATGAACCTCATAATCTACCTGTTCTCCCTAACATTCCTAGCTAATGAGTCTTCCATAGTAGGTTAATTCAATTCGACTACCTATAGTGTATGAAGAATGTGTCACCATGATTGGACTAAGATTCAAATAATTTATCTAATGCAGAAGGTTCAAGATAAAATGTAATTTCCTTTGCTGCACGGAGTGCTGTCTCCTTTGCTTGGTGGATAGAAGTATCTGCTGCTATAACATAACCATAGCGATCTCCCATTGATTCTGGAGGCCTCAGCATCATTCCTTTCTTTGGTTTAATATAAACCTCTTGTACTCCAGGGATCGCTTCAGCTCTTGAACGGCCTGTTACTTTAATTAAAGCCCCCTTTGACCCAACAGTGATTTGTTGAGTAAAAACACATTTATCAAACTGTTTGTTCAAAGTAACAGCTTCACCTACATACAGTTTTATTGTTTCTTCTGCAATATTTATACCTGTAGCAACTTCAATCATTCGATTCATTGCCCCACCAGAAACTCGTGGATTAACCTCAATAAGCTTCCACTGATTATTTACTAACCTCATTTCAATATGACATGAGCCATTTTTCAAGTCCAACCCACGCACAATTGAATGAACAGCCTCATCTATACCATTACATAGTTCAATTTGCATTGGATTATAGCTATAGCCCGTAACAATAAACCGCTCAAATTCAGAAATTGTTTGCTCTACTATCCCTACTATAGAAATATTGCCATCTTGGACAATCACTTCTGCAAGATATTGAGGTCCATCTAAGAACTCTTCTAGAATGATTTCTTTAGCAGGATATTTAGAAAGTAAGAAATGAACATTGAGTTGCAGTTCATCAAAGGTTCGAGCCAATAATACATCCTTTGATCCTGTTGAGTGTGGTGATTTTATGACTAATGGTAAACGATGTGGTGACAGTAATTCGATTTCTTTAAAACTGCTTATAACAGTAAAGTAGGGGGAAAAGGAATGGTCTTTTAACTTGATCCTAGTACTAGATTTATCCTCCATCGTACGAATAGCTTCCAGGCTTAAATTGGAATGACAAATTTCAGCAGAAAGGGATGCAGCATAATAAACATAAGGCTCAATAAAGCTAATAATTGCTTTAATGATTCTATCTCTGCTCTGTAACATGTCTATCTCCTGACGTACTTTATCGTAATTAAACATGGAAGGTACAAATACAATTAAATCGATGTCTGGATACTCCCATCTTTTTGCTTGAACTTTTTGGTTATCAGTAAATAGAATCGTTTCATATCCCATCCTCTTTGCAGCCTTTATTCCTTCCCGACTTGAACCCGATTTATTTGTTCCTATAAATATGATTGAATCCATTCTTCTCCCCACCTTTAGAAAATTATTGTTTTGGGAAAGATACCATTCATTAAAAAGAGAGCAACTGGTTAGCTGCTCCCATTGTATGGATAACTATACTAAATCCATGAAAAAGGTCTTTTTCGATCATCATCGTCAACATCAACATCGACATCAACATCGACTTTATCATCATCTACCTTAACATCTACATCAACATCAACTTCAACATCAATATCCTCAATATCATCCATTCTTCTTCCTAGCCATGGGTCATAGCGTCTACGACGACTTTTCTCATCAATCACAATCACTTCATTTGCTTTCACGATTAGCTTATCAACCCTAATTTCTTGTGGTTTTCTTTTCTTCGACATTCCAATTCCTCCTAGACTAATAGTAATCGGTATATGTTATGCAAATACCTATAACTAGGTATGGGCACTTTCCTTATATCGTTCATTACATCTGCGGAAATTTATCAGGTTAGAGATAGTAGTACATACGGCCTGTTTAACAGAATCATAAACTAATATGAATACTAATTAGGAGGTGATTCTATGGGGAAACTGAAAAAGAAGAAGAAGAAAAAGGTTGAAAAGGTAATCAAAGTTGTTTGTAAATGTCATGACCATGATTCCCATTGTCCAAAGTTCCGTCGTTGCCACTCTTTATGTAATAGATTTAACTGTAGGCCCGTTTGCAATTTACGCCATAGATGTGGTTGCCATGACTTTTTCCACCATGATTTTAACCGTGGATTCCATCATTGTTAGATAAAAAAATAGCGAACATGAAAATAGACTTGTTCGCTATCTTTATCAGGCGTTTGTCCATTTCACTTTAAATGATAATTCATAGACTAATAGTAGCTTATAGATAGGAGGAATAGCATGTCAGATCACCATTTCAATAGGCGTACATGCAATTGTCAGAGTGGTGGCCATTCACACCATACACTAGGTAGTTGTCAGATAAGGCACCAGGCTCAACATCATGATTTCTGTAGTTGTAATTCTTTACGTCATCACAGATCGACTCTTCACGATACATGTAACTGTAATAGAGTAGATCATTTTTCTAGAAATCACTCCAGAAGAGTGAATGATAGATTTCATTTTAATGGTAGAAGCAGAAACTTTTCTACTAGGTCTTCTACTAGAATGACACCACTTCGTCACAATAGACATGGAGATATGAACTTACCCCATCACCATCACAGTCATTTACACGAAAGAAACCATTCTATTGGTGAAACGATTCGATTGCGTAAAGATGATGACGATAAGAAAAACATTGTGATTATTATGTAACAAATTTTTTAGATTCTTAAAAATCAAAGGAGGAATAGAAATTGAGTCATATGCATTGTTCAACATGCGGTAAATTAAGACGAGATCATTTTGATCATAGATTAGACCATCATAATGGCCATGGACATCATCACGGTCATGACCACCATCATGGACATCATCACGGACACGATAACTTTGATCACCATGGTTGCCATGACTTCCATCATCGAGACTTTATTTGCGATAGATTTCTCTGCGATGATGATTTTCGTTTACGATTAGGCGGATTACAAGGGAATTTAAATTTCCGACTAAGGCAGCTTATTGGTTGTAAAGTGAAATTTGAATTAGAAGGTGACGATAAAATCATCGCAAAAGTATGCTTCGTTGGTTCAGACTTTGTTGAGGTTGAAGTGTTAGATGATAAAAAAGATGACAAAGAAGAAAAACCACAAGTGGAAAAGAAAAAGAAAATAAAGAAAAAGGTAAAATGTCCAAAAGTATTGATCTTTCGAATGGATGCCATCAAGTATATGGAGCTTAAAGATGACTGCAAAGAAGATATAAAATGTGATTGCTGTCACTAATGTTAAAGCCGCGAGAATTCGTGGCTTTTTATGATTTCTCTAACAGAAATGTTCTATCATTCTTATAACTATAAAAGAGTAGGCTAACCTTTAATTGTTAGCCTACTCTTTTGCTACTTAACTGATAAATAACAAATGTTGTTTTGTGGAATTTCCATCTTTTTATTCTTTTTCTTTTTCTTTACCTTTATCTTTTTCTTTAGGGTTAAGGTTTCTCTATGAACGTCAAATAGGGTACCTCTTATTTTCTTTCCTTCTATTCGAACCATTAGTCTCTTGTTAACTAAGAGCATTAGATAGATTTTTAATCTAAGTCTAAAAAAGAGTTGGATAAGCTCTGGTGACGAACTAACCGTTTCACCAAATCTAAAGGTAAGTCTTCTTCTAAAACAAGGATCAATCTCATTTAAACTGTTTTCCTCATTTGGTTCTGCAAATCGTCCCTTTAACTTAATCTTATTAATTACCCCAAAGGGAATAATGATTTCTTTTTCATTCTTGTTCCTTAAAACAACAAAATCGAAACCAACAAGTGTAACTATCCCACATTTGATTATATTTCTTTGAACTTCCTCACTAACTGGGCAATTAATTTCCACTAGCACCTTTTGGCCTATGAGCCCATCAAATGCTCTTTGATAGATTTCATCCGGGGTACGTTCTTCTGATAAACCTAAATCTAAAAGTACTTGGTTCGCTTGTCTAATTTTTGCTTCGAGTTCCTCTAATCTTTCCTCAGGTAAACAACTGTTTGGGGAGGGAAATTTAGGCTGTTGGATTCGCGGTGGACAGCATTCCTCTGGTATACAGAAATCATCAGGTGCATCCGCCGGGACAAATTCTGGACAATTAAACCCTTCACATCTATTTTCATTATCCATGTTTTTCACCACCTTTTTTGTAAAGAGGGAACCCTAAGATGGCTCCCTCTTAATCTTTTAGTCTCTTAATGGATGGAGATGATCTTGAAGCTCTCCATGAACACGCATGATTCCCCACATACCTAATTCAATATCCCACATGATATTTCCCGAACGGTACATATAGTCACCAGGGAAGTTGTATACACTACCTGCTCCCCCTATCAACCATAAATTCGCTTTTCTTCCTATGACATTAAATCCTACAAAGGATTCTATCCGTGAATTTAAATCTCTAGGTTCAAAGTGCCATCTATGACCATGAAGATGGAAGGTATGGGTTCTCCTTCGTTCGGCAGGTGTCACAAGCCTAATTGAAACAGGATCACCCGCATATGCTTCAAACACTGGAGTAGCTGGGTCACCAAACACTTTAGAGCTAAATAAATCCTCTAACTCTGGATGCTCTCTATATCGATTAATTAAACGTTCTGTACGATAGTTAAAGCCACGTGAGCCTTCATCGTACGTATCAACTTCTTCATCTACTTCTCCACTACCGAGCAACACTCCATCAAATGGGTCGATAATAAGTTGATCAAGTTTGTCTAGTAATCGCAATCCATCATGCATAATCATGACAAATTCTCGCTTGTCTGGTAAAAATGGATTACGTAAAACTACATTAGCACCCGTTTTAACAGGCTGTAACGAAAAAGGATCCAAATAGCTAGTGCCCCTAGGTTCTGCAACAAAGGCTCCAAACGCACCTTGAGATCGGTGATTACGGATATCAGCCATATCCCACATACCGATGGCTCCGTGTGCATCTTCTACAAACCAACTGTACGTTATCTTTTCACCAGGTCCTACGGTTTGGTCTGCATTATATCCGACAGTTTCTCCTGCTGATGTTTTTACATCGTATTGTAGGAGTTGAGGATGTAATGAAATTCGTAATGATGGAGGGTAGAAAGCTTGTTCTTTTACCCGTGGATAAGGATATATCCCGTCTTTAAATGGAAACAACTCAAATTTCAATCTACTCTCTAGGGTAACTTCTACAACGTCTCCAGCGTTAGCCCTTAGCACCAGTGGTTCTGGGTTCTTTTTCCCACAAAGAATATCTTCTACATTTTCTCTTAGTGCAAATACAATCCCATTTGGATCATGATCACCATATGAGTTATAAATAATTGGGGTCTGAAAAGCAACGACATCAAATCTCTTTACCGGACTATTTGGTGGGCCAACTGAACATACATTTTTAGCTTTTGCAGGTGGTAACCCTGTGCATTCTGGTAAAGGTGCTGAACGTTTGGGAGGAAGTGGCCTGTCAGATAAAGGTATTAAGTCTGGTACTTCCTCATCGTATGCCCTGACGAGTCCCCAAGTCCCATTCCATAAATCCTCTTCCGTTTCAAACGTCCATAAATAGTCTCCTCCTCGAGGAATAAAAGTTTCAAACGTGAAGGACTCTGAGATTCCAATATGCTGCTGATCCTCCATTGTTGTATCTAAGTCTCTTCTTTCAGTTGGCCACTTTAATCCGTGAAGATTAAAACTGTGAGATTCCTCTTGAGCTCCTTGTAATAGTCTGATTCGAATGGAGTCTCCCGCATATGCTTTTAAAATAGGTGTGACTGGATCTCCATGAACAAATGAACTAAAGGAGTAAGCTGGATCACAGTCCTTACCGAGTCTAAATTGTAGTGGCTCGTTTCGATAATTGACCCCAAATAAACCTGGGTCATCCTGAGATCCTGGGTATTCAGGTGGATTTAATGGTTTACCATCTTTGTCAAATAGTAGTGCAAAGTCATGTACCATTAATGCTAAGTCACGATAGTCTGGAATAAGTGGGTTAACTGCAGTAATTTGTTCTCCACGTCTAACCTCTTCACCGGTAGAAGAATCTAAAAATTTGGTGAATCTCGGATGAATTACCCCGGAAGCAAAAACACCATGTTGCTGATGAACGGTTGCAAACAAATGATCATGGAAAAACCAAGCTTTTAATTCAACATCCGCAAAATATTCATAACGCATAGTTTCACCTGGTAGAACACTAGAATCATAGTTCCACCCTACATTTGCACCATCATTTACTAAAACGTCAAATTTCACAAAATGAATATGCATTCCAATCTCATAGGTGCGAGTTACTAATTGGAAAGCGTCCCCATCAAGAATATGAGGCAATCTGTTAGTAAAATTAATTCGCATACACGTTCCTGCCTGTGCATGAAAAATCAATGGTTCAGGTTTTCTCCTTCCTGCACGTACATCATCTATGTCTTCATCAAAAACATAAATCCTTCCTTTGGGATCGTGCCACCCTTGACGATTATAGATAACTGGTAATTCAATAACTGAAATATTATACTCCTTTACTATAGCATTATCAGTACAAGGGTCTGAAAATACAGCACCCGGCCTGGCATTAGGGACAGCTGCATTTTTCTCAAGTTCTGTCATCTCACGTCCACCAACGATACCTAGTGGTGGCCTTGGAGCTTTACAGCCTACTTTACCTGGAATAAAGTTTGGAAATCCTGGTCGTTCTTTTGTTGGCTTGGGTGGTGCTGGCCGGTCTGGTAAAGGCTGAAGGGCTTCAATGGGTTCTCCATTTGGATAGCATTGACTTCCATCCTGTAGGGTGTTAAATACTCTATTCATCCCCCACATACCTACGGCAAAGTGCGGATATAAATGGCAGTGAATAATAGCATCCCCAATTGCACCATGTAAACTTCCAAGTCCATATAATGGCTCAATATTATAATGTGACTGTGGACTAACAGACTGAGAATCAAATATTTCTGAATTCACGTTCTTAGGATCACGGAACCATTGGTGAACATGGTAGTGAAAAACGTGTGTTTCTTTAACTCCCCCATGAACTAGGCGTATTATGGCTGGGTCTCCTACATATCCTCTTAAGATTGGGGTAGCTGGGTCTCCAAATACCCATGAGTCGTGATGTACCTCTTCCCCATCACAGTCTGGACAAACCACACCTTCATCTATCAATTGTTTTCGTCTATGCTCAGGTTCGTATCGATAATTAACTCCATGGAACGACTCAGAAGGTTGACCTGTTAAAGGGTTAATGGGTCTATTGCCAGTAATATCATTAATCTCCATTTCATCATGAAAAATCCATGCATATTCACGACGAGAAGGTAAAAATGAATGATGAATATCCGCATATACACCACTATTGATGGGTCCTCCTGTAACAGGGTCTGTCCACCAAGATCCTCGTGGTTGAACAAATAATGCACCAAACAAACCATTGCTATTCGAACCATCTTCAGTGCTTGATGGGTTACCTAAGTCTGAAAAGTAGTAAATTCCATCGTGATTTGCTTGTATCACATATTTAATCTTGTTACCACATTCAGCTAGCGTGTTCGGATTAAAGCCGACATTCGCTCCATCAGAATCTAAGACATCATAATCTGCTTCCTGAAAATGCATCCCTGCTGGAAAAGGGAGTTTGTTTTCAAATAATATCTCAACAACATCTCCTTCATTTGCACGAATGCACAGTGGTTGGACAAGGTCAACGGTTGTGAAGGGATTCTTCCGAACAAGATCCTTTACCTTTTTTTCATTTTCTTTCAAAACATACATCATGCCATTCGGATTATAATCTCCAAAGTTATTTACAACAATCCGAATAGGAATAGCGACGACATGATAGCATCGCTTCATATCAATTTCCCTCCTGTTCTATAAGCTTAACTTTCTTTTAATACTGGTATTCTTGGGCCATCATCACGTTCAATGAAGAATATTTCAATTGAATGAATATGGATATGCCAAAGTCTGTTTTCAAGTACAGCCTGAGACGTAGTTTCAACTTCTACTAAAACGTGATCATCTGCAACCTCTACGATTGTACCAACAAACATAAATGGGAAATTAGGAATTAGTGCAAACAATCTATGTCCTACTCCATCTTCAAAATGCTGAATGATCGCTTCATCATGAACAGCATTGATATCGATTCCATTCCCGCTTAACATATTATTAACGCGATCCGTTGACATTTTCTTCTCCTCCTTCTTATGAAATTGAAAATACTGTGTCACAATCAAATTCCGTTGTCATTGCTGCAATTCTTTCGAATGGAATACTTATTGGTATTGGAAACTCATAAAACGGTGCATTTACCATTTTAATAATGACAGGATGAAGTGTTAAATGTCCTCTTTCAACTTCACTAACTGTCCCACAAAAAATAGGTCTGAACGTTTGCCCTAACAAATTCAATTGGGGGGCTTGAGTTACAATTAATACTTGTTCTCCTACTACAAGATCTCTTAATAAATGATCTTCTATTTCTGGATTCATACTTTTTCCTCCTTTTTATAGCTGCATTAAAGTAAATTTTCTGAATACCGGGTGATGGTTTGTATCAAAAGCCCATTGACTAGAAAGTTCAGAAGCAGCTTAGTAATAATAGATGAGTACTAGTAATTTATTCTCATTTCCATAAAATGTTAATTACATATAACTAGTAACTCTTTATTTATTTGCCCAATTTATCATTCTAGATAATGCTTGCAAGAACCTCATAGATTTTACATACCTTATAGAAGCTAAAGGAATTTCCTCTCTTCTTTTTAACCTAGCTATCCATATCGACTCATTTGTTGCTCCATCTACTTTCCCATACGTTTTTTTGTCGTTTTCACAAAGTATCTCTACCCAAGTTCCCTTCCAGCGCCCTAAATTTGTGTGTAATGTCTCCTCATTAAATTGTTGCATTAGTACGTCACGCTGGGATACTGTCTTTCCGAAATCACGCACTAATTTTTCCCTTAAATTATTATCGTAAATAAAATGCTGATGCGTGTTCGAATAGTTAGGAATTCCATATGGAATGTTTGCAGATTCAATTGCTTCAAAAGGAATCCATATTCGATCTTTTAAATCAGTAATCATTACAAAATTCCTTCCTATAGCACTAACCTTTCCCTCAGTATAAAATGTTTTACTTCCAGCCTTTGAGTACACCTCAACTTGCTGATTTCGCTTCATCTTGAAAAATCTCTTTAATGTTAAAGATTTCTTATGAGAAGGAATTGCTTCCGTTACCTTAAATAAGTTTTCTCTTTCCATTAACTCCATAAGAATTCTTGTTTCTTCTGTTGAAAGATTACTAGTTGGTGAAGTAAGACCTTCACCCTTCAAAATATTTCTCTCATTTATAACATCTGTCTTTATGACTTCTCTTTCCCTGTTTTTCAAGAGTTGTCTTATATAATCATCACGTCTTATTTCATTTGTCACCTTTTCCCCTCCCTATACAACTAATCGATATAGGTTATGCAATTAATACGACTAGGGCCTCATTTTATTTTCAGAAAGTTCTAAACGAACTAAAAGGAATCGGTTCATTATTAAAAAAGCTTTTTATTCGCAAGATTAGTGCCTATATTTTTCACACCTATCTAGGTGAGGCTATATTCTATTAAGAACTAGGTTTACCAAAATGGAGTGATTTTGATGAAGCTTGAAAAGGGTAAAGACTTTAACTGTATATGTGAAGTGGTACTAAACATCAGGAATTTACAAGACGCAAAAGAGTCTGAATGTACTTCAAGCTGTCTTAGAGATTTACTAGAACCAGTCCAAACCGTTGGAAACATCATTCCTTTTCTTCTATATACAAATAAAGAAGGTTTGTTTAACGCATATGGAAATATTGGGGAGTTATTGCCAGGTGACTTTTTCAAAACACCTTTCTTCCGGGTCGAGGATGTACGAGAAGGCTGCTGTGCTACACTATCATTATTAAGACCTATTTTTGGAGCTAAAAGTTCTTCTGATAATGTAGAAGATGTATGTAGTGTTAGTCGTCTAGTAAATACTGATATATGTATTGAAGTTGATTTAACATGCTTTTGTGCAATTCAATGTCTAGATCCTAGGTTAGTTATACACAATCTGGATTCAGACATTTGTGATGAAAATGAATGGTTAGGGAAATAGTAGTACTATATATTTACTGAAAAAGAACAAGCCTCTAGTCAAGAAGCTTGTTCTTTTATTACTTTTTTAATGTTTATCATAATTTCTTCGATTTCTACTTCTTTTCCGCCTATGTTCATATCATGTGTAGACCTAATTCTATTTTTAGTATCTACTATATATAGCTTTGTAGTATGGGCGATAAACCCGGCTTCATTTTTTTTATAATTCATCTGAAATTCGTTTGCAATTTTTCTTGTTTCACTCTCTGACTCTCTCAAGATAAACCAGCCTGCTGAGTCTATATTAAAGTTTGAAGCATAATTTCGTAGAACAATAGATGTATCAAATTCCGGGTCAAGAGTTATTGTGATAATTTGTACATTGAGTCCAAATAATTGTTCTTCTTTTAATCTTGCTTGTAGTTTTATAAGGTCTTGCATGGTCATTGGACAAATATCTGGACATTTTGTATAGATGAATCCAACTACTTTTACTTTGTCATTTTGAAAGCTGAAATTCTTATTTAGTACAGACTCAAATTGTACGTCTTGAACCTGATTAATAATTGGCAGACGTTGATTGATTACCCAGAGCATATATCCTAAAAATATGATTGCCCCAACCAGTAGTATAAGTAAGCTTACTTTTGTTTTTTTTGATAGCATTTAAGGCCTCCTTAAACTTCTAATGATAGTGTATACACCAAAATGTAAGTAGTAAAAGAGCTGTTCCAAAGAGATTGATAGATATGCTGTTAATTATCATATTAAAATTCTCATCAGCCGGGAGCCCACAGATTGTTGGATCCTTAACAACTGCACCAAGCATAGTTCCCATCATTCCACCTAAAACTCCATTGTAAAACCCTGACAAAATTGTATCCCACTTAACAAATGACCCAAAAGAAATGCCCACACCTGCCCCAAGTAAACATGCAAGCATAAGAGTATATCCTAGATCGAATGGTATTATAAAAGATATAAGTAGGCCAAAGACAAGTGATAATATTGTTGGAACACTCATTGTAATAACCATGGAAAAACGTTCATTATACAACTTCCTTTTTTTCTGGAGAAAAAAATAACCTCTGTATCCAATATAAGCATTGATCAATAACAGACTTAGTAAAAAGTAAAACATTGGCATCATTACTCCTATGATCGTCTTCTTGAAGTGATCACTAAAACTGTTGAACTAATAAATACAAATTCTATAAAAAAGATAATTGAATAACTACCTTCAACTACTGCCCCAAGCATCGGTGACATAATCCCCATCATTAATCCATTACTAAAACCAGTAAGTAATGTTTGATAATCAAATAGTGCCCCAAATAATGCTCCAATTCCCAACCCTATTAAGGTGGAAACCATTGTTACCGGCACAAAATGAAAGGGGTACATTGAAATTAGCAATATTCCAGACAAGATCCCCATCATACCTCCAACTAGGATAGAAATATTCATTCCTAATTGAAACCCTATAAGCTTACGAACTCTGTATATATAGAAGTAAACCATTGCGGTTAGTATAAAGTTCCCATAAAAAATGAGCTCTACATACATATTCCTCACCTCATCCTATACTATGCAGACCTTTTGCACAGGTGTTAAACCAATATCTTTCGAAGAATTGTTTTCAAAAATGACAGAACATAATCAATCGCAGATTTTTATAGACCTGGTGTTTAGCCCTGTCCATTTAGTCAACCAGTGAATAAACATATTGTAGATTTATATAAAGGTGGTGATAGAATGAGCAACTTATCAGATTACAAAAACGCTTCTAACCGTCTTCTTGAGCTAGCACTAAATAAACTAAAGGAAAAACAAAGAGTAAAGGGATATAAGAAAAAACAAGCAGCTGAATTAACAAACCTAAAAAGCCTTCTAAAAGACCTCAAGTCAAAATAATTAACAAAAGTTCAATGCTATTCACTCGTATTTTACTAGGTTCGTGGTTGAATCAAAAAATGCTACAAAGAAAAAATGTGCTCTTGTATTGGGACATTTCCCCACTCAAAAACGGGTCTAGTGCATTTAATAGAAATATAACGTGAAAGGAGGAATTTCAGTGGAAAAGAAAAAGTTTAGTGCACTTGAGTCATGCAATCACAAAGTAAAAGATGAGGCAGTGGTGCAAGATGCTAACCAGGTGAATAAAACTACCCAACAATCGTATGAATCAATTCATATCATTGACTCTTGCGATATTGTTGTAAAAACAACTGATACTCAAGTAGCTGTATCATTACAGGCAGCTTTACAGGTTGCAATTGCCCTAGTAATAAGTATTGCTATTGCTGATGATGCAAAAGCAGAGGCAGTTACTCAGGAACTATTACAGACATCTAAAATTAAACAATCTAATAAACAAAAGCTAGTAATTGAAAACTCTAGAAGTGTAAAGGTTACAACAACTGATACTGATGTAGCAATTTCTATTCAGGTATTGTTACAAGTTCTAGTAGCACTTGTCGCTCAAATTGACATTCTATAGTTAATCACTTATATAAGGGTACCTTTTAGGTACTCTTTTTAGTGCAAATATACCTCTTCAATAACAAGTTTCTTTCATTGTCTAGAGACAATGCCTATACCAATTTCCAACTTTTGAATAGTTATATATTGACTATCCGTGGGGAAAGAGGTGAAAAACATGAGTGAAAATAACAACAAAGAAAAATTAACTGGTTTATCATCCGGGTTAATGGAGCTTTTTGTATCAGACGTATTCAAGAAAAACAATGTAACTGATGAGAAAAAACGTTCACTTACTGATGAACAAAAACAGAAAATTAAAGAAGTTGTTGAGGATTTAAAAAATCAAGTAGATAACTTCCTCGCTGGTAATGGAAAAAAGGTAACTGAAGAAGCAGTTGCTGAAAAAGTAGAGGATGTAAAAACTACGTCTCTTAGAGATAAAGTAAGAAAAAAATTACTAGATAAATAAAAATGGGTGTTTTTATAGGGACAAATAACTCATACAAAACTGTCCCAACTAACATTAAATATAAATATAACAGTAAAGGAGGAATTTAAAAATGGCTGATAAACCAAAATCATATAATTGGAATGCTCTTGATGCATCTGATTGTCATCCAACTGAGAAAGCTGAATCCTTTGAAGAAAGACAACGAGATCGTGAGTTTTTCAATGACCCTGTTGTCGAACAAGAAGCAGATCAAGTAAATAAAATAAAACAAGATTCAGTAGAAACAATCATTGTTAGAGATTCTTGTGAAATAGAAATTGAAACAACAGACACTCAAGTTGCGGTTTCATTGCAAGCAGCATTACAAGTAGCAATTGCGATTGTCATTAGCATCTCAATTGCAGATAGTGCACAGGCAGAAAGAGTAACTCAAGACTTATTGCAGACATCAAAAATTAAACAAGGTAACTTCCAAGAGCTAGTTATTGAGAACTCAAAAAATGTTAAAGTCACTACAACTGATACAGATGTTGCTGTTTCGCTTCAAGTCTTACTTCAAGTACTTGTAGCACTAGTTGCTCAGATTGATATTCTTTAATTTTAAAAATTTAAGCAGGAATCTTTTATGATTCCTGCTTTTTATTAAACAGGCTGTATATGAAACTTCATTATACTATTTATTTAATTCCGGGACATTGACCCACACTAATAAAGGTGAGTTTCATATTCTAATAGGGACGATACAGTCAAATAAAAAAAGGAGATGAAAATTAATGGGTTGTGGAAAAAAAGACCGTTTTGATAGCTGTGTTTGCGATGCAGTCGAACAAATTTTAGATGCTCAAGAAGCTGTAGTAGATGAATGTCCTACTAGTTGCTTCAGTAACTTATTATCACCAACAAACGTATTAGGAGATACAATTCCTTTTATTTTATTAGATAAAAAAGGTGACGTATTCAAAGCATTTGGTAATGTTGGTGGATTTACTGATGATCAACTTTGCTTCAAAACTATTTTCTTCAGAGTAGAAAACCTGAAGGATTGCTGTGCAACACTATCTTTACTAAGACCAGTAGATAGCCAAGGTGACACAATTAATGTAACAAATCCTTGTGACAATGATCTATTTGGACTTGAGAAATCAGATTTCTGTATTGAAGTTGACCTTGATTGCTTCTGTGCAATCCAATGCTTATCACCGGAACTAGTCGACAGAGTAGCAGTTGATAAACGTCGCCGTCATAAGCGTTATTAATTAAAGAGTAAAAGGTGATTACCACTTCCGGTAATCACCTTTTTCTTTTTACATAAGGATTAATGCCTATTTTGTGTAAGTTAGGCCACTGCCTAACACAAATAGACTTGTACCCAAATATCCTAATAGGGACAATAGGTTATAACACAAATCAAGAAACAGGAGTGAAAAATATATGGGATTCGAAAAAGACTTTAATTGTGTATGTGAAGCCGTTGAAAATATAAAAGACTTGCAAGATGCTGTAGAAGATCAATGTCCAACTAGCTGTTTCAGTAATTTATTATCTCCAGTTGCAAACCTTGGTGATACTATTCCATTTATTCTTTATACAAAAAAAGGTGATTTACTAAAGGCATTCGGAAATGTTGGTGAGTTGATGGGTGGAGATTGCTTTAAGACTCCATTCTTTAGAGTAGAAGATATTAGAGGTAACTGCTGTGCTACTTTATCTTTACTAATGCCATTAAGAAACGGTGACCTTGTTGACTTTGACGACTGCGATGTAGATGTATGTGACGTTAATGGTCTTGTAAAAACAGACTTTTGTATCGAAGTAGATTTAACTTGCTTCTGCGCAATCCAATGTTTAAACCCACGTTTAGTTAACAACAATGTTGCTGGTGTAGGAGATAGAAAAAAATAAAATGTATGAATATAGTAAACTACTATAAAAAGAAGCTGGAAATAACAATAAGTTATGCCCAGCTTCTTTTTCCTTAAAAACCTATAGCATGAATTGAATGAATATCTTCTAAAGGTATTGTTAAACTTTCGGGACTATTAATTGTACGAAGACTTACTAAGCCATCTTCATGTGAAAAGGAAAGGATTATTCCTGTATACTTTTTTTCTTTTGTAACTATTTCACACATTGTACGTGGCATATTATTAGGTAATTTCAAAAAGAACTGTATTTTCTCTTCAATATTCATTTCTGATACTCTTTTCCTTTTCGGCTGCTTTAAAGTACTAACTTCCTTTTCCTCTTTGGAAACCTCTTTAGTTTCAAAACGCTCCGGATCCTTTACTTTAACTTCTTTACTATTTTCAACCTTATTTGCTTTCTTGCTTACAACAAACTCTTGTTGCATAGGAACGAATCCATTCTCAAACTCCGGTTGGTTAATATACAATAATGGTCGGCGTGATGTTTTCGTGTTTTTAACCAAACCCCTAACCTCCTGACAATATTTTATTAACACTGATAATCTATGCTTCATGATCTAGTTAGGTGCCTACTTAGTTGATCTTTGAAATAAAACAATACATCTTTCTTACACACTATCTTTACATTATCTTCATTTTCCCTTAACAATTTCCTGTTATTGTCGAAATAGAGAAGATTTTATCGAACGTTGCAGCGAGATGAACCATTACAAAGGAGAATATATTATGAGTATTCCAAAGCTATTAATGGAGGACCTTATGGACCTAGACAATCATTCTTTAGTAAATATGTCTCATAAAAGGAATGAATTTAGAGATATCCTTAAAAATAAAGCCATAAAAATATTATTTCAACCTATTGTTTGTCTTCAAACTGGACAGACTCATGGATATGAAGCACTCTCAAGAGGCCCAGAAAATAGTGAATTTCATTACCCTTCTACCCTCTTTTCATTTGCAGAAAAGGAAGGCTTTTTGTATCCGCTTGAAAAAATTGCTCGAGAACAAGCTTTATATCAAAGTAGGAATTTACTTCAAAACCAAAAGCTATTTATAAATTTAACCCCTCAAGTGATCCATGACCCTCATTTTACTCCTGGTCATACGATTTCTTTACTAGAGCAATATCAAATTAATCCTGAAAACATTGTTTTCGAGATTACAGAAAGAAGTGCTATTACAGACTTTCAAGCTTTTAAAGAAGTCTTAAATCACTACCGTTCCCAAGGGTTTAAGATTGCGATTGATGATGCAGGTGCGGGGTATTCCTCTCTACAGGCAATTTCTGAATTAGAACCTGACTATATTAAGGTTGATCGTTCGCTCATTAGTGGAGTTGATAAAACTGAAGTTAAGAACAATATATTAGAGGCATTTGTTATGTTTGCGAAAAAAATGAACAGCAAAGTACTAGCAGAAGGTATTGAAACGTTTGAAGAACTGGAAAAGGTAAAGGAACTTGGAATCGATTTTGGACAGGGCTATTATCTTGCCAGGCCAAATAATCCAGTAACACCCGTCCTTAAGCATGTTAAGGAATTTCTCCAAAAGGGGGAAAATAAGAAAAAGCCAGTTTACGTAGATATCAATGATGAGATCGTTATTTTAAATAATGGTAAAGAATTAGCTAGAACGTCTGCAAAATTTTTATTATGAAACCGGGTGAGAGTGAATTCACTCCACTAACAAAACAGTCACTACCCTAACGAGTAGTGACTGTTTCTCTTTATAGTTATCCTAAAATGTGATATCCAGAATCCACATGGATATTTTCACCCGTAATACCACGAGATAATTGGCTAAATAAGAATACTGCTGTATCTCCAACTTCTTCTTGAGTCGTTGTACGACGTAGTGGAGCTTTTTCTTCGATTGTTTTTAAAATTGAGTTAAAATCACTTACACCTTTTGCAGAAAGAGTACGAATTGGTCCAGCTGAAATGGAGTTTACACGGATGCCATTTTTACCTAAGTCACTTGCTAAATATTTAACACTTGCTTCAAGTGAAGCTTTAGCAACACCCATAACATTATAGTTAGGAAGAACACGCTCTCCACCTAAATAAGTAAGCGTTACAATACTTCCACCCTCAGACATTAGGTCCTTCGCTTCTTTAACAACAGCTGTTAATGAGTATGCGCTAATGTTATGTGCAAGTAAGAAGCCGTCACGTGTTGTATTCATATAATCGCCTTCAAGCTCTTCTTTGTTTGCAAAAGCAATACAATGAGCTAGTCCATCAATTGAGCCTACCTCTTCTTTGATTGTAGCAAAGCACTTCTTAATATCTTCATCATTTGTAACATCACATGGTAATACTAAAGATTCTTGTCCAAGTGAATCAGCTAATTCACGAACACTTTTCTCTAAACGCTCACCTGCATATGTGAAAATCAATTTTGCACCAGCATCATGTAAAGAACGTGCAATCCCCCATGCGATACTACGTTTATTTGCTACTCCCATTACTACATATGTACGATCCTTTAAGGATATTGTCATTCGTAAATCCTCCTATGATTATCACAAGTTATTAGTACCTAGTCATAATTATAGCATAGTTCTTTTTAAAAAGCATAGTCTTCTGCAAACATAAAAAAACTCCGCGTTGTATAAAACGCGAAGTTCTTAGAATTACAATAACCCTCTTGAAAATTCCATTTCAACCTTCAATTCATCGACATATTCACGAGAGCCAGTTAGGATCAAGCGATCTCCCAATTTAAGTTCTGTGTCTCCATGAGGAACAATGGAATCTTTCCCTCTAAAGATTCGAACGAAAATAACGTCACCTGTAAATGGAAAGTTTCGTAGAGCCACCCCATTAAACTTAGTATTATTCATATTAATTTGATAAAGTGTTGTTTCTTGGTTGGTTAAGATATTCATGACACTCGGTGCCTCAATCAATGCTCTTAGTAAGGTCGTTGTAGACATGAGCATAGAGAATACCTCTATATTTTGCTCTTTTAGGGATTTATTTAAATCTGGAGTCTCAATACGAGCAATGACTCGTTCGATTCCAAATTCCTTAGCAAATACAGCAATTTCTCCGTTCTTCTGATCATCCCCTATGGCAACAACAAGAACATCAACATCAAAAACGTTCAATTCTTTTAGTGTCTCAATTCTATAATCACTAACCTCTACTATATTAAACACAGAATCAGAAAACTTTTCCCCATTCTTTTCTTGTTTAACATGATACATCGTTGTTTCATACAGGTGAGAATTTAGCTCTCTAGTCACAGGAAGAGTCATTTGATTAGCACCAATAAAGGCAACCTTAATTTTCGGACCTTTAGACTCCTGCTTTGGAAACAACTTTTTAAACCATATTGGTGTAACGATGCTAGTAATAACCGCCACTAAAATTAATGCACCTGACATTCGAGCATCAATGATTCCCATTCTTTCTCCGATTGTTGCAGCTGCAATAACAAGAGATAAGGTAGATGTTAATAATGCCCCGGCAGCAATCGTTGTTTTCCAATCATAGTACTTCCTTAAATAAAGAATTGGAAGCATCTTTGATATAACTAAGGCGATAAATAATAATGGAATTAATAACAAGATTTTCGGATCTTCAAATAATGACCAAACATCAAGCTGAACCCCTACCATTACAAAGAAGATTGGGATTAAAAATCCATAACCGAATGAATCTAGTTTATGAACCATATCTGAATTTGGAGATAAAAGGGATACTAACACCCCTGCTAAAAATGCTCCTAGAATATTCTCTGCACCAATTGATTCAGATAAAGCAACTAATACAATGATTAAAGTAAAGATCGCACGGGTACCGATTTGAATGGTTCCTTTAGACATCGTTTCAATAAATGATTGATTTCTAAAGTATTTTCCAAGAAAGTATAATAACACCCCTGCACCAAATAAGATGAGCAATAACCACATATTACTGTCGCCCTTACCATATATCGATGCGAAAACAGCAAGTAATACCATAGTCACAAGATCAGCTATAACAGCAATAAGTAAAATGATTTGCCCGATATTCTTCTTCATGATTTGTGCATCTTTTAAGGTTGGAACAACAACACCAAGTGATATTGTTGATATAATAAGCGTCATTAAAAAGACATTATCAGTAAAGCCTAACCAAACAAAAATATACGATAATAACAGTGATAAACCAAATATACCTATAAACACTATGGTCGATACAACAAAAGTGTTTGGTGCATCATTACCATTTGGAAGCTTTTCTTTTTTCTTCCCACGTGCGAATGCCGAGAAGTCTATCTCAAGGCCACTTAAAAACATTAAAAAGATAAATCCAAGCATGGACAATGTTTCAAGCCAAATATCTTGATGAACAATATCAAAACCACTTTTCCCTATTATGAGACCAACAATAATCTCAGCAACTACAACTGGAATTATATTTAATTTCAACCTATGCAAAACAATTGGTGTTAAAAATGCAACAACAAGAACGATAACTAATGAAGTTACGGATGCTCCATGTTCCATAAAATTACCTCCTCTTCGAACAAAACTACTTCACTTATAATAAGAAATTCATAAATACGGTTGCTAACCCTAGATAAATTAAGATACTAATAATATCATTAATGGTTGTAATAAAAGGACCAGAAGCAACCGCCGGGTCAACCTTACACTTATGCATAATTAATGGAACAAGAGCTCCAGCCAGTGTAGCTACAATTAGGGTGATGAGAACAGATAATCCAACTAACATTCCTAAAAATAAGTTTGATTTCCAGAAAAAGACTATCCCCATTATAAGTATGCCACAAACACTTCCTGTTATGAGTCCTGTTCCCGCTTCTCTAATGATAAGCTTTATTTTACTTTCATTTAATACATCACCTGTAGCAATTCTACGGATAGCAACTGCGAGTGCCTGTGTTCCAGTATTTCCAGCCATTCCTGCAATAAGCGGAATGAACACAGCTAGAATGGAAACTTGATCTAATGTCTCTTCAAACCGACCTATTAAGTTGGCTGTTAGCATACCTAAAAACAATAATATGATTAGCCACGGTAATCGTTTTTTTGCACTTGCAAAGGAATGTCGATCGGCACCATCCACGTCACTAATACCAGCTAGTTTAGAGTAATCATCAGACGCTTCTTCATCGATTACATCAATAATGTCATCGACAGTGATAATCCCAAGAAGATGGTTCTGTTGGTCCACAACCGGAACAGCCAAAAAGTTATAATCCCTCATTGTACGTGCTACTTCTTCCTGGTCTTCACTAACTGATACAGATACAACTCTCTCATTCGTAATTTCAGAAATCATCGTATCCTCATCAGCTATGATTAAATCCCTTAATGTTAAGACCCCGACAAGTCGTTTATCTTCATTGATAACATATACATAGTAGATTGTCTCAGCCATAGGTGCTTCATTTTTCAAAATTTGCATAGCTGAGCGAGCCGTCTGATTTGCTTCTATTGCGATAAACTCAGTAGTCATGATACTACCAGCTGTATATTCATCGTAATGCAGTAGCTCCCGAATTTCTTGTGCAGCATGAACATCCATAATCGATAAATAACCAGCTACCTGATCTTTGTCTAACTCATTTAAGACATCAACTGCATCATCGGCATACATTTGTCCTAGCATATCAGCTACATACGTTGAATCCATCTCTGAAAGATATGTTTCGTAGTCTTCCTCGTCCGTATTTACATTTTCAAAAATCCCTGCCATTTCTTCAGGTGATAGAAAATGATAAAGCTTTACCCTTTGTTCTTGTGATATTTTCCCGAAGAATTTAGCTTGGTCATAAGGATGTAACTCTAGAAAAAGACTACGAAAAACATCTATCTGATCTCCATCTAATGCTTCTGTTAGTTGCTCTGTTTCTAATTCAATAAATTCTTTCTCGAATTCATTTTTCTCGCTCATTGATTCACCCTCCCTTCTTCTCATTTTTTCTATACTACCAAATATGTTGAAATTTGTCGTGTGATATGATTAGTACAAACTAATCTGAAATTTCACCGTTATATTTGCAATCACTAAAAAATAGGCTAAGATTAGAAGATAGGACATTTTATAAAATGCGCCTTGGCGTATTTGCGCCCGATTTTTTTCGAGCTTGCTCGAAAAATTTCCTCTGAAAAATCGAGGCATCCGCCGGAGGCTTTAACTTTATTCAGTCAGAATTTTTACCCCGAACGAATTTATACTCTTTTTCATTCATCCTCTACTATAGAAGTAGAAGACTTTTGCTGAATATAGTTAAACTTCTACCCTAAATAATAAAACAGAAAACATTTGGAATTAGAAGAAGGGATTTATTATGGAGAAAGAACATTCACCCGGTCAACAAGTAGACTATACGCTACTTTTTATATTATTCTTATTAGCCATTGTAAGCTGTGTTGCGATTGATAGTGCCCAGCCTTTTTTACCTGAAAAATTAAAAAGCATTAACTTTGTAGCACAACAGATCAAATGGTACGTTATTGGCGCTGTTGCTATTATTATAACGATGATTCTTGATTTTGATCGTTTTAAAATGATTTCTTGGTATTTATATGGCTTTGGGTTGATTTTATTACTTGGGTTGGAACTTAACTTCCCTAGTGCTTTGGTTGAAACAAGAAAGGGAGCAACGAGTTGGTATTCTCTCCCTGGTATTGGTACGTTTCAACCTTCAGAATTAGTGAAAATCATATTAATCATTGTACTAAGTAAAATCGTTGCAGAGCATCGAGAAAAATATCCAGTTAATACGGTTAAGGATGACTTTTTACTGTTAGGTAAAATATTCTTAACATCTGCGCCCCCCATTTACTTACTAACAAAACAGCCTGATATGGGGATGACCATGGTCTTTATGGCCATTATGGGTTCATTAATTTTAGTTGCAGGAATTAAGTGGAGAATTATCTTCGGATTTCTGTTCACTGGGATATTCACTGTATCTGTAGTCGTTTATATTTATTTTGCGTTTCCTGAGTTTTTTAGAACCTATATTATAAAAGAAGATTATCAACTCAATCGATTTTATGGTTGGCTTGCGCCTGAGCAGCATTCAAGTGAACAAGGATTTCAGTTACTTCGTTCCTTGCTAGCAATTGGTTCAGGACAATTAAGAGGAAAAGGCTATCAAAATTCGGAAGTTATTATCCCTGAGGGACATACAGATTTCATTTTTGCTGTTATCTCTGAGCAATTTGGATTCATAGGGGCAAGTATTGTTATATCTCTGTTCTTCCTTTTAATTTACCGTCTAATTCATGCCGCACTTGAAAGCCATGACCCTTTTGGAAGCTATCTATGTGCAGGAGTTATTGGTATGATTACCTTCCAAGTATTTCAAAATATCGGAATGAGCATTCAGTTACTTCCAATTACAGGCTTACCCCTTCCATTTGTTAGCTACGGTGGAAGTTCATTGGCAACCTATATGATTGCAATTGGTATTGTGTTAAATGTGCGTTCACGCACAAGAAAATATATGTTTGATTAACGTCAATTAGCTATCCATTTTAATGGATAGCTTTTTCACTATCTTGGCAAAGTAAGAAATGGAATTCTTGATTGGAGTGATTAACATATGAAGCTAGATATTATAGGCGATATACATGGTTGTTATGATGAATTAGTAACTATCGTCGAGGAACTGGGATATAAGTGGGTTGAAGATATACCCATTCATCCAGAAGGAAGAAAATTAGCTTTTGTCGGTGACCTAACAGACCGTGGCCCACATTCTCTCAAAGTAATTGAGCTGCTATACAATCTCGTTGTTGAAAAAAAGGATGCCTATTATGTACCTGGTAACCATTGCAATAAGCTCTATCGCTTTTTCCAAGGCAGTAAGGTGCAAACTACCCATGGGTTAGAGACGACGGTTGCAGAATATGAAGCATTACCTACACGAGATCAAAAGAGAATTAATCATAAGTTTCGAACCCTATATGAGCATGCTCCTCTTTATCATCAGTTAGACAATGGAAAAGTAGTGATTGCTCATGCAGGTATACGCGAAGATTATATTGGTCGAACAGATAAGAAAGTTAAGACATTTGTTCTTTACGGCGATATAACTGGAGAAAAGCATTTAGATGGGTCGCCTGTTAGGCGTGATTGGGCGAAGCAGTATAAAGGCAAAGCTTGGATTGTTTATGGACACACTCCAGTGAAAGAGCCTAGAATTGTTAATAATACGATTAACATTGATACTGGGGCGGTATTTGGTAATAAATTGACTGCTCTTCGTTATCCTGAGATGGAAACTGTGTCTGTACCTTCTACAATGCCTTATGTTGAGGAGAAGTTTAGGGTGTTGGATTAATAACTGAATTAGAGCTGGATTTGGACTCGTCTCTCCTTGGTACTACCCAACCTGTCTGAATCAGAGCTGGATTCGGACTCGTTTTTCTTTGGTACTATTCAACTTGTCCGAATCAGAGCTGGATTCGGACAAGTTTTACCTTGCTACTACTCAACCTGTCTGAATCAGAGCTCGATTCGGACTCGTTTTTCCTTGGGACAACTCAACCTGTCTGAATCAGAGCTCGATTCGGACTCGTTTTGCCTTGGTACTATTCAACCTGTCCGAATCAGAGCTGGATTTGGACTCGTTTTACCTTGCTACTACTCAACCTGTCTGAATCAGAGCTGGATTCGGACTCGTTTCTCCTTGGTATTACTCAACTTGTCCGAATCAGCTCGGAATTCGGACTCGTATTTACTGGGTACTACTCAACCTGTCCGAATCTGCTCGGGATTCGGACTCATTTTTCCTGGGTACTACTCAACCTGTCCCAATCAGCCTCGGATTTGGTATTTATCTATTAAAAAAAGCACCCTTGCTTAGCGGCACTTTTTTCAGCTTATTCTTTTAACAGTTCTTTCATATCTTCAGGTAAATCGGACTCAAATTCCATTTCTTCCAGTAATATCGGATGAAGGAAACGGACCTCACAGCAGTGGAGTGCCTGTCTATTTATCAGAGTTCGGTTGCCACCATATAATGTGTCACCTAATAGTGGATGTCCTTGATATGTCATATGTACTCTAATTTGATGAGTGCGTCCTGTTTCAAGCTTTAAGGATACATGAGTATGTTTATCGTATCTCTTTAGAACTGTGTAATTTGTTGCTGCAAATTGCCCATCATCGCGTACCTCTCGTTCAATGATGCTGTCAGATTTACGTCCAATAGGGGCAACAATTCTTCCACTATCCTCTTTAATTACTCCATGAACAACTGCCTCATAGCGCCTTGAGATATCCCCTTTTTTTTGCTGTTCAGAAAATAAATGATGGACATGTCGGTGCTTTGCAACGATCAGTAAACCAGAAGTATCTCGATCTAATCGGTTGACAATATGAATAGTTGATGCCAATTCAATACTTTCATAGTAATACTTTAAGGCATTTGCCAAACTCCCCCTCGGGTGTTCACGTGAGGGGATGGTTGAGATCACAGCCGGTTTATTAATTACGAGGATATACTTGTCCTCGTACACTATGTTTAAAGGAATTGGTTCAGATATCAGTTCTTTACTAGGAGATTCATAAGGAAAAACAACTCTTAGATGATCTCCAGCTTTCAAAGCGTACCTTACCGTAACGGTCAACCCATTTACGATAATATCACCACCATCGAACTTGATGTCTGTCAGTGCAGCTTTTGAAATATGCTTTTCCTTTAAAAAATCCTTGATGAGAATCCCGTTGGACTCTTCAGTAATGGTCCATTCAAGTACAAAGTTGTTCAATGTTTATTTCCCTTCTAATCGGCAATAAAAGAATCTCTAACTCTTTTCCAAAAAGGAAAAGGTCTAAAGCGAGCAAATCGGATCTTCTCACTAGCTACTCGACATTGAATCGATTTTACATCCTTATGAAGTAACGTTAAATGATCGATCGTAATGTGGAAATCAACATCATTTACCGGTTTTAGTAAACACGTATGGTGGTTAGGAAGAACCATCGGCGAGCCTACTGTTCTAAATACACGGTTATTGATTGAGGCCATTTCTGCAATTTGAATGACTTCTAGAGAAGGATGTAATATTGCCCCGCCTAACGCTTTATTGTATGCTGTGCTACCAGATGGAGTAGAAATACACAATCCATCCCCACGGAACGTCTCAAACAACTGGCCCTTAATTTCCACATCCATTACTAGTGAACCTTCTACACTTTTTACGGTACATTCGTTTAAAGCTAAGTATCTTGCTTCTCTTCCACCATTTATATAGCGAATTATTACTTCTAACAAAGGATATTCAACAATTTGATATGGTGTTTTGGCAATAGCAATCACTAGCTTTTCTATTTCATCAGGTACCCAGTCTGCGTAAAAACCAAGATGCCCAGTATGTACACCAACAAAGGCTGTTTTGTTTAGTCTGCTGCGATAGCGATGGAAAGCATATAAAAGAGTACCATCTCCACCAACAGAAATAACAATATCCGGTTGATCTTCGTCATAGGTAAGTTCAAAATCCAATAAGTAGGTTTTCATTTTTTGCATCAACGAATTTGACGTCGGATCACCTTTAGATGTAATTGCAAATTTCATTCTTACACCCCTCTCTATGCTATAAATTCATTTTTATGTGACCTATGTTTTGCTTTGGACTTTTTGAGGGCACATAAATGATGCCCTCATTTTAATAAAACTTGAATTATAGTATGTAATCTAATTAGTATCTTCTTGTTTCCGGGAGAATATCACTTGGGCCTCTTGAATTTCCCCGCGTATTTGTGACATTTCTTCATCTAGTCTAAATGCCGCTTCAGCAGCACGCTGTAACCGGCGCTCAATATCTTCAGGAAAATGACCACTATATTTATAGTTTAATGAATGCTCAATTGTTGCCCAAAAATTCATGGCTAATGTTCTAATCTGAATTTCAACAAGGATTTGCTTTTCACCATTTATCGTTTGAACTGGGTATCGGATGACAATATGATAGGAACGATAACCACTTAGTTTCTTATGGGTTATGTAATCACGTTCTTCCACAATTTCGAAATCATTTCTTTGTCTAAGTAGTTCGACTACCTTTTTAATATCATCCACAAACTGACACATCATTCGTAATCCTGCAATATCTTGCAATTCCTCAGCTAATTTATCTAGAGGAATCCCCTTTTTATTTGCCTTATCAAGGATACTTGCAATCGGCTTGACTCGACCTGTTACGAATTCGATTGGAGAATGTGTTGATTGCATCTCAAATTGAGATCTCATCCCCTTCAATTTCACCTTTAATTCGTCAATCGCTTGTTCATAGGGGGCTAAGAAAAGATCCCAATGTTTCTTCATGTATTTCCACCACCAAAATTGATTAATTATCAATGGTTATTTTAATTATCTAAGAGCTGTTAAGGCAGGAAAATCTCTTCCACCTTTGATACCATTTCTTCACCATAGTTAGCATTTCCTTCAATATTACTAACTAAGTACTCTAATTCTCCAATGATTCCATCAAGCCTAATTTCTGTATCATTCACCTTCACAAAAACACTTCGTTCTTTTTCCATCGTTTCTTTTAAACCAGCCCAAGTAGAGTATGGTAGGCTTACATAGATAAACTCGGTTTCATTTTCTAACTTATATATAAATGCAACTGAATCTGAATCAACTAACATTTGCCCAGTTGGAACAAGTGATGTTGCATCATAGCTACTTTTCTCAGCTTCAAAAACCAATTTTTCATCTGTTGATATAATCGTATGTATAACATTAATCATTTTTGACATACCCGGAGTCTCCCTTCTTGCAGTACATAATAATTGTCCCATTTATTTTACCATAATACACCTTTTCATGTTTAGTTATTGCTATCAACAAAAATTGAAGCGATAATATCTTTAGAAAGGAAGATGGAATTGAATCAAGAAATTGAAATTGAATTTAAGAACCTTCTTACTAAAGAAGAATTTCAACAGTTACTAACTCATTTTTCAGTTACTGAACAAGACTTTAAAACACAAATAAACTATTATTTTGATACCCCTCAATTTTTGCTAAAAGAAAAAAAGTCAGCGCTACGTATCCGTTTCAAGAATGATAACTACACCTTAACCTTAAAGCAGCCAGCAGCAATTGGTCTATTAGAATCTCACCAAACTTTATCCGAGGAACAAGCTTTATTAATGTTAAATGATGGACAATTCCCAAAAGGAGATATCTATGATATTTTAAGTAAAGAAGGGATAACTCCAACCTTTGTAAAGTTTTTTGGAAAGCTAACCACTTCGCGAGCTGAACTATCTTATAAAAATGGACTACTTGTTTTTGACCATAGTTCATACTTAGATACGGATGATTATGAAATAGAATATGAGGTTTCAGATGAGAAAAGTGGTCAAGCCCATTTTCATGAACTTCTAAAAGCTCAAGGAATCCCACTACGAAAGACAGAAAACAAAATTATGCGGTTCTATATAAAGTCAATGAATCATGGAGAGTAAAGACGATGAAAATAGATCAAATTAAAATGTTAATGGAGCTTCAAGCAATTAAAGGCTTTAACTCCTCTTCGCAAACAACAACTGGAGACACTTCTTTATTTAAGGATTTGTTAACTGAGATGCTTTCAACCACTGCATTATCAAACAATCCTTCTATACTTCCGATGAATGGCTTGAATCGTCGACCTGCTTCAGTTGCTTCTGTTGCTTCACTTCAAGGAACTTCTCCTATAAAGGTTGAGGGTAATCTAGAGGAAATCATTGAGAAGGCTGCTCAAAAATATAATATTGATCCAAGCTTAATTAAATCAGTCATAAAACACGAATCGAATTTCAACCCGAACGCCAAAAGCCATGCTGGTGCAACTGGCCTCATGCAATTAATGCCTAGTACAGCTAGATATCTTGGCGTCACGAACATTTATGACCCTGCTCAAAATGTTGAAGGTGGAACAAAATACCTTCGTTCGATGTTAGACAAATATGACGGAGACCTCTCACTTGCACTCGCTGCCTATAACGCAGGTCCTGGTAATGTTGACAAATACGGCGGGATCCCACCTTTTAAAGAAACACAAAACTACGTCCGTAAAGTAACGGAAACCTACTATTCTTAACAAAAAAGAAATCATTACAGTAAATGTAATGATTTCTTTTTTTAATTCTTAATTGGTACTGGTTGAACGATTATCCAAATCTCTCAAATTAACCAACTTCCGAATAAACAATCGAGTTCCTTCCACTATCCTTTGCTTCATAAAGGAGCTTATCAACTTTTTCTACTAACTGTGCTGGTCTCTCACCATTTTGTTTACAGCTTCCAAAACTCATAGTTACAGAAAAAGTCTTTCCTTCGCAGTAAAAAATATGATTAGAGACGGATTGTTTGATTTCTACTAAAAGCTTATTAATCTCAGTTTGATCATTAGTGTAAAGAAGAATGGCAAACTCTTCTCCTCCATATCGGAAAGCTTTACCTGTTTTTTCTGGAATAATAGAATGAATGATTGCGCCGATTTGTCCTAATACTTCATCACCCATTACATGGCCGTATTGATCATTAATTGATTTAAACTTATCAATATCAGTAAGGACAAGGTAAAAGTCGACTCCATTTTCTAAATCTTTTCGTAAGTGCTCCTGAAAAGAGCGGTGATTTAATAGATTGGTCAGATAATCACGATTTGCAGCTTCAACTAGCATATGTTTTTCAGAATGATATTTTCTCTCTCTTGAAACAATAATTCCCCCTAATGCCCCAATCATTAACAAAAAGAAAACTCGGCTAACATAATCGGTTAAATTATCAAGGGAGATGAATTCAGAGACTTGTACGAAAAAAATGATAGAGTAGATTAAACTAAATAGACTAGCAGCTACTATCCCACCTAGTAATCTCCAATAAACAACAACATGTAAAATAATTAAATAGGCCACCGGGAACAGCGGACTTTCAAACCCTCCCGTTAATGGGATAAGAGCTGAGAATGCTATAAAGTCAAAGAATGGCCCACCCTTAGTCATTAATGTATACACTTTTGAACCTTTAGGGGACTTATGTAAATAAAAATCAGAAATGCCCATATATAAAAAACCAAAAACAACTAAAGCTATAAATAGGTTTAGTTTTAAGTGAACTGGATTTTCAATATATTGTAAGGTGAATACCACGATTGATAAAACTAAAAAAAGCCAGCGTAAAGAAGAAAAAATCACTTCAAGTGCATGGTCTGAGTGATATGCACTCTTTATTAACACCTTCATATTCGTCCACTTCCTGTTAAATACTTGGTTACTATTCTTTATTATAAAGTAAAAGATAAAGTAAGCTAGTAAAATTTGTTAAATAAACATTTAATTGTTCTTTTAATTTCCAGTTATTTTAAGTGCTCATTATTTGAGATATATCTTAACCATTGCTAAAATAAATAATAAGTAAAACATGCATTGTAAAATGTAGGTTAAAAAAAGGAGTAATCAACATGCCAGACAATATTAAATCACCTTATGATGCCATTGGGGGAAAAGAAACTCTTTCAAAGCTTGTTGATGCTTTTTATAATCGAGTTGGAAAACATCCTGACTTAGCACCAATATTTCCTGATGACTTTACTGAAACTGCAAGAAAACAAAAGCAGTTTTTAACTCAATATCTTGGTGGTCCTAATCTCTATACAGAAGAACATGGCCATCCTATGCTAAGAGCTAGACATCTACCCTTCGAAATAACGCCAACTAGGGCAAAGGCATGGTTAGCCTGTATGTATGAGGCCATGGACGAGATAGGTTTAGATGGCCCATTACGAAAAGAATTTTATGATCGATTATTTCTGACTGCACAACATATGATTAATACTCCAGATGACCACGGCCGGAAAGGAGCATTATCTTGAGTTTGAAATCAAATCCAAACTGGTTCTCTAGTCAATCGTGCCAAGGCACTTCTAAGAAACCACTGGAAATCTACATGTTCATTGACCCATTATGTCCTGACTGCTGGGCACTGGAGCCAGTGTTAAAAAAGCTGATGATTGAGTACGGACAATTTTTTACCATCCGTCATGTGTTAAGTGGAAGATTAGCAACCCTAAATCTTGGCAAAAAACAAAAGCACGAGAACATCGCGCAAGTGTGGGAAAGAACAGGAAGCCGCTCAGGCATGTCCTGTGATGGGACTTTGTGGTTTGAAAATCCAATATCCACTCCTTATGCCGCTTCAGTTGCCATAAAAGCAGCTGAGCTCCAAGGTAAGCGTTCAGGCATTAGGTTTCTTAGAAAGCTACAAGAGGTTCTTTTCCTTGAAAAACAAAATATATGCGAAGAGAGCGTTTTAATCGAATGTGCTTCCTTGGTTAATTTAGATGTCGAGGAATTCACAAACGATCTCCACTCTGATAGTGCATCAAAAGGCTTTCAATGCGATTTAAAAATCACATCAGAAATGGAAGTAGATGAAATACCAACCCTTGTATTTTTCAACGAAAATATTGAGGATGAAGGCATAAAAATTACGGGCTGTTATCCATATGAGATGTATGTAGACATTCTCCATGATATGTTAGGAGACGAGCCTGCTCCTTCTTCTCTTCCTCCAATGGAAGAGTTTATGTCATATTTTAAATTTGTTGCATCTAAGGAATTATCTGTTGTTTACAACTTATCGATTTCAGAAGTAGAACGAGAAATGAAAAAACTCCTCCTCAAGCAAAAGGTCGAACATGTACCTGTAAAATATGGTAGCTTCTGGAGATATATTGAATAGGTCTGTAAAATGAAAAGTGTAGCATTCATTGATGCTACACTTTTTCATATACATTATTAGGGGAATGGGAAATTTTCACGAGCAAACAAAGGGGATAATGTTTGTTTGTGAGTTACTTCACAAGATAACTATACCAATTTTATTCATAGTTAACAATTCAATTATTCATTGTTTCACAAAGTTGTAACACCTTATTGTAAAGAATTGTTCATAAAATAGACTAGCCTACAATACCATCATAGTAAGGACAATTCTGTTAACCTAGGGGTGATTTTTATTAAACCTTCAGTGATCGTTGGACTAGTTCTAGTGATTGTTACGTTTGCCATCAATGTATTTGGTCTCATGGGTATGTTTCCACTCTACATTACTTCTCCAATCTTATTCGTAGCCATTCTCATTTTCTTATTTAACTTGAATAATCGTAAACGGTTCAATGGCTTTAATTAGATCAAATATAATAAAGTCGCAAAATTAACAAAGGGTACTTGAATTAGATCAAGTACCCTTTGTTCATTATTATGCTAGAAGATTTTCCATCTCCGTTAGTTTTTGCTCAAATACTTTACAAGCATCTTCAATTGCTTTTGAAGATGTCATGTCTACTCCTGCACTCTTCAATACTTCAATCGGATAGTCTGAGCTTCCCGCTTTTAAGAAGTTATTGATATAACGATCTACTGCCGGCTGACCTTCTTCAAGAATTTGCTTGCTTAATGCAGTTGCTGCACTAAAGCCAGTTGCATATTGATAAACATAGTAATTGTAATAGAAGTGAGGAATTCTTGCCCACTCTAGGCCAATTTCTTCATCAATAACGATATCGTCACCAAAGTACTTTTTGTTCAAGTTATAGTAAGTTTCTGTTAATAAGTCAGGTGTTAACGCTTCTCCATCTTGTGCTTTCTTATGGATAAGATGTTCAAATTCCGCAAACATTGTTTGACGGAAAACAGTTCCGCGGAAGCCTTCTAAATAATGATTTAATAGATAAAGCTTCTTCTGTTCATCATCAATTGTTTTTAATAAGTAATCATTTAATAGTGCCTCATTACAAGTAGAAGCTACCTCTGCAACGAAAATTGAGTAATTTCCATATGGATATGGTTGGTTATTTCGAGTGTAATAGCTGTGTACTGAGTGTCCAAATTCATGTGCAAGTGTAAACAAGTTGTTCACATTATCCTGCCAGTTCATAAGGATATATGGATTTGTACCATATGTTCCAGAAGAATAAGCACCACTTCGCTTACCTTTATTCTCATGAACATCTACCCAGCGATTGTCAAAGCCTTCTTGAACAAGACGTAAATAATCCTCTCCAAGTGGAGCCAAGCCTTTTAATAAATAATCTTTAGCTTCACTGTAAGGAATCTCCATTTTAACATCCTTAATTAAAGGAGTATAAAGGTCATACATATGAAGTTCATCTACCCCAAGAAGCTTTTTACGTAAACGAACATAACGGTGAAGTAAATGTAGATTATCATTAATTGTGTTTACTAAGTTTTCATAAACTGTTTCAGGGATATTGTTGTTGCTAAGTGCTGCTTCTCGTGCCGAGCTGTAGTTACGAACACGTGCATTAAAATTATCTTTTTTCACAGTACCACTTAGTGTACTGCCAAATGTATTTTTGTATTTTCCATAAGTCTCATATACAGCTTTGAATGCATCTTGTCTTACTCGACGATCATCGCTTTCTAAGAAACGGATGTAACGACCATGAGTCACTTCAACCTCTTCCCCATTTTCATCTTTAATTGTTGGGAAAGTTAAGTCTGCATTATTTAGCATTCCGAAAGTATTGCTAGAAGTTGAAGTTACTTCAGATACTTGCGCAAGTAATGCTTCTTCCTTTGCAGTAAGTACGTGTGGACGTTGACGGTTAATCTCGTCTAATGCATGCTCATATACCTTTAACTCTTCTTTTTCTTGTAAAAACGATTTAATTGTTGCTTCATCAACCGATAAGATTTCTGGCACGATGAATGAAAGTGCACTTCCTACCTGTGTATAAAGATTTGCAGCACGGTCATTTAGTGCTTGATAAGTAGAGTTGGTTGTATCTTGATCATAACGCATATGTGCATATGTATATAGTTTTCCTAAGCGCATTGAGATTTCATCTTGATATGCCAATGCTTCTGCTAAATGATCTGCTGACTCACCTAACTTACCTTGGAATTCCGAAATCTTTGGTATCATTGCTTTTACCGCTGCAAATTCATTTTCCCATGCTTGGTCTGTTTCAAAAATATCTTCAAGTCTCCATGTGTCTTCAACTTTAATTTCATTACGGTTTGGTAATTTCTTCACTGCTGTTTGTTCAGCCATCTGTGTAACCTCCTTATGTATTTCGATAGTCGAAAAAACTCCATCTTAGATTAATTCGTTATACTACCCCTTGAATCCTTCCTAAAATGTGAATTTTTCTATGAAGCCTCTCACTATTTAGCCCTACTTTTTAAGTAGGGCCTCATTTTACTATATTACGGTTTATTAATAATAATAATTAAATATTTCTGGATTATCTGGTTCATAGTTAGGATCTGGATTATGTTCAGTGTTTTTATTAATCATTGTCTTTGCAACCCCGTATACAGCTGCACCCGCTCCAATGGCTAACATCGAGTATAGCAGCCCTCTATTTCGTTTATTTTTTGTGCCAAGCTTCTTTTTCATTGATAATCCCTCCTACTAGAATCTATCCTTTATTAGGATTTACACGGCTATAACTTCTCATTACAGGGTATATTTACCAAGGCTGAAATTTGAACATGAACATAGACCGTTCCTTTCCGCTGCAGGCACTTGCTTTCCGCTCTGAGGGATGCGAGCCTCCTCGGCGCTTTGCGCCAGGGTCTCGCACTTCCCTCACTTCCCTCAGGAGTCAAGTGCCTTCCGCTCCAATCCACTCTTGTTCAAATATAATAAGCCCAATGCAATACCATGCCATTTACCAACCATATAACTTCTTCAATACAGCCTTATCTACTTCTAAAGCTTCTGCCCCATTTTGGGGGAGTATGATTTCATTTACTTTGATAAAGTTACGTGCATTTATTCTTTTTAAAATACCTAGTTTTGTTAGGACTTGAAGGTAATCCATAATAGCAAAGGAATAATGCTGGCCCTCTATGTTGGGTAAGCGTCTAATTTTAATATGTCCCTCATCTACTCTTTTGTTAAATAAGCGGTACGTACTATCAAAGGATATGGGGGCTTTTAAGGTAACAGGAATAATTGAGTCCAGGAGGATCCATAGCTGCCATATAACTGCTGATGTTTCGATAAAATACACAGTTGGAAAAGGTAAACCAGCTTCAGCTGGAACAGAGGCTCTTGTAATCCTGGCTGTATACAACGCTAAAAAAATTGGATTTAATTTATTGTCCGGAAACATCGTAAACTGATATCTCCAATGTTTCTTCTTTTCAAGCCATAAAGTTACCATTTGTGGATTTAGAGGTAAAGAGGTAGTAAGAACTTCAATAAGAGAGTTGTTAGGAGTAAATTTTTGAATGGTTGCAAAGGTTTGGGTAGGTGAAAAAGGGATTAGGTTTGCCATTTTAGTCACTATTTTTGTCATTGGATTAAAATATAAGATAGATGGAAAGCAGTTAGAGTTTTTACTTTGTGGTATGGTCGCGAATAACCACTGAAACGGGGATAAAGAGAAAAGTGGGTTTGCATCCGTTTTTAACCAAGATTCACCGAGTATCCAAAGGGGATAGATGTTTATAGATTTATAGGCTTTTGTTCTTTTCCTAAGATGCTCGTAAGAAAGTTGGGAGCATTGAAATTCAATTGCAAATTTTTCATTGTTTACCTTTATTAATAGGTCTGGTCTTTGTTTAATTGCTGGTATAAAGGGCTCTAATTCTAACTCTCCACTTAGATCTCTTAACCAACTATAGAGTTGTTTTTTCCCCTCCAAATGATAGGGTGTTTCATTCTCTGTTTGTGTAATACACTTTGAATCCTTTAAATGTGCAAAATGAGGTAAGCGTTTCTCTCCTAGCTTCATCTGCACTGGATGTTGGCAGGCGGAACAAAAGAAACTAAACTCCTTTCTCATTTGGATTAAATCCTCTTTTGGACGACTATCTAGTAGTGAGATAAACACTCCATCATTTTTTTTTGCTACAAACAATTCGATTCCTCCTTTTAACTTTATCACCTCTTCTTATTCGTCACAGACTTCTGGGAATCCTTTATATAAAAAAATAAGCCTAATAAATTAAGGCTTATAATAACGGTGATAATAATCTTGAAGTGGATTCAAATAGTCTTTGTTTTAATGAACGTTTACTGAAAGTATCCTTATCAATTTTTGTAGAATCTTCTATGTCTTGCATAAAATCTTGAACTAATGTAGCCGTACTTTCTGTTCGATATAAAAATGCGTTTATTTCAAAGTTTAAATGAAAGCTTCTCATATCCATATTAGAAGTCCCTATTGAAGCTAATTCACCATCAATAATCATTATTTTACTATGCATAAAGCCCTTTTTATACTCATAAATTTTTGCCCCCGCCTCTAGTAGTACCGGGAAATATGATCTTGAGGCATAGAATACAATTTTTTTATCAGGATGGTAAGGAACGAGTATTCGAACATCTATGCCACTTAGTGCGGCTATTTTTAAAGCAGATAAAATATCTTCGTCAGGAATAAAATAGGGAGAAGCAATCCAGATTGACTTTTTAGCAGAAATAATCATCGAGAAAAATAGATTCTTAATGACTTCCCATTCATTATCAGGTCCCCCAGCTATTAATTGGACCCCACCCAATTGATTTTCCTCAATTAATTCTGGAGAAAGATAATTTTGATTCAAATGTTTTTCCCCAGTCATATGATACCAATCTTGAAAGAATATCAATTGTAAAGTTCGAACAGCCTCTCCCGTTAACATGAGGTGTGTGTCACGCCAAAAACCAAAGTATTTGTTCTTCCCTATGTACTCATCTCCAACATTTAAACCACCTACAAATCCAATAGATCCATCAACAATAACGATTTTACGGTGATTACGGAAATTAATCTTATTATTTAAAAATGGAAGCTTAACTGGTGAAAATGGAATCATTTCCACTCCAGCTTCATGAAGCTCACGAATATACTTCTTAGAGAGTTTCCATCCCCCTACCGCATCATATAAGAAACGGACTCTTACTCCATTCTTTACTCTCTCAATAAGAATTTCCTTCAACTGTTGACCAATTCCATCATGTCTTACAATATAATATTCTAAATGAATATGGTGCTTTGCTTTCCTTAATTCTTCAAAAATCGTTGAAAAAGTCATTTCTCCATTCGTTAATATTGTCGTATCAGTAGCGAAAGAAATAGGACTCTTACCAATTCTATGTGCTAGGCGAAATAAGTGTTGTTGATTCTCTCCGACTTGATCGATTTTTTCTTCATTGTTCTCAAAGCTTCCTTCAAATTGTGAAAAGGTTTGCTCATCTAATAACGCCTTTTTCTGAAAGAGTCTCTTCTTTCTATAGTTGCGTCCAAAAATAAGATAAAAAAAGAAACCTAGTAATGGGAAGCTCCCAAGTACCACTAACCAAGTCAACGTTTGAGTGGGGTGCCTATTTTCTAAAAAGATAATAAGCGCAATAAATATTGCTGAGAGGGTAAACATAATACTTAAAGCACCTAAAAGCCAGCCTTCCCAATACCCTTGGCTAATATAAAGCAAAAGAGAAATGATGCTTAAAAATACAATGACTCTCAATGTATTTTTCATATTGTTTCACCGTCCTAGAAAACCAGCATTGTAAAAAAAGACCGATTTCACACTGAAATCGGTCGTTTATTTTAACGGAAAGTGTTTAGCTATTTCTGATAGTGCATTTTCTTTCATGACTGTCTTTCCGTACTCTTCAATTCGATGAATCGAAATTCTAGATTCCTGGCCGTATTCTAAGACTATACTAAGTGTATTCTCAAGTTCGTCTTCAGTACAATCCGCATCTAAGAATTCAATATAGAGATAATAGTGACCTTCAAAATAGTATAATTTATTTGTTAATTCTAAGAGCTGTGTACGATGTGCAAGCGAGATGGCATCTTCAAAATCCTGAAAACGAAGTAAAAAATCTAATTGATCTTCATCATTTGATGGTGAGTCACTTTCTGAATTTCGCTTTGTATTAAAATGCTCATCAAGTAGTGATTCAATTCTTTCATCTACTGGCATATCTCTAAATTTCTCATCTGAGATTGGTAGTTCGAATTTATGTCCATCCTTAGATATTTGCGCCCGGGTTACCAGAACTTCAAGACCTTTTTCTAATGCTTGGACTTGTATCCATAATGGCCCCTCTACAGTAAACTCTTCTTCCTGATGAACTTCATCCATCATCTCCCAGAAGAGCTCCTCACTTCTCTCACGGTTATACCAAATTTCCTCGCGGTCAAAGCCTCTTTCTTCTATATCAACATATGAAATATAAAATTTTACTGTATATTCATTAATACGTTCGATTTCCATAAGCTAAAACCTCTCCCTTCTAGCTCCATTTTTGAAGGGACAAAAATACCCCCGAGTCGATGTAAACAGTTCTTTACCACTTTACCCAAAAACAAGAGTAGATAATCCTAAAAGAAGACATCAATATCTTGTACTCTTATTTTATGATAAAAAGCTTAAGAATGGAAATAAAAAAGCCGAATTTCATAAAAACAGTTATTCGCCCTATCGCCTAAAATCTTACCTTATATTTAAATCCTGTTTTGTTTGTTGTCATAACTAAATTGCTTTTTACTTATACATAGTAATATGACTTGTCTAAGGGAGGATTTGTGTTGGACTTAGAGTTAATTACATCTATTTTATTAATCATTGGTATTGACATTATTTTAGGTGGGGATAATGCAATTGTAATTGCATTAGCTTGTAGAAACCTCCCAGAAACTAAACGAAATAAAGCAATAATCCTTGGTACAGTTTTGGCGGTTTTCATCAGAATTGTAGTGACTATCGCAGCTGTATTTTTATTAAAGATTCCATTTTTACAATTTGCTGGCGGTGTATTTCTGCTATTACTTGCCTACAAATTGCTTGTAGATCATAATGATGATAATTCTTCGATAAATGGTGGCGTTACCCTTTTTGCAGCCATTAAAACAATTGTCATAGCGGACCTGATAATGGGTATTGATAATGTAATTGCAATAGCAGGAGCTGCACACGGCAACTTTTATCTCGTTGTTTTAGGATTATGTGTGTCCATTCCAATCATTATTTGGGGAAGCAAAGTCATCTTGTACCTAATGGAGAGATTTCCTGTACTCATTTATTTTGGTGCAAGTATACTTGCCTACACTGCTGGTAAGATGATCGTTAACGAGGAAAGGCTTCACTACTTATATGAAAATTATCAACCACTTTTTACTATGATCCCTTTTCTTAGTATTTGTCTTATCTTGTTTGCCGGACTTCTTACAAACCGGATTAAAAGTTTCTCTGGTGTTAAAAACTAGGCTTTAGAGTTTGAATTAAAAACAAAAACTTCTACAATTTTGAAATGTAGAAGTTTTTTTGCACATGTACTCTATGTTAGTTAACTAATTTTTGTGCTTCTCGAAGCTGGAAAGTACGCACTTTTCTTGGTAAGAAACGTCGTATCTCATCCTCATTATAACCTACTTGCAAACGTTTCTCATCGATAATGATAGGTCTACGCAACAAGCCAGGATGCTCCTGAATTAAAGCATATAAATCCTGTAATGGCATGGATTCAACATTAATATTCAGCTTCTGAAATATCTTCGAACGGGTTGAGATAATTTCATCAGTTCCGTCCTCAGTCATACGAAGAATCTCTTTGATTTCTACAATTGATAATGGCTCAGAGAAAATGTTTCTCTCTGTATATGGAATACTGTGTTCCTCTAGCCATGATTTAGCCTTACGACATGATGTGCAGCTTGGTGAAGTAAATAATGTTACCATAAATAGATTCACTCCCTTTAATAAAGATGAGTTTAAGTAAGACAACGATTTATCTTAAGTTGTAAGAAAAACTAAATCTTTTATTGTAATCACTTTAATTAAGTAATTTCTCCATTTATTATACAATAAATTTATTTGAAATGATAGATGAATTCACAAATTTGTCATAAATAGTTATACAATTTTTATACAAATACTTATACATCAGATAAAATATCATCATTATCATTTTTTTTGTTATATGTTAAAACGTCATTCACACTCTGATAGGACTTACCATACACTTCTTTGTCTTTATAGGTATGAATCATTTTATAGGTTTTTCTCATCGCTTCATAGATGGATTCTTCGGACTCATTCGTCGGAGACCAATATAAAATTTCTAACTGATTCACTTCATTTGTGGCTAATGATAGGCGTCTATAACCAATGGACTGAGCATGTTCAAATCCTTCACGTTTATAAAATCTTAATCGTTTTTCAGTATCTGTATCCTCATAGTCAATTGGTTCAACCTCTAATATAATCGCCTTATTTTTACTTTTTAATTTCTCAATTAGCTTTCTGCCAAGCCCTTGTCCTCTCGCTGCACCCGAAACAAATAAATAATCAATAAAAATAAAGTCTTCAAATTCTGCGTACATTAATACATGATTTGGTCCTTCATCTTTATGGTAAATGTCTCCTCTTTCCTTCAACAAAATCTCCATATGTTCTTTTGATTTCATTTCTTCAACTGGAAAATACTGATTTAATTTCGTATACCAACTCAAATGAAACACTCCTTTCAAGTTTTCATCCTTATTTATATGGTAACATATTTTACTTTTTATTTTTGGCTCTTTTAATAAAGTTTGTTGAATTAATTGTATATAAAAGAAGAGTGGATTGTAGCGGAGGGCACTTGACTCCTGCGGGAAGTAGAGGAAAGCAAGTGCCTGCAGCGAAAAGTAACGGTCTAGATTCAATGTGAAAATAACACCCTTTAGAAAAGAGCCATATTTTGATATAGTAATTATATGTTCACTAAATTTAATATTCCCCTTTAAATCCTGTTCAATATAGAATAAAATAGAAGTATATGTTATGAATTTTATTTTGAGATAAAAATTTTCTTTTTATATAAAAGGGAGGATCTTTCATGTTAGGTTACATAATAGATTTTACACTTGTTGCCCTTCTTATTATCGGAATTACTGCTGTAATTGGTGTAGTTTTAAATGGAATCGGTGAAAAGTTTTTTGGTGGTAAAACAAAAGACGTAAGCTTTAATAATGCTGCAAATACACAAACAGGATGGAAAGGTGTTGGCGGTAACGCTAAAAAATCTTTCTGGAATAACTAATGAACACAAAAAATCCTAACGAACTCATTCGTTAGGATTTTTTATTAAGTTAATTAAGTGGTGTGTAATCTACACCTTCCGTATAGGTATTGCCTGCATTCCAAATCAAATATTCACTAATTCCTTGTTCGTTTAATCCTCTGATTTGAGCTTCTACTTCTGCCTTACCATACACTTTATAATTCCCTTTCCCTAACCATCTAGCTGTAAAATCCTGAATCCATGGTCTTGAGATAGGAGGGTTTTGTAGTTCACTTAATTTTTCCTTTTCAACCTTAGCGTATTCAGTAACTAACTGATATGGCTCTATATCAGGTTTAGCAATACCAAAGTACGAAGTCCAGTGACTTGGATAAATCATCGAAGAAATAACGTCTACATGCTCTGATATTTTGCTGAAGTTTTGCCCTATTCCTGGTGCTTCAGGAAGTGTTGCTGTATAACCAAAGATATCAACAGATACTTTCACATTGTAAGGCTCTAGCTTTTCCTTGGCATAGGCAACAAAGTCAGTAACAGCTTGAACACGTTTTTTTACATCTGATTGATCTCCCTGATATTCACCCATGTTGTATACGAGTGTTTTATCCCTTTTTTCGAATCCTTCTGGGAAACGAACATAATCAAATTGAATCTCTTGGAAGCCTAGTTTTGCCGCTTCAATGGCAATGCCCACATTGTAATCCCATACTTCTTGTAGAAAAGGATTTACAAATGATTCCCCTCGTCCGTTTTTCCAGACAGCATTACCTTCTTTAAAAGATAGTTCAGGCTGTTTATTAGCAAGTACAGAATCTTTAAACACAACCACCCTTGCAATCGGATAGATTTGTTTCTCCTCAAGTGTCTTTAGTACTTGTACCGGGTCTTTAATATAATTTTTAGCAATGTCTTCGTAAGTTGAAGCTTCTTTTGGTTTGTACGTTAAGTTACCATGGTCGTCCTTAATATCAATAACCATTGCATTTAAGTCCGAGTTATCGACGAGGTTAAGTAATTTTTCAAATTTACTTCCACCGGCTGAGTGTCCTGTTACATAGATCCCTCTAATTGCATCAGGGTATTCAAAGGTAAATCCAGAATCAAACATAAATCTTGTGAGCTTTTCTGGTAGCTCCTTTTTAATAAACCCTGGCTCTTTTCCAGAATGATGACTAGCAATTAATTCTGCCTTTTCCGTCGCATAAACATTAGCCGTTCCAATACTAAATATGAAGGTAACAATAAACATGACTGTAACAATTGTTTTCTTCCCCATTTATATACGTCCCCCCTCTTAGTCTCTGTGTACATTATAAGTCAACTTTCAACAAATTCGTACACTTTTTGACATATTTTTAATTTTCCAACAATATTTCCTCCTTTAATCTGTAAACAATTTGTGATCCCTGTCCTAAAATAATTACTGGCTTAGCCCAATCTAAAAACCAAAATCGTTTAATTTATTCTAACGTATGAAATGACTTCACATTTTATCCTACTACTTTGTTATTACTTTTCTTTTGACTTATAGGCTTAGTGTTTGCAAAACAGTAAATGAAAATAGGTCAATTGCCCTTATAAATACTGTCAGTAGAACCAATACATAAAAAAAAGATCCCGATTTAACGGAATCTTAGGTTAATCTTTATAAAGAGCTTGGTATTGCTTAAATTCTTCCTCTGAGCATGATACATAGTGACCTGGTTTTACTTCTCTTAACTGTACATCTTCATTTCCAGTGTAATTATGCATACTAGAATCATACCCTGTACGTTTACGTGTTCGCTCTGTTTCAGGGTCTGGTAAAGGAATAGCTGAAAGTAGTGATTTCGTATAAGGGTGAATCGGATTATTGTATAATTCTTCACTCGTTGCTAGTTCAACTATCTTCCCAAAATACATAACCCCGATACGATCACTAATATACTTAACCATTGATAAATCATGAGCTATAAACAAGTAGGTTAATCCTTTTTCCTCTTGTAGCTTTTTCAATAAGTTAACAACTTGGGCTTGGATTGATACATCAAGAGCTGAAATCGGTTCATCTGCAATGATGAATTCTGGGTCAACAGCCAAGGCACGAGCAATTCCGATACGTTGACGTTGTCCTCCACTAAATTCATGCGGATAGCGAGTTGCATGGTCTTTATTTAATCCTACAGTTTCAAGCAACTCTTGAACACGGTTCATACGATCTTGACTATTTTGAGCAAGACCGTGTATATCAATACCCTCTGCAATAATATCAGCTACAGTCATTCTAGGATTTAAAGATGCATACGGGTCTTGGAAAATCATTTGCATTTTACGACTAAATTTCTTTAACTCTGCTTTTGATTTTTTTCCATGAACGTCTTCACCTTCAAATAGTACCTGACCATCTGTTGCATCATATAAACGAATTATTGTTCGCCCCGTTGTAGATTTCCCACAACCCGATTCCCCAACAAGCCCTAATGTTTCTCCCCTAAATATATCAAAGGAAATTCCATCAATCGCCTTAACCATATTTGGCTTACCAACATTAAAATATTGTTTTAGATTTTTAATCTCAACAAGTTTTTCATTCGATGCCACTTCTATTTCCTCCTCTCTGTGGATGATACTCCTCTTGCCTCGTATCGTTTTTTACGTTCTCTAATCACAAGAGGTGGTTCGACCTTCGGTGCATCTGGGTGAAGTAACCATGTTGCTGCATAATGTGTATCAGACACCTTAAACATAGGAGGTTGCTTCTCAAAATCAATTTCTAGAGCATATTCATTTCTAGGTGCAAATGCATCCCCTTTAGGAGGATATAGTAAATTTGGTGGTGTTCCTGGGATTGCGTATAACTCTCCTTCAGTCTCTAAGTTTGGCATAGAGCTGATTAATCCCCATGTATAAGGATGTTGAGGATTATAGAAAATCTCATCAACTGTACCAATCTCACAGATCATACCACCATACATAACCGCCACACGGTCTGCTACGTTTGCAACAACACCTAAGTCATGAGTGATAAAAATAATGGAAGTCTCAATCTTTTTTTGTATATCTTTCATAAGCTCTAATATTTGAGCTTGTATTGTAACATCAAGTGCTGTTGTAGGCTCGTCCGCAATTAGAACCTTTGGGTTACAAGCAAGGGCAATTGCAATTACAACACGTTGACGCATTCCGCCTGAAAATTGGTGAGGATATTGATTAAAACGAATTTCAGGATTAGGAATTCCTACTAGGTTAAGCAAGTCTATTACTTTTTCCTTTGCCGCACCTTTGCTCAAATTTTGATGTTTGATAAGTCCTTCAGCAATTTGAGCACCAATTTTCATTGTTGGATTTAAAGAAGTCATAGGATCTTGGAAGATCATTGAAATATCTTTTCCACGGATTTTCTGCATTTCTTTTTCTGAAAGCTTAGATAAGTCTTTTCCATCAAAAAGGATTTCTCCTTCTTTGATTTTTCCAATCTTATCCGGTAATAGTCTCATAATTGTCTTCGTAGTAACTGATTTTCCAGAACCAGACTCCCCTACTATTGCAAGGGTTTCTCCTTTATTAACTGAAAAATCCACACCACGAATTGCTCGTACTTCCCCTGCAAATGTGTCAAACGACACATGCAAATTCTTTACATCAAGTATTTTGTCCATACAATTCACCTACCTATTCTAATCACGCATTCTTGGATCTAGTGCATCACGTAATCCATCTGCCATTAAGTTGAATGCAATCATTAATAAACTGATTACCACAGCAGGGAAGATCATCATGTGTGGGAAAGTTTGCATTGATTTGTAGCCATCATCTATTAGCGTTCCAAGTGAAGCTGTTGGGGCTTGTAATCCAAGACCAATAAAGCTTAGGAATGCCTCAAAGAATACAGCACTCGGTATCGTAAACATTGTATTAATAATAATAACTCCAGTTACGTTTGGTATTAAATGCTTTAAGATAATATTTGAATCTTTCGAGCCGAGTGTTTTGGATGCAAGAACAAATTCTTGGTTTTTAAGTTTTAATATTTGACCACGAACAATCCTTGCCATTCCGACCCAGCCGGTTATGGTCAACGCTATAGTAATCGAAATAATTCCAGGTTCAAGTATTAAAATCATTAAAATAACAATGACTAAGTTTGGTATTCCTACTAGTACCTCAATAATACGCTGCATGACATTATCAGTTCTGCCACCATAGTAAGCAGATATTCCGCCATAAGCTACACCTATAACCATATCGATTGCAGCAGCAAGTAGCGCTATATATAATGAGATTCTAGTTCCGGACCAAACACGCGTCCATAAATCTCTTCCTAGTCCATCCGTACCGAACCAAAAGTAGTCATCGATTCCTTTTTGTTCATACACATCTACACGGGTTCCATCTGGGCCTGCAACTGTACCATCTAACCCAAGAAACGGTACATGTTCCAGAACAGGAACTTTTGGTGGCATTTTAGCACGAGATAATTGCTGATCATTAAATCCATGGTCATTCATAATAGGTCCAAAAATCGCTAGAAAAGCAAGTAAAGCCATTAAGATTAAACCTAATATTGCTGCCTTATTTTTACGAAGACGACGCCAAGCATCTTGCCAGTAGTTCAAGCTTGGTTGAGAAATAACTTCACTTTCTCTTAAATCAAGTTTAGCTGGTTTAAATAAATCTTTTGATAGAACTTCTTCATGTTTGCTCATTATTTTTTACCTCCCGCTAAACGTATACGCGGATCAACAATTCCATATAAGATATCCACGATAAATACGATAAAAATAAACAATGCAGCGAAGAAGAGGGTTGTACCCATAATAACTGGGTAATCATTTGTTTGAATAGATAAAACAAACTGTTGCCCTAATCCAGGGATTGAAAAAATCTTTTCAATAACAAGTGATCCTGTCATTAACCCGACTGCCAAAGGACCTAGTACTGTTAGAATCGGTATTAATGCATTTCTTAACGCATGTTTAAATGCAATCGTAAAAGGTGTTACCCCTTTTGCTCTCGCTAGTAAAATATAATCAGAATTTAATACTTCAACCATTTCTGTTCTCATAAAACGTGCTGTAATTGAAAGTGGTAACATCATTAACGCAATTGTTGGAAGAACGGTATACTCAAACCCTTCCCAGAACGCAACTGGGAACCATCCTAATTTAACACCAACATAATATTGAAGTAAGCCGGCAAATACAAATGAAGGAATAGACTTACCTGTTACAGCTAATATCGTAGAGCCATAATCGTATATCGTGTTCTGTTTAAGCGCTGCAAGGATTCCAAGTAAAATTCCAAGTACTGTTCCAAAAATCATGGATTGTAACCCTAAATACGCGGATGGCCCAATTCGGTCCAATATTAAATCGGTAACCTCTCTATTATTGAACTGGAAGGATATACCCATGTCCCCTTGCACAAGGTTTAACATGTATTTTGCATATTGCACTGGAACTGGATCATTTAGACCATATTTTTCCTTTACAATGAGTAACTGCTGTTCTGACATTTTTTCTTGATTTGTAAACGGAGTACCTGGCATGAGCTTCATTAGGAAGAAGGTAAATGATGCGATTAGAAATAGAGTGATGATCATGTAGATAATACGTTGAGTTAAATATTTAGCCATCTTATGCACCTCCTAAATTGTCAGTTTATTTTTGATATTCGCCAAAATTCGACACTTTGAATAATTGGAAAAAGAGAGTATATCGCACTTAATATACTCTCTTTTATTCATTTTTACTCAATTACATGAGCTTGTTTATTTCTCAATTTTTGTCCATTTATAGCTGTAATCTGGACCAAATGGATGGATATAAACGTTTTTCACGTATTCTTGCATTAATTGAGCCGTACCGCGTTGGTATAATGGTCCAATTGCAGCATCCTCTTCTAACAGAATACGTTCAGCTTCTTGCATAGCTTCAAAACGAGCAACAGGATCAGCTGCTAAAGTAGTTTTAGCTTCACTGATTAATCTGTCATATTCAGGATTTGAGTAACCCATTTTATTATTTCCACCATCAGTAACCCAAAGATCCATAAATGACATTGCATCTAGGTAGTCAGGTCCCCAACCAGCAAATTGAATATCATAGTCCATTGCTGTATCAAGGTCTAAACGTTGAGCAAATGGTACGTTTTTAAGATTGATTGTTAATCCTTCAAGATTTGTTTCAAGTTGGTTCTTAATAAAGTCTTGCATTTTAATAGATGTTTCTGTATCTCCACCAAGAACTTCAATCGTTACTTCAGATACGCCTAATGTATCAAGCGCTTGCTGCCAATGTTTCTTAGCTTCTTCTACGTTATATGCGTTGAAGTCACCATGTTCACGGAAATCTTCTTTCGTTTCTGGGTGTGATACAAAGTTTCTAGGAACTAAACCATTTGCAGGGATAGAGCCGTTATTTAAAATAACATCTGTAATACCTTGCTCATCAACAGCCATAGAGATTGCTTTACGCACATCTACGTTAGCTAAAGCAGGATTACGTGTTTGATTAAATTTGAAATAGAAAGTAACCGCATTTCCATAATTAATGAAATCTTCATGAGTTTTATATTTATCAACAAAGTCAGATGATAAAGGACTTGAGATATCAACTGAACCAGTATCGTATAAGTTTGCTGAAGTTGCAGGGTCTTTAACTACCTTTACATTAATTGTGTCTAGGCTTACAACATCCGCATCCCAATAATCAGGATTTTTAGTCATAGTCCAACCAACTTCATGCTCCCAGCTTGAAAGTGTAAACGGACCATTGTAAACCATGTTTGCAGCTTCAAGAGCGTATTGGTCACCTTGTTCTGTTACAAACTTTTCATTTTGAGGATAAAAAGTTGGAAATGTCATTAATGAATCAAAGTAAGGTACTGGGCGTTCTAAAGTTACCTCTAAAGTGTGTTCATCAATAGCTTTAATACCTAACTGATCTGGAGGTACTTGACCCTCAGATACTTGTGTTGCATTTACAACTACACCACTCATCATATAAGGACCGTATTCTGAACCAGTTGCTGGATCAACTGCACGTCTCCAAGCGAATACGAAATCATTTGCTGTAACTGGGTCTCCATTAGACCATTTTGCATCTTCACGAAGATTAAACGTATAAACAGTTCCATCTTCACTTACAGTATGGTCAATTGCCATACCTTCTGTAGCTTGATTGTTTTCATCTAATCTGTATAAACCTTCAAATACTTGGTTTGCTACGTTGAATGCAATAGCATCCGTACCCATTACTGTATCCATGGTTGGGATTTCAGCTGTTTCTAGAATATTAAGTACTTGTTCTACGTCCTCTTTTGGAGCATCTCCACCTTGTCCAGCATCTTCATCAGCTGTACCACATGCAGCTAAAAAGCTACTTAATACAAGTGTAAATGCTAACAATAGCAATAATTTTGCTCTGTTCATAAAGTAATTTCCTCCCCAATTTAATATTTCAGAAAAACTCTGCGACAAAATTGCCAACATAAAACATTATACATACAAATAACGTATTATGCATGGAATATGATTGTCTTTTTTCGTGAAAACACGATTAAAATAGGCTTAATCCCGTTAAAAATAGTGCTATATACCTATTTAAATGTTTCGTTTATTTTGCATAAATTATACAAAATAATTACTTTTTATGGATATTTATGTATCTTTTACCTTAGATTAATTATATTAGTAAAGTAATAAATACCCAATATTAATTATTTCACGAAAATTCCCTCCTTTTACACATCACCTTTCCTTTACTATAATATTAGCTATACATTTTTTAAAAATAGCTTAGGTTTAGCATGTGCTAAAGACAAAATCCTAATACGGACTGGTGATAAAATGATTCAATTACTTAAAAGAACTTCATACTTAGTAAGTATCTCAATTTTTCTTATATTTCTTCTTTCCTATATATACAGTAGAACTGTTTCACTACTTTCATTTATCAACTTTACATTTTTCATTTCTAGTTTCTTTATATTGTTATATTTGGTGCTGTTTGTAGCCAAAGGTGGATTTTTTGATGGAATTACTTATAGTTTTAGACGCTTTACTAAACAATTTTCTAGAACTGAGGTATTTGCAGAGGATGATTTAGAACAAATGGCTCTTCCATCAGAAATGCTGAAATATAAGAAGACAACTCCTATCATTCTTAATGGACTAATCCTTTTTGTTTTCATGTTAGTTGGTTTGTTCTTTTACTACTTATAGAATAAGATGTTGTCTTTCTATACGAATTAAAGAGTGCATTGGAACGGAAGACACTTGACTCCTGCGGGAGATAGAGGAAAGGTCGAGACCCCGCAGACGGAACGGCGAGGAGGCTCGAATTCCTCCCCGATGGGAATTCGCCCTTGAAAAAGCTGGCAGTTGGGCTCTGTCATAATTCCCCGCGGAAAGCAAGTGTCTGCAGTGGAAAGGAACGGTCTATATTAAAGTTTCGGAACTTATAATTAAACAAATTAAGATTGCATTCCTGCCAGGAATTGTATATACTATCAATAATTTAATTCGTAAATGCATTGATAAAGAGTAGTACACATTTTCTTCTATTTTAGAGAGCCTGTGGTTGGTGGAAACAGGTATAGAAATGATGTGGAATGGACTTTTGAGCTTCCTGATTGAACATTACTATTACCAGTAGGTCAGGACGTAAGCCTAACGTTAATTAGGCCCCATTTGCAAAGTGGGTCAGAGAGATTTCATTTTTTAATATAAAATGAAATAACTAGGGTGGCAACGCGGTAACCATTCGTCCCTAACTATTACAGTTAGGGATGGGTGGTTTTTTATTTTGACCAAAAACCATTAAGCCAGTCACATCCTGCAGAAGTCCCTATCTTCAGATGTTTTTACTACTAATAAGGAGAGAAACAAACATGAAAACAATTTTTTCTGGAATCCAACCAAGTGGCTCTGTTACTTTGGGGAATTATATCGGAGCTATGAAGCAGTTTATAGAACTACAAAAAGACTATAACTGTTACTTTTGTATTGTAGATCAGCATTCAATTACAGTACCACAAGATCCTATTGAGCTTCGTAAAAACATTCGTAGCTTAGCAGCTCTTTACCTTGCTATTGGAATTGACCCTGATAAATCAACACTCTTTATTCAATCAGAGGTACCAGCTCATGCACAGGCTGGATGGATGTTACAATGCGTGGCATATATCGGCGAACTCGAGAGAATGACTCAATATAAGGATAAATCTCAAGGTAAAGAAGCAGTAGTAGCTGGGCTATTAACCTATCCTCCACTAATGGCTGGTGATATTCTACTCTATAACACAGATCTAGTACCTGTCGGTGAAGACCAGAAACAACATATCGAACTGACTCGCGATATTGGTGAGCGATTTAATAAGAAATACAATGATATCTTTACCATTCCAGAGCCACGAATCCCTAAGGATGGTGCAAGGGTAATGTCGTTAGCTGAACCAACAAAGAAAATGAGCAAATCAGATCCAAATACGAAATCTTTTATCACCCTATTAGATACACCAAAGCAAATTGAAAAGAAAATCAAAAGTGCTGTTACAGATTCGGATGGTATTGTTGAGTTTGATAAAGAAAACAAACCAGGCATTTCAAATTTACTATCTATCTATTCAGTCTTAACAAACAAATCCATTCAGGAGCTTGTCCAACAATACGAAGGAAAAGGCTATGGAGAATTTAAATCAGATTTAGCACAAGTTGTTATAGAAGAATTAACTCCAATTCAAGAAAAGTACCATTCAATTATCAATTCTCCAGAACTTGATGAAATATTAGACAAAGGTGCTGAAAAGGCAAATCTAGTTGCTAGTAAAATGGTCAAGAAAATGGAAAAGGCGATGGGTCTTGGACGTAAACGAAAATAAATTTTTAATAGAGCTGGGGAAAAATTCTCTGCTCTATTTTTCTACATAATTTCGACAATTCCCCCCAACTTTCTGACTAGCTGTGGTATAATTTATTCTAGTTCGAAAGATGGGGGTTACATATGAAAAAGTCAGAATATTTCTTAAAAAAAATCAAAGCTTTATTCAGTTCCCGGAAGCAACCAAAATTAGCAAAAGCAAGAAATGGTTTTAAACCTAAACTAAAGTTAAATAGACATTCCATAGGTTTTAAAATCAATATTGCTTTTATCATTTCTGTTACCGCTTTCGGTGTAATTCTTAGCTCAATTGTGTCTCCATACATTGGAAAGAACATGGAGCAAAGTATCCAAAAACAATCAACAATGGTTGCTGAGACACAGATAAAAAGTATACAAACCTATGTCGATACTACTGTTGAAGAATTACAATTAATGTCGGATTCTTTAAAACAAAAAAACGATAAAGAAATTAGTAATGGTTACGCTAAAATGCGTGGATCAAATAAGAAGTTCCTCGATATTTATCATATAGGTCAAGATGGCATGGAACAAATGCGACAAGGCTATAAGTCAGTTGTTAGTGACCGTAAAGATGATGCCGTTTTTTCTGGCGTTATGGACAATGACCTTTACATTAGTTCTGCTGAATCACGTGAAAATTATATTGGTTCTAGATATTATATTGAAGCAGCCGTATCGGTTACAGATTTACTGAATAGACCAATCGGTATTATTGGTACATATATTGATATGAATACATTATGGAATGAAGTAACGAGTGGCATTGACCAAAGCACAGAACAAAAAATGTATATCGTATCCAAAGAGGGTTCCCTAGTAGCAACAACTGATAAAAGCTGGCAAAATGAGCAGGTTGATGCGGAAGGAAACTACTTAAACCTCTTAGCTCATGAAGGAATTAAGCAAATGGTGAGTCAAATCGAAGAAACAGATTTCTCCGATTCTTCAATATTAAATGGTTCTGGAATTTTTAATAATCAAAATAACAATGAACAAGTTACATCTTATACGTATGATCATAATCTTGGCCTTGCAGTGTTTGTAGAAACTCCTACAAAGGTTGCCTTTGCAGCTATCTCTGATATTCAACGAATTATATATTTAATTATATTTGCTTCAATTATTGCTGTTACGATTTTCTCAGTTATCTTCTCTAGAAGATTAGTTTCACCTATTAATAAACTAATAGGTGCTTCAAATCGAATTTCAAATGGAGACTTGACGAGTCTAACTGAAATTCATCGTAAAGATGAGATTGGAGCTCTAGCTACATCATTTGATAGTATGATTACAAACCTAAGAGGCATTGTAACGCAAACGAAAAATGCATCCAATTTAACTTTTAATACTTCTCAACGCTTAAAAGAAACTGCAGAAGATGTAGCCGCAGCATCTCAAGAGATCAATGCTGCAATTGAGCAGATTGCATTTGGGGCAGAGAATCAAGTTGCAATTAGTCAGAGCAATGATGAGAAAATAACAACTCTATTAAATATTGCTACTAAATTAGATGAACAGAAGTCTGAAGTGATACAGACTGCTGTATTTACACAAAAAACAATAGCAACTAACCAACAAATACTTGATAGTCTAATAAATGGTGTTCAAAGTCTTGCAGTCTCAACTTCAGACTCTGCAAATGAAGTTAAAGTACTAGAAGATCGTACCAATCAAATACGAAATATTGTACAAACTTCACGTGAGATTGCAGATCAGACAAATCTACTTGCACTTAATGCTAGTATTGAAGCTGCCCGTGCAGGTGAACATGGTAAAGGCTTTGCAGTTGTGGCAGATGAAGTACGAAAACTTGCCCAAGCAAGTAGACAGGCATCAAATGAAGTTGAAACCATTATTAATAATGTAGTTGGTTCAATTGCAATTGTGAACGATAAAATGAGTAGTAGTATAAAGCAAGCAAAAGAAGAAAGCCTTTCAGCTGAACAAGCAAAACAAGCTTTACTTGAAATCATTAAATCGATGGATTCTGTTCTTGGTTCTGTTGAATTAATGGATAAACTAGTATCTGAACAAACAGAGCACGTAGTAGAAATACAAGAAAAATCTAAAGAGGCTCTTCATGTGGCAACCGATGCAACTTCAAGCACAGAAGAGGTTGCAGCTGCGTCAGTTCAAACATCCAGTAATATGAATTCAGTAATCACTCATATCGAATCTTTATTAGATATGGCTTCTGATTTACAAAAATCGGTTGAACGTTTTAAATTAGAAGAAGAATAAATAGTAAAAAGCAGTCCCTCTAAGGGTACTGCTTTTTCTTATGTACTACTTAATTCACTTTTGTCTCCTGCTCTAATTCCCATAGCTTTTCAAAAAAGGGCTGTCCCTTAATTAAATTCTCACACAATTGAATATGTTTTGGAGACCAACCACTTCTTGTTTCTTCATATAAGCTCTGCCATACCTCTTCAAAAGTCATAGTTTGAATAGGTTCATATTTCTTTGGATTCCATTCGGTATACCAATAACGGATCTCTGCAGCATTTTTCGTTGATTGTAATTGATCAAGAGCCATAAACAATAGCTGTTTAAGTTGTCTTTCTTTTCTAGTTAGCCCCTTCATTTCATCTGGTGAAGGCGAAAGGATGTGATATTCCTTTTCAGATGATATACGGATATGGTCAAAGCTATATGGAATTGCTTCTTGTTCACTCACCATATCGTATACGAGCTGCTCTTGTCTCGGAATTAAACGACTCTTACGAATCGGGATATTGTACCCGATTGTATCAACGGCTAAAATACCTTGTCCATCAGTAACTACGAAACAATAATCTAGTTGAATCCGTTCATGATTTTTTCGTACATATGCTTTTTGAAAAATATCACCTAAAAGCTGTTGCGGTAATTCCATTAAATCATTCTCAATATAGTCAAATAACAGAGAATCTACCTTAAGTAAAGGGACTTGGTCTAAAAGTTCAACACTATCATCTTTACGCCACTCGTGGAAGTGACAAACATTATATCCGTTCTCTTCACCTTCAAACCAATTTACCCAAATATCATGAAGATACAACATGTTCTACCCCTCACTTCACAACTGTTTGTCAACAGTATAGGCAGAATGAATAATTTTTATTCCATAATCTTCTTAAATTGTAAAAGGAACTTTTTTAATATTGTATCTTTTACAAATTTCTAGAAAACATCATTATATAGTTAATAGTCTATTTATAACTATTACGTCTGAAGGGTAAATAAACACTTGTCCAAATTAAAACGAAGCCTATAGGAAGTAAGTAAAATTCAGGTCTATGAGAAATGAAATGAATATATTCTGTAAATGCGTGCCCTGTTGTTAACAAATTTAAATAAGCTACTGCACTAATCCCCCCCGCTATAGCTAGTCCAAAACCCAACAAAAAAACAAACATCCTAAAAACCATAACAGACACCAGCCATGCATGACAGATGATAACAAATACTCATTCAAAATCTCCTCCACCTTGTCCACTTTATACACTATATGTAACCAAGTATCGGTGTAAAACTTAATTTTCTATCGGTTAAACAATTTCAAAAACTGCATCGAAATAAGAATAAAGTTTAAACCTAGCTTTTTAAAAAATGGTTATTATCTTTTAATTTTCAACTCAGAGTGGATTGAAGCGGAAGGCACTTGACTCCTGCGGGACGAAGCGGGACATCCGATGAGACCCCACAGGCTGTAGGCCGAGGAGTCTCACATCCCTCCCCGATAGGAATTCGCCCTTGAAAAAGCAAGGCAGTTGGGCTTTTTCATAATTCCCCGCGGAAAGCAAGTGCCTGCAGCGGAAAGTAACGACCTAGGTACAATACTAAAAATATTACAACAAAAAGAAAAAGCCAAGATTGGCTCTTGACTTTTTCTAATCGTTAACTTTTGGATCAAGTGCATCACGTAGACCATCACCAACAAAGTTAAAACATAATACCGTAAATAGAATTAATAATCCCGGGAATAACGGATACCACCAAGCCTTTATCATGATTGTAAAGTTCTGTGCATCCTGTAGCATATTCCCCCAGCTTGGAGTTGGTGGTTGAATACCTAATCCAAGATAACTTAAAGCCGATTCAGCAAGAATTACTCCACCTACCTGTAGCGTTGCAGCAACAATAATTGGACCAACTGCATTTGGTAGTATATGAGAGAAGATTATCTTATAAGCTCTCGTTCCGATCGTTCTAGATGCCAGTACGAACTCTCGTGTTCTTAAAGAAAGGAATTCTCCCCGCACTAGACGTGCTGTTGTTGTCCAACTTGTTAAAGCAAAGATAAGGATTAATTTATCAACACCAGGTTGGAAAATTGTAACTAAAGTGATTAAAAGGAAAATCTGTGGGATTGAAATAACAATATCTACAAATCTCATTAATACTGAATCAATCATTCCACCAAAATATCCTGCTAATGACCCAATAATTGTACCAATTGTGATTGCACCAAATACAGATGCAAATCCTACTAATAGTGATACTCTCGCACCATATAGTAAACGAGTTAATATATCACGACCGAACTTATCAGAGCCAAGTAAGTACTCCTTACTAGGTGGCTTTAATTTATCTAGTAATCTTTGTTCTTCGAACGAATACGGTGCTAATACTGGAGCAAATACGGCAGCACCAATGATAAATAATAAAAAGATAGCTCCAATAACTGCTAATTTATTTTTCATGAACTTAGAAAAAATAATTTTCGTCATTGTATCAGGCTTTTTATTAACCGCATGGATTAACGCAGCATCGTTAGAAGTTTTAGGTGTAAGATTAGTTTGTGACATCAAAAACTTCCCCCTTCTTAATACTCAATCCGCGGATCAAAGATTGCATATAAAATATCCGCCATTAGATTTCCTATTACTACAAACACTGCAGAAATAACTGTTAAGGCCATAATTACTGGATAGTCACGTTGGAATGCAGAGTCAATAAATAGTTTACCGATTCCTGGCCAGCCGAATACTGATTCTACAATAACAGATCCACCAATAAAGCCTGGTAGCATTAATCCGAAGATTGTAATGACTGGTATTAATCCATTACGTAATCCATGTTTGTAAATAACTTTTGTTGACTTGAAGCCTTTTGCACGCGCAGTTCTCATATAGTCTTGCTTTACAACCTCTAGCATACTCGTACGAGTAAAACGTGTAAGACCTGCCATATCTGCTGTTGCAAGAACGAATGCTGGAAGTACTAAATGATGTAGTCGATCCCAAATACTAAAAGGAGCATTCAAAGTCTGAGTACCACCTGTTGGGAACCAACCAAGTTTCACCGAGAAGAACATAATAAGTACTAACCCCAGCCAAAAGTTTGGTGTAGCTAGACCCAGAAAGGAAGTGACCGTAACGGTATAGTCTGTTTTAGAATAAGGTTTGGTCGCAGATAATACCCCAAAAGGAATTGATATAAGTATTGCTAAGATGGTTGAAACACCCATTAATAATAGGGTGGCAGGTAAACGGTTCATAATCATTTCACTAACTGGAGTTCCTTTACGTACTAGAGAAGTACCGAAGTCACCCTGAACCATATTTCCTAACCATTTTCCGTATTGTACATGTATTGGGTCATTTAACCCATATTTCTCATAGAATTTCTCTAAATCAGCTGGCTTAATATTCGGATCCATTAATAAGGTAGTTGCCCCACCTGGCGCCATTTTTACAATAGCAAAAGATAGTATGGTAATTCCTATTAATAAGGGAATAGCCATTATTATACGGCGAATGATATATGTTACCATAGCTAATTCTCCTTTAAACTCTAGTTTAGTTAATCCTTAATGTATGTTGTAACTAAAAAAAATCAATGATTCATTCTAGTTTTACTTTCAAAATTAATTAAAGAGGGAAGGGAAAACCCCCTCCCCCTCAACTTCTATTCATACCGAGATATCAATAGAAATTATTCAGTTTTGAACCACCATTTGTTAACATCGTAATATGCAGATCTTGCATGGAACTCTTTACCCATTAAGTTCTCAGGCATTGCATAGTGTGCATTTGGATAGTATAAGAAAGAATATGGTTGTTCTTCAGATACGATCTTATAGATTTGAGCATAAGCTTTCTTGTACTCATCACGGTCAAGAATTTGTCTAGCATCTTCCATTAGCTTACTAGCTTCAGCATTATCCCAGTGAGTGAAGTTTAAGCCTTGCTCCATTTGGCTATTGTGGAAAATGTCGTATAGGTCAGGGAATGTTGATAATGCCCAACCTAAAATCATAGCATCGTAATCCCAGTTTGGTGCAGTAACTTGCTCGATGAATGCGCTCCACTCAACGATTTGAGGAATAGCTTCAACACCGATTTCTTTAAATTGTTGTTGTAATACTACAGCGATATCTTCACGGATTTTGTTACCTTGGTTTGTTTTAACAGTGAAAGAAAGTTTTTCTCCGTCTTTGTCTAACCAACCATCTCCGTCAGAATCTGTCCAACCAGCTTCAGCAAGTAAAGCTTTTGCTTTTTCTGGATCATATTCGAATTTAGTTACATCATCACTGTAAGCCCATGATAATGGTGATTCTGGAACGTGTGCAACTTCACCATCACCGTTCATTACAGCTTCAACGATACCTTCACGGTCAATTGCATGAGTGAATGCTTGACGTACTCTTACATCTTTAAAGCGGTCTTGTAATTGGTTAACTCCAAAGTAAGTGTAAGAAAGAGCTAAGCCAGATTGAATTTGGATTCCAGGGAATTCTTTTACTGTTTCTAAATCAGTTCCTGGTACGTTAATGTAGTGAACGTCACCAGCTTGTAACTGAGCAAGTAATGCGTTTTGGTCAGGAACAATTTTATAAGTGATAGAGTCTAAGTACGGACGACCTTCATAGTAGTCTTCGTTAGCAACAACTTTAATATATTCTCCATCTTTCCACTCAGCGAACTTGAATGGACCAGTACCGATTGGAGATTTTGTATTGAATTCATGCTCACCTAGTTCTGCAACAGGTACAGTTCCTAGGATATGTTCAGGTAAGATACCATAGCTTAATCCAGTTGAACCAAAAGTTGCATCAACTTTAGAAAGCTTAATTTCAACTTCAAAGTCACCTAACTTAGTGATACTCGCAATACCTTCGAATGCTGACTTACGAGGACCATCGTAATCTGCATGTAAAGGAATATTGTAAGTGAATACTACGTCATCAGCAGTAAACTGTTCACCATCATGCCATTTTACATCTTCACGAAGTTTAATTGTCCATGTTAATCCATCTTCTGACATTTGTACATCTGAAGCTAAGTCGTTAACAGGATTAAATTCAGTGTCTCCACCAACAAGTCCATTATAGATAAATCCTTCAATTTCACCACTTGAATTATCTGAAGAATATAATGAGTTAAATAGTGTAGGAGAACCAATTGAACCTACGATAAGATCTCCACCATATTGTGGTTCATTTGTATCTGCTGGTTCCTCTTTTTTAGTATCTTCTTTAGGAGTTTCTTCCTTAGGTTTTTCAGCTGGTGCAGTTGTATCATCTCCACCAGAACAAGCAGCTAAAAATAATGACATTACTAATGTTAAACATAATAGTAGCCATGCTGACTTTTTAAGCTTCATTTCATTTCCCCCTATCATTTTTTCGAATTATTAGATTTCTTACGACGCTTTGGTAGCTATAATATTGTCCTTCCATCACCCCTTTCAAGTGAAGTTATCATATGTGCTACCATCTTCTTAATAAAGATGACAGGCAACAAAATGATCTTTTTCCACTTCTTTAAACTCAGGGACTGCTTGACGACAAATATCTGTTGCAGCTGGACATCTAGTGTGGAAAACACAACCAGACGGTGGGTTTGCAGGACTAGGTAATTCACCTTTAAGAACAATTCTTTCCCTTTTAACTGCACCTTTTTTCCTAGTAACAGGTACTGCTGATAGTAGAGCTTGAGTATATGGATGGAGAGGATTTGCATATAAGCTATTCTTTCCTGCTAATTCCATCATATTTCCTAGGTACATTACACCAACACGATCACTAATATGGCGCACAACACTTAAGTCATGAGAGATAAAGATATACGTCAGTCCAAAATCTTCTTGAAGATCCTGCATCAGGTTAATAATTTGGGCTTGTATTGATACATCCAATGCTGATACAGCTTCGTCTGCAATAATTAATTCAGGCTTTAACGCAAGTGCCCTAGCAATTCCAATTCTTTGACGTTGTCCACCAGAGAACTCATGTGGATAACGGTTTATAAAGGAGGAATTAAGTCCAACTGTATCTAGTAATTCCTTTACTTTTTCTTCTCGTTCTTTACCACTGTATAAATTATGTGTAATCATTGGTTCACTAATGATTGAACGTAACGTTTTCCTCGGATTTAGCGTTGCAAATGGATCTTGGAAAATCATTTGAATATCTTTTCTGACTTCTTTACGAAGCTGGTTTTCAGGCATATGTGAAATATCTTTGCCCTTAAAGATAATCTTTCCTTCAGTAGGTTCATAGAGTCGTATAATTGTTCTACCCGCAGTAGATTTACCACACCCTGATTCACCAACAAGTCCGAGCGTCTCTCCCTTATACAATTTAAGGTTTATACCGTCAACAGCCTTCACTTGTCCTACTGTTCTTTGGAGTAATCCTGCCTTTATAGGGAAGTGCTTCTTTACACCTTGTAATTCAAGAATTGTAGATTGATTATTATCAGTTACTAGTTTCTCAGATTCTAAGTTTGTAGTTGAAATCATGCCCCTGCCTCCTCGCTATCGTATAAAAAGCATCTAACTGAGCGTTGTCCACTTACCTGTTTTAATTGAGGTAATTCTTGATGGCAACGGTCAAATGCTTTTACACATCTAGGAGCGAATCTACAGCCTACCGGCATATTTTCCGGAGAAGGAACGTTTCCTTCAATTGATTGTAAGCGAGTAATGTCTCCATCGATTGCAGGAATAGAAGCCATTAGGCCTTCAGTATACGGATGGAATGGTTCATCAAAAAGGTCATCTACTGATGCTTCTTCTACAACTTGACCACCATACATTACAACTACTCTTTCAGCAATCTCTGAAACTACTCCAAGATCATGAGTGATTAATAGAATAGAAGTATCGAACTTTTTACTTACTTCTTTCATTAGGTCAAGTATCTGTGCTTGAATTGTAACATCTAGGGCGGTTGTAGGCTCGTCTGCAATAAGCAATTTAGGATTACAGCTCATCGCCATAGCAATCATAACCCTTTGTCTCATTCCACCTGATAGTCTGTGTGGAAAATCATTTATCAGTTCAGCAGCTCTCGAAAAGCCTACCATTTCAAGCAATTCAATTGCTTTTTTATTTGCTTCATTTTTAGTCATTTTCTGGTGATATGTTAGAATTTCAGTGATCTGTTCTCCGATTGTTAGAACAGGATTCAATGATGTCATCGGTTCTTGGAAAATCATTGAAATTTCATTTCCTCTAATTTTACACATATCACTTTCTGACATACTTACTAATTCTTTACCATCTAGGTAAATTTCACCATCTACTATCTTACCTGGAGGAGTCGGAACAAGACGCATAATTGATAGAGAAGTTATACTTTTTCCAGACCCTGATTCCCCTACAAGTGCAACAGTTTCACCTTTATTAATTTTTAAATCCACACCATCTACAGCTGGGATAACTGTTTTCTTTTTGAAGAAGTGAGTTTTTAAATTCTTTACCTCTAGTAATGCAGACATTTATTCTGTCACCATCCTTTTCCATTGACGTAGGTACTACTTAGTACCTATTGCAACTTTAGTACCAGCTTTACAATTCATAATAATCTGAATTATTTGTTTGTAGGTAAGATACTAAATTATCTGAAAATAATATTAACTGTATTTTATTACAAGAAGATTACAAATACAAGTTAATTTTTATAATTGCATTAATTTTTTTTTATTTCTGACTCTTTTGAGTCTTTTACATAATAACAAATTAGTTTATTGTTCGACAAGCATTTTTTTGAAATTATAGCAAAATTAAGCTACTGTTCTCAAATCAAAAAAATAAAAACTAAAATATCATATGCCACGATTCGTCCATACATTCTTTTTAAAGCACAAAAAAAAGATCCATCACATTAAGTGATAGATCTCGTTTATCTTCTTGATTTAGGATTCATTGCATCCTTTAATCCTTCACCAATAAAGTTAATTGATAGGATAACTAAAGTGATAGCTACCGCTGGTGGAACCCACATCCATGTTTTGTTTCTTAAAACGTCTGAATCACGTGCTTCAGCTAACATATTGCCCCAACTTGGTGTGTCAACTGGTACACCAAAACCTAAGAAACTTAGTGCTGATTCAGCAACAATCATAACTGCCATAAGTAGTGTCGCTTGAACGATAATTGTAGAAGCCACGTTAGGTAATAAATGTTTGATAATAACTTTAGATGGTCTACAGCCAATTGATTCAGCAGCAAGAATATATTCATTCTCTTTTTCTGCAAGTATTCTACTACGTACGATACGTGCTACTCCACCCCAGCTTAGTAGACAGATAACACCAATCAACGTCCATAAACCTGATACTTTTCCAACTAAGATCGTATTTAAAACAATTACGAAAACTAAGAATGGGAAGTTTAAAATAAAGTCTACAAAACGCATTAATAACTGGTCAACCTTGCCCCCAAAGTAGCCTGCAATCGACCCAACTGTTGTACCAATCAAAGTGATAAAGAACATACATGCTAAACCAACTGTTAAAGAAGATTTACCTGCGTAAAGCATTCTAGTAAATACATCTCTTCCGTTCGTATCAGTTCCTAGCCAATGCTCACCTGATGGTTCCTGGCTAATATTCATAAAGTCTACCCTTACGATATCCTTTGTTGTTATATACGGAGCTAAAAAAGAAAGAATTGTTACTACTACTAAAAATATTAAGCTAATCATTGCTAATTTATTTTTAACGAACTTTCTTCTTGCAATCACCCATGGGGAGGGACTTTTAGCGACTTGTTTCGGTGTTGGTGTATTTGGATTTGTTGCAACTTCCATGATTTGCCCTCCTTAATCTAGTCTAATACGTGGATCTACTAATCCATATACTAAATCTGCTATTAAATTTCCAAAAAGTGATAAAAATGAAAGTAACATTGTTATCGACATCATTACTGCATAATCTCTTCTAGTTACTGATTCTAAAAAGAGTTGACCAATTCCCGGATAAGTAAAAATCGTTTCAGTAATAACTGCACCACTGATTAAAGCAGCAATGTCAAATCCAAGGAATGTAACTAAAGGAATAACTGAGTTTCTAAGAATATGCTTGTTATAAATTTTTGACTCTTTTGTTCCTTTTGCTCTTGCCGTTCTTACAAAGTCTTTACGGCTGTTTTCAATTATGTCATTACGTAAGAATTGTGTATATGAAGCTGAACTCATAAGTCCTAATACTAAGGCAGGTAATAACACATGGTGCATTTTACTTAAGTAATACTCCATTGTTCCTTCTTCTAATCCAATTTTAACTGATCCACTAAATGGGAACCAATTGAGCTGGAATGAGAAAAAGTAGATTGCTAGAATTGCAGCTACAAATGAAGGAATTGCAAGTGCAATATAGTTATAACCTGCAATTAGGTTATCTCCTATAGTGTATGGTTTTCTTCCTGCATACATCCCCATAAAAAATGAAATGATATATGTTAAAAATAAGGCTGTAACAGCTAACAATAGCGTATTTGGTATTCTATCCGCAATTAATTCAGCTGCAGGCTTTTTATAAACTGTTGATTTTCCAAAATCACCTTGTACGAAATCACTTATCCATCTCCAGTATTGAATGAGAATCGGATCATTATATCCTAACTTCTCTCTCATTTCTTCAATATACTCTGGATTTGTGTTTGAAGGATCAATTTCTCCCGCAAATGGATCCCCTGGCATCATTTTCGCCAGGGAGAATACCACTAGGGAGATAAGGAGTAATAATGGAATCATGCTAAGTAATCTACGTAGCGAGTATTGAAGCATGTGAATTCTCCTTATCTAGTAAGATTAATAACTACTATTCAGTAACATACCATTTGTAAACATCATCTTGGAAACCAACAGCGTTAATAGTTACACCTTGAACGCGTTTGTTAATTCCATAAAGATCCATGTTTTCCCATAATGGGATAGCAGGCATTTGCTCGTTGAAGTATTTTTGCCACTCAACATAAACTTGTTTACGGTAGTCTTTGTCGAATGCTTTTTCGCTTAACCCTTCAGCAAGTAAGCGCGCATTTTCAGCGTCAACCCAACGACCATAGTTCCACTCAGAATCGTTACCCCATAGTCCAGTTGGATCTGGATCTGCACCAGTACTCCATGAACCGAAGAATGCTTCTAATGCAGCATCGTCATTATCTTTCATTTCATTGTAAAGGTTGAACTCTACTAATGAACCTGTTGCTAATTCAGTTTTAACACCGATGTCATTCCAGCTTTGGATAATTGCTTGAGAACGTCCTTCAAATACTGCAGGACCAGCATAGTGACCGAATGAAATGCTGAATGGTTTACCTTGTGGATCTTCAACAAAACCATCGCCATCAACATCTACATAACCAGCTGTTGCTAATAATTCTTTTGCTTTTTCTTGGCTGTACTCATATTGGTTTAACTCAGACTCATCAGCAGCAATCCAGAACGCTTTTGGAATTGGAGTGTTAGCTACTGCAGCTTTACCTTCTAGGAATGCATCAATCATCGCAGGACGGTTGATTGCATAAGTTAATGCTTGACGTAATTCTTTAGATTGGAATTTATCGAAATCAGCTACGTTTTTACGAGTTTCTTGGTCACGGTGACCGAAACGTAAAGCGATGTAAGAATATACTACACCAGTAGTTTCTTCAACACGTACGTTAGGTAATGCTTCTAATTCTTTTACAGCTTGTGGTCTGATATCCATGATATCAATTTCACCATTTTGGAAAGCACCAGTTGCTAGAGATGGATCGATAACTTTAACGATAATACCATCAAGCAATGGTCTACCTTGCCAGTAATCTTCGAAACGCTCTAATTCAGTGTACTCACCAGCTACAACTTTCTTAACTTTGAAAGGACCAAATCCTACTGGATTTTCACGAACTTGTGGAGACTCACCTAAGTCTGCTACAGCAATACCTTCATAGTGCTTTTTAGGCATTGGAGTAGACCAAAGGTTTTCTAAGTTGTTGATTTTAACTTCTTTAAAAGTAATTTTAACAGTATAAGGATCTACAACCTCAATACCTGAGATAGTTTCAGCTTTACCGTCTTTCTTTTCTGTAGCACCTAAAATGTGCTCAACCATGTTGAAACGAGGACCATCATAGTCAGGGTGCGCAATTGTTTCTAAAGCAAATGCATAGTCATCAGCAGTCACTTCTTCACCATTGTGCCATTTAATACCTTGTTTGAAAGTGAAAGTATAAGTTAACTTATCTTCACTGATTTCCCAAGATGCAATGTTTGGTACATATTCTAAGTTACCATCTACACCGTAGATGCCCTCAGTCATGAAACCTTGAATGTTGCTGTCAACAGCACTTCCAGCGTAAGCAGGGTCATATACACCCTCTGGAGCAGCGTCAGTTGCATAAGTTACAATTCCGCCTTCTTTAGGCTCAGAATCAGTTGTTGCATTGTCTTTTTCTTCTTCTTTTGGCTCAGTTGGTTCAGTAGTGTCGTTACCTCCGCTACAAGCAGCAAGGAACATAGACATAACTAGTACTAGAACTAGAGTCCATAATGTTGACTTCTTCATTTGTTTACCCCCATTTTTTTTGTATATTTATTTTAATTTCGAAATGAGTAATCATTTCAAAAGAAAAACCAGTTTAAGATAGATTGTTATCTTGTCAATTTGATTTGTTATTCTAACTTCTTAATATAAGTGGCAAGCTACTCGATGCCCTGGCTTCACCTCCTTTAATTGAGGTTTTGTTGCTGAACATTCAGCTATAGCTTGTGGGCAGCGTGGGTGGAATGGGCAGCCACTTGGCGGATTTGCCGGGCTTGGAACATCCCCTTCTAACACAATACGCTTGCTTTTCTTTCTTGGGTCAGGAACAGGTATCGCAGAAATTAAAGCCTGTGTATAAGGGTGTAAAGGCTCATCATAGATACTTCCCTTTTCAGCGATTTCAACGATATTACCAAGATACATAACTCCGATTCGATCACTCATATGTTTAACAACACTTAGATCATGAGCGATGAAAAGGAAAGTTAAATCGAACTCATCTTGCAATTCTTTTAATAGATTAAGAACTTGTGATTGCACTGATACATCAAGTGCAGATACTGGCTCATCAGCTATTATTAATTTAGGTCTAAGAGCTAACGCACGAGCAATACCAATACGTTGTCTTTGTCCACCAGAAAATTCATGTGCATATTTATAATAGGCATCTTCAGGTAATCCTACCTTTTTAAGAAGCTCCATTACTTCATCTTTTAAAGCCTTTAATGACTTATTTGTAAAGTTCATAATTGGCTCAGAAACAATATCTCCAACCATTTGCATTGGGTTTAATGATGCATATGGATCCTGGAATACCATTTGAATATCTTTTCTGATATCTCGGAGTGATTTTCCTCTTAATTCAGTGATATCTTTACCATCGAATAAGATTTGACCATCTGTTGGTTCTAGTAATCTCATAATCGTTCTACCGGTTGTAGACTTACCACAGCCTGACTCACCTACAAGTCCTAATGTTTCCCCATTTTTAATTTCAAGGGATACATCATCTACTGCTTTTACATGTGCTACTGTCTTTCTAAAGAAGCCACCTTTTATAGGATAATAAGTCTTTAGATTTTTAACTTCTAATAAGTTCTGCTTTTCATTAAGTGTTGTATTACTCATTTGTTTTACCTCACACTCTCTTTAGGATAACTGCTTTCATAAAGTAAGCACGATACCTCATGTCCACTCTCGACTGCAGCTAGCTTTGGAGTAACAGTTCTACATTCCGCTGTTGCAGAAGGACATCTATCAACAAATCGACAGCCAACCAGTGGCATATTTTTCAAGGACGGTACAATCCCCTTAATTGTTGCTAATTCTTCAACTACTTCATCCATTCTTGGGATAGAAGCCATTAATAATTTAGTGTAAGGATGCTGAGGATTGTGGAATAGGTTATCTACGTTTGTGCGCTCAACTATTTTACCAGCGTACATAACAATAACCTCATCACACATTTCAGCTACAACACCAAGGTCATGAGTGATTAAAATGATTGACATATCATTCTTCTCTTGAATACTCTTTAGCAACTCTAGTATTTGGGCTTGTACAGTTACATCAAGAGCAGTTGTTGGCTCATCTGCAATTAATAGCTTCGGCTGACAGGCGATTGCAATCGCTATCATAACCCTTTGTCTCATTCCACCTGACAATTGGTGAGGATACTCATCTACAATTTTCTCAGGTCTAGAGATCCCAACACTCTGTAGAAGAGTAATCGCACGTTCTCTGACTTCTTTTTTAGATATGTTCATATGATTTAGCATAATTTCTTCTAACTGAAATCCGATAGTGAATACTGGATTTAATGAAGTCATTGGCTCCTGGAAGATCATACTAATATCTTTACCTCGGATGCTATTCATCTCATTTTCTGATAAATTCTCAATGTTCTTTCCTTGGAATACTACTTCACCACCAGCGATTCTTCCAATCCCTTTAGGTAGAAGCTTCATAATAGAAAGTGACATTACACTTTTACCGCAACCGGATTCACCAACTATTCCGACAATTTGGCGAGGCTTTACCGAAAACGATACTCCATCAACCGCATGATAAAAATCTCCGTCTATATCGAATCCCGTCTTTAGGTCTTTCACTTCAAGCATTGAATTCAAGTCAATCACACCTTTAGCATTAAATTAATCGATCAAAAATACAATTTTTCGACAATTTCTTTTTTTACAATAATAATATAATAAATTTATATTTGCAACAGTTTAGTAAAATTTAATAATTTTCAGTCTTTTTAAACAATTCAGTGTAATCTGTCTTGTTAAGAATACTATATCAAAATATCATTCATTTGGGTAGACATTTTCGATAATTACCTTATTTTTCTTTAAATATTGTCGAATATACCTTTTATTCTTTTTAACTTTACCAGTTATATCCATTTCTAGGATAGTTCCATCTTGAAGAGTAAAGTAGAATTTATCATCTTTAGTGACTCCATCTTTTTTAACAAAGATTTGCTTTGCATCTTTGATTTCGTTCCAACCTATAAACTCTTCTTCTAAACTAAAAAATTTATTCTTATAGATACCATTTGAATTCATATACTCATAATTAAAAAGACAAAGACCTATTATAATCACTACAGTAATTAAGGAGGTAAAGGTAATTCCTAATTTCAAACGGTTCTTCATCTTCGTTTTCGGCTCAGAAAGTACATTTATTAGTAGAATGATAGAGGTTACTATAATTGCTGCCATAAATATCACATAGGCACTAAATGGAGCTTCGAAATACCATACACTTTGTGGCTTAAATAAAATCTCTTGGATTGGATACAGGATTATAAAAGGAACAAAGATACTAGATATAAAAGAAATGACAATTAATGTTACCTGAAACTGGATGCTATCCATGTTTCTTTTTTTATTTGTTACCGTATAGCTTGCCACTATGTTCAATTTCACCCCTTCCACTCATTAGGAATCCGCTGTCAGTCACACAAGTGTAATAATATTACAAATTCGTTACGAATTCAATACAAATCTAATAAGAAATTAACATCCATAAAAAAGACTCTGATTAATATCAGAGTCTTAGTAACTTATTACTTGATAAATTCTTCTGTACTGTAGCTTAGCAATTCATTTATACCTGCGTTTTGTTCCATCAACTTTTTATGAACTAAATGATACCCGACACAATATCCTACCATCTTAGGTAATAATTTTTGTCCATACAATAATTTATCATGTTCTCGTGTTGACTTTATAATAGATACATTAGGTTTTATAATCGTATTCCACATCTCCTCAAGCTGAGATTCCGTGTAATATCTAATATATGGTGCAAGATATTGATCACCAAACCGCTCCTTTACTGCGCACTCAGCTAGACCTTCTAATATAATCGTATCACCTAAAGTGTAATCACTTTCATTCTTCTTATATTTCTTTAACCGACAAATATGATTATATTCATGTGTAAACAACGCCTTAATTTCCTTGCCAGTATTTTGTTTTGATAAGAATAAAAATAATTTATCTTTAAATGCTAACCCAGACTTTCCATTATACTCTTTGGTAATTTGTGCGTTTCTACTATCCGAAGGAAAAATGTAAATTGGAATCGTTGGCCCATCCCATTCTTGTTTTAGCTTTTTTTCTTCCAAATAAACGATTTTCCATACTTTATTTTCAATTAGTTTTTTTACACCCTCTTCCCCTCCCCTAATAGGTCGATACATTCCATTCATAATTAAGTAATCATAAATTTCTTCTATAGTTACATCTGGCTGAGCAAACTTAATTCTTTCACACATTTCTAAAGGTTTATCATATAAATCTAGCAGCCACTTGTCTGTTCTAACAACCGTCATTATCCTGCCTCCACACCATATATGTTTACTTATGCTTATGTGAGTTTACCTTTTATCGTTCCAATAAAAAAACAGTCTAGAGTGTCCTAGACTGTTTTACGATTAAAGTGTTGTCTTAGCCCTTCACCTAATATATTAAAGGTCAAGATTGTAAAAGTAATGGCTAGTGCAGGGAAAAGTGGTATCCAAGCAGCTTTTAAAACATCTGTTCGTGGATCTCCTAATAATGTCGTCCAATTTAAATTCGTGTTGACAATCTCTCCCGAACCATAGTTTAGTTGAACAAATTCTTGAGTAATAAATATACTAAATATCCCTAATTGACCTATGAGTAACGTTACTCTACCTAAATCAATAAAGAAATTTACAATGATATCTGGCAGTAAATTTGGTACATAATATCTTGAATATATACCCAATGGGCTTACCCCAATCGTAATACCTGCTTCAACAAATGGCGATTTAGACAGTGTGTGGGCTTGTTGTTGTAAGATATATCCTACTCTTCCGACTTCAATAAAAGCCAAAATGACAACGCACCAGACAAACCTGTTCTCACTAAAGAGTAGAAATGGAAGGTTTACCAAAATGATTGCTGAAAATATGACTGGCAATGAGGAAAATAACTGGTTCCATGAATTCAGAAGCCATGAGACTGGCCCTTTGTTTTTTGAACCCGCTAATGCTAATGGTACCGCAACTATGTACCTTAATAGAGTAATAGCAAAGATAAGGAATAACGTATCTTTCGTACCCATTACAATTAAACTTAAAATATCTCTCCCCTCACGGTCTGACCCAAGTAGATATTCCTTTGAGGGTGCATAAGGAGCTGTAACAATGTTGCCCTGCCCTAATATTTTAACTCGTTCCCCTTCCAAGCTTGAATCAACAAATGGCAGCAGGGGGCCAAATAACATAAAAACTACTAAAACGGTTGTCATCACGATTCCTGTTACTAAATAATAGTTTTTCATTTCACCCCTCCTACTGTAACTTTAGTTGCTTTTTAACTAAGTAACCAATAATTTGTGATAACGTAATCGTTAACATAAAGCAAATGCCAATTCCAATTATTAAACCATCTTCATAGATTGGTCCACGTCCAAAAGCAATCGCTTTGGATATACCCATTGCTACAAATAGACGATAAGCAATTCCTTCATAGCCAAATAGGTATTCCACAATTAGCAAATTGGATAATATGTAGATCATTAATGAAGGAATATGACCTAAGACCGTCCCAATACTATTTTTTAGTATATGCGTATACATTACTCTTCTTTTTGTAAAACCCTTCGCTCTTGCAACTTGTATATAAGGGAGGCCCTCCTGACTAGCGATAGATGCGGAAGTTATTCGAGACACATACATCATCGGGTAAATTGCTACTAAAATGCCGGGTAAGATAAAGCTATACCAATTTGCTTGGCTTAATATTTTTACAGATGGAAACATAAAAATGACTAGCCATTGGATAACGATGACTATCAAAAAGTCTGGAATCGATTGAAATAACCAAGTGGTACCGTTACCTAATATATTTTTTTTCGTTTTGGCACTATTGTAATCAAAGATCCCTTTTGCAATGCCTACAAAGGTACTCAAAACAAATGCTAATACAATGATTTTCAAGCTATTTGGGAAGTATCGCTTTAACTCGTCCTCAACCGTTACATTATTATATCGAGTATCTCCTAAACTACCATTCTCTCTAATATGCGAAAACCACCCGCTTATATTCTCCTTGTATTGCCCCCATGAAAATGTGTACCCATAATCAATCGTCATTGCTTTTCCACTTACTGCTATATCTGCTTCCCGTGGAAAAAAGACTAACATTATTAGTCCGGCTAAAACAACAACATATAGTAAAACTGTTTTAATGATATTTTGTGTAATGCTCATCATCCACCCCCATATGGTATTTTTTTACTATAAAAAAATAATAACACAAAGTATTACGACTTTTCTATATATTTTGAAATTTTATTACATTTGTATTACAAAGACTACATGAAAATGAAGAATTTATAGCCTCATCTAAAATAGAACTAAAAAAGAGTTGGCTCATGCCAACCCTTTTTTAGTATTTATTATTCATACTTTTTAAAGATAATCGTAGCATTATGTCCCCCAAAACCTAGGGAATTACTAAGTGCTGCACGAACTTCCATCTTTCTAGCAACATTTGGTACGTAGTCTAAATCACATTCCGGATCTGGTGTTTCATAATTAATTGTTGGAGGAACAATGCCCTCTTTAATAGCTAATATCGAAAAGATTGCTTCTATTCCACCTGCTGCCCCTAAAAGGTGACCTGTCATTGATTTTGTGGAACTAATCGCTACAGATGTTGCATGTGGACCAAAAACTTCTTTAATAGCTAATGTCTCAAACTTATCATTGTATTCTGTAGAAGTACCGTGAGCATTAATGTAATCAATATCAGTAGGTTGTAAGCCACCATCTTCAATTGCCTGACGCATTGCTCGAACTCCACCCTCGCCACCAGGAGCTGGTTGAGTGATATGATATGCATCTCCCGTTGAACCATATCCTACGATTTCAGCGTAAATTCTTGCTCCACGTGCAAGTGCATGCTCCAATTCTTCTAATATTAAAATTCCTGCTCCTTCACCCATTACAAATCCATCTCGATTTTTATCAAAAGGTCTACTTGCAGTTTTAGGATCAGGGTTAAAAGATAATGCTTTTGCTGAAGTGAAACCTGCAAATGCCATATTCGTTAATGGAGCTTCAGTTCCACCAGTTACCATTACATCAGCATCACCACGTTGAATAACTTTAAAAGCATCCCCAATCGAGTTTGTACCTGTAGCACATGCTGTTACTGTACATGAATTAATCCCTCTTGCACCAATAGCTATTGAAACTTGTCCAGCTGCCATATCTGGAATCATCATTGGTACATAAAATGGGCTTACCCTTCTATATCCCTTTTCCATGAAGATCTTATGTTGTTCTTCATGCGTTTCCATTCCACCAATACCAGAACCAATCCATACACCAACTCTTGCTGAGTTTTCATCATTTATTGTAAGGTCCGCGTCCTTTACTGCCATGAAAGATGAAGCAAGTGCATATTGTGTAAAACGGTCCATCCTTCTCGCTTCTTTACGGTCCATATAGTTTTCTGGATTAAAATCCTTTAATTCAGCTGCAACTTTTGCTGGTAAACCTTCAATCTCTACTCTTGTTAATGGTCCTACCCCTGAAACGCCATTAATTGCATTTTGCCAAGCTGTTTCTACATCATTTCCTATTGGAGTAACCGCCCCTAAACCTGTTACAACTACACGCTTTTTTGTCATTTATCTCGCAACTCCTTATAATTGAAATATACTATTATATTATTTTACTTCCCCCAACGAATGGCAATGGCACCCCAAGTTAGCCCGCCACCGAAACCTACCATTACAATTAGATCACCGTCTTTTATTTTTCCAGCTTCTAATTCTTCTACTAATGAGATAGGAATGGATGCTGCAGAAGTGTTACCGTATTTATGAATGGTCTTTGACATCTTCTCTATAGGTAATTCAAGTCTTTGCCTTGCAGCTTCCATAATTCTAATATTTGCTTGATGAGGAATTAAGAAATCAACATCTTCCTTAGTTAACCCTGCTTTTTCTAACACATTTATACAAGAGTCACCCATTTGTCTTACAGCAAATTTAAATACTTCTCTACCGTTCATAATGATATATTCATCCTGATATAAATGCTTTGTCCCAGTTCCATCTGCACCAAGCTCAAAAGATAAAATCCCTTTGCCTTCTGAAACTGGTCCAATGATGACTGCACCAGCACCATCACCGAAAAGAACAGCTGTATTTCGATCGTTCCAGTCTGTAATTTTAGATAGCTTCTCTACTCCAACAACTAGGATATTCTTATAAACACCGGTTTCAATGAACTGTTTCCCTGTAACAATTCCATACATGAAACCTGCACAGGCCGCACTAATATCCATAGCTGCAGCTTTTTTTGCACCAAGCTTTTCTTGTAAAGTACAAGCAACGGAAGGGAATGGTCTGTCAGGTGTAACAGTAGCTACTAAAATCATATCTAGTTCTTCTCCTGTCATTCCTGCACTATCCAATGCCTTTAAGGCTGCCTCATACGCCATATCAGATGTCTTTATATCATCATGAGCAATATGTCTTTCCTCTATACCCGTTCTTGTTCTGATCCACTCATCTGTTGTATCCATTTTTTTTTCTAAATCAAAGTTCGTTATTATTTGCTCCGGTACATATCGTCCAATACCTAGAAATCCCGCATTCATAAATCAATCCCCTTTCCAGTAGTTATCAAGCGTATGAGATATACTGAATAGACTTTAAGTAAGTAGTATATATTATTATCAATTATTATGACTTGGTACTAATTTTAAAGTATTTTATTCCATATAGCAATAGGTAAGGTGTATTGAGTTCGTGTAGGAAAAAAATAAAACAAACGTCTATTACTTACTATGGACAACCGACTATACTTCGAGGATTCGTTTTTCATACTCTACTAGTAAAATAGACTATTTGAGGTGATTGGAAATGGAAGAACAACAAGAAACACAACAAACTGGCCGCCAAGAAAGTCCAGACCCTTTTACAAGATTAATGTTTGGAAATAGTCCTAGATTTCCGCAACAACCTGATAAAAATAACGAACAACTTCCTTCTCAACCAAATAATCAGGTTGATTATATGTCTTTAATGAAGCAAGTGGATGAGATTATGGGGTCGGTGAATCGAATTAAACCGATGTTTAAAGAATTGGGACCCTTACTGGATTTATTTAAAAAGCGCTAGAATATTAATTCTAGCGCCTACTTTTTACCATTATTCATCTTGTTCTAATGCTTCTTGTTTCCCTAATTCATAAGCATCGGCCATTACCTTAGTTAGCATATCAATCATTGGCTGAAGTTTATCCATTGTCAGCTCAATTCCTGTATCATCCAGCATCTGTTTTGCTTCAGGTAAATACTTCATTGCGATTTGCATAAATTCCATTGATTTTGGGTGCATCTTAAGTTACTCCTTTTGCTATTTTCTTTGATTAGGTAAAATTCCGGTTTTCTTATAAGTATTAATTAATGTTTCCATTTCTTGTACAAACAACGGGTCGACTTCTGGGCTAAATTTCCCCATTGATATGACGTCCTCTTGAAAGTCAAAGTAAAGTTCACCTGATTCAAGTTCTCCATTATTATATCTTTCAGCAACTAATTCATACAATACATCTACATGTTGAACTGTGCTTGTTAAAACCGTTGCTTCACCCAAATCTGATTGGTCTGAAATAAAACCGATTGAGTATAGACCATGCTCTTTTAGAACCTCTGTTACAGGTACATTATAGCCATCACCAGCAGGGTAGACGACATCAATGCCATCCTGCATCATTTCTTCTAAGTATTTTAGGGCTGTGTCTACATTGTCCCATGCATTCGTGTAGCGAATTTCAACTTCTACATTTGGATTTTGAAAAGCAGCGCCTTCATAAAATCCATTCACTTCTGGTTGCCATTCATATGCGGCAATGACCCCAACTTTGTTTGTTTTTGTCATCTCTCCAGCAACCATTCCTCCGAAAAAGCCCATGGCATTGGCCTTAAAGTTTAGACTTGTCACATTATCTGCTCTTGCATCCCCGTTAAAACAAATAAAATGTATGTCAGGATACTCTTCGCTTATTTTATTAAAATATCCTGCATACTCTTCTCCATGTCCAAAAATCAAATTAACACCTTGTTCATGAAATTCCTTTACTGCCTGAATGGCAGCTGCTTCATTATTTATACTCTCTTGATAAAAGACATCTATATTAAACTTCGCTTGTATCTTCAATAATCCCTTATAACCTTTAGTTCCCCACACCTGATCATTAATAGAATCCGGTACTAAAAGACCCACTTTTTGTAATTTATCTGTGGAAGCAGTTTGTCCACATGCTGATAGTGAGAAAATCACTACTGTAATCATTATCAGTAATCCAATTGGATTTCTCATGCTTCTGCAACAACTCCTTCGTCAGATAAATGAATAATGCATGATAATACTTTATAATTCCAATTATATTTTACATCGCGTACTTACTAATGTACAAGAAAAAATAGGTTAATCCTCCTTGTTCCAGTTATTTTTTAACCATTCTGTAAAAATATCTGACTCTTCACCCGTATCTTCTGAACTAGTTATTATTTGAAAGTTAGATTTTTCTTTCGTTTTATACAGGTAAAAAGTACTTACTTGGTTACCATTTTCTCTTTCGATGTCATCAAAATTCAATCGAACTATACTGAATTGTTCATCTTTATCTTTGAATGCTTCAGTTACTAATTGCTCCTGAATGAAATATAATTTCTCATCACCATTATCACAAGAAGATTTTTTTTCATTATCAGTTTCAGAGAATTGATTTTCCGATTCTGTAGAACCTGAGATTAGTATAAATTTACTTCCATATTCATTGCAGTATTCTAATGCATTTTTCAAATGTTTCTCCATCAACTCCATATCATTCTCCATATTTAAGTTACCCTGTCTATCTATCGGGTCATATAAACAATAAATAATGACATTAAACTTTTCTTTTTCAACTCGGTAATCTGTGTCAAGTGAACTGTATTGAAAGAACGCATTTCTCCCAATTTGTAAAAGTTTTTCTTCCTTTTCATCATGGTCATTTGAAATGTTATCTAATGCGAATACTTCAATCTCCTCTTCAATCAATTGACTACAAAGAGTGTAACCTATAGATCCAAGTCCACCAACAAGTAATACCCTCATGTATCCACCTCCATATTAGCTACACTACTATTTATTGTAATCCTATGCAGAAACCAGCCAAAATAATAGTCCCCCTCATGTATTTGTATTGGGGGACTATTATAATTCTTCTTCTTGTTGTTTAAAAAATCGACAAATTGCTCTTGTCATTCTATATTTCTTTTCGGTAACAAGATAAGATATAAAAATAGGTTTTCCTAATTCTTTCCTACGCTCTTCTAACATTCGTGTGTGAAATTCAGGGTTAAAACTCTTCCTATCCGTTGTTTGCCAGATCGCTAATGGTAATTCAGTATCAAAGTTTATCGTTTGTTGGTCTTTCATAACCTCTTCAATTACATTTTTTTCATTTATTTTATAGGCTTTAGCCAATTCCTTTGTTAATTGCTTATAGAAGAATTTATATTCCTTTTCATGTTCAATATGAGCTTTTAGATCAACACATGGATTTATCAGGGCTAGAGATCGAACATGTTCATCCATTGTGTCAGCTAATTGTAGGCCAACCAATGCTCCCATACCTTCAGCTAAAATGTGAATTCGATTGTTTAATATTTCGCTTTTCATAATATAGTGATACAGCCTTTTGGCTAACAAGACTGCATTTCTACTACCCCAATGGCGTCCATAGAGATTTGAATAAAATACGGTATAACCTTGACTGATTAATTCATTTAGCATTTGAAGACGTCCTTGATTTTGAATTAAAAAGCTACTTTCTTCTTCAACAAAATGATTTTTATCTCCCAAAACGATGATTCCGAAACCGTTAGGACGTTCAGGCACGTGAACTACACACCACTCTGTATCAAGCTGGAAAAAACGCTGCTTGAGTTCCATTTTTCCTCCCACCTTATATACACAGTATGATTCCTCTCTTATCAATGTATGTTAAAGACTCCATTTTGAAAGGGAGAATACCTAATTATTATTTTTTTTTTCATTTCGGGAAAAATAGAGAAGGTAAGTAATGCTTTTTTATTTAAAATAATTATGGTACTATGTATTAAGAATGCGGATAAAATGAGGTGAATCTAGTGCGTTTTTTCTGGACATTATTTTGGACTTTTCTATTAGTACAAATGGCATCATATGTTGTCTCTTCAATGATAGGTGCTGCATATGACTTCGGCACAGCATCAATAATTGCTGTTGTTTCATTCGTTCTAATCACTGCTCTTGGCGAAATCATTCCTTTAGAGCCGATTGAAAAGCATTAATGAATTTTTCAAATACATAAATCCCCTGCTACCATATGGAGCAGGGGTTTTATTTTTGCCTAATTATTCGTTTGTTAAGACAATCATTTGTCCATCTTGAAAGTCTACTTTAACCGTATCATCATCCTCTATTTTGCCTGCAATTAATTCTCTTGCTATCTTTGTCTCAATATTTTTTTGAATATAACGTTTTAGAGGTCTTGCACCATACAATGGATCAAAGCCAGATTCAGCAATATACGTTTTAGCTTCATTCGTTAGCTGAAGAGTAATGTTTCGATCACGAAGTCTCCCTTGGAGATCTTTCACCAATTTTTCAACAATCCCTATTATTTCTTTCATGGTTAAAGGTTTAAATAAAATGATATCATCAATTCGATTTAAGAACTCCGGACGGAAATGTAATTGAAGTTGTTCTAACACTTTTTTCCGTGTTTCTTCTATTATTTCTCCCTCAGAAGTTAAACCGTCAAGTAAATACTGAGACCCTATGTTGGATGTCATAATAATTACTGTATTCTTGAAATCTACTGTCCGCCCTTGGGAATCAGTTACTCTGCCGTCATCTAACATCTGTAACAGAATATTGAACACCTCAGGATGAGCCTTCTCGATTTCATCCATCAAAATGACTGAATAAGGTTTTCGTCTAACGGCTTCAGTTAGTTGGCCACCTTCTTCATAACCTACATACCCAGGGGGCGCTCCAATAAGTCTTGAAACGGAGTGCTTTTCCATGTACTCAGACATATCTAGCCTAATTATCTGCTCTTCACTATCAAACAAAGATTGTGCTAGAGCTTTAGCTAATTCTGTTTTACCTACCCCTGTTGGACCAAGGAAAACAAATGAGCCAATTGGTTTGTTCGGATCCTTAATTCCAGCTCTTGCCCGAAGAACCGCATCGGACACTAACTCAACTGCTTCGTCCTGGCCAATCACTCGTTCTTTTAAAATATCATGTAATTTTAATAGTTTTTCACGCTCTCCTTCAACCAGCTTAGTAACTGGAATACCCGTCCATCTGGCAACAATTCCTGCAATTTCTTCCTCTGTAACCTCTTCTCTAAGAAGACGATTATCACTCTTCGTTTCATTCACTTTTGTCTCAAGTGACTTCAACTCTTTTTCAATCTGAGGAATTCTACCATGTCGTAATTCTGCTGCTCGATTCAAATCATATTTGTTCTCGGCATCTTCTAGTTCCCGTTTAGCCTTTTCAATCTCTTCCCTCAAAAGTTGCACTTGACCTATTCCTTCTTTTTCAAGCAACCATTGAGCTTTCATTGAATTCGCTTTTTCCTTTAAATCAGAAAGCTCTTTCAGTAATACGTCTAGTCTTGTTTTACTAGCTTGATCGGTTTCTTTTCTGAGTGCAGCTTCTTCTATTTCTAACTGCATGACTCGCCTTGTTACTTCATCTAATTCAGAAGGCATTGAATCTATTTCCGTCCGAATCATTGCACATGCTTCATCAATCAAATCAATTGCTTTGTCTGGGAGAAATCTTTCAGTTATATACCGGTCAGACAGTGTAGCCGCAGCTACAATTGCTCGATCATGGATATTTACACCGTGATGAATTTCAAAACGTTCCTTTAACCCTCTTAAAATTGAAATGGTGTCCTCAATTGTTGATTCATTTACAAGCACTTGTTGAAAGCGACGCTCTAATGCAGGGTCCTTTTCAATATATTTTCTATGTTCATCTAACGTAGTAGCTCCAATACAATGCAATTCACCACGAGCTAACATTGGTTTTAACATATTCCCTGCATCCATAGCCCCTTCTGTCTTTCCAGCACCAACTATTGTATGTAATTCATCAATAAACAAGAGGATACGGCCATCACTTTTCTTAATTTCATTTAGTACGGCCTTCAATCTTTCTTCAAATTCACCCCTGAATTTAGCCCCAGCAATTAACGATCCAATATCTAGTGCAAAAATCGTTTTATCCTTTAACCCTTCAGGAACATCTCTTCGCACAATTCGTTGAGCTAGACCTTCCACAATAGCCGTTTTACCTACTCCAGGTTCACCAATTAACACTGGATTATTTTTTGTCTTCCTTGATAAAATTCGAATCACTCTTCGGATTTCATCATCTCGACCGATAACTGGATCTAGCTTACCAGACCTTACCTCTGCTACAAGATCTCTTCCATATTTCGTTAACACCTCATACGTTGCTTCTGGATTTTGACTAGTCACGCGCTGATTCCCCCTAATTTCAGCAATAATTTTTTCAACACTATCTCGTCTAATTGAATAGTTCTGTAGTGTTTTTTCAACTTCTGTTGAATCTTTCCCCTTTGTTAGTGCGAGCATAATATGTTCTACAGATAAATAATCATCTTGTAATTGTTTTGCTTCCTCTTCTGCTTGAATAAAAAGCTGCTGAAGTTTCCCCGTAATATAAAGCTTTCCTGCCTCTATACCCGATCCTGATACTTGAGGCTTTTTTTTAAGTATCTCTTCTATTTTTTGTTCAAGTTGATTTGTATCGATATTTAATTTTTGAAGGATACGAATGATGAGGCTATCTGACTGTCGAAGTAGGGTAAGGAATAAATGAACGATATCAACCTCCTGATGCTGATTACGAATTGCAAGCGTTTGAGCCTCCATTACTGCTTCCTGAAGTTTCTGTGTCATCTTATTTAAATCCATTTATAAACCTCCCTTTAAAAATGAAGTGTTAGTTACGAAGTTTTTGACCATTACTGACCTTTAGTTTTATTATATCCTAAAAATCCCATAAGTAAAGCCATCCTGCTTGAGGATGACTTTATCTTTATCATGGTTTTCTTTTATATGTCCATTTTCTTTTATCATTAGAGTTTTCCGGAAACGGATCGCCCGCCTTAAGCTTAATGCTTTTAGGATTCATAACTCCGTCTCCTTCTTCTCCAATTTCAACATAGATCCCGTTGTTTGGAGCTTTATGTCCAGCTCTAAATTCATGGCTTTGTCCCATCACCAATCCTCCTTCCAATATCATGGTACAGAACTATTATCTCCTGATGTATTTCATTTCATGTTTTATTTAGGTTCTTTTCTCATTTTTATTGCATGTCTTCCTAAAAGGACAAATATATATAGAGAGACAAGCAATACTTTACATCGTCAACGGACATGTAGTTAAATGGAAAGAGTATCAAAACGTAATTGGAGGATATTGTTGTGGATGCAATCGATAAGTTATATTTACTGTTAAAATACTTGTTTCTTGGCGTTTTTCAGGGGGTTACTGAACCAATACCAGTATCCTCAAGCGGTCACCTTTTACTTGCACAGCATTTTCTGGATATATCTATTGAAGGAATGAGTTTTGAGCTGTTAGTAAATGCAGCCTCTCTTATAGCTGTATTGCTTATTTATCGTGAAGACTTACTACGATTGACTGTAAATGGACTACGTTACATAACAACAAGAGATGTTGAAGCAAAATCTGATTTCCGATTTATCGTGTATTTAGTTATCGCAACCATTCCAGCAGGTGTAATTGGTATATTATACGATGACCAAATAGCCAGCTTCATTAAAGAAGGAATTCTCTTAATTGGAATTACACTATTGATCACAGGGGTTGCACTTTGGTTAATTCGTAATTTACGTGGCAGAAAAAACGATGCGGAGTTAACGTTAAGAGACGCCATTATTATTGGTTGTGCTCAAGCTATTGCGTTAATACCTGGCATCAGCCGTTCCGGAGCAACCATTGTTGCAGCAATGGGCTTAGGTATGAAGCAAGAAACAGCTCTACGTTTTTCTTTTTTATTGTTTATTCCTGTTAGCTTCGGTGGCATGTTATTAAGCTTTTCTGATATTTTAAATGACCCCAACTTAAATGAACTATTGCTTCCATATACGGTTGCTTTTATAGGATCATTAGTGGCCTCCTATTTCTCGTTAAAATGGTTTATGGGTATAATGGCGAGAGGAAACCTAGCTTACTTTGCCATTTATTGCTTTATTGTTGGTGGTTCAATCGTTTTATTTAACGTATTTTAGAAAAAGAAGTGGTGAATGTTTTAGTTCACCACTTCTTTGTTTTTAAATAACAAGTAAAACAGCGATGAGAAAGAAAGCCGAGTTTATAATTTCGAAGACACCAACCTTCATCATCGTGATTGATTTACCGTAAAAGTAAATTGCCCTTACAAGGCTTGGTAGGTAAGCAATTGTTAGAAGATAGTATCCACTTCCTATGAATAGAAGGATTACTCCAGAATGAAATCCCCATGATATCCAGCGATACTTCGGATTGCCTTTTTCTCGAATCATTGTTTTTACAAAGAAGGTACTTCCTGCGAAAAATAACATCGTGAGTCCCCAAACAGCAAAAGCCGTGAGGTCAATAGTACCTGTACCTCCAAAATAACTTGCCACCCCACCAATTCCAAATGAACAAATAGCTGATAAATCATTCAGAAGAGCTCTTTCGTTATTTCGTTTAGCATAATAGGCATTTATGATAAAGAACGGAACCATGATAAGACCAAAGTAAACAAATCGAAAATCATAAAGTAGAACTATAATTAGAGAAACGATAACTGGAACAAAATAAATAACTGTCCATTTTACATGAAGCTCTCGTTGTTTGTTTCGCTTTTTAAAAGACATTAATAATGGATAGGTTGCTAAATACAAAAATAACCATCCTATAAATAGTGGAATATGAATCAAGGATACTTGGCCCAACCCCATCCCTAGAATAAATGGAACTAGCAACATTGCCCAAGCACCATGTTGTTTTGGTAGTAAAGGTTTCACCGTACTTCACCTCTTCATAATAGGTTACTTTTATTATAAAGAATTGAGTTTGGTTGGAATGTGATGTGTGTCACAAGGAGTTAAAAAGGCTTGTCTTTTTTGAAATGTAAAAATACAATGTTTATGAAAATAGATATTGGAGGTGTTGGTTTGATTTTAAAACAGCGATTTGAATCAAAAGAACTGAAAATGTTTAGGGCATTGAATTCTAGAATGTCTCTTTTAGAAAAAGATCGAAATTATTATTTGAACCTTGAAAAGGGGTTTGTGGGGGAGTTGGGGTTTGATTTGTTGGTTGAGGCACTTCCAACTGAGAATTACCTCGTAATTCACGATTTCATTTACGAAATAAGTAACACTGTTTTTCAAATCGATACAATCATACTAAGTGGCAATACAATCTATATATTTGAAGTAAAAAATTTTGAGGGTGATTTTTATATTGAAAAAGACGCCTGGTATTCAGGCACTTCTGATAATGAAGTAAAGAATCCTCTTTTACAAACACAACGTTGTGAGACCCTTTTTAGACGTTTACTTAAAGAACTCGGTTTTGTTGGAACCATAAAATCATACCTAATCTTTATCAACCTCGAATTTCACCTATATCATGCTCCAAGAAACTCACAAATGATATTCCCGACACAGCTTAGTCGCTTTCTAAATGGATTTAGGAACAACCCAACCTCAATAACTAAACAAGATCAAAATATCTCGAAAAAGCTTCTTTCTATCTACTTAACAGAATCTCCCTATAGTCGCATACCTAAATATACCTATGATCAGCTTAAAAAAGGGATATATTGTCCAAAATGCTATTCCTTCTTTCAGAGGTCCTTACATTGTTCTAACTGTGGATATAAAGAAGATTTACCTACTGCAGTGGATAGGCAAGTCAGAGAATATAATTTGTTATTTCCAGAGGAGAAAATAACGACGAATGTTATTTATGATTGGTGTGGAGGACTTAGACCTGAGAGAACTATTCGTGCTGTGCTTTTAAAATCCTTTAAGGTGAATGGATATGGAAAATCGCGTTTTTATACGATAGAGTGAAACGGGAATTTAGGGTTTAAGGTCGATAGAGAGTTTTTATCGACCTTTTTTTCCTGCCTCTCCACTTTATTAGGTCGATAAATTCACTTATCGACTTATTTTTACTGCCTCTCAACTTTTTCAGGTCGATAAATCCATTTATCGACCTATTTTTTCATACCTCTCACTTTTTCAGGTCGATAAATTCACTTATCGACTTATTTTTACTGCCTCTCCACTTTTTTAGGTCGATAAATCAACTTATCGACCTATTTTTTCATACCTCTCCACTTTTCAGGTCGATAAATGCACTTATCGACTTATTTTTACTGCCTTTCAACTTTTTTAGGTCGATAAATCTACTTATCGACCAATTTTTTCATACCTCTCACTTTTTCAGGTCGATAAATTCACTTATCGACTTATTTTTACTGCCTCTCCACTTTTTCAGGTCGATAAATCTACTTATCGACCTATTTTTCCTGCCTCTTCACTTTTTCAGGTCGATAAATCCACTTATCGACCTATTTTTCCTGCCTATCAACTTTTTAGGTCGATAAATCTTCTTATCGACTATTTTTTTGCACCTCTCCGCATTTAAGGTTGATAAAGCTTTCTTGAATAAACCACAAAAAAAATCGACAAGCCCCCCAGGCACTTGTCGACTCCCTCTATCACCCACCACTAACCGGCGGTATCAAAGCAACAGTATCCCCATCTTTAACAAGATCTTCGCCTGTTGCATATTCCTCATTTATCGCAAACATCACATTATCAAGATTCGGCAATGAATACAAGGCAGCCAGTTCTTTCTTCAACTCTATAATCGAAATAGGGGCTTTATCCATCATCACTTTTTCTTGTCCAACTGCATCCTGTAGGTGTGCAAAAAATAATACGGTAATCACACTAAGTCCTCCTGTTCCGGTTTGCCCGATGGATAGGATTTCTTCTCGAGTTGATCTCCTATCCACATCTCGCCATCTTCCCAATGTTCCTTTTTCCAAATAGGGACAATTTCCTTAATTCGTTCAATTGCGTATTCATTTGCTTCATAAGCATCTCGTCGATGTGGTGTGGAAACTGCAATAACAACCGCTATATCTGAAATCTCCAATCGACCAATACGATGTGTTATGGCTACCATTGAATCTGGCCATTTCGCGTTAATTTCGTCACCAATCTGCTCGAGCTTCTTTTCAGCCATCGGCACATACGCATCATACTCCAAGTAGAGTGTTCTTTTGCCTTTAGTATATTCGCGTACGGTGCCAGTAAAAGTTGTAACCGCACCCGCTTCACGTCGAATGACTTTATTCGTCACTTCTTCTATATTAATAATATCTTTCGTTAGTAAAAATCGTTTTTCACTCATGTATTTCCCTCACTACTTGTAATATAAGTAAAACTGATTCGTCATTTTCTAAATTGAATGTGACATATTTCTGCTTAACGTCTTCTTCCAAAGGAAACCAAGAAATAACCGCCATAATGTTAGTAAGCTGATCCAGTAAAGGTAAATCATCCTCATTACGAACTAAAACAACCTTTGGATAGTTTTCTTTTTTATATCCTTCTACAATGACTAAATCAATTGGGAGTTGCTGATAGATAGTGAGAATGTCATTTAGTTGCCATTCACCTCTTTTACAATATAACTGTAAAACACCATCACCTTCTACACTTGTTGCAAGTGCTCCAGCGATGCGGTGTCGATCTGAATCTTTCCCAGTTTCGATCATGTCTGGCTCCCCACCATGTCCATGGTGTTTGACGGTGGCTACTCTTAAACCTAATAAGGTTGCTTGCTTTATAAGTTTTTCAACATAGGTTGTCTTTCCACTATTTTGATAACCAACTACCTGAATAACGGGTACATCTAGTTCCAAGGCCATTGAGATCCCTCATCATCCTCCAGTAGTAAAACATCTACTTGCATTCCCTGTTCATAACCCCTTGTTCCTCCTGGAAGTACCATTAGGGCATTTGCACCTGAGAGTGATGTGACTACATTAGACTTGTCTAGACCACTTGGAGTAACAGAGACCACTCCATCCTCAAAGGAAATCGCGCTACGTACAAATCGGGTAAAAGGATTTGGCTTAGGGAAATCAACATCTAGTCTAGCAGTAATTTTCTTTAAATGAGGATTTGGATTATTTAGTAAGGTTCTTATAATGGGTCTTACAAACAATTCAAAACCAACATAACATGCTGAAGGATTACCTGATAAACCGAATAGTAATTTACCTTCGAACTGTGCAACAGTTGTGACACTACCAGGTCTCATCCCAATTTTATTAAAAAGTACTTCTGCACCTAATTTTTTATAAATATCCGGTAAGAAATCATAATCACCTACAGACACGCCGCCTGTTGTAATCAACAGATCTACCTTATTAAGAGCATTCGTGATAGCTTCATAACAAGTATCAAAATCATCTGCAAGTTTACCAAAGTAAATTGGCTCTCCACCAGCACGCTCTATTTGACTTCTAATCATATACGAGTTACTGTTTCGGATTTTTCCTGGAACAAGTTTTTCATGGACATCTAATAATTCTGTTCCAGTTGCATAAATTCCTACGGTTGGCTTTCTTCCAACTAACACCTTGTCGTAACCAAACGTAGCTAAAAGTGCTGACACTCCCGGGTTAATTTTAGTACCCTTTTCAACCAACACATTACCTTTTTGGGTATCTTCACCTTGGAAAGAAATATTATCACCAGAATGTAATTGTCTTTTAATAGACATATATTTACTGCCTTCACGCTCATATTCTTTTGTTAGCTCGAGCATGACCACTGCATCACATTGAACTGGCATTTGTGCACCTGTCATAATTCGAATAGCTTGGAAAGGACCAACTTCCTTCGTTGCGACTGAACCAGCCCCAATTTCTTCTATGACCTCAAATTCTACTGCATTGGATTGATTGGCTAGTTTCGTATCCTCAGACCTAATTGCAAATCCGTCATATGGAGAACGGTCAAAGGGTGGAACATCATGGTCTGCCTTTAGATCTTCAGCTAAAAATCTCCCATAGCTTTCTTCTAGAGGGATCTGTTCGGTCTCCCCACTGCTTGCAAAGAACATGATTTTATTTACAGCCTCATGTACAGGAATAGGCGTACGTTTTTCTACCATTTTTACTATCTCCTTATATCTCAAACTAGTTTAGATTACATTCTATTGTACTTCATTCTTACGTTTGTTCAAAATAAAGAGCGTTATCATTAAATGTTGAACACTCACTTTTCCCACTATATCTATAGTAACAACTTTCATTCTTTCGTTTTGTGATAGTTATCACAAGTAGTGTTAAAAATTTAGCTCCTTGTGTGATTTGAATCACCTCTTAAACTAAACAATCACGTTATTCTATGTTTAGAACCAAAATAATAACAAATGGAGGTACTACTCATGGAACACGTTTTTACTGAACACTCTATCATTGGTGAAGTTGTAACAAAGTTTCCTAAAGCTGGGGACCTATTTAAATCTTATCGAATTGACTTTTGTTGTGGAGGAAATCGACCACTTATAGATGCTATACAGGAGAGAAACTTACCTGCTGAGGAAGTTGTAAGTCGTTTAAATGAGCTTTATTACGATATGAAAGAACGTAATGAACGAGAGATTGACTGGGCAAATGCTTCGTATAGCGATTTAATAGAACATATTATTAATAAGCATCATCGTTACCTAAATGAGGAGCTGCCTCAGTTAACTCCTTATGTAACAAAGGTTTTACGTGTTCATGGTGCAGAACATAAACATCTAGCTAGGATTCATTCTCTATTTAACCAGCTAAAAGCAGAATTAGAGCAACATACAATTAAGGAAGAAACAGAAGCATTTCCGTTTATTTTAGAATATGAAAATAATCCAACACCAGAAACGCTAGAAAAGATGAAAAAGCTAATAAACGAACTTGAAGATGATCATGACGGAGCTGGAAATATTATAAAGGAGATCCGTGAAATTACAAACGACTTCACTCCTCCACTTGGTGCATGCGGTACTTACCGACTTGTTTACCAGCGACTAGAATATTTAGAATCTGATTTGTTTCAACATATTCACTTAGAAAATAACATCCTTTTTCCAAGAGCTGCTGCACAAAACTAGAATGATTAGTAAAGACTCCTTAAAAAAATTAAGGAGTTTTTTTTATCCCGTGATACTCAAGTGACTTACATCACTTACAATAACCTATTCCCCCGTTAAACTAATAATAGAATTTGGGTTTATAACTTCTAAACCATTACCTCATAGATTGTAAACATCCTTGCTAGAAATGCTAATAGGAGTGTTTAGGGGGATAACTATGTATAAAGAGCTGTTACGAAAACTTGATCTATTTAAGGAGCTCCCGGAGGAATCTTTAGAGTTTATCCAGAAAAGTTTAACTACTATGAGGTATTCAAAAGGAGACACCATTTTCACTGAGTTTGAAGAAGCAAAGGGAGTGTACTTTGTTAAAACTGGAATTGTCCGCTTAACGAAAGGCGACAATACAGGAAAGGAGCTAGTAGTATGTCTCAAAAAAGCTGGAGACTTATTTGCTGAAGCATGTCTTTTCTCTGAACCAGGCTCGTTCTATCCCGCAACAGCACACATGATTGTAGATGGTGATGTTCTGTTTTTAAAAACAGAAGCTTTAGAAAAAGAATTAAAGTTTAACCCTGATTTAGGTATTGAGATTATTCGATATATGAGTTCACAACTAAGAGGCTTTACATCGACCTTACGTGATATAGCTTTGCTTGATGTATATAGTAAAACGATATCTGCTTTAGATCGATTAGCAAAAGAATTTGGTGAACATCATGGATATGGAGTTCAGATTGAACTTCCTTTAACTGTTCAAGAATTTGCAAATTTAATAGGTGCTAGAAGAGAAAGTGTTAGTAGAGTTTTTACTCGTTTGAAGAATGATAACGTCATTGCTATTTTTGAAAAAAAGATTGTTATTGTTGACTGGTGTAAGTTCTGTACACTATATAAAGTTCAAATGTTTGCTTAGAATAGGAAGAGGCTGATAAAGCTGATATCCTATTTTTTTTATTCCCGATATGATGATTCCTTTGAAATTGTAAGAATTTGTTCAAAAAGGCTCCCAGTCTTTATATACCAACGTTTACAAGCATTTTATGATGAAAAGCCACCATCTCATTCACTTCGCTGTCATTGACTGTCTTTGTTATTTCCTTTTAAATCAAAGATAGATAGCAATTTAATTAGAGAGGTGATTCCTCATGACTACTTGTTCAAAGCCTACCCTTTCAACTGAACTAACAGAACTGCTAAAATCATCAGATTATAGTTTAAAAATGGAAAAGGGCTCCTACTTATTTCAAGAAGGTATGGAGGCAAAAGAGCTTTATATTATCAAATCAGGACGAGTTAAAATCAGTAAAGTGGCAGCGGATGGAAGAGAACTATCTCTTCGAATATGTGCACATAGCGAAATAGTTGGCGAACTTACCCTATTTTCTGAGAATGCCAAGTATTTATTTAATGCTCAGGTAATCGAATCAGGAGAAGTAGCTGTTATAAAAAAAGATAATATTGAACGTACACTTTTTGAAAATGGTAAACTCGCAATGGAGTTTATGAAATGGATGAGTGATCATTTTCGTAAAACGCAAACCAAATTTAGAGATCTTGTACTTCTTGGAAAAAAAGGAGCATTGTACTCCACTTTGATCAGAATGACAAATAGCTATGGGATCAAAAAAGACGATGGCATCTTAATTAATCTTCACTTAACGAATCAAGAATTAGCGAATTTTTGTGCAACTACACGTGAAAGCACGAACCGCATGTTAAATGAGCTTCGTAAAAATAACATTATCACTATTTCAAAAGGAAAGATAATGATACATGATCTAGACTATTTAAAAAAAGAGATCAACTGTGAAGGATGTCCTGCTGTCATTTGTAGTATAGAATAAGCTGCTAGACTTATATGTCTAGCAGCTTTTTTTCTTTATTATTGTTTAACTACTTCTTCTTTTTTTCTAAGTTCTTTTGGGATATAAACGCAGAATGGTTCACTCTCCATATAATCTCCAGTCATGGCATATGCCCGTGAACGAGATCCTCCACACACATATCTATATTCACAGACCCCACATTTTCCTTTGTACTTATCTGGACTTCGTAGATCCTTGAATATTGGTGATTCACGATAAATTTCAGCAAGTGGAGTTTCTTTTACATTCCCCGCTTTTATAGGGAGCAATCCGCTTGGATACACATCACCCACATGGGAGATGAAAACAAACCCATTTCCATCATTTACCCCTTGAGGAGCTCTACCTAGCCCATCAAATTGACCTGTCTTCCCTTTCATTAATGCATTTTCATACTTTATCATTGTTGGTTCATGTTTCGTTTCTCTCATTTTTGATTGGATAACCACTCGACGGTAATGCTGAGCAGCTGTGGTTTTAATGTCAAACTTCACTCGCTTACTTAAATCATAAAGCCATCTGAACACTTGCTCATGCTCTACTGGTGAAATCATATCAGAATCTTTTCCCCTACCTGTAGGAACAAGGAAGAAAACACTCCATAATACACAGTTGAGTTCCTCGATTAGTTTTGCCATTTCATCCAACGCATGTACATTGTAACGAGAAATGACTGTATTAATTTGAATCGGTATTTCAAGTTCGTGTAAATATTTGATAGCATTCATCGTCAGATCAAACGATCCATCTGTTCCGCGGAAATGGTCGTGAATTTCAGCTGTTGGTCCATCTAAACTGAAGGCCCATCGTGCTAGTCCCACTTCCTTCGCTTTTTCAATAGCTTCTTTGGTTACATTTGGAGTTGCACTAGGTGTCATTGATACACGTACACCCTTTTTTATGGCATAATCTGCAATATCATATACATCTGGCCTCATTAGTGGATCACCACCAGTAAAGACTAGTAACGGATTTTGCATGTTATATATCTGATCAATCAGTTTCTTACCTTCTTCAAAAGTTAACTCCCTAGGATCACGCTTATATTGTGCTTCTGCACGACAATGCAAGCACTTTAGCTGACAAGCTCTTGTTAACTCCCAGATTACAATAAATGGATTCTCATTAAAGTCTCTATCAAACATGAGGTATTCCCTCCTAGTTCTTAATGACTTTATTCTAGCACCATGAAGGAATGCAGTATGTGAGGCATATCACATTTATAAAAACTAGTTGAGTTTTTACAAAAAAAACGTGTAAACCGTTGTTTACACGTTGAATCGAGGATACGCCACCAAGTTAGTAGGAGTAGGAACTACCTCCTCTCTTACAGGTTAACGTACGTTCATTATATCTAGTTAACTATAAGATGAATGTGAATTTTATCACTATTTATCCTTTAGTTTCTGAAATTCTTCTAAGTCATTTATATTTTGAAAGGGTTGTTCATCTTCAAAAGGTACATACGTTACTCGTAGTTGATCTAACAGTTTCATCATTTTATATTGATCAGATTCTAGGATCTCAATGACCTCACTTACTACACTTGAATGATATACTCCAATTAGAGGTTGAATTCTTCCTTTTACAACAGGGATTATTGCATCTACATCTAACTGGATATGTTTTATAAGAAACATAATCTCAAGATTGGTGATATTAGGTGTATCACATGGGAGTACAATATTCCAATCAGATTGAAGATACTTTATACCTGTTGCTATACCAGCTAAAGGACCTTTCCCCTTATACTGTGGTAAATCTTCGATTACTGGAATAGTTGTTACCCTATTTAACTCACTTTTGATTGAGTTGTGACTAATAATTACCATTTCGTTGGTTAATTCCTCTATTGCTTGAATTGCATATTCGATAAAATAGCGATTTTTACAACGCGCTAGTGCCTTTGGGCTACCAAACCTTCTTGACTCCCCACCAGCAAGTATAATTCCACCCAGTTGTAAGCTCAGGTCCTTCAAAGCCCTCCACCCACTTTCATTTTTAACCAAATAATATCGGTTATGATAACTTAAATCAAGAAGAAAAGCCCCTACAAATTGTAAGGGCCCAATTCAAACACTTATTTTTTTCCAATAGACACTCGCCATACTTCTGGACCTTCTTCTAGGTACTCCCATGTAAATTGGTCTTTTCTCTCCATCATGAATTGGTATTGAAGTGGTCTTGGATCATGATCATTGGATAATTCCATGAACTCACCTGAGTTTAATCCATCAAACATGTTAAATATCCTTGGGTGTTTCTCTCTAGGTGGAAAATCAGGGGCATTAATTTTGGCTGCGAATTGAATCATTATGAACTCCTCCTGTAATTAAAAGTTTTACTAGCTTCATTGTAAGTGGCTATCTCTATATCTAAAGTGAACAAAATCACTAGTGTGCCATGTTTTTTATCATACTAGGGTCAAAACTCTAGATATAATAATAGAAAGTAGTATGCTAGAGGAGGAATAATGATGGAAGAACATATTGGCTATTGTCAACAATGCAAAAAAGAGATTCATTGTTTAAATGGTTTTTTTAACGGAATAGTAGATGATCAAACAAAAACAATTCTATGTTTCACATGCGCAGATTCTTTTAATGAAAAATCACAGAATGCCTAAGCTTCTGTGATTTTTTATGTACATCTTTTCTTAAAGATTTATTTAATACTTGTGATTCAAATCACATTCTCCAAGAGTGAAAATGATTATCATAAAGGTAGGAAACAATTTTAGGAGGTCTTTTAAATGGATCAAAGCACTGAAAGAATTGTTGAATTAGATGTAAGAGAGGATTTAAAAAATAAACTCGAGCCGTTCCAAAAAATTATGGAGGCAATTCAGTCACTTGAGCAAGGTGACACTTTTATTCTACACGCACCTTTCAAACCAATTCCTTTATTTGCGGTGATGAAAGCAAAAGGCTTTACCCATGAAGCAGAAGAAATCGAGAAGAAACACTGGAAAGTAACCTTTGTAAAACGAGGTGTTGAATCATGATACTCGATAACCGTGGGCTTGAGCCTCCTCAGCCTATGATGAGAACTTTACAAGCTTTGGAAGAACTTAAAAGTGGCGAAACGTTAACTATCATAAATGATCGTAGACCCATGTTTCTATATGAGCAGCTTGATGAAAGTGGCTACAAGCATACTACTTCCGAACGTGAAGATGGAAGTTTTCAAATTGAAATCACTAAATAAGGGTTGATGTAAATGATACCTCAACAATTTGGTACAGAAACGAACATTAAGCTGCCACTCTCATTCATACTTTATGCATTATTTGCATTTATTAGTTCTCAGTTGATAATCCTTTTTTCAGGACAATTTGTGGTAAATGGCATTTTTAGAACTCCAAGTCTGTGGTCAGCTGCTCATTTACTAGTACTCGGATGGGCACTTATGATTGCAATGGGATCAATGTATCAGCTAGTTCCTGTCGCATTTTTAACAAAAATCTGGAGTGAACGTTTTGGTTTTCTTCAATTTGCAGTAAGTTCTGTCGGAATTACATTGCTTTCGATTGCCTTATATGTCTTTCCTTCCCTCATTCTCTATGGGGCTGTGCTATCTGTAATAGGTATACTAATGTTTCTTTTCCAAATGTTTATGACCATGAAACAGCAAGTAGCCAAAAATATCCTTACTGTCTTTGTTGGCTGTGCACTTCTTTGTTTGTTACTTACGATTCTACTTGGTCTTTTATTAGCAATAAATATGTCCACTAGCGTAGGCCTAAATCATATGTTTCTTCTAAAGAGCCATATACTTCTTGGTGTAACAGGTTGGTTTACTTTATTAATATTCGGCTTTTCATACAAGATGGTACCTATGTTTTCATTAGCACACGGTTTCTCAATGGATCTTAGTAAGTGGGTATTATCCTTCTATTTAACAGGTCTAGTTATAACGGTTATTAGTTTTAATAATGCAAGTGACGGTTTATTTCAGTTCGGCATGTTACTATTAACGCTTGGTTTTGGAACATTTTCTTTCCATATTTATAAAATCCTTAAAACTCGTCTTAAGAAAAAACTTGATAAGCCTTTTACTTTTTCCTTAATCGCAATCGGAATAGGATTGCTTATTCACATTAGTGCTACATTGATAGGCTTTTTCCCGGAACACTATGCTGTCTTTGGAATATTGATTTACCTCTATATTTATATGTGGATTATATTTAGTATCGCTGGTTATCTTTATAAAATCGTCCCCTTTTTATGGTGGACACATCGTTATAGCAAACTTATAGGTAAAACTAATGTACCCACTCTAAAGGATATGATGAATGAAAAAGCGAGTGTGCTGATTTTTGCAGGATTCATGCTAGGTAGTATCGGAATAGTACTATCTTACCTAATGTCCAATCAAATGGTGTTTATTGTAAGTCAGGGAATTCAAAGCATTGCAACAATGTTTTATTGTTATAGAATTTTCGCTGTATTACGTAAATAAGAAGGAGGGTTTCTAATGTCATTCCTGGTAAAAATAAATGACCAACTAAAGAAAGTTATTGATCCTGAGCTTAACATAAATATTGTTGACTTAGGGTTAATATATGATGTAAGTGAAGAAGCCGGTGATGTTGTTATCAAGATGACTTTAACAACGCCTGGATGCCCTTTACACGATAGTATTGTCGGTGGTGTTAAACATGCTGTGGCTGAGTTACATGAAGTAAAGACCGTTGATGTTGAGGTTGTTTGGAATCCTATATGGTCACCTGATCGCATGAGTGAAGAAGCATTAAAACAGTTGCGCGGATATTAAGAGTAGAAAAAGGTCAATAGGACAACTTATTTTCTATATAAACTCGAATACGCTATACTATAAAAGTAACTAAATGTTCGGAGGTTGAAGAGATGATAGACAAAGCATTAGAAGAAAATATTATGGGTGCACTCGAGACAGTTCTTGACCCAGAGCTAGGAATTGACATCGTAAATTTGGGGTTAGTCTATGGAGTTGACATGGATGATGAAGGAAAAGCAACAGTTACAATGACACTTACTTCAATGGGTTGTCCATTAGCAGGGACCATTGTTGACAGTGTAAAAGCATCACTTGCTGATCTACCCGAAGTAAAAGAAACAGAAGTTGATATTGTTTGGAATCCACCTTGGTCTAAAGATCGAATGTCACGTTACGCAAAAATTGCATTAGGAATTAGATAAAAAATTTGAAGAACTCCCAAAGGTTAGGGGAGTTCTTTTTTATAGGTTAGTTAGGTAAAAAGTGTTGTATTTATTATTAAGCAGAGAGTGAATTGGAGCGGAAGGCACTTGACTCCTGCGGCAAGCAGAGGAAAGGTCGAGACCCCGCAGACGGAACGGCGAGGAGGCTTGACTTCCTCCCCGCGGAAAGCAAGTGCCTGCAGCGCAAAGGAACGGGCCGAGTTACAGGTTAATAACTTTTCTACAAATATGTTTTAAACCACTCTATCGTTGCTAGTAAACCTTCACGTGATACTTTATGGTCGGCGTGGTGGTCTACAATGAATTGGATGCGTTCTTGGTTTTCATATTGAGATTTTACTTCATTATAAAATTGATATGTAAAATGGAATGGAACCACTTCATCTTTTTCACCATGCCAAAACAATAGTGGACGATTTGATAATTTTTCAGGTTGAAGGCTCAAGTCATATGTACGTAATTTTTCGTATTGTTCTTCAAGCTGTTCCTCATTAAGTGGAATGTTAATTCCTACTCTTTTCAACTCGGCTATTTGCCCTTGTAAAAACTTTTCATAAAATGGACTGCCCATTAAACTGACGGCCGCCTTGATCCATTCATATTGAGTAAGTGCTCCAAGGGTTGTAATTCCGCCCATTGATGTGCCAACAACACCAATCCGCCCAGAGTCAACTAAACCTTTGCCGATCAAGTCATTTTTAATGACTTCTAATTCTTTTATTTCATTTATAACAATGTCCCAAAATCTAAAGTTCAGCTCTTGCTCAACTACATTCGAATCCTCCCTTTCACCATGATAAAGGGCATCAGGTAGGACTACACGAAATCCTGCCTCAGCTAACAAATATCCATAATGTAGGTTATGTTCCTTTGCACTGGTAAAGCCATGGATGAACACTATAAATGGTAGGCTTTCATCCTTTAGCTCTTCTTTCACTACATGAAGGACTGGTATGTCAGCTATCTTTTGCTTATCTACTAAAATCATCGTTTAATACTCCTTTTTTCGTAACATAAACCTAGTGTACCACCACATCCTATTTTTTGTAAGAAAATATGCTTAGCATTAAATTATAGTTCTTGTACATAAGATAAGCATATATACTTTCTTCCATTATTTTTCTGTTACAATTAAAAGTAGAAGTTGAATATACTAACAAAAATCATAAAGGGGAATTTATGACGAAAAAACATTTAATTGCACTCGATTTAGATGGAACGCTTTTAACCGATAACAAGAAAATTTCAGAACGTAATAAAAAAGCAATTGAAGCTGCCAAACAGCAAGGTCACCATGTAATGATTGCTACCGGTCGTCCTTTTCGTTCCAGTTCAATGTACTACCAGGAGCTTGGTTTAACAACACCCATTGTTAATTTTAATGGAGCCTTTGTACATCATCCTTTGAAGGATAGTTGGGGTATGCACCATAATCCATTAGATTTGCATGTTGTTAAAGATATCGTTGAAGCAAGTGAAGCATTTAAAGCTAAAAATATTTTAGCTGAAGTAATGGATGATGTGTACTTCCACTATCATGACGAAAAGTTACTTGATATTTTTGGAATGGGCGATCCTAAGATTGAAACGGGGGATCTGCGTACTATTTTAAAAAACGATCCAACATCGGTGCTAATTCATGCAGAGGAATCCCAAGTAGAACATATTCGAAAACACTTGTCTGATGTACATGCTGAAGTGATTGACCATCGTCGTTGGGCTGCACCATTTCATGTTATTGAAATTGTAAAATCTGGTTTAAATAAGGCAGTAGGTATCGAAAAGGTTGCTTCTTATTATAATATCCCAAAGACACGAATCATTGCATTCGGAGACGAAGATAATGACCTAGAAATGATTGAGTATGCAGGCCATGGAATAGCTATGGGGAATGCGATTCCTCAGCTAAAAAATATTGCTTCCTCTGTTACTCTTTCTAATGAAGACGATGGAATTGCACTATACTTAGAAGACGTGTTAAAACTTAAGTTTTAACTGGGAATCCCGATAGTAATTATTACCGTAATAACACCCTTTACTATAGACACACTATATAGTGTGACGTTATTAATTACGTCCGAAAAGTAAGCTATTTGAAGGGGGAATACGAATGGGTAGAAGTAGTAAATCCAAACGTTTTGTCAAACAAGGTGTAGATTCACTACAAAAGTATTCTGAGAAATTCCCTTACCATTCAACATATGCTGAAGCCGAGGCACGCAAGGCTGAAAACGTCGAGAAATCCTCACTTGGAGGGGTTTAAATGGGTAACGCATTATTTCAGAGAGCACGTGAAGCCGTGGCAATTGCTCAGTCGTCTGTTAACGGAGAAACAAATGTTAGTACAGAAGAAGCAATTGCAGTTGCTAAAAATGAACTATCTTCGGCATATGCCAATTCCACGGTAGCTGAACAGAAACAACTTCGCGAATTACAAGACCAGTTGAATCAACTGCAATCTTAGTTGAAAAAGGAATGGTGTCAGGCAATCGCCTGACACCATTTTCATCTAAATTCTTGTAAAACGACTTGGTGAGTATTAACAACCGAATTATCTTTTGCGCTTCTTTCATATAGCATTAACAATAGCACACCGTTTGTAGGAAACTTTTCTTGTGGAATGTTTACTTCAAATTCAAAATCAGACCAACTAGGTGCTCCTTCTTTTGCCGTTTGAACTGTTTCTTGAATAATATAATCATGTCCATCTTCTACCGCATAAAAGAAAGTAGCTTCAAATACACGTGCTTCCCCACTTACAACATATTTCCCATCTTTTCCAATTACTTTGACGTTTCGAAATGAAGTAGATTGTGCTGGAATGATAAATTCCTTTACTGCTTTTAATTGATTTTTCTCGATCGGATTTCCGTTTAGTTTGGAAGCAACTACTGAGACAATTGCTTTATAATCCCCAGGTGCTACTCTTTGTCCTTCCTGGTTAATGTATCCCCACTTATCCTTCCATGTTTTTTCTTCTCCGGCTTTTATTCTGACGTCCCGTAAAGCCATTGTAAACATTTTATCTGTAGAAAAGCGGTATACCTCATTGTTATTTTCATCTACTACTACCACTTCAAACGTTTGCCCCGAGTTGAATGTTAATGTGACATCTTCCTCTCCCTTATTCTTCACTTTAATAAAGAAATCGGCTGAATCAGAAGCTGCCTGAATATCCACACTTGTCTCCAAAGACTGTAATGGATTGCTAGTCACTATATCTTCCCCCTCTCCCATTTGAGTAACAGGCTGAGTAGCGCAACCTGATAGTGCTACTATACTCATTATAAATAGCAAGAAGAATTGTTTCATCTATTACCCTCCTTTTTATTGAGGAAAAAATTAAATTTAGTTATTTTAATCCCTTCTAAAGAACCCATGTATTCCTGCTGTCTCAACAATATTTGTAAAAGCATGTGGATCAACCTCTTTGAGAATTCTCTCTAAATCAAATAGCTCATAACGTGTAATAACAATAATCATCATTTCCTTTGTCTCATTTGAAAAGCCACCTTTTGCAGGAATAGTCGTGATTCCCCTTACTAATTTATTATAAATGGCTTCTTTTATGGCATCTCCTTTTTTGGTGATAATCATTGCTGTTAGCTTTTCATGACGGGTATGAATGGCATCAATCACCCTTGTAGAAACATAAAGTGTTACCAAGGTATATAGAGCTTTTTCCCAGCCATATAAAAATCCAGCTGAAACAATAATCACCGAATTTAAAATGAAGAAATATGTACCTACTGGCTTATCATTCATTCTAGATAAAACCATTGCGACAATGTCTAAGCCTCCTGTTGAAGCCCCCCATTTTAATGTAAATCCGATACCAACCGCTGCAATAACTGCACCGAAAACGGCATTTAACAGAATATCATCTGATACGCTATGCAATGGAATAATTTCTAAGAATAAGGTAGTTGCTGCTACTGATAAAAAGCTAAACAATGTAAACGATTTACCAACTTTTATCCACCCTAAAATAGCTACAGGTATATTTAGTAACAACAGTAGAATACCTGTTGACACATAATAAGGAGTATATTCCTGTACAGACCTTGCAATTAATTGTGCTGCTCCTGTAAAACCACTAGCATATACATCTGCAGGAATTAAAAACAAGTTAAGCGCAATTGCATTTAAGAGTGCTCCAATAAGGACTACAATAATTTTTTTAGTGAGTAACAACCATCAAAACCTCCTTAAAACAAGCTATTTTTAGTATATGTAGTTATTCTCTTTATTACCCTTATTTAACAGTTATCAATCAAAAAGCTTGTAGGAAACTCATTTAAAGTACAGAATGAGAAGTATCATTAGAAAATAATTTACTATCTGATTTAGAAAAGATACACTACAAGTAAGAGTTCAATATAAAAAGGAAGTGAAAGAATGACTGTACGTTTATTTACTGATAGTGCAAGTGATTTACCTTTGGAGTTTTTAAATGAACATAACGTGACACTTTTTCCCCTTGTTGTTCTATTAGATGGAAAAGAGTATGAGGATTTACTAACCATCAAGCCAATTGATGTATTTAATGCGATGAGAGAGGGAAAAGTAGCATCTACATCTCAAGTTTCACCACATCATTTTAAAGAAGAATTCACAAAGCTAGCAAAAGAAGGCGTGTCCGGTATTTATATTGCTTTCTCCTCAGAACTATCTGGAACTTGCCAAACGGCCATGATGGTTAAAGCTGAAGTTGAAGAAGAGTATCCGAATCTTGATTTAACAATTATTGATACAAAGTGCGCATCTCTAGGTGTAGGACTAGTTATGAAAGCAGCTGTAGAGTTACTGGAAAAGGGTGCAACAAAGGAAGAGCTTCTTGAAGCGATTCAATTTAATCGCAACCACATGGAGCATATCTTTACTGTAGATAACTTAGAGTACCTGGCTCGTGGGGGAAGGATCAGTAAAGCATCTGCATTTGTGGGTGGATTATTAAACATAAAACCGCTTTTACATGTAGAAGATGGCAAACTAATTCCTCTAGAAAAAATTAGAGGCAGTAAAAAAGTGATTAAGCGTATTGTAGAGCTAGTTGAAGAACGTGGAGAGAATCTAAAAGAACAGACGATTGCGATAAGCCATGCGGATGCAGAGGACACAGCACTTGAACTAAAGAGACAATTAGAAGAAAAGTTCGGTACAACTTCCTTCTTTATTAATTCTATCGGATCTGCTATTGGAGCGCATGTAGGACCAGGAACTATGGCAGTTTTTTTCTTAAACAAGTCAAGGTAATCTTGGTTACATAGTTTACTTTTTTCCCGGTAATGCTATATAAGAACTAGTATGAAAGGGAGTGTAGGCTTTGTCTAAGACAAGTGATAATGATAAAAAGGCAAAAGACAATAATGCAAAGCGCCACGAAAAAAACATGGAACGTGAGAAAAATCGCCAACGTGGTGAGAGACAATATTCTAAGAAGACTGACCACTTGTAAATCTATATTTTCGCAATAACAAGACCCTCTAACCTTAAGAGGGTCTTTTCACTTTGAAGAATGTCCGTTCCTTTTCGCTGCGGGCACTTGCTTTCCGCGGGGAGGGATGTGAGCCTCCTCGGCTTTGCCTGCGGGGTCTCACACTTCCCTCTACTCCCGCAGGAGTCAAGTGCCCTCCGCTACAATACACTCTTCACTATTTATTTAGTAAGCATCTATCTTGTGTATAGTGAATCATTACTCTTCTTTTTTAAAGTAGGTCCATCCGTCTTCTTGGTAGATTTTCCCTTCTTTCATTAGTCTGCCTAGTGCTCGTTTGAAGGAAGCTTTACTCATTTGGAAGCGGATTTGGATGTCGTCTGGGTCGCTTTTATCCCAGAATGGCATTGAGCCATCTCTTGACTCCATATAGGAGTATAATTTCATCGCATCTTCATCTAATACTTCATGAGAGCGTCCTAGTAATGAAATGTTTACAGAACCATCTTCTTTAATATCTATGATTCGTCCTTCTACTCTTTGGCCAAGTCTTGGTTCACGATCACGTTGTGTTTCATGGATAAATCCAATATATTTTTCATCTGTAAGGATAAAAGAACCAACCAATAACAGACGATATACTCTTCCACTCACATTTTTGTTAAAGGCCGTTCTAGGTGCTTTGATAGCTACTTCCCTAATGGCATCCTCGGTTCCTAGTTTTCCAAAGAGCCTTCCATGCTTGTCTGTTTTTAAGGAGCAATACAAATGGTCCCCAACCTCAGGCCATAGATCAAAAATTTCAGGAAGGTCATCCTTCGAAACAAGGATATCCTTTCTAATACCAATATTCACAAAAACACCTAACTTATGTTTAACTTCTACTACTTCAACCCAATCATATGTACCCTGTTCGATTTTGGGTGTCATCATTGTAGCAGCTAAGCGTCCTTGGTGATCCTGATAGAGAAAAACGGTATGTTCTTCTTCATCATTAAATTCACCAACGATATCGCTATTATGAAGAAGCACATCCTCCTCTCCATCTGTTAAGAAATATCCAAAATCAACTTCCCTATCAACTTTTAGTGTAACTACTGTACCTGCTTGAAAGCTTGTCATATATATCCTTCTTTCTTTTTGGCTCTTTTCTCAAAAGGTGGATTTTCACTTTGAACCTTGACCGTTCCTTTTCGCTGCAGGCACTTGCTTTCCGCGGGGAATCATGAAAAAGCCCAACTGCCGGCTTTTTCAAGGGCGGATTCCCATCGGGGAGGGATTCGAGCCTCCTCGGCGCTTTGCGCCTGTGGGGTCTCGAACTTCCCTCTACTCCCGCAGGAGTCAAGTGCCTTCCGCTCCAATCCACTATTGTAAAATATATTTATAAGCAACAATTTTTACGAAAAAAGAGCCATCTTAATATTGAGTTATAGTAACATGCAATTATAACATCTATTTACCATAAGTTGTCCTACTTGTTATATTTTACTATAATTACACTATATCATACATTTTCGGAGGTAGAAAAATGTCTAAAGAGAGTTCATTTGATGTTGTATCAAAGGTTGAAATGCCTGAAGTAACCAATGCGATTAGTATTGCATTAAAAGAAATTCAAACTCGCTATGATTTTAAAGGAAGTAAAAGTGACATTTCCCTTGATAAAGAAGAGCTTGTACTTGTTTCAGATGATGAATATAAATTAGAGCAACTTAAGGATGTTCTTGTGTCTAAACTGATTAAACGCGGTGTTCCTACAAAAAACATCGATTACGGCAAAATTGAAAAAGCTTCAGGTGGGACAATACGCCAACGTGGGAAGTTAGTTCAAGGAATTGATAAAGAAAATGCCAAAAAAATCAATACAATCATTAAAAACAGTGGCCTAAAGGTAAAGAGCCAAATTCAAGATGACCAAATTCGTGTAACAGGTAAAAGTAAAGATGATCTACAGCAAATCATTTCAGCTATCCGAGGTGCAGATTTGCCAATCGAAGTTCAATTCTTAAACTTTAGATAAATATAGGTTAACTTTCGACGCGTTCTTAAAAAACGCGTCTTTTTTATTTTTTAAAAAATTCTGCATTTCCTCTTGCCAAATTGAATATAATTAGATAATATTTACTTCTATACAACATTAACGCACTAAAATAAAACTTAATACAAACTCTTATCAAGAGTGGCGGAGGGACTGGCCCTACGATGCCCGGCAACCGTTCCATTAGGAATTGGTGCTAAATCCAGCGAATTTTTTAAATTCGAGAGATAAGAAGATTACTTTTAACACGCCAAGTCTTCTTCTTATAGAAGGCTTTTTTTATTGTCTAAAAAGGAGGAATGATAATGGGGTTACTTGAAGACCTAAAAACACAAATCTTAATAGCGGATGGAGCTATGGGTACCCTACTCTATTCACATGGAATTAGTAGCTGTTTTGAAGAGCTAAATCTTTTAAACAATGATGAAATACAAAAAATACATGAGGCCTACCTTCAAGCTGGCGCAAAAATCATTCAAACAAATACATATGGTGCCAATTATCCGAAGCTGGCTAGATATGGATTAGAAGAATCAGTGAAAGAAATTAACATTGCAGGGGCACGCATTGCTAAAAAGGCTGCAAAAGATACAGCTTATGTACTTGGAACAATAGGTGGAATTCGAAGCTTTAAGAAAAACACAATCTCTATGGACGAAATAAAAAGAAGCTTTCGTGAACAATTATTTTACCTTCTCTCTGAAAATATTGATGGTATTTTACTAGAAACTTTTTACGATTTCGAGGAGTTAAAGACACTACTTACCATTGCAAGAAAAGAAACAGATAAACCAATTGTTACAAACGTATCACTTCATGAAATTGGTGTCTTACAGGATGGAACACACTTGTCTGACGCATTTCTAGAGTTAGAGGAATTGGGTGCGAATATTGTTGGTTTAAACTGTAGATTAGGTCCCTATCATATGATCCGATCCTTAGAGGAAGTTCCGATTCCAAAGCACTCATTTTTATCTGTTTATCCTAATGCTAGTTTGCCAGATTATCGGGATGGAAGACTAGTCTATGAAACAAATGAAAGCTACTTTGCGGAAGGTGCACTAAAATTTAGAGAACAAGGTGCACGATTAATTGGTGGTTGCTGCGGAACATCTCCAAAGCATATTGAAGCAATGGCTCGTACACTGAAAGGGCTCCGGCCGATTTCTGAAAAAATTGTTAAACATCGGCCAATTGAAGTAAATAGTATCCAGGAACCATCTGATGCTATCCCTCCTCTCTATGAAACAGTAAAACAAAGACATTCGGTCATTGTTGAGCTTGATCCTCCTAAAAAACTAGGGATTAGCAGATTTCTAGAAGGTGCAAAAGCACTAAAAGAGGTTGGCATTGATGCACTTACACTTGCTGATAATTCTTTAGCCTCACCTAGAATTAGCAACTCGGCAATCGGTACAATCATAAAGCAAGAAATAAATATTAAGCCTTTAATTCATATTACATGTAGAGACCGGAACCTTATTGGATTACAGTCACACTTAATGGGCTTACACACGCTTGGAATGAATGAGGTGTTGGCGGTAACTGGTGATCCATCAAAAATTGGTGATTTCCCTGGTGCTACTTCCGTTTATGATTTATCTTCATTTGACCTAATCAGCTTAATTAAACAGTTCAATGAAGGAATCTCGTATTCTGGTAAATCCTTAGGTCAAAAAACAAATTTTTCAATTGCTGCTGCCTTTAATCCAAATGTTCGTCACCTTGATAAAGCTGTCCTTCGCCTGGAAAAAAAGATTTCATGTGGAGCCGACTACTTTATCACACAACCTTTATATAGTGAAACACAAATAGTGGAGATATATGAACACACTAAACATCTACAAACACCGATATATATTGGAATTATGCCTCTGACGAGTGCGAGAAATGCCGATTTTATTCATCATGAAGTACCAGGGATTACATTATCACAAACCATTAGAGACCGAATGAATGAAGTTAGTCATGATCCGCTTGCGTCCGAACAAGAAGGACTTAGTATTGCAAAATCCCTCATTGATGCAGCTTATGATTTATTTAATGGAATTTACTTAATTACACCATTTTTACGTTATGAAATGACAGTAGAGCTTACAAAATATATACATGCAAAGCAGCTTGTGAAGGCAGAGAGGCGGTTTATAAATGGCTAATTCAATAATAGAACAGCAAATGAAAAAGAAAATTCTAGTGATAGATGGTGCAATGGGTACAATGATTCAAGTTGCAAATCTCACTGCATCTGATTTTGGTGGTGAGGAGTACGAAGGCTGTAATGAGTATCTTTCACTGACTACACCCCAACTGATAAAGACCATTCATGAAGAATACCTCTTGGCCGGTGCAGATATTATTGAAACAAACACGTTCGGGGCTACTAGTTTAGTTTTAGATGAATATAACCTAGGTCATTTATCGTACGAAATAAATGTAAAGTCAGCTCAGTTAGCAAAACAAGCAACATTAACTTATTCTTCAGAAGAGTGGCCTAGGTTTGTAGCAGGTTCTATGGGGCCAACTACAAAGACCTTATCTGTTACAGGTGGAACTACTTTTGAAGCTCTAATTGAAACGTATGAGGAACAAGCTCGTGGATTGATAGACGGTGGTGTAGATTTACTTTTGTTAGAGACCAGTCAAGATATGTTAAATGTTAAGGCGGGTTTTATTGGGATTAGTGAGGCATTTAAGAAAACGGGAAAAAACCTCCCTCTTATAGTTTCAGGAACGATAGAACCAATGGGTACAACATTAGCCGGGCAAACGATTGAAGCCTTCTATTTATCCCTAGAACATATGAACCCGCTTGCTGTTGGTCTTAATTGTGCAACAGGTCCAGAGTTTATGACAGATCATCTACGGTCCTTATCAAGCCTAGCAAATACAGCAGTTAGTTGTTATCCAAATGCTGGTCTTCCAGACGAAGAAGGTCAATATCATGAAACACCTGAATCACTAGCTAGAAAACTTAAAGCTTTTGCTGAAAAAGATTGGTTAAACATTGTTGGCGGGTGTTGTGGAACTACTCCTGACCACATCAGAGCCATTGCGAATGCTGTGAAAGATTGTAACCCTAGATCTCTTCCTGATACAACACATCCACATGCTGTTTCTGGAATTGAACCTCTCATTTATGAAGAGGATATGCGTCCGTTATTTGTAGGGGAACGAACCAATGTGATTGGATCAAGAAAATTTAAACGTCTTATTGCAGAAGGTAAATTTGAAGAGGCTTCGGAAATTGCACGTGCTCAAATAAAAAATGGTGCTCATGTGATTGATATATGTCTTGCAGACCCTGATCGGGATGAGCTTGAAGATATGGAAAATTTCCTTAGATTCGTAACTAAGAAGGTAAAGGTTCCTCTTGTAATCGACTCTACCGATGATAAAGTGATTGAGCGGGCGTTAAAATACTCACAAGGTAAAGCAATCATTAATTCTATTAATCTTGAAGATGGAGAGGAACGCTTTGACCAGGTTGTTCCCTTATTAAAAAGGTATGGGGGAGCAATTGTTGTCGGCACAATCGACGAAATAGGAATGGCCGTAACAGCAGAGAGAAAGATAGAGATCGCAAAACGTTCTTATGAGTTATTAGTAGAAAAACATGGACTGAATCCAAAGGACATTATCTTTGACCCTCTTGTTTTTCCAGTCGGAACAGGTGATGAGCAGTATATAGGCTCAGCAACTGAAACAGTTCGAGGAATTGAACTTATTAAAAAAGAATTACCAGATTGCTTAACGATCCTTGGAGTAAGTAATGTTTCCTTTGGATTGCCTCCAGTTGGACGTGAAGTGCTTAATGCTGTTTACTTATATCACTGCACTCAAGCAGGTCTCGATTACGCCATTGTGAATACAGAAAAACTCGAGCGCTTTGCTTCTATTCCGAAAAGTGAAATTCAACTTGCAGAGAATTTACTCTTTAATACAGACCGGCGTATCTTAGAAGAGTTTACAAACTTTTATCGTGAAAAAAAGAAAGAAGTTAAAATTTCAACAACGACAATGACGCTTGAAGAACGCCTTGCTTCTTATGTTGTTGAAGGTACGAAGGAAGGGTTACTATCCGATTTAGAGATTGCTTTAAGTAAGTACAATGACCCTTTACAGATCATAAACGGCCCCCTTATGGCTGGAATGTCAGAGGTCGGTGTTTTGTTTAATAACAATGAGTTGATTGTTGCTGAGGTTTTACAAAGTGCTGAAGTCATGAAAGCAGCTGTTTCGTTTCTTGAGCCACATATGGAAAAACAGGAAGACAATAATGGCAAAGGGAAAGTTCTACTTGCCACAGTCAAAGGCGATGTTCATGATATTGGAAAAAACCTAGTTGATATTATTTTAAGCAATAATGGGTTTAAAGTTGTGGACCTTGGGATTAAAGTTACACCGCAGGCTCTGATAGCTGCAATTCAGGAAGAGAAGCCTGACCTGGTTGGATTATCTGGATTGCTAGTTAAATCAGCTCAACAAATGGTCGTAACTGCTCAAGATTTACAACAAGCTGGTATCTCTGTTCCTATTTTAGTAGGTGGAGCTGCATTATCTCGTAAATTTACAGATAACAAAATCGCTCCTGAATACACTGGTCCTGTATTATATGCAAAGGATGCGATGGACGGATTGTCCTTGGCTAACCGCATACAAGAAAAAGATTACCTTCAAGAAATAGTAAAAGAAGCTCACCATAAGCGTGAGAGGCAGAAATATCTGCTAGAAAAACAAATAGAATCATCTACATCATCTGTAGCTGTAATGAAACGGTCTAGTGTTTCAACTCTGGTTAGTGTGTTCAAACCTGTTGATACGAAACGTCATATTTTACGAAATATCTCTGTACCTCAAATAAAGCCCTATATTAATATGCAAATGCTACTTGGGCACCACTTAGGTTTAAAGGGCAATATTGAGAACCTCATTGAGGCTAAAGATGAAAAGGCACTTTCTATTAAGGAGGTTGTCGATCAGTTAATCGATTTGGTAACGACGGAAAACCTTATTAGTCCATCTGCTCTTTATCAGTTTTTTCCTGCTCAAAGTGATGGGAATGACGTGCTTGTTTATGACCCTAAGGATAAGAAGACGGTCATTGAAAGGTTCACCTTCCCTCGTCAGCAAAAGGGATCATATTTATGTATTGCGGATTATTTAAAGCCTGTTTCAAGTGGTGAAATGGATTATGTTGGTTTCTTCGCAGTAACCGCTGGCACGGGGATTAGAGGGTTAGCACAAACGTTTAAGGAACAAGGTGATTTCTTAAAGTCTCATGCCATCCAAGCATTAGCACTTGAAATGGCAGAAGGACTTGCCGAAAGAGTGCATCAACTGATGAGGGACCATTTAGGGATTCCTGATGGACCAGATTTTTCAATGAAAGATCGATTTGCTGCAAAGTACCAAGGTCAACGTTTCTCCTTCGGGTATCCAGCTTGTCCTAATTTAGAGGATCAGGAAAAATTGTTTTCGGTAATTTCCCCTCAGGATATTGGGATACAATTAACGGATGGTTTTATGATGGAGCCTGAAGCTTCCGTTACTGCCATTGTATTTGCTCACCCTGAAGCAAGGTATTTTAATGTTTTATGAATAGTTTAAGCCGCACTCCATTTTGTGCGGCTTCTTTAATTTAAACAAATCGATACATAAGAATCTCATCTGCATAAAAATCTTCCGTGAATTTTACAAACTTTACTTTTCTACCTTCCTCAATAAAACCGAGCTTTTTATAGAGATGAATTGCTCGTTCATTATGTGAAAATACTTCTAGGCAAACCTTTTCTAGGTCATTTCGCTGCTCAGCCCATGAGATTAACCCTTCAATAAGCTTCCTACCAATCCCCATATTACAATAAGCCTCTTGAATGCTGATACTAAAGTACCCAAGATGAGATAGCCGAGATCTCTTGGAACGGCGGAAATCCATTACAGCAATGATTTTTTCATCTTTTTCTGCAACTAATAGATAATTGCCGTCATTCAAATGGTCTCGTAACCATTGCTCTTTTTCTTCTAAGGTCGGGTTAAATTCTTCAGGAGCTGTTAACATAAACGTACTTTCTCCTAGTACAACTCTTTTATGTTCTATTATATGTGAAGCATCTTCTATTACAGCCGTTCTGATTTTAAAATCCACGTATAATCCCCCTTATATAGAAAAGTATATAACGTAGTTAATACTATTTTCCATTATTTTTACGAATAGGAGGAATATCAATGAACAATCAAACGAACGGAAATGGACAACCCCCACAGCACCAATATAGACAACCAGGCTTTGAATCAGAAATCGATCCTAAGCCAGTTTCCGAGGATCCAACCTATAAAGGAAGTGGGAAGCTTACGGATAAGGTTGCCATTATTACAGGTGGAGACAGTGGGATAGGAAAAGCGGCCGCCATCTACTTTGCAAAAGAAGGAGCAGATGTTGTCATTTCGTACCTTAATGAACATAATGATGCGAACGAAACTAAAACTGAAATTGAACAGGAAGGAAGAAAATGTGTATTGATTCCTGGGGACATAGGTGATGAACAGTTTTGCAAAGATGTTGTAAAACAGACAATAGATATATTCGGGAAAATTGATATTGTCGTAAATAATGCCGCTGAACAGCACCCTCAGAAAAGTTTAGCTAACATTAGTTCCGCACAGCTTGAAAAAACATTTCGAACCAATGTATTTTCATTCTTTTACTTAACAAAAGCAGCTCTGCCTTATTTAAAGCAAGGCAGCTCTATTATAAATACAGCCTCAGTAACTGCTTATAAAGGGAACGAACAATTACTTGATTACTCAGCAACCAAAGGGGCAATCGTCACCTTCACACGTTCGCTATCACAACAGTTAGCTAGCAAAGGTATTCGGGTCAACGGAGTGGCGCCAGGTCCAATCTGGACACCACTCATCCCTTCTACTTTTCCTAGTGATCAAGTAGCAGCGTTCGGTACCACTACTCCCATGAAACGTGCTGGCCAACCAGAAGAAGTCGCACCAAGCTATGTTTTTCTTGCAAGCGATGATTCGTCCTACATGACCGGGCAAATGATCCATGTAAATGGCGGAGAAGTTGTTAATGGGTAGGAGGATTTAATATTACCTGGGAGGAGTAGTACTCCATTTTTCGAGGTTTCAAAAATCCAGACAAACAAAAAGCGAAGCAACAGTCTGATCTGTTACTTCGCTTTGCTTACAATGGTACTTTCCCTACTTCTGAACAGGAATGTCTTTTTACAATCTTATATGGAACAATAATTCGCTTAACAGATTCATTTGGGTTTTCAGTTATCTGAATTAAGCTTTTAGCTGCCTCATATCCTAATCGAAAGATATCAATATCCACCGAAGTAAGTGGTGGTCTAGATATCTCAGTTAAAAGCACATTGTTAAAGCTAATTACTGATATATCATCAGGCACAACCTTACCCATTTCAGCTAATTTACCTAAAATCCCTAGTGCCATTAAGTCGTCGGCGACAACAAGAGCAGTTGGAGGTTCTTCTAGTGAAAGTAAGTCAGTAATGGCTTCCTGTCCACCCTCTTGTAAAAATTCTTCATGACTAACATATTCATCTCTATACGGTAAGCCAGCATTTCGAATGGCATTTTCATACCCCAGGAGACGATCAACCGTCACAACAAAATTAAGATTTCCCCCAACAAAGGCAATTCTATCATGACCTAAGCCAATTAGATATTCGGTAATTTCTTTAGAGGCCCGATAATTATCATTATCCACATGCGTTATCTCTTCAATATGTTTATATGGTTTTCCAATTACAACAAACGGAAAGTTCCTTTTGCGTAAATAGCTTACAACCTTGTCGTCAAAACGTGAGTACAATAGAACGACTCCATCTACACGTCCACCCTGTACCATTTGCACAAGTCCTTCGAAGATTTCTTCTTCTGTTTCGCCTGTAGACATATGCAGTGAATATTGCTTTTCATGTGCACCTTTACTAATCCCACGGATAACTTCAGGGAAGAAAGGGTTTTGAAAAACTTTATCAGCAGAACTCGGCATCACTAAGCCGATGGATTGAGTTGATTTATTAGCTAAGCTCCTTGCGATAAAGTTTGGATGATATCCTAACTCTTCCATGGCAGCTTTTACTCGCTCTTTTGTTTTATCACTTATCCGAGGATTGTTGGCAATTACTCTAGAAACGGTTGATGGAGCAACATTAGCAAGTTTCGCTACATCTTTAATCGTTACTGTCATCCAACACCACTCCCTCTCCCTCAAGCTCTTAATTTCTCTTTATTTTACTACAATCTTTAACAAATGAGTGGTTTTACTTGCAAAATGTTATTTCCAGTTTTAGTACCAGTAATGCACTTTGTAAGCATGCAACCTTAATCTTCCCTACTTCCTATTTCTATGCACTCTTTTGTTTATCCAAAAGAAAGCAACAGTTGCAAGTGGAACTGCGATCAACAAGATAATAAAAGGTAGGTAAACTCCTTGTTTTTCGGAAAGAATATAGATATCTGCTTTTTCTCTGTCTAACACAATCTCATACCCATCCGCACCTTCAGTAAAGGTATCGTCTGAAAGGAGCCCTGTTAAACTCATATTAGACTCAATAGTACCTTCAGGTAGGATGACTTCTTGTGATACTGTTGAATTATTAATCGCAATAAGGACCGTGTTCTCTTCATAGGTACGTTTAAAAACAGCCATTCCATTGTTATCGTGCAATAACTCAAAGTCTCCATGTGTCAGAGCTGGGTTTCCACTTCGAATTTTACTAAGTTGATTAATATAGTTCACCAACTCATCTTTTGTTCGAAAATCCATCAATCTTCTATTATCAGGGTCTTCCCCACCATCCATTGCGATTTCGGTTCCGTAATAGACGATCGGTATTCCTGGTGCAGCATATAAGTATGAAAGAGCCAGCTTTAAACGAGTAACTGGATTTTCATTTTGCTCAAGAGCTCTTCTTGTAAACCTTACATTATCGTGATTATCAATAAAATTCCCTAAAATGTATGGGTTTTCATAAAGGTTTACATTTCTGTGCCAAATCGTATCTAACCTATCTAAAGATTGGTTAGGCGAACTAAATACTCTTGCGGCTTCATTGAAAAATGGATAATCCACGAAAGAGTCTATTCCTGTCTTCGTGTAATCGGCTACATACTTAGGATCATCATGCCAAACTTCTCCAAGCAAAAAGAAATCCTCTTTAACTGACTTTACTTCAGTTGCAAATTCTTCCCAAAACCATTTAGGAACATGGCGAACCGTATCTAATCTATATCCATCAATATTCGTTTCTTCAATCCACCATTTAGCAACTTCTAGCAAATATTCTTTTGTTTCAGGATTTTCTTGAGCTAAATCAGGTAATCCAAAAAGCTGTCTATTTTCAACTTGTTCTTGATTGTTCCAATTTGAAATGCCCTTTGGCTCATGAAACCAATCTTTTTTCGTAGGATCATTTACCCATGGATGTTGATAGCCAGTATGATTAACTACGAAGTCAAGAATGACCTTCATATCTCTTTTGTGGGCTTCATTCACAAGCTCTTTAAAATCTTCTAATGTACCAAAGTGTTCTTCTACCTCATAAAAATCTTCAATCCAATACCCATGATACCCCTTTGGTTCATTTTTAAAAATAGGGGTTAACCAGATGGACGTGAAGCCCATGTCCTTAATATAATCTAGCTTTTGTGTGATTCCCTTAATATCTCCACCATGATAAGCTTTTGGATCATTGTGGTCTACCTCATAATCATTTGAGGGATCACCGTTACTAAAACGGTCCACCATAATAAAATACATCATTTCTTCCTGCCAACTACGTTCTTCTTTTTCTACGGCTTGAACGGGCAAGGCGCAAAAAAGAAGAAACGGAATTAGAAACAGTGTCATCACTCGTTTACCCATCTCCGCTCCTCCTTAACATTAAACTATTACGCCTATAAGATTAGCCTTTTGTACCGCCTGCAGTCAAACCTGAAATCAAATATTTCTGTAGGAATAAGAATACTAACGCAATTGGTAAAGCAATCAATATAGATCCAGCTGCGAATACTGTAAAGTTATTTGAGAATTTATCATTAATAAAGTTAAACAATCCAAGTGCTAACGTGAACTTTTCTGGATCACGGATTACGATACTCGGTAATAGATAGTCTGTAAATGGCGCCATAAAGTTAAATAACGCTACTACAGCAAGGATTGGTTTAGCAAGTGGAAGCATGATCTTAAAGAATACTCCAAAGTGTCCTGCTCCATCCATTCTAGCAGCTTCATCTAACTCCTTAGGAATCGTATCAAAATATCCTTTAACTAACCAAGCATTAAAAGGAATTTGACCACCTACGTAAATTAAGATTAACCCCCATAATGAGTTTAGTAGCCCAAGCATGTTTAGTAGGATATATAAAGCTACCATCGCCATCAATGAAGGGAACATCTGTAAAATTAGGAATGCATATAATCCATATTTTCTACCTACGAAACGATATCTAGAAAAAGCATACGCAATTAATGCAGTGATAAACACTGAAACAACAGAGTTTATAATTGCAACAAATATACTGTTTTTATACCAAATCAAGTAGTCACTATTTGGGTCAAAGAATAACCATTTATAATGCTCTAAGGTAATACTTTCTGGAATAATGGAAGCTGAGTACAAACTCGTACCAGGATTTAATGACATGGCAATTGTCCATAGTAATGGATATGCGATAATCACAAACATAACTAAAATAAACAAATAGATTAAAGTAACCTCTAGTTTGGATCTTAACTTTGCGTTCATTAAATATTCCCCTCCTCTTTAAAGGAACGAGTACGGCGGAATTGATAGAAGGCAAATCCACTTACAAGTAATCCAATAATAATCGAGATGGCAGCAGCCATATTGTAATTGTTCGTTGTAAACGTTAAATCATACACCCATGAGATAAGGATGTCTGTCCCACCTGCGTTTTGTCCACGAACAGCTGGTCCACCATCATTGAATAAGTAGATAATATTAAAGTTATTAAAGTTACCTGCATATTGCATGATTAATAATGGTGCAGTTGCATAAAGCACATGCGGTAACGTGATGTGACGGAACTTCTGGAATCTTGTCCCCCCATCAACATCAGCAGCTTCATACCAATCCTTTGAAATACTTTGAAGGACCCCAGTAAAGAGTGCAAATACGAATGGGAATCCTAACCATGTTTGAATTGAAATTAATGCAACTTTCGCCCAGAAAGGATCTGTCATCCAAGGAATCATAACCCCTATTTGACTAAGTATATCTTTATTAATTGCTCCGAACTTATCATTGAACATTGCGGCAAATACAAGAATCGTTACGAAAGCCGGTACTGCCCAAGGTAAAATTAGAAATGTACGAATAAATCTTTTAAATTTAATACGTGAATCATTCACAAGTAATGCTAAAAATAGTCCTAGGACAATTTGACCGGTCGTTGCAACTACAGTCCACACAATTGTCCAAGAAAATACGCTAAAAAATGTAGACTGCCATATATCAACTGAAACTAGGTTTACAAAGTTATCAAAACCTACCCAGTTTAATAAATTTCTTGGGGGTGAATTGTATAGGTTATAGTCAGTGAAGGCTAGCGAAACCATAAATAACAAAGGTAGTACTACGATGAAAAGAAGAAGTACAAGACCTGGCAATACTAAGATATATGGGAAACCAACATCCCATGCATTTTTAAATGCATCCATTACTGTAGGAATCTTAGTACCTTCCTGTAATTTTATTGCGTCTCTCCGTGCATCAACTATGTTGAAAAAATAGAGTGCAAGTGCGAAGCCAATAATAATTAAAGAAACAAGCCCTTGTATTAATAAGAAAATAGAATGGTCTATTTTAGGAATTTCTCCTAATGTAACAATTCCCCAAATACCAATGTTTAAAAAGTTGTAAAAGGTTATTAAAAAAGCTGCTTGAATAATGATAAAAACGATACCTTTAAGTATTCTTCGGTTATAAAGCTGACCTAATCCTGCGAACAGGATAGACAGTACCATTGCTACTTTAGGATTATGTCCTTTACGTTCCACTATTTGATCAGACATTGTTAATCCTCCTGATTAATGAATAATGGTGGATAGAAAGTTCACTTTCTACCCACCTTAAATCATTTTAATATTATTTTGCTCCGCTTGCAGCGATATTATCTTTAATTGTTTGAACAGCTTCCTCTAATACTTCTTGTACGTTGTCACCATTAGCAATGAACTGAAGTGCATTACCCATTGGCTCCCAAACTTGTTGCATTTGAGGAATACTTGGCATAGGCTCACCAAATGCGATTTGCGCAGCAAATCCGCTCATTAATGGGTCACCAGTAATTTTTTCATCTGTTAAAGCTGCTTGGTTTGCAGGCATTTCACCAGCATTTTCATAGTAGTACATAGAGTTTTCTGTGTTTGTTAAGTGTTGTGCTAATTTTGTAGCCCACTCGATGTTTTCAGAGTAAGAAGAAACCATCCAAGATTTAACACCAACAAATGATTTCGGATGCTCACCATTTTCTAATAATGGTAGTGGAGCAGTTGCAAGTTTATCACCTAATGCATCACGGTATGGAGCAATGTTCCAAGGACCTGTGATAACAGTAGCAACTTTACCACCAGTGAATAAACCATTCATGATATCTCCCGTAATTTCTTTAGGGATGTAACCATTTGTAAACCAAGATTGGATTAGTTCTCCACCTTTTACAGCACCTTCATTAGCTAATCCGATATCTGCAGCATCATATGCTCCGTTTTCTTTATTGAATACATAACCACCGTATCCAGCAAAGAAAGGATATACAAAGTAGAAGTTAGCAGCTTCCATTAAGAAACCATACTTTTCTTCTGCAGCGTTTGTTTGCTCTGCAGCAATTGCCATTAACTCTTCCATTGTTTCTGGAGCTTCAGGAGTTAAATCCTTGTTATAGAATACACCGTAAGTTTCAACTACTTGAGGTACTCCATAGATATCTCCATCAAAAGTTACAGCATCAATTGCAGTTTCACTGTAGTCACCTGTATTGTCTAATGTAAGAGGTTCAGCTAAACCTTGAGTTACGATGTCACCAATACGGTCATGCGGTTGGAAAAATAAGTCTGGACCTTTACCAGCTGGTGCATCTAGTGCTAAATTTTTAACTTGATCTAACATACTAATTGGTGTTACTTCAACTTGAATACCTGTTTCTTCAGTAAATGATTTTACCATTTCAGTAATTGCTGCTTTTTGTTTCTCTTCATCATTTACCCACATTGTTAATTTTTCTGGCTTTGCTACTTCTTCAGTAGCGTCTTCTCCACCTTGATCAGCAGGCTCTTCTTGTGCATCACGTTGTGGTCCACAAGCTGCTAGCATTCCAAGTGTAAGAACCATAACCATAAATAATGATAAGTACTTCTTCATTTTGACCCCTCCTAAGTTTTTGTTTAGTATGTGCTTAATTTTTCTGAACAACCGTTTGCACTTAATAGCGCTTTCAAGCCATGAAAACGATTGCACCACTAAACCTAATTATACAACTTAAATTCAATTTGACAACCCTTTTTTACTATGTACATTTCAACAAAAAGGTGACATATTTATTATTAATTGACTTTCAATTTTTATTCTACTATCTTTTAAGAAGTAAAGTGCAACCGTTTGTACAAAGGAGATGAGAAAATGTTAAAAGAAGCTATTTATCACCGCCCTAAAAATAATTATGCCTATGCGTATAATGAATCCACACTACATATAAGATTACGTACAAAAAAAGACGATGCGGAATCTGTTTCACTCATTCATGGTGATCCCTATGACTGGGGAGATGGGTCTTGGAATTATGACACGAAGCAAATGTCTAAAAGTGGTTCTGATGAGCTATTTGATTATTGGTTTGTCGAAATTGAGCCTAAGTTCCGCCGTCTACGTTATGGTTTTGAGCTAAAAAATAGTAAAGACGTTCTTGTTTATACCGAAAAAGGATTTTTCAAGACTATTCCAAATGATGATACTGCCTACTTCTTTACGTTTCCATTCTTAAATAAGATAGATATATTTGAAGCGCCAAGCTGGGTGAAAGACACAGTATGGTATCAAATTTTCCCTGAGCGTTTTGCAAATGGCGATACAAAGAACGACCCACCTGGTACACTCGAGTGGGGAAGTACAGATCCTACTCCTACTAACTTCTTTGGTGGAGACTTTGAAGGGGTTATTCAGCATATTGATCACTTAGTTGAACTTGGAATTACCGGAATCTATTTCACGCCAATTTTCAAGGCATATTCTAACCATAAATACGATACAATCGATTATATGGAAATTGACCCTCAATTTGGCGACAAAGAAACCTTCAAGCGTTTAGTGGAGACTTGCCATAAAAAAGGGATTAAAGTTATGTTAGATGCAGTATTCAACCATAGTGGCTATTTCTTTCCACAATTTCAAGACGTTTTAGAAAACCAGGAAAAGTCAAAATATAGAGATTGGTTCCATTTGAAGGAATTCCCTGTCGTAACTGAGCCTAAACCAAATTACGATGCATTCGCATTCGTCTCTGCCATGCCAAAATTGAATACAGAGAACCCTGAAGTAAAAAATTATTTGCTTGAAGTTGGCCGATATTGGGTCCGTGAGTTCAATATTGATGGCTGGAGATTAGACGTTGCCAATGAAGTTGATCATCAGTTTTGGAGAGAATTTCGTAAAGCTGTTAAAGAAATTAAACAAGACGTCTATATCCTTGGGGAGATCTGGCATGACTCAATGCCTTGGTTACAAGGAGATCAATTTGATGCAGTCATGAACTATCCATTTACAACAGGTGCAGTTAACTTCTTTGCAAAAGATACCATTAATGCTGAAGAATTTAAAAATATTATCTCAAATGTTATGCATTCATACCCTAATAATGTAAATGAGGTAGCGTTTAACTTACTAGATAGTCACGATACTCCTCGTATATTAACCATTTGTAACGATAATAAAGAGAAGCTGAAGTTACTATATGTGTTCCAGCTTTCATTTACAGGTACGCCATGTATTTATTATGGAGATGAAATTGGGATGACTGGTGGACCAGACCCAGGCTGCCGTAAGTGTATGGAATGGAATACTGAAGCTCAAGACCGTGATTTATTTGAGCATATCAAAAAGCTACTACAGCTTCGTAAGGAAAACTCTACATTTACAGCAAACGATATCAGCTTTATCGTATCTGATGAGACAACAAATCATATTGTATATACTAAGAAAGACAGAAATCATGAAACGATTTTTATCCTTAATAACTCCGATAAAGATATAGAGGTAGAAGTTCCTCTACATATGAAAGGAAAAAATGTCATCGACCTTTGGACTGGTGAACTATTTACACCTAACTCCGAGACAGTTAACCAACACCTTAGTCCTTATGGCTTTAAAATCTTTCAAGTGGCAAAGTAACCAAAAGAGAGAACCTAGTGAATTCTAGGTTCTTTCTTATTACATTTGGGTAGAAGACTTCCTGAAAGATTGTAATTTATTTACTGTATTTACATTTATAGTGGATTGGAGTGGAAGGCACTTGACTTCTGCGGGAAGTGAGGGAAGTGTGAGACCCCACAGGCGGTAACGCCGAGGAGGCTCGCATCCCTTCCCGCGGAAAGCAAGTGCCTGCAGCGGAAAGGAACGGTCTAGGTACAATTGCAAAATAACATTCTTCCAATAAATTCCAAACTTAGAAAACCAAGTAAGGAAACTATTAGCCCTTTCCATTTTGCCACTGCCATTATAAAATGGAGAGTATGACTTTTTACAACTAACAAAGGAGTTTGACAGCATTGGAAAATAAAAAGGTTTCGTCGACAACTAAACTGTCATTGTTTGCTCTTACCTGGCCGATATTTATAGAAATCTTACTTCACATGTTAATGGGTAATGCAGATACGCTAATGCTAAGTCAATACTCTGACAACTCTGTTGCTGCAGTTGGTGTGTCCAACCAAATACTATCAGTTATTATTGTCATGTTTGGTTTTATTGCTACTGGAACAGCTGTCTTAGTTGCTCAGCACTTTGGGGCAAACGAACTAAAGAAAGCATCTGAGGTATCCGTTGTTTCCATTATTGTAAATATCGTTTTTGGAATTATATTATCCCTAGGTATCGTACTCTTCACTAACCAAATTCTAAATGCTATGGATTTACCTCCTGAACTCATGGACGAAGCAGCTACTTATTTACGTATTGTTGGTGGCTTTGCATTTATCCAGGCGATTATTATGACAATAGGAGCCATTATTCGAAGCTACGGTTTTACGAGAGACACGATGTATGTAACGATAGGTATGAATGTACTTAATGTAATTGGTAACTACTTCTTCATTTTCGGTCCCTTCGGTTTTCCTGTTCTTGGTGTTGAAGGGGTAGCCATATCAACAACGGTGAGCCGATTTTTAGGTCTGCTAGCAATTACGTATCTATTATTCAAGCGAATTAATCATGAACTTCCTTTTAAAAGGGTATTTCGTCTACCAATTTATCATTTAAAGAATCTCTTAAAAATCGGGATTCCATCAGCCGGGGAACATTTATCTTATAATACATCACAAATGCTAATCACCTTCTTTATTACGATGCTTGGAACAGAAGCTCTTACAACTAAGGTCTACGCACAAAATATTATGATGTTTATCTTCTTGTTCAGCATTGCAATTAGCCAAGGTACACAGATAATTATTGGCCATATGATTGGTGCAAGACAGTTTGATAGTGCCTATCAGAGGTGTTTAAAAAGCTTATATTTGGCGATTGGTATATCAACTCTAATGGCAATTATTATTTCTTTCTTTTCGGATCCTTTCTTTGGAATCTTTACAGATAACCAGGATATTATAAAACTTGGTGGAACCCTGATTCTACTAACTATAATTCTTGAACCTGGTAGAGCCTTTAACTTAGTCATTATAAGTGCATTACGTGCGGCCGGAGATGTTCGACTTCCTGTGTATATGGGAATCTTATCTATGTGGGGAATTAGCGTACCACTTGCCTATTTTCTAGGAATCCATTTTGGTTTAGGTTTAGTTGGTATTTGGATCGCCTTTATTGTTGATGAATGGTTTAGAGGTCTTGTCATGCTATGGCGCTGGCGTTCGCGTGCATGGGAGAAAAAGGCATTTGTTACACCCTCTACAAACGAAGAAGCAGTATAAAGGGGTAGCCCTATTGGTAATAATGGGTTCTCTTTTGAAGTGCAAAACGTGAAAAAACAACTCAATTAGCATGTTAAAATCGCATATGATTTAGCATGCTATTTTTAATTGATATAACAAGGTTTATGACAATTTCAATTAAGAATTAACACTACAATTAGTATACAATATTGCAATGTGAGAATGACCATCTTGTGCTGTTAGTTTATATGCTAAAACGGTTGCTAATACTTTTTTCAAGTTGTTTTCATTTTTTTAATATTAGCCATTTACCAATAAGCTGCCTTGTCCTTAATTAATCAACCAACCAGCGATAGTAAAATAAACGGAGATTTTCCGGTTAAATTCAGAATGGAGCTCTTTTGAGGCTAAATAAGGGGAGGTTTTCCGGTTATGCCAAGAAAAACCCCCTATTTTCATGTTTTTGAAGCCAATAGGCGGAATCTCTCCGTCTATTTAAGCTATTTTTTATGGTATTTTCTATTTAAGCGGAATTTTTCCGTCTATTTATCAAAATCGGGTGCTTATCTGATTCTCCTAACAGTTAATATTAGGAAGCGAAAAAGCATGATGATTAAGTTGCTAATCACCATGCTTTTTAACGTTATTTGTACAGTTATTAATATTATGCACTCCAAAAGAGAACCCGTTAATATTGGTAAGGGCTACCCTTTTATTTATTCTGATATATTTATATTATATTCCTTAAACCAAACATGGATCTGGGCTAAATGAGCCAATAGCTGCGGCCCAGTCATCAACTGCCCGAACCATGGAACTTTAAAGGAGTCTCCACCCGTTTGGACAATATCCTTTAATTTCTTGTCATCAAAGAATTCATACAACGCAGAGTTTTTATCCTCTAGTATTTGCTCCATCCATTTTTTTACAGCATTTGTATAGTGGGGATTATGTGTTTTAGGGTATGGACTCTTTTTACGATAAAGAACATCGTTAGGTAGAAGCCCTTCTAACGCACGTCTCAATATCCCTTTCTCCCGATTACCATGCATCTTCATATCCCATGGTATATTCCAAACATATTCCACCAATCGATGGTCCGCAAATGGAACACGTACCTCAAGGCTCGCTCCCATACTCATACGATCTTTTCGATCTAATAATGTTGTCATAAACCAAAGGATATTGAGATAGAATAACTCACGTCTACTTGCATCAGCTTTATTTTCACCGAATAAAGCAGGTGTTTCCTTTACGGTCTCTTGATACCTTGCTAAAACATAGCTCTCTAAGTCTAGTTTATTTCTCCATGAACTTTTTAATAAACTTACTCTTTCATCTGTAGATCTCATCCATGGGAAACCTTTTGAAGCTAAATCATCTGGACGATGAAACCATGGGTATCCACCAAATATCTCATCAGCACATTCTCCTGATAACCCTACTACAAACTCCTCTTTAATTTCCTTACAAAACCAAAGTAACGATGAATCCACATCAGCCATCCCTGGTAAATCCCGAACAATAACCGCTTCTGTTAAGTAATCCACAAGTTCTTGTTGCGAAATGACACAGCGATGATGGACAGTGCCAAAGGTATCTGACATTAGCTTAATCCAAGGACCATCGGAATTTGGTTGAAATTCATTTGATTCAAAATACTTATCATTGTCTTCATAATCGATTGAGTAAGTATGCAGCGGTCCTTTGCCTTCTTTTTCAAATTCCTTTGCAGCAATTGCCGTTATTGCACTAGAATCAACTCCGCCAGATAAAAATGTACAAACTGGTACATCTGAGACCAATTGTCTAGTCACCGCATCTGTAAATAGATCTCTTACTTTTTCTGTTGTAACATCCAATGAATCAGTATGTTCTTTGCTTTTCATATTCCAATAGCGCCATTTCTTAAGTCCATCTTTTGAAAAAGTTAACGCATGAGCTGGACGAAGCTCCTCTATCCCTTTAAACACACCATGTCCCGGCGTTCTTGAAGGTCCTAAACCAAAAATTTCGGATAATCCATCTAGACCAACCTCTGCCTTCACCTCTGGATGTGCTAGTAATGCTTTTAATTCAGATCCGAAGAGAAGTCTACCATTGTCCTCTTTATAGAAAAGTGGTTTTACGCCCAAGCGATCTCTTCCAATAAATAATTTTTTCTTGCTTTCATCCCAAACTGCAAAAGCAAATATTCCATTTAAATAATCTACACATTGTTCCTCCCATTCTATATAAGCAGTTAGGAGGACCTCCGTATCTGAATGACCTTTGAAGGAATACCCTCTTTGCAATAATTCCTTTCGGATATCCTCAGTGTTATAGAGCTCCCCATTGTAACAAATGGTATAAGCGGCGTTTTCACCCTTGTTCCTAGTCATAGGCTGCTTGCCACCCTCAGGATCTACTACAACTAATCGTTTATGTCCGAATGCTGCATGGGTCGTGGTCCATGTATTGGTATCATCAGGCCCACGCTTTGTAAGAGTTTCTGCCATTTTAGAAACAATTTGATTTTCATTCAGTAAGTTACGACGAAAGTCAATCCAGCCTGTTATTCCACACATGTACATCATCCTTTCACACCGTATGACACGGTTAGCAAGCTGATTACATTGTATGCAGGTAGGACGCCCAGAATGTATTGTCCTACTTTTTGGAAGCACTTACAGTTATATTTTTCTTAATTTATGTCAAAAAAGAAGGATAGATGTCACTAACAAGAATTTCATTAGACAGGAGGATCCACCTTGAATTTACAACATAGACTTAATGCAATTAATGAGCAGCCACGCTCGTATTCAATGGGTACAGTAGAATACATTAATGAACAATGGGTCTTTTTTGATGACGAAAATGAAGAAGCTTCTCTTCTTGATGATTTAATGGATAAAGAAATTGAGGTTTTCACATTAAAGTCTTGGATGACAGGCATTGTTAATGAGAACGGCTTATTGAAAACACCTGAGTTTTTTTACCAACTTACAGATGGTGACTGCATTCGTTTTCGAAGAGAATTACCTCATGCCTATAAGATGCTACTTGAGGCCTTACCTGATGAGGTGTTTGTAAGATATACGAATGCTTTGAATAAGTATCACTATTCTCTTTATGATTGTACATATTGTCATAACCAGTTGTTATTTTCAGGTGATGACCGTTCTAAAAAATATCATGGCGTAAATTTTATTAGCTTTGATAACACTGAAATGGTTTGTTTCGTTCAACACCATTTTGAGAGAGGCAAAAAAGAGTGGGACCGTTTCGAATTCACATGGTCTGACGGAAGACGAGCATTATTGACCAACCTTAAGTAGTAATCAAAAGCGGAAGCGCCTTGGTCAGCCCCGACAAGCAAATGTTCTGGGACAGAAAAAGTCTGCACTTCGACTTTTTATGGCTCAGGTTATTTGACCTCGAGGGCCTAGGCGCTGGCGCTGGATGCAGTGAAACTTAAGACTAGTTTTTAAAATGGTACTTTTTTATAATTTTCTAGACAGGAAAAAAGAGCTGTCGTCTACTATAGACTGACAGCTCTTACTATTTTTTACGCTTGATTTATAAGACCCGTTTCAAAGTCCCTGCTAGATAATGGCTTATTTATATAGAAACCTTGGGCATAGTGGCATTCAAGCTCTTTAAGTAGCTTGATTTGCTCCTCTGTCTCGACTCCTTCTGCAACAACCTTTACCGCTAAGCCGTGACCCATGGTGATAATCGCTTTAACGATGGCAATCTCAGAATTACTTGAATGAATATTATTAATAAATGACCGATCAATCTTTAACGTGTTGAAAGGCAAATTCTTTAGATAACTTAATGAAGAATAGCCTGTTCCAAAATCATCAATGGACACTTTTACACCCATGTTTTGTAGGTCTTTCATAGCCATAATGCTATAGTTAATATTTCTAAGCATAACACTTTCCGTTAATTCTATATTTAAATATTTCGGATCTAACCCTGATTGGGCAATTGCCTCTTTAACTTCAGCAACGAAGCCAATTTGCTGAAATTGGTTAGCAGAAACATTAACAGAAATAGCTAAGTCTTTATAACCCATGTCATGCCATTTTTTGGTTTGCTTACACGCTGTTACCATTACCCACTTACCTATATCTTGAATAAGTCCTGTTTCTTCTGCAAGAGGGATGAATTCCAAAGGAGATACTAACCCTAGTTTTGGATGATTCCAACGTATAAGGGCCTCACTGCCATAAATCTTACCAGTGGCTAAACTGATAAGAGGTTGATAGCATAAATGAAATTCATCTTTCTCTAAGGCCTTTCGTAAATAACTTTCTAATTCGAGGCGATAGAGCGCTTCTTTATTCATTTCTGTTGAGTAGAATTTTAGTTTATTTCCACCATGTTGCTTTGCGAGATTCATAGCTGTATCCGCATGTTTTAGGAGATAGTCCACATGTTTGTCATCATTCGGATACATACTTACACCTATGCTTGCGGTGATAAAAAATTCTTGCTCCTCATATAGAATAGGTTTACCTATTTCTTGTAGAATTTTTTGTCCAATATCAATAACATGGTCTATGTCGACATTCTTGGATAGTACCAATGTAAACTTATCACCTTCAAATCTTCCTAAATAGCTTCTAGAAGGCAAGACTTTTTTTACTTTTTCAATCACTTGTTTTAAGATTAAATCTCCCTGGTAATGTCCTAGAGAATCATTAATAATCTTAAAGCGATCTAAATCTATAAATAAAATAGCGAGCTTCTTCTTTTTTCTCTTTGCCCACAATATAAAATCTTCGAGTTGTTCTTTAAATTTCAACCTATTTGGTAGTCCAGTTTCCGTGTCATAGAATGCTAGATACGCAATTTTCTCTTCTGCCTTTTTCTGTTCAGTAATGTCTCTGCCGATTCCATATATCCCAACTTTTTTACCGTTAATTACAATTGGAATGTTCTTTATTTGAAAAAGCAATGTATCTCCATACTTCGTTGGAATTTCGAGATTATAATATTGTTCTTTTCCTTTTAACACTCGATTAAAATGCATTCTTACTCTTGGAATATCATTTTCGTTAATATATCTCAATGAGTTTTTATATAATAGCTCTTCCTCTTTATAACCAAACACTTTACTAAAGGCTCCGTTTACACTTGTAAACCTTCCCTGCAAGTCAGTTGAATAAACGATATCCGTATTATGTTCAAAAAGTGATTTATACCTTTGCTCAGACTCCTCATAGTTTTGATACAATAAATCAATATCTTTAGAAGAAGCATAAATTAGGTTGGATAAAGCAATTAATGACTGTGTTTCATTTGGCACAGTATAATCAATATCAATGGTTGGATTGTTAGGAAGATCTATTGATTCAGACAACGCAAGTATGGTTAGAGAATAAGCGACAAGCTTAGATTCATCATTCACTTTAGTAAATTCTCCATAAGAGAAGAAACCACTGGTTTGAGCTATTTGTTGGAGTACCTGTATTTCTTTTTTTACAAAAGAATGAAAATATCTTTTTCTAGCCATACAGTCATAAATGAAAATGGACTCTATTGGCTTTTTGCTTAACCGTTTCATCTCTTTAATAGAATTGTCAATAATTATTGGAACATTAGCAAAAGAGAAAAAAAGTTTTTCATTCTCGCTAACCTTTGCACTTAATTCAATTGACCCATCTTCAAATACATTGGTTACAAAGAGAGAGACATCCTTACCTCTTCTCTCAACCATGAACGGAAACTCAGCACCTGATTGGGGCAATTGCATAGTAAACTCTTGGCCTAAATATTTCTTCATAATAGAGATAGGAGATTTATAATCTAGTTCATATAAACGATTTCCTGAAGCCTTTGTAATCACAAAAGGTCGGCCTGTTTTCTTCCAATCACTGTTTGATAATGTGTTTACGATCAGGTTTGTATTACATAACCCTACTGCAACTACTCCATCTTTTAGGATTCTATAATTATCAAAGACAAACGTATTCTTAAAATCACCATTATCTGCAGCTACTCCACCCGATACAACCGCTTTATGTTGCACCGAATTGACGCCTTTAAACATTTCTTCTAAGTCAATGTTAAAGCCACCTGCAAAAATAATTATAGCTTTTGTATCAGATTTGTACGTGTTGATTATGAGTTGTTCTCCCATTTTAAAACTATTTTCATAGTCCTCAAAAGGGAGGATTGTTGATGTTATAACAGTACTAGAAAAAACCGTGAAAGAAAGAGTGATTGTTTTTGAAAAAATCTCTCCATCCTTGATTTCACCATCTGTTGTTGTGCCTATTAGTATAGCTTGTGGGAGACATTCTGCTAATTGCTTTTGGATATTTACTATATATGTATCATCCAGCACTCCAGAGAATGCCTGAACAAGTATATTCTTTTCGTTTACTAAATTGTGGGTCTTAACAAATGCTAGTATTTCAGATGGTTCCTCACAATTCATAGTATAAGTTTTCATCTACAATCCCACACCACACTCTCAGGTACGTATCATTTCAAAATTCGACAGTAATCTATCTATAAAGATATCATAATCTCATGGTTTTAGGTATTGAAAAATAGAAAAAAGCCGCTTAAAAAAGCGACTTTTAAAATAAGATAAATCCGATAGGTAACTTTAATCCTAAATAAATTGTTACGATAAGCGCAACAACAAGTTGTCCCCAGAACATTCCGGTAGATTTCCCTTTGGATCCACGTACTAGAATCATTTCTAGCATACCGATTACCCAGATTCCAGCTAGAACTTTTAGTACGTACATTAATGTGATTGAGCTTAGACCAATTAATAAAATAGCACCTGTCACAATAATCAGAATGTAGAATAAACGCAATGTCATGTGTACGATTTTAAGTGACTTTGATTTTGCACCTTTTTGCATTGAAACAGCAACAAAGAATAGGATAAGAGCAATTACCCAAGCTGTAATATGTGCATGTGTCATGAGTATACCTCCTTCTAATATAAAACAACCTTTTTTCAACAATCTCATAATACCATGTTTTTTTGAAAACGAGAAATTTGATAATAAAGATGTTTATCGAGTGGGAAAGCCTGTAAACCCTATTACCACCTTAATAAACAGTAAAAAGGAGATAGGGAAATTGATAATAGGAACCGATCTTTTTAAAAGATTTCACATAATCGTCAAAAACACAGCAGAGAGTTGATTCATTATTAAGAGTAGGCTATTGTATAAGAGGACATATTTTATATTGTATGGAAGGGGTACTTAACTTGGGAAAAACTAAAGAACTTATAACATTAACTGAACAATATGGTGCAAAGAACTATCACCCACTACCAATAGTCATTTCAAAAGCAGAAGGTGTATGGGTTGAAGATCCAGAAGGTAATAAATACATGGATATGCTTAGTGCGTATTCCGCAGTGAACCAAGGTCACCGTCATCCTAAAATCATTCAAGCTTTAAAAGATCAAGCTGATAAAATCACTTTAACATCACGTGCATTTCATAATGACCAATTAGGTCCTTGGTATGAAAAAGTATCAAAGCTTACTGGAAAAGATATGGTTCTTCCAATGAACACTGGTGCTGAAGCTGTTGAAACAGCAGTAAAAACAGCACGTCGCTGGGCATATGATGTAAAAGGTGTTGCCGATAACCAAGCAGAACTTATCGTGTGTGAAGACAATTTCCATGGCCGTACTATGGCAGCTGTTTCTATGTCTTCAAGTGACGAATACAAACGTGGATTCGGCCCAATGCTTCCAGGGATTAAAGTGATTCCTTATGGTGATATTGACGCTTTAAAAGCTGCTATTACACCTAACACTGCTGCCTTTATTTTTGAGCCAATTCAAGGTGAAGCTGGGATTAATATTCCTCGAGAAGGCTATTTAAAAGAAGCATTTGACGTTTGTAAAGCTGAAAATGTGTTATTTATTGCAGATGAAATCCAAGCTGGACTAGGTCGTTCAGGTAAAATGTTTGCTTGCGAATGGGAAAATGTTGATCCTGATATGTACATCTTAGGAAAAGCTCTAGGTGGAGGGGTATTCCCAATCTCATGCGTAGCTGCAGATGAAAGTGTTTTAGGTGTATTTAATCCGGGATCACATGGTTCTACTTTTGGTGGGAATCCTCTAGCTTGTGCGGTTTCTATTGCTGCACTTGATGTGTTAATTGATGAGAAGCTTCATGAGCGCTCATTGGAGCTTGGGAATTACATGCAAGAAAAACTAAAAGAAATTAACAATCCAGTGATTAAAGAGGTTCGCGGTCGTGGTCTATTTATCGGGGTTGAACTGACAGAAGCTGCTCGTCCATATTGTGAGAAGCTTAAAGAAGAAGGATTATTATGTAAAGAAACACATGAGACAGTTATTCGATTTGCTCCTCCTCTAGTGATTTCAAAAGAGGATCTAGATTGGGCAATTGATAAAGTTAAGAAAGTGCTTAGCTAATTACTGTAAAAGACTAACTCCGGATTTGATGAGGAGTTAGTCTTTTTTTTGATCTTTAAGTGTCCAATTTGAATCTAGACCGTTCCTTTGCGCTGCGGGCACTTGCTTTCCGCGGGGAATTTTGAAAAAGCCCAACTACCGGCTTTTTCAAAGGCGAATTCCCATCGGGGAGGAAGTCGAGCCTCCTCGGCGCATGCGCCTGTGGGGTCTCGACCTTTCCTCTACTTCCCGCAGGAGTCAAGTGCCCTCCGCTCCAATCCACTCTTTGCTTTATAAAAGGCATCTTCCTAAACTAAACACCTCCATAAACACTTATTATTGTTCAATGGAATTTTTTAATGTCCCAAGTCCTTCAACCGTTATCTCAATTAGATCTCCTTTATTTAAAAAGCGTGGAGGTTTAAAGCCTTTTCCAACTCCTGCTGGTGTACCGGTTGCGATTATGTCGCCTGGTTCAAGTGTTGTACCTTGAGAAATAACTGATATGATTTTCTCAATTGAAAAGATAAATTGTTCTGTATTCCCTGATTGTCTGATTTCACCGTTTACCTTCGTTTCAATAGACAGTTTGCCCGGATTCGAAATCAATGACTTATGAGCAATATAAGGCCCCATTGGGCAAGATGTATCAAGGCTCTTTCCTAATAGGAACTGCTTGTGTTTATCCTGCAGGTCTCTTGCAGTAATATCATTAAGAATGGTATAGCCGAATACATAATCAAATGCGTCTTTTTCAGCAATTCGTTTACCTTTTTTGCCGATAATGACTGCAAGCTCTCCCTCATAATCTAACTGATTGGTAATATGGTCATGATGTAAGATAGTCCCTTCGGTGCCTATAACAGAAGTAGGGGCTTTTGAAAATAACATAACATGTTCTGGAATATCAGCGGCACTTCCCATTTCAATAGCATGGTCTGCATAGTTTTTACCTACACAAAAGACATTCTTTCGTGGTCTTGGAATTGGTGCTTTTAACTCGACTTCAGCTATTTCCAAAATGTAACCGCCATCGTTATGTACACTTGCCCATTTTTCAATTTCACTTACCTTATCTACGAATGAATCTCCTAAATCTAAACACTCATTCATTGTACTAGGAATAGTCGTATTCCCTTTCATTGCTATTTCCGCCTCATGTAAATCTAGTACCTTACTTCCATCTTCAATCATTATCCCAATAATGGTCTGTCCCCTTTTTTGAGCTGTTACAAATCTCATCACTAATCACCTCAACATGCTTTATATAATCTGATTATACTCCCATTCGAACCACAAAAAATAGAGGCATCTTTTTGCCTCTATTTGAATGCATCCATAAACTGGATAACTGCTGGCCCTAATAATACGATGAATATACTAGGGAAGATAAATAGAACGAGTGGGAATAGCATTTTAATTGGAGCCTTCATTGCTTCCTCCTCAGCTCGTTGCTTTCGACGATCACGTACCTCATTTGATTGAACACGAAGAACCTGGACCATTCCTATACCCAACTTCTCCGCTTGTAAAATACTACTTATAAGTGCTTTTACTTCATCAATAACAAGGCGTTCACGGATACCTGAAAGTGCTTCCCTTCTAGTTTTACCAAGCCTAATTTCCTCAAGACATCGATGAAACTCAGACGGGAGAATACCCTCTTTCTTTGAAACTACCTTACTTAGTGCTGAATCAAACCCTAAACCCGCTTCTAAACTTACAGTCAATAAATCAAGTATATCCGGAAGCTCTCTTAAGGCTAACCGATTTCTGTTTTTTATTTTTAAAATAATATAGTATCGCGGTAAACTTATTGCTACCAGGACACCAATGATCCCAAAAAGTAATACAACTGCCAGATTACTATTCAATAACAATCCATAACTTCCAAATAAAGACGGTAATAAAATAATTAAGCCAATTTGGATTAAACGATATTCAAAAGATGTCATACCAAATGGATTGCCTGCTTGTAACAGCTTAATTTCAAGCTTTGCTTCCTTTTCACCTGGAATTTTTCGCTTAAAGCTACGTTTGAACTCTTTCCATAGAGGCAACAAAATTCTTTCATAAAATTTACGTTCTCTTGTCTCATTGGAAGTTGCTATTACTCCTTGTTCTTGTTGCTCTTTTTTTAATATAGATAACCGCTTTTCTACTTGTTTAGACTTTTCTGTTCTAATCGTTAATAAGCCGTAAGCGAAGAGACTAATCATTAAAAAGAAAGTTACATATATCATAAGCTACACCTCAATTGTTGTAAGCTTCCGGATAAAAATAAAGCCAATCAACCCAGATATGGTACCTACACTAATTAATATCAATCCGATTGGACTCGAAAACAAAGTCCCTATATATTCAGGTTCAATAAGATAAATAAAGAGTCCAAGAGCAATAGGTAAAAGACCGATAACTATCCCAGAAAGCCTACCTTGGGCTGTTAGGGTTACGACTTGCCTTTGGATTCTCGTCCGATCTCGAATGGTTTCAACAATTTTATCTAGTACCGTAGCTAAATTACCACCTACTTGTCTTTGGATAAGGATAGCTTGAATCATTAAATCCAAATCTTCACTAGGCATTCTCTCTTTTAATTCATTCAATGAATCCTCAATACTACTTCCATATTGCATTTCCTTTAGTACACGTTCTATCTCTTCTTTAATTGGTGACTGCGCCTCTTCTACCACAGCCTTTAAGGCTTGGGGGAAACTAAATCCAGCTCGAAGTGAACCTACGACTGTTGTAAGCATATCTGGTAACCCTTCATTAAACCTGGTCATTCGTTCCTTTTGTTTTTTCTTTACATACCATTTTGGCAACATGAATCCGATTACTGCTCCAAGGAATAAAAAGAATGGATTTTCTGATGCTAAATATAGAATACCCCCTGTTAATGCAGTGGATATCCATTGAAAAATCACGTATTCTTCAGGCCTTAAGTGTAGTCCGGCCCGATCAAGCATGACTTCAAGCTTAGTATTCTTTTCCTTTGTTAATACTTGTTTTCGAATTCTTTGTTTGGTCAGCTGCATTTGAACTATGAGATTAAATCTTTTACGGTTAAAGCCTTTTTTCTCACTAACCTCTAAGTACCTTATCATTCTTTTTTCTAAACTTTTATCCCTAATAAAGATATTCTGGAGAATCGCTGTAAAAAACAGATAAGCACTAAAAAGAAAGAGGATTAAGACAAGCCATTTCATGTCACCCATTCCTCCTCTTCAATAAACACACTCGTAGGAATGTGAATCCCAGAGGCTTCTAGCCTCTCGTAAAATCTCGGGCGTACGCCTGTTGGAACAAGCTTACCTTTTACTTTTCCGTTCGCATCTACACCTTCTTGCTTAAAACTAAAGATATCCTGTAGAACAATCACATCTCCTTCAAGACCCTGCACTTCAGTGATATTAATAATTTTCCTTGAACCATCTTTGAGTCGGGCCTGCTGAATGATGACATCGACTGCACCTGCAATCTGCTCACGAATGGCTTTAATCGGAAGCTCAATTCCAGCAAGTAATACCATCGTTTCTAAACGAGCAATCATATCACGCGGACTATTGGAGTGACCTGTAGCGAGTGAGCCATCATGTCCTGTATTCATGGCTTGAAGCATGTCCAATGCTTCACCCCCACGTACCTCTCCAATAACAATACGATCCGGCCTCATCCTTAAAGAATTTCGTACCAAGTCACGTATTGTGATAGCTCCTTTGCCTTCAATGTTAGGTGGCCGAGATTCAAGCGATATAACGTGTTCCTGTCCTAACTGAAGCTCAGCCGCATCTTCAATTGTAATAATCCTTTCATCATATGGGATAAAATTTGATAGAACATTAAGGGTTGTCGTTTTTCCTGAACCTGTCCCACCACTCACAAAAACATTTAATTTTGCTTTAACACAAGCCTCAAGAAACACTGCCATTTCTTCAGTTAATGTTCCAAAGCTAATCATATCTTCCACTTGAAAAGGGTCCTTCGAGAACTTACGAATAGTAATAGTTGGGCCGTTTAAAGCGAGTGGAGGAATTATGGCATTCACACGAGAACCATCAGGTAATCGCGCATCTACCATTGGACTACTTTCATCAATTCTTCGGCCAATTGGTGAGACAATTTTTTCAATAATGTTCATAACATGCTCGTCATCTCGGAACTTAACCGAAGTTAATTCAATTTTCCCTTTGCGTTCACAGTAGACAAGATTAGGACCGTTAACCATTACCTCGGTAACATTCTCATCCATTAACAGTGGATTAATTGGTCCAAACCCTGTTAAATCATTTATAAGCTCATCAATCACTCGTTTTCGATCAATTTTCCCACGAAAGGATTCGTCTTCTTTAATAATTTCAATAGCCATTGCATCAAGCTGCGGAATAATTTCTTCCACATTATCGTCCTTCAATTCAGATAGAATTTGCTTATGTAGGCGGTTTTTCAGTTCCTGATGTTTATCAGCTACCATTTGGCGAGGGCTATTTTTCTGAGTTTCTTGCTTTCTACTCTCTCTAAATGTTGAGACTAAATCTTTCTTTGGAATGTAATCAGGTTGAATTGGAGGTGGAGTTTCAAGAGAGACGCTTTCCTGACGCTCTTGTTCCTTTTCTTTTATTCTATTTAATAAGCTCATTCAGCAGTCTCCTCCTTTAAACGCTTGCGATTTAAGAACTTAGAAATTATTGATGGCTTTTTGGTTTTAATTAATGAGATCTCACGACGGGTTGTTAATTGTTCAGCCATTTTAAATACTGACTTTGCTAGTTCTGTCTTACCTTGATTCATTACAAAAGGTATTCCAATATTAAGAGATTGTGATGCTATCTGAAAATCATTTGGAATATAGATAGGGTCATCTTCTCCTAAGATTTCTGGTACATCGCTTGCCTGTATAACACTATCCATTGTTGCACGATTAATAACTACTTTTACCTTTTCACGCAATCCTAGCACTTCAAGTGTTTCCAACATCAATTTTGTATTTTTTAATGCAGCCATTTCAAGATTTGTTATAACTAATACTTGATCCGCTTTTTCTATAAATTGAAGTGTCTTTTCCTGCAATCCTACACCCGTATCAGCAACTACATAATCCTGCTGAACAAGTAATAAATCTAGTATTTTACTTAATATCTCATCGCTTACAACTTCGGCGTATTCTGGACGGTCGGGTGCTGGTAGAACTTTTACCCCTGTCCCATGATTACATAGATAGCTAGCAAGGCTAAATTCATCCAGACGATCAATTTCTTCAACAACATCTTTAATTGTGAATGTTGATTGAAGGTCCATAGCAAGACCAATATCACCGAATTGGAAGTCACCGTCTACTATACTAATAGAGATATTCTTTTTAAATAAGGCAACAGCCAGGTTAACCGTTAATGTGGTCCTACCTATCCCACCTTTTGCACTACAAACGGCAATCAATTCTCCTCGTTTCTTTTTACCCTGCTGTATCATTTGATTGTTTGTCATGAATTTTCACCTCGGTCTAGTCTAATCCCTAGTCACATGTGTATCTTTTATTCTCTACCTTACTCATTTGTCGGTGGTACAATTTTGGTATGAATCGTTAAATGAATGTTTCCCCGTTCTGATGCATTGATTAAAGTTACGGAATCCTCAGGCTTGAGTTCTAATGTTACTGAGCTATATTCAGCATATACTTCGTCTTCACTAGTAGCTGCAATCATTTTGCGACCTATTGCAAGTACTCGAACCTTGGATAGGATTTGTTTTGTAACCACCGTATCAATATTATTCACCTTCACCACTTCACTGAAGACAACATCAACTACATCTTCTGGCTCAATTAAGTTTGATACAGATTGGACAAAATTTACACCTACTGAAACTCCTCGATGTCCATCCGTCACCTTTCTAGAAACGAATAGTGTTTCTTCCTTTTCTGATTTTACTCTGTGAGATAGTAGGATTTCTCCTGCCTCTATGTCCGATGTAGCGTATTGACCTTCAACCTGTGAAAACTCGGTAATCGTTTGAGGATGTATTCCATCTTTCGGCACTTGAGCGATAACCAGCATATCAGATGTAATTCTTTGATTTTCCTTGATAAGCCCCTTTGCCTGAACTACCGGGACTGTGTTTTCATTAATCACTGCTTGTGTGTCAAATTGATTCATATAATTGAAGAATAATACAGTTGTAACGATTCCCATTACTAGAGCTAGAAGCATAATTATTTTTGATCTCATGTTTTCACCTACTCTGTTAATCTAATGCTAAAGGCACCTTTATTTAAACTATTAGGCTCTTCAAACCCAGTACCAGCTCTTTTTATAAACATTCCTGTAATTGAAGTATCTTTTGAATCCATTGGGTCTAATATATAAAAATAAGCAAAGCCAGTAATTTGAATTTGCTGCATTTGGTTTACATAATCTCCGTATGGTTTATAGGTTGGAATAAGAATAATCCTTGAGCAGTCACGCTCATACATACTCTCGGCCATATGTAAGCACCCATCTACCCGCTCTTTTATAACAGACCTTGTTTTACCGGCAATATTACCTGTTTCCGTATTTAAAATATCTCCCACTCTTACCTCTTGTTGATATCCATTCCTTAAATTATCTTCATAGGTTGCTGCCCCAGATCCACCAAGGGCTAACACACCAAAATTACCATATTCTACCCCAGTTGAATCGACTTTTAGTTTATATTGAGTGTAATAATCTAGGTTAATTGAATCATCTATTCCAAGAGGTGCCGCACCAATTGCTCTTCCCATCACTCTTAATTCAGCTGCAGCATTACTATGCACATCTACCGTCGCAAACCCTAATAGCTTTGAAAATACTAAGGGTACAGTCTGCTTTAACTCAATCTCTACTCGTTCACCCATTGTTATAGTTATCCCTTGAAGATGACCTTCTTCTCCATGAGCAAGTAGAACCTCATTTACTACATCCCTTACCGCAATTTCAGTGTTCGTTAATTCCTGTGCACCTGATAGAACGGCTGCATTGGCCACTTTTTGCAGATGGCTCTTTGTCATATACATCGTTCCACCATCCATAACGAGCCCACCCATTGTAAGTAAACCCATAAAGGCTAATGAAACAAGTAACAACACATTTCCCTCTTCCTTTTGTAAAAACTTTTTCAGGTTCTTTTTCATTTATTCACCTCTTCATTCAACTCGAATGGTCGATTCAGTGGATAAAATAAGTGGAGTTGGTAAAAAAGTTGAAAAAAATGGGGTTACGATTTCTATTGGATAATCAAGAGTTACACTCATATATTCTCCAGAAGTTCTATATTCCTCTGTTGGTGAAATAGTAACTTTTAATAAACTAGAATCCCCTAGGTCAATATAGTTTCTGGCAAACTGAGTGATTTCAGCATCTCCTCGTCCTAATCCACCCAAACGGACCGTTTCTTGTGTTGCTAAATGAAGATGAGTATAAGAGTATAGTAATCTACCAAAATCAAAGATTCCGGCAAGTAATAATAGTAATAAAGGTAGCAACAACGCCATCTCTACCAATGATTGACCCTTTTCTTCTTTTATCATAAAAGTATCCACCCTTTTGCAAATAAACTTATAAATGCTCCACCAACTATGGCGACACCATAAGGATAGGTTGCTTTGAGGGAATCCTTGTCTAGGGCTAGAGGTATTTTAACCCCATGCTTTAATCCCGCAATTGTTAAAAAAATTGATTTCAGCCGAAAAAGGACGCCTTTTCGGAACAGTATAATTCCTAATGCAATCACACCACCTATTAAAGCCATGTACACTCCTGTATATAGTACAAATACCGTTCCTTTCATCGCTCCAATTAAAGCTAAAAGCTTTACATCTCCTGCTCCCATTCCTCCCAATAAATAGGGAATAAGTAATAAACCTAATCCTGTACCAAAGCCTGATAATGAAAATATAACTCCTGAACCAACTGGTGTGAAGGCATGTATAGTAAATGATAGTACAAGCATTGGAAAAATTACTTTATTATAGATAGTTCGGGACTTTAGATCTGTTAATAAACAAGTCACTAGCACGACAATAAGCATGATATCAATGATCATATAGAACCTTCCTTCTGCCTTATCCTTTTAAAAAAGGCCTTACGTTATAGTAACGCAAGACCCTTGCTTAAAATGCTCTATTATGAAGCATCTCTACCTCTTACACTAGTTAGGACTGCAGTAAACATGTCTTGAATCTCATCTTTTAATGCTACTAAAGTTGCCACTACCCCAACCGCAATAACTCCTAATACTAATCCGTATTCAGTCATCCCTTGACCTTGCTCTTCTACTACTAGCCCTTTTAATTTGTTCATCATTATAAATCTCTCCCTATCAATTAGTTTTTATTTGTAGTTTATGTCCTATCATGGTGTTGGTATTCTTGATTGTACCGGCTGGAAGTTCAACTACTGAACTTGCCTGAGCATGCACCTTTCCGATCTTGCGTGGTGAGAAATGCTCGTCTATCGCAACAATTTCATTTTGTTTCGATATGTAAAGTACATCAATTGAATAGTTCATAAAAAACGAATGGATTGACCGGCAGGGTTTGATGTGGAGCCCAGAACCTGATGCAAGTGAACGAGTAAACATTAATCCGAATAATCTTTTATGAAAGCTGTAAGCTTGTCTCATATCACTTGCAAGTATTTCATTGTTTGTCAGATTCATAAGCTTCATTTTTTCACCTCTTCTCTCCAACAAAAATAGCCCCTGCCTTTTACCGAAAGGGGGAATAAAGAATTGTAGACTCATAGATAGACTACACCCTGTATCTTTCGGTAGCTGGCTGGCATAGTGCAAGTTGCACGTTAGCCCCTGTAGCTTTGCGTCACTGATTTTCATCAGGTTTGCCTTTATCGAGATTCAGCAATTTTTTCACTTTTCCGACTGATCTCTTGCTTTTATGATAAATTTCCTAACTAAAATCGACAATCCTGCAAAAGACTTATTTATTGTCAGAATATTTAATAAAATAATAGGTAAATAACACTATATATTTTCTAGTTCTGACAGGATATAATTCACTACTTCTTTTTATTACCCATAAACAAAAAGTCCTATTAATTGTTTCGTTTGTAGAATTTTGTAGTCTTTTGTAAATTTACGATATGTTTTGACGAATCGGTTTTCTTTTAGGAATTTGAGGCTATAATATTTATACAATCGCATGCACTTATTATAAGGTGCACTGGAGAAATGAGATAAGACTCAACTGAAAAAGGTATAGTACTACTAGCCTACTTTACATAAATTTTTCGTGACCGAAGTACTATAAAATTTATTGGGGATAGTCATATGTTAAGATTAATTATAGAAGCCAAGAGAATAAAAATGATAACTCTAGCACAGGAATATGGATTCACTGCAAAAGAAACCATTCAGTGTAGCCAGGAGCTAGACAAATTATTGAATTTATATGGACAAGCTATGGAATCACAAGAATCAAGTAATACAACCCCTGCCGCTAAGTCGGTTGTCTCATAAAAAAGCATCCGCTTTAATAGCGAATGCTTTTTTTATTACTGTTTTATCTTAAGTGGCTGTTTCTTACCGTAAGTCAAACTTCTCCACAGCCACTCTACCGGTCCAAATCTAAAATGGTTTAGCCATAGTCTACTAAGGATGATTTGAATACTAAAAATAACAAGTGTTAGAATCAATCCCACAAATGGGCTTACTTTTCCATAGAAACCTAAGCCATAACTATAAAACAATAACGTACAGGTAATGGATTGAAGTAAGTAGTTTGAGAGTGACAATCTACCAACATAGGATAATGGTGATAGTAAGGACTGCCACATTGTTTTTCTCAATAGGAGAAGAATACTCGTTATGTAAAATATAGCAATCGCAGGACCACCAATTGTATCCTGTATAAATTCTGTCATCAAGTTTTGCCCAAATAAATAAGGAAGAAGTTTTAAGGGTACTCCGATTATCAACGTAATAACCCAGACAATTTTAATGGACTTAATGTGCTCATCTACTTTTGAAAACCATTTAACTTTTGCAGCTAGGGCTCCAAGTAAAAACATTGGTAACAGAGTCACTAGCATAAACGGAAAATTAAATGGGCCATTGACCATATACCAATCCTGAAACCGTTGAGAGGTAATTTCGGCAAAGGTTCCTGTACTATATACCTCCATCGATTGTTCACTCATTTTGTCATCATAAGGAAGTGTTAAGGCAGATGGCTCAAATAATAAAGCTAATAAGAGTAGCCCTGTCATTAATACTGTCGGAATAATGATTAACACTAGGGACCATACCAACAATGTGATGGGCTTTACCTTATGAAATAAAAAGAAAATAACCCCGATAATTGCATAAGTAATTAATATATCTCCATGCCAGAAAAGAAAGGCATGTATGGACCCTATTATCAATAACACAAATAACCTTCTAAAATAGAGTTTTGGAAAAGAGAATCCTTTTTCTATAATACGTTCTTTAAATATCATAACTCCAAAACCAAACAGAAATGAAAACATTGTGTAAAAACTTGCCTGGGCAAATAGATTGATAAAATCTTTTGTCCAAAGATCCAGTTTATCTGTCCACCAATCCGGCCCCATATAAAGTACTGGTGAATTAAAGGCTGCCATATTTACTAAAAATATCCCCAATATCGCTAATCCTCGAATAATATCAATCGATTGGATTCGTTCTTTTCCTTGAATAGGTGTTAATTGATTCATCTTTACACTCCTACACTGATAATTTTTACCATTTTCTCATTATAGTTGACTGCCAGAAAATATTCTAGACATAATTACTCTTCATCTTGCACTAAATAAGAAAATTCACGTCGTATAGGCCTTCGTCATATACTGAACCATCAGATTATCATTAAAGGGTGTTTTAGTTATGCCAGCTTTCGTTGGAGCAGTAAAAGTAAATAGTGTTGGGGGAAGCTCTGTGTTTAATATCGGTGATGTATTTACAATATCACCCGTTAGTAATGCGAAAACCTTTGCAGGAGCAGGATCTTTTAATACTGGTGATGGATTATATGTCCTTAATAGACAAAGTTCAACGAACACTTATGATAGAGATGCCGTCGATCAGCCTATTACAGGTAATGCTTAACACCTTTATCTGCAAATTCTACCTTGCAAGGAGGGTCATGAATGAACTTTTACATCAATCAGAGCATTTGCATCAATTATTTGCGAGTCGGATCAGTAGCAAACTCATCTGTATTACAAATTGGTAGTGCAGGGATCATTAAGCCTTTGAGTAATTTATATAATACTGGAGGATACACACAACCTGCACCTGAAATAGCCACTGACCAAACAGTTGTAACTGAAGATGCATCAGAATTTGTCCCGGCTGTTCCACTTTCTACAGTTAATCCCTAGGCATTCACCTAATTAGCTACTACTGAATATATAAATATAAAAATTGGATTTTTAATGCTTAGGAGGGATTCTAATGTATATGTCTTACGATATGACTCAATACTTACAGCAGCTCCATACACATGTATTACAACAGAATGAAAGAATTAACAATTTAGAGACTGTTATCTTACGATTAGAAAATGAAATTAAAGAAATTAAGCAAAAACCGAGTACAAACATTGAAAGAATTGAGTATAAGTTTGATCAATTAAAAGTGGAAACACTTGAGGGTACATTAAATATTGGACTGAATCCCTCTGATACTGGGGCAATTGATGATTTTTCAGTTTCGCAAGGTCCTATGCAGGTCCCGCCTCATAACCAGTTCAACAGAGAGTATGTAAAGGGAATACGGGGAGAAGTGGCTATCTACTTAGAGGATGAGTGTTTAGATTTAATCCATGCGCTCGAGAAAAAGCACGGAGCTACCTTAGATCAAGCCCACCGAGATTTCATTATTGATGATATCTCTAAACAACTTGATACTAGAATTGAATATCACCTTAATCAGCAATTGTCTAACCCATCCCTTCCACGTAATGAACCTGACATCATTCATAACAATGTTGTAGCTAACATAAAAGTTGATATAGAAAACGCCATTAATGCTTTCATAATTAATCTTCCAGACAATATGAAAGGAGGCAACTAAGATGAATTTCACAGTTGTCAACAAAGAATTAAGTGTTGGGAATATTCACGTTGTTGGTGTATCAACTTCATCTATCTTTTTAATTGGTGATACGAAAACGATATCGTTGTCTTCATCTTTTGATACTCCTGCAGAGTCACTGATCATTGGACCATTTGTTCCACTTACACCTGCAGTTTAAGGAGCTTACACTATGTTAAAAAGATTATCAAAAGTCAATTCTATCTATGTCAACTCAGTAGGTCTGGGTTCTGTAGTACAAATTGGTGACTCTACAAATCTCCGTCCCTTCTCAAGAGCACTTGCTGTTCAAAGAGAGAAACAGATTTTTTTTGGAGCTGAAGGAAGATTTGAAGAATATCCTGTTTTCACCAAGCCCCTTAGACAACCTTATTTCTACGAAAGAGTAAACATGATACAAAACAATGTAAAGCCTACAATAAAAGTAAATAACATCAAGGTTACTGCCATTTCAGCATCAGGGATAGTCCACGTTGGGTCTACTGAAAACATCTCTTCTGAATCACGAGTTAAGCATATTCGACAAATACTTAGTGATGAAGAGGGAGTAATTAAAGAATAAATTTATAAAGGATGTTTTTTATGCCATCAGTTGTTGGTCCTGTAAATATTAATAGTAATGAAGGGGTGTTGAATTTGGGTGACTCTTTTTATATTTCACCAAAAGGGTCTTCAAAAAGTTCGCTTGGCTCTGGCGCAGCAAATACGGGTGACTTCCATATCGTAAACAATGTATTTAGTGCAACCAATGCAATCGATCCAGATGCAAACGACTCCAACATTACTGCCAATGCTTAATTAAATTAAGATAAAAAAAGAAACTATCCTCTTCAATAGGATAGTTTCTTCTCATTTTTACCACCAGAACCCAGGGTAACCATAACCATAGCCAAAACCATATGGATATGGCGGGTAGAACGGAGTCGGTCCATAAAAGTAAGGGTTCAGTAATGTACTTCCAAGCAGGCCACCTAATACTCCACCTACAAGTGGTCCACCGAATCCACCATACCCATAGCCTAAAGGTCTTCTTGGTCTAATGTATGGTCTTCTTAAAGTTCTCGTGTCATACGCATGAATAGGAAATTGTTGATTCATCTGTTTACCTCCACATGTACCTAATTTGTTGTTCAATAAAGGATATTCAACTAGTAGGTAAATGTCGTGGGCTTTTAACTAGATTTGTCGATAAATCTTACATCCTATAATTGTAGTAAATGTCCGCCGTCAAAATAATATAAATATCGGTTGGTTAACGGCTTCTTCCAAATATATTCGATTGCTTTTGTGTACAATTCAATTTGAGTTCGGTATCTTTCTTCTAAAATAGGCTTAGCCTCTTCAAAGCCACCTTTATACCTGCCTGTGATTGCATCAGTTTTATAATCAATTAGCGTTAAACCATTTTCATCCTCAAATATACAATCTATAACACCTTGAACCAATATATTTTCTTCTTCTGCCTGCTCCCATTTTGCATAGGCCTCTTTCGCTGGCAAGGCCAAGCTAAATGGAATCTCTCGTTTGCAATACGGAGCTTTAGTTAATCTATTACCAATTTCAGTATGGAAAAAGCTGAGTATGTTCGCAATATCAATTCCTTCGGCTTGTTCACTTGTTAGGAGTTCAGTATTTACCATTCTTGCAATCTGTTCACGTAGGCTCGTTTCATTCATTTCCTTTGAAAAGTCAATATGTTGCATAACCATATGCATCGCTGTTCCTTTTTCAGCAGGTGTCAATGACTTTTCCTGCATAAAACGTGGACGATCAGCAAGCTTAGGTGTCATTTTCCGAATAAATTCCGTGGAACTACTCTCATCAATACTATCATGCTGCCTTTTGATTTCCGTGACAGTTTGTTTGGAACGATGTGAGGCCGACAATTGATTAGGATAGATCCATTCTAATTGGCTTATTAGTTTTTCTTTATAAGGACTTTCTATTGTAACGGGACTACCAATTTTTAATGCCTCAAGTAACTCTGCATCATTTTCTTTGTCGTCAACAAATACTTCTTGAAGGCTCCCCGAATGAATCAGTTCTACGACCCACTTAGCTGAGTCATTTTTTATTTCATCTGGCACACGTTGAACGGTTGCCTCTTCTCCCCGCAGAAGACCACAATCTTTATGTCGTATTAAAGCAGGTCCTATCCAATCCATATACGATTTAGCAAGAGCTCTTCTGTGGTCGGAGAGTAACCAATTCTTATTCTCCAATTCATCCTGCCACTTTTCAGTCTGTTTTTGAAACTCTTTAACTGTTCCAACAAGATATAATTTTTCTTTTGCACGTGTGAGTGCAACATATAATACACGCATTTCTTCTGCTATCAGTTCAAGCTTCATCTTCTTTTTCATTGTAGAAAGGGTTATCGTCGGATAACTAATACGTAATTTCGGATTTACAAATTTAGAACCAAAACCTAATTCTTTGTCTAGCAGGTATTTTTTATTTAAATCCATCATGTTGAATTGCTTCGATAATCCTCCAACGAATACTACAGGGAATTCGAGTCCTTTACTTTTATGAATGGTCATTAGACGAACTACATCCTCTTGTTCCCCCAAAGCCCGAGCAGTCCCTAGATCGTCTCCACGATCCTGCATTCTTTCGATAAATCGTAAAAAACGGAAAAGGCCTCTAAAGGAAGTTGCCTCATATTGACGAGCACGGTCATATAAAGCTCTCAAGTTGGCCTGACGCTGTTTCCCTCCAGGTAACCCACCTACATAATCATAAAACTTTGTTTCACGGTATAGTTGCCAAACTAACTCTGATAGCCCCCCATGGCGGGCCTCTGTCCGCCATCTTTGAAGGTTTTCATAAAAAACTTTTACCTTATTTACTAATTGAGAATCTGTATGACCTTCTTTTATAAAAGCGGTCATTGCCTCATAATAGGAGGTTTGCTTTGAAGAAATGCGAATCACCGCTAATTCCGTTTCATCTAATCCTACAATAGGTGACCTTAACACCGACACAAGCGGTATATCCTGAAATGGATTGTCAATCACCTTTAGTAAGGACATCATGATCGCTACCTCAGTTGCGTTAAAATAACCTGAACGAAGGTCGGCATATAGAGGGATTCCTTGTTGCTTAAATTCCTCTAATATCTGAGGAGCCCAAGGCATCGAACGTAAAAGAATAACAATATCACGATACGTAATATTTCTTGTTCTTTTAAGCTTTGAATCATATACCTGGTACTGATTTTGAATAAGTTCTTTAATCTTTTTTGCCATCAACCTTGCTTCAAGTTGGGCAGTTTCTAACTCGGCTTGATCAAACTGAACGGACACTTCATCTTCACTATCTTCTTCTGTGGAAGATTGGGCTTCTTCCTTCCCCTCACGTTCAATAATTAATAGCTCTGCTGCCATATCATTATTCTCAGGATAAGCTGCTCCCAGCTTTAGCTCTGCGTCGTGATCATATTCAATTTCTCCAACTGTTTCTCCCATGATCTGTCTGAATAAAAAATTCGTACCATCAAGAACTTCTGCTCGACTTCTGAAGTTTTTTGATAGATCAATTCGTAGACCTGTGTTATCTCCATCCTTGGTAAAACGTTTATATTTACCTAAAAATAAAAATGGTTCTGCAAGACGGAATCGATAAATGGATTGTTTTACATCTCCAACCATAAATAAATTTCCGCTTACTTCGCCTTCCTTCGTAACTAATTGTAAAATGGATTCCTGAACCATGTTTGTATCCTGATACTCATCAACGAGTACTTCTTCAAACTGTTCGCGGTAATCTAGAGCAGCATCAGAAGGAATTAGGTCTAATCCATCATTTTGATTAGCCAATATTTCTAAACAATAATGCTCTAAGTCCGAGAAATCGACAAGACCCTTCTCTTCTTTTAATTTTCGGAATCGATTTCCAAATTCTTTAACCAATGTAACCAACATTGAAATAACATCTTTCATTTCACGCAAATCTTTCAAGTAATTTGCTGGTTGACGACTAAAAAGTTCTTCTTTTATTTTCTTAACCTGATCCTTTGAATCATCTCGTAGCTTTGTAACTCTCTTAAGTAAATCCGGATCGTACTCATCACCTTTACAAGGTTTTGCACTAGGGAACGTTAAGTTTTGCATTTCTTCATAAAGATGCGACCAGGACATTTTACTTGCAGATAGTATTCGATTTAGTTGCTCTAAATCTGTTTCTATCGTAATTGCACGTGGGGCTGGTCCTCCAGGTTGCTTTGTTAATTCCATGGCTTGTAGTAAACGATTCTTGGCTCCATTTAAGTTGAGCAATACATCTGCCATTAGATATGGATATAAAGAGGTGTCCTCCATCTCCGTATCCTCGCGGACATCATAATTTGCTATCATTTCATCCAACCATTTTTCAGGATTGGGATGAGCCCTTGAAAAGTCATACAGCTTACGTATCATATCTTGTAAGTCTGAGTCACTTCGGTCATTCGTATAACGATCCACTAAATCAAAAAATAACTCATTCGACTCGGAACTATAATACTCTTCAAAGAGCTCCTCTAATACTTCATCCCTAAGAAGCTCCCCCTCCGTTTCATTAGCTATCCTAAATCCCGGATCGATATCTAACATATAGTAATACTTTCTAATTACATTCAAGCAAAAGGAATGAATGGTTGAGATGGATGCACGATTTAATAAGGTTAGCTGCCTTCTTAAGTGAAGGGAGGCTGGCTGTTCTTTTAATGCTTTTTCAAGTGCCTCACCAATCCGGTTCCTCATTTCTGCGGCTGAAGCATTTGTGAATGTCATAACCAGAAGTCGGTCAACATCAATTGGATTTTCTGTCGAAAGGATTTTTTTGATGATGCGCTCAACCAATACTGCTGTTTTCCCTGAACCTGCAGCCGCAGCAACCAAGATATCTTTTCCACTTGATACAATCGCCTTCCACTGATCGTCCGTCCACTGGCTGCCAATCGGTTTTTCGGTTTGATTAGAACTCAAGGCTAGTTCCTCCCTTCCTTACTTTCTCAAGTACATCATCATTTTTCTCTTGAACTAGGACTCTATAGTCGTTGTCTTCAACTGATTGGTCAAATTGACAAACAGTTTTATATGAACAATACGTACAAGGGGTTTTATCCTTTAACTTATAGGGATTAATGTCAACATTCCCTTGGGTAATTCGATTACCAATGTTCTTAAAAATACCCCTAATGTGTGTGCGTAAATGTCCTAAGTCTTCTTCACTTGCAATCGCTGAAGTTGAGTAGAAACCACCCTTTGTTTTGATGGCAGCTGGAACAATCTGAGAATAGCCAGTTTCTAAGTTCTGATCCATCAAACGAACAGCTTCTTCATCACCAAGTAATAGACCTTTCATTTTAAAGCGTTTAAAGATTTCTTCTTCGATTGAGTCCTCACTCATGGCTGTTTTACTACTTATCATCGGATTATGAACGTGGAAGTATAACACTCCTGCTGGTGTTGCCTTGTCTCCAATCCAATCCTTTGAATGAGTGATTACCACATCTAAATAAGTTAACATCTGTAAAGCTAGCCCATAGTATACCTCAGACAAGTTTAAGCTCTTCTGACTGGATTTATAGTCGACGATACGTAAAAGAATACCCTTGGAACTCTCAGCCTTATCCACTCTATCAATACGGCCGATCAGTTCCATTTTGCTCCCATTATCAAGATCAACTTGAATCGGAGGTAAAGGGCCTTTTTTACCAAAATCAATTTCTAACCCTAATGGAGCAAATCCACTTGCTTTCGCATGGTCACTTAAGATACCAGACGCACGACTGATAATGTGTTGTAATTTCCTTTTAATGTATTGAAATCGATTCGAACTTAATAAAATTTCTCTTTGCAGTCTTGGAGCAAGCAAATCTACTGCTTCTATTGCTAATTGATTACATTGCTCTTTCGTAAGGTCACGCCAATCCAATTTTCGAGCATGAAGCATATCTGCAATTTGTTTAAGTGCTGCATGAAAAAGCTGCCCTATATCAGGTGCTTCTAATCGGAATACATTTCGCTCTTTCAAGCCTAAACCGTAGCTTACGAAATGAGAAAACGGACATCCTTGGAAGACTTCCATTCTCGAAACACTTCCCTGAATCGTTTCACCATATAACTCTTTTGAAAGGTCTGGTGACAACTTTTCGGGTGTATTCTTGTAAAACAAGCTCCCTAACACATGCTTCGCTTGACCTTTTAGTTGTTCATGTTTCATAAAATAGTTATAAATATCCCACCACAGAGGCTCTACTGGATATAATTTTTTCCATGTTTGAAGCTGTGCAGTTAAATAGGATAAAGCAACAGAAGGATTAACCGCATATAACAGTTGTTCTTCTATAGATAACTCCGCTGGTTCATTGACGTAAAATTTGTATTGGATGGATGGAAAGAGGTCTTTTAACCTTCCAAGGATAACCGAAGGAAGTAATGCTTTCCCTTCCTCATCAGCCAATGGATAACTGACATATACTTTGTGAGCAGCACTAGTTAGTGCATTGTAGATTAAAAAGTTCTCATCCAGTAAAAGCTCTCTACTTCCAGGTGCAAGCTTAATTCCCCGCTCACTCAATCGATCTCGGTCAGATTCAGACAAGACCCCATCGTCCTTAGGCTTAGCTGGAATGACCCCATCATTTGCACCGATTATAAATGTACATTTAATGTTTGAAAAACGAGAGCGCTCCAGACTAGCCACTAAAACTTGGTCTATTGCAGGTGGAACCAATGCAAATTTCATGCTTTCCATTCCTGATTCAAGCATGTTACTAAAAAGCTTTAGACTAACCTGCTCAGTAGGCATAATTTCCACAAATTGATCAAGTAAATCAATAACAGCCTTCCAGACTTGGTCATGCTCTCTTGCCTCTCCAAGATTTCCCTTTTCCTCAGCCTCAATTTTTAACTCTTCCATTTTGGCCGGTATGTTAAGTTCCTCTAAAAAGAGATAAAGTGCCTCACACAGTCCTCGACCATCCTGTGCTTTTTTAAGACGCTGCTGTAAAGCTACTATTGGTTGTACAATCATGTCTCTTAATGAATTCAGCTTGTCTTCTATTGCTTTTTCTTTGTCCGTTTGACCAAAGTCTGTGTTCTCTAATGCTCGAAGTTTCTTATAGGTCCATCGGTCTTTAGTTATCCAACGGCTTCCTTGAATACCGTACTCTAAACAATAGTTTTCAAGCTTGTCCATCTCTTCTCTTAAACGGTGTTTGTTTTCACTTATCGGAAACAGCAGATCTGTTTTCACACAACGGAATATGGCTTCATATCTCCAGTTACCTGTAATGACTTCTAAACTTGAACGAATAAATTCAATCAAAGGGTGATTAAGCATTGACCGCTTTTGGTCAATAAAAAAAGGAAGTTCATAGTCTTTAAAAATCGTTTCAATCATCTCATGATAATCATTTGAATTGCGGACCAATAAGGCAATATCCCGATAGCGATAGTTATCTTCGCGAACGAGCTTTCTTATCTCCCTGGCAATTCCTTCAATTTCTGCACGACGGTTTACAGCTTGGCCAATGGAAATGTCGGCTTCAGAATGAAAGGGAACAGTCGGCCTTGTGTCAAAGTTTCTCTCTAGGTGAGCAAGAGAAGGAGCTTCTGCGAATCCAAAAGATTCTTTTAATACTAATAGTGGTTCTTCAATTTCAATTTTATTTTCTCGGGCAAGCTCACGTATGGTTTGGTAGGTTTGACCAGTCATTCTAAAAAGACTTAGCTCATGTGGTGGATGATCGTCGTAGCGTTTGTCGACAGTTAAGGCGATGGTCACGGACTTACACTTTCTCATCAACTGTCCTAACACTTCATACTCTTGAGGAGTAAAGCTATGAAATCCATCTATATAAATTTCGGCATCCTCAAGGTATGAAGAGGCTTTTATTTTCTCTGCTAACAAACGTAAATAATCCTCAGAATCTACGTACTTACTGGAAAGGTGCAGTTCTAAGTCATCATAAATTAGCTTTAGATCATGTAGCTTATCAGCTAAAACCTGATTTGCATCTGTATTTACTTCAAGGGTGGCTTCTGATAGGTTCTCCCCAGAAATGCAATACCTCTTAAATTCAGCAATCATTTCCTCCATTTGTGTGATAAATCCAGTTTTTTCAGATGCGCGAGAAAAAACCTTTAATTCAGTTTTCCTCTGCTCAATTATTTTTCGAAGGACCATGTTTATCCCAACGTTATTTAAATGATAACGACTCATACCACCTGTTTCTTGTAATACTCGCCAGGCTAGACGTGTAAAGCTAAACACCTGTGCACGCATCATTCCACCTAAACCAGGTGTGTTAATAAGGTCGTATTCTGATTGGAACGTCATCTGGTCTGGGACAAGATATACTAGTGGGTCACCTGTTGGGTTGTCCAACAACTTTTCACGAATTTCGTGGATAACCGCTGACGTCTTACCACTACCAGCCCGTCCCAATATAAAGTGTACTGACATTTATTTAACCCTCCATATGAGAATTTAATATGCTATAAGAAAATTAGTTTATTAGTTTATTTTACTTTAACTATCGAATGAAAGCACCTAAATACCATTGGTACTTACACCTAAAAAAAGGAAGTTTTGTTATGAGATTACTATCCATTGCTAGAATTTCTCGGTTTCAAGCACCTCCTTCTCCTTCTTATAGGGCTTTTTACAATGAACCTTGTAATTTGGAGTAAGTTAAAAATGAGGAAAGTGGAATAATTGGAAATATTTATTGCATAAACATTATTCGTATGGTACTTATGCAATAAATAAAAAGTACTAGAAAGAGGTGTGATTTTCATGAAGGTTCTTGTACTCATTCATGTTTTATCAGCTATTATTGGAATTGGACCAACTTATTTTGCTCACATGTTATTAAGAAGAAATCAAGATGCTATAACTCTCCGCCATTCTATGGCAATGTCGCAAATGCTAAATTACTTTCCGAAAATCGGAGGAACGATTGCTGTTCTTACAGGGATTCTGCTTGTGATTCTAGGAAACTATGGCTCCTTTCTGAATCTTTGGCTAATTGGTTCCCTGGTCCTGTATATTATCATTCAAGTAGTGGTAGTCGGGATCATTGAGCCAAAATCAAAAAGGTTAGCTGCTTGGGTTTTTGATGAGAAGAATAAAGATGCGGTAGAGTTACCACAGGAGCAAAATCTACTATTATCAAAAATTAGTAATCAATTTTATATTGCAACAGCACTAGGAACACTATTGTTAATTTTTATGATTTGGAAGCCTGTTCTTTAATACTTAAAGATATTTTTGTTTTCCAATATGAACTTAGACCGTTCCTTTCCGCTGCAGGCACTTGCTTTCCGCGGGGAGGAATGCGAGCCTCCTCGGCGCTATGCGCCTGTGGGGTCTCGCCGGATATTCCTCACATCCCGCAGGAGTCAAGTGCCTTACGCTTCAATCCACTCTTAAATTTACTATAATTTAAGTGGAGCATTCCTTGTCAAAATCGTTAAATAGACCTATTCGACATTAGTCGGATAGGTCTTTTACAATTAGTCCATATCAAGTAATGATTTGGCTAGTGAAATAGCTCGATCTTTTTCATAGCCATTATAATATCCTGTACTTAGACGGACTGGATCACCAAAAAAGAATCTTTCATATAACGTTTGTCTACCTCCAAAAGCACTTAAACTAACATCCCAAGCCAGCCTAAATAACTTTGTTCTCTCCAGAGCATTGCAGGATGCTCCTTGTAAATACTGGTCTAAGTCTTGGCGAATTTCCGAGTCAAAGTCACGTTCTGTTGGAATTGAAATCAACCCACTTGCTCCTAGCAGCTGAACTATTTCTATATACCTTGGATATAGTCGTGGAAATGAGGTAATTGCTGCATACAATGGATTCGCATCTGGAATCATTGTTCCTCTTTTATCCTCTTTTGCTTGTATCTCAGAAACTAACAAAAGGGCTTTTAAAGATTCATAGCCAGAAATTAATTCACTTACCTTTTCCTGTACATGTTGGTATCCACTGATGTCAATAGATTCTACAATTAACTGTGCGACGCCCAGTAAAAATTCTGTCTTAACCACTTGCCTCGAAACGGCCTGGTGAAGCAAAAAAGGGTAAAACTTCGTCTCCTCATACATGTTAGCAGCTGTCTCATAATCCTTATACAGAAAGACACGTTCCCATGGAACAAAAACATTATCAAAAACAACGATTGTATCCATTTCTTCAAAGCGCGCAGCCAGAGGATGGTCAAATGAGGAATCACGATATCCAAAAGATTCCCGACAAATAAACTTTAAATTGGGAGTATTACTGGGAATCGAAAAGGCATAAACAAAAGGCTCTTCGATGAACTTCCCGCCCACAGGCAAAACTAGTATTTCATCGGTAATGCCACCCTGTGTTGCTAGTAATCGTGCTCCCTTAATAATTATTCCATCACTTTTCTCCTCTACGACTTGTGCTGATATAGGCTGCTCACTATCTTCATAGTATGTTAGAGAACGATTCACCTGAGGACTTACGAAGGTGTGTGAAAATGTAAGGTCCTTTTCCCTAGCATTTTCATATAAGTGTTTGATATGTTGACCATACTTACCCGGAAAAACATCCCAAGCAGCACCCAGAGCCATTATACCTGTATTCATATAGTCTGGTGATCTACCCATCATGCCTCCTGATGTTTTTGCCCACTCCTGTATCGTTAGCCTTCTCTGTTCTAACTCTTCTTTTGTTCTAGGCTGCAAAAATGAGGTTCCTACTCGCTCCCCAGTTAAAGGTGACTTATAAGTCATAAATTCTTGCTTTGTTTTATCTAATTGAATGTCAAATAGTCGTGCCTTACTTTTTAAAATTCCTTTAAATGCTTTATGCTCACAAATGTTTTGGTCAATTTTTTCACCATCAAACCATACCTCTGATCGTATTTGACTAATTCTCTTTAAAAAAGTTGATCCATCTATCGCAGGCACGTTCATCCCACCCTTTTGTATCAATATCAGAAATTATAAAAAGAACCCTATTCTCACATAGGGTTTAAACGATCAATATAGAATAGTGGCAAAAGTTTGAGTCAAATTAATCTTATGTAGGGAAAAAATAAATAATGCTTTTCCAATTAAATTAAGCAAGTCCTTTTTTAGTTAATCTAAAAAGCACTTCTCCATTAGTGATTGTATGGGCTATTCTTAAATCTCATAACCTCATCCCATAGTCCAAATTGCTTTTGTATAAGCTATTTTAAGTCCTAGTCTTTCCATGTTATTTTGACTTACACTTCCGTATCTTGCTTGTCCAACAACTAAGTTACAGTTTTGTCTAATCGCTTGATTCAATCGTACCTTTAATAAAGCTGTCTGCACTCCTTTCTTTCTATATTCAGGGACAGTAGTTGCTGCTGCTAAGGTTGCAATTCCATCTTTATGAAATAACACGCCAATACCTGCCAATTCATTTTCAACAGAAGCTAGATAGAATTTCCAGTTTTCACTTTTATAAAGTACTTCATTATTTTCCGCAATCCCACTTTTTAAAAATGAAGGCAGTTGAAAGCCTTTAATATATAATTCTCCAAATAGGTCAAATTCGCTTATATCCAATTCACGCACATGAACACGCTCATCATACTCTTCACATTCTGATTCAAGTGCTGAATATAAGGTGGAATGAAAATCAGTTTGCATAAAGCCTTTCTTTGAAAGAAAAGAGAGTAACTCCTTAGATACGTGGCCGGGTGTTAGTTCAAAACGGGCTGGAATGTCCTTATCTTTAAAAAAGTGTAAAATCTTATCAATATGATCTTCATCTCCTGCACTTAGGCCTTTAACTGTGTTAAAAGCTGGTCCTGGGATATTCTTAACAGTAAACGCTGTTGCTTGCCCAAACTTTTCTATGTTAACCCCCATTGGGTTACCTTTTCTTGCTTTAATTGCAGATAACCTTGAATATAAACAATCGATTTCTGATTGCTCGATTTTAATTGCCAGTTCATTTGTTAACACTAAGCCCATTTTTGCCACTCCTAGTTACTCATTTGTCATTTATCAATAATTCTCTGTTACTTCTAAAAACCCTTTGTAACAGGAAAATTTGGAGGGATAAGGAGATTTATAGGATAAATTTCGGGTGGATAAGCTATAAAGACCGTTGATTTCCGGTCCGGGTACTTGCTTTCCGCGGGGAATCATTAAAAAGCCAAACTGCCGGCTTTTTCATGAGCGGATTCCCATCGGGGAGGAAGTCAAGCCTCCTCGACGTTCCGTCTGCGGGGTCTCGACCTTTCCTCTACTCCCGAAGGAGTCAAGTACCCTCCCCTCCAATCAACTCAATACTTTCTATAAAAAACACTAACAATTTCTTGTAACAAAATAACCTTTAAGAAAAAATAAAAAGGAAGTGGAGTAAAAACAATTTGCTTTTTACCCACTTCCTTTATCTTATTAGACATAATAGACGGACTCATGCTATCCTATTTTTCTTTTATTCTCAATAACCTTAAGCTATTCAAAGTAACGAGCAATGTTGCTCCCATATCAGCGAAGATTGCAATCCACAATGTTAGCCAACCTGGTATGACTAACAACAATGCTAATACTTTGATCCCTAGTGAAAACGTTATATTTTGTTTAATAATTCGTAAGGCTTTTCGACTTAATTGGATTGTATAAGGTAGTTTGCTTAAATCATCTGACATTAAGGCTATATCCGCGGTTTCTAATGCTGTATCTGTTCCTGCTCCACCCATGGCCACACCTATGGTTGAAGCTGCAAGAGCAGGTGCATCATTTACTCCATCACCGACCATAGCCACACCTTGATAATCAGCACGTAATTCCTTAATATATTTAAGTTTCTCTTCTGGAAGAAGCTCTGCTTTAATATCTGAAACCCCAACCTTTTTTCCAATCGATAAAGCAGTTCTCTCGTTATCACCAGTGAGCATTACTGTGTGTTTAATCCCCAAATTGTGAAGCTTACTTATAACCTCTTTTGAAGATTCTCTAATTTCGTCCGCAACAGCAATTAATGAGTATATTTCTTGGTCAGTACCAATAACCATAACAGTCTTTCCGTCGGACTGAAGCCTAATAATCTGTTCTTCTGTTTCTTGATCAATCGTTTGATGTAATTCCCTAAAAAGGTTAGGACTACCTACAAAATAAATGGTGTTGTTTATAGTCGCTCTTATTCCTTTACCCGTAATCGATTTGAAGTTTTCTACAGATACTGAACTAAAGTCTACTCCTATGTCTTCTGCCTTTTTCATGATTGCCGAGGCAAGAGGATGCTGTGAGCCTTTTTCAAGTGCAGCTGCAATAGACATAATCTCTTTTTCATTCCTGCGATACACTACTACATCTGTTACCACTGGTACGCCTTTTGTAAGTGTCCCCGTCTTATCAAAAGCAATAACCTTTATAGATCCTGCTTCTTCCAAGTATACGCCACCTTTAATTAAGACACCGTTTCTTGCAGCATTACCAATCGCTGTAACTACAGCAACTGGAGTTGATACAACGAGTGCACATGGACAGCCTACTACTAATACCGCCAACCCTTGATAAATCCAGTCACTCCAGTCCCCATTAAAAAATAATGGTGGGATTGTCGCAATAAAGAAAGCGAGAACGATAATTAACGGAGTATAATATTTTGCGAATTTATCTACAAAAGCTTGTGACGGTGCTCTTTCTGCTTGAGCTTCTTCTACTAAGTGAATGATTTTAGCTAGTGTCGTGTCTTCTACTTTTTTCGTAACAGTTACTTCGATTAGACCTTCTTCATTTAAGGTTCCTGCATAAACTTCATCGTTTATCACTTTTGCAACTGGCATACTTTCACCGGTAATAGCAGCTTGATTAATAGTCGATGTTCCTTTTGTAACGACTCCATCCATCGCTAACTTCTGACCAGGTTTTACAATCATTAAGTCCCCAATTCGGATATCGTCTACATGTACCATCAATTCATTATTTCCACGTCGGATAAGTGCTTCTTTTGGAGCGATATCCATTAGCTTTTCAATTGACTGTCGTGCTTTATCCATTGAGTATCGTTCTAAAACTTCACTAATCGCAAAAAGTATAACGACCGTTGCGCCTTCTCCCCATTCCCCAATAAACGCGGCACCTATAACTGCAATTGTCATTAGGGTTTTCATGTCAAACCTTAAACGGCTGATGTTTGTTAAACCAGTAATAAACAATGAATAACCACCAATTAAGATTGAAAGTGCATAGCCAAATGTCGGAATTATATGTCCCTCAGGGTAACGCTCACCAACGATCCAACTAGTGATAAGCAATAAGGCTGCTATATATACTTTTATATTTTCTTTTTGTTTCCAAAATGGCTCACGTTTTGTAAATTTTTCTTTCTCGTCTAGTACCTTTAAATTCTCAAATGCACCTGCTTTTTCAAGTGCTTCTATCGACGTGTTACCTAAAACCGTAATTTTTGAAGCGCCAAAATTAACTTTTGCATCTTTTACACCATCCAGGTGTTTAACGTTCGACTCGAACGTTTTAGCACACCCTGCTCAGGAAAAGCCCTGAACACGATATGTTTTTGTATCTAAAGCGGCTGTTTTTTCTAGTTCCGTCATGATTTCACCTCTTCCTTATGAGCTAAAGCGATAAGGATTAGCTGTTTTATATGGTCATCATCAAGAGAATAGAAAGCCAATTTTCCATCTTTTCGATACTTTACAATCCCTTGCTTATAGAGAGTTCGAAGATGATGTGAAGTTGTTGCCACAGTTGCTCCGATAATATTGGCAATATCACAAACACATAATTCTTCATCTTCACAAAGACAGAAGGCAATCTTCGCACGGTTTTCATCAGCAAGAGCTTTAAACAATTGGGAAACACTTGCCACGTCTATACTACTTATTTCACCTTTAATTCGATTTACTTTTTCCTCATCATAACAATAAATATCACATGAATCTTTTGAGGTCATCTATATCATCCCTTTATTCAAATATTCACTTGAATATATTATATGCAATATTTTCGTTTTGTTCAAACATTTATTTGAATGAGAAAAACACCTAAATAAAATAGACCTCTAATTTGAGGTCATAGGATTATAGTTTAATTTTTCTAAGAATGAATCTGTTTTCCCTTCGAAGGTAAAAGCATAAAAGTTATTTTCATTATCGAAAACCAGTAAATAGGGATTTTCATCGATGGAAAAAACCACGATTACTTCTACTAGTTGGGCTTTAATATAGTTGTTTTCAAGATTAAATTTCGGATCTAATGGTACTTTTACCATAAAACCTGAAGTAGGAACTGGATCTAATTTTTTGAACACACCTGTAATATTCTTTAGAAAGGTTTCGACCTCTCGTTGAATTTCAGGAGTTCTTTCAATAGATGAAACAACCTTTTCTTGTTTTACATCAAAGATTTCAATTTTATTATTGATTTGGGCAATCGTATTTGTAGAAAATAAAAGAAAAATAATCATGAAGAACATCATTTTTTTTAGCAAAGGTACCACCTCAAGGGTATTATTCCCCTAAGTTGCGAAAACTACGATTACTCTAACAAATTATTGGTTCCCTACCCACTCATGCCTTAGTAGTCCATATAAATGCATATCATACCTTTTGCCATCTCTTTCTAAAAACTCCCGATGTGATCCTTCTTTTTTAAATCCTTTTTTCTCATAAAGGGATATGGCTCTATGATTATACTCAAATACTGTAAGCTGAATTCGATGGAGATTTAATTCTTGAAATGCAAATTTTAGTGCAAGCTCAAGAGCTTCCTTGCCGTAACCATTACCACGGTTATTTCCTCCAATAGCGATGGACATCCATGAATTCCGATGATTCCAAAGAATCCCATCAAATTCTACATAACCGATTATCTTTTTCGTATCATTTATGCGGATCGCCATAGTAAACGTATTATGCTGATTATTATTTATCCATTTTTCAATTTCTGTTTCCCTTTTTGGGAAAGCAGGAATCGCATCGAGATTTCTTAGGAATTCCTCATCTTCATACCAAGTAACAATTTCAACAATATCTGTTTCCTTTACTCGATCCAATATAAGCTGTTGGCCTTTAAATAATTGATAATCTAGCATATGAACTCTCCCTACTTCTTTGTTACTGACGTATTCTATGTTATTTGAAGAAATCCTTTAATTTCAAAAAAACAAGACCCGACTGGGTCCTGTTACACAACAATATTTTCATACTTCTTCTGTAGTGAATTTTTATCAATTTTACCTACATGTGTTTTCGGTATCTCATTTTCAAAAATAATATATTTTGGAATCTTATAACTTCCTAAATGCTGCCTACAGTATGTTTTTAACTCATCATCGGTAACTTTCAGGTTGCTTTTTAGGGATACAACTGCTGCTACAATTTCTCCCCATTTGGGATGCGGTAATGCAAATACAGCCACTTCATTCACAGCAGGGTGCTGGTTCATACAATGCTCAACCTCTAGTGGATAAATGTTTTCTCCACCTGAAATGATCATTTCTTTTTTCCTTCCCACTATATAATGAAAGCCTTCATCATCCTTTTTAGCCAAATCACCTGTGTGTAGCCAACCATCTATAAGTGCCTCTTCTGTTGCTTGAGGGTTATTCCAGTAATATTCAAAAACATGTTTTCCGCGAATCAAAAGTTCCCCTACCTGACCAGGCTCAGCTTCTTCTCCATCAAAACCCATAAGCTTGATTTCATTAAAAATCATCGGTTTACCAATTGATCCTCTTCGAAATCTAGCTATACTTGGATCGATGAAGAAATTATTGGGACCAGCTTCAGTGAGACCATATCCTTCTTTAAAGGCTAATCCTTTTTTCTCAAATGCTTGATAGATAGGTAATGGGCACGGAGCACCACCTGAAAGAAATGTATGCATTGTTGGAAATGTAACATCTTTAAAAAAGTCACTGTTTACAATCATGTGATACATCGTGGGAACTAAAAGCACTACTGTGCATCCCTCTTGATTTATGAGTTCCACTGCTTTGGATGGTTCAAAGTCACTCGCGATCACAACTTTTCCACCTATTAATAAAATCGGAATAGATAGAGCATTCAAGCCTCCGGTATGAAACATTGGTAGATAAGTTAAGGTAACATCCTTCTCACTTAAACTCCAACTTACAATTGTATTGAGCCCATTCCAGAGAATTGATTGATGACTAAGAACAGCGCCTTTTGGTTTCCCTGTTGTCCCGCCTGTATAAATGATAGCTAGTGGATCATTATTGTTTATTTCAGTTGTTATATCACTAAAGCCCGTTTGCTTTCTTTCTGTTATCGACTCATATTCAGTTGAATCAATTTCAAAATATTGATTGCCCTCTTCTATAACCAATAGCTCTTTTAACGTACTATGAACTGCAACAAAGGTCGGTGTGCAGTCCGTAAGTATATAGGAAATTTCTACTTTTGATAATCTCCAGTTCAGTGGTACAAAAATGGCTCCTAGCTTCATACACGCAAAAAAGATATCAAAGTACCCTATATGGTTAGGAGATAATAACGCGATTCGATCTCCTTTTTTCACTCCAATAGACATTAAATAAGTTGCTAGGTTCAAAGCTCTTGTATTTAATTGCCCATAGGTCCAACGAGTTCCGTCTTCACCCTCAACAATAGCGGTTGCATCTGGCGAAATTCGAGCTCGGTTTGCTAACCAGTCTAATTCCCACCTCACAAAAATCTCTCCTTACATCGTCAATATCTACAATGACTATATAAGAAAGTAGTTACAGGATAGTTACAATGGAATGCGGATAGTTGTAAAATCCATCTCGACAAATGGTCTGAGGAAAAACTAGACCTTATTTGTTACTAAAGTTGAATAATACTGGAAAATAGAGGTGCGATTGGCCTTATTCATTACTATAATTGGATCATATTGGTAAATATAGGTAAGATTAGGTCTTATTTGTTACTATAATTGGATTATAATGGAAAATACAAGTAGGATTAGGCCTTATTCGTTACTGTAATTGGATTAATCTAGTAAATAAGGGTAAGATTAAGTCATATTCGTTATTGTAATTGGATTATACTGGTAAATACAGGTAAGATTACGCCTAATCGTTACTATAATTAGATAATACCGGTAACCCAAGGTGCATTTAGGCCTTATTCGTACACCCAGTTGGATATTTTCAGCAACTCAAGGCACGATTTAATTCCATTAAAAAAAGAGCCAATCTATAACCAGAAGGCTCAACTTTATAATCTTTATTATTATTTTTTAAATGCTTCTACAAATACCGTTGCCCCCATACCACCACCAACACAAAGGCTAGCTATACCTTTTTGTAGGTTTTGACGCTGTAATTCATGTACAAGTGAAACTACGATTCTAGCTCCTGTACATCCGATTGGATGACCAAGACTAATCCCGCTTCCATTTACGTTTACTTTGTTACGATCTAATCCAAGTTCTTTTTCAACAGCGATATATTGTGCAGCAAAGGCTTCATTAACCTCAATTAAATCAGCTTCTTCTAAAGACCATCCCACTTTGGTTAATCCATCTTTAATGGCAGGCACTGGTCCACGTCCCATCACCTTTGGATCAACACCAGCTAGAGAAAATCCTGAAATTCTTGCTAGTGGTGTAAGACCTTTCTCAATCGCCACTTCTTCTGCCATTAAGACTAATGCAGCTGCTGCATCATTTAAACTCGATGCATTTCCTGCCGTTACTGTTCCATCATTTCTAAACACTGGACGTAATCCCGCTAACTTATCAGTTGTTAAATCCTGACGTGGGTTTTCATCCTTTGAAACGGTAATATCACCTTTACGTGATTTAATTGTTATTGGGACAATTTGAGAGTCAAAATAACCATTTTCGATCGCATTTAATGCACGTTTATGACTTAACAAAGCTACCTCATCCTGCTCTTCTCTTGAGATTTCATGAAGATCAGCAAGGTTTTCTGCCGTTTCTCCCATCATAATATGATGAATCGGATCCTCTAAAATCTCCCAAACTGTATCTGTTACTTGTCCATGTTGCATTCTAGCTCCCCAACGATGCTGCTTCAATACATATGGACTAGAACTCATTGCTTCTACCCCACCAGCAACGACAACATCCGATAAGCCTGCTTGAATTTGTAGTGCAGCGGAAATGACTGCTTGCATACCTGAAGCACATTGTCTCTGTACAGTAAAGCCAGTTGTTGTATCGGCCAAGCCTGCTAATAAAGCAGCTGTTCTTGCTGTATTAGGTTCATCTGTTCTTTGAATACAATGTCCTAAAATAACTTCATTCACTTCATCATTTGCCAAGCCACTTTTTGAAACAGCTTCCTTTAAAACAGGGACGATTAAATCTGTTGGAAGTAAGTCTTTAAAGGCACCTCCAAAAGTACCGATTGGTGAACGAACTGCTGATGTAATTACTACATTTCTCATAACTCCAGCTCCTCTTACAGTCTATTTTTCTTCTAAAATTAAAAATGCAAAAACCGAGTGCAAAATGGCACACTCGATCTGTAAAAATTACATCATTATTCCGCCATCTACGTGTAGCGTGGTGCCATTCACGTACGTAGCTTCATCCGAAGCTAAATACAGATATGCATTTGCAATGTCCGATGGCTTCCCTAAACGTTGCAGGGGAATAATAGATTTCATTTGTTCAATTACTTTTTCAGGTACAGCGGCAACCATATTGGTTTCAATAAAGCCAGGTGCAACTGCATTAACATTAATGCCTTTTCGTCCAAGCTCTTTCGCCCATGTTTTTGTCATTCCAACAACAGCTGCCTTAGTTGCAGCATAATTGGTTTGACCCACATTTCCATACACTCCTGAAACAGAAGAAGTACTAATGATTTTCCCATAACCTTGAGAAATCATGTGAGGGACAACTGCCTGTGTACAGTTGAAAACACCTGTTAAATTAACATCAAGTACTTTTTGAAAATCTTCTTGTGATAGTTTTGTTAGCATCCCATCACGAGTAATACCTGCATTATTAATCAAGATGTCGATTTTCCCAAAGCGATTGAGTACTTGTGTTACCATGTTGTCAACGCTTTCACGATTGGCTACATCTACTTGAAAAAATTCAACATCTGCGCCTTGGTCCTTAAGTTCTGCCGCTCTTTGCTCACCCGTTTGGTCAAAGTCGACAAGTGCTACCTTGGCACCTTCTCTTACAAATGTTACTGCTGCTTCATAGCCTAAACCGTTAGCTGCACCGGTTATAATTGCTACTCTGTCTTGTAATCTCATTTTGATAGCTCCTTCTCTTCCAAGAATTCAGATACGACTCCTAACAATTGTTCAAGGTCATCTACTAGAGGAGAATGCCCACATCCTTTCAATTCGACAAAGGTTGCATAATCTCCTAGGTCCTCTACAATTTCTTTTGCCATATTCTCAGTAATGACTAAATCTTCGGCACCACGAAGTACTAGAACAGGAATGTTTATATTCTCTACTAATCCAGTACCCTCATTTAGGCCATTATGATGATTACTTAGATTAAACGTATTTAAAGAGTAATAGACATCTCTTAGGTTTCGCTGTGTCAACATGTCCTCTACATATTCATTGTAACGTGTTTCCTCTGGTTGTTTTTTACGGTAAATCATCATATTCCATAATCCTTTTAAAAAGGCCTGGTCATTTGTATCATAAGCGTGTTGGACTGGTATTGTTCTAGCTCGGTCTTGATCTATATCTTCCTTTGTGACTAAACGCTTTGTTACATCGAGTTGACCAGTTGCATCAAGGGCAAAGAATGGATAACCCCTAGTAGAGGCAGAAGCTAATAGAACAAGTTTTTGACAATAGCCAGGGTAATCTGCAGCAAATTGCATTCCGACTGCACCACCAGTTGACCAACCGACCATCGTAAAATCCTTTAAACCTAGCTCATCAACAAATAGTTTAATATCATCTGAGAAGTCTTTAATAGAGTTAACAGGTTCCATATATGTAGATATACCAAAACCTCTCATATCAACTGCATAAAGCTTATAATCCTCATTCATATTTTCTAACACTAAATCCCAATGCTTTGAAGAAGTCATATTACCATGGATTAGTAAAACAACATGTTCTCCACCTTCACGTTCTCTATACCCTAACGTTTCTCCGTTTGCTAGTTTTACAGATTTCAGTTGAATAGTCGGCATTCTTATTCCCCCCATTTAATGGTTGTAGCTCCCCACGCATAGCCTATCCCTGCACTAACCAAAACAATGATGTCACCTGCTTTTATTTTACCAGATTCTTCTGCTAATTCTAATGAAAGTATTTGATCAATTTGACCAATATGCCCATATTCATTTAAATAGATGGATTGAGTATCAGATAAGCCCAACTCATTTAAAACAAAATCATGAGCAGATTTTTTCATATGAAGAATTCCTAAATAGTCGATATCCGCTTCGGTATAACCACTTTTCTCCAGTGATGAACGAATAACTTTTAAAAAGTTCTTCATCGATTTTTCTTCTAATCTTTGCTTCATTCCCTCTGGATCTAACACATCAAGCATGTTACGTTTATTTTCAATGGCTTCGGCTGTAATAGGTTCCTTCGTACCACCTGCAACCACTACAACATCCTCTGAAAAAGAACCATCTGTCATGATCGTCGTTTCTAACACTTGATTTTTCCGGATCCCTTTTTGTAAAAGAAGAGCTCCTCCACCCGCACCTAAGTTATACATAAACCTTGTACGTGGGTTTTCGTAATCAATGAAATCACCATTTCTGTACCCACCAGCTAATAAAACGGTAGTAATAGAAGGATCAGCAATCATCATGTCCTTTGCTACTTTAAGAGCCATAACTGTCGTACCGCATCTCATTGCCACATCAAAGCCCCATGCATTTTTAGCCCCTACCTCTTGTTGTAGCTTTATCGCCGCGGTCCATAATGGATATTCTTTATGCTCTTCCCCAATATAGATAACCAAATCAATAGATAGTGGATCAATACCTGCTTTAGCAATTGCCTTTTTTGCTGCATTAATTCCCATTTGACAAGTATGATCTGCAGAACCAGGGATTGGCTTTCGTGTTATGCCAAGTTTCTTCTCTATGACATCCTGTGGAATCCCTGATTTCGCAGCAATTTCCTCCGCCGTTTCGTACGTTTCAGGAAGATAGACTCCCGTACTTACAACACCGATTGTTGGCAATGTTCTTCACTCTCCAATAACTTGTTTCATGAAGCTAACCGCCTCATCCATATTTTTCACAGCCACTTCTTCTTCACCTTGTACATGACTAACCTTGATTCGCCATTGTTTCTTTCCTGATGTCTCATCAATATCTACCAAATTACATCTGACCACAAACGAAGAAATTAGCTGACTGTTCTCACTCATCTTCTCTACTCCTTTAGCTTGCAATGTCATGTTTTGAAACATCTTCTTTCCCTTTTTTCGAACGGCGTTTGAACCACCAAAGCTTAAAGCTTCCAACAAGTCCGTAAGGGAAGAACATAACAACTAAAATGTATAAGATTCCGAAGAAAATAATCCAACGTTCAAAAATCCAATGAACCTTTGCAAGACCAGTTAGCCAATGATGAGCAAATTCAATCAAACCAGCACCTATAATTGCACCGACTAATGTTCCAACACCGCCGATAATTGTCATCAATAGCGCATCAAGTGTGATATCCATTGTAAATACAGATGTATTTACAAATCGTAGCGTAAGCACATAGAGTGATCCTGATAAACTAGCAATAACTCCTGCTACAACGCTAGCAATAATCTTATAATGTAGAACATTATAACCAAGTGATTCTGTTCTTGGTTCATTTTCCCTTATTGCTTGTAACACTCGACCGAGTGGTGATTCCGTAAATCTTTTTAGGAAGATAAACACGAGAACCATAACTCCAAAAGAGATTAAATAAAGAGTTAACCTATCTTTTAAATAATCAGGAATTGGAAACGTAAACCCATCATTCCCATAAGTTAGCGTTCTCCACTTTTCAGCTAAAACAAGGAATAGTCCTGAAAATGCTAGAGTCAGCATAGCGTAAAAGTGACTTTTTAATCGTAAGGAAAGTAGACCTACAATATAACTTACAATCCCAGCTAAAATGGCACCAACCACGATAGAAAGTAATAAATATACTGTCGTACTATCGAACTGTTTCATAAAGATACCAGTTGTATATGCACCTATCCCAAAGAACATAGCATGACCAAAGGATACAATTCCTGTATATCCTAGCAAAATATCATAACTCATAGCTAAGATCGCAAAGATAAACATCTGTGTAAAAATGATCATTAAACTTCTAGAGTCATTCATAAATGGAAAGAGGAGTAAAAAGAAAGCCATTAACACATACACTAGGTTTGCCTTTTGTGAATTTGTTTGTAATAGTTTCATATTTTCACCCCTTTATCCCGAATAGACCTTGTGGCTTAAAGATTAATACAAGTGCCATAAGAAGCATGTTTACAGCAAGGGCTAAATCTGGAACATAGTACGCCATATACGAACCTGCCAACCCTACTAATATTGCAGCTAACACTGAACCTGTTATACTTCCCATTCCTCCTATAACTACAACAATAAAAGCGAGGATTCCGAACTCTAGCCCCATTTCTGCATGAATAACACCAGAGTATGGGCCAAGTAACACTCCACCTAGTGCTGCTAATGCAGATCCAACCATGAAAACCAGCATAAAGACTTTTTTAATATTAATGCCTAGTGATTGAACCATTTCCTTATCCATAACACCCGCTCGGACGATTAAACCAATTTTCGTATTCTTTAAAATGTAATGAATTAGGAAAAACACTAGAAAACCAACTGCAATAATCAGTAAACGATATTTAATTAAGATAACCCCACCAAATTCCCAACTACCAGATAAATAACTCGGTGTCGTTGCACTTAATTGATTTGGGCCCCAAACAACCTTCAACATCTCCGATAACACTAACATTAATCCAAGTGTTATGAGGATTTGTTGAATATGGTTCCCGTAAACTGGTTGAACAATATAACGTTCCATTAAATATCCAAGGATTAGACCTGTAAGCATTGCACAAAAGATTCCAATTAAAAAGCTTCCTGAAGTTGTATAAGTCCATATACCCGCATAGGCTCCCCATGCAAATAGACCGCCGTGAGCAAAATTCAGAACATCCATTAACCCAAAAATTAGGGTTAGCCCAGCTGCGAGCAAGAAGATTAGCATACCTGTTGCCAACCCATTTACCGTTAAATTAATAATTACATCCATTCAATATGACCTCCTTCCAATCTAACGTTTACGCAATACCTAAGTATTGTTTCCGTAATTGCTCATTTTCTTTTAGTTCTTTCATTTCACCATGATAAACCGAACGGCCGTCATCAATGATATAAAAACGATCACCAATCGTACTTGCCATAATAAAGTTTTGTTCAACAAGAACAATGGTTGTTTTTGCTTTCATCTCCTGGATGGATTCCATTACCTTTTCAACAATAATTGGAGCAAGACCTTTACTTGGCTCATCAATAAGAAGTAAATCATTTTCATTAACATATGCCCTAGCAATAGAGAGCATTTGTTTTTGTCCTCCGCTTAAATTACCGCCTCGTCTTTTCCAAAACGTCTTTAAGTCAGGAAATAAATTTAAAATATATTCTAAGCGTTCTTTCGTTTCATCATTTTCTTTTTTTATAGCAACTTTCATATTCTCTTCAACCGTCAAATCAGCAAAAATTCCTTGATCTTCAGGTACATAGCCAATCCCCTTATTTGCAATTGTATAAGTTGGCAATCCCTGTATCTCTTGGTCATTGTAGAGAATTTTCCCTTTCGCCGCTGGGTTAAGCCCCATAATGCTACGTAAGGTTGTTGTTTTTCCAGCTCCATTACGGCCCAGTAAGACAGTCACTTCACCTCTTGGAACTTCAAAAGATACCCCTTGCAAAATATGATACTGGTCAATATAAGTTTCAACTCCATCAAGTTTAAGATGCGGTGTCGTCATTATATAACCCTCCTAAGTAAGCCGATTGTACTGTTTCATTATTCATGATTTCCTCTGGAGTCCCATCTGCCAAAAGTTTACCGTTAAATAACACCATGACACTATCTGATAAATCCATGATCATATCCATCTTGTGTTCAATTAATATAATGGTTCGATTTCCTTCTGCCTTAATCTTTTTAATAACTTCTAAGATTGTTGGAACTTCTTCCAGAGACATTCCAGCAGTTGGTTCATCTAGCAACAACACCTCTGTCTCAAGAGCTAGTAACATTGCAATCTCTAATTTTCGTTTTTCACCATGAGCCAGGTTTTTAGCAATTGCCTCAGATTTATTATCAAGAAGCACTAATTTTAAAATGTCATGCGATTTATCTTCGAACTGCTTAAATTTTTTAAAATGAGAAAGCATTTGATAACGAACACCCGCTCTCGACTGAACAGCAAGTCTTACATTCTCTAATACTGTTAAATTCGGGAAGACATTTGTAATCTGAAAGGAGCGACCGATTCCTTTTCGTGTCCTAACCGTTGGAGAAAGCTTTGTAATTTCCTCACCTTTTAGAAACACCTGCCCTTTAGTTGGGCTTAGCTGACCGCTTAAAAGATTGAAGAATGTAGTTTTTCCAGCACCATTCGGGCCGATAATTGACTTAAAGTGATTCTTAGGAACCGTGAAATTGACACTGTCAACTGCCACATGTCCACCAAAAGCAATTGTTAAATCCTTAGTTTCAATAATTGAAGCCAACTTCTTCACCACCTTGTAAATTTTGAGGATTAATTATCAGAAGAGAACGCGGTTTATTCGAATAAGTAGACTTCGGTAATAATACCGAAGTCTACTCAGGCAAACCTATTAGTTCAAAATTGGAGGTGCAGTTTCTTCTGGAGTAAGTTCACGAATTAATACTGGTACTGGATAGTCAAAACCATCAACCATTTCTAAACGGATTGCATAAAGTGTTTGAAGAGCTTGATGATCTTCCGGACGGAAAGTCATTGTACCCTTAGGTGTTTCAAAACTCATACCTTCCATTGTGCTAATCAATGTATCCGTATCTGTATCACCGTTTGTCTTTTTAAGAGCTTCAACGATTGCAATTGCAGCATTCATACCACCTGGTGTGAATAGATCTGGAACCTCACCATTAAACTTTGCTTTATGCTCTTTAACTAACCAATCGTTAATATCGTTACTTGGTAATGTGTGATGATATACTGTGAATCCTTCCATTCCTACTAGTGCTTGCATTGTTTTTAACGCAGCAATATCAGGAGCTCCAGTAGAAATTTTGATTCCTTTTTCTTGTACCTTCATATCAGCAATTTGGTTCCAAGGAGAGTTTGCTCCTGCCCATACAACAAATAGATAGTCAGGCTCTGATTCGATGATTTTTTGAATGTTAGATGTAAAATCAGTTGCCGCAGGGTCAGCATATTCTTCATGGACAACTTCTGCACCAAGCTTAATTGCTGCATCCTTAAATGCTGCGACACCGTCTCTTCCGAATGCATAATCAGGTGCTAGTGTAGCAATTTTCACGCCTTCTTTAGCGATAGCAGCTGCTCCAGCCACAGCATCTTGTGATGAGTTACGAGCAGTACGGAAAACATATTTATTCCATTCAGAACCAGTAATACTATCAGCAACTGCTGGTTCAACAACCATAATCTTTTCATACTCTTCTGCTAATGGAAGAACCGCTAGCGTATCACCAGAGCTTGATGATCCTACAATGAAATCAACTTTATCTTCTTCTAATAGCTTAGTAGCCTTCTTGATTGCAACTTCTGGTTTTGTTTCAGTGTCTTCAACTATGAATTCAATTTTGCGTCCATTAACTTCCATTGTTCCATCTGTTGCATATTGTAGACCTAATTCGAAGCCATTCACTGTTTGTTTTCCATAAGCCTCTAGTGCTCCACTTAGTGAAGCTAAAACACCAATTCTAATTGGCTCTTTAGGCTCCTCCTTAGGCTCTTCCTTCGCTGTTTCCTTTGGTTGCTCAGTTGTGCTTGGTTCTTCTTCTTTAGTTGTAGTATCTGAACTACATGCTGAAACGAAGATTAATAGAAAAGCAAATAAGAACAACATACCAAAACGTAAAAACACATTCTTCTTAACCATGACATTTCCCCCTTATAAAATTGACTTTAAAACTTTGAACCTATCGTACATTTATCTAGTTACAAATCGGTTACAATACCGAAAAGCGGAAGCGCCTTGGTTAGCCCCGACAAGCAAATGTTCTGTGGCATAAAAAGTCCGACCTTGACTTTTTATGACGCAGGTTATTTGACTCGAGGGGCTAGGCGCTGCAGCTGGACATCACCGAAATGCGGAAGTGCCTTGATCAGCCCCGACAAGCAAATGTTCTGTGGCATAAAAAGTCCGACCCTGACTTTTTATGACGCAGGTTATTTGACTCGAGGGGCTAGGCGCTGCAGCTGGACATCACTACGAAAAAATTCCGTACTATTAACCAGTACGGAATTCTGTCATTCTAAGAAGTTTTTGCATCAATTAGCATTTTATACATTTGCTTTGTTGGTGACATAGGTTCAACACCAAGTTCATTGTCGAGGGCTTCACAACATTTTTTATACCACTTCAAACCTTGTGGTCTATTATTCTTTTGATAATAAGCAAACATTAGCAAACGATAGGCCTCTTCCCACGTTTTATCCTTTTCTATGATCTTTTGACACCAATAAATCGTCTTATCATATTGAGCGGCCTGAACATAAGCTTGTGCCATTCTTTCCGCACCTCGTAAAAAATTTACTTGAAGCCGCTCTCGTTCATTTAAACACCAATCATCATAACGTCGCTCTGGCAGGTAATCCCCTTCATACAATTCAAGTCCCCGCTGAAGACATTTTATTACTTGTGAACGATCCTTCTCTTCTAACCCTGCTAGTATCCATTCCTCAAACTCATCGATATCCAATAAATATCCTGAATCAGGATTTAGTCCATAGGAAGTACCGACTCTTTGGATAAAGAATGGTGTAGACCTTGCTTTACGATTAGGCTCTAATGCATTATTTAAAGCATTTAAAGCTACTTTAAAGTCTCTAGCTGCTGCCTTTTCATCCAAGCCTGACCAAAGTACTGAGAATAACTCCTCCTTAGGTATTAGCACATTACGTCTTGTGACAAAGAACTCTAATAACTCCTTTGCCTTTCCTCTTTGCCAATCAGATTCGTGTACCTCATTCGTTCCTAGCCATACCCTAAATTTCCCTAGGGTTTGAATTCGCAACGTATAACCCGGATGGTTTGTAACATTCATAATTCCCAATTCATCTAGCAGATTACTAATGTATTGACGGTGAACACCAATTTTTTGAGCTTCTAGTAAAATAGGTACAAGTTTTTTTAAATCTCTTGGTCCAAATAAAGTACGCTTCTTAAATATAAAAGTGTAGTCCCCTAGCTGAAGTAGCTTACTAAAATGTTGCACATTCGTAAGAAATTGATCCGCCTCTTCACTGTAAAAAGATGAAACACACCTCCACAGAGCAGTCATTAATGAACCATTCTGGTCACCACACTCAGTAAATAAAGTAGAACACTTTGATAAATAGGTATTTGCTTCTTCATACTTTTCGTTATGAACAGCAGCAATTGCCATACATAATAAAATAAGTGCAGATAGCCATGCATCCTTTACCATTTCGGTCTCTTCCAAAGCCTTGGTACCATATTCAATGGATCTCTCATATGCCCCTTCATTCCCAAATAAAATACATAGTCCCATTAGTGGTTCTGCTTTTCCCCTGGAAACGTTAATCTCATCCATTATTTCAAGTGCCGTTTCATAGCATTGTTTTGCGAGTGTATAATCGTATTTTCCTAGCAGTTGTACTGCATGCCCCATCCTGATCCAACCACATGCCTCAACAAATGGAGCCTGAAATCTCACCCCTTGTTGAATACCAGATTGAGCCAATTCTTTAGCTTCCTCACCATTCCCCATAAAGGCTTCAATTAAAGAGAGTAATAGATCTGTTTCGCGATGAGACTGCTGCAAATGGACATGTGCACTCGAGGATTCGGCTTGTTTCTTTTGGATCAATATCTTCTTGGCATTCATAAGCTTACCTGAACGCAAATAAAGTCTAGCTTCAAGATTGCCATCCTCAAGAGCTATGTTAAGCTCTCTCCCTTTTTTAAACCACTTTTGGGCTTTAATCGCTTGTCCTGCATTTGCTAGGTTCTCAGCCATTAAAGAATAAAGTCTACCTAGGCCTTCATACCCTGTATCCCCCATCGTTTCAAGTACTTCAATGGCTTTCTGAAGAAATCGTTCTGCTTTACCAGGTTGAATTGTATCAAGATAGATCCTAGCTTGCCCTTCTAATGCACGACTCTCCCCTATATAATCCTTTACCTGGCTAGCTTTTTCGATTGCCTTTAAGTAACATCTTTCTGCTTCATTATATGAACACCGGTACCTTAGTACTTCGCCTTCATATAACCACAGTAAATAATATTGATTTTTTAATAGATCAGGTATTCTTTTTAACCTTTCTAGTAAACTCTCAAGCTGACCATTTTCAATCATTATCTGACCATGTTTATCTAGAATTTTAGCCACATTTTCAAAATCATTAATTGCTTCAAAATGATAGATAGCCTGGACCATTAATCCCTGGCGAAAATAATAATTACCACTACGTTCATGGAGCATTCTATATTGTTTATCGTTTGTCATTCGTAATTGCTTCTCTAAAAATTCCTTGAATAATGCATGATAGCGATATTGCCCATCCCCTATTGAATATAGAAATAGATTCCTATTTGATATATTCTCCAACATAGCAGATGCCCCACTAATTCCCAGGACATCATCGCATAGTTGCCCGTTCAGTTCATCGAAAATACACGTACTTTCTAAGAACTGCTGAACCATAGGCGGTTGCTTTTGAAACACTTCCATCGCTAAAAATTTGAACAAATCATCAAGAGATTGTGCTTTATTTACTAGCACATCACTAAGGCTACCGTTTACCGTTAATTGTTGCCAAATCATTCCTATAGCAATAACCCAGCCCTCTGTTGCTGAAAAAATTTGTTCAATTTCAAGATCGTTTACTTCACATTCATAATAGTCTCTTAATAAAACATCTACTTCATCGAAGGTGAACATTAAATCCTTTTGTTTAATTTCTAGTAATTCATTTTTCACCTTCATTGCAGTTAACAAATCCCAATTAGGACGAGTACGGCTCGAAATCACTAAATGTAAATTGGATGGGATATGTTGTATTAACAAGGTCATCCATTTGTCAATACTTGGAGATTGTTGAACAATATGATAATCATCTAAAATAAGTAGTATTGTCGAACCAAAACTTATCACTTCATTGACAAATAAAGAGCATAACGATCGTATCTCTTCATCTCGTATGTAGCGGTCTGCTGTACCGATATAGGATAGAAAGTTTGTACCAAAGGTTGGATGTTGTTTCCTTATCGCAGAAGTAATATAAGATAAGAACGGTATAACATCATCGTCATTATTCGAAATGCTGTACCATGAGAACGAAAGGTTTTGATCCTTGACCATTGATGAGAGTGCTGTTGTTTTCCCATAGCCAGGACCGGAATGAATGATTGTTAAGGGGTAGTTTGTTACCGCTTTCAATTTTTTCATTAAGGACGGTCTACGTAAAATATGCTCTTTCACGTTTGGAGGAGTAATTTTCGTTAGAAGTATCATACTATTTTCTTCCACTTCAATACCTCGCTTCAAGTTTTCCTAATTTTGTTACTATTTTATCATACTTAATCTAAAACTTCTATTGTGTATAAACACGAAAAAGAACCCGAATTCTCTCCGAGTTCTAACGACTTCAAAAATGCAAATCCATTACATTGACAGGCCAATAGCGAATATTCACTTTACCAACAATTTGTTCAATTTTAATGAAACCATAATGTCGACTATCCCAACTTCCTAGACGATTATCGCCAATAACAAAAACGTGTCCTGGTGGAACTTGTGTCTTGCCTGTTATTTCCTCAAGGCTAAAATCTCCGGTCAATTTACCATCAATAAGGTTATTTTTATAAGGGGATAAAAAAGGCTCATCTACTTGAAGACCATTAATATATAAAATGTCATCGATATATTCAACCTTATCGCCAGGTAGGCCAATGACTCGTTTAACATAGTGTTCCTTTAACTCTGCTTTAAAAACAACAATATCAAAGCGTTGAAGGTCTCCTATATGTAAACTTACTTTGTTTACCATTAGAAGATTACCATTTTGTAAAGTGGGCATCATTGATTCGCCTTCTACCACATAATTAGTTATTAAAAAAGTTCTAAGAAAAATAAAAAGAATGATGCCAATCCCAACTGACTTTATAACCCATATCCTATTTTTCCTTGACTTTTCTTCCATTCATAACTCCTCCAACCAATTATAGTAATATTCTAACAATTAGTTAGGAGTATGGCAATATGTAGTTAATTTCCTTTTTCAAGCTCCACTGTTTTGTCAGTTAATCTCTTTTCAATTCTCTTTCCAACATACCAAAGCACCAGGATGACAAGTATTAATATACCGGTTCTAATGGGTTGATGAATGAGTGCACGAATATCATAACCAATGAAACTAACTGTAAAAATCATAACTAACTTTCCGCATAAGACTGCAAGGATAAACTGTGCAACACTTACTCTTGATAATCCCGCTACAATATTAACCAAGGCTGATGGAGTAAAAGGAAAACAAAGCATTAAAAAAAGTGGTCCAAATCCGTGATTTTCAACCCAATTCATTAATCCTTTAACCTTTTTATGTCTACTTAAAAACCCAAATATTCTTTTTTGTCCAAGCTTACGTACAATGAAAAAAACGAGCAACGCACCTACACATGTACCGATCCATGAATAAAAAAACCCTAACCATAATCCAAAAGCTGCAGCATTTGCCATGACAAATAACACGAGTGGCAAAAAAGGAAAAAACGCTTCTAGCATTGGTAGGAAAATGCCCGGTAGTGGACCAAGTGCCTTGTATTCCTGTAGTAGTTCGAGTAACCTGTCTAAATCTGTTAATTCCTTTAAAACCTCAAAATCCATAAATCACAAGTCTCCCTTAAAAACGACAATCTGTGGAATTACTTCCTATTATACCCTTATCCTATTTAGAATAATTGTACACCTCATTTATTATAATAGGGGAAAAATTCAAAAAAGCATATACCTATAAAAAGTAAATAACTCATGACCTTTAGGCATGAGTTTTCAGATTGGTATCGATATCCTACTTAGGAGGTCCTAAATCTATAATGGCTGCATGAACTTTGTTTTCTCTAATTTTAAAAATTATATAGAAAGTTCCCTTTTCCTCCATGTAGTACTCATAGAATCTATAGTACTTTTCACCGAGTGTATCTTGCTTTAGTTTATAAAGGTAAGTAGCTTCGTCTTTTTCATATTCTTCAAAAAGTACTGCATTTGTAGGCAAATGATCTTTTAGTATAGTAAATGCTTCTTGAACTGTCGATGGGTCTTCTTTAAAATAAACCACCACTCTGGTACAGTATTTCATTGTACCTTTAGCGAATAAGTCGAGATGGAGATAGCCTCTTCTTTTTTCACATTTCATGTTAAAGGTAGATGTTTCCAATGTTTTGCCAGAGAAAATGTAACCTTCCTTCTTCGCCTGTTCATTAATATACTGATATTCATCTCCTAGACCACCTTTTACTGTAGTTGGACCAATGTCTGGTCGGTCTATATGGAGAAGGCTTACTTTACCTAATTCCGGTTTAGGTGGGTCCTCCGTTTTTTCATTTTGTTCGTTTTGTTGTTCGTTGTGTTTCTCATTTTCCTCTTGAGATACTTCACTTACAACAGGGAGTACCTCATCTGGATTGTTAATACCAAAAGCCATGACCAAGAATGCAAGTACCATAAAACTAACATATCCTACAATTATAGTAAGTAGCTTTTTCATCGGTAGTCCTCCTTAAGCCCGAACAAGCTTCTTACGTAATCCTTCACCGAGTAAGTTGAAGGTGAAAATCACATACGTAATTGCAAGAGCAGGAAATAACGGAATCCAAGTGGCTCTAAGTATATTGTCTTTAGCATCCCCCAACAATGAGCCCCAGTTGTAACTTGTATTAACAAGTGGAGGAGTACCCATCACATAAATCTGAAAGCTTAAGAATATTTTAAATACCCCTAACTGCCCTACCAACAATGCCATTCTTCCTAGGTTTAGAATAAAACTCACTAGAATTTCAGGTAGAAGTACTGGCAGATAATGTCCCCAAACAATCTGAAGTGGCTTGCTCCCCATTGTGATAGATGCCTCAATGTATGGCTTTGTTGAAATTCGCCCAGCAAGTTGTTGAAAGACCATACCTACTCTTCCGACTTCAAGTAAAGATACAACAAACACAATTAATAAAAACCTATTGTTAGCCGTCATAAAAATCGGCATTTTAAACAAAATGATACCCATTATTATAATTGGTAAACCAGAGAAGACAGAACTCCATGTTGATAAGAATGAATAGATTATTCCTTTGCCCTTTCTTGCTAAAAGTCCAAGAGGAACTGCCATTAAATATTTTATAAAAGTAGCTGCTAGCATAAAGTAGAGGGTATCCTTTGCACCTAGAATAATTAAGCTGAAAATATCCCTTCCTTCCTCATCTGTACCAAACCAGTCATCACTAGATGGAGGGTGTGGGGCACGACTAAATTCTTTCGTTTCTGAATTGTACCTCATCCGCCCTTCCTCAAATTCGGTATCAATGAATGGGAGATGAGGCCCGATGAATGTAATAAGTAATAAAATAGAGAGCAATATAATTCCAATAGGTAGCTCCTTATTTTTCATTAGGCACCCCTTTCTCTAGGATCTAAATAAATCCTCAGAAGATAAGCAACTATTTGAGTGGCAAATACAATTGTCATAAAAACCAACGCAATGGCTACGATTAATTCCCTCTCCGTTGGAACAGCAAAAAATAAACGATAGGCCGCCCCTTTGTAGTCTAAGAAAAGCTCTAGAATAATTAAATTAGAAATTAATAAGAGCATGATGGAAGATAGGTGGCTAAGAACTGTACCGATACTGTTTTGCAGCATATGTCTATAGACTACTGCTTTTTCCTTCAGTCCCTTTGAGTGGGAAACTTGAACATACTGCTCTCCCTTTTCCTGTGCTAAAGCCCCAGCTGTAATCTTGGCTACAAAAGTTAGTGGATACAGTGCGACAATCAATGCTGGCAGAATAAATCCATACCACTTCTCATAGGCAAAAACATCTATGAATGGGAGATAGAATAAGATGATCCATACTATCGCCATAATGAAAAAGAAATCTGGAAACGACTGAGTTAGTGATGTTAGTCGATCGCCAAACCATCTTGTCCACCGGTTGGAATTTCTGTAATCATAAATACCCTTTAGAACGCCAAATACCATTATTATAAAAAAAGCTGGAAGAATGATTTTAATTGTACGTGGAACCACTCTTTTCAGCTCATCTGCTACACTTGTCTGTGATTTTGTTAAGCCTAATTCGCCCTTAGAAAGCTGACTGAAATAACCTTTAACATCATGAATGTACGTTTCCCATGGTATATGAAGCTTCGGTATTGTACTATTGTTATCAAAATGCAGCCTAACATCACTGGGTAAAAATACGATACAGACTAATAAGGTTGCAGATAATATGTAAATGAGTAGTGTACGAATGACGAACCTTGTTATTTTCATAGAACCTCCCCAGAATCATATGTAAGCTTTTTCCATACCCTAAATATATCATTAATATTTCTAATATTACAACAATTTGATAAGGCTGTTAATTAGTGTAATTAACTTTACATTGCTTACATACAAAAAAGCTTGGATTCTGCTCCAAGCTTTCTCATTCATTTATTTGTTTGTAAGATATTCAACAAACCAATTGTTAATATGATTCAGGCGATCAATACGAAGTTTTGGATTGCCGCTTCTTGATAATTCATGATTAGATTCAGGGAAACGGACAAATTTCGTTTGCTTTTTTTGTCTTTTTAAAGCTACAAATAATTGCTCTGCTTGCTCTATTGGACAACGGTAGTCCTTTTCACCATGTAATATTAATAGTGGTGTTTCAATCTTTTCAACATATTTAAGCGGAGAGTGATTCCAAAGCTTTTCTGTATTAGAAATAATGTCTCCATTCACTTCCCATTCAGAGAAATAATATCCAATATCACTAACCCCATAAAAGCTTAACCAGTTTGAAATCGAACGCTGAGTTACTGCAGCCTTGAAGCGGTTTGTATGACCAACAATCCAGTTTGTCATAAATCCTCCATAGCTTCCTCCAGTTACCCCTAACTTAGACTCATCAATGAAATCAAAGTTTTCAAGCACATAATCAACTGCACTCATAACATCCACATAGTCTTTTCCACCATAATCACCACGGACAGCATCAACAAACATTTGACCATAGCCATGACTTCCGCGTGGATTTGTGAACACAACAACAAATCCTTGTGCCGCTAACATTTGAAACTCATGGAAATAGGTATTAGCATACATTGCATGAGGGCCACCATGAATTTCAACAATGGCAGGATATTTCTTTCCTTCTTCATAGCCAACGGGTTTCATAATCCAACCATGCACCTCCCATTGATCAGGTGCCTTAAACATAAAAGCATTAGCATCCGATAATTCGATACCCTCTAAAAAAGAAGCATTCACATTTGTAAGCTGTACAATATCGCCTGTGCTTAGATCATATGTATAAAGCTCTCCTGGAGAAGTTGGCTTGCTAATTGCTACTACAGCCTTGTGATTTTCGCCATCCACGGTTAAACCATAGACATGTTGATTTTCGAATAGGGATGGATACATTTCACCTTCAATTGAACCATAATAAACGCCTGTACTGCCTTGATCACTCATAAGGAAGTAGAAACCATAGCTATCATTTGTCCAAAGGACTCCTGGATTTACATTTCCTGAATGAAAGTCACCTATCGCAACATCTCCGATTTCAACATCCCACTCACTTGTTAAACATATAAGACTGTTAGCTGCTACCTCGTACAACCAAATTCTTGAAAGAGTCGCACTGTCATATTCTCTTTCATGTCCAATAACCGCAATATATTTTCCATCAGGAGACCATGAGCTATTTGAAAAGAACCCTTTACTATTCGTTACTTTTTGTAAGCTCTTATCCTTGAGTGACATAATATATAAATCCGATATAAGAGTGTAATCTGGTTCATCTGTTAAGTTGGCAAATAAGGTGATGCTTTCACCACCAGGAGACCAGCCACCAGCTGAATAATCTGCCGCTCCATCCGTTAAAAGTTCAATTTCTCCACTCTTTACATCTACAACTGCAAGATGCTGTCTCTTGTCATCTAAAAAGCCAACAGCGTCTGATTTATACCGAATTCGATCAACAACCATAGGCTCTAACTGTTTTTCTTTCTCTTCCTTCTTCTTATCTGTGTCTAAAATAGTTTCCTCCGAACCCAGGGAGGTTGCAAATAATATCTTAGAACCATCAGGAGACCAGATTGGGTTTCGTGCTCCATTTAAACATGTTGTTACTTGTTTTGCTTCTCCTCCGCCTGCATTCATTATGTAAAGTTGAGATTTGCCAGAACGATTAGATACAAAGCAAAGTGACTCACCTGATGGAGACCATCTAGGTGAACTATCTCTAACTTCACCAAATGTCCATTGTCTAATTTCTTTATTTTCAAGGTTACCAACAAAAATATGTGTCTTATATTCATGCTTTTCACTGTTTATTTCGGTTTGCAAAAAAGCAACTTTTGTTCCATCTGGTGATAGTTGTGGATCATTAAGAGATTTCAAATGATATAAATCTTCTGCCCTTATACCTCGTTTTACTTCTTCAGACATACTAGCAACCCCTTTACACATAATATGGATAAAACATTCGAAAACTTTGAATACTCCTAGTTTATCACCTTCAAAAATACTTAGAAAGTATGAGCTATTTTTACACTTGCTTTCTAAAAGAATTTGAATTAATATAAAAATAACCAAACACACGTTCTTAAAAAAGGGTGACATTCATGACTAGAATTACAGAAGAAGACCGCTTTATTCTAGAGCAATCCCTCTTCTTGCCAATGGTATTAACAATTTTTAATCGTGACCTCTCCGTTGTTCAACAAAGTCCCTTTAAACTTAAGGACCCTTATATTCATTTAATTGAAGAGGCGATGAAACGTGTTCAAAAAGATTTATATGTGGTTAAACAAAAAATGAGAGATCGGAAGATGAAAGCCGTTGAGGTGGAAAGAGATGAGGCCTTTACACTTTTTTCATTTATTTACAAAGGCTATGAAGAAAAACACAATTATTTTAATCCGCGTATTCGAAACGAAGTAATATCAATGATGGAGAAATACCTTTTCGGGTAACGCTTTGCTCCTAAAAATATAGGAGCACATTCTCTTCTCTTACATGTCATTAACTATGGATTTATGTTGCGGGTAATTAGGTGGAGATAAAACAAATTGTTTTCTATGTTCTCTTTGGTCAATCCTTGTTGACATAATTGTTCTTAGATGAGACGTGCGATAAAGCTGGTTTTCAAATGAACCTTCTGAAATAGGTAGTAATATGGACTTATCATTAGAAAAGGTTACCACTGTTTTCTCAGAACCATCTGAAGAATGCTTAACAACGTAGCTGTGAGAAATCCATGCACAATCGGATTTTGTAGGTGAGGCTGTAGGAAAGAGGTAGATCATACTAGTTGCTTCAACAATAATGGGCGCCTTATGAGTAACTCCCATTAATTCACGAGTACCTTCTTGCCTACCCTTCAAACTAGAGCCAAAGTAGCGACAACTCCTTTCAACGATATCTGTTGGCTTCATTGCAACTAGATATTCTCCATCAGTCTCCATGACTTTTGAGAATTTTCGATTCTTAATGGTTACTGGAAGAATTGACATCGTTTTTCGATTTACTTCATAGTCTTTTAAGTAAGTAAATAAATTTATTTCCATCCAATGCACACTCCTTGTTTATAATCTAAAAATCACACTAAAATCGTACCAGAATAGACACAAATATTCCATGAATTCACAAAATTTTCATATTTATTGGTGATTATTGTTGAAAATTGTCAAAATAAAAAGAGTGATTATCTGAAGGCAATTTCTTAGAATTGCCTCTTCTTCAGAAAAACCACTCTTCGTTCATTAAGAATTATCATATACCTGTTTTATTTCCTTTTCTCCAATATATTGATTCGCTTGTTCAATAGTGACATGTTCATCAACTGAATCACCAGCATACACTGATTCAGACTCATATGGATTACTTGTATCTAAATCCTCGGTCATTCCGATAACCGGATTCAAAGCTGTACCCCTTAAAATATCATTTGGATCCTTACTCATAAAATACACCTCCATTATTATCATTGGATAAGCATTAGAAAATCATACGGAATTTTAAAAAGAATAAAATTCTAAAAAATCTAAAAATTCTGTTGATAATTTCGAAAGGCGACAATATAATAGTAAAAAGACATTAGGGGTGACCTTTCATGAAAAATGAAAAATCGTATACTGAGATCATGAAAACCCGTGCTATTTCTAAGAAAAAAGCTGAGCATAAAACGATGCTAGATGTGTACATTCAAATGATTTTAGATGAAGCCCTCTACAACAGAAAACGCGATTTACTTGAGAAGGAAATTGATAGGGCCATTGATACGAGAGATATCCCTCTTTTCATGAAACTATCTAAGGAGTACCAAGAACTCGCAAAATTCGCAATGTAACTTGTCTTTAAAATCTAGTTTTTCTCCACAAAAAAACAAATAGCTGTGGCCAAATGCGAGGTGTTAGTTATGAATGGTAGGCTGCCGTTTTTGTTGTTATTCGTAGGGATACTCCTCTATGGTTTCTCTTCTCTATACCCATTAGGAATTGCTCTTTCAAAAGAATTCTTTTATTTACTTCTGGCAATTGGCACATGTTTATTTGTCATAAGCGGAAGAATCTTATCGGCTATTATAAGGGCTGAACGTAAAAAAACTGGCTGACTTAGACGTTAGCCAGTTTTTTTGTTAAGTCCAACTCATGAAATGCATACAATTGGCTTATGTGGACTCAGATACCGTTATTCACTCAAAAATGAACTATTTTAATTCTTTCGCGGACTCAAATTCCTTTATTTAACTAATAGTATGCACTTTAACGCCAATATTTAAAGAATAATAAAGTTAGTCTAAAAAGTGGATACGTCAAAATGAGATTTATAATATATAATACAATCATCATTTATAAGGACGTGTTCAAATGGGAAAACATTTTACACCAGAGTATAAAGAGTATGTTTCAAAATTAATTGTAGAAGAAGGTAGAAAAGCTACCCAAGTTGCATATGAACTCGAGATCTCTCCGAAATCAATTAGTCGATGGGTTGCAGCTTACAGGAATAAATTGAATGCTGCGCAGACTGGAGTAACCTATATAACTCCTACGGAGTTAGAAAAATTAAAAAAGCAACATGATAAAGAAATGCAACAGTTGAGAGAAGAAAATGAAATCTTAAAAAAGGCCATGCACATCTTCGCGAAAAACCAAGCGTAATTTATGCGTTCATTCAGGCTCATACTGATGAAAACTCTATAGTGAAGATGTGCAGAGCACTAGAAGTTTCTACAAGTGGCTATTATAAGTGGTTGAATAATCAGAACGGGCCTCAATCTGAGAAAAACGCATACCGATTGGAAATTCAGCAAAAAATTTGTAAGTCATTTCATGAAAGTTTTGGGACTTATGGGAGTCCTAGAGTACACGCTGATTTGATTGAATGGGGCTATACTATCTCACAAAAGACAGTAGCACGCTTGATGAAAGAGATGGGTTTAACAGCTACACCAAAAGATAAGTACGTGGTTACTACAGATTCAATTCATGATTTATATATTTACCCTAATCTAGTAAATCGCCAATTTAATGTAGAACAACCTAATCAGGTGTGGGTATCTGACATTACATATATTTGGACGATTGAAGGCTGGGTTTTTTTATCATCCATTATGGACTTATTTTCAAGGAAAATTGTAGGATGGAGTCTGGCTTCTCATATGAAAACTGAATTATCTCTACAAGCATTAAATATGGCGATTACAACAAGGCAGCCTGCCGAAGGGCTTATTCATCATTCAGATAGAGGTTCTCAATATTGTTCTAAGGGTTATATCGAAAGGTTAGAACAGAAAGATATTCAAATTAGTATGAGCAAGAAGGGCGATCCATACGATAACGCTTGTATTGAGTCCTTTCATGCCACAATTAAGAAAGATTTGATTTATCGCAGACGTTTTACCACAAGAGCTGAAGCTATTAAAGCTATTAATTATTATATATCTAGTTTTTATAATGAAAAGAGAAAACACTCAACTTTGGGTAACTGTTCTCCTAATCAATATGAGAGAAAAAACCAAGAAATGGATTGGGAAATAGTATCATAAAGAACCCATTTGGTGTTAAAAGTAATCAATCATGGTTTTGATTGATTACTTCTAACACCTTACCAAACGAAGTGCGGTAGTGGTTTGATTTATAAATGTCTCTATTTTTAGTATCCACTTTCTTGACAGAAGACCAATAAAGGACTCTGAGTCCGTTTCTATACCAATTTGGCCCATTTTTAATAAAATAACGGATTCTCAGTCCGACCTGTCCTTAATTTGGAAAAAGAAAAAGCCCAATCCGGGCTTTTTCCACTACCATTTATGCTCCTGTAAATTGCTCTTCCTCTGTAGAACCTTTTAATGCTGTAGTTGAAGACGTACCACCAGATATAACTTGTGACACTTCATCAAAGTAGCCTGTGCCAACCTCACGTTGGTGGCGAGTAGCAGTGTAGCCATGTTGTTCACTTGCAAACTCAGCCTCCTGAAGCTCAGAGTACGCACCCATTCCTCTTTCTTTATAGCCACGTGCTAACTCAAACATACTGTGATTAAGGGCATGGAAGCCTGCTAATGTTACGAATTGGAACTTGTAACCCATTTTCCCTAACTCCACCTGGAATTTTTCAATTGTTGCATCATCCAATTTCTTCTTCCAGTTAAATGAAGGAGAACAGTTATATGCCAGTAGCTTACCAGGGAACTTTTCATGAATTGCATCAGCAAAACGCTGTGCTTGTTCTAAGTTAGGTTCAGATGTTTCACACCAAACTAGATCCGCATAAGGAGCATAAGCTAAGCCACGTGCAATTGCCTGGTCCATACCTGCTTTTGTTCTAAAAAATCCTTCAGGTGTTCTCTCACCCGTGATAAATTCCTGATCTACAGGATCAATATCACTTGTAATTAAATCAGCTGCATCCGCATCCGTTCTCGCCACAAGGATAGTTGGTACCCCCATTACATCAGCGGCTAAGCGAGCAGAGATTAAGTTTTTCACTGCAGTTTGGGTTGGAAGTAAAACTTTTCCTCCTAAATGTCCACATTTCTTTTCGGAAGATAACTGGTCTTCAAAGTGTACTCCTGCCGCACCAGCTTCAATCATTCCTTTCATTAGTTCGAAAACGTTTAATTGTCCTCCAAACCCAGCCTCAGCATCAGCAACGATTGGAGCAAACCAATCTGTATCTCCTTTACCTTCTAAATGTTGAATCTGGTCTGCACGTTGTAAAGCTTGATTAATTCTCTTTACTACACTCGGTACACTATTTGCTGGGTATAAGCTTTGGTCCGGGTACATGTGCCCTGAAAGGTTAGCATCAGCAGCTACCTGCCAGCCACTTAAATAAATCGCTTTTAAACCTGCTTTTACTTGTTGAACCGCTTGGTTTCCAGTTAACGCACCTAATGCATTAACATAGTCTTCTTTATGAAGTAAGTTCCACAGTTTTTCTGCACCACGACGTGCTAATGTATGCTCAATATCAATTGAGCCTCTTAATCGAATAACATCCTCTGCCGAATATGGTCGTTGTACTCCATTCCAACGCTTATCTAATTCCCAGCTTTCTTGAAGCTTTTGTACTCTTTCATTCGTCATGTTAATTCCTCCTATTAATCTATTTTTTATAAAATTTCATAGCCATCAAGTGTTAAAAACTCCTCAAAATCATCATTTCGTACTAATTTTTCAAATAGATGCGTTGCCTCTTTGAAGCGACCTTTTTTAAAGTTCTCTTCGCCAACTTCAAGTTTGATTTTTTGCAACTCTTCTTCTTGTAATTGGTCAATTAATGCAAAGTCGACCTTTCGACCATCATCAAGGACACCTTTTGGATGACGAACCCATTGCCAAACTTGTGCTCTTGATATTTCAGCGGTTGCAGCATCTTCCATTAAATTGTGAATCGGAGCAGCTCCTTTACCTCTCAGCCATGATTCAATGTATTGAATTCCTACATTAATATTGGTTCGAACTCCGGCTTCAGTTATAGCTCCCTCCGGTACAGCTAGGAGGTCGGCTGCGGTAACATGCACATCCTCACGCTTATTAGCGATTTGGTTTTCTTCTGGCATATATTTATCAAAAATCGCTTTGGCTACAGGCACTAGTCCTGGATGTGCTACCCATGTTCCATCATGGCCATTTCGTGCCTCACGTTCTTTGTCTGCCCTAACCTTTGCGAATGCTTCTTCATTTGCCTTCTCATCATTTTTTACTGGTATCTGAGCAGCCATTCCACCAATAGCATGAACATTACGTTTATGACACGTTTTGATAACTAATTGGGAATAGGCACTCATAAACGGTACTGACATAGTTACAACCGCCCTGTCTGGCAAAATAACATTTTCTAAGTGACGGAACTTCTTAATGTAGCTGAAAATATAATCCCAACGCCCACAGTTTAAGCCCGCTGAATGATCTCGAAGTTCATAAAGAATCTCATCCACTTCAAACGTAGCTAAAATCGTTTCAATTAACACAGTTGCTTTAATGCTTTTTTGAGGAATATCGAGTTCGTTTTGTGCAAAGACAAAGACATCGTTCCATAATCTTGCTTCTTTATGACTTTCCATTTTAGGCAAATAAAAGTATGGCCCGCTTCCGTTCTCAAGTAACCTTTTCGCATTATGGTAGAAAAACAGTCCGAAATCTACTAAGCTAGCTGATACTCTTTGCCCATCAAGTACAATATGCTTTTCCTCTAAATGCCATCCTCTTGGACGGACTTTTAACGTAGCTATTTCTTCGCCAAGCTGATAGGTTTTGCCATTTGGATTTACAAAGGAAATTGTTCGGTTAACTGCATCTCTTAAGTTAATTTGACCTTCAATGACATTCTCCCAAGAGGGTGAATTTGCATCCTCAAAGTCTGCCATAAAAACTTTTGCCCCAGAATTTAATGCATTTATAATCATCTTTCGGTCAACTGGTCCCGTTATTTCAACCCGCCGATCTAACAAGTCTTTAGGAAGAGGTGCTACTGTCCATTCTCCCTTTCGAATATGTTCTGTTTCTGGAAGGAAGTCGGGTAATATCCCTTGTTCAATTTGTTTCTGTCTTTCTACTCGTGCGTTTAATAATTGTCTGCGACTTTCACCAAATTTTCGCTCAAGCTTTTTAATAAGTACTAATGCCCCAGGTGTCAATATTTCTTTGTATTGATCAGTCATTCTTCCTAAAATTTGAATTCCTGACGTTTGTGTAGCCATTTACTACCACAACACCTTTCTTTAACATTGTTATAATACAGTTTATATAATTTACTAGTATTATATAACAGTATTTTTAAAATTGGAACAGTTTTCCTTTAAAAAATAAAAAAAAGGTTTCTGTAATAGAACAGAAACCTAGAGGAATACTCACTTATTCATTTTTTTCGTAATTTTCTAGATAAGAAATTCTTTCAAGCATTGTCGGGTGACCATACCTAAACAGCTTTACTAAGAAAGGAGGATTGACCTGGCTTAATCCAGCTTTCGTTAGCTCTTGAAATGTTTCAACGGCTGCTTCATTATTTTGTGTCATTTCGATTGCATAAGTGTCTGCTGTTTTCTCCTGATACCTAGATACTGCGTTAGAAAACGGGCTTGAAGCAAAGGTTAATACAGAAATTAATAACAAGAATAATGGGAGCGAGGCTATATCCCTCATATCGTTCACTTTAAGTAAAGAGCCGTATCGACGAATACAGAATGCCATAAGCTTATGAACGATAAATAGTCCAACTAATGTAAGAATTACATACCCAGCTATACCCACATAGATGTGCTTCTTCACATAATGTGCCATTTCATGTGCCATGATAAATAAAATTGCTTCATCATCTAAACGATTGAGGGTTGTATCCCACAATACAATACGAGAGTTTGAGCCAATTCCGGTTACATAGGCATTTAAAGCATTCGTTTTTTCAGACATATTAACCTCATAAACATGCTCAGACGGAATATCAGCCTCAGCAGCTAGTGTTAATATTTTTGCCTCAAGTTCCTTATCCTTTAAAGGGTAAAATTCATTATATAGTGGGTCAATAATGACAGGTTGTACAAACATTAGAAAAAGTGCAAATGGAATGGAAGCTAACCATGCATATAACCACCATCTTTTCGTACTCTTACGGATTAACCAATATAACACCGCAACAATCAAAAATGTCATTGCATAGTTCACCCAAAAGTCAATTACTACGTCCCTCATCCAACCAGGAAAGGCCTGAGTCGTAATATTATATTGCTTAGATAATGTATACCCCACATACTGAAAAGGAAACGTTAGTACCTTTACAATCAATGATAACCAGAATACATAAATAGCTGTTTGAAGTATAGATACATTTGAAGTACCTTTTGACCAATTTCGAAATTTTGCAGAAACCCCAAGTACTAGGATGAAAAGATAAATAATCCATTCAAGTGGAATATTGAGAAAGAACAATAAATTTCGAATTTGAGAATACTCTTCTGTTAACAATAGCTCGCGTGTATTTAAAAATGTTTCAGGATCTGCTGCCGTCCCTTTTAACTCAGCTGGTACTATGGTATTCGCACCATAAAACAAATACCAAGTCATAAAAAGTGCAAATAATAAATAGCCAACAATTGACCAACCAATGACTTTTCTCATACTGGGTCCCCCTTCTATGTTTTGGTTATGTAAGGTAAATGGTACAACCCTGCCACTATACATTTTAGTGTAATCAGTGAATAGTTAGAACAAGTTCGTCCTTTTTTTGTCAAACAATGTTCAATCATTTGTAGGAGTTCTTTTAATTTGTATGATAGTATTATATTCAACACTAATATATTGTAAAAAGATTCGGAGTGAACTGTGTTGAAGAAACTATATATTACCTTTATCTCCCTTCTTGTAGTAGGAATACTCGGTGGTATTTTTTATTTTACGCTATACCGTCAAGCTAGTATGGATCTCCCTGAGGATGTAGTAATGGAAACCGCTTACGGTGAAGAATATGTTTTTAGTGAACTAGAGCCTAAAGTACGCCTAATTGAATTTATCTATATAAACTGCCCAGATATCTGTCCTGCTACTACTCACAAAATGAAACAGCTCCGTGAAAAGTTAGAGGCGGAAGGAGTCTTCGGAGATAAAGTTGAATTTTTAACGATTACGATAGACCCAGAACGCGATACACAACACGCACTTAAGCAATATGGAAAAGCGTTTGGAATCGAAAATCAAAAGGATTGGGTTTTATTAAGAGGAAGCGATGAAGCTACTCAGCAAGTGGCTGAGGCATTTGACTTTCTATATCGTGACCCTGGGAACGGGATGATTATTCATACAACCTCTACCTACCTAATTGACGAGGAAAATCATATCATTGAAGTATTAGGTATGGACAAACAGTTCGATACAGATAAAGTCTTTGCTAAAATCATGAAAGAAATCTAATTACATTAAAAATCACCGGTGTTTGTTGAAACCCCGGTGATTTTTTATATTAAAAGAAATAAGAATAAATGCTTAGTGAAACAATGGCGCTTAATACAACCATGATTACGTTGGCACCTAGATAGGCAACAACAAATGCTGTGACTGCACCTATGACTCCGAACCATATATCTTCATTAATTAAGAAAATACCTGGTACAATTAAGGCACCTAATGTCGCATATGGAACATTTTTTAACACACCCTGAAGAAACGGTGGCAGTTTTATTCCATTTAGAAACACAAGTGGAAGCATTCTTGGTATATATGTAACTACAGCCATGCCAATTATCATTAATACAATCATTTTATCCACTAATCTCTTCCTCCTGATTTGGAGTTTTCGCAAAAAGTTCAACCACTACTGCTGCAACAAGTGTAGCCAAGACAATTGCCCAACCTGTTGAAAGAAACTGTGAAAAAAGTGTGTTACATATTGCTGCAGTGCAAGCTAAAACCACTACTTTTTTATGTTTTTTCATGGATGGTACTAGAAGACCAACAAACATTGCATATAGTGCAACAGACATACTTTCTTGAAGTGTGTGAGGCAAACTCGAACCTATCACATGACCAATTCCAGAATTTATGACCCAGCTTGAGTAGGCGATGATAATGACGCCAAACATATAACCAGAAGAAACTGTACCCTCTTTTATAGCAGATACAGAAAAAGTTTCATCTGTTACTCCAAACGCATAAAGAGCCTTTTTACCTGGATGATCATCTTCGACCTTTTCATTTAAGGATGCGCTCATTAATAAATGTCGAATGTTCACAATGAAGGTTGTTAAGATAACTTCTAAAATACCGGTTCCGACAGCTAGTAAGCTTAAAGCTATGTATTGTGATGCCCCAGCAAAAACGAGTAAACTCATAAGAACTGTTTCCGAGACTGATAATCCCGTTGATTTTGCAATTAAGCCGAAAGTCAATGCGATGGGCATATAGCCTAACGCAATACTAATGCCAGCTTGCACGCCTTCACGAAAGTCAGTATGCTTTTTCGCTAGAATGGTAGTTGACATGCTGTTTGTTCTCCTTCTTCAATAAAGATAATTATTATTCTCTTAAAAAATATGATATTTTTCAATATTTATGTTCTGGGGCCTGACCCCCACTGCGTTAAAGTGCTAAATCACTAAATTCAGCGCCCATTAATTTTCTTATTATACACCCTTCAATACATAGGTGCATAGCCTACTAGCATGGAATTTATAATGAATTTCAGAGTTAGATTAGAAGGGTTGCTGAAAAGATGTTTTATCATGTTAAAGAATTGCAATATAGAGCAAAGCCAGAGCGGCCAGATCCCCTATTTGCGAAACAATTGCAAGAAATTTTAGGTGGACAATTTGGAGAAATTTCTGTTGCTTTACAATACTTATTTCAAGGTTGGAATGTTAGAGGAAATGGGAAGTATAAAGATTTATTAATGGACACAGGTGCTGAGGAGCTTGCACATATTGAAATGCTAGCAACAATGATTGCTAGATTACTTGATGGTGCTCCTGTTGGAGATTTAGAAGTGGCTGCAAAAGATCCTATTATCGGTGCCATTCTAGGAGGAATGAACCCTCAGCATGCCATCGTTTCTGGATTAGGTGCAATGCCAGCTGATAGTGTAGGGAATCGTTGGACAGCCGACTACATCATTGCTAGTGGAAATCTTTTAGCTGATTTCAGGGCAAATCTAAATTCGGAATCTCAAGGTCGATTACAAGCGGTTCGCCTGTATGAAGCGACTACAGACCGAGGAGTTAAAGATATGCTTTCATGGCTTATTGCAAGGGATACGATGCATCAAAACCAATGGTTAGCTGCAATCTATGAGCTAGAAGCAAAAGAAAATGTAGTTGTTCCAAGTACCTTCCCTCGTGAACTTGAAAAACAAGAAGTTTCACATGTACTATTCAATTACTCAAGAGGAAATGAAAGTGCAACAGGCCGCTGGGCGAACGGGCCAAGCATTGATGGTACCGGAATGTTCTCATATGTTGAGAACCCAGTACCACATGGCAAAAAACCTGTCCTTAAGCCTGCTCCACCATATATTCATGACACACTACCAAGTGTCCTAAATACAAACTTAGTCCCACCTAACATGTGCTAAATATGTCTTAAGGGGCCTGACCCCCGGTGCTTTAAAGTATTAAATCACCTTTAGGTTCAGACCCCTTATTTATTATTGTCCTTTAAAAACTGGTTTTCGTTTTTCATTGAAGGCGTTTAGTGCTTCTACGCGATCTTCAGTTGGGATTGTTACTTCATAGGCTTTTCGTTCAATTTTAAGACCTGTTTGAATATCTGTATTCATGCCTTCTTTCACTGCAAATTTAGCTTGTTGCAGTGCAACTGGTCCATTTTTAAGCATTTCATTTGCAAAGCTATAGCATGAGTCTAATAGTTCACCACGATTAACAACCTTCGTTAACATCCCATAACTATATGCTTCCTCAGAGGATAGCCTTCTAGCAGTTAAAATTAACTCTAACGCTTTCGTAGTACCGATTAATCTTGGCAGTCTTTGAGTTCCGCCTGCTCCAGGTATAATTGCTAAGCTTGTTTCTGTTAATCCCATTAACGTATCATCAACAGCAATCCTAAAATCACAAGCTAACGCAAGCTCCATTCCCCCTCCGAAAGCATAGCCATTTATCGCAGCAATCGTAGGTTGTGGTAAATTTTCAATACTTGCAAATACTTCTCCAATTTTAAATACATTTCTCTTAACCTCTGCTGGTGTAAGTGTTTTTCTCTCCTTTAAGTCAGCTCCAACACTGAATGCCTTATCACCTGAGCCAGTAAATATAACTACTCGAACGTCTTGATTTGTCCTAATTTCTTCTACTACCGCTTCTAGCTCTTTTAATGCATCATAGTTAAAGCAATTCATTGTTTCTGGTCTGTTCAATGTAACAGTTGCTATGTAATTTTCAACATTATAGATAATTGTACTCATATAATCTCTCCCCATCTCTTTGTTGTGACCGCTTACATCTTATTTCGATAAGAAGAGAAAAATTCCTTTATTTAAGAGATAATCCTATTATGAAAAAATAAAAACGACTATCAAAAAAGATAGTCGTTTTTATAGCTCTAGTAAACTAGCAAACCTATTTATTGCACCTAATTATACGATAACCAACAATGTCTTTAAAATCACTCGTAAATTGCTCATGGGTTTCTAGCACACTAAAACATTCATCCGTAATATCCTCTGAAAGAAAAAATTCAGTAGCATTTTCAAGGTCCTCTTCATCCGTATCCTCGTCATTTTTAGTGATACGAATAGCTGAAAATCCAGCTTCTTTTAATATCTTGAACCACTCATCTTCTGTCTGAAGCCTTGAAACCCCATAGAATTCAATAAATGGCTCCAGCTTATGATGGTCTATTACCTTTTCAAGATTCATTTCGATCGCTAATAAAACACCATCTTGCTTTAATACCCGTTTAAGTTCAGCTAGCGTCTCAGGTTGTTCTGTAAAAGATATCACTGATTCCGACAGAATAATATCAAACTGATTATCTTCAAATGGCAATTCTTCAGCCTTTCCCTCCATGAGTGTGACAGGCAAACCAATTGAAGTAAGTCTCTCCTTCGCTTTTTCAAGCATGATTTTGTTATTCTCAACAGCACTAACATGACAATTATAGTGATTTGATATAAATGCAGCCGTTTGACCAGTTCCGCAGCCAATATCAAGAACTCTAGATGAAGAGTCAATTTGCTCTTGTGCTAGTATTTCTCTAGTTAGCTTAAGACCTCCAGGATGTGCTCCGCCAACTCCAAACAACGCTAAACAGTCTAAGTACGTGCTCTTCACTATTTCCCCACCCTATCTAATTTGCATAAAATATAGTATGTCGACAGGAAAAATATGTTCTAGAAAAGAAAAATGGCCAGTCCCGTATCGAGACTAACCATCTAACATATACCATTATTTTTGAAGAACAGCTTCTTTTAGAGCACGTCTTAAGATCTTACCCGTTGTATTTTTAGGAAGTTCTTCTAAGAAGTTAATTGTGCTTGGAACTTTATATTTTGCTAGATGTTCTTTACAGTAGTTTACTAGATCTTCCTCAGTTAGATCTTGGTCCTTTTTAACAACATAGCAACTTACAGCCTCTCCAAAATTAGGATCTGGCACACCTAAAACAGCTACCTCTACCACTCCAGGATGGCTATATAATACCTCTTCTACTTCACGAGGATACACATTGTAACCACCTACAATGATCATGTCTTTTTTGCGATCTACAATATAAAAATAACCTTCATCATCCATTTTAGCTAGGTCTCCAGTATATAACCAACCATCGCGAATTGTATGTGCAGTTTCCTCAGGCATTTTGTAGTAGCCTGCCATGACATTAGGACCACGTACAATCAGTTCCCCAACCTCACCAACAGGTACTTCTTCACCTAGTTCGTTGACAACTTTATTTTCAACATTTACAATACTCATTCCAATCGATCCTGCTTTTCGTGGACGATCAAGTGGATTGAAGCATGTAACCGGAGAAGCTTCCGATAATCCATATCCTTCTGAAACTAGTACTTGGAACTTTTTCTCAAAGCTAGTTAATAGTGCAACTGGCATAGATGCACCACCTGAGATACAAAGTCTTAAACTCTTAAGGTCTTCCACTTGCCCTTCAGGATATTGCACCAAGAAATTATACATAGTTGGAACACCAGCAAATACAGTTGCTTTGTATTCTTTTGCCACTCTAAAAATTTCTCCTGGACTAAACTTTGGAACGATAATTAGTGTTCCACCATTCATTAACGGAGCATTTAAGGCAACCGTTAAACAAAATACATGGAACATCGGCAATGTTGTAATCACATTATCTGAATCAGTGATTTTTAAATAGTTCGCAACATCAACAGCATTGCTATAAAGATTCTTATGAGTAAGCATTGCACCTTTAGGTTTTCCTGTTGTTCCTGATGTATAAAGAATAACAGCTACATCTTCATCAGCTACTCGTGGTCCTTCAAATGTTAGTTCTCCGGAACCTATTATACTTGTAAACGATTTCAATTTAGGGAATATTGATAATTTAGTAACATCTAAGTCGCTTTGTGAACCTTGTGGTGTTTCACATGCAATGATGTTCTCCACATTAGGAAGCATACCATTCATCTTTTCAAAAAGTGGGACAAGTAGGTCAAGGGCAATGACAGTTTTTACATCTCCATTTTTAAGGATGTAACCAATCTCATCAGGGGTGTAAATAGGGTTAATTGGAATTACCGTCGCTCCAGCTCGCATGGCACCGTATAATCCAATAATAAAGTGAGGTGAATTCCCAGATAAAATAGCTACATGATCACCTTTTGAAATACCAAGTTTCGTAAGCCCACTAGCAAATTTAGTTACTGCCGCATCAAGCTCAGCATATGTACTAGTTGAATCATTAAAAATGTAAGCGGTTTTATTATAGTATTTCTTTGCTGTAACCCCTAGTTGTGAAGTTAAATTCACGTGAAACCCTCCCTTAGTCTTTATGAATGAATCATCACTCATTTTCTAAAATATCTAAATATATTATATTAAAAGAAAATTAAACAAGCAAGAATTAGTTTGTAATCGGTTCCAAAATTAGGATTAATCGCTTTCTGGGCAGAAAAAAACTTCCCACGATGGATTAGGAAGTTTTAGAAAAATAATATTTATTATGCTTGCCAAACAAATCCTGACTTTGCAAGATCTATTGGGCCAACATACTCTTTCGAAGCTTGTTCCACCAAATCTTGATGATTTCCATAATGGGGTAAATGAGTGAGTAATAGCTGTTTAACCTTTGCACGATTTGCAAGAGCACCTGCCTCCGTACTCGTCATATGTCCGAAGGCTGGCCCATCCTGCCCATCATATAAATTACATTCACATAGTAATAAATCAGCTTCTTTTGAAAATGCAATAAATTCCTCTATATAACTAGTATCTGCTGTAAATACAACTGTTTTCGTACCATTTGTTATTTTCATCGCATAGCAAGTAACAGGGTGTTTCGTCCTCAAAAAACTGATTGAAAATGGCCCGATTTTTACTATCCCCTCAGGATAATAAGGAATCCCTTTTGTACAACCCTTATAGCTTAACTTTGAAAATCCTTCTTCATCGAATGGATGTCCATAGACCGGTAGTTCTTGATTAGTTTTCCCAAGTGACTTTGCGATAAGGCGTGCATATTGCAGTGGCCCAATGTCGGCAACATGGTCATGGTGATAATGAGAGAGAATGACCGCACCTATTTCTTCTACTTTTATGTAATTTTGCAACTGTGCTACAACACCACTTCCACAGTCAACTAATAAGCGAAATCCATTTTCTTCAAATAAATATCCTGTCGTTGCTTCATTTACTCCTGGATATCCACCCCAAAACCCTACTACAGTAACCTTCAACTCACTCACTCCTTCAAAAGCATTCTGATGTTTCTTATTTTATTATATAGGCAATTTCATCATTTTAAAAATTGTTACAAAACAGATGTTGACCATTACAAACTGTTATAATACAATAAAGGTAAGAAAAACACATTGGAGGGGATAAAATGTTAATGAAAAGTACTGAATTTTTTAAAAATCTTCCTGCGAAAAAGTGTGTCGAATGCGAAAATGAAATTCAAGAGCAGCATGAATGCTATGGCAACAAGTGCGAAAACTGTATGCTAATTGGAAAATAAAATAAAAATGACCACACAAAAAGCAGCCTCTTCCGGCTGCTTTTTTTATTTAATATAAAGTTTGTTTAGCTTTACTTAACGTTGACTCTCTAACAATAAGCTCCAATGGCAAACAATGTACATCTCGATACAACTTTGTTTTACTTTTAATTTTTTCCATAAGCAGCTCTACTACTTTTTGGCCCATTTGGTCCACTGGTTGATGGACAGTTGTAATTGTAGGCTCAACTAACTCAGTGATCATTTGATTATCAAATCCGACAACGGACAGCTGTTCCGGAATTTTCCATCCCGTGCTCTTTGCCTCTGCTAGGATTCCCACAGCTACTTCATCTCCGCCAGTGAATATTGCTGTGGGCTGGATAGCCAATTCTCTTATTCTTTGAAAAATCTCTCTACCATCTTCAACACTTAAAGCATCTCTAAATGCATGCTGCTCATCAAAATGTAGGTTTGACTCTGAAAGTGCTTTTAAAAATCCTAACTCCCTATGTTTACTAATGGAACTTGTATACTCCCCACAACAGTAAGCTATTACTTTATGACCCTGTTCAATAAGGTGCTTTGTAGCTAGATATCCGCCATAATAGTGGTCTAAAGTAACCATCGGGACATTCGCTCTTTCGTTCGGTTCATTGCACAAAACGATTGGTCCATATTTTAAAAACGGGGAAATCGTCTCCCAGTCATTTTCAGTAGAAGTTAAAATGACTCCATCGATTTGTTTCGTTTTTAGGAGATTAAGATAATCTATTTCTTTTTCTTTTAAATATCTAGTCTGACAAACAATCAGCTGATATCCATGTTCAGATGCAGCTATTTCAATTGCTTCAATTAATTGACTAAAGAAAGGATTCGTAATTCTTGGAACTAATACAGCTAGCATACCTGTTTTTTGGTTCCTTAAGCTTCTTGCAGCAGAATTTGGTACATAACCTAAGATTTTCATTGCCTCGAGAGCTATGATTCTTTTTTCCTCTGCAACATATGGATGATTATTTATAACTCTTGAAACCGTGGTCCTTGATAATCCCGATAATTTTGCAACATCCTCAATAGTAGCCATACCTAACCCTCTCGCTAAAATGAAATCGTTTTCATATTATTAGTATAGATACTTTTCAATGCAATTTCAATTTAAGGATGATTTTTCCAAAAAAAAGAGGTTAACATTAGTTAACCCCTACTAAATCTTTATTAAGTTCAGTAAGAAAATTTAGTACATGGCGTACTGCTTCTTCTCCTTGGTCAATACAATCAGGGATGCCTAGGCCAGAATAGGAACTACCGGCTAAAAATACACCGGGTAATTCTTCTCTCATATGTTGGTTCAGTTTCTCGATTCTCTCCTTATGACCTACAGTGTACTGGGGCATAGAATCTTTCCAGCGTGTCACCATTGTGAACTCAGGCTGTGAATCAATATCCATTGTCTTCGTTAAATCGTCAAGGACCACCTTAATGATTTCCTCATCCGACTGGTCAACAATCGCTTCATCACCTGATTTCCCAACATAGCATCGTAAGAGAACCTTTCCTTTAGGTGTTGAGTGTGGCCACTTTTTATGGGTCCATGTACAAGCTGTAATTGTATAATCATTATTTCTTGAAACTACAAATCCAGTTCCATCTATATCTTTCTTTATAGCATCTTCAGGAAAAGCCAATGCAACCGTAGCAACAGAAGTTGATGGCATTTCTTTTAGTGGTGCGGCAAAATGATAATTTTCTAAGATGTCCACAGTCACCTGATGTGGAGTCGCCAGAATGATACTATCTGCGTCTAGAACCGTTCCGTTATTTAAATGAACTAGGTATCCCTTGCGGCGTTTCTCTATTTTTTCAACACGGATTCCTTTTCTAACCGAGCCAGGATCAAGCTTTTCTTCTATTTTCTCAACAAGGGATTGTAGACCGGAGGATATTGTTAAAAACATCCCTTTTGGTTTTTGACCTTCTGTACCCGACTGTGGCTTAGGCGGAGTAGCATGCCTCATGCCTTTAATTAAGCTTCCGTGCTTTTGTTCAACTTGGTAAAATTGAGGAAAGGTTGACATTAAACTTAAGTTATCAATATCACCAGCGTAAATTCCTGATAATAATGGTTCAATTAGGTTTTCAACCACTTCATCTCCAAGCCTTCTTCTGAAAAATTGTCCTAGGGAAAGATCACCTTCAGTTTGTGTAGCTGGTAGGACAAAATCAGCAGCTGCTCGCACCTTTCCCATTGGTGAAAACAGGCCAGTAGTGATAAAAGGGGCAATTTGAGTTGGAATTCCCATAATCGAACCACCAGGCATTGGATGAAGTTTGCCCTTGACTAAAACATAAGACTTACCTGACGAGTTATAGACAAGCTTATCCTGTAAACCAACTTCCTTAATCAGTCTAGATGCACTTAGTTTTCTTGCCAAAAATGAGTCTGGTCCTTTCTCAATTACAAAACCGTCATTTGTTGCTGTTTGGATTTTGCCACCTAGTCGATGACTTGCCTCAATCAATTTAACGTCTAGGTTATTTCCTTTTTCTTTAGACTCTTTCTGAAGATAATACGTTGCAGCTAGTCCTGTGATTCCACCACCAATGACGATAACCCGCCCTTTTGCTTCACTCACTGTTCATCGCCTTCTTTTCATTAATATATTTACTACTGTGAGAATAATGATAAAACCCCCACTCCTTACATGAAGTGGGGGTTAACCAACGTGGGCAACTCCCCGTGGTGATTACTTACTAATTTTTTTCAAAACTACGGATGCTAGACAATCAATAAATTCTGGCTTTGCATTTGGCATTTCAGGTCTGAAATAGGAAGCACCGATTTCATCTGTAACAACTTTACATTCTGTATCATTGTCATAAAGAACCTCAAGATGATCTGCAACAAATCCTACTGGGATATAGACAAAGGAAGTGTATCCTTTCTCCTCATGTAGGTCCCTTGTTAAATCTTGAACATCTGGGCCTATCCAAGGTTCAGGTGTGTTTCCTGCACTTTGCCAACCTATTTCATAATTTTTTATTCCAGCTTTTTCAGCGATTAAATCTGCCGTTTCTTGAAGTTGCTGTGGATATGGGTCACCTGCTGCAATAATTTTTTCAGGGAGACTGTGAGCTGAGACAATTAGGACTGCCTTATTACGTTCCTCATCAGTCATATTTTCATAAGTCTTTTTAACTTCAGTTACCCAATAATCGATAAATTTAGGCTCATCATACCATTGCTCAACAGAATGAATAACTGGACCGCCAAGTTTCTCTGCTTCTTCCTTTGCACGGCCATTATATGATTTAACACTAAATGTAGAAAAATGTGGAGCCAGTACAATACTAACTGCTTCCTCGATCCCATCTTTGTTCATGGCAGCAACTGCATCTTCAACAAATGGTTCAATATGCTTCAAGCCTAAGTACATTTTAAATTCAATCTCATCCTGAATTTGATTCAGGTGGGATTCTAATTTTTCAGCTTGTTCTTTTGTGATTTTTGCTAGAGGTGAAATGCCGCCAATAGCTTCATATCTGTCTTTAAGATCCTGAAGACTTTCAGGAGATGGTTTTCTACCATGTCTAATGTGAGTATAATATCTTTCAATATCCTCTTCTTTATAAGGGGTACCGTATGCCATCACAAGTAGCCCCATTTTTTTCTTTGTCATTACGAACTACACCTCATAAACATTATTTTTTCGCACTGTATTCATGAATAAATGAAGTTAATCGTTTTAAAGTATCTGGATTTACTTCTGGGAAAACACCATGACCTAAGTTAAAGATGTAGGCTGGATTTTTCATCCCTTGGTCTAATATCGCTTTTGCTCTTTCTTCAATAACATCCCATGGAGCTAGAAGAATTGATGGGTCAAGATTGCCCATAACAGTTTTCTGAATTCCTTTATCTCTTGCTTCGTTAATTGGTAGACGCCAATCAAGACCAACAACATCTAAAGGTAAGTCATTCCACTCTAAAGCTAAGTGACTTGCTCCTACTCCAAACATGATTAAAGGAACACCTTCACCTCTTAGCTCTGTAAAAATGCGATGCATAATTGGTTTTATATAATAACGATAATCTGCAACGTTTAAGGCGCCAACCCATGAATCAAAAATTTGAATTGCCTTTGCCCCTGCCTTGATTTGTGCCTTAATATATGTAATAGTCATATCCCCAAGCTTATCCATTAATGCAAACCAAGCCTTTGGTTCGGAATACATGAATGCCTTGGTTTTGTTATAGTTTCTAGATGGCCCACCTTCTATCATGTAAGATGCCAAAGTGAATGGGGCACCTCCAAAACCGATAAGTGGAACATTTAATTGTTCTGTTGTAAGTAATTTGATTGTATCTAGAACATAAGGTATGTCCTGTTCAGGGTTAATTTCTCCAAGCTTCTCAACATCTTGTAGAGATCTAATTGGATTGCTAATAACTGGACCTATTCCTGTTTTTATTTCAACATCTACCCCAAGTGCTGGTAGTGGAGTCATGATATCTTTATAAAGAATAGCCGCATCAACGTTGTATTGCTCGACAGGAAGCCTTGTTACGTATGCACAAAGTTCTGGTTGATGGGTGATTTCGAATAAAGAATATTTTTCTTTTATTGCGCGGTACTCAGGCTGAGAACGACCAGCTTGGCGCATGTACCAGACAGGCACATGATTGCCCGCTTCTCCTCTACAGGCTTTTAAAAACGTATCATTAAACACAGAACTCATTGCAATATCCACCTTTCACTCTTAACACAACATTAGTTTATCTTATTTTAAGAACTCTTTTCTCAAAGATTGTTTTTGAATTTTTAATCTGGACCGTTCCTTTTCGCTGCAGGCATTTGCTTTCCGCGGAGAGGAAGTCGAGCCTCCTCGACGTTCCGTCTGTGGGGTCTCGACCTTTCCTCTACTTCCCGCAGGAGTCAAATGCCTTCCGCTCCAATCCACTCTGTTAATCTCAATGTAACAACCTTTACGAATAAGCAATATTAAGCAGCAAATTTCGAAAAAAGTCTACTCTGGAAATACATGTCACAATTATTAAATATGCCTATTCAAATTTACCAGTTTATACTCTAGTTGTATAGTTTACTGCGGCAAATGTCAAAAAATTGACTTAGTTGGGGTTAGCGTTTTGAAAAAAATTCTGGGCGTACTAGGTTTGATTCTAGTCCTTCTTGGTCGGTTTGTGAATTATAAGGGATTACGCATAGAGTTGGAATGGCGAATATGTTAACATTTTCAATTTCGTAATTGCCTTCTCCCTTTACTGAACCTATATATTTTAAGTCTGTTGAGGATTTTTCATAAATTCGATATTCTACTCGACGGTCTGCTAAGGGTGTCCAGTTTAACTGGATTGTAAACAAACCAAAGGGCTTAAATGTAAGGTTTGCATGTAGGTCATTTACTTCTTTTATTCGTATTGGTGATTCTAGTTCCTCCACGTCTTCTGGAGTTGTAAAAGCCAACGATGACTCCTGATTTAAGTTTGATTTTGTTAGAATCTCTTTAAACAGTTTTGTCGAATACGAACTTCCGGACTTTAAGTAATGCTTTTCATCTGTTGAATCATAGCCCATCCAGAGTGCCCCAACAACTGTAGGAGTAAACCCAACGAACCAGGCATCTTTGGCAGCACCTTCTATATGTGGGTAATTGGTTGTCCCGGTTTTCCCAGCTAGTGCCCCATTATAGTAACCAGATCTTCCGGTACCACTCTTCACAACAGCTTCTAGCATTCTTGTCATATACCATGCCGTTTGTTTTGAAAACACTTCTTTTTCATCGTAATCTACTGTTCCAACGACCTTGCCATTTCGGTCGATAATTTTATTAATAAAATGAGGTTTTATGATTTTGCCTCCAGCTGCGAAGGCTCTATAGGCTTTTGCCATATCAAGTGGTGATATCCCTTGCTGTAAGCCTCCTAACGCAATCGATAGCCCTTCATCTGGAATGGATATCCCTGATTTCCCGAGGTACTTTTTACCCGTTTCAATCCCTAGTTGATTTAGTGTCCATACAGCTGGTGCGTTCGCCGATTCTATGACAGCATCATACATAGAGATTTCTTCTTTATAAACATCATTATAGTTTTCCGGCTCATATTTTCCATAAGCAAGCTTCTTATCAACTAATAGAGAATAAGGTTTAAATTCTCGTTCATCTAAAGCTGGTCCATACACAGCTAGGGGTTTAATTGTTGAGCCAGGTTGTCGCTTTACAATCGAACGATTCAAACCTTTCTCTACATATTTTCTGCCACCTAGAATCGAAATTACTCCACCTGTCTTATTATCTAATAGAACAAATGCCCCTTCTGCATGTTCATCCGTTCCAGGAAAATAAGAGGAGTCCTGAAATAACTCATAAGCAGTTTCTTGGACCTTTTTATTTAACGGGACCGTGATTGTATAACCACCTCTTAAAAGTTCTTCGTTGGATAAAGAGTAGACTTCCTTTGCTTCTTGAAGGACCATATCGATATAGGTTAGTAGTGCAGGATCTTTTTTCTGATGCTGAACATTTAAGGTTATTGTTTTTCCTTGGTAGCGAACAGTCTCCTCTGGCGTTAAGTAACCATGTGATTCCATTAAGCTTAAAATTAGATTTCGTCTTTCTATACTTTTGTCTGCATGAACAATGGGTGAATAGGTGGAAGGAGCTTTTGGTAAAGCAGCTAACAAGGCACCCTCTGCCATCGTTAGTTCTGAAACATCTTTATTAAAATAAAGCTTAGAAGCCGATTGAATTCCATATGCTCCGTGGCCAAGATAGATTCTATTCAAATACATCTCTAGTAGCTTTTGTTTACTATATTTTTTCTCAAGATTAATTGCTATGATGACTTCTTTCGTTTTGCGTAGCCATGTTTTATCAGATGTTAAAAATACATTCTTAGCAAGCTGTTGAGTTATTGTACTTCCACCTTCAACTTTTCCTCCAGCGAGAATATCTTTATATAAAGCCCTTAAAATCGCCTTTACATCAATGCCATGATGCTTATAGAACCTTGAATCTTCAACTGCGATAAAAGCTTGTTGGACATGGACTGGAATGTTTTTAATATCTACAAGGTCTCTATTTTCTAAATACAATTTAGTTATAGTATGTCCATTCTCATCTACTAGTTTGGAAGCTGAGTCCATGACTAGCTTTTTCTCATCAACAACATAATCACCAGCTGATAAAATAAGTAAGTAACCAAATAAACCTAGTGCAAATGTAAAGAAGAGAATAGAAATGGATAATAAGAACTTCTTTCTCATTTAATAAACACCTCCAGTTATAAGTGCTAATGCATTGTATCTATAGACAAATTCGACATATTTTGTATTTTTATGGTTATATGGATATACATTAGTATTAATGTAAATGTTTCTCAGTATGTATAAAATAAGATTAAAAATAAAAAATGCTAACTGGAGGTGGATAGATTGAAAGCCTTTATTACGTTTGGAACGATTGATTTTCTGGAGAAAATGAAGAAGGCAAATTCAGCTGAAGAGATTTTATTATTACAATCAGAAGAGAACTCGATGTTATATCATGAAACAGAGATGGCCTCCATTTTTAAGGAGCCCAAAAGATTTGAAGTTCTTTTATCAAAAGGGACATTTCCGGAAAAAGGGTTTACGACAGTGAATTACATTCCTGTAACTGAAGATAGTAAACCTATATTTGAGCACTCCTTTAAGAATGAAGTGAACCGCCTTGCTCAACAAGAAGGGTTTATAGCTTTACGTTTTTTACGGCCAATTAAGGGAGCCACATATACAGTATTAACGGTTTGGGAAAATGAGTTGTCCTATACTGTATGGCATAAATCAGAGGAACATAAGGTATTTCAAAGTAAAATAGCTGACCAACAGCATAAGATTGTATACCCAAGTCCAGCTTACGTAAAAGAATATTATGTTGTTAGTCCTAAAGAGTAAAAAAGCTTGGATGAAAAAAATCATCCAAGCTTTCTTTATGCCTTTAGTTTTTATCAACAGTTGTACCAGATGTAGGTACTTCTCCGATAGATCCTGTTGAATCATATTTATATTCTTTTTCCCAGAAGTCGGCATTCTTAATACCTAGTTTAACTGGGTCAAACACTGGGTCTTTACCTTCCTTACGCTGAGCTTCATAGTCTTTAAGGATTTTCAATGCAGGCTTAGATAGTAGGACGATTGCGATAATATTTAGCCATGCCATACTTCCTACTCCTAGGTCACCTAATGACCATGCAAGTCCTGCAGTCTTAATGCTTCCGTAAAATACCATCCCTAACAGAACAAGTTTTAATAGATGCTCTGTCCATACACGTCTTACCTTACCATTAATATATGCAAGATTTGTTTCTGCCATATAGTAATAAGCCATAATAGTAGTAAAAGCAAAGAATAATAATGCAATCGCTACGAATGGAGCTCCAAACCCTGGTAGAACTGACTCAACAGCATTTTGTGTATAACCAGGTCCTGGTTCAACATCTGCAAGGTTATTTACAATTGCGTCTTGTCCTTCTGGTGTAACATTGTACATTCCAGTAAATAGAATCATGAAGGCTGTAGCTGAACATACAAACCATGTGTCAATATAAACAGAAAATGCTTGAACAAGTCCTTGTTTAGCAGGGTGAGAAACTTCAGCTGCTGCTGCTGCATGTGGACCAGTTCCTTGACCAGCTTCGTTTGAATAAATTCCACGCTTTACTCCCCAAGAAATCGCCGCACCTAGTATACCACCAAAGGCAGCATCTGCACCAAAAGCACTTGAGAAGATAAGTGAAAGTACAGCAGGAATTTCAGATAGGTTAAAGAAAATAACAATTAGTGCAACAATAATGTATCCAATAGCCATGAATGGTACAACAAATTCAGCAGTACGTGCTATACGCTTAACTCCACCGAAGATAATAAGTGCTAAGAAAAGTACAATTACAAGACCTGTTATCCATGGAGCAATGCCAAAAGCAGTGTCCATTCCTAAGGCAATACTGTTTGCTTGAACTCCAGGTAAAAGTGCTCCTGTAGCAAACACTGTAACAATTGCAAACAATACCGCATACCACTTAATTCCTAAGCCCTTTTCTATGTAGAATGCAGGACCTCCGCGATACTGTCCATCCTTTTTGGTTTTATAAACCTGACCTAATGCTGACTCAATAAACGCTGAACCCGCTCCTAGGAAGGCAATTAACCACATCCAAAATACGGCTCCAGGTCCACCAAAGGCGATCGCTGTCGCAACACCAGCGATATTACCTGTTCCTACCCTTCCAGATAAAGAAAGAGTTAGTGCTTGAAACGAAGAAATTCCAGCAGGTGACTTACCACCAGCAAATAGCAATTTTACCATATCTCCTATGTGCCTAACTTGCATAAATCGCGTTGCTAACGTGAAGTATAGCCCTACTCCTAAGCATAAATAAATAAGTGCCTGACTCCAGACGATACCATTAAGCCAATTTACTACCTGTTCCATCTAATTCCCCCTTACTTATTTTGTCAGATTTCTTTTTAATTATATGTTAGACAACCATGAAAAATAAACAATTATTTTTATATTTTAAAAATTATAAATGCGTTAATCGAATAAAGTTTGATTCTTCCAACATATTTACTGAGTTAAACAACTTTATCCGGGAAAAATACTTTAGAAATAGTAAATAAAGGAGGTTAAATAAAATTGCACTCTAATAAATTAGCCCCCCACGAGTCAGTGGACTTACATGAGCTGATAAATCTAAAAACACTTGGTTTAGCTAAATCAAAATTAATGCAGGGTCTTGTATTTGATCAAGATCTAAAGGCTTTAATGCAAAAAGATGTTGAACAATCTATCCAAGAACTATCTGAGTTACAAAAAATCTATGAACGAGTACCTTTTGAAGCGCCTGTACCGGAAATTCGTCCTACGCCAATTATAAATTGAAAGGAAGGGAAACATCCTTGAACAATGATTATTTAGATCCGATAAATTCTTTAAATATGCCTGAACTAGCGGATACTACTTTTGCTACTGATTTTCTTATTCGTGTAAAAGAAGGGGTAAGAAATACAGCTGTTGCCTTAACCGAAACAGCCTCCCCCGATCTTAGAAAAATTCTACGTAAACAACTAATGCAAGGCCTTGCCCTACATCAAGAAATATATGATCTTATGATTGAGAAGAAATGGTTCCATCCTCATGAATTAAGTGAACAGTATAAAATAGATCAACTTTCTGCAAAAAATACAATCATGATTAGTAAAATGAATCTCTTCCCTGGTGAAACAAATAGAAAAGGCATGTTTGATCGGACACCTGACGAACATTAAGATTGGAGGTTAGATAGATGAAGGCAGTTACGTACCAAGGCATTAAGAATGTTGAAGTTAAAGAAGTTCCAGATCCGAAGATCGAAAAGTCTGATGACATGATAATAAAAGTTACAAGTACAGCCATTTGCGGATCTGATTTACATTTAATTCACGGATTCATCCCTAATATGCAAGAAGATTATATTATTGGTCATGAGCCAATGGGTATCGTTGAAGAAGTTGGACCGGATGTTACTAAGGTAAAAAAGGGAGACCGGGTGATTATTCCGTTTAATATAGCATGTGGTGAGTGTTTTTACTGTAAAACCAATTTAGAAAGCCAATGTGATAATGCGAATGATAATGGAGATATGGGTGCATATTTCGGATATTCTGGTAATACAGGTGGATACCCTGGTGGACAGGCTGAATATTTGAGAGTACCTTTTGCTAATTTTACTCACTTTAAAGTCCCTGAAACTTGTGAGGAACCTGACGAGAAACTTAGTGTTATATCAGATGCTATGACAACTGGGTTTTGGAGCGTTGACAATGCTGGCGTAAAAGACGGGGATACGGTAATTGTATTAGGTTGTGGACCGGTTGGCTTATTTGCTCAAAAATTTTGTTGGCTAAAAGGCGCAAAACGAGTGATTGCCGTTGATTATGTAGATTACCGCTTACAGCATGCTAAACGAACAAACAAGGTAGAAATCGTAAATTTTGAACAACATGAAAATGTTGGTAGTTACTTAAAGGAAATCACCAAAGGTGGAGCAGATGTAGTTATTGATGCAGTTGGAATGGACGGGAAAATGACTGACCTAGAATTTTTAGCTAGCGGATTAAAGCTACAAGGCGGGGCAATGAGTGCATTAGTGATTGCTACTCAAGCAGTTCGCAAAGGTGGAACGATCCAGATTACTGGTATTTATGGTGGAAGATATAATGGTTTTCCACTAGGAGACATCATGCAGCGAAACATTAATATACGTTCAGGACAAGCTCCTGTTATCCACTATATGCCATATATGTTCGAATTGGTTTCAACCGGTAAAATTGATCCTAGTGATGTTGTAAGTCATGTCCTTCCACTGAGTGAAGCCAAACATGGTTACGAAATTTTTGATACCAAAATGGATAATTGCATAAAAGTCGTATTGAAACCCTAACTCAAGGAGGAGTAAAAGTGGAGTATGCTTTACATGAAGTACTTGAAGTTCAAGAAATGGCTGCTTTCAAGACAACTTGTTTGACTAAGTCCAAAACAATGAGGGCTTTGGTGTCAGACCAGAGGCTTAAAGACATTATGCAGCAAGATGTTGATATAACTACTAGACAATTAAAAGAATTTGCTTCTATTTTATCGATCGCAAAGCATTAGGTAGGGAGTTGAACAAACTATGAATACAATCGTTGAATATTTAACTGGTATGAATGTTCTAACTGACCAGGTAGTTGCAATGGACCTATTAATTTCTGCAAAAAGTGGAGTTAGAAATTATGCCATGGCAGTAACTGAAGCAGGAACACCTGAAATTAAAAAGATTCTTACTCGCCATTTAGAGGAAGCTCTTGATATGCATGAACAAATCTTAAGTTATATGATGGATAAAGGCTGGTACCACGCCTGGGATACCGATGAGCAAATCAATTTAAATTTAAAAAACATTGATATTGCACTGAAATTACCAACCTTATAATCAAAATCCAGGAACAGTAAACCTGCTCCTGGATTTTTTAAAAGCAACATTTTAATAGGATTTTTAAAATCCGGGCTCCGACCAAATAGTCGTTTGATTTCTTCCATTTAATTTTGATTTATAAAGAGCTTTATCTGCTGAAACAAACAAGTCATCTACTATGTTTGAATGGGCAGGATATTCGGAAATCCCTAGGGAAATCGTAATCGGCTTTCCGATTGGATTGTTTAACTTACTAATCCTTATTCGTATCCTCTCTGCAATCTCATATGCTTCGAGAGAGTTAGTATTAGGTAAAAGAAGAACGAACTCTTCTCCACCATATCTAAAAAACATATCTGTGCTTCTAATTAAGGAAGAAACAGTTTCTGATAACTGTTTTAATACATCATCCCCTACTTTATGTCCAAAGTTATCATTTACAGCTTTAAAGTGATCTATATCTAATACAACTATTGAAAATAATTTTTCGTCATTGCTAAAAAGTTCTAAAACCTCGTTCAGTTTTCTTATATTGGGCAACTCAGTCAAAGGGTCTGTCATAGCCTCTTCCGTTAGCTTGTTATTCGTTTTTTGAACAGAGTCAATTGCAATTAACACACTTTTTGTTAACAAATCTACTTCTCTATTCCAGTGGGAGGTGGACTTCGGAACTATGATCGGTTCACCAGACCCGAGTTGGCTAACTAAATTTGCTAAGTAATGAAAGGGTCTTGCTAGTTTTCTTGCAATTAAAACTGCCATAATTAATAGAAGTAAAAAAGGAGGAAATACGTATATTAGTAACTGTTTCGTATGGTTTGCTAACAAAGAATGAATATAAGATAACGGAGTTTGTTGCACTACACCCCATCCTGTTTCATGAATTGGGTTATAGGCTGCAAGCATAGAGATGCCTTTCGTATTTGTGACAAGTTGCACTCCACTTTGACCTTGTACAAGCTCACGAACCATCGAATTAGCAATTACATCTTCCCCAATACGATGAGGGTCAGGATGAAATAACAATTTCCCCTCCGGCCCAACCACATAGTAGTAGGAACCATCCTCTCCTACAATGTCGTTTCCTAGGATCTCATTTAATACATTTCTTTCTTGCAAGTAGATTGATCCACCGATCATCCCTCTGTACTTTCCATTTTGATCAAAAAAAGGTTCACTCATTAATACGATAAGCCTACCTGAAGGTGCAATATAAGGTTTGGTTAACGTAGAGTCCTTTAAATCAAGGACTACTCTTGTTATTCCTGTAACCTTTTCACCTTTTAGCCCTACACTGATAGGAGCTATGTTTCGTATCAGACCGGTTTCATCAATCCAAGAAAGTGAATTAAAATATCTACTATTATTTCTTAATAACTCTAATTGTTCTTGGATTTCTTCATCACTCATCTCACCATGCTCTGAAAGAAACTTTGTAGTCTCAACTAAACTTAGCCTCATTGATATAAATAAAGAATCCACGGTCTGGCTTATCTTTTCAGACTTTGAATAATTAAGGGACAAATAGGTATTGGTCAATGATCTTTTTTCTGAATGATAGGATGCAATCAACAGGATGATAATCGTAAAAATAACCGACGCTGATACCAAGCTAGTTAATAAAGTAGTTAGTTTAAATCTTCTATTAAACTGAATTCTTTTCATTTTTTATACTCCAATGTACTAGTTGCATTTTTTCTATATGAGCAATATACAACTTAAAGAGGATGAAAGTTTTCAATTCCATCCTCTACTATTGTAATTTAATTTAAATAAAATTTGGTAGTAAACGTTCCTATCATACTATAAATTAAACTGCTCAACAATATCTTGTAGTTGCTGCGCCCTATGACTTAGCTCATTCACTGGAAGATGTAATTTCATCCATTGATATAAGTTGTTCTTCTGCATTGATTGAAACAAAAACGAAATAACAAAATTAAGTATGAATTTGTTTCTTTTGTAAATGTGATAAAATTAGGCAACGCTTTTGATGAAGTAGCTACTTCATCTGATCGTTTATCCACGGTTGCACAGTCATAAGAATTAGAGAACTATATTTCCTTTTATATGAAGGTTATCAATCATAAGCTGACTTTTACCTAGAAAGTCAGCTTTTTTTATTTTATAAATGTGCATCACTACTTAAAGATGATAAATTTCAAATTTAGTGGCAAGCTAATTTATAACGATATTTTCTTTTGGGGGAATGGTAGTGGATACACAAGATACTTTTGAAAGAGCGATGAATTCATTGGAAGTTGCAGAAAAAGAGCTGATTGATGCCCAAACTACAGGGGATGCTGGAGAATTGAATCAAGCACATTATCAGCTGCAGATCACAAAGGATTTAATAAATAGCCTAGATGAATCCGCCCTTACTAATGAACAACAACTAGTCAGACTCCACCATGCAAAAGAACACCTTAGACACTTGTTAGAAACTGAGACATCGTTACAATAAAAATGGCCACCTCGTTTAGGGTGACCATTTTTTTCTAATACAATTTAACCAAATAAAAGAATTAACCCTTGATACCCAAAATATAGTCCAAAGCCTATTAAAGATACTCCTGATAATATTGAAATGGACGTGAGAAATCCTGACGATAAAAATTTACGAAAGCTACTTGATAATGCAGCCATTGACACATCCCATATAAGCAAACCTGCTATAATTGCAAAGCTGTAAATTGCCAATTCCTCTAAACTAGCTGTTGCAGCAGTGTTTGCCAATATTGAACCATAAATTCCTAACCAAAATAATATTGTTAGGGGATTGCTAATAGCCATTAGAAAACCTGCAGTAAAGGACTTTTTATAAGATTCATCACTTTCATCCCTTGCGGCAGTTATCTGTCCTGTACTTTTAAGACTTTCAATCCCAGTATACGTTAAGACAAAAAAACCAAACAACCAAAGAAATGCTTTTACAAAAGGGATATCTAAAATATGAATAAGTCCAAAATAAACAACTAGCATATATACTAGATCAGCCGCCACAGACCCCAATCCAATTAACCATGCATTAAAAAAACCGTACTTTATTCCTCTATCTAACTGAGCTGCATTGATTGGTCCAATTGGAGCTGCTAAAGATATGCCTAGAAAAAAATAACTGATTAATACACTCATAGTTCCCCACCTTTTAATGAGATATCAAAGAAGTACTTGTACAAGTGTATTCAGCTAGTCCATTTCATAACACAAAAATTTTAAGCATACACGACTTATGACAACACATAAAACCGACAAATCAAGGAACAATATTCTTGTTGAGGAGGAGTTTTATGAGTAATACAAAGGGTGCTGAAAATAATTTAAAGTGGTGGCAATTATCCTTATTTGGCGTCGGAAGTACAATTGGAACAGGTTTTTTCCTTGGTTCAAGTATATCTATCATAAAAAGTGGACCAGCTGTGTTATTTTTATTTATTATTGCTGCCCTAGGTACTTATTTAGTTTTTGATGGGCTTGCAAGAATGACGGCTGCAGAGCCACTTGAAGGAGCTTTCCGTTCCTATGCAAAAAAGGCATTTGGTGCTTGGGCTGGATTTACCTCTGGATGGGTGTATTGGTCCTCTGAAATGCTCATTATGGGGAGTCAGCTGACTGCACTTTCTATTTTTACCCGTTTTTGGTTTCCGGATGTTCCACTATGGATTTTTGCTAGTTTTTATGCAACTCTTGGATTAATTGTTATATTATTTGGAGCAAAAGGTGTTAACCGCTTTGAGAATATTTTTGCTTTGATAAAAATTGCAGCCATACTCATGTTTATCATCATTGCATTAGCGGCCATTATGGGGCTCTTTGATGTTTCAAAACCACTCTATGTTCCTAATACAATGGAAAAAATATTTCCATTTAGTATTGTTCAAGTATGGTCAGCATTGCTTCTTGTGTTCTATGCATTTGGCGGGGTAGAGGTAACAGGGTTAATGGCTGCACAGCTAAAAAACCCAGAGGAAGCACCAAAAGCTGGTAAGGTAATGGTAGGATTAATAACAATTGTCTATCTAATTTCAATTACATTAGCTGTAATAATGGTCAAACAAGGGGAATTTTCGGTTGAGGAAAGTCCATTTGTTACCGCATTAAAAAACTACAATTTTCCGTATGTAGAGCACATTTTCAATGCAGCATTAATTATCGCTGGTTTCTCTACGATGGTTGCAGCATTATACGGAGTCACGACTGTTCTTGTTACTCTTGCTAAGGACGGAGATGCGCCAAAAGTCTTTGCAAAAAAAGGAAAACTAAAAGTACCAACATTAACATTTATCCTTTCGATGGTTGGGCTATTAGCTTCCATTCTTCTTTCTCTTATAATGCCGGATACGATTTATGAATATATTACAACTGCAGCTGGGCTAATGTTATTGTTCAACTGGCTATTCATTTTACTTTCTGCACGGAAGCTATTGCCAGGTACAGCAATGAAAAATTTCAAATATATTCTCGGGATTATCATCATCTTATTAGCAGTATTCGGAACTTTATTTAATGATTCGAGTCGACCTGGCTTCTTTATTAGCATCGGATTTGTTGCAATCATTGTTATCATCCTCTTTATAAGAGGAAAAGTGAGTAAAAAAGATAAGCCGGACTCAGGAAATGAATCCTTGTTTAAGAAATTGTGATACAAGTAGAAAAGCCCTTAAACGGGCTTTTCTATTGTTTTTTCAAACGCCTCTCCCATCAGTCTTACTGCTACCTCAATTTCCTGCTCACTTAAGTGTGAAAAGCCAAATATAGCCTTTGGCTGTTTAGGTGGACTTAAATAATATTCGTCTGCACTTTCCCACTTAACTCCTCTCACTAGGCATTCTTTTGTAAACTCTTTATACTGTTCAGAAGAATGGCACCAACTAGCAAATAGATGCAGGCCAGCGTCTGTATCCGCCCACTCAAAAGCATCTGGCAAATGACTTTTAATGGCATTCATAAACACTTCATATTTTAGTGAGTAAATTCGATTCATTCTACGTAGATGACGCTCTAGCTTACCAGATTTTATAAATAATGCGATCGCCATTTGCTCAAGACCAGATGTGGTATATGCACCAAATAAATTTCTAGCTCGTAAAAATTCGTCTACTAAGTCATTAGGTAAGATTGCGTACCCAATTCGTAAATGAGGGAGTATGCTTTTTGCAAATGTTCCTAAAAAAACAACACGATCCTCATAATCAAGAACTTTTAACGGTTCAATCGGCCTCCCTTTTCTTCTAAACTCACTATCATAATCGTCTTCTATAATGATTGCATTTTTCTTTTTGGCCCACTGAAGAAGATTCAACCGTTGTTCAAGGGACATTACTTTACCTGTTGGAAATTGATTACTTGGGGTCACATAAATTAATTGACTGTCCCAATCTTTCACGCTAAATCCATCTGGTTCAATTGGCGCAGATAATAACGTCGCACCTGTTGTAATAAAGTTGCCTTGTATAGATGAAAAAGAAGGCTCTTCTACGACTACTTTATCTCCTTCATCAATTAACAATTGAGACAAAATACCGATTCCCTGCATAACACCATTAATGATAATGATTTGACTCGGATCAATATTCATACCACGTGTACGCTGTATATAACCTGATATTGCCTCCCTTAACTGTATGAGCCCCATAGCATCATACCCTGGAATTTCTGTCAAAAAGTTAACTTCTCTAGTCGCTTCATATACTGTCTTTTTCCAATCCTGAATAGGAAAATGAGTAAGGTTTGGAGAAAAACCAGCACCACCAAAATCTATAGCAGCTTTTTTACCATTTTCTTTTGGACGATTAATAGGTATTCGTTTACTCCACCTTGATAATCGTAAGTTTGTTGACGATTTTTCTATTAAATTTAATTTACTTGGCGAATAGGCAACAAACGTACCACTACCTTCAACGGTCGATACATACCCATCAGCAATAAGCATTTCATATACTTGTTTAACCGTATTTCGGTTTACATTATACTTCTGTGCCATCTCACGACTTGAAGGCAACCTGGTATCCATTCTTACTTTTCCGTTTAATATTAATTCCCTTATAAAATGGTACATTGCTTGATATTTATATTTATATTTACTCTTTTTAAAATCCAATGTATAAAAGATATTCATCGCATTCATTCCTTATCAGTCTAAAGTGGGCTAGTAAAATTATACCAAAATGGGTCTTTTTTGGTATCCGAAAATTAATTAAACTGAAAAAGTCGAAAAGAGAATATGAAATGGAGAGAAAAAGAATGAACATTTACATTTTAATTTATAATGATTTTGCACATTTTGAAGCAAACTTAATTGGATGGATTAAGGGGCGCGGGCACGAATTAGTTACAGTTTCATTAGGAGAATCAGAGATAAGAAGCGCTGAGGGTTTTATCATGAAACCACATACTACAATTGACCAAGTAAACCCAAATGACGTTGATTTATTTATTGTACCAGGTGGAGATGCACCTTCTATTCTAGGGAATGAAAAATTACAGACGTTATTGCAACAAGTAAATGAGCAAAATAAACTAATAGGATCCATTTGCTATGGTCCTTTAGTCTTAGCTGATGCTGGTATTTTAAAAGAAAGAAAGTTCACAACATCTGTAACAACAGATTTAGAATTATTTAATCACTTTAATCGTGCAGCCTATGTTGAAAATGGTGTAATCGTTGATGAAAACATTGTAACTGCAAAAGGTGACGATTATGTAGACTTTGCCTTAACAATTTGCAAACTTGTAAACTTAACAACTGAGAATACGCTAAACTATTGGGCTAGTTTCTTTAGAAGCAAGCAAGAGATGGTAAATCAATGAGCATAGTAAAAGTTGGGATAGTGGGTATTGGAGCATTAGGAGAAGGATTGGTAAAGGTGTTTACTGAACACCCTTTAGTAGATCTTGTTTCCGTTTGCGATGTTGATTTAACAAAGGTGGAACTCACTGTAAATCAATATCATGTTCAAGGGTTTACAACTCATACTGATTTACTGGAGAATTCAGATGTAGATATGGTATATGTTTCTGTCCCGCCTAAATGGCACCATGAAATCGCTCTAGACGTGATTCGTGCTGGGAAACATATTCTTTGTGAAAAACCACTAGCTAACTCAATTGAGGAAGCGAAAGAATTACTATATGAAGCAACACGAGCAAACATTGTCCATGCTATGAATTTCCCTTTGAATTATTTAAATAACACTCGAAAATTTGAAGAACTTATTCAATCTGATTATATAGGGAGACTTAGGAAAGTTGAACTTACTATGCAATTCCCTACATGGCCTAGACCATGGCAGCAAAATCAATGGATCAATACACGTGAACAAGGTGGATTTGTTTTCGAAGTTTCAGGACATTTTATTCAGCTTATCCAACGCTTCTTCGGTCAAATTAGCGATGTTAAAAGTGTCCTAGAACTACCAACTGACCCATCGCTTCCGGAGACCGGAATCACTGCAAGTATGAAACTCGCTAACAATGTACCTATTATTTTTAATGGAATAAGTGGAACGGCGGGTATAGATGAACAGAAGCTTTCTCTAACTGCCTATGGAACCGAAGGAACAATTGCACTTGTTGATTTGATGAAGATAAAAGCAGGCAAAATTGGAGAACCGTATGAAGTGCTACCAACAGAGAATAATCATTTTTGGAATGAGTTAATAGATCAATTCGTAGCTGCAATAAACGGAAATAAAAGTGAGTTGTATGATTTTCAAGTAGGCTATGATGTTCAAGTGGTGTTAGAGAATTTGCGTAAGACAGAGATTTTGGTCTAGGTAGATAATGGGCTGTCCTAAAAGTCAATTTAAATGACTTTTAGGACAGCCCAATTTGATATTTTGGATATTATAATAATAATGTCCGTTGATTTCCGGTCCAGGCACTTGCTTTCCGCGGGGAGGGATGCGAGCCTCCTCGGCGTAAACGCCTGTGGGGTCTCGCCGGATATCCCTCAACTCCCGCAGGAGTCAAGTGCCTTCCCCTCCAATCAACTCATCACTTTATATATAGAGAGCAACATACTGATTTCAAAATCGCACAATATTTTTTTGAAATATTTAGTGGGAAGAAATTCTCTTTTTGACCACAATAATATATTTCTATCTCAAAGGATAATCCTCAAGTTTCACGAATCTATATCCCCTCTTTTTTAGTTCTGGTATAGCGAGTCTGATTCCTTCAAAGGTTTCACTATTGGGTTTATTCATATGAAGGAGAACAACTGCGCCGGGTCCTGCATTTAGAAGAGCATCTCTCACCTGTTCTTTTGAAAATGTTGCTCCTGCATCTCCTAACACATTGAAATTCACGACTTCTTCACCAATATCATTAGCTACCTTTACACCAATCTCATCATAAAAGGCTGTTCCAGATCGGAAGAACTTTGGTGCTCTTCCTGTTATACTTTCGATTTTGCGGTGGTTATGCAGTACTTCATCGACCATCTCTCCGACATTTGCAGTACCTTTAATTCCCCATGCCTCTCTACCATTGATTGATAAAGGTCTATGGTGAGTTCCGTGGTTTTCAAGCTCAAAAATAGGAATTCGGTTTAATGCCCAGAAGGTCCAGTAGTTTGCATCAATCCAACGACTATTAATAAATAAAGTTGCAGGAATATTTTCCGTTCGAAGATAATACATTAACTCAGCATCATACCCATTACCATTTACACCACCACATGCATCTAATGTAAGGGCAATAACTTTATCAGCTGTATCCAACCTTGTTTTGACACCAGTAACATTCTCTCCCCATTCCTTGGGTATCTGGTATTTATTTATTAGGTCTGCTTTTAGCTGTGAATCGTTCCCTGAATTTGAAAGGATTTTTATATTTTCTTCTTCACTATGTGTACCATAGATTGCACTGTGTTTTTCACTTTGATACAGTATCGCCCCTTGAGGCTCAACATTGTTTTCCATCAAGCTTTCTTGATTGCCAGCCTGACATGCTACATTAAACAGGATAAAAACTAGGATTATCATGACAACTTTAATTGAATTCAACATATCCAACCTCCTAGCATTAGGATTTTGTTATATTCAAATCAGTAATCATGGAAATTTATTCATACTATGCATTCATAGTAGGTATTTTTGATATATGATTAGAGAAAAGGGGGAGAGGATTTGCAAAGATTAATACCTGTAGGCTATCTTGGATCAATTATCTTATTATTAACGAGCATTATATATTTTTTTGCTGCGAACTGGAGTTATTTTACGAGGTTTGAAAAAGTGGGCCTATCCATTGGAATCATGCTACTCTTATATATCGTTTCAGCGATAACTACAAGGTATATTTCTCAACAACCTTTTGTAGGCAAGTGGTTTCTTGTGGCAGGAGCAATATGTTTTGGAGTGAGCGTTGGACTGATTGGACAAATTTATAACTCACATGCGGATAGTTATATGCTATTTCTTGTATGGCTAGTCCCAACTGTTCTTCTCTCACTAATAACAAGGTATGCTCCACTATGGGTCGTAAGCTATGTATTACTTCACCTAACCTACTGGTTTTATATGAACCCATCCTCTTACTTCATTAGTCGTACAAACCTGGAAGAGTGGATGATTTACCTTTCTATTTGTTTGATAAACCTGGCAATATTTGCTTTTACCTTTACTAAGATTTTTAGTATTAAAATCATACGCTATTTTGCATATACTGCTGTTCACCTTGCTTTAATCGGTTTGAGTTTTTTTGAACTCTTTCCACCATACAGTGGCTGGACGAATATACTGTACGTTTTCTTTGCAATCATTTCCTTAATCATTCTAACTAAATTGAAGGATCACCAAGGATTAACCATCATCCTATTTACAATGGCAAGTCTTTATATATGTTCAAAGATCATTGAAATACCTCTATTATTTGATGACTATCTAGGTTTTTTTGCAATACAACTCAGCGGCACTTTTGCTTCATTATTATTAATTTTAGGTGGTATCTTTTTAGCTAGAAAATTTACTCCAAGTGGCGGAAGCAAAGTAAACACCGCTCTTAAACGAATTTTAATTGTTATTGTGACAATTATAGGTTCAATCATGTTTGCTTCAAGCTTTGGTTCGCTGCTCTTTATTATGACTGAATCACAATACGCTGCAGTTATTGTAAGCTTATTATTTATTCTTACAGGTCTTCTATTTAAGAAACTTGATCACACTGCTCGTCATACAATTCTAATTATTGGATTCTTCTCTGGGATGTTTGGTGCTGTTTTTCTTTCTAGCTTTATAACTACCCTTTACTTACTTATCTCGCTAGCTGTTTTTATTAAAATTAAAGATGGAGTTGTAAGGTTTATAAGCTATGTTGCGTTCCTAGTGGCCACTCTCTCCTTTGTTTTTGATGAACTTCAATTAGGCGAGCATATTGAGCTAGTATTCCTAACTTTTGCAGTGGTAAATGGAGCTCTTGCTTTTAGTATGAAGGCCCAAAAAAATCTATTCAGGATTGGTTTGTTTTTCTTTTATAGTTTCCTTTATGCACTTACCTTCCTAAACAACGGAATGATTTTAGAAATTATGTATTCTTTACTATTTTTTATAGTTGTTACGGGTTTACTTATTTATTTCGGTAGAAATGAGAAGCTATTTGAATTTAGATTAAGCGCCGTATTTTGGATCTTAATTCTTGTGACAACCTATTATGATTTTGTTTGGTCACTACTACACAAGTCTTTATCAATCTTTATTATCGGGCTAGCTTTCTTTATAATCACATGGTTTTTTGATGAAAAAGGAAAGCATATAGATTCCACTGAGACTTTCTCAAGAAGACAATGGTTTTATGTAGTAGTCGTCCTTTTGATTCAACTATCCTTTGTAAGCTTTCAGATGATAACAAATGAACAATTAATTAATGAAGGAAAAATCATTACATTAAAACTTGATCCAGTAGACCCTAGATCCTTGATTCAAGGTGATTATGTCCAATTAGAATATGAGATAGACCAAGTTGAGCTTAGCGAGGATAGACATGAAGGTCGAGTGTTCTTACTGTTAAAGAGGGATACAGAAGGAATATACAATGTTTCAAAAGTATACAAAGATCAAATCGATCCTACTAAAGTTCACTTAGCTGAGGATGAAGTCATTATTACAGGAAAGTATAATGGGTATAATCAGATCATTTTTGGAATTGAGAGCTACTTTGTACCCGAAGGAACTGGACTTGAGGTTGAGCGTACTGCTGAGTTTGCTAAAGTGGCAGTTTCGAAAAAAGGAGATGCTCTATTGCTTAAAGTTGAGTAAAATTAAAAAGGGATGAGTGTTCATCCCTTTTTTAGTTTTTGTTGAAGCAGAGTATTCCCAACCTTATGTAGTAAAATCATAATCACTAATCCAATAAAACCTGCTGCAAAACCTGCAATAACGTCAGATGGATAATGTACATTTAAGATTATTCGACTGAGTCCAATTGAGAATATAATTACCGACATTGTAATAACCAAGATTAATTTGTGCTTACTATTTTTTAGTTGTGAAAATACAAAATAAGTTAAAAAGCCATAAAACATAATACCTACCATTGCATGTCCGCTTGGAAAGCTATGTCCTTCTGCAAAAACACTAGCATCAATACTAGGACGTTCTCTCCCTATTGTTAACTTCAACCACTGATTCACCTCATCACTAAGGTACGTACCTACAGCTAGAACAATCATAGCTACATAATCTCTACTTCTCCACCATATCAATCCAATGGAGATAACAAGTAGAATAATAACCCCCTCTGTCGTTACAAAATTAGTAAAGATAGTAAAGACAAAGACGGTGAATGGATTCGTAATAGCACTCACAAAACTTCCGATAACCTTGTCCCCGAACACTTCTGATCCTGAAGTAACCTGTTGGAACAATAAAATTAATAAAGCAATAGATGGTACTGTAAAACTAAGAAAAAAATAGAATGGTAAATTTGCATTCGTTGTTTTTATTGGGTCTTGTGTTTTTGTTTCCAATATCTCTCACTTCTTTCCATTTTAATTCTATTAGTCTAAAACAAAAGATTCATAACTATTATAGTAACATGCTATAATTATAGCAATAGTTTGAAAAATTAGGCATTGTTAAACTATGTTGTTGATTTTCGTTACAGGACACACAACACGGCTAGAAAATTAGTACCGTTCTTTAACTTTAACAAAAAATATAGGGGGCAACATCCATGTTACTTGAATTGTTTGAATCACTTGAAGAAAAGTATAGTGAAATGGTTGATATTAGACGTCATTTACACCAACACCCTGAGCTTTCATTTAAAGAATATAAAACGGCTGAATATATAGCTAACTTCTATATAGAACTAGGTATTGAAGTTCGTACAAACGTGGGTGGAAATGGTGTTGTTGCCAAAGTAGTAGGTGGAAAACCTGGACAAACTGTAGCACTACGTGCAGATTTTGATGCTCTCCCAATTCAAGATGAGAAGGATGTCCCTTACAAATCAACTGTTCCAGGCGTTATGCATGCGTGCGGTCATGATGGGCATACATCAACTTTATTAGTGCTAGCAAAAGTACTTCATGAGATGAAGGATTCAATTCCTGGTACAGTTGTATTCATCCATCAACATGCTGAAGAGTATGCACCAGGTGGAGCCATTGCAATGATAGAAGATGGATGCTTAGATGGAGTCGATGCTATTTTTGGAACTCACCTTTGGGCAGGTGACGAAACTGGAATGATTCAATATCGAGTTGGACCGATTATGGCTGCTGCTGACCGTTTCGAAATTACAATACAAGGTGCAGGTGGACATGGTGCCCAGCCACATAAAACAAAGGATGCGGTTGTAACAGCTTCACAACTTGTTGTTAACCTTCAACAAATTGTGAGTAGAAAAGTTAACCCTGTGCAGTCAGCTGTTGTGTCTGTAGGATCTTTTGTAGCTGAAAATGCGTTTAATGTTATTGCAGATACAGCAAAGTTAATTGGTACGGTTCGTACTTTTGATGAGGAAGTACGTACACAGGTTGAAGAGGAAATTGAGCGAATTGTTAAAGGTACTTGTTACACATCTGACTCCTCTTACACATATTCGTTTGAACGTGGCTATCCAGCTGTTGTGAATCACAAAGCTGAAACTGAATTCTTAGTCGAATTAGCAAGAAGTGTACCTGGAGTGACCTCTATTGAAGAAGCAGATCTTCAAATGGGTGGAGAAGATTTTGCATATTACTTACAACATGTTAAAGGTTCATTCTTCTTTACAGGAGCTAGGCCGGAAAATGTGGATGTTCCTTATCCACACCATCACCCTAAATTTGATTTTGATGAAAAAGCAATGCTAGTTGCATCAAAAACATTAGGATCAGCTGCGCTTAACTACTTAATTAATAATAAAGTAGAAGAGAAAATAGAAGCTTAATGAAGAAAAGCGTTTGGAACCTTGGTCCAAACGCTTTTTTATGGTCATAATAACACTCATTCTTTACTCGAAATACCTTAACCTGTAGCAGTTAATCGCTGTTTCTCCTAGCTGGTCAAGGAGGTTATAGTTCGCATAAGCACCTACCACTGCTCCTATCCCAGGTATTAATTGAAGCATTTTTACAAAATCAATGTAATCACGATACTCTTGTTGAAAAACACGCCAATCTAACTCTTCTAACTCCTTCTTTTTTTCGTACCAATCCTCAATTAACGCAAGTGTTTCTTCTTTGTAGTAATCACTAGAAAAAGCTAATTTGAAGATATGGAGAAGAAACAAACGCTCATCGTATTTTTTTGAGTCATACCCATAGATTGATGCTACTTCAAACAAGAATTTCATTTTAATAGAAAGTAGCAATGGAAAGTCAGCTAGAGCTAATAAAAAACCACCTGCTCCCGTTCCCGCTCCCTCTACAGCAGCTGTTCGCTTATACACATTTAATCTTTCTAAGACAAGCTTTTCTTTTTCCTCTAAAGTTAAATCACTTACATCTCTTTGTTTGGTTGTGTACTCGGAACCAGCTAGTGTGGCTTGAACCATTTTCTTAATACTTTCGGTAATCATTTGATGTGCCTTTTCTGGGATATAGCTATTTATCTTTGTTTGCGCTGTTTTGGAGAAACGATTTAGTATCGTTGATTTTTTCGTTATCTTTTTCTTCCACTTACCTAATTCTTCTTTAGCCTTTACTTCATAGTCATTCATACTATCAACGTCCTTTTTAAAATACTGTCTATTTATATACGGCTGTATTTATAGAAAGATTCAATGAATTCAAAAGCCCCTTATACTCGATAAGGGGCAACTGTTTATGAAAGCTTTTTTATCTTACCTTTAATGTACATATGAACAAATAGGTAAGTGAATCCGATTGAAAGTACGAGTACTAGTAGTGATTGACTAGCCATCCCACTCACGAACACAATGATTGCAAATAGGAAACTCTGAGTTGCCAGTAAGATTAAGATTAACTGCAGAAAAGAAGCCAATCGTGTATCGTTTGAAACTGGATACAGATCAATCCATATCTTTAAACTGTGCTGTCTCCATAAAGTCATTAATTGATATCCTGTTAAATAGATAAATAACAAGGCAACTAAGATCTTCCCATTTTCAAGTGGGATAAAATAGAGAATGAGGCTTCCAATAACAATAAGTCGGACATAAATTCCTAAGTAATCACTAGAGCGTAAAAAAGTTCTTAAGTATAAATGACCATATGTATTTTGTTGACTGTATGGTAGCATTCCAATCACCCAGTCAAGCCATCTACGCCTTTTGACTCGTTCTTTAAGTTTAGGTACATCTGTAAATAAGTTTGCTATTCGATAAAATGTCAGCATTCTTCTGGATTCTAATTCAATTAGCTGATTCCAATTTAGACTTTTTGACGATGTTGCTCTATTAAAATAAAGGAGAAGGGCGATCATAATTGTAATCATGCCTACGATAAACAGAAAGTTTGCTTCTTTTAAAATTAAATACACAAACAAAAAGTTAATAAAAAATCGCACAAGTTGATCTGTCGTACGTGCCCAAGGTTCAATAAAGTAATTTACATTCCATGTTATCAGCAAATTCCATATTTTTTGTAAGATAAGAACACAAAAAATCACGAAGATAGCTAGGAATGAATTACCTGTAACTTTAAAATACAATGGCGATATAGCCGCGAGTAATAGTAATAATAGATAACTTTGTAACACTAAACTCGATAGAAATGCTTTTTGAAAATACGGTGTCAGCTTATTTTCTACTTGCAATAAAAAGACAATATCAGGCTCTTTTAAAAGGGTTTGAATCTGACTATTTGTCAATGGAATTGCTAACAGTAGAGCAATAATTAGAATGGCAGGAAATGTTGATGACAGTGTTTCAAGCCAACCACTATAAACGAAGGCCGCTCCACCAATTAAAAAGATCAAAGCAATCAATAAATGATCATTGAACATATATTTTAAATAGCGTCTAATTTCTGTTATATATTGACTGTTTCTATGTTTCCATAATTTCTTAGCATCAATCATTCGTATCTTCTTCCTTTGTTAGCTGAATATAGATATCATCTAACGTTGCGTTTTCCATGTTAAACTCTTTCCTTAGTTCAGTAAGAGTTCCTTTCGCCCTAACCTTTCCGTTATGTAAAATAACAAACGAATCACAGTACCTTTCAGCAGTAGCCAAGATGTGTGTGGACATTAAGATACCAGCACCGTTTTCCTTCATCTTGTTCATTAGCTCAAGAAGTGATTGTATACCTAATGGGTCTAACCCAACAAATGGCTCATCAATAATATATAATGAAGGCTCCACTAAGAAAGCACACATAATCATGACCTTTTGTTTCATCCCCTTAGAGAAGTGAGCTGGAAACCACTTTAATTTCTTTTCCATCCTAAACTCTTTTAATAGTGACTGAAGACGCGATTCAAAAGTTTCCTTATCTAAACCGTAGGCCATTGCGGTTAACTCTAAATGTTCAAATAAGGTTAGTTCATCATATAATATAGGTGTTTCTGGAATAAAACTAAACTGAGAACGATACTTCTCAATGTCCTCTTTCAACAACCTCTCATTAATCAAAACTTGCCCTTGCTTTGCTTCCATAAGCCCAATGATATGTTTTATTGTCGTACTTTTCCCTGCCCCATTTAAACCGATTAGACCCACAATTTCATTTCGATTTACTGTAAAGGACACATCCTTAAGAACAGGATTTTTCGTATATCCACCCGTTAACTGTTTTACCTCTAAAAGTGACATGGTTAATCCCTTCTTTTTCAATTCATTATTTTACTAATCATATCAAATTTTACCATAAAGAGAAACATTCATGGGCTTTCGACAAAGGAGGATAGAGCCTGTCAAAAGTACTTCTTTTTCGACATGTTTGTGACATTTGTAGAAAAAAATTATCTTTTGCATATTTCAATTCCACACCGGGCATCATAATTTTTGAAGAGGGGGAGATTAAAAAAGCATTTGATGACTGATCATCAAAAATTTGAAATGAGGTGTCTGTGAAAGACAATTCCTTGTTTTAGACGATATGCTATGAACACGACCAAATAAGGGGATGGTAGTATTGAATAAAGTGAGTTGCCTTTAACTAAGATAAATATCAAACCTACTCTTACGAAAATGAGGTGTTTACGGGCCACTATATACAATTGTAGAAGCCTGTATCAATAAGTCATTTTGTAAATGAGGTGTTTGTTAAAGATCATCTACACGTAATATAAGTTGTGAAACTTATGCCTTTTATAAGGGGATGGTCATCTTGAACAAAGGAACTTCAACTTTTCATTAGTAATCATTTCACTTTAAAAATGAGGTGTTTACCAAAGATACTCTAACCTGTAAGGCGTGACCTATTCTCCCTTAACCTCTCTCATTAGAGCAGGATGCACATTCGTTGCATTCTGCTCTTTTTATTTTAAAACCCAATTTTGTTGGCTATGATAGATATGATAAACTAAAGGAAAAATTTGAAAGGTTGATCTTAATGAGTGATTGTATTTTTTGCAAAATCATTAATGGTGAAATTCCAAGTGCGAAGGTTTATGAAAATGAGCATGTATATGCCTTTTTAGATATTGGACAAGTGTCTAAGGGTCATACACTTGTTATTCCTAAAATACATAAAGACAATGTTTATGAGTTAACTCCAGAAATAGCACAACATGTGTTCGAAGCTGTTCCTAAAATTTCAAATGCAATCAAGACAAAGTACAACCCAATTGGAATTAATTTGTTAAGTAACAATGGTGAACCTGCTGGACAAACTGTATTCCACTTCCATATGCACATTATACCTAGGTATGGTAAAGGTGATGGTTTTGGTGCTGTTTGGAAATCTCATGCGAATCTATACACAGCAAAAAACCTTCAAGACATTGCTTCAGATATTTCACAAGCTATCCAGTAAGAGGTAATCATTGTATTACCTCTTTTTTGTTGGGAAAGTAGTTCTTGGTATTGGGATAGATTCTGGTCGTCATTTAGACTCGTTTCTTCTTTCCACTCCTCAACCTGTCTGGATTTCCTCAGAATTAGGACTCGTTTCTTCCTTCCACTACTCAACTTGTCCGATTCTGCTCGGCATTCGGACTCGTTTCTCCCTCCTACTACTCAACCTGTCTGAATCTACAAGGGATTCAGACTCGTTTCTTCCTTCCTCTACTTAACCTGTCCGAATCTGCCAGGGATTCAGACTCGTTTCTTCCTTCCTCTACTCAACCTGTCCGAATCTGCCAGGGATACGGACTCGTTTCTCTCTCCCACTACCAAACCTGTCTGAATCTGCCCGTGATTCGGACTCGTTTCTCCCTCCTACTACTTAACCTGTCTGAATCTGCCTGTGATTCGGACTCATTTCTCCCTCCCACCATTCAACCTGTCTGAATCCACCCGTGATTCGGACTCGTTTCTCTCTCCCACCTCTAAACCTGTCTGAATCAGCCCGGAATTCGGACTCGTTTCTCTCTCCCACAACTTAACCTGTCCGAATTGAAAATTTTTTTTAACTCGCCACCTTCCACTACACGAACACCCCAAACTTTACTGAAAATTCACTTTACTTTTTAGAATATCATGTTACCATTAGAAAATAATTCAGCATCAATTTAGTTAGGAGGCGTTTTTTTGAAGCAAATTCATAATTTTAATGCCGGCCCTTCTGCCTTACCTAAGGAAGTACTAAAAGAAGCGCAAGCTCAACTTCTTAACTTTAACAATACCCGAATGTCGATTATGGAACTAAGTCATCGTAGTAAAGAGTATGAAGGAGTTCATGAACAAGCAAAAAGCTTGTTAAAAGAGTTATTGGGAATCTCTGATGAGTACGAAGTCCTTTTTTTGCAAGGTGGAGCTAGTCTACAGTTTTCAATGGTTCCATTGAACTTATTGACTGAAGACAGTGTAGCTTCCTATGTCTTAACGGGAGCTTGGTCAGAAAAGGCATATAAGGAAGCAAGCAAAATTGGTGAGACATCTATCGTCGCTTCTACAAAAGATAGCCATTACACATCGATTCCTACCTTTCCAACTTTCAATCTGCCTAAAAACAGTTCCTACTTACACATAACATCAAACAATACAATTTATGGTACTCAATTTCAGTCCTTCCCAGAAACCGGTCAGATTCCATTAATTGCCGATATGTCTAGTGACCTTATGAGCAAAAAGATAAATATTGAGTCATTCTCTCTAATTTATGCAGGTGCACAAAAAAACTTAGGCCCAGCTGGTGTGACAGTTGTTATCATAAAGAAGGACCTTCTTAGAGCAATTCCAGATTCAATCCCTACTATTTTGAACTATAGCACTCATGTGAAAAATAACAGTCTTTATAATACACCCCCTACTTTTTCCATCTACTTACTTTCACTAGTTCTTAAGTGGATAAAAGAACAAGGTGGTGTAAATTTAATAGAAGAAAGAAACAGTAAAATAGCTACGCTTCTATATCGTTCAATTGATGATTCTGATGGTTTTTACATACCACATGCAACGAAAGACAGTCGATCCAACATGAATATTACATTCAAATTGCCGACTGAGGAGCTTACAAACAAGTTTTTAACACAAGCAGCCGAGGATGGATTTATTGGATTAAAAGGACATCGTTCAATTGGCGGTTGTAGGGCTTCTATCTACAATGCTGTCTCTTATGAGTCGTGTGAAGCATTTAGCGATTTTATGAGCAAATTTAGAATTTTAAATTTCTGAAAATTTATACTGTCAAACTACATTTAATTTTGATATACTAATAAATGAGTATTTTCGCAATAGGCATAGAGCACTATTGGAGGATTCTCAAAAAAATGAGCATAGTTAGAATAGGAGAGATGAGAAATGAATACGAGAGTACTAGTTTTATTATCATTGTTAGTTGGAATGGGTGCTGTACTTCATGCAGTTACACCGCCATTACTTTTTGGAATGAAGCCAGATTTAATGCTAACGATGATGTTTTTAGGGATATTGCTGTTCCCTTCAGGAAAAAATGTTTTATTATTGGGTCTGTTAACTGGAATTATTTCAGCCTTAACAACTGGATTTCCTTCAGGCCAAATTCCTAACTTAATTGACAAACCAATTACTGCTTTTGTCTTTTTTGGAATGCTATTACTTATTAAAAAATATAGCCATTCCTTGGTATCTGCTGGTACGTTAACTGCTATTGGGACATTAGTTTCTGGATTTATATTCTTAGGCTCAGCCCTAGTATTTTTCCAACTACCTGGTGGAGCAACGTTTTTAAGTCTGTATGTTGGAATCGTTCTTCCAACAGCTGCATTCAACACAGTAGCCATGGTTGTTATTTACCCGATAGTACAACAGATATTTAAACGTACAAGGCTCGCTTCAGAACTACAATAAAAAAGTAGAACCCGATCTCATACAAGATCGGGTTTTTTATTTTGCACCCATGCTATACAAAAGTAAACCAGTTACTAAAAAAATAATACCAACCACTCCTAATAGTCCAGCTTTTTTAAGAAGGACTTTCTTTGGAGGATAAACTCTCGCTTTTTGAGATAAGATAAAATAATTAGTCATACCAATTAAACATAAAATACTAATAACAAATGTTATAAATATGACCCCAGACAATTCAACTCCCCCTTTTATTCATCTTTATGCGCTATTCAGTGATCGTATGTGAGATCTTAAAAGTTTTAGTATGAAAAAAGAGGAAAAATAAGGCATCTTGTAGAATTTTGTTACTATTACTTTTTAAGGATTTTTTAAAGGAGTGATAAACATGGGCAAAGGATTAAACTTTTTATATGGAATCATACTAGGCGGTGCTATTGGAGGTGCTGCTACGCTTCTTACCTCACCTACCTCTGGTAAGGAACTGCGTAAACAGTTACAAACAAATTCCGAAAATCTGATTGAAACACTTCAAAAGCTAAAGAGCGAGGGTCTGGATTTGACCAATACCATTACTTCCTCTTCAAAGCAAAGTATTACAGCAATTTCTGAACTTAAAAATGATCTTGTTGATTCTTTTGACCAATGGACTGAATCAACTAAGGAAAATAAAATAAGTATTCAAAAAGAACTTTCTGAAATCGAAATTCTTTTGTCAAATCTGGAAAAATCTGTTCGAAAAGCATGATTTTAAGCCAATTATTTTTTTTATTTAAAAATTTAGTAAATTTAGTTCTTTATTAATTTTTATTTTATTGGCATAATAGTATTAATAGTATTTTAGAATTGTAAAGTAGGTGACTAGATGAAAAAAGAAGAAACGCAATATTCTATTAAAGATGCCATGATCTTTAGTCAAAGAGTGGCTCAGTTGAGTAAGGCTTTATGGAAATCTATCGAGAAAGACTGGCAGCAATGGATTAAACCATATGATTTAAATATCAATGAGCATCATATCCTTTGGATTGCCTATCATTTAAAAGGGGCTTCTATTTCCGAGATTGCTAAATTTGGAGTAATGCATGTTTCTACCGCATTTAACTTCTCGAAAAAACTTGAAGAACGTGGATTACTGCAATTTTCTAAAAAGGAAAATGACAAACGAAACACGTATATTGAGTTAACCGAAAAAGGCGAGGAAATTCTTTTAAAATTGACTGAAGATTACAACCCTAGCAATAATGCTGTTTACAGCGGTGCATTACCACTAAAGGAATTATACGGAAAATTTCCAGATATGCTTGAGGTTATGTGCATTATTCGTAATATTTACGGTGATGATTTTATGCAAATCTTTGAGAGATCCTTTAAAAATCTCGAGGAAGAGTTCATTGAAATTGATGGAAAATTATACAAACGTGTAGTCGAAGAAACATATTCAAAGGAAGTTGCTAATAATTAGGGACTAGTCTAGTGTATTCAACAATTTCTTAAATTCATACATCAAAGCCAGATACATGCCATGATTGATTAGAGCATCAATGACTTCTTTAACTTCTAGTTTAGAATGTAACATTCCTACAAATTCTGTAAGAAGCGGAGTGAACGTAACAAATCCTTCCGCTTTTTGCTGTTTGAATTTTTCGTCCATGCTTTCACAAAGGTTGAGTAGTTCATTAACCTCATTCTTACTTAATTGAGATTTTACAATAAGTTTATAAAATGCAGCTTTTTCTGTATTTAAAAAATCAAATAACAAGGTTTGATAATACTCTAATCGTTCAATTCTTGCCTCTAGAGATTCCACTTCGTTCATAGCCCCTTTGACTCACAGCATTTACTATTTATTTTACACAAAAGATGAATTTTACAAAAACACTAAACTTGTACGACTAATCAAAATCATCTTAACATATTCTTTAAGGAAAAAGATAATCAGTTTAACCAAAAAATGCAATGTTTAGGCAGAAATATTCCTATTGCATTTTAAGAAAAATCGTCGTAAAGTAGTTTAGTAAGTTTGAAGAATTATAAAGTTCGGATGGTGAACCGTTATGACTTGTTGGAGGACCATTAATCTAGCTAAAGATTATGGATTCCATCGCATCGTACTTATCTCAATTATTACGATGTTTTTTACTTTTGTTTTAATCTATATTCCATTGAATTTAATGCATCCTAACGCACACTTAAATGAAGACGGAATTCTGTTCTTTCTAACTGGATGTTTAATTGTCTTTCCAGTTCATAAGTTATTACATGGATTACCACTGTTTATTTTACGAAAAAAATTCAAGTTGACAGCATCTAGCAATATACTTTTCATGCCAGTATTAACGATTAGGTTAAAACAAACTTTATCAAAATCAATTATTATTACGGCATTGATCATGCCTTTTCTTTTAATTACGTCATTGATGTTAATAGGTAGCTTTATGTTTCCTGGCTACATCCATTACTTCAGTATTATTGCAGCACTTAACTTAGGTTTATGTGTACCAGATCTTATCTGTTTACGTCATGTGCTTCAAGCACCTAAAACAAGTCAGATTGAAGAAGTGGATGATGGATACTCAATCCTAGTCAATAATTAACAACTATATTCCAATTTGTTACAGTAATACGAATTGACATTAGTCTATCTTTTTTAATAAATGTTTGTTAAAGTTATAGAAGACATAAAGAATTTAGGGGGGATCTCAGGATGGCTATTTTATTTATTCCTTTTGCCACTTTTATCTTGTTCTATATCAATCAAATGACCAATATGCTTTGCATTCAAAAAGAAATTCCTGAAGACCGTCAACCTAAAGTCTTTAGAACTATTAATATCTTAATTACAATTTTATTAATTTCTTCTTATGTAGAAATTTTATTTACCTAATAGATAAAAAAGTGGTGAGGCCAATGTGCCTCACCACTTTTTTGTCATCATCCTTAGTAAGCCCAAGAAGCACCAATGATGATTAATAGGATAAATAATACAACGATTAACGCAAATCCTCCACCGTAATATCCAGTGTGTGACATAGTTGTTTCCTCCTTTAATTTTTTTAGTATACTAACTTCTTAATACCAAGAAGCTCCAACGATGATTAATAAAATGAACAATACAACAATTAACGCGAATCCACCACTATATGCGTGACTCATACGTAACACCTCCCTCATGTTGTATACGACTATCATATGCACAGTTTTTTTCACTCGAATAGGCACCTGTCTCGGTTTTCGAAGAATTTTTTATTCATTTTTTTCCTTTTATTTTAAATAACCATTCCTAAAACATTTCTTTATATCCAAAATATGTGATATAGTAGTTCATGTGGTTTTGGACAAACAAACAATTTACATAAGTAGGAGTTGTAGAACATGAAAAAAATGATAATTGCTTTAACAGCAACTGCAAGTATACTTGCTTTAAGTGCATGTAATAATGCTGAGGAATCAGAAGTTGTAGTTGAAACGAGTGCAGGTAATATTACAAAAGATGAATTTTACAATGCAATGAAAGACCAAGTTGGTCAGCAGATTTTAAGAGATCTTGTACACGCAAAAGTTCTTGGAGATAAATATGAGGTAACTAAAGAAGAAATTGACGCAAAGATGGAAGAGCTTAAAGCATCTTTTGGTGCTCAATTTGAAGCAGCAGTTCAACAAAACGGTGAAGAAGCGATCCGTACGATGGTTAAAACAGACCTACTACGTGAAAAAGCTGCTTCTCAAGAAATTGAAGTGACTGAAGAAGAAGTACAAGCAAAATATGAGGAAATGAAAAACAAAAAGCCTGAAATCAGAGCTAGTCATATCTTAGTAACAGAAGAAGCAACAGCTAAGGAAATTCAAGCTAAACTAGAAGCTGGAACACCGTTTGAAGAGTTAGCTAAGGAATATGGTACAGATGGAACAGCAGCTCAAGGTGGCGATTTAGGATTCTTTGGTGAAGGCCAAATGGTACCTGATTTTGAAAAAGCAGCGTTTGCGCTTGAAGTTGGAGAAATCAGTGATATCGTAAAAACTGACTTTGGATACCACATCATTAAGGTAACAGAGAAAAAAGAAAACGAAGTAGGCACATTAGAAGAAATGAAAGCAAAAATCGAGGAAGAAATCCGTTTAACTAAATTAGATGCTGCAACTGTTGAAGCAGCACTTGTTGACGAAATGAAAGAAGCAAACGTGAAAGTAAATGATCCAGACCTTAAAGATGCTTTTAAAGCTGCAGAAACGAAATAAGAACTAAAATAAAAAGGAAGAGGATAATAGCATTTTGCTGTCTCCACTTCCTTTTTTATTTATAAAAGAAATATTGCCCGTTGATTTCCGGTCCAGGCACTTGCTTTCCGCGGGGAGGAAGTCGAGCCTCCTCGACGTTCCGTCTGTGGGGTCTCGACCTTTCCTCTACTCCCGCAGGAGTCAAGTGCCTTCCCCTCCAATCAACTCAGGACTCTCTATTCAGTCTCAATAGGCTGATATCTTAACTTACATAGCCTCAGGCTTTTTGATTTTTCTACCTTCTTTTTCTTGGTTCATACGTTCAATGTATACTTGTCCCTCATTTTCAATGAAGGAGTTCTCTACTTCCTGTTCATTTTTTGCTGTTCGAATGACCATATAACCGCTAAAGATAATGCCACTAATGACAACATAAACCCACCATGGTACTGCAAAAATCATTCCGTTTTCCCCCTTGTCCAACATACTTGATATATCTATATGATGAAATGTAGGGAGATATCACTGATTTGTACAAGCTTTTATATAATTTTATTTATGAAAGGTAGGTTTGTAAAAGCTACGGTTTTCTAATGCGAATACTCTTTCTGAGTATTCACCAGGCTTAACTCGCTCTAAGGCTCTGTCTAGCATATTCATTTTTGCATCGAGATTATCAATATAATGTAAAATCTCTGCCTCTTTAATCATCGGTGGCTTTGGACTTCCCCATTCCGCTTTGCCATGATGGCTCAGTACTAAGTGCTGAAGAATCGTTACTTCTTCCCCGATAATTCCTAGCTGCTCTGCTGCTTTTCCTATTTCATTTACCATGATTGTAATGTGGCCTAGTAAATTCCCCTCAATTGTATAGCTTGTTGAAACAGGACCAGAAAGTTCAATGACTTTCCCTAAGTCATGTAAAATCACTCCAGCATACAACAGGTCTGTGTCCAGTGAAGGATACAGGGTTGAGATTGCTTTGGATAAGTCCAGCATAGATACAACATGATACGCAAGACCAGAAACATATTCATGGTGATTCTTTGTTGCTGCAGGATATTCAAAAAAGGCAGTGTGATGCTTTTTTAAAAGATGTCTTGTGATACGCTGGATGGAAGGATTCTTCATCTCAAATATATACTGAGTGATTTTTTCAGCCATATCATCCTTTTTTAAAGGTGCAACTTCAAGTAAATCTGCAACTTCTATTGTATCCGTTTCGTTTGTAGGACGAATTGTTCTGATTTTCAATTGAGTTCTTCCTCGATAATTGTTCACATCACCACATACATGGACAATGTTTTGTGGGGCATATGCACTTTCGTCATCTGATGAAGCATCCCATAACTTTGCCTCAATTTCACCACTCTTATCTTGTAGCATCAAGGTAAGAAATGGTTTCCCATTACTAGCTATGCCTTTAGTAGATGATTTAACAAGCAAGAAAACCTCTACTTTATCTCCGAAATCATAATGGAGTATCCCTTTTCCCATATACGTTCCCCCTGTCCTTTTCTATTTTCATTGATGAGTTCTTTAAAGGTAAACGACATCCTCTGTTTGAAAATGGTCTACGATATGCTTATGACACGTAAAAAGTAAAATCTGATGATTGGCTGATAGAGTTTGTAAGAGACTTATTATCTTTTCGGTTCTATGTTGATCAAAGTTAACAAAGCTATCATCTACAATAAATGGATAGGCCGTCATTGGGTGCATTGTTTTCCCTAAAGCAATTCGAAGAGAAAGATATAATTGCTCGGCTGTTGCTTGACTTAGTTCACTTGGAGAAAATCTGACTCCGTCTTTCCTCTCAACAATAAATCCTGATACATCATCTGGTGAATAGATGTGAATATAAGCTTCGTCTGTTAAGAAGCGAAAATATTCTTCTGCATCACTTAATAACCTTGGTAATCGAAGCGCTCGATATCGTTCAATTGATTTCCCAAGAATATCTTTAGCCACAGAATGAACTGCCCATTTTTTTACTTCTTGTTGAAAGAAAGACTTACTTTGTTCGTAGGTGTGAAAAATTTCTGCATAGGTTCCACCTTCTTCAAGATCTTCGATTCTGATAGAAATCTCTGATAGACGATGGCGGAAATTCTTTTCATTTAATTTTAGATTCTCTATAGATTCTTTTAGAGAATTAAGTTGAACACGTGTTTCGTCTTCGAGGTATCCTTCATCAATAAGATGTAAATAGGATCCTACCTGACTTTCAAGTAATTCAAGTCTACCATTAAGGTGAGCTTTTTGTTCAAATATCTTACCTTTGCTACGATATTCTTCTTCATTTGAAACCTCTGCCATCTCATACAACTGTGTACACTCTTGTTCTAAGTAGTTAATTTCGAGTTGAAGCTGCGTTGTCTGTTCAATAATATCCTCAAGCTTACCTGTTAAATGAAGCAACTCACCTTTTTTTTCTTTTTCTGACTCAAGTCTAGTTAGTAAAGTATAGACAGTACTGACAATCTCATGACTGTTTGCCTGTTCACATAACACCTTTACTTTTTGCTCAAATTGTAAAGCTTTAGTTCTAGCAGCTTCTAATTGTTCAGTATGTTTTTTCTTTTTACGGAAAGTGGTCTTTAGCTCCTCTAACAGGATATAACTATCAAAGAGCTTACCACCTGATAGGGTTTCTGATAAATGTAATTCCTTAATTATTTCTGCTACTCGTTCATGGTTACTAAATCTTCGATTTTCCCACGTATCATACTCGGACAGTACCTTTTCATATTGACGCTCATTTTGTGATAAAGTAATCGTTTCAATATCCAGTAAACGATTGAGTTCGCGGTCCTTTATTAAACGTTCTTGAGCTTCTTCTATCTCTTTTGAACCCTTATCTCCTGCTGAGATATTCTCATTAAGTTTACCGAGCTTTTGTTCTAGCTGACTTTTATCATGTTTAAGGTCTTTTAAAATATGACTTGTACCTTGCATGATTGTATTTTTCATAAAAACGAAAGTTAAAACACTAACGACTAATACTGCTCCTACTACTATCCATTGATTATTTAAAATTAGCCAAATAAGTAATGCAGTTAGTACTAGGCAAAAACTACTGAATAGAACTTTCGTATTCTTTATTCTTGTTTTCTCTTGACTGCTATATCTTTTAATTTTGTCTTCAGTAGTAGATAGTAAATCAATCACTTTACTTCTTTCAATCAGGTTCTCATTGCTAGTAGAGCTAGCATGTAAGATTTCCTCATAGTTCTTTCTCGCTTCTATAGATAGTAATTGTTTTTGTAAATCATGTATCTTCTCTTCACTTGCTTCTAGTAGCATTTTAGACCGAGAAAACTGGTCGTCTAGAAATTGCTTTTGCTGTTTTATTACATCGAATTCATTAACTACCGTTTTGATCTCTTCTTTTTTTGAAATACTAGTGTCCAAATGAAGGATTTCTTCCTCTAAGTTCGTCCACCCTACTTGTTCCATTGTGGATGATATGAATTCATTAAGGTGAGCAATCTCTCTTGTATGTTCAGAAATCTCTACCTGTAATTGTTCATATAATCGAACATTGTCTCCAACTTCTCGTATGGCAGGTCCTCTATTTAATAGCTCTTCGTTTACTATACAATTCTCTATGTCATTCTCCAATTTCATCTTTTTTTGGGAAAGGCTAGATAGCTGTGCCTTATAAGGGAGGAGCTGTGACTGTAAGTGTTCCAGTCTTTTAAGCCCGTCAACAGGGAAAGGCTCAGAAGTCGGTAAAGAGCTAAGCTTTGTCTGAATGGTTTGGCGTTCAATAAGTAAATCGTTTATTGAAAGTAAATGTTCAAGTTGTCTACATTCATTTGTTATTTTACTTACTTCACGTTCTATATCCTGTAATTTCTGCTGCAGGTCTTCTTTATCTTCAAGCAGTTTTTTATAGGTATAATTCTTTTCTTGTGCTTGTACGAAGAGTTGGTGTTTTTCTTTTAAATCTATTAATTGTTGATTAATGATCGGTTTACGTCCACTAGGCTTAAAAAGTGATTCTAGCTCTTTCGTGATACGGTCATTCACTTTAACCAGAGCATCGGTACCAACTACACCGGCAGAAAACAAATAATTTCCTAGCTTCTCAGCATTCATCTGTTGAACGCCCTGAAGGCCCTGAAGATTATAGGAATACACACCCTGGTAAAAGGATTTATCCATTCCTTGGAATAATTCTTTGAGTAGATCCTCTCCCATTGTGGTGCCATCTGGCATATAAACTGTCACATTACCACTCGCCTTACCTGGCAAGCGCTCGATGACAATTGCTCCATATTCTTTTGTTTGTAAGGTTATTTTCCCACCATACCTTGTACCTGATTTAGGTTCATAACGAAGGTCTTGCTGCTGTTTGGTAGGGAAACCGAATAAAATACTATGGATAAATGACATTAATGTCGACTTTCCAGCTTCATTCTTCCCATAAAATAGTTGAATACCATGAGAGAGATTTCCATATTCTTTGTTTTCTAATTTCCCATATCCATAAATTTGAAGGTCAATTATTCTCACGATTTACCTCCTTTCTTTTTTCTATTACTCCTTAATCATTCCATTTAATAGCAGAGCTTCTGCTTCCTTTATGATTTCCTGTTTCTCATCATCGGTTAATTGATTAACATATTTTCTTGCCTGAGGATGATTAAAAATTGGACCAAGTGCTTCATAAAAATCATCATATCCATCTATACAGGCTATAAGATCTGCGAAGAAATGCGATTCAGCTCTTAATTTTTCACGATCAACTACTACGTTCGTTTCAACTTTAATAGAATTTACAAGAACAAAGTTTCGTTTATCCACTTCTGACTCGACTAAAATCGTTTGTAACTCATCCACTAGATTGTGATCTTGTAGACTGCTATGAAGTTTTCCTGATCCATTTAACTCTATTGTTAAAAGCACACCTTGATCATCACGCCTTAAGTTATCTAAGGTTTGATAACATTGGTCTACCAATTGGTTATAATTATCTATGTCTGAAATTGTAAGTTGAACAGTTTCCCATATAATATCTGCTGTTTCCTTAAACGTTAATTCTGTATTTGACTCTGACAAATCAACAAGATAACATCCTTTATTTCCAGATTCTTTTCGATGCCTACCTTGAATGTTACCTGGATAGATGATAGGTGGGTTATCATAGAGACTTTGACGCATATGAATATGACCTAAAGCCCAATAGTCGAATTCCTTTTCGAGTAGTTGGTTAACAGTAAACGGTGCGTAGCGACCATGTTCATTATGCTTTGTACTATCTGCACTACCATGTAAAAGACCAATATGAAACGGTGCATCCATGTTTTTAATGTAATAACTGGTCATGTTTTCAGTAACTAGGTTCTCGGGGTAACTAAATCCATACAGATTGACCAAGGGTTGTCCATTTTTTTGGAAGGTTTTTGTTTCTATTTCACCTGAAAATACATGCACATTCCTTGGCCATTCAATCGAAGTCCAGACTCCACCTAGATGATCATGATTTCCATGAATAATATAAACTGGGATATTCCCTTCTTCAAGCCGCTTCATTTCCTCACGAAATCGAACTTGTGCACGTAAACTCCGATCCTCAGAATCAAACAAATCACCAGAGATAATCATAAAATCTACCTTTTCTTCAATAGCTAATGACACAATTCGAGAAAAAGAGGTAAATGTGCTTTCTTTTATTCTTTTAAAAAGTAATTCAGGGAACTTTTGTAGCCCTTTAAAAGGGCTATCCAAATGTAAATCTGCTGTATGTAAAAATTTTATTGAGCTCATTCGCGTATTCCTCTTTTCAGTAGAGTTGACTTTATTTTACCATCTCAACTATACGAATGCACGTTCTCACTAAAAAATGTATATTGCAATTTTATATTTGAAGTAATAGATAGTCTAATAGGATGTGTTTAGGGATACAATCAATATGTTTAATTACTACTGAAAATAGAAAAGTTTGTTCATCTATTGGTAGTTCCCTTAACTGAGTATGCTCAATCATTTCTTCTGTTGCAGTAACAAAAAGTGTTTTCATTTTTTTAAAGTAAGCTTCTACTAATTGATGTGAAAGTGCAGGCTGAAGAATCGAGAAGGTAACATGCCGAAGAACAGCTGGTTTATCAACTAACTCATGATACTTTGGGGGTAGTTCTTCTAAATAAAATGTCTTTTTAATTGCTTGTATGATAATATGATGGGATTTCACTCCATGTTGCTTAAGCTTTTGAATTTGCTCAGAATCTACCTTCACATGGTCCTGTTGATATCTTTTTATCATTCCTGGTAGATATGCTTCTATTATATATGCAACACATAATAATGATTTAGCTTTCTCCTCGATGCTATCGGCTAGAGCAATATAGGTTTCATCTTCTAAGTTAGTGTCTGTTTTTTCTATTAGACTTGTAACATTATTTAGCCCTTTTAGAACCTCTTCATAGAAGAAATTAAATCCCTCGGTTGAATCAAATTTTTCTTTAAGACTCTCCCAGACCTTTTTCAGGACATTCTCTTTCCCAGCTAGTTCTTGGAAGAATGCCGGCAACTCACCTATGTCCAATAATGATTTTATTTCTTCCATTATTTTTTTAACTTCATCACTATACTCACTTTCGTTTCCTTTACTTGATATACCCTTCTCTACAACTCCTAGTCCAACCGTGCCAGCATCTTCAATCTCTCTTATTGTGATTTCCCCTATAAAAAAGCGGTGAATACCTTCTGACTCATTCATTTCCTTTTGTAATAATTGACCGATTTGAAAATTCCCTTTTACCTTTTCTATTTTAATGCCTTGTATATAATACTCATAAATTTTTAGGTGATTGAGATAATGATTCACATGTTGGATATATTGATGCATGGAATGAATTTGTTGCTTAAGTTTTTGATTCTCTTCATAATGTTGCATCAATTTCCCTCCCTAAGATTAAAAAAGCTTTTATTCACATGCTAATAAATCTTGAATAAACTATATAATACTTATTCCGATGGAGGGATTGATATGAATTACCACAAAAATCTTCAAGCTATGCAGAGGAACCCACAGGTATCGCAGCCGGTATCAAAGGGAGTCGAAGTTCGTGCTCCAAAAGCAGACGTTTTTGAAACGGTTGAAGGATACTACATCCGTATAAGCCTTCCTGGTGTTAAAAAGAAAAATTTAAACATTTTCTTTAATGACCGAAACCAGCTTGAAATTAGTGGAAAAGTCGTAACGGAGAGACCAGAGCACACAAGTAAAGTTCTCGCTCAAGAAATTTTTCAAGGTCCCTTTCATCGGGTTATGAACGTACCCCAAAATATAGATAAACAGAACGTCCAATTTAACTATGTAAATGGGATTTTAGAAATTCATCTAACTAAATGATAAGGTGTGAGGAAAATGGCAATAGGTGATTTTGAACCGGTAGGTATTGTATTTTTGGGTGGTATTAAGATTAACCAAATGGAAACAAATGCTGCCTTTACTGTTGGGGAATCCTTTTTTCAGTCATTAGATAGTCAGGTTAAAAATAATCTTATATCAGGTCAAACGTTTGGAGACTTTGTATCAAACAACTTTCAGCCAATTGCCTCACCTGTTTATGACCCTGATGGTTCAGATAATATGATGCCCATCAGACAATCCTCTTTAGGACTAGAAGATTAATTAGTGCATTTCAAGATTATTTGAGATGTACTTTTTTACTTTAAAAGTAGTAAACTCACCTCCATCTGAAGGTGAGTTTACTAGTATGGATTTCTGTTTATATAGGGATTAAATTGAGCATTAACATCCATCGGATAGATGTAATTAGGTACAGGATAGTAATATGGATAATAATAGGGCTGGAGATTCTGACTATAATTAAATACATTTGGGTCATTCACTGGTGAATGTCGTGGACTCATATTAATGTAAGATCCATCACCGTATGCACTACCAACACCGTTGGTTGTCTTAGAATGACTTTTCATATCTTCAAACTGTCCTCTTCCTACAACTAAAGCAGAAGTTTCTGAAATACTGAATACTTTAAAATTCCCTATATTTATTTCAATTTGTGGAATGGTCTTCTCCTCCCCCTTTAAAAATCAAACGGGATATCTAACGTATCTTTTACTTTCCTAAAAACATATGTGAGAACTCCATCTTCATAACTGGAAGAATAATCAGAAGTAATCACTGATACTTTCAAGAAGATTTCTCTTTCATACGAATGCTGAGGAAACTCAGTGTCTAATATGGTATGTGCACCAGCAGGTTTCATGGAATGTGTCTTAATTTTTAAAGTTAAAATCTGGTCATTTTGAAAAATAATTTTAGCATGATTAATCGTCGATAATCCCGGTGCAGCAACAAGTAGGAAAACATTCTCATCGCTTTCCCAAATTTCAATAGGGATAATTTGAATTTTGTTTCTTTTTCTGGTTCCCAATCCTTGAATATCTCCCCAAAATTCTTCATTTAACACAGATTGGTATTGCCTTATCTTTTTCTTTAGGTCATGCATATTCTCCGGCGTGAACTCAGGTTGCGGCATAGAGTAGAAGGGATAACCCCCATCCTTTCTATTAAAAAAGTCCATTGGATTCATTGTTTCTCTCACCTCTAGATCACTTTCTACATTAGGCTATTCAGGTACATACCTATAGGTTCTAGATTACTGATATCTAAAAAAAGGATAAAACCTTTTTAGGTTTCATCCTTAGTTCGTAAGCTTACTTTTCATTTTTCGTTAGTTGTAGGGCTTTTTTAATATCCTTAAATGACGAACTCTTTCCATACATTAGGACGCCTCCACGATAAACACGAGCCCCGAATACTGCTAAAAGCACAATCGTTGTTACAAGTAATCCAATACATAACGCCACTTCCCAAATTGGGACATTTAACATCCCAACCCGTAAAAACATAATCATTGGTGCAAAGAATGGGATGAAAGACGTAACCGTGATAAATGGTGCTTCTGGTTTCCCAAGTCCAAACATAGCGATCATAAATGCAATAACAATTAACAATGTCATAGGTGTAATCATCTGCTGAACATCTTCAATTCGACTAACTAATGAGCCTAAAAATGCAGCTAATGTTGCAAAAAGAAGATAACCTAACACGAAAAAGATAATCGCATAAATAAAAGTAGCTACAGGAACATCACTTAATCCAAAAACAGAAAAAATTCCTTCATTACTGTTAGTAGGGTTTAATCTTAAAGAAAGATAACCGATTGTTAAAATAAACGCAAATTGTGTGATACTTAATAAAGCAATACCTAGGATTTTCCCAAACATTAGCTTAATAGGAGACACACTTGAAATTAAAATCTCCATTACACGTGAAGATTTCTCTGTTGCTACTTCCATTGCGATCATACTTGCATACATGATAACTGCAAAGTAGATGACAAATAATAAAATATATACCAGCCCACGTGCCTGGTCCAATTCTTCTTCTGACTTAGCATCTTCTTCTAAAGCAACTTTTTCAAACAAAACTGGGACATACAGTTGATTTACCTGTTCAGCTGTTAATCCTAGCTTTGCAGTAGCTAAGGATACCTTAAGCTGTTGTAACGCCTGTTCAAGCTGTGAATATGCCTCTGAATCTGTAATTGACATGGCACTAAATAAACCCTGTGGAAGCTGTTCTTCATCATAGGATATTTCTAAGAGACCTGCATATTCTCCCTCAGATACTTTTAATTTGGCTTCCTCAACTGAACCTGTAAACTGTTCGACCGCTAGTTTATCTGAAAAAACTTGAAACTGTTGTTCAAAGAGTGGGTATAATTCCCCTGTCTCATCAATAACAGCAATTTTACGATCATCATCACCTTTATCAAACATATTAATGATTGTTTGGATATTTGTTAATCCTAGAACAATAACCGCTGTAATAATTGTAGTTATTATAAAGGATTTCGATTTCAACTTGCTCCAATAGGTATGAAAAAGGATTAACCAAAATTTATTCATAAGAAGCACCTACCTTTTCAATAAAGATATCATTTAATGAAGGCTCTTCTAGTGAGAACTTTCTTACAAATCCTTTACCAGCAATCTCTTCAAAGATATGTTGGGAGACTCCCTCATTTTCAACTTGTAAATGCACACCTTCACTTGTCTGCTTGAACTTGACTACACCTTGAGCATTTTCCAAATGCGATAAATCAAAATCAGCATGAACAATTACATTTTTCTTCCCGAATGATCGTTTAATATCCTTCAGTGCACCATGAACAATTGGTTTACCTCGGTGCATAATACATAAGTGTTCACATAACTCTTCAACATGTTCCATTCGGTGACTTGAGAACACAATGGATGTTCCTTGATTTTTCAAATCTAAAACAGCTTCTTTTAAAAGTTCAACATTCACTGGGTCTAATCCACTAAAAGGTTCATCTAAAATAAGTAATCTTGGCTTATGAAGAACAGAAGCGATAAATTGAATTTTTTGTTGATTCCCCTTAGATAATTCTTCTACTTTCTTGTTTAAGTACTCTGGCACCTTAAATCTTTCCAGCCAATATTCTAGTTGCTTTAGGATATCTTGTTTTTGCATTCCTCTTAATCTTCCAAGATAAATTAGTTGATCCTGGACTTTCATTTTCGGATATAAGCCTCTTTCTTCAGGTAGATAGCCTACAATATGGCTTGTATCGTAATTAATAGGTTTACCATCCCAAGAGATTTTCCCCTCGGTGGAATCCAATAAGCCTAGAATCATACGAAAGGTTGTTGTTTTACCAGCACCGTTTGCTCCTAAGAAGCCAAACATTTCTTTCTCGGGTATTTCTATTGATAAGTTATCTACTGCTGTAAAGCTACCAAAACGTTTTGTAACATTTTGTAAAGTTAATGCCATCTCTATTCCTCCTTTTGCATCCATCCAACTACTATTACGAAAGAACTATAATATAGTTTCATAATTTCTTCATATCTTTCTAAAAATATCATAATTTGGAAAATGAGTGGTAGGTTTTATTTATTGTACTTTGAATTTAGATCGTTCCTTTGCGCTGCAGATACTGGCTTTCCGCGGGGAATTATTAAAAAGCCCAAATGCCGGCTTTTTCAAGGGCGAATTCCCATCGGGGAGGAATGCGAGCCTCCTCGGCGTAACCGCCTTTGTGTCTCGCACTTTCCTCATTTCCCGCAGGAGTCAAGTGCCTTCCGCTCCAATCCACTCTAGTCTAATATATTTAAAACCGATAATTTTCCTTGAGTTATGCGTTTGCAGGAATTTTAAAAGTATGTAAGAATAGTAATAAATATCAGAATCTTTTAAAGGAGAAAGTGGATTATGGGAATTTATAAGTTAACGGTATTTGATAAGAGCGGTGAGACGTTATTGGATGAGTCTTTCGAGGCTGCTACTGAAAAGGAAGCGAAGGAAATTGGAGAGAAAATGCTAGCAGAAAAAAATTATCTTGAAACAACACATCGTTGTACATCTTCTGCTGGAAAGCTGGTTTTATTCCATCGATAATTGGTTTTGAGATTTACCGGACTCATAGGCCGTTATTTTCGATTTAGAGTGTAATTTTTGTTCTTTCTCGGACTCAGAGGCATTTATTTGATGAATTTTAGGACATTTTGGTTCAAAATTTATTAAATAGCGGTATCTGAGTCCGTTTAAGTCAATAAATCTAAGCATTTCGTATAAATAACGGTCTGTCAGACCGCTATAACCAAAAAGAACTAGATTGTGATCTTCACAACCTAGTTCTTTTATTTATTTGCCTATAAAGTTTGGTCTTCTCTTTTCTAAAAATGCTTGAACACCTTCATGATGGTCCTTTGTTCTTCTCATTTCTTGCTGACCATACTTTTCAAGCTCTAGAACATTTAATAGGTTTTGCTTACCAGCGTCTGAAAGGATCTTTTTTGTTTTTATCATTGCTTTAACTGGTTTATGTAACCATTCGTTAACCTTGTCAGTTACAGCGGTCTGGAGGTCTCCATCAACTATCTGATCCACTAATCCTAGAGCATATGCTTCCTCTGCCCCCATTGATTTGCCTTCCCAAATAACCTGCTTTGTTTTTGTCTCGCCCAATCTACGTTCTAAAAAGAAGTGGCCCCCACCATCTGGAATTAGACCGATTCCGATAAAGTTCATTGCAACCTTCGATTGTTTTTCGGCGATAATATAGTCTGCAGCTAGCGCAAAGCTTAGACCAAGACCTGCCGCTGGTCCATGGATAGCGCTAATTACAAGCTTCGGAAGTGAATATAATGTAACCATCATTTCACTAATTGTCTCCATTACAGGAAGAAACGCTGATTCGTCCGTCGAGCTTAGCATTGATTTTATATCGCCTCCAGCAGAAAAACCGCGGCCAGAACCAGTTAACACTAACACATCAACTGAATCGTTAGTTGCCAATCCCTTTAGCTTTTCCACAATCTCACCAAGCATAGGAACATCCATTGCGTTTAGAACCTCCGGTCGGTTTAAAACAAGTGTAGCAACTCTACCTTCCACATTTAACAGAACTGGTGCAGTTTGTATTGTCATTTGACTTCCCCCTTTTTTATATTTTCTATCATTATACAATTATACTAAAATAATAGAAATAATTTTCTGAAGATTTTCAAGTCTCTTTTTTAATTAGGATCCAACATTTTAGTATCTGAGTATTAATAATTGAACAAGAACTTCTATTTTGACTAAGATGAAAAGCTGTATTGTCGAATTCTTTTTTTCTTGAGCATTATTTAAAAGTTTATGCATAACTACTTTTCAAATATAACTTTAACTGATGAATTTACTGCATTGTTAATCTATCTAATACTATTGTCCCATCTATGTACTAGTACTTTCCCCTCTAAATATTACCTCTAGAACTAACTATATTGGAAGAATTATCCTATAAGGTAGGATACTACTTTTATTCGACAAAGCAATTTCATCTTACAAATAATGGTTGATTATTACATATATTACAATTATATTAAATTTTAACAATATTTAAAATTTTTAAGCGGGGTAAATAATTATGTTTTTATTAATGAACAAAATGTTAAAAAACTTTATTCTCCTTCTTCTCGCTTCTACAGCGATCGTTTATTTAGTGTTCATTTCAACTGTGGACGTGTACTTTTTCAACAAAACAAATTGGAGTTTTATGGTTCAAGCGATTTTTGATTATTATCGAAATCTAATTACTACAATGTCGTTTGGGATGTCAATAGAGCATCCAGTTCCCGTGAATGATATTGTTTCCGAGACGTATGGAAAAAGCTTAAAGATTATCATTCCTGCTTTTATCATCAGTATTATCCTTGGATTTATTTTAGGAATTTCCCGTTTTGTTGTTAGAGAGAGTAAAATACAAAGTAAATTACACAAGATAAACCATCTCTTCTTTGGTACTGTTCCTGACTTTTTTCTGCTCATTACTGTGCAATTTGGACTCATTTCGCTCATGCGAGCAAGTGTAATTGAGGAACTGGATTTATTTGGACACGAAACTTGGTTCAATATCTTATTGCCTATCACAATTATCAGCATCACCCCTATCTTTTACATAGCAAATATTACCTATCAATCTTTAATGGTAGAAAAAGATAAGGATTATGTTAGAACTGCCATGTCAAAAGGAATTGGCCAACAAAAGATTACAATGAAACATTTGCTTTGGAATGCATGGCCAACGATTTTCAGTTATACACAAACAACAATACTAATTATCCTTAGCAGTTTGCCAATCATTGAAAGAATATGCTTTTATAGAGGTGCTGGTCATCAATTGATTGTGTCACTTAAGGAACATGACGCAAATGTAGTTCTTGGACTTCTCTTCCCTATGCTATTATTGGTATTAATCAGTGTATGGATGACGGATATTATAAAATTTTGTATCATCCCTATAAGCCTGGAACAAGAATTATCTGAATCTACAATACAGGTAAAAAGATTCAAGATTGTTAGGCAGATGTTTGCGTTGATCAAAGCAATCCCTTCCAATATTGTTAAGCTAGTATATTATTTTTTCACGACATTTCTGTTAAATATAATGAAGCTAGTAGTTTATGTGCTCTTAATATTTCCCTTTAAGACTTTAAAGAAAATTTATTTTTCTATTTTAGCATTCTCTTTCGTGAAAATTCCTAAAAAAGTGTTTATTATGATTAAGGAATATCCCTCTTTTGCTTTAGGAATCTTCATCTTGGTTGGAATCTCTTTCATTGCTTTAATAGGGCCTTCGCTGCCTTTTGTTGATACTGAACTAGAAGGCTTCCGAGTCAAATACGATGAAAATATGAAATTATATAAAGCGCCTGTTCCACCAGGAGATACCTATTGGTTTGGGACAGATCAAGAAGGCCGTGACCTTTTTAGCATTATTGTACTTGGGGCAAAAGAAACTCTTCTGCAACTAATGATTATTGTAGTGTTACGTTTTCTCATTAGCATACCGCTTGGGTATTTTGCCTCTAACAATAGAGGTACTAAAACTCTACTCGGGTTCACAAATAGCATGCTTTCATTTTTGCCAACACTTATTTTAGTTATGTTAGTTGGAAACCTACCTTCTTTACTAGAGTCTACTAACCGTTATGTTGTCTTGCTGTTCGTTATCGCTCTCTTAGATATTGGAAGAATTAGTGAGATTATAAGACAGGAGTTTAAGAAGATTAATAAGACAGAATACTTAGTAGCAGCAGTAGCAACGGGTACAAATTGGTTTAACTTGATTACTAGACACTACATTCCAAACATATATCAACAGATAACTTTTATTTTCATAAGTGATATGGCACGAATTATGGTCCTCCTTGGCGGATTAGGAATTGTAGACGTATTTTTAGCGCAAAAAATGGAATGGGATCCAGACGTAGGTTTAACGGTAGTTAATCTTACTTACACATGGCCATCATTGCTGTCTGACTCATTAAGAGATATTCATGTAGCTCCATGGATTGCGTTCTTCCCATCACTAGCTATTGCTCTTACAATCATCGGTCTAAATTTATTCGGTGAAGGGTTGAAGAATTTTACAGACAAACAGAAGAAAAAGAAATATAAGCAACAGCAAGAGGCTGAAAAGGCTGAGGTTCTTCCTCTGAAATCTCATTATCCAGCTAGGCAATGGGTTGAAAACGATAAGAAGAAAATTAACTTATAGTCGATAAAAACTAAAGGAACTCACTCTCGAATGTTCGAGCTAGTGAGTTCCTTATTTTTTGCTTTTTAGACTCCTCGTTCAAGTCTAGATTCTCTCAATTATAGTAGCTGTCGACATGCCATGACCGATACAAATGGTTAACAGTCCATAACGGCCTTTACGGCGTTCCAGCTCATGAAGTAAAGTTGTCAGTAGCTTTGTTCCTGTTGCTCCGAGTGGGTGACCTAGGGAAATAGCTCCTCCATTAACGTTTACTTTTTCTAAATCAATATTAAGCTCCTTTTGCCATGATAAAACAACCGGGGCAAAAGCTTCATTAATTTCAAACAAATCAATATCCTCTATTGTTAAGCCTGATTTCTTTAGGACCTTTTGGGTTGCTGGAATAACACCATCTAACATAAGAGTTGGGTCTGAGCCTACAACAACTCGGTTTACAATACGGGCACGTGGCTTTAAACCAAGTTCCCTAACTTTTTCACCTTCCATTAATAATAGGGCTGCAGCCCCGTCACTCATTTGACTTGCATTTCCAGCTGTAATAAATCCATCAGGTTTAAAGACAGATTTTAAAGCTGCCAACACTTCAACAGAGGTATCTGCTCTTGGTCCCTCGTCCTTTTTTACTAAATAACGATTACCTTCTTTATCTATCCCTTCGATTGGGACAATCTCTCGATCAAATATTCCCTGTTCCTGAGCAGCAATGGCTCTTCGGTGACTTTCAAATGCATACTCATCAAGGTCTTTACGAGTCAGTCCATATTTTTCAGAGATTAACTCGGCTGATACTCCTTGATGTACAAAGGGATATTTTGCAGATAATGATTCAGGAATGGTTCGTTCATTGCCATCACTTAGGAGGGGAACCTTTGTCATACTTTCAACACCTGCTGCAATCGTAATGTCCATATCACCTGACTTAATTTCCTGACTAGCAAAATGAATGGCTTGCTGACCTGACCCACACATTCGATTAATCTGAACAGCAGGTACCTCAACTGGAAATCCTGCCTCAAGTGAAGCTAACCTCCCAATATTGAATCCCTGTTCAGCTAGCGGAGTTACACACCCCATAACAATGTCCTCTACCATTCCTTTTTCAATTCCTGCTCTATTGATTAGTTCATTTAACACCTGAGAGGCCAAATGAACTGGATGTACCTCTCGAAATACTCCATTTCTTCTCCCAACTGGACTTCGTACTGCTTCGACTATTACTACTTCACGATTCATATAAATATCTCCCTTATTTGTTGTAGTTATAAAAGCCCTTACCTGTTTTGCGACCATAATGACCCGCTTCGACTAGTTTCCTCAACGTTTGTGGAGGGAGAAAGCGATCGCCATAGGCTTCAACTAATCCTTCAGAAGCAAACAACATAGTGTCTAAGCCTACATAGTCCGCCAACTCCAGTGGTCCCATCGGGTAATTCAAACCTAAGCGGACCGCTTTATCAATATCCGGTGCACTTGCTACTCCTTCTTCATACATCCTCATACATTCTAGAAGGTGAGCAGCCAGCGCCCTTGTTGTTACAAAGCCTTGCATATCTTTTACAACCACTGTCTCTTTTCCGATTTCTTCGGAAACTTGTACGATTGCATTGATTGTTTCTTCTGATGTATCAATACCTCTTACTATTTCAATAAGCTTCATCACCGGGGCCGGGTTGAACCAGTGCATTCCAATTACTTTTTCTGCTCTACTCGTTGCTGAAGCGATGGCTGTTACACTAAGTTCAGAAGTGTTTGTTGCTAGTATAGCTTCATCCTTCACATATTCATCTATCTCTTTAAAAATCTTTTTTTTCAATTCTAGGTTTTCTGGGACTGCCTCGATCACTAAATCAGCTTGTGCAACTGCTGTATTTATATCTAAAGTAGTTGAGATATTATCTAAGGCTTGTTTTGATACCTCAGCTGATAGGTGTCCTGATTTCACAAAACGTGCTAGACTTTTTTGAATCGTGCTCATACCACGGTCCAACACATCTTGAGAGATATCGTATAAGATGATCTCTTTACCACCAGTTGCCATCGACTGTGCAATTCCATTACCCATTAATCCAGCACCAATTACTGTGACTTTTTTTATCATATAAATTGCTCCTTCATCTAGAAGATATCTTGTATAAGGCTATGAACACACACAGAATTCGGACAAGTTTTCTGTCTCTACTACTCTATCTGTCAGAATCAACTCAGGACTCAGACTTGTTTTCTACCTCTACTGCTCAACCTGTCCGAATCTGCTCCAGATTCGGACTCGTTTTCCTCCCCTACTGCTCAACCTGTCCGAATCAGCTCCGGATTCGGACTCGTTTTCTGCCTCTACTACTCAACCTGTCCGAATCAACTGGGTATTCAGACTCGTTTTCCTCTCCTACTACTCAAACCTGTCCGAATCAACTCGGTATTCAGACTCGTTTCCCCTCCTACTACTCAAACCTGTCCAAATCAGCCACCAGGCTAACTGACCGCCACGGACAGCAAGTATCTACAGCGGAATTCACCAGGCAAGCTCAATAGAACCTTAATAAAAAACGGAAACCCCAGTGATCCCATACAGAAGGTTTCACTGAGGAATAGTAGTTTATGCTTGTGTCGTTAAATGCTCTTTAAGCTGGTCACGTAACGCTCTTTTTAAGAACTTGCCTACCGATGTTTTCGGAATTGTATCTAAGAAAAGGATATCGTCTGGTAACCACCATTTGGCAAATTGTGGTTTTAGGAATTCATAAATTTCTTCTTTCGTTACCTTGTCTTTATATCCGGCATCTTTAAGAACTACGCAAGCAATTGGTCGCTCCTGCCATTGTTCATGTGGAACAGCTATAACCGCGGCCTCAAAAATAGCTTCATGCGCCATTAATGCATTCTCTAGATCCACAGAAGAGATCCATTCTCCACCGCTTTTCACTAAATCTTTTGTACGATCAACGATTTTTATAATTCCTTCTTCATCAATTGTTACAACATCCCCTGTGTGGAGCCAACCATCTCTAAAAGCATCAGTCGTACGTTCGTCTTTATAATATTCACTTGCAATCCATGGTCCTCGGAGTAACAACTCTCCCATTTCCTGCCCATCCCAAGCAACTTCGCCATCTTTACCAATGACTTTCATCTCTACACCTGGTACTAAGGATCCTTGCTTAGAGCGTATATCTAATCTTTCTTCATCTGATAAGTTTTGTTGATAACTCTTTAATCTTGATAGCACTACAAGTGGACTTGTTTCCGTCATTCCATACGCATGAACAAAAGGTATTTTATATTTCATTTCAAAGGCTTTAATCATCCCTTTTGGAGCAGCTGAACCTCCACATAGGATACGGGTAATACTACTAGTATCATAGTTTCCTTGCTCTAATTCATTTAATAATCCTAACCAGATTGTTGGAACTCCAGCGGTCATTGTCACCTTCTCTGACTCAATTAACTCCGCAATAATTTTAGGTGTGAAATAAGGTCCAGGCATTACCTGTGTTGAACCGAACCAGGTTGCAGCAAAAGGCAATCCCCATGCATTCACATGGAACATCGGGACAACTGGCATTGACACGTCGTTTTCTGATAGCCCTGAACAATCAGTTAGCCCTAATGCCATACTGTGTAGAACAATACCTCGATGAGAGTAAACAACACCCTTTGGATTGCCCGTTGTTGCCGACGTATAGCACATACCTGCAGGTTCATTTTCATCAATATCATTTACAAATTGGAAGTTTGGGTTCCCTTCATTTAATAATTCTTCATAGTGATAGACAGGCTGTAATTTAGTTTCAGGTAGACTATCCTTCTCAGTCATGATAATGAAGGCTTTCACCGTTGATAACTCATCTTTTACACTTTCTACTAGCGGTAGTAGATCTTCATCGATGAGTAGCACCTGGTCCTCCGCATGATTGACAATATAGGAAATATGGTTCGGGGCTAATCGAATATTGATTGTATGTAAAACAGCCCCTATCCCAGGAATCGCAAAGTAGCTTTCAAGGTGGCGATGATGATTCCAAGCAATCGTTCCAACTCGTTCTCCCTTTTTGACACCTAGTTTTTCTAGGGCACTTGCTAATCGCCTTGTTCTCTCACCTATTTCTTTGTACGTATGACTTTTCTTTCCTTCAGCAGTTCTTGAAATCACTTGTTTTTTCGGGAAAAACTTCTCTGCACGCTCTAGCATTGTTGGCACTAATAAAGGTACATTCATCATAATCAATCATCTCCCAAATACTTTTTTTGTGATATTACTGTTGAATCTCCCAAAGGGAGCTAAAGCCCCATATTTTTTGCGATAATTGTCTTCATGATTTCATTTGTTCCTGCATAAATCGCGGAAACTGGTATATCTCGATAGCGTCTTGCAATCTCGTATTCTTCCATATATCCATAGCCACCATGAAGCTGCATGCATTCATTGGCTACTTTTTTGGCCATATCAGTAATCCAATACTTTGCCATTGATACCTTTGTGACTACATCCTTGCCTGCTATATGTTGTTCGATTAATTCATCTAGAAATGTCCGCCCTATTTCAACTTCTGTTGCCATTTCTGCAAGTCTAAACTGTACTGTTTGGAATTTACTAATGGATTGACCAAATGCTTGTCTTTCCTTCACATAAGTTAGCGTTTGCTTAAGCATGACTTCAGCAGCGGTTTGTGCTGATATTGCAACAAGTAGACGCTCCTGCTGCAGTTGTTCCATTAGATAATAAAATCCTTTTCCTTCTTCTCCTAATAAATTAGAAGCTGGAACCTTGGAATCCTCAAAGATTAGTTCAGCTGTATCCTGAGAATGAAGGCCAACCTTTTCTAGCTTTCTACCTCTAGAAAATCCAGGAGTGTCTCTCTCAATAACAAGAAGGCTAATGCCTTTATGTCTCTCTTTAGGATTTGTCTTACAAACAACTACTATTAAATCAGCAAGAATACCATTGGTTATAAATGTTTTTTGACCATTTACGATATAATGGTCTCCATCCTTAACAGCTGATGTTTTGACACCTGCAAGGTCGGAACCTGCTCCTGGCTCTGTCATTGCTATTGCTGTAATACATTCACCCGAGATACATTTAGGAAGCCACTTTCTCTTTTGTTCTTCGGTTCCATAGATTTCGAGATATGGAACGACAATATCATTATGTAATGTTATACCTATCGTGCTTGAACCAACTTTTTCAAGTTCTTCACCAATTACAGTTGAATAACCGAAATCTGCACCTAACCCACCATATTGTTCCTCTACCCACGGACAAAGAAATCCATTGTCTCCCATTTTCGTCCAAAATTCACGTGGTATCAGTCCTTGTTTTTCCCAATCATTATAGTAGGGATATGCTTCTTTTTCTAAAAATTTTCGAAAGGCATCCCGAAATATGTGATGTTCCTCTTGTAAATAACGTGCAGTCACGACTTTCTCCCCTTTCACTACCCAGTTGGAAAACGTTTTCATAAAAGAAGTAAGTAACTTTGAATTCAAAGTTACTTTCTAGTTAGTTAAAATAATTCATCATATAGCATTAAAAATCCTTCTAATATTCCGAATTATTCGTAAACTAATTGGCTATACATTTATATTCCAGGTTCCCTGTAACTTTCTAATTTGGACAATTTGACCAATATGATAGGCGGTGTGAATGTTAATATGAGCGATTGTATTTATCCAGGGCTCTTCAGATTTCTCTCTTACTGGACTCATTAATTTTGCTGGATCACATAGCTTTATCGCTTCACGCCATTCTGACATTACCGCTAGTGTTTTAACAACTTCTGAAAACCACTCAACTTCCATTGCTTCATGATTTGGCTCACTAAAGGTTTCGCTATTGTTAATCGTTTCTTCAGATAAAGGTCTTTCTAAAAAACGGTTCAAGTATTGCTGGTTCCAGAAAGTTAGATGAGAAACAATCCCCCATATTGAATTGGAGTTCTCCTCTTCTTTCCACAAAGCATCCTTTGCTGTTAGTCCATCTAGAGACTTATGTAATGGAACAAACCAGCCCTCCTCATCATGACATGCAGCAAACTGTGAGAGTAAAAATTGCTTCAGTTGATCGGACATAAATTACCTCCTATAGAATTGTTCTTCTACTAAAATACGTTGAAGTTAACTTTATTATGTCTTTCTTAATTAGGGCTTATGGGGGGTAATTTTAAAGAGTATAGAAACATAGAAATATAGAAGGTTTTTTCAAGAGAATTGGAGGTGATAGAAATTAAAACAAAGGTTTTTCATTATATTTTATATTCCTTCCTTTTATTTGGAGTACTACTTTTCACTAGTTACGTTGATGTTAAATTAAAGCAAATTGCTACAGAGAGTTTTAGTCTGTTTCCTTGGACTATATATAGACTATTACTATTTATACCAATGGGATTGTTAATTGGATTGCCTTATCTTTTAAAAGAAAGACAAAAAGAGGGTAGATGGGGGGTAAATTATTTAAAGTTAATCTTTATCGGGCTTCCTGCTCTTTACTTTACACTCTATTTTATCTTTCATTTTTATTTACAGTTTTTGAGACTCCCATCTCATCTGGGGTACCTATTAACAGAGGTTTCTACATACAAGACAACTGGAGTGATAGTTGGTTTTATCTTAATCACAAGTGTTTATAAAAAAAATAAGTGGTCCTAGGCATTAGCCTGAGACCACTTTTTTGTTTGGAATAGCTCATCTAATATTTTGATTTTTTCCTCCGTGTAGTGAATGAAGCCATCATTATAGGATTTAGGATCCTTTGGGTTGGCAAAGCGTGTAATTTTACCTGTGTTCGGATCAACAAATTTGCTAGATGCACCACAGCCTAATCCAATAATTGATTGCTGTTCCTCCATGATCATAATATTATAGATACTTTCTTGGCCTGGAATGGCATAGCCAACATTCTCAAGGTTACCAAGTATATTTTTTTGACGGTATAAGTAATACGGAGCATAGTTATGAGCCTTGGTCCATTTTGTGGCATTATCCATCATTTGACCAATTTCCTCTCTACCTGCTACCTTATATTTCTCTTTATTTTTTGTCATTTCTGAAGCACGTTTAAAAGAAAGCGTATGAACGGTTAAGGATTCTGGCATGAGCTTTTTTGTTTCACCTAGCGTATGGTTGAACTCCTCAACCCCTTCTCCAGGTAAGCCGATGATTAAATCCATATTAATATTGTTCATTCCCATTTTTCGAGCTAAATGGAACTTTTCGATCGTCTCTTCAACAGTATGATGACGCCCAATTGCCTTTAAAGTCTCTTGGATATACGATTGTGGATTTATACTGATTCGGTCTATGTTCCACTTATTAAGAACTTCCAGCTTCTCTGGTGTAATCGTATCTGGTCTTCCTGCTTCAACGGTAATCTCTCTTATTTTATTTACATCAGGAAAGGATTGATACATTTCTTCATACAACATGTCCATTTCTTCGGCTGTAATACTAGTCGGAGTTCCACCGCCGTAATAAACCGTTGTAATCTTAATGTCATTTTCCTTTAACCATTGTCCAATTTCTTTTATTTCATAATGTAGTCCACCTAAAAAGGATTCTACTGAGCCTTGGCGACCATTTATTGCATAAGCTGGAAATGTACAATAGGCACACTTTGTTGGACAAAAAGGAATTCCAATATAAATACTCACTTCATTTTTCAACTCATATAAGTCTGGGACAACAGCCAGCTGGCGGTCAACAATTTCCTGCATCAGTTCCATTTTTTCATCCGTGATTAAATACTCATCTTTTAATTGCTGGTGTGCAGTATCCTTATCCATGCCAGAATGAAGTCGTTTATGAAGAAGTTTAGTAGGTCGAATGCCAGTTAAAACTCCCCACTGCTGAGTTACACCCGTTAGCTCCTGCAAAACAGTGACGTATACATAAGAAACGGAATGCTTGATACGTTTAAATCGTTCTTTGTCATTTGTGATATGAGATACATCTTGATTAAAAGTCGATTCACACGTTTGGCCAGTTTGGATGTCCCTTAACTGCGCATGTGAAGAAATGGTTGTGCCATTATCAGTAAGTGTAATATCTATGAAAAGGTCTGGATTTTCAACCTCTGAAAAAACAAGCTCACTTTCCTCGTAAAAAAGGTCAGTTATTAAACTGAGTGGGCGGTGAAAGCGCTCATCGTTTATTCCTTGAAACAAAATTTTCAATGTAATCACCTTTCAAAGTCTTGTGATTTTATAAAAAAGACTTATTTAAGTGTACAAAATACTATTTTTAATAGCAACAGTAAAGACTGCCAATGTGTAGGGAATCCTATCCTACAGGCAGTCTTTACGCAATTTTATTTTTCTATTTTCATATTGCGGATAAAATTCATTCTTTGCTGCATTCTGAAGTGCTCTTTTATCATATAAGCTACGCCATTCTGATCATTCGACCTCGTAATCCAGTTTGCTGCTTTCTTTACCTCTTTAGATGAATTCCACATTGCCACACCCAAGCCTGCTGCTTCAATCATAGGTATGTCATCTTCAGAATCCCCGATAACAACTGTTTTAGATAAAGGGACACCTACTTGTCTTCCTAGTATTTGAAGCCCGCTTAACTTGGAGACTCCTTTTGGCATAAATTCTAGCCTCAATTTTTCTCCACTTGTTACAGCGATATCATCAAAGGCATCTGCTATCGTTTCCTTAGCTCGGTTGCATTCTTCTTCTGTTAAAAAAAATGCTTCCACTTTCGGTGGTGCCACGGGATGATCAAGTAAGTAATCACCAAGTGATTCTACGAATTGCATTGGGTAAAAAAGTGGGTCTCCTGTTCCCAAGACCGCTTTTGCTACCATATTTCCAGGCATCTTCATTTTTGTACCAATCGAGAACCTTTCGTGTACAAGACGGATATTACAATCAAAGTTTTCTAGAACCTGAACAAGATTAAAGGTTTTCTCCTCAGATAATCTGCTTTGATAGATAGGTTTATCAATTGATTGTCCAATGAAAGCTCCATTATGGGTAATAATATGCGTATCTAGTTTCAGGGCTTTTGCTACCTTTTTAGCTGATTGAAAGTTTCTGTTTGTTACTAGTGTTACATAAACTTCTTTCTTCCTTACAAATTCTATTGCTTCTTTTGTTGCACTCTGAATCCGACCATTAGAACGTAATAAAGTACCATCGATGTTGATCGCCAGCAATCTATATTGCATATAGCTCCCCCTCTCATCTTCTTCATGTACGTATTTATCCTAAGAATATGAGACTTGGGAGATAAATAGAACAAGGGTATTATCTCAACAGTTTGGTCTTTACTATGAACCATGACCGTTCCTTTGCGCTGCAGGCACTTGCTTTCCGCGGGGAGGAATGCGAGCCTCCTCGTCGCTAGCGCCTGTGGGGTCTCGCACTTTCCTCACTTCCCGCAGGAGTAAAGTGCCTTCCGCTCCAATTCACTCTTGAAATAAAATATAGAGCATAAATCTATCCAAAGAAAAAACCCCACAACAAGATGTGGGATTTTATCAACTATTTATTTTCAAGACTTCCATAAAGCTCTTCTAAAGGAGCCATGATGATTTTGTTAAGTTCAGTAATTGTCATGCTCATGCGTTGTTCTGCTTCCATGAGCTTTGAGATAGTAGCGTGTTGTTGAACTAGGGCTACCATTTTTTGAGCTTGTTCTACTTCTTCTTGAGATATATCTTCACCCATCATTTGTTTTTGTTGTATGTTTAATTGGATGTTACGGAAGTTATCGAACATTGTTTTAGCTGATTCATCTGCATTGACCTCATCGTACATGTTTCTCAAGTTTTTGAACTCTGCGCTCTCACGAATTGCTTTTTCCACTTCATATGCCACATCATACATATTGACTGCCATAGTAGATTCCTCCTAACATTTGGTAAACGAACAATTTGGTACTACTCCACTATAACAAACTCGTCTTGAAATAGTAAGCAATAAGCCATATCACCGTTTCTACTATAGCTATTACAGTAAGAGTACAATCATACCTTGAACAATTCCGATCATTCCACCAAGAAGCGCTCCTAAATAGGTGATCATCTTAAATTCACGTCTTGAAATCGAAAGAACCATTTCCTCAAGTCGATCAACTGCAAAGGATTCCACTTGCTTTTTTACGATTTCAGCTAACTGTAAACGTTCCATCATTTCCTCAACTCGAGAAGCAATTAACTCCCCTGTTTTTTCTACAGCAGTAGGAATCCATTCTGCAATGATTCTATCCTTAATCGGTTTCATAACCTCAGAAACTGACATATTTAAATAATGGTTAATGTTTAAGTGTTTGGTCACTTGGTCCTGTAAGATCGAGACAACTAGTTTTCGACCTACCTTATCTTCAAGTTCATTTGCTTTTAGTTTTTTTATCTTATCCCATTCATTTTGAAGGATTGTCGTCAATAGCTCCTTCGTCCCGTCATTATTTAGGAATTTAATAATCTCAGGCTGAACCTTATCAATCAAACTTCCATTTCCAAGAAACATCTGTACCATGTTTCCAAGCATGCCACGCGTTGCTAGAAAGTCATCAATCATTCTGCCAACTTTTCTTTTACCTTCAGCACTTGAAAAATAGTCAACTGCTTTTTGCGCTATGTACTCAGATAGAGAAGGGATTTTGCTATCTACTTTCTCAAGTAACTCACTCGGAATAACTTCATTAAGCTCCTTTTCACGCAGGTCACTCATAATTTGTTCATATTTCATCCCTATGTAATCTTTGATCTTATCATTTATTTTACTATCTAACTCGTCCATACCAAATTGAGTTGCAAGTTCATTTAGGGTCTTTTCAGAGATCAACAGTTTGTTTGTTTCCTCCTGAGCCCATTCGACCATCTCTGCTTTAAAGCGAGGATCATTAAATTTAGTTCGAATACTTTCAGGGGTAAGCAAATGATCTACAACCATTCTCCCAAGTTGATTAGCTAATTCCTCTCTCCTCTTTGGAATCAAACCCGGTGTAAACGGCAGGCGCTTACCACCAATATAAATTGCTTTATATGGGCGAAACAGCATTTTAATTGCTAACGAGTTCGTGACTCCCCCAATAGCCGCTCCAATCACTGCCATAAACAACACAATTACAAATCCATTCATTCCTCCACACCATCCAAAACAATATATTTTCACTCACAGTTCCTCTAACAACATCATACGATACCATATCAACATTCGCCTATTTTTAAAAGAATTTTTGTAAAAGATGTTGATTCATATTTAAACAAAGAGTGGATTGAAGCGGAAGGCACTTGACTCCTGCGGGAAATGATGGAAAGTCGAGACCCCGCAGGCGCTGTGTGCCGAGGAGGCTCGACTCCATCCCCGCGGAAAGCAAGTGCCTGCAGCGGAAAGAAACGGTCAATGTTCAAATTGAAGTCCAACATTCTTTTAAAAACATTCTAAATACATCACCTAAATTATAAAGCTTGTTTTACAAGTCAGCAAATGAGGTTTTCATATGATGAATCCTATACAGATAGAAATACGACCTCTTACCGAGGATAGTATACCACGACCATCTGAAATAAAAATAAGTGAAAAGCTTATCGAATCACTAGGTCTAAAGCCTAATCAAACAATACATCTGAACTGTAGTAGGTATAGTTGTCAAGTTCAACTCGTATCTATTAAAGAGAGAGATTTAATTATGTATTGCAGTAAAGAACTCTTACATTCCTTACACCTACCTAATGAACTACCATTCTTTCTTTCCATTACTCAAGAAAAAAAACAAAACCATTTTACATTAGGACCAATTGTTAGTGTGCTTACCGAGGTTTCAGATAAGGGTGAGTCTGTATCAATGGGCTCTATCTCTGAATTCTGCGAGGAATTGGCTAGATATTGTGCTGTAAATGGTATTTTCTTTTTTGTTTTTTCTTTAAAAGACTGGGATAGGGAATCCATGCGAGGTTACATCTTTCAGAATAAAAAGTGGATAAAGTCCCCGGTGCCTCATCCGCTAGTGATTCATAACCGAATCCATTCACGGAAAAGAGAGCAATCTGACACCTTTAAAACATTTACTGAGCAACTTTCCAATATGAATATTCCCTATTTTAATGATCACTTTCTAAATAAATGGGAGGTACATGAATATCTAGTTACTCATGAACATTTAACTCCTTTTATTCCGGATACAAAGATCCTTTTATCTTTGAATATTTTAGAAGAAATGCTAGTTACTCATGAATGTATTTTTCTTAAACCTATTCATGGAAGTCAAGGGCGAAAGATCTTTCGTATAACCAAACATGAATCGGATTATCTCCTTGACTATACATCCTTCTCAGGAGAAATCGAGCAAAAATATGACTCAATTCGTTCTCTTTTCCAATCACTGCGATCCCGTCTTAATCAGCAAGCTTTTATCGCACAGCAAGGACTTCCCCTCCTCCAATACAATAATCGACCACTTGACTTTCGAATTCTCTGTCATAAGACAAATGAGAATAAGTGGAAAGTGACATCAGCTATTGCAAGAGTATCATCCAAAGAACAATTTGTATCAAACCTGGCTAGAGGTGGAGAGTTGATGAAGCTTACCACTATTCTTACAGCAACGTTTGATGCTAAGAGAGCTGTTCACATTAAAAAGCTGATGATGGAGTTGGCACTTGAAGTCGCTGATAGCATTTCCTTATCGTGTCAAGGTATCTATGGTGAGCTTGGAATCGACCTTGCACTTGATACGGATGGGAAGCCTTGGGTGATTGAAGTCAATACAAAACCATCGAAAGATCAGGATCCAGACCATCTTTCAAGCAAAGTACGACCTTCTGCAAAAGCAATTATTCAGCATTGCCTATTTTTGGCCAATTACCCTCATAAGGAGTGATCCCTTTTGATAACTTTTGGATTCATAACGATCCATCCTAACCAGGAAAACACCTATATAACTGAAATCGGTAGACGTTCGGATTCGAATATAATTGTCTATCGATTCATCCCGACATCCATTGACCCTTCTACTGAGAAGGTGCATGGTGAAAAGTTTAACCATGAAACTGGTGAATGGGAAACTGCGGTGTTTGATATTCCAATGTATCTTTATGATCGCTGCTTTTATGGAGATGATCCACTCTCGGTAAGAAGTCAGCCAATCATGAATTGGCTTAAAAATCGTCCATATTCAACCTTTATAGGGCTAGGTTTACCGAATAAATGGGAAATTTACAATGTGCTAAGAACAGATGAAGAGTTAGCTGCTTATACACCTAAAACCATTAAAGCAAGCTCTGTTCCAAAAATTATCAATAAATTAATTAAAGATAAAAAACTCCTTCTTAAACCGAAAAATGGATCACAAGGAAAAGGAATCATTGGATTGATAGTTACAAAAGGAAAAGTTGAAGCCCTGACCCATAAAAATCAAAAACTTATAACCAAAAGCTTTCTTTCGAAAAGTGAATTTAGCAACTGGCTGAATCAATTGCTATCTTCACGCGACTATATGTGTCAGCAATTATTGCCTCTCCAAGATGAAGATAATCACCCGTTCGATATAAGAATTCTTCTTCAAAAGAACGAAAATGGAGAGTGGATTGAACAAGGTCGTGGTATTCGAAGAGGCCTCAAGGATCATCTCATATCTAATATTAATGCTGGGGCAGAGGTTCTAAATTACGATGACTGGGTAAATGCTTTACCTATTCAGCAACAAGCACTTCTTACTGATGGCATAACAACGGTTTTGAATCTAGTCCCTAAACTACTTGAAAGGGAATTTGTAAATTTATTTGAATTGGGAATTGACATTGGTTTCGGCTTAGATGGCGGTGTTTGGATTTTAGATATAAATTCTAAACCTGGTCGTAAGGTCATTCTACAATCTAAGGAAGGTAAAGCCGATGAGCTTTACAGCGCACCACTTCGATATTGTTCCTATCTTGAAAAGCAATCCCTAGTAAAAGGAGTTGATTAGATGAATAAAGCCTATCCACTTAAAAAGTCTGAGAAGGGTAAAAATACCCTGTTCCTTCCTAAATCTTTACCTACCTCACAAAACCTAACAAAGGTTGCTTTTGGAACCTTATCCCTTGACTGTGATATTCAAAAGAATGAAACAGACGACGTGTTAGTAAGTGAGGACTTATATAATGCATTACTTATTCCAAATGAAGGTCCCACACATGTAATTTTCCATGAAGACACTGTTTACTTAGGTCCTCTAATTGGAATATTCACTGCTGGTTTTACCGATTCTGGACTACGCCCGATTGGTGAGCGCTCCCTCTTTTTCGCAAAGCTTTTAGCTGTTGAGAAATCTGTTGGTGTTTTTACCTTCGTGTTTGGTGCACATCAAATCAATTGGGAACAGGGAACAATTACTGGCTATTTTTATCGTAAGAATGGCTGGAAAAAAATTGAAGTTCCTTTTCCAAATGTTGTTTATGACAGACTACCAAACAGACGAACTGAAAACCATCGAGCACTCAAAAAAGTTAAGCAACGGCTTCACGAAGAATACTTAATACCATGGTTTAATCCTGGCTTCTTCAACAAATGGGATGTTCATCAGCTATTAATCAAGGAGAAATCTGTTGCACATTATCTTCCAGAGACGTACATCAATCCAACCTTTGAGCGAATTGAACTCATGCTTTCAACCTATCAGCATGTGTATTTAAAACCTGCTAATGGTAGTCTAGGCCTAGGTGTTTATCAGATTATCTATTCAAAGGAAGAAGGAGCCTACTACTGTAGGTACAATGATGATAAAAACGCAAACAGGCTTCAAAAATTTTCTTCCTTAGAATCGTGCATAAATTATTTATTTAGAAACAAAAGATTGAAAGATTATATTGTACAACAAGGAATCTCACTACTACGCTCTGAACATAAAACAATTGATTTTAGAGTCCATACCAATAAAGATGCTAACGGCAAATGGAAGGTTAGTGTTATGGCAGGTAAAATTGCCGGTAGAGGTAGCGTGACTACCCATCTAAATAACGGTGGAGTCGTTAAAACTGTCGACGAAATCTTCCCAGATAAAAAAGAGTGCTTTAAAGCAATTGAGTCCTTAAACCAAGCCGCACTAAAACTTAGCCATGCGATTGATCTTAAAATAAAAGGTTCAATTGGAGAAATTGGCTTTGACCTTGGAATTGACAAAGACAATAAAGTCTGGCTGTTTGAGGCCAATTCTAAACCTGGACGCTCTATTTTCTCCCACCCAAAATTAAGAGAAAATGACTTACATTCTCGCCAACTTTCTTTGCTTTATGCGATATATCTAACCGAAAAAACCATAAAGCAGCCTGAGGAAATATTACAATTATGAAAATTGAACTCTATTATGACCCGTATACTCGTCGTTGGTTTCAAAATAAAACCGGAGACTCAATCAGGTGGGGACATAACTATGTAGAAATAACGTTTTCAGGGAGCATACATGAAAAGTTGCTCCCTTTTAACTTAGCACTAAGTGGAAAAGTTGTTGGTCCAATTGTAGGAGTTCTTGCAGGTGAGGGAAGTAATCATGAATTAATTGGTAATTCTAGTACTTTCTTAAGGCTGCATCGTTCTTTATCAAATAGTGGTGCGCTATGTATACTTTTTACTCTTTCTTCCCTTCATGAAAATGGACTTGAAGGTTATATTTATTTTGATCGTATCGGTAAGTGGGTAAAAGCAGAAACCCCTTTACCCAATATTGTTTATAATCGAATTCCATTTAGAAAAATGGAAAAGACTGAATCCTATCAGGATGTGTTTGCATTTTTACATAAGCAATCGATACCGTATTTTAATCCCTTCTTTTTTTCTAAATGGAACACATTCTGTTGGCTTTGGAACAATCCGGAACTAAAACAACATTTACCCTTCACAAAATCATTAACAAGCATTCAAGCACTTACAGAAATGCTTCATGTTTATAAAGAGGTTTATATTAAACCAGCTGAAGGTTCTAAAGGGAAAGGCATTTTCAAAATTGTGTCTAAATCTTCTGGTGTATTTCTCCTTCTAAGTAAGGCTATTCAACTTTCTTTTACTAATCTAAACGATTTATGGGAAGAGATTCGTTCACATATCGATACTTCCCCATACATTGTTCAGCAAGCCATTCATTCTGACCGAATTGACGAAAAGCGATATGACTTACGTCTTTTAGCACATTCTGTGGCAGACCAGTATCAGGTTAGTGGAATTGGAGTGAGAATGGCTGGAGAGCAAGAAATTACAACCCATATTCCTAATGGAGGAACGATTTATCCTTATGAACAAATTAAACATAGGATAGATGAAGAAAAAATCGGTTGGTTGGTCAATGAAATTGGGAAGCAATTAACGAAAGAAACAAATTCCTTTATTGGTGAATTTTCTATTGATCTTGGAAAATCAGCAGATAATCATTACTATATTTATGAGGTAAACTCTAAGCCGATGGTCTTTGATGAAACGTCTATAAAAAACAAAGGCCTTGAAAATTTGACCAAACTCCTTATAATGAGGGCAAGCACACCATAGCTTGTTAGGAGGAAAATGACCAATGATTACACATTTCCAATGGAAGCCTTTATTTGATAATGCACAAATACCAGGATGGCGCTTTTCCTTTTTCTTTAAAGGTACTGGCTATAATGGAATCTATCATAAAGACGGCCAAATTGAGTGGAATAGCGAAATTCCCTCAGAAGAATATGAACATCAGCTTAAATCTCAGATTCACGAATTGATGCTTTTTCATGTCTATGAATAACAAGTTCCTCTCCCTTCACACACTATAACAGAATGAACAAGGGAGGAGACATTGCCATGAGTAAAAAAGATGAAGTTAATGATGACTTACTTTACGAAGGAAAAGACAAGGTCTTCCTAGATGTTGACAGGTTTATCAATGAAGGTATGTCTGGTGGGTCCGTTCATCGTAAAGATGATGATACAAATATTGAAGATGCTAGAGACTTAAAGCCGGAGGAGCCTCCTGCAAATATAGACAATTAATTCTCATATTAGGGTGAAGCACTGTGCTTCACTCTTCTTTTTTTAGTATAATAAGGTCAGGTCATTTTTGAGGGGAAATACGCTTATGATTGAAAAACTTAAAAACCTTTATAAGGATTCCTTCACAGTTTCCAATACAGGAGGAGATCCAAGTTACGTTTGGTTCATTTCCGATACGGGTAGCATATTTGGCATTAAAAAGAATGCCATTTCTGAAAAGGAAATTTCCCTATTACATACTCTTTTTGAGCCCTATGAACCAGAGTCAACTTCGCAAACTGCAGAACAATCTCTGTGGTCAGAGTTTCTTTTCTCCACAGAAGGTTCTAATTCTGAAACACCTCAATGCTTTTTTAATCGCTGTAGATTCATTCACTTCAAAATTAGTAAGCCAATCACTGACCTCCAAAACTTTGAGTTGGCAGTAAAGGCTCTATTTCCTTCTGAGGTTATTATTGTTTGGGAAAATGGACAGCAAGGTACTTTTATTGAGAAAATTAATCAAGACTCCATGATCGAATATAGCAATTTGGAAGATGTTATTGAGATATTTGCAAGTGACTTTTATATAGATGTTCATTTATTCATCGGTAACGTGTATGAGTTATCTAGTAATGTACAATCAAGATTTCATTTTGAAAAAAACGGCTTTAATACTGCATTAAAGTACATTCATAAACAAAGAGTGTACTCACTACAAGATATCATTCCTATCTTCATACTTGAAAACATGGATATAAGCTCTAAAAATGACATATCGTATATCCTCAAAGAAACATTTAATGAGGAAAAAGAACAACTTGAAACAATTAAGGTTTTTTTAGAGAGTAATCTAAACGTAACACTCGCAGCGAAAAAGCTCTATATGCACAGAAACAGCCTTCAATATCGTATTGATAAATTCATTGAAAAAACCGGGATTGATATTAAAAATTTTAATGGTGCGGTAACAGCCTACTTATCTATCCTACTCATAAAGCACTTTGAGGACAGTGATTTGTAAACATGCCCACTTCACTTCCTCTTTTTTTGTGCAAGTTTACGTTTATTATGAAATTACTTATACGGTAGACTAGTCTTAGATAAACGCTTTCAATATTAGGAGGTAATAAAGAATGGCTGAATTGAAACTCGAAAATATTTATAAAGTTTATGATAACAAAGTAACAGCTGTAGAAGACTTTAATTTGCATATCAAAGATAAAGAATTTATCGTTTTTGTTGGTCCATCAGGTTGTGGTAAATCAACGACTCTTCGTATGATCGCAGGCCTTGAGGAAATCTCGAAAGGTGACTTCTATATTGATGAGCAACGTGTAAATGATGTAGCTCCAAAAGACCGTGACATTGCAATGGTTTTCCAGAACTATGCTCTTTACCCACATATGAACGTATATGATAATATGGCATTCGGTTTAAAGCTTCGTAAGTTTTCAAAGACTGAAATTGATAAACGTGTAAAAGAAGCTGCAAAAATTCTTGGCTTAGAAAGCTACCTTGATCGTAAGCCTAAAGCATTATCTGGTGGTCAGCGCCAGCGTGTTGCATTAGGTCGTGCAATTGTTCGTGATGCAAAAGTATTCTTAATGGATGAGCCATTATCAAACCTTGATGCTAAGCTTCGTGTACAAATGCGTGCTGAAATCTCAAAACTTCACCAACGTCTGCAAACAACAACAATTTATGTTACGCATGACCAAACTGAAGCTATGACAATGGCTACAAGACTAGTGGTAATGAAAGATGGCCTTATTCAACAAGTTGGTGCGCCAAAAGAAGTTTATGATAACCCTGAAAACATCTTCGTAGCAGGATTTATCGGTTCTCCGGCAATGAACTTCTTTAGAGGTACGTTAAAAGATAATTCATTTGTTATTGGAAATGTTTCAATCGCAGTTCCAGAAGGAAAAATGAAAGTATTACGTGATAAAGGCTATGCAAACAAAGAACTAATTCTTGGTGTTCGTCCTGAGGATATTCACGATGAGCCTATCTTCTTAGAATCTTCACAAGGAACTAAGATTAAAGCTACAGTTGAAGTTGCTGAGTTAATGGGTGCAGAAACAATGCTTTACTCTCAAGTAGAGGGTCAAGAGTTTATCGCACGTGTTGATTCTCGTACTGATGTGAAGCCAGGACAAGAGCTTCAATTAGCACTTGATATGAACAAAGCTCACTTCTTTGATGTTGAATCTGAACTAAGAATTCGCTAATAATATAGACCTAAAAAAGTCGCCGATTGGCGACTTTTTTACGTTTACTCTTTAATTAGTTTCACTTCTTGTGATTGACAGTTTGGGCAATGGAAAAGGTGAGCGCATTCGTGCTGACTTAATGTTGTTGGATATCCATCAACTTTTTTCATATCATCGATTTCCATATAGGCACTATAATCATCGAAGTAGTCAATAACTCTACCTGAATCTTCAAGTTCATTACCACAGTTATTACAGGAGTAGGTTTGGTTACTACCAAATCCATTACATAACGGACAAATGTTCATACGTATACTCATCCTTATTTATTTTATTACTAAGTAGTTTTCAACTAAATCCTATAGTTAATGTATCAAATGAACTTGGAATAAATTTCCGGTGTTTATTTTGAATAGTTTACTTTATTTTTTCCATACTAGTTAGTAACAAAGCAACAAAACACACAGTCAGCCGGGAAAAAAAGCCGGCAAAAAAAATTTAAAAAAAGTTGAATAAAAAAAATAAAATGAAACACACTAATTCATACAAACACAGCAAACAAGTTATTGGGTTAAGCCCAAGGGGCAATGAATACAACATTCATTCGCTGGTGCAAGTCCAGCTAACCCAACCAAAACCAAAAAAATTTTCGAGGAGATGAATTACAAATGGCAAACCAAACATCAGGAAGCAATTCGTCAAATCAATTACTAGTAGCAGGAGCACAACAAGCAATCGATCAAATGAAATATGAGATTGCTCAAGAGTTCGGTGTAAACCTTGGTGCTGACACTACATCTCGTGCTAACGGTTCAGTTGGTGGAGAAATCACTAAGCGTTTAGTATCTATGGCTCAACAACAAATGGGCGGCTTCAATCAACAATAATTAAAACTTAATAATATGGCTTAAGGTCCCAGGCATGCACCTGGGACCTTTTCTGTGTGTTGAAACTATTTTATTCTTTTGGTTCAACCATGTTTGCTGGATTAACAAATGAATCAAATTCTTCTTCAGTCAACAATCCGCTTTGTATTGCAGCTTCTTTTAAAGAGATATTTTCTTGGTAGGCTAACTTAGCAATCGTCGCAGCCTTTTCATAGCCAATATGTGGATTAAGTGCCGTAACTAGCATGAGAGAGTTCATTAAATTTTTCTTAATAACCTCTTTGTTTACACCTAATCCTTCAATGCAGTTTTTGGTAAAGGATTCAAGCCCATCTGATACTAATCGAACAGACTGGAGAAAGTTATAGATTATAACAGGTTTAAATACATTCAGCTGGAAATTCCCCTGACTTGCCGCAAAACCAATTGTTGCGTCATTTCCGAATACTTGACTAACGATCATCGTCAATGCTTCACTTTGCGTCGGATTAACTTTCCCAGGCATAATAGAGCTTCCTGGTTCATTTGCAGGAATAAGGAATTCTGCAAGTCCTGCCCTCGGTCCACTTGCAAGCCAGCGTATATCATTTGCTATTTTCATGACATCTGCTGCAAGTGCTTTTATTGCACCATGAACATGAACTATTTCATCATGACTAGTTAGAGCATGAAATTTATTTGGTGCACTAACAAATTCATGATCTGTAAATTCAGCTATTTTTTCACACACTAATTTACCGAATTTCGGATGTGCATTAATACCAGTACCAACAGCTGTTCCTCCGATCGCAAGCTCCAATAAATAATTCTTACTTTCCATTACCATCTTTTCTGTTTTTAAAAGCATAGTAACCCACCCACTCAGTTCTTGCCCCACTGTCAATGGTGTTGCATCCTGCAGATGTGTTCTTCCTATTTTAATAATGTCATCAAACCTTGTCTTTTTCTTACTTATTTCTTCCTTCATCGTACGAATTGCAGGTAGCAGTCTCTTTTCAATCGCCTCAATTGCGGCAATATGCATTGCTGTTGGAAATGTATCATTGGAGCTTTGAGACATGTTCACATCATCATTTGGGTGAATAGTTAGAGATTTACCATCTTCAGAAGCTAGTTGATTCGCTCGATAGGCAATGACCTCATTAACATTCATATTCGTCTGAGTTCCACTTCCAGTTTGCCAAACAACGAGTGGAAAGTGTTCATTCAGTTTTCCAGAAAGAATTTCATCTGCTGCTTTAACTATATAGTTCTTTTTTATTTCCTGAAGTTTTCCTAATTCATGGTTTACTATAGCTGCACTCTTTTTTACGATGACAAATGAATAAATCATCTCAATCGGCATTCTCTCTTCGCCTATGGCAAAGTTTTGCCTACTTCTTTCTGTTTGTGCCCCCCAGTACTTATCTGCAGGCACCTTTACGATTCCTAAAGTGTCTCTTTCTTCCCTATAGTTCAACGAGATCCCTCCTGAATAAAGTTATAGTACTTGAGCCTTATTAAAGTGTTTGCAATAAAGATGTATCAGACAATCTTTAATCACCATATAGTATTAAAAAGGAAAGGGGTTGTGTAATATGCTTGATGCAATTGACTGGAAACTTGTTTCTTTTATCTCTTATACCCTTTTTCATGAGTATATAGTCCATATCCGCTACCCACAAATTTACTACTGGGAGCAGGCAAAACAAAATGCATTAAAAGATATACAAGACTAAGAAAGACGCAAAGTTTTAAGGATGTTGGTTATTATATATAGTAGAACGTCATTTAAATATGCCCAATTAGGAGATTTATCTATGAATGATTTACTAAAAAGAATTGCAACAAACGTAAAAACAACCCTAGGTCAAACCTCTCACGTTGTTAAGGACAAGGTTGAAGTGATGCTACAAAAACCAACATTATCAATTGAGGACCTTGCCGCTTTTATTGCTACCCACCCTGAAGTTTCTGTTAAGACAAGAGAACTATTAGGATTGCGTTTTACTACGTATGAGGTAAAGATGGGGCGACTTACGATGAAATTAGAAACAAGAGGTGGAACCGTTAATAATATTCTTGAGCTTCATGTTGGTTCACCCGAAGAAACTCTTTTACAATTTAACTCTTATAAAAATAATAAAGCAACGGATAAACCTCTACGATTACCACCTGAATTAAATGAAATAGTGCAATAAACAAAAGCGCAAGTGCCTTGGTCAGCCCCGACAAGCAAATATTCTGTGTCAGAAAAAAGTCTGCACTTCGACTTTTTATGGCACTCACTTATTTGACCTCGAGGGGCTAGGCACTGGAGCTGGATGTAGTGAACTTAAGTCTTGCTTATAGCCAAGTTCACATTTCATATTTTCTAGGCATAAAAAAAGGGTAACCGATATACGGTTACCCTTTTTACTAATGCGTTTCAACAGGTTGTTCATTTATTTTTACAAGGACTTTACGGATACGACGGTTTTCAACCTTCGTTACTGTTAAGGTTAAATTAACATAGTCAAATTGCTCACCGTCTGAAGGTACTCTTTCAATAGACTCGAAGATCCAACCACCTAATGTATGGTACGTACTCTCTGGTTCCTCGACATTCATGATTTTAATAAATTCATCTAGAGGTATTTCGGCATTAAATTCATATGTAGTTTCATCTAGCTTCGTAAAGCTCTTTATTTTCTCATCATGCTCATCCCATATTTCACCAACAATTTCCTCAAGAATATCCTCAAGGGTAATAAGTCCAGATGTTCCTCCAAACTCATCTACAACAATGGCCATGTGAGTTTTACTCTTTTGTAACTCAGGTAATAACATAGAAATTTTCATTGATTCAACAACGAAGAAAGGATCACGCACTAATTCTCGGACGATAATCTCCTTCTTTTGAACAAGGCTACTTAAAAATTCCCTTTCAGACAAAATCCCGATGATATTGTCAATATTATCCTCATACACCGGTACCCTTGAATACCTTTCCTCTAAAAACATCGCTAATATCTCATCAACAGGATGGTTGACTTCAACAGCAATCATATCAATACGAGGTGTAAGAATTTCTCCAACCAATATATCATTAAAATCTAAAGAGCGATGAACTAACTCTTTTTCTTTATTATCAATAACTCCTTCTTCCTCACTTAGGTCAATCATTACTTTGATTTCTTCCTCTGTGACGGCCGGAGAATCATTTTTTGTTTTAATTAATCGGGAGGCTCCCCTTTTAAGTAAGATAAATAAATAGGTTACCGGAGTCAATACCTTCATTAACAGAAATAATATCCCTGCAACTGCAAGAGAGAAGGTTTCCGCATTTTCCTTTGCAAACGATTTTGGCAGGACTTCCCCAAAGATGAGAATTAATATCGTCATAACAATCGTGCTGATTAATAATCCAGTACTGCCAGGAAACAATTGTGTTGCTATTCCTGCAGATATAGAAGCAGCCGCGATGTTTACAATGTTGTTACCTACTAATATGGTTGATAAAGCTTTATCAAAATGTTCCGTAATGTAGTAGGCTTTTTTACTCCCCCGACGGTTTTCATCCATATAGTTCTTCAATCTAATTTTGTTTACACTTGAAAACGCTGTCTCTGTAGCTGAAAAAAAAGCAGATAAGAATATTAGAACAATTAACAAAATAATGGTATTCAGTGGCAATTCGGCCAAGAAAGTTCACTCTCCTAAAAATTTATACAATCTAACTCTATCCCCTATTATGCTTCATTATGTACTAAACATAAGGATAAGATAATAATAACAAACATTAACTTAAATGAGAAACTTATTTACTCTTTTAGTTCGTTACTAAGTGATTCAAATCACACTTTTTATCGCTCTTCCTTGCTATAGTAACTTATATAACGATTTTAACGGTGGTGTTTGATGTGAACAATCCTGTAATGGAAACACTCTATGAGCGGATCGGTGGGGCTAACACTGTTACACAACTGGTAAATGCATTTTACCCTAAAGTATATGCTAACCCCATTCTAAGTCCACTGTTTGAAGGGGATATTAACGAGATCAAAAGGAAGCAATCACTATTTCTTACACAGTTTTTAGGAGGACCTACTTTATATAGTAATGAGTTTGGCCCACCCGCTATGCGAGAAAGACATTTACCCTTTGAGATAACACCTTCAAGGGCAACTGCTTGGTTAACTTGCATGAAGGAAGCATTTGAAGAAGTGGGATTGACCGATACTGCGGCTGCCATTCAATTTTATGATCGTTTGAAACAGGTTGCTGCAATCATGGTGAATTCGTCAGAGCATCAGTCATAAATTGTTCATTTTGTAGTCAAAAAATGTTCAAAAGCTATCGTATTTCATCCAATATTCTAATGGTATCCTTAAAGAAAAGGAGTGTTTTTATTATGTCTGAACTATCAGTTACACTAAACATTGCATTCTCATTGATGCTAATTTTATTTATTGGTTACAACATACTCGAATCATAAAAAAGATGCTGCCTATTGAAGCAGCATCTTTCTTCTTTAGCCTGTAAGGCCTTTATTTTTACCTTGTTGAAGCTGGTACATTTGATAGTACTTTCCTCCAACTTTCATTAATTCTTCGTGATTTCCTTTTTCAACAATTCGACCACGATCTAGAACTAAGATTTGGTCTGCGTTTCGGATGGTCGATAATCTATGTGCAATGATAAAGGTTGTTCTTCCTTTTTTCAATACTTCTAGAGCATCTTGAATGATTGCTTCTGTTTCCGTATCGATGCTAGCAGTCGCCTCATCTAAAATTAGAATAGCTGGGTCAAATGCAAGGGCACGAGCAAATGAGATTAATTGACGTTGTCCAGATGAAAGTGTACTTCCTTTTTCGATAACTGGCTCATCATACCCTTTAGGTAAACTCTTTAGTAATTGATCTGCTCCTACATCCTGCAAGGCCTTTTCTACTTTTTCTCGAGTAATTGAAGGGTCATCTAAACTTACATTTGAAGCAATGGTACCTGTAAAAAGGAATGGATCCTGTAATACAATTCCCATATGTTTTCTAAGCGCTTGTTTAGAAATTGAATTAATGTCTTGGCCATCAATTAAGATTTTTCCTTCCTTAATATCATAGAAGCGGAAAAGTAAATTCATAATTGAGCTTTTCCCTGAGCCTGTATGACCAACAAGTGCTACTGTTTCCCCCTGCTTCGCTTCAAAGTGAATATCCTTTAAAACATATTCGCCTTCTTTGTAGCCGAAGTTAACATGATCAAACATAACATTCCCTTTATATCTCGGAAAGTCTTCTTTTGTAACGTCTACACCTTCTTCATCTAAAAGTGTAAAGACACGTTCGGCTGCAACCAAAGATTGCTCTAAAATAGCCAACTGATTAACGATCCCCGTAATCGGCTGAAATAAACGGTTTAAATAGTCCACAAAGGCATAAAGAACTCCAAGTGAGACCACTGTTCCAATTCCAAGCGACGCACCGCCAAAATACCAAATCAGTGCGACGAAGGCAATATTACGAAGCACCCCAACTAAATTATGGGAAGTGAGTGCATTTAAGCTTAAAAGCTTGTTTTGATACGTAAAATGCTCCTCATTCATCGTTTCAAATTCTTTATTCGTTTCCTTTTGACGACGGAAAGCCTGAATGATTGTCATTCCTTGGATGGATTCATTGATCATTCCATTAATATCACTTAAGATTGAACGAATCTTATGATTATAGTGTGAAGCATATTTTCTATATACCTTAATCCAGATAAAGAGAATCGGAATCAAAATCATACAGATTAAAGCTAGTTTCACATCTAGTAATAATAAGGCGATAAAGATACCCGTGATATAAATGATACCTGTAAAGAAGTTGGCAAGAACAGATACATATAAATCCCTAATCGCCTCAGTGTCATTTGTAATCCTAGATACCACCTTACCCGCTGGAAGGTTATCAAAATAATTAATAGGTAATCGCTGAACCTGTGCAAAAACATCCGTTCTCATTTTTTGAATAATTCGGTTTGAGGATGTTTGCAGGTAATAGCGCTGCCCATACGTGAAAATAGATGCAATAACAAGCAGTCCAAAGTAAATGGCTATAAGTTCAATTAGCTTTGGTATCTGCGGACTGTAAAAGCTGAACAATTGAGTTTTTGTTAGCTTTGTCGCTTCATAGACCGCTACTTCGTCATTACGTGAAATTGTTACATTTCCATTTTCATCAACTGCTCTTTTTCCATCGACTTCAATTGGCTCATCAATAAAGTAATAGGCACGCCCTACTTGTATAACTCGAGCTTCGGGTCCTCTTTCTTCCCCTTCGCTGAAGTTATCAGAGCGTTTGTACCAAGTATTGTTATAGTTAACAGCCCCTTCACCTTCATCCGTTTCATACCAAGGTCTTTCAATCCCAAGGATGTGATCATCTATCATTTTTTTGGCTATAAACGGGCCTGTAAGCTCAGCCGCAACTGCAATGGTTAGCATTAGTAATGCAAAAATTAATGTCTTCTTATAAAGGAGTGCATAATTCACTAGGCGTTTTCCTACGTTCATGCTGACACCCCACTTTCCTGTAGTTCTTCAACCTGCTGGCGATCGTATTGCTCTTTATACCAGCCATTTTGCTCGATTAGCTCGGCATGCGTTCCTTCTTCAACAATCCGTCCATCATCTAATACAACAATCCAATCCGCGTGTTCTACTGCAGAAAGACGATGTGTTGTAATAATCGTTGTTTTATCAGAACGTTCCTTACGTATGTTTTGCAGGATTTTTGATTCTGTTTTTGCATCAACTGCAGAGAGCGAATCGTCTAAAATCAAAATTTCTGGATTCACAGTTAATGCTCTTGCAATTGATATCCTTTGTTTTTGCCCTCCGGATAATGCTACTCCTTTTTCTCCTACAAGTGTATCAAGACCTTGAGGTAGCATCGTTAAGTCCTTTTTAAAAGCTGCAAGCTCAATTGATTTTTCTAATTCGGCTTCAGTTGCATCCTTTTTACCAAATAAAATATTTTCTCTGACCGTTCGTGAAAATAAGATATGGTCTTGAGGAACATACCCCATCCATTCATTAATTTCCTCTAGAGCAATTTTGTCTAACGGAACCCCATTAACGAGAATTTCACCTTCACCTAACGGATATTCACGCAATAGTTGCTTGACTAAGGTTGTCTTTCCACTTCCTGTTTTTCCAACAACCCCAAGTGTTTGACCACGCTTTATCGTTACCTTTACGCCCTCTAAGTTTTTAACTGTTGAAGACGGATATTGGAATGTAACATCATGGAATTCAATTTTTTCTGGAGTACCGACTGTAATTGGGTCCTCGTGGTTCTTTACATCCTGAACATAGGATAGAGTTTCATCTACTCGATCAAGAGAGGCGTTTCCACGCTGCATGATATTGATCAGTTCACCGATAGCAAACATTGGCCAAATCATCATCCCTAAATATACGTTAAATGATACGAGCTCTCCTAACGTAATCACATTTTGAAACACAAGATACGCTCCATAGCCTAAACCAATTAAATAACTCATTCCAACTAGAATTTTAATGGTTGGCTCAAATAAAGCATCAATCTTGGCTACTCTTACATTCTTCTGATATACATCTTCTGTAATTGCATTAAATCTATTTTCATCAGCTTGCTCTTGAACATATGCACGAACAACCCGTACCCCAGCAATGGACTCTAATACTTGGTCATTCATTGTTCCAAATGAATCCTGAGCTTCTGTGAAACGCTGATGAATTTTCTTACCATAAATACTGATGGCAACTGCAATCAATGGTAATGGAATTAAAGCCGCGAACGTCAGCTTCCAGCTAATCAAGATCCCCATTGTAAAAAGAATCGTTAGCATAAATACACTTGAATCAACTAACGTTAGAATTCCAAAACCAGTTGTTAATGAAATAGCTTTTAAGTCATTGGTGGCACGTGCCATCAAGTCTCCCGTTCTATTTTTCTCATAAAACGTTGGCGTCATTTTTAAAAGATGGCCCATAAATCTACCACGTAAAATCCGCTCTACTAGATAAGCACCACCGAACAATTTATACATCCATGTATACGTAACTGCATAAATCACAACAGTAAGAGCTAGTAAAAATAGAATATACTGAAACAGTTTTTCACCTGTTAGACTTCCTGTATGAATCTGATCAATTGCCACACCAATTAATTTAGGCGGGATAATTTCTAATAAGCCTACAATAATTAATAGAAGTATAGCGACTGTGTATCTTTTCCAATAAAGTTTAAAAAACCAAGATAATTTTCCTAAAACTGATAACATGTTTTGTCAGCTCCTCTCATGTTTGTCAAAACAAACTAGCCACTTTCGAGATATCCTTCATAATTCATCATCAATACACTAGCTATGTTCATAGTTAGCTCCTCCTTTAATTATTTTTTATATATTTGTAAACACCAGTTTGGTGTAGTACAAGAAAAAAAGAAAAGCATACCGCAAATAGTGCGATATGCTTTCGCTAACGATATAGAAAACACGAAAAAACAGTGAATTTCTATATGTATGCCGAAAACGGGTCTAGTCTCGTTTTCGGGAACAAAAAAAGCACACGTCACCTATGGTGACCTGTGCTTTATGTACTTTTGTAAGTGAAATTAAAAAAGTATAGTATAAGGACAGGTCACGAAATGATTCAATTGTTGGTCTTGCTTATTAGTATCTTGCTGCATGACAATTGCTACTACAATTTCCATTTCGATTTCCCTCCTTTTCCATTTACTGTTAGTATTTTTCTTTTGTAAGCTTATCACTGTGTACATTATTTTGTCAATTACTACTTTTGCGACAAATTTCTGCTACTTGGTAATATTTATGGCTATTTCTCGATTATAAAGGTAGCTCAGTCCGCATGAGTTTCTCGCGAAGATTTACCGGACTCAGAGACCGTTATTTCATGATAACTCGCTATTTCCGAGAGTTTATCGGACTCACAGGCTCTTATTTGCATTTTAGAGCTCTATAATTGCTGATTTTTAGCAAATAAGAGCCTCTGAGTCCAGTAATGCACCAGAATTCATGGTTTTCGGCAAAATAACGGTATCTCAGTCCGCATACAAAAAAAGAGCCAAATAAATCAGCTCTTTTTCACTTCACTCAATAGTTCCTGTGCACTTTTCAATGGAGAGTCAGCCTTACTAATAGCCGATATAACTGCCACTCCGTCGGCTCCAGCTTTTATGACGGCTTCAACTTTCCCTTTTGATATCCCACCAATGCCTACGATCGGTAAGGTAACTCCTGCTTCACGGATTAACCCAATCACTTCAGGCCCCTTAACTTCCTTAATATCGGTTTTTGTCGTCGTTTCGTACATCGGACCAACACCAATATAATCTGCTCCCGCTTTCACTGCAGCAAGTGCTTCTTCGACATTATGGGCAGATACACCAAGAATTTTATCACCTATTTTTTCACGAACTCTAGTTGCTGATTCGTCTTCTTGGCCAATATGAACACCATCAGCATCAATTTCCAGTGCTAATTCAAGATCATCATTTACTATGAAAGGTATTTGATGTTCCCGGCAAATACTTAATAGATCCTTGGCCAAATCAAGTTTCTCTGAATCTTCCAAACTCCCTATTCCTTTTTCACGAAATTGAAAAAGGGTAATTCCCCCTTCAATCGCTTCTCTAAGAACATGACGCGGATCTCTATTACAGTTAGGACTTCCAAGTACAAAGTATAACTCTAGCCATTCCTTTTTCATCCTACTTGCACTCCCCTTCTGTAAGCCCAGTGGTTCGTTGGTCCATGACCTGATCCAATCCCAAGCTCTTCTCCAATGGCTGCATGGATAAATTCTTTCGCAACTGTAATCGCTTCGTGTACAGTATGTCCTTTCGCTAACTCTGCCGTAATAACAGCTGCAAATGTGCAACCTGTTCCATGTGTATGCTGAGTGTACAATCTTTTACTAGTAAACTCATAAAATTGTTTTCCATCATATAATAAATCAGTAACGACTTCAGAGTTATCATGTCCGCCTTTAATGACAACATGCTTAGCACCTAGTTCGTTCAATCTGATTGCTGCTGTTTCGCGGTCAGTCATAGATGAGATTGTCATCCCAGTAAGAACTTCGGCTTCTGGTATGTTTGGCGTTATCACGTATGCTAATGGAATTAAATACTCTTTTAAAGCTGCAACCGCTTCTTCTTGTAAAAGTGACGCCCCACCTTTAGCGATCATAACCGGATCAACAACTAGCTTTACCCAGTCAGCATGCTTTATTTCATCAGCAACTGCACGAATCAATTCACTACTAAAAAGCATACCTGTTTTTATGGCTTGAGGTGGTAGGTCAGAAGCAATCGATTTAATTTGCTCGATAACTGCCTCAACTGACATGGGGTAAACCCCTTGAACACCTAATGTATTTTGAGCAGTAACCGCTGTGATCGCAGACATTCCGTATACGTCTAGTTCCTGGAATGTTTTTAAATCTGCTTGAATCCCAGCTCCTCCTCCACTATCTGATCCTGCAATCGTTAGTGCCTTATAGACCATTTTAAAAAGCCCCCTAACCTAAATAGCGATGATACAATGTTTTAGCTTCTGCAATGTCTTTTGTTCCATGAACCAATGCCCGCCCATCCTTAAAAATAACCAAGCGGTGCTGATCAATGCTAAAAGAAACTAAATACGGATTTCTTTCCACTTTTCCACCTTGAGCGGCTAATAGTTCTGCTAGCTTTTCTAAATCGCGATCCATTCGTTCTGCTGGACGAATTTGTACAGACTCACGTCCACATAAAACAGCGGTCTTAGTCTGATTTTCAAATGAAAGGTATGGGTAAGTTCGATCTGGTCCACAAGATAAGCAGCTTGCCTTTTTAACTTTATCAACGTTAATTGCTGTATATTGATTTTTCCATAAATCAAATGAGACTAATTTTTTTCTTAAAGAATGAAAATCCTCCACTAAGATCTTTAAGGCTTCTGTTACTTGATAGGCAACAACCATTTGGACCGCTGGGCTAATAATCCCTGCTGTATCACATGTTAAACCACCCATAGGAACCGTTTCTAAAAGACAATTTAAACAAGGGGTTTCACCAGGTACAATTGAGTAGGAAATTCCGTAGCTTCCAACACATGCCCCATAAATCCATGGTATGTTATATTTTTGAGAAATATCATTAAGTAACAATCTTGTATCGAAATTGTCAGTTGCATCAATAATTAAATCTACGCCTACAATCAGTCGTTCAATTTCAGCAACCGAAACATCCATAACAAGCGCATTGATATCTACATCAGAATTAACCATTTTAAGACGTTTCTCTGCAGCGACTGCTTTTGGAATACGCTTAACTGCATCTTCCTCACAATACAATTGCTGTCTTTGAAGATTACTCCATTCAACATAATCACGGTCTACAATTGTAAGTTTTCCAATGCCTGCTCGAACAAGCCCTTCTGCACTTCCTGTACCAAGAGCACCTGCACCTACAATCAATACATGTTTATTTCGAATTTTTTGTTGTCCTTCTATTCCTATTGGAGAAAATAGTTCTTGTCGTGAATATCTTTCACTCAACTAATGCTCATCCCTTCCATCGGACTGCTAGCTGTTGCATATTGTTTTTTCGGAATTCGACCTGCTTCATATCCTAATCGACCGGCTTCTATCGCAAGCTTCATTGCTTTTGCCATTTTCACAGGATCATTTGCTCCTGAAACAGCTGTATTCAATAGTACACCGTCTGCGCCTAACTCCATGGCAATTGCTGCATCTGAAGGAGTTCCAATACCTGCATCAACGATAACAGGAACGCTTGATTGTTCAATGATAAATCTTAGATTTAATGGGTTAATAATTCCTTGGCCAGATCCAATTGGTGAAGCACCTGGCATAATTGCGTGACAGCCTAAGTCTTCTAAACGTTTTGCTAATAATACATCATCTGACGTATAAGGTAAAACGATAAAACCTTCTTTAAGTAGCTCTTCTGACGCCTTTAACGTTTCTACTGGATCTGGTAGCAACGTTTTTTGACAACCAATCACTTCAACTTTAATCATGTCACAAAGTCCAGAGGCTTTTGCAAGTTTAGCAATCCTCACTGCTTCTTCTGCTGTTTTGGCACCTGCTGTATTTGGTAGTAACGTATATTTGCTAAGATCAAGCTTTTCTAAAAAGTTAGGTTGGCTAGCTTCAAAAATATTCATTCGTCTTACTGCAAAAGTTAAGATTTCAGATTCTGATGCTTCCACTGCCTCTTTTTGAATGTCAAAGTTTGGGTACTTGCCTGTACCTAATAATAGTCTAGAGTTAAATTCATATTTTCCAATTTTCAACATAATCATCCGCCTCCTACAAAATGTACAATTTCAATTCGATCTCCATCAGATAATCTTGTTTCTTGATGAGAGCCTTTTTCTAAAATAGATTGATTCCATTCAACAATGACAACCTTTTGATCCAGATTAAAATGCGCTAGTAGCATTGATACATCCTGGACACTTTCTGGTACTTCCACTTGATCTCCATTTATGATTAAATTCATTTTCCAATCACTCCTACTCAAACTGTTGCTACTTTTGAACGATCAATTCGAAAAGCGGAAATAATCTTCTCATCAATTGGTTTACGTTCAACGTAATCTGCTAGTAATTCCCCAGTTACTGGTGCTAGTAAAATACCATTTCTAAAATGACCCGTTGCTATAAACAATCCTTGTATATGTGGATGCTCACCGATATATGGAAGTCCATCACCCGTTTGAGGGCGAATACCAGCCCATGCTGTCTCCCATTCTGCACTAGCAATCTCTGGAACTAGCTTAATTGCTTTTTCCATTAACGTTGATACACCATCAACCGTTACCTTTTGATCAAAAGTATGAGGTTTCACTGTTGCTCCAATTATTAAACGACCGCCTTTTTTAGGAACGATATAACAACCATGTGAAAAGATTGAACCTTCAACGAGGGGCTTAGTTGTTTTTACAGAGAAGCACTCGCCCTTAACAGGATAAGTATCTAGCTCCATATTTGTTTGTTGTAGTAATTTTTTGCTCCAGGCACCAGTGCACACAATAATGTTCTCACTATAAAACAACCCTTCATTTGTGATAACCCCTTTTACCTGGCCATCTTCATGTTCAACGGAATATACATCGGTAAATTCTTTTATTTCAGCTCCTAGAACAGCTGCTGAGCTTGCAAAGGCAGATGTAAGTTGTGGTGCAGATACCTGACCATCTTCTAGGATATACATTGCGCCCTTTATCTCTGTCGAAAGCGCCGGTTCCTTCATACGCAATTCATTGACAGAAAGCCACTCAGCTTTTTCACCTAGTCGCGTTTGGATTTGGATAATTCCCTTTAGTTCCTCTTCTTGTTCTTCCGTTAAGGCAACTTTATACATGCCTTTGTTTACGAGTTCTATATCAATTCCACTTACTTTCTTTAATTCTAGAGCGAGATCTTTGAACATACTTCTACTTTTTCGTGCCAAAGAGAAAAGGGGACCATCTTCATCAAGCTCTGTTTGTGCTGCAATCATTCCAGCAGCTGCTCCGGAAGACTTACTTCCGACTCGGTCTTTTTCCAATAAAACGACTTTTCTACCTCTCTTGGCAAGATTGTAGGCCACCGCACAACCATTGACGCCCCCACCAATAATGATGGCATCATACTTTTCATGCTTCATTATGTACACCTTCCCTTCCTAGTTTGTAAGCATATTCTTTTACTGCACCTAAAGGGTTAGAAGCCAATAAAACACCAGATAAAACGGCAATGCCAGCTGCTCCTGCTTTAATAACATCAAGTGTATTTTGAGGCTGAATTCCACCTATAGCTATGACTGGTAAAGTTGTTGCGTTAACAACGTCTTTTAAGCCTGTAATCCCTCTTGGGGCTACCCCAGGTTTTGACTTAGTTGAATAAATATGACCAAACAAACAGAAGTTAGCTCCATTCTTTTTTGCAGTTACAACCTCTTCTTTTGAATGAATTGAACAACCAATCTTTAGCTCTGGAAATCTAGATTTAACTGATTGTACATCTAAACTTGTATACCCAAGTTGTACTCCTGCGACCCTTGTAACAGTAGCAACATCTACCCTGTCATTTATTATTATTTTAGATAAAGGGATATTATTTTCTGTAAGGTATGTCACAGTATCAATGATTTCCTTTGCAGTTCTAGTCTTTTCTCGAATATGTATATAGTCTACATAGTGATGAATGCTGGCTATAATGCTTACAAATTCTTTGATTGGCTGCTGTCCAGTCGAGATGATATGAAGCTCTTTTTTTGCCATTAAAAAATCCCCTTAATTTATCTTCAAATTGAATCTGGACCGTTCCTTTCCGCTGCAGGCACTTGCTTTCCGCGGGGAGGAAGTCGAGCCTCCTCGACGTTCCTTCTGCGGGGTCTCGACTTTTCCTCACATCCCGCAGGAGTCAAGTGCCTTCCGCTCCAATCCACTCTGGCTATAAATAAAAGCATCAGAATCCAAATAAAAAACCACTCATTCCAGTAAGGAAGAGTGGTTAGGATTTAAAGGTATATATAACCGCTCCACTTCCCTACGCTAGCATGATCTAGATCAGGTACAAAGGGTCTGGAAACAGGTTTTCCATCTCAGTCAACAGTCTGACTCCCCTAGTGAATATAAAGCTATTAGATTACCCTTAGTATAACATATATCATTAGATTCTCAATCAATTTAGTTATGGCGTATATCAGTTGCTGGCAAGTAAGGTAGATTGATAGCAAGTACATAGCCTACTAGTAACATAATTACAAAGTATACTATAAAGAATAGATCATACTTTGAGTAGCCAATTTGATAATAATACGTTCTCTTTGTCGTATCCGAAAATCCTTTTGCCTCCATCGCAACCGCGATTCGGTGTGCTCTACGAATGCTTTGGGATAATAGAGGTATCGTGTAGGATTTAATTTTTGAAAAAACAGAAAGGAATCCACCTTTCTCATAACCACCACGGACTTTCATGGCATTCCGAATGGTTTGAAATTCCTCAATCATAATCGGTATTAGTCTCACAGCTGCCATAAAGCTATACGCATATTTAGGCTTTAATTTTAACTGCTGCATTAAGGAATAAAATAAGTAAACAGGTCTTGTAGTTAATGCAAAGGTTAGACCTAAGGCCGCAAAAGTAAGGGCTCGAAAACCTATGTGTATTCCTCTATAAAAACTCTCCTCTGAGATAGAAATGAGTCCCCATTTAAACCAGGTAGTATCACCTTTTCCAAAGAGAATCATAGAGGAGGCTGTTGAAATAAATACAATCACAAAGGGTATCGAAAAGAGTAGTACTCGTTTTGTTGGGTGTCCAGTAAAAAAACAGTAGAGAATGAGAGTTATAATTGCAAAGTTCACCATAAAGTTTAAATTATGAATAAACAGTACGATCAACAGTAGAAATATCATCGTAAGAAGTTTTACACTTGGATTAATCTTATGCAGCCAGGTTTCTTCAAATGAAAAATTAATTTGCATAGGGCACCCTCCTTTTTAAAAGAGGCTGAGGTCTGATTTGAACTCTGTCATCGGTAAGTTCTCCCGCTTCAATATGCCATACCCTTGTTGCAAAATGTGTTTCAATCTGTTTATCGTGTGTAACCATTACTATTGTTGTTCCGTTTCTACGATACTGTTCAATGAGCTCAAGTAATGCGAAAGTATTTTTTGAATCCTGGCCAAATGTTGGTTCATCCAGGAGCATTATTTGTTGTCCCTTAACAATGGAAGCTGCTACACTTAATCTACGTTTTTGCCCCATTGATAGCTGATAGGGATGCTGTTTGCGATGATTCTCTAACTGAAAAAGAGTTAGCAGTTCTTCCACTTTTTCTTCAATAACCATCTCATTTACCTTCTCCATCTTTAAAGCATACGCTATCTCTTCATAAACAGAATTCGTAATAAATTGGAATTCTGGATTTTGAAAGACAAATGTTAAATACTTAGTAAGCTTTTGAATATGTTGAATGTTTGTACCCATTAAATCATATTGTCCTGATGTTTTTATGAATTGAAATAAAGCGTGTAGTAAAGTACTCTTTCCTGCTCCATTTTCTCCAACTATTACAATCCATTCTCCTGCTTTAACCGTACAATTAGGTACATGTATTTTTGCTTCTTTATTCCTGTAGCCAATAAAATTTTCTAGCCTTAGGACTTCATTTGCATCTTCTTCGGTAAACTCTGGCAGTTGAGTTTTTCTTTCACTGATATACTCATCCCATACACCCGGATACCAAATTCCCTGTTCTCTAATTTCTTTCTTGTAGTTCAAGAAGATTTCTTCTTTATACCCATCTGCAATGATTTGTCCTGTCGAATCAAACAGAATAATTCTATCTATAAAGTCAATGACATGATCAATTTTATGTTCAACGATAATTACAGTCTTGTCTTGACTTATGTTTTTTATGGTATCCCAAATATCTTTCGTACCTTCTGGATCAAGCATCGCTGTTGGCTCATCTAAAAATAGAACTTCAGGTTCAAGAGCTAATACAGAAGCAATCGCCAACCGTTGCTTCATGCCCCCTGATAATGTGTTAATTGAAGTATGTGTTGAATCCAAATTCAATCCTACTTTTAAAAGAAGCTCCTCAATTTTTTGGTTCATTTTCTCTCGACGCACTTGGAGATTTTCAAGGACAAACGCAATTTCCTCATCTACAAACGGCATACAAAATTGAGTATCAGGGTCTTGGAACACATAGCCCCAAGACGAAGGAACTTCTATACTGTCTGCCTTCATAGGTACATCAATTGAATTGGGTATTAACCCAGTTAATACTTGCAATAATGAAGATTTTCCACACCCCGATGGACCGAGAAGCAGAACCTTTTCTCCTTGATAAAAAGTAGAGGATAAATCCTTGAATAACAAGGATTCTCCTCCAGTAAACTTTAAGCGTAAATTTTCAACATGTGCAACTTTTTTCATTTTTAGCACCCCATTTAACGATCTAGTGCATCAAAATCCTCTTTTGAAGCTGGACGAACCAGGTTAGTAACTCCAGTAGCTTCAAGTGCCTTCACTAGGTAATAAGCAAGAACCCCTGTAAACAATACAGCTCCAACAAATCTTGCTACTATGAACAATGTTAAGTTCCAGGCAGCTAGATCGCCAACCTCACCATAGGCAAAATCCATTACAAGTGAGCCTAGCCCTGCTCCAAGGCCAGCTAAACATACAACAAGTAAGTCGAAACGCTTATAGCGGAAAGCAGCTAGTACTAGCTCTGCAAATAAACCTTGGATGAAACCATATAACAATACCGTAAGACCAAATTCTGACCCCATTAAAAATTCTCCAGACGCGGCAGCCGTTTCTGCGAGTAATGCTACACCTGGTTTTCTAATGATTAAGAATGCAACCGTTGCGGCAATAAACCACATTCCATAAATTAGTTGATCGGCGTGAAGTCCAAATGGCTTCACAGCATAATAAAGTGGTCCCCAGATTTTATAAACAATTCCAAATGCGATGGCAATGACCACCGTAACTAAAATATCAGTTAGCTTTAGACCTTTTTTCATATGTTTTTGACTCCTTTTTTAGTAAACTTCAATTTCTTAAATTATAACCAGTTTGTAAAATCACATGGGTGTTACTCGCTAGAATCCACTCGCTTTCCGCGGGCAGTCCGGGAGCCTCCTGGATTCTAGCGAATAACTTAACTCTCTATAAAATCATAATTATTAAACTGTATAGTTCTAAGTCTGTTAAACTTCTAATTTCGTATTTTGAACAGGCCATTTTTCTAGGCAGTAGGCCATTTCCCAGAAGGAGTATTCGTATTGGCTGCTAATCATAAAGTGTTCTTTCATACGTTTGCGATCTTCTTCTGTTACTTTTTCAGCAAGTTCATCAAGTCGATTGATTTGTTCTTCAACTAGTTCTCGGAACCAATCTCCACCGTATGCTTCGATCCATTCTTGGTAGATTGGTTCAGAAGGAGTTGAACCTTGTAGTCTTTCACCAATTTCGTAGTACAGCCAGTAGCATGGTAGTAAAGCTGCAATAATATCGCCTAAATGTCCGGAGTAGGCAGCTCTGTAAAGATGAGAAGTATAGGCATAGGCTGTAGGGGCTGCTTCGAAATTTTGTCTTTCTTCTTCAGTGATTCCTAGACGTTTTGAGAAATTTTCATGTAATGATAATTCAGCCTCATACGTACCTTGTGCATGAATAGCTAAACGATTTGTAGTATGTAAATCCTCGGCTTTAGCTGCACCTAGTGCCTGAATTCGTGCAAAATGAGATAAATAATAAGCATCTTGTAAGACATAGTAACGAAATGATTCAAGTGATAAAGTTCCATTCGCGATTCCTGTTACAAATGGATGGTGAAAACTTGCTTCCCAAATATGATCCGCTTCTTTTCTAATTTCTTGTGAAAATTTCATCTTCTATTCCTCCTTGTTTTTTGGGTTCGACAAGTACGTGGCACTTGTCGACTGTCTAAAGTAAACATAAAAAAACCACTTACTTTACCAACGTAAAGAAAGTGGTTGTAGTGGAAAATGCACAAAGATACAAAGTTTCCTATACTCCACTTCCCTACGCTGGTGTTAACCAGATCAGGTTCTAAGGGTCTCAAAGTACACTTCAATCTCAGCCTTTAAAAGGCACCCCTAGTGGAAAAACAATATAAAATTTTAAAGTAACATGTTACTGCTACCTATACTAACAGGTTTCATAACGTTGTCAAACCTTTTTTTGGAAAATACTAAATCTATTATTAGACTATTCTACGTAAACAGCTGTTCCATAGGCAATAATTTCAGAAGCATTCGCCATGACGCTGGACGTTTCTAGTCGCACACCAATAACAGCATTCGCACCTGATTTTTTCGCGTCTTCTACCATTCTTCCAATCGCTATTTGTCTAGCTTCCGTCATCATTTCTGTGTAATCTTTTATTTCTCCACCTACGATTGTCTTTAGGCCAGCTAAAAGATCCTTTCCAATATGTTTTGACTGAACCGTACTTCCTTTTACAAACCCTTTTAATTCTTTAACTTCCTTACCAGGTACAAACTCAGTAGTCACGATAATCATTATTTTCTTCCTCCTTTTTTTCTTTCCTTCTTTCTCTTATTAACACTGCAAATAATGCAACGATCGCCAAGCCATAACAAATGTAAAAGAATATTGCCCACTTAATGTTTATAAATAGAAAAACAATACCAACTAACTGACCAATTGTGGCGGTAGCTGTTAATACATACTTTAATCGATCCATATTCATAACCTACTTTTTCGTTTTAAATATTTTTCTAACAAAGAGTAGATAAAACAAGGAAGGCATGGGAGCCTGAATTAATCCGACAATTCCCCATAACCAGTAATTATGACCTCTCTTTCTAGCATCTAGAAAAAGCCAGGTACTTTGTGCAATTAAAATTAATGCTACAAATGGTATAATTGCTAGTTCCTCAGCTGTCATGTAGGATCACCTGTTTTCTATGGTGGATATATATTCCTAGAGGTAGAGCAATGGTTACTAAGACTTGCAATACTAGAAAAATAACTGGTGCTTTAAATATTGTTAGTACTAATACACTTAATATAGTAATAGCTGATATAAAGAAGATAATTAATTCTTTTACAAGTCTTCTTCTAGCAGCTTCTTTTTCTTTAATGACCATCTGTTCAAACCACTGAACATTCGGTGTATACGTTTGATAGGCGTTGTCCAATTGGTTAAAACCCTTATTTAATTTATCGATGAGATCTGAATCAACGTCTTGTTGTTGTAGTTTCTTCTTTAACGGGATAATCTTGTCTTCTGTCATCATCGTTCAACTCCTTTCTAACAGCTGCGATTCCATTGTGAATTCGTGATTTTACGGTACCGAGTGCAATTCCTAGCATGTCTGCTATCTCATCATAGGCATACCCATAATAATGCTTTAACACAATAGGAATACGAATTTCATCTGATAGTTTCCCAAGTGCATCTAGAACATCATTCCACTCTTCATTTCTACTCTCAAACTGCCATTTCATTTTGCGAAGAGCCTGCTCCTGCTCTTGCCAATTTTGCTCTCTCTTCTTTTTACGTAAATCATCTATATAGATGTTGGTCGCTATTGTGATGAGCCAAGAGGAAAACTTAGATTTACCGTTGTATAGTTTAATTTTTTCAATGCACTTTATCATCGTTTCTTGAGCTAAGTCCTCTGCGATTTCTGGTTTCATCGTAACTTTAATCAAGTATTTTACTAAGAAGGAATAATGCTTTTCAAAAAGCATTGCAAATGCAAGAGAGTCACCTCGCTTTGCACTCTTTATTAAGTCTTTATCGTCCATCTAATGGCTCTCCCCAGTGTAGTCCGTTTTTTTATCTAAAGGTAATACGTTTACCTGTTCAAAAAAGTTCACTACATTTTTTATTTATTTTAAAGTTTTTTCGTGAATTTTTATAGTAAACAAGTGTGGATTGGAGCGGTGGGTAATTGACTCCTGCGGGAAGTAGAGGGATATCCGGAAAGATCCCACAGGCGCGGAACGAGACCACTGAAAAAGGTGAATCAAATGAATAGTGTCCTATTCAGACATTGATTACTCGTTTGTTGAGTTGAAGTCCGAATTCATCCCTTATTCAGACTTCGATTCCTTGCTAGTTCAAGTTGAAGTCCGATTCCATGCCTTATTCAGACTTCGATTCCTTGCTGGTTCAAGTTGAAATCCCAATCCATGCCTTATTCAGACTTCAATCCCGCACTAGTTCAAGTTGAAGTCCGATTCCATGTCTTATTCAGACTTCAATCCCGCACTGGTTCAAGTTGAAGTCCGAATCCATGTCCTATTCAAACTTCGATTCTGCACTGGTTCAAGTTGAAGTCCGAATTCATTCCTTATTCAGACTTCGATTCTGTACTTGTTCAAGTTGAAGTCTAATTCCGTGTCCCCTGTTGACTTTGGTCCATAATATTAATCACTGGTCTCCTTAAAGCCCGAGGAAAATCGAATCCCTCTCCCTGATGAAAAAGCCGGTAGTTGGGCTTTTCATAAATTCCCATCGGAAAGCAAGTTCCCGCAGCGCAAAGGAACGGTCATGGACCAATGTGAAAACAACAACCTTTTAGAAAAAAAGCAGCTCTCACCTGAAAGCTGCTTAAGCAAATCGATAATAAATAAGTATAAAGGTAGCAAGGACAAAGATATAGTTTAAAAATACAAAAATCATTTGATCAATGATTGATTTGTGTATTCGAATTGGTGGGTTATAGAAGGAAACACCTTCAATGATAAAAATAACTAGGACAACATGAATCATAAAGTGACCAATGATTTCGGTTACACCAAACAGAAGAGTGGTCGAAAAAAAGATTAGAGTTAAAACTACGGATAAGATCCTATTTAGCACACCAACCACAAGCAAATAGCCAACAATAAACTCAATAAATGCCGCCATGACAATGAACTGTTCAGGGGCAAATCCAAAAGTCGGCACATTATGATTGTGGATGATATCTACACTCATTACTGGATATACCCATTTTTCAACCGCAACCCAGCAGAGCGATAATCCTGTTCCTAAATAGAGAAAAGGAAAACCCCAATTTTCTAATCTAGTTTTACCGATTAAAAGCACAAAAATGATAGCAAGATAAAATCCATAATCAAGCATATGGAATAGACCGACGTTTGATAGAACATATAGGAACAAGGCTAAAATGATGGATGCCCCAATTTTTGTAGCATAATGATTTGGAATCAGTAGTGTTATAATTGCAGCCCAAATTAAGACTGTTTCCCAGCTGTTTTCAATTAAAAATTCCGGGGCAAAAATAGTGCCTGATACTACTTGAATAATAAGTGTTACTGCCGTTCCATATTTCAGCAAATATCTAGAAAACCTTCGAAAATTATCGAGCTTTTTATCGATATCCCCAACATACGGTATCTTCATCAACTTTGGCAATAACTGAGGTAAAACTGATAAAATTAGTGCTGAAAGTAAAGCCATTACCATAAAAAATGGCGATAATATGTTTTGAATCGTTTCTTTCTCAGGTTGGACATCTGTAAACCATTTCACGTGTGCCTCTGCAAAAAGGGGAGTTAACAACACACCCCCAACAATTACAAAGAGAATCCAGTTTTTCCGCATACAATATCTCCTTATTCTTGATTTACTGTTAGGTTTTACTATCATAGGTAAAGTATGCGGTTTGAAGGGTAAAATTACTCCGTCCTTTGGGCACTATAGGCATAAAATGGTGCTCACTTCTATGGGTTATCGGTCTAGCTTCACTACTTTTCGGTCAAAGACGAAGGGATCTCGGTCAAGTACTGATGTTTTCGGTCGTACTGCACACGTTTTCGGTCAAACCCCTTTCTACATACAAAAAAACAGGACCCTAGGCATCAACAGCCTAAAATCCTGTTTAAATCAAACTTATTCCTTCTCCGGATTTTCTGTTTTCTTAGCTTCAGTTAAATCCTTCGCAAGTGAATCAATACTGTGTCTTACATTCCCTTTTCCTGAGAAGTTTTCAATTAATTCTTTTACATCAATTCCAGAAGATGCTTTAAGTGATTCCTGTAGTGAAGCCATCAGGTTTGTTGCATAGCCTGTCACTTTATTTGCTCCGCTGTTTGGACCATTGCCACCAGTGTCAACAACTGTAATTTTATCGATATTCGCTAATGGACTAGCCACTTGTTTTGCATATTCAGGAAGCATGCGAATGATCATGTCTAGGATCGCTGCTTGACCGAACTGTTCAAATGCTTCTGCAATTTTCTCTTTCGCTTCCGCTTCTGCAAGACCTTTAAGACGAATAACTTCCGCCTCAGATTCCCCTTGTGCACGTTGTGCTTCGGCTTTTGCTAAACCATCAATTCTGATTTTCTCAGCTTCAGCTTTCGCTTGAGCTTCAATACGATATTTATTTGCATCTGCTTCAGCATATTGTTTCGCTTTGTCTGCGGCTGCCGCTTGCTCAACTGCATAACGGTCTGCGTCTGCCTTTTTCTTAACTTCTGAATCATATTGCTTTTCACGACGAGCTATCTCTTTTTCTTCAAGCTCAATTTGCTTTTGTCTCTCAATGATTTGAACCTGCATTTGTTGCTCTGTAACTTCTTGTTTTGCTCTTGCTTCTTCTAGATGGTACGCTTGGTCAGCACGTGCTTTCGCAATATCTTGCTCTCTACGGAATTCTGCAATCTTTAATTGATTTAGCTTTTCTGCTTCAGCAATTTCAGTTGCACGTTCTAATTCCGCTTTTTGAGCATCCTTAGCTGCTTCAGCACGCTTGATACGTGTTTCTTTATCTGCTTCAGCTGTAGCAATATCTGCATCACGTTTTACTTGAGCGATTCTTGGCTTACCTAATGAATCTAAGTAACCATTTTTATCACGAACATCTTTAATTGTGAAAGAAACGATCACTAATCCCATTTTTGCTAAGTCCTGTGAAGCTACACGTTGAACTTCCTGTGAAAACTTCTCACGATTTTTATAGATTTCTTCAACCGTCATTGACCCAAGAATAGAACGAAGGTGACCTTCTAGTACCTCTCTCGCCTCATTTTCTCGATCCTGTTTTGATTTACCTAAAAATTGCTCAGCTGCAGTAGCAATTTGATTGATGGTTCCACCAATTTTAATGATGGCTGTTCCATCTGCCATAACTGGCACACCTTGCTCTGTATAAACTTCTGGTGTGGAAACATCCAGTTTACTAGATAATAGACTTAATGGTTCTGCTTGTTGGAAGACTGGTAATACAAACGTACCTCCTCCACGAACGATCTTAATTCTGTTACCTGATTCATCAACGTGAACATTTTTTCCACCAAGGTAGCTACCTGTTACGATAAGCGCCTCGTCAGGACCTGCTGTACGATATTTCGTTACAAAGACAGCAATTAGGGCCAATAGTAAAACGACAACAATACCTACAATAATAAATATAGATGGCATAGTATTCCTCCTGAATCGTATTTTTTATAATTAAAATCTAGTAGATTTAATTAAAGCTATCATATGCTTTCACATAAAGAACAGATTCTTTCACATCTATGACTAGTACTTCCTTGTCATAAGGTATTGGGTCATCATCAAAACTTTTAGCTGACATTGAAAGAGTCCCGCTATTTCCTTCAAGCACTACTTCTCCAAAGCCATCCTCTGGTATGGATATAATCACTTTACCAAGTCTTCCTTTCAGATCATCTTCAGTAAAAACGATTGATTCTTCAGCTGACCTTAGAGGAACTAGTACGAATATATTTAACAAAATGACTGAAAAAAGTGCAAGAATGACAGAAATCATAAAGACAATAAAACTATTTAACGGTGATAGTTTTTCAAACAAGTATCCCGTTGCACTAAATATAGTAACAAATGAAAAGATGAGAGTAGGATTAAATACACCATCAGGAATTGCTTCAAAGATGCCTTCTAAAATATCACTAAATAAAATATAAAGAAGGGTTAATATACCACCAATGATAAGCCCAAATAAATAGATTTCTTGTAATGAATAACCGAAAAGTTCCATGGCAATTATTCCTGACTTTTCTTCTGTATTATTTTCAATTCTTTTTGCCTACTTGCTGGTATAAAACTCATGCTCTTAGTCATAGTCAAGTCCTCCTTTTGAATTGCGATTGGTATCATTGGTTTTTAACTTATGTTGCTGTTTCACAATAGTATTTACGACTTAAACTAAAAAAGGTTTCGAAATTTTTAATTTTTTGTAAAAAGTTTTCCATAAACCTAGCTCTCTTTTTATTTTACAATAATAGGTAATACAAATGGGACAATCCCATTAATTACATAAAAAAAGTACAGGATTAAATCCTGCACTAATCAATCGTCATCATCGTCTTTCCACTTGTTTCCTTTCCCTTTCCCTTCACCCTTTCCTCGACCTCTTCGTTCTTCTTTCTTATCGTCATCTTTGTCATCAAATCTTTGAATAGGCTTAGGAGATTGGAAGGCTGGAAGATTGAAGGAACTACTAGGTGTGCCCTCTAAAGCGGCACTCATTATTTCCTTAAATATTACCGCTGCTGTTGTTCCACTTGTTGTTGTTAAGTAATGATTTTTATCTGTTTTATCATAACCTAACCAAATGGCTCCAACTACATCAGGTGTATATCCTACAAACCATTGGTCCTTTACACCATCAATCCCACTGATCGGTACTTGAGTCGATCCTGTTTTTCCAGCTAGCTCTCGACCCGAAATTCGTGCATTTTTACCTGAACCCTCATCAACAACACCCTTAAGCATAAAGGTCATTCTTTCTGAAACTTGAGGACTAGTTACTTGAACAGATTCTTCTTGCCAAACAGCAAGTCTATCACCCTTAATATCAAATACTTTTTTGATTGCATGGGCCTCATGTCTAACTCCGTTGTTAGGAAAGGTAGAATACGCTTCTGCCATTTGTAATGGAGAAACACCATGCTGTAATCCACCAAGGGCCAGACTTAAATTATGGTCTTCTTTTGATAAGGAAATACCAAATCGTTCTACCGCGTCAATCCCACTTTTCAGTCCAACTTTATTTAACATCCAAACAGCTGGGATATTGTAAGAGTTTCTAAGGGCATCATACATCGTAACCATCCCCTTATAGTTGTTACTAAAGTTAGATGGTTTATAGCCATTAAAGCTCATCGGCAAATCAGGCAAGTCTTCAAATACACTATATCCTTGTTCAAGTGCTGGAGTGTAAGCAGCTAGTGGCTTCATCGTTGATCCAGGTTGCCTTTCTAACTGAGTGGCATGATTAAACCCTCTGAAAACATGTTCCCCTCTACCACCTACAATCGCATTTATCCCACCTGTTTTAGGATCTAACAGGACTGTTCCACTTTGAACGATTTGCTCCGAAGTTCCTTTTGGAAATAGTTCGCTATTTTTATAAACTTGTTCTGCGGCCTTTTGCATCCTTTGGTCTAATTCCGTATAGATGTGCAGTCCACCTGAGAGAATCTCATTTTGAGTGAGCCCATATTTTTCAATTGCTTCTTCAATAATATGATCTACATAATAAGGATACTGACCCTCATAGGGATCAAGTTGTTTTCCTTCCAGTACAATTTCCTGAGCCTTAGCTTGATTCATTTCTTCTTCAGTGATATAACCATGCTGATGCATTAAGGTTAGGACAATATCTCTTCTCTCCATCGACTTTTCAAAGTTCTTAAGGGGAGACAGCCTAGAAGGAGCTTTAATCAACCCTACTAAAATTGCAGATTCGTTTATGGTTAATTCCTGAACTTTTTTGCCAAAATACAATTCAGCAGCATTCCGGATTCCCCATGCTCCTTCACCAAAATAAATTTGGTTTAAATACATTTCCAAAATCTCATTTTTAGAGTACGTTCTTTCAATCTTTTGAGCTAAAAAGTACTCTTCCCACTTTCTACTCAATGTTTGGTCATTTGTTAAAAAAACATTCTTAGTTAATTGTTGGGTAATGGTACTACCACCTTCAACTACTTCTCCAGCTAGTATATTGCGAAACATTGCTCTTAGGATGCCTAGATAGTCGATCCCATTATGTTTGTAAAATCTATGATCCTCAACTGATATAACTGCATTTACTACATGGTTTGGAACTTCTTCAAATTCAATTCCTTTAATTTTAGAATGTAGTAATGTACTAGCTACCTCACCATGTCGGTCATAGATAACGGTTGGTTGTGGTAGAACATGGTTTAACCCACTAATATCTCTTGTAGTGATATAAACATTAACTGCAAGAATTCCTACCAATATAAAGACTAATAGCGCTAGCAGAATTATTTTATGAATACTTTTTTTAATAAGCCATCTTTTCTCTCGGTGTCTTTTCATCTTAGATCCTCCATAACAATCTTAAAGGTTCAATATATATCATTCGAAAGAGTAATGATTTTATGGGGGTAAAAAAAATACCTAGATGACTGACATCTAGGTATTTTATATCAATGAGAGAATGTATTTGCTTACTAAGCTGTACAACAACTTCCGCTACTATGAACTGTAGGTGTTCTCGTTTCCATGATTGTATGTTTAACCTCAACATTTCTTTCCTCATATCTTCTGTGGAATTTCCACAAATCTTTTGCCTTCAATTCAATTTCTTGTTGTTTTTGCTTTGCTATTAATTCAGCTTGAAAATAATACATTGTAATCTCTCCTCCAATTTATATTAATCAAAATATATTGTTTAATTACTCAAATGATTAATCAACTTTTCTTGATGATTTGATTATATATCCATAATTTTCATATTGCAAGCATTAAATCAAAAAAAATTGATTGAAATTCTTAACTAATCAAACGTTTGTTTAAATTGGACACCTTTTTAAACAAACGTTTATTTAAATTCGAGTTATTTTTAAACAATTGTTTGGAAAAAAAAGTGTATGATCAATACCTCTTTCTCGATAAAGGGAAAAAGTGGGCTAATACGATCAATAACATTCCACTCAAAAACACATACATAGGATAGTCATAGATTAGGATGGTCATAAGCTCATCCCAACTTAACCCATTTCCTTTTATGTTGTATGTATTTAATTCAAAAATGAGCTGAATCGCACCAATCACCTTTAAATTAATGGCAACAAAAATCAGAACTAGCTTAAAGAAGACATTTTCCATACAATCTTACCTTCCGGAGTAGATTTGCTATTACTACTCTATGCTAGTCCGATTCTTGATAGTACAAGTTCCCCTTTTATGAACATCACTCTTTTTTTCGTAAAATCCCATTTCTATTTGCATAAATGGCAGCTTGTGTTCGATCTGCAACTTCTAGCTTACTTAAGATATTGCTCACATGTGTCTTGACCGTTTTTATACCAATGTATAGTTCATCAGCAATTTCCTGATTCGTTAATCCATCTCCTATGCATTGTAAAACATCATATTCCCGTTCAGTCAGCTCATGATGTGGCAGTTTTTCTTGGTTTCTAAAACGATTCATCATCACACTTGCAACCTTAGGCTCTATTACATTTTCGCCATTTGCCGCCTTCATTATGGTTGAGACAATGTCTTCGGCTTTAGCCGTTTTTAAGATATAACTAAATGCTCCTGCTTCAATAGCCGGAAAAACTTTTTTATCATCATAAAAGCTAGTTAAAATAATGATTTTGCAACATGGATGGATCTTCATAATTTCTTCTGTTGCTTCGATTCCCGTTCCATTTTCCATCACTAAGTCCATTAAAACAATATCGGGGTTCCATTTTTGGACAAGCTCAACAGCCTCTTGACCACTAGCGCCTTCAGCGATGATTTCGATCATAGGCTCAGTTTCTAAATAGGCTACTAATCCTCGTCTTACCATATCGTGATCATCTACTACAATTAACCTTATCGGACTTTTCATTCTTGTTTCCCCCTTAAACAGAAACTCTTATCGTAATATACGTTCCTTCATCCTGTTTTGAATGTAACTTGAATACTCCACCAATTTCTTCACAACGTTCCCTCATCGTTTTCAAACCATATGAAATTTTCTTTTCTTCATTAACATTAAATCCTTTACCATTATCATAAATCTGCAAAAAAACATATTCCTCTTTTTGAGAGAAAGTGAGCTTTACTTGTGTAGCATCTGAATGCCGTAATATATTTGATAGGGCTTCTTGTATAATACGAAAAAGATGATCTTCTGTACCTTTCGATAAACAATCGATTTGGTCAATGGCCGTTTCAAATTTGATAGAACATTTTGATTGTAGTTCTTCAATCAATTTAACAAGCCCTACATAGAGCGTATCTCTTCCTAAATGAACAGGCCTTAAGTGCAAGAGTAATGCTCTCATCTCCACCTGAGCCTGTGCTGCAAGTTCAGCAATTTGTTGAATGGTCTCTTTTACCTTTTCAGGCTTTGAATCTAGTAATCTTACTGCTGCAGATGACATCATGGATACTGCAAAAAGTTGTTGACTGACTGCATCATGTAAATCTCTTGCAATCCTCTGCCGTTCCTCAATCGACGCAGCTTTATGTGCCTCTTCGGCTAACTCCGTTTTTTCGTCAGCTAACCTTTGTAGAGATTGTACTTGTTTTTCAATTTTGGCAGATAGTTGATTTAACGATTGTGTAATCCTTGCAATTTCATCTTGACCTACAACATCCATTCTCGTCTTTAAGTTTCCTCTTTCAAGGATTGTGATAAAAGTCGAAACTTCCTCGAGCCTTTTCTTCACATCTGTACTGTCTCTGTAACCAAAGTAGATTCCTGATCCCACACTGATCACAAACACAAATGCTGTAAGCAAAAGGATTGTTGATAATGCTAAAGGGTTTTCTGGTAGTGCAAGCAAGATAAGTTGGAGGCCAGTAAAAAACAGAATGCCCACCATCAGTGCTGCAATGAGATGTGAACGAATCATTGTTAGCCTAATACTATTTATATTTGAAAACATTTACTTTAGCCCCCTTACACCTTTTCAACTTGAATGGAGCCTACACTAAGATTAATATTGATTGTTAGTTTTCTAGTTTCTTCATCATAGTTTGCAGATTTATAGGAATACGTGCGATTCAAACCATCCGATTCATTATCAAAGATTTCAATTGAACCTTTTTTGACTGCAGCATCTACTTTCACTGCTAAATCCTCAGGAACAAGCAAGGTAACATCTCCGACCAAGCCTGAAATATCAATCTTTGTCTCTTTATCAGGAATAAAAGCTTTACTGAAATCAAGATGAACATCGCCAATTCCCAGCTTTATATTCTTATCCTCTAGTGGCCAATTTTCACTGTTACTTACATAGTCGCCAATTGCCACCGAGTCTTTTTTTTCAAAAGATATAGATATACTTTTTTTATCCTTAGAAAATAATTTCATACCTATAAAAATTAGTAGGATCGGCCACAACTTCCAGACCATCCAAAAGGTAAATGTGATATATCCTAACCGATCTAGAGATAACAATGCTCCAAAGAGGAAAAGAAAAAAGCCTCCAAACCACCCCTTTTCCCCTTTCGACAAAATAGATTCTACTAGCCATTTAAATCCAACAATTAAGAAAAGCACTGGATATAATGTGACAAAAAGATTGTTTATTTCCAAGGAAATGACATCAATATTTATAAGAAGTAACAAGATTCCTAAAAGGATTAATAATAATGCCGAGAAAACTCGATTTAAGGTAATTTGCTTCATAAGACCCCTCTTTCCACAGTAAAAAAATAAACTTGTACCCTCTTACTCTAAATAGTGAATTTCCTTTATTATAAGAAAAATATATATTCAAAAGAACGAACGAGGGATGGGAACAGTATCAGTCTTAAGACTGATTTTTCAAAGCTATAAGAAGTATACAGTAGATACAAATCCTACCCCTGCACCAGTAATACCTAATAAAACAGATAAGAGAACATAGTAGCATGCAATCTTTTTATTCCCCTGTATTAAGAGCTGTATCGTCTCAACACCAAAGGTAGAAAAGGTTGTGTAGGCACCCATAAAACCAATTCCAAATAGGTACCAGATCCATTGAGTTAGCAAATCTAACATGTATAGCGCACCTAGGATTCCCAATAAGAACGATCCACTACTATTAATGATGAATGTTGCTAATGGAAAGACCTGTTTATTTGTATTCGCTACTCGTAACGCAATGAGATAGCGACATAAAGCTCCAAAACTCCCACCCAGTCCAATGAGTATAATCATATAGGGTGACCTTCCTTACTAATCTTAATATACGCCAATTTATACCCTGAAAATGTGAAAAGGAGTCCTAAAATCACACTCACCATCACATAGGTAACCACTTGAATATACTGCTTATCCATAATCAAATAGAATGTTTCAAGTGAGAAGGTAGAAAATGTAGTAAAAGAGCCAATTATCCCTGTTCCTATAAATGGTATCAAAAGAGCACTTTTTTTGAACTTTACAGCACTATAAGTTATTAACCAGCCTAAAAGGAAACATCCAACCATATTTACGAATAGAGTCCCAACTGGAAACCCATTAGTATTCTGTAGCCATTCACCGAAGGTATATCTTAAGATAGATCCAATAAATCCACCGAACATGATTAATATAATAATTTTATTTTTCGAGGTACCCATCGACAACCCCCTATACACTGACAATTCCTTATTTATATCTTATACAAAGTTGTAGTAAAGAGCCATACTATTAAAAAAATGCTGATACCCCAAAGTATCAGCATTTCAAAGATTATTTATGATTACAACACTTTACTCAGAAATGATTTCGTTCTTTCGTGTTGAGGGTTTTCGAAGATTTCTTTTGGTACGTTTTCCTCAACAATGTAGCCACCGTCCATGAATATGACACGATCTCCAACTTCACGTGCAAAGCCCATTTCGTGTGTAACAACAACCATTGTCATTCCGTCTTTGGCTAATTGTTTCATAACCTCAAGTACCTCGCCGACCATCTCAGGATCCAGCGCTGAGGTTGGCTCATCAAAAAGCATAATCTTTGGTTCCATTGCTAGTGCTCTTGCAATGGCTACCCTTTGCTTTTGCCCACCTGATAGAGAATCAGGATACGCATCAGCCTTTTCAGCTAGACCAACCTTTTTAAGCAATTCCAAGCCTTTTGCTCTAGCGTCAGCTTCCTTCATTTTCTTCACATTCATTGGTGATAAGATAATGTTTTCAATAACTGTCTTATGAGGAAATAAATTAAATTGCTGAAAAACCATTCCAACATTTGTTCTGATTTCATTGATATTGGTTTTCTTATCTGTAAGATCTACTCCCTCGATAAAAACTTTACCAGCTGTTACTGATTCTAGTAAGTTTAAACACCTAAGAAAGGTAGATTTACCTGAACCTGAAGGACCAATTACAACAACCACTTCTTGCGGTTCAACCGAAGCATTTATATCCTTTAGAACTTCATTATCTCCAAATGACTTTTTTAAGTTTTCAACCTTTATCATTCTGTAGCCAACCTTCTCTCTAAGCGGTTTAGGAAAAAGCTTAATGTAAGTGTTAATACTAAGTAAATTAAGGCAGCTGTTAAATATGGCTCCCAAACCTTATAATATTGACCTTGCATTGCACGTCCCCAATACATAATCTCCGGTGCAGCTATGAATGCTGCCAGGGACGATTCTTTAATAAGTACGATGAATTCATTTCCAAGTGGGGGAATCATTCGTTTCGTAGCTTGAGGTAAAATAACATGGCGCATTGCTTGAATATGTGTCATTCCAAGTGAACGGGCTGCCTCCATCTGACCTTTATCAATCGATTGGATACCTGCTCTAAATATTTCTGCAATGTAGGCAGCTGCATTTAATGAAAGTGCAACGATAGCTGCAGCTATTGCATTGGTTTCTCCAATTAACGCTGGAACCAATCCAAAGTGAATTAATAATATTTGAACAACAAAAGGAGTTCCCCTAAAAAAAGCAATGTATGCTACAAATGGAAAGGCAATCAGTTTATTTTTAACCATTTTACCTAATCCAATTAATAAACCTAAAATCGTTCCTATTAAAATACCTGCTAGTGATAGTCCAATTGTTAATAGTGTCCCTTTTAGAAAAAACGGACCGTATTCAATGATTAAATCAAAACGAAAATCCATCCTTTATAATCTCCCCTTAAACAACCAAATACTATTTTTTGTAAGATTTTACAATATATAGTCTACTAACCATAAAGTGAAAAATTGCGTAACACAAATTCATGTTACGCAATTTCTTTTCTTTTATTGTTGTGCTTTAAGTGTTTCGATGTCTGGATCTGAACCGAACCACTCGTTATAGATTTCTGCATATTTACCACTTTCAAACACTTTATTAATTGCAGCACTGAACTCTGAAACAAGTGGGCTTCCCTTAGGGAACATTAAGCCGTAGAACTCTGCGTCAAAGCTATCTTCATCTGCAATTACTTTTAAGTTTTCATTTGGGTTATTCTTTGCGTATTCTTCTACAACTGTATTATCAGCTACAACAGCGTCAGCACCACCAGCAAGTAATTCCATAATTGCTAGATTGTTATTTTCGAACTTTTTAAGGTTACTATTGTTTGCACCGAATAATGCTTCAACAGCCTCTTGACCTGTTGTACCATTTTGAACAGCAACTTTTTTACCTTCTAAGTCTGCAGCACTAGCAATGTCGCTATCAGCTGGAACTAGAATTTTGTTAGTAGATAAGAAATATGGTACTGAGAAATCATATGTTTGTTTACGGTCATCATTGATTGTAATTGATGAGATTGCAAGGTCAGCAATTTCGTCTTCGACTTCAACGAATAATGGGTCCCAACCAACGTTAACTAGTTCAATTTCATAACCAGCTTCCGCTGCAACAGCTTCAATGAAATCAACACTAAATCCAACGATTTCACCTTTATCTAAGTATTCAAATGGAGCATAAGCTGCATCAGTTACTACTTTTAATTTTTTCTTCCCTTGCTCTTCCCCACCAGCTTGCTCGCTGCTAGTACCGCAAGCAGTCATAACAAACATTGCTAAAAATAAAGTAAATACTAGAAATTTCTTCATTGTGATCCCCCTCAAGTTTATATTATCAATTCTAATATTTCTGATAATTGATTATACCTCTATTTTGTCAGAATTAAAAGTAATCTCTTCATTTGCTTGTTCGTTGAGGTATTATCAGTTAACTTCAACATGATTGATTATACATAGGTATGATTATTAATACAACAGTTTTTTATAATGGTATATTTACCCATTTGTAGATTTACTAAAAAGTACCCAACTTTTTGATAGTTGGGCACTACTCGCAGCAGGTTGTTTTATTGGAATCTGGTTTAAAGAGACAACATAACTCTTCTGATAAAAGGTGATTAAGTTCTTTTTCATTTAATTCATAATAACTCCAGGTGCCTTGTGTAACTTTGATAAGCAAATCTGCATCAAACAATATCCTTAAGTGATAGGAAAGCTTTGATTGAGGCATATCAACGATATCAGATAAATCACATACACATACACTGCCACGTTTAACGATTTCATTCATGATCATAAGGCGCTTTTTGTCAGCTAATGCTTTAAATTTTAGTTCATATTTTTCAAATGTTTTTTCTAGTGTAACATCGGTTAGTTCGATTTCATTCATCTTTACTCACCCTTTGCAAAACCATTGTTATCTTTATTTTAATCAAATTATTTTGATGATGCAAGAACATTTATATGTACTAACCATATGAATGCCTGTTAATTTCTGCTGCAGGCACTCGCTTTCCGCGGGCGGTCCGTGAGCCTCCTCGGCGCATTTGCGCCTGTGGGGTCTCACTTTGACGCGCTACTCCCGCAGGAGTCTCCTGCCTGCAGCAGAAATTAACATAGTATACAAATGTAACTAAGCCTTTAACATAATCAAATTTAAAATTTAGTTTTGTACCACTCTGCAGCTGCTTCAACTTCTGTTCTTGTAAGTTGGTGTCCATTGTTTTCCCAATGTATTTCGGCCTTTGCTCCTGCATTTTCTAGTAGGGTTTGTAGTTCAGTAGCTTCAGTGGAAGGACAGATTGGGTCATTTTTACCTGCTGTTATGAATACTGGTGTTTCATTATGCGCTGGTAACTCGCCCCCTCTTAATGGCACCATAGGGTGGTGTAATATAGCACCTCTCAACGAATGACTATAATGGAATAGCAAACTACCTGCTATATTGGCTCCATTTGAATACCCAATAGCAACAATGTTATTTCGGTCAAATTCATATTTAGTAGCTGCGTCATCTAAAAAGGAGTTAAGTTCCTTTGTACGTTCAATTAGGTCTTGCTCATCAAATATACCTTCTGCTAGTCTTCGAAAAAAACGAGGCATGCCATTTTCTAGTACATTTCCCCTCACACTTAAAATAGAAGCCGTAGGATCTATCATTCCAGCTAAAGGTAGTAAATCATTTTCATTACCACCTGTTCCGTGTAGTAATAATAATGTTGGTTTACTCATATCCTGACCTTTTTCAAAAATATGCTTCACGTTTTTTCCTCCTTCTAGTTGCTAAAAACTTATTTGTTTTCCTGTAAGCCTACTTTTTTCAATAGTGTAATCATCGTTTCTTTTTCTTCATTTGTTAGCCCAGAGAAGATTTTATGGACTTCCGCTTGATGAGTAGGAAAAATTTCTTCCATAAGTTTTTTGCCATCCTCTGTGATGGAAGCATAAATAACTCTTCGGTCTTTTGGGCAGGAAACACGTTGTAGTAGTTTTTTGTTCTCCAGTTTATCAACTACATACGTGATGCTTCCGCTTGCGAGTAATACCTTTTTTCCAATATGTTGAATGGGTTGATCTCCCTTGTGAAATAGCAATTCTAATACTGCAAATTCTGTAGGATTTAAACCATATGTTTTTATATCCTGCTCTACCAAGTCCGCAACCGTTCTGTTAGCACGAGCTAGTACAATAAATAATTTTAATGAAAGACTAGAGTCGTTTGTATTTACTTGATTTTGATCCATTATTACCAATCCTTTATCTTGAATTCGAGATAATATTATTATAGCGCATTCTCTAATATCAACACAACCATTTAAAATATACCGCGATGTATTTCGCCCCATCAACGTAAAATAGAACTAGCATATGCGCTAGTTCTATTTTACAGATTTATGCTAGTCGGTTTAATAAGGATCGGATGGGTGGCCCATTTCTTCAGCTTGCTTAACTGCCTCATCCATTTTGTTCTCTCCATCTTTTCCTGCCATTTTCAGACCTTCTGCCACTCGCTTACCGTAGTCTTCATCACACTGAGTGAATATCTTCACCATACGGTCTTGAATTTCTTTACGACAGCCGGACAGTGCACCTACAAGATTGGAGATGAGCTCAGCTCGCTCCCAATCGTTAAATCGTCTATAGGTTTCACCTGCTTGTCCGAAATTGTTTTCACGCGAAATTTTCTCTCTTGTTAAATTGCCTTCTACATATGGCTCATGCTCTATTCCAGGGTTCTTAGCTTCTTTCAGTCCTCCGATAAGAGATGGCTCGTAATTAACATGCGGGTTCTGATCTTTTCCAAAATCTGTACGATAATCCATTTGACCACCGGTCTGATTTGTTGCCACATGTTTTTTCGGTTTGTTAATCGGCAATTGCAAATAGTTAGAGCCTACACGGTAGCGCTGTGTATCTGAATAAGAGAATGTTCTTCCTTGAAGTAATTTATCATCAGAAAAATCCAGCCCGTCAACAAGTACACCTGTACCGAATGCAACTTGCTCTACTTCTGCAAAATAGTTCTCAGGGTTTTTATTTAAGACCATTTTACCAACTTTATGCCATGGATATTGATCTTTATACCATAACTTTGTTGGATCAAGTGGATCAAAGTCCAATTCAGGATGTTCGCCATCTTCCATGATTTGAGCATAAAGCTCCCACTCAGGATAGTCTCCTTTTTCAATTGCTTCAAATAAATCCTGGGTAGCATGATTAAAGTTCATGCTCTGTATTTTATCTGCATCTTTTTGGGACAGATTTTTTATTCCCTGGACAGGTTCCCAATGATATTTTACAAGTACAGCCTTGCCTTCTCCATTAACCCACTTATAAGCATGTACTCCTGAACCTTGCATTTCGCGATAATTAGCAGGAATACCCCAAGGTGAAAATAAAAATGTAACCATATGAGCAGATTCTGGGGTTTGACATAAAAAGTCAAACATTCTTTCTGGGTCTTGTAAGTTCGTAACTGGGTCCGGTTTAAAGGAATGAACCATGTCTGGAAACTTTAAAGGATCACGAATAAAGAATATCTTCAAATTGTTTCCAACCAGATCCCAGTTACCGTCTTCTGTATAAAACTTAACCGCAAATCCTCTTGGGTCACGGAGTGTTTCTGGAGAGTGTCCTCCATGTACAACCGTCGAAAAACGGACAAATACGGGAGTTTGTACATCTGTATTTGTAAATACTTTTGCTCTTGTATAGTTAGAAATAGGTTCCCCGTTAAATGTGCCATAAGATTCAAAATAGCCATGTGCACCGGCCCCGCGGGCATGAACAACACGTTCAGGGATTCTTTCACGATCGAAGTGGCTAATTTTTTCAAGAAAATCATAGTTCTCTAAAGTAGTAGGTCCACGATCCCCAACAGTTCTTACGTTTTGGTTATCAGTAACAGGATGACCTTGTCGATTGGTTAACGTATTTTCTGATTGATTCTTTTCACTGTTTTCCTCTTTCATGGTTCCAACTCCTTGATTAGTACTTCATTTTACACGCTACCAATATAGCCATATAACTTTATATAAATACCTTTTTAAGGAAAACTTTTGACAATTTGACGAATAGTAACATAGGGTAATGACAAACAATAGTGTTGTGAAAATAAAATAGGAAGGGAGATAAAATGAAACGTTCAAAATACATTACAATAATCACTGTATTCCTCTTACTAATCACTTTACTTCCTACAAAGAGTCACGCTATTGCCGCAAGAGGTGCTATCCTAATGGAACAGCACTCGGGCCGGGTTTTGTATGAAAAAAATGCACATGCCCCACTTAGAATCGCAAGCATAACGAAAATAATGACAGCCATTCTAGCCATTGAATCTGGTAAGCTAGATGACACTGTAAAGGTAAGCAATAAAGCCATACATACAGAAGGCTCCTCTCTTTATCTTCAACCTAATGAAAAAATGAAGTTAATCGATTTAACGTATGGGCTCATGCTTCGTTCAGGAAATGATGCAGCTGTTGCCATTGCTGAACATGTCGGGGGAAGTTTAGAAGATTTTGTGGATATGATGAACAAGAAAGCAAAGGAAATCGGTATGAAAAACACTGTTTTTGCTAATCCACATGGGCTTGATGATCATGAAAATCATTACTCATCTGCGTATGATATGGCATTGTTAACTAGATATGCAATGAAGAATGAAACGTATGCCAAGATTTCAGGTACGAAAGACTACAGACCTTCTAGCGGCGAAATTGCAAGATCCTGGCATAATAAAAACCGGTTACTAACTCAGTTCTACGAATATTGTACGGGTGGAAAAACTGGCTATACAAAAAGAGCTAAGCGAACGCTTGTAACAACAGCTTCTAAAGATAATCTTGATTTAATTGCAGTCACTATAAATGACGGTAATGATTGGAACGACCATATGGCTCTTTACAATCGCGCTTTTGAGCAATATGAGTTAGTTGAAATTGTAAAAAAAGATAAACAGGCTCAAATTAATGATCAATATTACAAAGGAAACATTAGTACAAAGGATAGCTTTGTATACCCAATGACTCCTAAGGAAAAAGAAGACGTGTCACTCTCAATCAAGCTGCTTCATCCGAAGAAAGTAAAGAAAGGACATGACCTAGAAGATCCAGTCGGTAAAATTACGATTTATATTAAAGATAAATCGGTTGGTCAAGTACATCTTTATTTAACGGATATTCCAGAGGATGAGCAAAAAGGATTCTGGGAGAAATTAAAGGATAAGTTTAAGTAACAATAACGAAGCTACCCACTCATTGTGAAGGGTAGCTTCGTTTTTTAGGTAATAATATATCTACTCATTTAATACATGATAGTATTTTTTCAAAGTTTCAAGTTGCTCTTGCTCAGACGCTTTTGGTACATAGTCTGCATTTACATACTTAATTATCTCATTATACATAGACTGAAATTTCTCTTCCTGTTCAGCCATTTGAACATGGATATGTTTTACATTCTTATCCTTCATCATCAAAGCAGACATAAAATTATCTCCAGCCATTAATTTTGACATAGCCCTTACCTCTAAGGTTGTGTCTATTTCCTGTTCCGTAAACGTTTGATTTTGAAGATTTAATGGCACCTCATCCACCCTTGGTATAGAGACCTGCCCTTGATACCTTGGGTCAATTAACGCTAACATGGCTTGAACATGGCTTTTTAAGATATAGATTTGTGAATGAAGTAAGTGCTTTAATATAGGATTGCTCACTTCTGCGTGGTATCTTTTTAACTTACTAATCATTCCCTCATGTGTTGCCAGATGCTCAGCCATGATCCCTAAGTCTACTGCTGCCAATCGCATGGAATCCCTCCTCGCTATACAATAAACAGTATATGAGAAATGGGCAAATTGGTTAATTTTAGCTACATAGTCCAGTATGTAATAGAGTCAAACAAACCGATAATGATTAAAAGAACACCTGCTATTCTTTGTAGGTTTGCCCCGACTTTTCTGCTTTTTCTCAAAACCACTCCGCTTGCTCCAAAGTACCAAATTAACACCATGACTAGCAATAAAGGTAATGTGGTTCCAACAGCAAATAAGCTTGGCAACACAACCCCATAGGAGGTAGAAAGAACAACAGGCATTAAAGTAATAAAAAACAACACAAACATCGTCGGACAAAAGCCTAGGGAAAAGCTAGCACCCAGCAAAAAAGATCCAAACTTTCCTTTCTGAAACAATCTTTTAGGACGTTCAAAAAACGTGATAGACCCATTTAGTTTGATAAGACCCAACATATAAAAACCAACCAAAATAAATAAAGGGCCAACTATCTTTTTAAACCAAGGAAAATAAACCGTTAATTCGGACTGAAACTCCCTACCTAATAGCCATACCAAGAAGCCTAGTACACTAAATACTGTTATTTTTCCTAAAGTAAAGAGCAATACATCTGTCCAGGCAAGTCCTTTTTGAAAGGATTTGTTTCCATAAAGGGTCATGGCCCCAACATTAGCCGTAAGTTGACATGGAACCATTGAGCCAACAATGCCGAGTAAGAATGCGAATAAAATCGGAACCGTTTCAAAGCTTCTTGCTAAGTTGTTAAATGGCTGAGAAATAAGATATCCGATTTGGTTGATTAGCTCATACATAGAATCACCGTTCCTACACATTTGTTACAGTTATTTTAGCACAGAGCCAAATACAAGTTTGTGAAAACTAAACAAACGTTTGATTGGTTTTTTCAACTCCTTGGTATCGCTGGGCTGAGGGCAATTCATCAAACGTTTGTTTAAATTTTTTTGTTGTTCAGTAATTTGTGTTTCAATTTGAATTGAGACCGTTCCTTTACGCTGCAGGCACTTGCTTTCCGCGGGGAGGAAATCCTGTGGGGTCTCGACTTTTCCTCACTTCCCGCAGGAGTCAAGTGCCTTCCGCTTCAATTCACTCTTAAGTAAACTACGGTTTGATGCAAAAACTTTTGTTAACTGAGCTAATTATATTTAAAAAACTAAAGAAAGTTGATTTTCTTAGTAGCTCTTCATATATACTTCAAGCCAAAGCAAATGTAGAGTTCATCGATCTGAGATTGTAATATTTTTTATAAACTTTACTATCAACCTTATAACTACAAATAATATAAAAAATATAACAAATGATTTTAGTATTAATAAACCTAAAAACGAGCTAGCAGTTCCAGGGCCGACGTATCCTAAAACACGATCATTCTGTAAGTAATACACTTGGTCTCCATTAAAAACGTTTAAGATGGCGTCACTATTAAGGTAGATATATAAAGCAAATAATAATAGTAGGTTTGTAATTATAGAAAAGAGAACACCTAGTAGTATGGTTCTTTTCATAATAATCTCCTTGTAAATGGTCCAATTATTTCTAAATTAGAATGCTTTTACTTTTAGTGAATTAAAGCTAAACAGTTAATAACTTTAATTAAAAATATAACTAGCCAGTATTCCCAATAACACAAGGACTCCCGCTCCTAATATAGGTATCAAAAACATGAGTGTAGTATGGAGAACACTTCTTGAGGTTTTCCATTCTTTAGAAAATGATGACCATCCGCCTGTAAGAAATACGTCCCAAAATGTTTCGTTTTTTCCTTTTGATTTATTATCGGGATGTGGGTTGTTGTGGTCATTATTAGGCATATAACCTTCCCCCTACCTTTCTTATTGCTTTCCACATAAATAACACCGTTTATCCTCATCGTCTTTTCCATACATACGGAGTTCTTTCTCTTTTCTGCATACATCGCAAAAGTCAAAGTGGATTTGAGGAAGTTCACCTGACTCTGCTAGAGGTACCCACTCATTTTCATACATACTTTTTGTCATACCATAGTCTATAAAGACCAGTTTATTCATATCATTTAATCCATAATTACCGCTATCCTTTAAATCAAAGCTATCATAATCCTTATCTAATAAGTTTAAAATATCTTCATACTTAATAGGGATGAGATGAGCCTCCCTCGTAACATCAATATCAAATGATTGATTATTCTTCATTTCTATTGGCTTATAATATTTTTGGACAGCGATACATTCATCCACATAATAGATCTCTGCAAACAATTCGTTTAATCCGTTATCAACCATAGAATTGTATATTTTTAACTCTTGCAGTGATTGCTTATAACCAAGAGGATGCAAATTTTGTTTTATTACGTAATCTGAGATTTTATATACCTTTCTTGTAGAACCGATTCCTATAAAATTTTCTTCAATACAAAAATCACTCTGATTTTTAATTATTTCTTTTAACATCCGAAGCCTCCGTGACTATAGCTAAAACTATTATTAATTAGCCTTAAACTGTTTCTTATAACATTCCATATTAATGGCTTTTATTCCTCTAATATTATGGTCTCAATTTTAAAGATGAGAGTTTTTAAAAATTCAAACAAACGTTTGATTGGTTTTTTCAACTCCTTGGTATCATTGGGCTGAAGTTGATTCATCAAACGTTTGATTAAACTTTGCACTTATAGAATTAGGCTTTTCATATTTATTGATTTAGAGTAAAATACAATTAAACACATAAGAAAGGTTGGGATTGATAAATGAATCAAGTTATACGTTCTATTCCACGACCTTTAGTTAGAGCAAATCAATGGTTTATTGTACTAAGTGTGATATTAACCTGGATTACAGGTCAAGAGTGGATACTTGCTTTACCATTGCTTTTTGGGTTATCTGGTCTTCTCTTTAATATTAACCCTATAATCACTATTGGTAAGTTATTCTTGAGGAAAGATTTATCCGAATATATTCCAGAAGATTATGCTCAACAACAATTCAACCAAGTCATATCTGTTGTCTGTTTAGCCTTAGGATTAGTAGGATATTTAACCGGATATGTTTTATTAGCAACGATATTTACTACTATGGTTGCCTTGGCTGCCTTTATTGCGATAGTAGGATTCTGTGTGGGCTGCTTTATACGCTACCAATGGTTGCAGTTCCTTCACAAGAAAAGTATATAAATGAAATAACAAAAAGCTGCTGATCCCCCTCAGCAGCTTTTCTTGTTAAATATACTTCCTATGAACTGACTTACCATCATAGGTAAAGACCACATTTTTATTTTCAATTACTGATTCCATGTGAACAGGTCTACCCCACAACTGATGAATATATGGCATTACCTTTTCAAGGTATTTTAGGTCTAGTTCAATTCCTTCATACCAGTGCTTGAGATACATTTCCCCACTTTTTAAGTAGTCGCCATCATTTACTGTGATATAAGGGAACCCTCCATTTACACGCATACTCACTAACTGGTCCCTAACTTGTTCCCATTCCTTATCAACAACTTTATAGTCTCTACCTTGTTTTTGGAAGAGATACATATCCTCTCTTAGGACAAGGTCTTTTGTTAAGTAATTGCGAATGAAAGAAATATCTGATTCAATTTCGCGTACTTCAAACATTTTTTCTCGGCCTGACCCTGGTTTTACACCACGCTCAAGCATTTCTTTTGTTGGATTGTTATAGCGTTCTTCAATGTCCTCAAAAATTTTAAGTCCGAGGTAATATGGGTTAATACTTGTTTTTGACGGTTGAACAACGCCAGCATTTAGTTTTGCAAACTCGATTGCTTCTGAAGAAGTCAAATCAAGCTCACGAACGATTCGTTGATGCCAGTAGGAAGCCCAGCCTTCGTTTTTCTAAGGTGCTTGGCAACATGTTTTATGAGCATCAAACCATTTCAACAGGAGTTCTGTCTTTAACCCCAATACTTTCTAATAATGAATAAAATTGTTCAGGATCACTGTCTCTCATTTTATCTATAATGAGCTGTACGCACCTCTCCATTTCATCTACATCAACAGGTTTCCATCCACGGTCGATATAAACTAAATGTGAATACTCATTTATTACCCTGTTAAGGAGAGTAGGTATATTCCCCTCAAAAAGTTTTGGTAAGTTATCCAACGGGGACTCATTATTTGGATACTTATAAAACAAATAACATTCTAGAAATTTTCGTATATTATTCGGTAAGTTATAAAATTGATTATAAGTATTTTCTAGTTGTCTTTTTCGATCTCCTTTTGTTTCCTTATAAAGGCTATAAATTTCACTAAATAAATAGTTGAATTCGGTGACATATTCTCTAATATGAGCCGGCATAGGACTTATAAAGCTGCACTTTGTATCTAGTTTCATCCTTTTCTCAATCAGAAAATGATTAACACTTTCTCTACCATTATAATTAGTTAACCGTTTTAAATACTTAAGAAAGTCTAAACTATGAGTGGAAATAAAAAGTTGCAAAAAGTTCTTATTCTTTGCAATTATACTTTCAATTAAACTAAACATAAAAAATATATGATTACCATCTAAACTTGAAATAGGATCATCAATATAAATAATCAAACTTTCTTTACTATTACTAGCCTTAAGTTCATCTTCAATTTGGGCAATAAAGTAGCAAAAAGAAATTAAGCTGCATTCTCCTTCACTAAGATTTTTTGCCTCTTTTCCACCTCTGATTATTTTAAATCTGACATTTGGTGCAACACCTTCTGCAACTAAAGTTAACTCATCATGTCCAAAATAATTGCTCAAGTGTTTATTTACCAATTCTGCTCCTCGACACTCATCCTTCATTAGAGTTTCTAGTTCTCTTTTTTCTTGGTTTAATTGATTAACCTCCTCTTCTTTTTCAGTTATTAAGGGCATTATACTGTCTAGATCTCTTTTAATTTTTTCAAGTTCATTCGTTTCCTGGATATACTTAATATCTTCAATATATCGTGCAACCTCATGCATCCTTAATTCTATTCTTGCTTGGACTTGGTCACTATTAAGGTTCAAAGTCTTATTGTTATTCTCTAGAATAAGCTTGTTGGTGTCTTCAAGAATTTCTCCGTAGTCTTCATGCAAACCGGAAAGTTTCAGTAATTCCCTTCCTTTAAATATATCCTTCTCCCTCTCTTCTAGTTCGGTTAATAAAAAATTAATATGTTGCATATATAATCCTTTAATGTTTATCCATTTTTCAGTTTGCTTCTCAAACTCTACATGGAGATTCACATAAAAATCTCTTTTACTAAGATTGAAATGATTATCAACGACATTCTTAAAATCTAAAAGCTCTTCTTTTGTCAGATTAATGCTATTTCTTAATTCCTCGGATTCCTTACTAAAATGAGCATCAAGTTTATTCCATAAATCATCTTCTATTGTCTTACCACAAAAACCACAATTTTCCCTTTTTCCTTTATGTCTCTCAATTCCCATTCTTACCCACTCTTGCAATAGGTTATCATTAATTAATTCCATAATTGGTTCACTTGGATTAATTCTTTTACTAATCAAGTGGTTAATTGTTTCAACTAACTTTGAAAAAACACCATCTATACTTTTTAACAATGTTAGGTTTTTCTTTGCCTCTTCATTAATAAGCTTTCTTCTTATTTCCAAACCTTTTTCACATAACAAAAATGAAGATTTAGTATCGATAATTTGTACAATATCTGTTTTTATGGAAATTATATTGTAAAGCGGCATATCAAAAATATTAGCTTTGTTCTTAATTTCTTGAGCTTTTTTACGCAATGCCGAATCAAGAGATGCTCTCTTATCCTTTTCCTCCTTATCTTTGACAATATACCCATTAGCTAATTGATTAAGCTCAAAAAGTAATCCCTTCTTATCTTCTACACTTCCAAACTTTCGTTCTATATTTAATAATTTCTTTTCTATTTCTATATTTTTTTCACCTAATAATGTAAACGGCATAATAGACCCATCATCATTAAAAAACCAACTTAGATTTGTTTTCACAAAATCTGTATTATAAACACGAATGATAAAATCGTGTTTGAAACTTTCTATATTTTCTTGAGAAATTACTCTACCGTCTCTCAATTTTATTAAAAAATTGGGATTATCATAGTCAGGATGCACCTTACTATTTTCAATAGATCTAAAAATTCTAGATAGTGTCGTTTTCCCTGAATAATTTCTACCATAAATAATGTTAATCTGTTTAAAAGTTGCGCCAGGTTCATTTCCTATGTTTTTTTTCCATTCATAATGCCTATACGGTCCAAAACTTTCAATGTCCAATATTTCGATCACAACCGGTTCCCCCATATAAAAATAAATTGTCTCCTGAAAATCATTAAAATGAAATTTTTACAAATTCATGTCACCATTGTACCATTTTTGTAAAAAAATGTATTTGTAGATTTATAGCATAACCTAGCTTATCCTAAAATCACTTCTTGCAAAAAAGTAGCTTGTTAGCAGAAGAATATCTAAATTACACTTTTAGATAATATGAGTAGTTAACCAATTGAAAGTTTCAAATGCCAATTTGGGGCAAATATTATGAAGAAATGAACAACATTAAAAAACTCACCTAATTACCGAGACACAATGTTTTAATTCTACCCAATTACCGAGTTCAATAATATTTATGTATTTCCTACTAACCTGTTAGATGGACAAACCCCTTAATATGCCTGGGACAAGCCACTATTCCATGTATATCAGTCTCGGTGAGAAGGTGTGAATGGGATCCCATTCACACCTTCTCACCGAGATAAATAACACCTAAATACCGAGACCTGTTTTATGATATTTTTGATAATTAAATGTTAAAGTTACTATAGTAAAGTCTCTCAGTAAAGTTACCTTAGTAATTTTACTGAAATAAAGATAACTCTCAATAAAATAGCTATAACTAAGGGATCACATAACTCGAATAAATTTCAGCAACGGCAAACAAAATAACCCCGCTTCAATAGAAGGGGGCTTCTGAACTACCTTACCACTGGTAGTATTATCTTAATAATAAAGATAACTAAAGAAATAGAAGATAAACTGATAAATAACAGGCTTCTTTTTATGTTGGTATTCCATAGTTCAATTCCAGCTAAAAGCCAAGCCACAAGAAAGATAAAGATCCCTAGGTATTTAACCGATGTCTCGGATGTAATTATTCCTGTAAAGAAAATAAGAAAACCTAAAAGCACTAATAATAATACAACAATAAATCCTCTAGAACCTTTTACTTCTTCCAGTATTTCCCCTTTTTGTTTAGCGTTCAATTTTAGATACTCAAACACAACAAATAGTGGTAATACCATCCATAGTATAAGTAGAAAAACAATGTCTATAAAGCTCACTCAAAAATCTCCCTTGCCTCAATTATTCTAATTACGTTCACTTGTTAGGTTATCTAATCCAGAAAGCAGTAAATGTATTATTGCATGAAAAGAAAGTTACATAGTTTTCTTGAAGGCTTGTACTATCAATCTAATAATAATAAACAAAATAAAAAAGAAGCAAAAAGAGATTAAAATTACCAATACTATAAACAAGTTAGCACTTCCACGACCCACATATCCAAACACAATTTCATTTTGTAGATAATAGACTTCTTCACTCTTTAATAAGTCAAAAATAAGTTCACGTTTTAAATAAATCGTTATAACAAAAAATAATAATAGGTTTGTAATTGTAGAAAAGATAACACCTTGTAATAAAGTTCTTTTCATTTTTGTCCACCTTCTTATGTTGCATACATCATTAATTATAGCGTCTACTATCTTAACTATCCATTGGTAATTATTTGAATGTAAACTTTACTTAGGTATGTTTATCCAAGTAATGTTACTAAAGTAAAAATAACCTTAATGGATATATATATAATGGCTGTTTACATTTCTCTTGAATTCAATCTCAATTGGTTGTAAATCAAAGTTATGTCAAAGGCACCTATAACAATAACTAAAAAAGTAGGGAATGGACCAATGTAAACCTCCCTATTCTTTATATAAAAGCTATTATTCTTCAATATCTAAGACAAAAGCATAATGTACAGTCCCTTGCTCCCAAGTGGTTGTAACCTCATAAATTACTCTGCCTGTATAACCAGAAAGAACGACTTCTTTATAAGAAGCTACTATGCTACCATCTACCTCCCATATCCTAACTTGATAGTCTAATGGCGGTTTTGGAAAGAGTAATTTGACTTCAGTATTTGATGTTATGTCAATTGCTTGATGATCTTTCACTAATAATGGGGGTGCGGCTGAGTCAGCATTTACGAACGTTAAGGTGCCGTCACTGTTACTATAGCTCCAGCTGTATGTACCCATCGCTGTCTTAAAGTTATTTCCACCAACAGAAATAGTCAGACTAGGTGGCGTCTTGGAATTATCATTTTTTAATCTTTCACTCTCTTTCTTATTAGCTTCTTCTTGATTCGTACACCCAACCATAAGAGAGAATAGAACCGTTAACCCCAAAAGATAAAATATTATTCTAGTGTTCATATGAACCTGCCTTTCTTTCAATTTCATTCTTCTAAACTACAATTATTACAGGAAGGCTGCAAGTTAGCACAAGGAACATTATTTTCTTAACGCATCGACTACCTTATCTAATTTTTTATGGTTCTCCTCACTACCTTCAACATACAAGATTAACACGTTTTTGACCGTAAACGTTTTGTGTTGTTCGTATGAAGCAGCATCCAATTTTTCTTTATAATCATCCATACCTTTTTCTCTTGCGTCCACTGTTGAAAATAAATAAATGGAAAGTGTTGCCCCATCTATAAAATAGGCACTAGGTGTGACACCATTTAATTCTTGAATAAAGACATTTTCACTTGGTAAATCAGTTTTTTCTAATTCTAACCCTTGCTCATTCATCACAGCCACTAGCTCTTTTAAAGTTATATTGGTTACATTTTGCTGACTACAACTACTTATAAAGGCAATAGTTAGTAAATAAAACAATATCTTTTTAACCAAATACATTCCCCCCTTTCTCTAATTGACGAACACTTTTTTTAGTTTCACCTTAGCAAACTGCACTTTACTTCAACACTAATAGCCATACTTCTGTTTTGAAGTGTGGCATCCGATGAAAAACTCATTAATTGATATTTTTTTTCTTTACGAAAAAGCTGCCAATGACAATAATCAATAAAAGAACTGACAACCCTATTGACAATCCTATTCCAAAATCATTAAAGGTGAACTTTTGTTCCTCATGTGAATCTTCTTTATAGATATGGTATTCCTTTTCCCTATCTGCCTTTTTAAATCTATCCTCACCTTCTTCAATTGCAATCGATTCCCCTGTGTTTACCCCTTTGATAGAGTAATATTTAGTACCCTCTTTATACTTATTTGAGAAATTACCTGGGAGCTCTTCCATATCCGAATAATTGGTTACATACCCAATTTCACTACCTATTTCTGTTACATACTCATCACTTACTACATAAACATATCCATCCCACACTACGAATGAATATACCCATTTTGTCGCTATTGAATGGCTTGGAAATAAGCTAAAAGTTACTAAGATGAACACTATGCAAAATGTAAGTACATTCCTTCTCTTCATTTTACTCCCCCCTGTTATTTCATTAGACGATATGATTGGTAAAAGGTTGCTTTCTTCCACCAAACTATATTTATTATGGAAGTACAGAACTAAATTTTCTTATATCTGGTCACGGATGTACCACAGGTTCAATTAATTCCACAAAAAGGAACTTCTTCTGCAAGATAAGTACCAAGTTAATGAAAAGAGAGTTTGTTATTGTCCATCGATTTTATGCCATTTTATATCTTCGTATAAGTTAAGATACCCATAATAATAAAGCTCCTCACCTTCCTTATTGGTTGCAACTGGATTTAGCTGATCAAGTTGTTTACTGTATGAAAATATGAAAGTTACAGGTACTCCTGTTCTTATCTCTTTTCGTTCTCTGTTAGGCTCTACACCAGCTTCTATATAAGCCACTTCTTCATCGTATGATATGACACTAAACACGGATGCTTCATCATTTTTTGTAATAAAACTAAAACCTCCAAAAGTTTGAATGCTATCAGATCTATACGGAGTAAAGGTGGAATGACGACAAATGTAGAACATTCCTTTCTTTTCAGCTAATAAGGTACGATACTTTTCTTCTTTATCACTTTTAAAAATAACAATAACCGATGAACCTGTATCATGTTGCTCCAATAACTCTGCATCTGCCGGAAGGAATGCATGACTTTTAGCAGCACTTAACGCGGTAAACCTATATCCACTTATCATAAAGATCAATATTATGACAACTAGCAACGGAACTATGAATAACCATTTTTTCATGCATCTGCTCCCCCTAAACATTCGACCATTCTTCTTATTAAAGGTTGGTTGACATAACAAGAATACCCACTATTGACTCACAGATTGTTTTCTTCCATATGCGCTCCACTTATAGGTCTCAAGATGTTTAATATACATTAGATTTTTCCTGTTACATTACGTAGAAAAATTCATTAGAATACCTTCCTTTTGGAACTATCCAACCTTTACTTCAAAGAAAAGATAATACGCTCTTCTCACTCAGAGTTAAGTTTTCGTTCAAATTCCTGTATCCATTGATAATCCAACGGGGCATTTACTATTTCGTAAATTTCTGTTGTTGCAACGACCTCTTGTTCGATGGTAAAGACTTCGGGTTCTCCGTTTTTGTATACAAGGTAAAGGTTAAATTGCTCTGACGGATAGTCAGAAAACCAGCCTTCTTTCATTGACAGTTTTACTTGATATTGATTTAAAAAGGCAATAAGTTGATCCTTCTTTTCTTGATCTATCTTTGGAATTTCAACGCCGTTTGGACGGTTTTTATCATCAGTTACGATAAGAACACGCTCCACTTGTTCAATATTAAGTACATCGCCTAAATTTTGCTCGCGGTACATATAAAAGGTAAAAAAGATTATTCCGACTAGGATTAATACAGCAATCATTGCAACTCTCTTCAACATGACACCCCCTCGACAAATGTTTTAACTTTAAGCATCGCGTTGTTTGACTCTTATCGCATTCATTCCAGATGAATTTTCCGTATTCTCCTTTGTTATCCCCATTTCACTTGCGAAACCTCTTCGTTCCCGATTTCTTTAAGTATATAACTCGCACAAAGTCCAATTTAGTTATGGTTTATCTTTTTATAACTTGCCACGAACACTCCGTTATTGTCATAAGCAATCACATTGGCAATTTCCGTTTGAAACATTTCTAAGCTTGTTGTGAGGTACGGCGGATATTCAGCTATGAATGTATTATTTCTTGCTTTAATCTCCTGAAACTCCCCATTTTTATATTCAATAACAAAGGTCTCTACCTTATGTTCATCTGATCTAATGGCACCATAAATGATATTTCCTACTCCTTCAATGTGAATAGCTTGAACAAAAAAAGGGATCATGCTCTCTGCAGTAAACCTCATACCCACACTCAGCTTGTTGTTATATCTATACCTTCCATTCTCGTAATAGTAAACACCCAAGACATGTTGGGTATGATCTAAATAATAGACTAATTGATTCTTTGCATCTTGGTTAACAATTTCGATTGGAGTGTCCCAGTGACTTTGCACGGCTGCTTCTAACGTATCATAACTTCTAGTACATCCTGTGATAAGAACTAAACTAAGAACGAGCATAATACATTTTTTCATGGATTCCCTCCTCGTTTTAAATACCTTCTTCGAGTAACCTGACCGTAGTGAAATATACTGCCCACGTCAGTTTTAACATAATATTCCGAAAAATATCTCCGCGGAAAAGACCTTAATTCTAGGAATCCGCTTCTTTGATGAATCAAATGCAACGTTTGCGATTTCGAAAGTTCCATCATTGATTTTCATAACGGAAATACTTTTACGAAAGGATTTACAGAATCGCTCAATTAATTACTTCTTGGGTGAAGATTTTGACAACACTTTTGAAAGAACAATAGAAAAAAGAAATGAAATAAAAAATGTGATAAAAAATTGGATGAAGAGGTCGTCTCTAAATTCATGTATTTTTTCACCAAGTGTTAACGCTCTTCCATCTTCATTTCCTGTAGGTTGAAAATAAAGAAAATGGTCTGCAATCAAATCAAATAGAGCAAGTATCCAAAAGAATACGATACATATAACTGCGGAGCTACCTTTAGCAGCATCAACCTCACCTCTTTTTCTATACAATGTACTGGTGATGGCTGCAACAATAGACAACATCACGGTAATAATAATCCACTCATCTAGTTCTACATAAAGCGATCTTGTAAAGAGAAGCGCACAAACGGTTAATAATCCAAGTAACCCAATAAGCTTTTTCAAATGTAATCCCCTCCATTTTCACTTTAAGAAGTGCTTCCTTCACTTCTTTTTTTCGAGTAAGAACTTATGAATTCACTAACTCGCACTCATCCCTATCCTTCAGAAAGAAACTTTGTCCTTTCATACAGTCTCCCTATTCCTTCCCACACGAATAACACCGTTTATCCTTATCTTTTTCTCCATACATTCTAATTTCCTTGTCCACTCTGCAAACGTTGCAGAAGTCAAAATGGATTTGTGGAAGTACACCAGACTCTGCTAGTTGCACCCACTCATCTTCATAGATGCTTTAGTCATACCATAATCAATAAAGACTAGTTTATTTTCATTATTTAAACCATAATTACCGCTATCCTTTAAATCAAAGCTATCAAATTCCTTATCTAAAAAGCTTAAAATGTCTTCAAACTTATAGGGTATTAGATTTGAATCACTTCTAACATCGATATCGAATGATTGATTATTCCTTAAGTCTAGTGTTTTATAATATTTTTGAATAGCAATAAACTCATCCGCATAATAAACCTCTGCGAATATCTCACTCCATCCTTTATGAAGCATGCAATTAAAAATCTCTACCTCTTTTAGTGATTGTTTATAACCAAGCGGATGCAAATGTTTTTTTATTACATAATCATCGATTTTATATACTTTCCTTGTAGAACCAATCCCTATCACATTTGCTTCGGTGCAATAGTCTTTCCAATTATCAATAATTTGTTCAAACACGGTTTCTCCTCCTCCATATCATCTCTTATCCTACTAGTAAAGGCAGAAAGCTTACTAGGGTGCGATTTCTAAAAAATAATCCCTCACTTCTTCAGGTAATTCCTCTACAGCCAGAACCTTTAACCTAAGAGTGCCTGGTGATGTCATGATCAAATACGTCTTTTCTTCAAATTGGAAAAGTGTAAATTGTTGAACCGACTCAGCTTGGGTATCCACTCTTCCTATGTAGTCAAAGTCCTCCTTTTCAAACCGATGTTCATACCCCTCCAGACTGAGCTTTTGTGCGTCCTTAAAGCTATCTGCAAAGGAAATCGCTTGGTATAGCTCAAGCGAATCTTTCGGTGTAAAGAAAACAACATAATACGTCAATGCTCCAAAGAACAAGGTTACGATCAACATCTGTAAGAGGATTTCTCTTATTGATTTTTTCTTAAAGATTTTCAAAAGTATGGCACTCCCTTCGCGTGTTTGTTGATAATTTCGATAACTAAAATGATAAAACCTGTATAAAGTAAAACTCGAACATGCAAGAGTTAGATTCTTACAATCTATTATAAATCTTCATTCAATTTGAATAGATATGCGTGTACACCAAAAATAGTGAATGTAGGTAATCTTTTAACCCACTTCCACTGAATTTCTTGTAAAATATAATTATTGGAATATTTCATGGAGGTGGCATATGGAGGGAAGCAGCTTAGGAGCACTAATCAAGGATTTACGGAAACATATGGGTCTTACTCAGCAAGAGCTTGCTGACAATATTTGCACACAAGCACAAATTAGCAAACTTGAAAATGGTTCTGAAACTCCTTCAAGTTTTATCCTCTATGAGCTGTCAAAGAAACTAGGCGTGGATATGAATTACTTTTTCGAAATGACTTCCACTCCTCGGATTGATTATGTACATGATGTGTTTGATCAAATCCGTCATCACATCAATCAAAGAGAATACAAGGAAGTAGATCAGATTATCCATCAAGAGAAACATTCACCACTCTTCTCAGCACTTTCGAGTCAACAATTTATGTTATGGCACGAGGCGATTTGTGATTTTTACATTCGCTCAGAACCGTCCAAATCAATCCAAAAGTTGAACATAGCGTTAACAATGGTTCAACGAGCAAAACACTATTCTGAAAGACAAATTCAAATAATAACGAGTCGAGCGATAATCTATAATGAGATTGAAGCCTTCGAACGCTCAATTGAACTATTTGAGGAGGCTCATTTCCACCTTAAGAAACTCATTCGTTTAAAAGATCCACTGACGCTTTCTAGGATTCTCTATGGGTATTCAAAATCACTCAGTTCCATTGGGAAGTATGACCAATCAATTTCTGTATGTACTCAAGGAATCTCGTATACTCTTAAACATGAATCACTTTATTTATTAGGCGAATTTTTTTATCAAAAGGGACTAAATTTCAAAAGACTTGGACTAAATACCAAAGCCATTTCATTTTTTGAAAAGGCTAGAGCAACATTTAACTTGCAAAATCAAGTGGAATTTGAAGAATTTATTCGATGCCAGATAAAACTGCTAAGTCCAGATTAACATTGATGAATGGCTAATTTTCAGATGCATTACTATTTAACTGGACTTCACCAGACATAGCAAATTAATGGGCTTGCTTGTGCACTCCCACAAAAAAGATTACTTACCCTTCTTGTAGATAAAAATAGGATAAGTTCAATAAGATGGCGTTATTAAACAATAAACGTTAAAGCAACAACAATTAAAGAAAATATTATTGCTAATATTGCATCGTGTTTTGGTGTTGTTTTTAGTGTCGGCATCCAGTTAATCTTAGCGGTAAGGCTTACAATCCTTGCAATAATGAAAAAAATCACAAAATAACTAAGGAATGTTCCAAGCATAAAATCACCTTATTCGAGTTTTCTTTATTTTAACATTTTTGGTTAATTTAAACTTCCCAATTGGAAAAAAGAGTTAACGACCACATAATGATCTTTAACTCTTGCTCCCTTTACTTGAATAACCATTCTGTTTCTTTAACATCTGCAAAATCAATAGCTTCTTCTAAAGAATAATGAAATGTGTCACCAACTACCTCCCAATTTAGGTCACAAGAGAATAGGTAATAGCCGTTCCCGTCAGAATACTTGCAAATTGCTAGTGCAGTAATAGGACACACATCAATAACTTCATTATCTTCTGAAATTATATTGACCACACCAAACTCATTTTGTGTGGAGTTCTTAGTATATTGAATTACTTTTGCTCCATCTAGCTCATCAGGAATATTCATTATTGTATTCTCCATTCATTTATAACCTTTAGGGCTTAGTTTGTATTTGTATCTGTTCAATCCTGGTTGATGGAACCCCCCACACCATTGGGCTATGATAACATCGACACCAATTATTTCAATCAGCACTTCTTCTTGATTAAATACTTTATGAGGGATTTTGGTTATTAGTTCGATTGTCTCTATTTCCCTGTTCTCTAATTCATCATAGTATCTATCCATTTTATAGTTTAGAATTTTTACTTTTTGATGATTAACTTTAATTCCAAAGTGTTTATCTATTTTTTTATGCTTGCTCATTTACTCCTCCGATATTGACCTTTTACGCATTAAGTTTGTTGAACTAAACTGCTTCTATAACGAAAGAAGGGACTGCTGCTTGTTCAGCAATTGCCCCCGTTAGCCACTCATGCAGCGCAAAAATCGGCGCTGCACCACAGAGAATGAAAATGGATTATGAAGTCTATAATGATTTAATAGCTGGCGAAGAAGGTCGTTACACTATAGTGCCTTTGAGCCTATCCGTTAGTCTGACTCCAACGATCACGGTGTACCACCGACTGTCGCGCCCTATAGGGGTAGCACTCATGGGAGATTAATCCTTTTTCTGATCGTTGCGCCAGCTGATCCTTGGTTTTATCCTAATGTGGAAGGGTGTTCGTCTCTAAATTCTTTACCAAATTTATTATAATTTCTCAAGAGGCTCAGCCTTTTTTAAAAAAGTGATTTTCTGGGTTTATTTTCGTATGCTCTTTATTAGTTTTTATTTTCATGGGAGTTCAACAATTATATTCAATATAATGAGATGTATTTTTAAGTTATACAACTTTAATCTCAAGAAAATCAAAACCACTAAGTTTATTTAACCTAATTGCTTTTTTAACTTTTTCAGATACAAAAACAGGAATTGTGTCTTCTTTTAATCGAAAAATATGAGTATTCAATAATAAATCTTTATTTACTGCATACTTAATTACACTTAAAATTTTCTCTTCACCTACTTCGAAATAGTTATAAACAGAAGCGTTTAAGTTAAGTGCTTCAACTTCCCCAATTATATTAAGTACACTAAAACCCTGTATTTCATTTTCATCATGTAGGCTTTTTATTCTTATAGGTAAGTATTGAATATTAGTTACATTCATCTCCTCTAAAATCTTTCTACACTTTTCAGATACAATTAACCAACCTAAATTTGTTGCTAAATAATCATTTGGTACGTTACCTTCTGTTGGATTATAATAAAATGTTAAATCATCAGCCCAGTTATTAATTACTTTACAGTCATAAATGGCATATTCGTCAATTCCGTACTTTTGTGAAAAGCCTTCTTCTACGTTACAAACCATATCTTCCTCTTTAGTTCCGTTATAGTCCATTATCAATTTATAATATTTCACTTAAAATCCTCCAAAAACTCTTGTATATTACTTTAACTATTCTGCTCCGTTAGTTGAAGAAGAAAAGGCTATTTCACTCGATTCTCACGATAATCTTAACGGATGCTTGTCTAGGCTTGAAGTTTTATAACTCATGCTATGACTGACGTTTTATTTCACCTCAACAATCTTGTTTAATAAGGACTGTGTTGGTTGATGTTATTGTACGATATTTATTACTCTTAGACTATTATTTCTAGTAAAGATATAAAAGAAAACAAGGAGAAATAATTTCCCCTTGTTTTTGCAATAACTATTTTTGTGTAAACACAAATGTTTCTTTTAACGGTCTCCCCGGGTTCTCTATTTGAGTCCAAACAATCTCGACCTCAAATTCGGTTGCCTTTTCTGCTAAAGGGAAATTGTTATATACATAAGGTACCTTCTCGTTCAATTGTTTAGCTAAACCCATTTCTGGTTCGTGGGTTTTTTGATTACAATCCTTCTCATCTGGACAACCAGTAAGAGAATATTTCGTTTTTGAACCAGGCTCATTTCGGTACATATTGATTTTAACAGAAAATACATCATCCCCGATGTTATTAACATGTAATGAATATGTGTGAAATTTACCTTTTACAGGTTTTAGTGAATCCTCAGATGATTCTATTGCTTTACCAACCTGGACCTCCCACTGTGTGCTAGTTTGTTTTGTTGGGAGCTGATCAAACGTTAAGGCTTTAGCTTTAAACGAAGGTCCAATTACAAAAATACAGCAAATTGCAAGAACACTAATCCATTTATTCATTTGTACACCTCCTTCTCATAAATAAGTTCTCCTAAAGCACTTGAAATAATTTACAATTATTATTCCAATAACATTAATTGAAAAGAAAAGGTTTTCACTTCATTTACTTTCAAACATTTTATTGCTTCCCGATAAAAAATACTGGAGCAGCACCAGCATCCTTAATCCATATTTGTTCTTGACCATTTAAACTATGCTTCAACCATATATCCCCTTTATATTCATTTTCATGTTTGCGAAACCATGTTATATAAGTCCCAACAACTTGCGGATCTCTGTCTAATTCATTGTTATTAGGGTTAGTGATTCGCATTTGTTCTTTTGTTTTTAGATTAATGGCATAAAGTGATGTAAACATTTTTGGAGCAGGTCCTTCCTTCCACTCTTTGTTTTCATTTGCACGAGCCACAATTACCTTGTCTGAAGAAAACCATTCTAAATCAAGGTCAACATAGCCTTTTGGTGTATATTCCTGTTGTTGAGTAGAAGTTGGCATGTCCACTATTGTGGTATTTTTGTTTTCCACAAAAAATCTTCCTTCACCTGAAATATAGGCTAGTTGATTAGTTGATGGAGCCCATTTTGTCCAATCCTCGTACCATAGCATCTTACCTACTGCTTCAAACCGTTCTCCCTTTGAGGAGATTACACATAACGTGTTACCGTCCATAGCGATTGAGCCAGTCGGAATAGCTAAAAAACTAACCCATTCTCCATCATTACTCCACTTAAAATAGTCTGCAGAAATTGCAAAAAGATCCCTTTCATTTGTTTGAATAGTATAAAACGGCTTAATTTTTTCCTGTGCAAGGTTAGCATCCACCGGGACTTTAAAAAGAGGAATCGGTCCCCATCCGGTAGGGCGTAGAACGGATTGTGAAGAAACCAGGAATTCCTTCCCGTTTGGAAACCATTCAAACCCACTAACCCCTAACGACACATTTTCAAACCCCTGAGGGTGACCATTCTTTATTTTCGTTACGTTTAATAAACCATGATCGGTATAGGCTAATTGATTTTTATTCGGTGACCATTTAAAGTCATAAGTTTCGACCTTTATGTATGGCTGATAACTTTCATTTTCTTTAGTATCGTATATGAATAAATCCGATTTCTTCCCCTGTTCATCACCATCAATATAAGCAATAAATCGACCGTCAAACGACCATTTAGGTGTAAACACATATTGATCCTGTGTGATTTGAATTTCTTGGTCTCCTTTTTTGATCCATAGCTGATGGTCACGGATAAATGCAGCAGTTAGTGGTGTTTCAGCACTAACTGTGATTGATACGTGCAAAATCAGAAATATTAGTAGAAATGTTATTCGAAATCCCAAGACCAACCCTCCATTTAATTAATTCGAAACCTCAACCTTCTATCATCAAACGTTTTTTCATCCTCTGTGCCGAACCCATATCCATCAGCAATAATAGACTTGACAGGAACGTTTGGCGTTAAGGCTATTTTCCAGATTCCATCTTCTAAGACAAGAACAACTAAAAAATAATTAACTCCGTCTATAAAGAACTGATTCTGTTTGTGAACTCTATAATCTACTCCAACATAATACACTCTTGAGTTATTAAACTTCTCTAAAGACCTAGAGGGGAAAAATTGTTTTCCATATTCGTAGGGAAGTTCTTTCCACCTAACAAGATTTGCTTTTTCAATATTCAACAAGCCACGTTTGTACTTTTGGTTTTCCTTATTTGCAATAAATTCTACTAATTCAAGTCTACTTTCATTGTCCCACCATGCAGTTGCCTCTACCCACTCCTGTTCATTTAGATCATTAAAATACTTCTTAATAATGCTAATTGAAGGTATTCTATCTTCTGAGTTAGCAGAAACATTTGATAATAAAAAGAACGTCGAGAAAATTAATATTGTTACCTTTATGTTCATTACCTTTCCACCATCAATCATAAATTCCCATTGTGCTTCCGTCACTTATAGCTTTATCAACAAGCTTCCACTTCTTATTAGTCCTCTTTAACGTTAAGTGAATGTTCTGCCCCCGACCATCTTTATATAAAATATGTGCGTGGTTTTCATTCATAAAAAGCCTTGGAAGCCCAATACAACCTGTCTCATAACAAGCGAAACCAAGTTTCTCAACTAGAAACAAATTCTCACGTCGGTCCCCAAGTGAGTTTTCTAGTTTAGCTCGAGAAACCTCCTCCTTATCCGTGAGGTCAATTACATGTGTGTTCAATATATCTTCAAGGACTCGTTGGTTAAATACTCTAACCTTATCTGGAACTAGGGGTTCTCCATAAGCAACTTGAGAGTATGTAAGAAATAGCACGAAGATAAGGATTAAGTAAAACTTCCTTTTCATATTGTTTACCCCCTTAATACATTATTGGATTGAGTTTGCTATAGTAACTAAGGTTTCAGGAGTCACTTTGTCTGAGACATTCTTATCAACACTAAACATGTATTGCCAATTCCCGCTCTCAAAAACTAATACATTATGGTCGGAGATGGTCATAAATGTTGCATCGTTTCCATTCTTTAAGGTAAAGGTACTTACTACATATTTGTCTCTAATTGGGATTTTGTATTTAATAGGTAGAACGTTTATTTTGTAATGATTTTCAGGTATCTTTTCGTTAATATATTCCATTTCAAAAGAGTCGTTATTATCTCCAGCCAAGTCATTAAATCGTCCGAAGTGATGTGTAAACGTTATTTGTGGTACTCTAAGCGGCAATTTCAAATCCTCATTAAAATGTCGTTCGAATTCTTTTACAGCTTCTTCGACTGTTTTATAACCCATTTCAGTATAGAATTCTTCATAAGGTCGAGGCATATCCATTTCGTTGGCATGTACCGGTCTGTTGGGTAGAACACTGACTAATAGCAAAAAAAGAGTTATGTATTTAATCATTTTTCATCACCTCTATTTTTAAGGTGTATTTTCCCCAAATGTAGTAGGAATATCCTTATGGTAATTTCGTAAGAAACCAAAATAACGTTAATCCCCCTTGAGGATTAACGCACTAGTATGACTTCCATTTGCTCGACTTAATCAAAAACTGACACATTTACAACATCTTCAAAATCAATTCGCTGAAGCTCTCCTTCGTCAAGTTCAACCCGAAGTTGGTGTGTTACCTGATCTACGTAATGAATACGACCAGTAATATTTGATATAAAGCCGTTGGACCATATTCTTATTTTTACCGATAGATTATATTCCATTGCATAACAGATACGTAGATCAAACTCCTCTTTTTCGTATTGGTCGATGATTGGCTTTACTGTTCGCTCTTGGTCCCTCCATACATCCTGCTGTGCCTTAATCAACTCAGGCATTCCAAATGCAAATTGCCATTTCTTTTTCCCGCGGTCGCGAATTCTCATATAATTCACCTCATAATAAGTATATGCGAACAAACGTTCTTTATGAAGTGAAAAAAGAATACCGTTGTAACCAACAGTGTTTCAGATAGTTAAAATACTTATCATATAGTCTAACTTTATTAGTTAGAAAGATTGTTATAATGTAGATATATCTAATTGAATCAAATGCTTCAAACGTATAAGGGCATTATCTATAAAATAATTCACAAAGTCTGAAAGGTTGATAGTCATGTTAAATACTATAGGGTATAACCTTAGATTGCTAAGGTTCAAACATAATTTCACTCTAGCACAAGTTGCTCAAGCTATAGACATTAGTGTAAATACTCTAAGTAGATATGAGAATAATGAACGCTTTCCTCAGAAGGAAATCATACTAAAACTTGCGGACTTTTACGATGTTAAAGTGGAGTACATATTAATTGGGGACTAGATATACCTATTCGAGAATGCTGCCAAAACATAAATATGGTCTTCATCATGTTAACTAATATATTTTAGATAAGAGAATTTCCAAAGGAATTCAAAGTTCCTTTAATGATGAATCATTCTGTTTCAGTTTTTATATTTTCTTCGTAAAAATCTTTAGCTTCACTCTCCTTATTTGTTTCATAAGAAATCCCTTTTGAGTCTAGAAAAATATAATATGGAGCTTGATCGACTTCTATCTTAGGGTAATTATCGTTAAAACTCCTAATTGTTGATTGATGTATACTACTTGTTAAGTGATGCTCAAATCCCACCATGAAATCAGGAACAAGGAGTGATGTACTAGAATCCGGTGAAAGGATAATAACACTGTATTCTCCTTCTTGGTCAGCCAATAGTTCTTTATATGAGAAATTATCTTTTGGGGTAAATGCAGAACATCCAACTAAAATAACTAATGCAAGAAATACAAATAATAATCTTCTAAAATCGATTCACTCCTTTTACACGTTGGTTAGTTATAAAAATACCATATATCCAATTGGTCAATTTCTTTATATAGCTCAATATGGCTTTATATTTCCAGCTACAGCTCTTTGAGGATCCGTATCCTCGACTAAGTAACCCTCTTTATACCAAACTTGTATTCTCTGTCCTTCTGTTAATTCTAATGACTTAGCTATTTTTGTACTTTGTTTAATTACTACAATTATTTTTCCCTCATCACCTTCTACAACTATTTCATTATTAATCTCATCTATGCTTGAAATTGTTCCAATTAAATTCGGGGTTTCCGATGTTTCATTGCAACTTGTTAAAAACAATAGCATTGTTATCAACAAAAGGTGATTTAATATTTTCACAGAGACACCTCCTACTCTGTTTATATTTACTCCAAGAGTAATTCGTAAACTCTATCTAGAACCTTCAAAACACTTTGGACTTATACATACTCTTTCAATGTAGTTATAGAAATATCCTCTAAAGTTATTAAACAAACTTGCTCTACTTCAAAACAAATAGCCATACTTCCTTCTTTTGAAGTATGGCACCTGATCACAATATTCTCCACATTACTTTTACAAATCACTTGGCATTTAACATCGAATCAGCAATTTTAATTAAATCATTCACTGCAATATTCATTTCCGCACTTTTATTTATACCAACATAATAGCGTAAATCATTTTTTTCAAAAACAATTTGATGAGCAGGTGGATAATTAGGTTGATAAAGAGCTTTTGTACCATCCCTTAACGTGTAGTATTTATCATGTTTACTTTTAATCCGTTCCAAGCTAACATTATCTTTTGGTACTATTTTAATTTGTAAAGTTGCTTGTAACTTTTCATTCCTATATCTTAACATTAATATATCCCTATCGACATATCCATCAACATGTGTAACAGAAAAAGGAAAGTGAGATGGTACTACTACTTTTTTATGATGATTAGCTTCATATTCTTCTACAACTTTTGACTCATTCATCATTGGATTAGAACCATCAAAAACAACTCGAATATTTGAAATCTTATCTTTCTTCAAAGTAACTTCCCAGATGAAAGCAATTTGTTCAGGTTGAGTTTCGCCATAGTTAAAATAACCTATTGCCACTCTTTTGTTTTCATTCGTTGAAATGGGGACTTTAGGATAGGCAACAGAAAACCTATCTATTGGAGTGTTCTCGCGAATCTCTGGAATAACAACGCCTGATTCCAAAAATGAACTAACTTCTCTTTCTCCTTTTGTAACAAGTGTATCAAGAAAGTTACTTACCACATCTTCAAAAGGCTGTCTTGCTATTGTAGGTTGAGTGGATGGATATAATAGAAAGATTGCAGTAAATAAAATTACTATCTTTTTCATTTTCATCACCATTATTAGAATGTGCTCAAACCGGAATATTATGTTTTGTAAATCTATAGGTCTTAAATATAATTGGCTTCAGCCATCCAACTCGTTGCCGCACTATCGTCTGTTAGCTCAACACTCATTTAATTTTCTCGTCTACATTGAATACGACTTTCTTTTCCAGAAATACCTTTTTCCATTGTAATCTTATTTATTTTAACACCATTTTCTGGGGTATCGGTCAACTTAATATGAATTCTGTTATAGGGTTCGTTACCGTGATGTGCACTATAATTTAACCCACTTGCATGGATGATATGTCTTCTTGTATCACCATTTATTCTTTCAATTTTATCTATTTTGGGGCACATAATAAAGTCTGAATATGCTTTGTCGAGATAGGTAAAATACCTTGAATATAAGGTTTCATCAAGCAACTCCTCTTTTGGAGCACCAACACTTTCAAACTTCCAACCAACTAAAATCCAATCAAAAAGTTCTGATGATTTTAATCGTACTTTCATTTTACTTTTGGTATACAAGACCTCACCATCTGCTATTGTGCAATTCTTCGCTTGCTTTTCTAAATTACAATTATTGGCTGCTTCAATCGTTGCAACTTCCCCGTTTTTCATTCTTATTATCACTTTTGAGATGGGGGCGTTATTGAGTTCTAACTCCGATGTTTCTTCAGCCGCAGCTGCTGTGTTTATCCATTTTACCACCTTATCTATGATCACTTCTTCATATCCATCGCTATACTTAAATTTACGAGTATCTCCATTTGAACGATTCACTTGAATGGATAAGACATCGTGAGCCTTTATTTTTGATTGATAACTTGCAACTGCTAAGTGAGTTGATGAGAATATTCCTGAAAACACTATATGTATTATGACTGACCATACAAATATTTTTATGGTAATCGCCGCCTTTGGAAGTAGTTGTGTATATTTTCCCCCTTTGGTTTAAACTACATTCCAAATTGACTTACTTATCCATGATAATTAGATTCTATTTCTATATTTTTAATGGGCATAGTAAAAACGAGGTGAACTATGAAAAGATTACTTATATTCTCACTAATCTCTTGCTTACTCATGCCAAGTAACATTAAGGGTGCTACGAAAATGGAAATAATTCTAATGAATGATGAAGCTAAAGTTGCTGTTATGGGGGTTAAAGTTCCTGATGGTTTTTATGAAAATATTGAACTTCATCATAGAGAAGTCCCTTATCAAGTTTATAAATTTCCGAAATGGAAGGTCGATAAAGACTATTGGTTCAGCAATGTTTTTTATGAAGATATTAATAACGATGCTAAAAAAGAGCTAATTCTATCACTTAATCAAGGACATGGATCAGGAGTCAGTGAAAATTTAGTTCATGTATTCCACAAAACAGGAGAAAAATTTGTGGAAATGCCAGTGGAAGATCCTGTTAAGATTGCAATAAAGAATATCCAAACGAAAATAGCTAACAATGAAGCCTCGTTTAAGGTGGGTAAAGTTACTACTTTTATCGACTTATCAAGTTGGGATAAAGAATCGCAAAAACACCTTTTTAAAGACAAAGCAACTTTTGGGAGTGTGATTCATTGGGAAACTATCCAGGGAGCATTAAAAGCAAAAGTTGCTGCATGGGTTACAATCGCTGGTTCCGTTGGTAATGCCGAAATCACCTACAAATACATTGACGGAACATATGTAGCTGACAAAGTAGAGTTTGTTCCGGGGTTAGATTCACAATCGTACTCTTATAATGAAAATAAAATATTTTATAAGTTTGTTAAACGAAGGAACTTGCATCTTTTTATCTCAAAAACAAATAATACTTTTGAGGTGCTTCCATGTACATAAAACGACGTTGTTTAATTATCCTTTTTTTGACAGTTTGTGTTATAACTCCAATTACAAAAGTGGAAGCAACTGCTGACCCAAACTCCCAAAAATTAGAAATGGAAAATGAGGAATTAAAACAAAGAATTAAGAGATTGGAACCTCCCGAACCCGTAAACATTCAAGACCCACCGTGGGGAGAATTGTCATTCCCATCAAAAATATTTCCAATTTCAGAAGTAATTCATAAAGGTACAAATATTCCTTTTGATGTAATTGTGGATAAGCCAGAATACGAAAGACCAGCCTATAATGAACTATGGCATAGCACCATTGGCAGATGGAGCTATGTACCGAATCGGATACATTTTGCACTCCATCGATTATTCGCTAACTATGACATAGGACTCTCTGGTTGGTATGACTTTGAACATAATATGGGTATAACCATTCCAATGTTTCAAAATGAAAAAGCACTTGATCTGTATATTGTTACTTTCCAAACTCGAGTGTTTAATGTTTACACCAAAGGAAATCAAGTTGTTGTTGTTGGAACCCCCCAGAGAAGCGGTGTACAGGTTATTACAATCACTACAAAGGATCTTAAACCGTTTAATAAAAAGGAAAACATACTTATACAATTAGCAACCAAAGATGGAAACGAAATTGATTACTCGCTTATTTCATACATTCAACCAGACTTTTGGGAAAAGCAAAAGGAAAAATAATTTTACCTAGAAGCATCACTCAAGAAGTGATGCTTTTTTACTAATCAGTTTAGTACAATTGTTTCTTCTTTTTCCTCACCGTCTTGGATCCATTTAATAGTAAATTCATAATCACTTTTATCATCAGAGGGAGGAATTTCACTTTCAAAAAATAGTTTTAGCGTTTTTTCCCCTTTAATAAGTATTTCTTTCCCCTCTGCCTCGAATCTTTCTAAAAAATATTCAACTTCTATATCATTTTCATATAATGAATTAGATTTCAAATCAATTACTCCCTTAGATTCTAAAGGTATTACTATTACTGAATTATTTTTTGTAGTAACTGATACTCTTGTCTTAATATTAGCTCTTACTTCCCAATTTGAACTTTTACCATCAAGATATAATACACCTTCCTGTATGTTTTTATTGTCTTCTGTGTCTTGTTGACAAGCACTAAGATACATAATAAGTACCATAAACGAAAATACTTTTTTGAACATACAACCACTCCTAGCAAACTTAATGGGGCTAAAAATTCTCTGCTAAAATCAGTTGAGGATCAGTATCCTTAACTTAATTCCTCTTTATACTAAACTTTTACTCTCTGTACTTTTTTTAATACTATTGATTACCCATTTTTGTTCTTTGTTTAATTACTACAATTAATAATGCATTCTAATCTTCTACAGTAATCTCATTATTAATCACACCTATACTTGATATTGTTCTAATAAAATTTGAAGTATCCGATGTTTCATTGCAACAGATTAAAAACAATAGTAAGGTTTTGAACAAAAGTTGATTTAATGTTTTCACAGAGACATCTTACTGTCCTGCTTTATAATAATCGTCCCCTTAAACCCGTTACTCCCCTGTATAGCTATCATCAACTACTGTCCCATCGCAGCAAACCAAAGGATTATATCTAACCTCAATCAAAATCTCGTCATTGGTCTTTCCTTTTTTAAGGTTTGCTTTAATAACACGATATTCCTCTTTTGCTTTCTTCTGCATCTGGTATGTTACAGATGCATCACTGTAACCTTTAGCATAGAAGTATTCATACCCATCTATTGTTCCAAGGCTATAGATTTTTGATTGTTCATCCTCTTGTACATCCTCTAGCCATTTTTGAACCTCCTTTTCATTTTCAACGGTAATCTCGTTAAAGCTGTAGGAAAAAAATAAATGGCTCTTCATTTATTGTCTTACTACTCTGGCACCCAACTACTAAAATAATTGCTGCACCCATAAACAAAAGTAAACTTTTTCTCAAAACATGTCCCCTCCAATCAACATAGTTTTTTCACCATCTATTCGTACCCAATGTTTTTTATGTCTTATTAACTTAACTAAAAACTATTCTTTATTCCTAAAATTGTCAGCTAATTTAACATTTTATGTACCGAAACAGCTGTTTTTGAATCTCCCTACCATTAAAATAAATGATGTTTGTCAACAAAATGTGTTCTTAGCTTAAAATTTCGTTAAAGATTAAAATCCTCAAGGTATATCATGAACAAGTGAAATCCCTGTTATTTTTCCATCCTTCACGCTGAAGTTCAATCGATTTTCGTGTGACTTAAGTTCATAAATACCATTATATTCGGTACTGACACCATCCTCAGCTAATGAAGCGTTAGGATATGCATCTTTTAGCACCTCAGTAGAATCTCCAACTCTAATTCCTCTAAAAGTTTGAAATGCTCTGCTATCGACGTGTATTTCCTGTATCCAATAAAACTGACCATCCGGTGAAAATAGCACTATATCAAAATCTTCATATGAAACTTTCTTTTGAAATGAACCTGTAAAGCCATCCCCTTTTAGTTCAATAAGTTCCTCTGAAACCGGGACTCCCGGCAACTCCTTGATGTTAATATTGCTTTTCAAAGTGATCATAAAACCATTAATTAATGAGAAGTCTTTGTTCAAAGTTTCTTCTAACTGAAGAATCTTCACATGGTGTTTGGCTATTACATCCTCCTGGTTGGTTAACATTTTCTTTAATTTATGGATTTCCTTCTCTTTCTCACTGATTAATTGTTGATATTGTGCAACTTGTTCCTGAGCAAGTTCCAAGTCAACTTCGCTCAAACTAACTGGAGTAGAGACCTCATGACTTGAACAACCAGACATCAAGTACAATAGCATAAAGGTTACACTACAAGTTCTTATCGCGCTTACATACATGTTTTCCCACCATCTTTTGTCTTAATATTCAATCTTTTATTTACAAAAGTAATTTTAAAATATTACAACTTAGATTAAGGTTAGTTTACATAGAAATACACGAGATTCTACTTCACATTCGTTTGTCGTACCTGCTGTTTTTTTTCAAAGACCTCAATACTATTTGAGGATTTTTTTTCCGTCATTTTAATGACGTACGAACTCACTTCTGTTTCCACGTGGTAACTACGCTTCCCTAAGTAGGTTACTTTCACAATGTCAGAACTCTCCCCTAAAGCCGCTTCTCGTATCTCTAGTTCCGCAAATAGCTCTTTTACCCGAGCTTCTCTTGTCAAATGATGATACACATTGTATGGACCTAAAAAAAGTAGCACTGCCAAAAGTAGAATTCCCAAGAGCCCAACGACTCCCATTCTCTTCATGAACATTCCTCCCAATATTTTTGACTTATGTTTCCGAATTAAGCTCCCTTATTTCTTCTTTTCCGAGAGTAACTGATCGACTTTCTCTTCAATCCTTTGTAATCGCTTGTTCCTTCTCTTGACAATAAAAATAGTGCTAATCACAACAGGAACTAGGACGAATAGAATCAAAACCATTAATGTTTGAAAGAAAACGTCGCTTCCATCCACTAATACTGTTTGAGCTGGTTGCATGAGTACACCTCCTTATCTTTTTTCTTTTTTTACACTTAAAAGAAATGCGTTTTGGTTCATACCTATAATAAAAGTCATGTCCATTACTGTTCGTTACCACTTAGTTGTTTCTTATGTAGCATGTCATAGATGACTTCAATCACAGCCGTTTGTTTGACAAATTCTTTGCTCCCAAAGAGGTTCTTTTGCTTCCTAGAAAAGGCATCCCAATCCACACTAATGGTTGCACTTCCAACCTCTGATTCTAGTATTAATTCATCATATGCTTCCTCGATTTTAACCAATAAGTCATAATCGTAGGTTTTGTCAATTTCCCCATCATAAAGAAGAACACTAGGGTTCGTTGGAGCAGTAGTCGGGAGAGTATGATAAATCGTAGCACGGTTGCTCTCAAACCTTGCAGCCGGGGCTGGTAAATGAAACATAGATGTATTAATCACATCAATTTCTTCTAGGGGTTTCGTTTCCTTTTCCTCTATAGAGCATCCTGAAATCCCTAACATAATTAAAAGACCAACTATAACCTTCCTCATCCTATTCTCCTCTCTTATATAACAACCAATATCTTCTTTTATTGCATCATCACCCTTGTGAAATTTAAGCAGTTTTGTAGATTAATAAAAAGGAGACTAAATTATACTTAACTTTTAATACGAAGCACATGTTCTTAAAAGATAAAATTAGGGTTCTCACATTTCAATGCTTCTGATAACCAAACTGCCTATCATTACAGAAGGGTTCACTCTCTTTTTGGGAGGATTCGTTCTCCTCTTTCATTTAATTGCCGTCAGATTTACTTGTCTCCGTAGCTTTCACTATTTTTAAAAAAATGTATAGGTCTTCTGAACGAATCGTATATCCTTTTTGCTCCTCCTCATATATAACCTTAAATAGATCGTTGGCTTGATATTCCAAGGTTACCTTTCTAAATTCATCCATGACGATGTTAAACGTTGAACCTGATAGCTCTTCTTCCAAAGGATCTGGTTCTGTAAGTTGATCCTTATTCAAGGAGGAGACATAAGTTGCATTATTATGGAAATCTATCACCTGCTGAAGCTCTTTCTTTTCAAACAATCCATCATATATAAGGGTTCCATTCTCAATCAGCATCACGTAGCCCTCTATTCCCTCTTCAATTATTCGAACCTCTGAAGAAGAACATGCGGTTACAACCATGATGATTAAGATTAGGGTTACCAGATATTTTAGGTGCACAGTATTCAATTCCTTTCAATAAAATATGTATATTAGAAGTACCATTCTAGATCTTGGATACTTCCGACCAACTTCATTTACGAATATGGTACAGCCCCCCTCATGACAAAGAAATCACCCTTTATAAACCAGGATTCGTGTACATACAAGGATGTAATAGTTCAAACAGGCAACACAGGGAATCGAAATGAGAACCAAGTAAAAATCACTTTGCCCGAAGCCAAACAATCTTATTTCTGAATCGAACACAAATACCATCATCGTTCCTAACACTAAAAGAAAAATGTATAAACAGAACCCTACAAACAAGCTCATCCATCTGTTAAAGCACTTTTTATAGGTGTATAGGGAATACAAGATTGACACGATAAAAGAAAAAATTATGACCAATATAAACAACCACTCTTCACCTCCACACCAAGAGCATCTATCTATACTTCCCGGTTGCTAACTGTTAGTGTTGCTTTTGAGTATTGAACGCATTGAACTTTTCCCAAACGTCTTTTTGAGTTTCTGTTTGATAACCCGATAGCTCTTGGTACCATACCTTTGAATTATCACCAAACTCAGAATCAATTTGGGATAATACACTCTCTAAAAACTGAATATTTTCTTCTATTTCTCTTTTATACCCCTCGATATTCTCTCCGTCTTTCACGCCAACCTTTAATTTGTAATACTGCTTGATGATATCATCTATTAACAATCCAATAGTTGACATTTCGCTACTCATTCTGTGAAACTCTCTACTTAATTGCCTTAGTTCGCCAATATGACGTTCCAAAAGAACATCGCCATTAGCTTCTTTCAATGTTTTAATCATATGATCTGTGTTTCCTTCACTAAGTTCATTGAGTATCCCCCTTACCGTCCGTTGGTTATCCGCCCCAAGTTGCATCAGATAACCTTCTTTCTCTTTGTAAAGGTAATAGTTAAAACTGATGGAGGTTACCAAAAGTATGACAACCGTATAATTTATCATTCTACTACTCAAATCTTTCCCCTCCCTCTTCATATTTCCGAACCCTTTTTTAGACATAACTATTTTAATAGTAAAAGCTAATCATCATTTCCCATTTATTTTAACATAATATTCCAAGTTATCTTATTATTTATAAAACAGAAAGACGATAGATTTTATCTATCGCCTTTATTGACTCTCAAAATTAATTCGGATATTTTTATTATCATTTTTCACCTCGTGACAATTGGTTATCTTAAAGAATTCCTATTTCTAATAGGTGTAATTTAACTGATCCTCCAATATGTTTCTTTACCTCAACAAAAAAGTCGATCTCTTTCTTGACACAATAGGAAATTACACAATTTTATTTAATAAAATCAAATATCTTAATATCTACTTCATCTATGTAACCAATCTGTTGCTTTAAGTCCCATAATTTTATTTCAGATGTCTCATTATTTTTCTGAAATGGCTGAATTGCTTCGAGAGTAGTAAAATACACTGGATTATACTTAATTTCGTGAGTGGTTACGTTTTTTACTTTTAACAAACCCTTAAATTCTAACTCCGAAACGCTTTGACCAGTTTCTTCGTATAGTTCTCTTATAGCACAAGCCATTGGTGTTTCATTCTCTTCCCTTTGTCCTGCTGGCAATTCCCATTGTTTTCTCAAAGTGTTGTAACATAAAAGATATTTACCATCACATTTTAATACTGCAAAAGAACCAGCTAATCGGTGATAATCATATATTTTAGTTTCTTTTACTTCAAGAAAATCAAGAAATTTGAAACCATTATTCTTAGTATTTTTCAAGTATGTCCCCCCCTGTAAATTGACCTTCCTTTTTCAACTCTTCCGTTAGTTGAATATCACAGATTGGTTTACTATTCTATATAATCGAGGTTAGGTAGCTTCCCCCAAAGACTTCCTATATTGCTCTAATGAGTTGTTGTCATACTCGAGACCATCTAATAATGACTTTAAATACTCAAGTAATTCTTTATCACTAAACTCAGAAACTTGAATATAATTAAAGTTTTCCTTGAGATATTTCATATCTATTAACCAAGTGTTTAGTAAATCCAATATCTCCTCATCGGTATGGCTTTTTCTTGCCAAGTCCGTGAACTCTGAAGGTATATGTCCATAAATACTAAATAAGTTTGCCAGATTCTCATATTCCTTGTCGTTGGGTTTAATATCTTCTAACGTCCAAGCTGATAAAGTCAAACTCCAATACATCGCTGTTAGATATTCAACTTTTTCATCTAATGATAGCTCACTATATTTGTCTTTTAGGGTCTCTGCGAATTGAAAAGAATAATTGAGTCCATTTTGAACTTCTTCAAAATGTGCTAATCTTGGTTCTTCTTTATAATTCTTTATTTGTTGAAACATAACCAAATTTATAATTACCGAGATTATAAGTCCATACGTTATAAGACTACTTCTTTTCATTATCTCTCCCCCTTAATCATATTAACAACCTTCAAATTTTACTGAATAGTAAGATGATCATGAACTATGAATAGTATACATCAAAAGTTATAATTTCCCTTTTTTAATTAGCTTCTTTTCTCTTGAAATACCACAAACATTGTAATTCTAGTCTTTTTATAGTAAATGTAGGTCCACATTTTGATGCAACACAAAATTAATTCACCACAATAAACAAAAGTTCATTATCGTGAATATAATTCATACAAATGGATAAAACTACTAATAATAATAGAATGAAAGGCAGGATCATTTTGAAAACGTATACCCTTTCAGAAATGTTAGAAACAAACTCATTCGAAAACCTACTTCATCTAAAAAGAGAGTTACTCAGGTATAAAAAAGCTGGGCTGGTCTTTGTTCCAAAACGGATTAGTGACCTTGAACTAAACGAGCCGGTAGAACTCTATATCGCCTACTCGAAAGGAACAATTGAATATTATAGCGCGTTTCCAATTGTAAATAAACGAAGGATTCCATCAAATAAGAATTGCTTCACGGAAGAAATGATCAAACAAGCCTTTCTGAAATTTTACGGGATTAGGCAAAAATGGAAGCCTCATTATTATGAATGTTTAAGTTGTTATCCAGGCAAATACTTCACCTGGTTTTACATAAATGAACAGGTATCGAACGATGGAAAATGAACTCAATTATTACTACCAGGAACTGTTAAGTCTAAAATCTGGCGGTTATGTTGCAATTGAATTCACATGTGGAATTGGTGTTGTACTTCGAGATGACAATACCTATGGAGCCTACTTTATTCATGATTTCCCTTGCTGTTGCCTAAACGATGATTGTGAATGTAGTCTTACTTTTCCTAATTACTTTGTATTTATGGAACCATTAGATTGTGCAAGATTCATATACCTCAATATGATTCCAAATAGATTTCGAGGAACATTTTCTTTCTATATTTATAGCAAAAGGTCGTAACAAGAAAGGGAGAATACTATATGAGTGATTTTATAGAAGTTGATTTTTGGACTTGTGAATTTGAAAGTGTGGGTATTGGTTGTTCTTTCAGCTGGGATAATGTTGGATTTAGTCTAACTCGTTCTAAATCTGATTATTTCTCATTACTACTATACATAACAGACCTTTCCCTGATTGATGATGTATTAGGGACAGAAAAGGCTCGGGCTATAGCCAATCAGTACCCTAATTGCGTATCCTTTACATCATCAAAGAGTGCAGCGGAGTTCTTTGTCATGAACATTCTCCCTATTTATAGAGGAGTTGATACACAGGGATGTATGATATTAGAGTAACTCATTAACGATTATACTTATTCTGTATAAAAGCCCTCATTTTGGGAAACTTATCTGTAAAAAGTGGAGGTACTGCTGAGATGAATCTCAATAAAATGATTGGATTTTTACTTGTACTATCTATTGCATTTTGTAGTAGCAATATGAATGTTCTAGCCAATAACGAGTTAAGTAATAAAAAACCAATACATACTTTTAGTTATAAAATTGATTACCCTCAACTTTATAATTTCTTGGGGCTAAGTGAAGAAGAATACAAATCAAAATGGAAGAGCGGAAAAACAATATCGGATATGGTGGAAGAAAGAGATATTCCACCATTACGATTGATTCTGTATTTTGCGGACATACAGTTTAAAGCTCTAGATCAAGCTTTACAAGTAGGCAAGATTGACCGTGATTTTTATCATCAATATGCCATTTATGAAATGAAAGATGATATTTTATTCTTGATTAATAGGAACCCTAATAAGAAGGCGCCTAATTAAAACACAGATAGCGATGCAATTAGCATCGCTTTACTTATTATAAATCTTGTATTACTGCTGCATTTTTCGTAATTAGCTGTGCATTCATTCATCAGGTATTGCAAAAATTAAACATTAAACAGCTCCTTATAATTATAAAGGCTATACTTCAAAACTTTTTAAACATATTCCCACTAAAATATGATGCAAAAAAATTAGACCTCTCTGCATGGTCTAATTATCAATAACATTTTCGTTAAAAGTTAAGTTCAATATCCAAAAAGTGCCTTTGTTCCATATTCATCTTTGCCGTGATAAATATATTAAATTTCCCGTCCCTTGTTGTTCCATGATGTTTATGACCTTCTCCACGATATTCCTTCTTCTGTCCATTGCCGCACTCGACTTCTATCCTATCAATTAAATGTAACGCCATTCTTCGAAATGAATTTACTCCCTTTCCATCGGTAAGATTATCAGTATATAGCTTTTCCCATATTGAAAAGTCTTCTAATACAAAATTCACATAGTGAATCCTTTCCTTTTTACTTATTATCGTTCTCTTTATCTTTTCAGCATCGGCATCTACTTTGTTTCTATACATTACAACAACTTCAATAAAACCTTTTTCTTTATCTCCCTTTCTCATAAGATTCCTGATCTCATCATCAATCCGATTTTGTTGGATTGCTAGGTCTCCCAGTTCTTTTTCTAGTTTTGCGATATCACTCTCAAGGGCTCTTACTTCTGACGAAAATGAATCCTGTAATTCACTGTATAAGTTTTTAGGGGTTCGATGAAAGTCCTTTGTTAGGACTCCATTAATTAATAGATAAAATACGTACTTATGTATATCTTTATCAATAATTCTTAATTCGCATTGCGAACAAAAATAAATGCATTCCCCATACTCTTTACCCGTATTACTTCTGGTTTTTTGATTTTTCGATTCCAAGATAATACCACATTGTTTGCACATTAATAGGTCTTTAAGAAGAAAGGTTGTGTTAAAATGTTTCGGATTAAGTTGTCTTTTACGTTTTTGTTCATATAAATCAAAACAATACTCCCATTCCTTTAATGTAATAACTGGTGGAATAACGTCGCTCTTTCCTAAGACAAACTCCTCTCTCTCGTTGATTGAATAATAAGCTTTTCTTTTTCGTATGTTCATACTCATGTATCCAGCGTAAAAAGGGTTTGTAATAATTGATTTAACCCTTTCTTTATACCAAGGAACCCCTATTGTTTCAGTGTTATTTAAGGTACTTGCTATGGATTGAAACCCATTACCTTCTTTATAAAGTTCAAACATTTTTTTGACAATGATAAGTTCACTTTCTTTTTGGGTAAACATCCCTGTCTTGTTATTGTATATGTAGCCAAATGGTGTTCTACCACCAGTCCATTCTCCTATTTTGGTTTTTGAAAGAAAAGTATCACGCGTACGATCTCTAATGTTGTCTGATTCAAATTTTGTGATTCCGTCTTTTACTAGTGATGGGACTAGTTCTCCTGTGTCGTATAATGTTTCAGAACTACTTATCACAACAGGGATTTCATATTCTTTAAAAGCTTGTCTTAAATAAAGATGTTCTGTTGGTTTCCTAGCCAATCGATCACTGTTATAAACTGCAATGAAGTCAAACTTTTTTGTTTTTAAGTCATCTAATAGTCGAACTAAGGCGGGGCGTTTATGGATATTTTTTCGAGTAGCGGATACGGCTTCATCTTCATAAACTTCAATAATACTACACTTGTATTTCTCTACCATTTTTTCTACTGAGAATCTTTGAGTATTTAGATCTTGATCTTTGGTAGAGTGTCTTCCATAGAATGCTCCTTTACTCCCCTTTTTTAGGACATTACTTAATTTCAAACGGGCTTACCTCCTTATGCGACTTTATTGGGTGTTTGAATACAATATTTAATTCATTATTATCCACACGAACACTCTGTACGATATCTTGAATTAGATCTTTTTTTCCATGTTCAGAAAATGAATTAATATTTAACTTGTTTTTTTTCATAGTTTGGTAGTGTCCAACTAGCCGATGTGCTGTTTCCCACTTTTGTTTCTTTTCGTTTTCATAATCTTTGATTTCTTTGTTTAATTCGTCCCTACGTTCTTTTAAATTCGTGAGTGTTTTTTTATATTCTTTTTTCTTCATTGTATTATTTTCACGCATCCATTTTTCAGTAATACCTAATAGTTCTTTTACAACTTTTTCTTCATTTTGAATCAATTGTTCAATAATGTTATCAATCCTCTCAGATTGCTTGTCCGTATAAGCTGTAATAATAACCTCATAATTTTCGCTCATAATTAACTGGAAGAATTCGACCGAACGTTTAAGTACAATTTCTTCAATTTCATCTTTCAAAATTCCACGCTTACTACATTCACATACGTACTTCCCTACAGGTTTGTATTGATATGTACGATTCTCACACAGCATAATCTTGTTACAGAGATTACAAGTAAGTAAACCTTCTAATAAGAAAATAAATTCTGGCTTTTCTTTTTTTCCTCTCTGTTTTGACATTGACCTAACTAATTTACAAGCCCTCTCCCATTCCATATTACTTATAGACCTTAACTTGGTGTGTGGAGTATTTTGTTTTGCTGGCTCCGGGAACCCTTTAAAATTTCGGTAGCGTACTCCCATATAAATGGTGTGATTAAATATCTTTCTTATGTCCTCAGTTTTCCAATTTTGCCCCTTATTCATAATGTTTTCATGAATTAGTTTATTTCGGATGGATATTAATGAATCATATTCTTCACTCAGAACCATCTTAACGATTTTTTCAACAACTGCGAGTTCTTTTTCGATTCGTATTATCTTATTCTTATCCTCATTTAGTCTGTATCCGAATGGAACGCTCCAAAACTTTTCACCTCTTTCAAACTTATTAAAATTCGTTCCAGCTATCCTTTCCTTCATCTGTTTAACCTCGTGTTCAACCATTCCTGACATGATAAGTTCTATGAACTCACCTATAGGGGAATGAATCATTGGATACTCATTTTCAGATGTAAAATGAACATTTACATTATGGTTTTTTAAGAACTCATATATTTCCATGTACTCAATAGAACTTCTAGCAAGCCTGTCCCTTTTATAAACGAGTAAGTTTTTAACAGTACCTGCCTCTATATCTTTCATCAATCTACTAAGTCCTGGTCTATTTTCAGTCGTATTTTTAACAGCAGACGTATCTTCATCTTCATATTCTTCTTCAATTGGATGAGCTTTCTGTACAGAATAATTAAAAGCCATACTTTTTTGTGTTTTCAGTGAGTTTTCTTGGTATTTATTGTTTGAATTTCTATAATAAGCTACCGTTCTCATGGATTACTTCACCCCTCTTTGTTATTTATATGTTCGATAGGATGAGTTTTAGAAACGGAATCTAGAATTTCTCGTTTCATGCTTTCTATAATCTCTTTGGTCCATAATCCAGTAGCCTCTGGATCATGTACATAACTAATGGATTTAACTTTAAATTGACTTTTCATAATAACACCTCATTTAAAGGATTTTCTATTTTTACATCGAATAAGGACAAGATAACAGTTTTTTGGAAAAGCCCCTGAGAAGGTTTTTTACAATCCAAGGAGGATAGTTAGATGCTACAAGAAATAGGGCAACGAATAAGACTACTTCGTACTCATAAAGGAATCAGTTTAAATGCATTTGCTGAAAAGCTTGGTGTATCACCGGGCTACCTAAGTAACCTTGAAACTGGAAAAACCGACACAATTCAGTTTTCTGTATTGGAACGAATTCAAGACGAACTTTCCTTACTCCCATCCGTACCCGAAAGTGCCGAATCCCCCTTTGGCACACGGTGCAGAGTAAGTTTTGACCAACTACTTCAACTAAATCGTACCGATGAACGGCTGGCTGAATTCCTACTTTCTCAACTAGAAGATGGAATCCAATATTGGAGTAAATAGCCTTTCTACTCTTTATAATTACCAAAAATTGTACATATATTCATTTTTGTAAACAATTGTTCACCAAAATGAATAAAACATAAAAAAAAAGGAGAACTTACCCTTAAGAGGTTAGTTCTCCTTTTACATTTATGTTTAACATCTGGGATCTCTTTTCACCCATTTCTATTTTAATGAGATGGTCCGCTGCTGCTTTTCTTAATTCTTGCTCAAATAACTGAAATTGATTCCTAAGTAAATCAATATCACCCATCTTTATTAATTCACTTACGGAATGGCTTTTCGATTTGTCATTATTTTTTTGAAATTTAAATCGAACCTTCCTGTCTTTCATAATACATCCCCCCTATTCATCCATATGCTGGAGAATCTTTAGGGAATACATTTTTTTAAACAAACATGATTTACTACTTCCATTCATATAAATAGGACAAACAGATAATGGGGGAACTAAAATGACTAACGACACATTTCGTCATATCGCCATATATTGTCGTGTTTCAACTGACGAGCAAGCGCGTGAAGGTGTGTCGTTGCAAGAGCAACAAGAGCGTTTAACAGCATATTGTAGAGCAATGGGGTGGAAAGAGGAGATCAAGCTTTTCATTGATGATGGCTATTCAGCAAAATCAATTGAAAGACCACAACTTACGAAACTGATGGATCAAGTTCACCGAGGATTGATTTCAAAGATTCTGGTGACAAAATTAGACCGAATGAGTAGAAGACTCCTAGATTTACTTCGCATTATAGAGGTTTTCCATGAGTACGATGTTTCGTTTGTATCCATCAGCGAGTCCTTTGATACCAACACACCTTCTGGTAGATTAACACTTCAAGTCCTAGGAGCAGTAGCGGAGTTTGAACGAGAGAGAATAAGAGAACGTGTATTTGAAAATATGTACCATGCTGCGAGTCAAGGAAAATGGCTAACACAAAGTCCATACGGTTATCGACTTGAAGATAAGAAACTTGCAATAGAAGATAGTGAGGCAAAAATCGTCAAAAAGGTATTCGATTTGTACTTAAATAAAGCAATGGGTTATTTTGCTATTGCGAAACAACTAAATGAAGAAGGAATTCCCTCAAAACAAAACAAAGAATGGTCCTTACGTTCAGTTAAATTGTTATTATCTAATCCTGTATACAAAGGGACTCTTGTTTGGAACCGCACCGATTCAAGTAAGAAAAAAAGACAAGCAAAGGATGAAGATGACTGGGTCACAATCGATGATGCTCTACCAGTCATCATCGAAAAATCATTCTGGGACAAAGCACAAAAAAGAAGTAACCAACGTCAAATCGCACCTCGGGCTAAAACGAGTCCCCATTTGTTAGGTGGATTATTAAAGTGTGGAAACTGTGGTTCCGGGATGAGTATAGGATGGTCAGGATCGAAAAATAATCGCTATCGTGTATATCGATGCTCAGCCAACAAAAACAAAGGTACTTGTACAAGTAAACAGTACCGCGCAGATTCAGTAGAACAGTGGTTTAAAGAAGGGTTGCTTGAACTTTCTACCTCTCTTAACATTAAAACTAACACTGAAATATTAAAAAAAATGTCACAACAGCCGGTCACTGCATCTGACCATAAAATAAAAAATGCTCAAACTCGTTATAAACGGAAAGTTGAAGCGTATACAGCTGGGCTAATTGAACTTGAGGATTTAAATGAAGAGAAAAAACGATTAGATGCGATAGTGAATGAAACTGAAGAACCTGCTGAAAGCAAGGAAGGTATTGATATTAATGAAATAAAACAGTGGTTGGAAACTAAACTAAAATCAATTGTAGACGCCATTGATGTCCTTCCTATTCCTGAAGCAAAAAGAATGATTTCAATGATTATTGACCATGTCGTAATAATAGGTGAAGATGAGATCGAAATATCACTTCTTACTTAGTCTGAATCAACTAATCAACTAAAAGAAAATGAAGCTCTATACGAGCTTCATTTGACCTTGTTCTTCTATAGTCTTCTTGTAAAACACTTTTATCCCCTTCTTAACCATGTTTCTAAAGTTCCTATATATTTCACCACTAATTGGGCACTTGAATTCATTAGTATCTTTAATGGTTATACTTCTAAGTAGTTTCTCATCACTTGCGAAGTAGTTGCTATAAAAATCTTTTAAAAATGCATCTAACTCTTCCCCACTTAGCTCAATGTCATCCCAACATTTTTCATACTTTGCTTTGAACTTGGTATAAGGAAGTATGTCTACAGGTTTTCGATTACTTGTTGACTTTATTACGATTTTCTTTTCATTTTGCTTCGGTTCATCTTCTCCTCCCTGTGTCTTTTTGTCCACTTCATTGAATTCCTGAATTTTTGCTACTTCTTGTAACTGATGGATTGTTTCGTTTGTGCCTAGTAACTGACTATTCAATTGGATAATTTCATTCTCTAAATCACGAATTCTTTCTGACTCATGTCTATTAACGTAATTGTTACCTTTTAGAGCTTCCTTGTACATTTCATCAGTTTGATAATACAAGTCTTCCAAGAAATAATTGTTTTCTTTTGATTCCTCTAATAACAGGGTTAATTCTAGATTCGTTTTTTGAGCGATAGCTAATTCATTTTTCAAGTCATTGATTTCATTTTCTAATCCCTTGATTCTTGAATTTAGAGCACTTTCCTCTGCCTCATCTAAACCAAAAATCTGTGACCGATTATAATCACCGAACTCCACTTCTTCTTTGATGTATGCTTCATAAGCTTCAATGATTTGTGGTAAGCCCGGTCTCATTTCTTCAATAAAATCAAATAAATCATCATGACTAATATTCCAGCCATCTTTTCTATATTCCGACCGCTCAGCTTTAATTCGCTTTTGTCTAATCCAACGAGTGACCATTTGAATAGAGTCTGTAATGTAATAATTATTCAACAATCTAATCGCTTGATGGACATTATATGTAGTCAAGTTATCGCCTCCTGTTTTTCCCGTTATAAAACAGGATATGAGGCTTGTCTTAATATAAGAACTGATTACACTAATAACGTTACTCCATAATCTACATGCACTCCGTTGGAAACGTCTATTTTTGTAAGTTTTACTAGAATTGCACAGTTTATTTGAATTAGTTACTAGTGTAAGATTAGGGTGGTATTGTTAAATTCTATGACTAATACAAAGATTAACTATTAGCCATAAATCATATTCGTACACTAAATAACTGGTATTTCAATTATCAAGTAGAACAATCAAATCGACAACACTTGCACTGTATGTAGTAAGTGGTCCTAAAAAGGGGTGAGCACACACATTGAAAAGTGTGAAGTTTTGGGGCATATTGGCTCTAACTATTTCTCTTGAATTAGTTGTAGCCTATTTTGCATATGTAATCTTAAAAGAACAAGGTTATGCTTATGCATTCCGATTTGCAGTAAGCACCGAATTTATATCATATGATTATCTTGTTCTATTTGTTTCAATGTTAGTGTTTGCGTTTACAGTTGGAGCGCTACGTGACAGAGAGAAAAAAGGCGAAATTCAATCGCTACCAAAGTATCTAAGTTCTTACTTTAAACATCCAATTCCACTTGGGTCCTTATTGCTATGTTTAATAACTTTTGTAATCTAATAATTTGACTAGTAAATGTACTATCTGGAGCGTCTCCATAATAAGCGGAGACGCTTTATTACTACAAGTCAGAAAGCTAAAGTATATTACTCAAAGAGGTGTATAAATTGGGATCAAGTTTCTCATCCGTTCATATAAAAATATCTGATTTAGAATTAGTAAAAGAATCACTAACACTACTTCATAAAGAAAAAGTTGATGACAATATTATTGTTATGGGAAAGTATAAATACTTTTATTGTAAATCAAAGGAATGGATAACCCTGCTTAACGAAATGTATGATGGATATTTCTTAGATTTTGCTACCATACTTTCAAAGTATTTATCTGCTCCAATGCTTGTTATTGAATGTTTTGATGAAAGTAATTTAGAAATGAATTTTATTCAAAATGGAGTAGTTTTAGCTAAACATAATAAAGATGATGAAGATGATTTCGACATTACAGAAGTCGATGAAGATATTACATCTGAAGCCTTAAGGAATCAATGGGAGAATTCAGAAACAATAATAAAATCTTTCGACCTTAAAATTCATGAAAATGAACTTAATAAAGTATTTGAGTTAAATGATATAGAAGAAACAATTTCATTGTTAGAGGAATTATTAAAAATTGATATCTGGGTAAAAGTTGATTGGATTGAAGATGATGAGGAGTTAAAGTCAAAGTTTATTTCGCTTACTTTTGAAGAGTGAGTCAAAATAAAATCTTTATGAAAATAGATTAATCAATTGTCTGGAGGGGATTTCTTGGATTTTATAGAAGGTTGGTGGAATGGAGTTGATGGATACTACATAGCTCCGACATTTAACTATAAGAAAGGTACAATTATGAGAATATACTTTAAAGGTGACAGAGAAATAAAACCCTTTCAACCTGAGACATTTGGTGATTTTATAAATGAATGGCGTTGTGAAACACCTGATAGATCAACAAGACCTTTTAAAGTATTAAAATACTTTTATGATGACTTATCTTTTACAGTTGTAGTCGAAGTGATTAGAAAAAGAAAAGGTATTGATGAAGTAAAACACTTTTATAAGGACGTTCATGATGGCTTTAACTATCATGACATAAAGATTCAGGAATTTACGACTACTCTAATTGAAAATGCCCAATAGACTCCCTCGTGATTTTTGTGGGGTTTTCACTAGAAAGTATATTCACCTAACAGGAGTGAGTGATCATTAATGACAGTTGCTTCTTGTGCTAACGTGCAGAATAGTTAAAGAACGACAAGTTAAAACTTGTTATAAAACACAAGGAGTTTTGACATGAAAAAATCTATTCATGAATTAGAGTTGAGCGATTTCGATTTAAATCCAATATGGAAAACTGCTGAAATGGATGTAGAAGAATATGATGAATTTGTGGAGCCATTTAATGTTGGATTAGAAAAAATGTTAAGTGAAGAAGATTACTGGGTGAGGCTAAAGGGTGTGTTAAACGATAGTACAGTCTTGTTTGGAATTGGACAATTCAATATACAAACAGATGACATTTTCTCTATCTCCTTTAAGTTAGATGATGAATGGGAAGTATTACATTTACCGCCTGCACCAGATTTTGTATTAGAAGCAACAGGTCCTATTCCATTCTCATCAAAATTAAACAAAGATATTAAGAGTGTCTTTCCAATGAAGATTGAAGTGGATGTTTCAGTTGACGTACTTCCAAAAACACCTATTAAACGAATAAATATTTAAAGTAAACTTTTCACTAACGGGAGCTCTAATTCAAGAAGGATTAGAGTTTCTTTTGTTGAATTATAGACGCAGGTTAGTTGAAAAAAATATGTCATGTAAACCGAGTTATATTAACATGTTTAGTAATTCTTAAAAGAAAAGATTAAAACATAAGAGGGAATTCTAATGATTGATAACAGAGTAAATAAAATTAATAATCATGAAATTGATGAAGCATTAAAGGAGATTACTGATACAGAGGTATTATTAAATTTTCAAAGAGCTATTGTGAGTTTATATCCACATCTAATACCAATTCATGCCTTTGCATACGATCCATGGGACGATATAATTGAGCCACTGTTTTATGAAATGGTTTATAATACCTTCACCTATAAATATGGCATTGAAATAAAACATAAGGAAGCTCATACCTACAACCTTACATTAGGATGTTATAAGGGGATAAATCATATTGAATGTATCCCTAAATATCTCTCAATTAAAGCTTTGGTAGACTGTGAGTGGATTGACATCAATAGCGTTGACTTGGAAGATAAAGTGTTAATTTTTAAGTCATTTGGTGATGGGAAACATTTTTTAACTGGTGGACTAGATGTTGAGGAGGCTTTCAAAGTAGGGTTTAACCTTGTTGAAGTCGATATTGTTTCTCCATTAACAGGACATACATTAAACGAAAGTGTATTTATTAATAAAGACGATTTAGATTTTGAGTTTGTTGCTGAAACATATGATAAAGATATACAAGGTGCATAAATCTATTGAAGGATTTAGTGCACCGAGCAGTGGCTTCTTTCACTAATGGAGCAGGTTTGTTGAAGTAATGATTCGAACTGGAGGATTAAAATGAAAAAATATACTTTTACTGTTGTTCTGATAGGGATTGTTTTAATTGGTTGGCAGTTAATCGAAAAAAAGTCACCTCATCAGCCTATTGAAAAGGAACAAATTTCTGGAGTTTTTCTATGGACAGAAGCCTCTGACATAAAACCTGTATCAAAAGAAGATTACAGTTCAGTTGTTGATTTGTTCAATGAATATGACTCTGATAGAGTCAATCAAGTGGAGTTTCCACTTCAATCAAATGCAAAACTAATTATTGATTTAAATACTGCTAAGACAATTACAATTAGCTATTTTGACGGAAAAATTTATGTGAACAGAATTGATGTGGATAACGGAGAGTATGTATTTCTTGATAACGCTAATGAATTAGAGGGATTCTTTAAACAATTGCTAGAGTAAATTAGTCCAAGAAACTTTATCGCATTTTTTAAGGTATTTGTTCAACTATCGGGGGCAATAGCTAAACAATAGGGCTGTCGAATGCGGCAGCTCTTATTCCGTAAAGGAGCAGGAATGTTGAACAAGCGGTGTTATTTACCAAATAATAAAATCAAAATAACAGGGAGGTAAGAATGAGTACATATCAAAGCATTTTCAAAAGTAGTTCTGAAAATGAACAGAAATTTTATGACATAGCAGAAATTATACAAAAAAAAGAAAGAGACAATGGCTTAACAGGATTGGATATGAATGAAAGAAAGTTTTATTTGCTTGATATGATTGTTAGTGAACTAAACAATGGAGGGTTTGACCAATTCTTTTTTAATACTGAAAACAAATACAATAACGAAATTTTATCTGTTCTCACTGAATTAGAATTACCTTTTCTTTCTCAACTATTACAAAAGGGTATTAATATATATAATAGCACCGAAGATGAAGACGAAAGAATGGACTTATTAGAAGAGCTTGACGGTAAATTTTATGATGAATTAGATTACAAAGAGTTTTTTACTAAGGTACTTGGAGTGCTTAAATAATTGTTTTCTGTTGTGCTAACGGGTGCTCTAGTTGAAGAAGCAAATAAGGATTATATGAATTATTCTTTAAGCACCTTAGCAATACGAAGCCCAGCCTTCGTTCATGATTTTCGTTTCTAGTTGAGGCCAGAAGTAGAGCATTTCTTCTCGCATCATGGTTAATATATCGCGTTGCCATTCTTCAAGCTCTCGGCTATATTCTTCTATAAATAACAAGATGTCCTTTTCAGGATTTGGTGGGAATTTCTTCTTTTTCTTTTTCATAATTGGTCTAGGTTTATTTCTTTCATCTAATGACCAAAGATCATCGTAATCAGTAGCAGCCGGAGTCATTTCTTCTTCTTCCTCTAAATCATCAAGAGTCCAGGAAAGCTTGGGTCTCATAAGAGATGGATCAATATGCTCTTGAATGGCAAGTACTGCATCTAAGAAGGTTTCGACTTCCCTTTTACCATGTATTCGCTCGTAGTGTGAAATACGTTCGGCAGTAGCTGACATACTCTCTACCATATCTCTTTTTGTGTTACCGAAGCGGCAGTTATTTTTAAAGAAATCACAGTGAGCAAGTACGTGAGCAACAATTAATTTATTTTGAATTAAAGAATTTGTATCTAATAAAAATGCGTAACATGGATCTGAGTTAATGACGAGCTCATAAATTTTACTTAGACCTAAGTCATATTGAAGCTTCATTTTATAAAATTGCTTCCCAAAGCTCCAGTGTGAAAAGCGAGTTGGCATACCATAAGCACCAAATGTATAAATAATATCAGCAGGGCAAATTTCATATCTCATCGGATAGAAATCAAGACCAAAACCTTTTGCGATTTCCGTAATTTCATCAATTGCATACTCAAGCTGCTTTCGGTCTTCCAGTCTCATGTCGATCTCCCCCTTTTCGTCCTTATCACAATTTATGAATAAATATGATAAATGATGAGAAAGGATTCTAACTTCTTTTGAAAATTGAGGGAAATTTACTAGTTTACATAGAAAAAGACACCTAATCAAGGTGCCAATATAGAGAAAGTATTCTTAATAACCTATGGTGTTCTAATCTCTTCCAAAGAAGCAGTAATTAGTGAATTTGTTTTCGGATTAAACGTAACATACACATTTACACTTTTTGTACGGTTTTCATTTTTAACCTGGAACTCAAACGTGTCCTGTGCTTGAGTATCAGATATCTCTTTTCTACCCTTATAGTCATAGTCACTTAATTGTTCATCAGGGTAATTTAGTTTCACAATATCTACTGCAATCCTGCTCCATTTTTTATAATCCTCAGGCTGTGCATAGGCGGTAGAACCTAATTGAGCCAGAGCAAAAATACTAACTAAAAATGCAACAAGACAATATTTATATGAAGTTTTCTTCAATGTTTTTCCCCCTTTTGCTCTTTCTAATGAGTAGTTTGTCCAGATAGATGAGAATCATTTATTGATTTTTTTAGCTTCTGTTGCAATCATTAAACCAATCGCTTTGTTTCTTCTCCACTCTTCTGAAAATACATAAAGAGGTGGATTTGTTTCTGTAACATTAAAGCTGATTTCCGCCGTAAAGGCTGGTCGTTTAAATTCTGAAATAAACCAGTCTGTATAACCTCCACCCACAGCATTTTCTGGTGGATCTGCTAATTCATACCCGGTTATCCTTGAAAACTCTTCAGCGATCCTCTTATCTCTTTTAACTAAGTGAGGACGGTTATTATAGTACCAATACAAGACTCTTCCTGATGAGTGATAGGCAACGGCAATTGATGGGTCAATTTCATAAGTAAACCTTACAAGTGCACGAACCTCTTCAGCCTCAACTGGTTTTGTTCCCTTGTAATAATGATAAGAAACATACGGAGAGTCCCCGGAAATCTCATCCCATCCTGCTGGATATTGACGGTTTAAATCAATTCCGACTCCATTTGCCTTCCACTTTTTAAAATTCAAATCATTCTCGTTCATCTCCAGCAATATTTCTTTATAACTAAGTGGAAATCCAGCTGCACCTTGCTGTTGTATTGTTACTCCATCTGGATTTAACATTGGCACAAACCAAATGGATACATTGTCTAAGATGGATGTATCGTATCCATAGATTTTTTCTTGGTTATGATACGCTTCTGTATAAACTTCAAGCATCTCCATAAGGAGATTAGTTGTGAGCCATTCTCTGCCATGATGAGAGGCAATAAATAGTACATTTTCACTACCTTTACCAAGCTTTACAGCAGGTATCTCTCGACCAAATGTTGTATGACCAATTGTTATTACTTCAAGCTCTTCTGGATATTTCTCTTTTAATAAAGAAAGGTCACTTGTCATTTCATTATAGGTATACACTTGCTGAGGATTCACGATTTCAGCACTTAATGTAATCGTTGGATAAAGAATAAGAAAGACTAAAGATATAATAAAAATCCGGCTCATGTTAAAAACTCCAATAAATTTTATTTACTCATTTACAACATTCCCAATTCACTTGAATTTACTTATAAAAAATGATTTGGTGTTCCCACCAACATTTTCAGTGCAATAAATAAGATGAACTCCACAAACTATACTCAACTCCTCAGAAAAGGAGGAACCAATGTTGAATATAGTTGATTATGACAAGGCACTATATTACACACACCGCTCACAGTGGGATAACTTGCTTATTCTAATGGTGAGAACCAATGATGATTTTCTATCAAAGAAAATTGAACATTTTTTACATGCCTACAACTTTGAAAAAGACTATTCGGTGATTGAAAAACACCTATATTCTTTACTACGATACATTGATCACGCTACAGAATTTAGAGAAGTCGATCAAGAAATAACTGCATTAATGTAAAGAAAAGGATGGGGTTATAATGCCCCATCCTTTATATAATCATTTTTTTGTACATTTATGTTTAAACTAAAGATAATAATGAGTGAAGAAATGATTAACACTACACTCAATAAACTAAATGGAAGCAAGACATTTGCACCTGAAATTGCGCTTGTAAAAATACTTAGAAGTACAATTCTCATTCCATATCCAATCACTCTAAATAGACTGTCGACACGGCCAATTTTATCATTAGGAATGATATCCATCATTAAGGAATTACGTGCAACCCTCGTTCCAGCATTCCCAAAGGCAATGAAAACTGTTAACAAGTAAAAGACCGGAATATAAGGAAAGAATATAAACATGGTTATTGAAATGGTAAAAAGCGCGACCGTTAGTACAATAGAAAGCCGGGTTTCTACTTTTGATAATAAGATAGGAATAAAAATGCCCGCTAGTACTGCCCCAATCCCATAAATCATACTATGTGTTCCAAATACGCTTGCATCCGCTTTTAATATATCTTCAACATAGATGGGGAAAACATAATTTGTCACCATGATTCCGATAAAAGGCATAAAGGAAGCTAGAAGGAACCAAAAAAGGACAGGTTGCTTTTTCATGTAATGATAACCACCAAGCATTTTGGTCAAAAAAGGTTGGGTTATTTGCTCAAATTTCATTCGTGAATAGGGAATGGATAGAATGAGTAAGAATGCACCTAAAAAGGTTAAAGCATCAACAAGCAGGATCCATTTCAAATCAATTTTGGTAACCAATAAGCTAGCAACCCCGCCAGATAGAACGGTTGAAAGCTGTCCTTGAACTTCCATAACGCCATTAAGTTCCTTGTATTGATTTTTTTCAAATATCTCCTGATTGAAAGCAAATAGGGTTGGGTAAAACAATGTGTAATATAAAGAACCACTCCCAAAAATAATAAGCAAATGCCAGGTTTCATAGTTATATCCCACCAACCCCCAAAAGGCAAAAGCTCCTACCATTCCAAAACCAATGATTTCTCCTACCAAAAGTAGTTTTTTTCGTGAAGTACGATCAATCATCATTCCGATATAGGGTGTTACAAGTAGCATAATCATTGTTACAGCAATAGATGCATAGCCGAATAATACATCACCATTGCTTTTAGCAATCAATAACCAAGGAACCGCTATCATCGTGATTCCTGATCCAATTGATGATAAGATATTGGCTGCAAGAATCTTGTGCAAACGGGAATCTTTATATAGACTTTTCATAGTATCCCTCTTATCATGCTTGTTGGTATAGCTTAACAAAAAGCTGTAATTCTGTTAGCAATGCAGCAACTTGATCTTCAGCAGAAAAGTTGAGTGTATCATTATCGCGATCAAAGTTTGGTGGATCTAACACAAGTTGTCTTGCGATTACATTTGCATAAAGACTACGGCCGACTGTCCGCATATTGTTTAAAGCATTAATGCCACCTTTGCCACCACCTGCTACAGCTAGAAGAGCAACTGGTTTATGGGCAAACTGATCACTTCCTAAAAAGTCCAATGCATTTTTTAACGCGCCACTCATTGCACCATGATATTCAGGTGAAGCTAGTATCACACCATCTGCCTGAGCTACGGCTTTCTTTAGTTCGATAACTGAAGGTATCTCAGATTGCTCACTTTCTCCATTAAACATAGGTAATTTACCTTCGCTTAAATCAATCATGTCCGCATTGTATTTTTTAGAGATGTACCTTGCAGCAATGCCAGTTCTTCCTGATTTTCTTGGTGATCCATTTATGATTAAAAGTTTCATGATAAAGTTCTCCTTTTTATTTGTGTTGTTACTTTTAGTATAAGAGATACCAAACATTTCTAAATCGGTGTAAGGATTTAACTTTATCTACGAAAATAGACTTAGATATCCAGTACTTTCTACGACTATAGACTGAGATGAGACTATTGGATTCCATGTTTTACAGCGTAAAGAGCAGCCTGTGTCCGGTCTGCAAGCTCAAGCTTTGCTAAGATATTTGAAACATGAGTCTTAACTGTTTTTTCAGTTATAACAAGACTCGAAGCAATTTCTTTGTTGCTTTTTCCTTTTGCAATTTCAGCTAGAACTTCCAATTCTCTTCTAGTTAGTTCATCAAGTAGATTTGATTCCTTTTTATCTCCCTTTAATAAATGAGTCATAACATGGGCCGTTACCTTTGGATGAAGCTGACTGTCTCCGTTATAGACAGCCTTTATTGCCTTAACAAGCTCATCAGGCTCGATATCCTTTAGCTGATAACCTGTTGCTCCAGCTTGAATTGCTGGGATAACATGGTCCTGATCTGAAAAGCTTGTAAGAATTAGGATATGAATGTCTGGATGCTTTTCCTTTATCATTTTTGTCGCTTCTATACCGTCCATTTCGGGCATGACTAGATCCATTAATATTACATCAGGCTTTAGTTGTTCCACTAACTCCACAGCCTCTTTGCCATTCGTTGCTTCACCAACAATCTCTATTTCTTTTTGGGTTTTTAAGAAAAAAAGCAACCCTCTACGAACGACATGGTGATCATCTGCAATTAATACTTTTATTGACATCCTTTACCCTCCTCCTTTAATTGGGATATCTACCTTAATTGTGGTTCCTTTTCCAACCTCGCTCTGTAGTGTAAAACTACCTTTTAGCATCTCGGTTCTTTCCTTCATACTGGCAAGACCTAGTGACGGTATTGTTGCATTAGGGTCATAATGGAATCCACAGCCAGCATCTTTAATAACCATTGTTACCCCTTTGTTTTTCACAGTTATTTCAATGTTGGATTGTTTTGAACCTGCATGTTTTTTGCAATTATTTAAAGCCTCTTGTCCTATTCTCCAAAGACATTCTTCTACATGGCTTGGTAAATCAATAACCCCTTTAACATCCACCTCGAGCTCAAGTCCTAACACTTTTCCGTAGCTTAATAATGCACTCGCTAAACCATCTTCGAGTCCTTGTGGACGCAGTTGCCAGATTAATCCTCTCATTTCACTCAAAGCTTCTTGTGATAATTCCTGCATGTATGAAAGCATTTCTTTCACTTGCGGATCATCCGTCATTTCCTTTGTACCACGTACCGTAAGCATTAGTGAAAAAAGGAGTTGATTTACTGAATCATGGAGGTCACGTGCGAGACGATTACGCTCTCCAAGGAGTGCTAGGTTTTGCTCATTTTCTGCAAGCTTAATTCGCTTTATGGCTGATCCTATTTGATAGGCAACTGCTTCCAATAAAGCAAGCTCTTCGCTTGAAAAATGAGATTTATTCGGGCCAGCAACATTAAGCAACCCAAACTTTTCTTCTCCAGCCCGTAATGGAACAGTTGCATGATGGGTAATGCCCTTTGTGTCGCCCCACTCGTACTTGAATGCATTTTCGATTCGTTTGCATTCCATGATGTTAGCAGCACCTTTTAGACGGCCATCATTATATTTATCTAAACACCAGCACCCACCCTCACACATTGGGGATTTATGCTTCCACTTTAGGCCTGGGGGCAATTGATAGTCCGCAGCTAAGGTGTAGTTCCCTTTTTCATCAATTAAAAAAATCCACCCTGTTTCAAGTCCTATAATGTGAAGAAGTTCCTTTAACACTTCTGAAAGCATGGCATCTAATTCATTACATTGATTTAACGTCTCTGCGATGACTTTTAAGGTTTGTAGTTCTTGTATTCTTCGCTCTCCCATTTCCACTCGGATTTCAGCTCCCCTTTGAACATATCTAATTACTTATTATTATACGTTTATTAGGTAATCCCTTCTTTAGGAAAAAGTCTTGTATTGGTCTCGGACTTTAGTCGTAGAGATTTAATTGATGTGGGCACTATTTGGGTGTGGGAATGATATTTATTTTTAACTCTGGGTTGGATTACGAATGTATTTTGGATGATTAAGATAAGGGGTTATTTCGAACAGGTTTTGATTAAATAGGGCGGAGGGGGTATATGAATTATTCGGATAATGAAGGTAGTCATCGCCTTTGCATGTTCGAATTCTTGGGGAATTCGGACTTCAGGAGCTGGTACTCTATTCGGCTTGTCCGAATTATTGGGGGTTTCGGACTTCGGCAGCTGGTAATCAAACCAGCTAGTCCGAATTCCTTGGGGATTTGGACTTCAGGAGCTGGTATTCTACTCGGCTAGTCTGAATCCTTGGCGTTTTCGGACTTCGGCTGCTAGTAATCAACTCAGCTAGTCCGAATCCTTAGCGTTTTCTGACTTCGGCAGTTGGTAATCAACTCAGCTAGTCCGAATTCCTTTGGGATTCAGACTTCGGCTGCTGGTACTCTACTCGGCTAGTCCGAATTCCTCGGGTTTTCGGACTTCGGCAGTAGGTAATCAACTCAGCTAGTCCGAATTCCTTGGGTTTTCGGACTTCAACAGTTAGTAATCAACTCGGCTAGTCCGAATTCCTTGGGTTTTCGGACTTTGGCAGTTGGTAATTAACTCAGCTAGTCCGAATTCCTTGGGTTTTCAGACTTCGGCGGCTGGTATTCTACTCGGCTAGTCCGAATACATAAATTTTTCCAAACACCATTAAACCTAAAATCAATCGACACTCTCTCTTTATGATATAGGATATTGCTGAATCAATGGATGCAACACGATTTCATCAATAACCATATGCTTTGGTGCAGTTGCCATATAGACAACGGCTTCAGCTACATCTTCTGCTTTTAACCATTCTTCCTTATCAGCTGTACCTTGTGTAGAGTTGTTAAAGTATGTATCGACCATGCCAGGGTTAATAGTCCCTACTCGAATCCCGTATTCTCTAACCTCTTGCGCTAAAGCACCTGAGAATCCTTGAACGGCGTATTTTGTTGAGGTATAGGCTGCTCCATTTGGAATGGTATATCTTCCTACATCAGATGAAATTGTAATGATTGTTCCGTGCTTTTTCTCTTTCATATGTGGCAATACTGCCTTACTTCCAACAAAAACTCCTTGGACGTTCACCTCAAATACTTTGCTCCATTCTTCAACGCTAGTTTCCTCTACAAGCTTGAAAAATCCGATGCCTGCATTATTTACTAAAACATCAATCGTACCAAACTTATTTACAGTTTTCTCAACTAGTTCTTTCATTTGCACCTCATTTGATACATCCACCTGGTACGTTTCAACCTCATTAAATCCCGCTGCTTTCAATTCTTCTCCGGTTTTATGAATTTCCTCAGAGCTCCCTACTAATGAAAGTTTTGTACCTATTTCTGCCAACTTAAAAGCAATGGCTTTCCCTATTCCTCTTGAAGCTCCAGTCACAATAGCTACTTGATTTTTTTGCATAAAAAGCACCCCTATTCCTTCTTTGTACTAAGGTTTAGATTATACACTTTACTAGCAATTTAATCATATAAAAAAACAACAAGACCATTAAGGCCTTGCTGTTTCCTTTAAGAGATTATGAACTTGCTCCATTAAATCTGCTGAAATGTCTTGAAGATTTTTTTCACTGTCTTCAAGGGAAGACCCTTTTACCCCAAAGTAGAATTTGACCTTTGGTTCTGTTCCTGAAGGTCTCACGCAGCACCATGAACCATCTTCTAGGTAGTATTTCAGTACATTGGATTTAGGTAAGGCAATTTCTTCCGAAGCTCCTGAAGCTACCTTTAAAGACTGGCTAGTTTTATAATCTTCAACTAGAACAACTTTTTGACTGCCAATTTCAACAGGTGGTGAATTTCTAAAGTTTGTTAGGAGACGTTCAATCTGCTCTGCTCCTTCTTTCCCTTTAAGAGTGAGAGATTCAAGTCCTTCACGGTAGTAACCGTACTTTTTAAATACTTCCAATAATCCTTCATAAAGGGTGAAACCATTCTTTTTATAAAAAGCACAAACTTCGACTGCTAACAGTGCTGCCTGAACTGCATCCTTGTCACGAGCAAAATCACCAATTAAATAACCATAGCTTTCTTCATACCCAAATTGGAATGTATATTGACCAGTTCGCTCATATTCCTTAATTTTTTCTCCGATAAATTTGAAGCCTGTTAGTGTATCAATCGTCGTCAAGCCATAGGCTTTTGCAATATCACGGCCAATTTCAGAAGTAACAATTGTCTTTAACACAACACCATTACTTGGTAAGATGCCTTTGTCTTTTTTCTGTGAAAGGATATAGTCAAGTAAGATGGCTCCTGTTTGGTTACCAGTTAATACGATATATTCACCTTTATGGTCTTTTACGGCAATCCCTAGTCGATCTGCGTCTGGGTCTGTTGCGATCAAAAGGTCTGCATTCATGTTCTCTCCATCACGAATAGCTAATTCAAAAGCGGCATGCTCTTCTGGATTAGGTGATTTCACAGTCGTGAAGTTTGGATCTGGTAGTTCTTGCTCTTTAACTACTGACACATTATGATATCCTAGCGTTTCAAGTCCTCTTCGTACTGGCTTGTTGGCCGTACCATGTAAAGGAGTGAAAATAACCTTTACATCCACTTCTTTAGATAAAGACGGATTTAAAGAGATGGTCATTAGTTTGTCATTATAGGCTTTATCGATTTCCTCTCCTATAATAGAAATTAAGCCTCTTTCTTTTAAAACACCCTCAGGTTCTACATTGATCAACAATTCATTTTCAATTTCATTTACCTTGTCAATTACAACATCAGCCTCTGCAGGTGGTAGTTGCCCACCATCTGAACCATAGACTTTGTAGCCATTGTATTCAGGTGGATTATGACTGGCTGTTACAACAATTCCAGAAAATGCATTCAAGTGTCGAACTGCAAAAGAAAGCTCAGGTGTTGGACGCAATTCCTCAAACACATACGTTTGAATGCCGTGTGTCGCAAGTGTTTTTGCAGCCTCCATTGCAAATTCTGGTGATTTATGACGGGAATCAAAGGCAATTACAACACCACGTTTTTTTGCTTCTTCCCCAAAAGAATCTATGTATTTCGCTAATCCTTCAGATGCTTTACGAACTGTGTAAACATTCATTCTATTGGTACCAGGACCAATTTCTCCACGCATACCCCCAGTTCCAAATTCCAATGTTTTATAAAAGCAATCTTCAAGTTCCTTTTCGTTATGTTGGTTTTCGTTTAATAACTGCTTTAGTTCTGGGTCTAACCCTTCAAAATTCATCCAAAGCTCGTATACTTCTTTCCAATTCATTCGTTGTCCCACCTGCTTTTTATTATTTACTTTTATAGAGTTTCTTCATCAGCATATGCTATTCCTTTTAAAAAAGTAGGAAATTTTTTGACAAAAGTCGTCGTTTGGTCCACTTTCATTATAGTAGAAAAATGTAAAGACGTAAAAATGCATATCCAAAATAACTATTTTCCATTTGTGTATACTAAATAATTAACATACAAATAATTTAAACGATGTTTTAGAAAGAGGTGAAACAAATGACTTATCTGTTATTGCTCGTAGGATTTGTTCTATTAATTAAAGGGGCAGATTATTTTGTAGATGGTGCTTCGAAAATAGCACAGTTCTTGAGGGTGTCACCAATGCTGATTGGTTTAACAATCGTTGCTTTTGGTACCAGTGCTCCGGAGGCTTCTGTAAGCTTTATTGCTGCCTTTGAAGGAAACAGTGACGTAGCGATTGGGAATGTCGTTGGAAGCAACATCTTTAATGCCACTTTCATTTTAGGGGTTACGGCGATCGTATTCCCGTTGGCCGTTCAAAACGATACCATCAGAAAAGAAATACCTTTTGCTTTGTTAGCAGCCGTTGCGTTATTATTCCTGATTAGTGATATACAACTTCAATACGCAGACATCAATTTAATAACGAGAACAGAAGGTATGATTTTACTACTTTTCTTTGCTGTATTTCTCTACTATGTCTTCGAAATGGCAAGGAATAATCGAAGTCAGCTTGATGAGAATCAGGTTATGCCTGAAAAGAAAACATGGATAAAGAATGTTTTATTAACAATTGGAGGTCTAGTCGGAATTGTATTTGGTGGTAGCCTTGTCGTTGAAAACAGTATTGAAATTGCTCTTGCCCTGGGGATGAGTGAAACTCTTGTTGGTTTAACCATTGTTGCTGTAGGTACGTCCCTGCCTGAATTGGTCACTTCTATAACTGCAGCGTTAAAGAAACAAACTGAGATTGCAATAGGAAACATTGTAGGTAGCAATATTTTTAATATCTTTTTCATTTTAGGAGCCTCAGCAACGATCCATCCATTAGCTGTGGATCCAAAAATCTTTCAAGATATGTGGCTGATGATTATTGTTTCTGTTTTATTGCTAATCCTATCAAGAACAAATTTTAAGATTTCCAAAAAAGAAGGAAGTTTTTTAGCAATCATCTACATCGTTTACCTTGCTTATATTATTTTCCGAAATTAAATTCAGCAAAAAAGAACTCACTCTTGAGAACTTAGAGTGAGTTCTTTCATTTATTGAACCTAGTTATTAGGTAAACAATTGATAAAATATATAATCAGCCAAAAGCAAATGATGGACCAAACTATAATGATGAGTGAACCAACAACCCAATTTTTCGGTTTACCCTTCTTCATCATTTCTTCTGCCTTTATTTCACATTCGGCTATTACTTCTTTTGGAATCAATTTTAACGCAAACATTATGCCTAATGGAACTAGAATCACATCGTCTAAATACCCAAGTATAGGTATGAAATCAGGGATTAAATCAATTGGACTAAATGCATAAGCTACAACACATGCAGCAAACAGTTTAGCAAACCATAGTACCCTTTCATCCTTATAAGCTAAATAAAGGACAAATAATTGTCGTTTTAAGTTCCTTGCCCAGACCTTTAATTTCCTCATTTATTTTCTCCCGTAAGAGTAATAGATTTACTCTAAATATACCATTGTTTATATAACTCCTCATCATCTAAATTTTTAGCACAAAAAGACCAAACCACCTATGAGTGTTTTGGTCTCTGATTGCTATTCTTTATAGTTAATATTATAAATATCTGGTCTACGGTCTTTTAATTGTCTTACTGTTCCGTTTTGACGCTGACGACGTAGAATTTCTAAATCGACATCCCCAATGATAACCATTTCGATATTAGCGTTACATTCACCCACGATACCGTCACGTGCGAATTCAAAATCTGATGGTGCAAATATAGCGGATTGTGCATACTGAATATCCATATTTTCCGTTTGAGGCAGATTTCCGATTGTTCCTGCTATTACAGTATAGATTTGATTTTCAACCGCTCTAGCCTGCGCACAATAGCGTACACGTAAGTAGCCTTGACGATCTTCTGTACAGAATGGGGTAAAAATAATTTTAGCACCTTGGTCAGTGGCAATTCGGGCAAGCTCTGGGAACTCGATATCATAGCAAATTTGGATTGCAATTCTACCACAGTCTGTATCAAATACCCTTACTTTATCACCACGTGTAATTCCCCACCATTTTCGTTCATTAGGTGTGATATGAATTTTGTATTGCTTCTCAATGGTTCCATCACGTCTAAACAAATATGCAATGTTATAAATTTTTCCTTCCTCTTCCTCTACAAAGTGGGAACCTCCAATGATATTTACATTATATCTAACAGCAAGATCATTGAATAATTCAATATATTGTTCGGTATACTCCGTTAGTTTTTGCACAGCTTTACTTGGAATTTTTTCATCTAAGAAAGACATTAACTGAGTTGTAAAGATTTCTGGGAATACAGCAAAATCTGATCCAGCATCTGAAGCTACATCGGTATAATATTCAACCTGCTTTGCAAATTCATCAAAGGATTCGATTTGCTTCATCATGTATTGAACGACACAAATTCGGACTGGAAAAGCTGTTTTGTAGTGTCGCTTTGTTTTTGCTCGATAGTCAATATTATTCCATTCCATTAAGGTAGCAAATTTATTCGATGCAAGATCATCTGGTAAGTAATTTGGGTTGATCCTCATTAATGTAAATCCATTCATTAACTGAAACGAAAGGACAGGATCATACAACTTATGTGTGGTTACTTGTTCAACATACTCTCTTGGAGACATTTCCTTTTCATGCTTATGATAAAACGGAATTCGGCCTCCAATAATAATACTTTTCAGATTTAACCTTTGTGCTAGGTCCTTCCTAGCATCATATAGACGGTTCCCAATTTTCATACCTCTAAAATCCGGATGGACCATGACTTCAATTCCATATAGGTTATAGCCATCAGGATTATGATTAGTGATATAGCCTCCATCTGTAATGTCATCCCAAGTATGGCGGTCATCATATTCATCAAAGTTAACAATAAGACTTGAACACGACCCAATAATGTCTCCATCATATTCAACACAAATTTGACCCTCAGGAAATTCCTCAAGGTGACTTTCTAGTTGTTTTTTTGTCCATGGGTCCATCCCAGGAAAGCAAATCTTCTGTAGTGCTATAATGTCACTTATATCCTTATGGCCGATTTGTCGTATCATCATTTTCTTTTCAAATTTAGATAAGTCTATTTTTGACAAAATTCTTCTCCCCCTAGTTCCAAACTATATTCGTTATTTTTAGTATATCAAAAAAGGCACCCGCGCATGCGAGTACCCATTTTCTCTCTCTATATCTGTGGAGTAGACGGTTCAGAAATATTGGTTAATGCCTGCTCTGCCTCATGATCAAACGTATGAGTTGTAGCAATATCCCCAAGTGCCACAATACCAACTAAGTTGTTATTCTCAACGATTGGTAAACGTCTGATTTGATTCTGAGACATAAGAGAAGTAGCTTCTTCAACACTCATTGAAGGAGAACCTTGGACGAGGTTTGATGTCATGCAATGTGAGACAGGGGTAGAACTCCCCATACCTTGAGCTGTTGATCGAATGATAATATCACGGTCTGTAACAATACCCTTTAATTGACCATTTTCAACAACAGGAACGGATCCCACATTGTATTCACTCATAATAGATGCTGCTTCTTGAATCGTTTGACTCGGTGTTACAGTGGCTACATTTTCAGTCATTAACTCTCTAACTGACATTGTCAAAATAAATCCTCCCCTTTCAGGATTTATTTTGACCTTTCTGTCCATGAATATAGGTAGAAAAAATTACATAGCTAAAGTTCTCGAAAAATACAAATGCGCATTACATTGGTTATGCTAATTTATATACCCTTGCTTCCCATGGCTTTAACATAACTTCGTTTATTTTTTCATCATCATTTACATCATAATTGCTAATCAGTAATTCTTGCTGTGTAAAACTCAAACCTTCAGGTAAGGTGAACGTTGGGGTTTCACCTGAGAAGTTCGTTATCACAAGTAATATTTCATCTCCTAAAGTTCTCGTATAAGCATAGATTTCCTTGTGGTCTTCTAGAATGATTTCATACGAACCGTAGACAATAATTTCATGCTGCTTACGAAGCTGAATTAGCTTCTTATAGTAATGGAAGACAGAGTTGTCATCATTAACTGCTTTCTCTGCATTAATCTCTTGATAATTAGGATTTACTTGAATCCAAGGTGTGCCAGTTGTGAAGCCCGCATGGTCAGTTGAATCCCATTGCACAGGTGTTCTAGCATTATCACGGCCCTTAGTATAAATCGAGAGCATAACTTTTTCAGGGTCTTCACCATTTTCTTGTACCTTATCTTTATACATATTTAAGGTTTCAATGTCTTTGTATTCATCAATCGAGTTAAATTTCACATTCGTCATACCTAACTCTTCACCTTGATAGATGTAAGGTGTACCTTGCATCATATGGAGAAGAGTACCTAGCATTTTTGCAGACTCTACACGATATTGTTTATCATCACCGAAACGTGAAACGACTCTAGGCTGATCATGGTTGTTAAGGTACAAGCTATTCCAGCCTTTTCCCTCAAGTTCTGTTTGCCATTTAGATAGCGACTTCTTTAAGTCAGCCAATTCTAGTGGTTTAAGATTCCATTTTCCACCTGGTCCTGAGTCAAGATCCATATGCTCAAACTGAAAGACCATATTTAGCTCGTTACGATCTTCATCGGTATAAAGGACACCTTGTTCCGGTGTAACGCCAGGCATTTCGCCTACTGTGATGATGTCGTATTTTGATAAAACCTCTTGATTCATTTCGTGTAAAAACTCATGAATTCTAGGTCCATTCATAAAGTATTCATGGCCTGACACATATTTTTTCCCTTCTGGATTAGGTGCACTTGGTAAACCATCAACCTTTGAAATAAAGTTGATTACATCCATTCGGAAGCCGTCAATTCCTTTATCTAACCAGAATTTCATCATGTCATAAACTTCTTCACGAAGCTTCGGATTTTCCCAGTTTAAATCAGGCTGTTTTTTTGAAAAGATATGTAAAAAGTATTCACCTGTCGCTTCATCATATTCCCATGTTGAGCCACTGAAAGCAGATTCCCAGTTATTCGGCTCTTGCCCATCTTGTCCTGGACGCCAAATATAATAATCACGATATGGGTTATCCTTTGATTTACGTGATTCAACAAACCAGGCATGCTCATCTGAACTATGGTTTACAACTAAGTCCATCATGAGCTTAATACCACGTTTATGCATCTCTGAAAGCATTTCATCCCAATCTGCCATCGTTCCAAACTCATCCATAATGTTTCGATAATCACTTATGTCATATCCATTGTCATCGTTTGGAGATTTGTATACGGGAGATAACCAGACAACATCAATTCCAAGCTCTTTTAAGTAATCAAGTTTAGAGGTGATTCCTTTGATATCACCAATTCCGTCTCCATTGCTATCCTTAAAGCTTCTAGGGTAAATTTGATAAACAACTGCTTCTTTCCACCATTTTTTTTGCATCCTATCCAACTCCTTTGGAATCGATTCCATATAAAATATAAAGACTGTCTACATTGTATGTCCCTTGTAAAAATAATTCAACTTAGTTACGGAAATTGTCATAAAGCTATCAATTTACAATGATTGAGGTTAGGTCTATAATTTTACGTAGGACAACTTATTGTGAGGTATTACTATGTATATTAATGAATCAGACAATAAAAAAAAGGAAAATCTTCTTTTCCTCTCGTTTGCAGCTTCTCTCATTGCAACACTCGGTAGTCTTTACTTTTCAGAGATTCAAAAGTACATTCCATGTGAGCTTTGTTGGTATCAACGTATTTTTATGTACCCACTCGTTTTTCTATTAGGGATGGCTGTTGTAAAAAAAGACTATGCAGTTGCGAGATATAGCTTTGTTCTCTCAACCATTGGTGGGGTTATTGCACTCTATCACTATTTAATCCAGAAGGTTAGTTTTTTGGGAGAGAATTCGATTTCATGTGGGATTGTCCCATGTACCGGCCAATATATTAACTGGTTAGGGTTTATCACCATTCCATTTCTTGCATTAATCGCATTTATTATTATTTCAATCTCAAGCTTTATGATTATGAGAAAAAGAAAGTAGGTATTTTAATTGAAAAAAATCATTATCTTTACTTCAATTATCGTTGTATTATTTGGAGCATTAGCATTAGTTACATCTCTACAAAATAAACAAAAAGCTGAAGGAAATCCCCTTAATAAATCATCCCTTCATCCTGAAACGGTCAAGCAGCTTGAGGATCCAAATTACCAAAATATCATTCTACCTGAGGAATTAGATCAAAGGATAGCTGATGGGGCGACAATGACTGTTTATTTCTACAGCCCAACTTGCCCAGCTTGTGTAGAAACATCTCCTCTTGTCGTACCTCTAGCTGAAGAAATGAATATTGACCTACCAATGTTCAACTTATTAGAGTTTGAAGACGGCTGGAATGATTACGGAATCGAATCTACACCAACCATTATCCACTATGTTGATGGCAAAGAAGTTGACAGAATTGTAGGTTATCAGGAAGAACCTACGTTTAGAAGTTGGTTTGAAGAAACAGTGAAGTAAAATTTGATAGCGATCTTTCGAGTCTGAATCCAACTCATCAGTCAAGTACACTCAACCAATAAAAAAATCCCTCTTCAATGATGAAGGGGGATTTTTTATGTAGTGTTTTAAGCTAGATACAAGTTAGTAGGCTTCGCAAACTTACTGATTGATAATTCATCCTTTTGAGCACGGAACTGCTCAATGTTAAAAGGAAAAGAATAGCCAAATTCATCTAGTGTTTTTACGTTTTTCTCAAAGATTTCACGATGGCTAAGTAAAATCTCCTCTTCTTTTACTGTTTCTACTACTGCAATTAATGCTTGTAAACTTGAAATAAGTTGAAACGCTTCCTTCAAAGTTCCATTGTAATTGTCATCGTTATGAACTAATACATTCAGGCTTTCTAACTTTACAATTTCTTCATCTGTAAAGTATCGTGGAAAGATCTCACCGTAAATGTATTCGACTAGCTCTTCGATATGCGTTTCCTGCTCAGGAGTTGCTGCATATACCACTTTCACCAAAATTCACCCTCTACATCCCATTTTCATAGTACTAGAATAACATAGCTAGGATAATAGTTGGATAGGTAAGTGTTTCCTACATTATCAAATGTTAGATAAGAAACTTCACTCTATTTTCCTTTCACCCTTTTATCCTCTATACTGTAGGTATTATATCGTTATATGAGGTGTACCTATGTTAAAAACAGGAAAACAAGGAGATTGGTTGACTGTCAATGTCCCAACGGGTTGGGATGGTCTTACTATAGAACAACTACTAAGAGAAAAATGGCAAACTCCAAAGGCTTTGCTTCACCAATTTAGAATGAATAAGAGTGTAAAACTTAATGGGGAACAGGTTCCATGGGGTTCAACTTTACATAAAGATGATAAGTTTCAAGTTCAGCTTTTTATAGAAGAAGAGTTTGGCGTCGAGCCTGAATACATGGACATTGGAGTACTTTATGAGGATGACCATTTAGTAATCGTAAACAAACCTGATGAAATCGATACCCACCCTAATGAACCAGGACAGCTAGGTACTCTAGCAAATGGAGTAGCTTATTATTTTCAAGCTAAAGGGCTGTTCACAAAAGTGCGTCACATTCACCGTTTGGATAAGGATACAACCGGTGCAGTTTTGTTCGCAAAACATCAACTGGCTGGAGCCATGCTAGACAGGATGCTAGAAGCAAGGGAAATAAAACGGACTTATCTAGCACTTGCGCAAGGTCGTATTAAACAAGCAAAAGGGACAATTGATGCCCCAATTGGAAAAGACCGTCATCACCCAACAAGGAGAAGGGTATCCCCGAATGGCCAAACGGCTATTTCACACTATAAGGTGCTAGACTATGATTCTAAAAACAATTTGTCGTTAGTCGAACTTGAACTCCAAACAGGACGAACCCATCAAATTCGTGTACATATGAGTCATATTGGTCATCCACTACTTGGAGATCTGTTATATGGTGGTAGGGATGAAATTAAGCGTCAGGCATTGCATGCAGCCAAATTACGACTCACACACCCGATCACAGGCGAAGGAATTGAAGTACGTGCTCCTTTTGTTGATGTACCTGCCATTTTCCCAAAAGATATAGTAGACAATCGATAGTAACTAGCACCGCACTATTCGGTGCTTTTTTCTATATAAAAAATTCAATCTCCTCTTCTTCGCCATAATCTTCATGTAATCTGTACACTGATTTTACTTGGCTTTAACATTTGGGTGATATGATTGATTTACCAACGAATAAGGAGGCATTCTATATGAATGTGCGTGCAGTATTTATTGATATGGATGGTACATTACTAACAGATTCAAACAACATTTCTCGCCGCAATCTGGAAGCCATTTATAGGCTTGTAAATCAGGGAGTCAAGGTTTTTCTAGCCACTGGTAGACACTATGAAGTGACCGCTCCATACCATAGAGAAATTGGATTACGAACTCCAATGATCTGCTTAAATGGTGCCGCTATTCATGATGCCTTGACTGGAAAACCTATACAATTTAGACCTATCAGATTAAACGAAGAGCGATTTCATCAGTTGACTGCTGAAAGTCCTTGTAATGTTATCATTCATACGGCAAATGGCCTTTATTGTAAGGAAGTAAATGAAGAAATCGATTATTGGACAAAAGTTGGGAAGATTTCACCACGATATATCGGAAACTTAAGACAGGCTAATTATCAAGATGTGCTTAAATATAGTGTTCGAACAGGTTCACCTAGTCCTGAGTTATCCTCTTTATTTAAACAAGAAGCAGAAGTGATCGATTGGAATGACGGTTTTGAGTTGATTGCTCCTAATGTTTCTAAATGGTCTGCTATAAAAAGCTTACTTCGAGCATATCGAATTAGCCCTAATGAAGCAGTAGCCTTTGGAGACGGACCAAACGATATCGAGATGCTTCGTCATGTTGGTACTGGTGTAGCGATGGGGAACGCAAATAAAGATGTTAAAGCAACAGCTGATTTTGTAACTAGTCATCACCAAAATGATGGATTAGCTGAGTTTATTGAGCGTTATCTTATTACACCATATGAGTCATATGCCCTGTAAACTTTTTTATCAACGTAAAAACACCTAACAAATGCTAGGCAATTTGTTAGGTGTTTTTAGCTTACATTTATAATAATTCAATGGTCTTATATTAAAACTTCAATTTCACTATCTTCTCTTAGCTTTTGAACGAGTTTTCCAACTTCTTCTTGGTTTTTCTGTTGTTGAATTTGTTGTTCTAGCTGTGCTTTTACCTCTTCATAAGCTGGCACTTCTTCGCTTTGCTCTTTGTATTGGTCATACATTGCCACGATTTCTTCTTCTTTCACCGTAACTTCTGCTGTATTCTCTGTTATATATTGGTTAATTTTAAGTTCATCCGCGATCTGTTTCTCTAATTGAGCTATAGTAAGATTATTCGCTTCAAGAGCACTATTGAATTCTTCGTCGTTTTCGAATTGGCCCTTAATCTGAACTAAGCTTTGCTCTACCTCTTCTTCTGTTGCATTAATGTTATTCTTTTCTGCAGCCTGAAGTAATAGCTTTGTGTTCACAAGTTGGTTTACCACTTGTTGTTCCATTTCTTTTACTTGAGCCTCTTCTAGATCCTCAACATTCATTCCTCGTTGTGCATATGTCATTTTAATTTGCTCTAAGGATTCGTCAAATTCTTGTTGTGTAATATTTTCATCATTCACAACTGCAACTACTCCATCCTCTTTGCTCTTGTCCTTAGATTCTTGTCCAGTTGCCACACAGCCAACTAAGCCTAATACGAGTAAAATACTCGTAAGTAGCATCACTATTTTTTGATGTTTGATCATGTTTCTTCCCCCTTGTACAAGAATAGTTGCTATTCTAACATAGGATGAATCACTTTCAAACCCAAATAGGAAATTGATATTTAAATTAATTATTATTGTAATATAGTTGTAATAAGTTTATTAATAGGAATGCATTTAGATTTTGAGTTGTATATCCCTTTTTTTATCCATATGGATATAGTAAGATGAAAATAGTGTTTATTTTAAAGGAGGAAAAATGTGGATATCGTTGTGTATCTCCTACTCGGGATAGGAATTGGAGTGTTATCCGGTTTCTTTGGTATTGGTGGGGGATTTGTTCTAACTCCTGTACTTCTACTGTTAAACGTATCACCTGTGCTTGCCATCGCAACTAGCTTGATGTACACAATGGGCACCTCATTTTCAGGTGTTATTGCACATTTTCGTTTACAAAACATTCAATGGAAACCCGCTTTAATCATTGGAATTAGTGGTGTAATCGCAACTCAGATTGCATACCCATTTGTTTTATTTTTGGAAAGGTTTCATGTAGCTGAGACTATCATTCCTGTTGGTTATTTACTTCTAATTATTTACTTTGCCTATTCTCTATTACTAAAAAAAGAAAAACAGATAGTTAATCAGATCTCTACAGGAAAAGAGTTTAACTTATATAAATTAATCTTTATTGGTTTTTTTGCTGGATTTATCTCAACAACATTAGGAGTTGGTGGAGGATTTATCATTGTTCCACTTCTCATTAGCATATTAGCCTATCGGTCACGATACGCCGTCGGCACAAGCCTTCTTAGTGTCCTTATGATCGTAACGGCTGGATTTTTAACTTACGCCGCGTCAACTCCAATTGACTATAGAATTAGTGGGACATTAATAGTTGGAGCGTTAATCGGTGGTCAAATTGGTGCTATCTTTACTTCTTCTTTCAGTGATGCGAAAATCCGCAAATATCTAGGAACATTATATTCAATTACCGGCATAAGTTTACTCCTAAAATTACTAAATTTAGCCGAAATAGGATTACTACTTTTACTTGCCTATGCCCTGTCTTTAGTCGTTCACTTTACGATTCAAAATATTAAACAAAGACAACAAGCGAAATTAGCGTCCAAATAAAAACCTGACCTTCTGGATAATGTGAAGGTCAGGTTTTTTGTTATTTTTTAGATTCGAATAGTTTCCTACCATAGTCACTACCTGAAAATTCCTAACATTCAACTAAAATGGTATACTTTAAAAAAAGCCGTCCATGAGGTGAACTATTTATGAATTGGTATGATGAAGTTTTAAAAAGAAAAGAAGATTTGCTTGAGGATCTAAGTTCTTTGCTAAGAATTGAAAGTGTGAAGGACCTCTCTACAGTTGAGCCAGGAAGGCCAATGGGCCAAAACATTGGCCAAGCACTGGAGTTTATGCTTGAAAAATCAAGTTCGGATGGACTTTCTCCAACAAACATTGAAGGTATGATTGGGTATGCTGAATATAAACATCAAGATTCAGTTTCAGATGAGTATATTGGAATCCTTTGTCATCTAGATGTTGTTCCAGCAACAGGTGACTGGGTCAGCCCACCGTTTGAGCCTACCATTCGTGATGGTAAGTTATTTGCTAGAGGAGCGATAGATGATAAAGGGCCAACAATGGCCGCTTATTATGGACTAAAAATTGTTAAGGATTTAGGTTTACCATTAAAGCATCCAGTTCGAATCATTTTTGGAACGGATGAAGAGAGTGGTATGACGTGCATGAAGAAGTATGTTGAAGTAGAAAAAATGCCGTTGGCAGGTTTTGCTCCAGATGCTGACTTTCCAATCATTCATGCTGAAAAAGGACAAATCAATACACGACTTGTCATACAGTCAGACAATACTTCGACTGAGTCACATGAATTTGAGGTTCTCTCTTTTAAATCAGGTGAAAAAGGAAATATGGTACCTGATAAAGCAATAGCCATCTTGGCAAACGGTACTGAAAATCTTTTAAAAGCATTTAGTGAGTACTGTGTTCAGAACAATCTCGAATACTTGATATCTAACGACAATGAACAACTTACATTAACACTGTATGGAAAATCAGCTCACGGAATGGAGCCTAATAAAGGTGTGAATGCAGGTATTGAGTTGGCTCATTTTTTAGCATGTCAATCAATTAATGCCCAAGCTAAAATGTATTTTGATTTTATTGATTCTTGTTTTTATCAGGACTATCTTGGAGATAAACTAGGTATAGCACATACTGATGATGTAACAGGACCTCTGACTGTAAATGCTGGAGTATTTAACTATACCCAGGAGTTAGGAGAAGTAAATCTTAATATTCGTTGTCCTGTAACGACAGATTATGATAAAACCATAGAGACTTTACAATCAAGAGTACAGGAATTTCATTTTGTAGTTGAGAATTTACGAAAAACAAATCCGCATCATGTAGATAAAAATCATCCTATGATTAAAACTCTTCAAGAGGTTTATCAGGCTGAAACCGGTGATGAACCTACCCTTTTATCAACGGGTGGAGCAACCTATGCCCGGTTTATGGAATATGGTGTTGCCTTTGGTGCGGTTTTCCCTGGTAAGCCTATGACCGCTCACCAGCCTGATGAGTACATTGAAATTGATGACCTGTTGAAGGCTACTGCAATCTATGCCAGAGCAATCTATGAGTTAGGTAATCTGGAAAAATAGGTAGACATCCATTTTTAGCAAGACTCCATGTGTGTCCCAAACGAAACACCGAATAGCACATATACTATTGTATACCTTGCTAAAAGGAGGTGTTGTTTCATGGGTTACACAGGTGGATATGGCAATAACTTTGCGTTAATCGTTGTGCTTTTCATCCTTTTAATCATCATTGGTGCTTCTTATGTTGGAGGCGGATACTAACCAATAAAAATCATGTTTTACGAAATGCGCTAGACTATTACGGGTCTAGCGTGTTTTGTTTTTTAGGAGGTCGGCTCTTATCGGCTTATCGATGACTAGGGGCCGATAACTTAAACCGATAAAATGATTTATCGACTTAAAATATGGTGAACTTCAAAAACATTGGTCGATAAGAGGAGTTATCGACCTAAAATATGGTGCTCTCCGAAAACATTGGTCGATAAATTGATTTATCGACCTAAAATATAGTGAACTTCAAAAACATAGGTCGATAAAAGGATTTATCGACCTAAAATATGGTGCACTCCGAAAACAATGGTCGATAAATTGATTTATCGACCTAAAATATGGTGCACTCCGAAAACATTGGTCGATAAATTGATTTATCGACCTAAAATATGGTGCACTCCGAAAAACATTGGTCGATAAAATGATTTATCGACCTAAATATGGTGCACTCCGAAAACATTGGTCGATAAATTGATTTATCGACCTAAAATATGGAAGAGCCAGAATACATCAACCGATAAACTGCATTATCAACCTTATGATTGCGGACATTCCTCCAAATACTTAGACCCCAAAAAAGAGACTCGACCCCAAGGTCAAGCCTCTACTTATTAGTACCTTCATAGTAGCTAGGTAAGAACTTCAACAAATCCCCATATATCACTCGATCAGAATAGCTCAGCTCTTTTTTAGCTTTTAAGAGAAGTGGCATGCATTCTGATGAGGGGATTTCTTGTCCCGTATTTTTCAGATAGCATTTGTTACCTGTGGCGATATATGTATTTGTTACCACACTTCCATCACGCATGATTACATTGTCATTTTTCTCTTCAGAGAAGAGATCTGAACCAAATTGAATATCCGTTTTCTCAGAAATACCCATTAAGTTTAATATCGTAGGTTTTAAATCAATTTGACCAGCAACAGAAGTAATGGTTTTTGTATCATGACTTTTCGGAAAATGAAAAATCAAAGGTACCTTCTGCAATTCAATGTACTCATATGGAGTAATGGCTGTATTTAAAAATTGTCTCATCGCTGTATTGTGATTGTCTGATATTCCATAATGATCACCGTAAAGCACAAAGATTGAGTTTTCATAAAGACCCGCTGCCTTTAATTGTTCAAAGAATTTTTGTAGTGCTGCGTCTTGATAGCTTACGGTTGTAAAGTACCTGTTCACCGTTCCATCCTTTGAATTCCACTCAGGAATAATCTCATCCTGTTGGCTTAATGAAAATGGAAAATGATTTGTCAACGTGATGAATTTAGCCATAAAGGGTTGTGGTAATTCTTTTAAATGAGGGATTGACTGAGTGAAGAAATGGTCATCCTTCAATCCCCAACCGATTGAATTTTCCTCTGTTATCCAATAATCCAAGTCAGAAAAGAATCGATCATAGCCAATTGATTCATACATTACATCTCGGTTCCAAAAGCTTTTATTATTCGCATGGAATACTGCAGTATAATAGCCTTTTTCATCCTTCAGATAATTTGTTAAGGAATGATATTTATTTTGAGGATTGGAAAAGAATACGGCTCCTCTTGGTAAACCATAGAGAGAATTTTCGACGATAAACTCTGAATCAGATGTTTTACCTTGACCAGTCTGATGATAAAAGTTTGAAAAATAGTAACTCCCCTTTTCTTTAATTAACTGGTTAAGAAAAGGTGTAATTTCCTTTCCGTCTATCTCCCGATTAACTACAAAATCCTGAGTTGATTCTAGTGAAATTAGGAATAAATTCTTCCCCTTTGCTTTTCCAAACAAATCTTCATTTGGTTTTTCCTTATTTGCATTAACATAATTCACAATTTCCGTAAGCTTATCACTATCAGCAAAAGCAATTCGTCGTTTTGTATTGGAATAAAGTAAGAAGTCATAACCTTGGTACGCATACACCCCAAGATTTTTCACCAATAACTTACGGTCAAATGATCTTGTTAAGAGCTCAGGTCTTTCCGTATGGGCAAAGGCTAGACTTATAAATATCAAGACGAGTGTTACAACCATAAACTTCTTTTTATTAATCGTCATTTCTACCCTTTCATGCTTACTCATATAAAGCATAATTAGGATTACGATATCTAAAAAGATGAATAAATCAAATAGACTGTTAAGTTCAACTAAACTCGTCCATAAATCACTCAAATTTTTTGATTGAAATAACACAGGTATAGTTATAAAGTCATTGAAAAAGCGATAATACAGTACATTTATATAAAGAATAATGGTTGCAAAACTATAGAGAAGCATTATTTTTATAAATTGGTGCTGCTTTTTTCCAAACAATGCTAAGCCAAGCAATATAACACTTGAGCAAAGTGCGCTTAATCCTAGAATCAATTCTTGTGAAAAGGAATCAATATCTAATTCAAAAACCAGTTTGGTCACTATGTAAGTTTTTAACGTTAATAATAAAATTGAGAGCCATATCAACGGCACTTTAGCGAATAACCTTTTCATCCGTCTATGTCCCTTCTGTTTTTGTTTAAGTATATGACAAGCTACTATTAATCTTTCCAAAAAAGTATCAAGATATATCCAAATTAATCAAACGTTTGATTTTTTGGAAATAAACCACTATTTTGCAACGAGTTCAGATTTGATAATATTAACTTAACAAGAGATGCTGTTATGTTCGTTAAGGTCATTGTTTCAACCGATGCGATTTATTAGGGAATCCAAGAGAGGAATGAAGAACATTAAGCCTTGCAAGCGAGAGGAAAATGGACGACATTATGCGGATACCCACCTGTAGCTTTGCAGGTTGAGAAACAGTGATGAGACGGCATAAATGGCATACCCTACGCGTACATTTTCGACTCTATTTGAGAGTCGCTTTTTTTTTACGGTTCTATGTTCTTTAACGATTGAATGATGGCTTCAGTCGTTTCTTCTGTAAAAACTGGCACCTGATAGTATCCAACCACATTCATAAATCTCCAAATATCATAGGCTTGATGGACTGAATTGTTACTGCTTTGCACCATTAACTGTCGTAGGTCGGGATTTGCACATTCAAGGGCAGCTGACAATTTGACGAGAGCAGTTGATTTGCATTGCGCTAATAAACTACTTGCAACTTCTTGTTCTGAGAACTTGGTGTCTGATTCTAAGGATATTGATTTATAGCCATACGTGGGTTCAAAAATTGTATACATACCATAAGTACATACGTTAGCAGTTGGAGAGCATAGTTCGTCTAAAAACATCTTCCATTCTGACTTAATAAAATGTTGTTGATACTCTACTAAACGAGCAAAGTCTTCATTCTTAATCTGGGGAGAGTATAGGTTATATAGGTTCAGTCCGTCCTTTAGCTTTTGGATAACCTCATGTAATTTTAATAACTCATGCGCACCATGTTCTTTTTCCACTGTATTCCTCCGAATCAAATAGTAACAAGTATAGATTCAACTTTGTTGCTTTGTTTTATACTTGATGGCGGTGAGGGTGTATAGAGGTTTTGCTCTGTATACGTGTTGGGAAGCTGGCTGTTTGGGGAAATGTGGGCACGTATAATGGTTTACGTGTCGGAAAATTGGCTATTCCGGGAAATGTGGGCACGTATATCAGTTTACGTGTCGGGAAATACCCTATTTCGGGAAATATGGGCACGTATATTGATTTACGTGTCGGGAAATACCCTATTCCGGGAAATCCAGGCACGTATATCACTTTTCGTGTCGGGAAATACCCGAAACAGGGAAATCCGGGCACGTATTTCACTTTACGTATCGGGAAATACCCGAATCCGGGAAATTCGGGCACGTAAACCGGCTACCCCAAAGGTTTTATGGATAATATCGCTTCAAATAAGATGTAAACAGCTCTGTCTCTTCTGTTTTCCTTTTACATAATAAATATGTAGAAGCCATAGGCAGTGAAAGCGAGTCCATGTTAACCTGAAGGACTCTTCCCTCTAATAACTCTCTTTTCACTGTGGATGAAGGTAAGAAGGATATGCCTAGCCCTTCCTCGATAAACCGCTTTGTGACGTTTACCTGTGAAACAACCATTGACCTTGCTCTTTGGTTGATTTGTCTTAGTTGAAAAAGTAGATCATCCCAATATTCAGGGTGATTGTGAGAAAAAATGATATTGTTAAAAACTACTTCCTCTGGGTCTAGTGGTGGTGCAGTTTCGAGATCGCCTCCGTCATGTGGCACAATTAGAATGACAGGATCATCATATAGTTTTTCAATTTCGATCGATGAGAGATTTGATTTCATTCTAGATAGACCCAAATCAACACTTCCCGTTTGAACTGCTTCAGCAATATGAACAGACTCCATCACATTACACTCAATCTCGATGGTAGGATGCTCTTTTAAAAAGACTCGAAGTAAACTCGGTAGGACCGAAGCAGCGATTAATGGTGATACCGCTAACGTCATTTTCCGATCATATCCCTGCCTCCAATTCTCTAAGTCTTGAATTCCACTCTCGTATTTAGCGATGATTTCCATAGCATAAGGTAAAAACCGTTTACCTGCTGTCGTTAAAAATATATTTCGACCTTTCCTTTCAAATAGTTCAATACCTACTAGACTTTCGAGCTGCTTTATATGAACAGTAACAGTTGGTTGGGCAATATATAGTTTTTCTGCTGTTTCATGAAAGTTTTCATTTTTGGCTGCGGTTATAAATGTCTTTAAAATTTTTAAATCCACTACTTCATCTCCAATTGATTATAAATATTAATTAAATATACATATATTATTTATTATTAATAATCACCTAAATAATGTAAAGTAAAAGTAACAAATACTTTATTGGAGTGATTCAGATGCCATCTGTAACTGGATTAGAAGGAGTTATTGCCGCTGAAACAGCAATTAGCTTAGTTGACGGAGAAAATGGAAGGTTATTATATAGAGGTTATGAGGCAAAGGATTTAGCGATTCGTTATTCTTTTGAAGAAGTCGCTTATCTACTCCTCTATGGTAGTCTTCCTACTGAAATAGAACTTGAACAATTTTCATCAAAACTGAAAGAACTTCGAGATATACCGGATCATATCATTTCAATCATAAATCTGTTACCGAAAGATACTGAAATGATGAGTGTTTTACGAACTGCAATGTCTTCCTTAGGAGATTCATCGTTTGGTTGGAAACCAGACATTAATCAAGCAATACAAGTAATTGCGATCATACCTACAATCATTGCATATAGACACCACAGCATAAATGGTTCCATCTTCCATGAACCAAATAACACGTTAGACCATGTGTCTAACTACTTGTATATGTTAAATGGGGAAATCCCCTCACATACTCATATTAAAGCATTAAGCACCTATATGATTCTTACATTAGAGCACGGGATGAATGCTTCTACTTTTTCCGCTAGAGCCGTATTATCAACTGAAACTGATCTTATCTCTGCCATTACTGGGGCAATTGGTTCAATGAAAGGGCCTCTTCATGGTGGGGCACCGAGTGAAGTAATGGCTATGTTGGATTCTATCGGAACGATCGACCAAGCTGAACATTGGCTACGTGATAGACTTGAAAATAAGGAAAAAATTATGGGCTTTGGACATCGAATCTATAAAACACATGATCCTAGATCGGTCGCTTTAAAGCAGGTTTCACAAGAACTTTCAGGTAAGGATCCCTGGTTAGATTTGGCCCTGCATGTTGAAGAAATGTCTATACGTTTATTGGATGAATATAAACCAGGCCGTAAGCTCTATACAAATGTTGAATTTTATGCAGCAGCAGTTATGAGAGCTGTTAATATGCCCGCTGAATTATTCACTCCAACCTTCACAGCTAGTAGGGTTGTTGGATGGACTTCACATTTGCTTGAGCAAGCTGAGAATAACCGGATTTTCAGGCCCCAATCAAAATATGTCGGTCCAACAATTTAAATAACAATGGGTGACAGGATTAACCTGCCACCCTCTTTTTAATTACTAGCAACCTCTTGAACGCCCGCTCGGACTTGGACTTCAAGAGTACCTGCTTGTTGATCTATAATTGTTCTAATTAAGACTGGATATTCTTTATTATTCATAAACTTAAAGTCTTTTCCTCCATAGGCAATGGTCGCATCACGTCCTAATGGTACATAGCCTACTTCTTTTGAATGGTGATGAAGTTCTAAAATTTCAAGTCCAGCCTGATCAACTGCATTATAAAGGGTTGATGATGTTTGACAAACCCCACCACCATAATCCTCTGAATACTGCTTATTAATTATGACAGGTGCTAGCTGATATCCTTTATCTTTTGTGGCATTACCAACGATTGTGTTGAAATAAAAGCGATCTCCAGGTCCTAGTACAATATCATTTATTTCTGCGGCTGATAAAGCTATATTAGTAGTTCTCCCCTTCACATTAGGGTTGAACGAAGTTGTGTAACTGCTAATTACATGGCTCTCAATTCCTTGGATAGATTCGGTTGTAACATTAGGTGCGTCTTCAGTTAGAGGTAGTTCAATGTTTTTTCCAAATAAAGTAGGTTCTTGAAGGAGTCTTGTTAGAAGTTCAGATTCATCTAATACCACGCGGCTTTGACCGGGAAGTATCTCACCCTGATCATTTAGTTTTCTCGGTATCATAGGTTGGTCGTATTTCTGTGCTAATTCACTAACTAGTTTTCTTACCTGAGCTTCATAGTCAACGGACTCATCCCTTAGGGAATCCAAGTCCATTACAAAACTATTATCGCGCGGGTCTACTAAACTGTAATCAATCTCAATTTTTTCTCTCTCTTTAAAGGCAGTGTGTTTCGTTAAATGATTGCTTGCTTCATAGATGTGATTCTCTGCTTCTGCTTTATTATCTAGAGCAGAAGTAATACTCGGTATTGTCAAAACAATTCCAACAGATAATAATGCTACACTACCTAACAATGTTACGATTTTCTTCAATTCCATTCCCCCGTAAAATACATTCTTCTGGTGAACAATACCTAAATAAATGTATTAAAGTATCGATTTTTTATGCCTATGTAACTACCTAAAAATTACATACGTAAACGGTAGAGACTAGGATGTTTTTTCTATTCATGAAGTTTGACGTTAGCTTGCTTGGTCATGTTTCGGTTATAACAGAAGGAGTTTTCGTCAATTAAAGACAATAACCAGGTGAGGAATCGACATGGAATTGATCAAATAAAAAAAGCCGGCACAATAGCCGACTTATTTACCAGATAATGCTTTTGATTTATTCGTACAACTCTCCATCGCAGATAAAATGGTTCCCCTAAATTTATTCTTCTCTAATGTCGCAATGGCTTCAATCGTTGCTCCACCAGGTGTACAAACAGCATCCTTAAGTTCGGCAGGATGTTGACCTGTTTCTAGAACCATTTTTGCCGCGCCAAGTACTGCTTGTGAAGCAAGTCGATAAGCCTTATCCCTTGGTATCCCTTGTAAAACGGCTCCATCTGCTAATGCCTCAATGAACAAGTAAACATACGCTGGTGAGGATCCACTTACTGCTGGAATGGCATCCATCAGTTTTTCTTCCATAACCTCCGCCTTACCGAAGCTTTCAAATAGTGAAATTACCTCAGCTATATCCTCGTCGGTGACGTTGTTATTTTTACAAAGGGCACTCATTCCTTCACCAACCAGTGACGGAGTGTTTGGCATTGAACGTACTACCTTAATGTCTCTTCCAAAAGCTTCTTTCATATAATCTAAGCTAATCCCAGCGGCAATGGTTATGACAATCGTGTTTGTTTGGACCTCTTGTTTTATTTCTTCAATGATCTCTCCATATAGATTGGGCTTTACGGCTAGAAATAGGAAGTTAGCTTTTCTTGCTACCTCTACGTTATCTGTGGTCATTTGTATACCAAACTCGTTTGATGCATGCTGCAATGTACTCTTTGTTTTTGCACTAGCCAAAATTTGGTCTGGTTTCACAAGACCCGAAGCAATCATACCTTCAATCATTGCTTGGGCCATTTTTCCACAGCCAATAAAGCCAATGGTTTTCGTCATTCCACTCTCCCCTTTATGATTCTAGATTTGTATATTCTCTTATGTACGTTTTATGGTAAATATATCTTTGAAGTCCCTTTGAACCTTCTAAAGCTTTTCTAGCATGAGCATTAGCTTGTTCAAGATTCCCTTTTCCTTTTTGTACTTCTGCTAGAACTGCTTCTCTCATCCAGTCTTTTTGTAAAGTAGTTGCAATTTTTTGAGCTTCCTCATAATTCTTTTCCTCGATGGCAATACCCGCTTGATAATACTTTTTATATTCCGGTTGTTTTATTAAATCTATGTATTTTCTTGCCTCATCGGCATCTTTGTTATATAAAGCAAAAATAACTTTGTACATTGCTTGTGCAGCTGGTTGCTTATATCTTTTTAGAAGTTTTTCCATTGATTCTTCGACTAACGTGCGATCATCATTGGCTAATCCGTAAAATAGACCGTACTGCGGATGCTTGACTCGGTCTGCAAGAAAGCGGTCAAGTGTGTCTATATTGGTTGAAAATAAAAATATATATAACATAGGGACATAAAGAACTGCAATTATCGTGATAAACACAATTATATAAGTGGCTATGTCATTTATATTCAGCGTTTGCAGAATGATGGTAAGCACTAAAGCTAATGCAAACGGTATGAGTAATCTTTTTAACAAAGTAGTTCACCTCCTGCTTCTACTTAGACTATTGTACACAATCTAGTCATCTATTCAAAACACATCGCTTTTTGGGGTACAAAAAATCGACCAGGTTTTAGGCTTGTCGGTGCATAAATTTGGTTTATCAGTCTATCGTATTGGTTTTCTCTAAATTTTAGGTTCATAAATCCATTTATCGACCTATCTAATCAACAATTCTCATAATTATAGGTTCATAAATCCATTTATCGACCTATCCAATCAACAATACTCAAAATTATAGGTTCATAAATCCAGTTTTAGCCCTAACCTAAACTAAAAAGCCAGTCAAAACGACTGGCTCTCTTACCTTATAAACTCTTATAATCATTCGACTCTAATAAATCCACTAACTCGATATCCTTGTTCTTATCAGTAAAGTAGCGAAGCGTAAAGTCATTTTCAAAAAGAACAGCAAAACGATCATGACGGTCTTGCACCAGTAGACTTCGTGAATCAAATAAACGTCGGTCCTTTGGTGGTGCTGTTAACCAACGAGGAATACGATCGCCAAGTTGCGTAAATTCGATATCGACTCCGTACTCACCCTTCATTCGGTATTCAAACACTTCAAATTGAAGTTGCCCTACTGCACCTAAAATGTATTCATCAGTTAGCTCTTGTTTAAATAATTGAATCGCGCCTTCTTGAACAAGTTGCTCAATTCCCTTTTTAAACTGTTTTCCTTTCATCGCGTTTTTCACGCGCACTTTACGGAAAATCTCAGGTGGGAACTGTGGAAGCTCACGATACGTAATTGGGTCTTTTCCTTCTGTTAACGTGTCCCCGATTTGATAAATATTAGGATCATAAATCCCAATAATATCACCAGCATAGGCTTCTTCAACCGTTTCTCTGCTTGCCGCCATAAACTGTTGGGTTTGGTTCAGTTTTATTGATTTTCCTGTACGACTCACTTGAACACTCATCCCACGTTGGAATTTACCTGAACATACTCGTAAAAATGCAATACGGTCACGGTGAGCCGGGTTCATATTAGCTTGGATTTTAAAGATATATCCACTAAAGCTTTCTTCATCAGGTGGGATTAATCCTTCATCAGCCTTCCTAGGTCGAGGAGGAGATGCAAAGTTAAGGAATGTATCGAAAAATGAACGAACTCCGAAGTTTGCTAATGCACTACCAAAAAATACAGGAGTCAATTCACCAGCAATTACGCGCTCAGCATCAAATTGGTTACCAGCTTCGTCAAGTAAACTTAAATCATCTCGAACACTATCAAATAGAGAGTCATTTCCTAAACGCCCTACTTCATCTAATCCCATACTCTCTTCCTTTTCATCTCCTAAGAAATGAACGAACTCAGAGTTGTAACGATCCCAAATTCCAAGTAAGCTTTTACCCATACCTACAGGCCAGTTCATAGGGTAAGACTCAATTCCAAGAACCTCTTCAAGCTCTGAAAGTAATTCTAAAGGCTCTTTTCCATCACGGTCGAGCTTGTTAATAAATGTGAAGATTGGAATTCCTCTCATTCGACAAACTTTAAATAACTTAATCGTTTGTGGCTCAACCCCTTTGGTTGAGTCAATGATCATTACTACACTATCCACTGCTGTTAGTGTTCTATACGTGTCTTCACTGAAGTCTTCATGTCCAGGGGTATCTAGAATGTTTACATGAAAATCATGATATGGAAAACTCATAACACTCGATGTAACTGAGATTCCCCTCTTTTTTTCAATTTCCATCCAGTCTGAAGCAGCAAACTTTCCTGTTTTTTTTCCTTTAACCGTACCAGCTTCTCTTATTACATTTCCGAATAGAAGTAACTTTTCAGTCATCGTCGTTTTCCCTGCATCGGGATGCGAGATGATTGCAAAGGTACGTCTACTTGATACTTCATTATTTAAGCTCATTCAACTAATCCTCTCATCTATGAATTACAACCATTTATTATACGTAATTTAAACGATTATTGACTACATAATTATAGCCATCTTACTACAATCAATCCAGTATTTTTTAGTACCAGTGAATACGATAGCCATTATAAAACAAACACTAACAGTATTTCCACAAAAAGGAGTATATAAAATGAACATTAAACTTTTACTTTTATCTGGGATTATTATTGATTTGTTCCTAGCTCTTTATCTATTCACCATGATTGATGAAATTGGAGTTGGAATGTTTGCACTTATAGTAGTTGTTCTTTTTGGAGGGACGATCTTCTTTTACTTTACCATTAAAAAGAATCAACAGACTATTAAGTAACAAATAGTAATCTGTGTATAAAGTCAGTTACACACAGATTGTTGTGGATAAACCTGTGCACAAGTCGAATAAGTGTGCATAACTTTGTTAATAACTTTTTAGATTATGTGGATATATTGTGTGTAACTTGTTAATAAACTGTTAATAATCCAAATTAAATAGGATAGCCACGGCAAAGGCTATCCTATAACTTTTTCGTGAACGAGTGGGAGTTTTACATAAATAGTCGTGCCTTTTCCCTCTTCACTCTCTATATTAATTTCGCCTTTATGATTTTCAACAATACTGAAGCTTACGGCCAATCCTAGACCAGTCCCCTTCTCTTTTGTTGTGAAAAAAGGTTGACCTATGTTACTTAGTTTTTCCTTTGGAATGCCACAGCCTTCATCTTTAATTTCAATAACAACATGATACTTTTCAAGATAGGTGTTAATTGTCATCAATCCACCGTTAGGCATTGCCTCTATGCCATTTTTAATAAAATTAATAAAGATTTGTTTTAATTGGTTTTCGTCGCAATGTATATAGGTTTCCTTTTGGTATAATTCTGTTTTAAATAAGATATTTTTAAGATTCGCTTCTGTTTCAAGGAGCTTGACTACGTGAAGAACAACTGAATTTATATCCTTATTTTCAAAGCTTTCCTTTGTAGGTTTCGCTAATAGAAGAAGCTCATTAAGGATAAATTCAATTCGAACTAATTCAGAATCCATCACATTTAGATATTCTTTTTCCATGTCAAAACCACTTTGCATTAGTTTTAAAAACCCTTTAATGGCTGTAAGTGGATTACGAATCTCATGAGCGATGCCTGCTGCCAATTGGCCTGCCATTGATAACTTTTCTGACTTTACCATTAGCTCTTTTGCTTCTACTCTTTCAGTAATATCTCGCGCAATGAATAGAACTTTTTCCACCAGATTATCCTGATTCTTAATGAATTTGATCGATATTTCAATCCATACATAGTGTCCTTTACGATGGAGGACTCTCATGACAGATACTTCTTTTTGCTTATTAAAAATTTCCTTTAACATATTCAAATCTTCTTGATGAATTAAGTCTTCCCTATTGGATCCAATAATTTCAGATGCCTCATATCCAAGGACATTAGTAATGGCTGGTGATACATAGGTAATTACACCACATGTGTTAGTTAATATAATAATATCTTGTGAATTGTCCGCAATTAAATGGTATAGTTCCTCACTTCGTTTTAACTTGTGTTGTTCAAGCTTACGTTCAGTTACATCTTGAGCAGTACCAATTAACTTAATTGGGCCGTCATTTTCATCATAAATAAGATCCCCTAGTGATTCAATATAACGTACTTCACCGCCCGGGCGAATAATTCTATAGTGAGAGGAAAAAGGTTTTCCGTTTAGTGTATTTTGAATTGAATCCTCTACCGCTCGTCTATCCTCTGGATGTACATAACTAATGAAGGTCTTGATTTTGAGCTCCGTATCCTTGGGTGCTCCAAATATATGAAGCAACTCGTCAGACCAAAAAAGTTCATCCTCTTTTATATCCCACGTCCAACTCCCTAACCCTGCTATGTGAAGCGCAGTCTGTAAGCTAGCTTCTCTTTCTTTCATTTCTTGCTCTATCCGTTTACTTTGAGTAATGTCTTTTGCAATCCCATAGACTCCAACAATGTTACCATCCACAATAATAGGTACATTAATGACACTTACTTTTATTCTCTCCCCTGTCTTTGTTAGACAATCAACCTCATACTCTTGTGGAGTTCCATTTGCTGCTTGATTAAAATGAAAGTGAGTTTTTTCTAAATCTTCGGGTACAACTAAAGGGTCATAATTCATGCTTAAGTATTCGTCCATGTTATATCCAAATAACTTTTCAAAGCTTTTATTGACGGATAAATAATTCCCTTCCAAATCTAATGAGAAAACAGCATCTGGGTTGTATTCAAACAAAGAACGATGATGCTCTCTACTCTCTTCAAGTGCTTTTTTCCTCCTATTAATATCCCTGAATTGGACAGCAATTCCTTTTTCAAAAGGATAGGCACGAACGTCAAACCATGTTTGTAATGGTTCATAAAAAGTCTCAAATTCAACTTCTGATTTTGTTTCTGCTGCCTTATGATACATTTTATGAAGCACTTGTACTTCTTTAAACTCATCCCAAATTGATTTTTGTAATAACTCTTCTTTTGTTCTTAGGAGTAGTTTCTCAGCTGCAGGATTCAGATAGGTAAAGCACCAGTTCTCATCTAATGTATAAAGTGCGTCTCTTAATTTATCAACAACATTTGACATCATACATTTTCATTTTCCTTTCGAATCCTTTATAAAAAAATAAAAGCCAAAGAAAAATAGAAAAGTTTTCTATTTTTCTTTGGCATAATGACTAACACAATAAATATATATAGATGTTACTGTTTAGTACACCGTTTTCCAAATTTTTATTTGAATCAATTGATTTTAATAAAGAGACAAAGGCTTTCAATCCTTACGGTCCAACTTATATTTTACTTGAATATTCTTACAACATCAAGACTTTTAAAAGATATTTACCCCAAAACAAAACACATAAAGGATTTATCTTCTTTTAAATTCCAGTCAATAAAAATGTCTCGTATGCTTTTGTTAAATATCACTTCAAACTTTCCGTAACGGTGAAAGTATTTTTTCTCTAACTCATCCTTCGTTACAATTAGCTCTTGTGAGAAACCTCTTGCTATTAATGCCTTTTCAATAGGAATTAGGATTCCTTTTCTTTCAATTAGCACAATATTTTGTGAGATCGGAATCGAATTGATGCAGTTTGGTACCTTTTGAACTAAAGCACTAATTCTTCCAATTTCTTTTTCAATTTCTCCTTTATCATACTCGATTTCGATTTCTGAGTGTGAAATCTCACTTTCAAGTACTAAAATTATGATTCCGGAGTTATTAGGGAAGTTCCAGTCTTGATAGTATTCTTCCATGTCTACTTCTAAGGTTACTTGAACAACGCCTTTTAACTCTTCTATTATATGGGTAATGATAATATTTCTAGCGTTTTCAACATAATCATTCTGCTTCTGCTGTATTAGCACTTCTTCCATTGGTGAGATAAAACCACGTACATAGAGAACTAAATAGTTATTATTGAGTGTTGACTGACATGAATGTGGCCCTCTACCAAAGTTTTTCCTTAATGCTTTACTGCAATAACTGCTTATATACGTTAATTTATCGTTTAGTTCCATGATTGACCACCATACCTCTCTTCGACGCACCTTTTACTTAGTATGGGCAAGTCAATGAAAAAGTACATTTTTTTCCATAAAAAATTGCACGAGAGACATGAAATACCCCTTGCAATTCAAATGAGAAATTATGATAAGAATTTATCCTTCAATAACGGCCTAGTAAAACTTAAAATTAATTGATTGCTTGTCTCTCAATTTAAACTAAATAGCACATACCCGTTATCATTTTCATAGTCCCACATAATAAATAGACTTTCAATTCTCCGGCCAAGTGCCTCTTCGAATAAAGGGATATGCTGGGTATAGCTATTTCTTATCTCTTTCGACCGTTCAATTAAGATTTCTTCGTAACCCTTCTTATATAAAACTTTCTCTATATCCAACATAATTTCTTGGCATTCAATGACATAAAGATTGGCGTTTAATCGAATTACTTTGCAATTTGTAGGTACTTTATGAATATTTGAGCTCACATGTTGAAGTGTTTGGATAACCCTATTCCCCGCAAAAAATGGATATTCATCTTCTATATTTACAGGCTGATTTATTTTAAATAAAATCATTCCACTATTGTTCTCATAATTCCAGTCATGAAAGGCAGTTTCAATTTCAATTTGGTATTCACTCATAACCTCACTTATAAAATCATTGAGGATTGCTTGCATGATAACGGAACGGAATTTTAAAGTTAAACTATTATTCTCACTCTCAATTAACACTTCTTCAGCAGGAGTAATAAACTTCTTAATATGGATACTTAACATATCATCTTTTAAAGAAGCAAAACAAGTCTCTGGGCCCTTCCCAAATTTTTGTTTTAGACGTTTACTTAAGGAGCTGCTTAAATAAGCTAAGTCCTCTCTAAATTCACTAGTATTAATCATAAGAATTACTTCAACTCCGAATCGTATAAAAATAAAAAAGGCCTAACTTCAAATTAAGAAGTTAGGCCATGGGTAAGACTTTTTTAATGTTCTTCCATTTACCAAAAAATTTATAATTATTGTTCTAATAGTATGCTTGATTTAACTTCATCGATAGGATTGTTCCAAAAATGACTAATGCCTGCTAGACATTCAGACAATTATTATTCTACCATTATTATTTTAACTTCTCAACATATTTAGGACTTTCTATTCAAGCTCTTTTGCTGTATGAGATTCAACTGGTAGTTCTAAATTTGTTATATCAGTAGATTTAAATTTTAGTCGATAGACGAGTTTTTCTGGATATGAAACAAGTGGACCAACTGTTTTAGGTCTTATTGGCTCAGCATCTAACTCAATCGTATCCAATCTACCGTTAAAAATAGTCATCTCAAGTGTTGCTCTTTTCTGCTCCTCTAATCTTACTCCTCTAAATTCGATATCATTGAAATTCTTGAAATAGGCTCGGTAGATTACCGAAAAGTCTGCCTTCTCAATCACAATCTCATCAGCATTTTTTAAAAGGTCTCGTGTCCATGTAAATGGTTGATCTAGTGGAATAAATTCTTGTAGTAAACGATGTGGCCTTTCTCCATAGACCCACTCTTCACCGCTTTTCACATAAATTTTATCCTCCATAAAGTAGACGGTAAAATTGAAATTCGTGTCATCAGATACAGGAGTTGATACATCATAACTAGCAGTAGTGTTCAGCCAGGTCCCTTTACTAGAGGAATAGAGTCGGTCATCTCTTGTGTATACCGTTTCGATTGAATAATTCTCAGTTTCATAGATTTCCAAAGCCTTTTCCCACGCTTGTAAACGATGCTGTTGCTCACTTGGAAATACAGTGTATCCTATTGATAATCCTATGATTATTGATAATAGTGGAAGTAACCATTTTTTTATTGGTCTATAAGTAACCATCTAAATCATAATCTCCATTCTGCTGCCAATAGCCGTATTCACGTTTATCCGTAACTGTAAGACGATCAACCCATTTCACTGATTTGTATCCATACATCGTAGGATGGTATAAACGACAAGGGTAGCCTTGGGCCTTTTTAAGGGGAGCACCATCTAACTCGAATACGAGCATAGCTTCCTCATCCACTAGTTGTGTTAATGTAAAGGTGTCAAAGTACATTCCATCACCGGAATATGCAGTGATATAGTGATCATTAGGCTTTATATCGTAGGCTTCAAATAAATCCTTAATATATACCCCTGTTAACTCGACTCCTCTTACACTCCAGCCGGTTACGCAATGAAAATCATCGATAATGGTATTCCATTTTAGCTGCCTCATTTGTTGCATGGTGAATACCTTTTTCTCCTCAACGAGGCCGTCAATGGTAAGACTCCACTCACTGTTCTCATACCTGGGGTAATCATTTGTTACATTGTAAATACGAAAATAACCTCTTCTTCGACTTCCTTCAGATGAGGTATGCAACATTGGTGTTAACCATTTTAACCAGCCACCGATAAAAATCATAATTGTTATTAAAGATAGGGATTTGATAAAGTCTCTTCGTTCCAGTCGGTTTTCTTCAACCCATTCAGGCTTTTTCGCATGTCGTTTCCACCATAATGGCCAAGGGATTTCTAGTTTGAAAGCGTGTCCGATGCTGTGAATAAGGAGCCATGGAATCGCAATCCAGGTAACTGTGTCGTGTATGGTTACGGCTGTGTTTCGAATGGGCACAGGAAAATGGGCTTGGAAATACATGATTGCTCCTGACAGGCTCCAGGCGAGAAATAGGATAAGGATGAAGTGTACGTTAAACTTTTTTAAGTTTGGCTTTTTGAACGTATAGTTGATTGCTCTTTTTAGTGAGAGTAGGACAATGATGATATAGAAAAGGGCGATCCATGTGTGAATCGCCACTAGGGGAATTTGCCATTGGTTAAAGGATGTGCGTACAGGTTGAATGAAAAGACTTAAGCCGGATAGTAGGAGCAAGCCAACAAGTATTGCATGGATATGATGGATTTTTATTAGCCATCTTGGTTTCATCTTTTCATCCCCCTTTAAAGATATAGATTTGCACCAGTATATGGGGGTTATTCGCTACCATCCACTTCGCTTTCCGCGGGCGAGTCGGGGAGCCTCCTCGGCGCTCTGCGCCTGCGGGGTCTCCCCTGACACGTTCTCCCGCAGGAGTCTTCGTGGGTGGTAGCGAATAACCTAAACTCTGAACATTAATTTAAAAATAAAAAGCTAAAACATACAAAATCACACAATCACTCTACTATTCCTTCGCTAGATAGTTCGCCACTTCTTCTACCGCTTCTTGGGCATCGTTTCCTTCGGCTTCTATTGTTAGTTTGTCGCCGTTTTTGAGTTGAAGTGTGATGAGTCCAAGGAAGCTTTTTAGGTTGATTTCGTGTGGTGTGCCGTTTACTAGTTTTTTAAGGTAGATTTCTGAGTTGTATTTTTGTGTGGCTTTGCTGACTTCTACGATTGTTACGTCTTCGGTAATGTTAACTATAATTGTTTTACTAACACGATTGTCCATGGTTGTTGTCTCCTTTAATTATAATAAATTGGGAATGTTAAGTATATTTTTTAGCTCTTGTTTTTTCATTCGTAATTGTTTAGTTGGTGCTAAACATTTTCTTTATCTTTTAAACTCACTTTCACCTTCACATCTTTGTTCACTAAGTACGTTGGATAGAAGCCAGATAATACATCAGCTACGTTCTCAGCAGTTTTACGTTTCAGCTCAGTTTCAGCCTCAACAGAGTAGAAAGCAGAGTGTGGATTAAGGATTACATTGTCCATTTTCACTAACGGATTTGTTGCCTCAATTGGTTCTATCTCCACCACGTCTAATCCTGCTCCCGCTATTTTCCCTTCTTGTAAAGCTGTAATTAAAGCTGCTTCATCAATGACTGGGCCACGAGCTGTGTTAATGATGAACGCTTCTTTTTTCATTTTGTTGAACTGATCATAGCTAATCATACCTTGTGTATACTGATTAAGTGGTGCGTGAACGGAGATATAATCTGAACGTTCACATAGTTCATCTAAAGTCACTAATTCAACATTGGCTTGTTTTGCAACTTCTTCAGGAACATATGGATCAAATGCAATCACATTAAGTCCAAAAGCCTGTGCTTTTTTAGCTACAGTTTGAGGTATATTTCCAAAGCCAACGAGCCCTATAGTACGACCTCTTAAACGGAAAATCGGAACAGCCACATTGAAATTCCAGTTTCCCTTTTTCACTTCATTGTTCATCAGCGTTACTTTACGTGCACAGGAAAGGAGTAGCGCCATTGCATGATCAGATACTTCATCTAAACAGTAGTCTGTTACATTTCCCACGATAATTCCTTTTTCAGTTGCTGCTTCGATATCAATTGTATTAAACCCAACTCCATAACGAGAAATCACCTTACATTTTTCAAGGTTTTCAATAACTCTTCTTGAAATAGGAGCATATTGATTTATTAACGCATCTGCATCTCGAGCGGCTTCAATCACATCATCCTCTGTGCGACATTGAGCAAATGTGAGCTCCAGACCGAGCTTATCTAATACTTCCTTTTCAGGGGCAAATGTTTCATATTCGTAGTCTGTAACAAGTACTTTAAACTGACTCATAATTTGACTCTCCTTCACTGTTGTCTATCCTAATAGAATGAGTAGTGCAGTAATGGTGATAACACTAACTAAGGTTGTGATTAACGTAATACTAGAAACTAGATCTGGCTCGGTATCATATTGAACAGCATAAAGAACGGTTGTTGCTGCAGATGGCATCGCGGCAGAAAGAATGAGTACCTTTTGGAGTAGTGGGTCGATGGGCAGGATTAAGCAGATCCCATAAGCAAGAATTGGGGAAATGAATAACCTTGTAATCACACCAAAGGATATTTTGTCCCATTCCATGCTTTTCAGCTTAATTTCTGCTAATTGCATTCCTAAAATAACCATAACGACGGGGATGGTCGCTTCGCCAACTAACTCTACTACTGACAAAATATTATCCGGTACCGTAATATTTCCTAAGTTGAAAATCAAAGCAATAATAACTGCCCAGGTAGGTGGCATTTCAAGAACAGCCTTTAACGCAAATTTCACTCCTGCTTGTCCTCGTGCTGCGTAATACACACCAAAAAAGTTCATAATAATTGCTTGAAGTACAAGAAATGAAACCGCATAGGCAAAACCAACTTGACCATATGCAAATAAAACAATGGGAGCACCATAATTTCCTGCATTCATGAAGGCGGTTCCTAAAATTAATCCGCTCTCTACAGAGGTATCATGCTTTCGTAATTTACAATAGATTACATTTACAATAATTAAGCCAACTAATAATAGCCCAGAAAATAGAACCATCATTGCATACTGCTGATCTAACTCAACTGAATTAAATGTGTGAAACACAAGCAATGGAGTTAATATATAGATGGCAACAGTAGAAAGAGGCTTGATTTCAAGCCTTTTCCACTTTTGAATACCAAAGCCCGCTAAAAAACGAGTAAAACAGGAAGTACAACTTGTATAAAGATAGTCATTTCACATTACCACTCAGCAATCGTACCGTCCTTATGACGCCATACAGGGTTTTTCCAATTGTGCCCTTCCTCTGCCTGCTTTCTTACAAATTCTTCATTTATCGAAATGCCTAAGCCTGGTTGCTGAAGCATATCTACATACCCATCTTTGTATTCAAACACTTTCTTATCATGTAAATAATCTAGTAAATCACTACCTTGGTTATAATGAATTCCTAAGCTTTGCTCTTGAATAAATACATTGTGTGAAGTGGCATCTACTTGTAAACAAGCAGCTAATGCAATCGGTCCTAATGGACAATGTGGAGCAACAGCCACATCATACGCTTCAGCCATTGCAAAAATCTTCTTACACTCAGTAATTCCTCCAGCATGAGATAAATCAGGTTGGATGATATCAACATATCCGTCTTCTAGTAGCTTTTTAAAGTCCCATTTTGAAAACATTCTCTCACCAGTTGCAATTGGAATGTTCGTAGCACGAGCAATCTCACGAAGCGCCTCATTGTTTTCTGGTAAAACTGGCTCCTCAATAAACATTGGTCTAAACTGCTCTAATTCCTTGGCTAAAATTTTTGCCATCGGTTTATGAACACGGCCGTGGAAATCGATGCCTATCCCAACATATTTTCCTACCGCTTCTCTAACTGCAGCAATTCTAGCCACCGCTTCATCGATTTTTTCATAGGAGTCAATATATTGCAGCTCTTCTGTACCGTTCATTTTTACCGCTGTAAAGCCAGCTTCAACCGCTTCCTTTGCTGCTTTTCCTACATCGCTTGGACGGTCTCCACCTATCCATGAATAGACACGAACAGAATCACGACAAGCTCCTCCCATTAGTTCATACACAGGAGCATTATGATATTTCCCTTTTATATCCCAAAGGGCCTGGTCAATTCCTGAAATTGCACTCATTAAAATCGGACCACCACGGTAGAAACCAGAACGATACATGGTTTGCCAATGATCTTCAATTCGTAACGGGTCTTTACCTATTAAATATTCACTTAATTCCTCTACTGCTGCTTTTACTGTAGCAGCACGCCCCTCAACGATAGGCTCTCCCCAGCCAACAAGACCTTCATCTGTTTCAATTTTTAAAAACAGCCATCTTGGTGGAACGATAAATGTTTCAAACTTTGTAATTTTCATAGATCATGTACCTCACTTATGATAAGCTTTGGCGAGCATTTTGAATTTTAGTGATAAATTGCTCTGCAAGTTGAGTTAACACCTCATAGCGTTCTTCTTCAATTGCCTTTTTGTCTAAAAGTGTTCCACCAGCTCCTACTGCGATTGCCCCACTCTTAATAAAAGCTTCCACATTCTCTAAGCTAACACCACCTGTTGGCATCATTGGAATATGTGGAAGTGGTCCTTTGAGATTTTTTATGTAATCAATACCTAGTGAGTCACCAGGGAAGACTTTCAGTAAATCAGCACCAGCTGAATATGCCCCAACAACTTCAGTTGGTGTCATGACTCCAGGAATTGAGATTTTTCCATAACGATTAGTGATTTGAATGGTTTCTACATCAAATGTTGGTGAAAAAACAAAGTCAGCCCCAGCATCAATTGCCGATTTTGCTGAAATAGCATCTAGCACGGTTCCAGCTCCAACTAACACCTTATCACCAAATGTTTCTTTTAAGGTTTCAATCATACGTAAAGCTCCAGGTGTATCAAGCGTGATTTCTAATGCTCCTACTCCACCATTTACAAGTGCTTCAGCAATTCCATGAATTTGTGATTCCTTTGGTCTTCGTATAACGGCTACTAGACCAGATTCCTTCAAACGAATAAGATTTTCCCACTTTTTCATCGTCCGTATTCCTCCCTTATCGTTTTACATCACGCGAACCTGAAGCTGGTTCCATAAATCTCTCAACAACAGGTAGTGTTGGTAATCCCTCTACATCTCCACTTATCCCAACAACAATAGCACCAATGGCATTTGCTCTTTTGACAACGAGTGGTAATGGATCATTTCGTAAAAGTCCACTAAGGATGCCTCCGGCGAATCCGTCACCTGCTCCAACTGGATCAACAATACGTTCAACAGGAAAGCCTTCAATGTATGCTTTCTCATGTTTAGTGTGCAAATAAGCACCCTTACTACCAAGCTTTATAATAATCGTTTTATCCTGTTCACCCATTAACGCAGCAGCTACATCTTCTATCCCGGTTTTACCAGTCATAAACTGACCTTCATCAAGTCCTGGCAAAATAACATCTGCATAAGACGCAATTTCATTGAAAACTTCTTTTGCTCTTTCAGCAGACCATAGTTTTAAACGTAAGTTCGGATCGAAGACAATTTTCATAGTATGCTTCTTTGCTATTTCTATTGCAGCCATTACTGTTTGATAGCAAGATTCACTTAAGGCAGGAGTGATTCCTGTTATATGAAGTATTTTTGCTTGTGATATGTAGTCTTCATTTAAATCAGCCGGCTCCATTAAGCTTGCCGCTGAATTTTTTCGATAGTAATACACATTAACATCTTCTGGTGATAACCTTTCCTTAAAAAGCAGGCCGGTTTGCGCTTTTTCGGTAAAAAGACAGGAAGATGTATCCACACCTTCCCCACGAACAAATTTATGAATATATCGACCAAATGGATCATCGCCAAGCTTACTAAACCACCCAACAGAATGACCTAGCCTAGCTAAACCGATCGCCACATTTGATTCGGCACCGCCTATTAGCTTTGGAAAGGTGTGAACATATTCAAGCGGAAGCATTTGCTCTGCTTGAAAAAGAACCATCGTTTCACCGAACGTAAAAACATCGATGTTATTCATAGGTCACACCCATTTCTATCTGTAATTAACCGCCTAATCCAACTAAGAATAAGGACAGCTGTGGAATAAATGTTAGGAAAATTAATGTGATTATCATTGCAACTACGAATGGAATAACTGCACGTGATAATGCCCCCATCGATACCCCAGAAATTCCTGATCCAACAAAGAGGTTTACCCCTACAGGTGGCGTGAAGAATCCAATTGCAAGGTTTACAATCATTAAAATACCAAAGTGAACTGGATCATAACCAATTTGAATAGCAATTGGTAACAGGATTGGTGTTAAGATAATAATCGCTGCTAATGTATCCATAAACATTCCAACGAATAATAAAAGTACAGTAATCAACAAGATGATGATGATTGGTTCACTGGAAATTGACATCATCGCATTTGCAACTTTATTTGGAATTTGCTCGATTGTTAAGAAACGACCAAATGCAGTAGCTGTTCCAACAATGATTAAAACCGTAGCAGTTGTTAAAGCAGAGTCAATTAATACTTTCGGTAATTCTTTAAACTTCAGCTCTTTGTACAATACCATTGAAGCAAAAAGTCCATAAACAACAGCAATTACAGCTGCTTCTGTAGGTGTGAAATACCCACCATAAATTCCACCTAAAATGATAACCGGAATTAATAATGCCCATTTCGCATCCCATGTTGCCTTCCAAATCTTCTTCAGTGAAGTTGGTTCTGCAAGGCCTTTATAGCCTTTTTTCTTCGAATAGTAATAAGCCCAAACCATCATTGAAAGACCTACTAAGATACCAGGAACGATACCTGCAATAAACAAATCTCCGATAGACGTGTTACCTGTTACACCATAGATAACCATCGGAATACTTGGGGGAATAATAACCCCGATTGAACCTGCAGCCGCTACAACAGCAGTTGCAAACTTTTTATCATATCCTTGACGTACCATAGCTGGAATCATAATTCCACCAATTGCAGCAACCGTAGCAGGACCAGATCCTGAAATGGCCGCGAAGAACATACACGTAACAATTGTAGCAATGGCAAATCCACCTGTTCTATTTCCAACTAGTGCATTTGCAACATTAAATAGTCTCTCTGAAATTCCACCTTTACCCATGATTTCACCAGCTAGGATAAAGAATGGAACTGCCATAAGAGGGAAGGAATCTACGGATGTTACTAATTCTTTTGCTAAAAATTCAACCGGTAGAGTTCCTGAGTAAAAGATGGTAATAAGTGTTGCTAAACCAATTGAAATCCCAATAGGAACACTTAAAAGTAATAGTAGTGCAAAACTACCAAATAAGACTGCAGCAGTCATTTTTATAAACCCCCTAGATTATTCAAGGACACTATCCTTAATTCTTTCAGCTTCAGTACGATTATCTACTTCTCCTTTTCCTAGTAGGGCTTTAATATAAGCTACAAGGTTTTGAATAAGACGAATAAGCGTTAACCCCATACCGATTGGAGTAGCCATATAAACGATCCCCATTGGAATTTGTAAGGCTGGAGATGTTTGACCAAATGATAATAATTTTGAAGCAATGTCAAATCCGTATCTAATCACAAATAGTGCAAAAACCATAAATAGCAGGGTTGCTATGATATTTAAAATGATTTTTCCTCTTTCTTTAAGTAAAAGTAGCAGGACATCGACTTGGATGTGACGGTTTTTCTTCACACCATAACTAATTCCTAAATAAACCATCCAGATAAAGCAATATCTTGCTAACTCTTCAGACCATGAAAGGGAACTATCCAAAAGCCTCGCAATAACTTGAACAAAAATAACTGTTACCATGATTGATGAAAATAGAACAAGACCTACTTCCTCAATATGTCGATCAAACCATCGAATGATTTTCATTTTGATCTCCTCTTTTAAGTAAATTAAATTAAGAAAGCTCGGCAAATGCCGAGCTTGTAGGCGACAGCAAAGCCGTAACACACCTTTAAGAAAAAAAGACTTTGAGGAATTCTCCTCCCCCAAAGTCCTCTTTAATTAACTATTACTTAGATGCCTCTTCAATCGCATCGTATACTTCTTGAACTGTTTCTTTACCGATTTTATCTGCATACTTGTCAATAACTGGTTGTACTAATTCTTTCATTTCAGCATGAGCTTCTGGAGTAATTTCAGTGTACGTCATGCCAGCTTCTTGAAGATCTTTAAGGTACTGAGTGTTAGCTTCACGGTTTAATTGACGCTCGTATATACCAGCTTCTTTAGCTGCATCTTGAACGATTTGTTTTTGCTCATCATTTAAACCATCAAAGAACGATTTGCTCATTAAGAAAACGAATGGGCTGTAAATATGATTTGTATTTGAAACATGATCTTGTACTTCATAGAATTTTGACAGATAGATTGTAGCAAAAGGATTTTCTTGTCCATCAACAGTACCTTGTTGCATTGCAGTAAATAACTCAGTGAACGCCATTGGAGTTGGGTTAGCACCTAGAGCGCGGAAAGCTTCTAAGTGTAAGTCATTTTCCATTGTACGTAACTTTAAGCCTTTGAAATCAGCTGCAGTTGCAACTGGTTTTTTGCTATTTGAAACTTGACGGAAACCATTTTCCCAGTAAGCTAAACCAACAAGGTTTTGTGGCTCTAACTTATCTAAGAATTTTTGACCAACTTCACCATCTAATACTTTGTCAGCTACTTCTTCGCTTGGGAATAAGAATGGGAAATCGAATACACTGAACTCAGGAACAAAGTTTGCTAAAGGTGCTGTAGAAGGAATAACAACTTCTTGAGTACCTAATTGTAATGCTTCAGTCATCGTACGGTCATCACCAAGTTGTCCACTGTGGTATGTTTCAACAACGATTTGACCTTCTGTTTTTTCTTCAACGATTTCTTTGAATTTTAAAAGACCTTTATATTGTGGGTGAGCATCGTTTAATCCGATACCAGCACGGATTGTTTTCACTTCACCAGTGTCAGCTGTGCCTTCACCTTCATTGTTACCTTCGTTTGCCCCTTCATTTCCACCGCCACAAGCAGCTAGAGCAAATACCATAAATACTGTTAGCAAAAGAGCTAAAAACTTTTTCATTGTAGGAGTCCCCCTATATTTTTATTTTTTTACTACTTCATGCCCACCAAACTCATTTCTGAGTGCGGCAACTACCTTTCCTGTAAAGGTATCATCCTCTAAGGAACGATAACGCATTAATAGAGAAAGAGTGATAACTGGAGCTGGAACCTGTAAGTCTAAAGCAGTCTCAACCGTCCATTTCCCTTCACCAGATGAATTCATAATTCCTCTGATTTGTTCTAGCTTTGGATCTTTGGAGAATGCGCTTTCAGTTAACTCCATTAACCAAGATCTAATCACAGAACCATTGTTCCAAACCTTTGCTACTCCTTGGTAGTCGAAATCAAATTCACTTTTTTCAAGAATATCGAAGCCTTCTGCAATAGCTTGCATCATTCCATATTCAATTCCATTGTGAATCATTTTTAAATAATGACCGCTACCTAACTCACCTGAATAGAAGTAACCGTTTTCAACTGCGATGTCAATAAACAGTGGTTCAATCGTTTTGAAGACTTCTTTGTCTCCACCAATCATTGTACAGACGCCATTTCTAGCACCCTCTACACCACCACTTGTACCACAGTCAAAGAAATAAACACCTTTCTCAGACAACCTTTTTCCCCGACGGACGGAATCTTTATAATTAGAATTTCCACCGTCGATAATGATGTCACCAGACTCTAAAAGCGGTTCCAATTTTGAGAGAACGCTTTCAGTAATATCACCTGCTGGTACCATCAACCAAATAATTCGAGGGGTTTCTAGTTGCTGCACGACTTCTTCTAAAGTATTTGCGCCAATTGCACCTTCTGCAGAAATGTTATGTACCTGTTCAGGATTCACATCATGGGCAACTACCTCGTGGCCATGGTCCATTAGGTTTTGAACGAGGTTATACCCCATCTTACCAAGACCAACCATCCCTAACTTCATATGCGTGTAACCCCTTTCACTTCATTGACGTGAAAATTTATTTCGCATGAGCCAATTATAATAGTAATTTTTTTTCATTTCAACATTTTTATGAAAAAATATTTTTTCCTTATTTTCGTCATAGAGAAAAAATATTTTTTTACGTAAAATATAATGTATGATATAGAGAGATTAAGTCGATTAGGAAACCGATTGCACAAAAACTATACATTCTATTACTACGACATCGTGTAAGCGTTTAAATATAAACTACATCCACTAAGTATTGGAGGTTTCAAATCATGAATACACAAACTCCCTACTGTTTTACTCGTATACGAGCGGTATATTCAAAGCTAAGTGATAAAGAGAAGATGGTTGCTGACTATATTTTAGAACATCCTGACAAAATTATTCATTCAACCATCAGTCAGATTGCTGAGAACTTAGAAATTGCAGACGCAACTGTGTTTCGCTTCTGTAAAAGAATTGGGTTCAAAGGCTATCAAGCTATGAAGATTGCACTAGCATCTGAGATTGTTTCACCTATTAAAGAAATTCACGACACGATTACAGAAGAAGATGATGAAGCTACTGTTGTTCAAAAAGTATTTAAATCGAATATAAAAACGATTGAAGATACATTGCAGGTGATTGATCCTGAGCAATTTAAAAAGGCAGTATGTGCTTTGATTAATGCCAGAAAAATAGAGTTTTACGGCAGTGGTGGATCTGGAGCAATAGCGATGGATGGACACCATAAGTTTTTAAGAAGTGGTTTACTTACAAGCTGTTATACCGATGCTCATCTTCAAATCATGAGTGCCTCGCAATTAACTGAAGAAGATGTTGTCGTATGTATCTCACACTCTGGAATGAGCAAAGATATAATCGAATCGTTAGAAGTGGCAAAAAGTAGAGGTGCAACTACAATTGCCATAACGAGCTATAGTAAGACACCACTTAGTAAAAAAGCGGATATTACACTATTTACCGTATCTGAAGAAACAGAATTCCGTTCCGAGGCCCTCGCCTCTCGACTTGCACAATTAACAATAATTGATGCATTATATGTAAATGTAAGTGTGAAATTAAAGGATCAAATGCAAGCATCATTAAAGAGAATGCGTAAGGCGGTTGCGGTTAAACGCGTGTAACTGATTCGCATAAAAGAAGGTGTAAAATGAGTAAGTCAATCGTTATTGGATTAGATATTGGAACAACTAGTGTAAAAGCCGTTGCTTTTACTAGAAATGGTGTTGCCATCGCAGAACAAGAAGTAGAATACCCGCTCCACACACCACATCCTAGTTGGGCAGAGCAGGACCCTTTAGTCATTGAAAAAGCAACAATTGAGGTCTTTCGCTCTTTGATAGACTCTCATTCCATTGATACATCACAGCTATATGCCATTGGATTATCAAGTGCGATGCACTCACTAATATGTATGGATAAAAACGGTGAACCACTTTCTCCATCAATTACGTGGGCTGATGGAAGAGCTGCTGGGCAGGCTACCCTTTTACGAGAAAATGGCTTGCACATTTACCAGGCAACTGGGACACCTATCCACCCAATGTCCCCGCTAGTTAAGCTGATCTGGATGAAGGAAAATAACTACGAACCTTACAAAAATGCAGATAAGTTTGTTTCAATTAAGGAATTTTTACTGTATCGGTGGTTTGGCAGTACAGTTGTCGACTATGCGATTGCTTCTGCAACTGGTTTATTTGACTTACACAAGCATCAATGGAATAAAGATGCGTTGGAGTTAGCAGGGATATCTGAAGAAAAACTTTTTCGACCAGTCCCTCCTACTGAGGTTTTAACAGGAATTAATAAAGATATCGCTATGAAAGCTGGCTTACCATTTGACATTCCGTTCGTGATCGGTGCAAGTGACGGTCCTTTAGCTAACCTAGGTATTGGTGCAATCAATCCTGGTGAGGTTGCCATTACCATTGGAACGAGTGGAGCCATTCGCCAGATAGTATCCTCTCCTAAAACAGATGAACTGCAGCAAACGTTCTGCTACTCGTTTACAGAAACGCACTCGCTTATTGGTGGACCTACGAATAATGGTGGAATTGTATTTCGTTGGTTAAGGGATATATTTGGTGGGAATGAAAACTATGCCTCGCTTACTGCTTTAGCTGAAAAAGTAACACCTGGTTCTGAAGGTCTCATTTTTCTCCCTTACTTAAATGGTGAAAGAGCACCAATGTGGAATTCTAGAGTGAGAGGCAATTTACATGGGTTATCATTGCGTCATGGTAAGGAGCATATCATTCGCGCTGGGTTAGAGGGTGTTATCTATAGTGTCTATCATGTTGGACAAGCACTCGAGCGACTAGCTGGCCCTCCTGCGAAATTATTAGCAAGTGGAGGCTTTGCTCGCTCTTCACTTTGGCTGCAAATGCTCGCTGATGTCTTTAACCAGGAAGTTGAAGTCCCAATAAGTCACCAAAGCTCTGCATGGGGTGCGGCATGGTTAGCCCTTAAAGGAATTGGTGAGGTTAGTGACTTGGCTTCTATTAAAGAAAGCATTCCGATGCAAGGAAGCTTTACTCCTAATGGCGACAATCATAAGGTATACTCTGAAATGTTTACGGTTTATAAGGAGCTCTCTGAGGGGCTTGATGAATTTTATTCTTGATGGTGGTGAGACTCTTTCTTTTGGGGGAAGGGTCTTTTTTTAGTGTAACTGCCTGGGAGGCTTTTTATGAGGTGGCGGATATCTTGGCCGACCCACAGGCCGTTATTTGGCTAAAAGTCGACTATTTTCCCCCTTATGTGGACTCACAGGCTGTTATTATATCAAAAGACATGTGTTTGAACTGATTTTCCCCCATATAAGAGCCTCTGAGTCCGCAAAGCCCTTGAAAAACCCACGTTTTCATAAAATAACGAATTCTGAGTCCACTTATTTTATGTACCCCTACAAAAAAAGATAGCTCAATCAAGGTACAAATCTCCCCCCTAATTGAGCTACCACCCTATTTTACAAAAAACCACTCATATTCTTCCCGTAGAAAATCTCGTCCATTTCAAGCATAATTTTTCGAGTAATACTCGCTTGTTCTTCAGTCGATAACGTATCTTTCTTATAGCCAAATAGATAGTTATCTAAATCAAATTTCTTAAGTTTACATTTTGTATGAAAAATGTTCTCCTGATACACGTTAACATCAATCATGTCATAGAATTCTTGAATTTCATCAGGGATATAATTCTGAATAGAGTTAATCTCATGATCAATAAACAGTTTATGACCTGTTACATCTCGGGTAAAGCCTCGAACTCTGTAGTCAATTGTCATTACATCTGTTTCAAAAGAGTGAATGAGGAAATTTAATGCTTTAAGTGGTGAAATTTCCCCACAGGTTGAAACATCAATATCAGCACGGAACGTACTAATTCCCTCATCCGGGTGGGATTCCGGATATGTATGGACAGTAATGTGACTCTTATCTAGCTGTGCAACAACTGAACCTGGAATTGGACCCGGTGATTCCTCAAAAGATTCCGTTTTCGCTTCATCAACTGGACCTTCTGAAACAAGAATTGTCACACTTGCACCCTGAGGTTCATAATCCTGCTTTGCGATATTTAAGATGTTTGCCCCAATAATATCTGTTACTTTAGAAAGAATTTTCGTAAGCCTTTCAGCATTGTACACTTCATCTATATAGTTTAAATAGGCATCTCGCTCTTCCTTTGTTCTTGTATAGCAAATATCAAACATATTAAAGCTCAATGACTTAGTAAGATTGTTAAAACCATGTAACTCAAGTAACTGCTTAGGAGTAAGCTTCATTTTTTAAAAATCCCCTTTTCAAAGATTTCGTTATCTTTAGCTTGGTAGACCATCGTTTATAATATTCTTCAGCACAATAGGAAGTTTTTACCGATACGTAAAACAAACCGACATTCCTGTAGTCCTTAGCGTTCTCTGTTAAGACTTCTTTTATTCCAAAATACAATCAACAGAAAAAGACCAAACCCCATAAGGTTTGGCCCGTTAATCTAATAGTTCAACTTCAATTGATAAAATCTCACTAATTCCCTTTAATTCTTCGTACACATCCGAAGTAAATCTTGATTTGTGGACGGTTATGATTAAATCAATTGTTCGGTTTACTGTATCTTTGCTATCTTTAATTTTTACTCTTTTAATGTTTATTTTTAAGTCTCTTATATGCTGAAACATATCCTTTAATGAAATTTCTTTATCTACCTCAACTTTTAAGCGAAGTTCTTTTTGTCTAAGCGTTTTTGGTCCAATCTTTATTAACAATGGACTTAAAAGTTCGATAGCAATGAACATCAATACCGTTGCGGTGATAGCTTCTATATAGAAACCTGCCCCCACCGTAATCCCAAGACCTGCTGCAGCCCAAATCATTGCGGCTGTAGTTAGTCCACTAATTACATCATTGTTTCGCCTTAAAATTGCACCTGCACCTAGAAAACCTACCCCTGTAACAATTTGAGCAGCTAGTCTTAGTGGATCCATTGGAGCAGCATAAGGAACTGCATAAATGGTAGCAGCTTCAATTGAGACAATCGTTAATAAGCAGGAGCTTATAGAAATTACAATCGTGGTCTTGATGCCTAATGGTTTTTTCTTAATTTCCCTTTCTACTCCAACGGCAGCACCGAGTATTAATGATAAGATTAATTTTTTAATTAGTATGTAGTCGATAATCATCATCTTGCTCACCTCTTGTGTTACGAACAATTCAATCTAATGTTTATTATACTAACACGATTAGGGTAGTATGTCTTATTACTTTTTAAAAAAATAAGAGAACACCACATAAATGATGTCCTCTTTTCATCAAACAAACGTTTGATTGGAAATTACAACCCCTTGGTATTATTGGCTTCAAGGTGATTCATCAAACGTTTGTTTACCTTTTTAAAAAATTTATTGTTGGCCTTTTTTCACCCATTCAGCAATTGTAACTGTACGCTTTGCTTGATGTTTAACCGCTGCCTCGGCATCCTCAATTATTTTTCCATCTTGATTCACTGTAACGCTGGTTCCGTAGGGATTACCACCCGCGGCGAACATAACTGGATCAGTGTATCCAGGACCTGCGATAATAGCACCCCAGTGATAAAACGTATTGTTAAGCGCTAGAATTGTAGCTTCTTGTCCACCATGTGGATTTTGCGCTGAAGACATTGAACTAACTACTTTGTTCATTAGTTTTCCATTATACCAAAGTCCTCCAGTTGTATCTAAGAACTGCTTCATTTGCCCTGGCATATTACCAAACCTCGTTGGTACACTTATAATAATTGCGTCAGCCCACTCGAGATCGTCTAACTTTACCTCTGGCACATCCTTAGTAGCCTCTAAATGAGCCTTCCAAGCCGGGTTAGAATCAATAGCCTCTTGAGGAGCTAATTCTGGTACCTTTAAAACCTTTACTTCAGCACCTGCTTCTTTAGCACCCTCAGCAGCCCACTGTGATAACTGATAGTTTGTTCCTGTCGAACTATAATAAATAACTGCTAAATTTACATTTGTCATCTGTATTTTCCCCCTCCAGTTAGTAGTAATGTCGCATTTTACTATTCCCTTTATTTAGGTACTTTAAACTTTGAAGCAGAACTGTGATACATTTAAAAATATACATACTAAGGAGGACACCAAGTAATGATGGAGTTATTTAGTGTAAAAGATAAAGTAGTGCTAATTACTGGTTCAACCCGTGGACTTGGTTTAAGTTTTGCAAAGGGTTTTGCACAAGCCGGAGCAAAAGTGATTATAAACGGAAGAGACCCAATTCAGGTACAGCAAGTTGTTCAATCACTTGAGGAACCTACCTTTGGATATGCATTCGACGTTTGTGATAAAACAGCTGTTGCAGAGGCCGTAGATAAAATTGAACGAGAAGTTGGGCCAATTGATGTGCTAGTCAATAATGCTGGGATTCAACGTCGTGGGCCACTCGAAGAATTATCGATGGAAGACTGGGAAACCGTTATTGATGTGAACTTAAATTCTGTATTTTATATTTCGCAGTGTGTGTTTAAATATATGAAAACCCGTCGTAAAGGTAAAATGATCAATATTACTTCACTAAATGCGGAGAAGGCCCGTCCAAGCATCGGAAATTATTCCGCTGCAAAGGGTGGACTAAAAATGCTAACAAAGTCGATGGCAACCGAGTGGGGACCTTACAATATCCAAACAAATGCAATTGGACCAGGCTATTTTATTACCGATTTAACACAAAAGCTTGTGGATGATCCTAAGTTTGATAAATGGGTTAAAAGTGAAGTTCCTTTACAAAAATGGGGAAAACCTGAGGAATTAATTGGAACAGCTATTTATCTAGCGTCTGATGCATCAAATTATGTGAACGGTCACACTGTTTATGTAGATGGTGGCTGGCAGGCTTCATTATAATATTATTCAATACAAATGGAGTGTAAAATTTTTTACACTCCATTTGTGGTCTTGATATGTAATCTTAGCTTTGTGGCGCTGACGGTGTTGAAATACTTGATAATGCTTGTTCAGCATCTTGATCAAATTGATTATTAACTGCCAAGTCACCCAATGATACCATTCCAACAATTTGGCCATTTTCAACAACAGGTAAGCGACGAATTTGCTGTTCTGCCATCAATTGTGCTGCCTGATGGATGTCCATGTCTGGAGTCCCTTTAACAATTTGTTGAGCAGTCATAACTTCTGAAACTCTAGTTTGGGCAGCTTCACCTTGTGCTGTTGCACGAAGCGTGATATCACGGTCTGTTACAATCCCAACGATTTCACCGTTATTATTAACAACTGGAATCGCCCCGATATTATGCTCACTCATTAGAGCTGCTGCCTCTTGAATCGTTTGTGAATCCTTAACAGTATACACGTCTGATGTCATGATATTTCTTAATTGTTGTTCCATATTATTACCTCCCTTTCATATATAGGGTGGTAATTTTTTTGAATTCTATTCAGGGATTTAGTATTTAAATTTTAGCTCTCTACAATGTATTTGGAAACAAATTAGTTCTAGTGACTATAATTGATTATAACTATTTATATTGATTTATAATTTTGACGTACTCATTATTCCCATCTATAATGTAATTAAATTTCTTTTACGGAGGAATCTCCAATGAATCATGAAATCATGACAGTTTCACAAGTAGCCGAATATCTTCAAATTAGCGAAATGACAACCTATAAACTTGTTCAAGAAGGAAAAATCCCTGCTTTTAAGGTAGGACGTCACTGGCGAGTGAAGAAAGAAGATCTTTCAGAGTTTATCGATAAACAGATAAGAGGAGAACGTTTCTAAATATATTGTTTCTTACAACCTATTAGAATGCAGATGCCGTTGATCCTACCTTATCTGATAAACTAGGTACTTTTGATACTATTACTAGCTTCGAAACAATCGAACACATTCACTTTGAGCTGACAGACAACTTACCGATAGAATTACTGTTTGGACAAATTAATTTTCCTCTTTTCCCTCTTTCTCACTTCAAAATTTCATTAAAGTTAAATAAGAACTAAATAGCCTTTAGAATTAAATAGAAAATAAGCGGAGGATAATATGGCAGAATTAGAAACAGATAAAGTAAAAATCATTCCCTTGGGTGGTCTAGGGGAAGTTGGTAAAAATATGTATGTAGTAGAATTTAAAAATGAAATCATTATCATTGATTCAGGAATAAAGTTTCCGGATAGTGAGCTTTTTGGAATAGACTACATTATTCCAGACTATACGTATCTGATTGAGAATGCCTCTAAAGTGAAAGGCTTATTCATAACTCATGGTCATGAGGATCATATCGGAGGAATTCCTTTTTTATTAAAAAGTTTAAATGTACCAATTTATGCAGGGAAGCTTGCTGTAGGGTTAATTAAAGGAAAATTAGAGGAACACAATCTGCTTCGCGAGGCTGTATTACAAGAAATATCTCATGACACCATTGTATCTTTAAATGAGTTAAGAATTTCTTTTTTTGCTACTACCCATAGTATTCCTGATTCATTTGGAATTGTAGTCGATACTCCTTTAGGAAAAGTTGTTCATACAGGAGATTTCAAATTCGATTTCACTCCCGTTGGACAAGAACCTGATTTGATTAAAATGGGCGAAATCGGTAAAAACGGGGTGCTTTGTTTATTATCAGATAGTACAAATAGCGAAAAACCCGGTTTTTCCCTTTCTGAACAATTGATTGGTAAGAACATTCTAGATATTATTCGAAAACAATCTGGACGAGTCATATTTGCAACTTTTGCATCAAACATCTATCGACTGCAAGAAGCAATCAATGCCTCTGTTCAAACCAAACGAAAAGTTTGTATGATTGGCCGAAGCATGGAAAAAAACATTACATTGGGCAGAGAATTAGGATACATAACCGCACCACCTGAAACTTTTATTTCACTTAATGAAATAAAAGAGTATCCTGCAAATGAAATAACAATTCTTTGTACTGGCAGTCAAGGTGAACCTTTTGCGGCATTATCTAGGATTGCAGAGGGACGTCATAGACACATAAATGTTATTCCTGGAGATATAATCATTTTCTCCTCCTCTCCTATCCCTGGGAATGGAATTGCAGTTAATCGAGTGATTGATAAATTGGCAAGGTCAGGTGCAGAAGTAATTAGTCACAAATTAAGTGACATTCACACTTCAGGTCACGGGGCACAAGAAGAACAAAAATTAATGATCCGTCTTATGAACCCTAAATTTTTTGTCCCGATTCACGGTGAATTTAAAATGCAAAAAATGCATCAATCACTTGCTATACAATGTGATATCCCTAAAGAAAACACCTTCCTAATGGATAACGGTGATGTTTTAGAGATTAATGATCAGACCGGATTTATCGGAAGTAAAGTACCTGGTAATTCTGTATATATTGATGGAAATAGCATTGGTGAGATTGGTAGAAGCGTCCTGCAAGAACGAAAGGCATTATCTGAACATGGTATGCTGTCTATTTTTATCTTACGAAAAGAAGGAAAAATCATTGGTGAGCCGCAATTAATTTCTAGGGGTTTTGTTTTCATACGAGATTCTGTAGAACTTATGAAAGATATTAGGCAAACAGTTACCAATGAACTACAACACAGTTCTATAAGCGAATACAATCTTAGAAAGAAGCTTTCCGATTTTATCTATCATAAAACAAGACGTAATCCACTTATTATTACTAAGTTTATTGATCTATCATAATCAAATTACCTAAAAAAAGAGTAGTGAGTATTGCCTCATTACTCTTTTAATGTTCAATTAACTAAATTTTCAAATAATTAATTGCACAAAAACTTATTTAACGATCATAACCGGACATTTTGCTTTCTTAGCAACCTGGTGACTAACGCTTCCAAGAACCATTTCTTGGAGCAAATTTAAACTTCTACTTCCTAATACAATAACATCGGTTTGAATCTCTTTTGCAAACTGTAATATCTTTGAAACTGGTTCTCCTCTAACAATTGAGATCTCATAGTTAATTCCTGCTTCATTTGCTTTATCCTTAATTGCTTGAAGTTTGCCCTGTCTTTGCTCACTAACTTTTGCTAAATCCCAATTACGTAAAATATCCTGTTTTGAATTATTACCATCAACAACATATAAAATATCGATTTTTGAATCTTTATCTATTTTTGCTAATTCTATTGCTTTTTGTGCCGCTCTAAGGGAGTGTATAGATCCATCTGAAGCTACCAGAATTCTTTTAAACAAATCCTATCCCTTCTCTCCTTTTTCAAAAATTATACAATGTATTTTTAAAAATATAAAGCGCTTTCACAAAAGATTCAAAAAAATGGACCGTAGTGATAATACATAAATCACTACGGTCCATTTCATCATGGTTTACTTCACAATTAACACTGGACAATTTGCTCTTTTAGCAATTTTGTGGCTCACACTTCCTAATACCATTTCCTGAAGGGCATTTAGTCCTCTACTCCCCACAATCACCACGTCGAATTCATGTTTATTTACGTAATCGACAATAGCTGGTCCAGGTTCACCTTGTAATACCTTTAGTTCATAGTCGATATTTTCCTTTTTTACTTTATCTTCAATCTTTTTTAGTCTTTGTTCTTTTATACTTGTTACATCAATGGTGTTCCAATTTTGAAGAACCTCTGATTTAGCTTTTGAAGAATCTCTGACATACACAACAATAACCTTCGATTCTTTATCACATTTTGCAATTTCAATTGCTTTATCCACTGCTCTTGAGGAATGATCTGAACCGTCCCATGCTAGTACTATATTTTTGAACAATTGCTCTCCCTCCTTTCTAATGAGCACTAAGCTTCCGGCTTAGCTTATCTATAAGCTCTGAACTAGATTTATTTAAGCCTAATAACTCGACATTTATACCCTTTTCTTCAAACTTATATACAATTTTATCAATGGCAGCTACTGAAGAGTCATCCCATAAGTGTGATTGATTTAAATCGAGGATAACTGTTTTCTTATCCCCAATATCGTAGTCAAATGACTCAAGCACCTCTGATACAGATGCAAAGAACAGTTCTCCTTTAAACTCATAAATAGCTTTGTTTTCTTTGATTATTTTCCTGACTTTGACCTTCGAAATTTTTGATACAAAAAAGATTGCACTTAAAAGGACTCCCGCAAAAACTCCTTTTGAGAGATCATGTGTGAAAATGACAGTACCTACTGTTACAAGCATTACCACAGTATCTGTAATAGGAACAATACGCATGGTTCTTAAAGAATTCCAATCAAAAGTTCCGATTGATACCATGATCATGACACCGACTAGGGCTGCCATTGGGACACGTGCAACAATGTCTCCTAAAAAGACAATTAATAGAATTAGAAAGACACCTGCTACTAATGCAGAAAGCCTTCCTCTTCCTCCAGACTTTACATTAATGACCGATTGACCAATCATCGCACAACCAGCCATTCCTCCAAAAAATCCTGCTGCAATATTGGCAATCCCCTGTCCTCTTGACTCCCTATTTTTATTACTAGGTGTGTCTGTCATATCATCAACAATAGTTGCAGTCAATAAGGTTTCAACTAAACCAACTACGGCTAATCCAATTGAATAAGGAAGAATGATTGCTAGTGTTTCAAAGTTTAACGGAACTTGCGGAATGAGAAAGCTCGGAAATGCTCGTGTTAACTGACCCATATCACCAACTGTTCTCACTTCACTTCCTGTAAACATCGCAATTGCTGTTATGACAACAATAGCAACTAACGCTGAAGGAATTACCTTTGTTAAATAAGGTAGTAAGTAAATAATAGCTAGAGCCCCAATCACCATTAAGTACATCTCCCAACCTTCACCAACAAAATGTTGAAGCTGAGAGGTAAAGATTAAGATAGCTAGCGCATTCACAAATCCAACCATCACCGAACGAGGAATGAATTTCATGAACTTGGCCAATTTTGCTACACCAAATATAATTTGAATAATCCCTGTTAAAATGGTAGCAGCTAGCAGAAAGTCTAATCCATAATCGGCTACTAAATCAATCATTAATAACGCCATTGCCCCAGTTGCGGCTGATATCATACCAGGTCTGCCACCAACAAAAGCAATGACGACAGCAATTACAAACGATGCATATAGCCCTACCATTGGATCGACTCCAGCAATAATCGAAAAGGCAATCGCCTCTGGAATCAAAGCCAGTGCAACGACAATCCCTGATAGCACATCTCCTTTTATATTTCCAAACCAAGATTCTCTTTCAGTCATACCCTTCACCCTTTTAAAATTAGTATTATTAGTTGTTCCCTATTGGGTAGAAGAGATGAGTGATACATGGAAAAGACCAGTTCCTTGTGAATATTCTGAAACCTTTTAACGTTTTATCCGTATATATTGTATTGGATTATATAGGAGGTTTGGACGTGAAAAAGAATATGAAAACCTATGCAATCGCTATTTTATCAGTACTTTTAGCTGTGGCGATATTTGATAACCTTAGAATCTCGGATACTGCAAAGAAACTTGAAATAGATAATGAAAAGCTGGTAGAGGAGCTTACTTCTAAAGGAAAAGACCTCGAAAGCAGTTCAAAAACTTCGGAAGGGTTATTGATAGAAAATGAGGAGCTAGTTGTGGAAATTGCAAAGTTAGAAGAAGATGTTGAAGATTTAAAAACATCCGTAGCTTATCAAGACTTTAAACTGGTAATGGACACCGTAGAGGAATTTAAGGCAGCAAATACAATAAATGAAACACGGGATTTAATCGCATTCAATAATGGTAGCGGCTTCGGTACAAGAGACCGTGAAGGTAATTGTCCATGTTACATGACATTTAGAATGTATGGTGATTCAGTTGAGTGGAAGCAAAATATGATACTTTCCCTAAAGGAATTCAGCCTTGATAAAGACAAAGTGCTTTTAACCTATCATACTGTTGATGAATTCGAAGATGATTACCAGTTTATAATGTTAAAATCCACACTAAATAGAGAACAAGAAGAAAGATGGATGATTGACGAAATAAAGCTTGTAAAGAAAGAATAAAGAAAAAAACCCATATTAGCTATGGGTTTATTTTTATGTATGGCTCCGCAGGCAGGACTCGAACCTGCGACCGATCGGTTAACAGCCGATAGCTCTACCACTGAGCTACTGCGGAATATGTGGTAAATAAGAATTATTTTGTTTACGAGTTTTTATTCAGTATCTCCGATCATCCCGATCTCAGGAAGATAAACCAAGTAGCAGCTCGATCGGTATGCTGAAGATTACTCAAGAAGCATATTCGGACGAGCTCTAACACTGAGCTACTGCGGAATATTAAGTTTAGTTACACTAAAGTAGTATAACTAAACTCTGAAGAATCATACACTATTTTTAGAAAAAGTTTACTTAACAATTAATACCGGGCAGTTTACACGCTTCGCCACTTTGTGACTTACACTTCCAAGAACCATTTCTTGAAGTTTATTTAGACCTCTGCTCCCGATGACAACTAAGTCAAATTCGTTTGAATTTGCATAGTCAACGATTGACGGACCTGGTTCGCCATGTAGTGTTGTTACTTTATAGTTGAGTTGGTGATCCTTCAACTTTTGTTCAGTTTCTAATAATCTTTCTCTTCTTGTTAATTCCTTATCGGTGCTGTGTAATACATCTGCTTTCGATGTTTCAGCATCGACCACATAAACAACCTCAACTACAGCGTTTGGGTTAGCTGACGCTATATAAACAGCTTTTTCCGCAGCTTTTACCGCATGTTTGGAACCATCAGAAGCAACCAGTACTTTTGTGAACATGTATTCCCCTCCTATTATGTAAAAGGGCATACTAGAAACCTAGTATACCCCATCTTTTAATGACCAGAAACCTTAGCACCTGGCTTATTATGAACGGCTAAACGATTGACAAGATTAGAACTTGGTTCATTTAATCCAATAATTCGTACATCTGTATTGTTATCTCTCAGTTTAATAACGACTTTATCAATGGCTGCTACCGCTGAGTCATCCCAAACATGAGCCTGTGAAAAGTCGATTTCAACTTGCTTAATATCTTCTTTTAAATCAAAGCTATTTATTAAGTCAGTAACCGATGCAAAGAATACCTGACCTGTTACTTTATAAATACGCTTTTGATTGTTTTCAGCGAGTACACTTGTTACATGTACTTTTGAAATTTTAGCAACAAAGAATATTGCACTTAAAATAATTCCTGCAAAAACACCTTTTGATAAGTCGTGTGTATAAACAACTGTTACAACAGTCACTATCATTACGATTGAATCCGTGATTGGGGCAACTTTTAATTGCTTTAACGAAGACCAATCAAATGTACCGATAGATACCATGATCATAACCCCAACAAGTGCAGCCATTGGAATTTGTACAACAAGGCCACCAAGTACTAAGATTAAGAACATTAGGAATACACCTGCAACTAAAGAAGAAAGTCTTCCTCTTGCCCCTGATTTAACATTAATAACCGCCTGACCGATCATCGCACAACCAGCCATTCCACCAAAGAAACCTGTAATGATGTTCGCAATCCCTTGGCCACGGCTTTCTTTGTTTTTATCACTGTCTGTATCTGTCATATCATCAACAATCGATGCTGTTAACAATGTTTCAAGCAAACCTACAATAGCTAATGCTAGAGCATAAGGGAAAATAATCGATAATGTTTCAAGATTAAACGGCACCATTGGTATCGCAAAGAAAGGTAATGCTTGTGTTAATTCACCCATATCACCAACTGTTCGAACACCACTTCCGGAATAAATAGCAATAATCGAAATAACAATAATCGCCACTAATGGAGAAGGCACAGCCTTTGTAAACCTCGGCAGAATGTAGATAATCGCTAAGGCTCCCGCAACCATCGCATACATTTGCCATGATTCTCCTACGAAGTGAGTCAGCTGAGCAGTAAAAATAAGAATAGCTAGCGCGTTTACGAAGCCTACCATAACCGAACGTGGTATAAACTTCATGTATCTTGCGAGCTTGAATACCCCAAAAAGAATCTGCAGAATACCTGTTAAAATGGTTGCAGCAAATAAGTATTGCAAGCCATGATCTGCGACTAAGGTAACCATTAATAGAGCCATCGCTCCCGTTGCTCCTGAAATCATCGCTGGTCTACCACCAACAAATGCAATCACTGTAGCAATACAGAAGGCAGCATAAAGACCAACCATTGGATCTACCCCTGCAATGATTGAAAAGGCAATGGCCTCTGGGATTAATGCTAAGGCAACAACGATACCCGCTAATGTATCGCCCTTAATGTTACCAAACCACTCTTGTTTAATTGTCTGAACGTTCAAAAGAACACCTCTTCCTATTTTTCTATAAGTTTTTAATAATGACTTTCAACTCTCATGAAAGTCGGGACCGTTTTTAACAAGTGAATCTTATCACATATTCGTAAACTACGAAATTTCGATGTAAGCGTAATTCATAGCACCTATCCTCTATAAATCTCTTAATATCTCTTAAATGCTCTACTATTCACAAAGACGTCACAATTTAAAAGAAAATATATTCAAATAATTCAATATAATCATGGTATTTAAGTGCCTATTTGCTAGAAATTACTTAGTAGAAGATCTGAACAAGTGATCACTGCTTTTGTAGTGTAACGGGGAAAATGATGATTTAATCAACGTAGATGAAGAAACGGTTCATCTTTAGTAGAGGTTAGGAAAATTATAGGTATATTTACATACATATAGCAAAAGTTAAAAGTAATAAATTTAAAGTGGGAGTAGATATAGTTATGAGTTCTCCAGAAAGCGTCAAACTTACTTCATCTGAAATGGCTTCTTTATGGCAGGAATATATTAGCCACACTCATAGTAATTGCATGCTGAACTATTTTATTGCAAAAGCAGAAGACAATGAAGTATTTAAAGTGCTTACGAATGCCAATCAAAAGGTTGAAAAGATAAGAGATAAAACTAAACAAATATTAGAATTTGAAAATGTCCCAGTGCCAGTAGGATTTAGTAATCAAGACGTAGACACAAATGCACCACGGCTGTTCTCAGATTCCTTTGCTTTATTGTATATAAAAAATTTATCAAGAATAATGGCTTCAACTTGTGGTCTTATGCATACTATGTCGACTCGCAAAGATATTAGGAAACATTTTAAAGAATGTTCTTCTGAAGGCATTACTGTTTTCGATGAGGTTAGTGATGTGTTGTTAGATAAAGGAATATATGTAAGACCACCATTTATTGAACCACCAAAAAAAACAGATTTTATTGAAGATAAGGACTATCTAAATGGAATCAATTTATTGGGCGATCAGAGGTTTTTAAATGCGATTGAAATATCCCATGTTTTTGGAAACATTGAAGCTAATGTGGTGGGTAATACAATAACAAAAGGCTTTGGACAAACAGCTGATAAAAAGGAAGTACGAGATTTCATGGAGAAAGCCGGGAAACTCTCAGAAAAGGTAATCAACACACTTACCAAGTTTTTAACAAGCAGTCAATTACCATCACCAATGCCTTCTGAAACACATGTCATGAGTTCTTCTCAACCAGCGTTTTCTGATAGGCTAATGATGTACCAATTAACTACTTTAACAGCAGCCGGATTATCCGATTATGCAACTTCATTAGCTACAAGTATGAGGAATGATTTAAAACGACAATATATGGATTTACTGGACGATACGTCGAAGTTAGGTGGAGAAGTCCAAAATATAATGATTAATAATAGCTGGTTAGAGCAACCACCACATCAAGACAAAATCGTACATTAGCTTTTTAACGGATTTTGTGTGACCTTTATCTGGATGTTGATCCATTTGGTGGTATAGCGGACTCAGAGGCCCTTATTTTCAAAAAAACACTACTATTTTTCCCCTTTGTGGACTCAGAGGCCCTTATTTTGCTGAAAACAAGGTAAAATAGCTGTTTTTTTCTGCAATAGCAGAATCTGAGTCCGATAAAACTAGGTAAATGGCGTTTTAATCATAAATAACGGATTCTGAGTCCGACTACTTTCCGTAATAAAGTTTTAAAGGATTATAGCTGCAAGTTTGCAACCGGCTTGTTAGCCAAAAATGCCGCCACCGCTCCTAGCACTGGAAAGATCAATAACACAATCAAAATCTCGTTGTAGCCACCAAAAATATCATAAAACACACCAAACGGTAGTGGTCCAAATGCTGAACCAATAACCATCACTGACATGGCCAAGCCTTTAATACTTCCGATATGCTTCCTACCAAAGAAATTTGGCCAAATAACATTTAAAGCAATACGTTCCACTCCACCTACGATTCCCCATAATACCCCAAAAGAGATCGCTAGAATCGCAGACTTTGAAACTAACAAAATTAGAATATAAAGTATCTGTCCAATGAATGCAATGACTAGCATGTAATTGGCTTGCATTTTATCAGCCAAAAAGCCAGAAAAAATACTGATTGGGAAGCCGATAATAGCCATTAAGCTTAGGACTGTAGCTGCGAGTACTGGCGATAAGCTACTTTCTGTGAAAATTGACAATAAATGAAATGTAAGACCCGTGTTTACTAAAGCTGGAATGGTTACACAAAATAGCAACAGCCAAAAGGTTCTTGTTTTCTTTGCTTCTGCTAATGTCCAGCTTTGCTCTTCAATAACGACGTCGGCTTCTTTTGACTTAGTTTTAACAATTTGCTTATTATCAGGCAATAAGCCAATATCCTCTGGTTTATTTCTAACAAAGTAGTAAGCTAGCGGTACAAAAAACACAAGGATCACGATTCCCATTACTCGCCATGTAAACTGCCAACCCCATTGTTCAATCATCCAAAGATTTATAATTGGAAAAACAGCAGAACTTACAAAGCCACCAATGGCCATGATACTAAAGGCTCTTCCTCTTTTTTCAATAAACCACTGAGGAATAAGTGTGTTAGGTACCAATGACATCGATCCTTGACCGAATAAACGTATAAGGAAAAATCCAATAAAGAGCATAGCAATGTTTGTAACCATACTGTTCCATAGACAGGCAATCGCCAATGCTACTGCAACGAAAACCATCGAAAATCGTTGGCCATACTTATCAATATACCTTCCAACAACCATCATTAGTAAACCAGCACACAAGGTGGCTGTTGAATAAACAGAAGAAATCACCGAACGATTCCAACCAAAGTCAGCAAGGTAAAAATCAATAAAAACCGCGTTGGAATAGGTCTGACCTGGTCCTGAAAAGAACACAGCCATTGACCCAATCATCACAATTACCCAGCCATAATAAAATGGTGTTTGGATTGGTGTACTACTAACAACCTTCTGTTTTGCAAGCTGCGCCAAAAAAATCCTCCCCTTTACATCCCACTATTATAACACGGTTTTTGGGAGGGATAATGATTAGTTACACGGCATGGTAATCGGCAAAAAAGAATGCTACTCCATTGGTTAGGAAGTAGCACATGATTTCTTATTTATAAAATTCACCAGGAATTTCACCAAATTTTCTCTTATGATACAAAAGAGGTTCCTTGTTATGATCTTGGATATCCACTACTTCCCCAATGAGGATGGTGTGGTCTCCAGCTTCAATCGTTTGATACGTTTTGCAGTGCAACACTCCTGCAGCTCCGTCAATGATTGGTAGCTTTGAATCTGAAAACTCCCATTTGCAATTTGCGAAGCGGTCAGTTCCCTTAGTTGCAAATAAGGAACAAATGTCAGATTGGTCATTTGCTAAAACATGAACAGCAAATTGATCTGTTTTTATAAAATCGTCATAGGAGGAAACCCCCTTGTCAATTGACCACAAGATTAATAGAGGATCAATTGAAACTGAAGCAAAAGAGTTAACCGTTAACCCTAATGAAGTTCCTTTTTCATTCAGAGTCGTAACAACTGTAACCCCTGTTGGATAATTTCCCATAACCGATTTAAATGTATCAACAACTTTTTGACTACCCACCATACCACACTCCCCATAAGTTCCAATGAAATCATTTTTATCATTATATGATTCCCCTTAGGACTTATAACCCTAGTAAACTTCAAGGGTAGCTTGTAAATGGAGGCCTACTTGTTAAATGAGTGTATTAAAAAAACTCACTTTAACTTGCTAAGTGAGCTTTTCCAAATCCTGAATTACTTTTACCTCTTCTTTAGTTACCAACTTTATATCCGTATAAAGTTTAGAATCTTCACGCTTGATCTCAATCTGGCCATTCTGGTAATCATGTAAAACTAAATAAATCTTGTTTTCATATTTTACCTTTTTCCCTATCATATTTTCTCCTTTTTTATTGAGACCTACTTGAAGATTATATTTGTATTTTTATATACTAATTTTATAACAAACTTGATAGCTTACTAACTATTTTACTTTACTATCTATTAAAAAAATGTGGCAAATTGCCACACTAATAGAAGGGACTTACCAATATGAGAGAATGGTTAAAGAGAATCCGAAAAGAAAAAGGATTAACACAAGAAGACGTAGCCTCTAAGTCCTTTATTAATCGTGGATTTTATGCTCAGATTGAAAATGGGAGTCGTAACCCTAGTTTTGAAGTAGCTCGGAATATCGCAAACACACTAGGAGTCAGCTCTTCCGTATTTTTTACAGATGAATTGAGTACCCCTTTCGAAATAGCAATGAAAAACTCAGACATGGTAATTGCTCATTGTGACTTAGAGTTAAGATATACATGGATTTTTAATCCTCACTCTGATTTTGACCCTACAGCTAGCCTTGGTAAAAAAGATGATGAACTTGCATCTAATCAAGGTATTTCAGACCTAATGGCCCTTAAACAGGAAGTCATAGATAAGGGAATCAAAATCAAACGAAAAATCTGCTTTCCACTTTCAGATGGAGAGCATTGCTATATTGTTTTCGCCGAACCCCTTTTAAATGAACATGCAGAGATTATTGGGGCAGTAACAGCTTCCATGGATATAACTGATATTAACTAAGCACAAGGTTTTCATATACTAGCAAAAGGAGCTGGATATTTAATTCCCAGCTCCTTAACTTTGAAAACAGAAAACCTAACTTATTTAATTTTAAAAGGTAAACAAAAGAAAAGAGTCTACTTTTTCGGCTGATCTAGTGCTTGGTAAGCTACCATATACTTTCCTCCATCAGCAACCTCTGAATGGTATAAAGCCTTAAGGGCATTGTTTTTCTCAAGGCCATGCTCTGCTTTCAGTTCTTTAAATCTTGTATGTAGTTCTTTATTTTCCTTAATTAGTTGTTGCATTTGCGATTTTATATACTTCAAATCATTTATCTCCTTTCTATTTTTAGCGAGAAATAACTTGCTTAAAAAGCTTTCTAAATTGCTCCCGGTCTTCTTCAGTAAACGGCTTTGGTCCCTTTGTTCGCTGTCCGCTTTTTCGAGCCATTGCACCTAAATAACGTGTTTGTAATAATTGGTCAATATTTTCATTTGTATACCTAAATCCTTTATGGTGAAGGACGGTAATTCCTTTAGGTAATCCTAGTGACGCAAGTCCATAATCTTGGGTCACAATAATATCTCCTTTTTGCGCTAACTTCACAATCCGATAATCTGCAGCATCGGCTCCTGAATCAACATAAATGGTTTCCACTCCGGATGGCTGTTCTGCATTAGAAAAATGAGAAAAGCTCGTAACAAGTATAACTGGAATGTCTAGGTTCCTTGCTTCAGAAATAATTATATCTTTAACCGGACATGCATCTGCATCCACATAAATCTTCATCTTTATCTCTCCTGTGTTTTTCTATTCTCATATTATACTTTTTAGGATTGCGTTGGCAATTGGTCTCTACAATCGACATAACAAAAACCTACATGTTTTTAGAAAATCGCATGATGCTTCTTTTTCTTTATGGGCATTTTACTATTTTAGTTAAATTCCACTAATTTGAATTTTTTTCCTTTTTATGCTATGATAAAGAAGAATTATTTTTGTCGGTGTAAAGGATAGTATGAATATCGATTTTCGTCTTGATGATACTTTGGGCAAGGATAGTAATACAATGTGTGGTAACACACACTAGGAGGCAACAAAAATGGAAAAAGGTACAGTAAAATGGTTTAATGCAGAAAAAGGTTTTGGCTTTATTGAACGTGAAAATGGAGACGATGTATTTGTACACTTCTCTGCTATCCAAAGTGAAGGCTTCAAATCATTAGACGAAGGTCAAAAAGTAACGTTTGACGTTGAGCAAGGCGCTCGTGGAGCTCAAGCTGCAAACGTTCAAAAAGCTGCTTAATCTTAAATCGTTATACAAACAGGCTCTTTATATAGGGCCTGTTTTTTTATGTTCTCTGCATACTCAATAAAAAGCCCTACTCAACGTACTAATAAGAGGCTGCTCATCCAAGGATTTAAACCATAACCAGTAATCTTTACTATTGTTATTTTAATAAAAAAATGGTTTCCTAGTCTGGAAACCATTTGTATAGTTGACCATATGGTGTTACCAATTCGTTTTTTCTCTTTTACGTAAAGAAGATAAACAATTACTATCCAGGATAGAGGTGAGAAAGATCAAAAGAGGTTAATGCTCTAAAGGTGAGTTGAAGAAGTTGAATGCTTTGAAATCCAATAAAATTCAGGATATTTTCGGGAGATGTTATACATAATCTTAATTAATTTTAATAGAAACTTTTTATTTGTTTTTCAGTAATACCTTTAATTAATCCTAGTTCACTAATCAAAAATTCATGAGCGTTATCTAACATTTTTTTTTCGCTTGTATTAAGTGCTTTTTCTTTCTTCATACGCATTAAATCACGTACAACTTCAGCACAATCCTGTATTTTACCCGTTTTTATTTTTTCCGTGTTCAGTTTATACCTTTGTTTCCAGGGCAGTAATCTATCTGATTCTCCATGCTTAAAAATGTGTATGATGTGTTTTAATGCAATTATGTCAGTAACAGGGCGTATACATGAACTCAATACTTTTCCCGTAGGAATCATGACTTGCATATTTCCAATTAACATTTTTATAACATAATACTCTTGTTTGTCCCCTGATATTTCCTTTTCTTCGATTGCTTTGATTATACCTGCTCCGTGCATTGAATAAACAATGTTATCGCCAATTTGAAACAAATAATCCACCTCCATATATGGTAACCTTCTTAACCTTAACACACATGTTATCTTTTAACAAATTTTTAATTTTATCATAAATTCATTTTCAATGTCAACTAATCTTTCTTTAAAAATCAGAAAAAGCAAAAACATTAGGAATCGTGTCGGATATACAATAAAGGGAAGACTAATTTCCCCGAGTATAATTTCGTAACCTGTACTAAATAGGACCTTCATTTGAAGTTTCATTATAGAACAGAAGACCTAATATAGAAAAAAAAGGTTGCTAAATCATTTGCGATCTAGCAACCTTTTTTTAGTTATTTGATATTTAGCACCTCAAAAGAGAACCAATTAAGAACGACGGTCATCAAACCAACCAATCAAATGGTTAAGACGCTCTAAGCGATGATTAGGTTTTCCTGAACGTGAAAGATCATGGTTTTCATCTGGGAAGCGTACAAAATTGGTTTCTACACCTAAACGCTTAAGTGCAATATACCATTGCTCTGCTTGCTCCATTGGACAACGTAAATCCTGCTCACTGTGTAAAATTAAAGTAGGTGTTTTTACATTGCGAGCATGAGTTAATGGAGATATCTTCAGTAATCTTTCTACATCATCCCATAAATCAGCGTGTCCGTGCTGCCACTCCGTAAAGAAGAAGCCGATGTCACTTGTTCCATAGAAGCTATGCCAGTTACAAATACTACGTTGTGTAACCGCAGCTTTGAATCGATCGGTACGAGTAACAATCACGTTCGTCATGTACCCACCATAGCTACCACCTGTTACAAACAATTGACTTTCATCAATATAATCAACGTTTGCCAGCGTGTGGTCAACTCCAGCCATAATATCTTCGTAATCCATTCCACCGTAATCACCGATTACAGCATTTACGAAATCATGCCCGTAACCATGACTACCTCTTGGATTTGTATAAAGAACAACATAGCCTTTAGACGCCATTAATTGCATTTCATGATGAAGTCCATTTCCATAAGCTGTAGCTGGTCCACCATGAATTTGAAGAATCATAGGATATTTTTTACCTTCTTCAAATCCAAATGGTTTCATTACCCAGCCTTCAACGTCCCAGCCATCAGTGCTTTTATAGGTAAAATTCTCTGGCGTGCTTAAGTGTACTTCATTGTATAATTCTTCGTTAAATGCTGTTAGTACCTCTGTTTGATCTACTTGGTTTAAGTCTTGTAAAACTAAATCTCCAGTTGAATGTGGAGTTGCTAGAGTTAGAATTGCTTTTTCATCATTTACAATATCATATGAAGTAACGGAACCATTAGATGTTGATAGCGCCCCAGAAACTTCCCCTTGAAGATTTACTCTAAATAACTGACAATCTCCACCTACTGTAGCACTAAAATAAATATGTGAACTTGTAGCATCCCAAATGAGTCGAAGTTCTGCAGTATCATACTTCGCATCTACCCCAACAAGGTTGCCAACTGTGTAGTCAAAGCTCTCTGTTAAGTTTTGTAGATTACCAGTTTCAGTATCTAAAACTAGGACATTTGCATTTCCTTGACTTCTTTCTCCACGGGTATGACCTGCAAAAGCGAGCCATTTGCCATCTGGAGAGAATGAAGGGGAATTAATGTAGCCATTTCCTTCATAGAATAATGTTTCTTCTTTTGTTGTTAGGTCATATTTCCAAAGAGCTGGCAGATAGCCCCATTCCTTATCTTCAGCCTTTGTCCCAACATAAAATAAGTTCTTTCCATCAGGTGAAAACGTTGGCTGACCGAAATCATGATCACCCTCTGTAACTTTTGTATAAGACTTGCTTTCAATATCAAATAAATAGACGTGTCTACGATCATCATTGAAGATACCAACTCCGTCACCTTTATAACGAAGTCTAGTAATCACTTTTACATCGCTTTTTTCTTCTTTATCTTCCTCTTTGTCAGTAGTAAGCTTTAACTCACCATTTATCACAAGAGCTAGTTGCTTGCCATCTGGTGACCAGCTAAAACTACCAACTCCTTGCTTCACATCTGTAAGTTGCACGGCTTCTCCACCGTCAGTATGTAATAGATAAACTTGATTTTTACCAGTTCGGTTTGAACGGAACGCAAGTGTTTTGCCATCAGGTGACCAAGTAGGAGCAACATCCTTTACTAATTTGTCCTTTGAAACATGAGATGTGAACTGTCTTCCCGGACCATTTAAGTCTGTTACATAAATAAAGGAATAGTAACCATCCTTCTCTTTATCTACATGTGTTAACACGTAAGCTGCCTTATCCTTGCCTGGAGAAACCTGAGGATCTCCTACAAACTTAAATTTACATAAATCTTCTGCTGTGATTGGACGTTTTGTCATTTTACACTCCCCCAATAATTTGATGTATGTCTATTTTATCATTTCGTAAGTCGAAATAAAATCTTTATTCTGTTTTTTCAGAAAAAAATTTTAAGGAAAAGCATACTTTTCAATTAAGATGAAGTATTTAAATTAACAATGACTGACTGAAAGATTCTTTTGAATTTATCAGTGAGTCTTCATACGACTTTTTGTAGCCGTAACCGCCGTATGATGCTCCAATGATAATTAATAAAATAAATAGAACGACGATTAACATCTCAAGTTTTGTTGCTAGATACTGTTGTTAATAGAAATAGGAAATGTACTGGGTACACTTCCTCTTTCTAGTTATACGTAATCATTAAATTCCTGCTCAACCTTAACCCCTAACCCCTCAGCCATTCTATTAACGAAATTAAAAGTTTAACTTGGGTGAGTCTACTTTAAATTTTGACTGCATTTTTCCTAATCCAAACAAGCCAATCCCAACAATACTCCAGATTAGAATTGTACTCCACACAGATAAGATCATTTTAAAGCTAAAAATGAGTAATACCGTAACAGAAAACAAGCCACAAATCACTAATAACATTTTGGACGGTTTAAATAAAGCACTTTCGTATAAGGAAGGTCTAATAAACGGTAGCGCAATCATGGAAATGGAATGACCAATATACATAAGGAACATGCCTTGTAAAGCAATGCTTAATGCAAAGTCCATTGTATGTGTCCATAAGAAAACCAGAACAATTATGGTATTTAGCGAAAGCGCAATAATCGGTGTACCAAACTTTGGATGAACCTTTGATAACTGTGAAGGAATAACCCCATCTTCTGCAAAGCTATATATGATACGAGATACTACCATGATTAGAGAATTTAATGTTGTTGCAAAAGCCATTAAAATCCCAATATTCACGACCCATATTCCGATACTTGGAAGATACACTTTTGACACGTCAAGCATAGCACTAGATGAACTTGCCAATTGTTGATGTGGAAGCACACCAAAAGCTACATAAGAGATTAAAACATATAGCACCATCGTGATAACTGTCCCTCTAAACATCGTCTTTGGCATCGTTTTTTGAGAGTCTTTTAATTCTCCACCAGCTTGCGCTAATTGTTCAAATCCAAAGTATGCAAAAAACAAGCTTGGTAAAATGGCAATAAATCCATTAATACCATAAGGCATAAGTGGTTGAAAGTTGCTATGATCAATAAAAAATAAGCCTGGTATTACAAGAATAGCTATTGAAAATAATAGTATGATAGTCATCCATAGCTGTAACTTTCCAAACCACTTAACATCTACAATATTAATTAAATAGAAGAATATCAATAAAATTGACGCCAATAGTAAAGGGTTGTTCACTTGTAACATCTGAGCCAAATAGTCACCAAAAGAGATGGAGATAACGGCCATTACCCCTAATAAGGCGATAAACTGAAACCACATAAAAATGAATCCTACAAAGTTGTTGTTAAACGTACGGCTGATATGAGTATAGGCTCCACCTGGGCTGTTACCAAGTGGTGTGCTTAAGAAAACAAGATATGCAAGAGCCGAAGATAACAGAACCGGTAACAATACAATATACCCTAATGGTACAGATGGCCCCGCTTGCGCCCCAGCTTGTCCTGTCACCACAAAGATTCCAGAACCAATCATTCCGCCAATCATTAAGGCATACCCATGCCAAGAACTTAAATTCCTTTTAAGCATATTATTCTTCATGAAAATCATTCCCCCTCTAGATGAATACTTATAAAAATGCAAAATAAAAAACCATTCGTTTCCCTAGGGACGAAAAGTTTTCCGCGGTACCACCCTAATTGCTAATTTAATAAATTAGCCACTTCATTAGTTAGTGTCATTTTCGTTGCAAATGTAATTCATCGATTAAATAACCTAGATTTTCACCAACCATCTAGTCTCTTTTTGCTGTTACTAAAACCGATTACTTTTTTGCCGACACTATGTATGTTGTTTTTCGAATACTATAATACCTAAACGCTTAAACGCTTTTAAGTGATGAAGTATGTATTTATTATAATTTAGAATACCAACTTTGTATATCTTTTTTTGTATAAAGAAAAAAAAGATAGCAAATTAGCTATCTTTACAGTAGTGACTTCATATTCCCCTTAATATCCGGGGCAGAAATTAATGATAAAAGTAAAACTCTATTTTTAAAACTTACTTGGATTTTCTTTTAAGTAAATAAAGAGCCTTGTCAGCGCAATTGCCAACACAAGGATTAATAGATAATTAAGAAAGAGATAAAAATAGTTCATACCTTTATCCAGTTTAATTAAATCCCAGGCCTCCATCACTGGTTTGAAAAGAAATGAAAAGAATGCACTTGTTATCACGCCATATAAGAATACATTCTTATTGTTATTGATGCACCATTGATATACCAGCATAAAGGTTACAGGGACAAGTGATGCATCTAAAGCAAAGTTAACTGGCATTATCGGTATAGCCTGAAAGGGATAATATACTTTCCCAAGCCTCATTGCTATCGCATCTGAATACGTAAACCATGTATGTATATTAAATCCATAAAATCCAATTTGAAAAATCTTTGTTCGATCGATTTTAAAGAAAATAATAACAAGGGGAACAACTAGCATTAATACAATGACCCAGAAGGGACCTGTCTCGACATGTGAAAATTCCTTCCAGTAGTCCAGCCACATAGAAACAACTTTTTCTTGCACGTCCATTATCTCATCTAGTCTCTTCCCTTGCTCCTTTGTCATCATTACAAACCATCTCCTGCATCACGTTTATGCTAGTATTTGTGTAATCAGGAAGAATATAATGTATTTTTTGTAATGATTTAAAACATGGTAATGTTAACAAACTCAAACCTCCTCATAAAATGAAACTTTTACAAACAAAAAAAGACAGGTCTCCCTGTCTTTTTCTAAGCATACTGCTTATTCTCTTCTTTATTAAAGAAGCTCTTCATCGCATGGAATACATCGGCTTTTTGCTTGAGGATGTAATAGCGGAATTTCTCGTCATTGATATTTTTATACGCGGACATTAGGGTCGAGTGTCTGTTGTATTGATTTACTTCACCATAGCCAAACATATTTGAAACCTTCATAATCTCGGAAACTAGCTTCACACAACGAGCATTATCTGAAGTTAAGTTATCTCCGTCTGAGAAGTGGAAAGGATAAATATTATATCTTGATGGATGGTATTTACCATCTATTAACTCAAGTGCTTTTCGGTATGCGGATGAACAAATCGTTCCGCCACTTTCCCCTTTAGAGAAGAAATCCTCCTCGCTCACTACCTTTGCTTCTGTATGGTGTGCGATAAATTCAATCTCAACTGTTTCATACTTTGTTCTTAAGAAACGAGTCATCCAGAAGAAAAAGCTTCGTGCCATATATTTCTCCCAAATACCCATCGATCCACTCGTATCCATCATCGCAAGGACAACCGCTTTTGAATCTGGTTTAACTACTTCATTCCACGTCTTAAACTTTAAATCTTCAGGGTAAATTGGATGAAATTTCGCCTGACCACTCATTGCATTTCGTTTATAAGCTGAAAGCATCGTTCTCTTTTTATCAATATTGCCCATTAATCCAGTTCTGCGGATATCATTGAACTTGATATCCTCCACTACATTTTCATCACGCTCTTTTTGCTGTAGATTCGGAAGCTCAAGCTCTTTAAATAAAGCTTCCTCTAGTTCCATTAAGGATACTTCCGCTTCGTAATAATCTTCTCCAGCCTGGTCACCTGCTCCTTGACCTTTACCTGGACCTTGACCTTTTTGACCTTCATTTGAACCATCTCTGGCAACTACGTCACCAACTTGGCTGTCTCCATCCCCTTGGCCAACATGTTTATTTTTGTCATAGTTATATCGAATCTTATACTCATCTAAAGACCTTATTGGAATCTTTACGACATCTCGCCCATTTGACATAATAATATTTTCTTCTGTAATTAAATCAGGCAAATTACTTTTAATGGCTTCCTGGACCTTTTCTTGATGTCTCTTTTGATCATCATGGCCTTTCCGGTGGAGGGACCAATCTTCCCGTGAAATCGCAAAGTTCTTTTCGTTTCCGTTTGACATTTCATTCCCCTCCTACATTTTTTTAATAGAATTTTTAAAAATGATGCACACTTTCAAAACATACACATACAGTATCTTGACGGTTTTTTTAGAAAGCTTGCTAACATTATCCGTATATAAAAGTGGATTACTCTATCCTATGCAGTAAGGTTGAATTATTGACAAATAATTTTGAAAATTAGGTTTGTCCTTACTAAAATTAGACAAGTCTCTCTCCACTTGTCTAATCCTGCATACTTTTTTACCATAATAAAATAGAAGCTCATTTTGACTCTGAATTTTTTCTACATGTATCCAAGCAAACGTTTGTTTAGTTTTTCCAACCCCTTGATACGACTGGCCCCAATACAACTAATCAAATGTTTGTTTAAGTTGCACCTGGTAAAAACAAAAGGGCTAGATCAACATGATCCAACCCACTTATTTATTATCGATTTAATAAGCTTCCTACATAGCGAAGCAGTTCATTTGCAGAAGTAGAGTTATAGCCATGCTCATCAATTAACCTAGCAACAACTTCATTTACTTTCTTCAGTTGCTGCTCGTCAGGTGTTTTTGATGAAGTCGTAATCTTAACAACGTCCTTGAGATCTGCGAATAGCTTCTTCTGAATCGCCTCTCTCAAACGCTCATGAGAGTTATAATCAAATCTCTTTCCTTTACGTGCATAAGCTGAAATACGAATTAAGATTTCTTCACGGAATGCTTTTTTCGCATTTTCAGAGATACCGATCTGCTCCTCAATTGAACGCATTAACTTCTCATCTGGATTCATTTCTTCTCCAGTTAATGGATCTCTCAGCTTATTCTTATTACAATACGCTTCAACATTATCTAAATAGTTATCCATCAGTGTCTTAGCAGACTCCTCATAGGAATAAACGAAAGCCTTCTGCACTTCTTTCTTAGCAATATCGTCATATTCTTTTCTAGCCACTGAAATAAAGTTTAAGTAGCGCTCACGATCTTCGTTTGAAATGGAAGGATGATGTTCGAGCCCTTCTTTTAACGACCTTAATACATCTAGTGCATTAAGAGATGGAACTTCTTTTCTAATAATGGTAGAAGAAATTCGATTAATAACGTAACGCGGGTCAATTCCACTCATTCCCTCATCGGCGTATTCCTTTTGAAGTTCCCCTACATCTATTGAGTTAAAGCCTTCAACACTTTCGCCATCGTACAATCTCATCTTTTTAACAAGGTCAATATCGCCTTTTTTAGATGGCTTTAAGCGAGTTAGAATCGTAAACATCGCTGCTACTCTTAGAGTGTGTGGTGCAATATGAACATCACTAACATCACTTTCACCTATCATTTTTTGATAGATTCGCTCTTCCTGACTTACTTTTAAGTTATAAGGAACTGGCATTACAATAATACGCGAGTGCAATGCTTCATTCTTTTTATTTGAAATAAAGGAACGATACTCTGTTTCATTGGTATGAGCAACGATTAACTCATCAGCTGAGATTAATGCGAATCGCCCTGCTTTAAAGTTCCCTTCTTGTGTTAGAGATAATAAGTGCCATAAGAACTTCTCATCACATTTAAGCATTTCCTGAAACTCCATCATCCCACGGTTTGCCTTGTTTAATTCCCCATCAAATCGATACGCTCTTGGATCAGATTCTGATCCGAACTCTGCAATTGTAGAGAAATCGATACTTCCTGTTAAATCTGCAATGTCCTGTGACTTAGGATCAGATGGACTGAATGTTCCAATACCAGTACGCTTATCCTCAGATAAGAAAATGCGTTCAACTCTTACATCTTCAATTCTTCCACCATATTCTTTTTCAAGGCGCATCATGTTTAATGGTGAAAGATTTCCTTCAATACGGATTCCATATTCGTTGTAAAAATCTTGTCTTAAGTGATGTGGGATTAAGTGAAGTGGATCCTCATGCATCGGACAGCCTTTAATTGCATAAACAGCTCCTCGTTCAGTATGAGAGTAAGCCTCTAGCCCTCTTTTCAACATAGTTACTAATGTTGATTTACCACCACTTACAGGTCCCATTAATAACAAAATACGTTTTCTAACATCTAATCTTTTCGCTGCTGGATGAAAATATTCTTCTACAAGTCTTTCCAACGCTTCTTCTAACCCAAATAGCTGATGGTCAAAAAACTTATACTTCCGTTGGCCATTTATCTCTTCAATTCCTGCATCCTTAACCATATTGTAAACTCTTGAGTGAGCTGATTGTGCCACAATTGGCCTTTCTTTAATGATCTCTAAGTAATCAGCGAAGGTACCTTCCCACTTTAAACGTTGTTCATCTTCACGGAACTGTTCAATTTTCTTTAAAATATCCATAAAGGCCTCCTCTTTTCTAAGGTGGTTGCGCATGTTTACTACACTTTATGCGAGGATGTCCGGTATCATTCATTCGAAAATATGAATTTATGAGTCCTAGTTAGTGGACAATTGGAAACACATGAAGTGGATTGCAGAAAAAATTTAAAGAATTTCTTTAGTCTATGTTTTTTACCAAGACGAGGTGCCTATGAATATCGCTTCTTTGGAGGAAATCGAAAAAAAGTAACAAATTGTCCACAGTTTCCATTCCCATTCATTTGTCATTGCGCTATAATAAGGCTATATTGTGTTTATGATTGGGTACTATAGTAATAAGGAGGAAGACACACATGAGATTAATTCTAATTTTAGGTGTATGTATTGCGTTCTTATCAGCGATCTTAACAGCTGGATACAATGATAAGCCAGGTGTAAAAAAATAAGTAACCATAAATAAAAATGACCTACGTCTGGTTTGACGAAGGTCGTTTTTTTATGTCTCTAGTCGTAATAAGTAATGACTTAAATATGATCTAGAGTGGATTGGAGCGGAAGGCACTTGACTCCTGCGGGAAGTGAGGGACATCCGGCGAGACCCCACAGGCGATAGCGGCGAGGAGGTAGTTTTTTCACGATAGTGAAAATAACCCTCGCATCCCTCCCCGATGGGAATTTGCCCTTGAAAAAGCCAGTAGTTGGGCTTTTTCAAAATTCCCCGCGGAAAGCAAGTGCCTGCAGCGCAAAGGAACGGACTAAGTTTATAGGGAGTCTTTTAAAGCGTAAGTCCATGGTAATTTTGTTGTCTTAAAGCCTCATAGATTAGAATGGCAGCTGTGTTTGACAGATTGAGTGAGGTAGTTTTGTCTGTCATTGGTAGTCGTAAGCAACGGTCCCTATTTTGTTCAATCATTTCTTTAGGAAGCCCTGTTGTTTCACTTCCAAAGATAAAGAAATAGTTTTTAGAAAGGTCACTGTAATCAAAAGAAGAGTGTTGTTTTTCTCCAAATTCCGTGATGTAGAGAAATTCACCGTTCTTATTTTTTTCATAAAATTCATCTATTGAATCATAGTATTGCAAGTCTACATGCTCCCAATAATCTAATCCAGCTCGTTTTAACATTTTATCTTCCGTTGAAAAGCCCAACGGACGGATTAAATGCAAGTTTGCATTAGTTCCTGCACATGTACGTACAATATTTCCTGTATTTGATGGATTCTCTGGTTGATATAATACTACGTGTATACCCATATCATTCACCTCGGTGTTATTATACACCTTAATTCACACCTTATAAAAGCCTCTATTCACCATCTACGATTGTAAAAAACTTATATTTTATATTCGGTGTGTAGGCGGTTGAATCTGTATACTCCCAATATCTCATTCTACTGTTTGTAGTATGTGCATTGACTAGGGGCATGTTATTTTCGTCTTTCGCGACAACAATGGTGTTATGGTTAAAACGCCCATCGCCTTCAAAATCATAGCAAATGATATCTCCTAACAGAAGCTCCTCTGGTGAGCTTACCTCTTTACCTCTCAGTCCCGACTTTGCTCCACTTAAATGCCATCTAAGGGCATGAGCAACTGACCAACTATAACTCCAGTTATTGTTTCTCATCCACCAACCCTTACTTCGATTAGGGTAACCCATCATCGGTGCACCGCCTGCATGTAAGCATTGTGAAACATAATTTGTGCAATCTACCTCGAATTTTTTGTATTTTGGGTTGTAGCTATTCCACCATTGTTCTGCATACCTTACAGCCTCTAATCGATTATACTTAAAGCCTCTTGTTTCTGATTCACTTCCATCTCGCTCAAGGGTCTCATGGAATGATTCTTCTTCTACCTTTTGTATTTCCTCATCACTCATGAGTTCATTTCCTTGAAAAATAGCTCTTCTTTCTTCACAAACCTCTTCTAGGTAGAGCATCTCATTTTGATTAAGTAAAAATTGATAGTGAACGAGGTAATTTAAAAAGGTTTGGTCATCCACTTTGTTTTTGCCAATCACTTGCCCTTCTGCTCGACATTTTACAATTTCAGCATTTCTTTTGTGGGCTAGTTCTTTTTTACGATTAATTATATCCAAATCAGCTTCCTTCAAGGATGCACGTGAATTGCCAACATACGCCTGCACTTTATTCTCAACAGATTGTAGGATTGTTTCTTTAATAGACAGGAAGATCACCAACCTTCTATAGAATTCGAAAAAGTACTCTCTAGATTATGTATATAACGAAGTTGGAGGAGAATGAGAGAAATTTTTGGATTCTGTGACCTTGGTTTTGTATTATCCGGATTTTGAAGGCGTATAACTCTTTTTTATCGGTTTGTTTTTGGGGCTTCATCTTGTTTTTAGGTGATAAATCTATTTATCGGTTTACTTTTTCGGGCTTCATCTTATTTTTGGTCGATAAACTTTTTTATCGGTTTATTTTTCGGTCTCGTCCTTATTTTAATGTCGATAAACCTATTTCAGGCTCCACCTTGTTATTAGATCGATAAAATCGTTATGAGACTATGGTTTTACTTAGATTTCAAAATATCCCAATCCGCTATTTACTTTCCAATTAATCACAACTATTATATATCTATAAGATATATATCAAAAAGATATAGATAAGGAGTTTTTATGAAAGCTGAGAACTATTCAAAGTACGCTATTCTTGGTTTATTAACAACCGGGTGCCATTCTGGCTATGAGATTAAGCAACTGATTGATAACAGTCTCAATCACTTTTGGAAAATAAGCTATGGTCAAATCTATCCAAATCTGAAGCTCTTAGTAACAGAAGGTTTAGTAACGGTTCAAAATATACCTCAAGAAGGAAAGCCTGATAAAAAGGAATATTATTTAACTGCTGATGGGGAGCTCACATTACAAAATTGGTTAAAGTCCCCTCTTCAAGAGATTCCAACCGAAAAAAACGAGGTGCTGCTAAAGGTGTTTTTCAGCCGCCACCAAACGAATGACATTACAATCCAACAAATTAGACAATACCTAGAAAAGCTAAAAGAAAGACTTGCTATCTACCAATCGATTGAAAAGATGATTTCTGAACATTCATCTACTAGTGCAGATGCGAAATATTGGCTTTTTACATTGGATTATGGGAAACGTACCACGCAAGCTGGTATTGAGTGGTGTGAAAGTACAATCTCATCCTTAAAGGAGGAAGAGTAATGGGGAAAGAAATATTTACCGGAAGATATACTTCTAAGAACGAAGACAAGATTGTTGTATTTCTCATTGGAATGCGTATTAACAAATGGTGGGCAATTCACAAGTGGTTTCCCGTTTTCTCAGCAATGCCAGCAATGATCCAAGAATTATATACAAATAAGGAAACTGGATTTATTTCACTAGAATCATTCTTTGGATTACGTACATCACTTATGGTTCAATACTGGAAATCAGAGGACGGCCTCCTTGCATACGCCAAGGGTCCAACACACATGAAGGCTTGGAAATCTTTTAATGAAAAAGTAAGAAACAATGATGCTGTTGGCATTTATCATGAAACCTATATTGTACCAAAAGGACGATCCGAATCTATCTATGCAAATATGCCCTTGTTTGGAATTGCGAAGGCTTTTGGAAATAAACCAGTAACACCTCGTATTAACTCTGCTCGTCAAAGATTAGATGCATAAATGTGAAAGGACTTACCTTATTAGGCAAGTCCTTTTTTTGATAATAAAACTTGAATACTAGCACTAATCTCTCTTTGCGCTTCTTCATCTTTTTCCCGGTCATTCGCTTTTTGTAGATCTTCTATCACTTCTTGTCTTCCTATTTTACCAAGTGCCCAAGCTGCCGTTCCTCTTATGACTGGTCTAGGGTCTTCCTTTAAAACCTGTAATAAATCAGGAATGGCTGACTCATCTTTAAAATGAGCAAGCGCAATAATGGCATTTCGTTGGATTGGTTTTTTCCCGCGCCATGAACCTGACAAAAGACCAAATGTTTCCTTGAACTCACGGTTGCTAATTTGTAAAAGAGGCTTTAATAATGGTTTAACAACCTCTGGGTCTGGCTCCATCTCAGGGTGCAGGTGAAAGTCCAAGCCTTTGTTTTTCGGACAGGCCGTTTGGCAAGAGTCACAGCCATAAATGCGGTTACCGATTTTCACTCGGAATTCCTCTGGAAGAAAGCCTTTTGTTTGTGTTAAAAAGGCAACACATTTGTTCGAATCAAGCTGTCCACCTTGAACGATCGCTCCTGTTGGACAGGCATCTACGCATTTATTGCACGTTCCGCATTGGTCTTCAATCGGAGTATCTGGTGGAAACGGAATGGTTGTGATCATTTCACCCAAATAAACATACGAACCAAATTCCGGTGTTATGATGGCACAGTTTTTCCCGCTCCACCCTATTCCAGCACGCTCAGCAACTGCTCGGTCAGATAGTTCTCCGGTATCGACCATTGACTTCAATTTCGCACCAGGCACTTTTTCTGAAATAAAAGCTTCAAGCTTTTGAAGACGATCTCTTAGAATATGGTGGTAATCTTCTCCCCACGAAGCTCGGCAAAAAATCCCTCGACGCTCATCCTTTGTACTCTGAGGAGCATCCTTCATTTTCGATGGGTAAGCTAATGCAATCGCAATGATTGATTTTGCACTTGGTAATAAAAGCTCTGGGTTTGTTCGTTTTTCAATATCCGATTCTTCAAATCCTGATTGGTAGTTAAGCTCCTGCTGAACTTTTAAGCGTTCCTTTAGTTCTTCAAACACATCCGCGCTACCAAAGCCGATTTTATCAATGCCAATCTTTTTACTATATTCAATGATTTCTTGTTTTAAGGTTACTACGTCCATTATTAAAACCTCCTTTCTTTATGTTTCTTTTCTTCACATTCCCTATGGTAAACTACAAGTAATTATAGTTGGAGGGAAAATGAATGGAAATCAAGATTTCAGAAGAAGTTAAAAACCTTGTACCACATTTTAAGGTCGGTATTATTAACTATTCATCTATTACGGTTAGTGAATCTCCACAAATGCTCAAAGGGAGATTACAACTATTTCAAGAATCAATCTATTTTGGTTTAGAAGATAAACCTGTAACAGAAATCGAGGGTATTCAGGAATGGAGAGCAATTTTTAAAAAAGTTGGAACAGACCCAAGTCGCTACCGTCCATCTGTTGAAGCTTTATACCGTCGAATTAAAAAACAAGATTATTTACATACCATAAACTCAGCTGCTGATTTAAACAACTTCTTTTCATTGCAATATGAAGTTCCTATTGGAATCTATGACTTAGATAAAATAAATGGTGTAATCGAGCTAAACGTTGGTAAATCAGGCGACGAATATACTGGTATCAATGGTCGACTAATCAATATGGAAAATAAACTACTATCAAGTGATGAGACAGGACCTTTTGGTAGTCCTTTCGTTGACTCAGATCGCACAGCGGTTACCGAAGCAACTAAAAATGCGGTTCAGATTATTTATCTAAAGCCGTCCTTATCCGTCGAGCAATGTGAAAAGTTAGTTCAGTCACTTATGGATATGTTTATCCAGGTGAATGGTGGGACTGGGAACTTTTCTATTTTATCATAAGTGGTCCATACATCTCGAGGCATTAAAAAACGCAATGCCTCGTTTTACTTGAAACGAAACACTGCGTTGATACCTATGTATGGAGCGGGTGATGAGAATCGAACTCACGACATCAGCTTGGAAGGCTGAGGTTTTACCATTAAACTACACCCGCACTTATTATGTGAAAATTATAACAATCTCTTTTTAAGATTTCAACCCCAAAAATCAAATTGCTTTAACTTAAGAAGTGAACATTTATTATTATAGCGATTGGTGTCGAAAATTGCAACACTTTCTAATAAATTTTTTAAAAAACAGCAGCGCTCTCCTTATCAGTATTGTTATATACCATGATTTATACATAGGTTTTCCCAATTAGGAGAAAAATAAAGATGAAGTTAAACGTTATAACTTGGGAGTGAACTTATGAAAAGGAAATTACTATCTTTACTTACTGCTACATTAGTAATCATTGGACTTGGAGGCTGCCTTGCAGGTAACTTTGAAATACAAGACGATGACAATACAAAAGTACATCGTCAGGGAAATCAAGAGTTAAATAACAATTTTGATCAAGGAACACATAGTGACAATATAAATCAAGAACTCAATAACAGACCTGGTGACAGTTATTTAAAAGGAACAGATGCCGGTGGTGACCGTTAAGTTTCGTAATACCTAGGCAGAAGAAAGTACATTACATCGTCGAGTGTAATGTACTTTCTTCTTTCTTTTAAAATTCAACATAAAAACCGTGATAGCTTTCGTCCAAGCAATATTCAATTCTTTGTCTAAAATTCAAAAAGGTGACCATTTCTAATGCTTCTCGTATTGGGAAAAAGCCTACTTCTAAACTCTCTTGGCAAGTTGTTGGTACCCCTCCGATTGCTTTAGCCAAAAACAATGTATTACAAATAGATCGCTCTACGTTTTGAAAGATCCCGCAAAATTTAATAACTTCTATATCAATACCTGATTCCTCTTTTGTTTCCCTGATTGCCGCATCCTTTAAGGATTCTCCCTCTTCAACTTGACCACCAGGCATCTCCCAGCCTCTACGCGGCCCTTTTATTAATAAAATTTCATTTTTCTCGTTTAGTACAATTGTAGCTGCTGATACAATGTGCTTTGGTGGTATCATCTTTACAATCCTCCTACTTTTTAGCCCTGTACGGCAAAACCACTTATTTTAAAAACCAAGCCTTCTTTTTCAAACGTATATGTATATCTTTTTTCAATTCCGTTATGTTCACCTTTTACTGTCAACTCATATTGATAATAATTCCTCTTTAAATCTATGATTTCAACTTTCTCAATTGGATCAACAGGATATTGTCCTACTAAATAGGCATGCGCCTGTATCTTTATCAATGCGTCTTTAGCAAGATTAGAACGCTCTTCTTCACTAAGTTCTTGATTCGATAAATCATGATACAGCTCGATCTTTTCAAGTCCAGTTTCCTTTAAGTAATTGTCGGTGTAGAAATAAGGAGTAAACATCTCATGGACCAAGAAAAAGATTAGTAGAATACTAGTAATTGCTTGAATTGGAAACTTATAGTTTAGCGTAGCCATCCATTTATCCAACCTTCTAACAAAAGAAAGTAGCGCAATCAATACTATAATATAAACCATATAAAGCATCATTTCGTTCACGTACAGAAATTCGATAAGATAATCAAATTTCACGAAAACTATAAACAAAAAAATGAATACTAAGTATCTAAATGCCCTATTTATAAAGTCCCTCAAAGCTTCTCCCCCTACCTCTTAACTCTTATCATTTATGGTACCAGTCCAATTGATTGATAGCAATAACATATCAATTAGTAACTACTCTATAGCACTCTCCTAAATCACTTTCCTGTATACTCTTAGCCCAAAATGGGGACAAAGGTAATACGGAATTAAAAGGTGAGAGGGTGGTGGGAAGTGTCTACACAAGAAATACAACAGTGGCTTTTGGAGCAGTTGCATTCTTCGCAGGATATTGTATATCAAAAGATACAATCAAAAAGCAACTCATCGACGATTCTATATGTCAAAAGCTTATGTGATGAGAAAATGATACAAGAGACTCTACTTAATCCTTTTTATGAGAATGATGAGAAGGAATATGATACATACCTAGATTCCCTCCCCAACCAAAAAGAAGAAGAAAAGAAAGAAGTGATTTTGAAGAGCTTAATGAGGGGTTCGGTTGCTTTATTTGTAAAATCGAAAGTCTGTCTCATTGACGTTCAGCAAGTTTATACAAACAATATTAAAGAATCAACCGTTGAAAGCGTTATCCAAGGTCCGCAATATGCATTAACAGAATCAATTAGAACCAATATAAATTTAATTCGGTCTAGATACCCTCAATCCTCCTTAATCGCAAAGGAGATGACCATTGGACGCTTATCAGAAACCAAAGTCACGATGATGTACGATCGCAACATCGCTAAACAAGAACTAATCGATGACATAGAACAGGACTTAGCAAAAGTAGATTTAGATACACTTCAAGCTGCTGGTCAACTGTCAAAAAAATTGACGAAGAAAAAAAGAACACTTTTTCCAACGATGATGATAACGGAAAGGCCGGACCGTATTGCTCATAACCTTGCTCAAGGGAAAGTAGTTGTACTTGTAGATGGAACTCCCTTCTCCCTCATTGCCCCTGCTGTTTTCTACGATTTTATGTCATCAATGGAAGATGTGTACCAGCCATTCTGGATAAGTCGTTTTATTCTTGTGCTTCGTTATTTGGGACTTTTTATTAGTCTTCTACTACCAGCCTTTTATGTAGGAGTGACGGCTTTTAATCCAGAATTCTTTCGTGTTCAATTGGCTCTGAGTATTGCGGGAAGTAGAATGGGAGTGCCCTATCCAGCTTTTTTGGAGGTTCTTCTTATGCTGCTAATGATGGAATTGCTAACAGAAGCGAGTGTTCGCTTGCCTAAGACTATTGGATCGACCGCCACGACAGTTGGTGGCTTGATATTAGGACAAGCAGCGGTTGAGGCTGGGCTTGTATCTAACGTAATGATTATCATTGTAGCTTCAGTAGCCATTTCGAACTTTGTTATTCCTATAAACACGATGATGTTTGCCATGAGGTTCATGAAATACGTGATTCTTGGGTTGACTGTATTTTTTGGTATGGTTGGACTAATTATCGGGGTCATCGGTTTAATTGGTTATTTATCAAACCTTAGAAGCTATGGGCAGCCTTACTTGAAACTCTTTTTAATCCCTGATAGCTCAAAAAAGGAGGTTGGTTAACAATTGAACCGATACTTCTACTATCTAATTATTTTAAATATGATGGTTAACGTCTTTTTGTATGTCCCTAACATCCTATTACAAGAACGATTTGAAGGCGCAGTTATGGGAATCTTTTTGGGTTTACTAATCGGTTGTATACTCTTGTTTACGTTTACTGCTTCGATTAATAAATTTGTTGGTTCTGGAGTATTAGAACTATTTGCAAGTGTTCCAAAATGGTTTCGCCTCTTATTTCTTGGCTTCTTTAGTATAATGTGGTTTAGCGCTGGGGCAATCTCACTTTTAGCCTTTAATAATGTGACGATTCGATTTGTGAATCCGGACGCTTCTGGTATTAATATGATTACAGTATTTGCTATCTTTATTATTCTACTGCTCGTCAGGTTAAAATCTAATAGCCTACTATTTACGATGGAGCTCGTCTTTATTATAAATATTCCATTAGTTCTTACGATTATGTTTCAGGCCTACACTAAGGACTACATTAGTTGGGATTCAATTAGAGAAGTCGGCACCCACTTTTGGGAGATGCCTTCATGGAGTGTTCTAGCCGCAGCAACCTTTGTATTTTCCGGTTATACAAATATGGTTATTTTTAACAGCGTCATTAAAGAGAAGATTACCCTAAAACGATTATGGTTTGTTCCAATCTTAGGGGCGATTAACCTATTTACCTCCTTTTGTATTCCAATTGGTTTTTGGGGTGCAGATGGGGTTGGAGATTTAACTTTCCCATGGGTGGCCACCGCTGATTCCTTACGTATAGAAAATGGACCGATTGAGAGAGTTGTTACGTTGTTCATCTTTTTATATGTTGGGATTTCTATGATTAGTGTCGCAGTTCATTGGCATGTTGCTTTCGAAATTATTAAGAGTATCACAAAGATTAAAAGTGAAAAAAAGAAAAAAGTTTTCAACTGGCTAATTTTAGCCAGCTTCTTCATAGGCATTCTATTGCTTGAGCATAACCTCAGAGAGAAGGATATATTTACGTTTGGACAATTGTGGCTCAATGTGAGGTTACCCAGTGAAATGATATTAGTCCTCTTTATGTTTTTCCTTGCTAGGAGGAAGAAAGTATGAATCGTCTATTTTTAGTTTTTCTGATATTAGCAATGTTCCTTTTAACCTCTTGTGGGTATAAAGATATTGATAAAAGGGCTTTCGTCCTAACCATTGGAGTTGATGAAGGAGAAAGCCGAGATAAGAAATATAAGGTTTTGTTAAAAATCGTCATTCCTGCCTCTGATACTAAAGCAGGAAAGTCTGAGTTCATTGTCTCTGAACATGAGAGCAATTCCATAACGGATGCAGTTAGAATGATCAAAACAAAGGTAGATAAAGAACTTGATTTTAGTCATGCTAAGGTCATTATTTTTAATGAGGCTGTGCTACATGAAGACCTTGACACACTGTTAGACTGGTTCATTAGGCGTCGTGATATCCAAAAGGTTGCTTGGGTAGGAATCGGAAAACCAAGTGCCGAAGAGATTCTTAAATTGGATCGAAAGGTGGAGATGATGCCCTCAAACTCTCTATTTCTTTCCTTTGGGCATACCGGAACCGAATCCGTTTATATAGTTAGTGAGTATTTGTTTGACCTTCGAAAGAGGATAACCGAGAAGGGATTAGATCCGATTTTACCTATACTAGAAATGAAAGATAACAAATACTTTGAAATTAATAAGGCTGCCGTGTTTAGTAATGAAGGGTTAAAAGCGACGTTAAACCCAGAGGAAACAAAAATCCTAAATATCCTTCTAAACCGTGCAAACAAAGTCGATGTCAACGTAAAACAATCCGGGGATGAAGATCAGGACTTATTTTTCATTGCTGTAGATGAATCAAACACCAAGTTTGAGATTCAACAGGATCCAAACGGCCTTCCAAGAGTGAAAGTTACCGTTTCTATGGAGGGCATTCTGGAAGAAGTATTAATAGACCTAAATAAATCGAGTTTAGAAGAAAGTAAAGAAATGGCCGAAAATCAAGTGAAAGAAAAGGTATTAAAACTACTCTTAAAGCTTCAGAAAGAAGAAGTCGACCCTATTGGCTTTGGTCTTCGTTATCGTGCTACTCATTATAACAAAGATGATTGGGAACAGTGGGTTAGTATGTATCCGAAGGTAGAGTTTGATGTGAAGGTTGAAATCATGTTACAAGGTACAGGACTGTTAAGACCTGATATGTAAAAGGGAAGAGTTGTCTCTTCCCCTTTTTTGTTATGCCCACCACATATCGGTTGGTTGCTCTTTTATAATAATCGATTTTAGATTATTTACTGCTCTCGTGAAGCCCTCTTCAATGGACATAATTGGATCTTCATGTTCAATACTAACCACATAATCATAGCCAAATGTACGCAATGCGCTCATCATATCCGACCATTCCTGAAGGCTATGCCCACACCCTACTGAACGGAACGACCATGCTCGTGTTTGAACATTTCCGTATGGTTGCATGTCAGTTAAGCCATACATATTCACATTATCTTGATCAATGTACGTATCCTTCGCATGGAAATGATGAATCGCACCCGCTTTTCCAAGAATTTTGATCGCTGCTACAGGGTCAATTCCTTGCCACCATAAATGGCTCGGGTCAAGATTTGCACCAATAGCGTCACATGTTTCTTCTCTCAGTTTAAGCATTGTATATGGCGTATGTACTAAAAATCCTCCGTGAAGTTCAAGGCCAATTTTCACATTACTTTCTTTCGCAAATTGTCCAACTTCCTTCCAGTAAGGAATCAGTTTTTCTTCCCATTGCCATTTTAGAATATCACCAAACTCATTTGGCCATGGAGCCACCGGCCAGTTTGGATACTTCGCACCTTCATGGTCTCCTGCTGTTCCTGAAAAGCAATTCACAACCGGCACATTCATTAAGCTTGCTAATTTAATTGTTTTTTGAAGGACCTGGTCAGACTCTTCTGCAAACGCTTTGTCTGGTGAAATCGGGTTTCCATGGCAACTGAATGCACTAATCGTTAACCCTCTTGAAGTTACCTGCTCAAGATAGTCCTTACGAGCACTTTCGTTTTCAAGTAACTCATCTAGCTTACAATGAGCATCTCCAGGATAACCTCCCGTCCCAATCTCAACTGCGTCAAGTCCTGCTTCCTTCACATAATCTAGCATTTCTATGAAGTTCTTTTGTGAAAATAATACTGTAAACACACCTAGTTTCATCAGAGTAACCTCCTAGTAGATTCGGATACTTTCTCCTGTTTCACTGCTTTTATAAATGGCATCGATCAATTTCGTCACTTGCAACGCTTCATGAGGCTTGACGACAAGCTCCTCTAATCCTAAACAACTGTTCACAAAGTTGAGTGCTTGTGGGAAACCAGGGTCTTCCTCACCAGGGATCCAGTCTGCTTTGCTTGATAAAAGTAAACCATGCTTTGCCTGATTCACCTCTAACGGAAATAAATCAATCCCACCCGTTTCACCTGAAATGCTAACACTTTCTTCATCGTCTTTAATATTAGCTGACCAAGACGTTTCAAATAACATCGAAGCACCGTTTTCAAACTTAATATAAGCCGTCACATGATCATCGACCTCAAAGGTTTCGTGGTTAAAGCTGCCCCATTGATTAATCTGACCAGGCATCTTACTTAACCGGTTGTAGGTTGTTCCTGTTACTTGGACTGGAGCAGGCTGACCTAATAACCACATCGATAAATCAAGGAAATGACAGCCATAATCGATTAAGCTGCCTCCACCTTGAAGGTCTTTGTTTGTAAAAACACCCCAGCCTGGAACCTTTCTTCGTCTTAATGCCTTAACCCTAGCCACCATCGGACTACCTATTTCATTTTCTAAAATCAAACGCTTTGCAGCCTGTGTTTCCTTCATAAAACGGTAATGGTAAGCAATGGCTAATACCTTACCCGCATTTTCAGAGGCCTCTAGCATTGCTTCACATTCTGCAGTTGTCATCGCCATTGGCTTTTCACACAATACATGCACGCCGGCTTCTAGTGCTGCAATCGTGATTTCAGCATGAAATTTGTTAGGCGTACAAATGGTTACAGCATCTACATCTGCAAACATGTCATGATAGTCTGTATATATATTAGGAATATGATTCTCTGAGGCAACCCGTTTCGCAGTCTCCTCATTGACATCACTGACACCAACAATCGTTACTTTATCAGATAGCTTCAAAAAGGCTGGTATATGTCGGCTTTGTGCAATCCCGCCAACACCAATAAACCCTACTCGTAATTTAGTCATGTTGTTATACCTCGTTTATATTCTTACAATCTGTTTCGTTTCTGCAGAATCTAGTGCAGATAAAACGACTTGAAGGGATTTCATTCCTTCTTCTCCTGTTACTGGTGGCTGTTCGTCATTTATAATTGATTGGATGAAACGGCTAACGACTTGTGAATTCTTTTGTCCGCCTTCTTCATTCGTTTGGATTCCACCAAGCTCGTATTTAACGACCTCACCGTTTTTGTATTGAACAATTAGTGAATATGTTGGATCATCCTCTAAGCGAAGAATCGCATTTTCAGCATAAATAATTGTTGAGTTGTCTTCTTTGGAAACATAAGACCAGCTTGCCGCTAATGTACCAACAACTCCGCTTGCCGTTTTTAAGACACAAACAGCTGTATCGTCTACATCTGAGTTTTCTTTGGCACTTGTTTCTACAAACGCACCCACTTCAACAAATTCTTCGCCTAGTAAGAAACGAAGTAAATCTGTTTTATGTACACCTAAATCACCCATGGCACCAATGAACGCTTCATTTTTTCTAAAGAACCAGCTATCCTTTCCATCTGCACTCCAGCCTTCTGGACCACCATGTCCAAATGCAGAACGGAAGCTATAAATTTTGCCTAGTTCTCCACTTGCAATTAAAGCTTGTGCCTTTTGATGTGAAGGTACAAAACGTTGGTTATGTGCAATCATTAACTTTCTGTTACTCGCTTCGGCAGCCGCAATCATTGCCTCTGCTTCTTCTCGAGAGGTAGCCATTGGCTTTTCACATAATACATGCTTGCCTGCTTTTAAAGCAGCAATTGAGATCGGTGCGTGTAAATAGTTAGGGGTGCATACACTAACTGCATCCACATCCTCACTTGCTAATAACTCGTTGTAGTCTGTATAAGCACGTGCTTGATATGTATTTGCTAATTCTTCAGCTCTTTGGGTAACAATATCGCAAACTGCTACAATTTCAACAAGTTCGTTTGAAGCATATTCTGGCAAATGACGGTGCTTCGCAATGCTTCCACAACCAATGACACCAATTTTAATTTTTTCCATTTATAAATACCTCCCTTATTCTTCTCCGTGTAGTATCTCAAGCGGCTTCGCGTTTCCATAAACCGGCTTCGTATTATTTGTTGGCTTCGCCCATTGTACAGCATTCGAAATGACTCTTTGAACTTCAGAGTTATAATAGGTTGGGTATGTTTCATGTCCTGGTCTGAAATAAAACACTTTCCCATTTCCACGGCGATATGTGCAGCCACTTCGGAACACTTCGCCACCTTGGAACCAACTAACCATCACTAACTCATCTGGCGCAGGGATATCAAAGTGTTCACCATACATTTCTTCGCGCTCCAGCTCAATATATTCCCCCAAGCCTTCTACGATTGGATGACTAGGGTCCACAATCCAAATGCGTTCCTTTTCATTCGCCTCGCGCCATTTCAGGTCACATGAGGTGCCCATTAATGTCTTAAAGATTTTTGAAAAATGCCCTGAGTGAAGGACAATTAATCCCATTCCATCAAGCACTCGTTGTTTCACTCTTTCTACGATCTCATCTTGTACCTCATCATGTGCGATATGTCCCCACCAAAGCAGTACATCTGTAGAATTTAGAACTTCCTCTGTTAAACCGTGCTCAGCCTCATCAAGCGTTGCTGTTCTTACTTCAAAGTCTTCTTTCTCTAAAAATGCCGCAATCGCACCATGAATCCCATTAGGGTAGACTTCTTGAACCTCTGCATCTTTTTGCTCATGACGATTTTCATTCCATACTGTTACTTTAACCATGGTTTATCCTCCCTGAAGTTAGTGCCTGGCTCCGATATTCATTCGGAGTACACCCAACAAATTTCTTAAACACTTTACTAAAGTATTTTTCATTTTGATACCCTACTTGATACGCAATTTCATAAATTTTAAGCTGTTGATTCTTGAGCATTTCCTTCGCTTTTTCCATTCGAATTCGTGTTAAGTAATCCGTAATCGTCTCATTGAATTCCTGCTTAAATCTTCTCGAAATATATTCTCTACTTAAGTAAAAACTATCGGCAATCTCCTGTAGATTTATTTCGTATTGATAGTTTTTCTTTAAGTATTCCCCTATTTTCTTCATGCTTGTTTCTTCTTTCTCTACGTTAGAGTCTACTATAACTTCTTCAACATCGCCAAGAGAAGAGCTGTCCATCTTCCATTCATTTACCGCTCTCTCAAGAGCTTCGTTTAAAAGCTCTGGGTCGATTGGCTTTAAGATGTAATCAAAGCTATTATAGTAAATGGCATTTCTCATATACTCGAAGTCATCATGACCACTTACAACAATCGTTTTACTAGAAAGCTTGGCAGAGTGAATCCATTTTAAGAGAGAGATTCCGTCCACTTTAGGCATTCTCATATCTGTAAAAATAATCTCAGGCTTATGTTCCGAAATGAGATTCATAGCTTCATCACCGTCTTGCGCCTCGAGAATGGTTGTAATTCCAAACTGATCCCAATTTGCTAATAACAACAAGCCTTCTCGAACATGCTTTTCATCATCAACTATGATCGCTTTCATTTCTTCACATCCTCTTTATTTATTGGGAGTTTAATTGTTACAGCAAGTCCCCCGGCTTCTACATTCGTCAATTGCAAGCTAGCACGATTTTCATAATATAGCTTTAAACGAACATAAACATTATTCAATCCGATATTTGATTCTTCTTCATCTCTGGTTCGTTTACCTTCCTCAAAATGCTGATAGATTTCCTTCAGCCTTTGGTCAGATACACCAACCCCATTATCACGAACAGTAATGACTAAATCATCTTCATCCTGCTTACACTCCATACTTATGCTTCCGACTCCTTCTCTTATATCAAAGCCGTGCTTAAAATAATTTTCGATAATGGGTTGAAGTAGCATCTTTGGTACAGGAACATTTGAAATCTCCTCCTCCAGCTCAATGGAGTAGTGAAGATTCTCACCAAAACGCTCCTTTTGTAAGAGTAGAAATGCTTTTGTGTAATTAATCTCTTTTATTAATGGAACGATATCATCCTCCATATTCATTCCATACCTCATGATTTTTGATAGATGTGTCACAAGCGTATAGATTTGGGGGACGTTGTTTTTTAAAGCAACCGTTCCAATCGACTGCAATGCATTGTATAGAAAATGTGGGTTAAGTTGAGACTGCAGAACCTTTAATTGGTTTGTTTTATTTTCAAGCTGTAAACGATATTCGCGATTGATCAAATGATTAACTTTTTCAACCATCTGCTTAAAACGATAGCCTAGTATTCCAATTTCATCTTGTCCGAGTGAATCAAATTGAACCTCCATCTTCCCTTCTTCTACCTGTTGGATGTTTTGCGATAGAATTCGAATTGGAGAGGTGATTTTAAAGGATACGAATAAGGTCGCTAAAATCACGAGTAAAAGGCCAATAACCCCAAACATGATATTAATTTTTGCGACATTAAATGCACTTTCATATAAGGTTGTATAAGGAACGCGTTTTACTAGGTACCATCCTCCTGCTGAATCAGGGATTCGGTCGTAGATCATAACTCCATTAAAAGCGTCTTCTTTCCATTCGAGCATGCCCTTTTCTTGATTGGAATAGATCATTTTATCAATCCATTTTTGGTTCTTCTCATTTAGGGAAATATCAGCATTCGAGCTGTAAATGAGCGTTCCCTCTGGAGATAACAAGTAAAATTCCTCTGAATCCTCGTTATATAAATTCCTACTAATTTCAAGGATGTTCTCTGGCGTAATTTCCAGTGTTATGTATGCAAGTACTTCGTCTGAAGGAATATTCGTAAATGAACGATGAACCGAGATGGTCTTGTTTTGAGGTTGGTTAACGTTTACCGGTTCAATATACATATTAAATGGACTTTCCTTCGCCTTTTGAAAGGTTTCTTTCTTTTCGCTATCAAGCGTTCTTGAGAATACAACAGTTGAGCGCTTAGATGCAGTTACAATTCGATTGTCTTGTTCAAAGGTGAGTGAGACCGAATTGATATTATCCTCTGCGTATAAAATCGTTTGCATGACGTTTTTTACGATTCCGATGGTTAGGTAGTTATTGGTGTTGTTGGAATTTCGTAAATAGTTCATGAAATCCGGGTTGTTGTAGAGTGATAGAGTTAAGCCGTTTAGTTCGTTGATATAGTTTTCTAGATTGACTCTCCCTTGGAAAAGTAGATTGCTATTTTCTTGAACGACCTGGTCTTCTAGGTAGTTTTTTGTGTGAAAATAGGTCATGACGATGGATGTTCCAAAAGGAATGATGGTTGTTAGAAGTAGTAGGACGATTAGTTTGTTGCGTATGCTTTTTTTGATCATGTGTGTGACCTCCTAAGGAACCCTTATTTAAAAGTATAAAGCGTATGGACCTTTAGAGGTAGTGTTTTCTTTGGTGTTTTAGTGAGATAAATGGCAGATAAAACTACTCGCTTTCCGCGGGCGGTACGGGGAGCCTCCTCGTCGCTATGCTCCTGTGGGGTCTCCCCTGCCCCTCACTCCCGCAGGAGTCTCGTAGTTTTGTCTGCCATTTATCAATTAAACCTATTAGAGAGAGTAAGAGTAACAGAGAAAGCACGTCAGTGTATCGACATGCTTTCATCCGTTTCTATAGATTAGAAAATTACTATTTTAGGTTATCCCATGTTGTTTGGAATCGTTCTAGGACTGTGTCGTAGTCGATTCTTCCAGCAGCGTATTCTTGGATAGTTGCTGCGAATTCTTTGTTTGCTCCGTCTGGCCATCTGAACCAAGTCCAAGGAATTGTCTTGTCGTCTTTAGAGAATTCTAGGATTGATTGACCTAGTGCTCCTAAGCCTGTTGGATCGATGTTGTCGAATGCTGGGATGAACGCAAATTCTTCTGTGATGTAGCGTTTACCTGTTTCAGAAGATACCATCCAGTCTAAGAAAAGTTTAGCTTCTTCTAGGTTCTCAGAGTTTTTGTTTAGTACCCAGTTATTTGGTACGCCAACTGGTAAACGGTTTGCATCTGCATCATCACTAATTGCGATTGGCAGGAAGCCCATGTTCATATCTGGGTTGATTTCATAAATCATGTTCTCAGTCCAGTTACCTTGTTGTAGCATTGCTGCTTGCCCTGAAGCAAATAATGTAACTTGTGTGTTGTAATCTGTTGTTAATGGATTATCGTTAGCAAAAGCAATCTCTGTATCTAGTACTTCTTTAAATTGTTGGAATTTCTCATTTCCTACAAATGTTTCTGATCCATCATATAGTCCTTCGATGAATGCAATTGGATCCTCTTGTTGTGCAAAACCGATGTTAAGTAAATGCTGTCCAATTACCCACCACTCGCCATATCCAGCAGAGAAAGGTGTGATACCTGCAGCTTTTAACTTTTCAGCAGCTTCTTTTAACTCAGAAATTGTTGCTGGCGGTGAAGTAATTCCCGCTTGTTCAAACAGGTCTTTATTATAGATAAAACCATAACCTTCTAAGTTAACAGGCATTCCGTATAGTTTGCCATCTGTATCAGTCATTGGTACTTTACCAATTGGAAGAACGTGCCCAGCCCATGGCTCGTTTGAAAGATCAGCTAAATGCTCTTTCCAAAGCTCAAGCTCTTTGAATCCACCATTGTTGAAGATATCTGGCTTTTCACCTGAAGCGAATTTTGCTTTTAAAGCTGCACCGTAGTCAGCTCCTCCACCTACAGTTTCAAGCTTAACCTTAATATTTGGATGCTCTGCCTCAAATTCAGTAATCATTTTTTGAAGCTGGTCAGCGATCTCAACTTTAAATTGGAAGAAATTTAATGTTACTTGTTCCTCAGTAGTATCTGCTGGTTTAGCATCATCCTTCGGTTTGTCTTCAGTCGTTGCATCTTCAGTTGAAGAACAGCCTGCTAGAATTCCAACGAATAATAACACTGATAAAAATAAGAAAGTAAAGCGTTTTAGCATGGTTTGACCTCCCTTTAATTTTACAAATCGTTTATAAAATCTTTATAACTACGAAACTAGTAGCTACAAAAAGTAGTACCTATTTGATTGATCCTTGTGCAATTCCCTTAATAATGTGCTTTTGCAGGAATAGGAAGAATATGATTACTGGCGTTATACCTAGTACTAGTGCTGCAAGTCCCATATCCCACTGTTTTGTATATTGCGCAAAGAATGAGCTTGTTGCAAGTGGTATTGTTCTTAATTCTGCATCCTGTAATACAAGCAATGGTAAGAGGAAATCATTCCAAATCCAGAGCGTATTTAGGATGATGATGGTTACTGTAATTGGCTTAAGGAGTGGAAATACTATTCTCCAGAACACCCCAAACTGACTACAACCATCCATTTTAGCTGATTCTTCAATTTCGATTGGTACCGTTTTCACAAAACCGTGATAAAGGAAAAGTGATAGTGGAACCCCAAAACCAAAGTACATAATGATAAGTCCAGGAATACTGTTTGTTAATTGTAACGCCCCACCAAGCTTCATAAGCGGAATCATCACTGTTTGGAATGGAATAACCATTGCCGAAACAAACAGGATAAATAAGAATTTACTAAACTTCCCTGGTGTTCGAACCATTTTCCAGGCTGCCATTGAGCTGATGACGACTAACCCGATGTTACTAAATACTGTAATGATTAATGAATTCCAAAATGCCCTCGGAAAGTTGATAATCTCCCAAACCTTTGCATAGTTTGAGAACAGAATTTCCTTCGGCCATGAAGCTGCATCAATTAAGATTTCAGCAAAGCTCTTTACCGAGTTAATAATAACAAAGTAAAAAGGAATTAAGAAGATAATCGCTAATAGGATTCCGATGATTTCTAACACAAAAGTCCTTTTAGTATATTTCTGCATTATGCCTCTACCTCCCTTTTCTTCGTGATCATAACTTGAACAGTTGTGAACACTGCTACCACTAGGAAGAATAGAATCGATTTTGCCGTTCCTAACCCATAGCGATTGTTTTGGAATGCTTCCTGATAAATGTTAATCGCCACTGATTGTGTAGAGTTGAACGGTCCACCGCCAGTTAAAGATAAGTTAAGGTCGAATATTTTAAATGCCATCGAAATCGTTAAGAAGAAACAAATTGTAAAGGCTGGAAGAATTAATGGAATGATGATTTTTGTTAATAGAGTAAAATTTGATGCCCCATCAATTCTTGCCGCTTCAAGTAAAGAATTATCTACCCCTTGAAGAGCTGCAATATAGATAACCATCATGTAGCCACTAATTTGCCATGCAAATACAATAACAATTCCCCAGAAAGCCGTTACTTCATCCCCTAACCAAGGTAACTTAAAGAAGGCAAGATCTGTTACATTTCCAATCGAAGCAAAGCCTTTTATGAAAATGAACTGCCAGATAAACCCTAGCAATAATCCACCAATAACATTGGGAATGAAAAACACGGTACGTAGGATATTTTTTGTTTTCAATGCAGCATTCAGTAATAATGCAAAGCCAAAACCAATTAAATTACTGACCACTACTGCTGCAAGCATGAACTTCGTTGTAAATAAGAATGAACTAAAAAATTGCGGATCACTCGTAAAGATCTTTTTGTAGTTTTCGAGTCCTACCCATTCAACGACCGAGCTAACTCCATTCCAAGAAGTGAAAGAGTAATAGACTCCCATAAGGAATGGGATGATCTGAATAACTAAGAAGAAAACCAGTGCTGGCCCAACAAAGGCCAAATATGTTAATGCTTTTTTTAGATTCCTTTTTCGCTTCGATATCCGGTTGATGTCTGTCTTCACATTAAGATTAGTTCGTTCTAACTTCGGATTCACCTTTGTATCACCGCCCCTCCATCTTTATGTAATCGCTTTCTTTTCATTATAAAGGGGTGGGTGAGTGATTAGGGGACACTGTATTGACTTTGATGGTGTAATATTTTGACATCTTTATAAAAAAAGAGGCTCCCTAAAATTTACTTAAGGATACCTCTTTGCTTTTTAATTGTTTAGTATTTTTGGAATATCTTTCTTAATAATTTGTTCAAACTGGCGTTGTGCTTGTTTATTAACAGTGCTATCTGCCTTAGGGTTACGGTCTTTTTCAGCTCGCTCTAAGATGCTATTAATTCTTTCCATGACGTCATTTACCAAAGTCATTGTTGATAGGTCTTCATTCGCAGCTTCCGTTAATCCTTTTTCAATCAGTTGTACAATATCCTTCTTTGATACTGTACCTTCTTCCACTAGGTTAATATATCCGCTAGCAACTTCTTCTGATTTAGATACATCACCTGAAAGTAGTGTATCAAGTAAAACTTCTTCTTTAGCCAGAACAGTATCTTCCTCTGTACGTGGAACAAGCTTATATTTTCCATAGCTGTAGGTAATGACACCTGTGATAGACTCATACTTTCTGTCAACTTCTACAAAGTCATTGTTATCAATGACAAAGCTTCCTACTGCATCTGTTGAAGTAAATTCACCAAACCTATCTTTTAAATCTACGGTTACGTTTGCTATTGTGACTAATTGAGCTTCTAAAACTTCAGCCATATCAGCAGAAGTGATTAGCTTAGGATCTGGGGTTCCAACTCCTGTTTCTACGATCGAAACATTTGCAAGAGATGGAATGATTTGCAACAACCCAAAATATTCCTCTGTTCTTGCTTTTCCACGGATTTTATCTCCTACCTGTGCAGTAAATCCTGCCTCTTCAACACGAATAACGATACCTGCAGTTCCATCTTGAACATAATAGTTTTTACCCTCAATTGCTGTTACAACACCTTCAACCTGAACCTTCGTCCCGATCTCAGTTGCTCTTGCTTCAGCAATTGAAATAACTGGGATATCTGCAATTACGTCCTCAGTTGAGCGAGGCATTACTTTGAATTCACTGAAATTGTAATCTACTACACCGATAATTGTGTCATAAGATTTCCCTGTTTCAACAAGGTCATTATCAGAATCAATTACGAATGAATTTCCTAAACTATCTTTTGATGAATAGTTATGATTACCATCCACTGATTCAACAGTTACATTTTCTAATGCTACAAGTGTACCTTCTAGTTTTTCTCCAAGTTCCGTAGCATTAATGAAGTTTGGATTAGGAACTCCAACTCCAGCTTCTACCACTTGAACATTCTCAGTCACTACCTGAAGCATATTATAAAATTCACTAGTTACACCGTTTGCTGAAATTTGATCTCCTACATTTGCTTCTAAATTAGAAGATCGAACGACAATACCTGCTGTATCATCTTGGATATAATAATTTTTACCATTAATATGTGTTACAACACCTTCAACTGTTACATTTGAACCAACTGATGCATAACGTGCATCGGCAATTTTCGTACCACGTTCAAATGCAGGTGTATATCCATTAGCTATTGCTTCTTCCTCTGAAAAGAATACACGTTTTTCTACTGGTACTGTAGCCCAATCTTGAGGCTGAACATATTTTTGTGTATATGAATTACCCACATAGCGTGATAGACCTTTACCTTGCTCACGTGCACGGAAAACGAATGGTAATTCAAGTGAATCTGTATTATTATCTGACCAAATTCCTAAGTTGTTATCACTTGCATATTTCACAGCAGCCTGGAATTCGTTATACGTTGCTTCATCACCAACAGGCCAGATGAAATAAGTTACTGCAAAACCTTGTTTAACCATTTCAAGGTTTGTATTTATACCATCTGATTTACGAATTACCTGTGCAAGAATACGACCATAAGCATCTGTTACTTCTTCTCCAACCTTTAGAATGATTTCTTCTCCCGGTTGAAGTAGTGAATTTAAATGTTGCTTAGCTAATTCCCCATGATACTTCTGTGCATGATCTGGGTTAGAGTTTACTAGATTCATGTCATATGAGCCTTGGTGATATGTCTCTGGAGTATCAATGTTTAAATAACGAACAGTGTCATTACCCATAATTGGTGGGTCGAATTTAATCGTATCTCCATCTGTAACACTTTTAACTGTTACAGTATATTCGCTCTTAGGTTCTTCAGGTGTTGGAGCTACGACATTCGGATTAAATGCTCCAAGATAATCAAATGTGTCCGTAGGAAATCCAATCCATTCTGTTGCAGGGTCATAATGGTTAGTAATGTCGGTATCTCCTGATACAATAGATGGATTTCGTACTAATGTGGTGTTTACTGTTTGTACATCAGTTCCCCAAGCGCTACCTGGGTCTTCGCCTACTTTACCAATTGAATCAACGACTGTTCCAGTACGGGTAGTAGAATCATAGTTCTTAAACAGAACTAATGCATCATCCCCATTGAATTGATAAAAGAAACTACTACCAGTAGTATCTGCTACATCTAAAATGGCTTGATTCGAACTAGAGTGAGCAATTACATAGACATCTCCAGCTGCAAGTGTACCACTTAGCTTTAATTCATTTGCATAGCCAGTTCCTGCTTGATTGGCACCATTTGTGAAACCAACCATAGAGTATTGTGATAATTCTACATCTACTCCCGTACCATTATAAATTTCTAAAGCCTTGTTGTTGCTACTTCCTTCAATGTATTCTGATATGATTAAATCTTGTGATGTCTCTGCTTGAACATTTGCAGGCAAACTAAGAGTAAAAACATTTGAGAAAATAAGTGCAAATGCAAGTAATATACTTGTCCACTTTTTCATTACAGATTCCTCCTCGTAAAATATAAAATCAATTATCATACTTTATAATTACCATACTATCTATTCACTGTTAATACAGTGTATGAAAAATTTACAGAATTAATTTAAATTTGTAATATTAAATCCAGACTTTTACATTTAGAGGAATCATTAGCTCCTTTCGAAACACCACATATCCAGTTTTTAACATTAAGACGAACCATTTACCCTTTTAATCACCTCATAGCCAATTTTTCACACAAGGGGAACTATAGTTAAAATGTTTTTTCAGAAAAGTGAAACTTCCCCCAACTGTAATCCGTATATAATACTATCACTCTAAAAAATTTTTGGAGGTAGTCGACATGTTACACAAAATTAATAAGACATATTGGGTTGTACTATTAATCATCAGCGTAGTCATAGGCTTTTTAGCTGGAATAATCGGACCTGACTTGGTACACCATACGTACTTCAAACATGATGATACCTTTATGGTGATAACCCCGTTTTCTGCAAACATCTCTATGTTTATTGCTGCCGGTTTTTTCGTATTGTTTTGTATCGGTATGATCTTTGAAAAGAAGATCTGGAATTATGTTGGCATACTCTTTTTGCTACTTTCAATTGCCACGGGGTACTATTCTCTAGCCGGAAATTACACTCTCGTTTCATTGGATGAAATCACAATTGTAAAATCGATGCAAAAAGAAGTGTATAGTTGGAATGAAATTGCTGATGCTACTTATCTTGATAAATATAAATCTAACGGAAGAGAACTTCATCTTATATTCAATGATGGTTTTGAAAAAACAATTGAAATAGATAATGTAAGTATAATTAATCTTATAGAGCAGAGATTGGCTCAGAGTGGTATTAAAATTAACTAAAAGTGGTCATATTGTTTCGCTAAGGATGGGGACGTGTCAGATATAGAGATTGGAAAAGTTGTGGTAAAATTAGTGAGTTTGGAATGAGGAAGGATAGCTTCTACATGCTAGATGTGGAAGCTATCCTTTTATACCTTTCAAATCCAGTTTTTAAAGGATTCTACTCAGGCTTTGAAGGAGTTGATCAAATACAACTAGCTCTTACATTCTTCATTTAGGAAACGCTTCTTCCTTAGAAATTCGTATCATTTCACGTGGATAGTATTTAGTAAAATACTTTGCTACCTTAATGTGTAGATCTTTATCGTACCATTTTGATAATCCATGTTCTTCAAACAGTCCTGGCATTCCTAGCCTCTCAGAGCGTTTCCCCATGGAACCATCCTCTGGATTTGGAGGAACATGAAATAATTTCCTCTTTCCCTAACAAAAACTAGATTGCTTGGTTATAAGCGAACTTCTTTCCCAAGTACTACTATTTGTTTGTTTTACACCTATATGATTTCTCTTATCTTCTTTTTACACTTCCCACTCTATAATTTATAAGATTCACCATCTTCTGGAACTAACATATTTATAGAAATTCCTTTTTCTTTAGCAAAGCTTTTTAATTCTTCTCTTGAAAGAGTCCAATGATTTATAGCTTCCATGTGGGCAGCAATTACTTTTGCGGTAGGTGCAGCCTTTACCACTTCATAGACATCCTCTTTCCCCATAACTAGAGAACCTCCCTCAAGGAATTGATTATCCCCTGCATTGACAACAATCACTTCTGGTTTATGTGTTTTAATTATTTCTTGAACTCCTTCATACCACACAGTATCTCCTGCAACATAAAGTGATTTTTCAGATTGGTGGTTAAAGACAACACCAGATACTAGACCAGCAAATTTTAAGATTTCTCCTCTTCCATGTTCGCCTTTTGTCTTTATTAATCGGATATCTTCAAAGACTGTATCTTCTTCTAAAACCTCTACATTATGGAACCCAGCTTTTCGAATCTCTGTTGCATCATCATTATTTTGTGCATACAATTTAATTCCTTTTGGTAAAACTTCTTTAGCCGCTTCATCCCAATGGTCTGGATGCAAATGGGTGACGATAACTGCATCAATATTTTCAATTATATTCTCAACGGATATCGGTAAGCTTACTAATGGGTTATTTTGATCTTGTCTTAATGAATTGGGGAATGGCGGGTAAGCCCCTTTTTCCGCTAACATCGGGTCAATCAAAAATCTTTTCCCTGCATACTCAACAACAATTGTTGCATTACGAATTTGATGGATTTTCATCTATAAACACTCCTTAAAGTATAAGATTTTCCTTTGAACAATGTATACTCTATACTATTATTCAACAGGGAAACATAGCTTAAATAAAGTCTTTTCACTGTTTGACTTTATTTATGAAAGGAGTTATATCATGTTAGATAACACAGATAAAAGTATATTAAAGGAATTATCCATAAATAGTCGGATTACAATGAAAGAACTAGGCGAAAAGGTCCATTTGACTGGACCCGCTACGTCAGCAAGAGTTGCAAAATTAGAGGATCTGGGGATTATTGAGGGGTACACAATTAACGTAAATCAAGCAAAGATGGGTTATCCTGTTCACGCAATCATTCATATTTATACGCAAAGTACTAACCATCACCCTTATCTTTCATTCACTTTAGATCAGAATCAATTCATTTTAAACAATTACAAAGTAAGTGGAGAATATTGTTATCTTCTCGAATGCAGGTTTCCATCGAATGAAAAATTAGATGAATTTTTAAAGAAATTAAGTGAACTTGTAGGTTATCAATTATCGATTGTAATTAGTAAATAGGATCTAACCTTTGATTAATACTTAGTATAATAGTTATATATAAAAATGCCTGTTCACTCATAGAATCCAATAAGTAAACAGGCATCTTAATTTTGCTATTTAAAAACCAAAGGAAAGATAAAGACAACAACCGCTGCCCACAGACCGTAGATCGGCAAATACTTAGTAATTGCATCTTGGATGGTTGATGGTCCAGTTTTGTTTCGTAGAAAGCGTACATAGGAAAGCATGATCCAAATTAGATTTGCCCAGATCAGTAGGTTTACACCTAATACAGCAAGTCGGTTAGGGGTAATTCCATAAGAAGAGAGCCTGAATAAGATGGCCGACAAAGCAACACTGTCAATGATGAGCGCAAGAATGATCAAGGCCAAATTGATGTAATCAAAAATGGTTTTTTTCTCGTTTGTATCACTTTCGATAATAGAGAATACAGTTACAACCAATACAAAAAGCAGGATTCCATTGAAGGCTAATAGGAAGTTTCGGTCAAGAAATGGATTATTACCAACCCAAAACACTGTTATAAGATAGACCAACAATGTCACCAGAACAAGTGGACTAAAGATTTTAGCTAAAAATGGTGTAATGTTCTTGGCAAGTTTAAGATTTTTTGATACTAGGTGTGTAGCCACGACTGCGAGACCAGCAGCACCAAATAACACGATATTTCTAAAATAGAAGTCTTCTATATTAAGTCCCACAAAGCTAAATAACTGCATCGTTAATACTGCAAGCAACATTCCGCTAACTGCCATGCTGCCATATAGAATGCCAAATTCCAAATTGAATTTTAAATAAGCTAATCTTGTGTTGCCTTTTGCATAGTCATTTCCTGTGTAAGCTAGCCCTACTACTACCCACAAGAAGATCGGTAAATGCAAATAGGCAAGGACGATACTGTCTTTATAATCTATAGGCAGTAGATTGAGATAAATCACAGAGACTAGGAACAGCGATATAAGTGTATATAGAACCTTTTTCTTCGGGCTATTATTATATACAAAGTAGGCTGCAATAAAGGGAAGTATTCCAAATGCCAGGTTAACTGGAGCTATTGCTTCCTGTTCGACAAAATGGAAAATGAACCTAGTAATGATCCCAGCAAGAACCGCTAAAATGCCCATTACTAGGAAGCCTTTTTGTAGAAGTAAAGGTGTTTCTTCGTTTGCTGTCTCCTTAAAATGCAATCTCTCATGCCAAACCGCAAGAACAGGAGAATCCGGATTTTGTTCCCAAGCGTGTAATAATGACTTTTTAAAAGATTTGGGGTCCCTTCTGAACATTCTCTCCAGCTCATGTGGATTATCCATATTTTCAATAATTAATTGGTTAGTCTCCATTGTTTAAAGCCTCCTCTACTTATTGCCATATGTAAAACCTAATTTCCTCTACTTGATCTGAATTTATCTTCTGATTCTAAAATTTCTAGAGCTATCTTATTTACATAATTTTAGCATGTTGTTTATTGTTTATCAATAAATTTATATTAATAAATATAAAAGTTTTATTGCTATGTTTATAAAGCTTGTCCCCATATCATCATGAAAGAGAAGATGACAGTGGCTATCCAAATGGATTAACCAAATAAAAAAATCCACTAATTACCAAAAGTATAGCAGTAGCAGATTCATTTGATGCGATGACATCAAACCGTTTCTACCGAAAAGAAAATAGTTTTACATCTGCAGTCAATGAGATTTTGCAAAAGAAAGTGAAGCATATGACCCGCAAGTAGGATACGCCTTCACCTATGTCAATGTAGTCTTAATCCTCATCCTATACACCTTTCCGATAACAGACATGTATTTAAGGAAGTTAAGATAGAAACACTAAAAAAAGAGAGGTGGGTGTGTATGGAGGAACTTGCAAAGGAATTAATTGAATTACAGGATAGATACGCAAAATTAGCCTTAGAGAATTGGTTAACAAATGAAGTATTTGCTTTGGGTTGGTGGTTTCTTTTATTTATTGTTGTTTTACCTTGGGTTATTTTCATTAGGTTGTATGATAGAACTAGAGCACTTCAAATTTGGAGTTTTGGGCTACTAGTCATAATGATTACAAGTTTTACAGATGATTTGGGTAGTGAATTGGGAGTGTGGTTATATCCTACTAAGTTTGTCCCTTTTGGTCTACTAGCTTTACCCTTTGATTTCTCAATCATTCCCGTTGCGGCTATGCTACTTTACCAATATTTTAAAACATGGAAGACGTTTAGTTATGCTCTTATAGGTCAAGCAGCCATTTTTGCATTTATTGGTGAGCCTCTTTCTGTTTGGCTTGGAACTGTTACCTATATAAAATGGAACTATTTCTATTCATTTATTTTTTATATTTTGACTGGAATGGCCTCAAAGTTTCTCGTGCAAAAATGGACCTCAAAATAGGACTTCTTATCCTTTATCTGCTACTTTTGTTGTAAATATCCCCCTTTTTCAGTACCATGTCCATTAACTTAAGAAAAGGAATGTCCTGTTTGGGACATTCCTTTTCTAATTCAAACAGATTTGTAAAACCCATTAAAAAGACAACATTTCTCTAGATAAAGTTATTCTATAATGACTATTTGTTGATTAAGAAATAGCTACGTTTTACGTAAGTATCCCTCATTTTGGATATCTATAGTAAATTCGGTATCCATCTCCATATTCGGATAATATTATAGTTCCCATTTTTCCAACTCTTTCTTTGGAATGTAAAGACGAAATAATTGTCCAAACCCTAATTCGCTAGGTGCCTGGCACTTGTCAATTATTGTGAATGATAAAATGGACCGTTGATATAACCCCCATTTAACTGAACTAGATTCTTCTTGTCACCTAAATGTAAAAGGCAATTACCTTTCCCAAGGGTAATTGCCTTTTTCCGTTCTTACCGATTAGAAGGAAAGAAACAGTGCTATCATGTCGTACAATTCAATTGGAGGTGAATTGTAATAACATCTTATTTACTTTTATAACAAAAGGTTCCAAAGATAAAACATTTTCTTCAAAAATATAAGTAGTGGTGGAATTTAAAATGTGTAGATAACTTTATTCAATTTCCTTAGCCGATTAACCTTGAAATTCCAAAAAATATGAAAAGAATAGCCATACACCATGAAGCCAAGATATACTTTTTATCACCATCTGCTAAGATGTATCCAAGCACCAAGAAATATAACCCAAATATAATAGTAAAAATTCCTTTAAATAAATCTGACTCAATGAATTCCCGTAAAATAATAAATACAAATAATATTAATAATAATACTTTAGGTTTTTTTAACGTCGTTACTATATTCTGCATAACTACACCTCACAAAAATATTGAACTCTTCTGCTACTTCAGTGAAAAAACAAACGCTCTTGTTGAACACTAGCTCCCGTTCATTGAATAACTAAGATTTTAGTTTGTAATATATAATCTCAGGATCTCCTTCATCTAAGTTCTCAACGATCAACCTTAAAATTCCAAAAAATATTAAAAGATTAGCCATACACCATGAAGACAAGATATACTTTTTATCACCATCTGCTAAGATGTATCCAAGAACCAAGAAATATAACCCAAATATAATAGTCAATATTCCTTTATATAAATCTCTGATTCAATGAATTCCCGTAAAATAAAAAATACGAATAATATTAGAAACAGTACTTTAGGTTTTTTTAACGTCGTTACTATACTCTGCATTACATACACCTCACAAAAATATTGAACTCTTCTGCTCGGTCAGTGAAAAAACGAATGCTCTTGTTAAACAATTGGGGAAGTTACTTTAAGTGTAGATATTCACAAATTATTCTTTTTACTTATCGGTAATTTCCGTCTTTATAAATTTATAAAATTGTTCAATTTGCTCAACAGTATAACCTTCTACATTATAGTAATCAGTTGAGGTAGTATGATATATTAATTTATTATTATAATAGAGGTCAATCGTAATCTTTCTAGGTGCAGTGGTTTTTCTCCAAATTTGAAAATGAAGATCATGCAAATTGAAAAGATATCGACCAAAAACATCTTCAACCATATACTCTTGAACTTCTTCCGGTTTAACTTCTTTATTCTGCTTAATCATTTCTTTTACCACAAGTTGATATCGGGAACTCGCATATTCGATAAACTTCTCTTCAAATACATCAATTTTAATGGTCAAGTGCCTCTCATTGTACGAATAAAAGTCTTCTGTAAAATAAATAAATGGATTATTCATTTTATTAAAAGCCTCTTCTATCAATTCCTTAGTAGGTGCCGTATTATCTAGCTTTTTTTGATACATGTAATTTCTAAATTCATCTTGAGCATAATTGATGATAGGAATAAGAAACCAAAGAGTAAAAAGGGAGAAACATATAATTTTACCTTTCTTCGTTTTTGCTGTGATGGCACTAACGAACAAGAAGTATATCCCAATTACATATCCTCCGATAAGAAAAACAACTAATGCCATTAAGATCTCCATCTCAACTGCTGTTGCTGATAAAAAGGTAGTTATAATAGCCCAAATTGCAATAATAATCCAGCCAATAATAAAAAGCTTCTTACGAATAAAAATCCCTCCATGAACAGGTTTTTACGGAGTTAAACTCATTGTTAGTTATTAAAACATACCTCCTTTACTCTCAGCTCCCCCTCATCAAACCGTACGTGAATAAGTTATATGATTGGGGATTAAGTGAAATACGTTTTTTTGTAATAGAAATTTTAATAGTAACCCTTGGTATTTCACTCACTATGCAATCAGACCTTGGAACTTCACCTTTTGATGCATTCTTATTTAATCAGTCGGAATATCCCTTCCCTACGCCTCTTTTTAATTCGCTATTTCTTTCACCTATACCTTTCTATTACTTTTTCATAAGATAAAGTAACTTACGTAAGGTGGTGAAAATGGTGGAGAAATTTTTTGCAAGGCTAAGAGGGGAAAACGAAGTTCCTCCAGTAATAACAGATGCGTTTGGAACGGCTAAGTTTGTGACCAATAAACAGGGTACATTAATAAAATTTCATCTTGAAGTGAATGATATTGAAAATTTTGTTCAAGCACATATTCATTTTGGTGCTCGTGGTGTAAATGGACCCGTTCTAGCGTTTTTATTTGGAGCTGATTTAATGACTCTTGAAGAACAGTATGGAATAAGCACTCGCCGGGGAATTGTTACCGGAATAATTACGGACGAAGATATTGTCGACAATAGTGTAGGTGTAGAGAATATTCGTGACCTTCTCAAATTGATGCGGAAAAAACTTACTTATGTTAACGCCCATACTGAACAAAATCCTGATGGAGAAATCAGAGGACAAATAACCCCCCTCAGTTAGTACCACATGTTAGAGGGGTAGTGCCAATAGAATAATATTTCAATCACTTAAATAAAAAATGACAATTACCTTTTCCAAGGGTGATTGCCTCATGCTTCGTTAATTAAGTGAAACCCTTCACAAAGTCCTTAGACATTCAACTACTTGTAACCCCAATTATAACAGTCTTGTATTGTAATAGATAATATTGGAAGTGAAAAGCATGATCATTTTATTCCTAATCATCATGCTTTTCACTATGATTTGTACTGTTATTTAGATTACACTCCAAATGAGACCCGTCAACAATATGTACTACCCTCTTTTCAAACGTGGACAGTTCGCGTGAAAAAGTAATCTGTGGCTCTCAATCCATCCATTACCCTCTTCACATAGGTACTATACCCGCGCTATTCAATTACCACTGACTAAGAACTTCATCAGTTGTGACGATCGTAGCGAACTCTTTTTGAAGCATCGCCAACTCAAGTTCTTGTACAAGGTCTGCTGAGTGATGTTTTCCCAGATGGTCTGTTATCTCAAAGGCCGCAATCGCATCTGATACCAAATAGGTTTGATAACCAAGATTACCACTCATCCTTGTGGTGGTAGATACACAGTGTTGGGTAGAGAGCCCCGTTATTACGACTGTTTTGATTTGATTCTTAGTTAAAAATATCTCTAACTCTGTTCCAATAAAGGCACTGTTCACTTGTTTAGTAAAAACTGTTTCGTCTGGTCTTGGGGCAATAATGTCCTTAAACTCTGTTCCAATCTTGTTTGTATGATGCAAAGGAGAATCCGGTTGGATTGATAAATGTTTACTATAAATAATGATTCCACTTCTCTTCCTCCATTCCGCTTGCAGCCGTGCCATATTTTCCTCTGCTTTAGGATTGTTTCTTTTCCCCCAGTACGGATCATCAAATCCTTTTTGAACATCCAATATCATCAATGCCGGTAAATTCATACTTTGGGTCATTAAATTACTCCTTTCTGTTTTACGAGCTACTCTCTTTCCATTCGTTGATTAAGGCCTATCTTGAACTAACACTATATAACTTCTGTTATTATTTGCTTTTTTAAACCTAAGTTATAGCTATTAAAAAAGGGTGTAGCTCTCTATGGTAACGGTTTCTCTTTTGGAGTGTAAAACGTGAAAAAACAACTCAAATAGCATGTTAGATCGCATATGATTTAGCATGCGTTTTTTATTGGTATAATAACTTTTATGACACTTTTATTTGCGAATTTACACTGTAATTAGCATACCAATTAGCAAAGTGGGAATGAACATTCTCATACTTTCTATGCTAAAACGCTTGTTAATTTGATAGAAATGGAATATTTTCAAACATAAAATAGATGGACTCGGGGAAAAAAGTCTCTTCCTTAATTAAGAAATCAGCAAAATTAAAATAAGCGGAACTTTTCCGCTTATTTTAAGAATGGAGCTCGTTTTTGGCTAAATAAACGGAGTTTTTCCGCTTATGCCAAGCAAAATCTCCCAATTTAAAGTTTTTCGAGTCAATAGGCGGAAATTCTCCGTCTATTTATGGTATTTTCAGTGCAATTCTCTAAATAAGCGGAATTTTTCCGGCTATTTATTTAATAGTGTGTTTATCTGAAAACAACATCTCATCTTTAATCAATTACTCCCCTACCCTTACAAAAAACACCTTGTAAAGTTGTATGACCACGAGCGGTAATAACGACAATCCATAAATAGAAATAAATTGTGCACTATTTAGTGTTGCAATTTCAAATACCCCCATAAGTGGTGGTACTAACAATACAAGGTGTAATAAGACTATTCCGATAAGGATTGCAAACCAAATGTATTTATTTGAAAATAGCCCTAGTTGGAATATAGAGCCTTTCCCTCTTGCGTTTAATCCATGGAACAACCTTGCTAAGCATAGTGTTGAGAAGGCCATCGTACTAGCAATAAGAGCATCACCTGTGGATAACCCAATATGGTAAGCGACTAAAGTGGCAATTGCAATTAGAACACCTTCCACAAGTACTTGTCGAGCGAAGGCCTTATTTAACAATGGAACGTTAATATCTCTTGGTTTTTCCTTCATGATATTCTTGTTATACGGTTCTAGACCAATTGCTATTGCCGGTAGACTGTCAGTTAGTAGGTTGATGAATAACAAATGAACAGCAGCAAATGGAACCGGTAATGCTAAGAAGGACGCATACAATACGGACAAGACCCCACCTGTATTCCCCGCTAAAAGGAATTTAATTGAGTTCTTTATATTGGCATAGATACTTCGCCCATTAGAAATAGCTTTCACAATAGTTGAGAAGTTATCATCTGTTAACACGATGGATGATGCTTCCTTGGCAACTTCAGTACCTGTGATCCCCATGGCAATTCCTATATCTGCCTGCTTTAAGGCCGGACCATCGTTTACCCCATCTCCTGTCATAGCCACAACGTTTCCTCTGTCTTGCCATGCTTTTACAATTCGAATCTTATGCTCAGGAGAAACACGTGCATATACAGAAATTCCTTCTACTCGTTCCTTTAGTTCCTCATCACTCCACTTCTCAATTTCCGCTCCTTCAATTGCTTCTGAATCATTCTTTAGAATACCTATCTGTTTGGCTATTGCAGATGCGGTGATTTTATGATCTCCAGTTATCATGATTGGCTTAATGCCAGCTTCAATACAAGCAGCTACTGCAGCGAATGATTCGTCCCTTGGAGGGTCCATCATCGAAACCAATCCTATAAATGTTAATTCACTTTCATCCTCAAGACTAATCTTGCTGCCTGAGGGGACTTCTTTATAAGCAAATGCAAGGACCCTAAGTCCATTCATTGAAAACTCTCTGTTTATACGTTCAACTTCCTGTTTATGTCCATCAGAAAAATCAACTACTCCGTCCGATGTCTCAATTTTATTGATTCTTGAAAGGAGAACATCCACCGCTCCCTTTGTGATCATATAATGTGTATCACTATCTTTATCCTTAACAACTGTACTCATTAACTTTCGATCAGAGTCAAATGGAAGCTCACTAATACGTGGGTATTCCTCCCTTATGACCAACTCATCATATTGGTAGTCCTCTCCGAAATTAACAAGTGCAATTTCAGTTGGGTCACCAATCTCTTTTTTATCAATCGTCACAGAATCATTACATAAAAGAGACATCAAAATAATGCGTTTCTCGATTGCATTTTCGACATTTAATTGCCCTTGTTCAATGATCTTATTATCTACAAACACTTTTTGAACGGACATCTTATTTTGGGTGAGTGTTCCCGTCTTATCAGAGCAAATAATTGAAATGCCCCCTAAACTCTCTACCGCATGAAGCTTTCGAACAATCGCATTTTCTTTCGCCATTTTTTGTGTTCCAATCGCGAGCACAATTGTCACAATTGAACTGAGCGCTTCAGGGATAGCAGCAACAGCAAGTGCTACCGCAAACATAAATGACTCAATGATTTCATTTCCTCTAAATAAATCGACCGCAAAAATAAGAATGGCAATCGCAATAATACCGATGGCGAGCTTCTTGCCAAAATTATCGAGACTTTTTTGCAATGGTGTCTTCTTCTCTTTAGCTGATTCTAATAGGTTTGCAATTTTCCCGATTTCCGTATCCATCCCAATGTTGGTTACGACAATAACGGCTCTTCCATATGTAACATAACTACCTGAAAAAACCATGTTCTTTTTATCCCCAATTGGAACATCCTCATCCTCAATTGGTTCAACTTCCTTTAGTACACTTAACGACTCACCTGTAAGTGAGCTTTCATTGATTTGAATACTGTAATTCTCAAGTATTCTCCCGTCTGCACTAACAAAGTCACCGGCATCCAGATAAATGATATCGCCAACAACAATTTCCTTTGATGGGACTTCAACCTTCTGCCCATTTCGCAGCACCTTGGCTGTTGGTGACGAGAGAGCCTTTAGACTATTTAAACTTTGTTCGGCCTTCACGTGTTGAACAGTACCTAGAATAGCGTTGATAATAACAACAACAAGAATAACAATGGTACTTTCAAGCTTTCCTAAAAAAGCTGATATGAGTGCAGCAGCAACCAAGATTATCACAAGCAGATCTTTAAACTGATCAAAAAATACCTCAGCTGTACTCTTACGCTTGCCTTCCGTCAATTCGTTAAACCCATATTGTTCCCTACGTTTTTGTACCTCATCAGAAGATAAACCCTTACTTGTCACTTGTAATATCTTTAGAACTTCATCAGATGTTTTCCTGAAAAAATCACTCATCTAGTTCACTCCTTCCTAAATACATACGTATTCTACCTATTGAATTTCGACACGCTTCAGCTCTGGAACATAATTATCCTATTATCTGTATTTATCGTTCTCCTTATTAGTAATCCATTCTTCAAAAATTATCCTTTCTATTTTTCATTTTCCTTTTTGAGGAGACTTAAACTTTAAAATCTAAATTAAGCATAGCAGAACATAATGGTAAAAAAAGGGATTTAAGTGAAAGGTCTGTGTCATTCAATGAGGACTTGAGAGCAAAATTTATAGATAGAGGCTAAGTTTGGAATGTGCTATCTATTAGTAATAAGGATATGCTTGTTATTTTATTTTGGGCTCATTGCACAAGATTATTTTTTTGTAAAAATAAGAAAAGTGTTGTTAAAGAAAGAGGGGAAATTTTTGGAGTGAATCCATGTAGCGTTGGAACACAATGGAGTGGGAGTAATGAGAAAAAGTGGAATATAATCGACAGAAGTACATCCGACTGTCGATTATAAAGTATCCTTTTCAAATGTCTCTCCATCGAGAATTACATCGTAGATAGGAGTACGATTTATTTATATTTCTGCTCACTTGAAGAATCATTTTTCGTTTTATGCTTTTCTTTTTCTTCGCGTCTCTCCAACTTTAAATCTTCCATCGGAATTGGATCGACAGTTTGTTGACTTTCAAATCTATCAAATAAGCTTTTTTGTTCTGTAGGATACTGCTCTGGGTGGTCTAGTTTCTTTTTGTCCCTATTGTTTTTTGGGTCTTTTTTCGAAGACATCTAATCACCTCTTATTAGATGTATACCTTCTTTAATAGGAGGTAAAACATTTGTTTTTTACTTTTGGAGTATTAACTGTTTTCTTGATATGTCAACGAATCAGCAAATTCGCTTTTTCTTATAGCCACCCGATAGTGAAAGAAGGCATTTATTCATGTATAATACCCTTTGAATTTCTTACTAAAGTAATAGTAACTAGGAAGTGTTATAACTGCTACCATAACAAAAAATATTATATCTTTTACCAATTGTTCATCCCATACAAAATAAAGGAAGAGTTCAAATCACTCTTCCTTTCTAATTTCCTTAGTGTTGCTGTTGATTTTGTTGTTGCGTATTTTGATTCATAGAATTCATCATTGCTGTTTGATTACCCATCATCGGCTTCATACTTGCTGTTTGTTCCATTTGAGTTGCGTTTGGATGATTCATAATCCCTAACTCATGTCCTAACATTTCATGCTGTTTCGCAATTTGTGATTGTTGTAAAGCCATCTCAACGTGAATATTTTTCACATTAAGATCTTTCATGTTCATTGCTGACATGAAATTGTCAGTTGCCATTGCTTGAGCAGTAAAATGGGCATCTACTAACATATCTTTATCCGATAGCCCTATGTTGTTTGGATTAGTTCCAAGACTTTTGTTCATTGTGCCATTGTTAGGTATAGGTGGTAAAGTAACCTGTCCAGTGTTCATACTAGGATTTAGTAACTGGTTCATTACTTGAACGTGATGTTCCATCATTACTTTTTGGGTATGAAGAATATTACTTAATCTTTGATTTGTAGAGTTATTGGCATAAAGCTGTATCCTGTTTATTACACCTTGGTGTGCTGAAAGATGATTTGCCATCAAGCCCACATCTACTGTTTTATTCATCGAATACCTCCTATTAAGATTTCTGCCCTATTCTGCCCAGTATAAATGTTAAATATAATATTTCCCTTTAGGAAACTACCCTGCTTTAATCGTGAATCTCTTTTGTATAGATAATTCAAATGGACAGCAACATACTGAATCAAGTACTTTATATGCTGCTGTCTCTTTAGCTCCTGAGTAATTTTTTTATTTCTTGGAGCTATACAAAAATCAGGGGCATAATCACTAACTTGTAATGGCACTAGAATTCATTGGTAGTATAAATGAACATAATTAACTTTCTATTATTATCATGTATAATGACACTATGGAAAAATAAGTTATCGATTATGGAGATTTAATTATGATAAAAAAAGATTCTACCAATTTTGTGTTGCATGCAAAAAGTGATGAATTTTTCTGGGAAGGAAATGGTCAACTGTCCATTAAAACATTCTCTAATGGTAAAGCCCATTATAAGACTAATAAAGGCTTTTTTTCTGTTGAAGAGGGTAGATACCTACTCCTCAATGAAGGTGCATACACAATATCAATAGATGAATCTAATGTTGTAGAATCGTTTTGTGTTTTCTTTAAAGATGGCTTTGCAGAGGAAGTATATCATTCTTTAAATAAAACAAATGATAGTCTTTTAAGCGATCCATTTAAGGATACTAGCTCTATTGGATTTTTTGAAAAAACCTATCATAAGAGTAAGACGCTATCATACCAACTGGAAACTTTCAAAGAGATATTACCTTTCCTTGATATAGATTCCGTCGGTTACGAGGAACAATTCCATAAACTAATGTATTCTATTTTAAATGAACACTCTACTACGTATAAAGAAGTCGAATCATTACATGCATTCGTCATTCTACACGCGAAGAATTATATAGAAGGGTTAGTATTGCCCATGATTATATCAGATCATTTTATAATCAACCTATAAAACTAGAGGAAATTGCTAAGGTTGCATGTTTATCAACTAATCACTTATTAAGAACGTACTTACAAATATACGGTCAAACACCACATCAGCATATATCAGGATTTAGAATTCAAAAAGCAAAACACTTATTATCTAATGTAGATATTAATATGATTGATATAACTTTCAAACTTGGATTTCAAAACCCTGTTTCCTTTAGTAAGATGTTTAAACAGCATGTTGGTATATCTCCTAGAGAATATCGAAAAAAGGTGATATTGGATAAGAAAAGTTAGAAAATATTATTTATCCTTATATTGAAAAGATAAACGTAAAGGAGAAATGTATGATGGACATGATTCAAAAAGTTGCACAACTTGGTGTACCTGTAAAAGACATAAATAGAGCTATAGACTTTTATAAAGAGAAATTAGGTCTTTCTCTTTTATTTAACACTGATAGTATGGCCTTCTTTGAATGTAATGGGTTGCGTCTAATGCTATCTCTTCCCGAAAAAGACGAATTCGCACATTCTAGTTCAGTTATTTATTTTCAAGTAAATAACATTAAAGAATCATATGAAAACTTACTAGGTAAAGAAGTTTCCTTTATCGATAAACCGCATGTTGTAGCGAAAATGGGACAAACAGAAACATGGATGGTGTTTTTTAAAGATACAGAAGGTAATACTCATGCATTGATGAGTGAAGTACTAGTTTAATAAAATCACTTGGAGACCGTCTTACATGTACGGTCTCCTTCAATTAAATTTTTCACTAAAGTAACTGATGATTGGAGTCATTTTTCTCCAAAGTATTCTTTGGATGAGACATATTAGTCCTCTTTATATTTTTCTTTAACAACACCTGAACCAATTCCTCCCCCAACCATTAATAACAGGGGCACAACATTCCATAAAACTGAACCGCCCATTAAGGATAGTTCAAAAGCAGTAAATTTGTTTAATAAAGTTATTCCTATTTTTAAAATCAGAAAAGCAAACCCGATTAAAAATAACACATCAAACAAAAATTTCAACTTAGGATGAGCTAACTGCTTACTATCTTTGATTACTTTTTCTTTTAACTCTTCATCGCTCCGTAATAATTCATCAATGGATATTTCAAACAAATCACTTAAACGAATGATAATTTCAATACTTGGAAAGTTTTGGCCATTCTCCCATTTAGAAACCGATTGCCTACTCACAAAGAGTTGTTCAGCTAACTCTTCCTGAGACCAACCTTTATTCTTTCTTTCAACTTTCAATTTCTCACTAAACACCATTTCTATAACCACCCTTTTAAAATCTATAATTCAATATTGTTGAAAACATCATAAAAAGTAAAGCTAATTGTCGTTGCAACCCCACGCAACCACTGGTTGCGAACACATCAACATTAATATACCAATGTTTATTTGCCCTGATGAACTATCACAGATGAAAGTAAAAATCGGGACGATCTCCTTTTAACCATATAAAAAACATGAGAACCGTAGTCCTCATGTTTCTCCTTAAACAGCAACTCTATATTCATTTAATTTACGAAGGAATAAATCTTTATCATCAATAAATATGAATATTTTCTTAATCATAACGGTTCTACCAATAAAATCACGATATGCTACAGGATTCTTCAACTGAATCTCATAACTTGGTTCTTCAAACTCATTTAAATTAAAGCTAACTGACCCTTTACTATTTTTATCTTTTTCATAATTGATATTTCCTTGTTGAATGAGATCAATATTATCTAGATTAATCGTCATATTATATCTCAAACCATATTTCATCATTAATTGTGATTCGTTTAATAGAAATGGATTTCTTTGTATCGCCTTTAAATCCCCTAATAGAAACGCAATCCCGTATACACTAAGGATTATATGAATCCATGCAACTATTTCGTTCCAGTTGTGAAGCAGAAAAGATATACCTACCCCTTCTAACACTAATGCAGATACGATAGCAATCACTAATCCCGTGTAGCCAGAATTCTTATATATAGTGAATTCTTCAGCATTTTCGTTTTTAGACTGTTTATCTTCTTTCGTGAAAAGATAATAGATAACAAGTATCTCCCTTGTAAGTATTGTTGCAATGACCTTGTTCTTAAACTGTTGGTGAACGGCTTCTCTTAATCTATCATCTACCTTCATGTCAGAAGGCAGAGCCTTATACTTTTTAACAAATGTAATGATTCTATATAAACCAAAACTGACTACAAGAATATAAATGATTCCGATAGCAAAATTCATGTGAATCTCTCCTTAAAATGAATGAATTGTTACACACCTCTAAGTATTGGAATTGGAAACCACTATCTCGTAAAGTTTCTTTAAGGTTGAATGATAGTGGATAATATCCTCCTCTGGTAGTTTTAAAAAATATTTCTCGATAACACTTCGGTCTATTCTATTTAACTCTTCAAAAAAAGACTTTCCCTTATCTCCTAGCAGAACAAATGTTTCACGTCTATTATTTATATTTACTTCTCTCTTTACATACTTTTTTTGTTCTAACTTCTTTACAAACTGACTGGCTGCACTAGGTGTCACGCCAAGTACTTCAGCAATTTCATTCATGGTGGGATTACCCTTTGTATGTGATAGTTGTATGATAATTGTGTGTTTTGATGTTAGTTCATGATCTTGGAGCACCTTTTGATATTCTTTTACAAAATACATTTGTATCTGTTCAGAAATCTCATGAGCTTCTAAAAGTATCTTCATTAAATCCAATTTACTCACCCTTTGATTTGTGAATGTTAAGTAAATGCAACTGTTAAGTTTACTTAACTAAATTTTATCATAAATGTATTTATACTACAGACTCAATTATGACAAAAAAAGGAACTCTTTCAATTACTTGTAAAAGTACTACCTTGCACTTGGGTAATAAGTAGATTAATCCATATTTACCTAGTGAAGTAGTTTTACCTTTGTTAGTAAGGGAATATAGATAAGGAAGTTTTTTTACATACATCTGTTCTTTAAGGAGGTAAACTATGACTGCTGAAATGGTAGGGTTAAGCATTATCTTAATCGGGATATTATTATTAATTGGAAAGTTTATAAGAGTAAAAGTCTCTATCTTTCAAAAGTATTTTTTACCTAGTTCCATCATTGCTGGGTTTGTTGCATTGTTAATAGGACCTGAAGTGTTAGGAAAAATAATGATTCAATTCCAAGGAGAAAGTTCAGTGTTTGCTAATGGGGTTTTCAACGAGGGTGTCCTAACATCATGGCAAGCTCTTCCTGGTCTATTAATTAGCGTTATCTTTGCTACTCTTTTTTTAGGAAAGAAGATTCCTAATCTAAAAGATATTTGGATTACGACTGGTCCACAAGTATCTTTTGGTCAATCTGTTGCCTGGGGGCAATATGTTTTTGGATTACTTTTAGCGATCACTATTCTAACGCCTATTTTTGGAATAAACCCGATGGCTGGTGCATTAATTGAGATTGGTTTTGAAGGTGGTCATGGAACGAGTGCCGGATTAAGTGAAACATTCCATGAACTTGGATTTGGAGAAGGTGCAAATCTAGCGATTGGACTAGCAACGGTTGGCGTCGTATCTGCAGTCGTTATGGGCATTATTTTAATTAATATTGGTGTAAAAAAAGGCAAAACAACTATCCTGAAAGACCCAAGTGATTTACCCGAGAACAAAATGCGCGGCATCATTGAACCTGAAGATCGTCCATCAGCAGGAAAAATGACAACTGAACCTGAATCTATAGAACCTCTTGCACTTCATATTGCAATCATAGGAGTAGCTATTTTAGTTGGTAAAGGGATATTAGAAGCACTAACATATGTGGAAAGTATAACTTGGGGCGCATGGACTGATACAGAAATTTTCACCCACCTTCCATTATTTCCTTTAGCCATGATTGGTGGCGTTATACTACAGCTCCTAATTGATAAAACGGAAAAATTTACATTAGTCAATCGGAAAATGATTTTACGGATTCAAGGCTTGGCTCTTGACTTCCTTATTGTAAGTGCAATGGCCACCTTATCTTTAACCGTTATTGGCGAAAACTTCATACCATTCTTGCTTTTAGCACTTACAGGTATCATTTGGAATATAGTCGCATTTGTTTTTCTAGCACCAAGGATGATTCCAAAAAATTGGTTTGAACGTGGCATTGGAGATTTTGGACAATCAATGGGTATGACTGCAGCAGGCTTAATGTTAATTCGAATTGCTGACTCAAAAGGCGATACAAAAGCACTCGAAGCATTCGGATATAAACAGCTAATGTTTGAGCCAATGATTGGAGGCGGATTGTTCACCGCAGCTTCTATTCCATTAATCTATCAATTTGGGCCACTCCCAATCCTAATCCTTTGCTTTATCATTATGTCCGGTTGGATGATAGTAGGTATCTTTTACTTTGGGAAAAAATAAGAGATTTAATCGACAAGTGCCACGCATTTGTCGATTTTTTTATGTCTAATTACCATGAAACGCTAATAGGCTAAAAATAATGGGTAAAAGTAGGTGGAATATGGTAACTCCTCCAAAGTATAAATGGCCTCACACAACACAGTTAAATTTCATGTCCCTTGTAGATGCACTTATACCATCAAATATGATATCGACTGATTACAGCAGGCATTTTCAATATGGTGGACTGAACCTATTGATTTGGGAATATGTCCTTATCTCACTAGACAGCCTACCACAACCTTTATCTAATGAAACATCGCAGCTTCTTGACATATCTGCTTATTATACAGTACCTACTCCCTACAGTTCTTATAATGGGTACTTCTCTGTTTTGTCTAGAAGTAACCGACTAAAAGCTTTGAGAGCATTGGAAAATCTCCAGGTTCCTTTGGATAAACTTCCAATTCCGTATCAAAACAATCCTACCTTGATTAAAATTATGCTTGATTCAATATACCAACTAACTTTTTTTGGATATTACACCGAGTGGACCGGGTATTCATACACCAGATATTACTCTCCAAGTTGCAGACAGCTCCTTACCTATCCTCTAGGTTGGATCTATTCAGGCTATCCTGGGCCATCCTATGGCTATCGTGATTTCAGGGGCTTTTTATTAAAAATAGAAAACCTTTGTAGAAAGGAATTAGAATGAAAAATTATAATGTTATTGTAGTTGGTGCTGGTGGTGGTGGTGCGGTTGTTGCTAAAGAACTTGGAGAATTAGGCTTAAAAGTTCTCATGACAGAAGCAGGACCTTGGTATGGTAATAGTAAATGGCCCTGCCCTAATACGGACAAAGGTGCTGATTCTAGCCAGCATGTTGATGACTTAAATATTGCGTTATTTAAGCAATCCTACACTAAATTGGAAAATGACATGAACGATTTAATAACAGGAAAGCTACGTTGGGGACCTGCAAATCGAGAGCGTCCACCATGGACGAGGGTTTTCGAACAAAGTGGTTTTGTATGGCAAAATTCTGGAGTTGGAGGCTCTACTCAACACTATTTGGCTAATTCTCCGAGAGCATTTCCTACTATGGTAGATGGGGAATGGCCCATATCGTATCGTGAACTTTTACCTTTCTATGAAAAGGTCGAAGCAGAATTACCTGTGGAGTTCGCTCCAGTAACAGCCAAAGAAGAATTATTTTACTTTGGTGCTAAAAGAGCAGGCTGGAGTCTTCTTTCCACTTTAGATGTCAACAGCTCAGGTTATCGGCCACAACCAAATGCCATTTTATCTCCTAATCCAAACCTTACTAATACAAACTACTCAACGTATGAACTGTCCTGGATGGAAGGATGTACGCTGGCTGGCCATTGTATAAATGGCTGTCCTCATGGTCCCTCTGTAGAAAAAATAGCAAAACGCTCGACCAATGTAAGCTACACTCCATTAGCTTTAGCTACCGGAAATGTAGAAATTATGCCTAATACTTTTACATATAAAATTATCACTGAGGATCACCCAAAGGAAGGAATCAGAGCAACTGGAGTAAAAGTGAGAAATACATGGACGGATTTGGAACAAGAGTTTTACGCAGATTGCATTGTAATAGCTGCCGGAGCAATTGAAACTCCACGTCTTTGGCTTAATTCACAGTTACCTTTTAACGAATGGGTCGGCAAAGGATTATCTAACCATAATATGGACTTGGTTACTGGAATCTTTAACTCAAAGGAGCTAGTCTCAATTATTAATAGTTCGAATGTAGGTCCAAATGTTGGACACACTTCAGGTGCAAGGTTTGATTATCCCGGTCTAGGGTCACTTTTAGCAATGGGCTTAAGTCCAGGGTTAACCGCATCCTTTGCTTACGGTCTAAGTAAGGCAGGGAACTCGCCCTATCTTCTTAACCAAACATTTAGTAAGGGTCGGATAATAGGAAAAGGACTAATGGAATTAATGGCCAATTATCAAAATACAATGAACTTGTTAATCGTCACTCACGATGAAATAGTTAAGAGTAATAAAGTTTCTATTACGCCTACTGTAAAAGATGAACATGGACCTGTGCCTGCTATTAGCTATGTTGCAACTAAGAAGACCTTGAGGAGAAAGAAGAAATTGATTAAGATAGCAAGCGATATCCTTGTGAGTGCAGGTGCTAAGAGAGTTGTTCACTCGGATTGGCCAGATGGAATTATGATTCATGTTATGAGTACAATGAGAATGGGTTACGTTGTGGATCAAAACTGTGAAGCCTTTCAGGTTAAGAGATTGTTTATAGCAGATAACAGTGTTCTAGTTAATGGTTTAGGAGGACCAAATCCTACTCTGACAACTCAAGCATTAGCAACTAGAACGGCAAAGATCATTAATGATAAATACTTTTGATCCCTCTAAATTCGGTACCCTCTTGATATACGAATGAGATACCAACCTCTACAAAATAGTGGACTTTTATTCTATCGTATTCTTATCACAAAGATACCTCCTATAATGAAAAGCTCAGAGTCGTAAACTCTGAGCTTTTTATTTGATTTGCTGTGTTGTATCTTGTTTAGTTAGCTATTTTGTAAACTGTGCTTTGTTTCTTCTCTTTAATTTTATTAATATCGTATCGAATTAGTATCGTTAGAAAAAGGGCAACGACTAACAATATCGTAAAGATTAAAAAGGCCGGGGTGTAAGTTCCGGTTGTATCATGGATATAAGAAACGACAATAGGTCCGACTACTCCAGCTAAGGACCAAGCAGTTAAAATATATCCGTGAATTGCACCGAGCTCCTTCGTACCAAATATGTCCCCAATAAAAGCAGGAAGGGTAGCAAACCCACCGCCATATACCGTCATAACACTAAAAATTAATATCTGAAATACGATAACGTTTGTTACATGCGGTAACGTTAAAAAGGCGGAAATTTGAATAGCAAAAAATATTAAAAATACGGTAGGACGTTGAATATAATCAGATGCACTTGACCATCCAATTCTTCCACCACCATTAAAAATACCCATAAGTCCGACCATAGAGGCTGCAGCAGCTACATTGAGTCCAACCATTTCTTGAGATAAAGGAGAAGCTACCGAAATAATCATAATACCAGAGCTAATATTAATAAAAATCATTCCCCAAAGAAGCCAAAACCGTTTTGTTTTTATTGCTTCATTTGCTGTTAGTTGAGCTAAGTCTTCTTTTGGTTTCTTTATGTTGTTTCTTTCTTTTATCCTAACCGGAACGTTAGGTGCCCATCCTTGTGGTGGTCTTGTAATATAAGAGGCACCAGATATCATAAGAACAAAGTAAATTGTTCCCAAGATATAAAACGTAGTATGAACTCCTACACTTTCAATTAACCTCGCTGCAATTGGGCTCGTGACGAGTGCCCCCGCTCCAAATCCAAATACAGCCATCCCTGTAGCTAACCCCCTTCGATCCGGAAACCATTTTACTAAGGTAGATACAGGTGAAATATAACCAATCCCTAATCCGATCCCTCCGACTACACCATACATCATAAGAAATAAGGGTAATAACTCGTTAGAAACAGCAAAACCCGCTCCCACTTGGCCTGTGCTAAATAAAACAGCTGCAATCATAGCTGACTTTCTAGGGCCTATTTTTTCGACCATTCGTCCAAAAGTGGCAGCTGATAAACCTAAAAATACAATAGCAATCGTAAATGCTAAAGTTACTTCTGTAGCTTTCCAACCTATAGATTCGCCAATTGGTTTTGTATATACACTGTAAGCGTAAGTAGAACCAATAGATATGTGGATGGCTACAGCAGATAATGCAATTAGCCACCGATTTTTTGTAGTTTTCAACTCTCTCACTCACTCCCTAGTTTCTTTACTTTGTACAAAATATAGAGGAGTATATTGGACAGAAAATAAGGGGAATTTGTCCAGCATATTAAATCCTCTCTTTAAGTACTTTGTTATATCTCTCTATCTATAATTTATTACTTTGTGAATTATTTCACAATCACTATGTAGATGCTTTCACATTGTGTTCATTTTTGTGTGAATTATTTGTGTCAGAGGTGTAAAATAGATAGTAACTAAATGTCGCTAACGAAAGAGGGTATATGATGGAGTTAGTCAATTTTTCTAAAGATGCAATTACTTCAGAAGAGGAACTTCGGGAAATAGTTGGAACGCCACATGAATATGTTATTAAAAAAAGTGTACCGATGTTAGACGAGCACTGCAAAAGATTTATAGAAATGTCACCACTGTTTTTTCTGTCTACATCAAATGCAAAAGGACAATGTGATGTTTCACCTAAAGGAGACTTTCCGTGTGGAATCCAGATTATAAACAACAAGCAATTAGTCATTCCAGATCGTCCAGGTAATAAACGCATAGACTCTATCATCAATATTTTATCCAACCCAAACGTAGGACTATTATTCCTCATCCCTGGGTTAGAAGAGGTACTCCGTATAAATGGACGTGCCACCATAATTAAAGACCCTGAGATTTTAAACAACATGGTTCTAAATGGAAAGCCACCATTACTTGGAATCGGTGTGGATATAGAAGAATGCTTTATCCACTGCTCTCGTGCATTGAAAAAATCAAAAGTTTGGAACACCGACTCATGGCCAAACACAGAAGATCTCCCATCCTGGTTAGACATCTTTCATGCAGCCTTGGAACACAATGGAGTGGTAGTTAAGAAATAAGGGCCAAATAGAAATAGAGACGATTACAATTATAAACGTAATCGTCTCTATCATTTTTTCTAGAGTATCGTTGTGCCTGTTAAACAAATACTATCCTCCCCGATGTAAGCAACAATTTTAATTTGCTTTTAATAATAAAGTTAAAGGGAAAGATAAACGCTATAGTATGAAAAAAACGGTGAGCGATTAAATGAGGGTGAGAGTAAAAGTGGGTTATATTTTCTTAGGTATTTTCTTTATTTTAATCGGTATTTTGTTCACTTATTTAGGAATGATGTCCGAGGAAAAATTCCGTGAAGAGTTAGGATATACCCCTGAAGATGATGCTCTTCAAGAAGAGATTAAAGAAAAAAAAGATATATGGGATTATCTGATGGGGATAACATCCATAATCTTACTGCCAAGAATCATTCTTGAATATATCTTAGAAAAAATCATTGATATCATGATAAAGATTTTCCCGTTTTGGATCATTCGCTTTTTTCAGTTTAGTATAGCGTTAGCGTTTTACATAGCAGGTGTACTTTTTATTGTGCAAAATATTTAATCCCTTTATAAATAATACCAAACGTATCATGTAATGATACGTTTGGCTTTTTTGATCTGTTCTTCAACAGACGAACCGCCTAAATATCCTTATTATGAATCACTTAAAACTTCACTATCAATCGTATCAACAACCCAATTATCGCCATCATAATGTAAGGTGTATATCATATTTCTGTGACCTAGCATTTCTGTTTCTCGTTCTTGAATAACTCTAACTTCTCTTTCATTCACCTCTTCTACATTATAAGGAATAGTGGTGTCTAACCAAGTGATTCCATCCTTTGGAATTAAATATAAACCATCATCTTTTTCTTTAAAATAAGTTTCGGCAAACCATTTACCAAAGTCTAATGACATAAATGAACGAACATGATCGACCAACTCTTGCTTGGATTCTATATTAATCATTTTAAGATTCTCATCTCTACTTTCAAAAATAGAATCAACACTTTCCCTAGCTTCAGTCATTACCCCGATTACATCAAGTTCTGGAACAGTTTCTTCCTCATAGTCAACAACCATAATTTCTGATCCAATCGTTAAATTATAAGGGTCAATTTCTGGATTTAATCTAACTAAATCCTCTACAGATACACCATCATAGACAGCAGCAATATCATTTAGTGTATTGCCTGGCTGTATAACGTGTTTCACCCTTTCTGTAGGGACTATTATTTCTGCTCCAATAGGAATGGTATACGGATCATACTCATTTACTTCCATAATATCTTCTACAGACACATCATCATACTCTTGGGCAATTCCCCAATACGTGTCACCGGATTCTACCGTTACTGTTTCGGATGCTGATACACTGACGGACCCAAACACTAGTCCCACTCCTAGAGCTGGTGCTAATAATTTTGTGGCTTTCTTCATGTCTATCTCCTCCTTAAATTAGTAACATATTAATTACATTCCACGTTAGAGACTTTTAAAACATTCACTTACTATAATAGTAGATTAACTTCAATGATCTAATCCTTCTCATTCTTTTTTTTGGACTTAGGCCAATAAAATAAAGTCTGTTTCCTAAAACCTTGGAAACAGACTCATAGTATCATTATCTACCTAGTTTATTATCAATGTCGGTGGTATCTACATTCTCGCCAAACAAATCTTTTAGTTTAGTTTTGGCTTGCATTTTAATTTCATCATTCACATATAAAGCTACTTGAACTAAAGCGAATAGTACAACACTTAAGTCATCAGCATACCCTACACCAACTGCTAAGTCGGGAATAATATCTAGAGGTAAAATAAAATAACCTAAAGCCCCAACAATGGTTGCTTTAACTTTTAATGGTACTTCTGGCTTTTGAAGTGTGTAATAAAGTAATAGAACAGCGTACACTACAGAAGATCCAGCTTTTTTAGAAAATTTTCGAACCTTCGTCCAAAACTTTTCCTCTGAAAAATGCTCTTCGTGTTTGTTTATATCTTCAGTATTCAGTTTATCTGCTTTATCTTTCAAATCAGTAGCTAGTTCTTCTTCACTTTCAATTATGTCGACTTCACCAATAGTAGATGTGGATAATCTGTCTAGATCTGTTTTCTTCTTAAAGAGATTTTTCAACATGAAATCACTCCCATGATTAGTAGATTACATCTACATTTTACACCTAAATTATCCATTTACCATCTTTTTGGTGCTTTATTTTATAGTGCCAAATATTATCTTTCTTTTTACAAATCTGCTAATTTTGAATTCATTAAGATGATGAGATCTTTTACATCTTTGCAGCTTCTCATTTCATCCTTACTAATAAGCATGTTATATCCTTCAATTCCCTTTAAAAATATAGCAGGAAATTCAACTTTCGGGAGGTCACTCCAAAGCTCGTCAAGATGAAGAAATATAACTTTATAAGGAAGAGTCCGAAGAAAGCTCCTCCACTCCCGGTTCATTGAAGTTAGCCCAAAGGTAAGCTGACATAGCTCACACGGGTAGGTTTCAGGAGATGATAGTTTATGAAGACTATCAAGAATTCCATTCCATATACCACTTTTGGCGTTGTATACAAAAATAATCTCCTTTGACATTTTACCAGCTCTATTCATAGTAAATTTATTGAAACACTGTACTTGTTTAATGATCCCCATACGTGGACTCTGCTCTTTTTCATTTATATGATTTGTAAATTAGGAGTTAATAATAGTTGTCATTTTGTTAATAGCATCCCTAGCCTCAGGAATTGGGAACAGTACGAAAACATGGTTCATTTTTGGATAGACAAAAGTAGAGTGATCAATTCCCTGTTCGGTTAACATTTTATCCAGTTTCATCACATCAGGATATAAACCTTCATAGGTCCCAATAAAAAAAGATATTTTGCCAAGATCGTTAAAATCCCCGTAAATTGGACTTATGACAGGGTCATCTAAACTCTTATCAGCTGCCCAAATACGTCTAATCACATCAAATCCTGCTACAGAAAGCATAGGATCTCTAGTTTCATAATCTGATATAACTGGATTATCCAAAACCATATCCACACAAGGTGAGAGTAATATAATATCCTTCGGTTGAGGCAGTTCATGATCTCTTAAAGATTGTGCAAGAGAAAGAGAGATATTACCACCCGCTGAATCACCCATCAGTGTTAGAAGATTACTGTTTTCTATTGAATCGAGAATGGATTTGTATAGTCTTACGAGTGTCGGATATGTATGCTGATAGTTGAAATGTGGAACTTTTGGATAAATAGGAGCGATAATCTTGGCATCTAATGAACAAGCTAGTTTATCCATTAGTTTCCAATGCAAATCCACAGGCTGATTCACATGAGCACCGCCATGAAGATAGAGGATCACCTTTTGCTTATGAGAGTTTTTATTGTTTAATGTAAATACCTGCATATTTTCAAATCGGTCTTCTATAATGTCACTCTTTAATTTTACTTTTACTAACTGATATGGTTCTATAGTTTCTTCTCCAACCTTTTGGATAAATCTTTCAGTTTCTTCAATGCTTGATAAATCTTTTTTAAGAGTTACAAATAATGGAATCATTTTCTCGAGTAAATAACCCTGCACAGAACGATTTTTGTTATATTTGATAATGCTCATCATGACCTCCTTAGTATGGAAAAGATAGTTTTATGACTCATACCCTCTAAAAATAACTCTCCGAAAATCGCTCTTACTTCTTAGAATAAAGATAATCCTGCTTTTTAAACTTTGCTGCTTGTTTACGGTATTTGAAGGTAAAGTCTGGCCAAATTGTAGAGTTTCTGCCTGTATTATCTAAATACCAGCTTTTACAGCCTCCTGATATCCAAACAGTTCCTTCCATTTTTTTATCTGTTTGTGCAACAAATCTCTCCAGAGCGAGAACGGTAGGTTCAATCACCTTTATATTATGTTGTTTTATATATCTTAAGGACTTTATCATATGATTTATTTGTGCCTCAATCATGATAAGAACTGAACTATGGCCAAGGCCTGTATTCGGGCCTTGAAGGAGGAACAAGTTAGGAAAACCTGATACCGTTGTTCCCAAATAAGCCTTTGGACTGCCTTTCCATTCTTCACTAAGTGAATGTCCTGACTTGCCATATATATAATTAGCAAAAGGTAAGTCAGGTACTTGAAACCCAGTTCCAAAGATAATTGCATCAACCATAATTTCATTACCCTTCGAATCTATCATTCCATCTGCCGTTACTTCCTTTATACCATTTGTATTTACATCAACATTTTCTTTTGCAAGTGCTGGGTAATAAGTATTAGAGAGTAAGATTCGCTTACAGCCCATTCTATAACGAGGAGTGAGCTTTTCTCTTAACTCAGGATCCTTTATAGTCTCGTTCAAATGTTTTATCGCAATCTTTTCAACGAATTTTAGCCATTTTGGATAAATTAGCCAGAGTGCACTTAGTTCACGCTGAAGATAAATGGTTAACCTCCTCATTTTTTGCAATAAAGGAAAACGCTTGTAAACGGTCTGCATTCTATGACTAATCGGGGCATCTAACCTTGGAACTACCCAAGCAGGAGTTCGTTGGAAAACATGGAGAAACTCAGACTCAGGTTGTATCTCTGGGATGAACTGTATAGCCGATGCGCCTGTTCCAATCACTGCAATTCGCTTTCCTTTCGCATTAAAATCGATAGGCCAATTGGCAGAATGGAAAACCTCTCCCTTAAAGTGCTCTATTCCTTTTAACATTGGAATAGATGGGTTACTGAGCGCACCAAATGCTCCTATTACATAGGTAGCCCTAAAATCACCGTGATTTGTCTGAATCACCCATTCCCCATTTTCTTCATCCCAGTCCATTCTTTTCACTTCATGGTTAAATCGTATATAATCTATCAATCTATATTCTTTCACGCAATCTCGTAAATACGCATAAATCTCGGGTTGAGGTGAGAACTTCATGCTCCAACTAGGATTAGGTGCAAAAGAAAGAGAATAAAGATGTGACTCCACATCACAAGCACAACCTGGGTATCGATTATCTCGCCATACTCCACCCACATCACTTCCACGTTCAAACATGAGAATGTCTTCCTCACCTTCCTGCCTCAGTCTTACAGCAGCGGCGATACCTGCAAAACCCGTCCCTATAACGGCAAACTTGCATGTTTTGTTTTTATTCATTTCTTCTATTCTCCTATCCTATCTGTATAGTGAAGTCTATGAATAACTCATCCTACCTTTTATCAAAATCCCTTACAAACGTTGGCTTGCCTTTTATTTTTTCAGCCTTCTTCATCTTATCTCGCAATAATTTATCAAGTGATCTCCTAAAATGTCTTGCCATAAACAACTGAAAATTTGACACATGACTAGTGGATAAATCACGAGGCTTTGTTAAAATCGCCTTTAGTAGAGCTTTTGAAGCAAACTCCACAGGTTCTGGCCTAACAATATCAGCTAATGAAGTATTATCTTTCTCGGAGGGCTCATGTATTGGTGTTTTTATAAAAGCAGGATAAAGTGTTGTCACATCAATTCGGTCTCCATATTCTTGTCTTAGAACATCTGAATAGGCAGCAATTGCCCGTTTACTCGCTGAGTATGCGGCACTGTAACCGACATTAACTAGTGCAAGACCTGATGCAACATTAATAACATGTCCATGAGTTTTTAGAAGAGCGGCATAGCAGCAGCTGTCATGTTCCATGTTCCAAAAAAATTTACCTCCATTATTAAGCGTGCCTGTTCATCAGGAAAATCTCCAGAGTCTTGACCTCGACCAATACCAGCATTATTTATTAATATATCAATACCACCTAAACGTTTAATCACCTCATCTACTGCTTTCTTAACCTCTTCTACATCTCTTATATCTGCTTTTAAAATATCTTCACCTGCATTCAGGTCAATTCCTAAAACAGTAGCACCTTCTTCTTTTAAGTAGCGCATTGCATCAGAACCTATCCCTCCGCCGGCTCCAGTTATTAGAATTCTTTTTCCAACCAGCCTTCCACTGGTAGTTCCATTACTGTTTGAACCCAATTGAATCACTCCTCTACGAATGAAAACGTTTTCAATTTTTACTCCAGTATTAAACTTACTCTTTCCATGTCAGGCCACTACATCTAATAAATATTAATACTAAGGAACTATTATACAGATTATATTAACATAATTTTCTAAATATTATACCGTGAATACATGAATACACAGGGAATACACTGGGACGGTTCTTGTGTTTGCTTCGTTTAGCGAAACGAAAGAACCATGAGGACCGTACCTATGTTTCTGATAATTTTTAAAAATTTAAAATATTTCAAGGTAATAGTCACCTTTATGTCGAATATATAGTAGGTAAAGGGGATTATCATATGAATAAAGTTGAATTATTAAAAAAATTACTTAATAGTAGGAAAGGTAATTTTTTTTCATTGGAGTTTCCTACTACAAAAGAAACTGAAAAAATGATTCAAGAATTGATTAGGTTATTAGAAACAGAAAAAAGAATTAAATTAAGAGAATATGTACAGAGAGAATACTCAGTCTATATACATGGAATAGTTAAGTATGCATCCGAATAATCGGATGCTTTTTTTATTGGGTGAATCTATAATGAAGACACGGGGACGGTTCTTTTGTTTGCTTCGTTTAGCGAAACGAAAGAAACATGAAGACTATCATCCCCATGTTTCCTAATTTTTTGCACACAGAAATCCACTTTTCTATCCTTTAAACAGCTTTAATAACATCGGAGCCATACCTGAAAATTGTTTATAAACGCCCATTGCTTGAGAGGCTGTGTTGGATATTTTATTAAAATCCCAACTTCCATCCTCACCTTTAAACATTGATAGCATGTTATTTGGTTGAATTTGCGCTGGAGGAACTGGCCTTAATGGTCTTCTAATTGGTGCTTGAAAGTTGTTTCTTCTTCCAATTAGTTGATTAGGCATCGGACCAATACCAGGTCTACCCATTCTTCTTGAATGTTGGGGATATCTTTGTGGAAACATTATTTTACCCTCCTTCTTACAATCTACTTTATTAGTATGTAATTGGTTGAAACATCGGATGGGACTTTGTCTATAAGGAACAAATTTTAATACATCATTATCAGGAAAGATCAACATAAAAAACACCAATGCTCGTTGTTAGAAACATTGGTCTACTCGTTTCGGTATGAACCTGTTAAAAAGGCATGATTTATAGTTCTTATAATTATCAGCAGCAATAGTCATAAGGATGAAGTGGCGGATTCGCTGGGTGTTTCCATTTTGGCTTATACTCAGGGTCCTTCCAATGCCAGGCACCTAATGCAGCAGCGCATGCATCAATGGAATGGCTTTCTTCTTCAATTTCAATAGGAATTTGCGAAAGCCCTTGCTCTGTAAACCAAGTTCGAATATAACTTCTAGCTGATTGTGCTTGTTTGTAAACCAATGCATATTCTATCTCTTTTTTAGAAAGCCTTGATCCAATAACGGCCCCTGGATGCACTTCCACGATAGAAATTGGATAGATGACGTTTAAGTTCTCTATTTCTCTAGTAAGCTTAATCCCTCTTAAGGTTAAATACACCATTCGATTTAAGGTAGGCGGCATAATTGACCCTGACTTCATTCCCAATGAGACAATAAACTTTCTTAGCTCGCGGTCACCTACCCTATCTCCTCCTCCGTCCTCATAGGATAACGGTGCATCCATTCCGATCACAACCTCATCTAATTGACTTTGCTCAGAAATCTCTCTTAAAATGCCCTGATCACTTATATTACTTGTCCACTTCACAAACTCCAGATGATTATCCTTTTTTTCAAAAACAGTAAGAACTGTATCCTTATGATTACTTGGCCCTGATAAATCAATTCCGATTACTCTCATATAAAGTCTCACTTTCGTAATTAATGCGGTATTTATAAAATCCAAGATTTCTAAGTGTCTTATTTTACAAAAATGTCTAAGTGCGTTCTCTCATTAGTTTACTATAGGCAAAAATAAGGATTGCCTATCAAACACCAAAAATACTTTCTATAAGTATCAACAGAAACACAGGGTGACGATTCTTGCCAAAAAAAGCCCGAAAGATTAAATCTCTAACCCATATAGCCTGTGTGGTATAGGATTTCTTTGATATAACAAAAGACTAATGCTCAATGGTTATGAACATTAGTCTTACTTGTTTTTCTTGATATGTTATCACATGCTCTTAATGTCTGAAAGGCTCAATCAGCAGAATTGTATACTTCCTTCTCAAAGGTCTCTCCATTGCTATAGACAACTTTGATTACTAAACGCATATCATCATATGTCTTAACTTGATTTAAATGGAAATGACGCGGCCACTCCTCTTTTGGACCATCGTAATTAAATTCTTCTTCTCCAATTAGGGTACTCCCCTCATACTTAACTAGATAGGCCTTTTCTACATTCACAGAAGGTTCCATCATATATTCACTAATAAGAGTTACACTCATTTGTTTATCATGAATATGAACATCTCCTTGAAGAATTCCATAATAACTTGTTCCTACATGTCCTAAGTGCTCTGTATGAACTTCACTACTCTTAAGCAAGTCATCATACGATACAGACACGAAGTACTTTAATCTATTCTCCAGTTCCTCTTTCATCATTTTTTCTTCAATCACTTGTTTCGATTCTTCATGAGTATTTGAACTCGTTATCACTCCAACGTGCCACATTGGCTCTAACTTAACCTCGATCGGAATCTTAACCTGAAACAATCCTTGCTGTATCTCCTTAGCCGGAAGAGCGATATAGTTCTCACCCTCACCATACACATAATTGAAGATAACTTTAGAATTACTCTGCATCTCCTTCACCTGCCACTCAAAGGTTGCAGCCGCCTCACCATCTTCTACCTCACTAGGATCAAACTCCATATTAATTCTACTGATCCAGCTCTGCTCCGCTAAAAACTCATTCATGATATTCTGAACCTGTCCCGCTTGGTTGTTGACGTCACTGAGGATGTTGTGTTGGTTGTGAGATAAGTTACTTACTTGATGTTCAATCCTATCTAAACTGGCTAATAAGTTAAAGTTCATAATTAAGCTTGCGACTAAGGCGATGGCTATGAAAATTCGGAAGTATTTTAAGTAATTGTTGTTGTTCAATTTGTTCCCCCCCTTATTTTGTTGCCCTCTTGATAATACGAATGAGATACCAGAATGTTACAAATTAGTAGACTTTTATTCTATCATACCTTGTGTTTCTTATCACAAAACGCCAAAAAGGACGGTACCATTTATACCGTCCTAAGTGCCACACACACTTGTTGTTTTTAAAACATCAACATCCATTCTTCCATACAACTTCTTCCGCCGGGTAGATTTAACTATTATAAAGCTAGCCTTGTTGAGCGAACGTCACCGTTATCTGAACGATTTCAGAGCGAGAACCAAGTCGGATCGGCGGGCCCCAGAAACCATATCCAGATGAAACCACCGTATGCAGCTGCTCTTTCTGCAGATAGCCCCAGTCAACTTCGTATACTTTACTTGTAATCAAGTTACCCGGAAACACCTGTCCGCGGTGCGTATGTCCTGCGACTAGAAGGTCAATACCGTTTTGCTGTGCGATATCCAGTTCATAAGGCTGGTGGTCCAACATAATGATCGGCTTAGTCATATCGACTCCGTCCATCAGCGCGGGAACCGACAGCCGGTCGTTTTCCGTAAGGTCCTTTCGTCCTACTATAGTCAGGCTATTCTCAATCAGCATGGCCTCATCGTACAGAACCTCTATATCGCTATCTTCAAGTACCGTAATAAGCTCTTCCATCGTGCCTTCATACTTATCATGATTACCTAGTGAAGCGTAAACTCCATATGTAGATTTAATGCCATCCATCACTTCGTCAATCTCTTGCTGAATATACTGGTCAATATCATCGTCAAAAACGTCTCCAGGGAATAGAACGATATCAGGCTGTAACAGATTAATTTCCTTCACAAGACGCTCAGCATGATCTCTGTTCGACAATAAACCGAAGTGCATATCAGATGCCATGACGACATTAAGCTCACCGATGTCACCTGCCGGCTTATCAATATTCATCTGGTAGCTGCTCACCACCGGACTGTAGGCATTATAAGATCCATAGCTTATTAAGCCAATTACAAGAATAAAGGTAACAACACCGGCCCATTTCTCAACTCGGTGACGCGGAACCCGTGTCAGTTGCAATAACCAAACGCTGAGATGCACCACGGGAAGAATAATTAGTAATAAATAAAATACAGCCATCCAATAAGCGCCTAAGATATTAAACAAGACAAATCCGAAGACTCGTCCCACAATGAAAGAGGTTGATACGATTGTTAGCGTAATAATATACAGTATTTTAATTTTTCGTTTATAAGGGCTTTCTTTCGGTCGGAACAAACTCCAACTGCTCCACCCAACGTAATAGACAAGCGCTCCATACAATAGAACTGAAACGATGCCTATAAAAACCATTCCCATCTCTTGTGTCTCCATTCGTTAGTTATGTTGTGGGGTTTTACATATGCCTTCTATTTTACCCAAGTTTAAAACAATAGCATACTCTTTGTGAAGACCACGTATGTTTTACCCTTTAACTTTTGATATACTAAAACCATATGCCAAAAGCGTAAGAGGGTAAGATAATGTGGAAATTAATTAGGAATTTAATTAGGTTAGGTTTAGTTATTGTTACATTGTACGTTTTGGTTATTGGAGTACTAGGTTATTTCGACTATAAAGAAGCCATTGAAGAGGTACCACTTAGAGAAAAGGTCACACTTATTAAAGGAAATGAAAAGTACGTTCCTTTAGCTGATATCAGCCCCATTTTCACGGATGCGATCATTTCCATTGAAGATCACCGTTTTTATGAACATGGAGCCTTCGATGCTATTTCACTATCAAGGGCAATTTTTATAAACCTGAAAGAAAAAGAATTAAAACAAGGTGGCAGTACGATCACACAACAAGTTGCCAAAAACCTTTACTTTAGTGGTAAACAGACGTTTGTCAGGAAAGTAGCAGAGTTATTTGTAGCCTTTGACCTTGAGAGAATCTACGGTAAAGACGAGATTTTAGAACTTTACGTCAATATTATCTACTTCGGGGACGGCAACTACGGTATTAAAGCAGCGAGTGAAAATTACTTTGGTAAGAGCCCTTCCATGTTGAATTACCATGAAGCAACACTCTTGGCTGGTTTACCACAAGCTCCGAGTGTTTATGCCTTAAGCACAAATCCTGATTTGGCAAAAAAAAGACAACAGGAAGTAATCGAGGCACTAAAAGAGTATAAGAATGAATAAGTAAGAGGTGCAAAAATGACTTTTAATAGGGTAATAGAAGAGCCAGAGATTAAAAATAGTAGCAATACAATCAATCGAGAAGCAGTCAGGGCTATAATTATGACTAAAGATACTATTCTACTCGTTCAGTCAAATAGAGGAGACTATAAGTTTCCTGGTGGCGGAGTGGAAAAGAACGAAAGCCACTGTGAAGCATTGATACGGGAAGTGCGAGAAGAAACTGGGTACATGAACTGTATTGTCAAAGATAAAGCTGGCGTGGTCATTGAACGAAAAGCTGATGAGTTTGTCGATAACGCGTTATTCCAAATGACTTCGCACTATTATTATTGTGAATTAGCAAACGAAGAAAAAATGTCTCAACAATTAGATGATTATGAGTTCTTACTGAATTTTACTCCAAAATGGGTATCATTGGATGATGCTATTAGTGAGAATGAAAATCTTATTGAAAAAGTTGAGAAGAATAGTTGGTTGAAGCGTGAACTATTTGTTTTAAAAGAAGTGAGAAATAAGGTGGCTATTAAGTGATACTGTTCGATTACCACTGGCTGCCAACTTGTTGAAGAACTTTGAAATAATAAAGCCTAATCCTCCTTTTCTTTAAAGAGGAATTAGGCTTTGGAGTCACTAGGGTTGGGTTATTATTAACCTTTTTATTTTACATCTACTGAACTAGGAACTAAAAAGCAGACCAAATTATTTCACAACTGGCCTGCTTCCTTTAATGGGTTATAGAGGGACCTATTTTAATTTTTGAAAGATTCTATTCTTTCTCAATCGAACCCAATAAATTTTTCAAGGCGTTGTACTGACTTATTTAACCAGGTTTGACATCAGCTTGGTTAGAGTCTCCTTTTTAACAAAAGGAGCAATATCTGCAATTATATCTGGAGTTAGGCCTGATAAATTAACCTTTTGTAGTAGATGATCAAGTTGATCTCTACCGACAAATGGCACAATATCTAGTAATGTTTCTAAGGCACCCTCATCATCCACAATCTTTTCAATCAGTCTGGCTAAGGTTTCTTTACGTATAAAAGGGGCAAGTCTAGGTAATTCTCCCCACCTAACATCTTTTATATCCATTTCTTCCACTAGTTGATTAAGGTAATGTCCAAGAAAGGGAGCCACACTAACTAGCTTATCAATTGACATCTCCCCGGTATTTGAATGATTAACCAAATGAATTAACGTTTCCTTTTTAAGAAATGGTGTGAGACCAATCACATGATCCCACTCACTATCCGTTAGGTCAGCTTGTAACACCAATCTATCAATTTCAGAACCTAAAAATGGAACAATCTCGATAAGCTCTTCCACATTTAATGTATATTCATTAGTAGATACAAGATCACTTAATGTACTATGTGTTATAAATGGAGCTAGGGAAGAGATTTGTGCCCAGAGGAGATTTGTAGTATCCATTTTATTAACAAGCTCATCAAGAGATTCTCTTTCCATAAATGGAGCCAATTCTATAAGATGCTCCAGGGTAAAAGTTTGATTAGAAACCTTGTTTGCTACATTTTCAATCATACTCGACTTTAACAATGGAGCTAAAGATATAAACCCCTCCACCTCTGACTCCCCTGAATTAAGTAATTCAGCAGCTTGCTCAGGAAGGTTGTCAGACAGCTTCTCCACTAATTTACCAACATTTCTAGGTTGACTCCCTGATCTGCCCCCACTCAGGATATGATCTATGGAAACACCGAATACCTCGCCTAACACTATCAGTGTCCCAATATCTGGCAATGATTCTCCTCGTTCCCACTTAGAGACAGCCTGGTGACTTACATTTACCTGTTCAGCAAGTTCGACCTGCGTAAGATCCTTTGCTTTCCGCAATGAAGAGATATAGGATCCGATTAGGCTTGAATTTAGCATAAAATACTCACCCTTACCTTAATATTGACAGCGCGCGCTGTTGACTTAAGCTTAGCACAGGGTCATATCATAAAACTATCAACGGCTAGTTGAATTAGATTTTCTTACAGTTCTACCATGAGTTGAATGCCGTTTCTTAAGGCTTAACCTAAACTTTTTAACATAACCAAATAAATTAAGATCTGAATTTACGATGGATTCACCACCGTCAGGGCTTTTTTTCTAGGGGAGGCAGTATTATAACACATATCCAGTTCTAGAATTAAAATGAGGTAATGAAATATAGAAAAATCACAACACACTTTTATCAAAAAAACAATTAAAAAATAAAATCTCATATTAAACTAAACAATAGTAACTGTGGTACGGTATGTGCCTAATACCTAAATTGAAGTAAAGCTCTTGTTAACTTCAAGTACAATGATTCACAATTTTTATGGTGATTTAACAAAGAATATAAATAATCCCTATGCAAGCAGAAGCAAAAAAAGGGCTGAAAACTCAGCCTTTTTTGTTTACATATAGCCCTCTCTTCTATTAAATCTATATTTTTCATTTTTTAGGAGAAATTATTTAATGTCGATTAAAATTTGGAGGGGTTATATATGCAAACTGAACATAATATTCGTCTTACTTCATCTGAAATTGCTTCACTTTGGAGTGCTTATATGAATAATAGTATGTCTTATTGCATGCTAATGTATTTCAAAGAAAAAACACAAGATACAGAAATACAATCGATATTAGAATTTGCCATTGAGGTTTCTAAAACATTGTTACAAAACATTACTGATATTTATGATAAGGAAAATCATGCAATCCCTGTTGCTTTTAGTGTGAATGAGGATGTTAATCTTAACGCACCCGCACTATACTCAGATACGTTTCATTTAAACTTTGTTCATTTTATGGCAAGGCATGGCATGACCTCATACTGTGCTTCTTTTGCTGGGTGTGCACGAACTGATGTATTAGAACTCTTTTCTAATGCTATTGACCTTACGCGACAATTATATAATAAAACTTTAAATGTCTTATTAGAAAAAGGATTGTATTCAAGATCTGCTTCTATTCCAATACCAGATAAAGTTGAATTCATTGAAAAACAAGGTTATTTGACAGGTTGGTTTGGAGAACGTCGCCCGATGACTTCACCTGAAATTATGCACTTTTACAATAATATGCAACGTAATTCACTTGGTAAAGCATTATTATTAGGTTTTGGGCAAACGGCGGGCTTACAAGAGGTAAGAAATTATATGGTTAGAGGAGCCAATATTGCCAGTAAAGTAGTGGAATTTATGGCTCAAATGTTAAATCAAGAGAACCTTTCACAAACGCCCACTTTGGACTCAGACGTATTAAGATCAACAACACCACCATTTTCGGATAAACTAATGATGTTTCAGGTATCCATGCTATCAGGAATGTCTCTAGGATATTATGGTGTAGCTTTAGGAACGGTTACAAGACGTGATTTAGGTTCAAAATTCATGCGTATTACGTTGGAAGCTGTTCAATATGCAGAGGATGGAGCTAACATCTTAATTGAACATAACTGGATGGAAAAACCACCATCATCTATCGATAATATTGAAATTGCTAAAACTAAACAGAAATAGTGATATATGAGTTAATAAGAATGCGAATGAGAAACTCTTTTTAGTCTATTGATTAGCCAGGATTTGGACAGTTTACAAATGTAAAATATCTCCAATATACTGTTATGCTGATATTAGAATTTCTCCCATATTCGAACTAGATAACTAGATAAATACTGTACATTTTTCTTGAATCATGAAATTATCTATTTAGAATCCTATAATCTTGGTTATTTTGGATTAAATATCATAAAAAAGACAGTCGATATCGGTTATTGTTAGCAGGCTTTTTTGTAATGACTGTCTCCATTTCCTTAGAATCTCTTGGTGTACAACTAGGAATGTGGTCGTATAGATATGAAGTCTTACCAACCCAGCTTATTTACCTTACGATTTAGCTCTTATGCCAGTGGTTATTATGAGTTTAATACAATTTAAACCTTACTACTCTCCAGTTAAAAAAGCTTTCATATATGGTTTTTTAACAGCTTTAATAGGAGAACCACTCCTTGTATTCACTGATATTTACAAATTAGAAAAATGGCGTATCTTTTATTCAATTCCTATATACATAATCATTTATCTAATAGCCCATTGGTTAACTTCTAGAATGGGATTTAAAGAAATAAATTAGAATATTTTCTAATTAAATATAAAACATGATTCAATAACCTTTATATTTAGAGGTTTTTTCTATCTAGTCACTTTCTATGTCACAGTTTGTGTCTACTACGAAATGACGACTTCCTTTTTGCACCCTTACCCTTTACTTTAACAACAACGGCCACTAATCCTGCTCGGATCCGTGGCCGTACATAGGATGCTAAACCATTTAAGGTATTTACTAAGAAAGGTTTTCAAATTCGGAGGTTCTAAAGTCCATCCTGTAAATTAAAAATCTCAAACAAAAATATACTTTTCTTTATAAGACCTCGAACTTAATACTCAAAAAATTTGCACTGAAATTTATAGATTGTTTATTTTCTAATATTCAAGCAGATAATATGTCTTGTCGTTACTATATTTTTAGGAGAACTATAATGAATGAAAATTTAAAAGCGGCTCTAAACACATTGGAAAAACACCATCAAAATGTTAAACAAGACATAAACCACTGGTTAAACCATGAATTTCTTACATGGAATTGGTGGTTTTTAGTCGCATTTATCTTAATACCATTGGTAATTTGGATAAAAGTTGTTGACCGTAAAAGAATATTAGAAATCATGTTTGTCTGGACTCTAGTTATTATCCCCACCTCATATTTAGATGCTATTGGGGTTGACCTTAAGTTTTGGGTATACCCAGTGCAATTTGTCCCAATTACCCCAAGAGCACTACCCTTCGATGTATTTATGGTAGGTGTTACTTTTATGTTGCTTTATCAATATTTCTCCACATGGCGTTCTTATTTAATTGCATTATTCATTATGGCGTTACTCTTTGCCTTCATCGGAGAACCAATAAGCAAAAGGTTAAACTTGGTGTATTACATAAAATGGAAATATCACTTTTCTTTTTTCTATTATGTCTTACTAGGTGTTACAGTTAGAGCTATTGTATTAAAATGTAAAAAACTTTCAGAAAACAAGTGACTATCCTTTGAAAGAATCACTTGTTTGTTTTAATTAATAACGGGTATATGGTAGCGAATATATTACTCGATTTTGCTTTCGAGGAGGTACATTAAAAGACTCTACACCCTAACTTGGTAATTCATGTACAACCAGGTAATAATAATTGCCAATATTAACATATTTATTAGGAGATTCACCTTGTGAGTAAACCCCAGACCCCCATTTGTCCATACAGGATATATAACTCCAAAAGGTCCAGTAATTATTACTTTATGCAATAATATTCCTCCTAACTATCCAGGTGATAATAATATATGTGGAGGGTGTTTCTATGTAAGATACAAGATCCTATCCTTCTTCAACTAAACTGCTCCGTTCGTATTATAAGGTTAGCCAGAATGCTAAATATTTCTGGTTGACCTTATTTCATATGGTCTTATTATATCAGTAGCTAGGGTAGAGCGAGAATAAGCTCAGAGTCGCAAACTCTGAGCTTTTATTTCGTGAAATGACAGATGACTGGCAACTGTGGGTTAAACATACTGTAGGCTTACCACCTCATAAATTCCGTACTATTCAATCAGTACTACTCATATTTTTAATAGATAGAAACAGTCGGAAAGGAGTGTGGAGGTAATTGAAAAAAGTTAATGTTCGCTTACGCCCTATCGTAAATAATATCAACTTGCCTACAGTTATGAAAACAACGATACTTCCTGGTGACTCTGTCGAACGATTATTTATTGCAACCCAGGTGGGGGAGATTTTTTATATAGGTAACGGAGAGGTTAAGACTTTTTTAGATATTCGACCGAGAGTTATAAAACTAGGTGAATCCCGTGGTGGATATGATGAGCGCGGACTGCTGGGACTAGCGTTTCATCCTCAATTTTATTACAACGGTCTGTTTTATCTTCATTATTCAAAAGCAGGAACTCAAGGTCCAGGAGCTCCTCACGATTCGTATGAGCCTAACCCTTGTGAGCCAGAATCCTTAAACCTAAAGTGGATTAACCGAGAAACGCAATATGATCATATTGATACAGTTGAAGAGTGGATTGTACAGTCAAATGGCAAACCTCAAAAGCGACGGACATTGCTTAACTTAAGAAGGCCATTTTTTAATCATAATGGTGTTAATAGCTTAAACTTTTCACCCGAAACAGGAAAGCTTGTGTTCACAAATGGAGATGGTGGTTCAGGGTATGATCCCTTTAATTTAGCTCAGGATGATATGGAAATCGCCGGAAAGATCATCGAAATTGATGTTACTAAAAACACAGCGATCTATGATCCTCCCGTAGTCACACGTTTCAATGAACTTCCGATAGCTATCCAAGAAACACTGACAGTCATTGTCAAAGGGGTTAGGAATATTCCCGGGATTTCATATCAGAGGTACTACAATCAGTATATTAAATATGTTGGAAATGTCGGACAGCACTTGGTAGAATCCGTTTTTTCATTCGTTCATTATAAACCAATCCCTGTTACTCAGCTTGTTCAAGCATCATTACGAAACATTGAACTAAATCAAGAGGGATATATTAACCTAGGCTGGAGAGGTTGGGAAGGTGATTTGCCTACTCCTATACTTAAGGACTGCGATGAAGATTCCAATTTAGATGAGAAAACCATTGCTTTTTACAATGAAGCGATTAAACTCTCAGCTAATCGAATTCCGCCTTTAACTAGTTATTATCATCAAGATTCACGACCTGATAAGTTTGCGGGAACTGCCCTTACTGGAGTGCAGGCCTATGTGGGGAACGAGATACCAGCTTTAACGGGAAGTGTTGTGTTTACTGATCTTAACCGGACAGATAAACCTTCAAATCAAGGGGTTTTGGCTTATACAAGATTTAGACCGGATTTTAGACAGAATGAGTATGGGATGATTGAAACTGATTATGATTTTGGGGAGCAATCGGCTTATTATGTTAGCTTGGGGGCTAGTATGAATCAGAGTAGACTGTATTTGGGTGTTTATGGGTCTATGAAGGTAAGTGATTTAAATCAGGGGACTGTTTTTGAGGTTGTTCAGTAAGTGTGGACCATAGACAAGGTTCGATTCAGAAGAATAATAGAAAAGGATAGCCAGGACCATATAGTCCTAGCTATCCTATTTATTAAGAATTAACTTTTTATCTGAGTTTTGCAATATACATCCACAAAGTGAGCAGGATTTAATTTTTCACCTGTTACTCGGCTAATTTTTTCATTCCATTCATAAAGGGCAGCTGGTTTGAAGAAATCATTGATAAGCATCTCTCCCGCTTCTTTTGTGAAAAATTCAGGAGAAATGTTCGTTTCAATATGACGTAGAAGCTGTGCTGCCATTAATTCTCCTAGTAGATAATTCTGATAGTAAACAGGTGCAAGTGTAAAATGAATTTTTGCAGCCCAATCAGGATTATCCATCGAATCAGGAGGAGTGACTAGCTGAACTTCATTTACTATTTTCCACCATAACGCGTTTAAATCTTGATCAGGATTTTCGTACAGTTCTTTTTCAAAAAAGACAAAGGTAATAATCCATCTTGCTGATATAAGCATTTGTAACTGTTGGTACCTTTCTAGTTCAGGAGCAAGTTCATCTACTGTTGTTTCATCAACTTGTAAGAAGCGCTTTAACCAGCGTGGGTCTTTGCCCATTTTTCCAAATAACATCGCAATCGATTCGGTTGTTAAAGTATGACTTACTGTACGTAATCCGAATGGAAGGCTAGGGTCTACATATTTGAAATAAGCCGCATGGCCAAACTCATGTAAGTTCGTTTCCATCCAATATGCATCTTCCGTTAAGTTACAAAGAACTCTAACATCACCTTCGCGATCTATATCACTACAAAAGGCTGTTGGATTCTTCTTTTCTCTAGGGAACAAATCGCTTTTTGCATAGAGATCATCAATTTCAATTCCCATTGAGTTAAACGTATCTGTTGTGATTTGCACAATATCCTTCCCTTTGTAAAAAGGATCTAGATTAGCTGAATCAGTTGGTGGTGCCTCTTGGAAAAACGGATCAACATAATGCCAAGGGCGAATATCCTCTGGATTAACACCAAATTTAGCTGCTAGGCGCTCATCTAGTTCTTTCTTCATCGAGCGGTAGGCTTCATCTGATTGCTCAATTAGTTCGTTGAAAATAGCAAATACCTCATCACGGTCAAGCTCTTGAAGAGCAAATCCCATTTGGTGATGGTTATCATAGCCAAGTAGTTGTGCAGCTTCATTGCGCTGTTTCACAAGCTCAAGCAGGTCTTTTTCTACGACTTTCCCAACCTCCTTACTCGCAAACCAAACTTTTTTGCGTAATTCTTGGTCATTACTATTTACCAATACATTCCGAATATCATTAGCAGAATACTTCTTGCCATCCACTTCAGGTGAGAAGGTATTAAATAATAGGTTTAGTTCAGATGAACGTTTTGATAAATCAGCTATCACTTCTTCTGGAAGTTGGTTACGTTCCATTTGACTTAGTAGAAGTTGAAGCTGACGTTTTTCGACCTCCGTTGCATTTTCCGTCTCTAGAAACTGTTTTGTTTTCTCATATGTATCTTTTGAAGAAAATAATAGATTGAATCGAGTCCCAGCTTCACTTAATTTAGCAGCCCACTCAGCATCTCCAGTTGTCTGGGCCATCCAGCTTGATTCAGTTACATCTTTATATAATTCTTGCATTCTGCCATTCATATCTTTTAGAAATGATTGTAGAGTTTCCATATGTATCGCTACCTTTCTGTAGTTAAGTATTACAATAGTAACATTGTTAATAATTCGTTAGAGATGTTGTTAAACCTTTAAAAATTTATAAATATTTGGGACCACAGGGATGGGTCAGGCAATTCATCTTTATTATAAATTTCCTCAACTATCCCACGGTACTTGTTCCTTCTGTTGTTACGTAATTGGATCTGTTCCAATATCACCAAGTGTGTACAGACCTATTTCAATTCCTGTTTTATTAAACAACAGCATTTTCTACCAAAGCAATTTATCCCCCAGTTATGATTTACACTCCTAAGCGTATACAATTCCCTGAAGGGTCTGTCACAACAATTGAACCATTTTCATCTGTAAAAGGAGCATTTATTTCGTTTAACTGTGTAATGATTCTATTTTTCTTTTCCTCATTTGAAATCATAAGAGTAAACGATTCGAGTCCAACACTATTAAGTAGTGGTGTAGGTGCACCCACGCCGTTCCAAGTATTTAAACCAATATGGTGATGGTATTTACCGTCAGAAATAAACAGTGCCTGACTACCGAATCTGTTTACGACTTCAAATCCAAGTCCCTTGGTATAAAACTCTTCCGTCTTTTTCAATTCAGATACATGCAAATGGATATGCCCCATGACCGTATCAACGGGTAGACCTTTCCATGACTGCTGTTTCCCAAGAGATAGAAGGTCTTGGAAATTCAATGGATCAACGGTCATTTCAACTACACCATTACTCCAATTCCATTCGGAAGGACCACGGTCTACATAGATTTCAATTCCATTCCCATCTGGGTCGGATAAATAAAGAGCTTCACTTACCAGATGATCAGAAGAACCGAACTGAACTCCAATTCCCCTAAAATGCTGCACAATCTTAGCTAAGTCAGTTCGCTTAGGCATTAATAGCGCGAAATGATAAAGCCCAGTTGTTCTTCCTTGTTTTGGAACTACATTATCTGGTTGTTCAATTGTTAATAAAGTCGTTTTTCCATCGGCACTTAATGTTGCGAAATTTGACGTTTGTTCCAATACCTTAAAGCCAATGACTTCTTTATAAAAAGAGATAGAACGTTCTAAGTTTTGTATCTTTAGATTTACTTGGCCTACAAATGTAATCGGTTCACGATGAAAATCCATTTTCGTTACCTCCTGATGATTTTATGATAATTTGCACGGTTTATTAGTTAGTTACTTTATGTAAGTAAGTGTATTATTATAATTTAGTGTAGTCAAGTAACTTTTTTATAAGAAATAATTTAATAATTTATTGAACCAGTTTATACTATATGAGTAAGGAGATGATTTAATTGAATAAGCCGATTTGCCCTAGATTTGAAAAAGCGATGGGATTGTTGAGCCAACGATGGACGGGGTTAATTATTTACCAACTTCTAACTGGTCCACAGCGTTTTTGCACGATTGAATCATCAATTGGTGTTAGTGGTAGGGTCCTATCAGAAAGGTTAAAGGATCTGGAAAACGAAAAGATTGTAAAGCGAGAAGTGTTTCCAGAAACTCCTGTTAGAATCGAGTATTCATTGACCGAAAAAGGAACAGACCTTGAACCTCTCATGCGAGAGATGGAAAAGTGGTCACAAAAATGGTTAGAAGCATAATAGTAACTACAAGTGATATATTTTTATAGGATACAATTGGGAGTGTTTTTTCCCCTATAGTATCCTTTTTATCTTTAAATTTGTTCACAGATTAACGAAAAAAGCATACCTTTGAACTATGTTCATTGGTATGCTAATTCAAATGCTAAAAAGGCGCTTTAATTTTATTCCTATACAAGACTTTACTAATAGTACTTACAATCAACTAACTATACCTCTACGAAACCAGAATATAAATTGCTTCAAAATATAAAAGATAATTAAGTCTGCAAGTACATGGACACTCCAGTTCCAGTTTACAAATAGAAAAAGCTTTGTATATTTTTCTGCAAATGAAGAAAAAGTTGGTATCAACATCGAGAAAAATAAATAATAGAAGAACACCTTACCTTTTCTACTAGTTGTGGGGTAAAACAGGATAAACAAAACACCAACCACAGGAAAAATTACATAATATAGTGAAAAACTCATCTTTGTCGCAACCTCGAATTCCCTATAAGGAAATTCTACTAATTTAAAGAAGACAAGGATGTATTCAAATACCCATGCTAATGCTTGGGTAAATAAGAAAGTTATTTGAGTCAAGCGCATCTTTCCTTTTGAGATGCTTAACAATGTAATAATAGAAATAATCCATAAAAAAGCTAAAATGTAAAATTCCTTACTCATTAGTTTTCACCTTGATCATTTTTTGTTTGTACCACAGATAATAGTTATGGTTTAAAAATAAAGAGATGATGACTGTAATTAATGTCCAATACCATGTCCACTCGTGATATTCCACAAGCCTGGTTGTTTTTTCAAGTATCGACTCAATAATCGTAAAAAAACCAGCAAAACATACATAATAAATCATGACTCCAAACTTACTAACTTTTGGATAATACAAACTAAACATAATAGCTACAATTGGAAAAACGAAAAACTCAAAAGTCAAGCTAGTACGATTAAACTGGTTAGCATCTTTTAATAATTGGATCGGATATTCAATCCATCCCATTTCTACAACAAACAAACCAGCCGGCCAGGTAATGACCTGAAGAAATAATAATAGGACCCATGCTTCCCTTGCCTTATTACGTGGTATTAAAAAGATAATTGAGAAGACCGAGACTATGAATACCACTATTAAAATTAATCTCTCAAGATTCATGTATAATCCTCCCCCTTAACAAAAGGAAAATAACTCCGAATTCGGCTTACACACTTGTAAATCATTTTTTTCTAGACCTTTAAGAAAGTATAAGTAGGTATCATTGGAATTCAAAGTAAGATTGTCTAATTAACTTTCCACTTCATGTTTAGTATTACTCCATTATTCTTCCTAATGGCCCAAAAATGTATTAGAGAAGAGTAATAGGACTAGGAAAAATTTTTAAGTTAAAGATGGACATTACCGTTGAGAAAACGAGGATAGATGTAAATGTTATTCGGTCAGCCTTTGATGTTTTTTTGAGATGCTTTCACTCGAAAAACGTATACCTATAAGTTTCCTTTTTAGCAAAAAAGAATACTAATTGGAAATAAAAACTTTATGTAGCAGACCTTATAAGGGTTACCACAGTTAAATACGAAAAGGAATGAAGCAAGCGCTCCATTCCCTATGCTTAGAAATTGTCCAATATAAGCAACTAGCTGCTTATAGTCTTCATCTAGATACCCTGTGTCCCTAAGATAAAATGTTCACGTTTCTTCAAAAGAAAAAATCGACAGTCTGTCACCTGTCGATTAACTTGAAAACCCAACACCGAAAAGTGAGCTATCACACTTAATCTCAAAGTCAGTTAGAAACAAGATTTTTCGAGCAGTGCCAGGCACCCCTAACTCATTAATCCCCTTAATTTCCTTAACTAAATACCTTGCTCGGTTATTGACCAGGCACATTTTTTAAGCACCTTTAATTTTAGTGGCCTTTTTTTATTCAGGTTGACACAAAATGAAATTTCACCCTTCTAATTAGGTGAATTCAAATAACGGGGGTACCCTACCTTTATGACAAATGTTAGAGAGATTATTTCAGAGTGGTTTTACTTATACAGCAATGATGTGTACAACTTTTTGGTTTACTACACGGGTACAACAGATGTGGAAGATCTCGTACAAGAGGTATTTATTAAGGCTGGGAAAGGCCTTAACTCTTATAAAAAACAGGCTTCGCCAAAGACTTGGCTCTTTACCATTGCGCGTAATAAAAGACCATAGGGACGGTTCCTGCGTTTCACTATCTATTGAGTTATACAACCAGGACCATCCTCTTGGCATTCGTAATTTTTATATTAAAATGTAACATCTATTGTTGTGTATAATACTATAGTGTATTATATACAGTATAAGAAAATGAGGTGATACGCAATGGGTTCTATGTTGGATTCTTACATGACAGAACTTAGAAGAGGAACATTAACCCTAGCTGTTTTAAGTCAGTTACGAACTCCTCAATACGGATATTCATTAGTTCAACTTCTTGAAAAAGCTAGTGTTACGATTGATCAAAGTACTTTATACCCCCTTTTACGCCGCTTAGAAAAACAAGAACTCGTGACGAGTAGTTGGGACACTTCGGAGAGCAGGCCAAGAAAATATTATGTATTAAGTGAATATGGCTTGGAAGTATATGATCAATTAAAAACTGAATGGAAAAAGATGACACATGAATTAAAGTCCTTACTGGAAGGAGACGTCAATGATGAATCTAATTGACACTTATATTTATGAGGTTACAAGGAGGCTTCCGGAAAAAACTCGAGAGGATATCGCAATGGAGCTTAGATCTACCATTGAAGATATGCTTCCGGAAGAGTATACGGAAGAAAATGTGATGGAACAGTTAGAGAAATTAGGAAATCCTGCGGTACTTGCCGCAAGCTATCGGGAAACCCCTAATTATTTGATTGGTCCAAAAGTATACGACGCGTATATTCACACTATAAAACGAATTATTCCATGGGCCATTTTGGTCACCATTTTAGTGCATGTTGTTGAAAGCATTGTACGGTTTACTGGTGAACAGGCAATACTGGATGTTATGATTGGAACTTTCGCCAACATTGTCCCTAGTATACTAATGACTCTAATACAGCTTTTCTTTTGGGTTACCATTGTTTTTATTGTTATTGAAAGAGTTGGATTATCCAAAACAGCTCTACCGCTGACCAAAAATGGTGTGTCTTGGTCACCTAGAGACTTAAAGAATATCGTTATTATCCCTAGGAAAAAGCTAATTTCCAGAGGAGAAATCATATTCAGTTTTATTTGGATAGTCATATGGGCACTCATTTATTTTAATGCAGATCGTCTTGTAGGAATATATCAATCTATCAATGGTGATGGCTTGCAATTTATTATGCCAATATTTAATCAGGAAGTCCTCCTCTCCTATTGGCCAATTATTGTAGCTTTTATTGCTTTAGAAATAGGGTTAACTGTGTATAAATTAAAAGTTGGAAAATGGACTTACTCAGTTGCATGGCTAAATGCAATCATTCACGTTGCTAGTACACTCACTTTTTTTATCATTGCAAGTAATCCAAATTTATATAACTCAGAAGTTATTCCTTATTTTGCGGATATCATCGAAACAAATGCCATCTCAGTAGAAAATACAATAAATTGGATCTGGTGGAGCATGATAATCACGTTTGTTATAACCATTGCTATTGAAATTTATGACACTTTTCGTAAAGCACGAATGTAATAACCATAAGGGCCGTTCTAGCGGTACACTTTCTATTGAGTAATCCAACCAGAATCGATCCCATGGTAAGAGAGAAAAAAAGAGGTTTCTCAAGGTTTTAGAGTACACGGGGACGGTTCTAGTGTTTGCTTCGTTTAGCGAAACGAAAGAAACACTAGAAAAGTCCCCGTGTCATTTATGAAGGATTGCCTTTATCCTTTAAATGATAAACCTTCTTCTAATGATGTTCTCATAATTGGTAAGGAAGCTGGTCCAATACCATGGAATTTTAGAATTTCTTTTTCGGTGTATTTTGAGAGTTTTTGTAACGTATCAATCCCTTCGTGAACTAAGGCATTTCTAGCAGGTGAACTTAGTTTCGAGAGGAAGCCACCTTCAGGTTTATTCTCTTTATCACAAGTAGGACAACTTGGGCAATCACTACTTTTGTAATACCTATGTCCTTTTTCACAAACCCTTAAACTTTTTTCCGCTTTCAAAATAACCACTCCTACTAAATTTTGATTCAATTTTAACAAATTGTTTTACTATAGTGCCTGGCACCGTTTAGTAAGGGGACGGCCCTTCTGGGTTCTTTTAAAACACTAGAACCGCCCCTTGTTTTCATTTTTTCAAAACCGGAATCCAAATTTCGCTTTTTACCGTCGGTGAAGTTAAATCTATAGTACTAATCGACAAGATTTCAGGCCCTTCTGTTACTTGATAGTTAGAAGATGGGAACCACTCAGAGTAAATCCTTCCCCATGTTTCCTGTAGTGTACTTGGAAAAGGACCTATTGATTCAAATACTGCCCATGTTGAGGCAGGCACTCCAAGTTTTGAAAAGCTTGCAGGGCATTCTTGAGTTGTGGCCACTCCGATATACTGATCAAGCTCTCCTTTTTCTTCCATGCGTCCTTCAGAGAAATTTGTTGATGCTTGAATCATCCCTTCAGGTTGAACATTAGAGAGATTCTTCAATTGATCTATCTTTTCCATCGTCAAGGATTTCCACATCGCTGTAATTTCCGGGTTTTCTCCTTCAAAAATAATAGGAACCCTTTTCATAATACCAACTATGTTAAATGCCTGTTTTTTTTCAATCCGATAATTCATTTCATTTCCCCCTCTAATTGTTAATTGGAAGGTCATTAGTGGATAAGCTTTTAGTTGCTGTCCATTGTTTCTTGCCTCTGACGGTGTTACACCATGTAAAATTTGAAAGGCTCTAGTAAAAGAGTCCGGTGAATTGTATCCATATTTAATCGCAACATCAATTATTTTTACGTTACTGTTTTTAAGCTCAAATGCCGCTAAACTAAGTCGTCTACGGCGAATATATTCTGATAAAGAAATCCCCGCAAGGAAAGAAAACATTCTTTTAAAATGATATTCAGAACAATAAGCTATCCTTGCTACCTTCTTGAAGTCTATATCGTCAGTAAGGTGTTCCTCGATATACTTCATTGCATCATTCAAATTTTTAAGCAAATCCATTATATGACCTCCTTCAACAATAGAATAGCAGGAGTTGAATCTATACGTCCGACAATTTGTGCACTATTATGTAGGATGTTAACGACGTCCTTTGCTTCACATTATATAGTCAACTACGAAAGACGCCCACCAAATAAAGTGATCGCCTTAGAACAATTTTCTATTATTTTCTTCGGAACTGCCTTTATCCCAACTACAGTAAATACATCATTCAGGCTGATTACTCTTGAAAACTTTAAGTTACTATTTGGAAAAAAGCCTTCCTCATTATAATATTGAGTTGAAAGAACCTTCCTTTTTTAAAAAATTAGTTGAAAATATGTTTCCTATAGGTTTTTAGACCTATATCTAATCAAAGGTAGTTACTTTATAGTTGGTATGTTAGCCCTAGGTCTTACAGGAGGGTTAATGTTTCAAATAGGTGATATTGTATATTTCGAAGGTAAGGAATACAAAATTCTTTGGATGTACGGCAATGGGGGCTGTGAATTAGTCGAAAGCAGCTTTACCAGTGCTTATAAAACAATTCTTGTTCATATTGATAGCTTAGATAAAGGCGTAAATAACAAATAGCCTTTAATTTATCATTTGTTAGTAATTCTTAAATAAAACGAAATGTTTAATCCTAGGGCTAACATCCTTGTATGTCCCTCAACATTTCTTTTTATTTTTTTTTTGTATTTTTCATCATAGATTACTCCCCCTTGATGTTTAAAATCAAAATTCCCCTTTGTCCCCCCTACTTCAATGTGCTAGTGAGCCTCTACAACCTGTTCCAAAAGAGTGCATCTTTGTATCTTTGCTTTCTTCCAACCTATAAATGAATTTATTATTAGCATTAATACTTTATGGACTAATCGGTAAATGACTATTGGTATCAAAAACTGAAATAGTAGTAGTTTCGTAAACACAAGAACCTTCCCAGTGTTCTAACTTTTTTAGTAAGGCTGACACAAATTTAATTTTCACCCGTCTAATTAGGTGAATTCAAATAACGGGGGTACCCTACCTTTATGACAAATGTTAGAGAGATTATTTCAGAGTGGTTTCACTTATACAGCAATGATGTATACAACTTTTTGGTTTACTACACTGGTACAACAGATGTGGAAGATCTCGTACAGGAAGTATTTATTAAGGCTGGGAAAGGCCTTAGCTCATATAAAAAACAGGCTTCGCCCAAGACTTGGCTTTTTACCATTGCACGAAATACAGCCATCGACGAGTCGAGAAAGAAAGAAACCCAGATTAGCCATAACAGCACACCGTATGATGAGCATTTTGGAGATCAGCAACCAATCATGACACCCGAGAATATCCTCCTTAAAAATGAAGAACAGAAAGAGCTTTACCTATCGATTTCTAAACTGAAGAAGAAATATCGAGAAGTTGTGATCTTAAGAGGTATTCAAGAATTATCAATTAAGGAAACGGCTCAAATATTAGGTTGGAAAGAAACAGAGGTACGTACAAATTATCACCGTGCGCTAAAGTCATTGCGGCTTCAAATAAAGCAGGAGGATCTCATATGAAGGACAATCAAAAAAATGTACAGGAAAAGCTTAGTGAATTACCAACTCATAGCATGAGTAAATCCACACAAGATCATATGCATAAACAGATTATGGATGCCCTAAGTGATGTAGAAATACAAAAACAAGAAGGGAGTAGAATGCTGATGAAAAAACTGCAAGTTGGCGTTGCATCAGCAGCAGCAGTCGTTTTAATTGGATTTCTAGGTGTAAACATTGTATTAAATAGTGGAAATCAAGCTGGCGAAGTGGAACCAAATATAGAGCAAACTCCAACAACTAATGAGGATAAACCGCAGGACAATCAAGCTCAAGACCAAGAAGCTATAGAATTCACTAAGGTAACAGCAATACAGGTCATGCAAAATTATAAAAGCGCATTTCAAGAAATAGAAACAAACACAGAGGGAAAAATCACTAACTTTCAAACGATAACGGAGATCGAAAGTCATTTGGCTGAGGTTATGTCTATGGAGTTAGTAGATTGGTTGATCGAAGCGTATATTCAAGAACAGAATGGTGAACTATTCATGCGTGCTATGGATGCACCTACCTGGTTAGCAGAAGACACTGATTTCTCCATTGAAGAAGTCAACAAGGAGCATTACAAGATCGTCCAAGAACGTAATAACGAGTTGATCGGCCATGTAGAAATGACCTACCATGCTAATTGGATCGAAGGTAAATGGATTTTAACCGATATTGAATCTAAAGAGCTAGAAGAACAAGTAAGCATTGAAACTAAAGCAAGAGAAATCTATCATGCCCTTCACAACCGGAATATGGATTTACTATCAAACTACGTTCATTCAGAAAAAGGTCTAACCCTATCACTACATTACTACCTAGATGAATTTTCAGCAGTTTTTGAAAAAGATCAAGTCAAAACACTACTAGAAGATGACACCGAGTATATATGGGGCTACGGCGAAGCCAATACGGAATTACGATATACACCAAAAGGCTATATGGATCGGTTCCTAAAACCAGATACGTTCCTCAACCCGAATAACGAACTATTTGACTCACAAACACAACGCAGTGACTTAAATGAACAGATAAAAGCAGCATTTCCAGAGTCAAAAATCGTTGAGTTTTATAAAGAAAGTAGATATGAAGATTGGAAAAGTGTACACCTTGTATTTGAACCTAACGGCCAAGAGATTTGGGAGCTTGTTGGGGTTGTAAGTAATGAGTGGACGCCTTAAGGTGTAGGATTAGTGGAACATGGGGAAAGTTTAAGCGGATCGTTTTTATAAAGTAAGCCGCTAGAACCTTATCCTTGGTTTTTGAAGATCAGATACTTCAAACAATAAAAAAATCTTCCACGTTCTATCATGGAAGATTTTTTTACCACGAAAATAATAACTTAATTAACTTTAGGATTAAAAACTTCAATTACTTATGATACGGTTCACCTTGGTGTATCTAAATGAGGTTATCTATCATCTTCAGCTACTAATTCTTTTAACCTCCGTTTTAAATTACTGTATATGTTCTGTTTAGAGTATTGGTATAGTTGATATACCATTTCTTCTGGTATGTCATTCTTTCTAGCATGCCAAGAACGAGTTGCAGAAAAGCTATCTCCCACAAACATTCTAGATGTACTTGAACTAACATAATACAACACTCTATCTAATGACTGTGCAATTATCTGAAACAATCTTGGTGACATCTTCTTATATTCATAATTAACAATTAAATCCAATATAATATTTAGATATTTATCGTACATATTAAATGCTCCATTTTCAGAAGTCTTTTCCCATACCTTATCAATACAGACGGTTAAAAATTGAATATAAGGAGATATCATATGATGTTCAAACCTAGAGAGTACTTCAATTAATTTTAATCTAACTTCTCTTTTATCTATAAATCCTTGTACGAACTCTTCTTGCTGTCCTTCTAACCTCCCTATAAGCTCATTTAATTGAGAAAGTTTAGAATCATATTCCTTTTGTTTTTCAACAATATAAACTATCAAATCATTTAAAAATTGTTCTAAATCATTTATTTCAAGGATAATATTTCCATTTTCATCTCTATAAGCTTCATCTTGAGGAGTGCTAGTCCAGAGAGCTTGAACAATTTCATAAGGGTATTCATTTTCTTCTGTATAAATATTCTTTGACCAATCAACTGCTGATAAAACATTAACATCTCCTAAACCATATCCCAATATCAGAGTAGTTGATTCTCTTATTGTCATTGCCAACTTAGTCTGTCGATATTCATTAGGTCTAAATAGTGGTATATAATCTTCCTGCGTAATAATAATGGATTCCGAATCTAATCTAGTCCCATGTAGATGGTAAATGGGAATAATATTTTTAGGAGCAGATAGATAATTCACTGGGCTAAGACTCTTGCTTTTACCCGTAAGAATAGTCTCAAGAACTAAATCATAGTTTGTGGTAACTACCCATGAAGGGTTTATAATATTAAAAATTTCTCTAAATGCTATTGTTCTTTCTTCACTTGGGAGCCAGTTAGATAAATTACATATTTCTTTTTTGAATAGTCGTTTAGCTTCAAAATAATCAATACTTCGCTTTATTGCTAACCTTTTACAAATAAAAGTTGCTAACTCAGGTAACGAAACGCCAATTAATTCTTCATTATTCGGGAATTCTATCTCTAATTTTTCGCTTGCCTTTTTTATTAATTGAAACCAACCTAGAGCTGGTGGGAAATCATCACCAATAACAGCCTTAGAAAACCCTGCTCCAATAAACATCCCTAAATTTCCATAGTTAAATGCATTAAAAAGTTTCTCAAAAACTATCTCTCTAGCAATAATTTCACTCACTAAAAAGGCCTCCATATGAAATTTTTCTATAAAAATGGTGTGTGGTGAAATACCGTATCTCCATTTTTATTATCAATTTTATTGGCAATATTCAAAGCATATTTATAAGATTCTAGATGTATAGTTTCTGAATTGACTGTAATCTCTATAAACCCTTCGTAATCAAATATATCCCCCTCGTAGCCAAACACATAATAACAAGGTAGCCAGTCCAATTCTTCGTTATACAAGAAGTATATTAATCCTGTAATAAAGCCATCAATATAAGCCACATCATGATAAACACCATCGTTATATTTTTGCTGTTTTAATATTTCGTAGTCATTAATTATTTTCCTTACTTGTTGAGGGTTTGAATAATAGCCTGTTTTCCTCATTGCTAAAATTCTTTCAAACGAGTGTATAAGTCCATCTTGATAACATAAGGTTAAAATTACTTCAGGATTTTCTTTTATGTTAAATGAATTTGAAAGCCTAGCATGTTCATCCTGGATAATATCTAGAGCATCATATATAATTCCAAAATTTTCATCAGGTACTATTAATTCTAAATGTATTAAATGTTCTTTTAATACCTGAATGAAGAATGTTGCATCTGTAACAATAGGTGTAATATTTATATCCCTAAATTTTTCTTCAGCTTTTTCATCTAAGGTAACTATATAGGCGTGTGGCAAGAAATCTTTCATTTCTTCTATTAAAGAGTTATGTATCTTATTAAAATCCTCATCTCCAAAAGAATACCCAATAAACACAACACATTTTGTAGCAAGCATAGTCTTTAACGAGCTTCCAATTATTCCACTATTTAAAGATTGATAGCACTTATCATAATCTTCTTTAGTTGCAATAACCGTTCCATAGTTATTTATCGAACCATGGATTTTTAAAACTTTTCTTCCTGGATTATTCCAAAATGCAAAATCCTCAATTGTAACAATTGGTACAGCTCCACATTTTCTTTCAAACAAGTCATCCCAGTTCGTCGTAATTATTTCTGTTATTTGATGTATTGTTGACAGCTCTTTATGGAAACTTGAAGCTCTTCTTTCTAGTTCAGGGAATGAACCTACATAATCAAGTCTTTCTTTAATTTTTCTTAAGAGTTTTGCACGTCCATTTGGTTGATTACAATATTGACTCATTAACTCGGAAAATGACAAATTTGTACTTTGGTCTAAATTTAATAAATCTCTTATTTCCTCATACAGGGTATAGTTATACACACTTCTCGATTCAGTACTAACTCCTGCTCCAGCAAAAACTACTAGATTTCTATTTTGAACAGCTTCAATAATATCGCTAGGAAGATTAAAATTACGGTTATTTTTACAAAATTCACACTCGCAGTTTTTAATCTCTAAAGATTGTGCCATTTATAACTTCAACTCCTCATATTAATATCTTTTTTACAGTTATTGGTATGTTTTTATCATAACTCTACCTTTTATTAGTTTCTATAATAAAAAAGGAATTCTTTCAAAAACCTCATTTACTTATGATACGGTTCAACTTGCTTAAAGTTAAAGAAATTACTATGAAGAATAACTTTTTTTTAACAATGATGTTACTATGTTTTCTATTTGTAGATAAACTAATGATAATCTACCTTACTTTTATTTATTTTCGAAGTCCCACTAACCTCTCTCTCAATTTCCTATCACTAGCATAAATATACAACCCATATATCCCCCTCTTCATTAATACATTAAGGGAGTTCAATATTATTTTTTCTTTAATATGTTCACTATCTATAAATTCATCTTTTCCTCTAAATGCCTCTGTGTCCTTATAGTTCTCTGTTAGTATTTTTAATGAGTCAGTTTCTTCGTCATAGGAAATAGACGGTCCTAAAATAACACCTACGTAATTTAAATCAAAACCTTGTATGGTATAAATTGATCCGGCTTCTTTAACTGTTTCAGCTCTTTCTGCCCAGGTATCACTTCCATATTCACCGTTCCAAGGAAGTTTAAAGCCCTCTTCTTCCACGTAGTAATCCTGTCCGTCTTTTTTATGTACATAATCAAAGGTAGAAACGATTCTCGCTAATCCTTCTTCTTTATTCTTTTCTTTTATTAATTCATACATATCCGAAGCTGAATCAAAGATTCTAAAATCATATTTTGTCTGGTTCGGAAGAGGATTTATCTTCTTACCAACGAAATCATCAATCCAACGAATCATGTCAGTACTTGCTTTCATTCGGAATTGGTTAGTTAATATATATGGCTCACCAGTGTTACAGTCACCTACTATACTTTCTAACCTACTTTCATCCCAAAAACTCTTCATCTTTAGAACTTGTTTATCATCATAGACCGCTATGACTACCTTGCTATGTCTGATAATTTCTTGTAACTGATTCTCTTCATGGAAATTATTATATCGATCTGGTTTGGTAAGTAATAAATGTGCTTCATCTACCAATACAATATCAGCTTTTTCATTCATGCTTTTTCGCTTATTAATGAAACTAGTAGGTTTATCAAAGTCCTTCTTACTTAGGGCTTTAACATTGCCTGCAATTTTCTTATAAGTTTTGAGCATCTCTGAATGATTTACTAGTAGATAATTTTCTGTTTTATAGAGAATTGAAGATTTTTCTTTTGAAAGTTCCTGTATTTTGTTAAAAACTGAACTTAATACAACACTTTTCCCTACTCCAGCCTCTCCTTTTATTAGAAACAAGTAAGTTTTGTCATCCTCAATATGCTCATTGCATACTTCTATAATTGCTTGCTGCAACTCCAGTTGTTCTATCGTTAATTCTTTAAAAGGTGACAGTTTAAAAATGTCCTTATTTTCGATAGTTGTACTAGAATTGTCTACTATTTTTCGGTTCAAAAGTTCATTCCAAATATCTTTAAACACTTCTTCGTTATAAAACGATTTTTCATAATAGTTGTGAGTTACACTTTTGGCAGTCTGACTCTTGTTTTGTAGCTTATAACGTTCATCAGCCAAAAAATAATTAATTAACTTGGTTTCAATATTATAGGTAGCTGATTGATTAAACTTTTCATGAACGATCAGTGTCATTTTATTTAAGGATTTTCTTTCATGATTCTTTAAATGATCCCTCATTCGATTTCGGACAGCCACAGTTTCACCAATGTAGACTGCTGTATTATTATTTAGAAAATAGACAACTGGGTAATCAGTATAATACTCGTTCGCAATACTATCTAATGAATCCTTAGTAAAGGGCATTGTTTTTATATCTACCTCGCCCAAATAAATTACCTACCTTTTTAATGAATCAATCTTGATTCACGGGATATTTAATTGCATTCTTTTCAAGTTTTTTATAGACTTCTTCTTCCAAATCTACATCTAGTTTATCTGCAAGTTGTACTAAATAGATAAGAATATCGGCCATTTCTTCCTTCATATTTTGCTTTGACTCTTTGACTGCTTCCTCGCTACTTCTCCACTGGAAATTTTCAAGTAGCTCATTAGCTTCTAAAGAAATTGAAATTGCTAGATCTTTTTCATTATGGTATTGCTTCCAATTCCTTTGATCACGGAATTCTATCACTTTATCGTAAATTGGTTTCATTATTTATATCTCCTATGTTGTATCAGTTAGTTTATCGTTCACACTTAATTATTTCCTCTTTTTTACAGGCTACCTTAACTTTTCGACATTTACAAATCAATTCCTGTTGATTTTTGTCAGAAAATAAAAATAGCCCCAGTACAAATAAACCCAGAGCTATTCCTATAAAAATGTCTTTGAAACGTATTATCTTAATTTCTACTTTAATAAAGTTTATTAATTCTATTTGATTTACTTAACATCCTATACAACTATGCCCATATTAGATCATCAGCTGATACTTTTTTATCTATTAATCCTCTTCTACCAACATTGTAAACTTCTAAACTAAATCGACCTCGATAGTAAACCGTCGAGGCTGTATTTTCCTTCGGTAAATGCCATAAGATTAATAGTGATTCTACATCTGATAACTTTTGTAAAGAGAATTTTCCACCATTCGGAAATTCTAGTATACCCACTCTAATCTGAATATACCCTTTTACGCCCCATAACCAATGTTTATTATGTTCACTTATTCTAGATGAAAAATCCCTAGATGTTTTACCTATATAAAGTAATGTCTCTTTTCCTCCAAATACTCTATAGATTGCATAAATGCCATTATAAAGGGAAGTTTCTTTATTACAGAAATTTTCAAGACTGTAAGGACCATACCATCTTACGTTTACTATAGTCATATTTTTCCACCATACTTTTTAGGATAAATATACCATATCTTAGTTAACTTTAACGGATATATAGCGAAAGTTATTGGAAGAATTGAGGTTAATATATGAGAGAGGTCAATTGGGAGTAGTAAATAATTAGTCATTATTTCAAAATGTATACTTAATAAGTTCATATACACGGGGACAGTTCTAGGGAATACAAGGGAACAGTACTATTGTTTTTTTCGTTTAGCTGAACTAAATAAACATAAGAACCGTCCGAGACCACTGAAAAAGTACCTTTTTTAAGCGCACTTCCGTCGAAGAAAACTTATTTTAACTAATTCTTGTAAAAACATTATAAAAAGTACGGAAGATAACGTTTTTAGAGAGGATAGTATGTTTGCTATCCTCTTTAAATTTACCGCTAACGCGGTGAGTTTTGCTTGATTGGACATGCTTTTTAGACCGTACCCTCTGGCACGATCTAACCCGTGGAAATTCTTCATCTCGCCGTTCTTATTCTTGGCAAGCACGTTTCCTGTATTTCTCTTTAAATTCTTCGGTCTTCTGTTTTTGGCTATTCCCATAAAATTCAGGCGTATTGATGCTTATCACCAAGATCTTTCCAAATTGCGTTTCCTTAATACAATCTCCTCTAAATGGGCAATTTCTACATTGCTCCTTTTCAAAGGAGTATTTATGGTACTCTCTTCCACGTTTATCTTTATTATCCTGGGAGTGTGTTGGAGGGGAATAAGTTGAACAATCATTCCCTCCTTCCACCCCAAAAGAAAAGAGTGCCTATCCCTTGTCAATTTAGACAAGTAATAGGCACTCTGTTTTTTCACTTCTCAAATCTAATTGATTAGGTGAAATGGTTTTTCTTAACATAGTAAAAATTCTAATTCTATTCTAATATATTTCTACCATTACCTCGCAGAAAAAATTTAATGATTGAACTTCAAACAGACGTTTATTTGTTTTTTTCAAACCGTTGGCGTGCTTGGGGTGAAGTTGTTTCATCAAGCGTTTGATTAAGTTGGTGGTTGGAAAGATTGTTGTTTGAATGCATAGGAACGGTACCGTATATACTTCGGTTAGCGAAACGAAAGAAACATGAGAACCGTCCCAACGTTCCACGACTTTGGCATGGCATTTGGTACAGAGTCCTTAACCCAACTTAAAGTGGGCTAAGGAATTGTTCCTGAAACCCTTCAACAACAATCTTTCCTATCTTTCCAATAATAGCTTTACCTTCAAAATTGCTTTCTAACTGCGTCAATAAAACTGCAATAGTCAAATCTACATGTGGTAGTTTAATAATAGCAACATCATGCTCTACTCCTGGTAATTCTCCTGTTTTATTGGCAACAATAGGATAAGTGTCACCCTCACTTTGTTGTATTTGAGATGGAAGTTTATCTATAAATTGTTGAGCTCGCATGATTTTGAAAATTTCTTTTTTGCTCTGTTCAGTTAATAGTTCTCCACTCAAGATTTGTTCTAGGAAAACGACCATATCCCTTGCAGAGGTATAATTATTTCTTCCTTCTTCAATGGCTTTAAAATCCATTAGCCTTCTTTCAAGCTTTGTTTCAGTACAGCCTACCTGCTGACAAAGCTTATTTATGTTAGTAACACCCACTCGGTCAATCACCATATTTGTTGCTGTATTATCAGAAACGATAATCATTAGTGTCAGTAGATCCTTTAAGGTTAGCTGTACTTGTGAAGTCAAGTGAGATAGGACGCCTGCGCCTCCTACCTTCTCTTCATCAGTAAGTTGGATGGGAACATTAATATCAATGATGCCTTTTTGATACTGTCTATAAGCTTCAAATAAGATTGGTATTTTTATAAGGCTGGCTGCTACCCTTTGGGCACTTGCGTCAATATTAATAAATCCACCATCCCATTTTATTGCAACACTATACTGACAATGATACGAATCTAACAATCTCTTAATCTGTAATTCAAGTGTTTGAATATCGTATTTCTTCACTCTTTAAACTCCCACAGGTTTTTTATTTTTCATCCATCTGCTCATTACATGCATTTGAATTGTACATGGTTCTTGGAAAATCATTCTCCTATTCTAGCTACTATCCTTATGTATAATAACGCCTTGCAACACATAACTCTTTTTCATAAATGGTCCCTGCAAGCTCAATGACTTCAATACATTTACCTGTATTAGGTGCGTGAATCATTTTCCCGTCACCGTAATAAATACCAACATGGTGAATTCTGCCCTTTCCCTCTTCATAGGCAAAAAAGAGCAAGTCCCCTTTTTCCAATTCTGTGAGTTCAACATTTTGACCTTCCTTTGCTTGGTCATGAGCATCACGAGGTATGATGTACCCATTTGCATAACACATGGAATAGCTAAACCCAGAGCAATCATAGCCAAATCCAGATACCCCAGCCCATAAATAAGGTAAACCTAGGAACTTCTCCCCTGCAGCTACTATTGTATGACCATTTCCTTTAGGAATAGAATGCTGTGATTCATACACTTCAACTTCTTCTTTTTTAAAGGCCTTTGTATCATTCCATGTACTCACGTAAACCCAATCATTCTCTTCCCTTAACAACGGTAAACGAGTTTGATAGCTAACTTTCATATTTTCAGTTAAATCCTCATTGTACATGACAGCAATTTCTTTTGTGACCACAACAACAGGACCATTTGTAACTTCCCAATCTTCCTTTGGTTTAAGCTGGCATGATGGAATCCAGCCAGGATATCCACGAGAATCCTTTGAAGAAGGTTGGTCAGAAGCCATGACATGCATCCACCCATTCTTCTCCTCAAGCAGTATTACTTTCTGTCCATATAATAGCTGTGTTTGTACAAGATTTTGATTACATAGTGCTAATCTTTTTTCATGGTCAAATGATTGTAACCAGTCCTCTAGTTTAACAGGATTCAAAAGAGCAGGCTCATCAATCTCTCTTGGCGAATCATAATTCGTCCACATCGTCGCTACTGCTACATCTACAATATATTCTTTACCCAATTACGACACCTCCGACAATCACTGGTTGCTCAATTCGTTCAATTTTCAACTTGTAATTAGTGTTTTATGACAGCATTTATGGCAAATTCTAAACTTTGCAAAAAACATAGGAGAAGCATTTTATATTCCTCTTATCAACCATCCGTCTTCGTCACATTTACAACCTGAATCGCTTCCTCCCGACTTGCCACTTGAAGCTTGTTTAATATATTCGTAACGTAATTTGACACTGTTTTACTACTAATCTGGAGGTAATCAGATATTTCACGATTGCTTTGTCCATCTGCTATTAGGTAGAGAACTTCTCTTTCCCGGCTAGTTAGCTCAGGGAAAAGTTGTTCGCTGGCTGCTGGCCTAGTGGAGGAGAAGTAATCTACCATTTTTGAGGCAATGTCTGCACTAAAGATAGCTTCACCAGCAGCTACGGTTAAGATTGCTCGAACGATTTCTTCTTTACCTGCATCTTTTAAGATATACCCTTTTGCTCCGACCCGCATGGCTGTGAAAACGGATTGATCATCTTTAAACATCGTAAATATTAATATATTAATCTGAGGATTCGCTAGTTTGATTTTTTTAGTCGCTTCGATCCCATTGATACCTGGCATTCTAATATCCATTAAAATCACATCAGGCTTTAGTTTTTCTGCCTCTTTGATGACTTCCTCACCAGTTGCAGCTTCTCCAACGATCTCTATCTCTGGTAGAGTTCTTAAATAGGTTGATACTCCATGTCTAAAAAAGGGATGATCATCTGCTATTAGCACTCGAATTTTCGTCATTCAACTTCCCCATTTCACTCGTATTTATCGGAACCCACGCAAAGACTCGGGTTCCTCCTTCACTTCTTTCTTCAATTAAACAATGTCCACCAAGCTCTGCTGCACGTTCTTTCATGGAAGAAACACCTATCCCTCCCATAATTGAAGGAGCCTTCTCATTGCTGTTTATTCCTATGCCATCATCTAGTATTTCGATTTCTAAGCGGTTATTAGTTAGACTCAATATAATCTTGCATGTACTAGCTTTTGAGTGTCGAACAACGTTTACCACTGCCTCTGAAAGAATACGATAAATGGCAACCTCTACTGCTGGAGGAATCTGAGGTAATTCTTTAGGTGCACTATAGCTTACTTGAATCCTATTTTGGATACCATCTTCGTTGTAGGATTTTATGGAAGATACGATTTCGTCTACCCTCTGTTTAAGTGCTTCCGATATTCCAAGTTCATCAATTTTCGGGGGACGAAGGTCATAGACTAAACGGCGAATATCATCAACGGTTCCGAGTATCATTCTTTGATGTTCTGCAAGTAAACTCTTTACCGTTGTAGGCTCTTTATCTACTAAGTCCTCTGCGGCCGCTGCAGTGAAAGCTAATGCCGCAAGTCTTGGTGCTAAATCGTCATGAAGGTTACGTCGCAGATAGTGCCTTTCCTCTTCTCTTGCTATAACTAACTTCTCACGAGAAACTTGTAAATCTAGATTAAGAGCTTTTAAGTCTAAAGTTGCCTTTAAATCCTGTAACAAAGGGCCAACCTGCTGAATCAGGATTTCCCATAATTTTTCATCAGATTTAGTAAAGGCTTCACCTGGAGAGCGGTGTGCTAGCACTAGATATCCTAATTTTTCTCCTCGATACGAAATTGGTAGTTGTTCACATTCTCCCCCGCTAACTCCTGATTCCGCCAATACGACTGAATCTTTATTTTTGATGATTTTTACAGCAGCATACGGAAGTCGTAAAGCCTCTATTAATGTTCGAACGACTTGGTCTAACACCTGCTCTGGCGTTTTGGATTCCTGTATTTTTTTACCTAAAAGAGCTAATACAAAGAATGGATTCTCTTGCACACCATACATCTTTCTAACAATCAGTTGCTGCACTTTCTCCTTTAATGGTGAAAATGAGACAGCTACAATACTAGTAGCAACAATCGAGATAATCATACTATTGCTTGTATGAAATAAGTTACTCAAATACCAAACTACCACTATATAAATACCTACTACACATAATGACATCACACCATAAAGAAGCGTTCTATTTAATAAAGGATCAATATCCCATAGTCTACGGCGTAAAAGAGCGTACGTTAATGTCATTGGAATGATTAGCATTAGTAAATTTATAAAGCTATTAAAGATCATGAAGTACAATGTACTTCCTTCTTGAAAAATATTAGGGTTATAGAGAAGTGGAATAAATACTAAGCCTAAAAATCCTGTTAAAGATACTGTTAACCCATATACAACCCACTTGGTTTGTTGCCTTTCAGTCGGTGAGGAAATTTTTCTGAAGCGATAAATTTGGACAGCTAATAGAAAAATAAAAACAACCGCCAAGCGTGCAAATGTTACCCACGTAGGAATGTTTTCAAATAATGATAAGGAGAAGATGATCCCAATTGGAATTAGAGTCCAAACACTCCATTTAGGAATGAAGCGTCCATTTGGAAATAATAAAAAGAATACACACAATGATGTCCAACCAATATAACTCATTGCATTGATTATGTTCATCAACAATGGATTGTTCTCTGCAGCAACAGACATTAGTGATGGGAATGGTATACCAAAAGACACAAGTAATAACGTACCTAACAACCCCATAATACCGTGTCCACGTTTTAAAAAGATGATAATTGCAGCGATTAAGAAGGATATGATGAAAACACTGTCTAACACTGTATAAAACAATGCATATAGATTCTCATTAAGTCCTATTGCTTGTAATCCCTCTACTCCCGGAGGAGGGCTTGGAGCTCCAAAGCATTCATTTGTGATACATTCACTTGATAACCTCTCATAATAAATAGGTATATTTGTGATGTAGATACTTATAAAAACCAAACATAGTAATGCTGTAAAAAGGCGTAACACGTTAAGCCCGATAGGATTCCCCTTCACCAAAATCTACCTTTCCAATTTGACCTTATTTTTCCATTATTATATCAAGGAAGTTCACTTAAGTAATTGTATTTTTTAAAACCTAAACCCTTCCCAGTTGAATTTCCTAACCATTAGGAAAGGTTCCCTTTTTCGCTGGGAATTCCCTACTTGATAAGATTACATTGTAACAACAACAAACAAAAACAAACTAGGAGTGAAAGAAATGAGTATTGAAAGAATTTCGAAGTGGATTGTAGTTATCGCAATTTTGGCCGGTGTGGTTCGTATGCTAATGACGCCTATGGCATTAATTTACGGAGTAGATAGCCCTCAAGAGATGTGGCCAGGTTTCATAGCTTGTGTGTTGATGACAGTTGGAGCAATTGGTCTTTACCTAGCACAAGCAGATAAAATTGGGGTGCTTGGATTTATCGGTTTTATCTTACTAACCATCGGGAACGTATTAGTATCAATTGGTGCCTTTACTACATTAATTGGCTTCCAACCTACGTCTGATGTTATGTTCTTCCCTATCCTTCTTATGGGCTGCTTAACATTAGGAAGCATCTTATTCTCAGTTGCAACGTACCGTGCTAAGGTTTTACCTCGTTCTGGAGCTGTACTAATGGTAGTATTTATTCTAATGATGTTCTCTCCTGCTGGTAGCTACCTGGCACTTGCATGGGGTCTTTCTTATATCATATTAGGATATGGTGTATTGAAGAATAGTAAAGAAGCGAAATCAGTTGATTTAGCTGCATAAAGAAGAAAACAGGGGACGGTTCTGGTGTTTTTAAACACCAGAACCGTCCCCGTGTTTCCTTAGGACCATCTTCATATTTCTATTATTTTAAAAAGACGAGCCTCCTTTTAGAGAGATTGCTCATCTTTTTTCCTATTCACATTATGCCAGTCCTTCAATTACCATCTCTTTAACCGGCATAAAAACTTCGCCTGTGTCTAAATAGTTCACCTTCACCTTATCGCCTTCTTGCAAGTAAATCGCGAGAGGGCTATTTTCAGATGAAACGACATAGCTCTTCTTGTTGTCCAATAAGAAGGTGATACTGGTAAAATCGCCTACCTTTTCCTTGTATACACGAATGACGGTTCCACTTACTTGCTTTTCCTCAGCTTTTGAGGTTCCATCAACGGTACCTCCACCTCTTTGCAGGGCTGTTTTGTAGAGCTTCAATGCTTCATTTGGTGTATTCGCGTACACAGAAATTTCTGGGTTTGCAGCAGAAACAATGAAATAATTTTGGAGGAAGCCGTTTGAATCAAGTACTGGAGTTAGCCAGCTAGCTTCTCCATAGAAGTTATAAAGAACAGGCATTTCGCCATTCCACTTCTTTTCAATAAATTTCTTTTCAATGATTTGCAAAGCACCTTGTGAATCCATATAGGATGCTTCCAGATTACCGGTGTAGAAAGTTGCTTCACCTGTTCTTGAATTCGTAAGAGAGTAGCCAAGCATAGAATCTACGCCCTCTTTTGGACTTGTGAAATCAGTGAAATAATACATATCCCCATTTTCGTCAAAAATAGGACTCACATTTGCCTCTGTTCCTTCATCAGATGGCAATCTTACATCTTTTTTGCCAAATTTGCTGTTCCAAAATCCATGAATATAATTACCAAAGTAGCTATTTTGTAAGCTGACAACCTCTGGAGATACTGCACCATCAATAAATTCTGGGATCTCTTTTAAAAGATAATCCATTGTTTCCCCTGACTTAGGATCTACCATGATTATCCCCAACACGTCAAAACCATTTCGGGCCGAAATAAATTGACCATAGGATTGAATGTAATAAGGCTTGCCGTCATCATCAATTTCTAATTGAACATCGCCGTAGAAAATATGGTTCGGATAGTGCATCCTTATCTGGCGTTCAAGATTCTTGTGAAAATAAGATGAAGGTGTATACTCCATTTCCGCCTTTATAAATTTCGGATTATCACTAGAGTTGGTTGCACTAATCGTAAAATAACCAGGCGTTGTATTCCCATTCAACCATTTGAAAAATCCTGAAAATTCTACAGGTGCAATATATACATAGTTTCCGTTGACTTTTTGAATTTGCAAGTTTCCGAGTTCGTAATAACTCGTGTCTGGAACCTGTCCAAACGCCTTCTTCATCTTATTTCGAGCAAATTTTGGTGGGACACTTGCTGGCGTCTCTTTTTCATCAAACGTTTCAATTTCTGTCTTCGCAGCCATGTTGGCAACTTCATATTTTTCATCCGCATTAAAGAGAAATGCAGATAAAAACACCAATCCAACAACTAAACTTCCTAGAAATAATACGCCTTTAACCAATCGTTCCTTTCCAGAGGCGAAAAGTGTCCCTAAAAGGGTAACTATGATGGCTAAAACCCATAAAGACGTGAAGTTTCGATCAAGATTAGTTAAATAATAGAAAGAAAAGACTGCTATTACTAAAAGAACTATTCCAGCCAATAATGCTCCCGTTTTGGACTTCTTTCCCTCTTTTTCCTTCGATTTGTTACTAGAAAACGGAATCAGCACAAGAGCAGAGGCTAATCCCACGATAAGTGAAAATAAATAAATATTGCCCATACTACCACTCCTTCAATTAAACCTATATATCTATTACGAATGATTTATGGAAAAGTTTCAGATGAGGATTTTTCAGCTTTAGGGATAAAAAATATGAAAAATATGGGGACGGTTCTGGTTTTTCTAAACACCAGAACCGTCCCCCTGTTTCATATTTCTTGATTAATTATTCCCTTAACAATTTCAGGAAGAATCAATGTCCCCTCCATATATTCTTTAAGAGAAAACATCTTCGGTTCACAATTTTCACCAACTCCAATTAAGATACTTAAATCTTTTGGAGAATAAACAACTGTATGCAACGTACCAAAGTACTCTTTATAGTACTTAAAAAATAACGGGGAACTTCCTTTATTAAAATGATGATATGCTGCCATAGGTGATAGATTCTCTGTTAATAAGGAACTCACATACTCCTTACGTTTTACTGAGCCTAGTATCTCTAATCTATTTTTCTCTTTTAATACTTCTGATTCAAAGTGATTAGTGCATATCAGCTGATTGGTGAAGTTTATGACCTGTTGTTGTGGGGAAGCCTCTACTATTATACTTTTTCCACTTTGGTCTGTGATGGAGTAATTATAGCAATAGCCATGGGGGATATTGGTGATGAAGGTTATTGCGTCTTCAATATTTGCGCATTGTTCGAGTAACATCCTAACAATTGTCGTTGCAATAAACCCCTCTTTTCTGTGTTCGTTATTTACAAAATGTAATCCTACTACCAGCCCTTTTTCATTCATTCCATCAAGTCTTCCAATTACTTGCTGACTAAAACCTACACTAGCATAGCCATCTGTAGGGTTGGTAAATACGAGTCTTGCATCGTACATTTCTGGGCTAAATTCATAATTGCGCACGTAAAAGCCATCGTTTACCAACGTAGTACACCCCATTTCAGGAAATACTACATCATATCCACTAAATAGTTTAATGATCGTATCTAATTCCATTTGAAATCCTTCTGCCAAGCCTCTTAGTTCTTGAAAAAGATTCGGTGAAACATTCTTTACTATTTCCTTCGCCATTTTTACATTTGAATTAATAGTAAGTTGCCTTAGCTGGTCTATTTGTTCTAAGATCGGTAATGACATTAATTCTTTACCTTGATCTAAGCCAAACTGATAATGGTTTCCTCTCAAATCTACTATTCTTACAATTAACTCTTCATTTTTATACATTCATGATATCCCCCTTGTTCCGATTTGAGTGACAGGCATTACTAAATCGAGGTCTGTAAAGTCCTCACCACGATACCATTCTAGTATGGAACCTGTTGGAACCCATTTGTTTTCGCTTGCATAGTTTAATAATTTGCGATAGCCTTCTAGTATTTTTGTGATTGGTTCATTAAAAGACATTGCTATACATACACAAGAAGCCATATGTTCTATGAATGCAATTTCAGATAGCTCGTTTGTTTGTGCGTCAGATGGAAGACCAAAGCCAATTTTTGCTTTAATCAAATCTGTTCCAGATATATATTTTAAATAACAACTTTTTATAGGAATATTTAATATCTCGAGTTCTTTCATTCTCTTACTAAAATGTTCTTTGAATTGCCCAACACTAGATTCAGCAGTAAACCAAATAATATTTTCCGCACTTTTTTCTATCAAATAAATTTGTTCATGTGTAGAATCACTCTTTAAATAACGTAAACCTACATTCAAGATATCTAGCCTTTCCTTTATAATCTGAGTCCAATTATCCATCATTTCTTGTCGTGTTTTATCATCGTCTTCCTTTAAATAGGCTTGAATGTCTTTAATCGGTACATCAGCTAAACGTAAACTGGAGATTAACTTAATTGTTGCAACTTGGGTCTCAGAATAAACTCGATACCCGCTAGTGTTTCTAGCTGCTGGACGAAGTAAATTTGTTGACTCATAATATCTTAATGTACTTTTGGAAATACCAGTTCTTTCAGAGAAAGCCTGTATTGACATGAACTTACTCAAACCATCACACCCCTTTACATTCAATGTTACATCTTAAAGCTACTTTAAGGTCAAGAGAAATTTCAAAAATAAAAGGCTTGCTACTTAATGCAAGCCTCTTCAAGAAGGATTTCTAATAATTTGAGAAAAATAACAAAAAGTGCCTGTCACTTATTGAAATCGACAGTGACAAACACTTTTGTAAACCAATCTATTTTACTTCCTTCTCACCATCCTTAACGGCAACCCATCCTTTGGCTTAAGCGTAATAAGTGCTTCAGGTGTAACCGTTTGATCAGGGCTTGTTAGTGATACTGAGTAATTTTGAAGAATAGTAGCCATCACAATGGTTGCTTCGAGCATCGCAAAATGGTTTCCAATGCATACTCGAGGTCCTCCACCAAATGGGAAATAGGCGTAGCTTGGGATCGTTTTTAAGAATTGATTTTCAAATCGCTCAGGAATGAACGAGTGTGGCTGGTCATAATACTCTTCTAACCTATGGGTAATGTAGGGACTGTACATCACGTCTTGCCCCTTCTTAATTATGAGGTCTCCAACTTGAACATCTTCCTTTGCCTCTCTTCCAAAAAACCATGCTGGCGGGTACAGACGAAGGCTTTCTTGGATGGTGTTCTTTAAGTAGGCAAGCTGTTCCGTATGCTCGAGTTTCACGGGCCCGCTTCCTATACTATTATCAATCTCAAAGTGAACTTTCTTTTGAATTTCTGGATGCTTTGCGAGTAAATATAAACACCATGACATTGCGTTAGCCGTTGTTTCATGTCCCGCTAAGAAAATGGTCATCGCTTCATCTCGAATCTGTCTATCGGTCATCACGCTTTGGTCCGTTTCATCGACCGTTGCCATTAATATTCCTAATAAGTCTTCATACTTCTTCTTTCCAGCATCCTGTCTACGTTTTTCAATAATGTTAAAGACCACTTCATCTAAAATACGGACTGCATCTTGAAATTTAAGATTCTCTTTGGTAGGGATTTGATAAGGCAGTTTGAAAATGGAACGGATTCGCTTTGTCGCAATGTAATTAGCATCATCTATAGGATGACCAATTGTATCATGGCTTTCCTGAATGTCCGAACTAAACATTGTTTTGCTTATAATAGCTAAGGTAATATTCATCATATCTACGTGAGTATTCCGTACTTCATCCTCATTCCACTTGTTTACAGTATCGGAAGCAATGATCCTCATAATTTCTGCATAGCTTTGAATATGCCCCTTCTTAAAGGATGGTTGCATCATACGGCGTTGACGCATATGAAATTCACCCTCACTTGTTAGTAGACCTTCTCCGATTAAGGGCATAATTTCCTTTAAGGCTCTGGACTTGATGAAAGAATCCGCCTTCGAGACTAACGCTTCTTTTATAATGTCAGGGCTCATCAAAACATAAATCGTTCGGTTTGCCAATCGCATTTTGGCTACATCTTTATATTCAGTCCGTAGTTTATCAAAAAATGCAAGTGGCCCCTTGCGAAACTCATCTAAATTTCCTCCGATTATACTTCCTTTTGGTGCCTTCACTGTTTTCGTTGTATTCATAGCCCTCACCTCTTATATGTAGTTACTATTCTTTAGTTTATTAAACTACTTTAGAAAAATTATTCATTTTTGAGATTGCTATGAAATTTAGATTCTTGAATTTCAGAAAAGCTCGACCTCAACACAAAAAAGACAAATGCCCATAGTTAGGAACATTTGTCTTACTATAGTCTACTTTTTTACCTGACGATACAAATCAATGTTTAAATTCCAATGTACTTAAGTTTCCAGCAACGGCTATGTTACTTACATCTCACTGTTCGATAATTAAAGTGCCAGTCACTCGTTAAATTCCACAAGTAACTGACACTTATTCTAACTATTTTACATAATTCCTTAGCTTCCCAATTTTCTCCACTTCAACAACGACAGTATCTCCAGATTTCATTGGACAACTCCCTGAAGGTGAACCTGTAGCAAGAACATCACCTGGCTCAAGTGTCATCACCTGCGAAATCCAGCTGATCAGGAATGGAATGGAAAGAGACATCTCATTCGTATTACCATCTTGGACAACTTTTCCGTTTAAAGTTGTCACAATTCTTAAGTTCGTAGGATCTATACCAGTCACAATATATGGACCTAATGGACCAAAGGTGTCGAAGCCTTTCCCTCTAGTGAATTGAGGATCTGATTTTGTAAGGTCTCTTGCTGTTACATCATTAAAGATCGTACAGCCAAAAACATAATCTAATGCGTCTTCTTCTTTTATGTTTTTACCACGTTTACCAATCACAAGTGCTACTTCCCCTTCCAGCTCTACCTGATTTGTCAGGTTAGTAGGAGGAAGAATGATTTCACCTTGATCTGGAATGATTGAAGAAGCTGGTTTTAAAAACAGGAATGGCTCAGCAAGATTAGCCGTTCCCCCAGTCTCCTTTGCATGTCCAGCATAGGTCCAACCAAAATTAACAATTTTAGAAGGGGTTACTGGTGCTAAAATTTTCACGTCACTGTATTTCAATCTTACACCATCATATTTTAACTCGTTGTTCACGATTTCTGTAAAAGTACTAGACAATTGGATAATTTCATTATCTTCAATAATTCCATAATGCACTTTTTCGTCAGTTTGATATCGAACAATCGCCAGCTCTTGTTGTAATGTCTTCATTTGTAATAAACTCCTTTAATCACTTTCTAAATCCTATATAACTTTATACTAAAAAGAACAACTTTGCTATATAGATGATAAATGTAATTGATATACTCCCACATAAATGGTAAATCCAACGGCTTGAGCAGCAAATTCTGGATGGAATACACGGGGACGGTTCTAGTGTTTACTTCGTTTAGCTAAACGAAAGAAACATGAGGAATGTAATTAAGTTCCATGTTCATTTTTAATACTAACCTTCTATTTCTATCATTGCCTTCATAGAAAAAAAGTTAATATATTATTTATATTTGAATTTCAAACAAACGTTTATTTGTTTTTATCAAACCGTTGTCGTGCTTAGGTTGAATTCGATTCATCAAGCGTTTGATTAATTTGGTGGTTGGAAAAAATGTTGTTCGAATGCATTGGTACGCCCCTAAGGTTTACTTATTTAACAAAACAAAAAATAAGATAATAAATTTTCGTCTTTAGTATATCCCCTAGATAACAATAATTAACATGCTCAAAATTTAGACGCCGACCTTGTTGATAGTGTTCCTTTTGCTTTACCAGAATTGGCGTCTTTATTTTACACATAGATAACAAAATCAGTAATACCTCCATAAGGAGTGCTAAGCTTTATTTTGTATTCCAAGTCATGTAAGGTGTACCTTTGCCATTCCTCCAAGTTTTCCATATCCCACTTTTTATGAAACAGTTGATACAAAAATATCTCTCGTAATTTTAGGAAAGTAGGTATTTGGTTAATGACATCATAATGAAGGATATTTTCTTCTTGATATCCTAAGAAGAAATGCTCCAGGAAAGTCTTAGAAAAAGTACTAGCATTCCCATTGAAAGAGCAATGCTGCCAATACGCATGATAGAAAATAACACCAATGTCTTGGGCAAACCAATTAAAAGCACATTCATCAAAATCAATGATCGTTAGTTTACCTTCCTTATTAATCATTACGTTCCCTTGATGAAAGTCATTATGAATTAGACCAAAGGTATCTGGTGTAGTTTCATATGAAGTTAGGCTATCCATCAATCTATCGTACTTCTCTGCCATCCATGGACTCAGATTCTCTCTAATTCCAAAAACATCCGGATTTTCAACGGTCCATACAGGACGATGTTTTATATCTATCTCAAACTCTTTGGATAAAGAATGCATCTTTCCTAGAATTCTACCAAGTTGTTTAAATGTAGTTCCATTCCAATGAGTTATGTTTGTAACATCAATATGCTCAGCACGAATATATTGAAAATATGATCTTACTCTACCATCTTCTACTTTTAGGGACATGTTTGGCTTTGGAAGTGCAACCCCTCTTTCATACAAGAAGTTCATCCACTCTATTTCTTGTAAAACCATATCCTCTGATTTGCCTTGGTCAGATATTCTCTCTACTATATCTTCCCCTTCGATTAAAAAAACATCGTTGTGAAATCCTCCACTAAGCCTAATACGATTTCCTTTCAATCTTTTACCTCCGTTCCCTAGACACTCCACTATACTCTCTATGAGTGCAAGAATAAGAACATTTATAAAGAAGTGCCAGTCTTTGAACAATAAAAGCCTGTCACTAATCAATTCTTAATTTTGATAGCAGGTTTCATACTCATCCTTCATTACCCAACTATCACAAGCGGCCCCTGTTTCATGATAGATTTCTTTTTCAATTTCCAATTCAATACTTCTATTTTCATTTGGATAGTCTGGGTCATCATTTAGGATATATAACGTATCTTCATCCTTCCATTCCATTGAAAAGTTTCTTTTCAAATCACTATAATAGACAATCTTAGGTTTGATATTCTTGTGATTATTAATTATTTTCACTGCTATATTTACACCGCCCGCAGCTCCCCCATAAGGCATATAAAAACCAATGGCTGTAAATTTTCCTGTAGGGGAAATCACATCACCACGTCTCCTTTGAAGGTCATCTTCAATGCTGTCGAATGTATAAGAGTATGTTAAATATCCTTCCATCATCGTAAACAGAAGAGTACCTATTAAAGAAGAGATTAAAAGTTTCTTAGGGAAGGGTTTCTTCTTGGTTATAAAGTGCATAATCAATTTTACCAAAAACGTTATAACTAGAACGATAGTAATTAAGAATGTTAAGAAACTAAATAAACCTATATAAAATCTAAAATCCATACTACCTCCATATGCTCTTAAGTAACCCTAACCTTTACAGCAATTATCGCCGCAGACACAGGCGTCAAATAAACTTCAGTTGCCATTAATCCCTCATGATTTAACCAGAACTCTCTAACTGTATCCGGTTTGCCCTTCCATTCTTCTGGCCAATGTTCTTCTGGTGTTAAATCATCCATTAAGAGTGTTCCGCCGATATCTAGTATGTCATAAAGTTCGGATGCTTCGGCTGATTTAACTGCTGCAGCATCCGCAAAAATGAATTGAAATGGACCCTCTTTAATGATTTCCTTCCAATCCCCATAAATAAATTCTGCTTGGTCGTGAGTAATTACTTCCTTAGTAAGCGTTACTTTTTGCTCGCAGTTATCAATTGAAAAGATCTTAACTGACGGAGAGACATTTGACAGTATCCACGCACTTCCTACTCCTAGTCCTGTTCCAACTTCTAGTATCTTACCTTCCTTGACTTGTCCAGCAAGAACTGCTAAAAGTCTTCCTGTCTCATCTGAACATGAATGATTAAATTCAAATCTCTTCGCAAGTTCTTTACTACGTTCAACTAGCCTTGGAAAATAGGTATTTGATCGATAGGCAGTTTGCATATATTGACACCTCATCAATGTAGTTATACTTTATTACATAATTCTCCAACAACGGTAAGAACCCTTTTATGGCAAGATACTCTTATAACAATATCTATTAGTAATTGAATTCTTTGGTCCTATTGAGTAAGCCACCAGTATTTCATTGTTCAACTTTATAAAGTTACGTCCCTTTATTTTAGCTTCATAAATAAATTGCAGCTATAGTGTAAATACATTTGGGCATTCCCTTTTTTATGCCCAAATAACAATACTATTTAACAAAGCCGAATAATCAAAAAGCCCGGTATACTCAATGTAAACCAAGCGTTGTCATATGTATACTAAGCGTTTATTGCTTTAAATTAAGCAAAACAATAAACTGAGTGTGAAGGAGGAAATATCTATGAAACTTAGTGAACAAATTAGAACAATACGAAAGAATGAAAATCTTTCACAAGAGCAATTGGGACAAAAAGTGAATGTTACCAGACAAGCTATATATAAATGGGAAAGTGGAAAAGGTTACCCGGATATTCAAAATTTAATTAAACTTAGTGAATTATTTGAGATTAGCATCGATGAGTTAATAAAGGGAGACAGTTCCTTTCAAAGTAAAATCAAAGTTAAAGGAGGCACAGGTATGTTCTCCAATCGTAATTTTTTATCAGCATTAAGCTATTTCAGTTTCTTTTTCGCTCCATTCTTTTTTCCGCTCCTCACCATGATATTCGGGTATGAAGAGATAAAACGACATGGAAAAAGAGCTCTCATTTCTCATTTAATCCCAATCGCAACATTCATTTTACTAGTAATCATCTATGGAAGTATTCATCTATTATCTACACAAATAGAAGGAATAGGTGTGCCTAATTCCACAGTACAAGGCAGCAGTATGGTTTTACTCGCTCTGATCACAACGGGTGTAGCAATATGGAATATTAAAGAAGGAGTACAAGAAATTAAAAGAATTTAAGGTGATGGCAATGTTTATGAATCAAAAAACACTAGAAAGCTTTCCTGAGAGAGATAAAACTATATTTTGGTTCCCCGGACGCTGGATCGGAGGACTTTCCTTAATCATTGGACCAGTCTTATTACTAGTTGCAGCTTTACTGAGGATACAATTTCATTTCTTCTATGACGCGCAGCTTACTGCATATTCCGAACATCCTGTCATCATCACAGCAGCATACAGTTGCTTTGTGCTAGGATGCTTCTTCCTCTGGCCTGGAATCATTACCTTAGTAAGGTTCATCGGTATGAAACATCCCACTTTAGCAATTTGGGGTGGCATGTTTACTATCTTAGGACTAATTGGCCGTGTTTTTCATGGTGGCATTGATCATATGGCTTTCCAACTCGTAAATGTACAAACCCTTGAACTCGCAAAAAACGCAGTAAGTGACTCATACCACTCATTCCACATCGTCCGCTATTTTAATGGTTGGATGATGTTTGGATGGATACTATTGGCAATTGGTGCTTACCGATCACGCACATTAGGGCTTATTCGCTCAGTGGCATTGGCATCCATGTTTTTCCTACCCTTAGGCACTCTTAAAGGTACTAGATTCGAGTCTACATTCTTGATACTTGGGCTCTGCATAGCACTAGTCCCACTAGGTGTAAAAGTGTTGCGCTCAGTTCCACCTCTAACACGTAAGGCTATAATCTGGGCAGCGGCTTTCGTAGTGGGCAAGATTGTATTTATTGTGCTTTCTATTCTCTTTCCAGAAATTATGCGGCACTAGCAAAAGAGAACCCGTTACTTTTCGAATTCCCGCTTCTTTCTATTTTGACCAAAAGACACTAAATTCTCTTCCCACCACATACCAAATATAAAAACATATAATAAAAAACATGAGGTCGGTTCAATGTTTAACTTTCATAGTTAAAACATTCTAAGCTTCCTCACGTTTCTCAAATTATTATCTGTTTTTAATTACTTAGTGAACATTCCTTTAATCAATTTTTCATCAATAAATGGCATAATCGCGATCACTTCACTAATTCCATTTTTAGAGATTGCATCTATGGCTAATTCATTCAGGAGTTCTTTATTAATAAAAGGGGCTAGAGAGACAAGGGATTTTATCCCATTTGTTTGATAACTTTTTTGAGCACACTCGCTTACTACATCTTCGCTTACAGAATACGCAATAGATGATATAGCTGCTAAACCGTTAACATCACTCTCTTTCTTAGCACACTCATCAATGATTTCTTGACTAATAAAAGGGACCATGGATGTTAATCCTTTTACCCCATTTGTCTCAAGTTCCTTTTTAGCGCACTCATCTATGACCTCTTGACTAATAAAAGGAGCCATGGAAGTTAATCCTTTTAACCCGCTTGACTCAAATTCTTGATTAGAATACTTATCAACTAATTCATCACTTAAGTAAGGGGCTACCGCCGTTAAACCTTTTAATCCATTTAACTCAAATTCTTCTTCTGCGCATTCATTAAGAATTTCTTCGCTTATATATGGAGCTAGAGTTACTAATCCCTTAATACCTCTATTCTTATATTCTTTCATGGCTAACTCATTAAGGATCTCTTCACTTAGGAATGGCGCTACCAGAGATAAATCTTTTGAAGAGAGATCACTATCTATATTTTGGTAGACTTTATCTGCCTGTTCTATTGAAAGAATTGAAGCAACAGTAATAAATTCTTCTTTGTCGATTGGTTCTGCTCCAGTAAGGTTGTCATCTTCTACAATATTCTTGACTAATTGTGTCCCTTTACTATTCCCTAAAATATCATCAATTGAGACATTAAATATCCTTGCAAGCTCAGGTAGTTTCGAAATATCAGGCATGGTTTCACCGCGTTCCCAGTTACTAATTGCTTGAAAACTAACCCCTAACTTATCTGCAAGCACCATCTGTGTAATTTTACTTTCCTTTCGTAACTGCCCAATTCGTTTCCCTACTTTTTTCATGTCAAACAAAACAATCACCTCTTTATTAGTATAAGGTAAGTGTAACTTCTAGAGGTATTGTTTCCTATCAAGTTATACTTGAATCTACGATTATAGCTATTCAAGTGTGAGTTGAGTTGGGATAGATCTACTACCTCATCAACGACAATATATTTGGAGAGATCGAAAAACAAACACGAAGTTCGTTTTATAATACGGAACTTGCTAGCACATCAGAATCACTAGGGGTAGACCACCTTTTTATCACGGGATTTAACCACTGAGTTTTGCTGTATGTTTACGGCAATCTACATCATCAACATGCCTCATGAAGATGAAAGGATAATTATTCTCTTTGAAATCCTTAATTACTTTTTCCATCAATTAAAGTTCATCGTTAAAATCACCAAAATTTACGATCCCATTTTGTACATCAATTACTAACAAGGCTTTCATACACTCACCTACTTATTATTTTTTCAGGAAAAATACTCCATATCAGCCCCTAGATAAGTCAGGACTAACACCACAAGAATGGCAGATACAACTAGCATTTTTTGAACTGGTTTCATGTTCTTAAACCAGCTCCAGCGTTTGCTTTGTTGGTCAATCCAAAAATAGTCGGCAACTACATATCCCGCAAATAGAAGTATGATTATGAATAGATTCATTGTTTCTCTCCAATCTCTCTGCTATGTAAACTTATCACTTTTTATCCCCTTCCTATTACTCCTTGACAGTTCATACGATTAAAGAAGGAAAAGGTTCCTTAAATTTCCAGCTAATGTATTTTATATTAAAATTAACTACCTAGTCTCATTCCCGTATTTACAAAATCCATCAACCAAAGCAGGAATGCTGGTAAACTCCTTCTTCATATCCCGGAACGAAATAGTCTCTTTCCCTCTAACAAACTCAGTACTAGCTTTGACTTTTTACAATACACCGGTGGTTGGTAATAAGTTTCAATAAAGAACTGGGTAGCCTCTTTCGAATTTCGTGCATATATATAGACGAAATCCTGCTCGTCCATCATTAGACCATAGACATTAATCTCGTAAATTCCTAATATATTCTTGTCTATCATATCTTTTACTTTAGCTTGGTTAACCTTATCGAAATCATCAGGTGAGAATTCATCATATAAGGATATCTTATTTTCTTGTACTAAATGATAGATGCAATGTGCCATCGTTTTTACGTGATGTTTATAAAAATATTCTAAAACCTCTTTTACTGTCATTGGTGTCACCTCATTTATATAATGGTAGATTGTATATCCCCTCTCACATTAGTTATTGGAGTAAACCGATGAAAAAGTGGCGTTTAAAATAAAAATATTTTTCATTAAGTATCAGGAAGATTTTTAGCAAGATTTAATAAGTATTTTGGTAAATTGTCGAAATACCTAACCTATTCTAGATATAAACGGTGTCATGGCTTTTTGAAATTTTTTAAAAAAATAAACGTAAATTGCTTTGGTTGCACATCCATCCGTCCTGTTCAGCACGACGGATATCGAGTCCGCCTATGAGCAAATGAAACAAAATGGAGTAACTGTTGACGAAATGCAAGGAATGCCATACGGCACCATGTTCTCGTTTAATGATCAAGATGGGAATAGTTATTTGTTAAGGGAAGATAAATAATTCTATAAATATTAGAGAGGCAATACTGTTTTTACAAGACGTGTAAGCATCTTTCAATAGTAAAAAGGACATCCAGTTACGGATGTCCTTTACTCATTGTTCGTACATTTATTCACCTAATTCACATCAAACTTAGAAACCTTCTCCTCTAGATCTCTCTAGCGGTACACTGAAGGTGGTCCCACAGAATATCACTTTTGTTCACAAAAAAACTACCAAATAATTGGTAGTTTTCGTGTGTTATAGGTCATAATTACAATTATTCTTTTACAAGTGTTTCGACATCGTCAATAATTTGATTTGCTGCTTGAATTCCTAGCCCGCTTAACCATGTGTCATATCTTACTTTGAACACTTTCTCAGATTTTACAGCATTTAATTCGTTCCATAGTGGGTTACTCGAGAAGGTAGTGTCAATGATATTCGGCTCAGCTCTTGTAAACCATAAAATATAATCGCCATCCATTACTGGGAATGCTTCATTATTTAACTCTAAAGCAAAGTCATCTTTTTGTTGTTCGACTGGTCTAGCAAATCCCAATTCCTCGATAATTGAGCCGCTAAAGGATTGCCTTAGATACACCATTACTTTATCTGTGTTAGCACGTAACAGTGAAATTTCTATTTCTGGAGCTTTGTCTCCATTTACTTTCTTGTAATCATCTATTCTTTTTTGATAGTTTGAAAGCAGCTCATCTGCTTTAGATTCAAGACCTAGTGCTTGAGCCTGTACCTTTAAATTTTCTTTCCAAGTCGTTCCTGCTGTTTCAACAATTACTGTAGGAGCAATTGTCTTTAGCTGCTCATATAATTTTTCATGATATTGCTTGTTTCCAAAAATAACATCTGGCTTTAAGGCAGCGATTGTTTCATAATTTGGCTCATAGGCAGTACCGATATGTTCGATCCCTTTGGTTTGTTCACTTAAGTATTCCGGAAAGGGCATATCTAGCTGCATAGTAGGTGCCCCAAGCGGAGTTATGCCTAGTGCTAATACATTGTCTAGTGCTCCAGGATCTAAAACAACGACTTTCTTTGGATTCGGTTTAATTGTAGCTTCACCCATTGAATGAGTTATAATAATTTCCTTTTCTTCTACTGTGTTATTCTCGCTTTCCACCTTCTTTGAAGATTGTGTTGAATTACATGCTGATAAAAATGTAAGGATTAATAGAAAAATGATTGTTTTCAGTGCTGTTCTTTTCAAAGCAAAACCTCTCCTCACTATTAATATATGTATTGTTTAAAAATGATAATCATTATCAACCTTAATAATAATAATTTATACATATAATTCCTGTCAATGAAGGATTTGTTAATTTTTTTCTAATTTGTAACTGTAGAATAGAGTTTATTATAGATACATAGGGACGGTACTTGTGTTTCTTTTTAACATAAAAGAACCGTCCCTATGTTTTACCAAGATGCAAATTTTGCCGAACTATTTTTGATAGTACAACTCACTATTAACACTTATAATTAAGCAAAGAACTATTTCATAGAAATGAGGAAAGAGAAATGGAAACATCTAACAAAATCACAGTAGAAGCAACAGTTCAAGCACCGGTAGAAAAAGTATGGCAGTATTGGACAGAACCAAATCATATTACCAAATGGAACTTTGCTTCAGAGGATTGGCACACACCCTTTGCAGAGAATGATTTAAAAGCAGGCGGGAAATTCGTTTCAAGGATGGAAGCCAAAGATGGCAGTTTTGGTTTCGACTTTGGTGGAATCTATGATGAAGTAGTACTACATAATATTATTGCTTATTCCATGGAAGATGGTAGAAAAGTTAAAATCACTTTTGAAGTCCATGGAAACGAAACCCAAGTCATTGAAACATTTGATGCTGATACTTCACATCCTATTGAGTTTCAACAACAAGGATGGCAGGCAATTTTAAATAATTTCAAAAGCTACGTTGAGCAAACAAACTTGGTTACCGAATAACCATTCCCACGGAAACGCCATTAGTTTTCTTGGTAACTTGAAAAAAGATACTTCTTGTAGCTTTATTTTTCCATAAATAAAAAATCCTCATAAACGTTGATTTACCAACGATTTATGAGGATTTTAATATGATTTGGAATTCACTTAAAATGTGTCCCTATGACGATAGTTCCCTCTTGTTAATAATTCTTATAATCGCCAACATACATATAATCCCTAAAATAACCATAATAATACAAGCAACAATTGGGTATAAGACTGGAAATCCGAAAACATCAATCGCTTTGAAATCATTAAATAAGAACTGTACCCTTGAAACTTGAATATACGAAAATGATAAGATTGTCTGTAAGCTTTCTACCATCCCTAAAAATTCTGGTGCAATAAAAATAGATGCACTTAGAAAGAACGTTATCAACGCATTTTTACAGAAGGATGAAATTAGGACAATTAATAGTGCGAATGACAGTCCAGCTAGAAGATGGATGCCTAGTTGGATCATGTGATACTCTAACATCGTGAAAGCATACGGTGAATCTGCATAAGCTGGGTTCATGTATAGGGTATAGAATTGAATCGGAGTATCCCAACCTTCCTTGCCATGTAGGATGTAATTAAGGATAAAGTTAAAACTCATCCAACCTACGACAACAAAGAACGTGTAGATGAGTGCTGCCCCAATTTTCGCCCAAGCTAATGGTATTCGTCCTTTTTTTGAACTAAATAGATAGTTGTCCATTCCAGTAGCATATTCCCTTGAATAGATTGGAGCAAGTCCAATGAGCAACATAACCCCGAGGACTAAAAAGGACCCAAATTCAACAAAGGCTACGGTTTGAGATGGTCCAGTGTGATGAGCAAATTCATCTAATTGAATTTCTTCAATCATTTTCATTTCCATTTCAGCAGAGTTCGTGTTCACTGTTTTTAATTCATCTAGTCTCTTTTCATTCTCCTTCTCCACATGTTCTGATAAGATAATCTTTTGATACATCCAGAGCTGCATTGTCTCCAGATCCGAAAGAATGACCTCCTCATCGCTAGCACGTTGCTCCTCCTTCTTCACTAAGGCTGCATACTCATTCTTTGCTTGTATGAGTACTTCCTCCGTAATTGGCCCTTCCCATTGTTGATACATCTCTTTTTCTATTTTTGATTCATATGGATAAGCTAATGATAAATACGACATCCCCAGCATGATGATAAATGTTACCCATACGCTGGTTTGCTTAAATATTTTATAAAGCTCAAATTTAAGTAGCTGCACGATTTATATTCTCCTCGTCGAAATAATATAAATATAAGTCTTCTAGATTAGGTACCTCTTGCTTTGCTGATTCATGGGGTAGTGAGTTACTTAAAATTCGTAGTTGAAATTTATCCTGAACACGATTAATATTTCCAACCTTATAGTTACTTTGAAAGTGAACAATTTCTTCTTCTGTCACTAAAACTGACCATACCTTGTCTTCAATACCCTTTAATAGTTTTTGTGGTGTTTCTTGTGAAATCAGTTTACCGTCTTTAAGAACCAAAATTTCTTTTGCTATAAACTCAATATCCGAAACTATATGTGTTGATAATAATACAATCCGATCCTTCGATATTTTTGATAAAAGATTTCGAAAGCGAATCCTTTCCTTTGGGTCTAGTCCTGCTGTAGGTTCATCAACAATTAGTATTTTAGGATCATTCAGCAATGCCTGTGCAATTCCAATCCGTCGCTTCATTCCACCTGAAAATTTCCCTACTTTTCCTTTCCTGTCATTACTTAAGCCAACTAACTCTAATACTTCACTTACCTTTGCATCTGTCTCTTCTTTACTTAGGCCTTTTAAAGCAGAAATATATTTTAATAGCTTTTCTGCGGTAAAATTTTTATAAAGTCCGACCTGCTGTGGTAAATAGCCAATTAATTCCCGATACTGATGATCCATTTTATTAATATCTTGCCCATTTAAATAGACCGTTCCAGATGATGGTTTCATTACACTAGCAAGGATACGCATCAATGTTGTTTTTCCAGATCCATTCGAACCAAGGATACCGTATACACCTGTAGTTAACTCAACTGTTACTTCATCAAGTGCTTTCTTTTGTCCGAAGCTTTTTGTTAGATTATCAATGGTTAAATTCATGCGAAATTCCCCTTCTATAAATCGTTTTTATTTGGAATACAATGGCTACAGCTGCTATGACTGTAATTATCATATAAAAGATCTCCGGGACACTTTCCAAGACAAATATTCTGCTTAAAAGGTTACCCATAGCAATCCAAAGGATAAGCCCTATTGTGACCGTATTGGTCTTCCTAAATCTAGTTACTATAGTAAGTGCAATAGAGGTAATAACAGTAAATGGCGCGATCCAATAAAGCATCAATTCCCATACAAGTACATCCTGAATGACTAAGGACATAATGAAGGTTATTACAATATTAATCAGTAAGTTGAATACTCCAACGACAACCATTTTAGATAGGATTACTTCCTGTAAATTAAATTTAAAAGACAATTCCAATTCAGACATACCAGCGTTTCGACTTTTCAAAACTTCTATTAACCCCGTCATGGTAGGAATAGGGGCGAGAAAAAAGAGAACTGTATATGGATTTTGTTTCGTTAAACTCACTGCAGTAAGTGCAATCATAATAAACACCACATTTGCTATCCAAAAAAGAGGACTCATGTAATACACTTCAGTTAAAGCTTGCTTCGCAATTGTAGATGTACGTGTTACAAAGGTTTCCCATTTATTGATTTTTGTTGGCACATAGGGTCTTAGTGTATCAATAGTCTTCATTAATTCTGCCTCATTTGGATACTCAACATCATAATCATCTAATTCATATTCAAACTTATTCAATAACTCCTGAAGCTCTTCATCTAAATCCTCATCCAGCTCCAATTCACTTTTTTCGGTCCAGTGCTTTTTCATCTTCTCCACCCCTTCCTAAGAGTTTAGTTAATTTATCAAGTCCTTGCCTTAATCTAGATTTCACTGTTGGAACACTTGTATTCGATACGACCGCAATCTCTTTAATTTTCATGCTGTGAAAATATTTGAGAATAAGGGCTTCCCTCTGATAATCTGGCAGACTTTGGATAGCCTTCCTTACCCGCTCCCTCGTTTCTTTTCGTTCAAAAATGTAAGATATATTCTTCTCCTTACTCTCCAACGATTCGGGTAGCTCAGTGTGAAGTAAATTATTTCGATATTGGGCACTTCCCCAATAATCCCTACAATGATTTACTGCAATTGTGTAGAGCCAGTTTTTGAATGTGCCTCTATGGGAATAGGATGAAATTCGTTGGATAACCTTAATAAATATTTCTTGAGTAAGGTCATATGCCATTTCCTTATTTCCTACTTTCCGATACACAAATGCATAGATTGGCTTGTAATACTTCCTCGTCAACACTTCCATTGCAGCTTCACTTCCGTTATTTATTTCTTTAATCAACTGTTGGTCATCCAAACTTTTCCCACCTCACTCCCATTAAAATTTTAAACTTTATTGGATAATTCCTAATTTCCGTCATTACACATAGTAGCTAGGCTGTTATCTCTTTTTTCTTCATAATTTGATAGATTAACACAATGAAAATTCCACCTAGTACTACCATTAGTAAACATGCAAATATTGGAGAAAGGAGGCTAACACCAAAAATAGAAACAGTTGTAGCTTCTACGAAAAAAGGCTGTACCATTAACAAATTAAAAAATGCAAACGGTAAAGCAGCTACTATCCAAGGTATAGGAATTTCGTCCATAAACTCTAAAGATGGTCCAGCTAATATCAATAAATTAAGTACAAACGCAATCAATGCATTCTTACTAATAGAAGAAATAAGAATAATTACTAATGAAAAACATAGTGCTCCTAAAACATGCACTCCCATTTGCACTACATGAAATTCTATCATGCTGAAATGATACGGAGATCCTGCGTAACGTGGGATTGATTGAATTGGCTCCCCCCACCCAGTGGTACCAAACTTCAAGTGGTTGTAAGTTAAATTAAATACTTCCCAAGTGAAAATAACTACGAGAGTATAGATCAAAGATGCACCTATTTTAGCCCCTACTAATTCCCATCGTCCTTTTTTAGAACTAAGAATATAATTATCAACTCCTGAACTATATTCCTTAGTAAAAATAGTAGAAAGTCCAATCAACAGCATCATCCCAGTAAGTAATGGATTCACAAAAATAATACTGTTCATTGCCCCATTCGGTAAGGTTTGTTCTATTAATGTAGCACCAATCAATAGCACAAATGCTATATAGATACTTTTTTGTATGGCTATTTTATATAGTTCAAACTTTAACAACTGCATGTAAAATCTCCCCTCGCCGAAATAGTAGTAACCACCCTAGCATTACCTTCTTGCTATCAAAGTTACTAACTCATCCATTTATGACGAAGTAGAGTTAAAAAAAGATTTAACTATATTGCTTTTTTTTGATTTATTTTTTCCGTGCCTAATAAAAACATACAAATTCCTTTTAATAGAGCCTTTTTTTGTACAATCCCAAACAACCTCTCAACCCTCATCATACTATATTCTTGAACAACCATTCCTTTTTGAAAGGGGGTGAATTTCTATGAGCAATGGATATTCTACATGTAGCATTTTTGAGCTATTCCTCGCATTTTTAGCAGGTGTAATATGTTTCCTACTATCTGTGTTAGGGTTTATCACTACTTTAATTGGTTTAGTTATACCAGGAGGTTTTGGTGCTATTGTTAGTCTCATCGTTGGTATCATCGGCCTCCTTGTTTTACTTCTCTTTGGATTTTGTATATTCAAGAAAGTATGGCGTTGTGTAAAAAAGGGATGCTAGATGATAGTCTAGTAAACTACTTGAAGACAGTCTCTTTATAAGAGACTGTCTTTTCTTCTATCACAATAAGTCCTCTTCATGATTAACACTAGGTGATTACCCAGCATAGAATGGGATGTAAAAGAAAGGAGTGATCGTTATGAATAGATATCCTGTCATCATAGCTAATCCACCAGTTGAAGAGGTTACAAGCATAAGTTATCCTACCATTAGTCCAAAAGCAGTCATTGGCACAGATTCTATGATTATTGGAAACATCACTATATCTGATGATGTGTTTGTAGGTTTTAAAAACCTCTTACGTGCTGATTCTGGTTATCCCTATTATGTTGGTCCGTACACGAATATTCAGGACAATGTGTTAATGCATGTTCATCCTGGGAGAGAGCATGTGACAGTGGAGGGTCAGAGGTGGGGAGTATTTTTAGAAGGAGAAAACAGTGTGCTTCACCATGCTTGTGTTCATGGCCCATTATTTATTGGTCGGAATACATTTATCGGCCAACATGCTAATATTTACGATGCAGAAATTGGTCGGAATTGCGTCATTATGCATGGAGCCACAGTTACAAATGGTGTAAAAATTGGTGACAACCGTTTTGTTGCACCTGGACAGTCGGTATGGAAACAAGAAGAAGCGGATGCATTACCACCTGTACCAGAAAAACATAAAGATTTAAATAGAAGTATTGTTGATCATTATTATCGCCTCGGTAAGTCTTATTTATATTATACACCGCTTGCATTCTCATACCGTACTCAATAATGGGACCATTCGGACTTTCGCCAGTGTCATCAACTTCACTTTTAACAATGTCCGTTCCTTTGCGCTACATGCTCTTGCTTTCCGCGGGGAGGATGCGAGCCTCCTCGGCGCTTGCGCCTGTGGGGTCTCGCCGGATATCCCTCTACTCCCGCAGGAGTCAAGAGCCCTCCGCTCCAATCCACTCTAAACATATCAAAGTAATATTTCTTTACAGCTAGAAAAAAGATATCCTAGGGGATGTAAGGGAATTAAAGTGCCTACTATTTTAACGTTAAGCATTCCCTTCCCTAACGATATCATCCTTGTTCTTTTCACCTAGAATGCTTTTCAAATCATTCCCCGAAGGATTTTGGAATACTCTCAATCCGAATTCAGGTGCCACTGCAAATAAGTGATCAAAAATATCTGATTGAATGGATTCATACACATCCCACCGTACATCGCTGGTGAATGCATAAATTTCTATTGGCAATCCATGTTCAGTTGGTGCCAATTGTCGGACGAGTAAGGTCATGTTATCACTAATTCCTTTGTGATTTTGAAGGTAATGAGTGACATATGCCCGAAACACACCGATATTCGTAAGTGCTCGACCATTCACCGGATTGTTCCTGTTGATCTCATGTTTTGTATTATATTCAGAGATTTCATGTTGTTTAGTTGTAATGTAAGTGGAAAGAAAGTGAATATGTTTGAACTTCTCAATCATGTCTTCCGTGCAAAAAGTAATGGTATTCGTATCGATAAAGATGGACCGCTTGATACGGCGACCACCTGACACCTGCATCCCTCTCCAGTTCTTGAAAGAGTCAGATACAAGAGCATAGCTCGGTATTGTTGTAATCGTTTTATCAAAGTTTTGAACCTTAACGGTATTTAAAGAGATATCAATGATGTCCCCATCTGCTTCATATTTCGGCATTTCAATCCAATCTCCAACACGTACCATGTCATTAGCAGCTAGCTGAATCCCGGCAACCAGCCCTAAGATTGAATCCTTAAAAATCAATAAAGTCACAGCCGATAGTGCACCAAAACCACTTAATAGCAGAAATGGACTCTCTCCAATCAGGTTTGCTATAACGAGAATTCCACCTAAGGTGAAAGTAATGATTTTAGCTACCTGGATATATCCCTTAATTGGCTTTGTCTTTGAAATTTCAAATGTTTTATAAATATCATTGAAAGCATTTAAAACATTACTAATTACAAGCAATCCGACAATAATGATGTAGGCTATTGCCGCTTTTTCGATCCAATACTGATACTCAGGAAAAGAACCTGCAAAGTAATAAATAATAATTGCTGGCACAATATGAGATAGTCTATGAAAGACCCTTCTTTCTAAAAAAATGTCATCCCACTTGAATTTGTTATTTTTAATAAAATGGGTGATAAATCTCATTACGATCTTTTTCGTGATAAAGTTCGCAAGGATGCTCAGGATAACTACAAAAACGATCAAAAGGAAAACAGCCATGTACTCAGCAAGAGTTGGATCCATCCCATACTGGACTAGTTGTTTGTGAATGATCTTCATCGTTTACCTCCCCCTAAGTCAATAGGTAGTATACTTTCTCTCTGATAAGAACTCTAGATTATTATGTTCTGTTGTCTGGTTTTTTAATGTCAAAAACAAAAACAAACTTATGAACAGTAATAATAAATTTCTATCCTACTACCAACAATCATACCACTATTTGGTAGAATAAAACTTGGGGGTGTTTTAAAATGGCTGGTAAAGATAATATCGTAGCAAAAGCACTTATGATCGTGGGTTATTTAGCTATTGTTGTTGGAATGATAACAGGATTTAGTTATGGAAGTAAGGAAGAATTAGGCGAACTAAGAGGCGTAATAGGCTTATCGTTATTTATTAGCGGTATCATATGGGGAATTGTATTCTTCGGCTTCTCTGAAGTTATTAAGCTACTACAAGGGATTTACAATCAAGGCATTCCAAAGGGATCAGTTATTGATACTTTAAAAGAGCAAGTAACGTCAGCTACTATAGAAAAGAACAAAGCAGATGCTGGAAGGGTACAGGATGTAGCTCGTGATGAGATAAATGAATTCTTCAAAAATAGAGGAAATACCGTCCAATCCATATTACCTACTGACAAGGAAGACTATTATTTAGTAACGGTTGACGGTGAAGAAGTGTATGTGGAGTTGGGTGGGTTTAAGCCGATTGTAAGGGGGAGGTGATAAACGATTAGAAATTATAAAACAATATAGATACTTATAAATAATATAGCAGCGAAACCTCGAACCTTTATCCTAACTATAAAAGGTCCGATTTGAAAGAATACAACAGAATAAATTACGATGAACTTTCCTATCGGACCAATTATTAAAATTAAGGGATTAAACAGATAACTATACCCTACAATGTTTTGTACCATACCTTTAATTTTGTTTTAATATCCAATCACCGATATCCTTAATTACATTTAAATCTACGTGACCTGGTACCATATACTCATCAATTGTTCCTTTTTCTTGACCCTCGTAGTTAACAAAAAAGTGATTTAGCTTTGGATAGCTTTGTAGGGTTACATTCTTATGTCCCTCTAGTAATTCTATCCACAACTTAAAGTCCTTCTCAAAGTAAACTTGGAAATCGTCTTCTCCCTGCATAATTAATATTGGCTTTTCTAATTGTAAGGCTATAGATTTTGCGCTAAATTGCTCCATTTCCTTTAAGTAATATCCACCTATTCCAAATACAGTGGTTCTACTTGCCTCACGATTGGTCATTTCATGTAGACGATGGGCTTTTTCAATTTCTATCTCTATAAGCCTATCTTGTTGTTGCCTACTTGACTCACTCATTGCCTGGTTATCTAGTGCAGCAATATTTTGGTCATAAGCGATCTCCCATAATGGCCTTGGCGAACTTCCCAGCATAATAATACCTGCAAAATTTCCACCCTGTTTATCTATCCGAGGAGCTAGCATTCCCCCAAGGCTATGACCGACTACAAACACCTTATTTTCGTCTATACGGTTGTCTTCCTTTAGTAGTTGAGTTGCTCGTATCGCATCTTCGACGGTCTCTTCATATACAGTTAGTTCACTTAATTGTTGTGCCATTTTATTTCCGTGAGCATACGTTCTTTTATCATAACGAATAACAGCAATCCCCTGTTGAGCAAGGCCCAAGGCAATATCACGAAATGGTTTATAGGCAAACGCTGTTTCATCCTGATCACTCGGACCTGATCCATGTACCAAAACAACAGCTGGAAGTGCCTCCTGATTATTTTTCGGTAGTGTTAAAGTACCATTTAGCTCATATTCCGTATTTTCACCGACAATAATCTTCTCTTCAACTACTTCCTCTATAAATACCTTTTCTTCATTTGAACAACCAGCAACAACCATGAGCATTATTAACAATAACCACTTCTTACTACTTCGTAAAACATTCACAAAATTTCACCTCTATTTAAAAAATAACGAGAAACTTTAAAGTTAAAAATCAGATTCCCAATAGCTTATACGTTACAATTTATAAAAGGTTTCTTTCAAATGCCACTAAACCAGATTTAACTTGCTAGTATTTATGAATTTCCAAAGAGTACATATGTTGTTTAAAGACTATTTCTTCGAAGAAGGTATACCTCCCCAGAAAAAAGATATACCTCCACATTAATGAAAACACAAAAAAACTTCACACAATTATGTGTGAAGCTTGATATATCAGTGTTTTATCTATCGTAGTTTGATACCGGTGGCCGGGGTCGAACCGGCACTCCAGAGGAACACGATTTTGAGTCGTGCGCGTCTGCCAATTCCGCCACACCGGCAAAATATTGCCATTATTCGTTTTGTCTAAGTTGAAAATATGCCGAGGACCGGAATCGAACCGGTACGGTAGTCACCTACCGCAGGATTTTAAGTCCTGTGCGTCTGCCAGTTCCGCCACC